>CAVUFD010000001.1:0-2689925 GCA_963740825.1 uncultured Chloroflexia bacterium | reverse complement strand
GGCGCTCGCCGGCCATCCCTCGCGCTAAGCTCAGCTGCAGCCGCTGGTGCTCCCGCAGTTGAGGCACTTGTAGCAGCTGCCGTTGCGGACCATGATCGAGCCGCAGTCGGCGCAGGACGGGGCATCGGCCTGGGTCGCGAACGCGACCTTCTGACCGCCACCCAGCGACCCACCGAGGCTCCCCGCGAACTGCTCGAGCGTCTTCCCGTTCCCGTTGGTCGCCTTGGCGTGGCCGTTGCCATTGGTCGCGATGACCGTCAACTCTCCCTTTCCCACGTCACTGGCGGCCGGCGAAACGGCCGTCGCGGTGGCGACCGGTGGCTCGGCTTCTCCTTCTAGAGCCGGCTCGATGTCATCGGCGGGCGTAGGCGAGGCGGCGGAGGAGCGACTTGGGGCGGAGGCATCAGCGGCGTCAGCCGCGGCCGACGTCACGTGGAGCGAGTCCGACGAGCTCGCCGAGAGCCCGCCGAGGGACACGGCACGGGCCGGCACCTCATCCACGATGGCCGACCGGTCGATCAGCCCCAGGGTCGCCTTGTCGTCGGTCGCGAGGAACCGGCTCCCGACCCACCGGAACACGTAATCGACGATCGACTTCGCGATCGGGATCTCGCTGTTGCCGGTGAAGCCGCTGGGCTCGAACCGAACGTGGGCGAACTTGTTGACGACGTCCTTGAGCGGCACGCCGTACTGGAGCGCCAGGCTGACCGAGGTCGCCAGCGTGTCCATCAGGCCGCTGACCGTCGAGCCCTCCTTGGCCATCTTGAGGAAGATCTCGCCCGGCTGCCCGTCGGGGTACAGGCCGACCGTGATGTAGCCCTCGTGGCCCGAGATCTCGAACTTGTGCGTGATCGCGGTCCGCTCGTTCGGCAGGCGCCGGCGATGCGGCTTGGTGGCCTCCACCTGGGCGGCGGCCAGCTGCGCGCGCAGCTGCTCGATGGTCTCGGACTCCTCGGCCGTGACGCCGTCGTCCTTCTTCTTGCCGGTGGACAGCGGCTGCGAGCGCTTGGAGCCGTCGCGGTAGATCGCGATCGCCTTGAGGCCCTGCTTCCAGCCCTCCAGGTAGACCGTCTCGATCTCCTCGGCCGTCGCGGCCTCGGGCATGTTGACGGTCTTGCTGATCGCGCCGCTGAGGAACGGCTGGGTCGCGCCCATCATCCGGACGTGGCCCATGTAGTGGATCGACCGCTCGCCGTTGACGGGCTTGAAAGCGCAGTCGAAGACCGGCAGGTGCTCGGGCTTCAGGCCGGGCGCGCCCTCGATCGTCTCGCGCTCGTTGACGTAGGCGACGATCTCCTCGACCTCGGTCGGGGAGTAGCCGAGCTTGCGTAGCGCGGCCGGCACCGTCTGGTTGACGATCTTGAGGTAGCCCTCGCCGACCAGCTTCTTGTACTTGATGAGGGCGATGTCGGGCTCGATGCCGGTCGTATCGCAATCCATCATGAACGCGATCGTCCCGGTCGGCGCGAGCACCGTCACCTGGGCGTTGCGGTAGCCGTGCTCCCGGCCGAGCTGGAGGGTCTCGTCGTAGATCCGGCGAGCCGCCTCCAGCATCTCGGTCGGGACTCCCTCCTCGGGGATGGCATACGCGGCATCGCGATGCTTCTCGATGACGCGCAGGAACGGTTCGCGGTTGACGTCGTACTCGACAAAGGCGCCGCCGTGGTCGCGGGCGATCACGGAGCTCTGGCGGTAGGCCTCGCCGTGCATCAGCGCGGTGATGGCGGCGGCGTAGTTGCGGCCGATCTCGGAGTCGTAGGCCAGGCCGCGGTTCATCAGCAGGGCGCCGAGGTTGGCGTAGCCCAGGCCGAGCGGCCGGAAGCGGTGGCTGTTCTCCTCGATCTTCGGCGTCGGGTAGCTGGCGTTGTCGACCAGGATCTCCTGGGCCGTGATCGTGACCTTGGCGGCGAACGTGAACGCGTCGACGTCGAACTCGCCGTCCTCGCGCGTGAACTTCATCAGGTTCAGTGAGGCGAGGTTGCACGCCGTGTCGTTGAGGAACATGTATTCCGAGCACGGGTTGGACGCGTAGATCCGGTCCGTGGTCGCCGACGTGTGCCAGTCGTTGATGGTCGTGTCGTACTGGATCCCGGGGTCGCCGCACAGGTGGGCCGCCTCGGCCATCTTGCGGAAGATGTCGCGGGCCTTGTACGTGCCGGCCGGCTGGCCGTCGCTGACCTCGTGGGTCTGCCAATCCGCGTCGCGCTCGACCGCCTTCATGAACTCGTCGGTCACGCGCACGCTGTGGTTCGCGTTCTGGAAGAAGACGCTGCCGTAGGCCTCACCCGTGAAGCTCGGGTCGTAGCCCTGCTCGATGAGAGCCCAGGCCTTGCGCTCCTCGTTGGCCTTGCTCTCGATGAACTCGATGACGTCGGGATGGTCGGCGTCGAGGATCACCATCTTGGCCGCGCGGCGGGTCTTGCCTCCGCTCTTGATCACACCCGCGAAGGCGTCATAGCCGCGCATGAACGAGACGGGGCCCGAGGCAATGCCGCCGCCCGACATCTTGGCCTTGCTGCTGCGGATGGGGGACAGGTTCACGCCCGCGCCCGAGCCGTACTTGAACAGCATGGCCTCGGTCTTGGCGAGGTCCATGATCGAGCCCATGTTGTCCTGGACCGAGTTGATGAAGCACGCGGAGCACTGCGGCTTCTCTTCGATCCCGACGTTGAACCAGACCGGCGAGTTGAACGCCATCTTCTGGTGGACGATGAGGTGCGTCAGCTCGGCCTTGAACGCGGCGAGGTCCTCGTCGCTGGCGAAGTAGCGCCGGGTCTCGGCCCAGGCGGCGATCGTGTTGACCACGCGATCGATGAGCTGCTTGACGCTGTGCTCGCGCTCGGGGGTGCCGACGTGGCCGCGGAAGTACTTGCTGACCACGACGTTGGTGGCGAGCTGGCTCCAGAACGCCGGGACCTCGACGTCCTTCTGCTCGAACACGGTCTTGCCGGTTTCCGACGAGATGCCGGCCGTGCGGTATTCCCAGGTGATCTCGTCGTACGGGTGCACGCCCGGGCGCGTCCAGCGCCGCTCGAACGTCAGGCCGCGGGTGCCCTCGCCGGTGAAGCTCGCCCCGTAGACGCCCCCAAGGCCCTTGCGGGTCTTGGCGCCCGCCTTCGCGCGCTTGGGTGCTGGCTGGGTATCCATCACGGGGACCGCCTCACGAAGCTGGGTCATCTCGTTCCGTCTCCTCCGTTCCCGCACCCTCCGCGGGCCTTCCCTGGGCTCCGGCTGACCTGCCGACTCGCGGTCACGGGATGGGGTGACGCGTAGCTGCGAGTCCGTCCGTCGGGCCGTCTCGTCGCCGGCGGTCTCTGGCGTCATCCGTCCGGGCTTGGCGGCCGTTCCGGCGGGCGTTTCGAGGGTCGTCCGGCGGTGGGGCGACCGTCAAACTGTACGTGGCTGGATGGCGTCGGTCAAGCCCAAAACCACAAGATGTAGTGGTCCGACGATCGATCGCATCGCAACATGTTGTAGCAGCGGGGTTGCCGATCCGTCCCCGCCCGGTCCACGTTCAGCTTGCCTTCCTCCACGCTCGCCGGCGGGTCGTCCACATCGTCATCGTGGCCTGTCCACCGTCGCCCCGCCGGTTATCAACAGAACGCATGTTCTATTGTGCACCGGCCATCGCCACGCCGTCCACCGCCAGCTCGGGGCCAATAAGTCAGGGGTGAGCAGACGGCGGGATGCTTGGCCGATGGACCACGGGAGGATCGGGCGGTCGATCCGGGTCGTGCGCATCAGGCGGCGGATCCGTCAGGTCGACCTCGCCACGCTCGTCGGGCTGTCGCAGCAGACGATCTCGCGCATCGAGCGCGGGCGAATCGGCGGCGTAACGGTCGACACGCTCGAGCGCGTGTTCGACGAGCTCGGTATCAGGAACAACCTCCAGACATGGTGGGATGGCGCGGAGCTCGACCGCCTGCTCGCCGGACGCCACTCAGGCATGCACGACGAGGTTGCGCGGATGTTCGAGGCGCTACCGGAGTGGGTCATCGCGCCCGAGGTCTCATTCGCCATCTACCGCGAGCGCGGCGTCATCGACATCCTGGCATGGCACGCTGCGAGTCGAACCCTGCTGGTCATCGAGCTCAAGACCGACCTCGTCGACGTCCAGGAGACGGTCGGAACGCTCGATCGGAAGCGCCGGCTCGCGGCGCAGATCGCCGCCGATCGTGGCTGGAAGCCCGCCGCCGTGTCCGTCTGGCTCGTGATTGCCGGCAGTCGGACCAACCAGCGTCGAGTCGGGGCGCACCGTGCGATGCTGCGCGCGGCCTACCCGGTCGACGGGCGAACGATCCGCGGCTGGCTGGAGGCGCCCTCCGGAGCGATCGCGGCGCTCTCGTTCCTGCCATCCACTCGTGGCACGAGTGCTAATCGTGAGTTCGCCCCAGTCCGACGCGTCAGCGGTCGGAGGCCGAGCGTGGACCCCCGACGCTAGATCGCCACCCACTCATCAGGCGAGTGTTGGGCGATCCCCTCGGGCGCCTGGTTCGCCGAGTACTCCGGTCGCGAGTGCCTGGAAGCGTGACGCACCCGCTCCGCCCGATGGAACTCACCTGGCAAGTGCGTGGCGGAGTGCGAGCCCCGCCGGCAGTTTAGCACTCGCCTGGCGGGTGCATGGCGGGGTTGGGCCTCGACGAGATCGGCGCGACGCGGGCCGGGGCGGCGCGGACCGTGGGCTCGGGCCGGCTCAGATCCCGGCCAGGTTCCGGACAGCAAGAAGGGGACGGTCGCCCGTCCCCTTCGTTGCCGCACGTATCGGTCGCCGCCCCCGAGGGTCGGCCCGCCGAGCCAATTCCTATGGCAGCTCGACGAGCTTGGTTCCCTGCGCGAGTGACGTGGCCGCCGTCTTGAAGGCGTTCGAGAGGTTGGCGGAGGCGCCAGCCGTCTTCGGAACGCAGAAGTAGTGGTCGTTGTCGGTGTTCTCGGTGGTGGGGCAGCCCGCCTCGGCGACCGAGGTGGTGGCCATGCTCGCGAGGAGCGCCGAGGCCATCTTCCCCTTCCACGCGCCGGAGGTGTCCGGGCACGCGATGTCGTTGCTGCCGTCGAGCCCGAAGCCCACCGTGAAGATCTCGATCCCGGCGGCCTTGGCGGCCGTCGCGGCGGCGTTCGCCTGGTTGCAGTAGTTGGAGGTCGACGTGGTCGAGGCGTTCGGCTGGCCGTCGGACATCAGGATGATTCCCTTGTTCACGCCGGCGCGGCCGTTGTGGGTGAGGTCGTACACCGCCATCGGGATCGGGTCCGTGAGGTCGGTGCCGGTGCTCGAGTTGGTGAAGCAGGCGATCGCGCGGGCCATCGGCGAGGTCGCGGCCGAGTAGTCGGAGGCGAACGACGAGCCCGTGCCGGACAGGCCCACCGGCACCCAGCGGCGGAGGTCGGTCGGCGCCCCGGCCGTGCCGATCGAGGACGCCGGCGTCGTGGAACACGACCCGGCACTTACGTTGCTCGGTCCGAGCATCCCGAACGACAGCCACTGCGCTGCCGGGTTGTAGAGCTTGCGAACCGAGTCGGCGGCATTCCGCGCGTTGGTCGTGTCGACGCCGCTCATGGAGCTCGTCCGGTCGACGATCAACGCGACGTCGACCAGGGCCACCGGCTCCGACCCGCAGGGGCCCTTGCAGGCGGCGGAGGTGACGACCTGCGTGTCGCCGTCGTTGACCCCGACCGCGCCGCCGAAGCGGAACGGCACGCTCACCGAGCCGGTCATGACCAGCGTGTTGCAGGTGTCGCCCTCGGCCGGGTCGCAGGGCGCGGTGCAGATACCGTGGCCGCAGCGCCAGGCCGAGGGCGCCACCACCCCCGGGTTGCATGTCATGGGGATGTCCGACAGGTCGGGGAGGTTGTCGTGGTTCCGGTCACCGATCAGGCAGCGGAAGCTCTGGCTCACGCGACCGGGCGGGATCGCGCCCGGGTAGTTGCTGTTCGCGTACTGCATGGCGGTGAGCTTCGCGGCGTTGCCGTCGGCCGGGAGGGCCGAGGCGCCGGCCAGCGCCCCGCTGTCGAGCGCGTTCCACAGGTTCTGGTTGGCGTTCCGGAGCACGCCCAGGTCGACGACGATGGCCGCGAACCCGAGCAGCACGACGATGAAGAACGTGAACAGGACGATGACCTGGCCGCGCTCGCCGTCGCGGCGGGCGGGCTTCGCCGGCTTGGGTCGGATGAGCGCGACGAAGCTGCGACGCATCTCGGTCCGCTCGGGGGTGGTGAAGGTGCGCCGGAGCGCGGCGCGGTTGGGGCCGACGAAGGTGCGGCCGGCGCGCGATCGGATGCGGAACATCGTCACTCGATCCGCATTCGGACGGTGGACGACATCGGGATCTTGTTGCCGAAGGCCAGCGGCCAGATCATGTGGTAGACGTAGTCGACCTTGACGACGACCGCGTCGCCCGGCGCCCACGGCGTGCCGGAGCAGGCGTGCCAGGTGGTGGCGGGCGCCGGATCGGGACGCTGGCAGGTCGTGGTGACCGTCATGTCCGAGTCGTTGAGGCCCGACGCCATGGCACGGACCCGCGCCTCGACCGCAGCGGGGTCGCCCGGCGCCGTGACGCTGAGGCGGGCCCCCTCGCGGGCGGCGTTGATGACCGTGATGTTCGAGTACAGGCCGATGCCGAAGTCGACCATGCCCGCGACGAGCAGGAGGAACAGCGGAATCACCAGCGTGAATTCAACCAGCGACTGACCGCGTCGATCGCGACCAAGCCTGCGTCGCTGGGCGGATGCCCGAGACCTCATTCGTCAACCCTTCGGATGGGCCGGCCTGGCGTGCCCCCGGTTGCAGCACCCTCGTCGCCGGTCCCCGCATCCTTCGGGGCAGGGTCATGCGCCTCAATACACCATCAGTACTACGCGCGTTCGTGCTCGGACGCACCGTTCCGCCGCGGAGGCCGGAGGTCCCATGACCCCGATTCGATCGTGTTCGTTGCCCTCGAACACCGAAGCACCCCGACCCCGAAGGTACCGGGTGTCGCGCGCGGGCAGGGGACCTTGCATAGGACCTTGCACCCCATTTGGCTTGTGTGGCAGGGGTGCAACGCGGCTGCGATTGGAACGGCCGTCGAAGCGGCGCGAACGGAGCCGCTGGGCCGCTGAGATGGCCGCATGCCCGACCTGCCGAAGCTGCCTCGCCTGCCCGATTCGCCCGCCATCGACTTCGGAGAGCGCCTGCTCAAGCAGACGATGGGCGACGAGGTGTTCGACCGCGCGGCGGGCCTCGCGTACCGCTTCCTGTTCGCGCTGTTCCCGTTCGCGATCTTCGTCGCCGCGCTGGCCGCCTACGTCGCGGGCTGGCTCGGCCTGGGCGATCCGACCAACGACATCATGCGGGCCGTCGGCGACAACCTGCCGCCGGACATCGCGGCCCAGCTGACCCCGCAGTTCCAGGCTGTCCTCGGCGACACCCGGCCCGGGCTGCTGACGATCGGCGCGCTCGGCGCGCTGTGGGCGGCGACCGGCGGGATCGGCGCGCTGCAGACGTCGCTCAACGCCGCGTACGACGTGCCCGAGACCCGCAACTTCTTCGCCAAGACCGGCGTGGCCGCCGGGCTGACGCTGCTCGGCACCGCCGGGATCCTGGTCGCGTTCGTGACGATCGTCGGCGGCAGCCTCCTGACCCAGGAGATCGTGCGGATCCTCGGTGTGCCGGCGGGCACCTGGGACGTGATCGCGCTCGCGCGCTGGCCGCTGATGCTGGTGCTGGTCGCGCTCGCCGTCGCGATCCTGCTCCGCTTCGCGCCCAACGTGGCCGTGCCATTCCGTTGGCCGATGGTGGGCGGACTGGTGTTCGCGATCGGCTGGGTCGTGGCGACCGCGGTGTTCGCCTTGTACGTCGCCAACTTCGCCAACTACTCGAACACATATGGGGCGCTTGGCGGCGTGGTCGTGCTGATGCTGTGGTTCTACCTCACCGCCGTGCTGCTGCTCGTCTCGGCGGAGCTCACCTCGTTGCTGGCGAAGGACCACGCGCCCGAGCACATCGCCGCCCGCCAGCGCGAGATCAAGACCACCACCGATCCGGCGGCGGCGGAGGATGCCGGGCCCGGCGTGGTCCCGCCTGTCGCGCCGCTCGCGCCCCGACCGCGGCCGGAGCCGGTCGTCGTCCCGTCGCGCCGCCCCGAGCCCGCCTCGACCGGCATGCTCGCCGTGATCCTCGTGCTGGCCGGCGTCATCGCGGGCGCGCTCGCGGGATTGCTGACCCGGGACGGGAGCGCGAAGGCCTGATCGGGCGCGCGCCCCAGGCGAGGTCGCGCCGGGCTCGGTTACGCCTCCGGGTGGTCTTGTAGGTGATCACCGGTTCGCGCCACCTCGTGGCACCACGCTCAGGCGTAGGCGGAGTGGCAACGATGGATCGGCCGTCTACAACACTCCACCCGCGCGTAAACGGGAAGGAGGGACGAGGAACGCGGCTCGTGCTCGGGCCGCCAGCGATCGGCCGATTGGCCCGCGCTACAGCCCGCTATAGGCGTGCAGCCCGGAGAACCAGAGGCTGCCCGAGTACGTGACCAGCACCATCCCGAACCCGACCACCAGCAGCAGCGCCGCGGGCCGCCCCGCCCACCGCCGCTGGTTGCGCGCGTGGAGGTAGATCGCGTAGGTCAGCCAGGTCACCAGCGCCGCGGTCTCCTTGGGGTCCCAGCCCCAGTAGCGCGACCAGGCGATCGAGGCCCACCAGGAGCCGAGGATGATCATGGTCGCGAAGATCGGGAAGGCGATGATCACCGAGCGGTAGGCGACCTCGTCGAGCGTCTTGTGCGACGGCAGCCACGCGAACCGGTCCTCATGGCCCTGCACGAGGTACCCGATCCCGGCCGCGAACGCGGTCGCGAAGATCCCGTACGAGAGCACCGCCATGCCGACGTGGATCGTGAGCATGGCCGGGAACTGGAGCGCGGGGACGAGGGCCTCGATGTCCGACGGCAGCGAGGAGGCGTAGAGCAGCAGCGCCAGCGACACCCCCACCGGGATGAAGCCGATCTGGCGGATCGGGTAGCGGCGCTGGAGCAGCAGGTAGCCGGCGAGGATCGAGGTCGCGAACGCGACGGAGAACTCGTACAGGTTCCCGTACGGCCCGCGCCCGACGACGATCCCGCGCGTGACCAGCGAGGCGACGAGGAGGCCGAAGCCCGCGGCCGTGAGCACGATCGCGGCCCCGGACAGCGGGCTCGGCGACTGCGCCAGGTCGAGCGGCGCGTTGGCCGCGGCCGTGTGCTCGGTGACGAACGAGCCGGTGACGCCGCCCGTGGCGAAGGCGGGCTGGCGGGCGGGGGCAAAGGCGAGCACGCGCCGGCCGTTGGCGAGCAGGACCGCGTGGCCGACGTGGGCGGCGAACCCGAGCGCGACGACGATCGCGCCGAGGACGAACAGGATCGACGAGGCCTGGGCCATCAGGGGACCTGTCAGGCGACCGCGGCGCCGCCGGGCGGCGGACCGGCGGGTCGGACGGAGATCGTCGGCTGGCGGATCACGAACGCGAGCCCGCAGTTGCCGCAGGTGTCGATCTCGGCGGGCCGGACGAGGTCGCACTTGGGGCAGCGGACCAGGAGCGGGTCGCCGGCCTCGGACCGCGTTGCGCCGGGCTCGTAGATCATCGCCTCGGCGACCGAATACGGCTCACCGGCCGGGAAGACGGGGCTGCCCTGCTCGTCGCGCGGCGCCGGCCGGCGGGGCTCGACGTACGCGACGCGGGTCCGCGGCTTGCGCACGAGGTAGACGAACCAGAACAGGACGAGGAGCGAGAGCAGAGGGCCGACGACCCCGATGATCAGGAAGATCGGCAGCAGGTTGACGAGGCCGCCCCAATCGGGGACGACGATGCCGTTGAGGAACTGCAGGATCCCCGTCCAGGTCTCGTCCAGCTGCTCGATCACGGCGGAATCCTAGCAGTCCGTTCCGATCGGGGCCCGGCGCCGTCCGAGGACGCCAGGAGGCGGCCCACACCCGCATTGTCGCGCGCTCGTCAGCATCGAGCAGCGTTCGAAAGCCGATGCCGCGACGCCGCGCCTAGCATGGGATCGACCCCATCACCGACGCCCAACCGAGGTACCCCATGAAGGACACCCAGACGCCCGCCAGGGGCGCGAGTACGACCGGGATGACGAAGAAGGTCTTCACGGACGATGAGCGAGACGCGATGAAGGAGCGCGCCAGGGAGCAGAAGGCGGATGCGAAACGATCGGCCGACGCGGACGTCGAGACCGAGGTGCTCAAGAAGATCACGGAGATGCCGGGACCGGATCGCGTCATGGCCGAGCGGCTCCACGCGCTGATCAAGGCCAGCGCCCCCGACCTCTCGTCGAGACTCTGGTACGGGCAGCCCGCGTACGCCAAGGAGGGCAAGGTCGTCTGCTTCTTCCAAGCCGCGCAGAAGTTCAAGACGAGGTACGCGACGCTCGGCTTCAGCGACGAGGCGAACCTCGACGACGGCACAATGTGGCCGACGTCCTACGCCCTGACGGAGCTGACGGCCGCCGACGAGGCGAGGATCGCGACAATCGTGAAGAAGGCGGTGAGCTGAGGCCGGCCTGGCGTCCGAAGCGCCGGCCCGGGCGAACGGCCCGGGTCAGGCGGGGTGGCGCGGGTGGCGCTTGTGGCGTGCGACCTTGCGGGCAGGCCCCGTTTTCGTCGTCGCGCCGCGCCCGGGCTTCCATCCGGGACGATCGCCGTCCTCGTCGCCGTGCGACCCCCTGGGGCCCGACGCGCCAGCGCCGATCGACGGTGGTCGGCGGTTCCCCGGCGCGGCCGAGGCCATGACCGGCAGGGCGAGCCTGCCCAGCAACCACTGGATGGGCACGGTGCGGGCGCCCTTTGCGTGCAGGCGCTCGCGCAGCTCACGGTCGTTGGTCACGGCGAGGACGCCGACGGCGCCCGCCGACCCGCCTCCCGCCTCCATCGCCGCCTCGGACGCCAGGTCGAGCAGCACGTCGTCGGCCGTGCGCCTGCCGCCGTAGCCCGAGTACCGCACGGTCATCCCCTGGGCGACCCGCCCGAAGACGCCGTGCCCGACGCCGTCGAACACGAGGTCGATGGTCACGGTGCTGGGGATCGCCGCCCGCAGCCGTCCGATGATCGCGGCCGGCGGCGCCGCCCCGACCCGCCCGATCCGGTACAGCAGGTTGGTCCCGTCGACGAGCAGACGCGTCGTCCCCTCGAGAGGCGAGCGGGATCGCGCCGATCCTCCCTGCGGCGGGCCTGATCTCGGCGGCGGGGTTGCGGGCATGGCCAGACGGTAGCATCGCCCGGTGCTGCTCCTCGTCGATCTCGATGGCGTCGTCTACCGCGCCTCCGAGGGCGTCCCCGGCGTCGGGCCCGCGCTAGCGGCCCGCGCGGCGCTCGGCGACGACGTCGTGTACGTCACCAACAACGCGATGCACTACCACGGCGACTACCTGCCGAGGCTCGAGGGCCACGGGGCGCCGACCGGGCGCGATCGCGTGGTCACGTCCGCGCGCGCGAGCGCGCTGTACGTGCGGGACGAGATGCCCGAGGTCCGGCGGGTGCTGGCGGTGGGCGCGAGCGGGCTCGAGCGCGAGCTGCGGGAAGCCGGGCTCGATGCCGTCACCGCCGCGCACGCGGCGACGCGCATGAGCCAGGAGGGGATCGACGGCTGGGAGGCCGCCGGTCACCCCGACGCCGTCATCGTGGGCCTCGACCCGCAGTTGACCTACCTGCGAATCGCCGCGGCGGCCGACTGCGTGCGTGCCGGATCCGTGCTCATCGCCACCAATCGGGACCCGATCTACCCGACCGAGCGTGGCTTCCGGCCGGGCGCGGGCGCGGTGGTCGCCGCCATCGAGGTCGCGTCCCGCACGACGGCCCGGGTCACGATCGGCAAGCCGGAGCCGTACCTGCTCGAGGCGGCGGCGAAGCTGGTCGGCGCTCGCGCGTCGGACGCCGTGATGATCGGCGACGCGCTGACCGACGTTGCCGCCGGCCGGGCGGTCGGCGCGCGGACGGTCCTGATGCTCACCGGCGTGACGACCCGCGAGGTCGCGAACGCGCTGCCACCCGACGAGCGGCCGACCCGGATCGCCGCCGACGGCGAGGAGCTCGGGCGCGTGCTCACCGAGCTCGCCGGGGGCGCCTCGTAAGCCGCAACGCGTCGGCCGGCGCGAAACCCGCCACGGGGGTCGCGCGTCTGAGCGGCGTGCTGGAGCTCCGCCGGGCGATCCCGTTCCTCGCGTTCCCGATCGTCGCGTTCGCGCTGGCGTTCCTGATCTCGGGCTGCGGCGCGATCCCCAACCCGCTGGTCACGCCCACCCCGCCCGACGCCCTGCATCCGAAGGCGCCGATCGCCGTCGTGCCCACCGCGGTCCCCTCGCCCGACCCCACCAAGCTCGATGAGGTCGCGCGGCAGCGGGCCATCTGGGCGCAGCAGGGCATCCACAGCTACCGGATGACGCTGCTGTTCGGCTGCGAGTGCGGGCTCGGCGGCGGCCAGCCGGTCGAGGTGACCGTCGTGGACGATGCCGTCACGGGCACGACCGTCGGCGGCCACGCGCTCAGCGACGACCAGCGCACGGGCTACCCGATGTCAGTCGATGAGCTGTTCGACTACGCCGACAGCAACGCCGCCGCCGGCAAGCTCGAGCTCAAGTACGACGACCGCCTCGGCTACCCGACGGCGCTGGGCGTCGATCCGGACGTCAATGCCCGGGACGACGAGATCCGGGTCGCGGTCACGAAGCTCGTCCCGGGTCGCTGACCTCAGGCCTGGGCGAGCTCCGGGATCCCGGCGCCCCAAGCGAGGAACTCGGCCCGCAGGCGGTCGCGGGTGGCGTCGTCGCAGAATGCGGCCTCGAGAGCCGCGAGGTCCAGCCGCCACAGCCCGGGGATCGAGACCCCGATCCGCATGACGGCCCGCTCGTACTCGTCCGAGAGCGAGATGTCGGACACCGTCAGGTCGTCGGTGTTGAGCGTGACCCGGACGCCCGCCCGCATGAGGCGGAGCAGAGGGTGGTCCTCGAGGGTCGGGACGATCCGCGCCTGGACGTTCGAGGTGGGGCACAGGTCGAGCCAGGTGCCGCGCCGGACGAGCTCGGCGACGAGATCGGGATCGTCGATGGCGAGCGGGCCGTGCGCGATCCGCTCCGGGTCGAGGGCGAGCGTCCGGCGGACCTGCCGCGCGCCGCCCCACTCGCCGGCGTGGGCGGTGACGTGGAGGCCGATCGCACGCGCGAGGTCGAAGGCCTCGGCGTGGATCATCGGGTCCGGGAACCGCTCCTCGGGCCCGGCCAGGTCGACCGCGACCAGGCCGTCGGGGACGCCGCTCGCCTCGAGGTCGCGGACGAAGGCGAGGTTGGCCTCGGGCGGGTGCGAGCGCATGAGGGTCGCGATCAGCCGTGCCTCGATGCCGCCGGCGTTCGCCGCCCGCCGGGCACCGGCCGCCGTGGCCTCGACGACCTGCCGGCCGGTCAGGCCTTTCTGCGTGTGGAGGAGCGGCGCCCAGCGGACCTCCGCGTAGCGGACGTTGTCGCGGGCCTTGTCCTCGACGAGGTCGGCGGCGATGCGGTCGATGGCCTCGGCGTCCTGCATCAGGGCGATGGGGAGGTCGAACGCCTCGAGCAGCTCGGCCTGGTCGGTGGCCTGGTCGGGGCCGACCAGCACGCCCCGCATGCCGGCGAAGGTGCCCGGGGCGTCGATGCCACGTGTCCGGGCGATGTCGAGCGCGGTGTCGATCCGGAGCGAACCGTCGAGGTGGAGGTGGAGCTCCGCCTTGGGCATCGCGCGCACGAGCGCGCGCACCGTTCGCTGGTCGAGGTCGGTCATGGGTTGCTCCTATGTCAAGCCGCGGCAGCCAGGGTCGTCACCCGGGCTGCCTCGTCGGCCCGAAGGCGGCGGAACACCTCGTCGCTGATCCTGCGACGCAGCGCCCGGATGGCCTCGGTCTTTGGTGTCGCCGGCGGCTCGGCGGTGCTCGAGGTATGCGCGGCCGCGGTCGTCGATCCGCATCTGCGTGATGGCGATCCGGTGGAGAGCGAGGTTGAGCTGCCGGTTGCCGCCCCGCGAGAGCCGGAAGCGGGTGACGTTGCCCGACCAGACCGGCACCGGCGCCGAGCCGTTGTGGCGGGCGAACGCCTCCTTGGACCGGAAGCGGCTGATCCCGGCCGCCTCGCCCACGATCTTGGCAGCGGTGAGCGACCCGCAGCCGGGCAGGGCGAGCAGGGTGGGCGCCAGGGCGACGACGAGGGCCTCGATCTCGCGCTCGAGCGAGCGGATCGCCGACGTCAGGTCGCGCAGTCGGCCCAGGATGTCGCGGGCAAGCCGCGCCGCGGGCTCGGCGCGGCCGGCGAGGCGGGTCTCGAGGTCCGCCACCACGACCGCCCGGTCGAGCGAGCGGGCCCCGGGCTCCGCGATGCCCAGGTCGAGCAGGTGCCAGCGCAGCCGCTGGATGTGCCGGGTGCGCTCGGCCACGAGGTCGTCGCGATGGTCGACCAGCCGCCGCAGCTCGCGCTCCGGGCCGTCGAGCGTCGCGACCGGCAGGTCCGGTTCCCGCAGCACCGCCTGGGCGACGGCGTACGCGTCGATCGGATCGCTCTTGCCGGGCTCGCGGACCGAGCGGCGGACCCCCGCCATGAGCTTGGGTGGCACCCGGACGACCGACTCGCCCGAGCGCAGGAGGTCGACCTCCAGGCGGCGCGACAGGTGCCGGCAGTCCTCGAGGGCCCAGCGCCGGTCCGGGAACCTCGCTGCCCAGCGGCGGAGCTCGAGATGCCCCTCGGGGCTGGCCGGGATGGTCTTCTCGCCGAGCTTGCGGCCGGTCTCGCTCACGGCCACGACGGTGTGCCAGCGCTTGTGCAGATCCGCGCCCAGGATGACCATCTCCGTGTCTCCTCCTCGCATGAGGTGACCGAGGACCGGTCGGCGGACACGGCTGAGTTGGGGCGGAGCCACGCTCCTATCAAGTCACGCCGGCCGGTCGTTCGCGTCTCCCGGCCGGCACAACGCATGGAAGCCACGCCCACGGGACGGGCAACGAGGGTACGAGCCAAACCGGGAGACGCTACCGAGGGTGACACTCACACCCGATGGTAGCGACGGCCGTGGGCGGCGCGCGCCAGGAGCGCGCCCGGAGCGCGTGACTGAGGGCGGAGCCCGGCGTGCGTGGGGCGCACATTGTTGACCGCGAACGGACGCGACGGCGCCTCTGCGGGTCGGATCCGTGCGGTGGACGCACATCGGTGACCAGTGGCGTCAGGAGTGTGCGTCGGGAGCACGATCTTGACCGGCCACGGCGGTCGCTGGGGCAGGAATGTGCGTGGGGCGCACGGAGGGACCGCAGCCGTGCGGCCGAGGCACCGCACGCCCGTTCGACATCTTGTTCCTAGCGAGTATCATGTTCTTCTGAAGTAGCCAGTTCTTAGAGACTCGCGCGAAACGCTGGAGCACAACCCCATGGCCACCATCCTCGTCACCGGCGCCTCCGGATTCGTCGGCAGCCACATGATCCCCGCGCTGATCGACGATGGGCACCGGGTCGTGGGGCTGGTGCGGGACGATGACGCCGCCGCGCTCGTCGCGCGGCGTCTCTCGACGGCACAGCGCGCGGCCCTGGAAACGCGGATCGGCGACGTCACGCGGCCGGCGACGCTGCGGCCGGCCATGGCCGGGGTCGACGCGATCGTGCACCTCGCCGCGATCCCGCGGGACTTCGATGGCGGCCAAAGCCTCCGCCTCGTCAACACCGAGGGCACGCGCAACGTCGTCCATGCGGCGCGCGAGGTCGGCGTCCGACGGCTCGTCCACCAGGGCGCGCTGGCCGTGGTCGACGACCCGGACCTGCACTACGCGAGCTCCAAGGCCAAGGCGATGGCGATCGTCAGCGACAGCGGGCTCGACTGGACCATCCTCGCCCCTTCGCTGCTGTTCGGGCCGCGTGACGGGTTCTTCAACCTGATCGCGGGCCTCGTCCGCATGTCGCCGGGCGTGGTCCCGATCACCGGCAGCGGTGGCGCGCGGTTCCAGCCGCTGGCGATCGACGACCTGGCCCGGGTGCTCGTGGCCGTGCTCGCGGACGACACCACCATCCGGCGCGAGTACCCGCTCGGCGGCCCGCGCTACTGGACGTACCGGGAGATCGTCGAGGAGGTCCTTCGGGCCATGGGGAAGATGCGGGTCCTCGTCCCGATGCCGGTGCCGCTGATCCGCCTCGTCGCGGGCTCGGCTGAGCTCGTCCGGCTCCCGTTCCCGGTCGCCACCGACCAGCTGCGCCAGCTCAGGTTCGACAACATCGGCCCCCTCGACGCCGTCCGGTCGGCCTTCGGGTTCGAGCCGCGGCCGATGGAGGGTGGCCTCGCCCACGTCGCCAGGCGCCTCGCGGACCAGGAGCCGCGGCAGCCCGCGACCTGAGCCGAGCCGTTCCAAGCGGCGCCGGCAGGGGGCGAGACGGGCCGCAAGCCGCCTTCGGGTAGCCTGGCCAGGGGCGCCCTCGGCCCTGACCGGCTACGCTCCGCGCCGTGAATGTGCTCAGGACCCTGCTGCTCGCGATCGCCTGGATCGCCGCCGCGCTGCTGATCGCGCTGGGCGCAGCCGGGATCGTCGCCTCGATGAATCACATGCCCGGGACCCCGGGCCGGCCGGAGCTGACGTGGACGGGCGACGAGGCGGCTCGCCCGGCGATCGACGCCGCGACCGACCAGCTGCTGGTCCTGTCCGACGACGTGGACGGCCTCGGAACGACCGCGCGCCAGGCGCTGACCCAGGTCGTGGCCGGCGACCTCGGCGGCCTGGCCGAGACGATCGCTGCCGGCACCATGCAGGTGGGAACCGTGCAGGGCGACGCGGCCGAGCTCGACCAGGCGCTCGCCGACGTGCCGGGCGTTGCCTCGAGGCCGGAGCTCACGTTGTCCGACGCGATGATCCACCGCTACCAGGCGCTGTCCGCGACCCGTGGCGTGACGGACGCGCTCGAGACGGACTGGGCGGGCTTCTCCGGGCGCGCCCTGAGCGCGGCCACGCTGACCAACCTCCTCACGCGCCACGACCAGCAGACGGCGGACGCCGTCGCCGAGGGCACGGCCGCCCACTACCAGAAGGCCCTCGACCTCCTGGACAAGTCCGACGCGATGGTCGACCAGGCGCGGAAGCTCCAGGGCGACCTGGCCGCCACGACGGACGTCTCGACGCTCTCGACCTGGCTCGACCGCAACGCGACCTACGACGCCGCCGTCCGCCGGCTGTATGACGCCATGCTCGACTCGAAGGGCCGGGTGACCGACCGCGTGCGCGCGGCGTTCGGCGATGTGGAGTCCGCGCGCCAGCAGCTGCCGGCGGACACGCGCGCGCTGGTCGTGATCATGTCGGACGTCGCCCGGGGCGGCCTCAACCAGGCGGTCATCTCGATCGAGCAGGCTCGCGGCGCGTTGTCATCCGCGCTCGACCTCCAGCACCAGCTCCAGCAGGCGCCCGAGCTGCCCGGCTAGGCGCGACCCGGCCCTCGCCGTCGGCGCGGCCGCCGGTACACTTGCCCGCAAGTTTCCCAGCCTCGTACGACCTGCCGGGGGGCACAGCCGGTCGTGGTGCTCACCGGGAGGATTCCTTCGTGCAGATCCGTGTTGTCACCGACCAGCCGTGGGAGGTCGCGACCGACGTCCTCGTCGTGCCCGTCGTCGGCGAGCTCGAGTTCACCGGCGCCTACGACGAGCTCGATCGTCGATCGAGCGGCGAGCTGCGCGCGCTGCAGGCGTTCGGCGAGCTGCGCGACCGTCGCTACGGGACGGCGCTCGGGTCATCCGGGGAGCTCCCGGCGCGGCGCGTACTGGTCGTCTCGGCCGGGCACGCCGAGGACCTCGACCGTGAGACCGTGCGCAAGTTCGCCGCGCGGGCGATCCGGCGACTGATCAACCGCGACGTCAAGGCGATGGCGGTGTGGCTCGATCCGCTGGCGGTGTCGCTGGGCGGAGACGTCGCGCTCGTCGCCGACCTCGTCGCCCGGGGCGTCGTCGAAGGTGGCTTCGAGCCCAAGACGATCTACCGCGAGGACAGCGACGCCGCGCCGCCCGTGCTCGACGAGCTGGTGCTGATCGCGGCCGGCGGAGACGCCGCGGCGCTGGCCAAGGCCGCCGAGCGGGGTCGGATCATCGGCGAAGGCGCGAACGTCGCGCGCCGCCTCTCGAACCGGGCGGCCAACGACGTCACGCCCCAGGTCCTGGCCGACGAGGCCGGCGAGATCGCGGCGGCCAACGGGCTGTGGATCGATGTCGTCGACGAGAAGCGGGCGGCCAAGCTCGGCATGGGCATGTTCCTGGCCGTGGGGCAGGGGAGCGCGAACAAGCCACGGATGATCGTGATGCGCTCGGGCGGCGAAGGCGAGAAGGACGCGCTGGGGCGGCACCTCGCGATGGTCGGCAAGGGCGTGTGCTTCGACTCCGGCGGCATCAGCATCAAGCCCGGCGATCGCATGGAAGAGATGAAGATGGACAAGACCGGTGCGTGCACCGTGATCGCGGCCATCGCCACCGTCGCGCGGCTGTCGCCCGGGCTGCCGCTGCTCGCCGTCGCCCCGGCGGTCGAGAACATGCCCGGCGGCGGGGCGACCCGGCCCGGCGACATCGTCAAGGCCATGAACGGCAAGTGGGTCGACATCATCAACACCGACGCCGAGGGCCGACTGATCCTGGGCGACGCGATGACCTATGCCGAGCAGCTGGGCGCGACGCACATCGTCGACGTCGCCACGCTGACCGGTGCCGTGGGCCGCGCCTTCGGCAACATCGTCACCGGGGCCTTCGCGACCCCAGACCCGTGGTGGGACCAGCTCAGCGCCGCGGCGGACCGCGCCGGCGAGCGGTACTGGCGGATCCCGCTGATCAAGGACTACATGACCGAGATGGAGAGCTGGTACGCCGACATCCAGAACACCGGCACGCCGGACGGCTCCCTCGTCAAGAGCGGCCTGTTCCTCGAGCAGTTCCGGATCGTGCCGTGGGCCCACCTCGACATCGGCGGGACCGGGTACTTCCGCAAGACCTACCCGTACGCGCCGCGAGGCGCGACCGGCGTGACCCACGCGACGCTCGTCGAGCTGGCACTGGCGGGGGCAGCGGGAGCCTGACCATCGGGGGACCGCGCGTCCGACGGATCGAGCCCTAGACTCCGGCCCGTGTTCGACTCGCTCTCGATCAACCTGCTCGCCGTCCTCCTGGCCGCCCTCGGCGGCGTGTGGGGGTTCGTCGCCGACCGCATCGCCGCCCGCTGGCCCGAGCACGAGGACGGCAGCGTCCGCGCGATCGACTGGCGGACGCCCGTGGTCGTGGTCACCGGCGTGCTCGTGCTGGGCGCCCTCACGCTGCGCTTCCCGGAGCCGGTCCCGGCGCTGATCTTCGGCGCCTACTCGGTCGCGCTCGTCCTGCTGCTCGCCACGGACCTCGACCAGCGCCTGCTGCCCAACGAGCTGACGCTGCCCGCGATCCCGATCGCCCTCGTGCTCGACATCGCCGGCCTCAACCCCCTGGTCTCGCTCGACCAGCTGCCGATCGCGATCGTGTTCGCGATCGTCGTGCCCGGGATCCTGTTCCTGGTGTCGATCCCGTTCGGCGCGGGAGCGATCGGCCAGGGCGACCTGAAGCTGCTGGTCTCGGTCGGCCTGCTGGCCGGACCGTACCGCCTGTTCGTGGGCGTGATCTACGGGGCGCTGCTCGCGGGCGTCGTGATCGTGATCCTTCTGGTCGCCCGCCGGATCACCCTCAAGACCTTCATCCCGTTCGGCCCGTTCCTGATCATCGGCGCGCTGTGGGCGATCTTCGCGATCAAATAGCGCTCGTCGCCCCTTCGCCCCGTCGGCCCGTCGCCCCTCGCTTCGCCTTGTACTCGCTAGGAGAGTGCAAGTTGGACTCACGGCGGCAGGTACTCGCCGGGTGAGTGCGAAGCATCGAATATGGCCAGTAACCGCGCCATCGACTCGTGGAGTGAGTATTGGGCGCCGTCGCGAGGTCCCGGCTTCGCCTTGTACTCGCCCCACGAGTGCATGGCCAGATCGGAGGAAGGGGCCGCGCTCGGACTGGCGGATGAGCGCCCGCCTCGTGGCGACGTCACCGCGCAGCACTCGCCTCACGAGTACAGGGCAGGTTCGCCTCGGCGAGCCAATGCGGCGCATTGCCCATTGATCGAGCCTGGGACGACCGGGTCAAGCTCGGCTGAGCGTGTTGCCCGCGCTGGTACACTGCCCGGAAGCCGGGAACCGGTCGTCTCGGGAGTGCCTCTGAGGCGGTGCCAGATCCGGCGGGCGTGAACTTGTTCGCGCGCTTCGTACCCCCGCCGTAGCGCCAGACTCGACAACGCTCGCACGAGATGAGGACGCCTGCTCGTTGACCCGCCAAGCGACAGCCCAGCAGTTTCCGCGGTCGCGTCGAGGCCGCAGATCCCACCTCCTCCTCGCAATCCTCTCGATCCCCCTCCTCGTGGGGCTGTTCGCCGCGCCCGCCGCGACGTCGCCGACGGCGGTCCGCGCCGACGAGCTGGCCGACGCGCAGGCGCAGCAGCGCGCGCTCGAGAAGAAGATCGCCGACCAGAAGAAGCTGATCGCCCAGCTCAACGACTCCCAGGCGAGCCTCGCGGGCGCGATCGCCCAGACGCGCGACCAGCTCATGGGCATCACCGACGACCTGGCGGCCACCCAGCGTCGCGTCTCGAACCTGATCGACGACATCGACGTCGTCAAGGCCAGCTACCAGTCGCTGGTCAACCAGCTCGCCGACCTCGACCTCCAGGTCCAGCGCATCGAGGACCAGGAGACCGCGAAGAAGGAGGAGCTCGGCGTCCGCAAGGCCCAGCTCGCCGAGCGCATCCGCGAGGCGTACGAGGCGGAGCGCACCTCGATGCTCGAGACCTTCCTGTCCGGCGCCAACTTCACGGACATGCTCGCCGAGATGAGCTCGCAGCTGGACGCCGCGGACCAGGACAAGGCGCTCGCGGCGCAGGTCGCCGAGGACCGCGCGACGCTGGAGAGCCTGCACCAGACGGTCGAGGAGGCCCGCGCGGCGACCAACACCATCCGCCAGCAGACGGCGGTCCAGAAGCAGAAGCTCGATCAGCGCCTCAAGGAGCTGAAGGCCGCGCAGGCGCACCTGCGCCAGCTCGAGCGACAGGCCGAGGCCGCGCTCCGGGCCGAGCGCGCGCAGTACGCCCGGATGGCCGCCGACGAGGCGCGCATGCGCCACGCCCTCGCGGCGACCGCGGCGGCGAAGCGGCAGCTCCAGCACAAGATCAACCGGCTGGTCGCGCGGCAGTACAACCACGGCAACATCCCGTCGCAGTACAACGGGACGCTGCGTTGGCCGATGGGCGGCGTGGTCACCCAGGGCTTCGGCTGCACCGGGGTGGTGTACGAGCCGCCAATGGGCAGCTGCGCCCACTGGCACAACGGCATCGACATCGTCGCCCCGTACGGCACCCCGGTCCACGCCTCGGGCGCCGGTCGCGTCGTCTACGTCGGCTGGAACTATGCCGACGGCGCCGACCCCGCCTGGATCGTGATCATCGCCCACTCGCAGAGCCTGACCACGTGGTACGCGCACATGCAGTCGCGTTACAAGGTGCGGGCGGGCCAGAGCGTCAGCGCCGGCCAGGTCATCGGCTACGAGGGCAACACCGGCCACTCGACCGGCGCCCACCTGCACTGGATGGTCGAGCTCAACGGCGAGTTCGTGAACCCCAGGCTGTTCACCTAGCCGTCACGGCCCCGCCGGCCGGAATGGACGGGCGTTCACCGGCACGGTGCTAGCATCGCCCCAGGTCGGCCGTATGCGGAGTGACGACGCTTGGTCAAACCGGTGATGGCAGTGATCCTCGCGGGCGGGGAGGGCGAGCGCCTGTCCATCCTGTCGTCCGTGCGCGCCAAGCCCGCGGTCCCGTTCGGCGGCAAGTACCGGATCATCGACTTCACGCTGTCCAACTGCGTGAACTCCGGCGTCGACGACGTGGTGGTGCTGACCCAGTACAACCCGCGGTCGCTCAACGACCACATCGGCCTCGGCCGTCCCTGGGACCTCGACCGCAACACCGGCGGCATCAAGATGCTGCAGCCGTACATCAAGCGCGGCCGCGTGGCGGAGTGGTACGGCGGGACCGCCGACGCGGTGCTCCAGAACATCAACGTCGTCGAGCACAGCTCGGGCGACACCGTGCTCATCCTGGCCGGCGACCACATCTACAAGATGGACTACCAGCCGTTCCTGGCGGCCCACCGGCGCAAGCGCGCGGACGTGACGATCGCCGTCCGCCGCGTCCCGATCGCCGAGGCCAGCCGAATGGGCGTCCTCGCGCTCGACGACCAGGACCGCGTGGTCGAATGGCAGGAGAAGCCCAAGCAGCCCAAGAGCGACCTCGCCTCCATGGGCGTGTACGTGTTCTCGAAGCGGGCGCTCAACCGCTGGCTGTCCGAGGAGCTCAAGGACTTCGGGCGCGACGTGATCCCGGCGATGCTCGAGGGCGGGGCCCGGGTCTACGGCTACCGGTTCGACGGCTACTGGCAGGACGTCGGCACGATCCAGTCGTACTGGGAGGCCAACATGGCGCTCCTCGACGACATTCCCGAGCTCGACCTGTATGACCGCGAGTGGCTGATCCACACCCGGTCCGAGGAGCGCGCGCCGGCCAAGATCGGCCCCACCGCGCAGGTGCACCGGAGCCTGATCTCGCACGGCTGCGTGATCAACGGGATGGTGGTCAACAGCGTCCTGTCACCCGGCGTGCGGGTCGACGTGGGGGCCGTGGTGCGCGACTCGATCGTCATGTTCGACACCGTGATCCGGTCCGGGGCCGTGGTCGACCGCGCCATCCTGGACAAGGAGGTCGTGATCGGCCAGACGGCGATCGTGGGCGACGGGCCCGACTACGACACGCCCAACCGCCAGGAGCCGGGCCGGCTGACCACCGGCATCACCGTGGTCGGCAAGCAGTCGGTCGTGCCGCGCGGGGTGCGCCTGGGGCGCAACGTGAAGGTCGGCGAGCGGGTGAAGTCGGCCGACTTCGCGAACCGGGTCGTCAAGTCGGGCGGCACGATCGAGCACCGGCCGGGCGGCGCCAAGGCCGCCCGCCGCGCCGGCACCGACGAGCCACCGGCACGGATCCTCGTGAGCGTCCCCGACTGACGGAGGTGCCAGGCGGCGCCGATGCGCCGGCCGAGGCGTAGCGCCCGGGCCCGTCGAGGGGCCGATCCGGGACCCTCGGGTAGACTCCCGCGCATGTCCATCGCCCCCCGTGCGTCGGCGGCTGCCGCGGCCGACGTCGAGGCCTGGCTCGCCGAGCTCGACCTCGAGCCCCTGGAGCGGGCCGACCGCGAGGGCGTCACGTCGTGGGACCTGGTCCTCGACGGCACCCGGCGGTCGGCGCTTCGGGTCACCCTGATCCTCGATCCCGCTCTCGCGCTGATCGGCTGGGCGCACTTCGCGCCGCCCATCAACGACGGCTTCCGCAAGTCCTATCGGCTGCTGCTGCGCTGGAACGACGAGACGCCGTTCGTGAAGTTCGCCGTCGGCGAGGACGAGCGCCCGCTGCTGATCGCCGAGGTCCCGGCCGAGAGCCTCGACGGCGGGTCGCTGGGGCTCGCCGTCGCCCGACTGCTCGCGGTGGCCGACCGCTTCCACGAGCCCGCGACCACCTGGCTCAAGGGCGGCGGCTGGTCCGTTGAGGCGCCACCGGACGGGGACGGACCCGGACGCCGGTTGCTGGCGCGCTACGCGATCGAGCTCGGCGAGCTGCTGGAGCCCGCGGAGGCCTCGGCGTGACCCGCTCGCCGGGGCACGCGGCCGTCGCGCGGCGCGTCCGTCGCCCCGTCGGCGTCGCCCTCGTCGTCGCGCTCGCGCTGGCCTGGCTCGCGCCGGCCGCTGGCGCCCTGCCCGTGTCGCCGGCAGCCGCCGCCAACACCGACCTTACGTTGGTCACGAACGCCAGCTACACGGTGCAGCCGTCCCACGGCCGCGTCCACGTCGTGGTCGCGATCGACGCCCGCAACCACCGCGGCGAGACGCGGACGCACAAGTACTACTTCGACCACGCGTTCCTGGCGGTCCAGCCGGGCGCGAGCGGGTTCGCGATCTCGGGCGCCAAGGGCGCGACGGTGCGGGTCGCGGATCGGTCCAAGGCCGCGACGCTGCTGCGGATCGACTTCGGCGCCCGGCTGTACGGCGGCGGCGGACGCTCGCTGGAGCTCACGTTCAACCTCGTTGACCCGGGCAAGCCCGCCAGCCGCCAGGTCCGCGTCGGGACGGCGCTGGTGACGTTCCCAGTGTGGGCGTTCGCGTCGGACGGGGCGAAGGGGAGCCGCGTCCAGGTCCACTTCCCGGCCGGCTACGACGTGTCGGTCGAGAGCGGCGACTTTGACAGCCGCGTCCGGACGACCGACGGCGGGGTGACGCTGGCGACGGAGCCGCTGGGCGAGCCGCTCTCGTACTTCTCCTACCTCACGGCCCAGCGCGAGGCGGTCTACAAGTCGTCGCCGCTGACGGTCGATGCCGGCGGGCGCAGCATCGACCTCGTCGTCCGCGGCTGGCGCGATGACCCGGCCTGGGCCGGGCGCATCGGCGCCCTGTTCCGGAGAGCCCTGCCGCAGCTGACCCGCGAGATCGGGCTCGCCTGGCCCGAGACCCAGCCGACCGTGGTCCAGGAGGCCGTGAGCCGGGCGGCCGGCGGCTACGCGGGGTTGTTCGCGCCGGCCGAGCGCCGGATCGAGGTCGCCTACTGGGCGGCCCCGCTGGTGGCCCTCCACGAGGCCGCGCACGGCTGGTTCAACGGCGGGCTGGTGGCCGACCGCTGGGCGAGCGAGGGGTTCGCGTCGCTGTACGCCCAGCGCACGGCCGCGAAGCTCAAGGTCCGCGACACGAGCCCCAGGCTCACGGCGGCGGTGAGCAGGGCCGAGATCCCCCTCAACGCCTGGCCCAACACCGCCGGCGCCGAGGCCGGCGCCGACCTCCCCACCGAGACCTACGGCTACGCGGCCTCCCTCGCGCTGGCGCGCGCGATCGCGCAGCGGGCGGGCGACGCCGCCCTCCGGCGCGTGTGGGCCGCGGCGAGCGCGCACGTCGGCGCCTACCAGCCGGAGACGGCCCAGCCGTTCGGTGACGCGGGCGATCCCGAGACGGTCGACGGTCCGCCCGACTGGCGGGGCCTGCTCGACCTGCTCGAGACCGAGACGGGCAAGGACTTCACCGGGCTGTGGCGCAAATGGGTGATCCGGCCCGAGGAGGCTGGGCTGCTCGACGCGCGCGCCGACGCGCGGACGGCCTACGCCCGCACGCTCGCGCTCGCCGGCGACTGGCGGCTGCCGCGCGGCATCCGCGACGCGCTCCGGTCGTGGCAGTTCGACGTTGCGGTGCAGCAGCTGGCCGACGCGCGGACCGTGCTCGCCCAGCGCAGCGCGATCGAGTCGCTGGCCGAGCGAGGTTCGCTCACGCTGCCCCCGGCGGTCCAGCAGCGCTTCCAGGCGGGGGACATGGCCGGTGCCTCGCGCGAGGCTGAGGCAGAGCGCAACGCGATGCTGACCGTCATCCAGGCGGCGGATGCCCGGGTCCACGACGACGACCTGCTGAGCCGGATCGGGATGCTGGGCGAGGACCCGGAGGCCGACCTCGCGAGCGCCCAGTCGGCGTTCACCGCGGGTGACCTCGCGGCCGCCCAGTCGGCGGCCGATGATGCCTATCGCGCCTGGTCGGCCGCGTGGCAGGAGGGCCGTCGGCGCGCGCTGTTGGCCGTGGCCGTCCTCGCGGGCGCCCTCGTGCTGGTCGCCGCGGTCGCCGCCCGGGCCCGCGCCGCGCGCCGCGAGCGGACCGCGTCCGTCGCCGCGGGCTCCTGAGCTCGACATGCGCGTCACGGGGGATGGAGCCACGCTCGTCGGACCGGCCGTGGCCATGAAGCTCGCGCGGCCGGCGATCGCGGGGATGGCGCTGGCGGTCGTCCTGACCGTCCTCGCGGCCGTCGGCCCGCCCGCCGCCGCGCCCGTCGCCCCGTTCCTCGCGGCCGTCGACGCCCCGGTCGCCCTCGCCGCGGACGACCTCGGGGTCACGACCAAGGCGCGCTACGTGGTCGCGCCGCAGAACGGCGTGGTCCGCGTCGCGGTGGACGTGGCGGTCGTCAACCAGAAGCCGAACCGCGTCTCGGGCGGGGTGATCACCCGCTACTTCTACGACAGCGTGAACCTCGGGGTGCAGCTCGAGGCCACGCACCTGCGCGCGACGCAGGACGGCACGCCCGTCCGGGTGACCAGCGCGGTCCGCAAGAACTTCCGCCTCGTCACGATCGCGTTCCACAGCGACATCTACGTCGGCGAGACCGCGCGGGTGCGGCTCCAGTTCGACCTCCCGGCCGGTGCCCCGCGGTCGGACAGCGACGTCCGGGTCGGGCCGGCGTTCGCGACGTTCCTCGCCTGGGCGTTCGGCGACCGGGGCAGCGTGCGGATCGACATCCCCAAGGGGTTCGACGTGGACATCTCGGGCGAGGACATGGAGGCCTCGACCACCGCGGTCGCCAAGGTGTTCATGGCGACGACCGACGATGCGCTCGGCTGGTACGCCTGGGTCAACGCCCGCAACGACGACGGGTTGACGCGCGAGCGGCTCGACCTCGCGGACGGCGAGCAGGTGGTCGTCCGCGGCTGGCCCGAGGATTCGCGCTGGCGCCGTCGCGTGTCGGTGATCCTGAGCGACAGCGTGCCCGACCTCGTGGACCGGATCGGCCTCCCGTGGCCGGTCGACGGGCCGCTCAACGTGCTCGAGGTCCACACGCCGCTGCTCGAGGGCTACGCCGGCTTCTACGACCCCAAGAGCGACGAGATCACGATCAGCGAGAACCTCGACGACCTGACGATCGTCCACGAGGCCTCGCACGCCTGGTTCAACAGCCGGCTGTTCGCCGACCGCTGGATCAACGAGGGGCTGGCCGAGGAGTACGCGTCGCAGGTGCTCGCGGCGGAGACGCGGGGCAAGGTCGATCCGGCGCCGGTCAAGCGCTCCGCGAAGGCCGCCTTCCCGCTCGCGCACTGGGATCCGCCGGCGCCGATCCGCGACCCGCAGAGCGACGCCCGCGAGCAGTACGGGTACGACGCCGCGTGGACCGTGATCCGGGACATCGCCGGCGAGGCCGGGGAGGACGGGATGCGACGCGTCTTCCGCGCGGCCTCGGACGGGACGACGGCGTACCCGGGCGACGGCGCCCCGGAGCACACCGCGCTGCCCAACGACTGGCGCCGGTTCCTCGACCTCACCCAGGAGCTCGGTGGCGTCGACGACGCCGCGGACCTGCTCGAGACGTGGGTCCTGCCGACGGGCGCTGCCGCGCAGCTCGCGGACCGCGCGACGGCGCGCGAGGCGTACGACCGGCTCGTCGCGGCCGACGGGGACTGGACGGCGCCGCCGGTCGTGCGCCTGGCGCTCGACGGCTGGCGGTTCGACGACGCGGACGCCCGCATCCAGGAGGCGACCGACGTCGTCCGGCAGCGCGACGACACGGCGTCGCAGGCGGCCGCCGCCGGCCTGAGCACTCCCGACGGGCTCGAGGCCGCGTACGAGTCGGCGGACTCCGCGTCCGAGCTCGCCGATGCCTCGGCGCTCGCCGCCAACACGCAGGCGTCGCTGTCGACGGTCGTCGCGGCCGGCGCCGCGGCGGAAGCGCCCCGCGACTGGCTGACCACCCTCGGGCTGAGCGGCAAGGACCCCGACGCCGACCTCGCCGCGGCGCGTTCCGCCTGGGAGGCCGGGAACCTGACCGAGGCCACCGACCGGGCGGCGCTGGCGGCGGGCACGCTGAGCATCGCCGCCGAGGCGGGCCGTGGCCGCGCGATCGTCATCGGCGGCGGGGCCATGCTCGTGACGCTGCTCCTCCTGGTGGTGCTGATCGTGGCGGTCGTGCGCTGGCGCCGACGGTCGTTGGCGCCGACGGCG
Source organism: uncultured Chloroflexia bacterium (assembly GCA_963740825.1). Classification (GTDB taxonomy): domain Bacteria; phylum Chloroflexota; class Limnocylindria; order Limnocylindrales; family CSP1-4; genus CAIXZV01. Next base: position 2,662,059 of record CAVUFD010000001.1, on the reverse strand, counting down.
GGGGTCGCGGCGGCCCTCGCGGTCGGCGCGCCGGCCGGCCCCGCGACGGGCGCCTTCGACGACGCCGAGACGGCGGTCGCGTTCGAGGTGCCGGCGCCGGTCGATGCGATGACGTCGTTCGAGCCGCCGTCGTCGCTCGAGCCGATGACCTCCCTCGAGCCGCCGCCACCGCCGGCGCCACCCCTCGATGGGGGCGAGCCCCCGGCCTGACGGAGGCACCATGCCCGACCGGATCCTTCGTACCGCGGCGCCTTCGCGAGAACCGTGGCAGGATCGGCCGATGCACGAGGAGACGCCTGTACCCGACGACGGGGCCCGGCAGACCGACGAGCAGGAGTCCGCCTACGACCTGCTCCAGCGCGGCCAGGCCCTCCTCCAGGGTCGCCACAACGCGCAGGCCGCCGTGGTGCTCGAGCGTGCGGCGCGGCTCGAGCCCGGCAAGGCGTCCATCCTCGAGGCCCTCGGTCGCGCGTACTTCAACTCCGCCCAGACCGAGCGCTCGCGCGAGACGTTCGAAGCCCTGCTCGAGATCGACCCCTCGGCGCACTATGCGCACTTCGCGCTGGGCCAGAGCCTGAAGCGCCTGGGCCGGCCGCGCGAGGCCTGGACGCACCTGCGGCTGGCGGTTGCGCTCGCGCCGTCCTCGAACCTCTACCGCTCCGCGCTCGCGCGCCTGCCCGACCCGCGGGGCAAGTCCGCCGACTGAGCGACGGGCTCAGCGGGCCGGGACGTCGACCCGGTGGCCGTCGAGGGTCAGCCCGTTCCGAAGCGCGAGCCGTCCGAACGCGTCCAGCTGCTCGGGACGGAACGCCGACACCGGGACAAGCAGCGTGCTACCGGCGGCGAACCGGATGAACAGGTACGGCCCGCTTCGCGTAATGCGGTCGATGCCCGCCCAGCGGACCTCGCTCTCGCTGGCCATCCCGAGCGACTGGATCCTCCGCTCGTCGAACGCGAACCGAAGATCCGCGAGCAGGTCGCGCCGCCTGCGGAACGCCAGCAGCGAGAACGGGACGGCGAACACCCCGGTCAGGAACAACATCCCGCCCACCAGGCAGGTCGCCCAGATCCAGGCGTCGGGTCCGAGCAGGAGATTGAGGAGGCCGATGACGACGAATGCGAGCCCGATGACGCGGACCGCTGGACGCGACCGGACGAAACGCGCGTTGGCCAGGGCGAACTGGGTCCGCGTCAGCCCGTAACGGACGACGGTCGGCGGCGGTGCCGCGCCGTCGACCTCGTTTGACGAGTCCGCACCGCCAGCACCGTCGGCGATCGTCGCCTCACCGCGGCGCAGGCGGTCGAGCCACAGGATCCCGAGGATCGACTTCGCGTCGCCGATCTCGCCGCGTTCGACCATCGCGAGCGCCTCGTCGAGCGGCACGTGGCGCAGCTCGATCCGCTCGTCCTCGTCGGGCGCCAGCCGGTCGTCCGCCGCGCCGACCCCGGTCATGCCGGTCGCCAGGTACAGGTGCATCAGCTCCGTCGCGAACCCGGGCGCCGTCCAGAACGACGCGAGCTTGCGCCACGACGCGGCGCGGTGGCCGGTCTCCTCCTCGAGCTCGCGCCGGGCGGCGCCATCGGGATCCTCGGTGACGCCGTCGTGGACGTCGAGCGTGCCAGCGGGGATCTCCAACAGCGCCTGCCCGGCCGGCACGCGCCACTGGCGGACCATCAGCAACCGGTCGTCGTCGTCGAGCGCGAGCACGGCGACCGCGCCGGGATGCCCGACGACGTCGCGGGTGCCCGTGGAGCCGTCGGCGCGCTCGATCGTGTCGACGCGGAACTCCATGTAGCGCCCGCGGTGGACGACCGTCGAGTCGACGACGCGTTCCTCGAGCGGGTCGCTCATCGGCCGCCTCCCGGACACATGAAGCGGCCGGCCGTCCGAGGACGCGCCGGCCGCCGGTTTCGCGGTGGACTGCGGGTCAGGCGGCGGCCGCCTCGCGCAGCCGGGCGATCGACAGCCCGGAGTCGGTCGTGAACAGGTGCAGCTTGTCGGCCGGCAGCCGGAGCTGGACGACGTCGCCCGGCCGCACGCGGTGCGACGAGTCGACGATCGCGACGACCTCGTGGCCGTCGACGGTGACGTGCAGCAGCTCCTCGTTGCCGAGGTACTCAACCACGTCGGCGGTGCCCTGCATCGTCGCCTGCGAGCCCGGGAGGTCCTCCAGCTCGAGGTGCTCGGGCCGGAAGCCCGCGATCACCTTGTCGCCGGCGCTCTGGAGCCCCTCGCGGTAGCCGCTGGGGACCGGGAACTTCATCGAACCCACGCTGAGCTCGGTGGCGCCGCCGCCGGGGCTGGCCAGCTCGATGAAGTTCATGGCCGGGCTGCCGATGAAGCCCGCCACGAAGCGGTTGATCGGGGTGTCGTACAGCTGCTGCGGGGTGCCGACCTGCTGCAGCAGGCCCTCGCTCATGACCGCGATCCGCTCGCCCATCGTCATGGCCTCGACCTGGTCGTGGGTGACGTAGACCATCGTGGTCCCGAGGCGCTGGTGGAGCCGCGCGATCTCGGCGCGCGTCTGGACGCGCAACTTGGCGTCGAGGTTGGACAGCGGCTCGTCCATGAGGAACACCGCGGGCTCGCGCACGATCGCGCGGCCGAGCGCGACCCGCTGCCGCTGCCCGCCGGACAGCTCCTTGGGCTTGCGGTCGAGGAGCTTCTCGAGCTGCAGGATGCCCGCCGCCTCGTTGATCCGCTTCTCGATCTCGGGCTTGGGGACCTTGCGCAGCTTGAGGCCGAACGCGAGGTTGTCGCGGACCGACATGTGCGGGTAGAGCGCGTAGCTCTGGAACACCATCGCGATGTCGCGATCCTTGGGGGCGACGTCGTTGACGACCTTGTCGCCGATCCGAAGCGTGCCCTCGCTGATCTCCTCGAGCCCCGCGATCATGCGCAGGCTGGTCGTCTTGCCGCAGCCCGACGGCCCGACGAGCACCATGAACTCGCCGTCACCGATCTCGAGGTTGAAGTCCGACACGGCGATCACGTCGCCGTACTTCTTGAACACGTGATCGAACGTCACGGTCGCCATCGTTGCCTCCTGCCCGTCCGGGTCATCGCGGGCTCATGCATCCGGCCGTCGAACGAGCGACGGACTCGGACGAGCCCCGTACGAGGTGCTGGCTCGGGCTGGCGGCATCGTACGAAACGGCGGCGGCCGGCGCAATCCGCAGGATCGTTGCAAATTCCGCCCCGGCGATCGTGCCGGCGATCGCGCGGACGTATCGTTTCGACCATGAGCGAGCATGCGCGCGCGGGGCGACCGGCCGAGCCGTCGGACCTCGTCGACGTGGACGCGCTGCTGCGCGCCTATCACGACCTGCGCCCCGATCCATCGATCGCCGCCCAGCGGGTCGCCTTCGGGACATCCGGCCACCGCGGATCGGCGTTCAACGCCGCGTTCAACGAGGCCCACATCCTGGCCACGACCGAGGCCATCTGCCGCTACCGGGCGTCGGAGGGCTACACGGGCCCGTTGTTCATCGGCCGCGACACGCACGCGCTGTCGGAACCCGCCTGGCGGACGGCGATCGAGGTGCTGGTGGCGAACGAGGTCGACATCCGGATCGACGCCCGCGACGGCTTCACGCCGACTCCGGCCGTTTCGCACGCGATCCTCGTGAGAAACGCCGGATTCCGCGGCTTCCCACAGCGGAACGGCCTCGCGGACGGGATCGTGGTCACGCCATCCCACAACCCACCCGAGGACGGCGGCTTCAAGTACAACCCGCCCAACGGCGGCCCGGCCGACACCGACGTGACGCGCTGGATCCAGGACGAGGCGAACCGGATCCTCGAGGCGTCCGGCGGGGACGGCATCGACGGCATCCGGCGCGTGCCGTTCGAGCGCGCCCACGCCGACGCAGAGCGCTACGACTTCCAGGGCGCCTATGTCGACGGCCTGCAGTTCGTGATCGACATGCCGGCCATCGCCGCGTCCGGGCTGCGTCTCGGAGTGGACCCCCTGGGCGGGGCCGCCGTCGACTACTGGGCGGCGATCGGCGAGCGGTACGGGCTCGACCTGACGGTCACCAACCCGAACGTCGATCCCACCTTCGGCTTCATGACCCTCGACTGGGACGGCCGCATCCGCATGGACCCCTCGTCGCCGTTCGCGATGGCCGGGCTGGTCGGCCTGCGCGACCGATTCGACCTCGCGCTCGGCAACGACGCCGACGCCGACCGCCACGGAATCGTGGTCCCGGGATCGGGGCTGATGAACCCCAACCACGTCCTCGCGGCCGCGATCTCGTACCTGTTTGGCGGCCACCGGGACTGGGGCGACAACGTCGCCGTGGGCAAGACACTGGTCTCGTCGTCGATCATCGACCGGGTCGTGGCCGACCTCGGGCGGCGGCTGGTCGAGGTCCCGGTGGGCTTCAAGTGGTTCGTCGACGGGCTGGTCGACGGCTCGATCGGGTTCGGCGGCGAGGAGAGCGCCGGCGCGTCGTTCCTGCGCCGGGACGGGCGCGTCTGGACCACCGACAAGGACGGCATCACGGCGTGCCTGCTGGCGGCCGAGCTGACGGCGACCCTGGGCCGGAACCCGGCCGAGGTGTACGCGGGGCTGACGGCGCGATTCGGGGCCCCCGCCTACCGCCGGATCGACGCGCCCGCGACGCCCGAGCAGAAGGCCCGACTGGGCAGGCTGACGGCGGCCGACGTGGCGGCGACGCAGCTCGGAGGTGCGCCGATCACGGGCATCCTGACGACCGCGCCGGGCAACGGCGCGCCGATCGGCGGCCTCAAGGTCCAGACGGCCAATGCCTGGTTCGCCGCCCGGCCATCGGGCACCGAGAACGTCACCAAGCTGTACGCGGAGAGCTTCGAGGGCGAGGAGCACCTCGCCCGCGTCCTCGAGGAGGCGGCGGCGATCGTCGCGGCGGCGGCGTCCTAGCGGCGACCAGCGCCATCGTCACCGCGGCGGCGTCAGAGCCGGCGCCGCCGACGTCGGGGACCGTCGGCGGCGCTTGGGTGGCCGGACCGACGAGCGGTCGGCCTTGGGTGACGGAGATCAGCGCCGGGCACGAAGGGCGTGCAGCCGTGCGGACAGGGTGTCCTCGCTGGCGCGGCGGCAATGCGGGCAGGTGAGGAGCGTGGCGGAGTGACCCGCGTGCTCGACCGCGACGGGCGGCGTGGTGGGCTTGCGCATCGTGTGTGACCTCAGGTGTTCAAGCGGCCGCGGGCCGGGTGGCTCGCGACCGGGGCCATCGTCGGCCGCCGACCGGTCCGGTCGGCATGGACGTCCGTCGAGTGCGGCCGCTGACGCGCGTCAGGAGTAGCCCGATCGGCGTGGCCGCGGCAGGACCGTTGCGCCCCTGAACCCGGCCCGACGCGTGCTCGACACTGGGCACCCAGCCACCACGCGCCCCCGACGGACGCCCAGGAGAGACATGCCGGCTTCGACCGCGGACCTGACCTGCCTCCAGTGCGGCGCCGTCGCCAGCTTCGCGGGCGCGAAGCTGTGCCGCCGCTGCGGGCTGCCATACGGCGAGGCGCCGCCGGCCCACGCCCGGCTGGCGGAGTGCCCGGTCTGCTACGCGACGAGCGGCGACGACGGCCGATTTCCGTCCGAGGTCCGGCCCGGGACCCGGGTCGACATCAACGCCCACGTCGATGAGCACGAGCGGAACCCGGTGGGCGACGACGCGTGGCTGGAGTCGCTGCGCGAGCACGACCGGATCCGGATCGGCCGCTGGTCCGCGCCGTTCGACCTCGTCCGGCGCTACCTCGTCACCGGGATCGTCGACGCGGGTCGCAACCGGCTGGCGCAGCACAACTCGATCGTCACCGCGATGACCCAGATCCAGCGCTGGGGCCGGGACCCGGACGTGTTCGGCGACCAGGAGGAGTGGCGGGCCGCCCGCGACGCCGTCGCGGACCTGATGGACCGCTACCACGCCCCTCGAGCGCAGGCCGCCCCGCGCCGTCGCTTCTGGTAGCTCAGCCGGCCTTGGGCCGCCGCTCCTCCGCCTCCCGGCGTCGCTCGCCGGCGTCCGATGCCGGGTCCCAGAACCGCTCGAACGCCCGATAGCGCCGCGCCGTTCCGCAAGTCGAGCACGTCTCGACGACCCACGGGTGCCCGTCGGCGATCTCGAACCGCATCGCCGACCAGCGGTGGGCGTGCGCCGTCGCGGTCATCGGCCGCTGGAGGGCTCGTCCGGGGCGGTCTCCTGCAGGGTCGACGGCGTGTTGTGGACCGGGTGGCCGGCGTGGACCGCCGGGATCTGGCCGAGCCGTCCCGCCTGGTAGTCGCTGAATGCCTGGACGACCTCGTCGCGCGTGTTCATCACGAACGGACCCATCCACGCGACCGGCTCGCGGATCGGCCGGCCGCCGAGGACCAGCACGTCGAGGTTCGGCGCGCGGCTCTCCTGGACCTGGTCCGCGGCGAAGGTCAGGGCGTCGCCGGGTCCGAACACCGCCAGCTGGCCCAGCCTCGCCGGCCGTCCCTCGGCGCCGATCGTGCCCCGGCCCGCCAGCACGTAGGCGAGCGCGTTGTAGTCGCCGCGCCATGGCAGCTGGAGGGTCGCGCCCGGGCTGAGCGTTGCGTGGACGAGGGTCATCGGCGTGTAGGTCGAGCCCGGGCCCGCGTGGCCGTCGACCTCGCCCGCGATGACCCGGATCAGCGCCCCGCCGTCGGGCGACGACGCCAGCGCGACCTCGCTGGCGCGGATGTCCTGGTAGCGCGGCGCCGCCAGCTTCTGGGTCCGCGGCAGGTTCACCCACAGCTGGAAGCCGTGGAACAGGCCGCCCGAGGCGACCAGCCAGTCCGGCGGTCGCTCGATGTGGAGGATGCCGGCGCCGGCGGTCATCCACTGCGTGTCGCCGTTGGTGATCACGCCGCCGCCGCCGTTCGAGTCGTTGTGCTCGAACACGCCGTCGAGCATGTAGGTCACGGTCTCGAACCCGCGGTGCGGATGCCACGGCGTGCCCTTCGCCTCGCCCGGCGCGTACTCGACCTCGCCCATCTGGTCGAGGTGGATGAACGGGTCGAGCTCCTCGAGCAGCACGCCCGCGAAGGCCCGGCGGACCGGGAAGCCCTCGCCCTCGTAGCCCGACGGCGCGGTCGTCAGCCGGGTGACGGTTCGCTGATGGACCGCCATCGGGTCGGGGTTGGGGATGCGGGGGAGGACGGTGATGTCCTCGACGGTGACGGCGGGCATGGCGTTGGTTCCGATGCGGCTGCTGGGGAAGTGATTGCTCGTGCAACTATCTCACCGGGTCGAGCCGGTGTCAACGGCTCGATGCCGCTGGCGCAGGCGCTTACGATGCCGACATCGCGGAGGTGCGGATGGGCTACGTCCTCGACAACGCCTGGGAGCAGGCACAACGGCGGTTGTCGCTGCTCCACGCGGTCCACGACCCGATGACAATCGAACGCCTGGAGCGGATCGGCATCGGCGCGGGATGGCGAGTGTTCGTGCCCGGTGCCGGGGCCGGCTCGATCGCCCGCTGGCTCGCCGTCCGGGTCGCGCCCGGCGGCCGCGTCCTCGCCACGGATATCGACCCCCGGTTCCTGGCGGTGGACCCGCCGGATGGCCTCGAGGTCCGGCGCCACGACATCGTGCGCGACCCGTTGCCCGACGAACGCTTCGACCTCATCGCCGTCCGCCTGCTCCTGATCCACCTGCCAGAGCGCGAGGACGTGCTCGCGCGCCTCGTGTCGCTCCTGGCGCCCGGCGGCCGGATCCTCCTGGAGGAGTACGACCTGTCGTTCGCGACGCTGTCGCCCGACGCCGACTGGGCCGCGTCCGCGGCCGCGGCTATTCCGATGTTGCGAGCCGCCGGCCCCGACTACGACTGGGCGCGCCGCATGCCGCCGTTGCTCGACCGGCTGGGGCTCGAGGACGTGGGCGGCGAGGTCGACCTGCCGTTCTTCCGGGGCGGCTCGACGACCGCCGAGTTCCATCGGCTCACGGGCGAGCAGGCCCGCTCGGCGCTCGCGCAGGCGGCCGCCGAGCATCGGGAGCTCGTACCAGCCCTCGAGACGCTCGAGCGCGCCCAGCAGGCGCTCGCGGAGCCCGAGCGCTGGTTCCTGCCACCGGGCATGGTGGCCGCGTGGGGTCGCCGGCCGGCCTGAGTCGACGCCCCACGCCCGAGGCGATCCTGGCTACGCCAGCAGGACGCCCGGGTTGAGGATCCCGTCCGGGTCAAGCGCGCGCTTGATCGCACGCATCGCCGCGAGGTCGCCCGGCGAGCGGTCTCGGGCCAGCCACGCGGTCTTCGCGACGCCGATGCCGTGCTCGGCGCTGACGGTGCCGCCGAGCTCGACGGCGAGCGCCAGGACGGCGTCGTCGACCGCGGGATCGTCGGGGGCGGGGCCGATGACGTTGACGTGGATGTTGCCGTCGAGCAGGTGGCCGAACAGGATCAGCCGGGCGCCTGGCGAGGCCCGTTCGACCGTGGGCGGGAGGAGGCCGACGAAGGCGGGCAGCCGATGCAGCGGGAGGGCCGCATCGATCGAGTGGGGGACGCCCTCGCGCTGGAGCGCGTCGGGCAGCTGTTCCCGGATCTGCCACAGCCGCGCGCGCGCCGGGCCGTCGGTCGCGACCACGGCATCGTCGACGTCGGGGGACCGATGCAGGGCCGCGACGAGGGCGGGCTCCGGGTCGATCGTGTCGGCGACCTCGACCAGCAGGTAGGCGGGGTGGCGCGCGCCGATCGGACGGACCGCGCCGTGCTGCACGACGAGGTCCAGCGCGTCGGCGGCGACGAACTCGACGGCGTTCAGGCCCGGGAGCGACCGCCGGAGCGATCCGGCCAGGCGGACGGCGACGTCGACGCTCGAGATCCCGAGGACCGCCACGGCGCGACGATCGAGCCGCGGCAGCAGGCGGAGTCGCGCGGCCGTGACGATGCCCAGCGTGCCCTCTGAGCCGGCCAGCAGCTGGGCCAGGGCGTAGCCGGTGTTGTCCTTCCGGGGCGCATCCAGGCGGCTGACGACCGTGCCGTCGCCGAGCACCGCCTCGATCCCCAGCACCTGGTCGCGCGTCATGCCGTTGCGGAACACGTGGATCCCGCCGGCGTTGGTCGCGATCGTCCCGCCGACCGTCGCGGAGTCGCGCGCGGCAAGATCGACGCCGTAGCCCCACCCGGCAGTGCTCGCCGCATGGTGGACGGCCGCGACCGTCGCACCCGCGGCCGCGACGATCGACCCGCTGTCGGCATCGACGTCCTCGACGGTCGTGAGCCGGCGCAGGCTGAGCAGCACCGCCCCGTCCCGCGGCACGCCACCGCCCACGAGCCCCGTGTTGCCGCCCTGCGGCACGAGCGGGACGCGGGCCGCGCGGCACGCCCGCACGATCTCGGCGACCTCGTCGAGGCTCCCGGGCCGGACGACGGCGCTCGCCTCGCCGCGGTAGCGACCGGTCCAGTCGAGCTCGTAGCCGGCCCGAAGCTGCTGATCCGCGAGGACGTGCGCCTCGCCGACGATCCGCGTCAGCGCCCCGATGACGGCCGTGGTGTGCATGCCGCTCATCGTCGCGCGGCTCGTGGCCGCTCGCTGATCGCCCCCGCGATCGCCTCGGCTCCGTACGCGAATGCCCGGTCGACGTCGCCGCCGAGCCGGAACGCGCCGGCGAGCTCCATGCCCACGAAGCCGTTGGCCCACGCGACGACCGTGCGGGCGGCCTCGAGCCGCCGGTCCGGGCCGGAGATCGCCTCGACCGTCCGGAACAGCGCCTCGAACCCCGGCGAGCCGAGGTCGACGTCGGGACGCCAGCCTTCGGGCAGCCGGCGGAACAGCAGCCCGTAGGCCTCGGGATGTGTGTGCGCGAACGCCCGGAAGGCCGTCGCGATCGCCGCCAGGTCGCGACGGGGATCGCCCGTCGTGGCCGCCGCCTCGAGCGTGCGCGACAGCTCGCTCGCGGCGTCGACCGCGATCAGCCGCACGAGCTCCCGGCGCCCGTTGACGCGCTTGTACAGCGACGGGGCTCGGACGCCGACCGCGGCGGCGACGCGCTGCATCGTCAGCCCATCGAAGCCCTCAGTCTCCAGGATGGCGCGGCCCGCGGCGACGATCTGGGCGGTCGAGGTTCGCGACGGCGTCGGCATTGGCCGCTGATCTCCGTGGTCCGACTCGGATGATGGCTATTGACAGTAGCCATGAAGGCTACGTACTATAGCCATGACAGGCGAAGCGTACCACGTCAGGAGAGCGTCATGGCCATCGCGAATTTCACCCTCAGGTTCGTCCTCGAGCTCGCCGGCATCGCGGCGTACGCGTACTGGGGATCCCAGGTCGCCGGTCCCGCCGGTGCCGTCGTCGCGATGGCCGGCGCCGTCGTCGTGTGGGCCGTCGTCGTCGCGCCCAAGACCCGTAACGGGCTGAGCCAGCCGCAGAAGGATGTCGTCGGGACGGCGATCCTGCTCGTCGCGGCGGTCCTGCTGGTCGTCGCCGCCCAGCCGATCGCCGGCCTCGTCTTCGGTGCCGTCGTCCTCACGAACGCGGCCATCCTCGCCGCGCTCGGGCCGGGCGCCCGGGACGCCTTCGGGCCGTCGGCCGCCCGGGTCGACTAGCCTGCACCCAAACCAACTGGGAGCCTGCCATGCAACTCGCGCCCGGCCTGCACCGCCTCGGCGACGGCCTCGTCAACAGCTACCTCGTCGAGGAGGGTGGCGCGATCACCATCGTCGACGCCGGGATGTCCGGCCAGTACGGCGACCTCGAACGCGAGCTCGCGGCGATGGGCCGATCGAAGGCCGACGTGCGCGCGATCGTGCTCACGCACGGCGACACGGACCACGTGGGGTTCGCGAACCGCCTCCACCAGGAGACCGGGATCCCCGTCCACGTGGGCGCCGCCGACGTGGCGCGGGCCCGGGGGGAGGTCGGCAAGCCGTCGAGCGGCTGGGGCCCGATGAAGCTCGGCCCGTTCCTCGGGTTCATGGCCTACGGCCTGCGCAAGGGCGGGCTGCGCACGAAGCCGGTCGTCGATCCGACGCCGATCGACGGCGAGGCGACGCTCGACCTGCCGGGCTCGCCGCACGTCATCCCGCTCCCGGGCCATACGCCCGGGAGCGTCGGGGTACACGTGCCGCTCGTCGGCGCGCTGTTCATGGGCGACGCCATGACGACCCGCAGCGTGCTCACGGGCGAGGTCGGCCCGCGGCTGGCGCCGTTCACGCTCGACCCGGCGGGGGCGCTGGCGTCGCTCGACGCGCTCGACGGCATCGAGGCCGCATGGGTGCTGCCGGGCCACGGCGACGCCTGGACGGGCGGCGTCGGCGAGGCGCTGCGCCAGATCCGTGAGGCCGCCGCGAAGGCGCCCCTGCCGCCGGCCCGCGTGGGCTGATCCCAACCGAGGCCAACGTTCATGCCTGGCGGGCATCGCATTGATCGGGTCCACCGGCCGGCTATCTCCGGCAACGAACGCTTTCGACCTGTAGGCCGTCCAAGGAGGGTCCACGGGCACGATCGATCGCTGACAGCGATGAAGGCGGCCGTTGGTCCGGTCTCGAGCCCGCCTCGACCCAGAAGCGTTCACTGCCAGTGATTGGCCGCGCCGGTGACCCCGTCGGCGCCACCCAGTGGCAGTGCGATGAACGGCGCATCGTCGTGCCACTCGGATGCCCCGAACCGGCGAGGACAGGCCGACGCTCCTCGATCGTGCGCGTCACGGTGGCACGATCGACGCGATTCGCTCCGATGTGCGCGGCAGCGTGGCGCTCCACGCCGCGCATGGCCAGAACGAAGGCGAGGGCGAGGACCTAGGGCAGCGGGCGCCAGGCGCGGCCGAGGAGCAGGGCCATCGCCGCGAGCAGGCCGCCGATGCCCACGAACCCGGCGCTGACCTCGACCGGCTCGGACTTGGTGATCGTCGTGGTCGGCAGGTCGCGGAAGACCTGCTCGAGCTCGCTCGCGCTCTCGGCCGGGTAGTACTTGCCACCGGTGAGGTCGGCGACCGAGCGCAGCGTGTCCTCGTCGATGCCGCGCCGGAACCCGCCGCCGAAGCCGCCACCGAACCCGCCGCCCGGGCCGAACCCGCCGCCACCGGCGCCCGCCGGCTCGCGGCCGATGAACTGCTGGCGGCAGACCGGGTCGAGCTCGCCGCCCTCGGCCGACCCGAACCCGATGGTGTACACGCGGACCCCCCGGTCGACCGCCTGCTGGGCCGCGTCGACCGGCGGCGTGCCGGCGTTGTTGGCGCCGTCGGTGAGGAGCACGACGATGTCCGGGACGTACGCGCCCTCGACCACCGGATCGGGCGCCGTCCCCGGCCGGCTGGGGAGGATCGCGCGGGCCACGTTCGGGTCGACCTCGGCGATGGCGTCGATCGAGGCGAGGATCCCGCTGCCGATCGCGGTCCGGCGACCGGTCGTGAGGCTGCGGATGGCGTCGATGAGGACCTGCTGGTCGCTCGTGGGCGGCTGGATCACCGCCGCGAGGCCACTGAACGCTACGAGCCCGATCTCCGACCCGGAGCTCTGGCTGGTCACGAACGCCACCGCGGCGTCCTCGGCGGCCTCGAGCCGGGTCGGGTCGATGTCGGTCGAGCACATGCTCCCCGACACGTCCATCGCGAGGATGATCGTGGCCTGGTTCGCCGGCACGCTGAGTACGACCACCGGGCGGCCGAGCGCGATCACCAGCGCCGCGACGCCCGCGGCGAACAGCGCGAACGGCAGGTGTCGGCGGAGGCGTGACGCGCCCGGCCGGGCGGCTCGGATCAGCGACAGGCTCGAGTACCGCGCGGCCACCGGCCGCCGCCGGCGCTGGCTCCAGAGGTAGATCCCGACCAGCACCGGGACGACGAGGACGAGCGCCAGCAGGCCGATCCACAGGAACGTCACGGCAGCCGCCCCGACCACGCGAGCGACAGGGCGCCGCCGGCCACCAGGAGCGCGAGACCGAGCGCCGCGAACAGGGACGTGACCTCGAGCGGCTCGGTGCGCACGACCAGCTTCGGCTGCAGGTCCTGGTAGATCGCCTCCACACCGTCGGGGTCGTCGGCCGCGTGGTACGAGCCGCCGGTCATCTCCGCGATCTGGGTCAGCGTCGCCTCGTCGAGCTGGGTGTGGACCCGGAAGCCGTCGAGGTCGAGGTCGGCGCCCGCCGCGCTGCCGATCCCGATGGTCACGATCCGGATTCCCCGATCCGCGGCCTCCTGGGCCATCGCGATCGGGTCCGGACGCTCGTTGTTCTCGCCGTCGCTGAGCAGCACGATCACGGTCGAGGCATCGCTCGCCGGATCCACCGGCGGCAAGGTCTCGACCGGCGCCTCGGAGCGGTTGCTGTAGATGTCGGCCGGCGTGTCGGTCCGGGCCTTCTCGATGGCGTCGAGCGCCGAGATCAGGCCCTGGCCGACGGACGTGCCGCGGGCGGGCGTGAGCCGCTGGATCGCGGCGAGGACGTCCGCCTGGTCGCTGGTCGGCGCGTGCACCGCGATCCCGGCGTCGCTGAACGCGACGAGGCCCACCACGACGCCCGGCGGCTGGCGCTGGACGATCGTCGAGGCGATCGTGCGGGCCGTGTCCATGCGGGTCGGCGGCAGGTCGGTCGCCGCCATGCTCCCCGACACGTCGAAGGTCAGCATCACGGTGCCCTCGGGCCGCGGCAGCGCCACGTCGGCGTGCGGCCGGGCGACCGCGATCCCGAGCACGACAAACCCGGCCACCAGCAGCGCACCCGGGAGCACCGCCCGGACCGGCCGTCGCCGAGGCGGTGCGCCGGTGACAGCCCCGAGCAGGGCGGCGGCCCGTACCCGCCGCCGCCACTCGATCGACCGCGCCGCGACGATCCCCAGCGGGATGAGCAGCAGGAGCAGCAGCAGCTGCGGCGAGGCGAACGTCATGCTCGGCTCCGCCGACGCCGCTTGCGCCGGGCGGCCATGCGGACGATCGCGCGGACGAGGTCGTCCTCGGTGGACAGCGACACGGCGTCCACGCCCGCCCGGCCGAACGCGCGTGCCAGCTCGTCCTGTCGCGCGGTCGCCGCCTCAGCGAATTGTCGACGGAACGCCGCGTCGTGGGTGTCGACGACCAGCTGCTCGCCCGTCTCCGAGTCCTGGACGACGATCGGACCCACATCGGGGAGCTCGCTCTCGCGCGGGTCCTCGAGCCGGACGGCCAGCACCTCGTGCCGCCGGTTGAGCAGGTGCAGCGGCTTCTCCCAGCCGGGCGCGCTGATGAAGTCGGACACGATCACGACCATCGATCGGCGCCGGATCTGGCGATGGGCCGCCTCGAACAGCGCCGCGAGGTCCGTCAGCGGCGCCTGCTCGAGGTGGGGCTCGGCCTGCAGGTCACGCACGAGCCGCAGGACCTGCGCCCGCCCGCCGGCGGCCGGGATCGTCCGGTCGAGCTTGCCCGCGAACAGCATCGCGCCGACGCGATTGCCCCGGCGGGTCAGCAGCCTGGCGAGCGTCGCGGTGAAGTCGACCAGCTGCGTCCGCTTGACGCGCCCGTCCTCGACCGTCCCGAAGTCCACGGACGGGCTGAGGTCGAGCAGGAACCACGCCGTGATCTCGCGGTCCTCGTGGTACTCGCGCACGTGTGGCGTCGTCGTCCGGGCGGTGACGTTCCAGTCGATGCGCCGCACGTCGTCGCCCGGCTCGTACTCGCGCAGCGAGGCGAGGTCGAGCCCGGCGCCGCGGAACAGGCTCCGGTAGTCGCCCTGGAGGAGGCCGTCCAGGCGCCGGACCACCTGCCAGTCGAGGCGCTGGAGCACGCGCTCGGGCGCGCTGACCGGCCGCGCGGGCCGGCCGCCGGGCCTCCCCGCGACGACCGCGCCGGTCGGGGTCGCGACGGTCGCCTCAGGCACCGACACGGACTGGAGCATGGTCCTGGAGCGGGACGACCGGCGGCACGACGCGGCCGAGGATCGTGGACAGGATGGCGTCGCTGGTGACCTCGTCCGACAGGGCCTCGAACGAGAGCACCAGCCGGTGGCGCATGACGTCGGGAGCCATGTCGAGGACGTCCTGTGGGAGCACGTACTCGCGGCCGCGGACGTAGGCCAGGGCACGGGCCGTGAGGATCAGGTTGATCGACGCCCGCGGGCTGGCGCCGTAGGTGATGTAGCGCTCGAGGTCCGGCATCCCGTACGCACGCGGCGTCCGGGTCGCGCCGGACAGCCGGACCGCGTACTCGAACAGCGCGGGATCGACGTAGACGCGGTCGACCACCTGCTGCAGGGCGAGCAGCTCGCCCGACGAGAGCACCTGCGCGACGCGGTCGAGCCGCCCCGTCATCCGCTCGACGATCGCGAACTCCTCGACCGGGGTGGGGTAGTCGACGACCACCTTGAGCATGAACCGGTCGACCTGCGCCTCCGGCAGCGCGTACGTGCCCTCGGTCTCGATCGGGTTCTGGGTCGCCAGCACGAGGAACGGGTCCGGAACGGCGTGCGTGTCGTGGCCGATCGTGACCTGTCGCTCCTGCATCACCTCGAGCAGCGCGCTCTGGACCTTCGCGGGCGCCCGGTTGATCTCGTCGGCCAGCAGGAGGTTCGTGAACACCGGCCCCAGCGACGTCGTGAACTCGCCGGTCTTCTGGTTGTAGATCCGGGTACCGACGAGGTCGGCGGGGACGAGGTCGGGCGTGAACTGGATCCGCTTGAACTCGCCGCCGGTCGCCTGGGCGAGCGTCTTGACGGCCATCGTCTTCGCGAGGCCCGGCACGCCCTCCACGAGCAGGTGCCCGCGGGCGAGCAGCGCGACGACCATCCGCTCGAGCAGGTGGTCCTGGCCGACGATGACCTTCTTGACCTCGTACAGGAGCTTCTCCATGGGGGCCGCGGGCCGGCTGCTGGGGTCGCGATCCAAGGGCGTCACCTCCTTCGGGGTCAGTACGAGGGCGCGCCGGCGGCACCGCCGGCGACGTCGATGGGCACGGCCAGCCCGATCCCGATGAACACGTCGTCGTCGGTCGGGTTGATGAGCGCGGTCACGATGCCGGTCACGTTGCCGTTGCGGTCGACCAGCGGACCACCGGAGTTGCCGGGGTTGACCGCGGCGTCGACCTGGATCAGGCCGTTCATGATCCGGTTCGTCTCGGGCTCCCGGAACGAGCGGTCGAGGCCGGACACGACGCCCGTGCTGAGCGAGCCGTAGAGGCCGAAGGGATTGCCGACGATGTAGGCCTCGCTGCCGATGTGCATGGCTGCCGGATTGCCGAGCGTGGCCGGCACCACCGGGGCGGGCGGCGAGTCGGGGTCCAGCACCGCGATGTCGTTCGCCTCGTCGCGGCTGACGATCGTCGCCGACGTCGACGTTCCGTCGGCGTAGGTGACCTTGATGTGGGTCGCGTCGTCGACCACGTGGAGCGCCGTGAGGATCTCCCCGCCCAGGTTGACGACCACGCCGCTGCCGAGGCCGCTGGTGGGCGGGCTGGCATCAGGTGCCGGCGTCGCATCGGTCTTGGTGTCGGTCTCGATCAGGACCAGCGACGGGTGGATCGTGTTGAACACGAGCTCCGAGCGCGGTGGTCCGGGGGTCTGCGAGGCGAGGACGTTGTCGACGGTGTCCACGACCTGGCGCTGCGTGATGCCGGGCCTGGCCGGGAACAGCGCGGTGTACAGGGCGACGCCCAGGAACGTGGCGAGGATGCCGGCGAGGAACGGGGTGGCGCGACGGAGCCGCGTGGCCGCGCGCTGGCCGCGGCCCGCGGACGGGGACGGATCGGCGAGGGGCGGCGGGTCCAGCCGGTCGGTCATCGGCAGCGCGGACTCCGTGGGTCGCTTCCGGAGCGGGGACGGATCCCGCACGCGGTGGCCGCCCCGATGGTGGACCGCGAACCTGAAAGCTGCCTGAGAATCCCTCTCCGGCACGGCGCGGGTCGTCGCTCCAGTCTAGCCCCGGGTTCGTCAGCGGCCCGGTCGCCGGTTTCCGGCGATCCCGTGCGCGTCCGCGCTGCTCGGCCCTAGGCGGCGATCTCCGTGTCCAGGGGCACCGCTGCCAGCCTCGTCGATCCCCCGACCCCGGGCAGCGCGCGCCAGCCGATCGCGATCCCGATCAGCCCGACGGCCCCGCACAGCGCGAACAGCCCGCGATACCCGATCACGCCGTGCAGCTGGCCTCCGACGACGTTCACGACGACCGCGGCGGCGCCGAAACAGGTCGCCTGGAACAGGCCCTGGCCGGTCGCCTGGCTCTCGGGCGTGACGAAGGACCGCACCGCCATGACGCCGGCCACCAGCATGCCGCCGTAGCCGACGCCCGCGAACAGGCGACAGGCGAGGACGAAGGCGACGTCCGGCGCCACCGCCCAGCCGACGACCCCGGTCGTCGCCGACGCGGCCGCCACGACGAACAGGACCCGCACGCCGTAGCGCTGGGCGATGATGCCCGCCAGGAAGATGGCCGGGACCTCGATCGCCGCCGAGATCGCGGAGGCCAGCCCGACGGCCGCCGGGCTGCCGCCGAGCTCGAGAAGGTACAGGCCCATGAACGTGTTCCCGGCCATGTAGCCGAGGAAGGCGAGGGCGATCGCGAGCAGCGCGACCGGCAGGCCCGGGGTCGCGCGCAGGAGTCGCACGGGCGCGGTCGCCGTTGCCGACCACGAAGGTCCGCGACCGGATGCCCCGTCCACCCGGGCGCGTCCCACATCGGGAAGGCGCCGCGCGACGACGGCGAGGCCAAGCCCGCCGGCACCGACGAGCAGCAGCGACCATTCGAATCCGGTCGAGCTGTAGATGATCCCGCCCACCAGGGCGGCGAGCGCGTAGGTGAAGCTCGAGATCATGCGCAGGCGGGCGTACCTTCGGCTGTCCTTGACCGCGTTCACCACGATCGCGTCGACGAGCGAGAGCCACGCGGCGACGAACAGCGATCCCCCCAGGAACAGCACCGCGACCAGCGGCAGCGGGATGGGCAGCCAGATCGAGGCGAGGACCAGGCCGCCCGTCGTGGCGGCGATCGCGAGCGCGTTCGGCCGCCCGAGGCGCGTGTCGGCGAGCTGGCCCCAGATCGGGGTGCCGACCACGAACCCGATGGCGGCGATCGCGGCCAGGACACCGATGGCAGCCACGTCGAAGCCCTTCGCCGACAGCGTGACGGCGACGAACGGGTTGTAGACGCCCAGCGCGATCCCGACCGCCGCGGGCGCCGCGCCCAATCCCAGCCAGGGGACCGGTGGGCTCGGTGCGGGCGGGCCAGGAGCGCCGGGATGTTGCGGCCCCAGCGCGTGGCCCGATCCCATCGCCTCGATGGTACGGCACGAGGCGTACCGCTCCGGAAAGTTGGCAGAGCCTCCATGGACGCGTCCATCGACGCGCGCCCGCCATCAACCGTTCGGTTGACGCGGCCGTCGACCGAACACGCCGCGACGGATGAGCGCTTGGCCGATGTGGTCGAGAGGGTCCGTCCCCGATGCTCGCGGCATGAACGTCATCGAAGTCACCGACCTCACCAAGCGCTACGGGGATCGCGCCGCCGTCGACCGGGTGTCCTTCTCGGTCGAGGAGGGCGAGATCTTCGGCATCCTCGGCCCCAACGGCGCCGGCAAGACCACGGCGGTCGAGTCGATCGCCGGCCTGCGGACCCCCGATTCGGGGACGATCCGCGTGCTCGGGCTCGACCCTCGCCGGGACCGCGACCGGTTGCGGTCGCTCGTCGGCGTCCAGCTCCAGGAGAGCGAGCTGCCGGATCGCATGACCGTCCGCGAGGCCCTCGAGCTGTTCGCGGCCTTCTACGAGAATCCGGCCGATCCCGACGGGCTGATCGCCGACCTCGGGCTCGACGACAAGCGCGACACGGCATACCGCAACCTCTCGGGCGGCCAGAAGCAGCGGCTGTCGATCGCCCTGGCCTTGATCGGTCAGCCCAGGATCGCGATCCTCGACGAGCTGTCGACGGGACTCGACCCGCAGGCACGGCGCGAGACGTGGCAGCTGATCGAGTCGATCCGCGATTGCGGCGTCACCGTGCTGCTGGTCACCCACCTGATGGAAGAGGCCGAGCGGCTCGCCGATCGCATCGCGGTCGTCGCGGAGGGCCGCGTCATCGCCCTCGACACCCCGGCGGGCATCGTCTCGATGGTCGATGCCGAGCAGCGGCTCCGGTTCCGGCCGTCGGCGCCTATCGCCGACACGCTGCTCACCGACCTCCCGGAGGTGCGCCGTGTCGAGCGAAGCGGCCCGTCCGTGGTCGTGACCGGGACCGGCAACCTCATCCAGGTCGTCACGTCGGTCCTCGCGCGGCACCAGATCGTCGCGAATGACCTGCGCATCGAGCAGGCCAACCTCGACGACGCCTACCTCGCCCTCACGAGCCGCCTGCCGACGGCCCGCCCCGCCAAGGAGCTGTCATGAACGAGATGCGAGCCCTCCTCGTCGTGGAGAGCCGGCTGCTGATCCGCGACCCGATCACGTGGCTGGCCGCGATCGCCCTGCCGACGGTCATCCTGCTGATCTTCGGCTCGATGTTCGGGCCGCAGGCACCCGACCCGGCGTTCGGCGGCCTGCGCTTCATCGACGTGTTCGTGCCGTCGCTGATCGTGATCACGATCGGGACGCTGGGCATCCAGACGCTGCCGATCCGCCTCGCCACCTATCGCGAGAAGGGCATCCTGCGGCGACTGTCGACCACGCCCGCCCATCCGCTGCGACTCCTGGCCGCGCAGCTGGTGATCTACATGGTCACGGCGGTCATCGCGCTGGTCCTGCTGGTCGTCGTCGCGCACGTCGCGTTCGGCGTGCCGTGGCCGGGCCAGCCGGTCGGCTATCTGGCCGCGTTCCTGGTGGGGATGGGCGCGATGTTCGCGGTCGGTGCGCTGCTCGCCGCCGTGGCGCCGTCGAACCGCGTCGCGACCGCGCTCGCCATCCCGATGTTCTTCGCGGTGATGCTGCTGGGCGGGGTCTACCTGCCGCGGGTGTTCCTCCCGGAGATCCTCGTCCGGATCGGCGAGTTCACGCCGCCCGGTGTCCAGGGCCTCCAGGACGCCTGGCTCGGGACCGCGCCACAGGCCGCGCCGCTGGTGGGCATGGCCATCGTGACCGTGGTCATCGGGGCCGTGGCCGTCCGGCTCTTCCGGTGGGAGTGACGCGTCCGTGGCCGCGTCGTTTCCAAGCCGGACGGGGTGCAGTAGCGTTCCGGCCATGAGCCCCTCGACGAGGCCGACCTGGGAACGGTTCGCGGACGCGATGCTCGACTGGGGCGGGTACCTCCTGCTGGCGTTTGCGACCTTCCTGGGCGTCTCGGCCGGCGATCCGGATCCCGGCTGGCGGCTGACGACGCTGGGCATCGCGGCGGTGGCCGCGGGCTGGCTGTACGTCGGCTACACCCGGCGGCCGCTGCCGAACAGCGACCACCTCGTGCGGCTCGACGTGTTCTTCGTCGGGCTGCTCGTCCTGGCGTCGATCCTGATGCTCCGCCAGCCGCTGTTCTTCATCTTCATGATCGCGGGCTTCTTCTACGCCACGGTCCTGCGCCCGCTGCCGCTCGCGGTCGTCGGCATCGCGGCAAGCTCGATCCTCGTCAACACCCTCATCGCCGGCCTGCCCCAGAGCCCGGAGGGGTGGACGTTCTACCTCGCGATCATCTTCGTCCAGACAGTCGCGATCAGCGCGGGCGCGGTCTTCGGGGAGAAGGTCACCGAGCAGAGCGAGGAACGCCGCCAGGCGCTCACCAGGCTCGAGGCGGCGCTGGAGGAGAACGCCGGCCTGCACGCCCAGCTGGTCACCCAGGCCCGCGAGGCCGGCGTCCTCGACGAACGCCAGCGGATGGCGCGCGAGATTCACGACACGATCGCCCAGGGCCTCACCGGGATCATCACCCAGCTGGAGGCCGCCGACCAGGCGCGCGAGCGCCCCACCGACCGCGATCGCCACCTCGCCAACGCCGAGCTGCTGGCCCGCGAGAGCCTGACCGAGGCCCGTCGCTCGGTCGAGGCGTCGATGCCCGCCGCCCTCGAGTCGCGGTCGCTGCCCGAGGCGCTCCAGGCGGTCGCGCGCGACTGGTCCGACCGCAACGGCATCCCGATCGACGTCACCGTCACCGGCGAGGCGATCGCCCTCAACCCCGACATCGAGGTCGCGCTCCTGCGGACGGCGCAGGAGGCCCTGGCGAACGTCGCGCGGCACGCCGGCGCGACCCGCGCCGGGCTGACGCTGTCCTACATGGGCGACGTCGTGGCCCTCGACGTGCGCGACGACGGCGTCGGGTTCTCCGTGCCCGAGCCGGGTGGGATCGCCGGGGCAGGCGGCGGGTTCGGCCTGACCGGGATGCGCCAGCGGGTCGCCCGGGTGGCCGGTTCGCTGGCCGTCGAGTCCGAGCCGGGCGGCGGCACCGCGGTGTCCGCCCGGGTCCCGGCGATCGGGGCCGGCTCGTCCGGCTCGGCCACGTGAGCCCGATCCGCGTGCTCATCGTCGACGACCACCCGGTCGTCCGGGACGGCCTGCGCGGCATGCTGGCCGGCGACCCGGACCTCGAGGTCGTCGGCGAGGCGTCGGACGGTGTCGAGGCGCGTGCCGTCGTCGGGACGCTGCGGCCCGACGTCATCCTCATGGACCTCCGGATGCCGGGCATGGGCGGGGCGGCGGCCATCCGGGCGCTCGCCGAGGACGGCAACCGGGCGCGGGTGCTGGTCCTGACGACCTACGACAGCGACAGCGACGTCGTGCCGGCGCTGGAGGCTGGGGCGACGGGCTACCTGCTGAAGGACACGCCGCGCGTCGAGCTGGTGCGCGCGATCCGGGCCGCGGCCCGCGGCGAGGCCGTCCTGGCGCCGTCCGTCGCCACGAGGCTGGTCAGCCAGCTCCGCGCGCCCGCCCCGGACGCGTTGAGCGAGCGTGAGCTGGAGGTGCTGACGCTGATCGCCCAGGGGGAGACGAACCGCGGCGCGGCCGCCCGCCTGTTTATCTCCGAGGCGACCGTGAAGACGCACCTGCTCCACATCTACACGAAGCTCGACGTCAACGATCGCGCGGCGGCCGTAGCGGCGGCGTACGAGCGAGGCCTGCTCGTGCCCGGTCGCGGCTGAGCGGAGCTCGGCGATTGGCGAAGCCCGCGAAGCCGTCCACGATCCCGGCCGAGCGGATCGACGCCTATGACCGGCTCATCGCCACGCGTCCCGAGGCGGGCCGCAAGGGCGCGACCATCCCGTACACCTCGCTCAACGGCCACATGACGAGCTACCTCACGGACACGGGCTCGCTGGTCCTCCGCCTGTCGCCCGACGCCCGGGCGCGCTTCCTCGACGAGCACGCGACGACGCTCAACACGGCGTACGGCGTCGTCCAGAAGGAGTTCGTGGACGTGCCGGACGCCCTGTTCGAGGACACGCGGGCGATCGCGCCCTGGTTCGCGTCCGGCCTCGACTGGATCGCGGGCCGGAAGCCGAAGCCGACGAAGCGCCCCGGCTGAGGCGGGCGCCGTGAAGCGGCGCTACTGACGCGCCATTGCGACCCGCAGCCGCTCCTCGGGGGTGATCAGGTGGTCGGCGTCGTTGGCGTCCTCGCCGAGGTCGATCTGGATCCAGCGGACCGCGCCGGTGAACGCGCTCGTCTCGGGGCGGTAGTCGTCGCTGACCCGCGACCCCGTGTCGCTGCCGACGTCAGCGGTCTCATCGGCCGAGAAGATCATCGGCTGGGTCGCGTCGACCCGACCCTCGCCGACCTTCGCTCCGTCGACCCACAGGCTGGCGGTGCCGCCCTTCGCGAGCCCGCCGCCGTCGTAGGCGAACTCGAGCCGCAGCTGGTGGGCGCCGGCGGGCACCGGGTCGGAGCCGTAGACCTTGAACGTGCGCATCCCGAACAGGTTGTAGCAGTACGCCGGCCGGCCCTCGTGGAGATACAGCGACCAGCCGCCGAACGCGCCGCCCTGGGCGAACACGACGCCCGTCGCCCCGCCGTCGGGGACATCGATCTGGGCCGTGACCGCATGCGACTTGTTCTTGACGTTGATCATCACGTTCTCGGTCAGCCGGCCCATGCCGGCGAACAGGAGCTGCGAGCTGCCGTGGATCAGGACCGGGCGACCGGCCAGGCCGGGGTTGAACCGCTCAACGCGGCGGTCGTCGAGCGGCAGCACGTTGTAGCGCCGTGCCTCGTCCAGCCATCGCTGCTGGAGCTCCGCGAGCTTGTCGGGCATCTCGACGGCGAGGTCATGGGCCTGGGTCCAGTCCGTGTTCGTGTCGTAGAGCTCCCAGACGTCGTCGGCGAGCGGCGGCATGGGCGTCCCGAGGACCCACGGCGTGCTGTGGCGGGTGACCGCCGTCCAGCCCTCGTGGTAGATGCCGCGGTTGCAGAACATCTCGAAGTACTGGGTCGGCCGCCGCTCGCCGGCCGCCGCGTCGTCGAAGGCGTAGCGCATCGAGACGCCCTCGATCGGGCGCTGCTCGACGCCGTTGACCACCGTGGGCTCGGGCAGGCCGGCCACGTCGAGCACGGTCGGCGCGATGTCGATCACGTGGTGGAACTGCGACCGGACCTCGCCCTTGGCGGTGATCCCGCCGGGCCAGTGGACGATGGTGCCGTTGCGCGTGCCGCCCCAGTGCGAGGCGACCTGCTTGGTCCACTGGTACGGCGTGTCCATGGCGTGCGCCCAGCCGACCGCGTAGTGGTTGTACGCCTCGGGCGTGCCGAACAGGTCGACCTTGGAGGCCATGAACTCGGGGGTCTCGAGCGCGGCGGCCCCGTTGAGGCTCATCATCTCGTTGAAGGTGCCGTTGATCTGGCCCTCGGCCGACGCCCCGTTGTCGCCGATGATGTAGTAGACGAGCGTGTCGTCGAGCACCTCGAGGTCCGCGAGCGCGTCGATCAGCCGACCGACCTGGAGGTCGGTGTGCTCCATGAAGCCCGCATAGACCTCCATCTGGCGCGCGAGCACCGGCTTGAGGTTGTCGGGCATGTCGTCCCACGCTGGGATCTCCTCGTGCCGCGGCGTGAGCTCCGCATCGGCCGGGATCGCGCCCAGGGCCTTCTGGCGGGCGAAGATCTCCTCGCGCAGCTGGTCCCAGCCCTGGTCGAACTTGCCCTTGTAGCGGTCGCTGAATGCCTTCGGCACGTGGTGGGGCGCGTGCGTGGCCCCGGGCGCGTAGTAGACGAAGAACGGCTTGTCGGGCATCAGCGCCTTCTGCTGGCGCACCCAGGCCACGGCCCGATCGGTCATGTCCTCGCCGAAGTGGTAGCCCTGTTCGGGGGTCTTCGGGGTCTCGACGGGCGTCGTGCCGTCGTAGACCGCCGGGTAGTACTGGTTCGTCTCGCCGCCGATGAAACCGTAGAAGTGCTCGAAGCCGCCACCCGCGCTGGGCCACGCGTCGAACGGGCCGAGCGGGCTCGTCTGCCACACCGGGACCTCGTGGCACTTCCCGAACTGGGCCGTCGAGTAACCGTTGAAGCGCAGCGTCAGGGCAAGCGGCGCGCAGTCGTTGGGGCGCAGGGAGTTGTAGCCGGGCGCCGACGTCGCGAGCTCGGTGATCACGCCCATGCCCACGGTGTGGTGGTTGCGGCCAGACAGCAGGGCCGCGCGGGTGGGCGCGCACAGGGCGGTCGTGTGGAAGCGGTTGAAGCGGAGGCCATTGGCGGCCAGGCGCTCGGCGGTCGGCGTGTTGCACGGGCCGCCGAAGGCGCTCGAGGCGGCGAACCCGACGTCGTCGAGCAGCACGATCAGCACGTTCGGGGCGCCCGCGGGCGGCCGCAGCGGCTCGATGGGCGCGAACTGCGCGTCGCGGGCGTCGAGCGGCGCGTCGTCCATCGACGTGCGGTCCGGGATCGGCAGCACCGACCGGTCGAGATCACCCAAGGCATCGCCCTCCACGGGATCGTGGCGCCGCCGACAGGCCGCGTCTCACCTTCGCGCAGACTCGATGATCAGGCGCCCAGCCACATCACGCAATTGCACTGAAACGCCAGGGGTGGGGTGGGGTGGCCTATGGGGCTCGAACCCATAACCTTCGGAGCCACAATCCGATGCTCTGCCTATTGAGCTAAGGCCACCAAGGGTCGCCCGGGGCGCCGCGACTGGGCGCCGCGCAGGGCCAGCGGAGTGTACCGGAGACGCCGCGCGGTCGGCGCGTCGGCTCACGGCCGGTCGTCGTCCTCGTCGGTCCCGAGGGCATCAACCTCGGCGTCGGTCAGCGGCCGGGCCGTGGTGGCGTCCCCGTCAGGCGGGATGTTCGCGTTGATCAGGTCCTCCGGGGCAAACGCCGACGGGTTGCCGCCTCTGACGTCTGGCGTCAGGTCGGCCGGCGGCGCCGGGTCCTCACCCTCGATGAGGTCCACGGCGGGCCCCTGGCCGGCGAGGTCGAGGTCCGTGGGCATCAGTCGACTCCTTCAGGCCGCAGCCCGCCCGCGTGCACCCAGGCCGTCCCCTTGCGGTTGCCGAACCACAGGGCCGATGTCGCGCCGGCCGGCGGGGGCTGCACCTCCATCTTCTGATACGCGAAGAACGGGTCGCCGTCGGCGAGCGACCCCTTGAGGCTGTCGGGGCTGGTGTTCCCGGGCTCGCGCCGGACAGCGACGAGCCGGTCCTGCGCGGCCTTGGCCTCGAACCTGCAGGGCTGGGGGTTTGTTCGCTCGGCGCCGTGTCGGAGCGTCACGGCATCGGAGTCCGCGGGCACCGGTTGCCCGCCGCCGCCACCGTGTTGCTCGCCGCCGTCGCCGTGTTGGGCGCCTCCGTCGTCGTGCGGGACGCCTCCGTCGTCGTCCGAGTCCAGGCGGAGCGGCGCGAAGGACGCGTAAAGGAGGCCCTTGGGGAGCGTCCTGCCGTTGTCGTCGAGCTCCAGCGCCGCGCCAAACGCGAGCACCTTGGCCCAGCGCACCCAGCGCTCCCCCGTGCGGGCCGGGTCGTAGACGAGGGCCCTCTTCGGCTTGCCGGGTTGGCCGCCTTGGACCTCGTTCACGTAGATCGCGTGGTTGACGTGGTGGCCGGTGAACGCCGAGAGGTTGCCCTGGAGGACGAAGCCGCGGCCGTTCTCGACCCGCCTGGTGGCGCGCTTGACGGTGATGGCGTTGAGGCCCGTGTTGAGCGTGACCGGCAACTCGAAGTCGCGGCGAGCGACCCGCACGACCTGGCGAAGGGTCAGGCCGTCGGAGACGTCCTTTGGGGTCACACCCTTCCTGACCCGACACCCCGTCGGCCGGTGAGCGTCGCCGGTCGCGGCATCGATGAGCATCGCCATCGAATACGCGGTGCACGAGATCCACCCGAGCTCGCGGTCGTCGATGACGCAGTGACCGTCCGGCCACTGGTGCTGGAAACCCGGACGCTTCGCCATCTCCACCCTCCCGGCTGACCGCACCGCCGTCAGGCGCGACAGTGTCGTCCATCGGGCGTCGATTGGGAAGACGGAAAATGCTTGACCGGCGTCGGCGGCCGCCCCGATCGGGGCCAGCACGGGAGGGTCGGGTCGGGTCGATCCGGTGGGGTCCGGATGGGTGCGGTCCGGGAACTGGTACGGCGGGTCGGTGCGGTCGGGACCATTGCGCCGGGGATGACTCCGGGGTGGCTCCCCGAGCATCGAGCCCGATGACCCACGTCCCGTCTTTGGTCGCGCGGCTGCTCGCGCCCCTCCCCGACGCCCGCCGCGCCACGGCGATGCTCGCGCTCGCCTTCGCGGTGACCTCGGCCGGCGTCCTGGCGACCCCGCGGGCGGCCTTCGCGTGGGGTGCCAACGAGTTCAGCTCGGGCTCGGAGTCGATGCTGATCTCGCTCCACAACCAGGCCCGCGCATCGGCGGGCAAGAAGGCGCTCAAGCTCGACACGGACCTGCGCCAGATCGCCCGCTGGCGGAGCAAGGACATGATCGAGCGGAACTATTTCGACCACACGATCAAGGACACCGACCGCAACGTGTTCTGGTACATGCAGCACCAGTACGGCTACTGCTTCAAGGTGGCCGGCGAGAACATCGGGAAGGTCAAGTGGCCGGGCGCGAGCGAGGCCGACGCCACCAACTGGGTGTTCGACGCGTTCATGAACTCCGAGGGCCACCGCGACAACATCATGGGCAAGGCGTGGGACGTGGTCGCCGTGGGCGCCTACAAGGGTCCCGACGACACGTTCATGTGGACGGTGCTGTTCGCGGACTCGTGCGCATCGGGCCCGGCTCCCACCCCGAAGCCCACCCCCAAGCCGACGCCCAAGCCCACGGCCAAGCCGAATCCGAAGCCGGACCCGGACCCGACCCACAAGTCGAAGCCCGATCCCACGCCCGAACCGGACCACCAGTCGCGCAACCAGCGGGACAATGACCGGAGGCCGGACCCGTCGAAGCGACCGAAGCCGAGCGCCGCGCCGACGTCCGAGCCGACCGTGTCGCCGGCCCCCTCCCCGTCGCCGGTGGTCCGGCCGACGGTCCTCGAGGCCACGCTCCCGCCGGTACCGACCGCCTCTCCGACGAACGCACCACCCCAGCGGGAGCCGCCGATCGCCGCGCTGCCGCCCGGGCAGCTCCGGGTCGTGGACCGGCCCCCGCCGTCAGGGCTCGTGGACTCGATCCTCGGGCCGATCGTCACCCAATTCTTCGGGGGCTAGGCGGCGACGTCTCGCCGCGTCGAGGCAGGTGTTCACGGTCAGACGGCGGCATGACGAGGTGTCGCTGGTCCACGGTCGCTCCGCATCCGGCGCGGCTCACCTGGTCGCGCTCGGATGCTACTGGCGTCCGGGGTGCCCGAACCGTTCCCGGCAACCCGAAACCGTGCTCCCGCGAGCCCCGTCGTCCGTCGTCCGGACAGGACTTTCGGGCCGCAGACCGCACCGGACCGCACCGCTAGCGTACGGACCCGACCGCGCCTCACCCCGCAGGAGCCGCTCGCCCGCATGACCGCCGCCCCCGTCACCCCGAAGACCGCGACCCGATCCGACGCCGGATCGGCTGCCGAGACGACGGCCCGTCGCCCGATCCTCGCCGCCAGCGACCTCACCAAGACCTACCGCCTGACCGGCGAGACGGTCGAGGCGGTCCGCGGCGTGAGCCTCGAGGTGATGCCCGGCGAGTTCATCGCGCTCATGGGCCCGTCGGGGTCCGGCAAGAGCACGCTCCTCCAGCTGCTCGGGGGGCTCGATCGCCCGACGTCCGGGGAGGTCGTCCTCGAGGGCCAGACGATCTCCCGACTGTCCGACGACGAGGCGACCCGCCTGCGCCGCGAGCGGACGGGCTTCGTGTTCCAGTCGTTCAACCTCGTGCCGCTGCTGAACGTCGTCGAGAACGTCGGCCTGCCGTTCACGATCGCGGGCCAGGACCCGCGCTCGGGCAGCCTCGCCGAGCGGGTCCGCGACGCGATCGCGCTGGTGGAGCTGTCGGGCAAGGACCGCCATCGGCCCGAGCAGCTGTCCGCGGGCGAGCAGCAGCGGGTCGCGGTCGCGCGGGCGATCGTCACCCGTCCGGCGCTGCTGCTGGCCGACGAGCCGACCGGCAACCTCGACTTCACCACCGGCCTCGGCATCCTCGACGCGCTGTGGCGGACGTGCGTCGACCGCGGCCAGACGATCATGCTCGTCACCCACGATGCGAAGGCGGCGGCCTACGCGGACCGCGTGCTCGTGATCGGCGACGGTCGGGTTCGCGACGAGATCGACCTCGGGCGTCGCGACGACCATTCGGCCGCACCGCTCATCGAGCGGCTCGCACAAGTCGGCCTCTAGCGGGCACGGCGCACAGCCATGCGCGGTCTTGTTCCCTATGCGTGGCGCAGCCTCGCCGCCCGGCCCGCGCGCAGCCTGCTGACCGCCTCCGGCATCGCGATCGGCGTCGCGGTGCTCGTGGCGGCGCTGGCCGTCGACGCCGGCATCGACGCGTCCGTCCGCCGCACCGTCGACGCGATGGCCGGGCGCGCGGACCTCCGGGTGGCGGCGTTCACCGAGGCCGGCCTGTCGGCGCGGACGCTCGCCGAGGTCGACGGCGTCCCGGGCGTCGAGATCGCCGCCCCGGCGACCGAGCGGCAGACGTTCCTCGGCGGCGGTTCCGGTCGGGGCGGTCCGGCCGCAGCGCCGGTGACGGTCCTCGGCATCGATCCCCAGCTGGAGGTGCGCGTCCGGGACCTCCCGGTGGTCCGGGGCATGCCCGTCACGACCCTCGGTCCCGGTCAGGCGCTGGTGACCGAGCGGATCGCCGCGAGCGAGGACCTCGATGTCGGCAGCGAGGTGTCCCTCCTGGGCGCCGGCGCTCCGGTCACGGTGCGGGTCGCCGGGATCCTCGCCGGCGACGGCCCCGCGCCGGGATCGTCGGGACGCACGATCGTCATGCCCATCGCGACGGCCGCCGGGCTCGCGCCGGTCGACGGGGACACGCCAGCCACGACGGCCGCTCCGAGGGGCTTCTCGCGCATCGACGTCGTGCTGTCGGCCGGGGCGGATCCCGCGAGCGTGGAGGTTGCGCTCGAGCGGGCGCTCACCGTCGAGCCGTACCTGCTGTCCTCGCCGCGGGACGTCGCCGAGTCGCTCCGCGCGTCCACGGCCGACATCCGTTCGACGATGGCCCTGCTCGCTGCGATCAGCCTGTTCGCGGCCGCGTTCGTGATCCTGAACACCATCGCGATGACCGTGATCGAGCGGGTCCGCGAGCTGGGCCTGCTGCGGGCCGCGGGCGCGACCCGCGGCGACATCGTCCGCGTCGTGGTCACCCAGGGACTGCTGCTCGGCGCGCTCGGGTCGGCGCTGGGCGCGGCGGCCGGCGTGCTCCTCGCGCAGGTCGTGGCGGCCTGGCTGCGCACCGCCGGCGGCGTGACCCTCGACGGCCCGGAGATCACGGCGCCGATGCTCGCGGGCGCGACCGCGGCCGGGATCGCGATCACGCTCGTCGCCACGCTCGAGCCGGCGCGCCGCGCGGGCGCGGTCAGCCCCGTGGAGGCCCTCCGCACCCGGTCGGACGCCGCGGCCGGCGTGCGCACGCACACGAGCTGGCTGCTCGTGGTGATGGCGGTGGTCGCGATCCTCGCCGGCGTGCTGGTGCCCGGGCTGGCCGCCTCCGGGCCGATCTCGCAGCGGACGATCCTCGTCTACGCCGTCCTGCTCGGGGCCGTGCTCGCGACGCCCGCGCTGCTGGGGCCGCTCGGCCGGATCGCCGGCCTCCCGTTCGCCGGGGTGCTGCGGCTGGAGGAGCGGCTCGCCCGGGCCGCGATCGCCCGCGACCGGGCGCGAACGACGACCACGGTCGGCGCGCTCGTGGTCGGGCTGGCGATGGTCGTGGCGCTCGGCGCCGTGACCGTCAACGCGCGCTCCACCGCGACCGCCTGGCTGGCCGACGTCGTGCCGGGCGACGAGATCCTCACGGCCATCGCCCCGGCGCCGGTCGGGGACGACGGCTACGGACCGCAGATCGCTGCGATCGAGGGCGTGGCGCGGGTGACGCCGATCGCGTCGTTCGACCTCGCCTTCGACGGCACGCGCCTCGACGCTGTCGCGATCCGCGGAGCCGACTTCGACGCGGACGGACGGCTGACATTCGCTGGCGGCGACCGGACGGCGGCGCTGGCGGCGATCGATGCGGGCGGGTCGGTCATCCTGCCCGTCTCGCGGGCGCGGCAGATGGGCGTCGGGGTGGGGGACTCGATCGTCGTCACCAACGCCGGCGGACCCCTCGAGCTCGCGGTCGTCGGGCTCGTCGGGCGCTCGTTTCCGGGTGCCGGCGGCGAGGCGGCTCTCGTCGGCTGGCCGGACGCCATCGGCCACTTCGCGGTCCAGGGCGCCGATGCCTGGATCGTCCGCTACGGACCGGGCCGCGCCGCGGCCGCAGTGCCGGCGGTCGCCGTCCTGGCGGCGCAGCTGGCCCTGACCGCCGCACCGGTCTCGAGCGTCGCGGGGAGCATCGACAACGCGCTGGACCGCGTGTTCGGCCTGCTCGACCTGCTCGCCCTCGCCGCCGTCGTCGTCGCGGGGTTCGGGATCGCGAACACGCTCTCGATGGACAGCTGGGAGCGGATCCGCGAGCTCGGCGTGCTGCGCGCCGCCGGCATGAGCCGGCGCCAGGTCTGGCGGAGCGTGCTGGTCGAGGCCGGGATCATCGGCACGATCGGCGGCCTCGTCGGGTCGGTCGCCGGTCTCGTCGTCGGCGCGCTCCTGCTCTCGTTCGCGGGCGGTCTGCCGTCGGCGATCCAGGTGCCGTGGGCGATGATCGCGGCGTCGCTCGCCCTGGGCGTGGGGCTCGCGATGCTGGCGGCGGCCCAGCCGGCCCGGATCGCCGGCCGGCGCTCGATCGTGGCGGCCGTCAGGGCCTCGTAGCCGGCGGGCCCGCCCGCGAGGTTTCGCGGGGTTGGTAGACTCGGCGCGACGCGGCGCCCGCTCGGACGGTGACGCCGGGAGGGAGGCCGATGTCCTACGCGCTGCCGTCCATGACGCGGGTGCCCGCCGCGGAGAAGGGACTCACGATCGCGGACTTCCTGGTCCCGGTCCGCCTCGGGGAGCGCGTGTCACCGCGGCTGCGGAATGCGGTCCTCGTCGTCGCCGGCGCGCTGCTGATCTTCCTGACCGCCCAGGTCGCGATCCCGAGGGCCGACAGCCAGGTGCCGTACACCCTCCAGACGTTCGGGGTGCTGGTGGTCGGCGGGGCGCTCGGCCTCCGCCGTGGCGGGCTGGCCGCGTTCCTGTACCTCGCGGTGGGGCTCATCGGCGTGCCCTTCTTCGCGGAGCACAAGGGCGGCGTCCAGGTGGTCCTCGGCGCCACCGGCGGCTACCTCATCGGCTTCGTGATCGCCGGCGCGCTGGTCGGGCGGCTCGCGGAGCTCGGCTGGGATCGGCGGATCATCGGTGCGATCGGGGCGACCGCCCTCGGGACCCTCGCGATCTACGCGGTCGGGGTGCCGTGGCTGGCGGCCTCGACCGGCATGTCGCTGGGCGACGCGATCTGGAATGGCATGGTGCCGTTCATCCCCGTCGACACCCTGAAGCTCCTGGCCGCCGCGGCGGTCTTCCCCGCGGCGTGGTGGGTGGTCGGGCGGCGCCCGAGCGAGCGCTGACGGCGACGGCGACGACCGGCGAGGCCGATCGGGCGACGCGCTCCGTCGAGCACGAACGCGCCGGGCTCTACGGCCCTGGCTCGGAGGCCTGGCGGCTCAACCGGGAGGCGACGCTGCTCCTGGGCGCCGGACCGCGCGCCCTCCTGCTGCAGATCGCACATCCGCTCGTCGCCGAGGGCGTCGACCAGCACTCCGACTTCCGCGCCGACCCCTGGGCGCGCCTCGCGGGGACGCTTCGCTCCTACCTCCGGATCGTCTACGGGACCAGCACGGCGGCCCGCGCGGAGATCCGGCGGCTCAACGGGCTCCATCGCGCCCTGGGCGGGCGGGTCCGCGACGAGGCGACCGCCGCGTTGTTCGGCGCCGCCTACGACGCTCGCGACCCGGCGCTCGCGCTGTGGGTCCACGCGACGCTCGTCGACTCGACCCTGACCACCGGCGAGGCGTGGCTCGGCCCGATCCCGCCGGGCGCTCGCGCCCGGTTCTACGCGGAGACGGTGCCGATCGCGCGCCTGTTCGGCGTGCCCGACGCCCTGCTGCCGGCGGACATCGATGCCTTCGACGCGTATGTCGCCGCGATGCTCGCGCCCGACGGCCCGGTCCACCCGACGGCGACCGCCCGCGACCTCGCCCGGGCGATCCTCCACCCGCCGCTCGCGCCGCTGACGGAGTCGGGGCCGGTCGCCGCGCGGCTGGGCAGCCTCGCCGGTCCCACGGCCGCGGTCCTGCGCGCCGTCCCGCCCGTCGCCTACGACTGGCTGCTCGTCCCGTCCGTTGGGCTGCTGCCGCCGTCGACACGCGATGAATACGGCCTCGCCTGGGGTCCGCGCCAACGGACGATCGACGCCTGGCTGACGGCAACCTGGGGGTTCTGGCGGCCACGACTGCCGCCGGCGTGGCGCTGGTTCCCGCAGGCGCTGGCGGCCGACCGGCGCGTCGCCGGCGCCTCCTAAGCTGAACAGTCCCCGAGTTCTCCCGACACCTGGGAGTCCCACCGCCGTGTGACGAGCGGCGCCGCAACCCCATGCTTGTCGTGTTCGAAGCGATGAGCAGGAGGCGCGGCGCCGTGGTCGATGATGACGTCCTCTTCCGGTTCCGGCTGCGGCTGTTCAGCCTGGCGGCGGAGCTGGGCAACGTCCGGGCGGCGTGTCGCCTGATGGGCGTCCACCCGTCGACCTACTACCGCTGGCGGGAGCCCGTGCTGCGCTCGGGGCTCGAGATGCTCCGGCCGAGGGAGCGCCGGCGGCCGCGGATGCCCAACCAGACGAGCCAGCTCACCGAGCAGCGGATCCTCGCCTTCGCCCTGGGCCAGCCCGGGCTCGGGCCGCGGCGCATCAGCGCGAGCCTCGCCCAGGCGCGCTGGGGCGGCATCGTCGTGAGCCCCAACGGCGTGTGGCGGGTGCTGCGCCGCCACGGCCTCAACCGGCGGATCGCGAGGCTCAGCCTGGTGGCCGGGTACGCGGCACCGCCCGGGCCCGAGCGACCGGACGAACCGGTCGAGCGCCACGTCGCGGTCGACCACCCGGGCGAGCTCGTGGGCTTCGACTGCTTCCACGTGGGCAGGCTCTCGGGGACGACCGGGCGGGTGTGGCAGTACACCGCGATCGACCTCGCCAGCTCGTACGTGTGGGCCGAGCTCGCCACCACGCCGCTCAACCCGTCTGCCGCGAAGACCTCGGCGCTCGCCCGGCGGGTCGCGGCCGACCTGCGCTCGCACGGCTGGCGACTCGAGCGGGTGCTGACCGACAACGGCTCCGAGTTCCGCAGCCAGGTGTTCGGCGATACCGTTCGCGAGCTTGGCGCGACCCAGACGTTCATCCGGGCGGGGCGGCCAGCCACCAACGGATCGGTCGAGCGGGTCCAGCGCACGATCCTCGAGGAGTGCTGGCGGCCGGCGTTCGCGCGCAGCCTGGTGCCCAAGCTCACGGGGCTGACCCGGGACCTCGCGGGGTACCTGCGCTTCTACAACACCGAGCGGGCCCACACCGGGC
This sequence comes from uncultured Chloroflexia bacterium, assembly GCA_963740825.1. Taxonomy (GTDB): domain Bacteria; phylum Chloroflexota; class Limnocylindria; order Limnocylindrales; family CSP1-4; genus CAIXZV01. Next base: position 2,628,227 of record CAVUFD010000001.1, on the reverse strand, counting down.
GGCTGACGCGGGGGCGGACGCCGTTCGAGGCCTTGATCGGTGCCCGCAAGATGAGGCCGAGATGAAGACCCCGATGCGTCGCTACATCTCGGAGGCTGTTCATCCTAAGCTCCGGCCGGCTCCCAGTCGGCGATTGCGTCCGCCAGCCGGCGGATCGGCGACGGCGCTCGTTCCCGCGGACCGAGCTCCAGGCCGTACCACTCGACGCCGTGCCAGCGACCCTGCTTCCAGCCGATCGCGTCGAACTGCCCGATGCGCTCGAAGCCCAGCGCCAGGTGGAGGGCCGTCGAGGCCGGGTTCGGCTGCGTGATCCCGGCCACGACGAGGTGGAAGCCCTGGAGTCGGAGCACCTCGAGCAGCGCCGTCATCGCGGCCCGCCCAATCCCGCGGCCCGCGAACGCCGCGTCGACGTACACCGCCGATTCGACCGTCCAGTCGTAGGCGGCGCGGTCGCGGTGGCGCGTGCCGTAGGCATAGCCGCGGACGACGCCGCCGACCTCGACGACGACCCACGGCGTGCGGGCGGTGGTCTTCGCGATCCGCCCGGCCATGTCGTCGGGCGTCGGAGGCTCGAGCTCGAACGAGATCGACGTCTGCTCGACGAACGGCCCGTAGATCGCCGCGCAGGCGGCGCCGTCCGCGACGGTCGCGATGCGGACGATGAGGCGAGCGTCATCGGTCACGGCCGGCTCAGTACAGGCTCGGGAACCGGGAGCGCCACGTCGCCCGCAGGTTCACCGGGGTGGCCGCGTCGAGCGCGTCGAGCAGCGTCCGCGTGTGGCTCAGGCCCCAGCGGTGGTCCGCGATGTAGCCGCGGAGGGCGTGCCAGAACGGCTTCGACCCCATGCGCGCCCGGGCGTCGTCGAGCAGGTTGCCGCCCTGGATGTAGACGACCTCGTAGTAGCACGTCGACGAGTAGCGGTAGATCGACCGGTCGAGCTCGTCCCTCGCGCATCGGGAGCCGCGCCGGAGGCCCAGGACATGGCGCGCGACGAAGTCGGTGGCCGCCTCGTCGGCGAACGGCTCGCGGGCCTGGTCGTTGCCGACGATCCCGTAGAACCACTGGTGCGCGATCTCGTGGGTCACGAGATAGGTCAGGTTCGACGACGGCGTGCCGGTCGGGATCCAGGCGACGCCCGGGCCCTCCATGCCGAACGCCCCGGCCGACTGGACCACCTTCAACACGCGGTACGGGTACGGGCCGAGCCTCGCCTCGAGCCTGCGCAGCGCGTTGACCGCCGCGTCGAGGGCCCTGGCCGCGGGGAAGCCGGGCCTGGAGATCACGCGCACGGTGGTGTCGCCGACGGTCCGCGACGTCGATCGGTAGTCGGCCGCCGCCGTGACCACGAAGTCCCGGACGTTCGCGGCCCGGAAGGTCTGCGTTCGCCCGCCGTGGGCCTTGGCGATCCGGTCGCCGGTGGTGCCGAAGACGACCGGGACGTCGGTCGTGATCGTGACCGTGACTCGCGGGCTGACCGGGGTCACGAACGGGTCGCCATGGTTGGGTCGCTCGAACCGGCGCTTGCGGCTGATCCACGGGATCCAGCGGTGCATGTCGACGATGCCGTTGGCGCGCGTGAACAGCCAGCTCGAGTCGGCGATCGACGAACGGAGGCGCGCCGAGAACCTGACGACGATGGTGGTGGCGGCGCCGTCGGGGAGCACGCCACCGAGGGGGACGACGATCGTCTGGCCGTCGATGCGGGCGTCCGCCCGCCTGCCGTCGACGGTGACCGACCTGAGGTCCAGCGCACCGAGCTTGGCCATGACGGTGTTGAGCAGCAATCGGTCGATGCCGCCGCCGGAGCGGTTCCGGGCGCTGACGGTGACCCTGCCCGCGAGCCGCGGGTCGGCGACGGCGAGGCGGACCGTCGCGTCGTAGGTGGCGGTGATCGCGAGGCTCGTCCGGTGGACGGCGCCGGGGACGATGGCCGTGGCCGCCGCAGGGGTCGCCGCCGGCGTCGCGGACTCGGCCATGCCCTCGTCGACCAGGGCGTCCTCATTCGACGCGTCCGGGACCCGGGTGGCGACGATCGCTGCCGGCGCGGACGCGCTCGGGCCCACGGCCGCGGGCGCCTCACACCCCACCACGATCACCACGAGGGTGACGAGCGCGAGCGACGCGATGCCTCGAGACGCGGTCCGGATCCTGGGCATGCCGGCCATCCTAGCCTCGGGACGATCGGGCGGCTGCTCGTGGTCTGCGGGCTCGGCCTGTTGCGTCGACTGCCGCACATCGCGCCATCCGGCTGGCTGCCCGACGGTCACCGCGTCGTTCGTCGCTCGGCGTGCGTCGATTCGTGTGGTCGTGGCCGCGGTAGGGCCTTGCGGGTCTCTCCATGGAGCGAATTGCGTGATCTGGCGCAACACCTGGCTCGCCGAACCCTGGCACTGCCATCGCTGCCAGTGAACACTCTTGGGTCCAATCGACATGTGGGTCGTCCCTCAAGGCCCCTCCATCAGTCACGGCGATGGAGGCGTGCCGAATGGCGGCCGCCCGGCGGCTTCGACCCATAAGCGTTCGCTGGTGGTGATCGCCACGCGACGCGCGCCACCCTCGGCATCGGATACTGGCGATCATGGGCGACGAAGCGCGAGACGACGCCGTTCGCGGCGACGGGCCCGGGCTCCTGCGGGCGATCGAGGCGCGCCTGCCGGCGGTCCGGCTGCTGACGGACCCGGCCGACCGGGAGTCCTACCGGCGCGACGAGACCGCCTACCTCGCGGCCGGCCTCCCCCTGGCGGTCGCGCTCCCGACCGAGACGACCGAGGTCGTCGAGCTCGTCCGCCTGTGCGGGGAGCACGACGTCCCCATCGTGCCCCGGGGGGCCGGGTCGGGCCTGTCGGGCGGCGCGGCCGGGATCGAGGGGGCGCTGACGATCGCGTTCACCCGGATGACCCGGATCCTCGAGATCGATCGCGAGAACCTGACCGTGACGACGCAGCCGGGCATCGTCAACGCCGATCTCAAGGCCGCGGTCGCCGCCGAGGGCCTGTTCTACGCGCCGGATCCGGCGTCCTACGAGATGTGCACGATCGGCGGCAACCTGGGCACCAACGCCGGCGGCCTGTGCTGCGTGAAGTACGGCGTGACGCGCGACGCCGTGCTCGGCCTCGAGGTCGTAATGGCCGATAGCACGCTCCTGCGGCTCGGCGGCAAGAACGTCAAGGACGTCGCCGGGTACGGGCTGATCCCGCTCCTCGTCGGCAGCCAGGGCACGCTCGGGCTCATGACCGAGGCCACGCTGCGACTGCGTCCCGCGCCGCCGCCGCGGGCCACGATGCTGGCGTTCTTCCCCTCGCTCGGGACGGCCGGCCAGGCCGTTGCCGGGATCACCGCGGCGGGCCTCGGGCCGGTCACGCTGGAGCTGATGGACCGGTTCACGATCCGGGCGGTCGACGACGTCCACAAGCTCGGCCTGGACCGCGACGCCGCCGCGATGCTGCTCGTGGAGTCGGATCTCCCCGGCGGCGCGGCGGCGAGCGAGATCGACGCGGCGGAGCCGGTGTGCGAGGCGGCGGGCGCGACGCTGATCGTCCGCGCCGCGGACCCGCAGGAGGCCGACTGGCTGCGCCAGGGCCGCCGGCTCGCGTTCCGGGCGCTCGAGCACCTGGGCGTCGCACGCATGGAGGACGTCGGCGTCCCACGCAGTCGCGTGCCGGAGATGCTGGCGGCGATCGAGGCGATCGGGGAGCGGCACAAGCTCGCGATCGGGACGTTCGGCCACGCGGGCGACGGCAACCTGCACCCGACGTTCGTGCTCTCCCGCGACGAGGATGAGGCCGCCACGGTCCCTCGCCTCGAGGCGGCCCGCAACGACCTCTACGAGGCGGCCCTGGCGCTGGGCGGCACGGTCACGGGGGAGCACGGCATCGGCGTGGCGCGCCGGGACTGGCTCGTGCGCCAGCGCGGCGAGGACGCGGTCGCGGTGATGCGCGCGATCAAGCACGCCCTCGACCCACAGGACCTGCTCAACCCGGGGCGCGTCCTGGCCTGAACCGCGAGACGTCGTGCCCCTGGCCGCGCGTCAGCCGTCGGTGTCGGCCTCGCGCAGGAAGCGGACGATCGGCCATGCGCCGTCGGTCCAGTTGGAGATGACCGTCACGACCGCGCCCGTCGAAGGCCGGCAGGTCGAGAGGAACGAGATGCCTACGTCGTAGCCTTCGAGCTGGATCGCGTCGCCGCCGGCCGGCAGCCAGAACCCGAGGCCGTATCGCCGGTCGTCCTCCGTTGACTCGCTGCGGGGCAGGGTCATCTCGGCGAGGACGTCGGGCGGCACGATGCGGCCGACGAGCAGGGCGGCCCAGAACGAGCGAAGGTCCGCCAAGGTCGAGAACAGCCCGCCGTCGCCGACGCCGCGCAGCGGCATGTGGAGCTGGTTCGTGCGCAGCCCATCGGCCGCCAGGTAGCCGGTCGCCGTTCTCGGCTGCGGCGCATCCGACCGCTGGAACGCCGTGTCCACCATGCCGGCCGGTGCGATCACTCGCTCGTGGACGAGCTGGTGGTACGGCGCGCCGGCCGCCCGTTCCGCGAGGATCGCGAGCAGCACGAAGCCGCCGTTGTTGTACGCGAACCGCTCGTCGGCGGGGAACACGGTGGGATGACCGTCGAGGGCGGGGAGGTAGTCCTCGGCGTCGAGGTATCGATGGACGGGCTCCGGCAGGACGTAGTCGGTCACCTCGAGCTCGGATTCGTCGAGGTAGTCGCCGATGCCGGACCGGTGGCCGAGCAGGTGCTGGACCGTGACGTCGTCGGCGACGTGCGGCAGGTCGGCCCCGAGAAGCGAGCGCGCGGTGGTGTCGAGCTTCAGCGCCCCGTCGGTGATGAGGCTCATCACCGTGAGCGCGGTGAACCCCTTGGCGCCACTGGCGAGCGCGAGGATCGAGTCCGGCGTCACCGGCACCCGCCACCGCCGGTCCGCGAGGCCGATGGCCCGATCGACCGGCGGGCGGCCGGGGCGATCGATGCCGATGAGGCCGGAGAACGAGTCCGCGGCGGCGACGGCCTCCAGGGCGGCGAGCCAGTCGAGGTTCGTGGTCATCGCGAAAGCGTACGGGACGGCGTGACACGCTAGGTGTCACAGCGCTCGTCGAGGATGCGTGGCATGGAAGCCCGAATCCTCCCGCTGCCGACACCGACGCCGCTGCTGACGACCCGCCCCGACGCCGCACCCCAGGTGCGCGTCGACGGCGACCGGATCATCATCGAGCGGCTCGTCATCGCGGACCCGGTGCTCGCCGCGTCGCTCGCCGAGCGCGAGCCCGGCGAGCGTCCGGCCGTGGTCGAGCGCGCCCTCCGGATCGGCCTGCTGGCCCTCCAGGATGCGGCCACGGCGGTCGACGTCGACGTGGTCCGTCGCGAGTTCGAGAAGCTCGTGGCCCAGACCACCGCCGTCAACGAGCAGGCCGCGCGGGCCGTCGAGGACGTGCTGCGGGCCAACTTCGCCGATGGTGACGGCCGGCTGCCGCGGACGCTCGAGAAGTTCCTGGGCGACCGCGGCGAGCTCCAGCAGTTCGTGAACGAGCTGTTCGACGAGACGCGGCGGGACTCCGCGATCGGCCGCATCGGCGGCCTGCTGGGCCAGTACTTCGACGGCGACCGGTCGAAGGTCGCCCAGCTGCTCGACCCGACCAGGCTCGGCTCGCCGCTCCACCAGTTCCGCCAGGAGATCGCCGAGGGGTTCAAGGGCGTCCACGAGCGGCTCACCTCGCTCGAGGCCGCATCGAGGGCCCGCGCCGAGGAGCGCGCCAAGTCGGCGGCGAAGGGTGGCGACTTCGAGGACCTGCTCGAAGACCTGCTCGGCACCTTCGCCCGCGGCGCCGGTGACCTCGTCGATCGAACGGCGAACGAGACCGGCTCGCGACTCGGCTCGAAGAAGGGCGACTTCGTTCTCACCCTCGACCCGCGGCTGGCCCGCGGCACCGACCTGCGGGTCGTGATCGAGGCCAAGGACCGGGCGATGTCGCAGCGGGCGATGCGCGAGGAGCTGCGCGAGGCGCGCGAGAACCGCGACGCCGTCGTCGCGGTCGCGGTGTGGACCCCGGCCCACGCGCCGACCGGCATCGCGCCGTTCGCGATGGTCGGCGACGACGTCCACGTGGTCGTCGATCCCGAGGCGCCGGACGCCGCCTACCTCGAGGCCGCCATGCGGCTGGCGCGGCTGCTGGCGCTGGCCTCCCTGCAGGAACGCGAGGTCGACGTCGACGCCGCGGCCATCGCGCGGGCGCTGACCGGCGTCCGCGAGCAGCTCGACGCGATCCGCGCCCTCAAGACCCAGCTGACGTCCGTCTCGAACGCCACCAAGGCCGTCTGGACGGGCCTCGACACGCTGCGAACCGGCATCCTGGCGCGCGTCGCCGAGGCCGAGGCCGAGCTCCGCGTGGCGGGGTCCGCGCCCGGCGCCTGATCGGGCCGACCGGACCGCGGGGCCATGGAGAGGCGTGACAAGAGGGCCATACCCATGGGAGGATGGGGAGGAGACCCTTCCCGCTAGCCGGGCCGAGGCGTCTCCGGCGATCGTGACCGGGAGCCCCCGATGCAGCACGTCGCGCCCCTTGCCTCCATGGTGCTCGCCGCCGCCTTGATCGGGTCGTTCGGTGCGCCCGTGGCGGCCGCGACCGACGCCGGGGGCTCCTCCGGCGCTTCGGTGATGGACCAATCCGCCGGCGACGTGCCCAGCGACGCGACCAAGGGTCGCGACGCCATCGATCCCACGGGCCGCTGGATCGTCCTGCTGCGCGACGGTGCGAGCGTCAATGCCGCGGGGACCCGGGCGCGCCGGATGGGCGTCGCCGTCGACCACACGTTCCGCAACGTCGTCCACGGCTACTCCGCCAGGCTGAGCTCGACCCAGGTGGCCTCGCTGCGCGCCGACCCCGACGTCGAGGCGCTCGTGCCCGACGAGGTGGTCTCGATCGAGGCGCAGACGACGCCACGTGGCGTCCGGCGCGTGTTCGCGCCACGCAACCCGATCTCGCGCATCGACGGCATCGACCAGCGGGTCGACGCAGACGTCGCCATCGTCGACACGGGCATCGACAAGGACCACCCGGACCTCAACGTCGTCGGCGGCGTCAACTGCTCGACGTCCAACCGCGCCGCGTGGGACGACGGCAACGGGCACGGGACGCACGTCGCCGGCATCGTCGGGGCCCTCGACAACGGCAGCGGCGTGGTCGGCGTGGCGCCGGGCGTCCGCCTGTGGGCCGTCCGCATCCTCAACTCGAGCGGCTCGGGCCTGGTGTCGTGGTACGTCTGCGGCCTCGACTGGATCACCGCCCAGCGCGACCCGGCCGACCCGAGCCGTCCGTTGATCGAGGCCGCCAACATGTCGGTCGCCAAGACGGGCTCCGACGACCACAACTGCGGGCGCACCAACCACGACCCGATGCACCAGGCGGTCTGCCGGCTGGTGGCGTCCGGCGTCACGGTGGTCGCGGCGGCCGGCAACAACCACTTCAACGCGGCCCGCCTGGTCCCGGCGAGCTACAACGAGGTCATCACGGTCTCGGCCCTCGCCGACAGCGACGGGCGCCCCGGCGGGGTGGGCGGCAAGGCGTGCAACTCGTGGGGCGGCTACGACAAGGACGACACGTTCGCGAACTTCTCGAACTACGGCGCCGACGTCGACCTGATCGCGCCCGGCAAGTGCATCCTGTCGACGGTGCCCGGCGGATATGGCCTGCTGTCGGGGACCTCGATGGCGGCGCCCCACGTCACGGCGGCGGCCGCGCTGTACAAGTCGTCGCGGCCCACGGCGACGCCCGTCCAGGTCAAGAACGCCCTTCGTGCGTTCGGCAACTTCAACTGGAAGCTCTCGAGCGACCCCGACAACCAGCACGAGCCGCTGCTCGACGTGTCGCGGATCGTCCTGCTCGGCGACTTCGCCGTCGCCGCCCCGTCGCCGTCCACGGTGATCGGCCCGGCCGGCGGCACGTTCAAGGTCCGCGTCGAGGCGATCCGCGCCGAGAACGTCCCCGACCCGATCGGCCTGTCCGTGGACGCCGACTCGCCGCTCGACGCCGAGCTGTCGGACACGCTGCTGTCGGGCTTCAGCGATTCCACGTCGATGCTCACGGTCTCCGTCCCGCCCGGCACCGGCACCGGCACCTACTTCGTCGACGTCACCGGCACGATAGGCGGGACCTCGCATACGGCCCGGGTCGCGATCGTCGTCGACACGATCGCCCCCACGATCGGGCAGCCCTGGCTGGGGGTCGGCTCGTCCGCGCCCTACAGCGGCGGCCGGTTCCGCGCGCTGGCGAGCTGGCCAACGGCCAAGGACACGACGACCACGATCCACGGCTACCAGGTCCGGTGGAGCGTCGACGGCGGCGCGTGGAGCAGCAAGGTCACGGTCGGGTCGGGCTCTCGCTCCAGCGGGCACAGCTTCACCGTCGGGCACACGTACCGGGTGCAGGTGCGGGCCCGGGACGCGGCCGGCAACTGGAGCGGCTGGAGCCAGGCGGGACCGTTCGACGCTGTCGTCGTCCAGGACAGCAGCTCGACCCTGGCCAGGTCCGGCACCTGGCACGTGTCGCGCTCGGGGTCGTGGTCGGGCGGCACGACCCGCTATTCGAAGGGCAGCGGCGCCTCGATCAGCCGCACGTTCACCGGCAGGGGGATCGCCCTGGTGGCGCCGAGGGGCCCGAAGCGGGGCGCCGCGCGCGTCTACGTCGACGGCGCGCTGGCCACGACGATCCATCTCGGCGCGAAGCACCTGCATCCGCGTCGGATGGTGTTCACGCGGACCTGGAAGGCGGCGACGGCGCACTCGATCCGCGTCGTCGTGGTCGGGTCACCCCATCACCGCCGGGTCGACGTCGACGCGTTCGTCATCCTCCGGTAGCGCGACGGGCCCGGATCGCAAGCCGGGCGGTTGCGAGCGAGTGGTAGAGTCACCGTCCGGTCGAAGGCGGCCTCGGGAGTCGCCCGCGCACGACCCTGCGACGCGAGGACGGAGCACGCCGTGGCACGCTCGATGTGGAAGGGGGCCATCCAGTTCGGCCTGGTCACCATCCCGGTCAAGCTGTACACCGCGACCGAGTCGGAATACACGATCCGGTTCAACATGCTCCACGAGACCGACCTGTCGCGGATCCAGATGAAGGTCTGGTGTCCCGAGGACGAGAAGGTCATCTCGCGCGGCGACACGGTCAAGGGCTACGAGTACGCGCCCGACCAGTACGTGGTGATCACCGACGAGGACCTCGAGAAGGTCCCGCTCAAGACGGTCCGCTCGATCGAGATCGAGCAGTTCGCCCCGCGCGACGAGGCGACCGAGGAGCACGTCAAGTTCACCAAGCAGTCCTACTACATCGAGCCCGACAAGATCGGCCGCAAGGCGTTCTACCTGCTGCGGCAGGTGCTCGAGGAGCGCGGGCTCACCGCGATCTGCAAGGTCGTGATCCGGGACCGGGAGGCGCTGGCGGCGCTCGACCCGTTCGAGGACACGATGCTCCTGACGACCCTCCACTGGCCCGACGAGATCCGCTCGACCAAGGACCTCGAGCTGCCGGCCGAGGAGTTCGAGTTCAAGCCGGCCGAGATCAAGATGGCCGAGCAGCTGGTCGAGGCGATGACCGAGTCGTTCGACCCGTCGCGCTACAAGGACGAGTACCGCGAGGCGCTGCTCAAGGTCATCGAGGCCAAGGTGGAGGGCGTCGAGATCGAGCAGCCCGAGCAGGTCGAGGAGAGCGCCAACCTCGTCGACCTCATGAAGCTGCTGGAGGCCAGCGTCAAGGCCGCGACCGACTCGAAGTCCGCGGGCGCGGAGGAGCCGGTCAACGTGGCCGACGCGAAGAAGGCGCGCGAGAAGCGGCCCGCGGCGGCGAAGAAGCCGGCCGCCGCCAAGGCCTCCGCCGCGAAGTCCGAGGAGGCCGAGGAGGCCCGACCCGCGCGCCGGCGGAAGAGCGCATAGGCGTCGCCAACGCGTCCGGGGCGGACAGGATCGACCGACGACCGCCCGATCTCGCAGCACTGTTCGGCGTGCTCGCCGATCGCGACGTCGCCTACGTCGTGACCGGCTCAACCGCGGCGCTGCTGCATGGAGTCGCACTCACGCCCGGCGACCTTGACATCACCCCGGCCACCGATGCGTTGAACCTCGCGCGACTCGCCAGCGCGTGCGAAGCGATCGCGGCGCGACCCGATCCGGACGGACCCTTCGGCGATTGGCAGACACAGTCGGACGGCGAGAAGCGCTGGGTCGCGCGGGAGCCGCGGCCTGGCGAGCGCGAGGCCCGAATGCGGTGGCAGCCGGACCCGCTCGACCCGGCGACCTTCGACGAGTTGCTGGTCACTCGTCACGGCGCGCTTGACATCGTCCCGACGGTCTCCGGGCCCTATGCCGAGCTCATCGTGCGAGCCATCCGGGTGGAGGCATTCGGACACCCGGTGGACGTCGAGTCACCCGAAGACCTTCTCGAGGCGCTGACGGTCCCTCGGCGCGCCAAGGATCGGGACCGCGTACTCGCACTCCGGGGTTTGGTGCGCGCGCGGGCCGAACGACCGACATGGCGCTGACCCTCGGCTTGAACCTGCCGTTCGTCGAGGGGTCGATGGACGGCGCCACGCCACGCTGGACGGACATCCGCGCGATGGCGACCGCGGCGGAGGCCATCGGGTTCGACTCGCTCTGGATCTCCGACCACCTCGGGTTCGGCGACCCGCACGGGGCATGGCACGGCGCCTGGGAGTCGATGACGCTGCTGTCGGCGCTGGCGGTGGCGGTGCCCAGGGTCCGCCTGGGCACCTACGTGACGGCCATGCCGCTGCGCAACCCGGCGCTGCTCGCAAAGATGGCTGAGACGCTCGACGAGGTCAGCGGCGGCCGGGTGATCCTGGGCCTCGGAGCCGGCTGGAACGAGCCGGAGTTCCGCGCGTTCGGTGTGGCCTGGGATCGGCGCTTCGACCGGTTCGAGGAGGGGCTGCGGGTGATCGCCGCCATGTTCCGCGATGGTGGCGCCGACGCGGACGGCGAATTCGCCAAGGCGGGCGGCGCGCCGATCGCGCCACGCGGCCCGCGGCCGGCCGGGCCGCCGATCATGGTCGGAACCCACGGCGCCCGGATGCTGCGCCTGACCGCGGAGCTCGCCGACGAGTGGAACGCCGGCATGACCACGCCCGACGAGCTCGTGCCGCTGGTCGCCCGGGTCGATGTCGCCTGTGCCGCGGCGGGCCGCGACCCGTCCACGCTGACGCGCTCCGCGGAGGTCCTGGTCCGCACCCTGGACGCCGGCGGAGGCCACGCCGAGGAGCCCGAGGAGCACGAGCTGCGCGGGTCGCCGGCCGAGCTCGCCGCCGCGCTTCGTCGGTACGCCGACCTCGGCGTCTCGCACCTCCAGGTGCAGCTGCGGCCGAACCGACTCGAGGCGGTGCGTGCGTTCCAGCCGGTCCTCGACGCGCTCGAAGTCGCCTGACCGACCGTTCCTCCCCTCAGCCGCGCGAACGCGCGAGGCACTCCCCGAGGCGCTCGACCTGCCGCCCGTCCGCGTCGAAGTTCGCCGGCCGCAGCCAGGCCTCGAAGCCCCGCCGGAGCGGCGGCCACTCGCCGTCGATGATCGAGAACCACGCCGTGTCGCGGCTGCGTCCCTTGGCCACCGCCGCCTGGCGAAAGATCCCCTCGAACCGGAACCCGAGCCGTGCCGCCGCCGCGCGCGACGGCGCGTTCCGCGAGTCGCACTTCCACTCGTAGCGGCGGTAGCCCAGCTCGTCGAACACGCGGGTCATGAACAGGAACATCGCCTCTGTCGACGCGACGGTTCGCTGCAGCCGCCGCGAGCTGTTGATCCAGCCGATCTCGATGACGCCGTTGGCGGGTTCGATCCGCATCAGCGCCGCGGTCCCGACGGGTCGGCCCGTCGCGAGGTCGGTGATCGTGTGGTGGAACGGGTCGGCGGTCGGCGCGAGGCCCTCGAGGTAGGCGCGACAGGCGTCCGGCGTGGCCGGGCGCTCGCTGGCGAGGTACGTCCAGTCGCGGTCGTCGGGAGCCGCCGCGTAGGCCTCGAACAGGCCGGCGGCATCCCGTTCGGGGTCCACGGGCTCGATCCGGCAGGTGCGGCCGACCATCGGCGTCGACGGCGGCCTCGGGCGCGGCTCCCAGTCAGGGAGCGCGGGGCCGATCGGCTGGCCGTACGAGTTGACGCGGTCGGGCATGGACGAAGTGTGCCCGGCATTCAGGACGCGAGCACGAGTCGGCATACTCGACGGATGCCGCTCGAGGAGTACCGCCGCAAGCGCGACTTCGCGAAGACGCCGGAGCCCGCGCCGAGCCAGCCGGCCGCTGCGCCGCCCGGCGCGCTCGTTCGCCGCCAATTCGTCGTCCAGAAGCATCGGGCGACGCGGCTGCACTACGACTTCCGGCTCGAGATCGACGGCGTGCTCGCCTCGTGGGCGGTGCCCAAGGGCCCGACCCTCGACGCCACGATCCGGCGGATGGCCGTCCACGTCGAGGACCACCCGATGGAGTACTTCGACTTCGAGGGCGTGATCCCCGCCAAGCAGTACGGCGCGGGCGACGTGATCGTGTGGGACTGGGGGACCTGGGAGCCCGAGGCCGAGACGCCCGACCCGGCCGCCGCGGTCGCCAACGGCGAGCTCAAGTTCGTGCTGTCCGGGGAGAAGGTGAAGGGACGCTTCACGATCGTGCGCACGAGCCGCCGGCCCGGGACCGCCCCGCGCACCGCGTTCGAGGACGACGAGGGCGAGCAGTGGCTGCTGATCCACAAGAAGGGCCCCGACAACGTGCCCGGCTGGGACGCCGAGGACCATCCGCAGAGCGTCAAGTCGGGCCGCACGAATGAAGAGGTCAAGGCCAACGCCCCCGCCATCTGGGTCTCCGCCGCGCCCGCGGCCACCGCGGAGATCGACCTGTCGGCGGCCCGTGACGCGCCGATGCCGCGCTACCTCGAGCCGATGAAGGCGACGCTGGCGACGAAGCCGTTCCGCGACGAGGACTGGCTGTACGAGCTCAAGTGGGACGGCTACCGGGTCGAGGCGGTCGTGCGCGACGGCAAGACCCAGTTGTTCACGCGCAACGGCAACGACGCCGGGGCTTATTTCCCGCGCCTGCTCGACCCGCCCTCGTGGATCGACGCGCGGGAGGCGATCGTGGACGGCGAGGTCGTCGCCCTCGACGAGCGTGGGCACCCGGACTTCTCGCTCCTCCAGGTGCGCATCAGCGAGGGTCGGACGGGTCGGCCGGTGCCGCTGGTGTACCAGGCCTTCGACCTGCTCTACCTCGACGGCCGGTCGCTGGTCGACGTCCCGCTCGAGTCGCGCAAGCGCCTGCTCGAGCTCGTCATCCGGCCGACCAGCCGCGTGCAGTACGGGAAGCCGATCGAGACCGAGGGCCTCGCGTTCTTCGAGGCGGTCAAGGCCCAGGGCCTCGAGGGGATCGTCGCCAAGCACCGCCGGTCGCGCTACGAGCCCGGCCGCCGGGCGTCGTCGTGGCTGAAGATCAAGGCCCGGCCGGAGCAGGAGCTGGTGGTGGGCGGCTGGACGCCGGGCGAGGGGAGCGCGAAGGAGCTGGGTGCCGTGGTCGTCGGCGTGTACGAGGGCGACCAGCTGCGCTTCGCGGGCAAGGTCGGGTCGGGCTTCGACGGCCGGGCGCGGAAGGAGCTGCGGGGCCTGCTCGACGGCCTCGAGACCGACGCGCCGGCGTTCGACCCGCCGCCCGCACCCGACTACCGCGGCCGGTGGGGCGGCGACCTCGCGGGTGTCCGCTGGATCCGGCCCGAGCTCGTGATCCGCGCGGAGATCGGCGGCTGGACGCGCGACGGCCACGTGCGGCAGACGGCGTTCAAGGGGCTCGAGCGGGGCCGCGACCCGCGCGAGGTCGTCCGGGAGCGCGCGGTCGATCCGGCCAAGGCCGATCGCGAGGCCGGCGAGGCGTTCCCGGCACCAGAATCGGTCGCGTCTGCGATGGAGCGTACGAAGGGGTCGACGGCGATGGCGAAGACGACGACGAAGCCGAAACCGAAGTCGAAACCGAAGTCGAAGGCGAAGGCGCCCGATCCGACGTGGGTCGTGGCCGACGCCGAGCTCGAGGCCCTGGGGTCGATGAAGGCCGAGGGCCTGTGGCACGTGTCCGGTCAGGAGCTCAAGCTCACCAACCTCGACAAGGTGCTGTTTTCGCCGCGCGACGGCGTCGACGAGCCGGCGCTGACCAAGCGCGACCTCATCGGCTACTTCGCGCGGATCTCGTCCGCGATGCTGCCCCACCTGCTCGACCGGCCGCTCAACCTCCAGCGCTTCCCCAACGGCGCCGGCTCGCCGGGGTTCTGGCAGAAGGACATCCCGTCGAGCGCCCCCAAGTGGCTCACGATCTGGCACGAGACGGGCTTTCGCGAGCGCGAGGATCGGGCGGCGAACGACCACCTCATCGCGGACCGCGCCGCGACGCTGTGCTGGCTCGGCAACCAGGCGGCGTTCGAGGTCCACGCCTGGACGTCGACCATCGACGATCCATGGAAGCCCACCTTCGCCCTGATCGACATCGATCCGGGCACGAAGACGACGTGGGAGGAGACCATCGTCCTCGCGAAGCTGTACCGGACCGCGCTCGAGCACCTCGGCATCCGTGCCTTTCCGAAGCTCACGGGCAGCCGCGGCATCCAGGCCTGGATCCCCATCGAACGGGGCCGGTACGAATACTCGGACACCTCGGCCTGGGTCGAGAAGCTGTCGCGCGCGATCGGTGGCACCGTGCCCAACCTCGTCTCGTGGGAATGGTCCAAGGCCGATCGCGGCGGGAAGGCGCGGCTCGACTACACGCAGAACGCCGCGATCAAGACGCTCGTCGCGCCGTACGCCGTCCGCCCGCGGCCGGGCGCACCCGTGTCCGCGCCGATCCGCTGGGAGGAGCTCGACGACCCGACGCTGCGGCCCGACCGCTGGACGATCGCGACGCTCCCGGCGCGCCTCGCCGAGGTCGGCGACCTGTGGGCCGGCCTCCAGGAGGACTCGCAGGTCCTGCCGCCCCTCTGAAGACGCGTGGGCTGAGCGGTCGCCGGGCGCGCAGCCCTGGCCCTCGGCCCGCGCTCGTCCGCGCCAGGCCCTCGGCCATCGTCCGGCGTCGCTTCGGTTCGCGACTGGCGTGATCGTTCCACGGTGTCGTCACCGCCGACCAGCGAGCGTGCGTGACGTTGCCCAAGGGCGACCGCAACCCGGGTTGGACCCGGCGAAGCCCCAGCTTGCACATGCGGCGATCGCGGATGCAGGGATAACCCGCAACGCGGGGTAGGGCGGCGCCGGGTTTCGGCGGCGCTCGCGGGAACCGACGATGCCCGCGGCGACAGGGCTCCTCATCTCCGTCGCCACCGGCCCGGCCGATGGCTCAGCGCCATCGCTCCGGGACCTCGCGGGGCACCTGCCCCGCCTCAAACCCGGGACCGGTTCACGCCGTTCCCCTCAGGGAGGTTGCGCCATGCGCAAGCCGATCCTGCTCCTCGCGGTCGTCGCCCTCGGGACGGCAGCCTGCTCGAGCGGCACCAGCAGCTCCTACGACCCCCGCGCGGCGGTGCCGCCGGCCCACCACCTGGCGACCGAGCCACCGTACGTGCCGGACGTCCCGCCCGCGACCCCGTACGACGGTGTCACCTACCAGGACCCCGGCGTCAACCCGTTCGTGCCGGCCGAGCGCGATCGCGAATCCACGTTCGCCCTCGACGTCGACACGGCGTCGTACGCCATCGCCCAGCGCTACGTGATGGACGGCAACCTCCCCGACCCGGCATCGGTCCGCGCCGAGGAGTTCGTCAACGCCTTCGACCAGGACTACGCCGCGCCCACCGACGGCACGTTCGCCATCAGCAGCGACGGCGGCCCGAGCCCGTTCCTGGACGAGGGCGAGGTGCTCCTTCGCATCGGCATCCAGGCCAGGGAGATCACCCGGCTCGAGCGACCCGACGCGGCGCTCACCTTCGTCATCGACACCTCGGGCTCGATGGCCCGCGAGGACCGCCTGGGCCTCGTCAAGCAGGCGCTGACCTTCCTCGTCGACCGCCTCCGGCCGCGGGACAGCATCGCCATCGTCGAGTACGGCACCGACGCCCAGGTCGTGCTCGAGCCGACGTCCGCCCAGGACGCCGACCGCATCCTGTCGGCGATCGACTCGCTGCAGCCCAGCGGCTCCACCAACGCGGAAGCCGGCCTGCGGCTCGGCTACCAGCTCGCGTCCGACTCGCTGCGCGAAGGGGGGATCAACCGCGTGATCCTGGCCTCGGACGGCGTCGCCAACGTCGGCAACACCGACCCGGAGTCGATCCTCGCCCGAGTCCGCCCGGACGCCGAGCAGGGGATCCAGCTGGTCACCGTCGGCTTCGGCATGGGCAACTACAACGACGTCCTGATGGAGCAGCTCGCCGACAAGGGGGACGGCTTCTATGCCTACGTCAACCAGCTCGACGATGCGCGCACGCTGTTCGGCGAGAAGCTGACATCGACGCTCGACACCGTGGCGCTCGACGCCAAGGCCCAGGTCGAGTTCAACCCTGACGTCGTCGAGGCCTACCGGCTCGTCGGCTACGAGAACCGGGCCGTACCCGACTCGGAGTTCCGCAGCGACGAGGTCGACGCCGGCGCCATCGGCGCGGGCCACGCCTCGACCGCCCTCTACGCCCTGCGCCTGACCGGCGAGAGCGGCGGAATCTTCGACTCCGGCCGGATCGCCACCGTCCATCTCCGTTGGACCGACCCCGACTCGCGGCACGCCGAGGAGACCGCGGGCGACGTCCACCTCGACGACCTCGCCGGCTCGTTCGCCGAGACCGAGCCGACCTTCCAGCTCGACGCGATCGTGGCCGCCGCGGCCGAGCGGTTCCGCCAGAGCCGGTGGGCCGTCCAGTACGACCTGACCGACGTCGCCGCCGTGGCCGACGAGGTCGCCGCCGGCCTGCCGCGGACCGACGAGGTCCACGCGCTGCTGGCCATGCTCGACGAGGCCGGCCGCCTGGAGCGCTGACCTCGCGCCATTCGTCTCTCGACCGCCCTCGGGCCGGCCGGCGTCGTGGAGGAGCGATGCGGGTCGGCCCGATGGGCGTTGCCGTGTGCGGTGGACGCTCGCGCTACGCCGCGCGCCAGGCCCGTGCGAGCGCCGCCGTCGGATACGGCAGGTGGAGGAAGCCGTACAGGTTCTCGCCCGTGGACTGGTTCATCCGGATCCGATCCCGCCAGGCGCGGCTCGGCGAGGCGAGGATGTCGACCACGAGCCGGACGTCGTCGCTGTTGGGGTGATTGGGGTCGTAGACGTGGATGACGATCTGCTCGGGCGTCTCCTCGTAGGCGTACCCGAGGACCTGGTGGTTCTGCGTCAGCGCCGCCGGCGAGCTGTCCGCCGACCGGACCAGCCCCACGATCGATGGGTGACCGCCGTCGATCTCGGCCCGGATGAGTGGCCATTCCTTGAGCACGGCGGCGACCCGGGCCGGCTCGCGGCCCAGCGACGCGGCGATGCCCGTTGGCGGGTCCCCGCGGAGCGCCTGGAGGTCGAGGAAGTGCAGCGGCACCTTGAACCAGTCGAGCGACTGGACCTGGCGCCTGACGAGAGCCTCGAAGCGGGGCGACCCATTGGCCGGCGGGGACGTGTCGGGCGGCGCCCGGACCTTCGCCTCGTACAGGTCGCGGGCCGTGAGCGTCATCCCGCCGCACAGCCCGGCCGCGGCGTCGCCGAAGCCCAGGAACCGCGTGTCGAAGGGACCGAACCGGACGGTCGGCCCGGGCGGGAACGAGTTCGCGAAGTGGAGCCCGTAGAGGCTCGGCAGGAACCCCGGGGCGGCAGCGGTGGCCACGGCCGTACGGTACGCCCCTCGCGTGTCCGCGTCATCCTCGTGGCGCCGGCGACTCCGCGAACTGAGTCGGAGCCCGTCAGCCCCCGGCGGCCGCCAGCTCGTCGGCGAGCATCGCGGCCAGCTCCCGCGCGTTCGTCGAGCCGTAGTTGGCGTAGCAGTTGTTCATCAGCACGTGGGTGTCCCGCGCCTGGCCGGCCGCCTCCATGACCCTCGGGACCCACTCGCGTAGCTCGTCGGGCTCGTACAGGTAGCGGAACCTCTCGACCGTCGGCAGCCCGCCCATCGACTCCCAGGTCGCCGTCCGGCGCCCGTGGAACCTCACGACGGCGAGGTCGGGCGAGGTCGTGGCGACGACCGGCGGCACGGACGACTTGAACCCCTGCGGACCGTCGACCATCACCAGGGGTACGTGCTCGTCCTCGAGGAACCGCAGCGTCCGCTCGATGTTCTTCTCGTTGAACCACGAGGCGTTGCGGAACTCGACCGCGACCGTCAGCCCATGCGGCGCCAGCGACGCCTTCGCCTCGCGGATCGCGTCGCGGTTCTCGGACGAGGTGAAGAACCACTTCGGGTACTGGAGGAACACGGCGCCCAGCTGGCCGTTCTCGGCCAGCGGCTCGAGGCCCTCGGCGAAGATCCGCCAGACCTCCGCGAGCAGCTCGCCGGGCAGGTCCTTGGCGTACAGCCGTGGCTTCTCCGCGAGCGTCGCCGGGAGCGCCTCGCGCAGGCCCCTCGGCAGGCGCTTCGTCTCCGTCGGCTGCCCCGTGAGCAGGGCGTGCGCCTTGATGTCGAACACGAAGTCCGGCGGCGTCCGCTCGACCCACAGCTCCGACAGCCGGCGCGACGGCAGCGCGTAGTAGGTGGCGTCGACCTCGACGACCGGGAACCGCGACGCGTAGTACGCGAGCCGTTCCTCCGCCGTGTCGGCGTCCGACGGGTAGAACACCCCGGCCGCGGTCATCGTGGGGTCGGTCCACGACGCCGTCCCGACGCGGACCTTGTGGCCCCCGGACAGCTCGAGCGGCTCGCTCGCGGCCGCCTCGACGTGCTCGCCGTCCAGGCGCGCCCGCGCGGCATCAGGGCCGGGATCGTGGGTCGGGCCGAGGTCGTCGGCCGTCTGGTGCGGGCCGGGCGGTGCGGCGCGCCGGGCGCTCGGCCGGGCGCGAGTCGCCGAGGTGGCCTTCGCCTCAGGCACGCGTGAGCGGCTCGCGGAACGCGGGCGAGCGGAGCTCGTCTGACGCGTCATCGACCCCCGTATGGTCCGGGTGCTTCGAGCCAGTTGAGCCCGGCAAGCCCGTCGACCTCGTCGCGGGAGGGATCCGGACGGTCGTCGTCCCGCCGGCCGACCGGTGGGACCGCCCTTCGGCCAGGACCGCGCGGTAGGCCGCCTCGTACTCGTCGGTCATGCGCGCCGGCGAGAACCGGGCAAGCGCGTCCGCCCGGATCCTGGTGCGATCCAGCTCCCCGACCCGCTCGACCGCGAGCACCGCCTCGTCCACGTCGTCCACGATGAAGCCGTTCTCCCCGTGGATCACCGTCTCGATCAGCGCGCCGGCCCGGCGCGCGATCACCGGCGTGCCCGTCGCCATCGACTCGATCGCGACCAGTCCGAACGGCTCGGGCCAGCCACCCAGCATCACGGTCGCCAGCGCGCCCGCGTAGAGCGGGTCGCGCTCCTCGGGCCCGACCTCGCCCAGGAAGTCGATCGCTCCCTCGTCGATCGCGGGCTGCACGACCTCGCGGAAGTGCCGGTGCTCCGACTCGAGGTGGACCTTGGCCGCGACCTTGAGCCGGATCCCCGTCGCGCGGCTGAGCGCGATCGCATCCTCGATGCCCTTCTCGGGCGTGATCCGACCCACGAACGCGAGGTAGTCCCCCGGCCGGTCGCGGAACGGCATGTCGCCCAGCGGCAGGCCGTGGTGGATCGTCGCGATCCAGCGCTGGTCGGGGAAGAACCGGCGCTGGCTCTCGCTGATCGCGACCAGGGGGACGTCCGGGTGCGTCGTGAGCAGCTCGGGCATCCCCTCCGTGTCGAGCCGGCCGTGCAGCGTGGTGATCACCGGCGTCGGGCAATGCTCGGCGAACACGAAGCTGTGCTGCTCCATGTGCGCGTGCACGATGTCGAAGCGCTCGGCGGCCCGCCAGGCCACCTCGATCGTGTGCTGCTGGAAGGCCTCGAGCCGTCCGGAGTAGCCCGCCGACCAGAGGCTCTCGTCGATCGTGCGGATGTGCTCGTAGGGCACCTTCGAATCGCCGGGCGCAACCAGCGCGACGTGGTGCCCGCGACGGTGCAGCTCGTCGCCCAATGCCGCGACGACGCGCTCCGTGCCCGCATAGCTCGGCGGCGGGACGGGCAGCATGGGCGGTGCCACCAGGAGGATGCGCAGGGGGTCGGTCACCGGGCCCGGCCGGCCAGGCCCCACCGGTCGCGGGTCGATGCTCATGGCAGCCATTCAATCACCCCCGACCAAAGTTGGGGCTCGCGAGATCCGCCTCGAGCGTTACGGCGCCGTTGACGCCGAAGGGGCCGGCGCCACCGACGGCGCGATCGTGGGCCCCGTGACGGCGACGCGGATCAGGGCCGGCGTGCTGCCCTGCGTCGACAGGGCGCCGTGCGTCGGCGTGACGACGTCGAGCAGCAGCAGGTAGTCGCCGGCCT
Organism: uncultured Chloroflexia bacterium; assembly: GCA_963740825.1. Lineage (GTDB taxonomy): Bacteria > Chloroflexota > Limnocylindria > Limnocylindrales > CSP1-4 > CAIXZV01. The sequence goes on along the minus strand of CAVUFD010000001.1, from coordinate 2,607,778 downwards.
GGGCCGGGGCAACGACCTGCAGCCCGACCGCCGTCGTGCCGCCGGGTGCCGCGGCCTTGGGGTCAATCGCCGCGGAGACGGGTCCCGGGATCGGCAGGCCCTGCGGCGAGACCCACGTCGCGACCACGCGCGCGGCCGTGCGCTGCGTGCGGAGCCAGATCAGCAGCGAATCGGGCTCGGCCGGCGGCGTCGCGGTCTTCACGTCCCAGTCCTCCGAGCCCGCGTTGACGACGCGGACCCCGACGGTCGACGAGGCCCCGGTGCTCATCGCCAGCGAGGACGGCGCGCCGAACGCCGCCGAATACAGCCCGCCGACGTGGACGATCACCGAGGTGAGCTTCGACTGCGTCGGGGCGTCGTACGCGACGCCATTCGCGTCGTGCAGCGTGAGGACCAGCCGGTACAGGCCGGGGGCCGACGGGTAGGTGACGCCGACGTTGAGGCCGCGACCCGTGCGTGCCGCCTGCGTGAGCGTCACGACGGACCCGAGCTGCTCGGGGACGACGAGGTTGACGTCGGGCGGATCGATGGGCGCGGGCGTCGCCGCGGGCGCCGTGGAGGCCGAAGCCGACGGGCTCACCGAGGCCGAGGGCGACGGCGATGCGGCCGGTGGTGACGTGCCCACCCCCGAAGGGGCCGGCCTCGCATCGAGCATGATCGGGTCCCAGCGGATGCCGACCTGCGTGCCTTCGGGGATCTTCTTCGCGCCCTTGGCGGCGACCGGAACGATGAGCTGGCTGCGGGCCGCCGCGATCGGCGCCGTCCGGACGTCGATCGACCCGAACGTGAGCCCGAGGGACACCAGCGACGGGGTCACCGGCGGCCGGAGGACGTTCGGGGTCTGGCCCGAGACCGTGCCGGTCGCGCCGGAGCGCAGCTGGTTCGAGCTGACGCCCTTGGACACCAGCGATCGGTAGTAGCCGCCGCTCGGCCGGTCGGGGTCGAGGCGCTCGGAGAAGCCATTCGACCGGTCGCTCGCGAGCGTCATCGTGTTGCCGTTGTTGCTCGGCGAGTCGTGCCAGATCTCCTCGATCGACGCCTGGCTTCGGAGCAGCTGCCGCACGTAGTAGGCGGGTCCCATGTGCGCCTCGGCCACGACCGCCTCGGCGCCCGCACGGATGAAGCCGGCCGCGTAGTTGTCGACGCGCTGGATGGCCATCGACTGGGAGCCCTCGGCCAGGCCCGGCTCGCTGTTGCCGCTCGCGTAGCACAGGTGCGACAGCAGGACGACCGCGTTCGGGGCGAGCTGCAGGTTGTCGACGGAGGCCTCGCCGAAGTACTGGTGGGACGAGTCGTCGCCGCCGGCGACGGGGTTCAGCCCGAACCCGTTCTGGGTGGGCGGGTAGAGGGAGTCGCGGTACGGGCTGGGCCAGCCGTTGCCGTGTCCGAGGTAGACGACGATCGAGGCGCCCTCGAGCGCATGCCGGACGGCCGGCCACGTCGCGTTGGGGGAGTAGATCTTGGTCACCTCGGCCCCGGCGGCCGCGGCCTCGCTGGCGGCCTCGTTGGCGAGGCTCCGGTAGAGGTTCGTCAGGCCGCCGACCGGGCCCACGACGAGGACGACGCGGGGGACGCGCGCAGCGGCGGCCACGGGTGCCACGGCACCCGCGACCCCGAGCATCGCCACGAGGAGCGCGACCAACGTCGCGCGCGCGACCCGGTTCAGCGATTTAACCTCCCGACAACGGGGTTGGCAGGCAGGCCCGGAGCGTAGCCTACTCTCCTTACCCGCGAATGCACCCTCATAGTTCTATGGCGCTCCGAGGCACCGATTCGTTCCACTATTCGTGGCCTCGGGACACCGGGATCTCTGTCCCGAGGGATCGCCGCGTACCATCGGCTGAGTGTCACCCTCGGTAGCGTCTCCCGGTTTGGCTCGTACCCTCGTTGCCCGTCCCGTGGGCGTGGCTTCCATGCGTTGTGCCGGCCGGGAGACGCGAACGACCGGCCGGCGTGACTTGATAGGAGCGTGGCTCCGCCCCAACTCAGCCGTGTCCGCCGACCGGTCCTCGGTCACCTCATGCGAGGAGGAGACACGGAGATGGTCATCCTGGGCGCGGATCTGCACAAGCGCTGGCACACCGTCGTGGCCGTGAGCGAGACCGGCCGCAAGCTCGGCGAGAAGACCATCCCGGCCAGCCCCGAGGGGCATCTCGAGCTCCGCCGCTGGGCAGCGAGGTTCCCGGACCGGCGCTGGGCCCTCGAGGACTGCCGGCACCTGTCGCGCCGCCTGGAGGTCGACCTCCTGCGCTCGGGCGAGTCGGTCGTCCGGGTGCCACCCAAGCTCATGGCGGGGGTCCGCCGCTCGGTCCGCGAGCCCGGCAAGAGCGATCCGATCGACGCGTACGCCGTCGCCCAGGCGGTGCTGCGGGAACCGGACCTGCCGGTCGCGACGCTCGACGGCCCGGAGCGCGAGCTGCGGCGGCTGGTCGACCATCGCGACGACCTCGTGGCCGAGCGCACCCGGCACATCCAGCGGCTGCGCTGGCACCTGCTCGACCTGGGCATCGCGGAGCCCGGGGCCCGCTCGCTCGACCGGGCGGTCGTGGTGGCGGACCTCGAGACCCGCCTCGCCGGCCGCGCCGAGCCCGCGGCGCGGCTTGCCCGCGACATCCTGGGCCGACTGCGCGACCTGACGTCGGCGATCCGCTCGCTCGAGCGCGAGATCGAGGCCCTCGTCGTCGCCCTGGCGCCCACCCTGCTCGCCCTGCCCGGCTGCGGGTCGCTCACCGCTGCCAAGATCGTGGGCGAGGCGGCCGGGATCAGCCGCTTCCGGTCCAAGGAGGCGTTCGCCCGCCACAACGGCTCGGCGCCGGTGCCGGTCTGGTCGGGCAACGTCACCCGCTTCCGGCTCTCGCGGGGCGGCAACCGGCAGCTCAACCTCGCTCTCCACCGGATCGCCATCACGCAGATGCGGATCGACGACCGCGGCCGCGCATACCTCGAGCACCGCCGAGCCGCCGGCGACACCAAGACCGAGGCCATCCGGGCGCTGCGTCGCAGGATCAGCGACGAGGTGTTCCGCCGCCTTCGGGCCGACGAGGCAGCCCGGGTGACGACCCTGGCTGCCGCGGCTTGACATAGGAGCAACGGATGGCCCAACCCGGGGCGGGTCCCCGCCACACGAACCGGCTCGCGGGCGAGACGAGCCCCTACCTGCTCCAGCATGCGCACAACCCCGTGGACTGGATGCCGTGGGGACCCGACGCATTGGCTCGGGCGAAGCTGCTCGACCGGCCGATCTTCCTGTCCATCGGATATGCCGCCTGCCACTGGTGCCACGTTATGGAGCGCGAGTCGTTCGAGGACGAGGCGACCGCCGCTGCGCTGAATGCGGGCTTCGTCCCGATCAAGGTGGACCGCGAGGAGCGTCCCGACCTCGACCAGCTGTACATGGGCGCCGTCCAGGCGATGACGGGCGGCGGCGGCTGGCCGATGAGCGTGTTCCTCACGCCCGAGGGCCGGCCGTTCTACGGTGGCACCTACTTCCCAGACACGCCCCGCCACGGGATGCCGTCGTTCCGCCAGGTGCTCGACGGCGTCCGGGCGGCGTGGACGACCCAGCGATCCGAGGTGGAGCAGGCGGGCGTGCGGCTCGTCGACGCGCTGGTCGAGTCCCAGGCGATCGGCGTGGGCGGGCGCGCGGCCGGTGTGCCGCCGCGCGAGACGCTCGAGGCCGCCGCGGCCGCGGTCGCCGGCTCGTTCGACCCGGTCCACGGCGGCTGGGGCCGCGCGCCGAAGTTCCCGCAGCCGATGACGATCGAGTTCCTGCTGCGGCGACACGTCGCCGGCGGTGACCCGGAGCCGCTCGAGGTCGCGCTCCGGAGCCTCGGGGCGATGGCCGCGGGCGGGATCCACGACCAGCTGGGCGGCGGCTATCACCGCTATGCGACCGACGCGGCGTGGCTCGTGCCCCATTTCGAGCAGATGCTGTACGACAACGCCCAGCTGGCCCGCGTGTACGCGCATGCCTGGGCCCTGACCGGGGACCCGTCGCTCCTGGCGGCGGCGACCGGGGTGCTCGACTACGTCCTGCGCGAGCTCGCGACGCCCGACGGCGGGTTCGCCGCCAGCCAGGACGCCGACACCGAGGGCGAGGAGGGTGGCACGTTCGTGTGGACGGCGCCCGAGGTGCGCGAGGTCCTGGGCGAGGGCGCCGCGCTGTTCTCGGCGGCCTATGGCGTGACCGACGCGGGGAACTGGGAGGGCCGGACGATCCTGTCTCGCGTGCGCGGCGACGCGGAGCTGGCGGAGCGGTTCGGGCTCCCGGTCGACGAGGTCGCAAGCCGGTTGGCCGATGCGCGAGCGGCGCTGCTCGGCCGGCGGGCCGGGCGCCCGCAGCCCGCGCTCGACGACAAGGTCCTCGCGGCCTGGAACGGGCTCGCGATCGCCGCCCTGGCGGATGCCGCGAGGTCGCTCGCCGCGACCGGGGAGCCGGCACTGGTCGAGGCGTCGGGCCGCTACCTGGACGCGGCGTCGCGCGCGGCCTCGTCGGTGCTCGAGAACCTCCGTGGCCGGGACGGCCGGCTCCGCCGCTCGTGGCGAGACGGCCGGGCGTCCGCCGACGGCGCGCTCGAGGACTACGCGAACCTCGCGGACGGGCTGCTGTCGCTGTACGAGGCGACGTTCGAGGAGCGCTGGTTCGAGGCGGCCGTGTCGCTGATGGATGCGGTCCTCGGCCACTTCGCGCATCCCGACGGCGGCTTCTACGACACGCCCGACGACGGGGAGCGGCTCGTCGCCCGGCCACGCGACGCGCAGGACAACGCCACGCCGTCGGGCGGCGCGATGGCGACGACCGTCCTCCTCCGTCTCGCGGCGCTCACGGGCGACGGCCGCTACCGGGCGGCGGCAGAGGGGGCGCTCGCGACCGTCGGCGGCTACCTCGATCGCCACCCGACGGCGTTCGCGCAGTGGCTGTGCGCGCTCGAGCTCGCCCACGCCGAATCGACGGAGGTCGCGATCGTCGGCCCGCCCCGCGACCCGGCAACCCTGGGGCTCGTCGCCATCGTCGACCGTGGCTACCACCCGTTCCGCGTCCAGGCGTCGTCGGATTTGCCCGACGACTCGTCGGTGCCGCTCCTCCACGGTCGGTTCGCGCTGGACGGCGCGCCGACGGCGTTCGTGTGCCACGGCTTCGCCTGCCGCCTGCCGGTGACCGAGCCGGAAGCGCTCGAGGCGCTCATTGCCGGAGGCTGATCCGCTCTCGCCGGCCGATGCCATCGAGCCCGCCGTCGAGCCCACCGTCGAGCCCGGTGGCGACCTCGTCGTCGAGCCGCGACCGGCGGCGACCGTGGTCCTCCTGCGCGCGGGGCCCGAGGGCCCGGAGGCCCTGCTGACCCGCAGGCCCTCGACGATGGCGTTCGGGCCGGGGCTGCATGTCTTCCCCGGTGGCGCGGTCGACCCGGCCGATTCGGTGGGCCTGGCCGCAGGCGACCCGGAGGCGTTCGCGGCCGCCGCGATCCGGGAGCTGGCCGAGGAGGTCGGGATCGCCCTGGCACGCGATGCGCTGGTGCCGCTGTCGCGCTGGGTCACGCCGCCGGGCAGCCCGCGCCGGTACGACACCCGGTTCTTCGTCGCGTGGCTGCCCGAGGGCGCCAGGGTCGTGCCCGACCCGCGCGAGGTCGCCGACCACCGCTGGCTGACGCCGCGGGACGCGCTCGCCGAGATGGCCGCGGGAAGAGTCGACTTGTGGCCGCCGACGAGCACCACCCTTCAGCAGCTCGCGCCGGCTCGGGACCTCGAGGATGTCCGGCGCCACCTGCAGCCGCTCGAGGCTGCCGGGCCGCCCGCCGTCGAGCGCCTGACGCCGGTCGTCGCCCGGATCACCTTCGCCGGCGCCGGCGCGATCCCCGGCCAGACGGTCGACGCCTATGTCGTCGGGCGGTCGCGACTCGTGGTCGTCGATCCCGGCGACCCGTCCGACGAGGCCGCGGAGGCCGTCATCGCCCTCGCCGCGCGTCACGACGCGCGGATCGCCGCCATCCTGCTGACCGCGCCGGTCCCCGACCACGCCGCGGGTGCGGAGTCGCTCGCGCTGCGCCTCGACGTGCCGATCCTGGCCTCGCCCGGTGCCAGCGCGGTCCTGTCGAGTGAGGTCGTGCCCATCGAGGACGGCGACGTGCTCGGGTTCGCGGACGTCGCGATCCGGGTCCACGCGACGCCCGGAACGCACCCCGACCACCTGGCGTTCGAGCTGCCGTCCGAGGGCGTCGTGCTCGTCGGTGACCTGTTCGGGCCAGGCGCGTCGCGCGCGATCCCGGAGCCGGTCGACGAGGCGGCGGTCAGCCGGTCACGCGGACGGGTCGAAGGGTTCGGGGACCTGATGCTGGCGGCGCACCGCTGAGCGGTGGCGCTGGGCGTCAGGACGCGGGCGTGTCGTCGTTCGCGGCGTCGGCCTTGGGGCCCGACACGTCGGTCTTGATCTCGTCCATCTCCTTGCGCGCCTCTTTGACGCCCTGCCCGAACGCCTTGCCCAGCGAGGGGAGCGTCTTGGGGCCGCGCCAGATCAGCACGAGGATCAGGACGACGATGAGGACGAGGAGGAGGTCCATATGCGCGGATGGTAACAGTCGGGGCGGCTGGGGCCGTCCGTCGCGACGGTCGCCGTCGTCGCCGCTGGTCGCCGTCGTCGCCGCTGGTCGTCCTCGTCGGCGTCAGCGCCCGCCGCGCAGCGCGAGCGGGATGACCAGCCGCGCCGACGTCCGGGTGTCGTCGAACGACACGACCTTGTTGTCGACGAGGCCGTATGCGACCGCCGCGGCGATGACCTCGACGTCGCGCAGGGTCGCGGCCTTGCCCTTCCGGGACACGACCCAGATGGCGCCGTTGGGCCGGATCCGCTCCCGGAGGCCGGGCAGCGCCGCGAGCGCCGCATGGTCGTCGGCCGCCAGGAACACGAGGTCCGTGTCGGGCAGGGGATCGCCGTGCGTGATGTCGGCGGTCCGGTCGCGGAGCTCGGTCTCGAACGCCTGGTCCTCGAGCCCGACCAGGGCCACCCGCGAGCCGGGCTTCACGCCGAGCTTGTCGAGCCGCGGCTTCGTGTACACGCGCTCCATGGCGGTATCGTGCCCCACGTGTCCACGACCCGTGCCGGATCGTCGTCCCGCGCCGCCGAGGGCCCGCTCGTCGCCTTCGGCCCGCGATCCCTGACCTACGACTTCGGCCCTGGCCACCCGCTGACGCCGCTGCGGTTCGGGCCCGGGATCGACCTGCTGCGGGCGGTGGGCGCGGAGCCGTCGATCGAGCCCGAGCCGGCCTCGGACGCGGACCTCGAGACGGTGCACTCGCCCGCCTACGTCGAGGCCGTCCGGCGGTTCTCCGCCGACCCGTCGGCGCGGCCCGCGATGGGGATCGGCATCTCCGACAACCCGGCGTTCGCGGGCATGCACGAGGCGGGGGCGACCGTGGCCGACGGGTCGCTGCGGGCGATGTCGGCGATCCTGCGCGGCGACGTCGAGCACGCCCTGCACCCCGGGGGCGGGCTGCACCACGCGATGCCGGCCAAGGCGTGGGGCTTCTGCATCTACAACGACCCGGCGCTGGCCATCGTGCGGGCGCGCGCGGCGGGCCTGCGCGTGCTGTACGTCGACCTCGACACGCACCACGGCGACGGGGTCGAGGCCATCGCGTACACGGACCCGGGCGTGCTGACGATCTCGCTCCACGAGAGCGGGCGGTACCTGTTCCCGGGGACCGGGTTCATCGACGACCTGGGCGAGGGCGCCGCGGTCGGGACCGCCGTCAACGTGCCGCTGGAGCCGTACACGGGCGAGGCCGCGTGGCTGGCGGCGGTCCGGGCTCTCGTCCCGTCGCTCGCCGCCGCGTTCGGGCCGGACGTCGTCGTGTCGCAGCACGGCGCCGACACCCACGCCTGGGACCCGCTCGCGCACCTGCGGGTGACGACGACCGCGATGGGGGAGGCGGCGCGGCTCGTCGACCGGGTCGCCCACCGCTGGGCGGGCGGCCGCTGGCTCGCGACCGGCGGCGGCGGCTACGACGCCTACCGGGTGGTCCCGCGCGCGTGGGCGCTGACGTGGCTGGCGGGCGCCCATCGCGAGGCTCCTGCGGAGACGCCGGCCGCCTGGCGCGACCGATGGGAGGCCGAGGCCGCCGCGTTCGGCACGCCGGGGATGCCGACGACCTTCGCGGATGCCGCGAATGCCGGTCGCCCGGTCGGCGTGGAGCAGGCGGCCGCAGAGGCCGAATCGCTGGCGGTCCAGGCCCGCGTCCGTTCGGTCGTGCTGCCGCGGCTGCTGCGCGAGGCCGAGGACCGGGGCTGGTGGTCCGCGTTCGACGGCGAACGGGCGGCAGCCTCCGCGCCTCCCGACGACCTGGCGCCGACGGTCGTCTCGCTGGGTGCCGCCGAGCTGGAGGCGCTCGACCTCGCGGAGCGCGTCGTCAGCCCGTTCGACGTCGCGTCGGCTCGCGCGCTGCTCGTCGCCGCTGCGCGAGCCGGGTCGCGGATCGTGGGCGCGGTCGCCGGGTCATCTGTGGTCGGCGTGGCGGTCGCGACCCCCGATGGCGAGGTTCTGGCCCTGGGTGTGGCGCCCGCGTTCCGGCTGCGGGGGCTGGCGTCGGCGCTGCTGCGGTCCCTGGTCGACGGCCGGCCTGTCGGGGCGCCGATGACGGCCATCGTCGGCGTCGCCGAGCGCGACTGGGTCGAGCCGCTCGACATCGAGCTTCGGCAGGACGTCGCCCGCCGCCTGCTCCTGGGTGCGGGTTTCGAGCTGCGGCGACCGTCGCCCGACCTCGCCCGGGACGACCCGTGGGCCATCCCGGCCCGCCTCTCGCCCCGCTGAGGGCCGTCAGCGCTCCGCGATCAGGTGTCGAGCGGGGCAAGTTGGATCTGTTTGGCGAGGGCGTAAGCGACTGGGCGATCGCGCTCATCCGCGACGAACACTCGACCGATGACGAGTGCGGAGCGATGCGGCACCTCGATCTTCGTCATCCGGTCCGGAACTCCGCCATTCCATCCCGGCTCGCAGAGCAGGAAGTCGCCGGGGCTCGTCCCCGTCGACCGCTTTCCGACGTAGGCGAAGTTGGCGCCGCTGGTCGGGTCGATGAACTGCACGCAGTAGTAGCGCCCGTCCATCTCGGGCACCTGCAGCACACGCGGTCCGGCCTTGAGGTCGAGCCAGCCGCCGACGTAGAGCACGTCATCGGTACCCACTGCCATCAGGCTGCCGCTGGATGCCGATGCGGAGGAGCTGTCCTCCGTCGCGTACAGCGTGTTGACGGGGATCGGGCCGCTGCCCAGTCCGCGTTTGACAATCGCGCGCTTGAACCCGCCGACCGTGATTTGCGGCCAGAAATAGATGAAGACGAACGCCCCGAGCAGCCACACGACCACGGCCGCCACCGCGAGCGGAATGATCGCGTCCACGCCGGCGGCGAGCCGCCGGTAGACGACCCAGGCGAAGACCAGCAGGATGACGGCGGTGATGGGGGTCCCGTATTTCAGGATCCGGCGGTTCATGTCACGAGACCTCGACGACCGCCGGCAGCTCGTAGCTGCCGTCCAGGATGGCGGCGCCGGGCAGGTACGCACGGAGCATCAGCTTGAATCTGCGAGTCGGTGTCGGCAGCCAGTTCTGTGCCGGCCCGCTCGGCGCCTGCGGCTGGAGCAGGATGTCGACCGAGCCATCCGGTTTCGTCACCAGACCAGAATGATCATCCACGCTTGATCGACCGGTCGGACTGCTCACCATGTACCCGACCGTGTCCGTCGCGGTGAGCGACCAGAAGGCATCATTCGGCGGGAGCTGCCCTGGCGGAAAGTGCAGGCGGTACGCGTGCTCGCCACTGAGCTTCTTTCCTGCGCCGTCCACGCTCGTCGTCCAGTAGGCGGCCTCCTCGAACACGTTGACGACCGGCAGCGCCTTCTGCAGCGCGGCACGCACCAGCCAACCGTTGCCGGGCTGACCGGCCTTGCGGATCGCGCTCCAACCGTTGACGGTTGTTGTCTCCGCCTTCGCCACCGCGTCCAGGATCAGGACCGTTGTCAGGAACGCCAGCGTGGCCCCGATGATCACCCCTTGGACGACGCCCGAACCCGCCACCCACGCGAGGAACTCGCTCACGATATGAGTCTATCGATCCTCCCCGACGTGGCCGCCGGCGCCGCAGGAGCGGACGTCGAGCGCATTGTTCGGCACCAGTCAGCGCCAGCCGAGGTCGGGCGCGACGAACTTGAGGATGCTCTCGATGGCGTGGGCGTTGTAGTCGACGCCGAGCTGGTTGGGGACGGTCAGCAGCAGGGTGTCGGCGGCCGCGATCGCCTCGTCCTCGGCCAGCTCCTTGATCAGGACGTCGGGCTCGGCGGCGTACGAGCGGCCGAAGATCGCCCGCGTCTGGGGATCGAGATAGCCGATGGTGTCGCGGTCGTTCTCCTCGTGGCCGAAGTAGGCCCGGTCCTGGTCGTTGACCAGGGCAAAGATGCTGCGGCTGACCGACACGCGCGGCTCTCGCTCGTGGCCGGCCTCCGACCACGCGGCCCGGTACGCCTCGATCTGCTTGCGCTGCTGGACATGGAGCGGCTCGCCGCTCTCGTCGAACTTCAGCGTCGAGCTCTGGAGGTTCATGCCCAGCTTCGCGGCCCAGGCGGCCGTGGCGTCCGACGCCGCGCCCCACCAGATCCGCTCCCGCAGCCCCGGCGAGTGCGGCTCGGGACGCAACAGGCCCGGCGGGTTCGGGAACATCGGACGCGGGTTCGGCTCTGCGAAACCCTCACCCTTCAGGACCTGGAGGAAGACCTCGGCGTGCTGCCGCGCCATGTCGGCGTCCGTCTCGCCGTCGGCGGGCGCGTAGCCGAAGTACCGGAAGCCGTCGATCACCTGCTCCGGCGACCCCCGGCTGATCCCGAGCTGGAGCCGGCCGCCGGCGATCAGGTCGGCCGCGCCCGCGTCCTCGGCCATGTACAGCGGGTTCTCGTAGCGCATGTCGATGACGGCGGTGCCGATCTCGATGCGGCTGGTTCGGGCGCCGACCGCCGCGAGCAGCGGGAACGGCGAGCCGAGCTGCCGGGCGAAGTGGTGGACGCGGAAGTACGCGCCGTCTGCCCCGAGCTCCTCGGCCGCGACGGCCAGCTCGATCGACTGCAGCAGCGCATCCGACCCATTCCGCACCTGCGAGTACGGCGCCTCCGACCAGTGGCCGAACGACAGGAACCCGATCTTCTTCACCGTACGATGCTATCGCCCGACCCTGACACCACGGGCGGCCCATCGAGGATTCGCGCCTCGCCGCGCTCGGCATTCGCCCACAACAGCGCGGCACCCGGCCACGGACCATCGGCGGTGAGGGCCGCGATCGCATCGGCCGCTCTGGCCGGGTAAGCCGCGGCCAATGTCAAGGCGGCGGCTCGGACGGTCTCGCGCATGGCAGCCGTGTTTCGCACCACCACGAGGCGACTGACACGATCGCCGGCGTGGTCGTGCATCGCGGCCAGTGCATCCGCCTTCTGCACGGACCAACGGATCTGTTGTTCGACCCGCCGCAGCTCGCTCTGCAGCTCGGTCGGCACGACGAGGTGCGCCGCCGCGTCTGCCAGGACCAGGTCGATCACGCCGCGGACCGGCCGATAGACGGGCACCTCCGGCTGGGCCCGCCACCGGGGATGCAGCGACGCAAGCAGCGCCTCGCTCATGGCGACCTGGATCCGCTCGCGGATCCGCGGACCCGTCCCCGGGAACATGCGCACCGACAGGTCACAGCCGAGGGCTGCCGCGATGGCCAGGACCGCCTCGAGGCTCGGCCGAGCCATTCCGGCCTCTATCGCTGACACGTGACTTTGCGAAATGCCGGACGCCCGCGACACCGCCGCCTGGGACCTGCCAGCATCCTCGCGCATGCGCCGCATGTCGTTGCCCAGGCCGCGGAGCAACTCGCGCTCGGCCGTCCGCAGTGCTCGCCGATTGATCGTCGCCATCGCTGCCAGTGAACGAAATCGGCCTCAACCGCCACTTATCACGTTGCTCCGGTCGGATCGATCGTTGTCAGCGATGGAGCGCCCCTCGAAGCAGCGCGGTACACCCCGTTCGGGCCGAAAGCGTTCAGTGGCAGCGATCGGCGGTGGCGCCGAACGAATGATTCAGAACATCTGGTCGAAATGGTCCGAGGGGCCTATACTCGGCGTCCCGTGGTCGCGACCAAGGTCGATCCGCTTGCCCCCTTCGGGCCCGCCGTCAGGGCCTGGTTCGAGGCGACGTTCGAGGCCCCGACGCCGGCCCAATCCGAGGGGTGGGCGGCCATCGCCCAGGGCCGGCACACGCTGATCCACGCCCCCACCGGCAGCGGCAAGACGCTCGCCGCGTTCCTGTGGTGCCTCGACCGGCTCGTCCAGCACCCCAGACCGGCCCCGACCAGGGAACAGCCGGGCACCGTCCGCGTCCTCTACGTCAGCCCGCTCAAGGCGCTGACCTACGACGTCGAGCGCAACCTCAGGGCTCCCCTCGCCGGCATCGCCCACGAGGCGGCGCGTCTGGGCGAGGCCCCGCCCAGCATCTCGGTGGCCTCGAGGACCGGCGACACCCCCGCGGACGAGCGCCGGGACCTCGTGCGCCACCCGCCCGACATCCTCGTCACGACCCCCGAGAGCCTGTACCTCCTGCTGACCAGCCAGGCGCGCGAGATCCTCAAGGGCGTCGAGCACGTGATCGTCGACGAGGTCCACGCGATCGCCGGCACCAAGCGCGGCGCCCACCTGGCGCTCAGCCTCGAGCGCCTCGAGCGCCTGCGGGGCACGGCGGACGCGAACGGCGACGGCGGCGGCCAGACGACGAGGATCCAGCGCATCGGTCTCAGCGCCACCCAGCGTCCGCTCGAGACCATCGCCCGCTACCTCGGCGGCACCGGCGAGGGCCGCGAGGTCACGATCGTCGACGCCGGCACGCGCAAGCCGCTGGAGCTCCAGGTCATCGTCCCGGTCGAGGACATGGCTCGCCTCGGCGAGGTCCTGCCGATGGACGAGCAGCCGGGCGGCCCGGTCATCGGCGGCGAGCTGCGGACGAGCATCTGGCCCGCGATCCACCCGCGGATCCTCGACCTGATCCGCCAGCATCGAAGCACCATCGTGTTCACCAACAGCCGCCGGCTCGCGGAACGCCTGGCCCAGCGCCTCAACGAGCTGGCCGGCGAGGAGCTGGTCCGCGCCCACCACGGATCGATCGCGAGGGAGCAACGCCTCGAGATCGAGGAGGAGCTGAAGGCCGGCCGCCTCCCCGCCCTCGTGGCGACGTCGAGCCTCGAGCTCGGCATCGACATGGGCGCCGTCGACCTCGTGATCCAGGTCGAGAGCCCCACCTCCGTCGCGCGAGGCCTGCAGCGCATCGGCCGGGCCGGGCACCAGGTCGGCGAGCCGTCGAAGGGCGTGATCTTTCCCAAGTACCGCGGCGACCTCCTCGAGACCGCCGTCGTCGTGAAGGGCATGCACGACGGGTCGATCGAGCAGACGGTGCTGCCGCGCAACCCGCTCGACGTCCTCGCCCAGCAGCTGGTCGCGATGACGATCGGCGAGCGGTTCACCGTCGACGCGCTGCTCGAGATCGTGCGGCGCGCCGCGCCGTTCGAGACGCTGACGCGCGAGGCCCTCGAGGGGGTCCTCGGCATGCTGGCCGGCGCCTACCCGAGCGACGAGTTCGCGGAGCTGAAACCCCGCGTCATCTGGGACCGGTTGACGGACACGATCGAGGGGCGACGGGATGCCAGGGTCGTCGCCGTCACCAGCGGCGGCACGATCCCGGATCGCGGCCTGTTCCCGGTGTTCCTCGAAGGGGAGCCCGGCACGACGGGACGGCGGGTCGGCGAGCTCGACGAGGAGATGGTCTACGAGCTCCGGGCCGGCATGCACGGCGACGTCGTCATCCTCGGCGCCAGCTCCTGGCGTGTCGCCGAGATCAGTCCCAACCGGGTCACGGTCACACCCGCCCCCGGCGTCCCGGGCAAGCTGCCGTTCTGGAAGGGCGACACGGTGGGCCGGCCGATCGAGCTGGGGCGCGCGATGGGCGCGTTCACCCGCGAGGCCGAGGCCGACCTCGAACGCGGACCCATCGGCCGGCTCGAGGCCGGGGATCGACTGCAGCGTGACCACGACCTCGACCCGCTGGCCGCGGAGAACCTGCTCGCCTACCTCGAGGACGAGCGCGGCGCGACCGGCGTCCTGCCCACCGACCGCCGGATCGTCGTCGAGCGGTTCCGCGACGAGCTCGGTGACTGGCGACTGGTGATCCTGACGCCGTTCGGCGGCCGGGTCCACGCCCCGTGGACGATGGCGCTCGAGGCGCGGCTCGCGGACCGGCTTGGGCTCGAGGTCCAGACGATCTGGTCCGACGACGGCATCGCGATCCGGTTGCCCGACGGCGAGACGAGCCTGGACGGCGTCGAGGCCCTGCTGTTCCCCGAGCCCGAGGAGGTCGAGGACCTCGTGGTGGGGCGGGTGGGCCAGTCGAGCCTGTTCGCCAGCCGGTTCCGCGAGAACGCCGCCCGGGCCCTGCTCCTCCCGAGGCGTCGCCCCGGCACGCGCACGCCGCTGTGGCAGCAGCGCCAGCGGGCGGCGGACCTGCTGGCGGTCGCGTCGAGATACGGGAGCTTCCCGATCCTCGTCGAGACCTACCGCGAGTGCCTCGCCGACGTGTTCGACCTCGGGGCCCTGCGCGAGATCCTCGACGGCGTCCGCCGCCGCGAGATCGCCGTCCACGCCGTCGAGACGCCCAAGGCATCGGCGTTCGCGAGCTCGCTCCTGTTCGACTACATCGCGCAGTACATGTACGAGGGCGACGCGCCGATGGCCGAGCGCCGGGCGCAGGCGCTCACGCTGGACCGGGACCTGCTGCGCGAGCTGCTGGGCCAGGAGGAGCTGCGCGAGCTGCTCGATTCCGAGGCGCTCGCGGACCTCGAGCTGAGCCTCCAGGCGCTCGTCGAGGAGCGACATGCGAACGACCCGGACCAGGTCCACGACCTGCTGCGGCGCCTCGGCGACCTGTCGACCGACGAGCTGGGCGCGAGGACGGCGGGCGGGCGGCCCGAGGCCTCGCTCCACGTCGCGGAGCTGGCGGCGACGCGGCGGGCCGTCCGGGCGAGGATCGGCGGCGAGGAGCGCTGGATCGCGATGGAGGACGTCGCGCGCTACCGGGACGGCGTCGGGGTCGCCACGCCGCCGGGCGTGCCGCAGGCGTTCCTCGGCCCCGCGATCGGGGCGCTCGACGGGCTGCTCGCGCGCTATGCCCGGACCCATGGCCCGTTCCTGGGCACCGAGCCCGCCCGTCGCTGGGGCCTGCCGACCGGCGTGGTCGAGGACGCGCTCCATCGGCTGGTTGCCGGCGGCAGCCTGCTGAGCGGCGAGTTCCGGCCCGGCGGCGCCGAGCGCGAGTACTGCGATCCCGAGGTCCTGCGGCTGCTCCGCCGCCGGTCGCTGGCCAAGCTCCGGCGCGAGGTCGAGCCCGTCGATCCGATCACACTCGCCCGCTTCCTGCCGGCCTGGCAGGGGGTGGCGGCGTCGCCGTCGGCAGGGTCGGCCGTCCCGGCGCCCCTGCGTGGCCCGAACGCCCTCGAGCGCCTGGCCGAGGTGGTCGACCAGCTGGCCGGCCTGCCGATCCCGGCCTCGGTCCTCGAGCGGGACGTGCTGCCGGCGCGCGTGCCCGGCTACCAGCCCCGGCTGCTCGACGAGCTGGGCGCGATGGGCGAGGTCGCGTGGGTGGGGCGGGGGAGCCTGGGCCGCGACGACGGCCGCGTGGTCCTGGTCCGCCCGGGTCGCGAGCTGCTGCGGCCGACCGGGCTGCCCGACGGCGTCGAGCGACCGGCGGACGAGATCCACGAGCGGGTGCGGGCGCACCTGCGCCGTCGCGGCGCCTCGTTCTATCGCGAGCTGTTCACGGCGTCGGGCGGGCGGTCGGACCGCGAGGTGCTCGACGCGCTGTGGGACCTCGTGTGGGCGGGCGAGGCGACCAACGACACGTTCGCGCCGCTGCGCGCGCTCCGCTGGAAGCGCCCGGCCAGGGACAAGCGGCCTCGACCTAGTCGGCTGACGTCCCTCGGGCCGCCCGAGGCGGCGGGCCGGTGGTCGCTGTCGAACGCGCCCGAGGATGAGCTGCCCGACGAGGCGCCGGCGGTGACCCGCACCGAGCGGGCGCATGCGCTCGCGCTGGCCCTGCTCGAGCGGCACGGCGTCGTGACCCGCGAGGCGGTGGCCGGCGAGCCGATCGAGGGCGGGTTCTCGGCGATCTACCCGGTCCTGCGGGCGATGGAGGAGAGCGGCCGGATCCGGCGCGGCTACTTCGTGGACGGCCTGGGCGCCGCGCAGTTCGCGCTGCCCGGGGCGGTCGACCGGCTGCGGTCGATGCGCGACCAGCCCGGCGCGCTGGCGGGCGAGCGGGGCCGCGTTGTCCAGCTGTTGGCGGCGGCCGACCCGGCCAACCCGTATGGCGCCGCCCTGCCCTGGCCCCGGCGCGACGACGCCGACCGGCGCCCGTTCCAGCGCGCGGCCGGCGCGTATGTCGCGCTGGTCGACGGCGCGGCGGTCGTGTACGTCGATCGCGGCGGGTCGTCGATCCAGACGCTGCCGGCGGCCGACGACCCCGACGTGCTCGGCCTCGCCCTGGCGTCCCTGCGCGACCTCGTCGCCGACGGCCGGGTCCGCGAGCTGCTGATCGCCAAGGTCGACGGCGAGCCGGTGACCGGGTCGCCCGCCCGCGAGGCGCTCGTCGCCGCGGGGTTCGTCGCCGGCTACCGCGGCTACGCGCTGCGGCCGGCCGCCGCGACGACCGACCGGCCGTGGGCGCGACCCTCGGTGGTCCGTTCCGAGCGCTAGATGCCCGAGGGCGACACACTGGCTCGGACGGCGGCGGGGCTCCGGCCGTACCTCGTCGGTCGCGAGGTGTCCGGGGCGAAGGCCCGTGCCCCGGGGCCGCAGGTCGATCGGCTGGTCGGCTCGACCGTGACCGGCGTCGAGGCGATGGGCAAGAACCTCCTGATCCGGTTCGACAATGGCCTCGAGGTCCGGACGCATCTCCGGATGCGCGGCTCGTGGCATCGCTACCGACCGGGCGAGGCCTGGCGCCGGCCGCCGGGTCGCGCGTCGCTCGTCCTGGAGGTGCCGGGATCGGTCGCCGTGTGCTTCGATGCCCCGGTGGCCGAGCTGTTCGAGCAGCGGACCGAGGCGCTCCACCCGTCGCTGTCGAAGCTGGGTCCCGACCTGCTCGCCGAGCCCGTCGACGTCGACGAGGCGATGCGCCGGCTGCGGCTGCCCGAGCGGGCGGACTTGACCGTCGCCGAGGCGCTGCTCGACCAGCGGGCGCTCGCCGGCATCGGCAACGAGGTCAAGAACCTGGTGCTGTGGGAGGCCGGCCTCTCCCCGTGGACGCCGCTCCGGGACGTCGACGACGCCGCGCTGCGACGCCTGGTGGACCGGAGCGCCGAGGTCCTCCGCATCGGCGCCGCGACGGGCCGGCGGCCGCTGGGGCCGCACGGCCGGGCCGGGCGTCCGTGCCCGAGATGCGGGACGATCGTGGAGGCGAAGGAGCTCGGCCGTGAGCTGCCGCGCCTGACCTACTGGTGCCCGAGCTGCCAGCCGCGCGCGGCTGGGCCGTCCTGATTCCGGCGCCCGATCCGGGCGACTATGCTGACGGAAACCCGGCCGTCACGCCGGCCAACTGGTGCATCGCTCGTGGACCTTGGTGCGCGACAAGGGGGCCTCCGCTGGATCCTCGTGCTGGTCCCGGCGGTCGTCGTCGCCGCGCTCGAGCTGCTCAGCGACACACTCCTCGATGAGGCCCTCCCGTTCCCCTGGGACACCGTCCTCGTCACTGCCGCGGTCCTCGTCATCGGGTCGGTGTTCGCAGTCGTGGTTTCCCGCCGCATCGACGCGCTGACCGGCACCCTGCGTGCGAGGAACGCAGAGCTGGAGGCTCGCGGGGCGTCAGCGCGAGCCCTGTACCGGGTGAGCGTCGCCATCGCATCGCTCTCGGATCTCGATGACGTCCTCAACGCGATCGTCACCCACGCTCGCGACCTGCTCGCAGCCGACGCAGCCGTGCTGCTGCTCGAAGGCGCGGACGGGCGTCTCGACCTCGGAGCCGCCGCAGGCAGCCCCGGTGCGATGCGCGAACCCGCCGCCGCGCCGGTTGCCACGGCCGACGTCCTGACGCCGGAATCCAGGGCAGACCCATCAGCGAACACCGCGGACGAGATGCTGCGATTCGTGATGCCCACGTCGGCCGTCGTTCGCCTTTCGGCCCCCCTCCGCCGCGGCGGCGAGACGATCGGGCTCCTCGCAATCGGGGCGGCGGCTCCGCGCGGATTCGACGCCGACGAGGTCGAGACGCTCGCCGCGCTCGCCAACCAGGCGGCCATCGCGGTCGAGCATGACCGCCTCGAGCGTCGGCTGCGCGAGCTTGCGGTCGTCGAGGAGCGGGAGCGGATCGCGCGCGAGCTTCACGACGGGATCGCGCAGGTGCTCGGCTACGTCAACGCGAAGTCGCTCGCGATCGATGAATACCTTGCTGTGGGCCGGGTCAGCGAGGCGCGCTCGCAGGTGACCGAGCTCGGTGCGGCCGCGCGGGCGGTCTACGTGGACGTCCGCGAGGCGATCCTCGGCCTGCGCAGCCCGATCGAGCCGGGGGCCGGTCTGGGTGGCGCGATCGAGTCGCATGCCCTGCGTGTGGCCGCGGACTCTCAATTCGCGCTCGAGCTCTCCATCCCGCCCGAGGTACGCGACCTACGGCTGGATGCCGAGACCGAGGGCCAGGTCTACCGCATCGTTCAGGAGGCGCTCACGAACGTCCGGAAGCACGCGGGTGCCCGTGTGGTCCGCGTGTCGATGGCCGTCGCCGACGGGCGACTCACCCTCCACATCGAGGACGATGGCCGCGGGCTGGGGGCGATCGATACGCCCTCCGGCGTCCCGCACTACGGGTTGCGATCCATGCGCGAGCGAGCCGCGGCGATCGACGCCCAGCTCGACATTGCGGACGCCCCACGCGGCGGCACACAGGTCACGCTGGAGATGCCCCTGGCAGGACACGAGGGGTTGGCCGATGCAGGGCGGAGACCTGTCGACGAGGCGGGCGCCATCGGCTCATTCACCGCGCGCCCGGCGTCCGCCGTGGTCGCTGCGGACCGCGAGGCCTGAGCGGGTGCGCATCCTCCTCGCCGACGACCATGCGCTGTTCCGCGACGGCGTCGCGTCGCTCCTCGGTGCTTGGGGCCACGAGGTCGTGGGCCAGGCGGCGGACGGGCCGGCTGCCGTCGCGCTGGCGCATGAGCTCGCGCCCGACCTCGTCCTGATGGACGTCGCGATGCCGGGCGGCGGCATCGAGGCGACCCGCCACATCGCCGCCGACGAGCCCGGCATCGCGATCGTCATGCTCACCGCGAGTGAGGCGATCGACGACCTGTTCGCGGCGATCAAGGCCGGGGCCAGGGGCTACCTGCTCAAGAACCTCGACGCCGTCGAGCTGCACACCATGCTCGATGCCGTCGCGAGGGGCGAGGCCGCGATCACCCCCGCCATCGCCGCGCGCATCCTGGCCGAGCTTGCCCGGCCCGAACCGACCCGTGGGCCGGATTCGCTCACGGATCGCGAGCTCGACGTGCTGCAGCTGGTGGTCGCGGGCCTGCGGAACAAGGAGATCGCCACGACGCTCGGCATCTCCGAGAACACCGTGAAGTTCCACCTGCGCAATATCCTCGACAAGCTCCACGCCCAGAGCCGTGCCGAGGCCGTCGCGCGAGCCGTCCGCGAGGGTCTCCTCGGCGACCACTGAGCGACCCCGCGGCGCGCTCGGCGGTCCGAATGGCCCGGGCCGACCGGCACTCACGCCCTACCCGATCGGATGGGGCGCTCTCCTGCCCGTACGGACGTGGCCGGATCCAGCTGCGCTGCCGATGCTCGTCAGGCGACAAGGAGGCGGCTGATGGGCTACCGCATCGACATCGATCACGGTGGGTGCATCACGTGCGGGATCTGCATGGACGTGTGCCCGGTCGAGGCCCTGGACATGAGCCGGCCCGATACCCCGGGTGTCGAGACTGGCCCGGGCCCCGGTCATCAGATGGCGTGGATGATGGAGCGGCCGCTCCAGGTGGGCGAGTGCATCGGATGCGGCATCTGCATCCGGGAATGCCCGCCCAATGTGATGTCGCTGGTCACGATGCTGGGGGAGGTGCCGCTCGCGTCGCGCCAGGGCCCGATCGAGCGTCCACCCGAGGCCCAGGCCGACGGGTGGGTCCCGCTCTCGCAGGTCACCCGCGAGGTCCTCAAGCCCGTCCACAATTCGCCGTGGGGCGACCTGTTCACCTGGCGAACCCGGTCGCGGCCCGAACCGTGGCAGGTCTGGACGTCGATGGTCGACGACGCGCCACCGAGTCCGATCGCCCCCTGCCAGGAAGCCTGCCCGGCGGGCACGGACGCAGGCCGGTACGTGGGCCTCATCGGCGCCGGCCGCTACGACGAGGCCTACGCCGTCGCCGCCGAGGTCAATCCCTTCCCGTCCGTGTGCGGCTGGATCTGCACGGCGCCGTGCGAGGTCGCGTGCCGGCGAGGCGTGCTGGACGAACCGATCGCGATCCGCACCTTGAAGCGGTTCGCGGCGGAGCACGGCAAGCTTCCCGCCGTCGAGCCGCCCGCCGTGCGCCGTTCCGAGCGGGTTGCGATCGTTGGCGGCGGGCCCGCGGGCATGTCGGCGGCCTGGTACCTGGCCCGACTTGGCTACTCCGTCACCGTGCACGAGGCGATGCCCGTCCCCGGCGGCATGATGGCGATCGGCATTCCGGAATACCGGCTCCCGCGCGAGGTCCTGTCGGAGGAGATCGCGCGGATCCTCGCGGTCGGGGTCGAGCTGCGGCTGGACTCCGCAATGGGTCGGGACTTCAGCCTGGCCGACCTCGAGCGCGAGGGGTTCAAGGCGATCTTCCTCGCGACCGGCGCCTCCAAGAGCCGTCGCCTTGGCGTTCCCGGCGACGAGCTGCGCGCGGTCATCCCCGCGACGAGGTTCCTCAAGGAGGTCAACCTCGGCGAGTCGCCGAGCCTGTCGGGGGACGTCGTCGTCGTCGGCGGCGGCAGCACGGCGATGGACGCAGCACGGTCGGCTCGCCGCAGCGGCGCGGCCACCGTCACCATCGTCTATCGACGAGGCCGCCGCGACATGCCCGCCCAGGCCGAGGAGATCGAGGCGGCGGAACGCGAGGGCATCGTGATCCTCGACGGCCTCGCCCCCCACGAGGTCGTCGGGCGCAACGGGACCGTGGTCGCCGTTCGCTGCGAGGTCATGCGGGCGCCCAACGCGTCCGCCGCCGATGGCCACACCGCATGGGATTCGACGGATGAGATCCGCGAGCTCCCGGCGACCGCGATCCTCGTGGCGATCGGCGAGGAACCCGACCCGTCGATTTTGCCAGAGGGCGCCGGCATCGAGGTCAGCGGCTGGGCGGGGATCGTTGCCGACTCCCGGACCCTCGCCACGGGCCGGGCCGGGATCTTCGCCGGCGGTGACGTCGTGTCGGGGCCGCGCACGATCATCGAGGCGGTGGCGGCCGGCCGCCGCGCCGCGGCGTCCATCCACGAGTATCTCGCGGGCGCGCTGGACGGCGAGGCGGAGGTCTTTGCGGCCGTGCGCTACCGGACGGCGCCAGAGGCCTCGCTCACCGTCGACCTCGAGGCGCGGCCCCGGGTCCGCGCGGCGCTGCCGGTGGTGGACATCGGGTCGTTCGCGGCCACCGCGCCCGGGTTCACCGACGCGGCCGCGCATGCCGAGGCCGGACGGTGCTTCCGCTGTGACGCCGTGTACGGCTGTCCGTCCGTCCAGGTCCTGGCCGGCCGCGGCCCTGCCGACGGGCGCAAGGCACAAGACCAGGAAGCCATCCCCATCCCGGCGCCCAGCCCCGCCGGCCAGCCCGCGCAGGGAGGTGTGCAGTGACACCCGACCAGGTATCCGGCTTCTTCGACGCCGGCGAGGCGTTCGTCGAGGGAACGATCGGCGCGGCGCTGGTCGTCCTGTGGACCCTGTCCGTGGCGCTTCACCTCGGGCGCCCGTACATGGTCCGCAATACCGGCAAGTTCACGCTTCGGCTCGGGGCCGACCTCTGGTGGATCATCTATGTCGCCCTGCGCGACATCATCCTGCTCCAGGTGTTCCTCGGGTCGTTCATCTTCCTGTACCCCGATGTGGTCACCGGGCAGGAGCTGCCGATCACCGGCGGGCTCGCGGCCGCGTGTGCATTCGCCGCGCTCCTCGTGAAGCTCATGACCAAGGGCGATGCCGATGTCAACGGCATGCGGGCGCAGGTGATCCTGATCGGGCTCGGGGCATTGCTGTACCTCGGCCCCTACCTGTTCGGGACGCAGATGACCCTGCTGTCGGGAAACGTGACCGACCAGGTCATGCCCATCCTCGTGAGCTCGAAGAACCCCGACCTCGCGCTGCCGCTGTGCTACCTGTCGGCGCTCCTGATCGGCGTGATGGGTGTCGTGGCAGTGGGCTACAACTTCCGGCAGACGCGCACGCGCCGGCCGACGGCCGTGTAGGAGTCACACGATGAACGCAGACGATCTCGCCGCTGCCCTGACGACCGGTGCCTCGGGTTGGCTCGCCCTCTCGATCGCGGCGATCGTGCCCATCCTGTGGGCGTTCACCCTGGCGATGCACTTCGCCCGGCCGTACGTCGTGCGGTTCCTCCAGCGATTGACCCTCCGCTTCGGCGGTGACGTCTGGTGGCTGAGCTACGTGCTCATCCGTGATGGCCTGATGGTCATCACCTTCGGCCTGAGCCTGATCTTCCTGTTCCCCAACCTGTACCTGAAGGTGGGACTCCCGATCACGGCTCCCCTCGCGACGGTGGTCCTGTCCTGGGCCCTGTTCGCGAAGCTGCTGCGAGACTGCGACGACGACGCCGGCGGCTTCCGGCTCGTGAGCAGCCTGCTGGTGGTCGCATCGGTCCTGTACATCGTCCCCCAGGTCTACGGCCTCGAGGCCGCCGATCAGGCGTACCTCGGCGACCTGCCGGGCGCACTGACGAGCACGGGCAACCTCGCGCTCGCCCGGCCGATCCTGTGGGTGAGCATCGCCCTCATCGTCATCACGAGCGGGGCGCTGTTCGCCCGGTTCCTCGTGCGCCTCGGCAGGCCGGCCGACGGCGAACAGGCCATGGCCAGCCCCGAGGTCGACGCGCGGGCGGCCTAACCGGCATCGACGGGCGATTCCTGCCATCGTTCGCCCGTGACGGACACCATCGGCGTTGAGTGCGAGCCCACCGGCGACAGCTGGACGTGCTTCGTGACGGTGACCGGCGGCGGGACGTCGACGAACCACGCCGTAACGATGACCGCGGCCGACATCGCGCGACTGGCACCCGGCGGCGCCACGCCCGACGACCTCGTCCGCCGATCGTTCGAGTTCCTGCTCGCCCGCGAGCCGAAGGAATCGATCCTGCGCCAGTTCGACCTTCCTGTGATCGGCCGCTACTTCCCCGCCTACGAGGCCGCGATCACCCGCCCGCGATAGCCGGAGCGGCGGCGCGGAACGCCTCGAGGCCGCGCTCGACCATCTCGTCGCTGGCCGTCAGGGAGACGCGGAACCAGCCGGGTTTCTCGACGATCGTGCCCGGGAGCACGAGCGCGCCCAGCTCGGCGAGGCGGTCGGTGAACGCGAGGTCGTCGGGGTCGGGCGAGCGGACCATGAGGTAGAACGTGCCCTCGGGACGGGTCGCCTCGTAGCCGAGCTCGCGGAGCGCCGGGACCATCCGGTCGCGACGCGCCTGGAGGGCGGCGATGTCGATCGACAATCCCTCCAGGTCCCTGATCGAGTGCTGGAGCAGCGCGTTGGGGAAGCCCCAGCCCGCGGCCAGCTGGTGCACGAAGATCCGATAGCCGGCCGTCTCGCTGTCGGGGAAGGACGGGTGGAGCGCGACGAACCCGATCCGCTGCCCGGGCGCCAGCGTGGTCTTGCCGTACGTATAGATCAACGCGGTCGCGTCATAGTCCAGCGCCGGGCTCCGGAACTCGATTCCGTCGAACACGATGCGGTTGTAGGACTCGTCGGACACGAGCACGATCGTCCGGCCGTGGCGTTCGGACGCCGACCGCAGCACATCGCCCAGCGCGCGCAGCTCGGGCTCCCGGTATATGCGGCCGGTCGGGTTGTGAGGCGTGTTGACGATGATCGCGCGTGTCCGCGGTGTGATCGCCGCCGCGATGGCGTCGACGTCGACGTCGAAGGACGGCTCGGCGAGGTCGACCCGCACGGGCTCGGCACCCGCCGACGCGATCATCAGCTCGTAGAAGAACCACGGCGGCGAGAGGTAGATGACCTCGTCACCGACGTCGCACAGCGCCCGGATCGTCACGCCGAGCGCGCCGAACGCGCCCGCGGTCAGCGCGACGTCCTCGGCCCGGTACGCGAGACCGGTCCGTCGCCGGAGCGACTCGGCCACGACCGTGCGCGGCTCCTCCTCGCTCATCTTGTAGGCGAACCAGTCCTTGTTCTGCGGCACCGCGTTCCGCTGGAGCGCATCGACGAGGCCCGGTAGCGGCAGCTCCTGCGGGTTGCCGAACGCGAAGTCGGCGATGCCCGGGTCGAGATGGTGGCGCTCCCACGACCCGTTCCGGAACCACGAAAAGACGTGCTCGACGCTCGCGACCATGCGATCGGTGCGTCCCTGGGTGTCGGCCATCCCCGTTCCTCCGCGGCGCGCGGCCGCCTGGCGTGCTGTCAGCGTCTCGACGGCACCATCGCGGACGGAGGCGGCCGACGTCAAACGCCCGTTCGGTCCGCGACCATCGCTGGCAGTGATCGTTTTGGCTCGAAGGCGACCCGCCGGCGTTCCACGTGCGCCGTCCATCGGTGCCAGCGATGGATCCGTCAGGACGAGCCCGGCCGGACGCGCTTGGACGCGATTTCGTTCACTGACAGCGATGGCGATGACAGCCCCCGACGCGCCTATGATCCGCTCGATGTGTGAGCAGTTCGTGGCCCGCGCCGCGGAGCCGTTCCGGCTCGACGCCCTGTGGCCGTTCGCCGAGCGGCTCGAGCGTTACGGGATCGCCGGGTTCGGCTGGGGCGTGACCTGGCTCCTGCCCGGCGGCGGCCTCGAGAGCTACCGGTCCACGACCCCGTTCCGCGACGACTCGGCTAGGCTGGGACTCGGGACCATCGAGACGACCAGCGTCCTCGTCCACCTCCGCCGCCCGTCTCGCCTGAGCACCCTCCAGCCGCCCGACGCCCAGCCGTTCGACGACCCCGCGGGCCGGTTCGCGTTCTCCCACAACGGCGACCTCCGCGACTACCGCCCTGCCCGCGAGCGCTACCGGGCGCAGGGACGCATCTTCGGCCGCGCCGACAGCGAGGTGGGGGAGCGTTGGCTGGAGGATGCCTGGCCGGCCACCGACGACGGCGACGTCCCAGGCCGTCTGACCGCCCTCCACGCGGCCTTCGGCGGCGAGGCCAACCTCGCGATCCTGACCCGCGACGGCGTCCCGCACCATTACGCGGGCAACCCCGAGAACCCCGTGTTCACGTTCCGCCTGGGCGGGATCGGGATCGCGTCGACCGCCATCTACTCCATCGATCGCTCGCTGTTCACGTACGCCGCCAACGGCGCCACGAACCGCGCGCTCGCGCGTCTCAGCACCACGGTCACGCTGGATCCATCGGGACGACCCGTCACCGCCCGAGCAGGGCAGCCCGCCAGCGCCTGACCCGCCGCGCACGGGGAGAGGGAGGCGTCACATGACCGCCGCCACCGGGATGCTGGGGGAGGCGACCCCGGACATCGGGGCCCGCCCGACCGCGCTGCTGCCGATCCCGCAGCTGGTCCGGATCTCGCTCTACTGGCTGGGCCTGACGGCGATCGACGCCGCGGTGGGCCTGTTCATCACGAACCGCCTCGAGTTCGACCACTTCGTGCCCCAGGAGAACGTCGGGACGACGCTGTTCCTGGTGGGGATCGGCGGCTCGATCGTCGGGATCATCGTCCAGCCAACCGTCGGCTACATCAGCGACTTCACGGTCAGCCGCTGGGGCCGGCGCAAGCCGTACATCGTGTTCGGGTCCCTGCTGGACGTCGTGTTCCTGCTCGGCATCGCGACCTCCACGACCGTCCTCGCGCTGGCCGCGTTCGTCATCCTGCTCAGCTTCAGCACGAACATCGCGCGCGGCCCGTTCCAGGGCTACGTGCCCGACCTCGTCGCCGAGCCACAGGTCGGCCTCGCCAGCGGCCTCGTCGGGATGATGCAGATCATCGGCAACGTCACGGGCTATGTGCTCGTGTCGCTGTCCGTCGCTTACGGCCAGATGGGCCTGAGCCTGCTCGCGGTGGCGATCGTCGAGCTCGTAACGATGCTGAGCGTCACCCTGCGCGTCGGGAAGGGCCTGCCCCCGAGGCCGAGGGAAGGCCGGACCTGGCCGCGGATCGCCCGGGAGGCATGGGCGACCGACATCCTGCAGGAACGGTCGTACGTGTGGCTGCTGATCTCGCGCCTGCTGTTCCTCACCGGCGGCGCGCTGCTCGCCAACTTCGTCGTGATCTACATGTCGCGGACGTTCGGGATGTCGAAGACCGAGGCGAACACCACCAACGTCGCGATCCTGGTCGTCGTGGTGCTCGCGAACGTCGTCGCGATCATCCCGGCCTCCCGGCTGTCCGACCGGCTGGGGCGCAAGCCGCTGATCTGGGCGGCCTGCGCCATCGGCGGCGTCGGCATCGCGATCGCGGCCCTCGCCCCGTCGATCCAGGTCGCCTTCGTCGGTGCCGCGCTGTTCGGGGCGTCGAGCGGGATGTTCCTCGCGGTCGACTGGGCCCTGATGACCGACATCATCCCGCGGGCGTCGGCGGGCCGCTACATGGGCCTGTCCAACGTGGCGACCGGGGCGGCGACGCCGCTCGCGATCGCGCTCGGCGGCGTCGTGCTGGACGCCGTCACGCGGGCGGGCGGGCTCGAGGCCGGTCCACGGGTGGTGTTCGCGCTGGGCGTCGTCCTCTACGGGCTCGCCGCGATCACGTTGCGCCCGGTGGTTGAGCCGCCCCGCCCTGGGGCACCAGGTCGCCCGAGCCCGGATCCGGCACCGGCGGCCTGACGAGCTCCTGGCCGGCCTGCGCCGCCGCTTCGGGCACCCGCGTGGCCGCGACGGCGAAGCGGTCGCGTCGGCGGCGGTCCTCGAGTCCGAGGGTGCGCCGGATGCCGACCCGCAGCCGATGCCAGGCGTGGACCGTGGCGACGCGCGGGTCGGCGCGGAACGACGCCCAACGGCGGCGCGCGCGAGCCAGCTGGAACGCGGCCGCCTCGCGCCATGAGGAGGGCCGCAGGAACGCGAACGGGTCGCGGTGGCGCCACCACCATGGCACCGCGGCCCAGACGAACACCAGGTAGTCCACGCGGGCCGGTCGGGTCCCGAAGCCGAACAGCACCTGCAACTGGACGATCGTCAGCGGCAGCATCGCCAGCGAGAGCAGCGCGAACACGGCCAGGAACACGAGGCCCCAGCCGCGAGCCCGGGGCTGGAGCACCGGCCACAGCAGCGCCGGGACCCACTTCATCCACGTCGCGAGGCCCCAGATCAGCCCACCCGCCTTCGGCCCCACGAACTGCGCCCCGAACAGCGCGAGCGCGAGCAGCAGGTTGATGTTGCCGGTGTCGAGGTTGCCGGCGGTTGGGAAGGACAGGATCAGGACCAGGATGGCGGTCGGCAGCGGGCGCCGGGTGTAGGCCCAGCGGATCGACCACAGGAGCAGCAGGATCGTCCCGCCCCGCCACACGAACCAGGCGACGTCCCACGGCAGCAGCGCCCACGGGATGAACAGCGGCAGCATCCACGGGGCGTAGACGTACGGGAGGAACGGTCCCGTCGGGTGATAGGGGTCGCCACCCTCGAGCCAGATCCGGACCGCCGCCCAGTAGGCCTGCGCGTCGCCGCCCGCGTTCTCGCCGCGCGCCCACATGCCGGCGATCGCGATCGCGAACACCACGGCGATGATCAGCATCGCGGTGAGGCGCTTCGGCTCGCGGATCCGGGTCGCCTCGCGCCGGAGGGCGCGCCGGACCACGCCGGCCCGCCGGGCCGGCCGATCGGGGACGACGGTCGAGGCGGTCATCGGGGGCATTCTGCATCCACCGGGGCCGCTCCGGGCGCATGAACGGGGGTGCGGCTGGACGGATAAGAGATGCTGTGGCCGGCACGCAGGTGGCCGCAGCGTCGGACACGATCGTCGCCGGCCTGCGCGATCGCCACCAGGAGGGACCCCCATGACGCGCCCGACCTTCGCCCGCCGGCTGGCCGTCCCCGCGGCAGTGCTCCTGGCCCTGCTCGTGCCCGCGACCGCCGTCGCGATCTCGAAGGACTGGACGCGGCACGTGGGCACGAAAGCCGACGACGTGGCGGGCGGGATCGCCGCCGACGGCTCGGGGCTCACCATCGTCGGGACCACGGGTGGTCACCTCACGCACAAGGTGCGCGGCGGCAGCGACGCATTCATCCGCCGCTACGACCGCCACGGACAGGTGCTGTGGACGCGCCAGTTCGGCACGGATGCCCAGGATATGGGGCAGGACGTCGCCGCGGACCCCCACGGTTTGACCGTCCTCGGCTCGACCGACGGCTCGTTCTCGGGGTCGGGAGGCACGCTCGGGGTCGACGACCTGTTCGTCCGGCGCTACGACCGCAACGGAACGAAGCTCTGGACACGCCAGTTCGGGACCTCCGCCGACGAGGACCCGGGCGCGATCGCGTCCGGCGACGGCGCGCTGTTCGTGGCCGGGACGACGTCCGGGGCGCTGGCCGGCACCAACGCGCCGGACGACCCCGACGCCTTCGTGCGCCGCTATGACCGCTCCGGCCACGTGGAGTGGACGCGCCAGTTCGGTACCGACGACGGCGACTTCGCGACGGCGATCGATGCCGACGGCAGCGGCGTGTTCGTCGGCGGCGGCACGGACGGCGACCTCCACGGCACGAATGCCGGGCCGTTCACGGATGCATTCCTGCGCCGCTATGACACGGCAGGCAACGTCCTCTGGACCCGCCAGTGGGGGCAGGAGGGCGACGACCAGGTGCTGTCCGTGGCGGTGGACTCGACCGGGGTCACGGCCGTCGGGTACACGCACGCCGACGCGGTGGGCAACGAGCCGAGCCAGGCGTTCATCCGCCGCTACGACCGCGACGGCCACTTCCAGTGGTCGAGGATCTTCGGCTCGCCCGACTCGGAGATCGCCTGGGGCGTCGCGTCCGATTCCAGGGCGCTGACGGTCACGGGCTATACGTTCGGCGACCTCGACGCGAACAACAAGGGCAGCTTCGACGTGTTCGTCCGGCGCTACAACCGATCGGGGACGGCGACCTGGAAGCGCCAGTTCGGGACGACGGAGGCCGACCTCGGCATCGACGTCGCCGCGGACGGCAAGGGGTTCACCGTGCTCGGCCACACGATGGGCGACCTGGGCGGCGGCAACAAGGGCAACCTCGACGTGTTCGTGCGCCGCTACACCCGCTGACGATTCCGGCCCGAAGATGGAACCTTCGCGGGTCATCTACTGGACTGGGAGGGCGAACGCGGCAGATGTCCGCGACCTGCAGGGCGGGATGGTGGACCGAGAGCTCGTTGCCCTGGCGCGAGGAGGCGACCATGACGCCTACGCGCGGCTGGCCGCCGCATCGATCGGCCGTCTCAATGCGATCGCGCGGCTGATCCTCCACGACTACGGCGCGGCCGAGGACGCCGTCCAGGAGGCGCTGGTCGACGCATGGCGCGACCTTCGTGGCCTTCGAGACCCCGACCGATTCGACCCGTGGATCACTCGAATCCTCGTTCGCTGCTGCCATGACGCTCGACGGCGTGAGTCGCGCCTACGGGGTCGCTCGGTGTCGTGGCCCGCCGGCTATGAGCCGGCCTACGACGACACCGCGGCCCGGCTCGCGGTGTCGGACCAGCTGGAGCGTGGGCTTCGAATGCTGACCGTCGACCAGCGGGCCGTTCTCGTTGTCATGTACTACCTGGATCTCTCGCTCGCGGACGCCGCGGCGATGCTCGGCATCCCGATCGGGACCGTGAAATCCCGGCTCAACCGAGCCACGGCGGCCCTCCGTGCTGCCGTCGAAGCGGATGACCGCCAGTCAGTCGTCCCCCTGGAGCAGCCGTCATGACCGCCACCAACGAGCTCGATCAGCGCCTTCGCGCGCACTTCGCCGCCCGGGCGGACGCCACGATGCTCGACGGCCAGCTCGAGGCCGTCATCGCCCGCACAACCTCGCTCGGCCAGCGACCCGCCTGGCTGAGCAGGATCGTGGGCAGCCCGAGGACCGCGACCCAAGGGATCGTGCGTCCCGCGCCCTGGGCGGTCGGGGCGACGCTCGTGCTCATGGCGCTGGCCCTGCTCGTGCTGGCGGCGATTGTCGGGACCCACCCGACACCCCGCGTGCCGTTCAACGGCCTGATCGTGTTCGGACGGGCGGCGCTCGGCGGTGACCCGGTCCTGCATGTGGTCCGTCCGGACGGCTCGAGCGACCGCATCCTGAGCTCGGAGCCGCATGACGCCGCGTTCTGGTCCCCGGATGGTTCCCGAGTCGGGTTCACCAACGGCTACGTGGATGCCGACGGCAGGGACCCGCAGACGCTGCCGCTGGCCCGCGGCACCCTGCTCCTGGCGTGCTGGGACTGGTCGCCCGACGGCAGCCGGTGTGCGGCGGAGGGATGGAACGAAGCCGCGGCTGGCCGCGGCGGCGTGTACCTCCTGTCCGCGACGGACCATGCGGACCCCGTGCAGCTGACGCACGGCAGGGACCTGCCGGGGGCCTTCTCGCCGGACGGAACGCAGGTGGCGTTCCTGCGATTGCCGAATCACGGGCAGGAGGGGCGGCTGATGGTCGTCAACGTCGATGGCAGCGGCGAGCGGCGGGTGGGCGATCTCATCGTTGGCCAGCAGCTCGCCTGGACCCGCGACGGCCGGTCCATCCTGGCGGCGGCCGGCGGAGACCTGGTTGCGGTCGATGTCGCGAGCGGGGCAGCGAGCCGTATCGAGCCCGACGACGATGCGATCAGCGCCGTGCTCGGTGCCGCGCTGTCGCCCGACGGGAGCCGCATCCTGGTTCGTCGAGCGGTTGATGGCGGTGCCGCGGACCTGTTCACGATGCGGACCGATGGAACGGATGTCGTGCGCCTGACGTCCACGCCCGAGGACGAGCGGTTCATGGACTGGGGGACGCACCCGCTGGACCCCTGACGCGGCGGCCGCGGGCCGGTCCCCCGACGCCGATATACTCCGCCGCAACATGCCCCACGGAACCGTAATCGTCATCGGCGGCGCGGAGGACAAGGTCCGGGATCGGGTCATCCTCGGCCGGTTCGTGGCGCTCGCCGGGGGGCGCGACGCGCAGATCGCGGTGATCTCGACCGCCTCTTCGCTCGGCCCCGAGGCGGGCGAGCGCTATCGGGCCATCTTCACGGAGCTCGGGGCCGCCGCGGTGCGCCCGCTGCACGCCGTCACGCGCTCGCAGGCCAACGACGAGCACGCGGCACGCACCGTTCGCGACGCCAGCGGCGTGTTCCTGACCGGCGGCAACCAGCTGCGCCTGTCCTCGACGATCGGCGGGACGCGCCTGGCCGATGCCATCACGACGCGGTTCCAGGCCGGTGCGGTCGTCGCCGGCACCTCGGCCGGGGCGAGCGCGGTCTCGTCGCACATGATCGCGTTCGGCGCCTCGGGCGCCACGCCCAAGCACCGCATGGCCCAGATCGCGGCCGGCCTCGGGCTGCTGCCCGGCGTGATCGTCGACCAGCACTTCCAGCAGCGGAACCGCCTCGGGCGGCTGCTCTCGCTGATCGCCCAGAATCCGAGCCTGCTGGGTCTCGGCGTGGACGAGGACACGGCGGGCGTCGTCGGGCCGGACCAGGTCATGGAGGTCATCGGGCGGGGCTCGATCACCGTCGTCGACGGGGCGGGCTCGGAGACCGACGCCTGGGAGATCAAGGGTCACCGCCCGCTGATGATCAGCGGCGTCGTCCTCCACTCGCTGCCGGCGGGCTACCGCTTCGACCTCCGTCGCCGCGTGCGCGTCTCGACGCCCATCCTCCACGCGATCGAAGGCGGCGAGATCGCGTCGAGCTGACGCTCATCGCCCGGTCCTGTCGTCCCCGGTCGGAGCGTTCGACCGCCACGCTGGCCCCTGGTCGTGATGACACTCGCGTCATCACCCGAGGATCGGCCCGCTCTGGGACAGGCCGCCGGTAGTCGCGCGGTAAGCGTGCCTGGGTGTACTCGACGGGTGAGTCGAAGAAGCGAGCCGAACGACCGCTACGCAACCATTGCGGTTGCCCGATGGCTGCGCGAGTGGCGGATGAGCACCGGCGCGACGCAGCGTGCCGTCGCGAGGATGGCGGGCATCGATCAGGGTGGGCTCTCACGCATCGAGCGAGGTCTCGAGGGCCGACCATCGGGCTGGCGGCTGGCCCGCATTCTGGTCGTCCTCGACTGGCTGTCCGGCGGGGGCGACCCGGCCGGACCATGGGACGACGTCTCGCGGCTTCGACCGGATCGGTTGCCGCCAGGTTCGGGACCCAGTCCGCCGCCCGTCGTCGGTGCTTGGCCAAGCAGAGCCGCATCCCCGCATGCCGCACTGGAAGACGAAAGCGAGTGAGCCCGGCCTTCGATGAGGCGAGTGTCATCGCAAAGATGAGGACGAACCGTAGCGAACTTGCGCCCTTCGATGTCCGAGCGGCATCACGACGACCGGTGAGGTCGGGGTCGCACGGATCGCGGCGTTGGCGCGCCAGGAATGGCCGTGGCGTGATCCGGCCGCGTACACTCGGGGACCCAGCACCGGACGCGCGAGGAGGCCACGTGGCGCAGGCGGACCCGGCTCCCCGGACTCGAACACGGACGGCGTCGGCCGACACGGCCGGCAACGGCAGGGCCCCCGCCGCCCGTCGCCGCAGCGCCGACAAGACCGGCGGACCGCGCCCCGAGCCCAGCCTCCGGATCCTCGAGACCCGCGTCCTGCGCGGCCCCAACTACTGGGCGCGCGAGCCGGTCATCCGCCAGGTCGTCGACCTCGGCGTGCTCGAGGAGTTCCCCACCGACAAGATCCCGGGCTTCGTCGACGCCCTGGTCGGGATGCTGCCCACGCTCGAGGATCACGCCTGCTCGCTGGGTCGACGCGGCGGGTTCATCACCCGGCTCCGCGAGGGCACCTGGGTCGGGCACGTGTCGGAGCACATCGCGCTCGAGTTCCAGAACCTCGCCGGCACCGACGTCCGGCACGGCAAGACCCGCGGCACAGGCGAGTACGGCCGCTACAACGTGATCTTCGAATACCGCGAGGAGCAGGTCGGGATCGAGGCCGGCAAGGCCGCCGTCGGCCTGGTGAATCACCTCGTCGCGCCGAGCGACCCCGCCGTGGCGTTCGACCTGATGGCGGAGATGGAGAAGCTGATCCGGCTCGCCGAACGGCTGGCGTTCGGGCCGTCGACGCAGGCGTTGCTCGACGAGGCCGCCGGACGCGACATCCCGTACATCCGGCTGGATCGGTTCAGCCTGGTGCAACTCGGGCAGGGGCTCCACCAGCAGCGGATCCGCGCGACGATGACCTCGCGGACGAGCGGGATCGCCGTCGACATCGCGTCCGACAAGAAGCTCACCAACCGGCTGCTGGATTCGGCGGGCCTGCCGGTGCCCCGTTCCGAGGTGGTCGAGGTCGAGGACGAGGCGGTCGCGGCCGCGAAGCGAATCGGCTTCCCGTGCGTGCTCAAGCCGCTCGACGGCAACCACGGCCGGGGCGTCGCCCTGAACCTGCGGACGGACGACGAGGTCCGGGCCGCGTTCGCCGTCGCGCTGCGCGAGAGCCGGAGCGGCGACGTCGTCGTCGAGAGCTACATCACCGGCAACGACTACCGGGTCCTCGTCATCGGCGGCAAGCTCGCGGCGGTGGCCGAGCGCGTGCCCGCCAGCGTCATCGGCGATGGCGAGCGCACGGTCCGCGAGCTGGTCGACGCCACCAACGCCGACCCGCGACGCGGCATCGGGCACGAGAAGGTCCTGACCAAGATCAAGCTCGACGACATTGCGGCCGGCGTCCTGGCCGGGCAGGACTACAGCGTCGACAGCGTCCCCGAGGCGGGCGCGTTCGTGAAGCTCGCGCTGACCGGCAACATGTCGACCGGCGGCACCTCGATCGACCGGACGATGGAGGCGCATCCCGACAACATCGAGATCGCCGAGACCGCGGCGCGCATGGTCGGCCTCGACATCGCCGGCATCGACTTCATCTGCCCCGACATCGCGACCCCGGTCCGCGAGACGGGGGGCGGCATCGTCGAGGTCAACGCGGCCCCCGGTTTCCGGATGCACACCCACCCGACGGAAGGCGAGCCGCAGTACGTCGCCAAGCCCGTGATCGACCTGCTGTTCCCGCCCGGCACCCCGGCCCGCATCCCGATCCTCGCGGTCACCGGGACCAACGGCAAGACGACGACCGTCCGGATGGTCTCGCACATCCTGAAGCTCATGGGCCGGCGGGTGGGGATGACCTCGACGGACGGAATCGTGATCGACGGCCGGCTGATGAAGCGCGGCGACATGTCGGGCCCGAAGTCGGCGCAGATGGTGCTCCAGAACCCAACCGTCGACACCGCGGTGTTCGAGGTCGCCCGCGGCGGGATCCTGCGCGAGGGCCTGGGCTACGACCGCAACGACGTGGCGGTCGTGACCAACGTCACCGGCGACCACCTGGGCCTCGGCGGCATCGACACCATCGGCCAGCTGGCGAACGTGAAAGGGGTGCTGGTCGAGTCCGTGCCCCGCTCGGGCGCCGCGGTCCTCAACGCCGACGACCCCCTCGTGTACCGCATGGGTCGCCACTGCGCCGGCCGGGTCGTGCTGTTCTCGATGGCCAAGGAGAAGGGCGAGGACGGGTTCGACCGGATCGACGGCCACACGTCCCGCGGCAACGCGGCGTTCTGCCTCGAGGACACGCCGCAGGGCGAGCTGATGATCCTACGCCACGGGCCGCGCAAGATGCCGGTGCTGTACACGCACCTGATGCCGGCGACGTTCGGCGGGCGGGCGCGGATGAACGTCGCCAACGCTCTCGCCGCCGCGGCGGCGGCCTGGGCCTCCGGCGCGCACCTGCACGACATCCGCCAGGGCCTGCGGACGTTCACGACGTCGTTCTTCCAGGCGCCCGGCCGCCTCAACCTGGTCGAGGTCGCGGGCACGCGCGTGGTCATCGACTACTGCCACAACGTCGACGGCATGCGCCAGCTGGCCGAGTTCGTGAACCGGATGGTCGCCGAGCCGCAGACGCGCTCGGGCGTGCTCGGAGCGGGTTCCGGCGCGGCCGCGCATCCGGGGCGTACGGGGCGCGCGATCGGGGTCATCGGGATCCCCGGCGACCGGCGCGACGAGGACCAGCGCGAGTACGGGGCGCTGGCGGGCGGGGCGTTCGACGAGATCTACATCCGCGAGGACGCGAACCTGCGGGGGCGCAAGCCCGGCGAGACGGCCGCCAACGTCGCGGCCGGGATCAGGGTGGCCCGGGACGAGGGCCGGGGTCGCACGACGAAGGTGGAGAAGATCCTCGACGAGGCGTCGGCGGTGCGGGCCGCGTTGCGTCGCGCCGCGCCGGGCGACCTCGTGGTGGTCTGCGCCGACGACGCGGTGGGCGTCTACAAGGAGGCGATGACGCTCGCGGGACGCTCCCAGGGCGGGACCGCGTTCGCCGATCCGGGCGAGCTCGAGGCGCCGGACGGGTAGCCAGTCGCCTCCGGGCGGGCGCCGCGGCGGCTCCCGCGTCATGTCCGTGCGCGGGGCGCACATCGGCCGGTCGGGCGTGCTCCCCACGCACATTCCTGACCTCGGACGCTTTTCGCGCGTCGGACTTCGAGCGCCCGCGGAACAAAAGCGGCACCCCAGGGCGCAAACGTGCCTGGGAGGCACGAAATCGACCGCATACGGCGTCCCGCGGCGCTAGCAGCGTCAGGAATGTGCGCCTGGCGCACGGACGGTCCGGCCGGACGGGCCGGTGGTCCCGGTTGGGCCGGCACCGAGCGGCCCCCGAATGTCAGCGGCGGCGCTGATCCGCGAGGCGGGGCGAGAGGTCGCGCAGGCCGTCGGCGGCGTCGATCTGGCGCGCGCCCAGGCGATCGAGCAGGGCGAACACGTTCTCGCGCTCGGCGTGGCAGAACAGCACGACCACCCGCGGTGCGTCGGCGCGGCCGTTGGTGGACGCAGCCCCGTTCGCGCCCGAGAGTTCCGCCTCCAGCGCAGCTGCCTCGGTCTCGTACACCGGCACCGTGGCGGGATCCATGCCGCCCTCGGCGATGCCGGCCCGGATCGCGTCGACGATGCCCTCCCGGTCCCGGCCGCGGAGGTAGTCGAGCGTCTCCTTGATCGCGACCCGTTGCGCCTTGGTGGCCGCGATCCGCCCGATCCCCCGCAGCGTGTCTTCGGGCCGGTCGCCGGCGGTGCCGATGATGGCCGTGACCGGCGCCGCGCGGCCCGCCGCGCCGCCGGCGATTGCCGCCGCGAGGTCGAGGATCGCGTCCGTGCCGGCCTCGTTGTGCGCGAAGTCGATGATCACCGTCCGCTGGCCGAGCCGGAACAGGTTCATGCGGCCGGGCGAGTGCTCGGCCGAGGGCCGGAAGTCGCGCAGCCCGTCGGCGACCTGGGCGATCGACATCCCCAGCGCCCGCGCCCCGCCGGCCGCCGCCAGCGCGTTGGCGAGGTTGTGGCGGGCCAGCCCGCCGAGCGCGACCGGCACATCGGCCGCCTCGACGATCTCGTGCTCGGCGCCGTCGTCCCACTCGAGCAGGCTGCCGCCTCGGAGCACGTACGCCCGGCCCCCGGACCGCCTGTGGCGGGCGATGAGCGGCGACCGGTCGGGATCCATCGAGAACCAGGCGACCCGCGCCCGGACCCGGCGCGCGACCACGGCCACGTAGGGATCGTCGGCGTTGAGCACGACCCAGCCGTCGGCCTTCGTCACCCGGCAGATCGTCGACTTGACCTCGGCCAGCTCGGCGAGCGTGTGGATGCCCTGGAGGTCGAGGTGGTCGGACGACACGTTGGTGAACACGCTCGCGTCGTTGGACTCGTAGCCCATCCCCCGCAGCACCAGGCCGCCCCGGGCGGTCTCGAGCACGGCGACGTCGACGTCGTTCCGGCCCAGGATCACCTGGGCGCCCGCCGGACCCGTCCAGTCGCCGGGATCGATCATCCGCTCGTCGACCAGGATCCCGTCCGAGGTCGTGGTGCCGACGTGCCGGCCCGCCCGCAGCAGGATGTGGGTGATCAGGCGGGTCACCGTCGACTTGCCGTTGGTCCCCGTGATCGAGATTGCCGGCATCCGGCGATCGTCGTCGCGGATCCACGACGGCGGCGTCGACCTGGCGCCGGCGATCCGCTCCTGCCAGCGGTCGACGAGACGGGCCTGGGTGCCGGTCAGCCGCGTTCGGCGGGCGGGCGACACGCTCCGGGAAGACAGGTCGAACGCCGCCTCGGCGATGAGGCGCGCGCGCTCGGCCCCGGCCCAGGGCCAGGTGACGACCCATCGTCCCGCGTCGGACGGCAGGTGGACCTCGACGGGGCCACCGTGCTCGTCATGGTCGGCGCGCAGCCGGCGCGTCCACGCGACGAGGTCGGCGATGGGATCCGGCCAGTCGCGGGCGGGCACGGTGCGGCCGAGATGCACGATGCCGTCGGTGTCCGTGCGCGATCCCTGCCACACGCGGGCTCGCCCGACCGCGACCTCGGCCTTGACCACCGGCGCCAGCCGGTAGACGTTGGGGCCCTCGAGGAGGCGGATCTCGACCAGACGCACGGTCCGGCGAGGATACGCGGTCGGGCCCCGTGTGCGGAGGGTCGGCGGCGGCGTGCCCCGGACATGGGCACGGAGGGTCGCGCGGCGACTCAATCTTCGTCGCGGCCATCGTCTGCGGCTCGATAGACTGGCGTGAGTGTCACCCTCTCGTGTGTCCGACGGCTTGGCTCCTAGACTGCCTGCCCACCGCCTTGGTGTGGCATCCATGC
Source organism: uncultured Chloroflexia bacterium (assembly GCA_963740825.1). GTDB lineage: Bacteria > Chloroflexota > Limnocylindria > Limnocylindrales > CSP1-4 > CAIXZV01. The sequence continues at coordinate 2,569,779 of CAVUFD010000001.1, read as the reverse complement.
GTTGTGCCGGCCGTCGGACGCGTCGGACCGGCCGACGTGACTTCATAGGAGCGTGGCAACGCCCCCACTCAGGCGTGTCCGTCGACCGGTCCTCAGCTGTCGCCCCTGGTTGGGAGGAGACACGGGATATGGTCGTCATTGGCGCCGATCTGCACAAGCGCAGCCACACCCTGGTCGCGGTCGACGCGGCGGGCCGCCCGATCGCCGAGAAGACCGCCAGCGCCACCCCGGCCGGTCATCTCGAGCTCCGCCGCTGGCTCGGCCGGTGGCCGGACCGGATGATCGCCCTCGAGGACTGCCGCCACCTGTCAAGGACGTTCGAGCGCGACCTCGTGCGCGCCGGTGAGCGCGTCGTCCGAGTGCCGCCCAAGCTGATGGCCGGAGCCAGGCGCTCGACCCGCGAGCCCGGCAAGAGTGACCCGATCGACGCGCTTGCGGTCGCCCGGGCCGCTCTTCGCGAACCTGACCTGCCGGTTGCGACCCTCGACGGCCCCGAGCGCGAGGTGCGCCTCCTGGTCGACCATCGCGAGGACCTCGTGGCGACCCGGACCCGCGATCAGAACCGGCTCCGCTGGCACCTCCACGAGCTCATGCCCGGCGAGGAGCCAGGGCCGCGCTCGCTGGATCGGGCCCATGTCCTCGCCGAGCTCGAGATCCGTCTCGTCGACGAGCCAGGCGTCGTTGCCCGACTGGCCCGCGACCTTGTCGCGCGCATCCGCGAGCTAAGCGTCGCGATTGATCGGCTCGAGCGCGAGATCGGCCACCTGGTCGAGGGCCTCTGCCCCAGCCTGCTGGCGCTGACCGGCTGCGGCCGACTCACCGCGGCCAAGCTCCTCGGCGAGTCGGCGGGCATCGGCCGCTTCCGCTCGAAGGCGGCCTTCGCCCGCCACAACGGCACCGCACCGGTCCCGGTCTGGTCGGGCAACGTCGTTCGCCACCGGCTCAGCCGCGGCGGCAACCGCCAGCTCAACCTCGCCCTCCATCGGATCGCCATCACCCAGCTGCAGCGGCCCGGACCCGGTCGCGAGTACATCGAGCATCGGCGCTCCGCTGGCGACACCAAAACGGAGGCGATTCGTGCCCTCCGCCGCCGGATCAGCGACGAGGTCTTCCGCCGGATGCGCGACGATGAAGCCGGTCAGGCAGCCGGACGAGCACCGCTCGTCATGGCCGCTTGACATAGGAGCAACGCATGTCGATCCCCGACGCCCCCGACGCCCCCGTCTCGGCCGCTGACCTCTCGGCCCTGCGCGCCGCGGTCGAGGCCGCCGAGCCGGCCTACCTCGCGGACCTCGAGCGCCTCGTCAACACCGACTGCGGCAGCTACACCAAGGCCGGGGTCGACGAGGTCGGCGCCTGGACGGCCGATCGCCTGCGGAGTCTTGGCGCGGCGGTGCATGCCGAGCCCAACGACCTCGGCCTGGGGGATACCGTCATCGCGGAGATCCCGGGCACCGTCCCGAACGGGATCACGCTGCTGTGCATCGGCCACATGGACACGGTGTTCGACCCGGGGACCGCCGCCGAGCGCCCGTTCGAGATCACCGATGGCGTCGCGACCGGGCCCGGCGTCACCGACATGAAGAGCGGCCTGCTGGCCGGCCTGTACGCGGTCGCCGCGATGCGGGACGCGCTGGGCGGGCTTCCCCTCGGCCGTCTCGTCTTCGTCGCCAACCCCGACGAGGAGATCGGCTCGCCGGCGTCGACGCCGCACATCCGCCGGCTCGCCGCCGACGCGGACGCGTGCCTGGTCCTCGAATGCGCGCGCGCCAACGGCGATATCGTCTCGTCGCGCAAGGGCAACCTCGGGCTGGAGATCACGGTCCATGGCCGCGCGGCGCACGCCGGGGTGGAGCCCGAGAAGGGCCGCAGCGCGATCCTCGAGGCGGCCCGGATCGTCACCGAGCTGCACGCGCTCAACGGCCGCTGGCCCGGCGTCACGGTGAACGTCGGCGCGATCGCCGGCGGGACGCGGCCCAACGTGGTGGCCGAGCGCTGCTCGATGGAGGTCGACGTGCGCGCGGTCACCCGCGACGCCCTCGTTGAGGTCGAGGCCGCCATCCGCGACGCCTGCTCGCGGACCGTCGTGCCCGACGTCACCGTCGACGTCGACGAGCGGGCGCGCCACTGGCCCATGGAGAAGCTCGAGCGGTCGGGGCGCCTGGTCGGCCACGCGACGGCGATCGCGGGCGTCCTCGGCTTCCCGCTCCACGACGCCGCGACCGGCGGCGCCTCGGACGCGAACACGACCGCGGGCATGGGCGTGCCGACGATCGACGGGCTGGGCCCCATCGGCGGCCTCGACCACTCGCCGGGCGAGTACCTCGAGGTCGCCTCGATCGTGCCCCGGACCACGCTGCTGGCCGCGCTGATCACGGCGATCGGCCGCGATCCGGAGGTCCGTGCCTGGCGGGCGGAGCGGTTGACGCGCCAGGCGGCCCCGGCGGTCGACGCGGCCCCGGCGGCGCCCCGATGACCCGGCGCCACGTCACCAGCGGCGGTCCGTGGGAGGCCTCGGCCGGCTACTCGCGGGCGCTCGCGATCGGCGATGCGTGCTTCGTCAGCGGGACGACCGACGCCGGCCCCGATGGCGCCTCGCTCCACCCCGGCGACGCGGCCGGCCAGGCGCGCGCCGTGTTCGCGATCATCGAGGGCGCGCTCACGGAGGCGGGCTTCGCGCTCGACGACGTCGTCCGGACGCGGATGTTCATCGTCGATGCCGCGGACGCCGAGGCCGTCACCGCGGTCCACGGCGAGATCTTCCGGCACATCCGGCCGGCCTCGACGCTGGTCGTCGTCGCCCGGCTGATCACGCCGAGCCTGCTGGTCGAGATCGAGGCCGACGCCCGCAAGCGCTGAGCGGGCGGTCGTCGGGCGGCGGCCGTCGCCGGCCGCGCCTGTTGCCGGCCGCGGACCGCTCCCTCGATCAGCCGATCAGCCGATCGGCCCGACGCCCAGCGCCCGCGCGACCGCCACGAAGCCGACCCCGACGACCAGGCCGAGCAGCAGGTTCTTGCGCCAGACGACGATGACGAGGCAGAGCAGCACGCCGACGGCCTCGATGCCCACGTGCAGCTGGCGAGAGCCGTCGGGCAGCGTCAGGATCAGCGCGCCCGCGGCGGCGATCGCCGACAGCACCGCGGGCCCGACGAGTCGCAGGTAGAGCAGCGCGGGCGCCGGCAGGCGTTCGATGCCCGGAGCCAGCAGCGGGATCGCCCGCGTCGGGTAGGTGACCGCCGCCATCAGCACGGCGAGCCCGACGAGGTCCCAGGTCATGCCCCCGCCTCCGACGGCTCGTCCGGCTCGATCGGCCGGTCGCCAAGTCCCGCCAGCTCCGCCGTCGCCTCGTCGAGGTCGACCTGCCGCCCGCTCAGCTCCGACTCGCCGGCCACGCGCGGCCCGCCGGCCGGCACGGCCATGCCCACCAACGGCCCGATGAGGCCGCCGGTGATAATCCCGATCGCGGTCCCCGCCGCCAGCGTGACGACCACCCCGACGGCGGCACCGGCGCAGGCCGCGACCAGCTCGCGCCGGCCGGTCACCAGCCCGGCGGCCAGCCCGGCCATGGCGGCCGGGAAGACGACGTCGAGCCCGAGGGCGACCGGGTCCGGGATCGCGTTGCCGAGCAGGACCCCGGCGATCGTGGCCAGGTTCCACGGGATGAACACCGCCACCACGGCGGCGATCCAGTAGCCGGGAACGTCGACCCGGCCGATCCGCTGGAAGTGCGTGGCGGACAGGGCGAACGCCTCGTCGGTCAGGACATGGGCCATCGCGGCCCGCTGCCGGAACGGGACGTCGCGAACGCGAGGCGCCAGCGACGCGCTGTACAGGAAGTGGCGCATGTTGAGCAGGAACGTCAGGACCACGATCGGGAGCCACGGCAGCCCGGCGGCGACGTAGCCGACCGCGGTGAACTGGGATGCGCCCGCGAACACGAGCAGGCTCATCGCCATCGCGTCGGCCAGCGAGTAGTCGGCGCTGCGTGCCGCCAGCCCGAACACGAGGCCGAACCCGACGACCGACGCGGTGATCCCGGCCGCGTCCATGAGCAGCCGGCGCCGGCCGGCGCGGAGGTCGAGGAGGGGAGCGGGAGGACTCAACCTCCGCTGGCGCCGGCGGCCGGGCCCGACCGGTCAGGCCGTTGCCGCATGGGCCGCCTTCGCCGGCTGCAGGATCCGGATGGGGTTCCCGAACGGGTCGCGGATCCCCATGTCGGTGCCGTAGAAGTGGTCCGTCGGCTCCTGGGTGAAGTCGCTGACGCCGCGCTCCTTGAGGGTCTCGAACAGGCCCCGGGCATCGTCGGTCTGGAAGACGAGGCCGTTCAGGGCGCCCTTGGTGATGAGCTCGCGGATCTGCGCGGCGGTCGCGTCATCGTGCAGCGGCGGGCCCGGCTGCTCGAGGGAGATCTCGGTGACGGCGTCGCCGGGGACGCGGACCGTCAGCCAGCGGTAGGAACCCTGCTTGAAGTCCTGGCCCTTCTCGAGCCCGAGCTTGTTGACGTAGAAGTCGAGCGCCTCGTCCTTGTCGAGGACGTAGATCGTCGTGACGTTGAGGCTGTTGATCATCGCTCGTTCGCTCCTTCAGCGAGTGGTGGTGGAGACGACCTCACGATACGGAGCCGGCGCCGCGGTGGCTTCTCCAGAACTGCTCGATTGCGCCGCCGCTGCGGCCGCCCCGGCCGCCACTCGCGGGCGCGTCGCCGCCATCTGGACGCAGTTGGGCGCCACGATCGGCCCGTGTCCCAGGCGGTAGGCCGACGGCGTCTCGCCAACGATCTCCCGGAACATGCGGCTGAAGGTCCCGAGGCTGGTGAAGCCGACGTCGAGGCAGATGTCGGTGACGCTGCGGTCGGTCTCGCGCAGGAGGAACATCGAGCGCTCCACCCGCCGCCGCTGCAGGTACCGGTTCGGCGTCTCGCCGAAGACGGCGCGGAAGCTGCGGATGAAGTGCCCCTCGGAGACGTGGGCCACCGCGGCCACGGTGCGGACGTCAAGCGGCTCGGCGTAGGCGCGGTCCATGGCGTCGCGGGCGCGCAGCAGGCGCCGGTTGAAATCCTCGGCTTGCCGGCTCATGTGACAACGCTACGCCATCGGGGCCGCGGGCCCGGTGCTAGCGCAGGAAGGTCTTCCCGCAGATGCCGTCGCAGACGACGTAGACGGCGTGCTTCTCGAGGGCATAGCCCGCGGCATGGAGGAGGCCCGCGCAGCCGGTCGTCGGGCACTTCCAGACCCACCAGCGCTCGTTGCTGTCGAGCGGCGTGGTCTCCGCCTCGAGCTTGCCCGCCAGGTCGGCCCGCTCGGCGACCAGCGACGCGACGTGATGCGAGCGGTCGGACTCGGTCTCGCTCGTATAGGGATAGTTCTGGCCGACGTTCGAGGTCACCCGCGCCCCTCCCGGTGCGTCGATGCCGGCGGCAGATCGGTGTGAGCGCAGCCTGCCACCGGCTGCCGGAGGATACCATCCGCCGAACTCGCCACCCCCTTCCGGACACGGCCCGGCGAGGCCCCCTCTCGGCGCCCAATCCGTGGCCCCCGTCGCCCCATGTCGGCACCCGCTCCGTGGGTCCGCGTTCGCCAAGTCCCGGCGCCCGGTCCATGGCACCAACATGTGCCATCCGGCGGGCCGCCGAGCGTGGTCCGCGCCCGGATGCCTCATGTCGAGCTCCAGCCACGCACGGGCTCGGCGTCGGTGGCACATGGCCGTGCCAAGCGTCGACCCGCGCGGTCAAGCGTCGACCCGAAGGGCAGGCGGCGCACGCGACAGCCCGGCGTCGCGCAAGGAAGGCCCGGCGACGCGCTCGAGGACGCGTTACCGGACGGCGGGGAGCCCCGCGCTGCGCGGGTCCGTGGCGGCGGCGAGCGTGCCGTTGCCGGCCGGGCCACCGTCGATCAGCTCGATCGCGTGCTCGTGGCCCAGGCTGCCGTCGTAGCCCACGCGACCCAGGTCGTGGCCGCGCTGGAGCAGCCCGTCCGCCACGCCCGGCGCGAGCTCGCCGTCGGTGAACACCGCCACCGGCGGCGCCGGGGAGCCGGCCGGCTCGACCACGACGCGGGGCGCCGCGACGGCGGTCGCGACGTCGACCTCGCCGTCGACCTCGCCGTCGACCAGGGCGGACACCAGCTGGGCATGGATCTGGGGCTGGATGTCCCCGCCCATCGATCCCGCCACCACCCACGGTCGCCGCTCGCCCTCGCGGAACAGCATCCCCGGCAGCAGCGTGTGCGCCGGACGCTTGCCGGGCTCGAGGACGTTGACGCTCGACGGGTCGAGGGAGAACGAGGCGCCTCGGTTCTGGAAGTGGACGCCGGTCGCGGGGTCGAGCACGCCGCACCCGAAGCCCGCGGCGTTCGACTGGATGAGGCTCACCGCGTTGCCCTCGGCGTCCACGACGGCGAGGTAGATCGTCCCGCCCACGAGCACGCGGGCCGGCGACGGGTGCGGGTCCGCGCGCGAGGGGTCGATCCGCGCCGCCAGCTCGGCGGCATGGCCGCCGCTCAGGAGCCGCTCGACGGGGACGTCGTGGAAGCGCGGGTCGGTGAGATGCGCGTCGCGGTGGGCGAACGCGAGCTTGGCCGCCTCGAGCTGGAGGTGGATCCAGGCTGGATCGGACCAGCCGCGACCGTCGAACCGGGCGCCGGACGGCGGCTCGAAGCGCCCCAGGACGTTGAGAATCTCGAGCGCGACGAGCCCGCTGCTGTTGGGCGGGTGGGTCGTGACACGGGTGCCGCGATAGGTCGACGAGATCGGGGTGGTCCACTCGGACCGCTGCTCGCGCAGGTCGTCGAGCGTGATCGACGATCCGGCCGTCGCGAGCCCGTCCGCAATCCGCTCGCCCAGGTCGCCGTCGTAGTAGGCGTCGAAGCCCTCGTCCGCGAGCGTCCGGAGCGTGCGGGCGAGGGCCCGCACGCGGACCCGCTCGCCCGGGTGCGGGGCGCGCCCGAGCGGCTGCCAGACGCTGCGGAACCCGTCCGCCCACGCCTCGTTGCCGAGCGAGATCGACGTCCGGTCGATGGCGGTGGCCAGCCCGTCCCAGGCGGGGAAGCCGGCCTCGGCATGCTCGATGGCCGCGGCGAGGACGACATCGCGCGACAGGCGGCCCCACCGGCCGTGAGCGTCGCCCCACGAGCGCACCGCGCCGGGGACGGTGATGCCCAGCGGGCCGCGGAGCGGGATCCGGTCCAGGCCCTGGTCGCGGAGCGCCTCCGCCGACGCGCCCGATGGCGCCCGCCCGGAGCCGTTGAGCCCGACCTGCTCGCCGGCCGCCTCGTCCCACACCAGCCAGAACGCGTCGCCGCCGATGCCGCAGCCGTTGGGCATGACCACCGCGAGGACGGCGTTGGTCGCGATGGCCGCGTCGACCGCGTGCCCACCGGCCGCGAGCACGCCGAGCCCCGCCGCGGTCGCGAGGTGGTGCGGCGCGACCACCGCCCCGCGCGCCCCCCGGGCGAGCCGCGCCGGGACCATCGCCGGGGCCCAGCCCGGGTCAGCCATCGGCCGCACTCGCCGCCTCGTGGCCCTCGAGCCGGGCCGGTCCGGTGCCCACCCGGTGCTCGTAGCGCCGGAGCCGTGACAGCGGCAGCAGCGCGATCCCGAGGAAGATGAACGACGCGACGAAGATCCCGTCGAGACCCGCCCGCTGGGCCGCCTCGCCGCCCACGAGGCTGCCGAAGATCTGCCCCAGCCCGAGGAACACGGAGTACAGGCCCATGATCGCGCCGCGGTCGTCGGGGTAGGCCTCGGTCATGTCGGCCAGCAGTCCGATCGCGGCCGGCGTCGCGCCGGCGAGCACGAACAGGCCGGCGGCCCCGATGACGACCAGCGCCAGCACGACCGGCACCGGCCAGCCGGCCGCATGGTTGATCCCCGCGAACGCCGCCAGCATCACGGCACCGCCCGCGATGCCGTACAGGATGATCGAGGTCCGCCGGAGCGTGCGGAACTTGCCACCCCAGTAGAACAGGCCGGCGAAGAACAGCAGGCCGCCGATGGCGAGCGCGGCCGAGACCTGGAGCGGGTCGAAGCCGCCCATCAGCTGCTGGTTGGCGAAGTCGGGGTTCGGCTCGCGCACGAGCTGGAACAGCGTCTGGCTCGTGTACAGGCCGAGCGTCGCGTTGATGGCGATCCAGGTCGGCGCCAGGAGCCAGACGTGGCTGCCGCGCAGGATCCGGACGTATCGGCGCAGCCCCTCCTCCGGGTCGTGCGCGCGCGCGGCCGGCTCCGGCTCCGCGTCCTTCGGGACGCCGAACCGGTAGATCAGGAACGACGCGCCGTAGACGAGGGCGTTGAGCAGGAACGCGGTGGGCCCGAACAGCTGGAACAGCGGCCCGGCCAGGACGAAGCCCACCATCAGCCCGGCGAGCGTCGCGGCCTCGAAGCGGGCGACGGCCTTGCCCCGCAGGATCTCGTCGGCGGCGGTCGCGAAGGCGATGAAGCCCAGGATCGACGGGACGGAGGCGGCGGTCGACGCGCCCTCGAGCAGCCGGGTGAAGCCGATGACGGGGAGGCTGACGGTGAACGCGGTGATGATCACGGCGACGGCGCCGAACCCCGGGCCGAGCAGCATGATCCGGCGGTGCCCGACGCGGTCCGACAGGATCCCGAACAGCGGCGAGGCCACGAGCTCGGTCGCGTAGAACAGGGCGCCGAGGACGCCGACGGTACGGGGATCGACGGGCTCGCCGCCGTACTGCGGGAACGCGGCGTAGTAGTAGATGAGCATCGCGCCCGTGATCCCGGTCGCGAGTCGCAGCGTGAACGTGCCGAAGATCACCGCGAGGACGGGACGCGCCATGCGGAAAGCGTAGCCGGTACGGCGTCGCGCCCCCCTGCCGCACAGGCGTCGCCGGCCTCGACCGCGGTCCGTATCATCGGGCGCACCCTGAGCCCGCCTCCCGGCGTGGCCCGACGGAGGAGCCGACCGTGTCCCACGTCGCGATCGTCACCGACTCCGCCAGCGACCTGCCGCCCGAGGCCGCCGCGGCGCAGGACATCGCGGTCGTCCCGCTGGTCGTCAGCTTCGGCGCCGAGAGCTTCCGGCCCGACGTCGACCTGTCCACGGACGCCTTCTGGGAGCGCGTGACCGCGCCCGACGCCCCGTTCCCGACCACGGCCGCCGCGTCGCCGGGCGACTTCCTCACGGCGTTCAACGCGGCCTTCGACGCCGGCGCCGACGGGATCGTGTGCGTCGACGTGTCGGGCGACCTGTCGGGGACCCTCAAGGCCGCCCAGGTCGCCGCCGGCATGCTGCCCGACCGCGAGGTCCACGTCGTCGACTCGCGGACGGCGTCCATGGGCGTCGGCCTGCTCGCCCAGATCGGCGCGGAGCTGGCTGCCGAGGGCGTGTCCGCGGCCGAGATCGCGCGGGTCCTCGAGCACCGCAAGGCCGACGTCGACCTGTTCGTCGCCCTGGACACGCTCGAGTACCTCAAGCGCGGCGGCCGGATCAGCGGGGCGCGCGCGGCGGTCGGCACGATGCTGTCGATCAAGCCGATCATCACGGTCCAGGAGGGGATCGTCGAGAACGCGGACCGGGTGCGGTCCCGCCAGAAGGCGCGTGAACGAGTCCTCGAGCTGCTGACCGCGAGGCCCCTCGAGCGGGCCGCGATCCTGCACAGCACCCAGGCCGATGTCGACGCGTTCCGCGAGCAGTTCATCGAGCGATCGGGGCTCGCGGCGTCGAGGGTTCAGACGATGCTCATCGGGCCGTCGGTCGGGCCCCACCTCGGCCCCGGCTGCGTCGGCGCGGTCATCATCTACAAGCACTGAGGCCGGGCTTGGCGCACGCCCCGGCCACGGTCGTCCCCGCACGCCTGCGGAGCGGCAGGGTGACGGTCAGGTTGCGAGAAGGTGACAACCGGCCCATGGCAAACCGCCGTCCGAGGCTATACTCCGATCCCGAAAGGCGACGCACCGCCCCGACGGCCCCTCATCGGCCGACGGCGAGCGCGTCCCCGTGGGGTCGTCCGGACGACGGCCCATCGATCGAGGACGGCGTCCACCGTCCGGTTCACCAGAGGACCCTCCGTTCATGACGACGGAACACGTCGCGGCGCCGATCAACGCCTGGCACGTCGCGCAGCAGCAGTTCGACCTGGCTGCTGACCGCCTGAACCTCGACCCCGGCCTGCGCCGCGTCCTTCGCGAGCCACGCCGCGAGCTCACCGTCCACTTTCCGGTGCAGATGGACGACGGCAGCGTCCAGGTCTTCACGGGCTTCCGCGTTCAGCACAACCTGGGGCGCGGCCCGGCCAAGGGCGGCATCCGCTACCACCAGGACGTGAGCATCGACGAGGTGAGGGCCCTCGCCATGTGGATGACCTGGAAGTGCGCGGTCGTCGGCATCCCCTACGGCGGCGGCAAGGGCGGCGTCATCGTCGATCCCAAGAAGCTGTCGATGAAGGAGCTCGAGCACCTGACCCGGCGCTTCACCACCGAGATCGAGGTCCTTATCGGCCCGGAGCGCGACATCCCCGCGCCGGACGTGAACACGAACGCCCAGATCATGGCCTGGATGATGGACACGTACTCGATGCACGTCGGGTACACGGTCCCGGGCGTGGTCACCGGCAAGCCGATCAGCCTCGGCGGCTCCGAGGGCCGCAACGAGGCCACGGCCCGCGGCTGCGTCTACACGGTGGTCGAGGCCGCTCGCCACCTGGGCATGGACCTCACCAAGTCGACCGTCGCCGTCCAGGGCTTCGGCAACGCGGGCTCGATCGCGGCCAGGCTGATGGCCGAGGAGGGGTCGACCGTCGTCGCCGTGTCCGACTCGACCGCCGGCATCCGCAACATGGCCGGGCTCGACATCGACCGGGTGCTCGCCTGGAAGAAGGAGCACGGGACGGTCAAGGGCTTCCCCGGCGCCGACGACGTCAGCAACGCGGAGCTCCTCGAGACCCAGTGCGACGTCCTGATCCCGGCCGCGCTCGAGAACCAGATCACCGTGAGCAACGCCCACAAGATCAAGGCCAAGATCGTCGCCGAGGCCGCCAACGGCCCGACGACGCCCGAGGCGGACGAGATCCTGTGGGATCACGGCGTGTTCATGATCCCCGACATCCTGTGCAACGCGGGCGGCGTGACCGTCAGCTACTTCGAGTGGGTGCAGGACCTGAACCGGGATCACTGGACCGAGGCCGAGGTCAACGAGAAGCTCAAGGTCATCATGGTCAAGGCGTTTCACGAGGTCCTCGACCAGGCGCAGAAGGAAGGCGTCAACATGCGCACCGGCGCCTACCTCAACGCCGTCCAGCGCGTCGCCGACGCGACCGCGATGCGAGGCCTCTACCCGTAGGTCTCGTCACCCTCTGAAGTCCCGAAGCGGCCCGGCACCAGCCGGGCCGTTCGCGTTACGGGAAGCGTCGCCTGGGCGTTGACCTTGGACGCGCCCGAATAGGCAGGTCGTCCGGGTGAGCGGCGTACCGATCGCGTGTACCATCCGCGCCATGCTCGACCACGAGGAAAAGTTCCTGTTCAAGGAGGAGATCCTCCACCTGTCCAACGCGCTCGCCGACCCCGGCAGCCTGGACAACGTCGAGGACCTCCTGACCGACGTCATCACCAGCCCCCGCTTCGACTCCGAGGTGTTCACCCTCGAGCGCAGCCTGCAGGTGATGCTCGGCGCCCGCGCGGGGACCACGCTGGTCGGCCTCCTGACGGTCGCCCCCGAGGTGTTCGAGGAGGTGTCCGAGGTCCGGATCCAGCCCGAGGTCCACGAGCGCCTCGTCGCCTGGCGCGCCCGCTTCGGCCTCGCGATCGACAACGCCCTGAACTTCCTCAACAACCCCGACGGGATCCAGGGCCACAACTTCAGCACCCAGGTCGCCCACGTCGAGGAGCGGCGGGTGCTGCAGGGCCGCCTGACGATGGTCCGCTACAACAACGAGCCGCAGTTCTTCGTGGCCGACGCGGCGGTGTTCCTGGGCCTCGTCACCGACATCATGGAGCGCCTCGGCCCGTACCTCGAGCCCGACAGCGTCGACGAGGAATCGCTCACCCGGCTGCGCGAGGCCGTGCAGCTGATCGAGCGCAAGACGACGCCCCGGACCTGACGGCGGTCGCCGGCGTGCGACACCTCTACCTGGCTGCGACGGGGCAGAACCGCGGCAAGACGACGGCCTCGGTCGGCCTGGTCGACGGGTTCCGGCGGCGAGGCTATCGGACGGGATTCCTCAAGCCGGTCGGGCAGCGGACGGTGATCGAGGACGGCCAGCCCGCCGACGAGGATGCGGTGCTGATGAAGGCGATCTTCGACCTCCCGGAGCCGTTCCCGGTGATGAGCCCGGTGCACATCCCGCGTGGCTTCACGAAGGCCTACATCGCGGGCCAGGTCGTCGAGGACCTCGGGTCGAAGGTGCGGGCGGCCCACGCGACGTTCGCCGATCACGACATGCTGGTCATCGAGGGCACCGGGCACGCCGGCGTCGGGGCGGTGATCGGGCTGTCCAACGCGGTCGTCGCGCAGATGCTGGGCGCGCCGGCGGTGATCGTGTCCGAGGGCGGGGTCGGGCGGCCGATCGACGAGATCGTGCTCAACGCGTCCCACTTCAGCGCCCACGGCGTGCCGGTGGCGGGCGCGATCGTGAACAAGGTGCGGGTCGACGAGCAGCCGGGGATCGAGGACACGCTGCGTCGAGGGCTGGAGCGCCACGGGATCCCGCTGCTCGGCGTCCTGCCCTATCGGCCGATCCTGTCCAATCCGACCCTGGGGATGGTCCTGGAGGGCGTCCGGGGCCGCGTGATCTGCCCGGGGCGCGACCTCGACCGGGTGATCGAGGGCGTGGCGATCGGCGCGATGGAGCCGAACCACATGCTGTCGCGGATCGGGCCCGGGTCGCTGGTGATCGTGCCCGGCGACCGCGAGGACGTGATCGTGACCCTGACCGCCGCCCATCTCGCCGTACGCCAGCGTTGGACGGAGGTCGCGGCGCTGCTCGAGGCGACCCCGGGTGCCGTCGAGACCGGACCGGACGGCGCGGCCATCGGGATGGTCCTCACGGGCGGGTACGAGCCGCGGCCTGAGATCCTCGACGGCATCCGCGAGGCCGGGATGTTCGCGGCGCTCGTCGACGAGGACACGTACACCGTGGCGTCCGAGGTCCACGATCTGCTGGTCAAGACCCACGCGGCCGACACCGAGAAGATCGAGCTGATCAAGGCCCTCGTGTGGGAGTTCCTGCACATGGACCGCTTCCTGGAAGCCGCGGCCGAGGCGCACTTCGACTGAGGCGCGGCCCCGTCCGAGCCCCGGTCCACGCGCCACCCTGACGCGCACACGCATGCGCATCGCCACGAAACGGTGCGCGGGGGTGGCGCATTCGGGCCGATCCGCACGAATCGTGCCGATCCGGGGCGCCTGAGTGGCCGGGGACGAGATACGCATCGCACTGCCGCTGGGCGTGGCGGCGAGGGCCCGGGGCGGCCTCTGTCAACGAGTCAAAGGACGACTCGTCGTCCCATCCGTGGCGGCGCGAAGGCCGAATTCTTACCGCCGCGAGGGCGGAAGTTGACGAATCCGTCAAACTCTCGCCGCAGCGCCGGCCTCGTCCGGGGTTGGAGCGCGCCTCCCCCGGCACGAACACGCGTGCTTTGATTGATTGACGGAAACGCCCGCCGGGGGCCGGGGTCCGAGCCGGCGGTCGTGCGGCCAGCATCCGGGCGAGCGGTCTGGCCCGGGGTCGGAGGTGGCGTCGATCAGCTGGGGGACGGCGTCGCGGCGAAGCGGGGGAGGTAGCGCAGGTTGGCCTCGATGATCGCGTCGAGGAGCGCACCGGCATCGCCTTTCACGAGGGGGTTCGCGACCAGCGCCCGCAGCGCGACCCGGTCCTCGCCGCGGATCGCCGCCTCGATCGCCAGCAGCTCGTACGCCTTCACGTGCTGGACCAGGCCAAGCATCTCCGGCGCCAGCGGCGCTGTCGGGATCGGCGTCGCCCCGGACCGGTCGATCCGCGCCGGCAGCTCGACGACCACCTCGTCGGGCAGGTTGGGGATCGCCCCGGCGTTGCGGACGTCGACGACGTGGGTCGCGCCGTCGCCGGTGTGCAGCGACTCGATAAGCGCCGCCGCCGCCTCGCTGTAGTACGCGCCGCCACGCCGTTCCAGCAGCTCCGGCTTGTGGTCGAGGGTCGGGTCGCGGTAGAGATCGAGGAGCTCGCGCTCGATGTGGATCACGTCGGTGGCCCGGCTGGCGCCCTCCCGCTGCTCGCGCAGGATGTCGTCGGTCGCATAGTAGTAGCGCAGGTAGTACGACGGGATCGCGCCCAGGGCCCGCACGACCGCGAGCGGGAAGTCGCCGCCCAGGGTCACGGCCTCGTCGCCGGCCTCCAGCAGCTCCGGCAGGCGGTCGACGCCGTCGACCCGGACCGCCCGGATCCACGACAGGTGGTTGAGGCCGACGTGGTCGAGCGAGACCCGCTCCGGCTCCACCCCAAAGTGTCGGGCGAACTCGCGCTGGAACCCGATCGCCACGTTGCACAGCCCCAGGGCGTGATGCCCGGCGTCCAGCAGCGCCTGGGTGACGATTCCCACCGGGTTGGTGAAGTCGAGGATCCACGACCCCGGCGCGCCGCGTCGGGCGGCCTCCTCGGCGATGTCGAGGACCAGCGGCACGGTGCGCAGCGCCTTCGCGAAGCCGCCCGGGCCGGTCGTCTCCTGGCCGATGAGGCCGAACTTGAGCGGCAGGGTCTCGTCGACCAGCCGCGCCGCCTGCCCGCCGACCCGCAACTGGATCAGCGTGAACGCCGCGCCATCGAGGGCGGACGAGCGGTCGCCGGTCAGCGTCAGCCGCCCCGGCCAGCCCGCGCGTCGCAGGATCCGGCCGGCGAGCCCGCCGACGATCTCGAGCCGTTCCGGGTCGGGGTCGAGCAGGACCAGCTCGTCGATCGGCAGCACCGTGGCGCGCCGCGCGAAGCCCTCGACGAGCTCGGGCGTGTACGTGCTGCCGCCGCCGACGACCGCGACCTTGAGGCCCATCCACTCCCTCGCGCGGGCTTGACAGATTGCTTATAACGTTAGCAGCAAGATTCGCGACCGCAAGCCCCCAACCACGTCCCACCGCAAGAGGTCGCTCGCGACGGGCATGGCACGCTTCCGGCTCCTGGCGGGCCCGGTCCCGCTCCACCACCAGGTCTATCTTGACCTGCGCGCGGCAATCGAGGCGGGCGAATGGCGCCCCGGCGACCGGCTCCCCCCGGAGCGCGAGCTCGCGGAGCGCTACGGCTGCAGCCTGATCACGGTCCGCCGCGCCCTCAGCGACCTGGCGCGCGAGCGCCGCCTCGAGCGGACGCGCGGGCGGGGCACGTTCGTCACCCGGCCCCCGATCGACCTCGACCTCGAGGGCTCGATGTCATTCACCGAGGAGGTCCAGGAGCTGGGCCACGACCCGGCGACCCGCGTCGTCACCGCGCGGACCGTAGCCGCCGACGCCGCGGTCGCGGAGGCGCTGGACATCGCGATCGGCGCGTCGGTCGTCCACCTCGAGCGCCTGCGCATGGCCGACGGCGAGCCGCTGCTGCTGGAACAGGTCTTCCTGTCCGAGGCCCGCTTCCCGGGCCTGCTCGCCGGCGACCTCGAGGGCGGCTCGCTGTACGAGCTGCTCAACGAGCGCTACGACACCCGGGTCGCCCGGGCGCGGGAGTCGCTCGAGCCCATCGCCCTCCCGCAACGGGAGGCGCAGCTGCTGGGCGTCGAGCCGCACAGGCCGGCGCTCCGCATCGAAGGCCAGGCGTACGACCCATCGGGCCGCCCGGTCGAGTTCGCGCGCTCGTTCGTCCGGGGCGACCGGACGCGCTACTACGTGGAGCGGGTCGTCGTCCGCTCCGGCCCCCGAACCGACGACATCGATGCCGGCGCCGTGGGCGCCGCGACCGCGGCGGTCCGCCGACAACCCTAGGGATCCGCCGACGGTCGGCGGCCCCGTGTTCGCAGGAGGAGCAGATGCGAGCCACCCGAGCCTTCGCCGCCATCGCCGTGCTGGCGCTGGTTGTCGGCGCGTGCAGCGGCAGCACGCCGACCGCCGTCCCGTCAACCGGCGTGTCGGCACCATCCGAGGCCGCGTCCCATGGCGCCGAGGCGTCGTCGGACGCGTCGGCCCCGGCGAACACGCCGATCGCGATCGGCGGGTCCACCCCGGCCCCCGGCCAGACCGAGATCCGCTGGTACTGCTGCCTCGGCGGCGGCGACGCGCCGGAGCAGGTCGAGGTCGAGAAGCAGGTCGTCGAGAAGTTCAACGCCAGCCATCCGGACATCCACCTCACGTTCGAGGCGGTGCCGTACGCCGGCGCCAACGACGCCCTCGCGACCGAGATCGCGTCGGGCAACGGCCCGGACATCGTCGGCCCGGTCGGCATCGGCGGCGCCAACGCCTTCCACGGCCAGTGGCTCGACCTCGCGCCACTCATCCAGAAGAACAACTACGACCTGTCGGGCTTCCCGCAGGACGCGGTCAACATCTACAAGCTCGACGAGGGCCAGGTCGGCATCCCGTTCGCGATCTACCCCTCGGTGCTGTTCTACGCGAAGAGCCTGTTCGACGAGGCCGGCCTCGCATATCCGCCGCACAAGTACGGCGACAAGTACACGATGCCCGACGGCTCCGTCGTCGACTGGAACTACGACACGATCCGCCAGATCGCCAAGATCCTGACCGTCGACAAGAACGGCAAGGACGCCACCCAGGACGGCTTCGATCCCGCCAACATCGTCCAGTGGGGCTTCGAGCCCCAGCGCGACGACCTGCGCGGCATGGGCGCCTACTTCGGCGCCGGCTCGCTGGCCGCCGCCGACGGCAAGACGGCCCAGATCCCGGACCCGTGGAAGGCCGGCTGGAAGTTCTGGTACGACAGCATGTGGACCGACCACACGAGCATGACCGGGCCGATCTTCAGCAGCCCGGACATCAACCCCGAGGACTACCCGTTCTTCACCGGCAAGATCGCGATGAGCGAGAACTTCCTGTGGTCGACCTACGGGCTCGAAGGGCTCAAGGGCGACTGGGACATGGGCATCATCCCGTCCTACAACGGGCAGGTGACCTCGGCGTTCAACGCGGACACGTTCCGCATCCTCAAGGACACCAAGCATCCCGACGAGGCCTTCACGGTCCTGTCGTACCTCCTCGGCGAGGGCGCGCCGGATCTGCTGGCCGCATACGGCGGCATGCCGGCCCGGACCGCCGAGCAGGCGGCATTCTTCGAGGGCCAGAACGAGACCTTCACCCAGAAGCCCGACTGGCAGGTTGCCATCGACAGCATCCAGTTCGCCGACAACCCCAACTTCGAGTCGTTCATGCCGGCCTACAACGAGACCCTCGGCCTCGTCGGCTCGGGCGGCAAGTACACGACCAAGTGGCAGACCGACCAGGGCCTGAACATGGACCAGGAGTTCGAGTCGCTGCGCTCCGAGATCCAGGCGATCTGGGACAAGCAGTAGGGGCCGGGTCTTTCGACCGATCCCGTGACCACCTCGATCCCGCCCGTCATCCGACGGGCGGGGTCGTCGACAATGAGGGCCTGATGACCGCGCCGAGGCGCCTCCCGTGACGGCCGTCGGCCAGACCGCACGGCCGCGGTTCCGCCGGCTCCCGAAGCTCCGCGGCATGCCTCCGATCGCCCGTCGCGAGGCGCTGTGGGGCTACCTGTTCATCGCGCCGTGGATCATCGGCTTCTTCCTGTTCACGCTCGCGCCGGTGATCGCATCGCTGGCGTTCACGTTCAGCAACATCGCGCTCGACCAGCAGGAGCCGCTCGGGTTCGTGGGTCTCCGCAACTGGCAGACCCTGCTCGGCGACAGCCAGGCCTGGGAGTCGCTCGCGGTCACCTTCCGGTTCGCGCTGTTCCAGCTGCCATTCATCCTGATCTTGCCGTTCCTGCTCGCCATCGGCCTCAACAGCCGCAACCTCAAGGGGCCGGGTGCGTTCCGGGTCCTGTTCTTCCTGCCGTACGTGATTCCGTTCGTCTCGGGCGTCCTGATCTGGCAGGGGATGCTCAATCTCGAGACCGGCTGGGTGAACCAGTTCCTCCAGTTCCTGGGCGTCCAGCATCCACCCAACTGGCTCAACGACAGCGCCGTGATCTACCCGGCGCTGGTCATGATCGGGATCTGGGGCATCGGCGCCGGGATCATCGTCAACCTCGCCGGCCTGCGCGGGATCCCGACGGAGCTCTACGACGCCGCCCGCATCGACGGCGCCGGCTGGTGGGCCTCCCTGCGCCACGTGACGCTGCCGTTGATGACGCCGATCATCTTCTACACGCTGATCCTCGCCGTCGTCGACGTCCTCCAGTACTTCCTCGTCCCGCTGGTCATCAACAACGGCACCGGCGAGCCGGGTGGCACGACGGCGTTCTTCAACCTCTACCTGTACAAGAACTTCTTCACCTACCAGAACATGGCCTACGGCGCGACGCTGGCCTGGCTGCTGTTCATCGTGACCCTGGCGATCACGCTGGTCCTGTTCCGGACCTCGCGCCGCTGGGTCTATTACGCGGCGGAACGGTAGGCATGAGCGCCGAGGCGACCCTCCAGGAGGTGGCGGGCCCGGCGTCGGCCGCGCGCGTGTCGTGGCTTCGGCGGCGCCGGCCCCGGCGGCCGCGCGACGCGACGCGCTCGTTCGCCCTGACGTTCCTGATGGTCGCGGTCCTCGCGGCGTTCCTGTCACCGATGCTGCGGGCGGCGATGGTGTCGCTCAAGACGCCCGACCAGCTGTCCGAGACCAACGCGCCGTTCCTGCCGTCGCTGCCCCAGACGTTCGAGTGGCAGGGCAAGGCCTACGACATCTACATCGTGCCGCTCGAGGGCGGCAGCAAGCCGATGGCCCTGGTCAAGCCCGGCCGGACCCAGAGCCAGTTCGTCGATCCCGCGAACCCGACCGCGGCGCCGATCGTGTGGGACGGCGCGTGGCGGACGCTCGACCGCGCATGGACGTTCTCGCCGGCGTGGCAGAACTTCGCCGACGTGTGGGCGATCATCGACTTCCCGCGGCTGCTGTTCAACACGATCGCGATCGCGGTCAT
Organism: uncultured Chloroflexia bacterium; assembly: GCA_963740825.1. Taxonomy (GTDB): domain Bacteria; phylum Chloroflexota; class Limnocylindria; order Limnocylindrales; family CSP1-4; genus CAIXZV01. Next base: position 2,550,766 of record CAVUFD010000001.1, on the reverse strand, counting down.
CGGGATGATCGGGACCATCGCGTCGTGCACGCTCGTCGCCTACGGATTCGCCCGGTTCCGGTTCCCAGGCCGGTCGATCCTGTTCACGCTGCTGATCGCGACGATCTTCCTGCCCGGGGCCGTCACCCTCGTGCCGACGTACACGATCTTCGCCAAGATCGGCTGGGTGGGCACGTGGCTGCCGCTGCTGGTCCCGACGTTCTTTGCCAACGCCTTCGACGTGTTCCTGATCAGGCAGTACATGATGACGATCCCGCGCGACATGGACGAGGCCGCATCGATCGACGGCGCCGGCCCGTTCCGGACGCTGATCTCGGTGATCCTGCCGCAGGTCTGGCCCGCCGTCATCGCAGTCGCGATCTTCCACCTCGTCTACTCGTGGAACGATTTCTTCGACCCGCTGATCTACCTGTCCACGAAGCCCGAGCTCCAGACGCTCGCCGTCGGCCTCCAGAAGTTCAACGGCATCCACTACCGCAACCCCGCCTACGTGCAGGCGGGCACCCTGATGACCATGGTGATCCCGGTGATCCTGTTCCTGGTCTTCCAGCGGGTGTTCGTGCGCGGCGTCGTCATCAGCGGGGTCGAGAAGTGAGCGCGGGCGGCGCGTCGTCGACCCCGTTCCGCGTCGCCCTCACGTTCGACGCGGAGCACCCGGACCGGCCACACCGCGCGGGCGTGACCGCCGGCCTCCTCGACGTGCTGGCGGACCGCCGCGTCCCGTCGACATGGTTCCTCCAGGGCCGGTGGGTGGAGGCCGAGCCCGCCCTCGCGCGCCGCGTCGCCGACGAGGGCCACCTCGTGGGCAACCACAGCTTCTACCACGCCCGCCTGCCGCTCCTGACCGACGACGGGCTGGCGACGGACGTGCGCGAGGCCGAGGCCGTCATCCGTGACACGACCGGCGTGGACCCGCGGCCGTGGTTCCGGTGCCCGTTCTCGGCGGGCGATGGCGACCCGCGCGTCCAGGGGACGCTGGCGGCGCTCGGCTATCGCGACGTCGGCGCCGACGTCGTGCTCGAGGATTGGGAACCGTGGCGGACCGGCCCGGCGATGGCGGCCGACGCCCTGGCCCGCGCCCCGGCGGTGGGCGACGGCGCCGTCGTGCTGTTCCACGCCTGGCCGCCGGGCACGCTCGACGCGCTGCCCGCGATCGTCGACGGCCTCCGGGCGGCCGGGGCGACGTTCGTCAGGATCGACGCGCTCGAGCGGTTCGCCGCGTGACCGAGGTCATCCTCGCGGTGGACGGCGGCAACTCGAAGACGGACGTCGCGCTGTGCACGTCGGGCGGCGAGCTGCTGGCGGCCGTGCGCGGCGCGACGACGTCGCACCAGGCCGTGGGTCTCGAGCCCGGCCTCGACCGGTTGTCCGGGCTGCTGGGCCGCGTGCTCGCCGAGGCCGGGTTGTCCGGATCGCGGACGCCGGGAGTGCCCGTCGCCCAGCTCGCCGTGTGCTGCCTGGCGGGGATGGACCTGCCATCGGACGAGAAGCGCCTCGGGGAGGCGTACCGGGCCCGGCGGCTGGCCGGGGAGACGCTGCTGTTCAACGACACGTTCGCCGCCCTGCGAGCCGGCACGCCCGAGGGCTGGGGGGTCGCGGTGATCTGCGGGTCCGGGGTCAACGCCGTCGGCCGCGCGCGGGACGGGCGGGTCGCGCGCTTCGCCGGGCTGGGCGAGATCGCGGGCGATCGCGGCGGCGGGTCCGGCCTCGGGATGTGGGGGCTCGGCGCGGCCGTCCGCGCGATCGACGGCCGGGGTCCGGAGACGAGCCTGTCGTCGCTCGTCCCCGCCTACTTCGGCCTGCCGACGCCGGCCGACGTCACCGAGGCGATCTACGCCGGGCGGATCGACGGCGAGCGGGTGGGGGAGCTGGCGCCGGTCGTCGCGCAGGCCGCGCGCGACGGTGACGCGGTGGCGATTTGCCTGGTCGACGAGATCGCCGACGAGCTGGCGGCATTCGCGACGGCCTCGATCCGGCGCCTCAGCCTCGAGGAAGAACCGGTCCCGGTGACGCTCGCTGGCGGTCTCGCCCGCGGAGCGGCGGGTCTGCTCGTGCCGCGCGTGTCGTCGCTGGTGCGCGTCGTGGCGGCGTCGGCGGAGGTCACGGTGCTCCACGCACCGCCGGTGCTCGGGGCCGCACTGCTCGGGCTCGACCGCCTGGCGCCCGGCGACCACGCGGCGGCCGACCGGATGCGAGCCGCGATCGGCGCGTGGGACGATGCGCAGCGGGGATCGTCGTCCTAGCCAGCCAGACACTGGCGCTCCACCCGGCGTGGCTCCCGGCATTTTCGTGCCTGGCGATGATTCGTCCGCCGCGCGGCCTCTCCGGACGGCACCCTGTCCTGTGCGCGCGCATGAGGTAGCCATAACCGTCAAACTCGAGCCCGCGACGGACGATTTGGGCGGCTCGTCGACGGGCTCACCGGTGGCGAACAGTCGTGGATCGAGAACTTGGCAGGAACGCGCCGGTCAGATTCGCTCATTGTCGATGAGGCGGACGCCCTCGATCCGGACCGCCGTCGACAGCAGCGCGCCGCCGTCGCCGATCGTCGCCAGCTCCTCGAGCGTGTCGGGGTCGGCGACCGACACGTAGTCGGGCTCGGCGAGCGGCTCCGATGCCAAGACGCGCGAGACTTCGGCACGGACCGCGTCGGCGTCTCGATCGCCGCCCCGGATGCACGAGACGCCGGCTAGCAGCGCGCGGCGGATCACCGGCGCCGCTGCCCGCCCGGCGGGCGAGAGCCGCGCGTTGCGCGACGAGAGCGCGAGCCCATCCGGCTCGCGCACGGTCTCCAGGGCGACGACCTCGGTGGGCAGCGCCAGGTCGAGCGCCATGCGCCGGATCACGCGCACCTGCTGGTAGTCCTTGAGGCCGAAGTAGGCGCGTTCGGCGCCGACCAGCGCGAACAGGATCGCGACCACCGTCGCCACGCCGTCGAAGTGCCCGGGCCTCGCCGCCCCCTCGAGTGGCCTGGCGATCGCGCCCATCGTCACCGTCGTGTCGAAGCCCGGCGGGTAGACCTCGTCGACCGGCGGCGCGAAGACGAGGTCGACGCCCGCGGCCTCGCAGATCCCGAGATCGCCGGCCTCGTTGCGTGGGTACTGCGTGAAGTCGGACGTCTCGCCGAACTGGCGCGGGTTGACGAAGATCGAGACGACGACGGTCGCGCTCTCGGCGCGCGCCCGCTCGATCAGGGCGGTGTGGCCGGTGTGCAGCCAGCCCATCGTCGGAACGAGGCCGACCGGCCGTTCGGCAGACGCCAGGGCCGCGCGGAGCTCGGCCCGGGTGCGGACGACCTGCATCGCGCTCCGGAGGTCTAGAGGTCGCGGTCGAGCGGGATCCCCGCGAGCCCGGCCGGTGCGGCGGCTCGATCGTCAGCGGACCTGCCCAGCACCTCGTCGAGCACCGCGGGGTCCATCAGCACGGTCTCCGCTTCGGCCGGGAACGTGCCGGCCTCGACATCGGCCTTGTACTGGCCCACCGCCCCGAGGATCGTCCTCCGCAGGTCCGCGTACCGCCGGGCGTGCTTCGGCGCCCAGTCGCCCCACCCGAGCGTGTCGGTGATGACCTGGATCTGGCCGGAGCAGCCCGCCCCTGCGCCGATGCCGATCGTCGGGATCGTGAGCCGCTCGGTGATCGCCGCGGCCAGCTGCCCGGGCACCAGCTCGAGGACGATCGCGAACGCGCCGGCCTCCTGGACCGCGAGCGCGTCGGCGAGCAGCGAGCGAGCCTGATCGCGCGACTTGCCCTGCACGCGGACCTTGCCGAAGGTGTTGATCGCCTGCGGCGTCAGCCCGATGTGGCCCATCACGGGGATCCCGGCCTTGACGATCGCGTCGATGGTGCGCCTGCTGCGCACCCCGCCCTCCACCTTGACCGCCTGCGAGCCGCCCTCGCGGAGGAAGCGGCCCGCGTTGAGCACGGCGTCCTCGGGCGTCGAGTACGACAGGAACGGCATGTCGCCGACGATCAGCGCGTGCTTCGAGCCCCGGACCACGGCCTTCGTGTGGTGGAGCATCTCGTCCATCGTCACGCGCACGGTGGTGTCGTAGCCGAGCATCACCTGCGCCAGCGAGTCGCCCACGAGGATCAGCGGGATGCCCGCCTCGTCCACGAGCGCCGCGGTGGGGAAGTCGTAGGCCGTGATCGTCGCGATCGGCACGCCGTCGGCATACAGCTTCGCGATGTCGACGACGGAGAGGCGGCGGACGGACTCGGTCTGGGCGCTCATCGACTACGTCTCCGTGCTCATCGGTCCAGTCTGCGCCGGGGTCCCCCGTTCGTCCAACGCCGTTCCGCGTTCGTCCAGGAGGCGCGCGACGCGGTCCAGCAGCCGGTCGGCGACCTCGCGCTTGGACAGCAGCGGCAGGTCGTCGCGCGAGCCGTCGGCGCCCAGGATCGAGACCCGGTTCGTTTCCGTGCCGAACCCCGATCCCGGCTCGGCGACGTCGTTGGCGACCAGGAGGTCCGCGCCCTTGCGGCGGAGCTTGTCGGGCGCCCGGTCGAGGCTGCCGGTCTCCGCGGCGAACCCGACGATGACCGGGCGAGGGTCGAGCGTGCCGGCCAGCGCACCGACCTCGGCCAGGATGTCCTCGGTGGGCTCGAGGTCGATGGTCAGACCGGCGTCCCGGGTGAGCTTGGTCGTGGCGGCGTGGGCGGGGCGGAAGTCGGCGACGGCGGCGGCCATCACGAGGGCGTCGGCCCGGCCGACGAACACGGCCTCGACGACGGCGTCGCGCATCGCGGCGGTCGACTCGGCGGCGACGGCGCTGATGCCGGACGGGATCGGGACCTCCAGGCGGCCGGCGACGAGGGTCACGCGCGCGCCTCTCGCGAGGGCGGCCTCGGCGATCGCGATCCCCATCCTGCCGGTGCTGCGGTTGCCGATGTAGCGCACGGGGTCGATGGGCTCGGCCGTGCCGCCGGCCGTGACGACGATCCGGCGGCCCTCGAGGTCGACGGCGCCCAGGCGGTCGACGATCGGCGGGCGCGCCGCGGCATCGGGCTGGCGGATAGGCCCGTCGCCGATGGCCGCGACCACGGCGTCGATGATGTCGTCGAGCTCCGCGAGCCGGCCGATGCCGGACTGGCCCGACGCCAGGGGGCCCGCCCCCGGCTCGACGACCCGGTAGCCGAACTCCCGCCGCAGGCGCTCGACGTTGATGCGCGTCGCCGGGTGCGTCCACATGTCGCCGTCCATCGCCGGCGCCACGACGACCGGCGCGGACGTCGCGAGGCAGGCCGCGAGCACCGCGTCGTCCGCGATGCCCCCGGCCATCGCGCCCAGCCAACGGGCGGTCGCCGGGGCCACGACGATGGCGTCTGCCGTGTCGGCGATCACGATGTGGCCGATGCGCTGGTCCGGCAGCAGGTCGAGGACGTCGGTCTCGACCGGGTGACGCGACAGCGCCTGGAACGTCAGCGGGCCGACGAAGCGCGTCGCGGACGGCGTGAGCATCACGACGACGTCGGCGCCCTCGGCGGTCAGGCGCCGGAGCAGCTCGACCGACTTGTAGGCGGCGATGGACCCGCAGACGCCGAGGCCGATGAGCCGCCCGGCGAGGCGGCCGCCCTTCGCGGGCTCCTCGTCGGTCACCGGCGGCCGGCCTCCATCGTCGCCCCGCCTGCAACCTCGGCGTGGAGGATCGCCAGGCCCTTGAGGGTCAGGTCGGGGTCGATGACGTCGACGCCCTCGATCCCACGGGCCCATGGCGCGGCGGACAGGCCGCCGGTCAGGATCGCCCGGACGTCCTCGGGCTTGGTGCCCGCCGCCTCCGCCAGCTCGGCGCGCACCTTCGCGAGGAGCCCCGAGGCCAGCGCCTGGTAGCCGAACACCGTGCCGGACTGCATCGCGCTGACGGTGTCCCGGCCGATCGCACGGTCGGGCGTCCGGAGCTCGATCCGCGGCAGCTTCGCCGTGCGGGCGGCGAGCGCCTCGAGGCCCAGCTCCAGCCCCGGCGCGATCGCCCCGCCGACGTACGCCCCGTCCATGCCCACGCAGTCGAGCGTCGTCGCCGTCCCGAAGTCGACGACCACGGCCGGCGTCCCGTACAGACGCGCGGCGGCGAGCGCGTTGACCAGGCGGTCGGCGCCGACCTCGCGCGGCCGGTCCACCCGGACGGCCAGCGGCACGTTCCCGGCCGCGGCGACGAGGATCGGGATCCCGTGGCGATTCGCGATGGCCTCGGTCGTAGCGGTCAGGGCGGGGACGACCGACGCGACCGCGAGGCCCGAGACGTCGGCGAGCGTGCGCCCGTCGAGCCCGATCAGGCCGGCCAGCAGCAGCTCCAGCTCGTCGGCCGTGGCGGATCTGGGCGTGCCCGCGCGCCGCGTGGTGACGATCGCGCCCTCCGCGATGAGCCCGAGCGTGACGTTGGTGTTCCCGATGTCGACCGCGAGGAGCATGCGCGGATGATACGGGTGCCCCGTCCGGCCCACGCCGTTCCGGGCCCCAGCGGCGGTCGGGTTCCCGCTGATCGCTGGGTGTGCATGGCGAGGGCAAGGCCGGCGTCGGCGCGATGCGGTCAACCCGGCCGGGCCGTGCGCTCGCGGAGGGCGTTCTGTGGCACAGTCGGGGGCATGAGCGCGGGCGAGGACGGCGGGCCGAGCGGGACCCGGATCGCGATCGCGGGCGGCGGGGCGTCCGGGGCGCTGGTCGCCGCGAACCTGCTGCGCCAGGGTGGCCCCGCGCTGGAGGTCGTTGTCGTCGAGCCGCGGCCCGAGCTCGGGCTGGGCGTGGCGTACTCGACCGGCGATCCCTGGCACCGCCTCAACGTGCCGGCGGTCTCGATGAGCGCGATCGTCGGCAAGCCCGATCACTTCCAGTCCTGGGCGGGCGTCCCGGGCGAGGCGTTCCTGCGCCGGGTGGACTACGGGCGGTACCTGCGGGTGGTGCTCGAGGAGGCCGTCGCCGGCTCACCGGCGACGCTGCGGCACGTTCGCGCGACGGTGGTGCGAATGGACGCCATTGCGGGCGGCTCCTCGCACACCGGCGGCAACCGCGGCGTCCGGCTGACCCTGTCGACGGGCGAGCTGATCGACGCCGACGCGACGGTGCTCGCGACGGGCGTCGAGCTCCCGCCGCGCCTCGGCTACCTGGACGCGTGGGCCGGCGACCCGCGCATCATCCTCGACCCCTGGGCCACCGGCGCCCTCGACGCCGTCCGCGACGGCGACGCGATCGCGGTCATCGGCAGCAGCCTGACGGCGATCGACGTCACCGGCTCCATCCTCAACGCGCATCCGCGGGCGACCGTCGTCGCGCTGTCGCGGCACGGCGACCTGCCGCGGGCCCACGAGGACCCATGGCGGCCGCGCCTCCCGGAACCGGTGTTCACCGTCGACGAGTTCCTCGCCTTCGACTCGCCGCTCGACGACGCGGTCGAGCGCATCGCGTCGTATGGCCCGGACTGGCCGCGGGCGGTCGACTCGCTGCGTCCGATCGGTCAGCGCCTGTGGATGGCGATGGACGACACGCTGAAGCGCACCTTCCTCGCGCACCACCGGCACCTGTGGGACATCCACCGCCACCGGGTTGCGGCGGAGATCGGGCGCGACCTCGACCGCTGGATCGGGGAGGGACGGTTCGCGGTGCAGGCGGCCGCCATCGAGCGGGTCGAGGCGGACGCGGCCAGCCTCCGGATCGTCGCCGGCCCGGCCACGTGGACGGTCGACCGGATCGTCGTCGCCGTGGGCCCCGACCAGGACGCCGGCGCCAACCCGCTGCTCGGCGCCGCCATCGCGGACGGCTACCTGCGGCCGGGCCCGGTCGGCATCGCCATCGATGTCGATCCGGCCACCGGCCGGGTGCTCAATCGGACCGGCGAGCCGGCGTTCGCCGCCTACGCGATCGGCGCCCTGCGCAAGGGTGTCGTGTGGGAGACCCTGGCCATCCCCGAGATCCGCGACCAGGCGGCCGAGGTGGCGCGGCAGCTCCTGGGCGGAGCGGCCGGTCGCTAGCACGAGCTCGCGCGACGCTCAGTGCCAGGCGTTGGGGTCCTCGAGGGTCGCGCGCAGCGCGTAGTCGGCCCGGCTCGAGAAGCGCATGGCCGCGGGACACGCGCCACCACGCGTCCCGTCTCTATCTCGAGCCCGGCAGGCCCCGTGCGATCTCGGCCATTCGCCGCGTCACCGGTCCGCTAGGATTCGCGCCGTCGGGCCGTTCCCCGGGAGGGCGGCGCGGCGCGCCGCTCCCGCTGCCCCTCGAAGCACGAGGTGGAGTCCACCGTGTCGAGCGAACCGCCCGCGAAGTTCTTCGTCAACCAGGGCCTGGTGACGAGCGCCACCGATCTGCAGCACCTCCTGCGTCCGATCCTCAAGCAGACCGTGTCCTACCGGTACCTCAGGGGCCGGGACGTGGTCGCGCACGGCACGGGCTGGGTGGAGCGGATCGTGGCCGACCAGCCCGACGTGTCGACGTACTTCACGCCGATCGCCATCACGATCAACGTGGACTCCTTCGAGCACCTCGAGTTCGAGACCCGCCCCGACCAGCTGCTCGTGTACACGCTCGTGCAGGGCGACGAGCAGGTGGTCATCGAGTTCGTGCCCGGTGGCACCGGCGAGGACGATGGACCCGCCGCGCCACGCCAGCTTGAGTTCGACACTAGCGGGTTCGTGCAGATGGAGCTCCTGGGCCTGGAGGGGGCCGAGGAGTAGGGGAGCGTCGCTTGCGTCCGCGGGACGTCCCCGTGGACAGGCGAGGGAGCCTGGAAGCCGACATCGAGGGAGGAGCTGCAGACGCGATGAGCGCCGCAACGGAGGCTGCCCCCGCGCCCAGCCGGGGCAGCGGGATCGACAACTTCTTCAAGATCGCCGAACGTGGCACCACGCTCGGCACCGAGGCCCGGGCCGGCCTGACCACGTTCATGGTCATGGCCTACATCATCTTCCTGAACCCGAACATCCTGATGGCCGGGTTCAGCCAGCCGACCGTCCCCCAGAACCCCGCGTTCACCGCCCCGGCGCTCGCCGCCGGGACCGCCCTGATCGCCGGGATCCTGACGATCGCCATGGGCCTCATCGGCAAGTACCCGCTGGCACTCGCCGCGGGCCTGGGCATCAACGCGATCGTCGCGTTCTCCCTGACCGGCCGCGGCCTGTCGCCGGCCGGCGCGATGGGCGTCATCGTCTGGGAAGGCCTCGTCGTCACGCTGCTGGTCGTCGTGGGCTTCCGGGAAGCCGTGATGAACGCGGTGCCGCTCGCGCTGAAGAAGGCGATCGGTGTCGGCATCGGCCTGTTCATCCTGTTCATCGGGTTCGCCGGTGGCGGCTTCGTCGTGAGCAACGCGCCGGCGACCCTGGTGACGTTCCACCTGCCGAGCGCCGCCGCCGACTTCGTGTTCTGGGTCGGCCTGATCCTCACGATCATCCTGTGGGTGCGGAAGGTGAAGGCCGCGCTGGTGATCAGCATCCTGGTCACGACCGTCCTCGCGATCGCCACGGGCGTGCAGACGCTGCCGACCACGTGGACGCTCACCCCGTCGTTCTCGACGCTCGGCCAGTTCAACCTGACCGAGGTCTTCAGCGTCCTCCCGCTGATCACGGCCATCACCGTGATCTACGTGATCATGCTCACCGACTTCTTCGACACCATGGGCACGGTGACCGGCGTGGCCGCCGAGGCCGGGCTCGCCAAGGAGGACGGCTCGGTCCCGGGGGTCGGTCGCGTGCTGTTCGTCGACTCCCTGGCGGCCGTCGCGGGCGGTGCCGGTGGCGTGAGCTCCAACACGACGTACATCGAGTCGGCAGCTGGCGTCGCCGAAGGCGGACGAACCGGCTTCGCCTCGATCGTCACCGGCGTCCTGTTCCTGCTGGCGATCTTCCTGTCGCCGATCGCCGGGATCGTTCCGGCCGTCGCCACCGCCCCGGCCCTGATCCTGGTCGGCTACCTGATGTTCACCCAGATCAAGGACATCGACGTCGCCAACGTCGACGACGGGATCCCCGCCCTGCTGACGATGATCCTGATGCCGCTCACCTACGACATCACCGTGGGCATCGGCGCCGGGTTCATCTCCTGGGTGATGATCAAGCTCGTCAAGGGCAAGACCTCCGAGATCCACCCGCTGATGTGGGTCGTCGCGATCCTGTTCCTCGTGTTCTTCCTGACCAACTGGTACCTGACGATCGTCAACCCGGCGCCGGCCGCCTGACGCCCCCATCCACGCAGCCCCTCGGACCGGCGGCCGACGGCCGCCGGTCCGTCGTTTGGGGCTACCATCCGCTCCGATGTTCCAGAGGACCAAGCTGGCCGAAGGGCCGCGCGTCATCTCCGCCCGCCTCCCGGGCTCACGATCGGTGTCGATCGCCGCCTACGTGCTGGCCGGGTCGCGGGTCGAGTCGGCCGAGCAGGCGGGCGTCGCCCATTTCATGGAGCACCTCACGTTCAAGGGTACGACCGGGTACCCGTCGTCGCGCGCGATCTCGGAGGCGGTGGAGGGGGTCGGCGGGTCCGCGAACGCCGCCACCGACCGCGAATCGACCGTCTACTGGGCGCGCGTCCCGCGCCGCGAGGCCGGCACGGCGATGGGCGTGCTGGGCCAGCTGATCGTGCATCCGACGCTCGATGACGCCGACATCGACCAGGAGCGCACGGTCATCGTCGAGGAGATCCGCTCCTACTTCGACGACCCGTCCGAGTACGCCCAGATGCTCATCCAGCAGGCCCTGTTCGGCGAGGGGCCGCTGGGCCGGGAGATCTGCGGCGACGAGGCCGGCATCCGCGCGCTGCCCACGGGCGCGATCCGCGAGTTCTGGCGGGCGATGTACCGCCCGGCCAACACGGTCGTCGCCGTCGCCGGCGATCTCGAGCACGACGAGGCCGTCGAGCTTGCGGCCGCGGCCTTCGGGACGGGCAATGGCGCCCTGCCGGGCTTCGATCCGGCCCCCGTCCTGCCCGCGGGACCGCGCGTCCTGACCGGCAAGCGCGACACGTCGCAGGCACAGCTCGCGATCGCGGTGCCCGCCCTGCGCCGCGACCATCCCGACGCCTGGACGCTCGCCGTGCTCAACGGGGTGCTCGGCGACGGGATGTCGAGCCGCCTGTTCCTCGGCGTGCGTGAGGAGAAGGGCCTGGCCTACGACGTGAGCTCGGGCATCGTCGAGTACGCGGACTCGGGGGCGCTCGAGGTCTCCGCGGGCGTCGACCCTGACCAGCTGCCGGCGGCGATCGAGGCGATCCTGGCGGAGCTCGTCCGGATGGTCGACGACCCGATCCCCGACGACGAGCTGGCCAAGGCGAAGGCCTACCTCTCGGGCGGGCTCGAGCTGCGCATGGACGACACGCGCCACCTTGCCTCGTGGATCGGCGGCCAGGAGGCGCTCCACGACCGGGTGTTCACGCTCGACGAGGCCCTCGAGTCGGTCGACGCGGTACGGTCGGCGGACGTCACCCGCCTGGCGGGCGAGCTGTTCCGCGACGAGGCGCTCCGGATGGCGGTGGTCGCCCCTGCGCGCCACCTGCGCGGGCTCGAGCGCCACCTCCGGTTGCCGCGATGACCCACGCCGGCGAGGCCGCGCCCACCGTCTCCGCCGAGGCCCGGCCGACCTCCCTGCGCCTGGCGCGGGTGCACCTCCGCCTGGGCTCGCTGGCGTTGGCCCGCGCGGAGCTCGAGGCGCTGTCCGGCCGCGCGCTGCTCGATGACGACGGGCTGCTCGACCTCGCGGAGGCCCGCTGGCGCACGGGAGACCTCGCGGGCGCCGGCGACGCCGCGACCGCCCTGGTGGACCGCGGGCGCGAGGACGCGATCGCGCTGGTGATCGCGGCCGAAGCCATCGCCGCGGCGGGACGGCCGACCGAGGCCCGGCGGCTGGCGAACCGGGCGCTCGAGGCGACCGGCGAGCCGCTGGACGCGCTGTTCGCGGGCATGCCGCGCAGCTCGATCTGGCCGGTCGAGGACAGTGGCGAGGATGCGGATGCGTCCCTGATCCCGGACTCGGTAGCCGTCGACTCCGCCTCGCCGACTGCTGTCGACGCGTACGCCAGCGGCCGCGCCGCCCTCGCCGCGGGCGACTCGACCCAGGCCTCGCTCCGCCTTGCGGTGGCCCTGCGGCTGGAACCTGGGTTCGCCGAGTCCGTGCTGGAGGCGGTCGGGCCGCACGCGTCCGAGCCGGGCATCGCGCTCGTGGCAGGCGATGCCCTGCGGCTGCTGGGACGCGAGACCGAGGCGCGGGCCGCGTACGACGTGGCCCGGGGTGCGGCCGTGCCGAGCCCGTCGCCGGCGACCACGGTCGACGCGCCCGATGCGTCGGATGCGCCGGAGGCGTCGGCCGCCGACCGGTCAGCCGATGAGGCTGCGGGGGACGACGCCGGCGACGACGGCGAGGACGAGGGGCTCTAGCGCCGCCGCGCGGCCGGCCGCCGCACGCTACCCTGTGCTCCCGCGTCGCGCGTTCGCGGACCACCGATCCGCCGGGACTCGCGCGACGACGCCCAATCAATGAGCTCCGCGACGCCGCTCGTCGGCGCCGCTCGATCGAGAGGCCTGCGCGAACCCATGCCGGAACTCCAGCGAACGCTCCTCCTCGTCAAGCCCGACGGCGTCCAGCGCCTGCTGGTCGGACGGGTGCTCACCCGGTTCGAGGAGCGCGGGCTCAAGCTCGTCGGCCTGAAGCTCGTGCGCGTCGACCGCGCCCTCGCCGAGCAGCACTACGCCGTTCACCGCGAGAAGCCGTTCTTCGCCGGCCTCGTCGACTTCATCACGTCGGGACCGCTGGTCGCCGCGGCGCTCGAGGGGCCCAACGCGATCGCGATCGTGCGCGCGATGAACGGCGCCACGCGCCCCCACGAGGCAGAACCGGGCTCGATCCGCGGCGACTTCGCCGTCGAGACCGCGCAGAACCTCGTCCACGCGTCGGACAGCGACGAGAACGCGGCCGCCGAGCTCGCCCTGTGGTTCCGCCCCGAGGAGCTGCTCAGCTACGAGCGCGAGATCGATCGCTGGGTGCTCGCCCCTGCCGAGTAGGGTCTCGTGCCCTGCGGCACGTCGCGCGATGCCTGGCAGGCATAACCGCTGAAGGCCGCCGGCGATCCCCGCACCCGATCACTGCCAGTGAACGCTATCGGGTCGTGGCCTCCGATCGGCGCAGATTCGAGGCTCGTCCATCGCTCGCGGGGATGGATCCGGTCCGAGCGCGGCTCAGGATCGTCGTCCGTGGACGCTCAGGCCAAGAGCGTTCACTGCCGGTGATGGCCCGTGGCAGGCAGGGCGCCTCAGTCGGTCGACGGTCCCGAGACGATCGGTGCGGCCTCGCTCGCCGCGCCGCCGATGTCCAGGGCGCCCCAGGACGTGAGGGCCGAGAGCACCGCGAGGGCCAGGACGGCCGCCGCCAGCAGCTCGGTCCGGTCGCGCCGCAGGGCCGCCGCGGCTCGCCGGGCCACCGACGCCTCGATCGCGCCCGCCTCGGAGCGCGTCCACGCCACGCCGGCTCGCGCACGACGCGCCCGCCGGTGGTCGGCCGCGGCATCGACCGGGCCCGCGTCAACCTGTGACGCCTCGGCCGCCGGCTCTGCCCCCGCCTCGGCCGGCGCGGCAGCCGTCACAACGGCGTCGGCCCCGGCAGCCGGCATCGGCCCTTCGACCGTGACCGGCAGCGACTCCTGGCGCCTGGGGATCCGCACCCGCTCCGGCGCGGCACCCCGGACGCGGCTGGTCGCCGGACCGGTGCCGATGAGCAGCAGCCGGACGTAGGTCGGCAGCGTCGCGATCCCCGCGAGGGCGATCAGCCACGCGATGCCGCTGCCCGACAGCTCGGCGAGGTCGGCCCGCGCCTGGAAGGCGACCCAGCCGGGCAGCCCGTACGTGGCAACCGCCGCCACCGTGAGGCCCGCGCCGAGGATCGGCGAGTGGCGCAGCCAGCCGCGCAGGTCCGGGATCGCCCGGGTCTGGAACCGGTCTTCCATCACCGCCGACCACGCGGCGACCGCCGTCTTGGAGGCCGCCAGCGCGACCAGCCAGACCCGGGTCGGGCCCCAGGCGGCCGGATCGAGCGCGGCGAAGCCGAGCAGGACCAGCCCACCGTCGGCGATCACGAGGTAGCCCGTCGCGTGGCGCAGGTCGTCGGAGATGTACGCGGCCAGCGCGCCTCCGATCAGCGTCACCATCGCCAGGAGCACGATCAGCGCCTGCTCGCCGTCGAGGGGAAGCGCGAGCGGCGCCAGCTGCTGGTCGACGATCGCGATGGCGGCGACGCCGAGCGGCACCGGGATCCACGCGAGCAGCAGCGGCAGTGAGATCGGCGGGGCGACGTCGGTGAGTCGGGGCACGCGCAGGTGGAACGGGATCGAGCCCAGCCGGACCGCGACGACCAGGGCCACCGCGACCGCGAGCAGCCCGATCATCGCCCCCGCCTCGGTCGGCACGCTCGACGGAGAGGGCCCGCCCTCGCCGATCGGGCCCAGCGCCTCGAAGACGAGCGTCGCGGCGGCCGGCGCGGCCGCTGTCACGGCGACGAGGACCGCGGTCCCGGCCAGCGCCACGCGCACCTCGCGCGCACCCGCCTCGACGGCGTCCCGACCGACGAGCAACACCGCCAGCGCGGACAGCCCGACGGCGCCTGCGGCCAGCGACCCCAGCGTGAGGTCCGTGGCGGCGAAGGCCACGGTCCCGCCGACGATCGCCGCAAGGGTGGCCGGGAGGAGCCCGCGGAGGCCGCCGAGCCCGCCGATCAGCCAGCCGATGGCGACGAACAGCACCGCGTCGAGCGCCCACAGCCCGATCACCAGCCGCAGGTAGTCGTTGGGGACGAAGTGCCCGTTGAACGCGTCGACGCCACCGGTCGATGTCCCCGTGCCGACGCGCGGCGCCTCCATGGCCAGCGCCACGACGAGGACGACGATCAGGCTGAGCCAGCCGACGGCGGCCCCGATCTCGGCCAGGCGCCCGCCCCGCCCCAGCCCCCACGCCGACACGGCCGCCCCGACCGCGCCGATCGCGACCAGGGCGAGCAGCGTCACAGGTCGTCGCCCGGCGCCGGCCGCTGCAGGTGGGCCTCGTCGGTCGCCCGGTGGTGGATCGCCGGCTGGCGGGCGCGCGACCCGTGGAGCTCGAGGTCGAAATGCAGCCGGAGCGAGGCGGCGACGAGCGCCGCGATCGCGGCACCGGCGACGGCCTCGAAGATCCCGAACCCGAGCTCGATCGCCGGGTCGTCGCCGGGCGCCAGCGCGTTGCCGACCAGGCCGGCCGCGGCGATCAGCAGCAGCAGCCCCAAGCCGAGCCGCAGGACGTCGCGCGCGACGAGCACCGGCGCCGCGCCCAGCGCGACCAGCGAGAACGCCGCCGCGAGGGCGGCGCGAGCCACTGGCGACCCGCCGACGAGCGCCGTCGCGACCCCGGCGGTCGACGGGCCTTCGGCCACCGTCGCGCCGAGGGCCGTCGCCAGCGATCCGGCCGCGAGCCAGCCCGCGACGAAGGCGACGGCCGCGAGGGCCGCCGCGCCGGGCCAGCCGACGTGCCAGCCCGCCGTCTGCGCGGGGGCCCGACGAAGGGCGACCCAGAGCAGGTATCCGGCGAGCACCGCGCCGGCCAGCCGAGCCGCGAGGCCCACCGGCCCCGGCAGCGGGTCGGCGACATACGCCCCGCCGACCAGCACGATGATCACCCCGAGGACGGCGAATCTCGGCTCGCGTGCGCTCACCGCCACGATGCCGCCGAGGGCGACGAGGACCGCGAGCGCGACGAGCAGGGGCGTCACGACAGCGGCTCGCTCCGGGGCGTCAGGGGGCTGCCGACTGCAGGTCCGGGTCGGCCGAGGGCGCCGGCGAGCCGTCGGGGCTCGAGGGGACGTCCGGGTACGACGGGGTCTGCACGATGCCCAGCGTCGACAGGGGCCAATAGCGCAGGAACGCGCGACCGATGACGTTCGATTCGCTGATCGGGCCGAAGGAGCGCGAGTCGGCCGACTTCTGGCGATGATCGCCCATCACGAACAGCTCGCCGGCCGGCACGACCCACCGATCCGCGCCGACCGTCGTCGTCGGCTCGTGCACGCCGGCGCCGTTGGTGAACGTGTACGGCTCGTCGAGCGGCGTGCCGTTGACGTAGACGAGGCCGTCCTCCCCGAGCGAGACGATGTCGCCGGGGAGGCCGATGACCCGCTTGATGAACGGCGTCGGGTCGGAGGTCCAGGCGGGCGGAGGGTTGAACACGATGATGTCCCCGCGGCTGTACGAGTCCCAGCGCGGGGTGAGCTTGTCCACCAGCACGTATTGCCCGGGTTCGAGGGTCCGTTCCATCGAGTTCTGCTGAACCTGGTACGGCTGGGCAATGAAGGTCTGGATGACGAAGAAGATGATGAGCGTGAGGATCAGGGTCTCGGCGACTTCGACGAGACACCCAAAGCCGGAGCGTCGGTCCACGAGCGGGGAGTATAGGGAGGGTTGGGCGGTCGCCGGTCCCGCGGACGGACCGCAACGTGGTTTGACCCCCGAGAAGGGCCACGCATACACTCTCGCCTGCCGACGCGCGGGTTCCCCTGCGTTCCGAGCCCCGCCGGCGATTGCCCTCCCTCGTCACGCGAGCGGCTGCGCTCGACGGAGAGCCCGGCCCGCGTCGAGGCGAGGACCCGCGCACCAGCACCACGGCGTCTCGTATCCCGCGTAGGAGGCACTGCAAACCCTGATGGCCGACGCGCTCTACTGGATCATCCCGGTCGCGGGCATCGTCGCGATCCTGTTCGCCATCTACCTCGCGCGGGACGTGCTCTCGCGGGACCAGGGCACGGAAGCCATGCAGGACGTCGCAGGGACGATCCTCGAGGGCGCGGTGGCCTTCATCCGCCGGCAGTACACGACGATCGGGATCATCGCGCTGTTCGCCGCCGTGATCATCGGCATCGTCATCACGCTGGTCGAGACGCCCGCGGTCGCGGACGTGCCGTCGATGGCCGGCGTGCCGATCGGGATCATGACCGCCTTCGCGTTCCTCGTCGGCGCCGCGTGCTCGATGGCGTCGGGGATCATCGGCATGTTCGTGGCCGTCAAGTCCAACGTCCGGACCGCGTCGGCCGCCCGGCGGAGCCTCGTCGAGGCCGTCCAGGTGGCGATGCGCGGCGGGGCCGTCTCCGGGTTCCTCGTCGTCGCCCTGTCGCTGCTGGGCGTGTGGGGCATCTTCACGCTGTACGACACGCTGGTCGCGGACGTCACCGTCAAGGAGGCGCCGTTCCTGATCGTCGGGTTCGGGTTCGGGGCCTCGTTCGTGGCGCTGTTCGCCCAGCTGGGCGGCGGCATCTACACCAAGGCGGCCGACGTCGGGTCGGACCTCGTCGGCAAGGTCGAGAAGGGCATCCCGGAGGACGACCCCCGGAACGCGGGCGTGGTCGCGGACCTCGTGGGCGACAACGTCGGCGACTGCGCCGGCCGCGGCGCCGACCTGTTCGAGTCGACCGCCGCCGAGAACATCGGGGCCATGATCCTGGGCGTCGCGGTCTACACGATCGCGGTCGCGGCCGGCTGGCCGAACCCTGAGGCCTGGATCTTCTTCCCGCTCGTCGTCCGCGCGTTCGGCCTCCTGGCCACCATCGTCGCGATCTTCTTCGTGCGTGGGAAGGAGACCGAGGACCCGATGAACATGCTCAACCGCGGGTACTGGGTCACGACCCTGCTGTCCGTGGTCGGCCTGGCCATCGTCACGTCGGTGATGATGAACACGAACGGCGGTACCGGCACCGGCGGCTTGCCTACATGGACGTACTTCTTCGCCGCCGGCGTCGTCGGCCTCGCGACGAGCGTCGCCTTCGTCTACATCACCCAGTTCTACACCGCCGGCTCGTTCCGCCCGGTGCGCGAGATCGCCGAGGCGTCCAAGACCGGCCCGGCGACCAACATCATCGCGGGCACGGCCGTCGGCTTCGAGACCACGCTCGTCACCGCAGTGACCATCAGCATCGCGCTGTTCCTCAGCTACTGGCTGGGCAACCAGGCGGGTCTCCTGTCGGACACCGGCGTCAACGTCGGCGGCATCTTCGGGACCGCGGTCGCGACCATGGGCATGCTCATGACCACCGCCTACATCCTGGCGATGGATACGTTCGGCCCCATCACCGACAACGCGGGCGGCATCGCCGAGTTCTCGCGCGCCGAGCAGGGCGCCCGGGAGATCACCGACCGCCTCGACGCCGTCGGCAACACGACCAAGGCCCTGACCAAGGGCTACGCGATCGCCTCCGCGTCGCTGGCCGCGTTCCTGCTGTTCTCCGCCTACATCGACAAGATCAACGTGATCCAGGGCCGCCGGATCGACGCGGGCGTGCCCGGCGCGGCGCTCCTGAACTCGGTCAACCTGGCCAACGTCAACGTGTTCATCGCGGCGCTGCTCGCGGCGATGCTCGTCTACTTCTTCAGCTCGCTCGCGATCCGCGCGGTCGGCACCACGGCCCAGACGATCATCGTCGAGGTCCGGCGCCAGTTCCGCGACATGCCCGGGATCATGGACTACACCCAGCGCCCCGACTACGCGCGGGTGGTCGACATCACCACCCGGGCGGCCCTGCGCGAGATGATCGCGCCAGGCGTGGTCGCGGTGGCCACGCCGATCCTCATCGGCCTGGTGCTCGGCTTCGAGGCCGTCGCCGGGATGCTGATGGTCGGGACCATCGCGGGCGTCCTGCTTGCCACCGTCCTCAACAACGGCGGCGGGGCGTGGGACAACGCCAAGAAGTACATCGAGTCCGGCCACCTCAAGGACGACCAGGGCAACGTGCTCGGCAAGGGCTCCGAGGCCCACGCGGCGGCCGTCGTCGGCGACACCGTCGGCGACCCGTTCAAGGACACCGCCGGCCCCTCGCTCCACGTCCTGGTCAAGCTGCTCGCGACGATCTCGCTCGTCTTGGCTCCTCTGTTCATCCGTTAGGCTGGCGCGGCTGACCGCGCATGCGTGCGTTGCCGCGTCCGCCCCTCGCTCACGCACGTTGGCGTGCGCTCGCTCGGGTGCTCCGCAGCGCCTTCGCCTGCATCGGTCATCCGCGCCGATCGCAGACGGCCCACTCGGGAGCTGATTGATGGAGCAGGTCTTCCAGGCTGTCGTCATGGGCGTGGTCCAGGGATTGACGGAGTTCCTGCCCATTTCTTCGTCAGGCCATCTCATCCTCGTTCCGTACCTCTTGGGCTGGGACGATCCGTTCCTGCAGTCGCTCGCGTTCTCGGTCGTGATCAGCGCCGGCACGCTCGCCGCGCTGCTGGCCTACTTCCGCGAGGACTGGCTGCGCCTCGTGCCCGCCGGCTTCGCGACGATCCGCGACCGGTCGTTCCGCGACGATCCCGACCGGAAGCTGGCGTGGCTGATCGCGGTCGCGACCATCCCCGCGGCCGTCGCCGGGTTCCTGTTCAACGACGTCTTCGAGGAGGTCGTCCGCAAGCCCGGACTGGTCGCGTTGATGCTCCTCGTCGGCGCTGCCATCCTGTGGCTCGCCGATCGCTGGGGCTCGCGGCTCCACAAGCTGGGCGAGCTGTCGTTCGTCAGCGCCTTCGTCATCGGCGCCGCGCAGGCGCTGGCGCTGATCCCGGGCGTCAGCCGCTCCGGGATCTCGATCTCCGCGGGCCTGTTCGCCGGCCTCGATCGCGAGGGCGCGGCGCGCTTCAGCTTCCTGATGGCCACGCCGATCACGGCGCTCGCCCTGGCCTACGAGGCGTTCAAGATCGTCAAGGGCGACGTGCCCGGCGCGGAGCTGGCGCCGATGGTCGCCGGCGTGATCGCGGCCTTCGTGTCGGGCATCATCGCGATCGCGTTCCTGCTGCGCTACGTCCGGACGCATTCGTACGGGATCTTCGTCGCCTACCGGATCGTGCTCGCGATCATCGTCATCGCCGTCTTCCTGCTCCGGTAGCCGGGGACGCTGAGGCCGGCCCGTGGAGGTCATGAAGCAGCTCCGCCAGCGCGCGATCCGCGACCTGGTCGAGCAGCGCCCGATCCGCACCCAGCAGGAGCTCGCGGCGGCGCTCCGCGAGCGTGGATTCCGCACCACGCAGGCCACCATCAGCCGCGACGTCGCCGAGCTCGGACTCGTCAAGGCCGGCCGCGGCGGGACCCAGGCCTACGCCATCCCGCCCCGCCTGCGCGAGGCCGAGACGAGCGGCGAGGACCGGATCCGCACGCTGCTCCGCGACATGCCCGTCGAGATGCGCGAGGCGGGCACGATGCTCGTGCTGCGCACGCTGCCGGGTTCGGCGCACCCGCTGGCCGCGGCGCTGGACCGGGCGCGCTGGCCGGAGGTGGTCGGCTCGATCGCCGGCGACGACACCGTGTTCGTCGCGTTCGCCGACCGGCGGTCGCTGGCGCGCGTGCGGCGCCGGCTCGGGGAGATGGGCGAGCTGCCGGAGATCAGCGGCTCGTAACCTCGCACGCCCGGAGCGTGCGCTCGACGTCGGCGGGGTCGAGCTCGCCCTGACCGGGGATGCGGGCATTGGCGGCGCCCGCGGCGCCGGCGAGGCGGAGCGCGTCGGCGGCATGCTGCCGCCGCGCCAGGCCCGCGAGGAACCCGGCCAGGAACGCGTCGCCGCTGCCGACGGACCACGGGCCGCGATGGGCGGCAGGCAGGTTGCCGAGGTCCCAGGCTCCGTCGGACGTGGCGAGGCCCGCGCCGTGGACGCCGCGGGTGACGATCGCGATCGACGCGCCGCGCGCACGGAGCTCGGCCGCCGCGGCCGCGGCCCGCGGCCCGGTCCTCGCGCTCGTCCCGGTGACGGTCTCGGCCTCGGCGGCGTTGACCTTGACGAGCCACGGGTGCGCCTCGAGGGCCGCCGCGAGCGACGCTCCGTCGTGATCGACGACGGCACGCGCGCCCGAGGCCGACGACAGCCGGACGAGCCGCGCATAGCCGTCGACAGGCGTCCCCGGCGGCAGGCTCCCGGCCAGCACCACCACGGTCCCGGGCCCGTCACCGCCGATCGCCGCCCGGAGCGCCGCCTCGACCGCCGCCCAGTCCGACTCGTCGAGCCGGACGCCCGCCTCGTAGAGCTCGGTCAGCTCGCCGGTGGACTCGTCGAGGATCGAGGTGCAGGTCCGAGTCTCGCCGTCGACCGAGACCTCGTGGAGGTCGATCGAGCGCTCCCGGAGCGCCTCGCGATACCAGGCGCCGGCGTGCCCGCCGAGCACCGCGACCATCGCCCCGTCCAGCCCGAGGTGACCCGCCGCTCGGACGACGTTGGCGGCCTTGCCGCCCGCCACGACGGATCGGAGCACCGGCCGGTGGATGGCCCCGGCGACGAGCCGCTCGACCGAGACCGTCTTGTCGATCGCGGCGTTGAGGGCGACGCCGACGACGCGTCGGATTGGCGCGCCGGCACCTGACGAGCTCATCGGGCCCCCGGACCGGGAGCCCGCATGGCCGCCACGGCTTCGGTGCGGGTCGGCTGGGCGTCCGTCCCGCCCGCGGCGCGCGTGGACAGCGACCCGCACGCGACGGCGAGGCGGAGCGCATCCTCGAGTGGCTGCCCGTCAAGCCAGGCTGCCAGAAATCCGGCGTTGAACGAGTCGCCGGCGCCGGTGGTGTCGACGGCGTCGGCGGGTGTTGCGGAAGCGCGGGCGGCGGCGCCGTCCGCACCGACTACGAGCCCGCCGTCGGAGCCGCGCTTCACCGCGACCGTGCGACCGGGCGCGCCGTCGACGGAGCCGAGGGCACGGGCGGCGGCCTCGAGGTCCTCGACCCCCGCCAGCGCGCGGCACTCCGCCGCGTTCGGCAGCAGCACGTCCGTCTCCGCCGCGGCCGCGCGGAAGCCCCCGTCCCAGGCGCCCGACGGGTCCCAGTTGGGATCGAGGCTGGTCGTCGCCCCGGCGGCGTGGGCCGCCCGGAACAGCGCCGGGACCTCGGCGGCCAGCTCGGGCTGGAGGAAGAAGCTGCCGACGTGGACGTGCCGCGCCCGGGCCAGCAACCAAGCCGGGACGTCGGCCGCCCGGACGTCGGCGATCGTCCCCATCGCGGTCAGGATCGCCCGGTCCGTCCCGTTGCCCAGGATCACGGAGGCGCCGGTGGCCCGACCCTCGGCCACGCGGCAGGCGGAGACGTCGACCCCCCGGTCCGTCAGCGCCTCGAGCGTGTACCGACCGAGCGCGTCGTCCCCGACGACCCCCACCAGGCTGACCGCCAGCCCGAGGCGAGCGGCGCCGCACGCCGTGATCGCCGACGAGCTGCCGATCGTCAGCCGGATTCCCTCGACGAATTGCTCGGCCTGGCCGAACACCGGGCGCGGGTCGCGGTCCCAGACGACGACGTCGGGGTTGACCTCGCCGACCACGAGGAGGTCGATGTCCCGGGCCACGTCAGTACCGCTCGTACCAGCCGGATTCGGGCGTTTCGGGCCGTCGAGCCGCCGCCCACCGTGCCCGCCACGGCGCCCCGACCGCGTCGACGAGCTCGGTCAGCCGCCGCAGCCGAGCCCGGCCCTCGCCCGCAAGGAACCGGTCGCGATCGGCCGGCGCCATCGCGGCCGACTCGGCCCACACCGATCGCCCGACCAGCACGCCGCTGGCGCCGGCCTCGCACGCGACGCGCACTTGGCGTTCGAACGTCGCGTCGTCCACGCCCCCCGACAGCAGGACCCACGGCACCGGCGTGGCCGCGTCGAGCTCGGCGCAGGCCTCGCGCCAGCGGCCCTCGTCGGCGACGCCCGGGTCGTACGGGAACTCCGCCTTGAGCACGTCGACCCCGATCGCCGTCAGGCGACGAGCCGTCTCGATCACCACCCGGCGCCGGTCGTCGCCGACGAGCTTCGCGCCATCCAGCCCGAACGAGAGCGGCTCCAGGAACAGCGCGAGGTCATCGGCCCGGCACGCCTCGGCGACCTGGGCGACGAGGCGCTCCTGCTGGGCCGCGTTCGGGGCATCGGGATGGTAGTAGACGAGCAGCTTGGCGGCCGATGCACCGAGGCGCTTGATCTTGCCCACGCTCCAGCCGGGCAGGACGCGGCTCACCCGGGCGCCGCTGGCACCCTCGTACCCCGTCGCCTCGACGGCCACGATGAGGCCGGCGCGGCCCGGCAGGGATCCGTCGGCGATGGCCGGCGCGACGCCGATCTCCGGGTCGAGGAGGACGCCCGTGCCCGTCGTGCCGAGGGCGCGAACGACGGCGCGCTTGAAGTCGACCATCTCGGCGTCGGTCACGGACCCGGGGTCGGCCGGACGGAGCTCCTTGCGGAGGTTCTGGCGGTGGTCGAGGGCCAGCACGGTGAAGGTGCCGCCCGGCGAGCTGCACGCGCCCAGGCCGCGGACGACGCCAAGCAGGTAGGCCACGGCGGCATCGTAGGCGTGGGACGCGCTCGTGCGCAACTTTTGCGCACGACAGCGTCATCGTTGCGCGGTTCGCGCAACAGCGTTGACAATGTGCGCGCGCTTGCGCAAGATCCGGGCATGCGGGAGACGGAGCGTCGCGCGCGCCTGGTCGAGCACCTGCGTGCCGACGGCCGGGCGAGCGTCGCCGAGCTGGCCGACGACCTCGGCGTCACGCCCTCGACGATCCGGCGGGACCTGCAGCGCCTGGCTCGCGACGGCCGGCTGGTCCGCACCTATGGCGGCGCCGCGCTGAGCCCGGGCTCGGCCGCCTCGACCGGCCTGGACCCCCATCTCGACGCGAAGCGGGCAATCGCCCGGGCCGCCGCTTGGCGCGTCGCCGACGACACGACGATCGCGATCGGCAGCGGCTCGACCGCCCTCGCCTTCGCCCGCGAGATCGCCGACCGTCGCCTGACGGTGATCACCAACGCGCTCGACGTCGCCAACGTGCTGTTGGATCGCGAAGGGATCGAGCTCATCGTCCTCGGCGGCGTCGTGCGTCCGCGGATGCACTCGATGCTGGGGCACCTCGCCGAGCTCTCGTCCCAGGAGCTGCGCGCCGACACACTGTTCATGGGCATCGGCGCCATCAGCCTCGAGCAGGGCCTGATGAACGACTCGGTGCCCGAGATCCTCACCGACCGGGCGCTGCGGCGGATGTCACGCTCGGTGGTCGTGCTCGCCGACGCCTCGAAGTTCGAGCAGGTCGCGCCCGGCTACGTGTTCGGGCTGGACGAGGTCGACGTCGTGATCACCGACGACGCGACGCCCGCGGCGACCCTCGACGCGCTGCGCCGACGCGGGGTGCAGGTCGAGGCGGCGACGGCGAGCGGTCGCGAGGACCGCCCTCGGCCCGCCGCGTCCGCGATGGGCGGCGCAGCGTCGGCAGGACCCTCGCGATGATCGACGGCATCGTCCCCAGCGAGATCCGCGAGGGCCCGGCCGCGATTCGCGCGACCCTCGGCAGCGCTGGCGCCGACGCGCGGCGGATCGCCGGCAGCTGGAACCGGGCGGGGATCCGGCGGATCCACGTGATCGGCAACGGCACCAGCTACCACTCGAGCCTGGCCGCGGCGACGCTCTACCGGCACCGCGCCGGACCCGACGATCCGGTGGTGGTCGCGATGACGGCCGCTGAGTTCCTGACCTACCCGCCCGACCTCGGGCCACACGACGCGATCGTCGGGATCTCGTCCTCGGGCGAGTTCAAGGACGTCGTCGCGGTGGCCGAGGCCGTGCGCGGACGAACCCCGATGGCCGGCGTCGTCCACGTGCCGGACTCCACGCTGACCCGGGTCGCGTCCGACGTCGTCACGTCGGCCGGCGGCACGTCGACCGTGCCGGTGATGACCAAGACGTTCTCGGCGACCCTGGTGGCGACGGAGCTGGTGCTGCTCGAGCTCCTGGGGCCGGAGCCGGCGACCGCCGAGCGCGACCGCATCCTGGCGGCCGCGGACGCCGCCGAGGCCGCGATCGCGGCCGCCGAGCCGCTGGTGGAGCCGATCGCCTCGAGCCTGGTCGACGCCCGCCACCTGTTCGTGACCGGCGGCGGCGTCGGCTACCCGGCCGCCCTCGAGGCCGCGCTCAAGCTCAAGGAGATGGCCCTCGTCCACGCCGAGGGCGCCGAGGTCTGGGAGATGACCTCCGGCGCGGCGACGATGCTGGGGCCCGACGCGGTCGTCATCGCCCTGGCGCCCGACGGGCCTGCCCGCCCGGCCATCGCGGACCTCCTGGCGCACGCCGCCGAATGGGGGGCGCGGACCATCGAGGTGGGACCGGCCCGGCTGGTCGAGACGTCCGTGCTGCTGCCGCTGCCGGCCGACGCCGCCGAGGACCACGCGCCGCTCAGCGCGGTGCCACCGATCGCGCTGCTGGCGTTCGCCCTCGCGCGCCGGCGCGGTGCGAACCCCGATCGTCCCGACTGGATCGAGCGGTACCACAGCCAGGGCCTGCGCCACATCCTCGGCGCGGGCGCCGCCGTCGGCGAGGAGGCCGTTCGATGACCAAGATCGTGCTGGTGGGCGCGGGCAGCGTCGAGTTCACCCGCAACCTGCTGGGCGACATCCTGTCGTTCGAGGCCCTGCGTGACGCCGAGCTCGTCCTGCACGACATCGACGGCGACCGGCTGGCGACCGCCGAGCGGATGGCGAAGTGGACCGCGGGCGCGTTGGGCGCGGCGCCGACGATCACCGGCCATCTCGACCGCCGGACCGCGCTCGAGGGCGCCGACTTCGTCATCGACACGATCCAGGTGGGCGGCGCACGGGCAACCCAGATCGACTTCGACATCCCCGAGCAGCATGGGCTCCGCTACACGATCAACGACACCATCAACGTCGGCGGCGTCATGCGCGGCCTGCGCACGATCCCGGCCGTCCTTGGCATCGTCGCGGACATGGCCGACGTCTGCCCCGACGCGCTGTTCCTCAACTACACGAACCCGATGGGCATGCTCGTCCGCGCCGTGGACGAGGCCCTCGCGTTCCCCACGGTCGGCCTGTGCCACTCCGTCTACTGGACGGTGCACCGGCTGGCTGAGTACGTGGGCGTGCCGTTCGGGGAGGTGGACTCGCTGTCGGGCGGGGTCAACCACCTCGCCTGGGTCCTGCGCCTCGAGCACCGCGGGCGCGACCTCTACCCCGATCTCGAGGCGTTCGTCGAGGCCGGCCGCGTCCCCGAGGACGACCTCGTCCGCGCCGACCTGTTCCAGCGCTTCGGCTGGTACCCCACCGAGTCGTCCGAGCACCACGCGGAGTACAACCCGTGGTTCATCCCCAAGGGCCAGGTGGAGCCGTTCCACGTGCCGATCGGGGAGTACCTGTCCCGCGTCGCCCACAACCTCGACGAGTACGCCGAGACCAAGCAGATGCTCGATGCCGGCGAGCCGTTCGAGATCGAGCGCAGCGGCGAGTACGCGGCGGTGATCATCAACGCCATCGCGACCGGGGAGCCGGCCCGGATCGTCGCCAACGTCATGAACGACGGCGGCGCGATGATCTCGAACCTCGCCCCCGACGCGTGCATCGAGGTCCCCGCGCTCGTCGACGGCCTGGGCGTCCACCCGACCCCGATCGGCGCCCTGCCACCGCAGTGCGCGGCCTATACGCGGCCCGCCGTCGACTGCCAGGAGCTGACGGTCCGCGCCGCCCTCGACCAGGAGCGCGACCTCGTCTACCACGCCGTGCTCACCGACCCCATCGTCCAGGCCCGGCTCACGCTCGACGAGGCGTGGCAGCTGACGGACGAGCTGATCGCCGCCGAGGGGGAGTGGCTCCCCGGGTGGCTCGGCGGCTCCGCACCCGACTGGATCTCGTGAACGACAGGAGGAGGCCATCCATGATCGCGACAACCCAGGGCCCGCGCCGGCTCGGCGCCGCGCTCCTCACCGTCATGCTGGCGGTCGTGGTGGCGGCCTGCGGCAGCAGCACCACCCCGTCAGGCACCCCCGCCGCCCCGTCGGCCGCCGCGCCGAGCGTGGCAGCGCCGGCCGATTCGGCCGCGACCGGCGAGTCGCCGGCGGCCAGCGCGGCCGGCTACACCGGCCCGCCCGCCACGATCCGGTACTCGATCTGGGGCGACCCCCAGGAGATCGCCAGCCAGACCGCGATCGCGGAGGCGTTCCACGCGGCCAACCCGAACATCACCGTCGACGTCGACGTCTCCGACTGGGACGCCTACTGGGACAAGCTCCAGACGGGTTTCGCCGGCGGCGCGGCACCCGACGTGTTCGCGATGGACGGCCCGCTGTTCCCCGACTACCAGTCGCGCGACGTGCTGCTCGACCTCAAGCCGATGATCGACCGGGACGGGTACGACCTGACCCAGCTCGCCGACCAGGGCGTGGCTGACTTCACCACCGCGGATGGCGGCCAGTACGGCCTGCCGCGCGACCTGAACACCATCGTCCTGTACTACAACAAGGCCATGTTCGACGCGGCCGGCATTCCGTACCCGGACGACACCTGGGACTGGGCCAAGTTCACCGAGGTCGCCAAGCAGCTGACCAAGGACGACAACAACGACGGCAAGGTCGACCAGTGGGGCTTCTACACCGAGACCACCGACATGGAGAACTTCTGGCTGTCGGCGGTGTGGCAGAACGGCGGCGACGTCCTCGCCCCGGACGGCAAGTCCACGGTCCTCGACACCGATCAGGCCGCCGGCGGCATCCAGTTCCTCCAGGACCTGATCTGGAAGGACAAGGTCATGCCCGACCCTGCCGTGTCCGCCGAGACCGGCGACGCGTTCGAGCAGGGGCAGGCCGCGATGGAGGCCAACGGCTCGTGGCTGGTGCCGACGCACACGGCCGCCGGCATCAACTTCGGCGTCGCGCCACTGCCCAAGGGCCCCGCCGGGCGCTTCACCTCGGTCAACCCGACGGGCGCCGTCGTCTACAAGGGCTCGCCGGCCCCGGACGCCGCCTGGGAGTTCGTCAAGTATCTGGCCAGCCCGGCCGCCCAGGAGCAGCTGATGCAGCTCAAGGCGTCGCTGCCGGTCAACAAGGAGGTCCTCGCCGGGCCGTACGCGTCATCGTTCGACGGGGCGCAGGTGTTCGCCGACAGCCTCTCGTACGCGAAGCTCAAGCCGTCGTTCAAGGGCTACGACGAGTTCTCGACGACCCTCCAGAACGAGCTCGACACGCACGTGTTCAACGCCCCGGACAAGACGGCCAAGGACGCCCTTGCAGCCGTCGTGCCGGAGCTCAACGCCCAGCTGGCCGGCAACTAGCCGTCCATGGCCCTGCCGATCCGCCTCGGCGCCGTCGCACCCCGACGGCGTCGAGGGCCGCGCTCGGGCGAGGGGTGGTGGGCCCTGCTGTTCCTGGCGCCCACCCTCATCGGCCTGGCCCTGCTGTCCGCCGGGCCGATCCTCGCCTCGTTCGGGATCAGCCTCACGAAGTGGGACCTGCTGACCCCGCCCCAGTTCGTGGGGCTCGACAACTTCGCCAACCTGCTCAACGACTCGCGCTTCACGGTGTCGCTGCGGAACACGGCGTTCTACGTGCTGCTGTCGGTGCCGATCGGCATGGCGCTCGCGCTCGGTCTCGCGCTCGCTCTCAACCAGCCGCTGCGCGGGATCGCGCTCATCCGCACGGCCTACTTCCTGCCGGTCGTCACCTCTGCGACGGCCGTGGGCCTCGTGTGGGCGTGGATCTACAGCCCGGCGAGCGGACTCCTCAACCAGTTCATCGGGGTCGTGGGGATCCCGCCCCAGAAGTGGATCACCGACCCGTTCTGGGCGATGCCCGCGATCATCGCGATGAGCATCTGGCAGGGTCTGGGGATCAACGTGATCATTTTCCTCGCGGGCCTCCAGGCGATCCCGCAGGAGTACTACGACGCCGCGTCGGTGGACGGCGCCGCGCGCTGGTCGCGGTTCCGGCACGTGACGCTGCCAATGCTCACGCCGAGCCTGTTCTTCACCGGGATCCTGTCGCTCATCGGGTCGTTCCAGGTGTTCGACCAGGTCTACATCCTGGCCCGGCCCGGGAAGCCGACCGAAGCGACGATCACGATCGTCTACTTCATCTACGAGAGCGGCTTCAAGTTCTTCCGCATGGGCGAGGCCGCCGCGGCGTCGTGGATCCTGTTCATGATCGTCGCGGTCCTGACCGTCATCTACTTCCGCTCGCAGAAGCGCTGGGTGCACTACCAGTGACCACGCCGGGCGCCCAGGTCGTCGCGGTCACGCTCGCGCGAAGCCGGTTCGGCCGGCGGCTGCCCGCCCGCCGAGTGGCGATCCGCCGCAGCCGGCGGACGCTGCTCTACGCGGTGCTCATCGCCGGCGGGATCCTGATGATGATCCCGTTCCTGTGGATGATCATGACCTCGCTCAAGACCCGCGCCGAGGTGTTTGGCGCCCCGCCGCTCAGCCTCCCGACGGGCCCCCACTGGGAGAACTACGCGACGATGTGGAACGCCCTGCCGGGCGTGACCTTCGGGACCTTCTTCCTCAACTCGCTCAAGCTGGCCCTGCTCAACACCGCGGGCCAGCTGGTGACGTGCTCGATGGCGGCCTACGCCTTCGCGGCCATCCCGTTCCGGGGCCGCGGCCCGCTGTTCGCGCTGCTGCTGGCCACCTTGATCATCCCCACCCAGGTCGTCCTCGTCCCGAACTTCATCCTGTGGCGGAGCCTGCCCAACCCGCTCAGCCCGACGGGCAGCTTCTACGGCACCCAGGAGCCGCTGTGGGTCGGCGCGTGGCTGGGCGGCGCGTTCGGCACCTTCCTGCTGCGCCAGTTCTTCCTGGCGGTCCCCGCGGAGCTCGCCGACGCGGCGCGCGTGGACGGTGCCAACCCGTGGCAGATCTTCCGGAGCATCTACCTGCCGCTCGCCCGGCCGGCGCTCGCGACGCTCGCGATCTTCACGTTCATGTGGACCTGGAACGACCTGCTCAACCCGCTGATCTACCTCCAGCACCTCGACCAGTACACGACGACCGTCGGGCTGGCGTTCTTCCAGGGCCAGTACGTGGGCAAATGGCCCGAGATGATGGCGGGGGCGCTGGTCAGCCTCGCCCCGATGATCCTGCTGTTCGTCCTCGCCCAGCAGTACTTCGTCCGCGGGATCGCGCTCAGCGGCCTCAAGGGCTGACGCCGGTGGCCGGCGACGACGGCGAGCGCCTAGCGCTCGAGGCCTACCCGCCGCGCCAGGAGCTGCGCGTGCCCGTCACCGACGTGCCGCGGCCCCGATTCGCGGCCGTCGACGCCCACAACCACCTCGGGTCCGCGTTCGGCGGCGACTGGGCGACGCGACCGGCCCCGGACCTGGCGGCCGTGATGGACGACGCCGGGGTCGAGGCGATGGTGGACCTCGACGGCGGCTGGGGCGACGCGCTGCGAGCCGAGATCGACCGCTGGCAGGCGGCGCTGCCGGGGCGGGTGGCCGTGTTCGCCGGGCTGGCCTACGCGCGTTGGGCCGATGACGCGGCGTTCGGCGAGACCGAGGCGCGGCGCCTGCGCGACGGCGTCGCGGCGGGCGCGCGGGGCCTCAAGGTCTGGAAGCTGCTCGGGCTGCGGGCGCGGGACCCCGGCGGCTCGCTTGTCCCGGTCGACGACCCGCGCCTCGACCCGCTGTGGGCGGCGGCCGGCGAGCTCGGGGTGCCGGTGACGATCCACGTCGCGGACCCGATCGCGTTCTTCCAGCCCCTCGACGAGCGCAACGAGCGCTGGGAGGAGCTGCGCGACCACCCGGACTGGCACTTCTGGCCGACCCGGGCGGCTGGCGACGCCGATGCCTCGGGCTTCCCGCCGTTCGACGAGCTGATCGACGGCCTCGAGGCGGTCGTCGCGCGGCATCCGGGGACTACGTTCATCGGCGCCCACGTCGGCTGCGCGGCGGAAGACCTGGCGCGCGTATCGACGATCCTCGAGCGCTGCCCGAACTTCCACGTGGACCTCGCCGCGCGGATCGCGGAGCTGGGCCGCCAGCCGTACACCGCGCGCGAGTTCATCGTCCGCTGGTCCGACCGCGTGGTGTTCGGCACCGACATGGCGCCCGACGAAGGCTGGTGGGCGGTCTACTACCGGTTCCTGGAGACGGCCGACGAGTCGTTCGCCTACACGCCCGATCCCGACGGGATCCCCGACCAGGGCCGGTGGCGGATCCACGGCCTCCACCTGCCCGACGACGTGCTCCGCCGGGTCTACCGCGAGAACGCCCTGCGCCTCATCCGGTTCTGAGAGGCGATTGCCACGCGCGGAACCGCGTACACGGTTTTGACGAACACCGCCCTCGTGGATACCATTCCGCCGATCCGTGAACCTCGGCGGCGCGAGCAGCGCGCCCGGGGTTCTTTTGTTCCAGACCGACCAGGCGGTGGTGCTCTGACTCGCCATCGCGCCTCTGGGGTTCAGCCCGCGTGAACAGCAAGACCACCTACATCTCGAAGGACGGCCTCGAGAAGCTTCGCGCCGAGCTCGACGAGATGGTGTCCGTCCGTCGCCCGGAGATCGCGCAGCGAATCCACGACGCCAAGGAGCACGGCGATCTCTCGGAGAACGCCGAGTACGAGGACGCCAAGAACGAGCAGGCGTTCGTCGAGGGCCGCATCCAGTCCCTCGAGTCGATGATCAAGAACGCGCAGCTGATCGACGAGCACACCTCGACCGATCACGTCCAGATCGGCTCGACCGTGAAGGTCAAGGGCGAGGACGGCTCGGAGACGTTCACGATCGTCGGGTCGGCCGAGGCCAAGCCGGCCGCCGGCCGCATCTCGAACGAGTCCCCGGTGGGCCGCGCCCTGCTGGGCCGCAAGAAGGGCGAGCAGGTCCAGGTGAAGGTGCCGGCCGGCGACTTCTCCTACACGATCGTCGAGATCACCTAGCCTCCAGCCATTGCCTGTCGGCGAAAGGGGAGCGCACGTGGATTGGGCGGACGAGCTCGCCGCAAGCGTGCAGGGACCGCAGGTCGTCAACGACTCCAAGACCCCGTCGGGGACGGTCCACGTCGGCAGCCTCCGCGGCCCGGTCATTCTCGACGTCATCACGCGCGCCCTGCGCGCCCGCGGCCTGCCGACGACGCTCCTCTACGGCGTCGACGATATGGACCCCATGGACGCGCAGGCGCTCCTGTCGCCCGACGCCGTGGAGCGCGAGATGGGTCGCCCGCTCGCCCACATCCCCGACCAGGCCGGCGACGGCCACGCCTCCTACGCGCGCCATCACGCCCAGGCGTTCATCGACCTCTTCTCGGGACTCGGCATCCACCCCGATCGCTACTACTGGATGAGCGACATCTACCCGACCGGGGAGATGGACCCGTACATCCGCACCGCGCTCGACCGCGCGGCCATCGTGCGCGAGATCTACCGTCGGGTTGCGAACGTCCAGCACCCCGACCACTGGCTGCCGGTCAGCGTCGTCTGCCCGAGCTGCGGCAAGGTCGGCACCACGATCTCGTCGGACTGGGACGGCGAGACCGTGACCGTCGAGTGCCGCCGCGACCTCGTGGGGTGGGCGGTCGGTTGCGGCTGGACGGGGCGGGTCGCGCCCTTCGGCGGCGCCGCGAAGCTGCCCTGGAACCTCGAATGGGCCGCGCAGTGGAGCCTGTTCGGCGTGACGATCGAGCCCAACGGCAAGGACCTGGCGACCGCTGGCGGGTCGCGCGACCGGTCGGACGCGATCGCGCGCGAGGTCTACGAGCGCGAGCCGCCGCTCAACTTCCCGTACGAGTTCCTCAACATCGCCGGCCGCAAGATGTCGACCTCGAAGGGGCTGGGGGCCGCCGCCCACCGGTTCACCGAGATCGTGCCGCCCGAGCAGACCCGGTTCCTGTTCGTCCGGCCGCGCCCCGAGAGCGCGATCGAGTTCGACCCCGAGGGCACCGACGCCGTGCCGCGCCTGTTCGACGAGTTCGACCGGCTGGGCGCCGCGACCGCGGGCCGCGAGGTCAAGGGCGAGCTGCCGCCGGGCTTCGACGCGATCTTCCGCTACTCGCTGCTCGACCCCGCGGCCGACGTCGAGCGGGTCGCAGGCGCCTTCCGGCCGGCCTTCGCGCACCTCGCGCTGCTCGCCCAGATCCCGGGCGTCGACGTCCACGCGCGCGTCGCGGCGGAGAAAGGGTCGGCGCTGACCGACGAGGAGGAGGCCGACCTCGTGGTCCGCCTGGGAGCGGTGGGGCGATGGCTGGAGGCGTACGCGCCCGAGCGCGCCCGCATCGAGATCCGCCGCGACGCGCTGCCGGTCGAGGTCGACCAGCTGCGTCCGGAGCAGCGCGGCTACCTGCGCGCCCTGTCCGAGGTGGCGGCCCACGGCGATGCCCCGGCCACCGGCGAGCAGTGGCAGGCCGCGATCTTCGCCGTCGCGACCGACCACGGCATCGACGCGAAAGCGGCGTTCACCAGCCTGTACTTCGCGTTCCTCGGCCGGCCCAACGGGCCGCGGGCGGGCTGGCTGCTGGCGAGCCTCGAGCGCGACTTCGTCATCCGGAGGCTGCGCGAGGCGGGCGAGCTCACGGAGGCGATGGCATGAGCGTCGGCGTGCAGCGGCTCCGCGAGGATGCGGACCGGGTCCGGCAGGGGGCGATCGACAAGGGCGAGGACCCGGCGGCCGTCGACCGCGCGATCGAGGTCGACGCTGCCCGGCGGCGGCTCCAGGCCGAGTCCGACACCCTGAAGGCGGAGCGCAACACGGCCTCGAAGCAGATCGGCGAGGCGATCCGGGGTGGCGCCAAGGCCGACGGGCCCGAGGTCGCCGAGCTCCGCGCGTCGTCGACCCGCGCGGGCGAGCGGATCGAGGCCATCGACGCCGAGCTGGCCGCCGCCGAGGCCGAGCTCGACGACCTGCTGCTGCGCATCCCGAACCCCGCCGACCCCGACGTCCCCGTCGGCGACGCCTCGGCCAACGTCACGGTCCGCACCTGGGGCGAGCCGCGAGCGCACGAGGCGACCGGCGACGGCGGGACCACCTGGATCCGCCGGCCGCACTGGGAGCTCGCCGAGGCCCTCGACATCATCGACAACGTCCGGGGCGCCAAGATCGCGGGCTCGGGCTTCCCCGTCTACAAGGGCGCGGGCTCGCGGCTGCAGCGCTCGCTGATCTCTTGGTTCATCGACGTCCACACCGGCGAGCACGGCCTGACCGAGATCTGGCCGCCGGCCGTCGTCAACACGGCGTCGGCGCGTGGCACGGGGCAGATCCCGGACAAGGAAGACCAGATGTACGTCGTCACGCGCGACGAGCTGTACCTGGTGCCAACCGCGGAGGTCCCGGTCACCAACCTCCACCGCGACGAGATCCTCGAGGCCGCCGAGCTGCCGATCCGCTACGTCGCCTACAGCCCGTGCTTCCGGCGCGAGGCGGGCGCCGCCGGCAAGGACACGCGCGGCATCCTGCGCGTGCACCAGTTCGACAAGGTCGAGATGGTGCTGTTCGAGAAGCCGGAAGACAGCGAGGCGGCGCTGGAGTGGATCACGGAGCGTGCCGAGGTCCTGCTCCAGCGGCTCGGGCTCGCCTACCGGGTCGTGCTGATGAGCACCGAGGAGCTGGGGTTCGTGCAGCGCAAGAAGTACGACCTCGAAGTCTGGGCGCCCGGCGTGGAGCGCTGGCTCGAGGTGAGCTCGTGCTCCAACTTCGGAGACTACCAGGCGCGCCGGATGGCGATCCGCTACCGCCCGACGCCGGGCGCGAAACCCGAGCTCGTCCATACGCTGAACGGCTCCGGCCTCGCCCTTGCGCGGATCGTGGCCGCGCTGCTCGAGACCTACCAGCAGCCCGACGGCACGATCGAGGTGCCCGAGGTGCTTCGGGCGTACGTCGGGGCGGCTAGGATTGGGGAGCCGTGACGGGCTAGACGCATCCGGGGATCCGGTTCGGGCCCGCGCCAGGGAGGCTGAGGATGGACCCGCAGCAAGCGGCCGACGCGCCGCCGCCGAACGACCCCCCGCCCAACGACGTGTCGGCGCCCGAACCCGTGCCGGCCGCCCCGGAACCGCCTACCGCGGCATCGACGCAGCCACCCGCGAGCCCGCCGCCGGCCGCACCGCCCATGGCTCCCGCGCCCGCCCCGGCGCCGGCCCCCGCGCCGATGCCCGCCGCGCCGGTCGCCTGGCAGGGGGCTCCGGTGCAGCCCGAGCCGGGCCCGATGCCCGGCGTCGGGTTCGCCCCGCACGCCGGACGGCTGATCGCCTACATCATCGACGGCTTCATCGTCGGCGTCGTCGTCTCGGTCGTGGCGATCATCCTGACGCCCCTCCTCGTGGCCGGCGCCAACTCCCAGAACACCGGCGCGTCCGCCGCGGCGGTGTTCCTGTACGTGTTCGTCGTGCTGCTGGTGTCGGTGAGCTACTTCCCCTTCTTTTGGGCCCGAAGCGGCCAGACCCCGGGGATGCGCATGTTCCGGCTGCGCGTCGTGAGCGACGCCGACGGCAGCAAGATCAACGGCGGGACCGCGATCGTCCGGCTGATCGGGCTGTGGATCAGCTTCCTGATCTTCTACCTCGGGATCATCTGGATCCTCGTCGATAGCCGCCGCCGCGGCTGGCACGACCTGCTGGCCGGCACGATCGTCATCCACCAGCCCTGACACGGGGCCGCCCGGTGACGCTCGGCGAGCGGCTGCGCGAGCACGGGCTGGACCTGCCGCCGGGCCACCGGCTGGTCTCGGTCGCCGATCAGCCCGACCTGAGGAGCGAGCTCGGCGAGTTCAACGTGCAGGTGTGGCCGGAGTTCATGCTCCACGACGAGGTCGCCAACACGCTGTGGGACCACCTGTTCTCGGACTTCGCCGGGTTCCAGTTCGGGCTGTTCGACGCCGCGGGCGACCTCGTCGCCGGCCTCAACTCGGCGCCGCTCGCGTGGGACGGCACGGACGTGGGGCTGCCGCACGGCTGGGACGACCAGTTCCGGCGATCGGTCCATGACGCCTCGGCGGGGACGCCGCCCGACACCCTCGGCGCCCTCCAAATCGTCGTGGGGCCCGACCGCCAGGGCACCGGCTACTCGGCGGTGATGCTGGCCTCGATGCGCGCGAACGCGCGGCTCCACGGGTTCCGCGCGCTCATTGCCTGCGTGCGGCCCAACCGCAAGGCCGAGCATGCGCTGGAGCCGATCGAGACCTACGCGCGCCGCACCCGCGCCGACGGGCTGCCCGAGGACCCTTGGCTCCGCGTCCACGTCCGGGCCGGCGGCAGGGTCGTGCGCCCGGTGCCCGATTCGATGACGGTCGAGGGCACGGTCGCGGAGTGGCGCGAGTGGACCGGGCTCGACCTCCCGGCGAGTGGGACGTACCTTCCCGAGGGCGTGGCCTCACCGCTGGCGATCGACCTCGAGGCCGACCGCGGCGTGTACCACGACCCGAACGTGTGGGTGGTCCACGACCTCGGCTGAGCCCGCGTCGCCACCGACGCCCCTTACGCTTCCCTGGAGTGTTGTGGCGGCAAAGAGCCATTCCTACGCCCCAGGGTGGTGAACAGCGCAGGATCGAGGCATCCAGCGACCACAACACTCCGCTCAGGCGTAGATCACCCGGAACGAGCGCGGGGATGTCCGATCGATCGCTAGGGCGCGGCCTCGATCTGGGCGCTCGCGGTCATGTTCCATCGCAGGCCCTGCGGCACGTCGCCCGTCGGGACCA
This sequence comes from uncultured Chloroflexia bacterium, assembly GCA_963740825.1. Taxonomy (GTDB): domain Bacteria; phylum Chloroflexota; class Limnocylindria; order Limnocylindrales; family CSP1-4; genus CAIXZV01. The sequence goes on along the minus strand of CAVUFD010000001.1, from coordinate 2,514,432 downwards.
GCACCACCGTGTAGACGATGTCGCCCGCCGACGACTCGCCGAACGGGGCGATCGACTCGACCTTGGCCGCGATGTCGACGGTCTCGAACGCGTCCACGTTGACGGTCGCGTTCGCGCCGACCGCGAGCCGGCCGATCGCCGCCTCATCGAGGTCGATGGTCTCGAATCGCCACGCCGACGGGTCGGCGATCCGCGCCACGGGTGCGGCCGCCGACACGGTCTGCCCGACGGTGGCATCGAGGGACGCGAGCGTGCCCGCCATCGGCGCGATGAGCGTGAGGTCGTCGAGCGCCGCCTGGGCCCCGGCGAGGGTCGCCATCGCCCGCGTCTCGTCGAGGCGCGCCTGGCCGATCCCGGTGTGGGCCCCTTGGGCCGCGGCGCGGGCGGCGTCGAGTTGGGCCCTGGCGCCGCGGGCCGCTGCGCGCGCCCGGTCCACCTCGGCGTTGGCGGCCCGCTTGGCGTCGCCCGACGGCGTGGCGTCGCGGGTCGCGTCGGCCGAGCGCACCGCCGCGTCGGCCTCGTCCACGGCGGCCCGCGCGGCCGCCACCTGTGCATCGGCCTGCGTCGCTGCGCCGTCCGCGACTTTGATCGCGACGGTCGCCGCCTGCGCCGCCGCGGTCGCCTCGTCCAGCGCGGCCTTCGCCTGCGCATCGTCCAGCCGCAGCAGCGGCTGGCCTCGGGTGACCGTGTCCCCCTCGGCGACCATCACCTCGGCCACCACGCCGCCCGCGCCGGGCGCGTCGAGCTCGACGTGATGGATCGGGACCGCGCGAGCGTCCGACGTGACCGTGTTGGACTCGGCGACCGGCGGCACGGTGGCCGACGGCTGCGCGCCCGCCTCGCTTGCGCCCCCGCCGCGGCCCGCGACGAACCACGCGCCCGCCGCAACGGCGAGCACGACCACGACGACGACGATCAGGCGGTTGCGGGTCATCGGCGGTCAGGCTCCCTCATTCGTAGGCCAGGATCTCGCGCACCGCGAGCCGGCTGGCTCGCCACGCGGGCAGGAGGCTCGCCACGGCGGCGAGCACGAGCACGATCACCGCCCAGGCGATCATGCCCTCGATGGAGTACGCCCACGACAGCGGACGGTCGACGAACACGTTGCCCAGCGCGTCGGACAGCAGCTTGCTGACCGGCAGCGACACGAGCACGCCCAGCGCCCACGACAGCGCGCCGATCAGGATGCCCTCGGCGAGGAAGATCAGCAGCACCGACCGGTCGGACGCCCCCACCGCGCGCAGGACCCCGATCTCGCGCGAGCGCTCGACCACGTTGATCGTCATCGTCCCCGTCAGCCCGAGCCCGCCGACCACGCCCAGCAGGACCGCCATCGTCGACAGGAACAGGACGAGGATGTTGAACAGCAGCTCCTGCGACTGGCGGATCTCGCCCGAGGTCGTCGTCGCGGCCACCTTGACCCCTGCGCCCTCGAGCCGGCTGCGGACCGCCGTGGCGAGCTCGTCCTGGGCCGCCGCGTCCAGCCCCGGCCGGCCCACGACCATCAGCACGCCCGCGCGGCCGACCTCGCTGGTCGCCCGCTCAAGTGCCACGTCCGGGGCGTAGAAGAACGGCCGCCGGGTGGGGGACTGGACGATCCCGACCAGCGTCCAGGTCGTGTCCTTGTTGTCGATCCGCAGCGTGACCGTGTCGCCCACCGCGAGGTCGGGCTCGTCGTCGCGGACGTTGGCGGTCGCGACCAGCGCGTTGCCGTCGTCGGGCAGCAGCCAGCGGCCCTCCTGCACGGTCGGCCGGACCGTCTGCGCGTTGGGCGGCAGCCCGAACGCGATGACCTGGCGCCCCTCGGTCCCGGTGGCGTCGACCACGCCCGTAGAGGCGAACCGCCACGGCTCGGCCGCGACCACGCCCGGCACCGCCATCGCCTCGTCGACGAGCACCGACGTGCGCTCGGTCGTCGCCAGCTCCACCTGGACGTCGTACGCGAAGTAGGCGAGCGTGTCGTCGAGGGTCTTCACCAGCGAGGCGCGGACCGAGAACACCGACATGAAGATGGCGCCGCCGAGGCCCAGCGCGGCGAGCGTCAGGATCAGCCGGCCCTTGCGGCGAAACGTGTTGCGGATCGACAGCAGCGTCGGGCGGGGCAGGCCGCGGATGTCGCGCAGCAGGCGGTCGAACCGGCCGTGGCCGAAGCGGTCGTTGATGCCCGTCGAGGCCAGTGCCTCGCGCACGGTGATCCGAACACCGCGGTAGATCGGCACGAGGGCGGCGAGCAGGGGGACGACGAGCCCGATGACGACCTCGAGCGCGATGACCTCGGGCGGGATCGAGACGTTGACGATGTCGAAGTTGGCGAGGCCCGCGGTGAACTGGGCGAAGCCGTAGGCGCCGAGCGCGCCGAGCGGCAGCGCGACCGCCAGCGCGAGCACGGCGTACGCGAGCACCAGCACCAGGTACAGGCCGGCGATCTGCCTGTTCCGCGCGCCGATCGCCTTCATGATCCCGATCTGGCGCGTCTGCTGGGCGAGGATCGCCGACACCGTGTTGACGACGAGGAACCCCGACACGATCAGCGCCAGCGCGCCGATGAACCCGAGCACGAGGAAGAAGCCCTGCAGCAGGTCGTTGGCCGGGTGGCGCCCGGGGACCGGCACGTACGAGCCGAAGACCGGGATGCCGGCGCGTTGGACCCGCGTCGAGACCTCGTCGGCCACCGCGCGGATCCCGTCCTGGTCGAGGGTCGCGTCGGAGACCTTGATGTGGAGCTCGTCGAAGCTGGTGTCGAAGCCCAGGTCCTGGAGCGTCTCGGGCGTGACGTGGCCGGCCACGCGGCCCTGGTAGAACGCCGGCGCCGCGCCAACCTCGTGCGAGATGCCCTTCACCGTGAGGTCGTGGACCTTGCCGTCCTGCGTCTGGACGCGGAGCGCCTGGCCTTCGGCGAACGGCTGCAGCACGAGCGAGCTGCGCTCCATCACGACCTCGTCGCGATCGGGCGGCCAGCCGCCGGACTGCGGCGTGACGAGGTCGAGGTGCTGGTCCTCGAAGTCGGGGATCGCGGTGAGGAGCATCTCCCGGTACGAGCCGTCGTCGTTGAGGAGGCGGACGGTCGCGCTCCGCCGGGCCTGGGCGTCGGCGATGCCGTGCATCTTGCGGATGCTGTCGACGAAGTCCTGGTCGAATGGCCCGGCGAAGATCGTCGCCGACGACGGCCGGCTGGCCTCGTAGGCGGTGGTGAGGCCGGTCTGGAGCATCGCGTTGGCGCCGGCGATCGTGCCCACCGCGAACACGCCGACGGCGATCGAGAGCACGACGAGGACCGAACGGATCGGGTGGCTGCCGAGGTCGCGGAGCGCCTTGCGCCAGCGGACGCTACGCATCGGTCACCGCGCTTGCCGGCGCCGCCGCCGAGGCCAGCGCCGCGTCGTCGATCGTCCCGTCGAGGATCCGCCCGTCGGCCATGTGCACGGTCCGGCGCGTGCGCCGGGCGAGCTCGGCGTCGTGAGTCACGGTCACGATCGTCCGGCCCTGGTCCACGAGCGACTCGAACTCGGCGAACACGACGTCGGCGGTGGCGGAGTCGAGGTTGCCGGTGGGCTCGTCGGCGACGATCAGGGGCGGGTCGTTGGCGAGCGCGCGGGCGACGGCCACGCGCTGCTGCTGGCCGCCCGAGGTGCTCGACGGCAGCTTCCGCGCCTGGTCCGCCATGCCGACGCGTTCGAGCAGGTCCATCGCCCGGTCGAACCGCTCGCGCGGCGTCCACAGGCCGCCGAAGTCCATCGGCAGGATCACGTTCTCGACCACGGTCAGCGTCGGCAACAGCTGGAAGAACTGGAAGATCACGCCGATCGTGCGCCCTCGCCACTCGGCGGTCTTGCCCTCGGACAGGTCGGCGAGGTCCTGGCCGGCGACGGTGACGGTCCCGGCGGTCGCCCGGTCGATGCCCGTGATCATGTTCATCAGCGTCGACTTGCCACAGCCGGACCGGCCGACGATCGCGATGAACTCGCCCCGGTCCACCTGGAGGTCGACGCCGTCGAGCGCCCGGAACGGCCCCGCGTCCGTCACGTAGTCCTTGACCACGGTGCGCAGGTCGATCAGGTGCTGGCTGCCCGGGGTCGGACCGTCCTGGCCGACGCCCCCGTTCGTGCCGTTGCGCGATCGGCGAAACACGTCGGCTCCCGAATGCCCAACCCGGTTTGGCGAGCAGGTCCGGCGTTCGGCCCCTGCCGCGGCGGAGTCTATCCCGGGCCGATCGAATCGGCCGTCGATTGACCCGCACCATATACTCCCAGGGAGTATGGAACACGTCTCGAACCACCCCCAGGTGAGCCTCAACCGGACCGCCTTCGACGCGACCGTCCACTGCCTGACCGGCTGTGCGATCGGCGAGGTCCTCGGGCTCGTCATCGCGACGGCGATCGGCCTGTCCGACCTGCCGTCGATCGTGCTCTCGATCGTCCTCGCGTTCACGTTCGGCTACGCGCTGACGATGCGCCCGCTGATCGCCGGCGGCATCGGCTACCGCCGGGCCGTCCGCACCGCGCTGGCCGCCGACACCGTCTCGATCACGACGATGGAGATCATGGACACGCTGATCGTGCTGGTGATCCCGGGCGCGATGGCCGCCGGCCTGCTCGATGGCCTGTTCTGGGGCAGCCTGGCGCTGTCGCTCGTGGTGGCGTTCTTCGTCGCCCTGCCCGTCAACCGCTGGCTCATCGCCCGCGGCCTCGGCCACGCGGTGGTCCACGGCACGCACTAGGCCCTCGTCCGCTCGCGGACGGCACTCCGCGTGTCTGCCGGGCCCGCACGTTCGCTCGTGAGGCCTCGAGCTGACGCCCACAGCCCTTATCAGGGCCTGCCAGTCCCATTCCGCCGTCGAGGACTCGGTTCGCGAGCCCCCGCCGACCGCAGCGCCAAATCGCGGGACTGGCAGGCACGTCCGCAGACGAAGCCTTCGGGCGAGCCACTGTGGACCCATGCGAGGGCGCTGTTATCCTCGCCCGCGGAGCGGTGGCCGAGTGGTTGAAGGCGGCGGTCTTGAAAACCGCAGGGCGCAAGCCCCGGGGGTTCGAATCCCTCCCGCTCCGCCAGCCTGAGATGACAGTCCCCGAGCGCCTCCTGCCCTTGGTCGGACGGCTCGAGCGTGCGACCTCACGCTCAGATTCAGCCGGCAGGTGGCCCGAGGAGACGCCTTGCGATCGTCGTCGCAGCAACTTGGGCGGTCATACGCTCGGTGTCGATCACGATGTCGGTTGCTGGAACTGCGGCCAGAACTTGGCGCCGTGCCGCGAAGTGTGAACCCAGAAACCGAGGATCCTGGGACGACCGCGGGTCGGGTCGCCCTGAGCCCGCCGGAGGGCCTCCTCGAACGAGACTTGCAGGGTCACGAAGACGAGGCGGAAGCTCGGTCGAAGATGCCGAGCCAGTGTCGCCCGGTCGACGGGCATGTTGAACGACCCGTCTGCGATCACGACCGCCACGCCTTCCTCCTCGAGGGCGTTGGCCACGGTCGCTAGCTCGCGTCGCGCCAGCGTCCATGTGGACTCGTCGGACCCTGATCCGTTCGTGGTCAGCTGGTCGTGGACAAGGTCGAGGTCGACGACAGCCGCGCGGACGTCCATCAGCTCCAGCTCCCGAGCGAGCGCTTTGGCAACGGTGCTCTTGCCACTCGCGATGGGACCCGTGACGACGATGACCACGCCGCGAGTCTGGGCCAACGGCGGCACCTGGTCCAAGCCCACCCGCCGGACGACGTTCGATGAGACCGCTCCGGGCAGGCCTTCTACATCCACGTCCGATCTCGCCTCAGAGTCTCGGATCGCTCTCGGCGGTCGGCGCAGGGCCGTCGGGTACGGTCGTGCGGCAGCTACGTCATGCGCTCGAGGTCGGCGTGGCCGGTCCGTATTGCGGGCGGCCGGTGGGCCGGTAGACCTGGATCGTCACACCGCTCGAGGTGGCTCGCGAGTCGCCCAGGCCGAGCGCCCAGTCCCGGCCAGTGTCAGGGAACAGCCGCGTGCCCTGGCCGACGACGACGGGGAAGGTGAACAGGTTCATCTCGTCGACGAGGTCGTTGTCGAGCAGCCACCGGAACAGGGCGCCGCTGCCGTGCACCTGCAGTTCGCCTCGCACCTTGCCCTTCAGCTCGTGGATGGCGGCTGCGGAATCACCCGGAAGGACGGTCGTGTTCGCCCACGAGGCATCGAAGGGTGTGCTCGATGCGACGTACTTGGGCCGCGTGTGCAAAGCCGTCCAGATCGGGCTGTCGCCTGGATCGTCCCACGTTCCCCAGGTGTCGGCGAAGATCTGGTAGGTGCGCCGGCCGAACAGGAACGCATCGGCTCGCTGGTAGATCTCGTCCATGACCGAGCCGGCCTCGTCGTCCAAGTGGGCCCAGCCGCCGCGCTCGAATACGCCGCGCTCGTCCTCCTCCGGCCCGCCTGGCGCCTGCATCACTCCGTCAACGGAGACCTGCGCGGTGGTCGTCAGTTTCATGGGTCGTCCCCTTTCTCGCGGTGGTCCTTCTCGTGATGACCGCACCCAGGCGCGGATCTCATCGGTCGAGCGTGGCACGGACCGGTTCTCGGGTCCGGAACCCCGCCGAGTGCGCAGCGAGCATGGGCATGCTCGCGTTGCAGGCGTCCGCCAATGTCACCCGACTCGGGCGATCACGAGACCAATGCGAACGCTTCGAAGATGTGACCGGCAAGCCGTGCGTCGCCCGTGAGCGTCGACCGGGCTTGCGTCTCGGCCGGGGTGAGCGCATGCACGTACATCCGCCAGGCCGTGTCCTCGTTCATCGTGACCGAGCCGTTCGGCGAGTCGGTCCGGCCTGCGCGGAGATCCCACCCCGTTTCTTCACGGACGAGCGTCCAGTCGCCGCCGCTGCGCCCTTCGATCGAGAGCTGAACGGTTGTACCCGGCGCGGCATCGACGTCGCGATACGGTGGCACCAGCGCGAAGGCAAACGTCGCCAGAACGGGCCGCAGGAAGGCCGCGTCGTTGAGCAGCGGCGCGCCTACCGCCTCGCGAATTTGTTGTTGGTGGTGCCAGCGCTCGGTGAGCTCCCGGGCAAGGTCGAGCCAATTCGGAGCGGGCTGGGGTCCAGCCCAGCTGACCGGCGATCCGACTTTGAATGGGTCCACAGACTCGAACAGCCGCTGCGACTCCTGCCCGCCGAATTCCAGCAGCGATCGAATGACACGCGGGCTGAGGCGGCGCGTCGCGCTGACCCACTCGGCGTTTCGCCGGTCGATGTATGCCTTGAGCGGCTCGTCGGCGGGCACCCATGGCTGGCGATGATGATCCCGCTGGCTCGACAGTCGGCCCAGGTCGTCGGCCACCAGGTGCGCGGCGATGTCCTTCACCGTCCAGTCGCCCGCGACTGTTGGCTTGGACCAGTCGTCGAGAGGTACCGACGCCAGGAGCGCCAGGAGCGCCCCGCGTTCCGCGGGAAAGCGGTCAAGCACCAGGACCGGTTCAGGAGTCCGAAGCATCAGCGATGACGATGCACGCGGACAACGGCACCGTCAAAGCAATCTCGGTCGCAGAACGGGCACCAGGATGTTCGTCTCCGCAAGTGCCTGCCAAGGTCACACGAACCCGGCGTGCTTCCTCGGGTCTCGCGATCGTCTGCTAGTCCCCCTGGAACGGAGGTGCGAGCTCCCGAAGTGTCGCCTCACCATCGGCGACGTCCTCTCGTGGGCACGAGAGCCAGAGCGCCCACGGTCCGAGTTCGGTGGCGATGTAGTACTGCAGGTGAACGGTGTCCTGTTCGCCTGGGCCGGCGTTCACCATCTCCAGGCGGAGTGCTTCGCCGAGCTGAAGGTGGACGCGCCCAAGGGAGCGGATCCGCATGTCGGTCGCCTGCGGATGCATGCCATATCGCCATCGGCTGAGCGGCGGGCCAGGCGACTTGGTCATTTCTCGTCCTCCGTCGAAGGTGGACCTCAGCATACGGCGGCCGGGATCGATGCCCTGGTCGCGAAGATCCACCCCACCATGATCGGGCCACGATCACACAGCTCGGATCGCAGACACAGCGACGCCAACGCGAGCGCGACGGCGACCTCATCTTCAAGCGCGACATCGCGCGACTGAGGATGAGCCCTAATGGCCGGGCTGGAGGCGCTGAGCCATGTCACGAGCAGTGCGCCGAATACGGCCGGGCCGACCATGCCGATACCGATTGCCACGATGACCCGGCGTGACTCCGGGCCGGATCGTCGGTAGGCGAGGACCAGGGCGACGACGACCAACCCGATGCCGCCGAGGACGAGCGCGGCGAGGATCGGTTCGTCGACCGCCCAGAGCGAGTAGATCTCCAACTCGCCGGCAGCATACGGACGGCGGACACCAACTTTGCGACTGAACCGCAACCCCTAGTACGCACGTCAGGCTGCACGGGCCGCGCAGCGGTGGTATGACTCGCGCAACCGATCCGGCGACGGAGCCGGGCGGGCAGTCGAAGGGACGCGATGCGCCAGCGCTGTGAGCACGCCGCCACCATGGGGCCGGTCGGGGAGCCCAGGGACGTCTGCGAGGACTGCATCGTCGAGGGCACCAGGTGGGTCCACCTGCGCCAGTGCCTGGTCTGCGGCCGGACCCTGTGCTGCGACAACAGCCCGCGGCGCCACATGCGGGGGCACTGGCAGAGCGTCGGGCACGCGGTCATGCGCGGCGTCTCCGAGGGCGACGACTGGACCTGGTGCTTCGCCCACGACGCGCCGATCCGCGAGACCGCCGAAGGCTGGGAGACCTACGACGCCTTCGCCGAGGCCGGCGTCCCGGTGATGGCGGCCCACATCGCGGGCGGCGCGACGATCCCGCGCGCCGACTTCCTGACCGAGGACGACTTTCCGCTCGGCGATTGGGTGGGCTACGTCCGCGACCTGCACGCGGACAAGGAGCTCGATCCCGCCGACGAACAGGCGATCGAGGCGATCCCGGGCTGGAGCTGGGGCAGGGGATGAGGCGGGCGGCCTGGCGATCGGGCGGCAGGGGCGGCTGACGTGGACGGCGGCCGGTCGTTCGGTGAGGCACGCGAGCCGACCCGGTTCGCCGCCTTCGACGGGCTGGTCGAGACATGCCGTAGGACGCGCGCGGCGCTGGTCGCCGTGGTCCACGAGCGATCCGGCGACGGCGACCTCCTCCGGGCCGTCATCGCCGACGACGGGCTCGCCCACGTCGACGCCGTGCGCGCGGGCCTGACGGCGCTCGCGCGGGCCGGCCAGTTCGACTCCGCCGAGCTCCGCGACCTCGTTCGGCGCGAGGGGATCGCCGCGCCAGCCCGATCCGGGCCGGACGTCGTCGCCGCGGCCGCGGAAGCCTCGCACAATCGGCCGCCGCTCCGTCCGGCAGACAGCGGCCAGATCCTCGCCGCCGGCCACGCCCGGATCGTGTTCTCCGTGATCCCGACGCTGCCGCCCGAGGCGGTCACCTGGCCACGCGTCCACCGCACCTACGCGGACATCCCGACCCCTCGCTCCGAGGCGGAGCTGTTCGAGCGGGTCGACGAGCTCGCGCGGGTCCTGTGGCGGGTGGCCGAGGGCCGGCGCGATCGCGACGAGCCGATGCGCCGGGCGCTGGCCTTCTACGAGACCGGGTCGCGGCTCTCGCTGCGCGGCGGGTTCAGCGCCGCCTGACCCGGCCGCTCGCCGCCTCACAGATCCTCCGTCCCGATCGCGGCAACCCGGTGCCTCCGCGCACCGCCATGACCATTGGGTGATCCAATACGGCCACTCCCGCCGCGTACGTTCGCCGCTCAACTCCACGCGGATCGAGGAGCCCGGTGACGTCCCAAGCGCGGTCGGCAGGCGCATGGTCGAGACCGGTAGCCCGCGCGGCGGGTAAGCCGTCGAGAAGCCTCGCCCGCAAGCCGCGGCCGGTCCTGCTGTTCCTGGTCTACGGCGTGTTCCTCGTGATCGTCGGGGTGACCGCCACCGCGCAGGTCATGCTCGCCTCGGTGCACGTGTCGACGTCGGCGCTGAACCAGGCCGTCGGCACGGACACGCAGGTGGTCCGAGGGTTCGTCGACGACCTCCTCACGCCCGCGGACCTGACCGTGCCGACGATCGCCGCGGATCGGGAGGCGGCGCTCGAGGACGGCCTCAGGTCCTTCATCACGCCGCGCGGGATCATCCGGGCCGAGATCCGGCGTCCGGACGGGACCATCCTCGCCAGCGACGCCCCGATCGCCGGGATGCACGTCCCGAACACGGCCGACTGGCAGACCGCGCTCGCCGGCCACACCGCGGTCTCGCTGGCGTCCGCCGCCGAGAGCGAGGCCGGCCCGGGCGACCTCGGCACGGACACGATGATCCGCGAGTACCTGCCGCTCATCCAGGACCGCGAGGTCGTCGGCGTGGTCGGCGTCTGGCGAGACGCCACCCCGATCATGACGGCGATCGACGCCGCGCGGCGGGACGTGATCGTCGTCACCGTCGGCGCCGCGATCGCCGCCGCGGGCGTGCTCTACCTCGTGTTCCGCGCCGCCCAGGAGCGCATCTCCAGCCAGACCGTCGCGCTGATCGAGGCGACCCGCCGCGACCCGTTCACCGGGATGCTCAACCACGGCGCGCTCGTCGAGACCATCGGCGCCGCGATCGAGCGGCTGCGCGGCACGGGCTCCGGGCTCGAGATCGCGATCCTCGACATCGACAACTTCCGGATCCTCAACGACACGTGGGGCCACGCGGCCGGCGACGAGGCCATCCGCGCGGTCCAGGCCCTGCTCGAGCCGCTCGCCGCGTCGGCGCTCGCGGTCGGCCGCTACGGCCCCGACGAGTTCCTCGTGGCGGTCGACGGGGACGCGGTCGGGACGCTCGAGAGCCGGGCGGAAGCCGTGCGCCAGGCGCTCGCGGTCGTCCGGCTCCGGTTCGGCGACAGCAACGACCTGCCGCTTACCGTCAGCGGCGCCGTCGCCCGCTTCCCCGAGGACGGAGACTCGGTGACGGAGCTCCTCGCCAACGCCGCGGTGACCCTGCGCGAGGCCCGGGCCGGCGGCGGCGACGCGGTCATCGTCTCGGGCTTCGAGCCCGAGCTCGTCGGCCCGTCGCACACGTTCGACGTGTTCCAGGGCCTGATCCTCGCCGTCGACGCGAAGGACCGCTACACGAAGCGCCACTCCGAGGACGTCGCCCGGTACGCGATGTTCATCGGGTCGAAGGTCGGGATCGGCGCCGACGAGATCGGCACGCTCCGGCTGGCCGGGCTGCTGCACGACGTGGGCAAGGTCGGCATCCCCGACCAGATCCTGCGCAAGCCCGGCAAGCTGACCGACGGCGAGTACGACATCGTCAAGCAGCACGTCGCGCTGGGCGACTCGATCCTCCGCGACCTGCCCGACCTCGACGCCATCCGCGCGGGCGTCCGGCACCACCACGAGCGCTGGGACGGGCGTGGCTACCTCCACGCCCTGGCCGGCGACGACATCCCGCTGCTCGCCCGGATCCTCGCGGTCGCCGACACCTTCTCCGCGATGACGACCAGCCGGCCGTACCGCAAGGCCCTCGACCTGCGCGAGGCCCGCATGCGGCTCGAGGACGCGGCCGGCACGCAGCTCGACGAGCGGCTCGTGGCGGCGTTCCTCGACGGGCTCGAGACGGATGCCAACCCGCCGCTCCCCGGCGACGAGGTCGCGGGGCGCCTGTGGCTGCCGGGGGCTCGCGTCGCGTGATCCGGCGGGCGGTCGCGCTGGCCGCAGGAGGGTTGCTGCTGGCGGGCACCGCCGCCGGGCCGGCCGCGGCGACGTCGCTCGTCACCGTCCCGGCTGTGCTCGGGCTGCCGGTCAACGTGCTGCCGGTGCCGCTCCCCGACGCGTACTCCGGTGTCCACGACCGGAAGCTGCGCGTCGACGCCCCGGGCGTGCTCGCGAACGACATCGACGCGGACGGCGATCACCTCGAGGCCGACATCGTCAAAGGCCCGAACCACGGCGAGGTCAACCTGAACCACGACGGCTCGTTCGTGTACGAGCCGGACGAGGGCTACACGGGCCTCGACGGCTTCACCTATGCGGCGAACGACGGCCATGTCAAGGTCAATGCGCTGGTCGCGCTGACCGTGACGAATGTCGCGCCGGTCGGCCACAACGACAGCTACTCGACCAAGGAGGGCGTCAAGCTCTCGGTCGACCGGCCGGGGGTGCTCAAGAACGACGACGACGCGGACGGCGAGGAATTGACGGCGAAGCTGGTCAACGGCCCCGACCACGGGACGCTCGACCTCCATGACCGCGGCGACTTCGACTACGACCCCGACAACGGCTTCGCGGGCGCCGACGTGTTCACCTACCGAGCACAGGACGGCGCCGACCAGTCGGCGGTCGTGCGCGTGACCATCGACGTGAACCCGAAGCCCACCCCGCCCCCGACGGCCTCCCCGCCCCCGACACCGGCCCCCACGCCGACCCCGCACCCGACGCCGACACCCGACCCGACGCCCAACCCGACCCCCGGCCACACGCCGAAACCCGACCCGACGCCCAAGCCGCACCCGACGCCCACGCCGACGCCCGATGACGGCCGCGGCGGGTCGCACGGCCCCGGCGATTCCGGCGGCCAGGCTGGCACGGGCGGCGGCAAGGACCCCGGCGCAGGCGGCGGCGACGGCGGGTCGCAGGTGGGCTCGACCATGCCTCCGGAGATCGCCGCCAGCGACGAGTTCGGCCTCGCCCGCTCGACGACCGACGCCGCGACCGGGACGTCGATCGCGTTCGATGCCGGCATGGCCGCGGCGTTCGACGGGTTCGCCTGGCAGGTGCCGGCCCTTGCGCTGTCGGTCCCGGGCGTGATCGTCGTGATCGCCGTGTTCCTCCAGGTCCTGGGTGGCCTCGCCTGGCTGCCGCTCATCCGGCGCCGGCTCGGCGGCAACGGCGTGGACGGCTTGACGCCCCCGGATCGACGCCCCTAGACTCCGCGCCAGATCACGAATACGGGCTTTGATCGGGACGAGTACCCATCGAGCGCCATTCCAGAGACCCGGCGGCTGGTGCGAGCCGGGATGGCGGCGAAGGCGAATGGACCCGGGAGCCACCGGACCGAACGCGAGGCGGCCCAGCCGCCGCCGACAAGTAGGCTCCGGCGCAGAGCGCCAGCGATACAGGGCAGCGCCGATCGACCGATCGGGTGGCGACACCCGGGACGTCCGCCGGTCAGAGTGCGGCACACCGCCGAATGAGGGTGGCACCGCGGAAGGCACGACCTTTCGTCCCGATGGAGATGAAGGTCGTTTCTTGATTCTCGGGCGCCGCCGGCCCCCGAGCCGACGAGCCACCGAAGGACGGACACCGCGATGACGGACCCGCTGAGCCTGACCGAAGCCAAGCGCCTCGCCGGCGGCGCCGACACGATCCTGCTGCGCGCGACGCGCAACGCGGACCTCGAGACGCCGATCGGGGCTTTCCTGCGGCTCGACGACGGCACCACGCCCGCCTACCTGCTCGAGTCGGTCGAGGGCGGCGAGCGCCTCGGACGCTACAGCTTCCTCGGCATCGGCCCGCGACGGCTGCTCGAGGTCGGCGACGGCGTCGCCCGCACGACGACCCGGCCCGTCAGCGTCGACAGCTACTCGCCCGACCTGCCCGTGACCACGACGGAGGTGCCGGATCCCCTCGCCGCGCTGCGGGCCTTCGTCCCGCGGCGGCGCGTCCTGCCCACCGAGGGCATGCCGCGGTTCACCGGCGGCGCCGTGGGCGCCCTCGCCTACGACGCCATCGGCGCGTTCGAGCCCTCGGTGCCGCGCCCCGACAAGGACCCCGTCGGCGTCCCGCTCGCCGCGTTCATCGAGACCGACCTCGTGCTGGTGTTCGACCACCTCAGCCACACGCTGTCAGCGATCGCCTCGCTGCACACCGAGGCGCCCGACCTCGACGGCCGGTACCGCATCGCCGAACGGGCGATCTTCGAGGCCCTCGAGCGGACGGCCCGGCCGAGTCAGGCCGAGATGGCGGCGGCGTTCGGGCGGTCCAGCTCGACCGACGGCGCGGCCAGCGAGACCGCGTTCCGCGAGGTCGACACGTCGCTGGGCCGCGACGCCTACATCCGGGCGGTCGAGCGAGCGAAGGACGCGATCGCGGCCGGGGAGGCGATCCAGGTCGTGCTCGCCCGTCGGCAGTCGTTCGACCTCCCCGACGCCGCCGACGGCTCGCCCATCGACGGCATCGGCCTGTATCGGGCCCTGCGCCGGGTCAACCCGTCGCCCTACCTGTTCTTCACCCGCACGCCGTCATTCGAGGTCGTGGGCGCCAGCCCCGAGCTCCTGCTCCAGGTCGTGGGCGACCGGATGACGACCCACCCGATCGCGGGCACGCGGCCCCGCGGCGCAACCCCCGCCGAGGACGACCGGATGGCCGACGAGCTCCGCGGCGACCCCAAGGAGCGCGCCGAGCACGTGATGCTCGTGGACCTCGGCCGCAACGACCTGGGCCGGGTCGCGCGGGCCGGCACCGTGACCACCAGCCAGTACATGGAGGTCGAGCGCTACAGCCACGTCCTCCACCTCGTGAGCCACGTCGAGGCGAAGCTGCGGCCGGAGCTCGACGCCCTCGACGCGCTGCGCGCCGTGTTCCCCGCGGGCACCCTGACCGGCGCGCCCAAGATCCGCGCGATGCAGCTGATCGCCGCGGCGGAGGGCGAACGGCGCGGACTGTATGGTGGCGCCGTGGGCTATCTCGGCTACGACGGCAACCTCGACACGGCGATCACGATCCGGAGCGCCGTCCTCAAGAACGGCCAGGCCCACGTCCACACCGGCGCCGGGATCGTGGCCAAGAGCGTGCCGGAGTCCGAGTTCGAGGAGACCGAGCACAAGGCCGCGGCGCTGAAGCGGGCGATCGAGCTCGCGGCGGAGTCGGCCGGGGTGGGCGCGGCGTCGTCGTCGGGTGCCTCGGGTGCCGGCGACGATCCGGCCTCCGGCGGCCCCGAGCCCCAGCCGGAGGGGGCCGCCCGATGATCCTGATGATCGACAACTACGACTCGTTCACGTTCAACCTCGTCCAGGCGCTCGAGGCCGGCGGCGCGGAGGTGCGGGTCGTGCGCAACGACGCGCTGACGCGCGAGGACGTCGAGGCCCTGGCCGACGACGACGCCGCGGGCCTGCGGGGCATCGTGGTCTCGCCCGGGCCCGGGGACCCGGAGAGCGCCGGCGTCTCGGTCGACACGATCAAGGTCGCGGCGGACCGCGGGATCCCGCTGCTGGGCGTGTGCCTCGGCATGCAGTCGATGGCGACCGCGTTCGGTGGCAGCATCGTCCGGGCGCCGACCCTCGTCCACGGCGAGGCGTCCGAGGTGGCCCACGACGGCGAGGGGCTCCTTGCCGGGATGCCGGCCGACTTCTCGGCCGCCCGCTACCACTCGCTGTGCGTCGACCCCACGACGCTCCCGGCGGAGCTGTACATCACCGCGACCAGCCCCGAGGACGGCGTGATCATGGGGCTCCGGCATCGGACGCTGCCGCTCGAGGGCGTCCAGTTCCACCCGGAGTCGGTGCTCACGCCCGAGGGGCCGCACCTGCTGGCGAACTTCCTGCGGCTCGCCGGCGAGGGCGAGGCGTCTCGGCTGGACGCGGTGTCCGGGTCGTTCGCGACCCGCGGCATGGACGAGACGGTCGCGGCGGCCGACGACCCGGTGGGTGCCGCGCGATGAGCGACCAGGTCCGCGCCGCCCTGACGGCGATCGTCGAGGGCCGCACGCTGTCGATGGACGAGGCCCGCCTGGCGATGGGCGAGGTCATGGACGGCGAGGCGACGCCCTCGCAGCTGGCGGCCCTGCTGATGGGCCTCCGGATGCGCGGCGAGACGGTCGAGGAGCTGGCGGGCTTCGCGACCGCGATGCGCGAGCGGGTCGTGCGGGTGGAGGCGCCCCCGGGCACGATCGACGTCGTCGGGACCGGCGGCGACGGCTCCGGCACGTTCAACATCTCGACGACGTCGGCGCTCGTGGTCGCCGCGAGCGGCGTGCCCGTCGCGAAGCACGGCAACCGGGCGATGACGTCGCAGTCCGGATCGGCCGACGTGCTGGACGCCCTGGGCGTCCGCATCGACCACGACGCCGGCTCGGCGGGCGCGGCGCTGCGCGAGCTCGGCTTCGCGTTCCTGTTCGCGCCGTCATACCACCCGGCGATGCGCCACGCGGGGCCGACCCGGCGCGAGATCGGCGTGCGAACCGCGTTCAACCTCGTGGGCCCGATCACGAACCCGGCCGGCGCGACCCGGGCCCTGATGGGCGTGGGCGACGAGGCGGCCGCACCGAAGCTGGCGGAAGTGCTGCGGATTCTGGGCACCGAACGGACGCTGCTGGTCCACGGCGCGGGCGTGGACGAGCTGCCGCTCGACGGGTCCGGCGTGCTGTACGACGTCACGCCGGGCGGGATCACGATCGAACGGGTCGATCCGGAGGCGCTGGGCCTGCGCAAGGCGAAGACCGCCGCACTGGGCGGGGCGGACCCGGCGGCCAACGCCGTCCTCACCGAGGGCGTGCTGCGCGGGGAGCCGGGCGCGCGCCGCGACGTCGTGCTGCTGAACGCCGGCGCCGCGCTGGTCGCGGCGGGCTCGGTCGAGTCGATCGTCGACGGGATCGAGCGGGCGGCCCTGACGATCGACGCGGGGCTGGCGATGGAGCTGCTGGGCAAGCTGCGGGCGGAGCGGCGCGTGGCCGACGCCGCGAAGGCGGCGGCCGAAGCGGAGGCGGCGGCCGAAGCGGAGGCCGCGTCGACGGCCGAGGCCGCCTCGGCGCCCGAGGGCGCGCCCGCGTGAGCGTCGCCGAGCCGCCGCGCCCGGCCGCGCGCAACGTCGTCCTCGAGATCGCCGAGCGGCGCCGCGAGGACGTCGGTCGGGAGCTCGACGCGCTCGGGCGCGACGGCCTTCGCCAGGCGCTCGTCGGCGCCCCCGATCCCCGGCCGATCGTCGGTGACCTGGCCGCACCCGGCCTCCATCTCATCGCGGAGGTCAAGCGCCGCTCGCCCTCGGCCGGCGACATCGCCGCGTCCGACGACGTGATCGCCCGCGCCCGCGCCTACGCCGCCGGCGGCGCCTCGGCCATCTCCGTCCTGTGCGAGCCGCACTGGTTCGGCGGCTCCGTCGACGACCTGCGGGCGGTCCGCGCCCAGGTCGCCGTCCCCGTCCTCGCCAAGGACTTCGTCGTCGACGCCCGCCAGCTCGACCTCCTCCGGGCCGCCGGAGCCGACCTCGTGCTCCTGCTCGCGGTGCTCCATCCGCCGGCTGAGCTCGCCCGGCTCGTCGCCCAGGCGCGCGACCTCGGCCTGGAGCCGCTGGTCGAGGCCCACGACGCCGGCGAGATCGAGGCCGCGCTGGCCGCCGAGGCGAGACTGGTCGGCGTCAACAACCGCGACCTGCGGACGCTCGACGTCGACCCGGAGCAGGCCGTCCGGCTGCGCGAGCTGATCCCGGGCGACCGGCTGGCGATCGCCGAGTCGGGGGTTCGTGATGCGGCGACGATCGCCCGCTGGCGCGCCACCGGCTACGACGCCGCGCTGGTCGGCGAGTCGCTGATGCGCTCGCCGGACCCGGCCGCGGCCGCCCGCGCGTTCGTCGCCGCGGGTCGCGACCCGGCGGACGCCACGGCCGACGCCCGCGCGCCGTTCGTGAAGATCTGCGGGGTCACCGATGCTGCCGGGATCCTGGCCGCCGTCCGCGCGGGCGCCGACGCGATCGGGCTGAACTTCGCCCCCGGGACGCCGCGTGAGCTATCGATCGAGGAGGGCGTCGAGCTCGCCAGCCTCGCGCGCGCGGCGGCGTTCTCGGACCGAACCGCGCCGCAGATCGTGCTGGTGACGGCGGACCTCCCGGCCGAGGCCATGCGGCGCGTGGTGGAGGCGGTGGACCCCGACGCGATCCAGCTCAGCGGCGATGAGCCGCCGGCCGCGCTTTCTTCCATCGGACGCCCGGCCTGGAAGGCCCTGCGCGTGCACCCGACCGACGACCCGGAGGCCGTCATCTCGCTTGCCCGCGCCTACCTGCGCGCCGGCGCGGCCCGCATCATGCTCGACACGGCCGGCGGGCAGCACCCGGGCGGGACGGGCGTGCGCGTGGACGTCTCGTTGGCGGCCGCGGTCGCTCGCCAGGTCCCGATCACGATCGCCGGGGGGCTGCACGCGGCGAACGTCGCGGGCGCGCTGCTGGCGATCCCGGCGGTTGGCGTGGACGTTGCTTCGGGGACGGACGCGCCGCGCGAGGACGGCCGCCCGCACAAGGACCCGCTGCGCGTCGCGCTGTTCACGAAGCGGGCGCGCGACGCCCGGCGGCATCGGCCCAACGTCGCGTTCGGCCCGACGCCCGTCCACGCCGGGCTGCTCGAGGTGGACGCCGCGGGCCGATGGGGCAAGGAGCGCGACTTCGGTGGGCGGTACGTCCCAGAGACGCTGGTCGCCGCGCTCGAGCAGCTCGAATCCGCCTACGCGGCGGTCCGCCACGACCCCCGGTTCTGGGCCGAGCTCGACGACCTGCTCGCGCGCTACGTCGGCCGCCCCACCCCGCTCTACCGCGCCGACCGACTGGCAGCGGCCGCGCGCGTCGAGGCAGCCCTCCAGTCGGGCGAGCGCGGCTGGAAGGTCCCGCTGATCCCGGAGATCCGGCTCTACCTCAAGCGTGAGGACCTCGCCCACACGGGAGCCCACAAGATCAACAACGCGCTGGGCCAGGCGCTGCTGACCCGGCGCCTGGGCAAGACCCGCGTCATCGCCGAGACCGGCGCCGGCCAGCACGGCGTGGCGACCGCGACGGCCTGCGCGCTGCTCGGCCTGCCGTGCGTGGTGTTCATGGGCGAGGAGGACATCCAGCGCCAGGCGCCGAACGTGCTCCGCATGCACGCCCTGGGCGCCGAGGTCCGTTCGGTCACGTCCGGCACCGCCACCCTCAAGGACGCCGTCAACGAGGCGATGCGCGACTGGGTCACCAACGTCGAGACGACCCACTACGTGCTGGGGTCGGCGATGGGCCCGCATCCCTACCCGACGATCGTCCGCGACCTCCAGCGCCGGATCGGCGACGAGGCGGCGGCCCAGCTGGACGCCATCGAGGGGCGGCTCCCGGACCTCGCCCTCGCCTGCGTCGGCGGCGGCTCGAACGCCATCGGGCTGCTGTCGCGGTTCATCGGCGAGCCATCGGTCCGGCTCGCGGTCGCGGAGGCGGCGGGCGACGGGATCCCGACCGGGCGCCACGCGGCGGCGATCGCGGGCGGCACGCCGGGGATCCTTCACGGATCCCGGTCGCTCATGCTCCAGGACCGCGATGGCCAGGTCGTCGAGGCGCACTCGGCGTCGGCCGGGCTCGACTACCCCGGGGTCGGGCCGCAGCTGGCGGCGCTGGCCGAAGGCGGCCGGCTCGAGGTGGCGACGGCGACCGACCGCGAGGCCGTGGCCGCGATGCGCGCCGTGACGCGGGCAGAGGGCATCCTCCCGGCCCTCGAGACCGCCCACGCGGTGGCCGCGCTGCCCAAGCTGCTGGCCGGCCTCGAGGGCTCGGGGCACGCGTGGCCGGGCGAGGACGCGATCGTGCTGCTCGGCTTCTCCGGCCGCGGCGACAAGGACCTGGCCGCCCTCGAGCGGTTCACCGACGTCGAGCCGTGGAACCTCGACCGATGACCATCGACGAGCTGCGCGCCTTCTGCCTGTCGCTGCCGGGCACGCACGAGAAGGAGACTTGGGGCGACGCCGAGCACGCCGGCGATGTCACGTTCCGGATCAGGGACAAGATCTACCTGATCACCGGTGCCGACGGCGGTGGCGCGACCATCCGCACGACCATCGAGCAGCAGGCCGACCTGATCGCGGCCTTCCCCGCGTCGGCCAGGATTGCCGCGTACGTCGGCCGGTTCGGCTGGGTCCACGTGGAGCTCCAGGGACCCGACGCGCTCGATCCCGAGGTCGCCCGCGACGTCATCCGGTCGGCGTGGCATCGGACGGTCCCCAAGTCGATGCTGCGCGAGCTCGAGGCGGCCGGCTCGTGAGCCCCGCCGCGACGGCGCCCGCCGCGCCGCACACCAACGACACCCCCGGCGCGCGCCGGGTAGCCGAGGGGTTTGCCCGGGCGCGCGCCGAGGGTCGTTCCGCCCTGATCCCCTACGTCGTCGCCGGGTACCCGGATGCCGACACGAGCTTCGAGATCGGCTGCGCCGCGATCGACGGCGGCGCCGACCTGCTCGAGATCGGCCTGCCGTACTCGGATCCCCTGGCCGATGGGGCGACGCTGCAGCGCGCTTCGCATGGCGCCATCGCCGCCGGCGCGACGTTCGACCGGTCGCTGGCGCTGCTCCGCCGGATGGCGGCCGCCCGACCCGACGTGCCGCTGGTGCCGATGGGCTACGCCAACCAGCTCATCGGCGGCGGGGACGGCCGTGACCGGGCCCTCGCACTGGCGGCCGCGGGCGCGGCCGGGGTGATCGTCGCCGACCTCACGCCCGACGAGGGGGCGCCGTTCGAGGCCGTGGCGGCCGAGGCGGGGATCGCCGTGGTGTACCTGGTCGCGCCAACCACGTCGCCGGAGCGCCGCGCCGCCGTGGCCGCACGGAGCGGCGGGTTCCTCTACTGCGTGTCGCTGGTCGGGGTCACGGGCGCGCGCACGTCCCTGCCGCCCGAGGTGTCGACGCTGGTCGCCGAGGTGAAGTCGGTCTCGCCGGTCCCCGTCGCAGTGGGGTTCGGGGTGTCGAAGCCGGCCCACGTCCGCGCGATCGCGAAGGCCGGCGCCGACGGCGTCATCGTCGCCTCGGCGCTCGTCGACGCGCTCGGCCCTGACGGCAGCGATGTGACTGCCATGGGGAGCCTGCTCGAGAGGCTGCGCGGCGCCACCCGCGCCTGACGCGACCGCCGGGATCGTTGACAGGTGCTGACGCCAGGGCGGGGCATACTCGGGGCATGGCCAACCGCGTGAAGGTGACCGTCGAGGCGGTCGACAAGAAGGTGTTCGTGTCCGCGCTCGACTGGCCGGGCTGGTCGCGATCGGGCAAGACCGAGGAGCTGGCGGTCGAATTGTTCCTCGAGCACGCGCCTCGCTACGCGGTCGTCGCCAGCGAGGCCGGCCTGGACTTCGACGCCGACGCGATCGAGGTCGAGGCGGTCGAGCGCGATGCCGGCGACGCCTCGACGACGTTCGGCGTGCCGGGGGCGATCGGGGCGGCGGATCGGCGGCCGGTCTCCGCGGCGGAGGCGAAGCGGCTCGCGGCGATCGTCGCGGCGTCCTGGACGGTGTTCGACCGGGTCGCCGCCAAGGCCCCCGAGTCGTTGCGCAAGGGGCCGCGTGGCGGCGGCCGCGATCGGTCGAAGATCGTCGCGCATGTGAACGACGCCGACGGCGGCTACGCGAACGTGATGGGCATCAAGGGCATCGACGACGTCGCAGAACGCCGCAGGGCCGTACTCGAGATCCTCGGCACAACGTCCGACGGGTCGGCGATCGCGGGCAGGAAGTGGCCACCGCGGTACGCCGCGCGACGGATCGCGTGGCACGCACTCGACCACGCCTGGGAGATCGAGGACCGGACGGAGCCCGCATGAGCTCGACGCCCGACCCGGCGACCGAGGAGCGGCTGGTCCGGCTCGCGATGGAGATGGCGGCGAAGGCGGTCGACCGCGGCGACGCGCCGTTCGGGGCGGTGCTCGCCGATGCCGACGGGCGCGTGCTCGCCAAAGCGAGCAACAAGCAGGTCTCGCGCAACGACCCGACCGCGCACGCGGAGATCACGCTGCTGCGGGTCGCCGCCCGGCGGCTGGACCGCCTGACCTTCGAGGGCCTGCGGGTCGTCACGAACGCCGAGCCGTGCTCGATGTGCCTGTCGGCGATGGTCAAGGCGCGGGTCGCCGCCATCACGTTCGGCGCCCCCCACGAGCCGCAGATCGACCCGCCGATCCCGGCGGAGGAAGTCGTCCGGCGCTCCCGGCATCACGTCGAGCTGTCGGGGGGCGTCCTTGCCGCCGAATGCGCCGCCCAGATCGCCGCAGCCCGCACCGCAGCCACCGCCGTCGACTGAGCCGGTCGGCCGCCGAACTCGCCTGCCTGTCTGCGATCCTCGTCGGATGCGCGCAGGCGCCGACACCGCCGGCCCCGACGCAGACGACGGCCACCGTCAATCGACCGTCGCCGGCGCCCACGGTGACGGCGTCCGTCGCGGCACCCGCGCCGGCGTGGGCGATCGACCTGCGGGGCCAGCTCGAGTGCGACGGGTCGCCCGCGCCGGCTGGCCACGAACGGGGTGCTGCCGAGCCGGTCGGTCACGAGGGCACGGCCTCGCCGTACGCGTGGCTCTACGCGATCGACCAGCCGGACCTGCCCCTCGACGGCTACGTCATCGAACCGGTCACGCCGTGGGAGGACGGCCTCTCGCACTTCACCCGCCATGTGTATCGGGCGAGGGGCGAGGTCAAGGCGGTGTTGCTGATGGAGGGCACGAGCACCCAGGGCGGGCCCGGGAGCTGGGACGTGACGGCCTGGCAGGCGTGCCAGCCCTCGGAGTTCGATCCAGCGGATGGACGGACGACCGACGACGCGCCGTGGGCCGACGCGACCGGCGCCGGGACGACGAGGGTGCACACGATCGCCGGACCGGGTCACTGCGGCTGGCAGTCGACCGTCTGGCTGTTCCGCGCTGACGCCCTCTACCTCCGGGACCCCGGCGGCGTCTTTCGGCCCCAGACCGTGCGCCCGTATGCCGAGCCGGCGTCGCTCCCCGCATCCGCCGTCGACACCGGCCTCCACTCGATTCGCTGGCGGCTGTTCACGAGCCCCCAGCGCAAGGTGGCGTGGATGGTGCGACCTGACGGCGGGGTCGAGGCCTGGCCGCGATCGAAGGATCCAGGGCTGGGCTGCGCCTGAGGCGCCTTCGCGCTACGAGGAGCCGGTCTCGAACAGGGAACCGAGATCCTCCGGCTCGATCGGCGACGCAGCGTCACGAAGACCCGCGAGGCGGGCCGCCAGCCCGAACAGCTCGGCGGGCGTCGACCCGGCATCGAGCAGCGCGCGGACCGCCGTGTCGCCCTCGGACTTCGAGAGCTTCTGGCCGGAGACCCGCCGGACGAGCGGGTGGTGCAGGAACGCCGGCGGCGTCTCCCGACCCAGCAGGCGGGCGAGCCGGAGCTGGACCGGCGTCGCGTCGAGCAGGTCGCGGCCGCGGACGACGAGGTCCACGCCCTGGCGCTGGTCGTCGACGACCACGCACAACGCATACGTCCAGTTGCCGACCCGGTCGCGCACGACGAGGTCGCCGGCGGCCGCGGGCTCGTCGGCCATCGGGCCCGCCAACAGGTCGATCCAGCGCTCCGTGCCCGCTCCGACCGCGACCCGCAAGCTCGTGCCCACGTCCTCGGGGAGCTGACGCCCGCGACAGCCGCCGGGACACCCGATGCCGCTCCACGGCCGCCCCCGTTCCGCCTCGTACGCGGCGAAGGTCGAGCGCGCGCAGGTGCAGGCGTAGACGAGCCCTTCTGCGCGCAGCCGATCGAGCGCGGCCGTGTAGACGTCCGGGGCGTCCGACTGGCGGTAGGGCGTCGGGCCGGCCCGGAACGCCGCCAGCGGCGGCTCATCGGGGAGCAGCCCCAGGCGCTCGAGGTCGTCGAGCATCGCCGCCTCGTAGGCCGGCCGCGACCGCTGCCGGTCGTGGTCCTCGATCCGCAGGATCACCCGGCCGCCGGTCGCCCGGGCGATGCCCCAGGTGTAGAGCGCGTTGACGAGGTGCCCGATGTGGAGGTCGCCCGTGGGCGCCGGCGCGAACCGGGTCACCGGGGAGGGCGGCAGCACCCGCGGGTCCGGCCGCGCGGCGCCCGTCGCGACCGGGACGAACAGCGAGCCGCCGTCGTCGGGGCCCTCGCCTTCGTCGCCGGCGACCTCGTCAGCCGTCGCCGTCCCGCCCGTCGTGATGGCGGTCGCGCGCCTCGAGGCTCCGGGTGACGGCGACGATCCGGCGGTAGATCGACAGCAGGTCGGCCTGGGCGATCGGGCCCTCGTTGCCCATCGCCACCCGCAGCAGCACCTCGCGCTCCCGCTCGGGGTCGTGGATCGCGCGCCGGCCCGCGAGCCGCTTCGCGTGCCCCGCCGCGCGGCCCAGGCCGGCACGCTCGTTGAGCAGGACGACGATCCGGCGGTCGAGCGCGTCGATCTCGTCTCGGATCCGCGACAGCTCGCGGGCGGCCTCGTCCCGCTCGGCGGAGGTCGGCCGCGCCGTCGCGCCGTCGCCGGTGCCCGACTTCTCGCTCACGCGCCGCTCCCGAACCGCTCGGCGATGGCCTCGAGCGCCACGTGATAGCCGCGCGCCCCCTGGCCGACGACGGACGCCTGCGCGATGTCATGGAGATAGTTCACGTGCCGGAATGCCTCGCGCGTCGACGGGTCCGAGAGGTGGACCTCCCAGAACGGCCGCTGGACGCCGAGCAGGGCGTCCCGCAGGGAGATCGACGTGTGCGTGAGGCCGCCGGCGTTGACGATGGCGACGTCGAAGTCGCCCCGATGGAGCCGGTCGATGAGCGCGCCCTCGTGGTTCGACTGGAAGAAGTCGACCACGAGCCCGAGCTCGGCGGCGCGGACGGCGATCCCGTCGTGGATCTCGTCCAGGCTCTCGCGGCCGTAGATCTCGGGCTCGCGCGTCCCGACCAGGTTGAGGTTCGGCCCCTCGAGCACCAGGACCCGCGTCATGCCGGCGCCTCCAACGCGGGCGCCGGGCGCCCGGCGACGACCTCGTCGACAGCGGCCGCGACCACCGACTCCGGCACGTCGTCCCGCACGACCACGCCGTCCGCCGTCGGCAGGACCCAGCGCAGGCGCCCCGCGGCGTGTTTCTTGTCGGTGCCGGTCGCCTCGAGCACGGCGGCCATGGGGTAGGGGAGCGGAGACCGGCCGAGGCCGACCGCGTCGAGCAGCCGCTCGATCCGTGCCGCCCGATCCGGCGGCGTCACGCCGACGGCGGCGCCCACGCGCACGGCCGCCCGCAGCCCATAGCCCACCGCCTCGCCGTGGAGCAGCGTCGCGTATCCGTCGACCGCCTCCAGCGCGTGGGCGACCGTGTGGCCGAGGTTCAGCGTGATCCGCCCGCCCGCCGCGTCGTGCTCCCGCTCATCGGCCGTCACGACCTCGACCTTCGCCCACGCCGGTCGCTCCACGACCTCGGCCAGCGCGCCCGACGCCAGCGCCGACGCCTCGGCCCGCGCGACCGCGTCGCCGTCCGCCTCGAGCGTCGCGAACAGCGCCTCGTCGCCGAGCGCGGCCATCTTCACGATCTCGCCCAGCGCGGCCCGTCGCTGCCGCTCGGGCAAGGGAGCGAGCGCCGCGAGGTCGACGACGATCGCCGCCGGCTGGTGGAAGGCGCCCAGCAGGTTCTTGCCCTCGGGGAGGTCGACGCCGGTCTTGCCGCCGATCGCCGAATTGACCTGGGCCACGAGCGTCGTCGGCACCTGGATCCACGGCACCCCGCGCAGGTACGTGGCCGCGAGGAACCCGGCCGGGTCACCCAGGGCGCCGCCACCGATCGCGATCAGGGGGTCGCGTCGCTCCACCCGGAGCCTCGCCAGCTCGCGCGCCGCGTCGCCGATGACCGCCAGCTGCTTGGCAGCCTCGCCCGCGGGGAGCATGACCGTGTCGACCGGCCAGCCGGCCGACCGCAGCCCATCGGCCACGCCCTCGCCGAACGCGGCCCACGCCCCCGGCTCGGACACCAGCACCGCCCGCCGGGCCTCGAGCCGCCGGAGGACGCCCGCGACGGCCTCGACGGCGATGCCTTCGCCCAGCGTGACCTCGCCGATCTTCGTCGTCACGTGGAGGAGGGTCGTCGCCGACGGCATCCCGGCCGCCACGAGGTGGTCGACCGCCTCGATGACGCTCGACAGCTCCGCCACGCCGTTGACCCGGTGGGCCGCCGCGTAGAACCGCTCGCGTGCGGCCGCCAGGAGGCGGACGCGGCCCACAGGATCGCCACCCTGGACGAGCGGCCGGACGTTGGGCGACCGGCGAAGCCGCTGGCCGAGGACCTCGGGGCGGACGTCGAGCCAGACGGGCACCCGGCCGCGGTAGAGCGACCACCGGTTGCGCGGGTCGACGATCGCGCCGCCGCCGGGCGAGATCACGCGGTGGAGGCCGGGCTCCGGGTCGGGCGGGCCCAGCCCGACGACCGCGTCACGCTCGAGGCGGCGGAAGTACGGCTCACCGTCGGTCGCGAAGATCTCGGGGATGCGGCGCCCGGTCGCGTGCTCGATCTGCTCGTCGAGGTCGATGAACGTCGCCCCGTGGCGGGAGGCGATGCGCCGCCCGACGGCGCTCTTGCCGCTGCCCGGCAGCCCGACGAGCACGAGGTCCATCGGGCGTCAGTCGTCGCCGCCGGAACCGGCTTCGCCGTCGGCGTCCCCCGCGCCCGGGCCGCCGGCGCCCCCGGCGGGGACCCCGGCCCGCGGCCGCCCGCCGGCCACCGGAGGCTCGGGAGCGGCCGCCGCCCGCTCGCGATACCGGCGCAGGTTGTCCTCGACCTCGGCCATCGAGTCGCCGCCAGTCTTCTCGAGCACGAACCGGGCGAGGGTCAGCATCACCATCGCCTCGCCGATGACGCCCGCCGCCGGGACCACCGAGATGTCGCTGCGCTCGTAGTGCGCCTTGTCGACCGGCTCGCCGGTC
Organism: uncultured Chloroflexia bacterium; assembly: GCA_963740825.1. Lineage (GTDB taxonomy): Bacteria > Chloroflexota > Limnocylindria > Limnocylindrales > CSP1-4 > CAIXZV01. The sequence goes on along the minus strand of CAVUFD010000001.1, from coordinate 2,487,878 downwards.
ACCAGGTCCGCGGTCGGCAGCGGCCGCGCCAGCGTCGAGATCGGCTTCACCGCGCCGCGCACGACGATCGGCTCGCCGTTGGTCACGCCCCCGGTCAGGCCGCCGGCGTTGTTCGAGCGGTGGATCCACGTCCCATCGTCGCGCCGGCCCTCGACGACGTCGTGCACCTGCGACCCGAACCGGCGCGTCTGCTCGAACCCGAGCCCGATCTCCACGCCCTTGACGATGTTGATGCTCATCACGGCCGCCGCCAGCGCCGCGTCGAGGCGCCGGTCCCAGTGCACGTAGCTGCCGAGCCCGATCGGCGCCCCGTGGACCACCACCTCGAACACGCCGCCCACGGTGTCGCCGTTCGATCGCGCCTCGTCGATGCGCGCGACCATCGCCGTCTCGGCGTCGGGATCCGGGCAGCGCAGGGGAGAGGCGTCGGCCTCGTCCCGTGACCGTGTCGCCCGCGACGGGTCGATCGCCACCCCGCCCACCTCCGCGGTGAACGACCAGACCTCGATCCCCAGCTCGCGCAGGAAGGCACGCGCGACGCCGCCCGCCGCGACCCGCGCGGTCGTCTCGCGCGCCGACGAGCGCTCGAGCACGTCGCGCACGTCGTTGAACCCGTACTTCAGCGCCCCGGCGAGGTCCGCGTGCCCGGGCCGGACGCGGGTGATGGGCTGGGCGCGCTTGTTGCCGTCGTCGGCAAGCGTGGCGAGCTCGGCCGCCTCGTCGTCGGTCAGCGGCCCGACCTGCATGACGCGGGTCCAGTTCTCCCAGTCGCGGTTCGCGACCTCGAGCAGGATCGGCGAGCCGAGCGTGCGCCCGTGGCGGACGCCGCCCAGGATGCGCGCGCGATCGTGCTCGATGGCCTGGCGCGCTCCGCGGCCGTAGCCGCGCTGGCGGCGCGCGAGGTCGACGGCCAGGTCGTCCTCCGTCAGCCCCAGGCCGGCGGGGACGCCTTCGATCACGGCACCCAGCATCGGCCCATGGCTCTCGCCGGACGTGATGAACCGGAAGCGGTCCATGTCGCCGCGGGTGCCGGTCAGCCTGCCGCGGGCTCGGCGGCCGAGTCGGCCCCGTCGGCGGTCTCGGCGCCGGCCGCCGGCTCGCCCTCGGCCGACCGGAGGCCCTGCGCCCGCGCGTCGGCCAGGGCCGCGCCCATGACCTCCAGCGGCGCGGGCTGGCCCGTCCACAGGTTGAACGCCGCCGCACCCTGGTTGAGGAGCATCTGCTCGCCGTCCGCGGTCACGCAGCCGGCGGCCGCGGCGTCGCGCAGGAGCCGGGTCTTCGCGTAGATCAGGTCGAGCACGAGCAGCTCGGGGTGGAGGATCTCGGCCGGGACCGGCGACTCGTCGCCCGTCAGCCCGAGCGACGTCGCGTTGACCAGCACCTTGGTCTTGGCCAGCTCGGACTCGATGATCGATTCGTGCCACGGCATCGCGCGCAGCTCCATGTGCGCGGCGCTGCGCCCGAAGTGCTTGACCAGCCCCTCGCCGCGATGGAGGTGGCGGTTGAACACGATCACCCGCTGGAATCCCTCGCGGATCAGGCCGTAGACGACGGCGCGCGCCCCGCCGCCGGCGCCCAGCACGATCGCGGTGCGCGGCATCTTCTGGCGCCCGACGAGCGCGTCCAGCGCGACCTTGAAGCCGGGAACGTCGGTGTTGTGGCCGACGAGCTTGCGGCCCTCCTTGGTCAGCGTGTTGACCGCGCCGGTGGCGTGGGCCTCCTCGGTGAGCTTGTCGACCATCGGCACGACCCGCTCCTTGTGCGGGATCGTGACGTTGGCGCCGAGGAAGTCGTCGGTCCGCAGCTCCACGACCGCGTCGCCCAGCGCGATGGGGGCGCGATCCCACAGCTCGTACCTGGCGTCGATGCCGAGATGGTCGAACGCGGCCTGCTGCATCGCCCCGGACAGGGAATGCGCGACCGGATGGCCGATGAGGACGACGCGCTTCGTCATGCCCGCACTCCCTCGAGCTCTCGCAGGAAGCCTGGATACGAGACCGCCGCCGACCCGGGTCGACGGACGATCGTCTCGCCCTCGGCGAGGAGGCCCGCGATCGCAAACGTCATCGCGAGCCGGTGATCGTCGTGCGTCTCGGTGACCGCGCCCGCCAGCGGCCGGCCACCCTGGATCTCGATGTCGTCGCCCTCCACGCGCACGTCTGCGCCGAGGGCGCCGAGCCCGGCCGCGATCCCGTCGATCCGGTCGGATTCCTTGTGTCTGAGCTCCCCTGCGCCGCGGAACCGCGAGGTGCCGGTGGCCACCGCGGCCGCCAGCGCCAGGATCGGGATCTCGTCGATCGCCGCCGCCACCTCGGCCGGCGACAGGTCGACGGCACGCAGCCTGCCGGATCGCACGACGAGGTCGGCCAGCGGTTCGCCGTCCGCCCCGCCCGTGGCAGGGCGATCGTGCTCCTCGATGTCGGCGCCCATGCGCCTGAGGATGTCGATGATGGCACGCCGCGTCGGGTTCGTGCTCACCCCCTCGAGCCGCAGCTCGGCGTCGGGGTGGATCGACGCCGCGACCAGCCAGAACGCGGCGGCCGAGGGATCGGCGGGGACGGTCTCGTCCACGGCGGCGACGGCGGTCGGCCCGGCGATGCGCACGGTGTGCCGGCCGTCGGGCGCGTCGCCGTCGTCGACGGACACGCCGCGGGCCCGCAGCATCCGCTCGGTGTGGTCGCGGGTGGCGACGTCCTCGGTCACCCACGTCTCGCCGTCGGCCGACAGCCCGGCGAGCAGGATCGCCGACTTGACCTGGGCGCTGGGCACCGGCGTCTCGTACGTGATCGGGGTCAGGTCCGAGCGACCGGTGATGGCCATCGGCAGCCGCGTGGCCCCGGCGCGGCCGGCGAGCTTGGCGCCCATGAGCCGCAACGGCTCCACGATCCGGCCCATCGGCCGCCGCCGGAGCGAGGCATCCCCGTCGAGCACGACGAACAGCGAGCGCCCGGCGAGCACGCCGGCGGCGAGTCGGGCCGTCGTGCCGGAGTTGCCGCAGTCGAGGATGCCCTCGGGCTCGACGAGCGCATCGCCGCCCGGCGAGGTCACCCGGTAGTCGACCCGGCCGTCGCGCGCCGCGACCCGCTCGACGGTGGCCCCGAGGGCCGCGACGAGGCCCGCGGTCGACCGGACGTCGGCGCCGTCCCCGGCCGCCTCGATGCGGCTGACGCCCTCGGCGAGCAGCGCGAACAGCAGCGCGCGGTGCGAGATCGACTTGTCGCCGGGCAGCCGCGGGCTCCCGCGCAGTCGGGCCGCCGGCCGCACGACCAGCACGTCGTCGGTCACGTCGCCCGCACCCACCGGCGTGGCGGCCACCGCCGTCACGCGTTCCCCGCCGCCACGACGCCGCTCTCGCGCACGAGGTCGCCGTGGAGGTCCTTGACATGATCGTGCACGCCCGAGATCGCGACCATCATCTGGTCGAACAGCTCGAAGGTCAGCGACTGCTCGCCGTCGGACAGCGCCTCGTCGGGTCGCGGGTGGACCTCGACCATGATCCCGTCGGCCCCGACCGCGACGCCGCCGATCGCCAGCGGCTTGACCAGCCAGCGCTTGCCGGTGGCGTGCGACGGGTCGACGACCACCGGCAGGTGGGTCAGGTGATGGAGCACCGGGACCGCGGTCAGGTCGAGCGTGTTGCGCGCGAACGTCTCGAACGTCCGGATGCCGCGCTCGCACATGATGATGTTGGGGTTGCCGGCCGAGGCGATGTACTCGGCCGCCATCAGCCACTCCTCGATCGTGGCCCCGAAGCCGCGTTTGAGCATCACGGGCCGTCCGGCCCGCCCGCAGGCGAGCAGCAGCGAGAAGTTCTGCATGTTGCGGGTGCCGACCTGGAGGATGTCGGCGTATTCGGCCACGATGTCGACCTGCGACGGCTCCATCACCTCGGTGATGACCGGGAGGCCGCTCCGCTCGCGGGCCTCGGCGAGGTAGCGCAGACCCTCGATGCCCAGCCCCTGGAAGCTGTAGGGGCTGGTCCGCGGCTTGAACGCGCCGCCGCGGATCACCGTCGCGCCGTGGGTGGCGACGTGGTCCACGGTCTCGAGCAGCTGGTCCCGGCTCTCGATCGAGCACGGCCCGGCCATGACGGTCAGCGATCCGTCGCCGATGACGGCGTCGAGCGCCCGGATCACCGTATTCTCCGGGTGGAACTCGCGCGACACCAGCTTGTACGGCTTCGAGATCGCGGTCACCCGCTCGACGCCGGGCAGCCCTTCCAGACGCGCGGTCAGCTGGTCGCGCTGGCGCCCGATCTCCCCGACGACGGCGATCACCGTGCGCGCCTCGCCGGCGTTCTCGAACGGCGTCAGCCCCTCGGCCAGGATCAGGCCCTTCACGCCGATGACCTCGGCCTCGGTGGCTCCGGTCCGCATCACCACGAACATCTGGTCAGGGTTCCCTCTGGAGGACGGTCCTCTGAGAACAAAAAAGCAGAGGTCAATGACCTCTGCTCACCCGGCACGACCCGCACTCCCGGGTCGTCAGTCTCCGGGGTCGGTCATGCCGGGCAGGTAAAGCAATAGATGGCGCACATCGGTGCGTGGACGGTAGCCCGTTCGAGGTCCCCGCGTCAACTTGCGCCGAACGTGGCGAGAGCCCCGGCGGCGGCCCTGCGCCACCCCGGGCAAACCGCCGGCGCGTGCGTGTGGCGCACATGCCTGCCCCCGGCCGACCGCCTTCGTGCGCCACAGTCACGAAATGGGCATATCCACGGTCCTGTCGCCCCGAAATCGCCCGATTCGTGCTCCCGATGCACATCCTCGACCGTCTCTGACCGCTCCGCGTCAAGAATGTGCGTGTGGCGCACGCCGGGGCCGGAGCGGATGGCAAGGGGTGCGGGAAGGGGGACCCTCCGAGCCGGGCCGCAATGGGCCTGATGTTAGAATTCCGCGGCTGCTGGAGAGGTCGCATAGCGGTCTAGTGCAGCGGTTTGCTAAACCGCCGAGTGGGGTAACCTGCTCCGAGGGTTCGAATCCCTCCCTCTCCGCCATCCGATTGGCGCCCGTAGCTCAGTGGATAGAGCACCAGCTTGCGGAGCTGGGGGTCGTGGGTTCGAATCCCGCCGGGCGCGCCAACGCTGAACGTCAACGACCCCGAGGACGTGTGATGCGACCCGGCGCGTTTGCGAGCGCGCCCGCCAGCGCTCCGATGCGGACGAGGCGGCGCATGCTCGGCCGGCTGGACCGCACGTGTTCGGTGACGACCATGCGCTACAGCTCCTCGAGCAGCTGGTCGAGTCGGGCGTAGCCCTCGAGCAGGCCGGCGTCGATGAACGAGTCGCGGTGCTCGAAGCTCTCGACGAGCGACTGCGCGGTGAGCCGGGTGCGGCCGTCGCCCAGGTCCTCGAAGCGATGCTTCTCCAGAACAACGAAGTCTGCGACGCCGTCGGGGGCGAAGGTCTGCACGATCAACTCGTTGGTGATGACGTCGTGGAACGAGCCGTGCACGCTCCCCTGCATCTCGGGCCCGGACATCGCGATGCGGTACGCACCGCCGGTCCGGCAGTCGTACTGGTCGAACCGGACCGAGTAGCCCTCGGGCCAGTTCCACTTCGCGAACAGCTCGGGCTCGACGTGGGCGCGGAACACCTTCGCCACCGGGGCGTCGAACTCCCGGATGATCCGCACCACGGGCACCTTGTCGTCGACGATGACTTGGGCTTCGTTCACTTCGCTTCTCCTTCGGTTCCGTCGGGCAGGTCGGCCAACAAGGCGTCGAGGCGCTTGTACCGCTCCTCGGCCTGACGGCGGTACCGCTCGATCCACGTGGTCATGAGGTCGAACGCCTCCACTTCGAGGTGGACGGGCCGGCGCTGGGCCTCACGACGTCGGCTGACCAGCCCGGCCTCCTCCAGCACCCGCAGGTGCTTGGAGACGGCTTGGACCGACACGTCGTAGGGCTCGGCCAGCTCGTTCACCGTGGCGTCCGCCACGGTCAACCGAGCGACCATGTGTCGCCGAGTGGGATCAGCCAGGGCCGAGAACACCCGGGAGAGCTGATCGGCCGGAGCCATGGCGCCACCTCCTCGTATCCAACCGATTGGTTGAACACGGCCAACCTACGACGCTCGCCAGCCCGCTGTCAACCGATTGGTTGAATATGGTGGCCACGGAGGTGGCCGACCGGCCCCTCGCAGCGGGTGACGTTGTCCTCTACTGCGAACGCCCCGGCGATGCCCAACGTGCTCCGCGTCCGTCGTCCCGGGCGAAACCCTGCGTTGACGCCCGACGATGCGCAAGGGGCCTGTCAGCGCCGCCGCTCTTGCGCAATGAGCGCGGCGTCGCTCAGACCGCCAACAAGCGATCGTCCGCCTTCGATAGGCGCAATGCAGACCCCCTTACGTCCGCACGCTGATGGATAACGGCACAGGACGAGCCTCGGGGTCGCTTCGCGTCTGTGCCGCGGATCAGTGGGCGGACGCCGCCACGGCCGCATCGAGCCACGACGCCCAGGCGGCGGTCGCGGCCTCGACGTCGACGTCGTCGCGATAGACATGGTGGCCCAGGTAGATGCCGCCACCCATGGGGATGAAGGCGAACCGGTACAACGCGTCATCCGTGCGGAGGCCGATGATGGTCGACGACACGTAGTCCACGACGCCCTCGACGGGCCCGAGCCCCGCCGGATCTAGCAGCACCGTGTCGCCAACCGCGACCCCGTCGCCGAGGCCGATCGCGGCGCGGAGCATGGCCATCGCCGCCTGGCGGTCGGTGATCCCCGGCTGGAAGTGCTCGACGATGGAGACGGGCCGGCGGCGGAAGAACCGGACGTACTCGGCCAGCTGGTGGAGGTACATCGGGTCGCCCTCGCTCAGGGCGTCGTACTCGGACTCCCAGTCGTCGCCGAGGAACCCGCTGTGCACGAACCGCACGGTCGTGGTCCCGGCTCGCCCCTCGAGGGTGATCTCCATCGCGTGCATCACGCCATCCGGCCCGGGCGTGCCTGCATCGGCGAAGCGGTGCGGCGGATCCCACGCGGTGATGGTCGACTCGGAGATCGCGCCGCCGAAGTTCTGGCGCACCGCGCCGCCGAGCCTGGGCTCGACCTCGTTGGGGGCGCCGATCCACCACCCGTCGAGCTGGTCGCCGATGGTCAGGGCCTCCCACACCTCCTCCGGCGTGGCCTCGATCTCGACGGACGTTTCGATCCGGAACGGGTGCGTCATGTCAGGCCTCCTTCGGGGCAGGGGACGGGGCGTGCTCCGGCACGCTGGGGTGGATGGCCACGAGGACGTGGTGCGCCCGGCCACGCGGCGCCGCCGCATCGTGGTAGCGGCGGATGAGCGACGTCACCGAGGTGGCCAGCTCATCGGCGAAGGCCGCCCGGTCCGCGGCGCTCGCGAACCGGACCTCCGCGTCCAGGGCGAACGTGGACAGGCGGCGGTGCTCGCGGGTGGCCCCCGCCAGCAGCGCGCCGACGTCGCGGACGAGCCGGGCCGCCAGCGCCAGCAGCCAGGCGGCCGAGCGCTGATCGGGCGAGCGGCCCGGATCCGGCTGGAGGGCCATCAGCGCAGCCGGCGAGATCACGTACGAGCCCGCGCTCGCGCGCATGACCCGCTCCGTGACGTTGCCCTTGCGCCGCTCCGCCTCGAGCTCGACCAGGCCGTGCCGCTCGAGCGTCCGGAGGTGGTAGTTGACGAGCTGCCTCGGCAGACCGACGCGACTCGCCAGCATCGTCGCCGACGCCGGCTCGGCCAGCGCCTCCAGGAGGCGCATCCGAACCGGGTCGAGGAGCGACTCGGCCGTGGCGGGATCCTCGATGACCGCGATGTCCAACATGGCAGGCATCGTGTCACCGACAAGAAAAGTTGTCAAGCCAAGAATCATCGTCGGCGAGGGGGGCCGTCGGTGGCGAACTCACGGAAGTCGGCCGCCGGTCGCGGCAAGAGCTCCGGAACCCGGGCTAGTGCGCCCGCCCGGTGATCTTGGCCGCGAACCTCGGCACCAGCGGATCGATCGTCCCCGCCGCGACGCTCAGCACGTCGTCCCGGGCGGCGACCCGGACGACGCGCAGGGTGAACCGGTGGGCGGGGTCCTGGTGGATCCCGCGGACGACCGATCGGGCCGTGGTGTAGCCCGCCCGGCGAACCTGCCGGATCAGCCGCGCGTTGAAGCCACCGCCGACGTAGGCCATCGAGTCCGGTGCGACGCCGACATGGGCCGCGATCTCGCGGCGGGCGTGATCGACCTCACGGAACATCCGCTTCCTGGACGCTGGCTTCCGATGCGGGATGGCGGCCAGCTGCACGTGGTGGACGTCGTGGGCGCCGATGCCGTTGCCCGCCCGGGCGAGCCGCCGGACCTGCGACCAGGTCAGGTTGCCGTGCTTGATCGCGTCGAGGGTGAGGTAGAACTCGGCGACCATCCCTCGGGCCTTGAGGGCCGGCAGCACCTTGCGCAGCCACGTCTTCGAGCCGTCGTCGAAGGCCAGGATCACCGGCCGCCGAGGCAAGCGGGCGCCGCGGTCCCAGTGCGCGGCGAGGTCGCGCGGGAGGATCGTCGTGTAGCCGTGCGCCTTCAGCCAGTCGAGCTGGGCCTCGAACGCCGTGGGCAGCGAGTCATAGGCGAGGAACGTGTGCTTTCGCTTCGACCCCCACGAGCCGAAGTCGGACGGGGCGGACTCCACGCGGTGGTAGTAGACGATCGGCACGCCGCCGCGTGGGATCCGCAGCGGCGGTGGCGGCACGGGCCCCCTCGTCGGGTCGGGCGCCGGATCGAAGGCGGGGAGCCGCGCCGGCGGCGCGAGGAACGTCGAAGCCGGCGTCGCGGTGGGCGCCGGGCTGGCACTCGGGCTGGGCCGCGGCGACGGCGTGGGAGCGGCGAGGGCGACCGGGGCGGGATCCGGGGAAGGCGCCGCCGCCGGCGCAGGGGACTCGCCGCCGACGAGGGCGATCGCGATGACGACCAGGACGAGCGGCACGATGCGGCGCGGGCGGCGATCGGTGGTCATGGCATTCCGCACGGCTGCGCAGAGTGGAGCGAGGAAAGGAACGGAGTCGGGAGCGCGAGACGGGCCTCGGGGACAGCCTACCCCGCGTCGTCGCCCAGCACCATGAGGACGAAGGTCAGGCCGTGCGGCCGAGGACGTCCTTGAGCATCCGCACGAACTTCGGCTCGTCGGCGTCCATCGCGAACGACACGTTGGCCGGCCTCCCGCTGCGGAACCGGAAGTCGCACACGGTCCGGCCCACCGACAGCTCGCCGCCGGTCTCGACGTCGACGGGGATGAACTGCGTCGTCAGGACGGACGGGTCGATGACCGCGCACACCGCCAGGGCGTCGTGGACGGGCGCCGCCCCCGCGCGATGCATCGGCTGGGTCGCGTCGTAGCCCTCAATCCGTTTCTCGACGAACCGTGCGGCGGCCTCCCCCGCGGGCGTCCCGAGCGCGCGCAGCGCCGTGCAGTCGTCGCCCGAGACCAGGGCCTTATGGGTGGCGTCGAGCGGGACCATCCGGATGGGCCGGCCGCAGTTGACGACGATCCGTGCCGCCTCGGGATCAAGCCAGATGTTGAACTCGGCCGACGCCGTCGAGTTCCCGTGGTCGTGGGCGCCGCCCATGATCACGATCTCGGGGATCCGCTCGAGGATCCGCGGCTCCTTCTGGATCGCGGTCGCGACGTTGGTCAGCGGCCCGACCGGCACGAGCGTGATATCGCCGTCGGACGCGAGGTAGGTGTCGATCAGCCAGTCGACGGCGTGGCCGTCGTCGGCGGTGCGGGTCGCCGGCGGCAGGTCGAGCAGGTCGCCGTGGATCCGTGTCGCCGGGTTGAGCTGCGTCGCCTGCGGCCGCGCCAGCGGCCGGGACATCCCGCGGTGGACGGGGACGTCGGGCATCCCGATCCAGTCGAGCACCCGCAGCGTGTTCTGGGTGCAGGAGTCGACGTTGGTGTTGCCGTTGACGACGGATGCGCCGACGAGCTCCAGGTCGGGCGACAGCACCGCGATCATGAGGGCGACGGCGTCGTCGGTGCCGGTGTCGACGTCGAGGATGATCTTCGTGGCCATGGGTTCAGTGTGCCCGGTCCGGGGTCGGCCCGGGTGGTCAGCGGCGCTCGTGGCGGGGCAGGAACCGGTCGACGAAGCGCTCCGAGGCGTGGCCGTCGCAGGCGTCGATGGTGGCCGCGATGAAGCGGTCGTAGCCGGACACGTCGAACCGGCCCTCGACGATGGCGTCGGCCACGCCGTCGGCGTCCGTGACCTGCGTCCCGATCATCTCCGTCCGGTAGTCGAGGTACATCCCGGGATCCCGCTCGTACGCCTCCAGGTCGCCGACCACGAGCACCAGCGGCCGGTGCAGGATCGCCCATTCGAAGATCGACGAGGAATAGTCGGTGACGAAGACGTCGGCCAGCGCGAGCCAGTCGTTCATGTCGCCCTTGGGGTCCGCGACGACGTCGAAGCCCGAGGTCGGCTGGGTGGACGCGTCGAGGTTGGGGTGCGACTTCAGGACCAGCGCGTAGTCGGCCGGCAGGCGCTCCCGCAGGCGCGCGCCGTCGAGCGCGCGGGTGCCGACCTTCGCCCGGCCCCGGCCGCGGAACGTCGGCGCATACAGCACGACCTTGCGGTCGCGGAGCTCGGGATGGATCGCCAGCAGCCACGACCGCGACGCGTCGAGCGCCGCGGTGTCGTAGAAGCGGTCCGTGCGCGGCGTGCCCAGCGGCAGGACGCGCTCCAGCGGCGTCAGCAGGGCCCGCGACCACGGCTCCCGCGCGCCCTCGCCCGGCGCCACCACGTAGTCGTAGTAGCGATGCAGGAACCGTCGTTCCGGCTCGTCGAGCCCGCCCGCGGTGTCGGCGCCGAACCGCTTGAGCGCGCCCGGGGCGTGCCACACCTGGACCACGGTCGTCGCGGGCCGATGCGGTGCCACGTGCACCGGCAGGTAGGCGTTGTCGACCACGACCATGCGCGACGTGTGCACGAGGTAGACCCCGCGGACGAGGCGGGCGAGGTAGCGGACCTTGCCGACGAGGTCGTACGTGTACGGCTGGAGCAGCAGCGCGACCTCGAGATCGGGGCGGATGGCGCGGATCGCGTCGTGCAGGTGGAGCAGGTTGCCCTCGAGGGTCGGCAGGCGCGCCGTGGCCAGCACGACCCGCCGACGACGGACCGGCAGCAGCCGCACGAACAGGACGATGACCCGCAGGACCAACGACGCGAGTCGGTACTCGAGGAGGTTCACGGACAGCCCGGGAGGCTCACGGGCGGGCGCCCACGCGGTGGGCGACTACCGCGTCCGCGCGGGCGGCGCGACCTTCGGGTCGGCCTGGACGGTGCCGGGCTCCGCGGGCTCCACGACGAGCGGCGGCGTCAGCGCGTCGTGGCGGCGTACGTCGAGGACCTGGCCGGTCAGGTCGGACTGGATCAGCCGGAGCGTGGCGACGGCGACCGCCTCCGACCCGAGGAGGCCGTCGGGCGACTCGCCCGGGAACGCCTTCCGGCGCATCGGGGTGTCGGTCCGCTCGGGGCTGACCGCGTTGACGCGGATCCCCTCGTCGGCCCACTCCTCGGACAGGCCCTGGGTCATGTTGACGAGCGCCGCCTTGCTCGCCGAATACGCGACGTAGTCGGGGCGGCCGCGCGTGAACGAGCTCGACGTGAACACCGTCAGCGAGCCGCGCGACCGCCGCAGCCACGGATACGCCGCGCGCGCCACGTTGAGCGTGCCGGTCAGGTTGACGTCGACCACCTCCGCCAGCTCGTGGGCCGGTGTCCGGGCGACCGAGCCGATGCGCAGGATGCCGGCGGTGCACACGACGTGGTCGATGCCGCCCATGCGTGCCGCGGCCGCCTCGAGTCGAGCCTCCACGCTCCCGTAGTCCCGGACGTCGAGGCCGAGCGAGCCGCCGTCGACCTCGGCCGTCGCGCCGCGCCGGATCGCCTCGTCCGCGATCGCTCGCCCGATCCCGCTCGTCCCGCCGACCACGAGCAGCCGCAGGCCCTCGAGCGACGCGCTCGCCTCGGGCTCCTCGATCGGCGCCATCACCTTCATCTGGAGCATCCGGTCGGCCATGACCATGTCGATGCGGGTGGTGATCTTGACGTTCACCTCGTCGCCCGCGACGGCCACGATCCGCACGCCCGGCACGTGCCGGAGCACGAGGCTGCAGTCGTCGGTCGCCGACAGGTCGCCGGCGCGTGTCGCCGACGCGTACGCCCGCGCCAGCACGCCGAGCCGGAACGTCTGGGGCGTCTGGCCGCGCCGGTACCGGCTTCGCTCCGGGATCTCGACCACCTCGTCGTCCTCGACGATCACCAGGGTGTCCGCGCTCGGGATGACCGTGTCGGTGCCGTCCGCGCGGCCGGACAGGATCGGCTCGATCGAGCGCTGGATGACGTCGAGCGGCACCAGCGGCCGCACCGCGTCGTGGACGACCACGACGTCGTCGTCCGCCCCGTCGAGCGCGGCCAGGCCGTTGCGCGTGCTCTCGTTGCGGGTCGCGCCGCCGGCGACCACGGTGACGGGCACCTCGAGCGAGGCCGCCTCCACGAGCTCGCGCGTCTCGTCGATCCAGGCGGGGTGGGAGACGACCACGACCCGGTCGACGGAGGAGGCGCCGAGCGCCCGCAGGGTCCGCAGCAGGATCGGGTCGCCGGCGAGCCGGACGAACTGCTTCGGCATCTCGCCACCGAACCGGTTGCCGTCGCCGCCGGCGAGGACGATCGCGTGGATCTGCACACGCAGAGACTACGTCAGCGCCGCCACCCGAGGCCCGGTCGCCGCCACCCGGGGCCGGCTCGGACCCACCGGTATCATCGGTTCCCAGCATGGTCGAGCATCCGCCCGTCCGCCGGGCCCCCACCGGCGTCCCGGACCTCGAGCTGATCTCGGTCGGCTGGCGGCGGATCCAGGTGCTGCTCCGGGTCCGCCCCGTCGAGCCCCGGCTCGATCCCACCGCGCTGCGCCTCCGCCACACGACCAGCGGCGCGACCGTGCCGGTGACGGGCTGGGAGGCCGACGACGCGTCCACCACCCTCCGGTTCAACGTGATGCAGGGACCGAAGGACAGGCCCCTCGGCGCCGGCCGCTGGGAGCTCGTCGCCCTCGGCGGACCCGGTGGCTCCCGGCCGGTGCGGCTGTCCGGGGACGCGGCGAGCGGCGCGCCGTCGGTCCCGGCCTCGTTCCCGCTCGGGCCACACGGGACCTACCACGCCGTCGCGTCGATCGGTGACGCGGGGTCGTTCGCGATCGCCGTGGAGCTCGACAAGGACGCCCGGGACTTCGACGACGAGCAGGTCCCGGGCGGCGCCATCGTCAGGACCGGTCCCATGGGGCAGCTCGTCAACCTGGTCCGGGCGGGCTCGTTCGCCGTCCTGTTCTGGTGCATGCGGCTCGCGGCCCGGCGCAACGGGCGGCGGATCCTATTCAGCTCCGACTCGCGGGCCGACCTCGGCGGGAACCTGAAGCTCGTCTACGACCGGATGGTCGAGCGGGGGCTCGATCGCGAGTTCGAGCTGCTCACGCTGTTCAAGCCCGGCATCGTCGCCCGGCGCACGATCGGCGACCGCGTCCGCCTGCCGCGCCTGCTGGCGCGTGTCGACACGATCGTCATCGACGACTTCCAGCCGGTGATCTACCGCGTCAACGTCCCCGACGTGTCGATCGTCCAGCTGTGGCACGCGGTCGGCGCGTTCAAGACCGTCGGCTACAGCCGGGTCGGCAAGCCGGGGGCGCCGAACCCGTACGGACGGGCGCACAAGAACTACACCTGGGCGACGGTCAGCGCCCAGGACGACATCGCGGTCTACGCCGAGGCGTTCGGGATCCCCGAGTCGCACGTGGTCGCCACCGGCATTCCGCGCGTCGACCCGATGTTCGACCCGGCGCATCGCCAGGCCTCCCTGGCTGCGGTGGCGGCAAGAATCCCCGAGACGGTCGGCCGGACGGTGTACCTGTTCGCTCCGACCTTCCGGGGCCACGGCGCCCGCTCGGCCAGCTACGACAACGCGCGGATCGACGTCGCGGCGCTGCACGCGCTGTGCGTCGAGCGCGACGCCGTCTGCCTCGTCCGGATGCACCCGTTCGTCCACGAGCCGCTCGCCGTCCCCGAGGCCATGCGCGACCGGATCGTCGACGCGTCGGCCACCGCGACGGCCAACGCCGCCACGCCGATCGAGACCAACGACCTGCTGTTCGCGGTCGACCTCCTGATCACCGACTATTCGTCGATCGTGTACGAGTTCTCGACCCTCGGCCGGCCGATGCTGTTCTTCGCCTACGACCTCGACGAGTACGTCGCCAGCCGCGACTTCTACGAGCCGTTCGAGTCGTTCGTCCCCGGCCGCATCGTGCGCACGTTCGAGGAGCTGCTGGCCGCGATCCGGCGTGAGGACTACGAGCAGGACAAGGTCGAGCCGTTCGCGCGCCGGCACTTCGACCACCTGGACGGCGGGTCGACCGACCGGGTCATCGACCTGCTCACGCGCCGGTGAGAGCCGCGATCGTCAGGCTGCGCGCGTGGGCCGTGCGCGCCGGGTTCCTCGTCGGCTCCGTCCGCCCGCCGCGCCGGCGCGTCGTGCTGGCCACCTCGCACCAGGACGCCCTGTCGGGCAACCTCGTCTACCTGGCCGAGGAGCTGGCGGCGCGGCGGCCGGCCGTCCCCGTGACCGTGCTCGTGTTCCGCCCCGAGCGCGGGTTCGCCGGCCGGCTCAAGGCGATCGCGTTCGCCGCCCGCGCCGGCTACCACCTGGCCGCGGCGCGGGCCTTCGTCGTCGACGACTACTTCTTCCCGATGTACGTGATCCGCCCCCGGCCGGGGACGGTGCGCCTCCAGGTGTGGCATGCGGCCGGGGCGTTCAAGAAGTTCGGCTACAGCGTCGTCGGCCTGTCGTTCGGGGCCGACGAGGCGTTCGTGCGCCGGGTCGCGATCCACGGCAACTACAGCCTCGCGCTCGTGTCGTCGATGGCGGTCGCGCCGCACTACGCCGAGGCGTTCGGCCAGCCCGTCGACCTGTTCACGTCGCGGCTCGGGCTGCCGCGCACGGACCTGTTCGCCGACCCGGCGCGGCGCGAGCGGGCCCTCGCCCGGCTGCGGGCGACCTACGGCCTGCCCGACGGCCGGCGGATCATCCTCTACGCGCCGACGTTCCGTGGCGA
Source organism: uncultured Chloroflexia bacterium (assembly GCA_963740825.1). Classification (GTDB taxonomy): domain Bacteria; phylum Chloroflexota; class Limnocylindria; order Limnocylindrales; family CSP1-4; genus CAIXZV01. The sequence continues at coordinate 2,472,780 of CAVUFD010000001.1, read as the reverse complement.
CTCGGTGGGCAAGGCCCGCTACGACGACCTGCTGGACGTGCGCGTGATGCACGACGTCCTGGGCGACGACCACGCGGTGCTGCTCAAGCTGCACCCGTTCGTGCGGCGGGCGCTCGAGGTCCCACCGGACCACGCGGCGTTCGCGATCGACGCCTCCGGCGACCCCGACCTCAACGAGCTGATGCTCGTCGCCGACGTCCTCGTCACCGACTACTCGAGCGCGATGTACGAGTTCGCGCTGCTCGGCCGGCCGATCGCGTTCCTCGCCCCCGACTTCGAGTCGTACCTGGGCGAGCGCGGCTTCTACCTCGACTTCCCGGACGACCTGCCGGGGCCGGTGTTCTCGACGACGGCCGAGCTGGCCGAGGCGATCCGGGCCGACGCCTTCGACCTCGGGCGGGTGCGCGCGTTCGCGGCGGCGTCGTTCGACGTGATCGACGGGCGCTCGACGGCGCGCATCGTCGACGAGGTGCTGCTGCCCGCGCTCCGTGGCGAGCCGGTCGGGGCCGAGACGCCCGCCGGCTAGGGTCCCGCCGCCGCCGCGATCTCGGCGGCCGCGATCCGGCGCAGCCGCCAGCCGACCCACGCGGTGAAGCCGGCCGCGATCGCCAGCCAGGCGACGAGCAGCCCGCCGAGGATGATCCCGCCGACGATCAGGTTGATGATCTCGCCCGCCTGGTCGAACGCGTCGACGCGGGTCGCGAGGTCCTCGGTCATCACGCCGATCTGCTGGACCTCGCCGGTCAGGGACGTGAGGTCGTCGGCGTTCGTCGCGAGGTTCTCGGCGAGGCCGCCGGTCATGCCCTGGAAGGTCCGCAGGCGCGCGCTGAAGTCCTTGAACCGCGCGGCGGCGCCCGCGAGCGGCTGCTGCCCCAGGATGTTGAAGTCGAGGTTGTTGGCGAGCTCGTCCGAGACCCCGGCGAGGTCCTGGATCACGGCCCCGGATTCGCCGATCAGCGCGCTGGTCGTGTTCAGCGTCGCCGCGGCGTGATCCGTGGTGATCGCCAGCTTGTCGATCGAGGTCGTGATCCGGTGGAGCGACGCGCTGAGCCGCGCCTGGTCGGCGGCGATCCGGTCGTCGAGGTTGCGCGCCGCGATGCCGCCGGCGATGAGCCCGCCGGCGATGATCCCGGCCAGGACCACCCCGATCAGCCCGAACGCCAGCAGGGCCGTCCCCAGTCGGCGCCGCTCGACGCCCAGCCACTCCATCGCCGCATCGTATCTGCCGGCGGGGCCGGCCGGGTACCCTCATCGCACCTGCAGGAGGGTCTGGCGTGGAGCGGATCGGGTTCGTCGGGCTGGGGACGATGGGGGCGGCCATGGCCGCCAACCTGCGCCGTGCCGGGTTCGAGGTGACCGTGTGGAACCGGACCCCCGGGCGCGCCGGCGACCTGGTCGGGCTAGGTGCCCGGGAGGCCGCCACGCCGGCCGCGGTCGCGGCGACATCCGACGTCGTCGTGTGCTGCGTCTCGGACACCCCCGACGTCGAGGCGGTCCTGTTCGGCGAGGACGGCGTCGCCCATGGGCTCGCCGACGGCGGCCTGGTCATCGACTGCTCCACGATCTCGCCGAGCGCCACCGCGACATTTGCGCAGCGTCTCGCCGACCAGGGGATCCAGTTCGTCGACGCGCCGGTCTCGGGCGGCTCGGAGGGCGCGCGCAACGCCACGCTGACGATCTTCGTGGGCGGCGAACCGGCCGCCGTCGAGCGGGCGACGCCGATCCTTGGGGCCCTGGGCAAGACCGTCACCCGCTTCGGGCCCGCGGGCAGCGGGCAGGCGGTCAAGGCGGTGAACCAGGTCATGATCGCGGGCGTGTACCTGGCGGTCGCCGAGGGCATGGTGCTGGCGATGAAGGCCGGGCTGGATCCGGAGGCCGTGGTCACGGCGCTGGGCGGCGGGGTTGCCGGGAGCTGGATCCTGGCGAACCGCAGCGCGAAGATGGTCAACAACGACTATCCGCTCGGATTCCGCACGTCGCTGCATCTCAAGGACCTCGGCATCGCCCTCGAGATGGCGCGGCACCTCGGGGTCGTGTTGCCGGTCACGGCGCTAGCCGCCCAGCTTGAGTCGGGGCTGGTGGCCCAGGGCCGCGGCGACGAGGACATGTCGAACCTGGCGCGTTCGATCCGTGCCCTGTCCGGCCTCGAGGGCTAGCGCCGTCCGTCAGCCCGTCGCGGGCCCGAGCGACGGCGTGAGCAGCAGCGGATCCCCGAGCCGGTCGGCGTACTTGGGCCGGAACCGCTCCGGCGTGTAGGCGTCGAGCTGGACCCGCCGTGGCGGCTTGGCGGTCTCGTCCAGGGACACGTGGTCGTACTTCCCGTCCCGGATCGCGACCATGCGGCCGCCTTCCCCGTCCCGGATGAGGTCCATGGCGATGTTGGCGAACGTCGACGCGACCATCGAATTGAGCATGTCGGGCTCACCCGACCTCAGGTCGTAGGTCAGCTCGGAGGACACGGAGTCGATGCCCGTCAGCGTCCTGAGCTCGGAGGCGAGCACCTCGCCGATGTTCACCTTGTGCCGGTGGCCGAACGCGTCCGGGTCGCCCTCCTCGCCCACCTGGGCGCCGTGCCAGATCGCCCCCTCCGCCGTGACGACCATCGCGTACCGGCTGGGGTTGTTGCGGTGGTCCTCCTTGAGCAGCTCGGCGAGCGCCTCGAGGTCGTACGGGAACTCGGGGATCAGGCATCGGGTCGAGGTCACGTACGCCGTGTACAGGGCCGTGAACCCGGCGTCGCGGCCGAAGATCCGGAACACGCCGATTCGCTCGTGGCTGCCGAGCGTCGTCCGCTGGCGGTTGATCAGCTCCTTCGCCCGCGTGATCGCCGACGAGAACCCGATGCAGTACTCGGTCCCGTTGACGTCGTTGTCCATCGTCTTCGGGATCCCGATCAGCGGCATGCCGGCGGAGTGGAGGACCGACGAGAACGAGAGCGTGTCGTCGCCGCCGATGGTGACCAGGTGGCTGAGGCCCAGGTGCTCGATGGTGTCGAGGACGTGCTGGGTGAGGTCGTAGACGCCGTCGGCGGTCTGGCGGTCGGCGACCGTCGCCGGGTCGAGCCACGGCGGCAGCGCCGAGGCGCGCATCTTGCGCGGGTTCGTGCGCGAGCTGTGGAGCATCGTGCCGCCCGTGCGGTCGATCGTCCGCGTGTTGTTGCGGTCGAGGATGCGGACGTACTCGGGGTCGGGCTCCGGGCCGCGACGCTGGTGGGTCAGGCCCTCCCAGCCGCGCCGGATGCCGACCACCTCGTAGCCGAGGTCGGTCGCGCGGTAGACGACGCTCTTGATGACCGCGTTGAGGCCCGGCACGTCGCCGCCGCCGGTGAGGATGCCGATGCGTCGAGGTCCAGCCAATTCGGGCTCCGAGCTCGCCCGATCCCGCGTCTGCGGAGCGCCGGGCCGCCGAACATCCTAGCGCCGCATCCCGGTTGCGCGGAGATGGCGGTCGTATCATCGGGCGCATGAACTACGAGTTGTTCATGGGCGAGGCCCTCGCGGAGGCTCGTCAGGCCGCCGAGCGAGGCGCGCCGCCGGTGGGCGCGATCGCCGTGATGAACGAGGCGATGGTCGCCCGCGGATCGCACCGCGTGACCAAGGGCAACGACCCCACGGCCCACGCCGTCGTGGTCGCCCTGCGCGAGGCGGCGCGCAAGCTCGGCACGCCGCACCTGCCCGACGTCACGATCTTCACCACCCTCGAGCCGTGCCCCATGTGCGTCGGGGTGCTGCTCCAATGCGACGTCGCCGCGCTCGTCTACGCGATGCCCAACTCCGTCGACGGCGCCGCCGGCACCGTCGTCCAGCTCGCCCAGCACCCGGGGCTGGGCCGGCCCCTGCAGGTCGTGTCGGGCATCCGCCGTGAAGAGGCCGAGGAGCTGAACCCCCCTCAGCTCGACCTGGTGCCCTCGGGCGCCTGACGCGCGCCCGTCGGCGCGGGGGGGTCGCGAACACCGTGGCGACACGAGGACGCGCGGGGTGCCTTTGCTATCCTCTGCCGCGGAGAGGTGTCCGAGTGGTTGAAGGTGCCGCTCTCGAAAAGCGGTGTGCGAAAGCACCGTGGGTTCGAATCCCACCCTCTCCGCCACCCGACAGGACCACGACCCGGCGGCATTGTCGCGCCGGGTCGTATCGTGTCTCCCGGAGAGGTCGCCTAGTGGCCTAGGGCGCCGCACTGGAAATGCGGTATGGGGCAACCCATCGCGGGTTCGAATCCCGCCCTCTCCGCCACTTCCAGGTGCCGGTGGGCATCACGCGTCCGCGCTCCGACGTCCGGGGGCCGGATCGAACCCTGACGGTCATCCGGGCTCCTCCGGTGAACGGCCGCGAAGGCGGCCCCTGCTATCATCCGCCTGCCGTGCTAGGCGGGGAACTAGCGGTGCCCTGTACCTGCAATCCGCTCCAGCAGGGCCGAATTCCCCCCCGAGGTCGGCGTTCTCGAGAGCCGACGACGTTCGCGACGTTGAAGACCGGGTCCCGCGCAGCGGCGACTCGTGAACCGTGTCAGGTCCGGAAGGAAGCAGCACTCAGCGGTGATCGCCGGGTGCCGCGGAACGGCCTGGTCCGAGCCGCGGGTGTCGGTGGGCGCGGGAGCGTCCTGATCGACGGGGGGTGCACGGCAAACTCCAGCCTCGCCACGCCCGCCCAGGAGCGCCGTTGACCGCAGAGATCCCGCACCAGGCCCTCTACCGCCGCTGGCGGGCCCAGACGTTCTCCGAGATCGTCGGGCAGGAGGCGGTGGTCGCCACGCTCCGCAACGCGGTGGCGACCGGACGGGTCTCGCACGCGATCCTGTTCACCGGGCCCCGCGGCACCGGCAAGACGTCGCTCGCCCGGATCGTCGCCAAGGCGCTCAACTGCACGGACCTCCAGCCCAACGCGGACCCGTGCGACCGGTGCCCCTCGTGCGTCGCCATCCGCGAGGGCCGCGCGCTCGACCTGGTCGAGATCGACGCGGCGTCGAACCGGGGGATCGAGGCGGTCCGCGAGCTGCGCGAGCGGCTGGCCTACGCTCCGACCGACCTCAAGCGGAAGGTCTACATCCTCGACGAGGCGCACCAGATCACCCGCGACGCCTGGAACGCGCTGCTCAAGTCGCTCGAGGAGCCGCCCGAGTTCGTCACGTTCATGTTCGCCTCCACCCACCCCCAGGAGTTCCCCCCGGCGATCCTGTCGCGGCTCCAGCGGTTCGACGTCCGGCGCCTGACCGTCCCCGAGATCTCGGGCAAGCTCGAGAAGATCCTGGCGGCGGACGGTCGCGAGGCGGATCCCGACGCGGTCGCGCTCGTCGCGCGGCTCGCGGCTGGCGGGATGCGCGACGCGGAGTCGATCCTCGACCAGCTGCTGGCCTCGACCGCCGGCCGCGTCGAGGCCGAGGCGGTCCGCGAGCTCCTGGGCCTCGCCGACGCCGAGAGCGTCGATCGCTTCGTGACGGCGCTCGCCGCCGGCGACGCCGTGGCGGGCTTCGCGCTGCTCGACGAGCTCGAGGACCGCGGCCGCGACCTGCGCATATTCCTCGACCAGGTCGTCGACGCCATCCGCGAGCGCCTGCTGGCGGGCCTGTCTTCGGCGACGGCCGACGAGGGCGCGCTCATCGCCGCCGCTCATCGGCTGGGCGCCATCGACCCGACCCGTCTTGGGCCCGGCGGCCTGCGCCTGCAGCTCGAGCTCGCCCTGCTCGATCCGGCCACGGGCTCGCGTCCCGCCGCCGGCCAGCCCCGGGTCGTCGCTCCGGCGCGATCGACCGGCCCCACCCCGGTCATGGCCGAACGGCCGGCCGCGCCGGCGGCCGCCCCACGAGCCGGTGCGGCGGATCGAGCGACCGCCACGGACGCGGCCGCGACGGACGCGGATACGGTTGCGGCGAACGCCCGGACGCCCGATGCCGCCGCGACCCCCGAACACGCGTCGACCGCGGAGCCCGCCGCCCCTGGCGAGCCCTCCGGCGAGGCGGAGGCTCCGCCGGCCGTCGACACGCCCGTCGCCGATTCGGCCGAACCCTCGGGCGACCTCGAGCGGCTGCGCCGCGGCTGGTCGGAGGTCGTCGCGACCGTGAGCAAGAGCCCGCCGCTCAAGCCGCTCATCGAGTCGTGCCGCCCGATCGGCGTCGAGGGGACGATCGTCACGCTCGGCTTCCCGGAGGAGAAGGACTTCCTGCGCGAGGCCGCCGAGCGCAAGCGCGCGGGCATCGAGGCCGGCATCGCCGCCTACCTCGGCCATCCGGTCGGCGTCCGCTGCGTCGTCAGCAACCTCGACCTGCTGCCGCCCCTCCCCGATGACGGTGACGCGGCCCACATCCTCGCCGAGGCCCAGCGGATCTTCGCCGAGGACATCGCCGACGTCCGCGAGGTCACCTGACCCTGCATCCGGCGGTGCACGCCCGTCTCGCATCGGTGAGACTTGGCAGGCACGGAGCCAGCGATCACGGCGCTCCGCGAGCGGGAGGACCACATCCATGGGAATGGGCAACCTGCAGCGCATGGCGATGCAGATGCAGCAGGAGATGGCGCGCGTCCAGGCGGAGCTCGAGACCGTCACCGTCGACGGCTCGGCCGGTGGCGGCGTGGTCAAGGCGACGGTCACGGGCAAGCAGGAGCTGGTCGGCGTGGTGATCGATCCGTCGGCGGTCGACCCCGACGACGTCGAGATGCTCCAGGACCTGGTGGTCAGCGCCGTCAATGAGGCGCTTCGCGCGTCGCAGGACCTGGCGGCCGAGAAGATGGCCGCGGTGACCGGCGGCCTCCGCATCCCCGGCCTCGGCTGATCGCGCGCGCGTGACCTCCGCCATCATCGAGCCGGTTGCGCGCCTCATCGAGGCCTTCGCCCGGCTGCCCGGGGTCGGCCCCAAGACGGCGCAGCGGCTCACCTTCTACATGCTTCGCGCGCCCGACGCGGAGGCGCGCACGCTCGCGCGCGCGTTGATCGCCGTCCGCGACGAGGTCGTGTTCTGCGAGCGGTGCTTCAACATCAGCGACGCGCCGCTGTGCCCGATCTGCCGCGACCCCGGGCGGGACGACAGCAAGCTGTGCATCGTCGAAGAGCCGCTGGACGTGCTGGCTATCGATCGGACGGGCGAGTACCGCGGCCGGTACCACGTGCTCCACGGCGCGATCAGCCCCATCGACGGCATCGGCCCCGAGCGGCTGAAGATCCGCGAGCTGCTCGAGCGCGTCGACGCCGCGGCGGCGAACGGCCAGCGCGTGGAGGAGGTGATCCTCGCCACCAACCCGACGCTCGAGGGCGAGGCGACCGCGATGTACCTCGGCGAGCGGCTCGAAGGCCGGGTCGGGTCGGTCACCCGGATCGCGCGCGGCCTGCCGGTCGGCGGGGACCTCGAGTACGCCGACGACGTCACGCTCATCCGCTCGCTCCAGGGCCGGCGCGAGCTCTGATGCGCGAGCTCCTGTTCGAGATCGGGCTCCGCCTGGCGAAGGCCGTCGCGGCCGCGATCCTGGGCCTGGTCGTGTGGCTGGTCGCCGTGGGGCCGCTGGGTGCCACGGGCTCGGTCGAGCTGGCGCTCCTGTGCTGGCTCAGCGCGGCGGCGTTCATCCTGCTCGTGCAGGAGAGCCCGATCTAGGGCCCGAGGGCGCTTCTCCCCCGAGGATCCGGCCGACGCTCGCCGGCGCCCCATCGGCCGGCCGCTGCCGTTTGACGGCCCTCGGCGACGGGCCATATCATCCGCCCTCGCGCCTCACGATCCGAGGCTCGCCGGTCCCCCTGCGCGAGCGGGGACACCCCCGGATCCCCGTTTGACACGGGGAGCGGTCTGCGCAATCATGAGCAGTCCGCGCTCTGGGCGGTAAAGGCCGGGCGCTGCACCTTAACAACTGAAGAGTGGTAGGAACAGTCAGCACAAGAACGTGCCTGGACCAAGCTCTTGAGATTCAACTTGATCGCAAGGTCAAGTTTTCGCGGAGAGTTTGATCCTGGCTCAGGATAAACGCTGGCGGCGTGCATGAGACATGCAAGTCGAACGAACGAGCTTGCTCGTTAGTGGCGGACGGCTGAGTAACGCGTAGGTGACCTGCCCTGAAGTGGGGGATAACTGCCCGAAAGGGTGGCTAATACCGCATGTGGCGACACGTTCAATCGTGTCATCAAAGCCGCGAGGCGCTTCGGGAGGGGCCTGCGTCCGATTAGCTCGTTGGTGGGGTAACGGCTCACCAAGGCGACGATCGGTAGGTGGTCTGAGAGGACGATCACCCAGACTGGGACTGAGACACGGCCCAGACTCCTACGGGAGGCAGCAGTCGGGAATTTTGCTCAATGGGCGAAAGCCTGAAGCAGCAACGCCGCGTGAGGGATGAATGCCTTCGGGTTGTAAACCTCTTTTACCAGGGACGATGATGACGGTACCTGATGAATAAGTCACGGCTAACTACGTGCCAGCAGCCGCGGTAATACGTAGGTGACCAGCGTTGTCCGGATTTACTGGGCGTAAAGAGCGCGCAGGCGGTCGTTCAAGTCGAGTGTGAAAGCCCCCGGCTCAACTGGGGAGGGTCATTCGATACTGATCGACTGGAAGGCAGGAGAGGGAAGCGGAATTCCCGGTGTAGTGGTGAAATGCGTAGATATCGGGAGGAACACCAGTGGCGAAGGCGGCTTCCTGGCCTGTTCTTGACGCTGAGGCGCGAAAGCTAGGGGAGCAAACGGGATTAGATACCCCGGTAGTCCTAGCCGTAAACGATGGACACTAGGTGTTGGTGGTATCAACCCCACCAGTGCCGAAGCTAACGCATTAAGTGTCCCGCCTGGGGAGTACGGCCGCAAGGCTAAAACTCAAAGGAATTGACGGGGCCCCGCACAAGCAGCGGAGCGTGGGGTTTAATTCGATGCAACGCGAAGAACCTTACCAGGGCTTGACATGACCAGGAATCCGGCGGAAACGTCGGCGCCCCGCAAGGGGCCTGGCCACAGGTGTTGCATGGCTGTCGTCAGCTCGTGTCGTGAGATGTTGGGTTAAGTCCCGCAACGAGCGCAACCCCTACCGTGTGTTGTATCACTCACACGGGACTGCCGAGAGAAACTCGGAGGAAGGCGGGGATGACGTCAAGTCAGCATGGCCCTTACGTCCTGGGCTACACCCACGCTACAATGGCCGGTACAACGGGCTGCGAAACCGCGAGGTGGAGCAAATCCCTTAAAGCCGGTCTCAGTTCGGATTGTAGGCTGCAACTCGCCTACATGAAGCCGGAGTTGCTAGTAACCGCCGGTCAGCATACGGCGGTGAATATGTTCCCGGGGCTTGTACACACCGCCCGTCACGTCATGAAAGCTGGCAACACCCGAAGCCGGTGGGCCAACCCGCAAGGGAGGCAGCCGTCGAAGGTGGGGTCGGTGATTGGGACGAAGTCGTAACAAGGTAGCCGTACCGGAAGGTGCGGCTGGATCACCTCCTTTCTAGGGAGATCCGAGTCATGGCCCAAACGGTGAGGTCATGGCGTTGATGGCTCCCAGGTTGATCGCACGATCACAAGGCGTTTCCAGTCGAGTGGAACGCGCCGGCGCAAGCCGGAGATCGACCGCGACTCGGCGAGACACCGTAACCGGGCATGGTCAAGTGCCCTGTTCCTGCCACTCTTCAAGGGTTATCGTGCAGCTGCCCGCCGGGCTTCCGGCGAGGCCGGTGCTCGGGGGCGTTTAGCTCAGCTGGTTAGAGCACTGCCCTGATAAGGCAGAGGTCTCTGGTTCGAGTCCAGAAACGCCCACCACCTCCCTGCATCACCCACGAGCACGGGGACGTAGCTCAGCTGGAAGAGCATCTCCTTTGCAAGGAGAGGGTCAGGAGTTCGAGTCTCCTCGTCTCCACCACGCTTGCTCAGGCGGAGGAACTCCTCTGGTCCGGGATAACCAGGAACCGCATATCGAATAGCTCCGGGTCTCAGCCCCGGGACGACCCCTCCAGGTCCCACGACGCCACCGCCCGACGGTTCGCAGGCTGGTCCTCGAGCCGTCGTCTCGTGTCCGGGACCCAGCAAGGTGTCCTCTGACCCGTGCGCTCCACGTGAGCTCACCGACCAGCGGACAGCTGGAGCGGACGACGGCCCACCAGGCCGGCGGACGCGGAACCGCTTCGGCGGTGCACCTTAACAACTGGATAGATGACGGCAGTAACAAGGATCGAGGGATCCGACGGCCTCCGGGCCGGCGTATCCCGAGGATCATGATTTCGCCGTGAAATCAAGGAGAACCCCGATCGACCCCGTCCCGCACTGACCACCTGGTCAGATGCTGGCGGAGGTCAAGCTACACAGGGCACGGGGTGGATGCCTTGGCGCCAAGAGCCGATGAAGGACGTGGCAGGCTGCGTTAAGCCTCGGGGAGTCGCGAGCAGACGTTGATCCGAGGATGTCCGAATGGGGAAACCCGGCTGGGGTCATGCCCAGTCACCCATGGTTGAACACATAGGCCATGAGGAGGTAAGCCAGCGAACTGAAACATCTCAGTAGCTGGAGGAAAAGAGATCATTCCCTGAGTAGTGGCGAGCGAAACGGGAATAGCCCAAACCAGTCCAGCGTGATAGACGGCAGTCGTTTCTGGATCTGGGGTTGTAGGAGCCGATCGTTGGAACCCTGCCGGGTTCCTGGAGAGTTACAAAGCCGGTCGTTAGCCGAACTCACCCTGGAAAGGTGGGCCAGAGCGGGTGACAGCCCCGTAGGCGAAAGCGAGCCGGCCTCTCTGATCAGCCACCTGAGTACCACGTGGAAGGTCTCTCATGTGGGAAGCTGGGCGGACCACCGTCCAAGGCTAAATACTCTTGGCGACCGATAGCGAACAAGTACCGTGAGGGAAAGGTGAAAAGCACCCCGGAAGGGGAGTGAAATAGTACCTGAAACCACGTGCCCACAAGCAGTCAAAGGGTGTTGCCGGTGTCATAGCCGGTAGCCTGATGGCGTGCCTTTTGAAGAATGAGCCGACGAGTTACTTGCATGTGGCGAGGTTAAGTCCGAGAAGGACGTAGCCGGAGCGAAAGCGAGTCTGAATAGGGCGTCTAGTCGCATGTAGTAGACCCGAAACCGAGTGACCTATCCATGGGCAGGTTGAAGCGGGAGTAATGTCCCGTGGAGGACCGAACCCACCAGCGTTGAAAAGCTGGGGGATGACCTGTGGATGGAGGTGAAATGCCAATCGAACTCGGAGATAGCTGGTTCTCCCCGAAATAGCTTTAGGGCTAGCCTCAAGCGTTCAATCGCGAGGGTAGAGCACTGGATGGGCTAGGGGGCTTCCCGCTTACCAACCCCAACCAAACTCCGAATCTCGCGATTCCAGAGCTTGGGAGTCAGACTGCGAGGGCTAAGCTTCGTGGTCAAAAGGGAAACAGCCCGGACCGTCAGCTAAGGTCCCTAAGTCCATGCTAAGTGGTAAAGGATGTGGATTCGCATCGACAACCAGGATGTTGGCTCAGAAGCAGCCATCATTGAAAGAGTGCGTAACAGCTCACTGGTCAAGTGGATCTGCGCCGAAAATTCAACGGGGCTCAAGCATGGCACCGAAGCTACGGACTTGCCGCAAGGCGAGTGGTAGGGGAGCGTTCCGCTCTGCTGTGAAGGTCGACCGTGAGGACGGCTGGAGCGTGCGGAAGTGCGAATGTCGGCATGAGTAGCGAGATGTGGGTGAGAATCCCACACGCCGTAAGCCTAAGGTTTCCTGAGGAAGGCTCGTCCACTCAGGGTTAGTCGGGCCTAAGCCGAGGACGAACGTCGTAGGCGATGGACATCCGGTTGATATTCCGGAACCACCAAAGGATCGTTTGCACCGCAAGGTGTCGCCCCGGGGTAGGACCCTGGCGGTTGGCCGGCACAGCCGGTCGAAACCAGGGGCTGATCCAGGGTGAGAGCAAGGGCATGACACGGCACGGTAGCTCGAGCGCGTTTTGGCTATACGCGTCTAAGCCGGTAGGGGGAGGAGACAGGCAAATCCGTTTCCTCATTCAACCCCGAGCAGCGAATGAAAGGGCATCCGCCCGATTCGAGTGAGCCGAGCTGGCGAGAAAAGTGTCTAGCGAGATCCCAGGTGCCCGTACCGCAATCCGACACAGGTAGGCGGGTAGAGAATACCAAGGCGATCGGGAGAACCCTCGTTAAGGAACTCGGCAAAATGGCCCCGTAACTTCGGGAGAAGGGGCGCTTCGCGGCCGCTGCTTGCAGTGGTCGATCGAAGCCGCAGTGAAATGGCCCAGGCGACTGTTTAGCAAAAACACAGGTCTCTGCGAAAGCGAAAGCTGACGTATAGGGGCTGACGCCTGCCCAGTGCCGGAAGGTTAAGAGGAGGGGTGCAAGCTCTGAATCGAAGCCCCGGTAAACGGCGGCCGTAACTATAACGGTCCTAAGGTAGCGAAATTCCTTGTCGGGTAAGTTCCGACCCGCACGAATGGCGTAACGGTCTGGGCGCTGTCTCAACGAGGGACTCGGCGAAATTGAAATACCTGTGAAGATGCAGGTTACCCGCGCTAGGGCAAAAAGACCCCGTGGAGCTTTACTGCACCCTGACATTGGATTGGGGTTCAGCTTGTGTAGGATAGGTGGGAGGCTGAGAAGCTGGGGCGCTAGCCTCGGTGGAGCCGACGTTGAAATACCACCCTTGTTGGATTTCGATTCTAACCGCGACCCGTAAGCCGGGCGCAGGACAGTGTCAGGCGGGCAGTTTGACTGGGGCGGTCGCCTCCTAAAGTGTAACGGAGGCGCCCAAAGGTTCCCTCAGGCTGAATGGAAACCAGCCGAAGAGTGCAAAGGCATAAGGGAGCTTGACTGCGAGACCTACAAGTCGAGCAGAGACGAAAGTCGGGCTTAGTGATCTGGTACCTCCGAGTGGAAGGGGTATCACTCAACGGATAAAAGCTACCCCGGGGATAACAGGCTGATGGTGCCCAAGAGTTCACATCGACGGCACCGTTTGGCACCTCGATGTCGGCTCGTGGCATCCTGGGGCGGAAGTACGTCCCAAGGGTTCGGCTGTTCGCCGATTAAAGCCGCACGCGAGCTGGGTTCAGAACGTCGTGAGACAGTTCGGTCTCTATCCAGCGTGGGCGCAGGGAACTTGAGAGGAGCTGCTCCTAGTACGAGAGGACCGGAGTGGACGAACCGCTGGTGTGCCAGTTGTCCCGCCAGGGGCATCGCTGGGTAGCCATGTTCGGTTGGGATAAGCGCTGAAAGCATCTAAGTGCGAAGCTCGCCTCGAGATGAGGTTCCCCACCGGGTTAACCGGGTAAGACCGCAGAGAGACCATCTGCTTGATAGGCGGCATGTGGAAGCCCCGTGAGGGGTGAAGCTGAGCCGTACTAATGGTCGAGGGCTTGACCTCTTTACCAGCACCTGACCAGGGGTCAGCGTGCCGGGAGATCGGGTCTCCAAGTGTGCGAACTCATGATCCTTCGACTGGCGCCCGCGTCGCGAGAGCGACGTCGGCCGCGTGCCGTCATCGTCCAGATGCAAACGATCCCGGTGACTCTGGCGGAGAGGCCACACCCGTTCCCATCCCGAACACGGAAGTTAAGCTCTCCAGCGCCGAAGATACTGAGAGGGCAGCCTTTCGGGAAAATAGGTCGTCGCCGGGATTGTTGCATTTAAGGTGGTCGCGACCGGCAGGCTGATCGTCGTGCGCTGAGCGCCCCGGGTGCGCGCGTGACCTCGGCCGCCACCACCGCTATCCTCCGGAGGCATGACCGTCACCGGCGACCCCGTCCGCCTGGGGGATGACCAGCATCCCGACGCGCCCGCAGCCGCATCGCCGCGTCCCGCCCCGGATCCCGTCACGGACGTCTGTCCCTACCTCATCGCCGGCGACGGCTCGTGGCAGAGCGCGCACGCCATCCGCGAACACCGCTGCAGTGCCCTCGAGCCGGCATCCCCGCTGTCGCTGGCGAAGCAGCGGCAGCTGTGCCTCGTCGGCGCCCACAGGACGTGCGCCACCTACCTCGCCGCCCAGGAGCGGGCGAGCGCAACGGGGAACGCGCGCGCGCGGGCGCGCGCCAGCGAGCCGAACCTGTGGCCGGCGACGCGATCGACGCTGCTCGTCCTGGAGCCCGAGCGCCGGCTGTTCGGGATCAGCGGATCGCGCACGCGCGTGGGCGGCCAGGTCGCCCTCATCGCCCTCATGGTCGTCGCGTTCCTGCTGCTGATCGTCGCCCGCACGTCGCCGCCGTCGACCCCGGCCGGCGGGGCCGGCGCGTCCGCACCGGCGGCGGCCATCGTGTCGCCGACGCCCAGCGTCACCGCGTCGCCCGGGCCGTCGCCCTCCCCGTCCGCCGGCCCGTCCGCCACCCCGCGACCGACGCCGAAGCCGTCGACCGGACCCAGTCGGCAGCGCTACCGGGTGAAGTCGGGCGACACGCTGAGCGCGATCGCGATCAAGTTCGGCACGACGCTCAAGGTGCTCAAGCGCATCAACCACATCACCGATCCGACGCTCATCCGGCCGGGGCAGGTCATCCTCGTCCCGTCGCGCTAGGCGCCTTCGGCGGGCTTCGCGTTCAGCGCTGGCAGCCCCGGCAGTAGGCCGTCGCGAACCCGCCGGCCGTCACCTGGGTGATCCGCGCCCCGCAGCGCGGGCAAGCCTCGCCGCCGCGGTTGTGCACCGCGACGTGGTCGCGCACCTGCTTCTCGAACGTCGGCGGCACCCGCTGCCGCAGCAGCTGCACCGAGGCCTCGAGCGTCGAGCGCATCGCCGCATACAGCTCGTCGATCTCCTCGGGCGCCAGCGACGCCCGCTTGCGGAAAGGCTGCAGCCGCGCGGCGTGCAGGATCTCGTCGGAATACGCGTTGCCGATGCCGGCCACGAACGCCTGGTTTCGCAGCAGGTTCTTCAGCTCGCCCGGGTGCTTGCGGATGCGGTCGCGCCACACCTCGAGCGTGAGCGCAGGGTCCAGGGCGTCCGGCCCCATCTCGCCCGGGCCCAGGCCGGGGACGGCGCGCTCGACGCCGGCCGGCAGTAGGTAGACCTTGCCCATCTGGGTCGGATCGCGGTAGCGGACGACGACCGGCTCGTCGTCGCCGGGGAGCCACGGAGCACCCGCCGTCCAGGCTGCCGCGTCGGCCGGCGGTCCGCTCGTCCGCGGTCCGAACGTCAGCTCGACGGCGGTGCCCGTCGGCGGCTTCTCGCCATGCCACGCGAGCTGGAAGCGCCCGGTGAGCATGGGGTTGACCACGACCCGGTCGCGGTCGAGGACCACGTCGAGGAACTTGCCCAGCCGGTGGATCCGCGTGATCGCCTGTCCGACGAGCGCGTCGAGCTCGGCGGGCGTGCCCCGGACGGTCAGCGGCATCTGCGTCCGGACCCCCGTCACCGTTCGGCCGGTGAGGGCGGCGTGGAACGCGTCGGCGACGACGTCGAGATCGGGCAGCTCGGGCACGGGCGGCGATTGTACCCACGCAAACCCGCGTGCTAGACTCTCCCGGCCCACGGGGGCACGCAACAGTTGAAGAGCAACGTCCCAGTCTGTCAGCGCGAAGGAGCGGACCGCCGGCAAGGTCACCAACGATCCCCCCTCCCTCTCAAGACGGCCCCGGGCGCGGCTCGGCGGCCGTTCGTGATTCCGGGGGCGGAATCCATGAAGGAGACAGGATCACCTTGACCGACGAGCAGCAGGGCGGGACCGCGCCGGCGCCGGAGGCGACGGCCTCCAGCGATGCCCCGGCGTCCGAGCAGACCGTCGCGGCCATCGCCGTGGCCGACGAGCCCGCCGCCACCGAGACCAGCCCCGAGCCGGGCACCACCATCGACACCGAGGCGATCGCCGCCCCGTCGGTGGATGGCGCGGCGGCCGATGGGGCCCCCGCGGCCGACGCGCCGACCGAGGCTCCCGAGGCTGTGGCGGCCGTCGAGGCGCCCGAGACGGCGGAGCCCGTGGCCCCCGAGGCCGTGACGGCCCCCGAGCCGGAGGTCGCCGCCGAGGCCCCCGAGACAGCGGAAGCCGCTGCCCCCGAGGCCGCCGCCGCCGTCGCCGAGGTCGCCCCGGATGCTGCGCCCGAGGTCGTCGGCGCACAGACGGCTGCGGATGACGAGGCGGCCGATGCGCCGCCGGCGGTCGACATCGAGCCCGAGGACGAGCTGCCCGCCGTCCCCGCGAAGCCGACCGGCCCCGAGCCCACGACGATGGAAGAGCTGCTCGCGGAGCAGGACTCGGACATCAAGAGCTTCAAGCACGGCGACGTCGTCGAAGGCACCGTCGTCCGGATCGACAAGGACGAGATCCTGGTCGACATCGGCGCGAAGTCCGAGGGCGTGGTCAGCAACCGCGAGCTCTACGGGCGCCACGCGGAGTCCCAGCCGCAGCTCAACATCGGCGACGTCGTGCTGGTGTACGTGCTCCAGCCGGAGTCGCCCGAGGGCCACGTCGTCCTCTCGCTCCGCCGGGCCGGCCTCGAGCGCAAGTGGCGCGCGATGCAGGAGCTGTTCGAGGCGGGGACGATCATCGACGCCCCGGTCATCGACCACAACAAGGGCGGGCTCATCGTCGACTGCGGCATCCGCGGCTTCGTGCCGATCAGCCAGATCGTCGACTTCCCGCGCCGCCCGCAGAACGAGCAGCCGCGCGACGCCGCGCAGGAGATCGCAGAGAAGCTGCAGCCGTACATCGGCCGCAAGCTCCGGCTGAAGATCCTCGAGGTCAACCGCAAGGCCAACCGCCTGATCCTGTCGGAGAAGGTCGCCCTCTACGAGGAGCGCCGCGAGAAGCGGGACGAGCTGTTCAGCAGCCTGCAGGTTGGCCAGAAGGTCACCGGCAGCGTCCGCTCGATCGCGCCGTTCGGCATCTTCATCGACCTCGGCGGCATCGACGGCCTCGTCCACAAGAGCGAGCTCTCGTGGAACAAGGTCAACAACCCCGAAGCCGGCTACAAGGTCGGTGACGAGGTCGAGGCCGAGGTCATCGACATCAACCACGAGCGAGGGCGGATCAGCCTCTCGATCCGGCGCCTCCAGCCCGACCCGTGGGAGTCGACGGTCGCGGACTTCAAGGTCGGCGACGTCATCGACGGCACGGTCACGAAGCTCGTCAACTTCGGCGCCTTCGTCCGGGTCCGCGAGGGCCTCGAGGGCCTCATCCACATCAGCGAGCTGTCCCACCAGCGCGTGGCCCATCCGGGCGACGTGGTGCACGAGGGCCAGACCCTCAAGCTCAAGATCATCAGCCTCGACTCCGAGCGCCATCGCCTTGGGCTCAGCCTCAAGCAGGCCGAGGAGCCGCCGGTCCGGGCCACGCCCGAGCCCGGCGTCGCCCCGGCGGCCGGCGAGCCACGCCAGCGCCGCGACCGACGCGAGCGCCCCGATCGTGGGTACACCGCGTCGGACGCGCTGTCCGAGCCGGAGGGCGGGATCGACACGACCCTCGCCGCTGCCTTCGCCCAGGTCCGCGACCAGCTGGCCGCCGCCGAGGCGGCCGACGAGCCCGTGGCCGGCGCCGAGGCCAAGGCCGACGTCGCGGAGGAGATCGCGGTCGACGCGGTCGCCGAGGCGATCGTCGAGGACGCCGTCGCCGACGAGGCGGTCGCCGAGGCCGTCGAAGCGGAGGAGATCGCCGAGGAGGCGGTCGCCGAGGCCGAGCTGGCCGAGGAGGCTGCCGAGGACGCGGTCGCCGCCGCTGACGACGACGTCGCCGAGGAGGCCGTCGCCGAGGCGGAGGTCGCCAACGAGGTCGCCGAGGACGCGGTCGCCGAGGCGGAGGTCGCGGACGCGGTGGCCGAAGAGGCCGTCGCCGAGGCGGAGGTCGCGGACGCGGTCGCCGAGGAGGCGGTCGCCGAGGCCGAGGTCGCCGACGACGCCGTCGCCGAAGCGGAGGCGGTCGCCGAAGCCGAGGAGATCGTCGCCGAAGCGGAGGAGTCGTCCGAGGCGACGTCGGGGGCCAAGCCCGCCTGATCGCCCGCGGGCCTGCGCCCGTTCCAAGCGCAACCACGCTCGACCCGCCGGATCCCGGCGGGTCGTTCGATTCCCGGGGAGGGAACGCAGCGGGCCGTCGCCACGTCATCCGAACGACGCCCCGGCACGAATACCCGTCCGGGACGGGACCAACGGCGCCACCCACCCGGACCTCCAATGGGGTGCGCGCTGGCAACAGGACGGGATGCTAGGATGGCCCTCAGGGTTGCCCAGCAGCTCCGTACGCACGAGCACGAACCGCATGGATCGCTTCGACAAGTTCACGGACCGCGCGCGCAAGGTGCTGACGCTTGCGCAAGACGAGGCGCAGCGGTTCAACCACAACTACATCGGCACCGAGCACCTGCTGCTCGGGCTCGTCCGGGAGGGCGAGGGCGTCGCGGCGCGCGTGCTCGAGAACATGAACGTCGAGCTGGCCAAGGTGCGGACGGCCGTCGAGTTCATCATCGGTCGCGGCGACCGCCCCGTCGTGGGCGAGGTCGGGCTGACGCCGCGCGCGAAACGGGTCATCGAGCTGGCGATCGACGAGGCCCGCAGGCTGGGCCACAACTACATCGGCACCGAGCACCTGCTCCTGGGCCTCGTGCGCGAGGGCGAGGGAATCGCGGCGGGCGTGCTCGAGAGCCTCGGCGTGAACCTGGACAAGGTCCGCCACGAGGTCATCCGCGTCCTGTCCCAGTCGTCGTCGGCCGGCCCGGCGCAGGAGACGAAGCGCGCCAGCAAGACCCCCACCGTCGACGCGCTGGGCATCAACCTCACCGAGGCCGCCCGCGCCGACAAGCTCGACCCCGTGATCGGCCGCGAGAAGGAGATCGAGCGGGTCATCCAGATCCTCGGCCGCAAGACCAAGAACAACCCGGCCCTGATCGGCGAGCCGGGCGTCGGCAAGACGGCCATCGCCGAGGGCCTCGCCCATCGCATCGTGGCCGGCGACGTGCCCGACATCCTGCTCAACAAGCGGGTGCTGACGCTCGACATCGGCTCGCTCGTCGCCGGCACGAAGTACCGTGGCGAGTTCGAGGAGCGCCTCAAGAAGATCATCGAGGAGCTCCGCAACACCAACGACGCGATCCTGTTCATCGACGAGCTGCACACGTTGGTCGGCGCGGGCGCGGCCGAGGGGGCGATCGACGCCGCCAACATCCTCAAGCCGCCCCTGTCGCGCGGCGAGCTCCAGTGCATCGGCGCCACGACCCTCGACGAGTACCGCAAGTACATCGAGAAGGACGCGGCCCTCGAGCGGCGCTTCCAGCCGGTCATGGTCGAGGAGCCCACGCTCGAGCAGACGATCGAGATCCTGGTCGGCATCCGCGAGCGCTACGAGCAGCACCACAAGGTCCAGATCACCGACGACGCCGTCCGCGCCGCCGCGGACCTGTCGATCCGCTACATCACCGACCGCCACCTCCCGGACAAGGCGATCGACCTCATCGACGAGGCCGCGAGCCGCGTCCGCCTGCGCCACTCCTCGGCGCCGCCCGAGCTGCGCACCGCGCAGAAGGACCTCGAGCGGATCACCAAGGAGAAGGACGCGGCGATCAACGCCCAGGAGTACGAGCAGGCGGCCACCCTCCGCGAAGCCGAGGCCACCTCCCGCGAGAACGTCGACAAGCTCCGCAGCGAGTGGCAGTCGACGGTGTCCGGCGAGACGCCCAAGGTCGACGAGGAGGAGATCGCGCAGGTCGTCGCGATGTGGACCGGCATCCCGGTCACGCGCATCGCGCAGGAGGAGTCCGAGCGGCTGCTCAAGATGGAGGAGGTCCTCCACCAGCGCATGATCGGCCAGGAGGAAGCGATCGAGACCGTCTCGCGCGCCGTCCGCCGCGCCCGCGCCGGCCTCAAGGATCCCAAGCGGCCCATCGGCTCGTTCATCTTCCTCGGCCCCACCGGCGTCGGGAAGACCGAGCTGGCGAAAGCGCTCGCCGAGTTCATGTTCGGGTCCGAGGACACGCTCATCAAGATCGACATGAGCGAGTTCATGGAGCGCCACAATGTCAGCCGGCTCGTCGGGGCGCCGCCAGGCTACGTCGGGTTCGACGAGGGCGGGCAGCTGACCGAGGCCGTCCGGCGCAAGAGCTACGCCGTGATCCTGCTCGACGAGATCGAGAAGGCGCACGCCGAGGTGTTCAACATCCTGCTCCAGATCCTGGAGGACGGGCACCTCACCGACGCCAAGGGCCGCCGGGTCGACTTCCGGAACACGATCATCATCATGACCTCGAACCTCGGGGCGGCGAAGATCCAGACCAACTCGAGCCTCGGCTTCCGCCAGCAGGGCGACACGGTCGAGACGCGCGCGGCGGCTTCGTACGAGCTCATGAAGGAGAAGGTCCAGACCGAGCTCAAGACGAACTTCCGGCCGGAGTTCCTGAACCGCATCGACGCCACCGTGGTGTTCCGCAGCCTCACGGTCGAGGAGATCACCAAGATCGTCGACCTGATGCTGAAGCGGGTCCGGGACCAGCTCAAGGCCCAGGGCATGACGCTCGAGATCACGCAGCCGGCCAAGGAGCACCTGATCAAGCTGGGCTACGACCAGGCGTACGGCGCCCGGCCGCTGCGTCGCACGATCCAGAACCTGATCGAGGATCCGCTGGCGGAGCACCTCCTGCTGGGCCGCTACAACCAGGGCGACACGATCACGGTCGACCTTGATCCCGACGGAAACGGCCTGACCATCGAGGCCACCGAGGCGAAGACGCCGGTCGAAGCCTGACGGCCGGCACCGGGTAGCGCGCGTGGCACGCGTCCAAAGCCGTTTCGTCTGCCAGTCCTGTGGCGCCGCCGTCCCACGCTGGGAGGGGCAGTGCCGCACGTGCGGCCAGTGGAACACCCTGGTGGAGACCGTGGTCCGCGACGAGCCACGCCGGCGTCCGATCGCGGTGGTCGGTGGCGCCGCCCCCGTCCCGCTGTCCCACGCCGCGGACGCCGCCGAGGCGCTCCGGCGCCCGGTGGGCATCGGTGAGCTGGACCGGGTGCTGGGCGGGGGCCTCGTGGCCGGCTCGGTTGTGCTCCTGGGTGGCGAGCCCGGGATCGGCAAGTCGACGCTGCTGCTCCAGGTTGCGGCCGGGATCGCCGCCGACGTGCTGTACGCGACGGGCGAGGAGTCCACGGCGCAGGTCCGCCTGCGTGCGGCGCGGCTCGGCCTGACCAGCGGACCGGCGGGGGACCGGATCCGCGTCGTCGCCGAGACGAGCGTGGACCGGATCGCGGAGCTGGCGCGGTCCGACCGCCCCGGCCTCCTCGTCGTCGACTCGGTGCAGACGGTGGCCTCCGACGAGCTCGACGGCCCGCCGGGCAGCGTCGGCCAGGTGCGCGAGGCGGCGCTGCGGCTGATGGAGCTGGCCAAGGCCGATGGCATCCCGGTCGTGCTCGTCGGGCACGTGACGAAGGACGGGACGCTGGCCGGGCCCAAGACCCTCGAGCACCTCGTCGACGTGGTGCTGTCGGTCGAGGGCGACCGGACCGGCGGCCTGCGCCTGGTGCGGGCAACCAAGAACCGCTACGGGTCGACCGAGGAGGTCGGCGTGTTCGAGATGGCCGATCGAGGGCTGCTCGAGGTCGCCGACCCGGCCCGTGCGTTCCTCGCCGACCACGACGCGCCGGCTCCGGGCAGCGTCGTCGCGCCGGTGCTCGAGGGCTCGCGGCCGCTGCTGGTCGAGGTCCAGGCCCTGGTGGCGCCCAGCGGCGCGCCGTCGCCGCGCCGGACGGCCTCGGGCATCGACGCCAACCGGCTGGCGCTGCTGGTCGCCGTGCTCGGTCGACGAGCCGGCATCGGCCTGTCGGGCCACGACGTGTACGCCAACCTGGCCGGCGGCCTGACCGTCGGTGAGCCCGGGCTCGACCTGCCGCTCGCGCTCGCGCTCGCGTCGTCGCTCCGCGATCGACCGCTCGTCGACGGCACGGTCGCCATCGGCGAGGTCGGGCTGCTGGGCGAGCTGCGCCCGGTCGGCGGCCTCGACCGGCGGCTGCGCGAGGCCGCCCGGCTGGGGTTCACGCGGGCGATCGTGCCCCGGTCGCGCATCCGGCCGGACGACGGCGCGGACGGCGTCGAGGTCATCGTCGTGGGCTCGCTCGCCGAAGCGCTGCGGGCCGCCCTGGCGGACCCGATCGCCGTCGTCGCGGGGCGGGGTTGAGGGCGTCGCTGCCCCTGCCGCCGTGCGGCAACGCGTGCTAGGCTCGGGCGCGCTCGCGGCCGTCCGTCGCCGGCGCGAGAGGATCGATCGAGGAGTGGCGTGATTCGGACCATCCGGATCCTCGGAGCGGGCCTGGGCGCGTTCATCGGGCTCGGGCTGGCCGCGGCCGGGACCGGCCTGTTCGTGGACCTTCCGTACGCGGGGTTCATGCTCGCCGCCTGGACGATCGCGTGGATGATCGTCGGGTTCGCGGTGCTCCCGTACCTCACGGTCGTGCCCGCGCGCTGGCTCATCGAGCAGGTCCAGGAGCTTTCGACGGCCGAGTTCGTGGCCGCGATCCTCGGCCTGTTCGTCGGCCTCCTGCTGGGCCTCCTGCTGGGCCTGCCCCTCGCGCAGATCGAGGGCCCGCTCGGGACCTGGCTGCCGCTGGGCATCTCGCTGTTCCTGGGCCTGGGCATGATGGGGCTGACGGTCGCCAAGCGGTTCGACCTGATCGCGGCCGCCGAGGGCGCCGGCCTGATCCGCCGGCCCGGCTCGAAGGACGAGCAGGCCGAGGGCGACCCGCACGTCGTCGTCGACACCAGCGTCCTGATCGACGGCCGGATCGCCGAGATCGTCGACTCCGGGTTCATCTACGGCACGCTGGTCGTGCCCCGGTTCGTGCTCGAGGAGCTGCAGCACATCGCGGACTCCTCGGACGCCCTGCGCCGCAACCGTGGCCGGCGCGGCCTCGAGATCCTGTCGCGGATGCAGCGCGACCCGCGGACGCCGGTCGAGATCGTCGAGGACGAGGCGCCGGGCGTCGCCGAGGTCGACGCCAAGCTCGTCGAGATCGCCAAGCGACGCAGCCGGGTCGTCCTCACCAACGACTTCAACCTCAACCGGGTCGCCGAGCTCCAGGGCGTGCGCGTCATGAACATCAACTCGCTGGCGAACGCCGTGAAGCCGGCGGTCCTGCCGGGCGAGGAGCTCCGGGTCAAGGTCATCCAGGAGGGCAAGGAGGCCGGGCAGGGTGTCGGCTTCCTGGACGACGGGACGATGATCGTGGTCGAGGGTGGCGCACGGCTGATCGATCGCGACGTCGACGTCAGCGTCACGCGCGTGCTCCAGACCGTCGCCGGCCGGATGATCTTCGCCCAGCCGCGCCTCGACTGACCCCGCGGACGGCGGCGACGATCCGATGGGCGTGGACGCCGTGGTGGTCGCGGCCGGCGCCTCGCGCCGGATGGGCGGTGTCGACAAGCTGACGGCGGTCGTGGCGGGACGACCCCTGCTGGCATGGTCCGTCGCCGCGATGGCGGCGTCCCCACTCGTCGAGCGGGTCGTGCTCGTGGTCGCCGCGGAGAAGGTCGACGAGGTCGCCGCCGCGCCATGGCTGCCGGCTGGCACGGCGGTCGTCGCGGGCGGCGGCACGCGCCAGGCGTCGGTCGCGGCCGGCGTGCGTCACCTCGTCGCCGCCGATCCCCACGGCGCGGAGCGGACGGTCCTCGTGCACGACGGCGCCCGGCCGCTGGCGTCGGTCGCGCTGGTCGAGTCGGTCGCCGACGCCGTCGACCGACATGGGGCGGCGATCCCGGTCCTGCCCGTGGCCGAGACGCTCAAGCGGGTCGACGGCGGGGTCATCGTCGAGACCGTCGACCGCGCCGGGCTGGCCGTCGCGCAGACGCCGCAGGGCGCTCGTCGAAAGCTCCTCCTCGAGGCCTGGGACCGCTTCCCGCCCGACGGGCCGCCGGCGTTCACCGACGAGGCCGCCCTCCTCGAGGCCTGTACCATCACCGTCCATGCGATTCCCGGCGAACCCACCAACCTCAAGGTGACGCTGCCCGACGACCTCGCCCGGGTGGAGCGGCTCCTCGCGGCCGGCGCGCCGCGGGTCGGGTTCGGCCACGACAGCCATCCGTTCGGGCCCGGGTCGCCGCTCCGCCTCGGTGGGATCGCGATCGACGGGGCGCCGGCGCTGGCCGGTCACTCCGACGGTGACGTGGTCCTGCACGCGGTCGCCGACGCGCTGCTCGGCGCGGCGGGTCAGGGCGACCTCGGGCGGCTGTTCCCGAGCGACGAACGGACCCCGCGGGCCATCGACAGCACGCTGCTGCTGCGCGACGTGGTCGCGCGGCTGGCCGATGCCGGACTGCGCCCGGCGTCGGTGGACGTCACGATCATCGGCGCGCGTCCGCGCCTGGGGTCCCGCCTCGACGCCATGCGCGCGGCGATCGCCGACGCGCTCGGCGTGGACGCGACGCTCGTCAACGTGAAGGCCTCGACCGGCAACCTCGCGGGCGACGAGGGGGCGGGCCGGTCGATCTCGGCGCGGGCCGTCGCCGCGGTCCGGGGCAGCGCATGACCATCCGCCTCCAGGACACGCTGACCGGCGACGTCCGGCCGCTCGACCCGATCGAGCCCGGGCGGGTCGGGGTCTACAGCTGCGGCCCGACGGTCTACGGCCCGGCCCACGTCGGCAACTTCCGGTCGTTCCTGTTCGCCGACCTGCTGGTGCGCTATCTGCGCTACAAGGGCCTGGCCGTGACCTGGGTCATGAACCTGACCGACATCGACGACAAGATCATCCGCGGCGCGGCCGCCGAGGGGATCACGACGACCGAGCTCGCCGACCGCTACGCGACCCGCTTCCTGGCCGACGCGGAGATCGTCGGCATGACCCGCCCGGACACGCTCCCGCGGGCGACCGACCACATCCCGCAGATCGTCGAGCTCGTCCAGACGCTGCTCGAGCGCGGCCACGCCTACCGGACGGACGACGGGTCCATCTTCTTCCGGATCGCGTCGTGGCCGTCGTACGGCAGCCTGGCGCGCCTCGACCCGGACGCGATGCGGGTCGGCGAGCGCGTGGAGGCCGACGAGTACGGCAAGGACGACGTGCGGGACTTCGCGCTATGGAAGGGCCCCAAGCCCGGCGAGCCGTCGTGGGACACGGCGATCGGCCCCGGCCGCCCCGGCTGGCATATCGAATGCTCGGCGATGAGCATGGCCCACCTCGGCCCGTCGTTCGACGTCCACACCGGCGGCGTCGACCTCGTCTTTCCCCATCACGAGGACGAGATCGCGCAGTCGGAGGCGGCCACGGGCCAGCCGTTCGTGCGCACCTGGCTGCATTGCGCGCACCTGCGCATGGACGGCGAGAAGATGGCGAAGTCGACCGGCAACATCGCGCGGGTCGGCGAGCTCGTCGAGGCCGGCGTCCCGCCGCGGGCGATCCGGTACGCGCTGCTCTCGGTCCACTACCGCGCGCCGCTGAACTTCTCGGACGAGTCGCTCGCCGCCGCGGGCGCCGCGATCGAGCGGATCGACGCCGTGCTCGCCGCCCTCGCGGCCTACCGCGAGGATCGGGACGACGACCCGTCGCTCCCCGCGGCGCTGGACGCGATCCGGGCGGGCTTCGAGGCCGGGCTCGACGACGACCTCAACGTCTCGGCGGCGCTGGGGGCCCTGTTCGACGGGATCCGCGATCTCAACCGACGGATCGACGCGCGGGCGCTGTCCACGGCCGACGCCGCCCGGGCCGCCGGGCTCATCCGTGACCTCGAC
This sequence comes from uncultured Chloroflexia bacterium, assembly GCA_963740825.1. GTDB lineage: Bacteria > Chloroflexota > Limnocylindria > Limnocylindrales > CSP1-4 > CAIXZV01. The sequence goes on along the minus strand of CAVUFD010000001.1, from coordinate 2,447,228 downwards.
ACCGTGCTCGGCGTCGCGGCGCCGGCGGAGGTGGCGCTCGACGCCGAGCTCCAGGCGATGCTCGACGCGCGCGCGGCCGCCCGAGCCAGCCGCGATTGGGCGGCGTCGGATCGGCTGCGGGACGAGCTGCTCGCCCGGGGGGTCGCGGTCGAGGACACCCGCGACGGCCAGCGGTGGCGCCTGCTGGTGACCTCGGGTGGCTGACCAGCCGGCCGGCGGGGATGGCGAGCCGAAGCCGAAGCGGCGCTCGAAGCGCGACGATCGTCCGGGCGACGGCGCGAGCCACGCCACCCGTGGCGTGGCCCGCGGAGGCGGCGATCACGCCGCCGATGGCCCACCGAAGCGCCCACCCGGGCAGGGCGGCAGCCATCCGTCACGGACCGGTGCCGCCGGTGGATCCGCGCCGCGTGGCGGCCAGCGTTCGAGCCGCCCGCCAGAGGGCGATCGGCGCGGGATGGGCTCCCGGGCGGAGCCCGAGGCGGACCGACGGGGGCCACGGCCCGACCGCTACGAGCGCGGCGATCGGCCCCAGCGTCCGGACAGGCCGGGTCCTCGAGGGCCACGGTCCCCGGGCGGCCCGCCGGGGTCGCGCCCCCCGCGGCCCTGGGATGACGAGCAACGGCCGCGGGACGACGACCGACGCGGGTGGGATGCCGATCGCCCGCGCTCCGACGCGCGCGCCGGCGGCCGGCCGCCGAATCGTGGCGCGCCCTCCGGCTACCAGGGCGACCGCGGTCGACCCCGCCCAGGCGCCCAGCGCCCGGGTGGCCCCGGCTTCCGTCCCGGGCCGCCCGGCGGGTATCGCCCGGGACCGCCGGGAGCGGCACGCCCCGGACCACCGGGGGCAGCCCGCCCCGGACCGGCCGGCTATCGCTCCGGGCCACCGGGACGTCCCGCCGGACCGGGCGCGTACCGGCCGGGTCCCTTCCCGGGTCGACCCGACCGGCCGTACGACCGCCCCGCCGACCGCGGGTCTCGTCCGACCGGGCGGCCCTACCCCACGCCGGACCACCGGCCGGGCCCGCCGCTGTGGACGCCCCAGCCCCTCGCGCCCGCGCTGACCCTTGCGGAGGACGAGGAGATCGTCGCCGGCCGCCGTCCTGTCGAGGAGGCGTTCGTGGCCCGCCGTGAGGCGCGCCGCTTGCTCGTCGTGCCGCAGCGCCGCCACGCCCTCGAGAAGCTCGTGCTGCACGCGACGAGCCTGCGGATCCCGGTGGTCGAGGTCGAGGGCGGCACGCTGACGTCGGTCGCCGGCTTCGACGGCCACCAGGGCATCGCCCTCGTCGTCGGTCCGCGCGCGTGGGCGTCCCCCGACGACATCCTGGCGCTCGCGAGTCAGCGATCGCAGCCGCCGCTCGTCCTGGTGCTCGACTCGCTCGAGGACCCCCAGAACGTCGGGACGCTGCTGCGGACGGCCGAGGCGTCGGGCGTCCACGGGGCGATCTTCCCGACCCACCACCAGGCGCCGCTGACGCCCGCCGCGATCAAGGCGTCCGCGGGCGCGGTCGAGCACCTGCGCCTGGCGCCGGTCGACGACCTCCCGGGGGCGCTCGCCGACCTCCACGTTCGCGGACTGCGGATCGTCGGTGCGGATGGCGACGCGCCGCTGACCGCGCGCGAGGCGGACTTCCGGGGCCCGGTCGCGATCGTGGTGGGCAGCGAGGGCAAGGGCCTCGGGCCGGCGGTCCGCCGGCGTTGCGACCTGCTCGTCCGGATCCCGATGCACGGTCGGATCGACTCGCTCAACGCCGCCGTCGCGGGCTCGATCCTCCTCTACGAGGCCGCCGCCCAGCGCGGCGCGGGCCTCCGGCCGGACGACGACGGCGACGCGGCGCCGGCCGTCGATCCCTCGACCGAGACGCCTGCCGAAGCAGCGGCCGGGACGCCGGCCGCGTCACCGGCCGAGAAGGCCGCCACACCCGATGCCGGGCCGGCCGGGGCGACCGCGCCGGACGAGGACGAGGGCGAGCCCGAGGCGGCTTCCGGCGAGCCCGAGGCGGCTTCCGGCGAGCCCGGGGAGGCGGCATCCGCCTCGGACGACATCCTGCCCGGCGAGCCTGCGAGCGCCCGGGACGAGGCGGTCGACGACGCGCCGGACGACGCGTCAGCCCCGGCCGACGATGCCCCGCCGGACGTTCCTGCGGACCCCCCGGAGGTTTGACGCGCCCCGCCCCGGGCCGTATCATTCCCCGGCTCGCAAAGTCCTACTCTTGTTTGACGCTGCGCGCGTGCCGACGTAGCTCAATTGGTAGAGCAGCGGTTTTGTAAACCGCCGGTTCCGGGTTCGAGTCCCGTCGTCGGCTCCATCCGCAACGGAATGCGCCAGGGAGGCGCGCCGCGGGGCGCGGTCTCCGCGGGCCCAGATAGCTCAGCTGGCAGAGCACATCCTTGGTAAGGATGAGGTCACGGGTTCGAATCCCGTTCTGGGCTCCATCTCTCGCCGATCCCGGTCGGCACCCCGGCGGCCTGCACCGCCCCAGCCTGAAATGAGAAGGGTCCTGTGGCCAAGAAGAAGTTCGAGCGCAACAAGCCGCACGTGAACGTCGGCACGATCGGCCACATCGACCACGGCAAGACGTCGCTCACGGCCGCGATCACCAAGTACCTCGCCCTCAAGGGCGATGCCGAGTACCGCGCGTTCGACTCGATCGACAACGCCCCCGAGGAGCGCGAGCGCGGGATCACGATCGCGATCGCCCACGTCGAGTACGAGACCGAGTCCCGCCACTACGCCCACGTGGACTGCCCCGGACACGCGGACTACATCAAGAACATGATCACCGGTGCCGCCCAGATGGACGGCGCGATCCTGGTGGTCGCGGCCACCGACGGCCCCATGCCCCAGACCCGCGAGCACATCCTCCTGGCCCGCCAGGTGGAGGTGCCCTACATCGTGGTGTTCCTCAACAAGGTCGACATGGTCGACGACCCCGAGCTGCTCGACCTGGTCGAGCTCGAGGTCCGCGAGCTGCTGTCCAAGTACAACTTCCCGGGTGACGACATCCCGGTCATCCGCGGCTCGGCGCTCAAGGCCCTCGAGGCCCCCGACAACCCCGACGACCCGGCCTACGCCCCGATCCAGGAGCTGATGGACGCGGTCGACTCCTACATCCCGACCCCCGAGCGGGCGGTGGACAAGCCGTTCCTGATGCCGGTCGAGGACGTGTTCGGCATCAAGGGCCGGGGCACCGTCGCCACCGGGCGGGTCGAGCGCGGCATCGTCAAGGTCGGCGAGGAGGTCGAGATCGTCGGCGTCCACGCCACCCGCAAGGTCGTGGTCACGGGCGTCGAGATGTTCAAGAAGCTGCTCGACCAGGGCGAGGCGGGCGACAACATCGGCTGCCTGCTGCGGGGCATCGAGCGCGACGACATCGAGCGCGGCCAGGTGCTGGCCAAGGCAGGCTCGGTGTCGCCCCACACCAAGTTCACCGCGCAGGTGTACGTGCTGACCAAGGAGGAGGGCGGCCGGCACACCCCCTTCTACAACGGCTACCGGCCCCAGTTCTACCTGCGCACCACCGACGTCACGGGCTCGATCGGCCTGCCCGGCGGCGCCGAGATGATCATGCCCGGCGACAACGTCGAGATGACGGTCGAGCTGATCACCCCGATCGCGCTCGAGGTGGGCCAGCGGTTCGCCATCCGCGAGGGCGGCCGCACCGTCGGTGCCGGCGCCATCACCAGCATCATCGCGTAGGGACGGCGAGATGGCGAGAGTTGAGGCACGCCCGGTGATCCAGCTGGCGTGCACCGAATGCAAGCAGCGGAACTACACGACGCGCAAGAACAAGAAGAACGATCCCAACCGGATCGAGCTGCTCAAGTACTGTCCCCGGGAGCGGCGGCACACGCTGCACCGGGAGGCGAAGTAGCCGGACCGGATACAGGGGCGTAGCTCAATTGGCAGAGCACCGGTCTCCAAAACCGGTTGTTGTAGGTTCGAGTCCTATCGCCCCTGCCACCTCCCTCGATCGCTGAAAAGGCTTCCGTGAACCGAATTCGACAGTTCATCAAGGAATCATGGTCCGAGCTCAAGAAGGTCTCGTGGCCGAGCCGGCTCCAGGTCCGGAATCTCACGATCCTCGTGTTCGTGATCTCGTTCGTGGTTGGGCTTTACATCACGGTCGCCGATACGGCGTACGACTACATGATCCGCTGGCTGTCGGGGCTGAACGCATGACCGAGCAACTGACCACCGCCCGCGCCTCCGAGAAGCGCTGGTACGTGATCCACACCTACTCGGGCTACGAGAACAAGGTCAAGGCGAATCTCGAGCACCGCATCGAGTCGATGGGCATGGAGGACAAGATCTTCCAGGTGCTCGTCCCGATGGAGGACGAGATCGAGATCCGCCAGGGCCAGCGGCACACCGTCCAGAAGAAGGTGTACCCGGGCTACGTGCTGGTGGAGATGATCCTCGACCCCGAGTCGTGGTTCGTGGTCCGCAACACGCCCGGCGTCACCAGCTTCGTCGGTAGCGGCAACATCCCCGGGATGCGCAGCGAGCCGATCCCGCTGGACGAGACCGAGGTCAAGCAGATCCTGCGGCACATGGGCGTGGAGACGCCCAAGTACCGGGTGGCGTTCACCAAGGGCCAGAGCGTCCGCGTGACGGACGGCCCGTTCGCCGAGTTCATCGGCACGGTCGACGAGGTCAACCCGGAGCGCAACAAGTTGAAGGTCCTCGTGAGCATCTTCGGCCGGGAGACGCCGGTCGAGCTCGACTTCCTCCAAGTCGAAAAGCTCTAGGACAGGGAGCGAGCACACGTGGCCAAGAAGATCCGAATCGTCCTCACGCTGCAGCTGCCGGCCGGCAAGGCGACACCCGCCCCGCCCGTCGGCACCGCGCTTGGACCGCACGGCATCAACATCGTCGAGTTCACCAAGGCCTACAACGAGAAGACCGCCGACAAGTCGGGACAGATCATCCCGGCCCAGATCACGATCTTCGAGGACCGGTCGTTCACGTTCGTCCTCAAGACGCCGCCGGCGCCCGACCTCCTGCGCAAGGCCGCGGGGATCGACAAGGGCTCGGCGACCGCCCGCCGCGAGACGGTCGGCCGGGTCACCCGCGACCAGGTCCGCCAGATCGCCGAGACCAAGATGCCCGACCTCAACGTCAATGACATCGAGGCCGGCATGAAGGTCATCGAGGGCACCGCCCGCAGCATGGGCATCGAGGTGGTCGGCTAGCGAGGCCGGCCGCGCGCCCGGGAGCGACCCCGGCCCGGCGCATTCACCACAGGGGCAGGTCCACGGACCGAAGGAGCACCCCATGGCCGAGCACGGCAAGCGCTACCAGGACGCGGCGAAGCTCATCGACCGCAGCCGCCACTATCCGATCAACGAGGCCGTCGCGCTCGCGCGCGAGACGTCCAACGTCAAGTTCGACGCCTCGGTGGAGGCCCACATCCGGCTGGGCGTCGACCCGCGCCACGCCGACCAGATGGTCCGCGGCACGGTCGTCCTGCCGCACGGCACGGGCAAGGTCGTCCGGGTCGCGGTGTTCGCCCAGGGCGAGAAGGCCCAGGAGGCGCTGCGCGCCGGGGCCGACGAGGTCGGCGCGGAGGACCTCGTCAAGAAGATCGAGGCAGGCTGGCTCGAGTTCGACGTCGCGCTCGCCGCGCCCGACGTCATGGGCATGGTCGGCCGCCTGGGCCGGATCCTCGGCCGCCGCGGCCTGATGCCGAACCCCAAGTCCGGCACGATCACCTTCGATCTCGACCGCGCCATCCGCGAGGTCAAGTCCGGCCGCGTCGAGTTCAAGGTCGACAAGGGCGCCATCATCCACGTCTCGTTCGGCAAGGCGAGCTTCGAGGAGGCGCAGCTGGCCGAGAACCTGGCCAGCCTCGTCGACGCGGTGAACCGCGCGAAGCCGGCCGGCGCGAAGGGCCAGTACCTGCGCACGCTGACGATCGCGACGACGATGGGCCCTGGCGTGCACGTCGACATCCCCGACGTCCTCGCCGCCGCACAGGCCTGATCGCTGCTACCATCCCAACCCGCTCCGCCGGTCAGCCGGCCGGGCGACACGACAAGAAGACGGATCGCCGCAGACAGCCTGCGCCCGACCGACGCCACCGCTCCGTAAGGACCGGATGACGCCCAGGGCTTGATCCGCCGGACCGGACCGGTCGCCACCCCTCGGGGGTGAGGCCGGGGACGACGGCGAGCACGCCGAGGCAGAGGCCATCGCCCCACCTCCGGGTGGGTCGCGCCCCCTGCATCGCCACGTGGCCCGTCGCAGGGGTCCAACCCGGCACCGCCGGGGCGCACCCACCGCCGCGCGCCGGCTGCGCGCCGAAGCAAGGAGGTCAAGGAGGCTCGATGCCGACCGAGGCCAAGCGCGAGATGATCGAGGACCTGCGCGCCCAGCTGGGCGGCAGCACGACGATGATCGTCTCCGAGTACCGCGGCCTCAAGGTGAAGGAGATCGGCGAGATCCGGCGCGCGCTGCGCAAGCAGAACGTGACCTACCGGGTCGTCAAGAACCGCCTCATGCGGATCGCGGCGCAGGACAGCCCTGTCGCCGACGCGATCTCGCCCCTGCTCGTGGGACCGACGGCCATCGCCTTCGGGAACGACGAGGCGGGGACGGCGAAGGCGGTCATCGACGCGACGAAGCCCTACCGCATCGTGAAGATCACGGGCGGCGTGCTGGGCTCCCGGGCGATCGACGCCGACGCCGTGACGCGACTCGCGTCGCTCCCGTCGCGTGAGACGCTGCTCGCCGAGGCGATCGGTGCGATCACCGCGCCGATGGCGACCATGGCAGGCCTGTTCGACGCCCCGTTGCGGGACGTCGCCGGGCTGGTCCAGGCGCTCCACGACAAGCGCGCCGACGCGGCCGCCTGACCCTCACCTCGAGACCAACCCGCGCCGCATCAGCCGCGGCGCCCACCACCAGGAGAACATCACCCATGGCCACGATGACCCCCGACCAGCTGCTCGAGGCGTTCGAGAACATGACCGTCCTCGAGCTGTCGGAGTTCAAGAAGAAGTTCGAGGACCGCTTCGGCGTCACCGCCGCCGCGCCCGTCGCGTTCGCCGCGGGTGCCGCGCCGGCCGCCGGCGGCGCCGCCCCGGCCGCCGAGGCCGCCGAGGAGCAGACCGAGTTCACCGCCACGCTGACCGAGATCGGGCCCAACAAGATCCCGGTCATCAAGGTCGTGCGCGAGCTCACCGGCCTGGGCCTCAAGGAGGCCAAGGACCTCGTCGACGCGGCGCCGAAGGCCGTCAAGGAAGGCGTCACCAAGGACGAGGCCGAGAAGATCAAGGCCGCGCTCGAAGAGCAGGGCGGCAAGGTCGAGATCAAGTAGCAGGACCCCCCGAACGTCAGGGGTGCCATTCGGCGCCCCGACGCGCTATCCTGCTCGACACTCAGGCGGTGGCCGATCGGCCGCCGCCTAGCCCCGGTCGCGGTCGTTTGACAGGGCAACGATTCGCGGTATCCTACTCCTTCTGTGAGCGCGGCCGTCCCCCCTTCTTCCCACTCCGTCAAGGAGCCCTCCTTCATGCTGTCCGCAAAGTCGGCACCCCTTGCCGCCACGCCCTCCGGCCGCCTGTCCTATGCCAGGATCGCCGAGGTTCGCGACGGGGTCAGCGTCGACAAGTTCGAGGTGCCGAACCTCATCGAGCTGCAGCTCGAGTCCTTCCAGTGGTTCATCGAGAAGGGCCTGCGGGACCTGTTCGACGAGATCAGCCCGATCAAGGACTTCACCGGCAAGGTGATGGAGCTCCAGTTCCTCGACTACGAGTTCGGGACCCCGAAGTACTCCGAGGAGGAGTGCCGGACCAAGGACCTCACGTTCAGCCGTCCGCTGTACGTGAACGTCGAGCTCCTGATCAAGGAGACGGGCGAGATCCAGCGCCAGCGCGTGTACATGGGCGACTACCCGTGGATGACGGACATGGGGACGTTCGTGATCAACGGCGCGGAGCGGGTGGTGGTCAGCCAGCTCGTCCGCTCGCCGGGCGTGTACTACAGCGAGCTCGAGGATCCTGCGTCGGGCCGGATGCTGTTCTCGGCCAAGGTCATCCCGAACCGTGGCGCCTGGCTCGAGTTCGAGACCAACAACAAGGACCAGCTGTGGGTCAAGGTCGATCGCAAGCGCAAGATCGCGGCGACGACCCTGCTCCGCGCGGTCGGCTATGAGACCAACGACGAGATCGCCGGGCTGTTCGGTGCGGTCGATGCGGATCCCGAGCACCCGTACGTCGCGAACACCCTCGACAAGGACCTCACCAAGACGCCCAACGAGGCGCTGATCGAGGTCTACAAGAAGCTGCGCCCGGGCGACCCGCCCACCGGCGACAACGCCCGCCAGCTGGTCGAGAGCCTGTTCTTCAACTTCCGCCGCTACGACCTCGGCCGGGTGGGCCGCTACAAGTTCAACAAGAAGCTGGACGGCGTCGCGTCACGCATGGGCATCGAGCTCCCGCGCGAAGGGCGGACGATCACCCGCGAGGACATCGCGGCGATCGTGGGCCACCTCATCGAGTGCAACCGCGGCCTCCACCCCAAGGACGACATCGACCACCTCGGCAACCGCCGCATCCGCGCCAACGGCGAGCTGATCCAGAACGCGTTCCGGATCGGCCTCCTGCGGATGGAGCGCGTCGTCCGCGAGCGGATGACGATCCAGGAGATCGACAAGGCGACCCCGAACGCCCTCATCAACATCCGCCCGGTCGTGGCGGCGATGAAGGAGTTCTTCGGCGGCAGCCAGCTCAGCCAGTTCATGGACCAGACGAACCCGCTGGCCGAGCTCACCTCGAAGCGACGCCTATCCGCGCTCGGGCCGGGCGGCCTGTCGCGTGAGCGCGCCGGGTTCGACGTCCGCGACGTCCACCACAGCCACTACGGCCGGATCTGCCCCATCGAGACGCCTGAGGGTCCGAACATCGGCCTGATCGGCTCGCTGGCGACGTACGGCCGGATCAACGCCTACGGCTTCATCGAGACGCCGTACCGCAAGGTCAAGCGCGTCGTCGCCCACGACGATCCGCAGCTGCTGACCTACGCGGCCGGGGCGGACCTCGCCGGCAAGGACGGCAAGGTCATCGTCAAGAAGGGCGAGGCGTTCACCGACGCCGCGCACAAGGAGCTTGCGCGCCAGAAGGCCCTCGCGTTCCCGATCCGCCCCATCGTCACCGACGAGATCGACTACCTTCCGGCCGACGAGGAGGAGGAGCACCACGTCGCGCAGGCCAACGCGCCGCTCGACGCCGAGAACCACTTCATCGGCGAGCGTGTGCCGAGCCGCTACCGGGACACGTTCCCCGAGGCGCGCCCGGACCAGATCGAGTACATGGACGTCAGCCCCAAGCAGGTCGTCTCGGTGGCCACGGCGCTGATCCCGTTCCTCGAGCACGACGACGCCAACCGCGCCCTGATGGGCTCGAACATGCAGCGCCAGGCCGTGCCGCTGCTCGAGCCCGAGGCGCCGATCGTCGGCACGGGCATGGAGGCGCGCGCCGCGCGCGACTCCGGCCAGGTCGTCATCGCCCGCCGCGCCGGCGTGGTCACCAGCGTGACCGCGGAGCGCGTCCAGGTCGAGGCCGACTCGGGGGAGCTGGACGAGTACCGGCTGCTCAAGTTCGTGCGCAGCAACCAGGGCACGTGCATCAACCAGCGCCCGATCGTCACGGTCGGGCAGCGCGTCGACGACGGCGACGCCATCGCCGACTCGTCGTCGACCGACGGCGGCGAGCTCGCCCTCGGCCGCAACGTGCTGGTGGCGTTCATGAGCTGGGAGGGCGGCAACTACGAGGACGCGATCGTGATCAGCGAGCGCCTCGTGCGCGACGACCTGTTCACGAGCATCCACATCGAGAAGCACGAGATCGAGTCGCGGGACACCAAGCTGGGCCCCGAGGAGATCACCCGGGACATCCCGAACGTCGGCGAGGAGGCCCTCAAGGACCTCGACGAGGAGGGGATCGTCTACATCGGCGCCGAGGTCCGCCCGGGCGACATCCTGGTCGGCAAGATCACGCCCAAGGGCGAGACCGAGCTGACCGCGGAGGAGCGCCTGCTGCGCGCGATCTTCGGAGAGAAGGCCCGCGAGGTGAAGGACTCCTCGCTGCGCCTGCCGCACGGCGAGCGTGGCAAGGTGGTGGAGATCCGCGAGTTCCGCCGCGAGTGGAACGACGACCTCCAGCCGGGCGTCAACCGCCTGGTCCGCGTGTCGGTCGCCCAGAAGCGGAAGGTGTCGGTCGGCGACAAGATGGCCGGCCGCCACGGCAACAAGGGCGTCATCGCCAAGGTCCTGCCGATGGAGGACATGCCGTTCCTGCCGGACGGCAGCCCGGTCGACATCATCCTCAACCCGCTCGGCGTCCCGAGCCGGATGAACATCGGCCAGATCCTCGAGACGCACCTCGGCTGGGCGCTGTCGACGATGGGCTATCGCGCCGCGACCCCCGTGTTCGACGGGGCCACCGAGGAGCAGATCGCCGAGGCGCTCGACTCCGCGGGCCTGCCCAAGGACGGCAAGATCGAGCTGCGCGACGGCCGCACCGGCGAGGCGTTCGACCGGGCGATCACCGTCGGCCAGATCTACATGCTCAAGCTCCACCACCTCGTCGAGGACAAGATCCACGCCCGATCCACCGGCCCGTACAGCCTGATCACCCAGCAGCCGCTGGGCGGCAAGGCGCAGTTCGGCGGCCAGCGGTTCGGCGAGATGGAGGTCTGGGCCCTGGAGGCGTACGGCGCCGCCAACATCCTCCAGGAGCTGCTGACCGTGAAGTCGGACGACGTCCTCGGACGCGTCCAGACCTACGAGGCCATCGTCAAGGGCGAGGAGATCCAGCCTCCGCGGGTCCCCGAGTCGTTCAAGGTCCTGATCAAGGAGCTGCGGAGCCTCGGGCTCAACGCGGAGATCCTCGACCAGAACGACGAGGAGATCCCGCTCGCCGAGGACGATGCCTCCGGTTACCTGCTCCCCGATCTCGGCGGGATCAACCTCGCCGGGTTCGAGGACTAGACGAACTCAACACGCGGGGCCGGCGTCCGGCCGGCCCGGTCCCGCTCGCCACTACGCACGTTCGCGCCGCCTGAGCCGCGGCGGCGCTGAGGAGACCGATGCTCGAGGTCAACAACTTCTCGGCGATCCGAATCTCGCTTGCCAGCCCGGACCAGATCCGGGAGTGGTCGAAGGGCGAGGTGACGAAGCCCGAGACGATCAACTACCGGACGCTGAAGCCCGAGAAGGACGGTCTGTTCGACGAGCGGATCTTCGGGCCCACCCGCGACTGGGAGTGCTACTGCGGGAAGTACAAGCGGATCCGCTACAAGGGGATCATCTGCGACAAGTGCGGGGTCGAGGTCACCCGCTCGAAGGTCCGCCGTGAGCGCATGGGCCACATCCAGCTGGCCAGCCCCGTCAGCCACATCTGGTACTTCAAGGGCACGCCCAGCCGGCTCGGCATCCTGCTCGACGTCAGCCCCCGCAACCTCGAGCGCATCCTCTACTTCGCCCTGTATATCGTCACCCACGTCGACGAGGAGGCGCGCCAGCGCGCCCTGAAGGCCCTGGAGGAGCAGTCCGAGGGCCGCGGTGGCACCGGCGGCCAGCGGCTGACCGAGCTCGAGGAGCAGCTGAAGGCGGACGTCAACCGCCAGCGCGACGAGCTGCGGGCCACGCTCGCGACCACCAAGGGCGAGCTCGAGGCCCAGCGCACGACCCGCACCGAGGAGGTCGTTCGCGAGGCCCAGGCGGTCGAGGCCGCCATCAAGGCCCTCGGCACCGGCACGGCCGAGGAGACCATCGCGTTCGCCCCCACGGGCGAGGTCGTGGTCGCCGCGGGCGACAAGGGCGGCAAGGACGCCACGGCGAAGCTGCGCAAGATCGTCGGGGCAGAGACCGAGCGCGTCACCGAGGAGCTCAAGACCCGCGAGGCCGACGAGGAGCGCCAGACCGAGCAGAAGGTCCAGGACCTCGTCGCCGCGATGGACGAGACGCTGCGCACCGAGCGCGAGTCGCTCGCCACCGACGCGCAGGGCCAGAAGGACGAGCTCAAGCAGGCCCGCGCCGAGATCGAGTCCCTCAAGCCGCTGATGACCATCGGCGAGATCGAGCTGCGCCAGCTCGACGAGAAGTACGGCTCGGGCGCCAAGACCGGCCGCATCTTCTGGGCCGGCATGGGCGCCGAGGCCGTGCGCGACATCATCGTCCGCATGGACCTCGAGGAGCTCTCCCGCCAGCTGCACGCCGAGGTCCGGACCAGCTCCGGCCAGCGGCGCAAGAAGGCGATCAAGCGCCTGCGCCTGATCGAGGCGTTCCGCCGCTCCGGCAACCGCCCCGAGTGGATGATCCTGTCGGTCCTGCCGGTCATCCCGCCGGACCTGCGCCCGATGGTCCAGCTCGACGGCGGCCGCTTCGCGACCTCCGACCTCAACGACCTGTACCGGCGCGTGATCAACCGCAACAACCGCCTCAAGCGGCTCCTCGAGCTCGGCGCCCCCGAGATCATCATCCGCAACGAGAAGCGGATGCTCCAGGAGGCGTGCGACGCGCTGATCGACAACGGCCGCCGCGGCCGGGCGATCGCCGGCACCGGCAACCACCGCCTCAAGAGCCTGTCCGACATGCTCAAGGGCAAGCAGGGCCGGTTCCGCCAGAACCTGCTCGGCAAGCGCGTGGACTACTCCGGGCCGCTCGGTCATCGTGGTCGGCCCGGAGCTCAAGCTCCACCAGTGCGGCCTGCCCAAGAAGATGGCGCTCGAGCTGTTCAAGCCGTTCGTGATGCGCCAGCTCGTCGAGAAGGGCTTCGCCCACAACATCAAGAGCGCCAAGCGCATCGTCGAGCGCGTCCGGCCCGAGGTCTGGGACGTCCTCGAAGAGGTCATCAAGGACCACCCGGTCCTGCTCAACCGCGCCCCCACGCTGCACCGGCTGGGCATCCAGGCGTTCATGCCGGTCCTCGTCGAGGGCTCGGCGATCCAGATCCACCCGCTCGTCTGCACGGCCTTCAACGCGGACTTCGACGGCGACCAGATGGCCGTCCACGTCCCCCTGTCCACGGCCGCGCAGGAAGAGGCGCGGGCGATGATGCTGTCGACGGCGAACCTGCTGTCGCCGGCGGACGGCTCGCCCGTGGTCGCGCCGACCCAGGACATGGTCCTCGGCTGCTTCTACCTCACGATGGACGGCCCGACGGTCCGCGGCCACAAGCCGCGCGCCTTCGCCAGCGAGGACGACGCGATCATCGCGTACGAGCTCGGGGCGCGCGGCATCGACTCCGCGAGCCGGATCTCGAGCGAGCGCGAGGAGGGCGACGTGTCGCCCGTCAAGCACGCCAGCGCCAAGCTGCTGCTCCACGAGCCCGTGGACGTGGTGGTCCTGGGCTGGGACGACGAGATCGGCGGGCTCGTCGAGCGCCCCGTCCGCACCACCGTCGGGCGGATCCTGTTCAACCGGGTCCTCCCCGACCAGATGCGCTTCGCCAACGATGCGATGCGGCGCGCGGACCTCAAGCGCCTCGTCGACACCTGCTACCGCCTGCTCGGGCCCGCCGAGACGGCGCATCTTGTCGACGGCATCAAGGACGTCGGCTTCAAGTTCGCCACCCGCGGCGGCCTCACGATCGGCCTGTGGGACATCGTCGTCCCCAAGTCGAAGAAGGAGAAGCTGGTCGAGGCGGACGAGGCGGTCACCTCGATCGACAAGCAGTTCCAGCGCGGCCTCATCACCGAGGACGAGCGGTACGAGCAGGTCGTCGAGCTGTGGCAGCGCGTCACCAAGGACGTGTCCGACCGGATGATGGAGTCCCTCGGCGAGGACAACCCGGTCCGGATGATGACCGACTCCGGGGCCCGCGGAAACAAGGGCAACATCGGCCAGCTGGGCGCCATGCGCGGCCTGATGGCCGACCCGTCGGGCCGGATCATCGACGTCCCCGTGCGCAGCAACTTCCGCGAGGGCATGACCGTCCTCGAGTACTTCATCAGCACCCACGGCGCCCGCAAGGGCCTCGCGGACACGGCCCTCCGCACGGCGGACTCCGGGTACCTCACCCGGCGCCTCGTCGACGTCGCGCAGGACGTGATCACCCGCGAGGACGACTGCGGCACCGAGGAGGGGAGCTGGATCATCCGCGCCGAGTCCGCGGACGAGCCCGACGCGTTCCAGCGCCGGCTCGTCGGCCGGCTGGCCGCGGCCGACCTCGTCGACCCCAAGGCCAAGGTCAAGAAGGGCGAGACCGCGCCGATCGTGGTCTCCCGCGGCGACATGATCTCGGAAGAGCTCGCGCGCACGATCGACGCGGCCGGCATCGACGAGGTGCTGGTCCGCTCACCGCTCGCGTGCGAGTCGCGCTACGGCGTGTGCCGGATCTGCTACGGCCGCAACCTCGCCACCGGCGAGATGATCGGCATCGGCGAGGCTGTGGGCATCATCGCCGCGCAGTCGATCGGCGAGCCGGGGACGCAGCTGACCATGCGGACGTTCCACACCGGCGGCGTTGCCGGCCAGGACATCACGCAGGGCCTGCCGCGAGTCGAGGAGCTGTTCGAGGCCCGCATCCCCAAGGGCAAGGCCGAGATCAGCCACATCGACGGCATCGTCGAGGTCATCGCGGGCGAGACCGGCCGCAAGGTCAAGGTCACGAGCCGCGAGGCGTTCGACACGCCGCTCGGCATCGAGGACGGCGCCGAGCTCCTGGCCGCCGCCGGCGACCTCGTGGAGCTCAACCAGGTCCTCGCCCGCGCCGAGAGCGGCGACACGATCGCGCCCGTCAAGGGCTACCTCGCCCGCACCAACGACGGACTCGTCGTGCGTGCCGAGGACATCGTGGAGCGCGAGTACTCGATCCCGCACAGCGCGAAGCTGCTGGTCGACGACGGCCAGGAGATCCGTGCCGGCGACGCGATCACCGATGGCCCCATCAACCCGCAGGAGTACCTCGACACCCGGGGCAAGGACGCCGTCCAGCGCTACCTGGTCAAGGAGGTCCAGCGGGTCTACCGGAGCCAGGGCGTCACGATCAACGACAAGCACATCGAGATCATCGTCCGCCAGATGCTCAAGAAGGTCCGGATCGACCAGCCGGGCGACTGCGAGCAGCTGCCGACGGAGCTGGTGGACCGCCTCGACTTCGAGGAGGCGAACGATCGCGTCCTCGCCGAGGGCGGCGAGCCGGCCACCGCGCAGACGGTGCTGCTGGGCGTGACCAAGGCGTCGCTCAACACGTCATCGTTCCTCGCCGCCGCCTCCTTCCAGGAGACGACCCGGGTGCTCACCGAGGCCGCCATCAACGGCGCCAAGGACCACCTGATCGGCCTCAAGGAGAACGTCATCATCGGCAAGCTCATCCCGGCCGGGTCGGGCGCGCCGCAGAACATCGCCGCGCTCAAGGAGCGCCAGCGGCGGGCCGCCCTCGAGGCGCTCGCCGGCGAGGCCATCGAGGGCCTCGGCGAGGCCGAGTACAACCCGTTCCTCGAGGACGGGACGCGCGGCCCCGACGACGAGACGGCGGGCCTGGCGCTCGCCGCGACGATCGCCGGCGCCGACGAGGACGAGGCGGACGGCGAGGCCAACCCGTTCCTGGGTGAGGCAACGGAACCCGAGAAGGACGGCGAGCCCGAGTTCAACCCGTTCCTCGAGGAGACCGCGGAGAAGGTCACCGAGGAGGCCTGAGCCCGCCGCCCAACCCCCACGACCCCACACGCGAGAGGCGGCCCGCCCGGGCCGCCTCTTCTTCTCCCCGGAGAGGTCGCGCCGGCCGTCGCGGGCGGTCCGGTGCCGTTTGACACTGATCGAGCACGATTGCTACACTCCGCGATCGTGGCCTCGAGGGGGCCCCGCTCGCCATGGGCGTCGCGGACACCCCCTCCCGAGAGCACCAGCGGTCACCAGCCGGACCTCCCGGCCAACGGGACTCTGACCGCCGGGCAGACCACCACCAGACGTCATTTTCGAAAGGACCGCGTCTCCGTGCCGACCATCAGCCAGCTCGTGCGCCACGGGCGGAAGCCGAAGATCGAGAAGGTCAAGGCGCCCGCGTTGCGCAAGAACTGGAACAGCCTGCGACAGCGCCAGGTGCCGATTCCGGGAGCCCCCCAGAAGCGCGGCGTCTGCCTGCAGGTCAGGACGATGACCCCGAAGAAGCCGAACTCGGCGCTTCGGAAGATCGCGCGCGTGCGGCTCACGAACCAGATGGAGGTCACGGCCTACATCCCGGGCATCGGCCACAACCTCCAGGAGCACTCGGTGGTCCTGGTGCGCGGCGGCCGGGTGAAGGACCTCCCGTCGGTCAAGTACCACATCATCCGGGGCACGCTCGACGCCGCCGGCGTCAAGGACCGCCGACAGGGCCGGTCCAAGTACGGCGCCAAGGCCAGCCCGGCCGTCGGGAAGCGATAGCATGCCGCGCCGAACGTCCATCCCCCGCAAGGCCAAGTACCAGCCCGAGGCCGTCCGCGTCACCGACCGCTTCCGCGCGAAGCTGATGCACGACGGGAAGCGGACGCTGTCCGACCGGATCCTCCGCCAGGCGCTCGCCCGGGCCGAGTTCCAGGCCAAGCGCCCGGGCCTCGAGGTCCTCGAGGCGGCCCTCCGCAACGCGACCCCGATCATCGAGGTGAAGCCTCGACGCGTCGGTGGCGCGACCTACCAGGTCCCGGTCGAGATCCGGGGCGAACGCCGCATGTCGCTCGGGGTGCGCTGGCTCGTCCAGGCCGCCCGCAAGCGCAGCGGCAAGAGCATGAGCGAGAAGCTCGCCGCCGAGTTCGTCGACGCCATGAACGGCCTCGGCGCGGCGGTGAAGCGGCGCGAGGACACCCACAAGATGGCCGAGGCCAACAAGGCCTTCAGCCATTTCAAGTGGTAGTCCCGGGCCAGCAGAGGAGCTAACCAACCGTGGCACGCGCCGTTCCGCTCGCACGAACGCGGAACATCGGAATCATTGCGCATATCGACGCGGGCAAGACGACCGTCACCGAGCGGATCCTCTTCTACACGAAGAAGATCTACAAGATCGGCGAGGTCCATGAGGGCGCGGCCACCATGGACTGGATGCCCCAGGAGCAGGAGCGCGGCATCACGATCACTGCCGCGGCAACGACCTGCTCGTGGAACGATCACCGCATCAACATTATCGATACGCCCGGGCACGTGGACTTCACGGTCGAGGTCGAGCGGAGCCTGCGCGTGCTCGACGGCGCGGTCGTGGTCTTCGACGGCGTGGCCGGCGTCGAGCCCCAGTCCGAGACGGTCTGGCGCCAGGCGGACCGCTACCAGGTCCCCCGCATCTGCTTCATCAACAAGCTCGATCGCACCGGCGCCAACTTCTGGCGCGACGTCGACATGATCACCGAGCGCCTGGGCGTGAAGCCCGTGCCGATCCAGATCCCGATCGGCATCGAGGACACGTTCAAGGGCCTCGTGGACCTCGTCCGCATGAAGGCGCTGATCTGGCGCGACGACCTCGGCAACACGTTCGACGAGACCGAGATCCCCGCGGAGCTGGTCGACGAGGCCGCGACGTGGCGCGAGCACCTGCTCGAGGCCATCTCGGACGTCGACGACGACCTCGCCCACAAGTTCCTCGAGGGCGAGGAGATCTCCGAGGCCGAGATCAAGCACGGCATCCGGCTCGCGACCCTGCAGTACAAGTGGGTCCCGATCCTGTGCGGCTCGGCGCTCAAGAACAAGGGCATCCAGCCCATGCTCGATGCCGTCGTCGACTACCTGCCGTCGCCGCTCGACGTGCCGCCGGTCATCGGCCTGCGGCCGGGCACCGACGCGGAGATCCTCAAGACCCCGGACGACAGCGAGCCGTTCAGCGCGCTGGCGTTCAAGATCGCGGCCGACCCGTTCGTCGGCAAGCTCGCGTTCTTCCGCGTGTACTCGGGCACGCTCAAGTCCGGCTCCTACATCCTGAACGCCACCAAGGGCAAGAAGGAGCGGATCGGGCGCATCCTCCAGATGCACGCCAACCACCGCGAGGAGATCGACGAGGTCTACGCGGGCGACATCGCGGCGGCCGTCGGGCTCAAGGACACGTACACGGGCGACACCCTCGCCGACCCGGACCACCCGGTCATCCTCGAGTCGATGACCTTCCCGGAGCCGGTGATCGAGGTCGCCATCGAGCCGCGCACCAAGGCCGACCAGGACAAGCTCGGCATCGCGCTCCAGCGCCTCGCCGAGGAGGACCCGACCTTCCGCGTCAAGACCGACGAGGAGTCGGGCCAGACGCTGATCGCCGGCATGGGCGAGCTGCACCTCGACGTGCTCGTCGACCGCATGGTCCGCGAGTTCAAGGTCGCCGCCAACGTCGGCAAGCCGCAGGTCGCCTACCGCGAGACCATCCGGCGCGAGGCCACGGGCAACGGCCGGTTCGTCCGCCAGACCGGCGGCAAGGGCCAGTACGGCCACGCGGTCATCAAGGCCGAGCCGAACGAGAAGGGCGCGGGCTACGAGTTCATCGACAAGATCGTCGGTGGCACGATCCCGCGCGAGTACATCAAGCCGATCGACATGGGGATCCGCGAGACGCTCGATTCGGGCATCTACGCGAACGTCCCGATGGTCGATGTCAAGGTCACGCTGATCGACGGGTCGTACCACGAGGTCGACTCGTCGGAGATGGCGTTCAAGATCGCCGGTTCGATGGCGATCAAGGATGCGGTGGCCAAGGCCAACCCGGTCGTGCTCGAGCCGATGATGCGCGTCGAGGTCACGATGCCCGAGGAGTTCATGGGCGACGTGATCGGCGACATCAACAGCCGGCGCGGCCAGATCGAGGGCATGGACCCCCGCGGCTCCACCCAGGTGGTCCGCGCGGCGGTGCCGCTCGCCGAGATGTTCGGCTACGCCACGGACCTGCGGTCGATGACCCAGGGTCGAGCCAGCTATTCCATGGAGCTCAGCCACTACGCCGAGGTTCCCTCGAACCTCGCGGCCGAGCTCGTCGCCAAGTCGAAGGTCTAACACAGGTCGTCTCGCCCAGGGCGAGCGAGGAGCAGGGAGTCCACCGGGACATGGCCAAGAAGAAGTTCGAGCGCAACAAGCCGCACGTGAACGTCGGCACGATCGGCCACATCGACCACGGCAAGACGTCGCTCACGGCCGCGATCACCAAGTACCTCGCCCTCAAGGGCGATGCCGAGTACCGCGCGTTCGACTCGATCGACAACGCCCCCGAGGAGCGCGAGCGCGGGATCACGATCGCGATCGCCCACGTCGAGTACGAGACCGAGTCCCGCCACTACGCCCACGTGGACTGCCCCGGGCACGCGGACTACATCAAGAACATGATCACGGGCGCCGCCCAGATGGACGGCGCGATCCTGGTGGTCGCGGCCACCGACGGCCCCATGCCCCAGACCCGCGAGCACATCCTCCTGGCCCGCCAGGTGGAGGTGCCCTACATCGTGGTGTTCCTCAACAAGGTCGACATGGTCGACGACCCCGAGCTGCTCGACCTGGTCGAGCTCGAGGTCCGCGAGCTGCTGTCCAAGTACAACTTCCCGGGTGACGACATCCCGGTCATCCGCGGCTCGGCGCTCAAGGCCCTCGAGGCCCCCGACAACCCCGACGACCCGGCCTACGCCCCGATCCAGGAGCTGATGGACGCGGTCGACTCCTACATCCCGACCCCCGAGCGGGCGGTGGACAAGCCGTTCCTGATGCCGGTCGAGGACGTGTTCGGCATCAAGGGCCGGGGCACCGTCGCCACCGGGCGGGTCGAGCGCGGCATCGTCAAGGTCGGCGAGGAGGTCGAGATCGTCGGCGTCCACGCCACCCGCAAGGTCGTGGTCACGGGCGTCGAGATGTTCAAGAAGCTGCTCGACCAGGGCGAGGCGGGCGACAACATCGGCTGCCTGCTGCGGGGCATCGAGCGCGACGACATCGAGCGCGGCCAGGTGCTGGCCAAGGCAGGCTCGGTGTCGCCCCACACCAAGTTCACCGCGCAGGTGTACGTGCTGACCAAGGAGGAGGGCGGCCGGCACACCCCCTTCTACAACGGCTACCGGCCCCAGTTCTACCTGCGCACCACCGACGTCACGGGCTCGATCGGCCTGCCCGGCGGCGCCGAGATGATCATGCCCGGCGACAACGTCGAGATGACGGTCGAGCTGATCACCCCGATCGCGCTCGAGGTGGGCCAGCGGTTCGCCATCCGCGAGGGCGGCCGCACCGTCGGTGCCGGCGCCATCACCAGCATCATCGCGTAGGGACGGCGAGATGGCGAAGCAGCGAATCCGGATCCGCCTCAAGGCCTACGACCATCGGTTGCTCGATCAGTCGGCGGCCCAGATCGTCGAGACGGCGCAGCGCACCGGCGCGGACGTCGTCGGCCCGGTGCCGCTGCCGACCCGGATCGAGAAGTTCACGGTCCTCCGGTCGCCGTTCATCGACAAGGACTCGCGGGAGCAGTTCGAGATCCGCACCCACAAGCGGCTCATCGACATCCTGGACCCCTCGTCGAAGACGGTCGACGCATTGATGCGACTCTCGCTCGCCGCGGGCGTCGACATCGAAATCAAGATGTAGCCCGATGAGTATCGGATTGATCGGCCGCAAGGTCGGCATGACCCAGGTGTTCCTGCCGGACGGCACGATGGTTGGCGTCTCGGTGGTCCAGATCACCCCGAACACCGTCACCCGCCTGCGCACCGCGGATCGCGACGGCTACACCGCCGTCCAGCTGGGTGCGGGCGAGCGACGCAAGCTGACCAAGCCCGTCGCGGGCCAGCTCAAGGACCTGCCGCGGGTCGCCACGATCCGTGAGTTCCGGCTGGACAGCGCCGACGACTACAGCGTGGGCCAGCAGATCACCGTGGGGGACGTATTCGCCGACGGCGACATCGTCGACGTGACCGGGGTCTCGAAGGGCCACGGCTTCGCCGGCACCATCAAGCGCCACAACTTCTCGCGCGGTCCCAAGACCCACGGCTCGGACAACTACCGCAAGCCCGGCTCCATCGGCCCCGGCACGACGCCGGGTCGTGTCTACAAGGGCATGAAGATGGGCGGCCACATGGGCCATGTCCGGGTCACCGTCAAGAAGCTGCGCGTCGTCCGCGTGGACCCAGAGCGAAACCTGATCCTCGTCCGGGGATCGGTCCCGGGCTCGCCCGGCGCGCTCACCTTCGTCCGGAAGGCTTGACCATGCCGCAGACCAACCTCTACGACCGCACCGGCGCGACCGTCGGGAGCGTCGACCTCGCCGAGACGCTGTTCGCAGCCCCGGTGAACGAGGCCGTCCTCCACCAGGCCGTCGTCGCCCAGCTCGCGGGCCGGCACCTCGGCACGCACGACACCCGCACCCGCGGCGAGGTCCGTGGCGGCGGCCGCAAGCCGTACCGCCAGAAGGGCACCGGCCGCGCGCGCCAGGGCTCGCGCGTCGCCCCGCACTATCGCGGCGGCGGGGTCGTGTTCGGGCCGCACCCGCGCTCCTACGAGCAGAAGCTGCCGCGCAAGATGCGCCGGATCGCGCTGCGCTCGGCGCTCACGGCCAAGTTCGGCGACGACGCGATCCGCGTGGTCGACCAGCTCGGCATGACCGACGAGCCGAAGACCAAGGCATTCGTCGCCGTCCTCGAGGCGCTCGGCGTCGGCGACGGCCACGAGCGGCGGGTCCTCGTCGTGGCGCCCGCGCCGGACGCGTCGCTGCTGCGCTCGGCCTCGAACCTGCCATCGGTGATCGTCATCCGCGCCGACTCGCTGAACGTCGTCGACCTGCTCAACGCGGACGCCGTCCTGATCGAGCAGCCCGCCCTGGCCCGGATGGAGGAGGTGTACGCGTGAGCGTCCTGACCGCCGCCGACATCATCCTGCGGCCCGTGATCTCCGAGAAGTCGATCGACGAGTCGGGTCGCGGCAAGTACACGTTCGCCGTGCACGACAAGGCGAACAAGATCCAGATCAAGGCCGCCGTCGAGGAGCTCTACAAGAAGGAGAAGGTGACCGTCGTCGCCGTCAACGTCTTGACCTCGAAGGCGAAGGAGAAGCGCCGCGGCACCAAGCGCGGGCGGATCGTCGGCCACACCTCGGCGTGGCGCAAGGCGATCGTGACCCTGGCCCCCGGCCAGAAGATCGAATTCTTCGAGGGGGTGTAGGCATGCCGCTCCGAAGCTACAAGGCGACCTCGCCCGGCCGTCGGTGGATGACCCGACCGACGTTCGAGGAGATCACCACCGACAAGCCGCACAAGCCGCTGCTCGAGCCGATGAAGCGCGGCTCCGGCCGCAACAATCAGGGCCGGCTCACCGTGCGCCATCGCGGCGGCGGCGAGAAGACCCACTACCGGATCATCGACTTCAAGCGCAACAAGCCCGGCGTGCCGGCGCGGCTGGCGACGATCGAGTACGACCCGAACCGGTCGGCCCGCATCGGCCTGCTGCACTACCGGGACGGCGAGAAGCGCTACATGCTCCTGCCCAACGGCCTCAAGGTCGGCGACGTCGTCGTGTCCGGCCCGGATGCCGACGCCCGACTGGGCAACGCCCTGCCGATCCAGAAGATCCCGCTCGGCACCACGATCCACAACATCGAGCTCATCCCCGGCAAGGGTGGCCAGATCGTCCGGTCCGCCGGCGTGTCCGCCCAGCTGCTGGCCAAGGAGGGCGACTACGCGCAGGTGCGCCTGCCCTCGGGCGAGGTGCGCCGGGTGAGCGTCCGCTGCATGGCGACGATCGGGCAGGTCTCGAACGTCGATCACGAGAACCAGAGCCTCGGCAAGGCCGGTCGCGCCCGCCACATGGGCCAGCGACCGGAGGTCCGGGGCGTCGCGATGACCCCGCGGGATCACCCGCACGGTGGCGGCGAGGGCAAGAGCCCCACGGGCATGCCCCCCAAGACGCCGTGGGGCAAGCCCGCGATGGGCTACCGGACGCGGCGAGGCAAGACCACGAGTCGCCTCATCGTCCGCAGCCGGCATCGCAAGGCGTAGGAGAGGAGTCAGAGCATGTCTCGATCGGTCAAGAAAGGACCGTTCGTCCAGCCCCGGCTTCTCGGCCGGGTCCAGGATATGAACAAGCGGAACGAGCGGAAGGTCCTCAAGACCTGGTCGCGCGCGTCCGTCATCTTCCCGGACTTCATCGGGCACACGATCGCGGTCTACAACGGCCGCAAGCACGTGCCGGTGTACGTCACCGAGAACATGGTCGGCCACCGCCTCGGCGAGTTCGCGCCCACCCGCACCTATCGCGGGCACGGCCGGACCGCCGACCGGTCCGCCGGGCTGCGGTAGGGGAGGGCGCGATGCACGTCTCCGCCACAGCGAAGTACCTGCGGGGCTCCACCCGGAAGGCCCGCCTCATCACCGAGGCGATCAAGGGCATGCCGGTGGAGGAGGCCGCCGCGGCCCTGCGGTTCATGCCGCAGACCGCCGCCAAGGACGTCGCGCGCGTGCTCAAGAGCGCGACCGCGAACGCCGAGAACAACCTCAGCCTGTCGGCCGACGACCTCTATGTCGCCGATGCGGTTGCGAACGAGGGCCCGACGATCAAGCGGTGGCGCCCCCGGGCCCAGGGTCGGGCGTTCCCGATCCACAAGCCCATGACGCACATCACCATCACCGTCGCGGACCGGGAGGCCTAGGCATGGGACACAAGGTCCATCCGTACGGCTTCCGCTTGGGCTACACGCGATCGTGGACTGCCAAGTGGTACGCCGACAAGGAGTACACGACCCTCCTCAAGGAGGACATCGCGATCCGCCAGCTGCTCGACCGCCGGCTCGCCAACGCGAGCGTCAGCGGCGTGGAGATCGAGCGTGGCATCAACCACGTGACGGTCGCCATCCACACGGCGAAGCCGGGCATCGTGATCGGGCGCGGCGGCCAGAACGTCGAGATCCTGCGCAAGGAGATCGGCGAGCTGACCAAGCGCAAGGTCAAGCTCGAGATCCGCGAGATCCGCCAGCCGGAGCTCGACGCGTACCTGGTCGCCCTCAACATCGCCCAGCAGCTGACCCGCCGCGTCGCCTACAAGAAGGCGATGAAGCAGTCGATCCAGCGGTCGATGAAGGCCGGCGCCAAGGGCGTCCGGATCGCGCTCGCCGGCCGCCTCGGCGGCTCGGAGATGGGTCGCCGCGAGTGGGACCGCGAGGGTCGCATCCCGCTCGGGACGCTGCGCGCGGACATCAGCTACGGCCAGGTGCACGCGCACACGACCTACGGCCGCATCGGCGTCAAGGTGTGGATCTACCGGGGCGAGATCCCGGTGGAGCGCCGCCGCCGCGAGGCCGCCGACGCCGTGAGCGCCGCCGCCGCCGCCGGCCAGGGGGTGTGACGCGATGCTGATGCCCCGACGCGTGAAGCACCGCAAGGTGATGCGCGGCCGGATGTCCGGGATGGCCAAGGGCGGCCACACCGTCGCCTTCGGCGAGTACGGTCTGGCCACCCTCGAGCCGGCCTGGATCACGGCCCGCCAGATCGAGGCTGCCCGGCGCGCGATGACCCGCTCGGTCAAGCGCGGCGGCAAGATCTGGATCCGCGTCTTCCCCGACAAGCCCGCGACCAAGAAGCCCGCCGAGACCCGGATGGGTTCGGGCAAGGGCGCGCCGGATCACTGGGTCGCCGTCGTGCGGCCCGGCCGGATCCTGTTCGAGATGGCCGGCGTCGACCACGAGTCGGCCGTGGAGGCGATGCGCCTGGCGTCCCACAAGCTCCCGGTCGCGACTCGCGTCGTCGTCCGCGACAACGCGAAGGAGGTCACCGATGGAGATCGGTGAGGCCCGACAGCTCTCGGACCGGGAGCTCGACGACCGGCTGCGCGAGGCCAAGCAGGAGCTGTGGCAGGCCCGCTTCGCGCTCTCGACACGCCAGCTGAAGGACTACAGCCAGATCCCGGCGACGCGACGAACGATCGCCCGGATCCTCACCGTCCAGCGCGAGCGGTCGACCGCGCCGCGCTCGGCCGAGTAGGAGCGCCGGGATGACAACCGCAGGAGCAACCCAACCCGTGAAGGGACAGCGGAAGACCAAGGTCGGCCGTGTGGTCAGCGACAAGATGGACAAGACGATCGTCGTGTCCGTCGAACGCCTGACCCGCCACCGCCTGTACAAGCGCGTCATGAAGGCGACGACCAAGTTCGCGGCCCATGACGAGGAGAACGACGCCAGGATCGGCGACACCGTCCTGATCGAGGAGTCGCGGCCGCTGTCCGCCACCAAGCGCTGGCGGCTCGTGTCCGTGATCTCGCGGGCCGGCGAGGAGCGTGCCGGCGAGTCGATCGTGGCCGAGGAGGCCGAGACGACCGAGGCCATCCATGGCGCCGCCCACCCGGGCCGCCGCACCGAGGCCGAGGAGCCGGCGGCGGCCGAGGAGGCCGCGTCGTGATCCAGGCCCAGACGCGTCTGCGCGTCGCCGACAACACCGGCGCGCGGACGATCCAGTGCATCCGCGTGATGGGCCGCTCGCGCAAGACCACCGCCGGCGTCGGCGACGTGATCGTGGCGAGCGTCAAGACCGCGATCCCCAACGCCCCCGTCAAGAAGGGCGACGTCGTGCGCGCGGTCATCGTGCGGACGGCCAAGGAGATCGGGCGCCCGGACGGGAGCTACATCCGGTTCGACGAGAACGCGGCCGTGCTCATCAACAACCAGGGCAACCCGCGTGGCACCCGCATCTTCGGGCCCGTCGCGCGCGAGCTCCGGGAACGCAACTACATGAAGATCGTGTCGCTCGCGCCGGAGGTGCTGTGATGGCCGTCCGGACGATCCAGCGCCGCACGAAGGTGCCCGAGATCCGCAAGGGCGACACCGTCGTCGTGCTGGCCGGCAAGGACGCCGGCAAGCGGGGCAAGGTCGAGCACGTGATCCGCCGTGAGGCGTCGCCGTCGCCGGTGCGTTCCGGCTACCGCCGCTCGTCGCTCAAGGGCGGCGTGTTCGTGGTCGTCGACGGGCTGAACATCGCCCGCAAGCACACCAAGCCGCGCCAGCGGTCGTCGGGCGGCATGGGCTCCATGCCGACCATCGATCCCGGCGGCATCCTCGATCACGCGCTGCCGCTCCCCGCGAGCCGCGTGATGATCGTGTGCGGCCACTGTGACAAGCCGACCCGGGTCGGCCACCGCGAGCTCGACAACGGCGCGCGCGTCCGCGTGTGCGGTCACTGCGGCGAGCCGCTGGAGGTGCAGTCGTGAGCGGGCAGCTCAAGGAGCGGTACACGACCGAGGTCGTGCCGGCGCTCCAGAAGCAGTTCGGGTACGCGAATCCGATGCAGGTGCCGCGCCTGGACAAGATCGTCGTCAACATCGGCCTCGGGGAGGCCCTGACGAACGCCAAGGCGGTCGATGCGGCCGTCGGCGACGTCCAGCTCATCACGGGCCAGAAGCCGATCGTCACCCGCGCCAAGCGGTCGATCGCGCAGTTCCGGGTCCGGACGGGCAACCCGATCGGCGTGAAGGTCACCCTTCGCGGCGAGCGGATGTGGGACTTCCTCGAGCGCACCTCGCGCCTCGCCCTGCCGCGCATCCGCGACTTCCGCGGCGTGCCCGGGCGGTCGTTCGACGGCCGCGGCAACTACTCGCTCGGCCTCCGGGAGCAGCTTGCGTTCCCGGAGATCGACTACGACAAGGTGGACCGTCTCCGCGGGCTGGAGATCAGCATCGTGACGACGGCGAAGACCGACGAGGAGTCGAAGCGTTTGCTCGAGCTCCTCGGCATGCCCTTCGCCGGCTAGGGCGGGGAGGAGTCGGATGGCCAAGAAGTCTCTGATCGCGAAAGCCAAGCGCACGCCGCATCATCCGGTGCAGGCGTACAACCGCTGCTACGTCTGCGGACGGCCGCGGGCCTACATGCGCCGCTTCGCGCTGTGCCGGATCTGCTTCCGCGAGCGCGCGCTCGTCGGCGAGCTGCCCGGCGTCACGAAGTCGAGCTGGTAAGAAGATGAACATCTCCGACCCGATCGCGGACATGCTCACGCGCGTCCGCAACGCGTCGAGGGCACGTCACACGGAGGTGATCGTGCCCGCCTCGCGCACCAAGCGCGAGATCGCGCGCATCCTCAAGGAGGAAGGCTTCATTGCCGACGTCCACGAGGAGCGCGACGGCGTGGCGCAGCTCCTGCGCATCGAGCTCAAGTACGTCGACGGCAAGGTGCCGGTCGTCTCGGGCCTCAAGCGGATCAGCAAGCCGGGCCTGCGCGTGTACGCGCAGAAGACCGACATCCCGCGCGTCCTCGGCGGCCTTGGCGTCGTGATCGTCAGCACCTCCAAGGGGATCATGACCGGGTCCCAGGCCAAGCAGGCCCAGCTCGGTGGCGAGATCCTCGCCTACATCTGGTAGCACGATGTCCCGTATCGGCCGACTCCCCATTGCCGTCCCCGCCGGCGTCGACGTGACGCTCGACGGCCGGATCATCACCGTGAAGGGCCCCAAGGGGACCCTCACCCGCGAGCTGCCGCAGCGCATGGTCGTTGCGCACGAGGACGGCACCATCGTGGTGACGCGGCCGACGGAGAACAAGCTCGACAAGAGCCTCCACGGCCTCACGCGCACCCTCGTCAACAACATGGTCGTCGGCGTGACGACCGGGTACCGCAAGGGCCTCGAGATCGTCGGCGTGGGCTACCGCGCGCAGAAGGTGGGCGACAAGCTCCAGCTCGCGCTCGGCTACAGCCACCCGATCGAGATCGATCCGCCCACCGGCATCAGCTTCGAGCTCGAGACCCCGCTCCGCCTGGCGGTCGTAGGGATCGACAAGGAGCTGGTCGGCCAGGTGGCGGCCAAGATCCGCGCGACCCGCAAGCCCGAGCCCTACAAGGGCAAGGGCGTCCGCTACGCCGGCGAGCAGGTCCGTCGCAAGGCGGGCAAGGCCGGCAAGATCGGCGGGAAGAAGTAGCGATGACGACCGTTGCCACCCGCTCGGCGGCGCGCAGCAAGCGCCACGAGCGACTCCGCCTCCGCCTGTCGGGCACCTCCGGCCGGCCGCGCCTGGCCGTCTTCCGCAGCCTGAACCACATCTACGCCCAGGTCATCGACGACACCAGCGGCCATACCGTGGCCGCCGCCTCTTCGCTCGAGAAGGACCTCCGCGGTTCCGACGGGTCGAAGACCGACGACGCGAAGCGCGTCGGCAAGCTCGTCGCCGAGCGCGCGAAGGCCGCCGGCGTGGAGCAGGTGGTGTTCGACCGTGCGGGCTTCAAGTACCACGGGCGGGTTCGCTCGCTCGCGGAGGCGGCCCGCGAGGCCGGCCTCGACTTCTAGAGGACACGCCTGTGGCCCGCATCGACCCCAACAAGCTCGCGCTCGAGGAGCGCGTCGTCCAGATCAACCGCGTCGCCAAGGTCCACAAGGGTGGCCGGCGCTTCTCGTTCTCGGCGGTCATCGTCGTGGGCGACGGCAACGGTCATGTCGGCGTGGGCCTGGGCAAGGCCGGTGATGTCCCGGAGTCCATCCGCAAGGGCGTCGAGGATGCGAAGAAGAACATCGTCCGCATCCCCATGGTCGGGACGACGATCCCGCACGAGGTCCGCGTGGAGTACTCCGCCGCGCGCGTGATGCTCAAGCCGGCCTCCAAGGGCACCGGCGTCATCGCCGGCGGCGCAGTCCGCGCCGTCGTCGAGGCGGCCGGCATCCGGGACATCCTGGCCAAGGTCCACGGCTCGACCAACCCGGTCAACGTGACCCGCGCCACCCTCAACGCGCTGCGCGGCCTGCACTCCGTCGAGGAGCTGTCGCGCCGGCGTGGCGTCCAGCTCCGGCTGGTCGTCCCGGGACAGCCCGACGCGGCGCTCGGCGCGCGGGAGGTGGCCGATGCCCGGT
This sequence comes from uncultured Chloroflexia bacterium, assembly GCA_963740825.1. GTDB lineage: Bacteria > Chloroflexota > Limnocylindria > Limnocylindrales > CSP1-4 > CAIXZV01. The sequence goes on along the minus strand of CAVUFD010000001.1, from coordinate 2,418,500 downwards.
AGCCTGCGGGTCACCCAGACCCGGAGCACGATCAGCCACATCGCCCGGAACCGGGGGACGATCCGCGCGCTCGGCCTGCACGGGATCGGCAGCTCGTCGATCCTGCCCGACAACCCCGCCGTCCGCGGGATGGTCCGCCAGGTCCGCTTCCTCGTGACCGTCGAGGAGCTCCCGGCGGGCGCGGACGCGACGACCCCGGAGAAGCACTGATGAAGATCCACGACCTGCACCCCGCCGAGGGGTCGGTCACCAAGCGGACCCGGGTCGGGCGCGGCATCGCCGCCGGCAAGGGCAAGACCGCCGGCCGCGGCACGAAGGGCCAGCGCTCGCGCGCGGGCGCCTCGATCCCGGCCTGGTTCGAGGGCGGCCAGACGCCGCTCCACATCCGGATCCCGAAGCTGCGCGGCTTCCGCAACATCAACGACATCGAGTACGAGGTCGTCAACGTCGGCGCGATCAGCGCGGCGATCGAGGCGGGCAAGCTCGACGTGCAGAAGGGCGCACCGGTGACGGTCAATGCCGACACGCTGAAGCAGGCCGGCCTGGTCCGTCGCGACCGCCTGCCGCTCAAGATCCTCGGCGAGGGGGAGGTCAGCGCGAAGCTGTTCGTGCTCGCCGACCGCTTCACGCGCAGCGCGCGCGAGAAGATCGAGGCCGCGGGCGGGACCGCCCAGCAGATCGAGATTCCCAGCTCGCCGCTCGCGGCGCTGGGCGTCGAGGTGCCCGCCGACGCGGACGCCGCCAGGCCCGCCGGCAAGGCTTCTCGCGCCAAGCGCGAGAAGCCCGAAGCGGCCGAGGCCGACGAGCCCGTCGCGACCACGGCCGACGATGCCGCCGAGGCGACGCCCGAAGCCAAGCCCGCCAAGGGCCGGACGAAGGCCGCAACCGCCGAGCCGGCCGCCGAGGCCGGAGCCCCCGAGGACGCCACCGAGCCCGTGACGCCCGCGGAGGCCGACGAGGCCGACGCGGCAGACGAGGGCTAACGCCCCGTGTTCGAGGCGCTGCTCAACGCGTTCCGCGCGCCGGACCTCCGGCGCCGCATCCTGTTCGTCGCGGGGATCCTGCTGGTCTTCCGGCTGCTCGCCCACGTCCCCATCCCGGGCGTGAACTCGGCGCAGCTCAAGGAATTCCTCGACACGAACGCGATCTTCGGGCTGCTCGACCTGTTCTCGGGCGGTGGCCTGACGAACTTCTCGGTCGTGGCGCTCGGCGTGAACCCGTACATCAACGCCTCGATCATCATGCAGCTCATGACCGGCGTGGTCCCGTCGCTCCAGGCCCTCCAGCGCGAGGGCGAGTACGGCCGGACCAAGATCAACCAGTACACCCGCTACCTGTCGGTGCCGATGGCGCTGCTCCAGGCGTACGGGCTGCTGGCCCTGCTGTCGGCGAACAACGTGCTCAGCACGCCGTTCGACCTCGGCAGCTGGGAGACGCTGACCCAGATCGTGACCCTCACGGCCGGCTCCGTCACGCTGATGTGGCTGGGCGAGCTGATCACCGAGAAGGGGATCGGCAACGGCATCAGCTTCATCATCTTCGCGGGCATCGTGAGCCGCGCGCCGGGCGCCCTGCAGGCGTTCGTCAACAGCCCCGATCTCGCGCGATTCGTGCTGTTCGGCATCCTCGGCGTCACAGCGGTCGCGGTGATCATCTTCATCCAGGAGGGCCAACGCCGGATTCCGATCCAGTACGCATCCCGCGTGCGCGGCCGGCGCATGTACCAGGGCGGCCAGACGTTCCTGCCGCTGCGCGTCAACCAGGCCGGCGTCATCCCGATCATCTTCGCCGTCAGCATCCTGCTGTTCCCCAGCCAGATCGCGAGCTACTTCGTGAACGCGGGCGGCATCGTCGGCGACATCGCGAACTGGATCGTCACCTTCCTCAGCCCCGGATCGTGGCTGTACGTGACCCTGTACTTCGTGCTGACCTTCGGGTTCACCTACTTCTACACCGCCTTCACGTTCAAGCCTGACGAGACCGCGGAGCAGCTGCGCAAGAACGGTGGCTTCATCCCGGGCATCCGGCCCGGCCGCCCGACGCAGGATTACCTCGCCAAGGTCGTGACCCGGATCACGGTCGCCGGCGCCCTGTTCCTGGGCATCGTCGCCGCCGCGCCGCCGTTCATCGCGCTGCTCCAGCCGCAGTACCAGGGCCTCGCCCTGGGCGGAACGGGCATCCTGATCGTGGTGTCGGTGGTCGTCGAGACCATGAAGCAGGTCGAGGCCCAGCTCCTCATTCGACAATACGAGGGCTTCATCCGGTAATGGCCGCCTGGATGGCGATCCGATGCGAAGGCGCCGTCGAGGACGAGAGCGAACGCACCTCGACGTGCGTGAGCGAACGCCCGCAGTCGGCAACGCCCGCATCGGGCGTCAGGCAGGTGGCCCGATGAACGTGGTGATCCTCCTCGGGGCTCCCGGGGCCGGGAAGGGAACACAGGCGCCGCTCCTCGCCCAGCGGCTGGGCATCCCGATCGTGGCCACGGGCGACCTGTTCCGGGCCGCGGTCCGCGATGGCACTCCCCTGGGCATCGAGGCGCGGCGCTACATGGACGCCGGCCAGCTCGTGCCCGACGACATCACGGTCCGCCTGCTGCTCGACCGCCTCGGCCGCCCCGACGCCGATCGCGGCGTCATCCTCGATGGCTTCCCGCGCACCGACGTCCAGGCCCAGGCGCTCGACGAGGCGCTGGCGGCGCGCGACGCCGGGGTCCGGATAGCGGTCCTGATCGAGGTCCCCGTCGACGAGGTGATCCGGCGGATGTCGGGTCGCTGGGTCTGCCGCGCGGCCGGCCATCCGTACCACGAGGTGTTCAGCCCGCCCCGCGAGCCGGGCGTGTGCGACCTCGACGGCTCCGAGCTGTACCAGCGCTCCGACGACCGGCCCGAGACGATCAGGACACGCATGGAGCAGCAGCTGGGCGCGCTGGGCGCCGTCGTCGACCACTACCGCGCCTCGGGCGTCCTGCGGGTGGTCGACGGGCTCCAGGAGATTGACCAGGTGGGCGACGCGATCGCAGCCGAGGTCGAGGCCGCCGGCGTCGCGGCCCGCGGCGCGCCGGCCGTCGAGCCTCCGCGAACCTGATGCACGTCACCCGCAAGTCCCGGGCCGAGATCGCCAAGATGCGATCCGCCGGGCGCATCGTCGCCGAGGTTCTGGCGCTCGTGGAGGAGAGCCTCCAGCCGGGCGTCTCGACGGCCGAGCTCGACCGCCTGGCCGAACGCCACATCCGCGGCGCCAGGGGCGTGCCGTCGTTCCTCAACTACCTCGGCGGCCGCCGCTACGACGCGCGCGACCCCCACGCCTACCCGGCCTCGACATGCATCTCGATCGACAACGAGATCGTCCACGGCATTCCCGGCGATCGCGAGATCAAGGTGGGCCAGCTGGTCTCGGTCGACGTCGGCGTTATCTACGAGGACTGGCACGGTGACGGCGCCCGCACCTTCGTGTGCGGCGGTCCCGACGCCGCCACGCCGGCCGCCCGCGGCCTGGTCGACGCCACCCGCCTCGCGCTGATGGCCGGCGTGAACGCGGCCCGGCCGGGCAACTTCATCGCCGACATCTCGGGCGCGGTGGAGGACGTCGCGACGCCGGGCGGCTACGGCATCATCCGCCAGTACGTGGGCCACGGGATCGGCACCTCGATGCACGAGGACCCCCAGGTGCCGAACTTCCGCTCCCGGTCCAAGGGCATGAGGCTCGAGCCCGGCCTATGCCTGGCCGTCGAGCCGATGCTGACGCTCGGGTCCGAGGCGACGCAGACGCTCGCCGACGGCTGGACCGTGGCCACCTGGGACGGGTCGCTCGCCGCCCATTTCGAGCACACCCTGGCCGTCACCGCCGAGGGTCCCGAGATCCTCACCACGGTCTGACCAGTTGTCGGAATGGCCGGGCTTTGATATCCTCGCCGTTCGTGTGTCGGCCCGCCCGGGCCGGCACATGCGCTGAGAAGGGACCCTAAGGTACAAGCTTGCCCAAGAAGGACGCGATCGAAGTCGAAGGAACCGTCATCGAGCCGTTGCCGAACACGATGTTCGCCGTCGAGCTCGAGAACGGCCATCGTGTTCTCGCGCACATCAGTGGCAAGCTCCGGATGAACTTCATCCGGATCCTCCCGGGAGACCGGGTCCGCGTGGAGCTGTCTCCCTACGACCTCACACGGGGTCGCATCACGTACCGACTGAAGTAATCGAGGAACCCGTGAAGGTCAGAGCGTCCGTCAAGACGCGGTGCGACAACTGCAAGGTCATCCGGCGCCACGGCACCGTGATGGTCATCTGCTCGAACCCCAAGCACAAGCAGCGGCAGGGCTGACGCATGGCTCGTATCGCAGGTATCGACATCCCGCGTGAGAAGCGCGTCGAGATCGCCCTCACGTACATCTATGGGGTCGGGCTGTCCTCCAGCCAGAAGATCCTCAAGCAGACCAGCATCAACCCGGACACCCGCGTCCGGGATCTCACCGAGGACCAGGTCAACCGCCTCCGCGAGGTGATCGACCGCAGCTTCAAGGTCGAGGGCGACCTCCGCCGCGAGGTCGCGCTGAACATCAAGCGACTCATCGAGATCGGCTCGTACCGCGGCCTCCGCCATCGCCGGAACCTGCCGGTCCGCGGGCAGCGCACGAAGACGAACGCCCGCCAGCGCCGAGGGCCCAAGAAGACGGTCGGCGCGCGGAAGAAGACCAAGTGACGAGGAACCGTTAGCGCATGGCCGAACGGAAGCGCGCCGTCAAGCAGCGGCGCCGGGAGCGGAAGAACGTTCCGCAGGGACACGTCCACATCCAGGCGAGCTTCAACAACACGATCGTGACGATCACCGACCAGGGTGGGAACGTCATCTCGTGGGGTTCTGCTGGCATCGCCGGGTTCAAGGGCTCCCGGAAGAGCACGCCCTACGCCGCGGCGCTCGCCGCCGACGGCGCCGCCAAGCGCGCCATGGAGCATGGCATGCGCCAGGTCGAGGTCTACGTCAAGGGACCCGGCGCGGGCCGCGAGCAGGCCATCCGGTCGCTCCAGGCCGCCGGCCTCGAGGTCTCGGCGATCACCGACGTCACGCCCATCCCTCACAACGGTTGCCGCCCGCCCAAGCGGCGCCGCGTCTGAGCACGAAGAGACCATGGCCCGATACACCGACGCCGTCTGCCGGCTCTGCCGCCGGGAGGGGCTGAAGCTCTACCTCAAAGGCAGCCGCTGCTATACCAAGAAGTGCTCGTTCGAGCGGCGCCCGACGCCGCCCGGCCAGCACGGCGTGCGCCGCCGCAAGGTCGGCGACTACGGCCTGCAGCTGCGCGAGAAGCAGAAGGTCCGCCGCGTCTACGGCGTGCTCGAGAAGCAGTTCCGCAACTACTACCTCGAGGCGTCGCGCCACTCCGGCGTGACCGGCGAGGCCCTGCTCCGCACGCTCGAGCTGCGGCTCGACAACGGCGTCTATCGCCTGGGCTTCGCGCCCTCGCGCGCCGCCGCCCGCCAGATGGTCGCCCACGGCCACTTCGCCGTGAACGGCGTCCCCACCAATGTGCCCTCCTACCGGCTGAAGATCGGCGACAAGGTCGAGGTGCGCAAGTCGCACCACGAGCGGGAGCTGTTCAAGGTGGTCAAGGAGACCCTCCGCTCGCATCAGGCGCCGGACTGGCTGAGCCTGGACGCGGCGAACCTCGCCGGGTCGGTCATCGCCATGCCGCGTCGCGACCAGATGCCGCTCGACTTCAACGAGCAGCTCGTGGTCGAGTACTACTCGAGGTAGCCCCCATCTCATGATCGAACTCGAGACCCCGCAGATCGAGCCCATCGCAGAAGCCGGCACGTACGCCAAGTACGAGGCGGGACCCCTGCAGGCGGGCTATGGCGTGACCCTCGGCAACGCGCTCCGGCGCGTCCTCCTCTCGTCCCTCGAGGGGGCCGCGGTCACGTCCATCCAGGTTCGCGACGTGTACCAGGAGTTCTCGACGATCCCGGGCGTCAAGGAAGACGTCACGCAGATCGTCCTGAACGTCAAGAAGCTCCGCCTGAAGAGTTTCGCGACCCACCCGGTGCAGCTGCGCCTGATCAAGAGCGGCGCCGGCCCGGTGATCGCCGCCGACGTCGCCGAGTCGGCCGACGTCGAGATCGTCAACCCCGAGCTCGTGCTCATGACGATCGACTCCGACGACGTGACGATCGAGATGGACCTCACGGTCGAGCGCGGCGTCGGCTACCTCGCCGCCGAGCGCAGCGAGGCGCTGCCGATCGGCGTGATCGCGGTCGACGCGATCTTCACGCCGGTCCGCAAGGTCAACTACTGGGTCGAGGGCATGCGCGTTGGCCAGATGACCAACTTCGACAAGCTCACGATCGAGATCGAGACCGACGGCACGATCACGCCGGAGGAGGCCCTGTCGCGCTCCGCCGACATCCTCGTGCACCAGTTCCAGCCGTTCGTGACGGTCGGCGTCCAGGCCGTGGCCCCGGACCGCGCCGCGCCCGGCGTGCCGCAGCTGCCGCCGAACATGCTCGACATGCCGATCGAGGAGCTGGACCTGCCGATGCGGGCCTACAACTCCCTCAAGCGCAACAACATCGTGAAGGTCGGCCAGCTGCTGCAGCTGAAGGACGACGACCTCCTGCGCATGCGCAACTTCGGCAAGAAGTCCCTGGACGAGATGAAGGAGCGCCTCCGCATGCGCGGCTTCATCCTCCCGGAGACCGAGGGCGACGGCGTCCTGGACGGCGATGACGAGCCGTTCGGCGACGAAGAGGACGAGTCCTGAGCCATGGCGAACCGGATCGACGGGCGCAAGCTCTCGCGCAAGCGGGGCCCGCGCCTCGCGCTGTACAAGAACCTGACGGTCTCCGTGCTCCGCTACGAGCGGATCCAGACGACGGAGGCCAAGGCCAAGGAGATCCGCGGACGGGTCGAGCGCATGATCACGCTCGCCAAGCGCGGGGACCTCGCCGCCCGGCGGACGGTCGTCTCGGAGCTCCCGAACGAGCCGCTCGTCGTCACCAAGCTGTTCGACGTCATCGCCCCCAAGTACGCCGATCGCCAGTCCGGGTTCACCCGGCTGGTGCATATCGGCCAGCGCAAGGGCGATGCGGCCGAAATCGTCCAGATTGAATTGGTCTGAGGGTCGCCGCTGATCCGGGCCACGCGTGCGTTGCTCCCTCCGCCCTTGCTCACGCACCTCCAGGTGCGCTCGCTCGGGTATTCGGGAGCGCCTTCGCCTGGCCGCGGCTGAACGGCGACTCGCAGACTCGATGATCTAGCAGGGTTCCGAGAGGGCCCGCCGGTGCGCTATCGCGCGACGGTCGAATACGACGGAACGGACTTTGCCGGCTTCCAGCTCCAGCTGAACGCCCGCACGGTCCAGGGAGAGCTCGAGGCCGCGCTCGCCCGCCTCTCGGGAGGTGAGCGGGTCGTGGTCGACGGGGCGGGACGCACGGATACCGGGGTGTCCGCCGCGGGTCAGGTGATCGGTTTCACCTACCGCGGGGGGCTCAGCGGACCGTCGCTCCGGCAGGCGGTCAACGCCCTGCTCCCGCCGGACGTCGCGATCCGCGGCGTGCGACGGGTCCCGGACGGGTTCCACCCACGCTACGCGGCGCGGTATCGGGAGTATCGCTACACCGTCTGGAACGGGCCGCGCAGCCCGCTCCGCGAGCGTCATGCGCTCGGGGTGCGGAGCCCGCTGGACATCGCCGCGATGGCGAGCGCCGGGTCGGTCTTCGAGGGCCGGCACGACTTCTCGAGCTTCGGCGGCACGGGCCGGTCGCCGGTCCGGACCGTGCATTCGGTCCGGGTCCGACGGGAGGGCCGCCTGGTGACGATCGACGTCCGGGCGGAGTCCTTCCTCCGGGGACAGGTGCGGCGCATGGTCGCCGCCCTGCTGGAGGTGGGCCTGGGAACATTGGACACCGAGGGGCTCCGGGCGGCACTCGCCGGACCGGGGCCGGCACTGAACGGGGCATCGGCCCCCGCCAAGGGCCTGTGCCTCCGGCGCGTCGTCCTCGGAGGACGGCCGTCGGACGACAAGGAAGACGAGGAATGAGCGCGAAGACCTATACGCCTCGAGAGAGCGAGATCGAGCGACGCTGGTACGTCGTTGACGCGACGGACGAGACGCTCGGCCGCATCGCGACGCGCATCGCGCGTGTCCTCGAGGGGAAGAACAAGCCCACCTATGCCGCCCATCTCGACACCGGCGACCACGTGATCGTGATCAACGCCGCGCGGATCACCGTGACCCGCGACAAGCTGACGTCCAAGGTGTACGCCCGCCACAGCGGCTACCCGGCCGGTTTCAAGGAAGAGACCCTCGGCCACCTGCTCGCCCGCAGGCCGGAGGAGGTCATCCGCCGAGCCGTGAAGGGGATGCTGCCGCACAACCGACTTGGAACCCAGATGCTCCGGAAGCTCAAGGTCTATGCCGGTGCCGAGCACCCGCACCAGGCCCAGAAGCCCGAGCCGCTGGCCTGATCGAGGAGCCCTGATGTCGACGCCTGCGTTCTTTTGGGGCACCGGCCGCCGCAAGACGGCGGTTGCCCGCGTTCGCCTGATCCCCGGTGAGGGCGAGATGGTCGTGAACGGCCGCACGCCCGAGGAGCACTTCGGCGGTGTGCTCGCCGAGTCCGAGCTGTTCCTGCCGTTCCGGGTGACCGGGACCGAGGGCCGCTTCAACACGATGATCAAGGTCGAGGGCGGCGGGATCACCGGCCAGGCCGGCGCGATCCGTCACGGAATCGCGCGCGCCCTGCTCCAGGTCGACGCCGAGACCAACCGCCTGCCGCTGCGCCAGGCCGGCCTCCTCACCCGCGACCCGCGGATGAAGGAGCGCAAGAAGTATGGCCTCAAGCGCGCCAGAAAAGCCCCCCAGTACACAAAGCGCTGATCGCCGCGGCCTGACGGCCGAGCGCGGCGTTGGCTGCTGCGGGCGCTCGCTCACGCACCTTCAAGTGCGCTCGCTCTCGTCCTCGCGTCCGCCTTCGCGTCGGCGCGCCATCTGCGCCGCTTCGGACTGAGCGGTACGCTCGGGGCGCCATGCCGCGGCTCCGGGTAGCTGAGGGGGACCGCATCGGTCGTTCCGTCTTCCCGCCGCGGTGCGTCCCCTCCTCTTGGCACGAACATGTGCCAAGGAGCGGCTTGGCGGGCTCGGACGGGGCGTCGAAGGGCGGCTTCGCGGGCTCCGTCGTGCTCGGGTGAGCGGCTGGTGGCACATGGCTGAGCCGGGCGGCGCCACGCGGGACGCCGACGTGGCGCGGTCGCTCCGTACACTGGGGCGGTGAGCGGTACGAGCCTCCAGGGGCGGGACTTCATCTCGGCGGCGGACCTGTCCGCGAGCGAGGTCGAGCGCCTGTTCGCGCATGCGGCGGAGCTGAAGGCCGAGTTTGCCGCCGACCGACGGCATGCGCAGCCGCCGCTGGAGCGCCGGACCCTGGCGATGCTGTTCCAGCGGCCGAGCCTGCGCACCCGGGTGACGTTCGAGGCGGCGATGACCCAGCTCGGCGGCCACGCCATCTACCTCACGGAGACCATCGTGCTCGGCGGCCGCGAAAGCGTCGCCGACGTGGCCCGGAACCTCGACCGGTTCGTCGACGGGATCATGGCCCGCACGGGACCGCACGAGGTGGTCGTCGAGCTTGCGGCCCAGGCGCAGATCCCGGTCGTCAACGGCCTGACCATCCGCGAGCATCCATGCCAGACGCTCGCCGACCTGTTCACGCTCCACGAGCGGTTCGGGGACCTGAAGGGCCTCCCGGTCGCGTTCGTCGGCGACGGCAACAACGTCTATCACTCGCTGGCGCTGATGGGCGCGACGATGGGGATGGAGATCCGGATCGCCCATCCCGTCGGCTACGCCCCCAACGAGCGCATCGTGGCCCGGGCCGCCGAGCTCGCGACAGCCTCGGGGGGCAGGCTGGTGTTCGACGACGATCCGCGGTCCGTCGTGCGGGGCGCGGCGGTCGTGTACACGGACGCGTGGACGTCGATGGGCCAGGAGGCCGAGGCCGAGGAGCGCCGCGACGCCTTCTCGAGGTACCAGGTCAACGACGACTTGTTGGCGATGGCGCCCGACGCGCTGGTGATGCACTGTCTCCCCGCGCACCGCGGCGAGGAGATCACGTCGGACGTGATGGACGGCCCGCGAAGCATCATCTTCGACCAGTCGGAGAACCGGCTCCACGCGCAGAAAGCGCTCCTGGTCGAGCTCCTCGCGGCCTAGCCGCGACAGCGAAAGGACAGGCGAGATGAGCGGCGAGGCCCTCTACGAGCGCTACAAGGACGCGCTCCGCCGAGGCCACGTCGCGTCGTTGCGCGGCCGCCTCGAGGAGGCCCTGACCGCCTACGCCGAGGCCGCCGCGATCGCCCCCGAGCGAGCGACCCCGCACACGAGCGCCGGCAACGCGCTGATGCGCCGCAAGCGGCCGGCCGACGCGGTCCGCCACTACACGGCGGCCGTGCGGCTGGCGCCGCGCGACGAGGCTGCGCTGCTCGGCCGGGCACAGGCGCTGACCGCACTGGCCCGCCGGGCCCAGGCTGCCGACGCGTATGACGCCGTGGCCGAGGTGCAGGCCGCCAACGGCAAGCTCGCGGACGCGGTCGACTCCGAGCGACGCGCGTTGGAGCTCGCGGAGGGTCGCGAACGCCGGCGGTCCCTGGAGCGGCTGATCGAGCGGCTGCGGGCGAGCGAGCCCGCCGAACCCGGCCGGGTGGCGCTCGAGAAGGCCATGGTGGTGCTCGAGGGCCAGGCGATCGAGCCTCGAAAGGCCGCGGCCCCCGTCGTGGCGAAGCCGGCGGCGTCGCCGAAGGAGCCGGCCCAGCCGAAGGCGCCGGTCCCGCCGGGACCGACGGCACCCGAGGAACCCGACGCGGCGGCTGCCGAGGCCACGTCGGCCGGCACGGCCGACGCCGACGCCGACGCCGCGCTGCCCGCCCAGGTGGCGCCGCTGGTCGCGGGGCTCGACGCAGCCGGGGCTACGGACGCTGCGGCTTCCGCGGCGCCCGATGCCATCGCGTGGCCGACGGCCGATACCCGCGATACGGCGGCTCCGAGCGGCGACGCCGCGGGGACCCCCGCGGAACCGGGTGCCGAGGCGCCCGTCGGCGAGGCGCCCGTCGGCGAGCCCCCCGAGCCCCAGGCACCGCCTCCGCCGCCCTACCGGCGCGCGCTCGATCGGGACCTTGCGCCGGACCTCGACGTCGTCGCTCTCGCGCGTTCGGCCGAGCAGACCCTGGAGCGCCGGGTCCCCGGCGTCGGGCTCGACGAGCTGCTCGACCTCGCCAGCGCCTACCGTCGTGACGGGCGAGCCGACGCGGCCCTCGACACCTGCTACCTGGCCCTCTCGCTCGCCCCCGACGACGTCGGCATCCACCTCGCCCTGGTCGAGCTCTACGACGAGCGCGGCTGGCAGTCGCTGGCGGGCGAGAAGCTGGACCTGCTGGACCGGCTGACCGGGCTCGACCCCGACCCGGACCGGGCGACGCGGGTCGCCGCCGCCCGGGGCGCGCGGGGCTAGACAGGACCCTCCAGCCCGATCGTAGGGGTCCCGGAACGAGGGGACCCCGGTGCTAGACTCGCCGGAAGATGCTCCCGTTCGTCGAATCGCTCGTCCGACAGGTCACGCTGACGACGCTGCTCGACATCGCGATCACGGCCCTGTTCATCTACTGGCTGTTCAGCCTGATCCGGGGCACGCGGGCCGTCACCCTCGTGATCGGCGTCTCGATCCTGCTCGGCGTGTACGCGCTGGCGCAGTTCCTGCAGCTGCGGCTGTTCACCCAGATCCTCCAGGCGGGCGCCGTCGTCGGCCTGTTCGCGCTGGTCGTCGTGTTCCAGCCCGAGCTGCGCCGGGGCCTCGAGCGGATCGGCCGGGTGGGGACGTTCGGGTGGCTCCTGGCGCCGTCGGAGCAGCGGACGATCGAGCACGTGGCCGGGGAGGTCGCCAAGGCCGCCGGCCAGCTGTCACGCGAGGGCCACGGGGCGCTGATCGTGCTCGAGCGCGAGACCGGGCTCGAGGAGATCGCCGAGTCCGGGGTGATGGTCCATGCCGACCTCTCGAGCGAGCTGCTGTGCACGATCTTCGCGCCGCGCACGTCGCTCCACGACGGCGCCGTGGTGATCCGCGACGACCGCATCCTGGCGGCGGCGGCGCTGCTGCCGCTCACAGAGATGGCCCTGTCGGAGCGGTTCGGGACCCGCCACCGGGCGGCGCTCGGGATCACCGAGGACACCGACGCGGTCGCCGTCGTCGTGTCCGAGGAGAACGGTCAGATGAGCGTCGTCGAGCGGGCGCGGATCGTCCGCGTGCCCTCCGAGGCCCAGCTCCAGCGAGCCCTGAGCGCCCTCCTCGAAGCGCCCGCCGCGCCGCCCGGCCTCAGCCGTCGCCGCACGTCGGGACTCCGGGGCCGGGCCCGCAGTCGCTTCCGCATCCGCACGACGCCGGCTCGCGCCGAGACGCCGGCCCTCGCGGCCGGCAGCGCCGGTGCGTCCGGAGGCCCGCAGGACGGCGCGCCGGCGAGCGGCGCCCCCGCCAACTCCGCCGGGCCAACGAGCCAAACGTCGAGCGCAGCGCCCGCCCCACAGGCCCTCCCCGAACCCCCGGTCGGTGACCAGGACGGCACCAGCGCCGCCGCGGTGGTCGCGCGCCGATGAGCCTCGGCTCACGCGTCAACCAGGTCGTCAGGTTCATCGTCCACAACTGGCCGCTCAAGCTCGCGGCCATCGCGCTGGCCACGCTCCTGTACGCGGGCCTCGTCGCCTCCCAGGACAGCAGCGTGTTCCCCGGTCCCGTGGCCGTGACCCCGGTGAACAAGCCCGATGGGACCGTCGTCACCAACGACCTGCGTGACCTCGACCAGATCCGGTACATCGCGCCGGTCGACGTGGGTCGCCTGCGAGCCGAGGACTTCGAGGCGACCGTCGATCTCGCCAACGTCAAGCCCGACGGCCAGCCCGTGAGCGTTCGCGTGGCGGTCAACGCCGTCGACCCCCGCGTCACCGTCCTCGACTTCCAGCCGCGCTCGATCCAGGTCGTGCTCGACGAGGTGACGACGAAGCAGGTGCCCGTCGACGTCCAGCGCGGGCCGACGCCCGACGGTGTGGACGTGGGCGAGGTGGTGTACACGCCGACCGAGGTCTCGGTCACGGGAGCGAGCTCGGCCGTGAGCCGTGTCGTGGCCGCCCGGGTCGTCGCCCCGCTCGACCCCGAGGGGATCGACTTCGATCGCGACGTCGAGGCGCGGGCGGTCGACGACAGCGGCCAGATCGTCGCCGGCGTGGAGCTCGACCCGCGGACCGTCCACGTCACGATCCCGCTGTTCACCAACCGCCAGTCCCGGACGTTGCCCGTCAACCCCGTCGTGACCGGGACCCCCGCCCAGGGGTTCCGGATCGTGTCGGTGACCGCGGACCCGCTCGTCGTCTCCGTCGAGGGCGACGCCGACCAGCTGGCCGCCCTGTTGTCCGCGGACACGGCCCCGGTGTCGGTCTCGGGCGCCACCCGCGACGTCTCCGTCAACGTCCCGCTCGCCCTGCCGTCGGGCGTCGTCGCGGTCGGCGCGGAGACGGTCCACGTGTCGGTCCACATCGAGGCCCTCACGGAGACCCGCACCTACTCGGCCGGCATCCGCCTGGACGGCCGCGAGCCCGCCCTCGACTACGCCGTCTCGGCGTCCCAGGTGCTGCTGACGCTGTTCGGGCCGGTGGCCGACCTCGACCGGCTGGGCTCGGCGCCGATCGTCGTCGGGGTCAACGTCGCGGGGCTCGAGCCGGGCACCCACGAGCTGCCGGTGGTCCCATCGCTGCCCTCGACCCTGACGCTCGTCGAGGTGTCACCGGAGACGGTGACTGTCACGATCTCGGTGCCGGCGACCCAGGCGCCGGTGGCGTCGGGCGACGCCCAGAGCCCGGCCGCCCCCGGCGGCGGCGCGACATCGCCGGCACCCTGACCCGGACGCACCGCACCATCACGCGAGGACCCCGATGACACGGTTGTTCGGCACGGACGGCATTCGAGGCGTGGCCAACGTCGATCTCCGGCCGTCGCTGGCCTTCTCCCTCGGCCGGGCCACGGCCCACCTGGTCGTCGGCGCGGGCGGCTCGCTCGTCGTGGGCCAGGACACCCGGCGCTCGGGCGACATGTTCGTGGCCGCGATCACCGCCGGGGCGACGAGCATGGGCGCCGACGTCCACCAGGTCGGGATCGTGCCCACGCCGGCGCTCGCGTTCCTGGCCGCGGATCCCGAGTTCGCGGCCGGGATCATGGTGTCCGCCTCGCACAACCCCGCCGAGGACAACGGGCTCAAGGTGCTCGATCCGCGCGGCCTGAAGCTGGACGACGACGTCGAGGACGAGCTCGAGGCGGCGGTGCTGCGCGCGGACGAGCTGCCGAGCGTGTCGCCCGAGGCGATCGGGCGGACCGTCGAGGCGTCCGGGCTCCTGGCCCGCTACGTCGCCCACCGGCGGGCGCTCGCGGCGACCGTCGACGCCTCGCGCCTGCACGTCGTGCTCGACACGGCCAACGGGGCGGCGTACCGGGTGGCGCCCGAGATCCTGCGCGCGACCGGTGCCCGCGTGACCGTGATCCACGATGCCCCCGACGGCGACAACATCAACCGGGCGAGCGGCGCGACGGCGCCGGCTTCGCTGGCCGACGCGGTGAAGGCCGCCGGCGCGGATATCGGGTTCGCGCTCGACGGCGACGCCGACCGGTGCGTTGCGGTCGACTCGGCCGGCAACCTCGTGGACGGCGATCAGGTCCTCGGGATCCTCGCGCTCGAACGGCTGGCCCGTGGGGCGCTCGATCACGGCAGCCTCGTCGTGTCCGTCCTGTCCAACGGCGGGCTCCAGGCGGCGGTCGAGGGCGCCGGCGGCCGCATCGTCCGGACCCCGGTGGGCGACAAGCACATCCTCGCCGCGATGCTCGTCTCGGGAGCGGGCCTCGGGGGCGAGAAGAGCGGGCACGTGATCATCCGCGAGCATACGACCTCGGGCGACGGGATCGTGACCGCGGTCGAGCTGCTGCGGGTCATGACGGCGGCGTCGGCGGGGATCGCCGAGCTCGCCATCGCGGTGCCGCTGCTGCCCCAGCAGCAGCGCGCGATCCGCGTCCGCCACCGCGACCAGTGGGAAGCCGACGACGTCCTGGGGCAATCGATCGCCGACGCCGAGCGCCGGCTGGCGCCGCACGGGCGCGTCCTCGTGCGTCCTTCGGGCACCGAACCCGTGCTGCGGGTGATGGTCGAGGGCCCGGACGCCGCCCTGGTCGCCGAGCTCGCCGACGCCATCGCGGCGCTCGCAGGCGACCGACTACACTAGCCAACCGCGGCGGGGCCGCGTCGTCCGAGCCCAAGGAGAACCCCCCAGGCGCATGTGCGGCATCGTCGGCTATACAGGCCCGCGTGAAGCGGGCCCCATCCTGATCGAGGGTCTCCGTCGTCTCGAGTACCGCGGCTACGACTCCGCGGGCATCGCCCTCGTCGACGAGCAGGGCGACATGTTCGTGGAGAAGAAGGCCGGCAAGCTCGTCAACCTCCAGACGGCGATCGCGGACCGGACCCCGCACGCGGCGATCGGGCTGGCGCACACGCGCTGGGCGACCCACGGACGCCCGAACGACCTCAACGCCCATCCCCACCAGGACTGCACCGGCGAGATCACGGTGATCCACAACGGGATCATCGAGAACTTCCGCGACCTCCGGGACGGGCTGGAGGCCCGCGGCCACACGCTCACGTCCGAGACCGACACCGAGGCCGTCGCCCACCTCGTCGAGGAGGCGTACCAGGGCGACCTCGCCGACGCGGTCCGGGCCGCGCTGCGCCAGCTGGAGGGGGCCTACGCCCTCGTGGTGATGCACAAGCGCGAGCAGAGCCGGCTCGTCGGGGCGCGCAAGGACGTGCCGCTGGTCGTGGGCCTGCACGGCGAGGAGAGCTTCATCGCCAGCGACGTCGCGGCGATCCTCGCCCACACGAACCGGATCATCTTCCTCGAGGAGGGCGACGTCGCCGACGTGCGCCCGACGGGCGTCGAGATCACCGGCGTCGACGGGATCGTCCGCCAGCGCGTGGAGACGACGGTCGACTGGTCGCCCGAGGCCGCCGAGAAGGGCGGCTACGACCACTTCATGCTCAAGGAGATCCACGAGCAGCCGGAGGCCCTGCGCCAGTCGCTCGCCGGCCGGGTGACGGCCGACGGCCGGATCCACGCGCCCGAGGTCGAGGGGCTCGCGGAGGCGTTCCGCCGGGCGACCCGCGTGGAGCTCGTCGCCTGTGGGACCGCGTCCTACGCGGCGCTCGTGGGCGCCGCGGCGATCCAGGACTGGACCGGGCTGCCGGCCCGGGTCACCGTCGGCTCGGAGTTCCGCTACTCGCCGCCGCCGCTCGATCCCGGCGCGCTGGTGATCGCCGTGACCCAGTCGGGCGAGACCGCCGACACGATCGCGCCGACGCGCTGGGCGCGCGAGCGCGGCTGCCCGATCGTCGCCGTGACCAACACGATGGGCTCGGCGATCACGCGCGAGGCGGACGCCGTGATGTTCCTCCAGGCCGGCCCGGAGATCGCCGTCGCGGCCTCGAAGACGTTCGTCACCCAGGTCACCACGCTGATCGTGCTGGCCGCCGCGATCGCCAAGGCCCGCGGGTCGATGGACGAGGCGCTGGAGCTCGAGCTGGGACAGGCGCTGCGCGGCCTGCCCGACGCCGCCGCCAGCACGCTCGCCGCGAACCCGGGCATCGCCGAGATCGCCCGCCGCTACGTCAACTCGCGCGGGTTCATGTTCATCGGGCGCGGCTACTCGCTGCCCGCGGCGCTCGAGGGCGCGCTGAAGCTCAAGGAGATCAGCTACATCCACGCGGAGGGCTACGCCGCGGGCGAGCTCAAGCACGGCCCGATCTCCCTCCTCGACGCGGAGTGCCCGCTGGTCTCGATCGCGACCCGCTCGCCGACCTACGACAAGCTGATCAGCAACGTCATGGAGGGTCGCGCGCGCGACGCGCGGGTTATCGCGGTGGCCACCGACGGTGACACCAAGATCGCGCGCTACGCGGACGACATCCTGTGGGTGGCCGACACGCACGAGGCCCTGTCGCCGGCGCTGGCGGTCATCCCGCTCCAGCTGTTCGCGTACTACACGGCCGTCGCGCGGGGCACGGACGTCGACCAGCCGCGCAACCTCGCGAAGTCGGTGACGGTGGAGTAGGGATGGCGCGTCCCGGCCCGGTCGCCGACCCCATGGTGCCGCCGGGCGTGGTCCCCGAGGGGACGACCGAGCTCGGCATCGACATCATCAAGGTCGACCGCATCGCGCACACGATCGAGCGCTTCGGCGACCGGTTCGCGCGGCGGGTCCTGACCGATCGCGAGCGCCGGTACGTCCGCAACCGGCCGGAGAACTTCGCCGGGCGCTGGGCCGCCAAGGAGGCCGTGTCCAAGGTGCTCGGCCTCGGGGTCCGCGGCGTCGGCTGGACCGAGATCGAGATCGAGCGGCTGCCGACGGGCCAGCCGTCCGTGCGCCTGAACGGCCGGGCCGCGGCGCGTGCCGAGCAGCTCGGGATGGGCCGGATCGCGGTGTCGATCAGCCACGAGGCCGAGTACGCGGTCGCGGTCGCGTTCGGAGTCCGCACGGCGGGCGGGCGGTACGTGTTCCCGCTGGACATCGACGACCGTCTCGACGACCGTGAGCGCAAGCTCCTCGCGCGATTCGAGCGGATGCAGGAGATCCACCAGGCGACGCAGGCCCTGGCGGCCGAGGTCGACGCCGCCGACGATCACGGCCGTGGCTGACAAGCGTTCCGTCGGGTTCGGGAGGCCCGCGGCCGACGAGACGCCGGCGCCCGAGGCGACGTCCCCAGCCTCCGAGGCGCCGCCGGAGCTCGACGACGACTCGATGTCCAGGCTCGTGCCGGAGCGCGACAAGCGCGGCCACAAGGGCAGCTTCGGCCGGGTCCTCGTGCTGGCCGGGTCCCTGGACTACGCCGGCGCGGCGCTGCTCGTGTGTCGGGCGGCCGGCCGTGCGGGCGCCGGCCTCGTCACGCTGGCGGTGCCCGAGTCCCTGCAGCCGCTGTTCGCGGCGAAGGTCGTCGAGGCCACGACGATGGCCCTGCCGGAGGACGACGTCGAGGAGGTGGACCCGGAGCCGGCGCTCGCCGCCGTGCTCGACCACGAGCACGACGCCCTGGTCATCGGCCCCGGCCTGCGGCCGTCACTGGCGATCGGGGAGCTGCTCCGGCTGATCCTCACGGCGACCGACGAGGGCGGCGGGCCGCCGGCGGTGCTCGACGCCGAGGCCCTCCGCACGCTGGCCGCGGTCGACGGCTGGTGGTCGCGCGTGACCCGCCCATGCGTGCTGACGCCGCACACCGGAGAGTTCGCCCGCCTGCGCGCCGGCAGCGGGCACGCCGAGGACGAGGACGGGGATCTCGGCGCCGACGACGCGGCCCGGGCGCGAGCGGCGACGGCGGCCGCCGCCGAGTGGCACCAGGTCGTCGTGCTCAAGGGCGCCAAGACCGTCATCGCCGGCCCGGACGGCTCGGTGGCCGTCGCGCCGTTCGAGAACCCGGCGATGGCGACCGGCGGCACGGGCGATGTCCTCGCGGGGACGATCGGCGCCCTGCTCGCGCAGGGTCTCGCGCCCTACGACGCGGCGCGCCTGGGCGTCTACCTCCACGGGCTGGCCGGGGAGGCCGTGCGCGACCGGATCGGGGACGCGGGCCTGCTCGCCGGCGACCTCCCGGAGGCGCTGCCGATCGGGCGCAAGCGCCTCGCCCGGATCGCGGAGCGCCAGAAGACGGGACGTCGGCTCGGGTTCGGTGTGCGGGCCGGGGGCTCGGACACCGCGGCCACGGACGCCTCGGCGCCCGCCCAGGCCGGCAATCCCGCCGGGGCATCGGGCTGAGCGAACCGGCCGCTGCCTCCACGCGCGAGCCCATCGAGGCGCGCCTGGCCTCGGCCGGCCTGGCGCCGCTCCCGCGCACCGCCTGGCTCGAGCTGGACCTCGACGCGCTTGCGGCCAACCTCGCGACGATCCGCGGGCTCGTCGGCCCGGGCGTGCGGGTCGAGCCGGTGGTCAAGGCCGACGCCTACGGGCACGGCGCGCTGCCGATCGCGCGCGCGCTCGCGGCGGCGGGCGCGGACGGGCTCGCGGTCGCGAGCGTCGACGAGGGGTTCGAGCTGCGGGACGGCGGCGTCGAGCTGCCGATCCTGGTGCTGTACCCGGTTCCGCCGGAGCAGGTCGAGGTCGCCGCCGCGGCGTCGATCGCGGTGAGCGTCGGGTCGGGTCCGCCGACGGAGCAGATCCTCGCTGCCGCACGCCGGGCGTCCGCGGGTGGCGCGCCCGACCTCGAGGTCCACGTCGAGATCGAGACGGGGCTCGGCCGGGGCGGGGCGCTGCCGGGCGCGGCGTCGGACATCGTGGGTGCCGTCGTGGCGGCCCCCGGGGTTCGCCTGGGCGGCCTGTGGACGCACCTCGTGGCCGCCGACGACGTGTCGGGCACGCGCGCGCAGGATGCGCGCTTCCGGGCGGCCGTCGCTGGGCTGGTCGACACGTTCGAGCTCGGCCCGGACGCGGTGCGCCGCCACCTGGCGGGGAGCGGCGGGATCCTCGGCGCGGACGCCGACCGCTGGGACGCCGTCCGCCCCGGGCTCGCGGTCTACGGCCTGGTCCCCGACGCGATCGCGCCGCCGGCCTCGACCGCGGCCGCGGCCGCGGCCCTGCGTCCCGTGATGGCGCTCCTCGCGCGACCGGTGCGGGTCGTGGACCTGCCGGCCGGACACGGCGTCAGCTACGGGCCGTCGTTCGTGACCGCGCGGCCATCGCGCATCGCGACGCTGCCCGTCGGCTACGGCGACGGATGGCGCCGGGCGCTGTCCGATCGCGCGTCCGCGCTGGTCCGCGGAGTGCCGGTGCCGCTCGTCGGGCGGGTCGCGATGGACGCCGTCATGGCCGACGTCACCGACGTGCCCGGCGACCCGGTGACAGAACGCGACGAATTCGTGCTCCTGGGGCGTCAGGGCACCGCCCGGATCACCGCCCACGACCTCGCCACAGCGTGCGGGACGATCAGCTACGAGGTCGTCACCTCGATGTCCCGCCGATTGCCCCGGGTGTACCATGCCGCGGGTTCACCGGTGGAGGTCCGGACGCTCGCGGGCGGGAGGTCCGAGTGGCGCGCATCGAGCTCTGGAACGGCGACATCTGTGACCTCGAGGTCGATGCCATCGTGAGCCCGGCCTCGACGTCGCTGTGGATGTCGACCGGTGTCGCGGGTGAGCTCAAGCGGATCGGAGGCGACGAGATCGAGTTCGCGGCCGTCCGCCAGGCCCCGGTCGAGCTCGGCGACGCCATCGTCACGCCCGCCGGCCGCCTGGCCGCCAAGGTCGTCGTCCACGCCGTGTCCCTCGAGCCCGACCGTCGGACGAGCGACGCCGCGATCGACCGGGCAGCGCGGAGCGCGATGGCCCGGGTCCGCGAGCTGGGGCTCACGAGCGTCGCGTTCCCGGCGCTCGGGACCGGGATCGGCGGATTCCCGATGGACGAGGCCGCCAGGGTCGCGGTCAGCGCGGTCCGTGACGAGCTCGCCACGCCGTCCTCGATCGAGCACGTGATCTTCGCCCTTCGCGGCGCGGCCGCCTACGAGGCCTATGCGCACGCGTTGTCCGCGGGGGAGCCCGGACCGGCCAAGCCGCTGCTCGCCCGGGGGCCGTCGCAGCAGGTCGCCGAATGAGCTTCCCGATGGAGCCCGTCGACGAGCGTCGCGAGGCGCTGGTCGAGGCCGTCGCCCGGGAGATCCGCCTGCGCGGGCTGACCGGGCCCGCTGTGCACTTCCTGGAGGCCAGCCGGCCGTACCGGCCGCTCGGCGCGCCCGCGATGCTCTTCTTCGACCCCGTGCTTCGCGAGCTGTTCGGCGGGGAGATCCCGTCGGCCAGCGAGCTGCTGCGCGACGACGCGGGGATCGAGGCGCTGATCGACCGTCTCGAGGAGCTCGACGAGGCCGACGGCTGGGACGCCTGACCGCGCCCGGCGGAGCTTGGAGGCCCCGGTCCGCCCCGGTTGGTCGGGTAGGATCGGATCGGTGAGCAGCGAGCCCCGGGCCTTCGTCGCCGTCGACCGCGGGACCGCGACGATCGCCGCCTCCGTGATCGGCCACGCGGACGGCCGCTGGCGCCTGCTCGGGACGACCGCCGGTCCAGCCGGCGTCCCCGCCCAACGACTGGTCGAGCGCCTGCGCGCCCGCCTCGCGGCGACCGATCCCGGGCTGGCCTCGGCGGTCGGGCTGCAGGCCGCCGGCTCCGGGGACGACCTGCCAGAGATCGCCTGCGCCACGTCGCCGCCACCGGAGATGGCCGTCGTCGCCGCCACGAAGCGCGCCCTGACGCCGCTCGTGGCGGCCGCCATGGCGGCCGGCTGGCGGGTCCGGCCGCTGGCGCTCGACGGCGCGGAGATCCTCTCGGTCGCCGGCGCGCTCGCCGATCCCTCGATCACGGCGGTGCTGGCCGGGAGCGGCGAGCCGCCGGGTGGCGACGAGCGTCCGCTCATCCCGGACCTCGTGACGATCATCGCGGCCGCCACCCAGCGCCGGCCGGACCTCGACACCGTGCTCGTCGGCGGGCTGGCCGAACCGGGCGGCCGGATGGAGGGCGCGATCCTGCCCGACCGTCCGGGCGCCACGATGACCGCGCCGTCGCCCGCGAAGGGCGGCGGGTCGGCGCTGCGCGTCCTGCTCGACTCGCTGCGTGGCGACGGGCCCGACGGTCGGCGCGCGCTCGTCGCCGCGACCACGACCCTGGCCGAGGTCCTCGGCCGGCGGGTCGAGGTCATCGAGATCGGCCAGTCCGCCGGTGCCCGCGTCGCCGCCGCACCCTCGCGCTCCGCGGCGACCACGGCCGTCGACCCCGCCACAACCCCCACCGCGATCGTCGCCGACGCCGCACTCCTGCCGCGCGGGTTCGGCGATGCGCACCTCGACGCCATCATCGGCTGGCTGAGCGTGTCGCTCGACCGCCTGCGCGTCCGGGACCGGCTGCGTGAGCTGGCCCTCGCGCCGTGGGGCGACGCCGCCGGCGACGGCGCGCTGCTGCGGCTCGCCGCCGCGCGGGCGGCCGTCCAACGCCTGCTCGCGGCCACGCCGACCTTCGACGCCCTGCCGCCGCCCGAGCTCGTGATCGTCGCCGGCGGCGCCTGGGCCGTGGCGCCCGCGGCCGGGATCGCC
Source organism: uncultured Chloroflexia bacterium (assembly GCA_963740825.1). Taxonomy (GTDB): domain Bacteria; phylum Chloroflexota; class Limnocylindria; order Limnocylindrales; family CSP1-4; genus CAIXZV01. The sequence goes on along the minus strand of CAVUFD010000001.1, from coordinate 2,396,312 downwards.
CTGGCGGTCGCCGACGTCATCCGCCGCCCGGGCGCGCATGCGCTGGGCCACGACCATGCCCGCCTGCTCGCGCCCCTCGGCACGATCCCGGACCCGGCCGAGCGGCGCCTGATCGTGGAGGACCTGCGCGACGAGCTGGTGCTGCCGCTGGGCAGCGTGCTGATGCCCGGCGGCCTCCGGGCCGCCGGCCCGGCGGGCCGCCTCGTGCTCCGCGGCGAGGCCGGGGAGGTGCCGCTGGACCTCGTGACCGGTGGCCTCCAGCTGCTCGCCTTGCCGGCGGGCGAGCGGGCGCTCGCCGACGTCACCTTCCGCGATTCGGTCGACTTCGGGCCGCGTGTCCGGCGCGCCGCGGTCGAGGTGACGGGCGGCCTGGCCGGGCTGCTCGTCGACCTGCGCGACGTGCCCCTTCGCATGCCCGACCGGCTGGAGCTCCGGCGCGAGGCGCTGGCGGCCTGGCAGGCCGAGATCTGGGCGGGGGCCGAGGCGTGACGACCGCCGACGACTGGCGCGACGACATCGCGGTCCGGCCGCTGGTCGACCGGGAGCTCGAGGCGCGGTTCGTCCTGGCGCCGGGCGACCTGCCGCTGGTCGAGGTCGGGGCCGCCGTGAAGGCGGGCGACCCGCTGCTCGAGCACCTGGGCGACCGGCACCTCGACGAGGTCGCAATCCCGGCCGGGCCGGGGATCGACGCCCATGCGGCACCGACCGTCGGCGGTCGTTGGGCGCCGCGCGCGACGAACGGCCGAACGCGGGGCGGTGCGCCCGGCGAGGGCGAGCTGGTGTCGCTCGTCCCGGGGCAGCGCGACCGTTGGCGGATCGCCACCGGCGAGCGGCGCGCCACCGTCCTGACCCCGCTCGCAGGACGCGTGATCGCGGTCCGGCCCGGGGGCGAGGTGCGCGTGCAGGCGGCCGGCCGCGCCCTGCGAGGGGCCTTCGCGGCCGGATCGCCCGCCTCCGGCGTGCTGGAGCTCGCGACCGACCCGTTCGGCGACCTCCGGCCGGGCGGCATCGACGTCGGCCGCGCCGGGAGCATCCTCGTGGTGGGTGCGCGGATCGACGCGGAGGCGCTCACGCGGGCGCGCGCGATGGGCGTGCGCGGGATCGTCGTGGCCTCCCTGCCCGGCAAGGACCTGCGGGACTTCCGCGCCTCGGAGCGGCGCCAGCGCGCCTCGCTCCACCCGGCGCAGCCGTTCGGCGTCCTCGTCCTCGACGGCACGGTCCGCCGCCCGATCCCGACGCCGGTCGCGGCTCTGCTCGAACGGATCGCCGGGCGCGAGGTGTCGCTGCTGATCGATCCGCCCGCGCTCGTGTTCGAGGCGACCGACGAGGACCTGCCGGCCATCGAGAGCGACTGGGTGCGGGTCCGCTCGGGGCCGAGCGCCGGCGCCGAGGGCAGGCTCGTCGGGCCGGCGGGGCTGCGGCGGTTCGAGCGCGGCGTCCAGCTCGAGGCGGCGTTCGTGGCGATCGGCGGCCGCGCGCCGGTTGCCCTCCCGATCGGGGATCTCGAGCGCCTCGCCTGACGGGTAGCGGCGTGCCGCGGGTGGTTCGGCTACCCTCGGCTCGATGCCCGCCACCCCTGTCAGCGAACGCGTCGTCGCGACGTCGGACGCCGAGGCGACCCGTGCCCTCGCCGCCCGTCTGGCCGCCGTCGCGCGGCCGGGCGACCTCCTGTGCCTCGTCGGCGACCTCGGCGCCGGCAAGACGCAGTTCGCCAAGGGCTTCGCGGTCGGCCTGGGGATCCGCGACACCGTCAACTCGCCCACCTTCGTCCTGATGACCGAGTACGCGGGGCGGCTGCCGATGTTCCACCTCGACCTGTACCGGCTCGACGATGCCGCCGACGCGCTCGCCGGTGGCCTGCTCGACGAGCGGCAGCTGGACGGCGTCGCGCTCGTGGAATGGGCGGAACGCCTTGGCCCGGCGCTGCCGCGCGCCCGGCTGGACGTCGTGATCGACGGGACGGGGGACGAGCCCCGCCGGATCGCGCTGCGCGCCGGCGACGAGGGATACGCGCGCTACCTCGAGGCGGCCGCGTGACGATCGTCGGGGCGACGGCGTGAGCGTCGGCGGGCCGCTGCTCGTCGTGGACACGGCCACGACCACGGCCGTGATCGCCCTCGGCACGCCGGCCGGCGAGCTGATCGCGACGCGGTCCTGGGTGGCCGGCTATCGCCACGGCGAGGAGCTGCTGGCCGAGATCGAGGCACTGCTGGCGGCGCGGGCCGTCGACCGGCGCGACCTCGGCGGGCTCGTCGTCGGGACCGGGCCGGGCGCGTTCACCGGGCTGCGGGTCGGGATCGCGACCGTCAAGGGCCTCGCCTACGCGCTCGCGCTGCCCGTCGTCGGGGTGCCCACGAGCGAGGCGCTGCTCGCTAGCGCACGGGCCGTCCTCGCGCCGGCCGGCGACGCCGGCCAGCCGGGCCTCGTCCTCGTGCAGCCGGCCGGCCAGTCTGACCGCGTGTTGACCCGGACGGCGACGCCCTCGCGGATCCTGCCCGGCGGCGCGGATCCGGAGCTCCGGCCCGGCGAGCGGCTGATCGCCGTCGACCTCGACGGCCGCGAAGACCCGGAGGCAGTCGGGTTCGGCGCCGAGGCGCGGGACGGGCTGGCATCGGCCCTGCTCGCGGCCGGCGCGGCACGGCTGCAGAGAGGCGGCGGGGACGACCTCGCCCGGCTCGTGCCCGAATACGTGACGCTCCCGCGCGGCGTCCTGTCGCAGCCGCCACCGGACGGGGGCGTGGCGCTCAGCGCCGACGTGCAGCCCGCGACCGGGAGGACGCGCCGGTGACGGCCGGCATCCTCACGATCCGGCCCATGGCCATCGCCGACCTTGAGGCCGTCCAGCGGATCGAGCGCGCCTCGTTCACCACGCCCTGGCCGCCCCAGGCCTATCGCCAGGAGCTGGAGACCAACCGGCTCGCCCACTACCTCGTCGGCCAGCTCGGGGACGACGTCGTCGCCTACGGCGGGATCTGGCTGATGGTCGACGAGGCCCACATCACGACGTTCGCGGTCCATCCCCGCTACCGGCGCCGCCGGATCGGCGAGCGCCTGCTGCTGGCGATGATCGACCTGTCGGCCGACCGCCGCGCCCGCGAGGCCACCCTCGAGGTCCGGCTGTCGAACCTCGCCGCGCGGCGGCTGTACGAGAAGTACGGCTTCCGGCCCGTCGGCATCCGGCCCCGCTACTACAGCGACGACCAGGAAGACGCGCTGATCATGACGACCGAGCCCCTGTCGTCGCCGGCGATGGTCGACCGCGTCGCCCGCCTGCGTCGAGCGATGGACGCCGCGCCGGCGCCGCAGCTCGAGCCCGATCCCATCGAGCCCGGCGTCACCGCGCCCCACGAGCCGAACCAGGCACCGGCCGGCGAGGGCGCGGCATGAGCGGATCGCTGCTGCTGGCCGTCGAGTCGAGCTGCGACGAGACCGGGGTCGCCGTGGTCGAGGACGGCCGGCGGATCCATGCCAACGTCGTCGCGAGCCAGATCGCACTCCACGCCCCGACCGGCGGCATCGTGCCCGAGGTGGCGGCGCGCGCCCACCTCCGCTGGATCGTCCCGGCCCTCGACGAGGCGCTGGGGACCGCCGGGGTGTCCATCCCCGACGTGAGCGCCGTCGCCGTGACCTACGGGCCCGGGCTCGCGGGGTCGCTGCTGGTCGGCATCAACGTCGCCAAGACCCTCGCCTGGGTGCATGACAAGCCGCTCGTGCCCGTCAACCACCTCGAGGGCCACGTGTACGCGGGCTGGCTGCTCGATCCCGGCGAGGAGGAGCGCGAGTCGCCGCCGTTCCCGCTGGTCGCGCTCGTCGTCTCGGGCGGTCACACGTTCCTCGTCGAGATGCGCGACCACCTCGAGTACCGGCTGCTCGGCCAGACGGTGGACGATGCCGCGGGCGAGGCGTTCGACAAGGTGGGGCGGCTGCTGGGGCTCGGCTATCCGGGCGGCCCGGCGATCTCGAGGGCCGCGGAGGGGGCGAAGGCGAAGGACCGGGTCTTTCCCAGGGCGTGGCTCGCCGGCACGTACGACCTCAGCTTCTCGGGCCTCAAGACCGCCGCGCGACGAATCGTGACACAGGCGCGTGCCGACGAGGGGCTTCCGACGGACGATCGGGATGGCAGCCTGCCCGATGACGTGGTGGCGGAGCTCGCCTGGGGGTTCCAGGACTCTGTCGTCGACGTGCTGACGACGAAGACGATCAGGGCGGCCGAGGAAGCCGGCGCCCGGGGCATCGTGCTCGGCGGTGGGGTGGCCGCGAACGCGGCCCTCCGTGCGCGGCTCGCGGGCGAGGCGGAGGCGCGGGGCATCCCGCTCGTGGTCCCGCGGCCGGGCCTGTGCACGGACAACGGCGCGATGATCGGCGCGGCGGGCGCGCGGCGGCTCGACGCGGGCGTGCGGGCCGGGCTCGACCTCGACGCGCGCCCGTCGCTCCCGCTCGCTCGATGAGCCCCGCCGACCTCCGGCTCGATCCTCGGTACGTCCGGCGGACGCTCCGTGACGCGGGCCTCCGCGCGCGCCACGGGCTGGGCCAGAACTTCCTCGCTGACGTCGACGTCCTCGAGGGCATCCTGCGCGAGACGGATCCTGTGCCGGGGGAGCGGGTGCTCGAGATCGGCCCGGGCCTGGGCTTCCTGACCGGAGGACTGCTCGCGGCCGGCGCGACGGTCACCGCGGTCGAGCTCGACCGGGGCATGGCCGCCTTCCTGCGCGACACGTTTGCCGTCGAGGTCGACGAGCAGCGGTTGCGTCTCATCGAGGGCGACGCGCTCGACCAGGACCTCGTCGGGCTGGTCCCGCCGCCGTACGACGTCGTCGCGAACCTGCCGTACCACATCACGAGCCCGGTGCTGCATCGCCTGCTCGGCCGCGCGCCGCGGGCGGATCGATTGGTTCTGATGCTCCAGCGCGAGGTCGCGGAGCGCGTCGCCGCCGCGCCGGGTTCGATGTCGTACCTCTCGGTGTTCGTCCAGTACCACGCGAAGGCCCGGATCGCGTTCCGGGTGCCGCGCGAGGCGTTCGAGCCCGCACCCAAGGTCGAGTCGGCGGTGCTGGTTCTCGAGCCCTATCCCGCCGACGACCGGCTCGACCCGGCCGTCGAAGACCACCTGTGGCGGGTCGTCCAGGCCGGGTTCCGCGAACGGCGCAAGATGCTCCACAACGTGCTGACCCGGCAGCTGCCGATCCCGCCCGATCGCGTGGACGCCGCGCTGGATGCCGTCGGGATCGCCCGCGACCGCCGGCCGCAGACGGTTGCGGTGGGGGAGTGGATCGCGCTCGCCGAGGCGCTCGGCCCGATCCCGGAGACCTCGTGACCGCGGACACGCCCCGTTGACCCTGCCGGCCGCCGACGCCGATCGGCGCCTCGCGCCGGTGATCCGCCTCGCCTCCGCGAAGGTCAACCTCACGCTCGCGGTCCTGGGCACGCGGCCCGACGGGTTCCACGACCTGCACAGCGTGATGGTGCCGCTGGACCTCGCCGACCGGCTGTCGATCTCCGTGCTGCCGCACGGCACGGCCGACAGCCTCCACGTCGACGGCTTCGACCCGGGTCCGCCTGCCGCCAACCTCGTCCTCCGCGCGATCGCCGTCGCCCGTCGCCAGGCCGCGTCGGCCGTCGGCCCGTCATTCCCGCTGCCGCCGCTCGCGGCACGCCTCGACAAGCGGATCCCGATCGCGGCCGGGCTCGCCGGCGGGTCGTCGGACGCCGCCGCGACGGCCGACGCCGCGCTCGAGGCCTGGGCGGTCGACGTCGACGCCGAGACGCGTCACCGAATCGCCACCGAGCTCGGGTCGGACGTGCCGTTCTTCCTCGCCGGCGGCCCCGCGCTCGTCGAGGGCCGCGGGGAGCGGGTGACGCCGCTCGGCTGGCTGCGCGACGTCGGCGGCACGGGCGACGCCGGCCGGTCCGCCGACCGCCCCGGCCTGCTGGTGGTGACGCCGGACGTCGCGATCTCGACCCCGGCCGCGTTCGCCGCCTTCGACGCCGGGGCCCTCGTCGCGGGCGGCGCGGCCCGGCAGGCGTCGATCCACCTCGCCGAGGAGCTGCGCACCGGGCTGCGCGTCGTCGACCTGCTGGCGCGGGCCAGCGTCCTCGCGGCCGCGAACGACCTCGCGCGGGCCGCCCAGGTCGTCGAGCCCGGCCTCGTCCCGTTCAAGCGCGCGCTGCTGCGGCTCCTCGCACGCCCTGTCGGCCTGTCGGGCTCCGGCCCGACCCACTGGGCGCTCTATCCTTCGGTCGACGATGCCGCCGGGGCCGCCGAGCTGCTGCGCGAGGCCTTCGCGGACGGACGGCTGCCGACGCCCGGGGGCCGGCCGCCGTTCACCGCCGCGACGCGGATCCTCGCCGGCAACCACGACACAGGGAGGCAACGATGACCCGCCAGGCGATCTCCACAGCCAGCGCCCCGGGCGCCCTCGGGCCGTACAGCCAGGCGATCGCGACCGACGGCTTCGTCTTCTGCAGCGGCCAGATCGGCCTCGACCCGGCGACGGGCGAGCTCGCCGACGGCATCGAGGCCCAGACCGATCGCGCGCTGAGGAACCTCTCGGCGGTCCTCGACGCCGCCGGGGTGACGCTCGCCGACGTCGTCAAGACCACGATCTTCCTCGCCGACATCGCGGACTTCGCGGCCGTCAACACGGTCTACGCGAGCCACATGCCCGACCCGCCGCCCGCGCGGTCGACGTTCGCGGTCGCCGCCCTGCCGAAGGCGGCACGGGTCGAGATCGAGATGACCGCGAGGCGCGCCGGCGGCTGACCGGGTTCGCGGGCCACCACGCGGGGTGGCACGTTCGGGCCAACCAGGTCCCGTTGCCTGCGCGCACCGCTATGTCGCTGCGGCGTGGTCCGGTGCCCTCACAGGGACTTGATCGGGACGATCAGGGGAGTACCGTGGGGACCCCCCATTGCGGGGCGCGACAACGTCGAGTTCGCTCGCGACAACTGAACATCGGACTCGCCTGATCGGATCCAGACCCGGTGCCCAGGTCGGCTCAACCGCACTCATCTCTTCGCTCTTCCCGACCGCAGCGCTGATCCCTGACCAAGCACGCGACTGCCCCACGGGCTGCTGCGCGCGGGTCGACGTTCTCGCAGGGGGGCAGGCGGGCCCGAATCGACCCCGAAATCGATCCGTCCCGCCCTGTCCCGGCCGGTCCCGTCACCGGCCGGGCCGGCGGGACGCTCCGATCAGGCCGGCGATCGCGGCGACGACGGCGATCACCCCCACCACGGCCACGGCCAGCAGCAAGGCCGGCCCGCCACCGCTGTTCAACGGCACCTCGACGACGACCGGCGTGGGGTCCGCGGCCGGCACGGACGAGGGTCGCGTCGCGGTGGCGTTCTCCGGCGACGGCCCGACGATGACCGTCCCCTGCAGGCGCGGTTCGCCGAGGACGAAGTAGAGCCACGTCCCGGGCTCCTCGAACACGTGGCCGTAGCTCTCGCCGGGCCCGAGGGGTCCGCTGCCGAGCTCCTGGTCCGGCGTCACGACCGTCCGCGTCTCGCTCGACTCGTTGGTCCAGGTCACGGGCTCGCCGACGACGACCGTGACCTCGGCCGGCACGGGCCCCTCATCGGTGATCGCGATCGCGTGCTCGTCCGCGTGCGCGACGGCGGCGGAGACGGACAGGAACACGACCGCGGCGACGAAGGGGACGATGCCGGCTCCCGCCATCGACCGGAGCACGCCAGCCCGCCGCCCCGAACGCGCCCTCATCGAGCGGAGTGTAGCGTCGGGATCCGGGGCCGAGGCCGCCCGCCCTATCCTTGACCGCGAGCCGGCCGCGACGACCGCGCCGGCGAGCCACGGAGTGCCCGCATGCCCGACATCGATCCCGATCGCCGCGCCGCCCTGGTCGACCGCTATCGCGCCGGCCACGCCGTCGTGCTCGAGGCCGTTGCCGGCATCACCGACCGGGAGCTGGACGCGCGTCCGGCGGGGGAGGGCGAATGGACCGCTCGCGAGGTCGTCCATCACCTCGCCGACAGCGAGATGACGTCGGCGATCCGGCTCCGGCGCCTGATCGCCGAGGACCAGCCGGTCATCGTCGGCTACGACGGGGACGAGTTCGCCCGGCGGCTGCACTACGCCGACCGGCCGATCGGCCCGTCCCTCGACGCCCTCGCCGCCGCCCGATCCACGACGGCCGACATCCTCGACCGCCTGTCCGAGTCCGAGTGGCGGCGCGCGGGCACCCACACCGAGAGCGGCGCCTACGGGGTCGAGCAGTGGCTCGAGATCTACGCGTCCCACGCCCACGACCACGCCGCGCAGATCCGGCGCGCGCGCGACGCGGCGGCCTCCGGCGGTGGCGCCGGTTGACACCCCCACTGACCCGCCCGCAGAATCCGCGCCACTCCTGATGACCAACACCCACACCCTGTCGGGCGCCGGCCCAGCCGCACCACCAGCGGCGATCCGGACGCGATCGCGCGAGCGCCCGACCCTGTGACCCCCTCAAGTCCCGGCTCGCCCGAGCGCCGGACGGTCGCGATCGTCCTCGCGGCCGGCCTCGGCACGCGCATGCGGTCCGCCACGCCCAAGGTCCTGCACCCGGTCTGCGGGCGGCCGATGATCGAGTACGTGCTCGACGCGGCGTCGGGTGCGACCGGCGCGCGACCGGTCGTCGTCTATTCGCCGGCCACCGAGGCGGTCCGCGACGCGGTCGCGCCGCGGGCCGACGCGACGCTCCAGGAGGAGCCCCGCGGCACCGGCGACGCGCTCGCGGCGGCGCTCGCCGGCCTCCCGGACGGGGTCGAGGAGATCCTGGTCGTGTCGGGCGACGTCCCGCTGGTCCAGGCCGACCTCCTGTCGACGCTGCTGGAGCTGCGCGGCCTCGACCACGCGGCGATCGCCCTCGTCTCGGTCGACGCGATCGATCCCACCGGCCTCGGCCGGGTCGTGCGCAACGACGGGGGCACGGTCGAGCGGATCGTCGAGGACAAGGACGCGACCGACGAGGAGCGCCAGATCTCGGAGATCAACGCGGGCCTGTACGCGATCGACGCGGCATGGCTGCGACGCCGGATCGGGGACCTGCGGCCGTCGCCGACCACGGGCGAGCTGTACCTCACGGACCTCGTCGCGTTCGCCCGCGAGGATGGCCGGATCGTGGCCGCGCTGGACACCGACGACGACGGGCGCCTCACCGGCATCAACGACCGCGCCCAGCTCGCCCGCGCCGAGTGGGACATGCGGGTCGACCTCAACGACCGCTGGATGCGCGCGGGCGTCACCATGCTCGACCCGTCGACCGTGTACCTCGATCACGCGGTCGACCTCGCGCAGGATGTGGTGCTCGAGCCGAACGTCGCGCTGCGCGGGGCAACGGTCGTCGGCGAGCGAACGCGGATCGCGTCGGGATCGCAGGTGTTCGATTCCCGGATCGGCGCGGACTGCGTGATCTGGGCCAGCGTCATCGAGCGCTCGACCGTGGAGGACGAGGTCACGATCGGCCCGTTCAGCCACCTCCGGCCCGGCACCCACGTGGGCCGCCGGTCGGAGATCGGCAACTTCGCCGAGCTCAAGAACAGCAACCTCGGCGAGCACGTCCGGCAGCACCACAACAGCTACCTCGGCGACGCGGACGTGGGCGCCGAGACGAACGTCGGCGCCGGCACCATCACGGCCAACTACGACGGCGTGAGGAAGCACCGCACGACGATCGGCGAGGGGGTCTTCCTGGGCGTCGACACGATGCTCCGGGCGCCGGTGACCCTGGGCGATGGGTCGAAGACCGGGGCCGGGGCCGTCGTCACCCGTGACGTCCCGCCGGGCAAGCTCGCGGTGGGCGTTCCCGCGCGCATTCGTGAGCCGTCGCCGCCACGAGGCGCCACGCCCACCGCCGCCGAGTCCGATGGCGCCGACCCGGACGGCGGCGAAGTGGTCGAGGCGCGCGACGGGGCGACGCCGGCGGTCGATGGCGGGGTCACGTGAACAACCCCATCGCGGCGATCGTGTTCCTGATCATCCTCACGATCCTCGAGGGGTTCTTCGTGGCCGCCGAGATCGCCCTCGTGTCGATCCGCCGCAGCCGCGTCGAGCAGCTGGTCGAGGAGGGCAGGCCCGGCGCGCGCCGCGTCCGGCGCCTGCTCGACGACCCGGGCCGGTTCCTCGCCGTCTCGCAGCTCGGCCTCACGGTCATCGGCTTCCTCGCCTCGGCGTTCGCGGCGGTCAGCCTCGCGGACGGGCTCGCGGAGTCGCTCGCCGGCGCTGGCATGGACCGCGGGACCGCGAACTTCATCGCCCTCGTGCTCGTCACGGTCGTGCTCGCGCTGTTCACGATCGTGTTCGCCGAGCTCGTGCCCAAGTCCCTCGCGCTCGCCAACAACGAGCGGTTCGCGCTCGTGCTGTCGGGCCCGCTCGATTACCTGGGCCGCCTGCTGGCCCCCCTCGTGGCGGCCCTGACCGCGATCACGCGCTGGGTCACCCGGTTGTTCGGCGCAGAGGTGACGTCCGAGGCGCAGATCACCGCCGAGGAGCTGCGGCTGATCGTGGAGCGGGGCGGGGAGCAGGGGATCCTCGAGGCCGAGGAGGAGCAGATGATCAACGCGGTCATCGAGCTCGGCGACCGGCGCCTCCACGAGGTGATGGTGCCGCGCACGGCGATCGTCGCCCTCGAGGCGACGGCCACCCTCGACCAGGCGATCGACACGGTCATCGACGAGGGCCACTCGCGGGTGCCCGTCTACGAGACCTCGGTCGACGAGGTCATCGGGATCCTGTACGCGAAGGACCTGCTGCCGTTCCTCAAGTCGACCGTCGACGAGCCACCCGACCTCCGCACGTTGCTCCGGACCCCCGTCTTCGTCCCGGAGTCGATGTCGATCGACGACCTCCTCCACGAGTTCCAGCGGCGCAAGGTCCACATCGCGATCGTGCTCGACGAGTACGGCGGGACGGCGGGCCTGGTCACGATCGAGGACCTGCTCGAGGAGATCGTGGGCGAGATCCAGGACGAGTACGACGTCGAGGAGCCCCTGGTCGAGTCGCTGGGCGAGGACCGGGCCAGGGTCGACGGCCGCGCGTCGGTCGACGACCTGCTGGACCTGTGGGACCTCAAGATCCCGCTCGAGGACGACGACGAGTACGACACGGTCGGCGGGCTGGTGTATCACCGGATCGGCGGCGTGCCGTCCCCGGGCGACGAGGTCCACGTCGATGGGCTGCGGCTGACCGTGGAGACGACCGACGGTCGGCGGGTGGGCAAGGTGCTCGTGGTCCGCGAGCGGTCCGTGGACGACGAGTCGGCGGCCGGCGGCGAGGAGTAGGCCAAGCGCGAGTTGTTGCGCAACGGAGCGCGATACCAGCTCCGGTGACCGCCATCTACCAGACGTTGTCCTTGATCGCGGTCACGACCGGGTACTCGATGACGCCTGTCGCCCGCGCCGTGGGTGCATGCTCCGCACTCGAGTCCGCCGACACGATCGACGGCATCGCCTTGTGGTGGTCGGTCAGCTGCTGGTAGGCATGCGCAGCGCGGAACATCGTGACCTCGTCGTACGGCCGTGCCGCAATGGCGACGCCCATTGGCAGGCCCTCGCGGTCCAGCCCGGATGGGATCGTGATCGTCGGTAACCCGACGATGTCGAACACGGCAGTGGTCCTCGAGACCACTTCCAGCAGCGGCATGTCCTGGTTGCCGATCTTGGCGACCATCCGGTCGTGACGCGGCGCCACACAGACGCAGCCTGGGACCACGACAACGTCGACGTCGTCGAAGGCCCGCTCGAAGTCAAGCTGGACGAGGTGGCGGGCCCGGAGCGCTTGCAGGTAGTCGGCGGACTGCACGAACTGACCGCGCGTGAGCAGCCGCTGATACTCCGGCCCGTACTCCTCCAGGCGCGAGAACGTCGGCGAGTGCAGCGACGTCATCTCCGCGTAGGTCACCGTCAGCTCGATCGCATGGAGCTGGACCTGATGCGTTGACGGCAAGGCCACTTCGTGCACGGTCGCGCCTGCGCCGGCGAGGTCGCGAATGGCCGCGTGGGTAGCTTCGGCGATCTCCGGATCGCAGATGTCGAAGAACCAGTCCGACGGGACGCCCACTCGGAGTCCCTTCACCCCGTCGTCGATCGACGCGACGTAGTCGGGTACCGGGTTCGAGCCCGAGTTGGGGTCTCCATTGTCTTGGCCCGCCATCACCTGCAAGGCCAGGGCTGCATCGAGTGCCGAACGGGTCATCGGCCCGGCGTGGTCCAGCGTCCAAGAGAGGGGCATGATCCCCGTCCGTGGGATCCGGCCGTAGGTCGGCTTCAGGCCGCTGATTCCGACGAAGGCAGCGGGGATAGCGATCGAGCCCCCCGTGTCGGTCCCCACGGTCAGCGGCAGCTCGCGGGCTGCCACGGCGGTCGCCGAACCCGACGACGAACCTGCCGCCGTTCGCTCGAGATCCCACGGGTTGCATGTGGTCGCATTCGCCCCGCCCGCGAACTCGAACGTATACAGCTTGGCCGTCAGGACCGCCCCCGCGTCGTTCAGCCGATCCACGAGGGTGGCGTTCTGGGAGGGGAGCCACGTCGAGTAGAGCGCGGAGCCTCCGGTCGTGCGGATGCCCGCCGTCGCGATGATGTCCTTCAGGCCGTAGGGAACGCCCTCGAGGGGTCGAGGGTCGCCGCGCATCCATCGCGCTGTTGACTCCTCAGCTGCCTTGCGTGCGAGGTCGGGCAGTAGCGTGAGCACGGACTTGACCTGACCGTCGAGTCGCTCGATTCGGTCCAGACACGACTCCACGGCGTCGATGGGGGAGGCCTGTCCGGTCCGGAAGACGTCGAGCAGCTCCGCAACCCCGAGATCTGCCAGCTGGCTCACTTCGACCGGCCTCCTCGCTCGATCCAGCGGACGGCGGTTTGCGGTTCGATGTAGGGCGGAAGGAACTCGAGCCGGACGCTTCGCAGGAGCTCGAGCTCCTGCCGGAACCGCACGTGCATCGCACGTGCGGCTTCGATCCGCTCCGGCGAAAGTTGCAGTCCGCGGTCGGCGGCGATGGCCGTAAACAGCTGTTCGGTCGGCATGACCATGGCGGGAGCTCCTCTACCTGACGATGACGAGGCCGCGGTCGCCGCGGGGGTCGGAGCCACCCTCGAGGTCGCCGGTGGCCGGATCTCGCCGGACGCCGGCGAGTCGTGCGGTGTACCACTCGAACTCGATCCGGTGACCGAGATGCGCGAGCCCCTGGATCGCCTTCGGATCGAAATGCGGTTCGACGATGACCGTCATGGGTTGATCCTCGGCGTGGATCCGCTCTGCGGCTACGCCGCCCTGGAGGCTCATCCCGAAGTCTTCGACATTCAGCAGCGCCTGGACGATGGCGGTGACCTTCCGGGCGCCCGCCGGTGACCCGATGATCAGGTAGGGCAGGCCTTCGCGGACGAACAGCACCGGCCCGCCTCCCGTGATGGGGCGCTTGCCGGGAGCGATCGAGTTCCGCCGGCCAGGAACGGGATCGAACATGACCATGTGGCAGTTCTCCTGAAACCCGAGTCCCGGGTGCACGACCCCGGAGGACATCCCGATCGAGTGTGTGATCGCGGCGGCATTGCCGGACGAATCCATCACGCTCACGTGTGTGGTCTCGCCCGGGTGCGCCATCGAAGGACCGCTGGAGCTCGTGTCGCGCCGCTGCTCGATCGATGCCCGGAGCTCGCGTGCGTAGCCCTTGGAAACCATGCGCGCGTCTTCGACATCGGTGAAGTCCGGATCGCCAAGCAAGGTGAGTCGATCCCGGAATGCCAGGTGCATGGCCCGCGCGAGCAAGTCGAGGTAGCCGGGTGAGTTCCAGCCGATGGACTTGAGATCCCAGCCTTCGATGATGTTCAGGATCTCGATCGTGACAGGCCCGACGGTGGGGGCCGGCTCGGTCAGCACATCGAGATCCCTGAACGTCGAGCGCAGGGGCTCGACCACGTCGGCCTGGTACGCGTTCAGGTCGGCCAGGGTGATGAGGCCGCCGTTGCGCTGGAAGTCGTCGGCCATCCGGCGAGCGGTCTCGCCTTCGTAGAACTCATCGGGGCCGTTGTCCGCGATGCGTTGCAGCGTGCCCGCGTAGTCCGCCTGGACCAGCCGCTCGCCGATCCGGTACACCGTCCCGTCAGCGTGGAGGTAGATGTCGCGACAGGCTTGGGTGTGGCCCAGCACGGTGCTTCCTTCCTCGGACTCGAGGAAGTTGAGCATCCGCTCCGTTCGCGGCATCCAGAGCCGGTACAGGTAGGGGTAGACCTCGAAGCCATTCGCCGCCAGCGCAATGGCTGGTTCAATGATCTGGCTCCAGCTCAGTCGCCCGGAGCCAAAGCGGGCATAGGCCTCAGATGCACCCCGAACGAACCCCGGGACCATGGACGCCTGGTAGCCGAGGCGATTGCGGTTGTCCTCGACCTTCCACATGGCACCCCATTGGCCCGTGACGTGCCACATGTCGGGCCGCGCCGCAGACGGGGCGCGGCCACCGGCACTGACGACCTGTGTGAGGCCCCGCGCCCCGTCGTGGAAGAGCCCGTGGAAGCCGCCGGCGATCCCGCAGTAGATGGGATCGACGACGCCCTGCGCGAAAGCGGTGGCCAGTGCCGCGTCGGTCGCGTTCCCTCCCGCTCGGAGCATCTCGGCGCCCGCTTCTGCCGCGAGGCTCTCGACGCTCGCGATGACGCCTGCCGTCATCGCCTAGCCACGGTCGGACGTCGAGATGACGTCGAGACCCTGCCCCAGGTAGTCGCGCGTGATCTGGTCGATCGCGGTGACCTCGCCACGGCCGAGCACGACCCGAGCCTCTGCGTGCTTGGCCATCAACGCCGGGACAGCATCGAGCACCTCCCGGGCGACGGCTGGGGGAACGACGACGATGCCGTCCTCGTCGGCAATGACGATGTCGCCGGGATTCACGACGACTCCGCCGCAGGCAATCGGCACGTTGACCTCGCCGCGGGGACCACCCAGGTCGGCCGCGGCGACCGCCACGCCGCGCGCGAACGTGGGAAACCCCAGGTCCCGAAGCTCAGAGACATCGCGCACGGCGCCATCGATGACAAATCCACGGATTCCGCGGGCCTGCATGCCAAGCGCGATGTTGCCCCCGATCATCGCGTACGTCGTGTCGCCCTGGGCCGAGACCACGAGGATGTCTCCCGGCCGCGCCTGCTGGATCCCGAGCTTGACCATGTTGATGCCGCCGGCGGGGATCGAGACGGTCACCGCTGGTCCGACCATCCGCGGAACTGGTAGGTAAGTGGACCGGATCCCGACCATCGTTCCCGACCGGTTCAGGACGTCTGAGATGTCGCAACTGCGGAATTCGTCAAAGCGTTCGACGAGTGCCGCGTCGGGTCGATCGATGTCCGTAATGATGCGGAATCCGATGCTCATGCTGCTGCTCCAGGCAATGGGGGCACGCCACCGTCGCGGACAGGAACATTGATCGTCATGAAGACGAGGGCGGCATCAGTCGAGTCGTTCCGATGCTCGTGCTGGACGCCCCGCGGGATGAAGACGAACGTCCCGGCGGGCACAACGTGCCTCGCGCCGTCGAGGAACAGGGTCATCGTCCCGGACATGACGTAGTAGGTCTGCTCGAAGTCGTTGTGGATCGGGTGACCCTCGGTGTAGCCACCAGGCGGGTACTCCTGAACGAGCAGGCGGAGCGCCTCGGTGCCTACGGCGGGCTTGGTGAAGACTTCCCAGTACTCGCCCTCGACGTGGCCCATCCCATCGTTGATTGGCTTCCGCTCGAGGTCCTCGAGCCGGACGATGCGCCGCGGGATGTCGGGCATGGACACCTCCCTGAACGGTCCGCTTCGGCAACGGTACCCGGAACAATGAACTTTTGAAAGAGTGACGTGTTGACATACTGACACGCCATTCGACAAGATGCACCGGTGACCTCATCGACTCCTCCCGAGCCCAGTGGAATCGAGACACAGGCGCGGGTGACCACGGCCCATCTGTGCGACGTCTCCCCATTCGGGATCCGCATGGATCCGGGGATCGGACCCATCTGGGCCGGTGCGCACATGAGCGGCCCTGCCTTCACGGTCAGGACGCCGCCCGGTGATAACGCGTCGCTGATGGTCGCCATTCGTGAGGCCAAGCCCGGCGATGTCCTGGTCGTCGATGCCGGCGGGGGTCTTGACCGCGCCCTGTGGGGGGCGATCCTCTCTCTCGCGGCCAGCAAACGCGGGATCGCCGGTCTGGTCATCGACGGAGCCGTTCGCGACCGGGACGAGATCACGGAGCTCGGCTACCCGGTGTTCGCCCGCGGCGTCTGCCCCGATACCCCGTACAGCAAGGTGCATGGGTCGGTCGGTCGGCCCGTCGTTTGCGGTGGGCTGACGGTCCAGGCTGGCGATGTCGTCTACGGCGACGGCGACGGCGTCGTCGTGATCGACCGCGAAGTCCACGCGGCGACCGTCGAGCGCGCCAGGCACCGCATGGCGCTCGAGGACCAAATCTTCCAAGGCCTCGAGGACGGCCGGCCACTCGACGAGCTCGTCGCCGTCCTCTCGCAGACACGGAGATCCTGATATGGCCTTCCGGATCGGAACCCGACCGGCGCGCGCCCCGGATCTCGACGAAACCCTCGAAACGTTCCGGGCGGCCTCGACCGGCTCGCTCGGTCACCTGACGGACTTCGGGTTTGCGCGCGGCCTCGATGCCCTGACGCGGCCTCAGAAGGCAGTGGGCCCTGCGTTCACCGTTCGCATCCCGATCCTGGACGGGACGGCGATCCACTACGCCGTGAGCCTGATCGAGGCCGGCGAGGTGCTCGTCATCGACACCAGCGGTGAGCGCGACCGTGCGTGCTGGGGCGGTGTGGTCGCGCACGCTGCGATGCGAGCGGGTGTCGCCGGCGTCGTGGTAGACGGTCCGATCACGGACTGGGGTGAGGTGACCGAATCCGGCACGCCGGTCTGGTGTCGCGGCCTGTCGTCGATCACCGGGAGACGACTCGGCCTCGAGGGCGAGATCCAGGTGCCGGTCACCATTGGTGGCGCGGTCGTCAACCCCGGCGACATCGTGTTTGCCGATACGGACGGCGTGTTCTTCGTGCAGCCCGATGGAGCCCTGGACCTGGCGAAGGCGCTGGTCACGCGGGAGGCGCGTGAGCCTGGCCTGAAGCAACGGCTCGATGCCGGCGAGAAGATGGCCGACGTTTCCGGCGCTCGAGAGGTGGTCGACCGGGCGATCGCCGGTGGCTGACACCCTCGTGGATCCGCAGCCGACAAGCCGCCCGCGCATGCCACTCGAGCGCATGAGCACGGCGCAACAGGTCGCCGAATCCCTCCGCGAGCAACTGCTGCGCGGAGACATTCCGCCCGGCTCCCGTATCCCTGAGGAAGACCTTGCGGCCGACCTCCAGGTCTCGCGGAACAGTGTCCGCGAAGGACTCCAGATCCTCGTGTCCGAGGGACTCGTCCACCGATCGCTTCACCGCGGTGCTGTCGTCACCGAGCTGACCAGCGAACAGCTATCGGACGTGTATCAGGCCCGGCGAGTCATCGAGTTGGCCAGCATTCGAACCGGCATCGCCATGGACGGGTGGCTGTCGGCGGCGGTCGTTGCGTTACGAGACATGGAGTCGGCCGTCCTGGGAGGCGACGAGCCGGCACTGCTGGATGCCGACCGTCGGTTCCACGAGGGCATCGTCGCTGGGTCCCGGAGCCAGCGAGTCGCCCGCTTCTACCACAACCTGCAGACCGAGCTCCGGCTCACCAGGACGTGGCATGGCGAGCGCCTGCCGTGGCCCGTCTTCTACGCACGACATCGCGAGGTGGTCGAAGCCCTGCAAGCCGGCAACGTGCAGCTGGCCGAGGACCTCCTCGGATCAATCATCGATGACGGCGAGGCACGCGTCCGTACGAGTCTGGAGGCGCCTGGACCCGAGTAGCCAGCGCGTTCGCCAGCGGAATCCGAGCACGGGCCGGGAGACCATCCGCTTGTCCGGTTTCAGCGTCAAGGAGGAGGAGCACATGTCCGCATCCATGCCGTTCGCCAGCGGCGCCAGGTCGATGGCACTCGTCGCCGTCGCCATCCTTTCGCTCGCAGGCTGTACAACCGGCGGCAGTTCGCCGGCCGCCGCGACCCCGTCGGCGGCGCCCGCGACAGTGGCTCCGTCCACGGCTGCCGAGAGCTCGGCCGCGCCCGCCGAGAGCGTACCGGGTTCTGCAGCCAACAACCCGCCGCTTCGGCTTGGCTTGATCCTTCCCGACCTCACCAACCAGACGATCAACGACATCTACGGCGGCGCCCAGGCCCGGGCGGCCGAGCTCGGAACGGTCACCATCGCCGAGGGCGGGACGTCCGATACCAGCCAGTGGCTCGACGCCTGCCAGCGGATCGTCAACTCGCAGATCCAGGTCCTCGCGTACGACACGCTCGACGCCCAGGCGACGTCCACCTGCATCAAGCAGGCGAACAGCCTCGGGATCAAGACGATCTGCCTCTTTGCCTGCACGGCTGAGGGGACCAACGACGCGCTCATCACCCTGGACTTCCACGAGGTCGGAATGAAGAGCGGGGAATGGCTTGGCAAAGCCCTCAGCGCCAAGGGCGGCGGGCCCGTGGCAGTGCTGGAGGGGCCGCCAGGTGACGAGGCTATTCAGGCCGTCCACAAGGGCTTCCGTGAGGCCCTTGCGGCAAATTGCTCGAACTGCCCGATTGTTGCCTCCGTCCCCGGCGGCCACGACCGAGACACCGGTTACACCGCCGCGCAGCAGGTACTGACTGCACACCCGGACCTCAAGGGCATCGCCGGTGCAAACGACGACGTCGCCATGGGTATCGTCCGTGCCGTCCAGCAGGTCGACAAGATTGGTGACGTCCTGATCACCGGCAACAACGGGACCTGTGAGGCGCTCGGCAGCGTCCTCAAGGATGAACTCAGCGAGACCGTCCTGATCGCCGGACAGCCGTTCGGGATCGCGACCGTCGATACCGCGTACAAGCTGCTGGCGGGCGAAACCGTTCCTACGGTGAACGTCACGCCGGTCCAGGTCGATTCGGCGCTCGCGAAGGGCGTCCTCGACGGCTCGCAGGAGGACGTCCCCAGCGTGGATCTGAAGGGCCGCCTCGAGAAGGCGCAGGCCGGATGCTAGAGACCGAGCGTTAGGTCATCGAGCCGTTGGGCTGGAGGTCCGTCGTTGCGGGCGCAAGACACACCGATCGCAGCCACGCCGCAAGGAACACAGCCGGCAGAGCCTGCGAAGCGGCGATCCGATTCGCCGCGATGGAACCTCCAGCTCATCGGCATCTATCTCGCGCTGCTGGTGATGTGGATCGTCCTCGCGATCCTGTCGCCCTACTTCTTCACGGTCGACAACATCCGAACGGTCCTCATCTCGGCGTCGTCATTGTCGCTGATTGGAGCCGCCCTCACGATCGTGTTGATCGCGGGAGAGATCGACCTGTCGATCGCCGCCATGCAGGCGTTCGCCGGGTCGGTTGCCGCCGTGCTCATCATCGAGGCTGGCGTGCCGTGGCCGATCGGCGTGGTCCTGGCGATCGCGATAGGCACGGGCGCGGGCATCGTCAGCGGTCTGGTGAGCGTCCTCGGTCGACTCCCGACGTTCATCACCACGCTGGCGATGCTGGGGATCGTGCAAGGCACGGCATTTCTGCTGACCAACGGCCAGCCGGTCGCCGGCTTTCCGGACGGCTACCAGGTGATCGGGAACGAGTGGCTAGGTCCTATCCCGTACTCGATCATGGTGGCCGCGCTCATCTATCTCGTCCTTCACTACATGCTGTCGCGGACGGTCCTTGGACTCCAAATCTTTGCCGTCGGTGGCAATCGGACGGCTGCGGAGCGGGTCGGGATCAGTTGGGGCAGGAACACCATCATCGTGCTCGGTCTCAGCGCGCTCCTGTCGTCGGTCTCCGGGATCATGATCACCTCACGCCTGAACGCAGGAAGCGGCACCTATGGCGCGAATGACCTCCTCCCGGCCGTGGCGGCCGTAATCATCGGCGGGACGTCCCTGACCGGCGGCGTCGGCTCGCTCGCGGGGACGTTTGCGGGCATCCTCATCGTGGTCACGATCGGCGACGGCCTTACGCTCCTCAACGTCTCCCAGTTCTGGCAGCAGGTGCTGGTCGGCGTGATCATCATGGGCTCCGTCATCATCGACCAGGCAACCCGCGGGTCGATGAACACCGGGTGGATGGGCTCGCTGACCACCTGGCTCGGGAGTCGGCGAGGCGGTGCCGCGTGACCGACAGCCTGGCGACCCAGTCGCCCGGCGCCGGCCCTGCGGGCTCGGCCGGGGTGGCACCCTTGCTCGACGTCCGGGAGGTTTCGATGGCCTTCGGCAACGTCCAGGCGCTTCGGGATGTGTCCGTCGAGCTGTTCCCCGGCGAGACCGTGGCCCTCCTGGGCGACAACGGCGCAGGCAAGAGCACGTTCGTCAAGATCCTGTCCGGGGTGCACATCCCGGATCAGGGCACCATCGCTATCGACGGTGAGATCGTCGACATCCGAAGTCCGATGGACGCGCTGGGACATGGGATCGGCACCGTCTACCAGGATCTCGCCGTCGTCGACGTGCTTGATGTTGCGCGCAACATCTATCTCGGCAACGTGCCACGCCGCCTCAAAGTTCTCGTCGACTACCCGCGCATGTATCGCGACGCCCGGCAGGTATTGAACCAGCTGCGCGTGGACATGCCGTCCGTTCGAACGAAGGTCGGCGACCTCAGCGGCGGTCAGCGGCAGGCAGTCGCCATCGCTCGAACACTGGCTCAGTCCGCGAGGCTGTTCCTGTTGGACGAGCCCACGGCGGCGCTTGGCGTCGCCCAGAGCGCGAAGGTCAACGAGCTCATCAACGACCTCAAGGACCACGGCAAATCCGTGCTCCTCATCACCCACAACATGGAGCACGTCTTCCAGGTGGCCGATCGCATGATCGTGCTTCGCCATGGCCAACGAGTGGGGGTGCGGGAGCGCTCCCAGACGACGCGCGAGGAGATCGTCGGCCTCATCACCGGCGCAATCAGGGGAGATTGGACCCATTGAGCCAGCCGAGCGTCCAGAAGGACGGAGCCCGTCATGCGATCGAGGCGCGTCGCGACGATCTCGTCGCCCTGAGTCACCGGATCCACGCCAACCCGGAGCTGGGCTTCGAGGAGCAGCTCGCGTCGCAGTGGCTCGCGGAGGAGCTGTCGGCGGCCGGCTACGCCGTGACCAAACCGGCCTACGACCTGCCGACCGCGTTCGTCGGCCGGATCGGCAGGGGTCAGCTCCACGTCGCCATCTGCGCGGAGTACGACGCACTGCCTGGTGTGGGGCACGCGTGCGGGCACAACATCATCGCGACGGCCGCCCTTGGGGCCGCGATCGGGCTCGCGGATCTCGCTGGCGACCTGGATATCTCGGTCTCCGTTATCGGCACACCGGCCGAGGAGCGGGGCGACGCCGGCGGCAAGATCGTCCTGCTTGAGCGAGGAGCGTTCGCCGGCGTCCACGCGGCGATGATGGTCCACCCTCACCCCTATGACGTCGCCACCCCTCAGATGAGTGCGGCGGCGCTGTTCGACGTGCTCTACACGGGCAAGGAGGCACATGCGGCCGCGTGGCCGTGGCTGGGCATCAACGCGGCCGATGCGCTCGTCGTCGCCCAGACTGCCATCGGGCTGCTGCGCCAGCACATCGATCCGTCAGATCGGATCCACGGGATCGTGACCAAGGGTGGCGACGCGCCCAACATCGTGCCGGCGCACACCTCTGCGCGCTACATGGTCCGCTCGCCCAGGATCGACGGGCTGCAGTCGGTCCGGGATCGTGTCGTCCACTGCTTCGAAGCGGGTGCGCTGGCCAGCGGGGCGACGATGGTGATCGAGGGCGGTGACAAGCCCTACGCACAGGTCGACCATGATGCCGTCCTCGCGGCGGCGTATGCCCGCAATGCCACGGCACTCGGACGGACGTTCACCGTGCTGGATCGCGCGTCGGGCTCCACGGATATGGGCAACGTCTCCCTCGTGGTGCCGTCCATCCATCCGTTCATCGGGATCGACTCTCTCCCGTCGGTCAACCATCAACCAGAGTTCACGGCGCAGTGCGCGCGCCCTCCGGCAGACAAGGCGGTCATCGATGGGGCGATCGCCATGGCGTGGACGGTTATCGACATCGCGAACGATCAGGCGCAGCGCGCCCGACTGCTTGCTCACGCCTGACTGCCGTGCCGGTCCGCACGATGGTGAGCGACCTTGGCTTCACGGAAGGCCCGGTCATCACGCAGGCGGGCGAGTTTGTCGTGACGTCGATCGACCGCGGGTGCGTCTACCGCGTCCGTGATGGTGAGGCGACGGTGCTCGCCGTGACCGGCGGCGGCCCGAACGGCGCCACGGAAGGACCGCACGATGGCGTCGGCCCGAGCATCTACGTCGCCCAGAATGGCGGCACTCGTCCGGCGCGTCGCTGGCCCTACGTGACCGGCGGTATCCAGGTCGTTCGCGCCGGCGGGCGCGTCGACTGGGTCACCCAGGACCCGGTCTCGCCCAACGACCTGTGCTTCGGGCCCGGGGGCCTCCTCTACTTAACGGACCCGACCCGCGGTCGATCGCGGCGCGATGATGGTCGCATCTGGCGATGCGACCCTGTTAGCGGCGAGGCGGAGCTCCTGTGCTCGGTTCCCTGGTATCCGAACGGGATCGCATTCGGTGTCGATGACGATGCGCTCTTCGTGGCTTCCACGGGCGAGCGACGGATCGTTCGCTTCCCGCTGACGCCGTTCGGCCTGGGTGCTCCAGAGGACTATGTCCGCATCGCCGCCGGCCTCCCGGATGGCTTCTGCTTCGACGACCAGGGCAACCTGATCGTGGCCGCTGTCGGGGAGGGCGGGCGGCCGGGGCAGATCCAGACGTACGGCCCGACCGGGGTCCTGGTCGATGTCCTGGAGCCGGGGAGCAGCAGCAAGTACACGAACGTAGCGCTCAGCCCGGCGGGCACCCTGCTCATCACGGACGCCGATGGCGGGAGTGTCCTGGTGGTCGACGACTGGCCGTCATCGGGACTTCCGTTGCACCCGTTCCGAGCGGGACCATCCGTGTGACGGCGGACTTCGGTCACCAGCCCGCCATTCCGCCGCGCATCCTCGGGCACGCGCCGGCAATCCGGGCGGAGCTGCTCGACCGGTTCGCCACCGCCTACCTGCCCGATCTCAGTGACGCGGTCGGCCAGCTCTACACGCTTGATAGCGACATCCGTCCGATCTACCTGCCGATGCCGCGCCTCGTGGGCCAGGCGCTCACCGTCAAGGCGCCGCCAGGGGACAACCTGACCGTGCACGGTGCTCTGCTAATGGTGGAGCCCAACGACGTCCTCGTGATCGACTGGCGGGGGACAGATGCCTGTGCGACAGGAGCCGGTTCGCTCGTCCTGCCCGTCCGCGACGGGCTGCGCGGCGCGGTGGTCGATGGTGGCTGGCGTGACGTCGCCGAGCTGCAGGCCATGAACCTTCCGGTGTTCAGTCGGTCAATCAGTGCGTTCTCCCCGCCGAAGCAGCGTCCGGGCGAGATCAACGTGCCGATCCAATGTGGCGGCGTGATCGTCGAGGCTGGCGACGTCGTCGTCGGCGACGAGGAGGGCATCGTCATCGTCCCGCGGGCATTCGCCGAAGATGTCGCCGCGTCGCTTCGTTCATACGAGCCGCACCTCACCCCCGAGTCATGGGACGCCGAGGCACTCGAGGTCGCTCGCGAGGGGCGCCGGCGTCGATGGTGGGAGATCGTCCGAGCTCGCGGTGGGACATCGACCGAAGGCGGCACGAACGGTGACCACGAACGTGATGAGTAGCGCCACCTACGACCTCGTCGTGCGCGGCGGCATGATCATCACGGAGGACGCGAGTTGGCGGGGCGATGTCGGCATCCGGGGCGAAAAGGTGGCTGCCATCTCGCCCGAACCGCTCACTGGTCACCGCGTCATCGACGCCACCGACAGGCTCGTGCTTCCCGGGGGCGTCGATCCGCATACGCATCTGAACAGCGTCTGGCCGTTTCCCGATGAGCGCCGACCAGCGGATGGCTTTGCCCAGGGGACACGCGGTGCGGCCGCCGGTGGGATCACGACGGTGTGCGACTTCGTCTACCCGCTCGGGGGTGAGTCACTCGGCCAGGCGATCGATCGCGTCGTCGCCGACGCCGCGTCGGCCGTCGTGGACGTCGCATTGCACGTCGCGATCACGACGCTCCAGGATGAGTTCATCGACGAGGTCGCGTCGGTCGTCGCAAGCGGTTGCCGCTCCTTCAAGTTCTACACGTCGCATCCGGACTTTCTCGCGAACGGCCCGAAGTACCTGCGCCTGCTGGCGCGCATCGGGAAGGCCGGCGGGATCGCCATGTTTCATTGCGAGGACAGCGCGATCGTCGACTACCGCCGAAAACAGCTATTCGACGCCGGCAACACGGCCCCTCGCTACTACGCCGCGTCGAAGCCCATTGAGGCCGAGATCGCGGCGACGACGAACGCGGTCTGCCTCGGCGCGGTCGCGGGCGTACCCACCTATGTCGTGCACCTGTCCGCGGGTGCAGCACTGGACGCGGTGCTCGCCGCGCGCAGCCGCGGCGCGACGGTGTTTGTCGAGACCCGTCCCCTGTATCTCTACCTGACGGCGGACCGCTACGACGCCGCCGACGACGTTGCGGCCCGCTTCATCGGCACGCCTCCGCTTCGGAGCGCAGAGGATCTCGCCCGGATGTGGGAAGCGCTGGCCGCTGGTGTGATCGACACGGTCGGCAGTGACCACGTCGGCTTCACGACCGCACAGAAATACCAGCCGGGTGACACGTTCGACTCGGTCCCCAGGGGCGTCGCGAGCTTGGAGACGCTCCTCCCGATGCTGTTTTCCATCGGTGTGCGCGAAGGACGCATCTCCGTCAACCGCCTCGTCCAGCTGACGGCGACGAATCCGGCCCGAATCTTTGGTCTCTACCCGCAGAAGGGCACGATCGCAGTCGGTTCTGATGCCGATCTGTGCATCCTCGATCCGAGAGAACGACGCCAGCTGACCGGCGCAACTCTCCAGTCGGCAGCCGATCTCGAGCTATTCGAGGGAATGGGCGTTGTCGGCTGGCCGGCGCACACGATCTCGCGGGGCCGAGTGGTCTATGAACATGGTGACGTGATCGGTCCTGCCGGTCATGGGGCGCTGGTCTGGGCGGGGCCGCCGGGCGGAGCCTGGAACGCAACCCGGTCGGAAAGACGCTGACTGCCCGACTAGGCGGTGATCACCGAGGTGATGATCCCGACCAGCTGCGCGCGGGCGGCGGGGTCGAGGACCGCCATCCCGTCGAGCTCGTCGAGGGCGGCATCGCGATGCCGGCGCGCCTCGCCGCGGGTGTACTCGCGCGCTCCGGTGCGGTCAAGGATGTCGATGATCTCGGCGACGTCCGACTGGTCCGGGTCGTTGGTCAGGTAGAGCTCGGACAGCCGCCGCCGGTCCTCCGCCGACCCATGCTGCATCGCGTACAGGACGGGCAGCGTCTTCTTGTGGCGCGCGAGGTCGGTGGGCTCCTTGCCGGTCGCCTGCGCCTCGCCCCAGATCCCCAGCAGGTCGTCGTTGACCTGGAACGCCAGCCCCAGCGACCAGCCGAAGCGACGGTAGCGCGCGATCACCTCGTCGTCGTCGGTCGCAAGCAGCGCCCCCGCCTCGATCGAGGCCGAGATCAGGGCGGCCGTCTTGCGGCCGATCATGTCGAAGTACAGCTCCACCGACATCGGCTCGTCGGACGCCGACGTCGCGATGTCGAGGTACTGCCCCTCGCACAGCTTGACGCAAGTCTCGTCGTACAGGCGCATCAGCCGCAGCACCTTGGTGTCGCTGAAGCCGAGGTCGGACAGCCGGTGCAGCGCGATACGGGAGAGGCTGAAGATCAGGTCGCCCGTGTTGATCGCCTGCGGGACGCCGTGGAGCGACCACAGCGTCGGCCGGTGGCGTCGTTCGACGTCGCCGTCCTCGATGTCGTCGTGGACGAGGCTGAAGTTGTGCCCCAGCTCCACCGCGGCGGCGCCCGGCAGGGCGGCGCGATGGTCGCCCGTGATCGACATGAAGGCCAGCAGCCCGAGGAGGGGCCGCATGCGCTTCCCGCGCGGGCCGTCGTCGCCGTCGAGCCCGAGGTGGTAGCGGATCATCTCGTAGACGCCGGCGGTCGACGCGTCGCGGTCGTCGACGACCCGCATGATCTCCGCCTCGGTGTCCGCGATGAGGACGGACAGGTCGATGTCGCTCGAGATGGTCATGGCCCCGAAAGTGTACCGACTTCGGACGCAAACGTGTTCGCTAAAAGTAGCCTGTTGGATGCGCACGGGCAACGAGGCCGGTTAGGATCCGACGTACACCGGGATCTTCGTGCGAGGGTCAGCGAACCCGCATGGGACGATCTACGACTCCGCGTTCGTCAGGCGCCTGACGGCGCCGATGCTTGATCTGCAGATCCTCGCGACCAGCCATAACGCGGTGCTCGACAATCTCGGGCGCGCCGGTACCGCAGACGGCGCCAGCGTCGATGCTGTCCATCAGACGATCGCGTATTGCACGTTACGGTTTCTCGAATTGGCGATGCTGGGTCGTCCGTCGTTGAGCATTCGACCACAGGACGCTTCGACGGTGAAATATCGTCGCGTCACCCTCGGCCCCCCGTGAGTCGGTATTGCTGACGCACCCTCGGCGCGCTAGCCTCGTGTTCGAGTCGTGCCAACCGCCGAACGTTGAGAACAGGGGGAATGGATGAGTGGCGACACCGTTGCACGCCCAGCCGTTGCGTATTCCATCGCACCCATGCTGTCCGTTCGAAACGGCGCGCGCGCAGTGCAGTTTTACAAGACTGCGTTTGGCGCGACGGAGGTCTTCCTCATCGAGTCGCCTGACGGTGCGGTCGTGGCGCGACTCTCGGTCGAGGGCGCGGAGTTCTGGGTGGCCGATGAGTCGCCGGCACATGGGAACTTCAGTCCCGAAACGGTGAATGGATCGACGACGCGAATGATCCTCACGGTTCCCGATCCCGACGCGATGTTCGCGAGGGCGGTGGCGGCGGGCGCTCAGGTCGTGGTCCCGGTGAAGGAGGAGTACGGGTGGCGACTGGGTCGCGTCGTCGATCCGTTCGGACACCACTGGGAAATCGGCCATCCATTGGCGTCACCGTAGCGTTGGCGACCAAGCCGGCTCCACCAACTGACGCCGCGCTGGAGCAGACACTCGGGCCGACGATGGCGGCCTGGAACGCGATGCGCGACGAGGTGCATCGTCAGTTTGCTCAATCGTCGAGGAGTGGGTGTTCAGCGGGCAGAAGCACGGTTGGGCGCTACGGCTCAAGCGGAGGCAACGGGCGGTTCTGTATCTCAAGCCGTTGGATCAGCATTTCCGAGCGAGTCTCGCGCTCGGGCCGAGTGCCGTGGCGCTCGCGCACGCCAGGAAGCTTCCCGCGCCCGTGCTGCGGTTGATCGACGACGCCGTTCAGTATCCGGAAGGGAAGGCAGTTCGCATCGAAGTACGCGGCCAGAAGGACGTGCGTGTCGCCCTGCAACTGGCAGATGTCGCCGACCGTGAACCCCTCGGGGAACGGATCCTCCGGGTCGACGACGTACGTTGCCATACCCGTAATCCACGCCTGGCCGCCGAGCGTCGGGACGACTGCGGTGTAGTTGCCGACCTTCGTTTCCTCGACGAGCCGGCCGGTGAACACGGTGCCTAACACACCCGCGTGCCGAAAGTCCTGGTTCAGCCCGAGTTTTCCCTTCGCGTAGAGTGTTGCCGTCTTCGCGCACGTGCCCGTACCACACGGCGAGCGATCAATGGCACCCGTCCACGTGCTCGGCTTGCTCCAGTCCAGCTCTCCCGTCGACACGACCACGCAATTTTGCCAGTCGGCGTCATCGCGCAGCGGTGGGCCCGACAGCTGCGCGATCGTCACGCCGTCGAACCCTGGCTGTTCCGGATGCACGATGGGGCACTGTTCCTTCGCAGCGGCCTTGATCATCTCGCCGATGCGCACGATGTCGCCACCCTCGTCAGGCGTTAGGCGGAGCCCGAACTGCGTAGCATCGGCGATCACGTAGAACATCCACCCCGAACGCGCCGAGCCCAAGGCGCCAGGCGAGCTCGCGAGCGAGCGCATTTTGATCGTGCGTGAGCGAGTGGCGCAGGCGGCAACGCCGGGATCGGCCATGTCACGATCGGCGGGACCGGGTGTACCGTCGCGGGGATGCCCGCGCCGCGCCGCTACGTCACCGATGCGATCGTGCTGTCGCGCTTCGATCTGGGCGAGGCCGACCGCGTGCTGACGCTGATCACGCCGCATGACGGCAAGCTCAAGGCCATCGCGAAGGGGATCCGCCGCCCCACATCCCGCCTCGGCGGGTCGCTCGAGCCGTTCGCCGAGCTCCGGGTCGCGCTCGCTCGCGGCCGCACCTTCGACGTCGTGACCGAGGTCCACGTCGGTCACGCCTGGCTGCAGCTCCGGGATCGCCTCGAGAGCACGGCGACCGCCTGGTATCTCGCCGAGCTCGCGGACCGGTCGCTCGAGGAGCGGCATGCCGCCGAGCCGCTGTACGCCCTCCTGCATCGGGCGTACGAGCTGCTCGACGCGGGCATGGCGCCCGGGCGCGTCGCCCGCTGGTACGAGATGCACCTCGCCGACGAGCTCGGCCAGCGACCCGAGGTGGACCGGTGCGTCGAGTGCGACCGGATGCTCGAGGCGAGCGAGACCTTCCGCTGGGTGCCGCCACTCGGCGGCGTGCTGTGTGGGCGATGCCCCGGGCCGCCCGCGGACCGGACCCGCCTGTCGCTCGAGGCGCTCAAGCTCCTCAAGGCATACCAGCGCCTGGACATCGAGGCGATCGCGGCGCTGCGCCTGCCGGAGGGCGTCGACCGCGAGGTGGAAGCCGCGATGCGCGAGTTCATGCGGGTCGCCCTCGAACGCGACCCGCGCTCGCTCGCGTTCCTCGACGAGGTCCGATCGCGCCGCCAGGCGGCGGTGGCACCGGCGGCGCCCGCATAACGGCCGCCGGCTGGGCGCCAACGACCGACTGACGCCCGCGCGTCGTACGGCTCGACTCCAACCCCCGTTCACGACCCCAGCAGGAGAAACCCGGATGGTCTTCGACGCCGGCACCGACGCCGACACGCATGCGCTGGAGCGGCTCCGGACCGACATGATCGGCTGGCTGACGACGGTGACGCCCGAGGGCCAGCCGCAGACGTTCCCGATCTGGTTCCTGTGGGTCGACGGCGAGGTCCTCGTGTACAGCGATCGGCGGGCGAAGCGCAACCGCAACGTCCGGGCCAACCCGCGCGTGGCGCTCCACCTCGACGACGACGGCCGGGGCAACGACATCGTCATCCTCGAGGGCGAGGCGCGGATCGACGAGGCCACGCCGCCCGTGACCGAGAACGCCGCCTACCTCGCCAAGTACGGCGAGTGGATCCGCGAGATGCTGAACTCCGCGGAGGAGATGCAGACCATCTACAACATCCCGGTCTGGATCCATCCGACCCGCGGCCGCGCGTTCGGCGCGTGAGCACGCGTCGTCGGGTCGCGGTCGCCGGCGGCGCGGCGGCGCTCGCCGGGCTGGCCGCCGCGGGCCCCGTTCTCGACCACCTGATCGGCCGGGTGGAGCGGCGCCTGAACGCGATCACGGCCCCGAAGCCCCGCCCCTCCGAGCGTGCGTTCGCCCTGCACGCGACGATCCGGGCCGTCGACATGCACGCCGACTCGCTGCTGTTCGGCCGGGACCTGCTGGTCCGCGGGACCCGCGGCCATCTCGACGTGCCGCGGATGATCGAGGGCGGCGTGGCGCTCCAGGTGTTCTCGGCCGCCGTCAAGTCGCCGCGGCATCTCAACATCGAGCGCAACGACGACCGCAGCGACGACGTGACGAGCGTCGCCGTCGCCGGGCGCTGGCCGCCACGGACCTGGCGCAGCCTGCCGGCGCGGGCCCTGTTCCTGGCGGACCGGGCACACCGGCTCGCCGCCCGGTCGGACGGCGCGTTCCGGCTGATCGGCACGCGCGAGGAGCTCGCGGCGTATCTCGAGGCGAGGGCGACCGACCCCCGCCTCACCGCCGGCGTGCTCGCGATCGAGGGGGCACACGCGCTGGGCCCCGACCTGTCGACGCTCGACGCGATGGTCGAGGCGGGCTTCCGCATGATCTCCCCCGCGCACTTCTTCGACACCGCGTACGGCGGGTCGGCGCACGGGGTCGCCAAGGGCGGCCTGACGCCGCTCGGCCGCGACCTGGTCCGTGAGATGGAGGCGCGCGGCCTGATCTTCGACGTGGCCCACGCGTCGGCCGCCACGATCGACGACGTGCTGGGGATGGCCCGCCGGCCCGTCGTCGCGTCGCACACCGGCGTCCGTGCGACGGCCGCCAACGGCCGCAACCTCACCGACGACCAACTGCGCGGGATCGCCGCGACGGGTGGCCTGGTCGGCATCGGCTTCTGGGACACCGCCACGGGCGGCCACGACGCGGCGGCCATCGCACGGGCGATCGTCCATGCCGTCGGCGTCATCGGCGCCGAACACGTCGCGCTGGGATCCGATTGGGACGGCGCGGTGCCGGTCCCGTTCGACGCCGCCGGCCTGCCGGGGCTCACCGACGCGCTGCTGGAGGCCGGGCTCGACGACGCGACGATCCGCGCGGTGATGGGCGAGAACGCGCTCCGGCTGTTCGCCCAGGCGCTGCCGGCGGCGTCGTCAGCCGCCTCGCAGGCGCCCGCCGTCTCGACGACCGGCTAGACCAGCGGCGCGATCAGCGCGGCGGCCCTGGCGGCGCCGTCGCGCTCGACCGGACGCGACGTGACGGGCCGGTCGATCTCCTCGGCGACGGCGTCGGCGATGACGTCCGGGTCCGACGCGTCGTAGTCCATGTAGCGGCCGGCGCCGTACCGCTCGAGGCGATAACGGACGTGGCGGTTCTGCTCGAAATGGTTCCGGAGCGGGAAGTACAGGAACGGGCGTCGGCCCGCCGCGAGCTCCATCGTCGTCGTCAGCCCGCCCTGGACGACCGCGAGGTCGCACGCGGCGAGATGCCGGTACAGCTCGGGGACGTAGGCGCGCACCTCGACGCCGGGCGGCGCGCTCAGGCGATCGGGGTCGATGCGGGGCCCCGCGACCGCGATCATGCGCAGGCCGTTGACCTTGCGCGCCGCCGCCGGGTAGGCCGCGATGACCCGCCGCAGCAGCGCCTCGCCGACCCCCGAGCCGCCCACGGTCACGATGACCACGCGCTCGTCCGATCGGTAGCCGAGCTCGCGCCGCAGCTCCTCCCGGGTCTCGATCAGGGGCGTCGGGTCGAAGCCGGTCACGTAGCCGCTGAACGCGTAGTGGCGCTCCGTCCAGTCGCGGATGTTGGGCATCCCGGGCCCGAAGTCGTCGGGCACGATGTCCTCCGGCTCGCCGACGAAGATCGCACGGTCGCGGATCCGCGGGAAGCGCTCGACGTGCTCGATCATCTCGGCGTTGTAGTCGGCCGTGAGAAAGGCCTCGCGCTCGCCGCCCTCGGCCATCGGCAGCCAGCCCACGAAGTCCGTCAGCCACGCGAACGCCGTGCGCTTGAGCTCGGGGTTCTCGTGCAGGAAGTGGTCGACGTCCCAGGCCTCGTCGCCGACCACGAGGTCGTACTCGCCCTCCTCCACGGCGTCGTGGAAGACCATGAAGTTCGCGACCAGGATCTCGTCCATCCGCCGGATCGCCTGGAACGCGTTCAGGTCGTGCTCGGACGACTCGCTGGTGACGTGGGCCGATTCCGACGCCAGGTCGGCGCTCAGCGGGTGGATCCGCTCGCCCCGGGCCTCGAGGACCCTGGTCACCGGGTGCTGCGCGAGCCAGTCGATCTCGAGGTCGGGGTGGAGCTTGCGCAGCTCGTCCGCGATCGCGACGTCGCGCTGGGCATGGCCGAGGCCGATCGGCGACGAGATGTAGAGCGCGCGTCGCTTCCGGTTCAGCGCCCGGGTCCAGGTGATCGGCTGGGGCGCGGGCGCCGACGAGGTCGCAGGCATGGTCGTCTCCACGAACGAGCGAAGGAGGAGGTTGGCGTGGACGGGCTGGCGGATCGACGGCCCGTGGCCGGTGCCCGGCTCGAGGACGAGCTCGCCGCGCAGGAGCCGGGCGAGCTCGACCGCGCCCAGCGGGTCGGTGATGGCGTCGGCCGTGCCGGCGACGACGAGGGCCGGGCAGCGCACGCGCGCGGCCAGGGCCCTGGCGGCCGGGGATCGCGTGGACGCGGGCTCGTCCTCGAGGTTGATGGTGGTGGCCTCGGTCTCGAGGCCCCAGCCCAGGGCGTCCTCGATCGCCTTCGTCGAATGTGGCTCCTCGAAGCAATGGTCGAAGAAGTAGGCCACATAGCCGGGCCAGTCGGCGACCCGCGCCGCTGCGGTCCTGCCCTCCTGCTCGTCGTCGAGCAGCGTCGCCGCGAGCGGATAGCCCGAGAACAGGACGAGGCCAGCGACCCGATCGGGGTGGTCCGTCGCCAGGTGCAGCGCCTGCCCCTCGTCGCACCAGCTGACCACGACTGCCCGCTCCACGCCGTTGGCGTCGAGGACCGCGACGGCATCCTCGGCCCACTCGCGCCGGTCGTACGCCGCGGGTTCGCGTGGGCGGTCGCTACGCCCGTTGCCGCGCGGATCGAAGGTCAGCA
Organism: uncultured Chloroflexia bacterium; assembly: GCA_963740825.1. Classification (GTDB taxonomy): domain Bacteria; phylum Chloroflexota; class Limnocylindria; order Limnocylindrales; family CSP1-4; genus CAIXZV01. The sequence goes on along the minus strand of CAVUFD010000001.1, from coordinate 2,363,691 downwards.
CGCGCGCACGGCGGGCGAGGTCCGCGACCTGGAACTTCCAGCATCGCGAGTGGACGATGTGCCAGGTCGGCATCAGCAGGAGCGTCGGGGCGACCGGCTCATCGACCCCGTAGCGCTCCCAGAACACCCGCACGCCGCCGCGCTCGACGAAGCCGGCCATGACCGGCTGATGGGCACGCGAGTGGTCGCTGGTGGCCGCCCGCTCCGCCGGGGCCGCGGGCGCCGTCATCGACCGGCTCCCGGCAGGGAGTCCACCAACTCGCGGATGAGCAGGTTCGCGAGCACCGGGTGCCGGCCCGGGATCATGTGATCCGCGCCCTCGACGATCACGAGCCGCCCCCCGGTCAGCTCCGCGAGACGAGGCGCCCGGGCGACCGGCTGGCAGTGGTCCTCGGTCCCGTGGACGATGACCATCGGGCAGCGCACGGCGGCGCAGGTCGCCTCGATCGTGGCCAGGTCCGTGTCGAACGGTGTTGCGCCTTCGGCCAGCATGGCGTCGACCGACCCGTCGATCGCCCACTGCACGGCGTCCTCGATGACCTTCGTCGAGTGCGGCTCGGTCGTGATGGCGGAGAAGAAGAACCGGGCGAACCCGGGATAGTCACGCCGCCAGTAGTGCCGGTTGACCTTGGCCCAGCCCTCGTCGGTCGCCAGCTCGTCGTCGAACGAGTACTGCTTCCGATACCGGTGCGGTGGCGACAGCCTCGGGACGCCCACGGCGAAGGCGACGATGCCGAGGACCCGCTCGGGGCGCTCCGCCGCGAGACGAATTGCCCGCCAGACGCCGTCCGCACACAGACCCACGAGCACCGCCCGCGGCGTGGAGCTCGAGTCCATGACGGCCGCGACGTCCTCGACCAGCCGGTCGTCGAGGTACGCCTCCGGGGTGACCGGCCGGTCGGAGCGGCCGTTGCCGCGGCCGTCGTAGGCCACCACCCGGTAGTGGCGGCTGAGGTACGGGATCTGGCCCTTCCACTGGCGCGAGTGGACGATCGGCGTCGACGGGAGCAGCACGATCGTGGTCTCGCCCGCGCCGTAGACGTCCCACGCCAGCCGGATGCCGTCGGAGGCCGTGGCGAATCCGGTCGCGTCGGGCAGCCGGGCTCGCCCGCTGTCTCGATCGAAGCAGGTCGCCGGGGCGTCCGGGGTGAGCGTCACGGGACCGGCTCCAGGCCGCGCACGAAGTCGCGGATCAGCAGGTTGGCCCGGACCGGGTCACGGGCGATCGGCGAATGCCCACCTCGCTCGATCTCGATGAGGCGTGCGCCCAAGCCAGCCGCGAGCCGGCGCGCATGCCCGATCGAGGTGAGCCGGTCATCGGTGCCGTGGACCATCAGGATCGGGCATCGGATCTGCCCCAGGAACCGCAGCCTGCGGCCGGGCGTCGGCGGTCCCGGCTCCCAATCGTCGGGCGGCCGGAGGAAGGGCGCGCGCTTCGTCGCGATGATCGTCTCGGGGTTGGTCTCCATGAACCAGCCGACGCTGTCATCGACCTGTTTCGTTGAATGCGGCTCGGAGAAGATCTTCTCGCCCGAGAACCAGCAGGCAAATGCCGGCCAGTCCCGGCGCCAGAAATGGACGTTGTAGCGCCACCACTCGTCGGCGTCGTCTTCGGGGCGGCGTTCCTCGAATGCTGGGTCGTACCCATCGGACGGCGCGTCCGGGGAGGGGTCATCGAACGGGATCGACTGGCCGAACCACACCAGTCCGAGGACGCGATCCGGATGATCGATGGCCAGCCGGGCCCCATATCCGGCCCCCATCGAAAGCCCCGCAGCGACAGCCCGGTCCGTGCGGCTCGCATCCAGCACCGCGACGGCGTCACGAGCGAACTCGGTATCCAGGTAGGCGGCCGCCGAATCCGGCCGGTCGGAGCGTCCGTTGCCTCGCCCGTCGAACGTCACGACGCGGAAGTGGCGAGCGAGGTATGCGATCTGGGCCTTCCAGTGCCGGGAGTGCAGCACCGACCAGGTCGGCATCAGGAGGATCGTCGGGCTGCCGTCTCCGTAGCGCTCCCAGTACACGCGCACGCCGTCACGCTCGACGAAGCCAGTCTCGTCGGGATACGCCGCCCGCGACGGCTCTCGCCCGGCGCGCGTGTCCGAACCGACCGCCTGCGCCACCACGTCACCGCTCCTCGATCGCCCGGATGAACGTGCCGAGCTTGCGCAGGGCCGCGCGCGCAGGGAACTCGTCCTCGGGCATGCCGAGCAGGATCAGCGACTCGGCGCCCGTGAACGGCAGACCCATCAGGGCCGCGACCTCGCGAGGCTCGAACGGCCCGAGGCCGCCAAGGCGGGTCGCCTCGCGCTCCGCGACGTCCGTCAGCAGCCGGAACCAGCCGAGCATGTACTCGCGGACCTTCGTCGCGACCTCCGTGTCGGACCAGCCGGCCGCGATCATCTCCTGGAGGATCCGGACGTAGCCGGACTCGATGTCCGCGTCGAGGTAGTCGCACGCCCGCTCCCACTGCCGCCACAACGGCTCGGGTCCCCCGAACATCGTGCGCTGGCGGGCGAGGAGTCGCTCGTTCTCCGCCTCGAGCAGGTCGAGGACGAGCTGCTGCCGACTGCCGAAGTGGTAGTGGATCTGGCTAAGCGGGACGCCGGCGGCATCGGCGACGGCCCGCGTGGAAAGGTTCGTGTAGCCGACGGCGAGCAGCCGCTCGCGGGCGGCGGCAAGGATCGTCGCGCGCGTGTCGGCGGTCGCGCGATCCCGGCGCTCGGCCCGGGTCTCCGGAACGGCAACGGCGTCATCCACGGTGTCACGAGGATACGACCCCATCAGGTGACCGAGGCCACCGAGTACACGGCAGCCAGGATCAGCGCGAAGCCCAGCGGACGCGTGAGACGGCCGCCCCAGGGCATGTTCTTCTCGACCGCCGTGAGCATCCCCAGGGCGAGCATCGCCGGCACGCTGCCGAGGCCGACGCCGAACATCACCAGCATCAGCGACCAGCAGCAGCCGACGCAGAACGCGCCGTGCGCGATGCCCATGCGGAACGACTCGCGCCAGACGTCGACGCCCCGCCAGTGGTTCATGACGAAGCCGAGCGGGCTGCGGCACTCCTCGAGGCAACGGGCCCGGAGCGGGCTGAACTGCCACAGGCCGGCGATCGCGAGCGTCGAGCCCATGATCAGCTGGGGATGCGCCGCGAGCCACGGGAGCGCGTCGACGGCCGCGTGGATGCCCCGGTCGAGGGCCCAGGCCGCGAGGCCGAAGGCGCCCCACACGACGAGGTAGCCCGCGATCAGCAGGGCGACCAGCCGCCGCGGCTGCGGCCGGCGGCCGACGATCGCGCCGAACGTGACGACGAGCGGCACGCTCGACGGCAGCATCATCGCGACGATCATCAGCAGCCAGCCCAGCGAGAACAGGAGCGCCTCGACCGGGATCGGGGCGACCCCGCCCTCGTGGTGCAGGTACGGGGCGTACGGCGACGCCGACCACGCCCACAGGCTGAGCCAGGCGAGCGCCGACAGCGCGACGAGCGATCCGGCAAGGATCGCCCGGTCGCGCCGCGGGTCGCGGAGGTGGCCGACCGCGAACATCGGGCGTCCTGCGTCAGGCCGCGAAGCGGAAGTGGCCCTGGAGGGCGTTGTGGTCCTTGAGGTCCACGCTCGGGATGCCGTGGCGGCTCCCGTCCTTGGTGTACGCGGACGCCTTGCTCGCGTACACGGGCGAGCCCGGGATCGTGCTGAACACCGTCTCCGCGAGCGTCGTCGGGTTGCCGGTTGCGCCGATGAACGGCGCCATGTCGGCGTGCACGAGGTTCCCGATCGTGAGCCGGCCCTTGCCGCCCTGGACGCTGAACGTGATCGGAGCGCGTTCGACGGCGACGACCTCGCCGATCAGGCCGGCCAGGTCAGCGACCGCGCCGCCGAGCTGCCCGGTGAACAGCTTGATCATCGCCCCCTCCTGCTCGGGGGTCGCCCGGTCGTCGACGAACACCACGGCCTTCCACGACTTGGGGACGAGGATGTTGTTGGGGATGTGCGCCGACACAGCCATGGTCAGGCCGGCGACGTCCACGCCCTCGATCGAGCCCTTCTCGATTCCCCAGGCGATGACGGTGTCACACGTCTTGTAGTCCGGGTCCTCGCCGACCCAGCAGGGGCAGAGCACGTTGCAGGTGCAGACCTCGAGCAGCCTGCCTTCGATGTCGTACGCCATCTGCGGGATCCTCCGTGCCTTCGGATTCGACCGAGTCGCCTGACCGACGTCAGTCGGTCGATCGACCGACCTCGGTCGTGTGACCGAATTTACGACCCCGTGTCAACCCCCCCGGGTCGGGGTGCGGCAGTGCAGACTGCGCGGGTCGGCGGCGTGTCGATCGAGGTGCCGGGTGAACGATCTCTGGACGGCGTTGGTGCCGCTCATCGTGGGCAGTGCGATCCTGCCCGTGCAGATCACGGTGACCGTCCTGCTTCTGCGTTCGGAGGTCGGGCGGCTCCCGGCGGTGGCGTGGGTCGCCGGGATGACGGTCGTCAGGCTGGCTCAGGGGATCGTCTTCGGCTTCGTGATCGGGACCGGCGTGGCTGAGGCAGAGGGGCCTGACCGTCCCGGGCCGATCGCCTCGACGCTGCTGCTCGTCGTCGCGGTTCTGTTCCTCGTGGGCGCCGCCCGGAAGCTGCTCGACGAGCCGGACGACGACGCGCCACCGCCGGCATGGATGGCGATGATGGCCTCGGCAACCCCGAGCCGCGCTCTCCTGTTCGGCGCGGGCGTCGTCGCCCTGAGCCCGAAGCTGTGGGCATTCACCCTCGGCGCGATCGGGGTCATCGCCGAGGCCGGGCTTGGGCAGTCGGGCGCGATCGCGACCTTCCTGGTGTTCGTCGTCGCGGCGGAGTCGATCCACCTGGCACTGGTGGCCCTCGCCGACGCGGCGCCTGGCCGTGCCGGTCCCATGCTGGAGCGCGTATCGCAGGCTCTCGCTCGCTACAACCGGCCGCTCATGATCGGCCTGGGCGTCGTGTTCGGGATCTGGTTCATGGTCAAGGCCCTGGCCGGGTTCGGGGTGCTCTGACCCGTGGCTGGATGAGCGTGCACGGCACGAACGCCGAAGCTCGTTGCTCGCCCAGCGAGCGCTGCAGCGGTAGAGCCCCTGAACGGCTCGGTCAGCGTGCAATCTGACGGTTCCTGGCCTTCCGAGCCGCCGAACGGCTCGCCCGCCGAGCAAGGACGCGCGAAAACCGCTGCAGTGCTCGCCCAGCGAGCAGCGGCCGGGCGCGGAGGAGGGAACCGGGCAACGGCGACCGCTCTGTTACCATCCGGCGACCAGTCATCCCGCGCGGCCCTTCCACGGTCGTGTATCAGCGGAGCCCCCTGTGACCACCCCCACCGTCGACCCCAACGACGTCGCGCCTGCCGTCGATGCCCTCGACACGATCGTCTCCCTGTCGAAGCGCCGCGGGTTCATCTTCCCGTCGTCCGAGATCTACGGCGGCATCAACGCCGTGTGGGACTACGGGCCCCTCGGCGTCGAGCTGAAGAACAACGTCAAGCGCGCGTGGTGGCGGGCGATGGTCCAGGACCGCGACGACATCGTGGGCCTCGATGCCGGGATCCTGATGCACCCCCAGGTCTGGGTGACCAGCGGGCACGTCGGCTCGTTCAGCGACCCGCTGGTCGAGTGCGGCAGCTGCCATCGGCGCTATCGGCTCGACGAGCTCCCGGGGGCCGAGGACCTCAGCGCCACCGACCTCCGTGACCCCGGGATCGTCGATCGCCTCGGCCTCGTCTGCCCCAACGACGGCGGCCCGCTGTCCCCGCCGCGCCGGTTCAACCTGATGTTCACCTCGCACATGGGCCCGGTGGAGGACGACGCGTCGATCGTCTACTTCCGCCCCGAGACGGCCCAGGGCAGCTACGTCAACTTCAAGAACGTCCAGCAGAGCTCGCGCAAGAAGATCCCGTTCGGCATCGCCCAGATCGGCAAGTCGTTCCGCAACGAGATCTCGCCCGGCAACTTCGTGTTCCGGATGCGCGAGTTCGAGCAGATGGAGATGCAGTACTTCGTCCGGCCGGAGGAGGGGGCGTCGGAGGCGTTCGAGGCGTGGCTGCCCCGTCGCCGCGCCTGGTACGAGGCGTACGGCGTGACCCCCGAAAGGCTGCGCTTCCGGGAGCACGCCCCGGACGAGCTCGCGCATTACGCGAGGAAGGCGATCGACGTCGAGTACCGCTTCCCGTTCGGCTGGAAGGAGCTCGAGGGCATCCACAACCGGGGCGACTTCGACCTCTCCAGCCACGCCAGGGCGACCGGGGAGAACCTCGAGTACTTCGACCAGGCGACCGAGGAACACTTCATCCCCTGGATCGTCGAGACCGCCGCCGGCGCCGACCGGGCCGCCTTCACGTTCCTCATCGACGCCTATCGCGAGGAGGAGGTCCGGGGCGAGAAGCGGGTCGTGCTCGGCCTGCACCCCGATCTCGCGCCGTACAAGGTCGCGGTCCTGCCGCTGCTCAAGAAGCGGCCGGAGATCGTCGAGACGTGCCACCGCCTGCTGGCCGACCTCAAGCGCGACCTCATGGCCGTGTACGACGACACCGCCGCGATCGGCAAGCTGTACCGGCGCCAGGACGAGATCGGGACGCCGTGGTGCGTGACCGTGGACGTCGACTCGCTCGACGACGGCGCGGTGACCGTGCGCGACCGCGACACGATGACCCAGGAGCGCGTGCCGCTCGAGGGCGTGAAGCGCCTGATCCTCGATCGCATGGCGGCCGTCCGCCCCTGACGCGGTCGTAGACTCCCGAATGGGCGGCCGAACGGGAGGGTCGATGGAGGGTGGTGGTTGATCGCACCGGGGCGCGGGGATCCGCGGCTGCGCGACGTGCTGCTGCTGCTGGTCGCCGTCGCCGGCCTGACCGCGTGCATCACGCTGCTCGACCTCGGCATGCGGGCCGTGATGGACCTCGGCGGCGCCTGCGCGGACGGCGGGCCGTACGTCTCGGCGCAGCCCTGTCCGGACGAGCTCGATGGCCGCTCGTGACGGTCTCGCGGCGCCTCGTGCCGTGGCTGGTCGTCGTGGCGGGCGTGCTCGGCGTGTTCGCCGGGTCGCGCCTGTTCGGGCTGTTCAGCGGCGGCTGAGCCCGTGACCGATTTGGCGACCGATGGGAACCTTGACGCGGGTGTCGAGCCGGAGGCGCCGAGTCCGGTGCCACGCGGCACCGAACAGGACCACTGTGTCATCGCCGAGGCGACCGACGCCACCGAGGATGCCGGCAGGGGCGCGGTCGCTGAGCACGGTCCGCATGACGACCGCGCAAGGCGGCCGCGTCCACCCATCGCTGAGGGGCGGACATTGACGATGACCGGGAATCGACGCAGGGCGCTCGGCGCAGCCGTCGCGGGCCTGCTCGTGGTGTGTGCGCTCGGGATACCCGGTGCGGCGAACGCCTACTCCGACACGGACAAGGACGGCCTGCCCAACCACTTCGAGCGGCACAGGACGCACACGAACCCGCATCGCAAGGACACCGACCACGACGGGACGCGCGACACCTACGAGGACCCCGACGGCGACGGCCTGTGGAACCGATACGAGTACCTGGCGGGCACGAACCCCCGCAAGAAGGACACCGACGGCGACGGAACGAAGGACGGCGCCGAGGATCCCGACCGCGACGGCCTGACCAACGCCCGCGAGGAGGCGGCCCGCACCTACCCACGGAAGGCCGACTCCGACGGAGACGGGACGCGCGACGATCGCGAGGATCCCGACGGCGACGGCCTGTGGAACATCACCGAGTTCCGCGCCGGCACCGACCCACGCGACGCCGACACGGACGGCGACGGGTTCCGTGACGGGATCGAGGGGACGCGCGACGACGGGCTGTCCAACGGCGTCGAGCAGCAGGCCGGGACGAACCCGGGGCTCAAGGACACCGACGGCGACGGCAAGGCCGACGGCCGCGAGGACCCAGACGGCGACGGGCTGATGACGCTGGCCGAGGTCGTCCGAGACCTCGACCCGAAGGACGTGGACACCGACAACGACGGGACGATGGACGGCGACGAGCACGTAGACGTGGTCGACGCGCCGGTCATCCAGGGCGCACCCGACTGCACCGTGTTCCCCGCCGACAACGTGTGGAACGCCCGCGTCGACGGCCTCGACGTCGCGTCGAACAGCTCGACGATGATCTCGACCATCGGCTCCGGCCGCTCGTTCCACATGGACTTCGGCTCGTACGCGGGCTACGGGATCCCGTACCAGGTGGTCGATGGGGCCACGCCGCTGCGGACGGTGATCTTCGACTACGACGACGAATCCGACGCGGGTCCCTACCCGATCCCGGCGTTCCCGCTGATCGAGGACGGCTCCGACGCCCACATGCTCATGGTCGACCGCGCCGGCTGCAAGCTGTACGAGCTGTTTGCCGCCCGGCAGTCCGCGAGCGGGACCTGGCACGCGGGCTCGGGTGCGATCTGGGTCCTGTCATCCAACGCCTTGCGCCCCGACGGCTGGACCAGCGCCGACGCCGCGGGCCTGCCGATCCTGCCGGGGCTCGTCCGCTGGGACGAGGTCGCCTCGGGCGAGATCACGCACGCGCTGCGGTTCACGGCACCCCAGACGCGCGACACCTACATCTACCCTGCGCGGCACGAGGCGTCCTCGTCGCACAGCTCGTCGCTGCCCCCGATGGGGCTTCGCGTGCGACTCAAGGCGACTGCCAACCTCAACGGGCTGTCCGACGACGCGCGAGTGATCGCGGTCGCCCTCCAGCGGTACGGGATGATCCTGGCCGACAACGGCTCGCCCTGGTACGTCTCCGGCGCGAGCGACCCCCGCTTCGACGACGACGTGCTCCACGAGCTGGACAGGTTCACCGGCTCGGACCTTCAGGTGGTCGACACCAGCGGTCTCGTCAACGGCCCGTAGCCCCGTCCGAGACGGCTCATCGCCGCGGCCGGCCACCACCACCAAAATCTGCAGCGAGGAGGCCCGGGCCCGCTCCGATGGGGCTGGACGCCGAGGAAGGGGAGGAACAGCCCTGTTGCCCATCGTGCCGCCGGGAGGATGATCTAACCAGTTCGACCCATGGAGGGCCACTATGCGGATTCTCCTCGCGATCGACGGCTCCCGGTCGTCGATCCAGGCTCGCGATCTGCTCGCATCGCTGTCGATCCAGGGCGGGTCCTCCGTGACGTTGCTCACGGCGTACGACATTCCTGTTGCGTGGTTTGGCGAACCCCTGGCTGCTGATGGGGCGGCGCTTGCGGAAGCCGCGGAAGCCGTGCACCGCGAGGCGGACGCCACCCTGGCCCGGTTGGCCGCGCCGTTGAGCGGCCGCGACTGGGCCGTCGAACGACGCGTCGTCCGCGGCCGCGCGTCGAGCGTGATTGTCGAGGCAGCCGCCGACTTGGCCGCTGATCTCATCGTGCTCGGCTCCCGGGGCCACGGTCCGATTGCATCGATGCTGCTCGGCTCGGTGTCAGCCGAGGTCGTCGAGCGCGCCAGCTGCTCGGTCCTCGTTGCTAGAGGGTCGAGCGCATCTCGTCTGCTGGTGGCAACCGATGGATCGCCGTGTGCGGAGCTCATTCCCGACGTGCTGGCCAGCTGGGGGGCATTCGAAGGGCTGTCGGCGACCGCTCTCAGCGTCGCACCCGTCGACTCGGCCGCCTTTGAGGTGATGGTGCGCCTGTACACCCTGGGCAGCCTGTCGCTCGAGCCCGACCGCGAGGAGTTGCGCGAGCGCTTCGAGCGGTACGCCTCGGCGATGGCCGCACGGCTCTCGGGAAACGGGATCCCAGCACAAGCGGAGGTTCGGACCGGGGACGCGGCGCAGGACATCATCGCCGCGGCTGCCGAGCACCAGGCGGACCTCATCGTGACCGGAGCACGATGCCTGCACGGCCTCGACCGTTGGCTTCTCGGAAGCGTGACGCGAAACGTGCTCCTGCACTCGGGAGTTTCTGTCCTGATCGTTCGACGGAGCGTCTCAGCCGCCGGATCGTGACGCATCCCGCGATCCGTCCCGGACGCGGTCGACCTGTGCCATGGTCAGCAGGTCCTCGACGCGCCGCTCGGTACCTGGACCTGCGCCGACGCTCGCGTTGCCCGGCCGACGTACGGCCCGGCGACGCCCGAACCACTTCTCGACCTCGACCGCCGCGAAACCGAGGGTGGAGGCAACGAGGACCAACGCCAGCTGGGGGAGGGTCAGCGCGACCGTTCCGAAGATCGGCTGCAGGGCCGGGACGAAGATCAGTGCCATCTGCACGAGGACGGTGCCCGCGACCGCGATCGTCAGGGGCAGGTTCGATCGGAGGCCGAGGCGGAACAGGCTGTCCGTCTCCGAGCGGATGGCCAGCGCATGCCCGAGCTGGAGGAGCGCCAGGGTCGCGAAGACCATCGTCTGCCACGGCCAGCCCTGGTTGATCGCGTACGCCTGGACCGCGAGCGCGACGGACGCCATCAGCAGCCCGACCCAGATGGTGTGCTGCCACAGGCCACGGGCGAAGAGCGACTCGGACGGCGACCGTGGCGGCCGGTGCATTGTGCCGCGCTCCGTCGGCTCCACGCCCAGGGCGAGGGCCGGCAGCCCATCGGTGACGAGATTGACCCACAGAATCTGGACGGCGAGCAGTGGGAACGGGAGGCCAAGGAACGGAGCGAGTGTCATCACCCAGATTTCGGCGGAGTTCGTGGTCAGCAGGTAGCGGACGAAGCGCCGGATGTTGTCGTAGATGCGGCGGCCTTCCTCGACGGCCGCGACGATCGTCGCGAAGTCGTCGTCGGCGAGGACCATGTCGGCCGCTTCCTTGCTGACCTCGGTCCCGCTGATGCCCATCGCAACGCCGATGTCGGCCCGCCGCAGGGCCGGGGCATCGTTCACGCCGTCGCCCGTCATCGAGACGACCGCCCCACGGCGCCGCCAGGCGTCCACGATGCGGAGCTTCTGTTCCGGGTTGGTCCGCGCGTACACGGCCACGTCGGCCACGATCGCATCGAAGGCTCCGTCGTCGAGCTGCTCGAGCTCTGCGCCGGTCAGGCTTCGTCCACCGTCGCGCAGGACGCCGATCCGTCGGGCGATCGCGTTGCCCGTCAACGGGTGATCGCCGGTGATCATGATCGGCGTGATACCGGCCGCACGGCAGGCCGCGATCGATGGGCCCGAGGCCTCGCGTGGCGGATCCGCCATCCCGACGATCCCGAGAAGGTGGAGTCCGTGCTCGGCGTCGTCGAGCCGGGCGGGGACGTCGTCGATCATGCGCTCGGCGAACGCAAGCACGCGGTATCCGTCGACGGCGTAGCGCTCGGCGACGCGCTCGGCCTGCCGCAGCAGGTTAGCCTCGGTGACATCGAGGAGTGGCCCGATCGCCTCGAGGGCGCCCTTCACGGCGACCCAGACCTCCGCACCGGCCGTGTGGATGGTCGCCATCCGTCGTCGCTCGGGGTCGAACGTCAGCTCTTCGACCCGTGGGTATGCGGCGGCGACCACAAGCGGATCCACCTCGAGCTTGGCGGCGAGGGCGAGTAGAGCCGCCTCGGTCGGATCGCCGCTGATGGTCCACGGGTCATCGCGGGTCGTCGGGGGATGGAGCGACGCATCGTTGCAGGCGGCGGCGACCTGGGCGAGTCGCTCCAATGCGGCGTCGTTGATCGGCTGGGGATCGAACCGTCCGGTCGGCGCGTAGCCGTCGCCGGTCACTCGATAGGTTCCGTTCGGGGTCCAGACGCGCTCGGCGAGCATCCGGTTCTCGGTCAGGGTGCCGGTCTTGTCGCTGCAGATGACCGTGACCGACCCGAGGGTCTCGACCGCCGGCAGCTTGCGAACGAGCGCGTGTCGTCGAGCCATCCGTCGGGCCCCCAGGGCCAGGGCGATCGTCACGACGGCCGGCAGGCCTTCAGGGATGGCCGCGACCGCGAGGCTGACCGCTGCCAGGAACATCACGTCGGCCGGCTCGCCACGCGCCACGCCGCTGACGAACACGAAGATGCACACCAGGAACGCAGCGACCGCCAGTCGCTTGCCGAGCGTCGAGAGCCGTCGCTGCAGCGGTGTCTGGCCACTGCCGTGTTGCTCGAGGAGTTCGGCGACCCGTCCGAGGGCGGTCGCCATTCCGGTTGCCACGACAACGCCCACGCCACGCCCATAGGTCACTGCGGTGCCACTGAAGGCCATGTTCCGCTGTTCGGCGACGAGCGCGGGGGTGAGGTCGGAGATCGGAGCCGTGATCTTGCTGGCTGGTTCCGATTCGCCGGTCAGCGCGGCCTCGTTGATCCGGAGGGATCGAGCCTCGATCAGGCGCATGTCGGCGGTCACGACATCCCCCGCGTCGAGCCGGACGAGGTCGCCCGGCACGAGCTCGGCCGCCGGGACGACGCTCGTGACGCCGGCACGAACGGTGCGCGCCGACGGGCTGGTCATTCGCTTGAGCGCCTCCATCGCCCGCTCCGCCCGATATTCCTGGACGAACCCGATGATCCCGTTGAGCGCGACGATGACCAGGATGATTGCGGTGTCCTTGAGCTCGCCGATGGCCGCGGTGATGGCGGCGGCGCCGAGCAGGACCAGGATCATCGCGTTAGTGAACTGTTCGGCCAGCAGGCGCCAGGCCGACGTGGCGGCGCGCTCCTGGAGTTCGTTCGGGCCGTGCGCGATCAGACGATGCCGCGCGTCGTCGGGATCGAGGCCTCGGTCCGCGTCTGAGCCGAGGGCGGCGATGACCTCCGGAGCGTCGACGGCCCATGGGTCCCGGACGCGATCCGTCGCTGGGATCTCATCGATCTGGGCGCCCGCGGATCCGCTGTCGCCTGGAAGCACCGTCATGTTGCTGGTTCCGATCCGTCGCACCTGGCGTTGTCGGCCGACGTCGGCCGGTACGATCCCAAGCGTCAACGCCGGGACACGCCCGGTGCAGTGCCGATCGGACCGATCGGTGGCATCGGCCGTCCCGAATCAGGCGGTCCGGCCCTTGGCCGACGACGCCGGACCACGTAGCGTCAGGCTCGGACCGGCTTCGACCGCGCCTGCGGACAGGTCCTGCATCCCGCGGAGACGATGGACGGTCGTGATGCGTAGCGCAGCGATCGAGGACGGATCGCTACCCGAGGCCTCGGAACCCCACGAAACGAAGGCGAACAGCGTCCTTCGACCGATCGTCTTCGGGGCGAACGATGGGCTGGTGTCCAACCTTGCCTTGGTGATGGGCGTCGCCGGCGCGACCTCGGACAACGGGATCATCGTGCTCGCCGGTGTGGCCGGCCTCATCGCGGGCGCCTTCAGCATGGGCGTCGGCGAGTACGTCTCGGTCCAGAGCCAGCGGGAGCTGCTCGACTTCCAGCTGGCCTTCCAGCGCAAGCAACTCCGTGATGCCCCCGATCAAGAACGGGCGATCCTGTCGAAGCTGTACATCGAGCGCGGGTTCGGTCCCGAGGAGGCCGATCGATTCGTCGACGCCGTCTTCGCCAATCCGGACCACGCTGTCCGCCTGCTCATCTTCGAAGAGGTCGGCCTCGATGCTCGGTCGATCGGGTCACCACTGGCCGCAGCCCTCGGCTCCTTCGTCGCGTTTACGACCGGCGCGTTCATCCCGCTCGTCCCATACCTCCTCGGCGCGGGGATGCTGGCCTTCGCGGCAAGCCTCTCGGTCAGCCTGGCCGCGCTGGCGCTCCTCGGGGCGGGGATCGCGAGCCTCACGCGCCGACCGGCCTGGTACGGGGCTCTGCGGCAGGTCTGCCTCGGGGCCGTGGCGGCCGGTGTTACCTACGCCGTCGGCCTCGTGATCGGGGTCGGCGCGCCCTGACCGAGAGACACTGTGTCGGGATCAGCGGCCACCCCCGATCCTTCGGCGGCCGTGCATGCGTGATACGCCGGGTTTCGCCTCGGTGCGATCACGAACTGGCGTCCCACGCAGGGAATCACGTCGATTCGGCCCCGGACATCCCCGAATCGCGTCCCGGTCGGGCGTGGCACACACGATCGCCGTCGATGCGACAGGAAATCGTGCGTGGGAGTCCGCGCGGCGCGCCGCCACGCGAGTCGTCACTCGCCCGGCGGCTCGTGCTGGTCGCGAACGTCGAGGGCGCGGCACCCGAGGAACGCGGCCGGTTCTACGAGGCGGCGGCCGTCGCTCCCGACGGTCCCGAGGCGGACGAGATCGTGCGGCGGCTGGCCGGGCACGGGGCGGACCCGTCGGCGCTGGACCGCGTGGCGGCGTTCTCCGAGGTGTGCCGGGCGTCGATCCACGCGGGCGATCTGCTCGTCGCTCCCGGCTCGCCGCCGTCGTTCGTGTACGTCCCGACCGGCCCAGGCCTGGTCGTCCGGCCGGATGGCGGCTACGCGCCCTCGCCCCTGCATCCCTGGGTCCCCGTCGGGACGACGGGCGTGATCCGCCGCGCGGAGCGCAACAGCGCGATCGTCGCGGAGCGCGAGGTCGACGTGATCATGATCCCGGGCGACCTCCACGCGCGGGCGTGGCTCAAGCCCCTCCGGGTGGACGAGCTCCTCGCGCGACTGTCCGCGCCGACCGGCGCCCGTCTGGCGCGTTAGCTTCCTCGGCGCCTCGATCAGGCGCGCGTCGGGCCGACGTCACAAAGGGCGAGCGCCGGCCGGCTGGCGTGGACCTTCTTGAGGATTCGGGTTCCGGAGGCACGCGCGATCGCCGCCGCGGGTGCGACGGTCGGCGTCGGGATGATCGGGCTGTCGACGGACCTGGTAGAGGTTCGGTTGGTCATGGTCGGGTCTCCTTTGCTCTGACCGCTAGATTGGCGGTCCCGACCCTCCCTGGCGACGTCCGACCACTGCACACCGGAGCCGGATCCGTTGCTGCAACCGTGCAACGCCCAAGCGCGCACTCGTTCCGCGTGAGCCTCCGGGCGCGCGGCGTTTCGACCCGCAACCCGGGTGTAGCGTGAACCAGAGAGGTGCGTCCTGACGTCACGTCCGGTCCTACTCGCGTTCGCGGCGTTCGTCGTCCTGGCCGGCTCGAACGCGGCGGCCGTCAAGGTCGTCCTCGGCGAGATGCCCCCATTCTGGTCGGCCGGGCTCCGGTTCGTCCTTGCCGGCGCGCTCCTGTTGGCGCTCATGGTGATCCAGCACCGACCTCCGCCGCGCGGCGACCAGCTGCTCGGCACCGTGCTCTTTGGCGTGTTCGGGTTCGCCCTCGCCTACTTCTTCCTCTACCAGGCGATCGGTGACGCCGGCTCGGGTACGACGATGACCGTTCTCGCGATCGTGCCGTTGCTCACGGTCTTGCTTTCGGTCGTCCACGGGATCGAGCGTCCACGGCTCCTCGGGGTCGTTGGTGCGCTGATCGCGGCGGCCGGGATTGTCATCGTCGCCGCGGACCAGCTGAGCCTGAACGTGCCGACCGTCGCCATCGCCTTGCTGCTCGTCGCCGGGATCTGCCAGGCCGAGAGCGTCGTCATCGTCAAGCGCCTGCCGCCCGGCGACCCCGTGGCGGCCAATGCGCTTGGCATGCTCCTCGGCGGGACGATCCTCATCGCGGTCAGTCTCTTCGCAACTGAACCCCGGACGTTTCCTACCCAGGCGGACACGTTGCTCGGGATGGCGTACCTCATCGGGCCCGGCTCGATCGGGGTCTTCATGCTCGCCCTGTACGTGCTAGCGCGCTGGACTGCGTCGGCCACGTCGTATGCGTTCCTACAGTTCCCGCTCGTGGCGATCGTGCTCGGGGCCGTGCTTTTCGCCGAGCCCGTCCAGCCTTCGTTCCTGCTCGGTGGCGCCGTCGTCCTGATGGGCGTCTACGTCGGGGCGATCTACCGTCCGAAGGCCGGCACCGACGAGCCGGGGCCCGACGCGGTGTCAGCGGATGCGTGAGGTCAATCCGGGCGCCACCGCCGCTACTCGTCCGCGTTCGCCTCGGCCATCTCGATCGCGGAAGCGAGGTCCGCAGCCGCCATGCCGCGGGGCTCCTTGCCCTTGGGCCAGTAGAGCTCCTTGTGGACCTGCGCCTCCGGGTAGCCGCGGGCGAGCAGCGTCTCCTCTGCCGACAGGATCATGTCCGGGTTGCCGCAGATGTAGGCGATCGAGTTCCCGGGCGTCAGGCCGAGGTCGTCCAGCACCGGCCCGAGGATCTTCTCGACCCGACCGGTTCGCCCGGTCCAGCCGGCGTTGCGGGGGTCGTCCGGCCTCGAGACCGTCGGCACGAACGTGACCGGGTACTCGCCCGATCGGACCCAGTCCTCGACGCGCTCCCGGTAGCCCAGCTCCGAGGCATACGAGACGCCGTTGAGGAACACGGCCGGCCGCGGGCTGCCGTCGATCAGCAGCTGGCGCATCATCGAGACGAACGGCGCGTTGCCCGTCCCCGACGAGATGAAGATGTGCGTCCGGTCGTCGTCGGGCAGGAGCATGAACTTGCCCTTGGGGCCGATCATCCGCATCCGATGGCCGACCGGCAGGTCGAACAGGATCGGCGTGAACGTCCCGCCCTGGACGCGCCGGACGTAGAACTCGTAGCCCTCGGTGCCGGCGACCGCCGGCGGCGAGGCCACCGAGTAGGGCCGCTGCACCATGCGCTCGCCGGCCATCACGCCGATCGTCATGTACTGGCCCGCCTCGAACGGCGTCGGCTCCCCGTCGAACTTGACCCAGAAGTAGGCCAGCGACTCTGTCTCGTCGACGCGCTTGATCAGGCTCGCGTTGTACGCCGGCGCGTCGGGCACGATCGCGGGCGCGGCGGGCGCCTCGGCGGCGTCGGCGGGCGCGGTGATCGGGTCGGTCATCTGGGCCACGGGTCTCCATCCGGTGCTGTGTCGCACGGATGGTACCCCGCGACGCCCCGGCCGACGGGTGCCGGACGGGCGGTTCGCGGGGAGCCGATCGGCCCCTCGACACCGATCCGCAACCGGAGCCGCGCGATGCCCGCGGGTACAATCGCAACCTGCAGCGACGCTTTCCCCGCGCCCGCCGACGCGCGCGGCGCCCGACCCCGAGGAGCTCGTCCCGATGGCCACCACCGCCGTGCCCGGCACCGACCGTCCCCACCAGGCCGCCAAGCGCTACATCTACGCCTGGGGGGAGGGCACGGCCGAAGGCAACGGGAAGATGAAGGACCTCCTGGGCGGCAAGGGCGCGGGCCTCGCCGAGATGACGATCGCCGGGCTGCCGACCCCGCCCGGGTTCACGATCACCACCGAGGCCTGCAACGACTACTTCGCGGCCGGCAAGCAGCTGCCGCAGGGCCTGTGGGACGACGTGCTCGAGGCGATGCGCGAGGTCGAGCGGCGCTCGGGCAAGGGGTTCGGGGATCCGAACAACCCGCTCCTCGTCTCGGTCCGCTCGGGCGCCAAGTTCTCGATGCCCGGGATGATGGACACGGTCCTCAACCTCGGCCTCAACGAGCAAACGCTCGAGGGGCTGATCGCGCTCACCGGCAACGAGCGCTTCGGGTGGGACGCCTACCGCCGGTTCATCCAGATGTTCGGCCGGATCGTCATGGATGTGAACGGCTCGCGCTTCGACGAGCCGCTCGAGGCCCGCAAGGAGCGCCACGGCACCGACGCCAAGGACACGGACCTGACCGTCGACGACCTCAGGGCCCTGGTCGAGGAGTTCAAGGCGGTCGTCAAGGCCGACACCGGCCAGGACTTCCCGACCGACCCGTACCAGCAGCTGGACCTCGCCATCAAGGCCGTGTTCGCCTCGTGGTTCGGCAAGCGCGCCAACGACTACCGCAACAGCCAGCACATCGCGCACGACCTCGGCACGGCCGTCAACGTCGTGACGATGGTGTTCGGCAACATGGGCGACGACTCGGGGACCGGCGTGGCGTTCACCCGCGACCCCAACACGGGCGAGCGCGCGCTGTTCGGGGAGTACCTGACCAACGCCCAGGGCGAGGACGTGGTCGCGGGGATCCGAACCCCCGCCAAGATCAGCCAGCTCCAGCAGGACATGCCCGAGGCCTACGACGAGTTCGTGCGCATCGGCCAGCAGCTCGAGTCGCACTACCGCAACGTCCAGGACCTCGAGTTCACGATCGAGCGCGGCCGCCTGTACATGCTCCAGACCCGCGACGCGAAGCGGACCGCGGCGGCCGCCGTGAAGATCGCGGTCGACATGGTGAACGAGGGGACCATCACCAAGGAGGAGGCGGTCGCCCGGATCGAGCCCGCGCAGGTCGACCAGCTCCTGCGCGACACCTTCGACCTCGCCGCGCTCAGGGGCGCGAAGAAGATCGTCAACGGCCTCAACGCCTCGCCCGGCGCGGCCGTCGGCCGGGCCGTGTTCGACGCGGACGACGCGGTCGAATGGGTCAACCGTGGCGAGCCGGTGATCCTGGTCCGGATCGAGACCTCGCCCGACGACTTCCACGGCATGGCCGTCAGCCAGGGGATCATCACCGCCCGCGGCGGCGCGACGTCGCATGCGGCGGTCGTCGCCCGCCAGATCGGCAAGCCGTGCGTCGCCGGGTCCGCGGACCTGATCGTCGACTACGGCGGCAAGCAGGCCCACTGCAACGTCACCGGCGTCGAGTTCAAGGAAGGCGACTGGGTCAGCCTCGACGGCACGACGGGGGCGCTCTACCTGGGCGCGATCCCGACCGTGTCCGCCCGGTTCGAGGACCAGCCCGAGCTCCAGCAGGTCCTCCGCTGGGCGGACGGGATCCGCCGGATGGGTGTCTGGACCAACGCCGACAAGCCCGAGGAGGCCGCCCAGGCCCGCGGCTACGGCGCCCAGGGCATCGGCCTGTGCCGCACCGAGCACATGTTCCGCGAGGGCGCCCGGCTGGAGATCGTGCGCGGCGCCATCCTCGTCGCGATGGTCGCGACCCGCGCCAAGGCGAAGGCCGCGGCGGGCGACCAGCTCTCCAACGACGAGCAGGCCGCGGTCGCGACGTTCGACGCCGCGATGGCCAAGCTCGAGGTCCTCCAGCAGGGCGACTTCGAGGGCATCTTCAAGGCGATGGACGGCCTGCCGGTCGTCATCCGCCTGATCGACCCGCCGCTCCACGAGTTCCTCCCCAACCTCGAGGAGCAGCTGGTCAAGGTGACCCGGGCCGAGGAGCACGGCGGCGCCTCGGAGGAGGACAAGCAGCTGCTCGCGACGATCAAGTCGCTGCACGAGCAGAACCCGATGCTGGGCCTGCGCGGCTGCCGCCTGGGGCTGATGATCCCGGACTTCGTGAAGATCCAGACCCGCGCGATCCTCAACGCGCAGATCGCGGTCCGCAAGGCGGGTGGCAACCCGATCGCCAAGATCATGATCCCGCTCGTGGGCCACGTGAACGAGCTCAAGGAGACGCGCCGCCTGCTCGAGGCGGAGGCGGAGGCCGTGCGCGAGGCCGCCGGTGGCCTGGACGTCGACTACAAGTTCGGCACGATGATCGAGGTCCCGCGCGGCGCCCTGACGGCAGACGAGATCGCCGCCCACGCCGACTTCTTCAGCTTCGGCACCAACGACCTCACCCAGATGACGTTCGGCTACAGCCGCGACGACGCCGAGGGCGGGTTCCTGCTCAAGTACGTCGAGGACGGCATCCTGCCGGTCAACCCGTTCCAGACGCTTGACGACGCGGTGGCCGGGCTGATGAAGGTGGCGGTCGACAAGGGGCGGGCGACGAAACCCGACCTCGAGCTCGGCATCTGCGGCGAGCACGGCGGCGACCCCGAATCGATCCACAAGTGCGAGCGGATCGGCCTCGACTACGTGTCCTGTTCGCCGTTCCGGGTGCCGGTCGCCCGCCTGGCGGCCGCGCAGGCGGTGCTCACGGGGGCCGGCGATCGCGACAAGTAGCCGGCGGGTCCCGGCCCGGGCCTGCGCTACTGCCAGGAGAAGACGACCGAGTACGTCGTCGGGCTGAAGTCGAAGGTGCCCAGCACGACCAGGCGGTACTGGAGGAAGGCCCCGACGGGCAGCGGGATGTTCTCGACCACGCTCGTCGTCTGGTTGTCCACCTGCGTCAGCGGCGGAGCCGGCTGGTCCAGCGGCCACTGGCCCCATGCCCAGCTGGCGGTGGTGCCGAAGGTCGTCCGGATGTTGAGCAGGTTCTGGGGATTGGGGCCGCGGATGATGGCGTTGAAACCGGCGAAGCCCGGCGTCTGATCGCCGATGCTGCCGAAGATCGAGGTGTTGTCCGTCCAGGTCACGGACGGGTTGGTCGCGAAGAAGGTCAGCGTCATCTTGAGCGTGGGGGCGCTCCCGTCGCCGCGCGGCCTCGCGAACGTCTGCCAGGACCGCTCGCCGGCCGCGTCGTTGGTCGCGGTCACGGCGGCCGGCCCGGTGATGTCCTGACAGCTCCGATCACCACCGTCCGGCACCAGGCAGACGCGGGTCGCGACGTTCGGGTCGCCGCCCTGGTAGTCGGTCACGGTGAGCACGACGTTCCCCGGGCCGACCGTCTTGAACGTGATCAGCGGCTCGCGCTGGGCGACCTGCGGCGGATCCGTGCGGAGGCCGGTGTCCTCGAGCTCGAAGCCCTCGAACCGGATCTCCTGCTGGGGCGCCGTCGGGCTTGGCGGTGGCGTCGGCGGCTGGGAGGCCGCGACCGAGGGCGGCGCCGAGGCTGCGACCGAGGCCGGCGCAGACGGCGGCTGGGAGGGGGGCAGCGATGCCGCGCCGGAGGGCGGAGCCGAGACCTGGGCGATCGACGGCGTGGGCGTGGCCTCCGGCGCGAACGGGCCGGCCTTGGCGAGGAAGGCGCCGACCGACAGCAGCGCGACCAGGCCCACGACGCCCGCGACCGGCGGGATCCAGCCCGGCAGCCCGGGACGCTGGGTGAGCGAGCCGCGCAGCGCGATCGGCGCCTGGCGGCCGGCCGCGACGCTGACCTGGAACGGCCGCTGGCGCTCGGGCCCGAAGGGGAACGGGTCGTCGACCTCGACCCGGATGGCGAACCCGACCTTGGCGTCGGGGGCGACGACCGCCCGTGGCGGCTGGACCTCGAGCTTGAGCCGGGCATCGGGGTCCTCGGCCGTCACCGCGACCTCGGACGACGCGTTGCCCCGGTTGGCGACGACGACCTGGTGGCGGCCGACGCGACTCCCGCGCGAGGTCACCGGCACGATGTCGGCGGCCACGTTCGTGAACGGCGTGACCGAGATCCGGCCCTCCTCGACCGTCGAGCCGCTCGGGTCCGCCGCCGGTCGGACGCGGATCCCGAACGGGTAGGCGCCGGCCCGGGGGCTGCTCGCGCGCGGCGGCGCCCAGGTGATCGTGACCGTGCCCTCGACGCCCGGGAACAGCGAGAGCGAGGGCGGGTCGACGCGGGCCCAGCCCACGGACGGACCCACGACGTCGACGTCGAACCGGTCGACGATCGAGCCCGAGTTGCGGACCTTGACCGACACCGCGGCCTGGCCGCCCGGGTCGACCGTCGGATCGTTGCGGGACAGGGAGGTGACTGCGCTCATCCGTTGCTCCTATGTCAAGCGGCCATGACGAGCGGTGCTCGTCCGGCTGCCTGACCGGCTTCATCGTCGCGCATCCGGCGGAAGACCTCGTCGCTGATCCGGCGGCGGAGGGCACGAATTGCCTCCGTTTTGGTGTCGCCAGCGGAGCGCCGATGCTCGATGTACTCGCGACCGGGTCCGGGCCGCTGCAGCTGGGTGATGGCGATCCGATGGAGGGCGAGGTTGAGCTGGCGGTTGCCGCCGCGGCTGAGCCGGTGGCGAACGACGTTGCCCGACCAGACCGGGACCGGTGCGGTGCCGTTGTGGCGGGCGAAGGCCGCCTTCGAGCGGAAGCGGCCGATGCCCGCCGACTCGCCGAGGAGCTTGGCCGCGGTGAGTCGGCCGCAGCCGGTCAGCGCCAGCAGGCTGGGGCAGAGGCCCTCGACCAGGTGGCCGATCTCGCGCTCGAGCCGATCAATCGCGACGCTTAGCTCGCGGATGCGCGCGACAAGGTCGCGGGCCAGTCGGGCAACGACGCCTGGCTCGTCGACGAGACGGATCTCGAGCTCGGCGAGGACATGGGCCCGATCCAGCGAGCGCGGCCCTGGCTCCTCGCCGGGCATGAGCTCGTGGAGGTGCCAGCGGAGCCGGTTCTGATCGCGGGTCCGGGTCGCCACGAGGTCCTCGCGATGGTCGACCAGGAGGCGCACCTCGCGCTCGGGGCCGTCGAGGGTCGCAACCGGCAGGTCAGGTTCGCGAAGAGCGGCCCGGGCGACCGCAAGCGCGTCGATCGGGTCACTCTTGCCGGGCTCGCGGGTCGAGCGCCTGGCTCCGGCCATCAGCTTGGGCGGCACCCGGACGACGCGCTCACCGGCGCGCACGAGGTCGCGCTCGAACGTCCTTGACAGGTGGCGGCAGTCCTCGAGGGCGATCATCCGGTCCGGCCACCGGCCGAGCCAGCGGCGGAGCTCGAGATGACCGGCCGGGGTGGCGCTGGCGGTCTTCTCGGCGATCGGGCGGCCCGCCGCGTCGACCGCGACCAGGGTGTGGCTGCGCTTGTGCAGATCGGCGCCAATGACGACCATATCCCGTGTCTCCTCCCAACCAGGGGCGACAGCTGAGGACCGGTCGACGGACACGCCTGAGTGGGGGCGTTGCCACGCTCCTATGAAGTCACGTCGGCCGGTCCGACGCGTCCGACGGCCGGCACAACGCATGGATGCCACACCAAGGCGGTGGGCAGGCAGTCTAGGAGCCAAGCCGTCGGACACACGAGAGGGTGACACTCAGGGGCAGTCTACGCGGACGGGCAGGCCCGGCGACCTCTCGTCCCGGCCGGCCGGCCGCCCGCGCCCCGTCGGCTCATCCCCGGTTAGACTGGCCCTCCTGTCGACAACGGGGAGGGCGGGGTTTGATCGTCTGCAAGGTCTGCGGCGCGACGAACGAGCAGGGTGCGACTTTCTGCGGCACCTGCGGCTCGTTCCTCGAGTGGAGCGGAGAGGCCGTCCAGCCCGACGGCTCCACGCAGCCCAAGGCCGCCGCCGACGGGCCGCCGCCCGGCCCGACCGGGCCTACCGGAGCCTCGGGCTCCGACGCGACGACCGGCGACACGACCTCGATCGTCACGCCCGTCGTCCCGCCGCCGGACGCGATCCCCGAGGGCTCGATCGTCTGCCCCAACTGCGGCCAGGCCAACGACCCCACCCGCGTCTACTGCTCGCGCTGCGCCACCGAGCTCGCCCCGGTCGTCGCGCCGACCGACGCGGTCCTCGCCGCGCCGCCGACGTCGCGCAGCATCCCGCCCGTCGCGATCCTGGGCGGGATCGGCGCCGTCGCGCTGCTGGGCATCCTCGCGTTCGTCTTCCTGCTGCCCAAGGGGTCGCCCGCGCCGTCGAGCGAGGCCGCGGTCACCGACGTGCCGTCCGCCAGCGTCGCCAGCAACCCGCCGTCGATCGAGGCGAGCTCCCCGCCCGCGTCCGCCGGGGCCGAGTCGCCGTCGGCCAGCTCGGAGCCCAGCCCGGCGCTGCCCGTCCCGACAGGCCGGATCGCGTTCCAGGCGCGGTCGAACGACAACAGCGACGTGATGATCTGGTCCGCCGACAGCGGCGACATCGAGAAGCTCGCCGGCGGCAAGGGCAACCAGTCGGAGCCGGCCTGGGACCCGAAGGGAACGAAGATCGTCTACGTCAACAGCAGCCCACCCTTCAGCCCCAACGGCGGCACGCCCGCCGAGGGGCTCCGCGTCGTCAAGGACGACGGCAGCGAGGCGAGCGTCTTCGACTTCACCCACCACGACGTCGACAGGAACCCGGCCTGGTCGCCGGACGGGAAGACGATCGTGTTCGCGTCGACCCGTAATCATGCCGACAACAAGAACCTCGACATCTACTCGCGGGTGTTCGAGGCGACGACCACGGAGGACCTGCTGGTCGACGACCCGGCCAACGACTGGGACCCCGCCTGGTCTCCCGACGGGAACAAGATCGTGTTCTTGTCCGAGCGCAACGGCGACGCCCACCTGTTCACGATGCGGCCGAACGGCGGCAACCAGACGCCCCTCAAGCTCGGCAACGGGATCTTCGCCGACCCGGCGTTCTCGCCCGACGGCGAGAAGCTGGCGTTCACGCGCCGGGACAACACGAACGCGCTCAAGCAGCTGTTCGTCGCCAACGCCGACGGCACCGACATGACGCAGGTCGGCGACTTCGACACCGATGTCAGCGACCCGACCTGGTCGCCTGACTCGGCGCTCATTGCGCTGACCCGCGGCAGCAACGGCGCGATGATCGTGATCATCGATGCGGCGTCCGGGGCGCAGGTCGACGAGTTCGGCGTCGACGGGGCGACGAACGGCCAGGCCGACTGGAAGTAACCGGGACCATCGGATCGGTCCAGATTCGGCCGACTGGGGTGGACCCGAGCGCCACCGCGGTGCAGGATAGTCGGGCCCCACCGACCGGGGACTCGAGGGTGGAGGGCGGCGATTGCGAGACGGGCGACGTCCGGCTCGAGACGGACAGCGCACGGCGCGGATCGCCGTGCCGTTGGTGGTGCCCGCGAAGATCCGGGTGCCGTCTCCGGATGCCCTGCCGCGCCAGCGCCTCGAGGCGCGGCTCCTCGACGCCTGGCGCCACCGTCTGACGCTGGTCGTTGCGCCCGCCGGGTCGGGCAAGACCACCCTCGTCGCCCGCTTTGCCGCCCAGGCCGGCGTTCCGGTGGGCTGGTATCGCGCCGAGACCTGGGACGCCGACGAGGCGTCGTTCGTCCGCCACCTCGAGGCCGCCCTGCGGTCCGTGCTGCCCGACCTGCCCGGTGGCTGGACGACGATCGAGGACGTCGCGAAGGCGCTCGACGCGCGCCCCGAGCCCGCCGCGGCGCTCGTGATCGACGACGGCCACGCCCTGGAGGGAACGGCCGCCGAGGGCGCCCTCGGCCGCCTCGTCGACTACGCCCCGGAGTGGCTCGCGGTCATCGTAGCGAGCCGCGTGCCGCCGTCGATCAACCTCCCCCGGCTGCGCGTCTCGGGCGAGCTGCTCGAGCTCGGTCCGGACGACCTGCGGTTCCGCGCCTGGGAGGTCGAGCAGCTGTTCCGCGACGTCTACCACGACCCGGTGCTGCCGGGCGACCTCGCCGTGCTCGCCCGACGCACGGAGGGCTGGGCGGCCGGGCTCCAGCTGTTCCACCTGGCGACGCGAGGCCGCTCCGCCGACGAGCGCCGGCGCGTGCTGAGCGGGGCCGAGATGAGCGGCCGGCTCCTGCGCGAGTATCTCGCCCAGAACGTGCTGTTCGGGCTGCCGGAGTACCTGCGCGAGTTCCTCGTGGACACCTGCGTGCTGGGCCGGCTGTCGGGGCCGCTGTGCGATCGCCTGCGGGAGACGACGGGCAGCGGCGCGCTGCTCGATGAGCTGGCCCGGCGGAGCGTGTTCACGGTGCCGGTCGAGGACGCCGACGACGCCTTCCGCTACCACGAGGTCCTGCGCCAGCACCTCGACCGGATGCTGGTCGAGGCGATCGGCGAGGCCGGGGCCCGGGCGAGGCACGCGAAGGCGGGCGCGGTGCTCGAGGCCGACGGCGCGCTCCCGGAGGCCCTCCGCGCCTACTGCCGGGCGGAGGACTGGAACGCCGTGCGGCGGCTGCTGGGCGGGCAGGGAGAGCGGCTCGCGGCGACCGAGCGGAGCGGCTGGGTCGACGACGTGCCCCCGGCGATCGAGCGCCACGACCCGTGGGTGGCCCTGGCCGCGGCCCGGCGAGCTCGCAACGACGGCCGCTGGTCGTCGGCGATCGACGGCTACGTCCGGGCCGAGGCCGCGTTCGGCCCGGCGCGGGCCGCGGACGCCCCGCGTCGCGAGCGCCAGCGGATCGCCGCCTGGCTCGACCCGGTCGCGATGCCCACGCCCGACGCGATCGGCACGCTCCGGACGGGCCTCGTCCGCGAGCCGGTGCTGAGCGCCCGCGACGCCGCGCGCCTCGACGACCCGTCGGCACCGGTGGCCCGCGGCCTGCTCCATCTCGCCGCCGGCGAGGTCACGACGGCCCAGCGCATGCTCGAGGGGGTCGCGGACGCCGGCGAGGCCGGCCCGGTCGCCTGCGCGGCGGCCCGGCTGGGGGCGGTGGTCGCGGGGCGCCTCGGCGGGCTGGCGTGGGACGCCCGGGCGATGGATCGGGCGATCGAGGAGGCGGAACGGGCCGGGTCGCCGTGGCTCGCGCGACTCGGTCGCTCGCTGGCGCTGCGGCTCGATCCGCAGTGGGCGGCCGCGGGCCCCTCCCAGGCCGTGGAAGCCGACCTCGCGCAGGACGCGTGGGGGCAGGCGCTGCTCGAGCTCGCGGAGGCCTGGGCCGCCTCGGACGATCCGGAGCGACGGCTCGCGCAGGCGGACGCCGCCACGGGCGAGTTCCGGCGGCTGGGGGCCGGCGTGCTCGAGGCATGGGCTCGCGGCCTCGGCGCGCTCGCCGCGGCGAGCCTCGGGACGCCCGACGCGCGCGACGCGGCGCTGGGCGCGGAGTCGGCGGGTCGGGCGGCGGGCTCGCAGCCCGCGCGGATGTACGCCTATGCGGCGCTCGCGGACGTGGACGAGGTCCGCGGCGCGGAATATGCGTTGCTCGCCGAGACGGTGGCCGCCGACACGGGGCTGGTCGTGCCGCGGGCGCAGGGCGTGGCCGTCGGCGAGGATCCACGACGTCCCGACGCGGTTGGCGTCATGGCCGCCGAGGCCGGCGCGGCCACCGCCGCCGGCGCGGCTGGGAACGGTGTTTCGAACGGCGCCGCGAAGGGCGCCCCGCTCCCGCCCGGGGTACCCGTCAGGATCCGCACGCTCGGGGGCTTCGCGCTCGACGTCGATGGGCGGCGCGTGCTGCTCGACGGCGCGAAACCGCGCGTCCGCAGCCTGCTGCGGCTGCTCGCGGTCCACGCGGGCGCGCCGGTCCATCGCGAGGTGATCCAGGACGCGCTGTGGTCCGAGGCGGATGCGCTCGCGGGCGCCCGGAGCCTGCATGTCGCGCTGTCCGCGCTCCGGCGCTGGCTGGACGAGGTGGCGGCCCCGGTCGGGGCAGCGCTGGTGACCCGCGAGGGCGACGCCTATCGGCTGGACGTCCCCGCGGAGGCGGTCGACGTCGGGCGCTTCGATCGCGCGATGACGGAAGGCCGATTCGCACGCTCGCGCGGGGAGCTTGCGTCGGCCGCCTACGCGCTCGCGCTCGAGCTGTACGGCGGCGAGCTGCTGCCCGAGGAAGGCCCGGCGGAGTGGATCGTCAGCCGGCGCGATCACTATCGGGAGGCCGCGGTCGAGGCGGCCGCCGAGCTGGCGTCCGAGTCGATGCTGGCCGGCGAGTTCGGGACGGCCGTCCGGGCCTGCCGCTTCGGGCTCGAGATCGATCGCTACCAGGATCCGCTGTGGCGGATGCTGATCGAGGCGCGAGATCGGGCCGGCGACACCGGGGCGGCGAGCCGGGACCGGCGCGAGTACGCGGCGATCCTCGAGGGGCTCGGCCTCGGCGCGCCGTCATCGGCATCGATGGGCCGCGCCTGACCGCTCGCGCTCCGCGCGGACGGCGGCCTCGGCCCCCGTCCGGTCCCCGTCCCACCCCCGTCCCCGTCCCACCCCGTCCCCGTCCGGTCCCCGTCCCACCCCGTCCCGTCCGCCGGGCGGACAACCCGTGGCACCACGGCCAGTCGTGCTCGCTCAGCGGTCCGTTCGTTGCACGGGTCGGCGGTCAGTGCGTCGATCCGCCCGCCCGGCGGACCGATCGTGCCACCGTGCCACCGGTGGTCCGCCCCGCGGCCGCTTCGGGCCCTAGTTCGAGGCCGCGGGCGCCGATCCGTCGCCCTTCTTGAAGAACTCGATCTCCGACATCGCCACCGGGGCATCGGCCGGCCCGTTCGTCGTGAGGACCGTGATCACGACCTTGTCGACGCCCGAGGCCTTGAGCTCGAAGAACTGCTTGTCGTGGATGTCCTGGAGCGTGACCGTCTGCGACGAGCCGTCGGGGAACGAGAACTGCAGCGTCGCGGGCCGGCGCAGGTTCACGAAGTCGTCGCCGGCCGTCCCCGAGTACACGTAGGTCGAGAGCAGGTCGACCTTCGTGGGGAACGTGACGGTCGCGGATGGTTGCTTGCCGCCGGCACGCCAGTCGGTGTTCGATCGGCTGTCGAACAGGTTGCCGATCGGGTGGTCGGCGACCTCGTTGCTGGCCACCAGCGCAGCCTTGATCGGGCGCTCGAGCACCTGGGGCGGGTTGAAGAAGGTGCCGATCCGGTTGGCGATGCCCGGCAGGCCGCCGCTCGTGAACTCGCTGACGTATTTCGAGAACCCCGGCACCCCGACGTAGCCGATCACCCCGAGCCCGATCACGATCGCGAGCGCGCCGACGATCAGCGTCCGGACGTGCATCAGCGAGCGCCAGCCGGACTTCGCGCCCGCCTGCATCGAGGTCACGCGGTTCCCGGCCGCCATCGGCTTCGGCTGCTTGGGTTGTCGCTGGAACAGCCGCCGGTACCACGGCACCGTCGCGGCGGCCACGACCTGGGCGGTGACGAGGCTGGTGCCGCATCGGCGACAGAACTTGCGGGTGGCGTCGTTCGCCTCGCCGCAGTTGGCGCAAATCCGGTCGCCGGGCTGGGCGATGCGCCGGTCCGCGGTCGCGACGGGCTTCGGCCGGGGCGCCACCTGGTCAGTGGGGAGCCGGGCCGCCGGCTGGGCGTCGGCCTGGCGAGCCGCCGCGACCGCCGCTGGGCCGACGACGGCGTCGGGACGCCGAACCGGGGGCTGTTGCGTGGTGGCGACGGGAGGGCGTGCCGCGGGCTCGACCGGCGCCGGCGCCGAGCCGGCAGCGGCGACGCCCGGGGCGACCGGTCCGGGCCCTGCCGGGCGAACAGGTGGGGGTGGCGGCGGGGGCGCCCCGACGGGGCTCGCCGAAGGGCCGGCTGGGACCATTGGGCTGACGGGACCCGGTTGCGGCACGCTCGGCGTCGGGGTCGGCGTCGATGCCGCGCCGGCCGCCATGATGCCGAGGGTGCTCGACTTCGACTTCGACGGCCCGCCGCGCCGCGCCATCGGCGGCGCCGGAGGCGTGGGCGCGGGCGCCGGCTCGGGCCCGGCTTCGGCCTCGGATTCGGTCGCGGATTCGGGCTCGACGTCCTCAGGTGAGGGGGTGGGCTCGGTCGCGCCAGCGGCAGCCGCGACGGCGAGGGAGGTCGCGTGGCTGCGCGACGGTCCACCGCGACGGACGATCGGCGCCGCGGGCGGCTCCGGCTCGGGCTCGATGGAGGTGTCGGCTTCCTCGAGGACCTCGGCCGCGGCCAGGACCTCGGCCGCGGGGACGGGCGCCGGCTCGACAACGGCTTCGGATTCAGGCTCCGCCTCGGGCTCCGGACCGACGACCGGCTCCGGCTCTGCTGCGGCGACGGGCTCCGGCTCCGGCTCGGCCTCTGCTGCGAGGATCGGCTCGGGCTCCGGCTCCGGCTCGGGTTCCACCTCAGGCTCCGGATCCGCCGCCACGACGGGCTCCGGCTCCGGCTCAGCCTCCGCTGCGAGGATCGGCTCGGGCTCCGGCTCCGGCTCGGGTTCCACCTCAGGCTCCGGATCCGCCGCCACGACGGGTTCCGGCTCCGGCTCCGCTGAAACGGGCTCCGGCTCAGGCTCGGGTTCGGCGTCAACGACGGGCTCGGGTTCTACCTCGGCCGAGACGAGGGGCTCGGGTTCCGGCTCGGGCTCGGCTGCGACGACGGGCTCCGGCTCCGGCTCGGGCTCGGCTGCGACGACGGGCTCCGGCTCGGCGGCTGCGACGGGCTCCGGCTCGGGCTCGGGCTCCGCTGCGACGACGGGTTCCGGCTCCGGCTCGGGCTCGGGCTCCGCTGCGACGACGGGTTCCGGCTCGTGTTCCGACTCCAGCTCGGGTTCAGGCTCAGGCTCGGGCTCCGCTGCGACGACGGGTTCTGGCTCCGGCTCGGGCTCGGCTGCGACGACGGGCTCTGGCTCGGCGGCTGCGACGGGCTCCGGCTCGGGCTCACCTGCGACGACGGGCTCCGGCTCGGGCTCCGGCTCTGGCTCGGGCTCGGCTGCGACGACGGGCTCCGGCTCTGGCTCTGGCTCGGGCTCCGCTGCGACGACGGGCTCCGCTGCGACGACGGGCTCCGGCTCGGGCTCGGGCTCCGCTGCGACGACGGGCTCCGGCTCGGGCTCCGGCTCGGGTTCGGGCTCCGGCTCGGGTTCGGGCTCGGGCTCGGGCTCGGGCTCCGCCGCGACGACGGGCTCCGGCTCGGGCTCCGGCTCCGGCTCGGATTCGGGCTCGGGCTCCGCCGCGACGACGGGCTCCGGCTCGGGCTCCGGCTCCGGCTCGGATTCGGGCTCGGGCTCCGCCGCGACGAGTTCCGGCTCGGGCTCCGGCTCCGGCTCGGGCTCGGGCTCGGGCTCCGCCGCGACGAGTTCCGGCTCGGGCTCCGGCTCCGGCTCGGGCTCGGGCTCGGGCTCGGGCTCCGCCGCGACGAGTTCCGGCTCGGGCTCCGCCGCGACGAGTTCCGGCTCGGGCTCCGCCGCGACGAGTTCCGGCTCGGGCTCCGCCGCGACGGCAGGCTCTGGATCGGGCTCGATGACGCGGACACGGTCGCTCGTGGGGGTGGCGGGGGTGGCGTTCTCGGTCTCGCCCTCGGGCTTGCCGACCCACTCCAAGAACTGGCCGCAGTTCCCGCAGAACGCGTCCGTCGCCTCGTTCCTGTGCCCGCAGTTGCCGCAGACGATCACTCAGCCCACTCTCCACCGTCCAGCGAGGGTCGGGCAGAGGATAGACGGGTCGCCGGGCGCGCGGGAGCCGCCGTTGGCCTCATCGCAGGGTGACGATCGGGTAGGGCGGCTGCACGATTCGTGCGTGCGACGCATGGGATTCGGTCACGGGGGATGTGATCATGCGTCCGACGCAGGTGGTTCGCCCTGAGTTTCGTGGAGACCTTCGATGGGGGTTAGGCGGCGTCGGCTGGAGCTGCTCTTGCGCGATGGTAGGCCGCCTCGAATTCGACCGGGGGGATCTGGCCGCAGGCGCCGTGGAGGCGGCTGACGTTCCACCAGCCGACCCAGGCAGCCGTTGCCCGCTCGACCTCGCGGGTCGTGGGCCAGGTCCGGCGCCGGATGAGCTCGGCCTTGTAGAGGCTGTTGACCGACTCGGCGAGTGCGTTGTCGTAGCTGTCGCCCCGGGAGCCGACGGAGGGGGCGGCCCCGGCCGCGGCCAGGTGCTCGGTGTAGCGGATCGCGACGTACTGGGTGCCGCGGTCGGAGTGGTGGACGAGGCCCGGCAGCCGGCCGCCCCGCGCCGCGAGCGCCATGCCGAGCGCGTCGAGCGCGAGGTCCGCGCCGAGCGAGCCCGCGACCTTCCAGCCGACGATCCGACGGGCGAACACGTCGGTGATGAAGGCGGTGTAGCAGAACCCGCCCGATGTGAGCGGGACGTAGGTGATGTCGGCGACCCACAGCCGGTCGGGTGCCGGCGCCCGGAAGTGGCGCCCGACGAGGTCGTCCACCGACGGCGTGGTGCGGACCGGCCGGGTGGTCGTCGTCCGGCGATCGCGACGGATGCCCGCCAGGCCCTCGGCCCGCATCAGCCGAGCGACCCGGTCCCGCCCGGCCTCGATGCCCTCGCGGGCGAGCGCGGCCCACATCTTGCGCACCCCGTACACGCCGAAGTTGACGGCGTGGATGCGCCGGACCTCGACCGCGAGCTGCGCGTCCCGGACCGCCCGGGTCGATGGCCGCCGTGCCCGTGCCGCGTAGTACGACGACGGAGCGATCCCCAGGGTTCGGCAGATCGGCTCGACTCCGAACGTGGCACGGTGCTCGTCGATGAAGCGGGTCATCGCGTCTCGGGGCGGTCGAGCTCCGCCGCGAAGAAAGCCGATGCCGCCTTGAGGATCTCGTTGGCCCGCCGGAGCTCCCGGTTCTCGCGCTCGAGCTCGCTCACCCGCAGCTCGAGGTCGGGCGCGATGCCCGGCCGGTGGCGCAGGTCCCGGCCCGACCGGCGGAGCCAGCTGTGCAGCGTCTCGGGCCGCACGTCAAGCTGCCGCGCGATCCGGGACACGACCCCCTGCGAACGGCCCTCGGCCTCGATCGTCTCCGTGACGAGCCGCATGGCCCGCTCCCGGAACTCCGCCGTGTATGTCCTGGGTGCCGGGCGTACTGCCCGCGCCTGGCCCATGTCAGATCCTCCTTGTGCACGTGGAGTCTCCATCAAAGTCAGGGCGGTTCAAGGAGTTTGATCCAAATCGGGCCTGATACCGCCGATTTGAGGTCGTCGTGATGCGTGCCACGCACGGAAGACGCCGCGGCGACACGGATCCGTGCGTGCCACGCATGGGGAGATGAGACCAGGGGCCGCGCCGCCGAGAGAGGGAACGCGACAGGCCAGCCACCCCAGGACCTCGTCAAGCCTTCGCGGCGCCCTTGACAATCTCGATCCGGTGCATCACGTGGGCTGGCTTGGCCGTGGCGACGAGCGTGTCCAGCTGCTGGGCGTCGATCGCCTTCGGGTCCGGAACCGTCACCCGCACGACCACGACCGGATCGGCCGACCCCGGCAGCTCGCCGCCCGGGTCCACCGACCAGCCGGTGGCCCCGTTCTCGACGATCTCCACCGTCCCGCCGGTCTGGATCTCGACCTGCCCGGCCAGGCCCGCGGCCGTGCCGCGGAGCCGGTACAGCTCCACCGCCCGCGCGACGATCGCCCGCCGGCGCGCCTCGTCCCAGCCCTCGTCCAGGGAGATCCCCACCCAGCCGGCGAGCCAGGCCAGGAAGTCGTCCGGGGTGATGCTCGGATCGAGGTACGAGTCGAAGTTGTCGATCGTGTTGAACACCGGCGCCACGACCGCGTCGAGGCCGTCGAGCATGCGCTGGACGAAGTCGTCGTCCTGGTACAGGGCGGGCAGTGCCGGGCCGAGCGGGTGGGGCGATTCCAGCCCCGGGATGTAGCCACGCATCACGCGCCCTCGACCAGGACCTGGTGCTCGTAGCTGAACACGAGCGCGTGTGTTTCGAGCTCAAGGCGCTGCGTCTGCTGGCCGCGCTGCCCGGTCACCGGGTCGGCGCCGAACAGGCGCGCGTCCTCGACCATCTCGGTTCCCCGGATCCCCTGGAGCACCGAGTAGATCTCGCCCGCGTTCACCGGGCGCCCGAACGGCCAGCCGGTCCCGTCGGGGCCACCGGTGATCGGATGGAAGTACTCGTACAGCGCGAGCAGCGCCTCCTCCTGGAGCCGGGTGGGGTTGATGCGCGACCGCGCCTTCAGCTTCGCGACCACGGTGATCCCGCGATACACGGGCGGCTCGACGATCGCGCGGGTGCCGATGACCCGGCTCTCCTCGAGCCGGTCCGTGATCTTCTGGAGCGTGTCCGGGTTGGGCACCAGCTGGTCGAACCGCAGCCTGCCGAGCTCGGACACGGCCGACGGCACGATCAAGACCCTGACCGACCCTGCGTCGGTGCCGTCACCGGCCGCCACGGCCCGCACCCGGGCGACCTCGGGCGCCGCCTCGCGGGCGAGCTGCTCGTAGTCCTCGGTGGTCACCGCGCGGCCGCGGGCGCGGAGCCGGATCGGCCCGCGGATCTTGGCGTTCTCGATGTCCTCGCCGTCGACGCCGCCCCGCGCGGGACGCCGGTTCTCGACGCGCGACACGAACGGGATCGACGACTTCAGCACGCTGATCGCGCGCGCGGAGACGTTGCCCTTGCGGCCGCCGCCCGTCCGGTACCTGGCCAGGCGCAGGTGGGCGCCCTTCAGCGGCACGGCGCCGTAGCGCCGGAGCGCGCCGTCGGCCAGGCGGACCGCCGGCCCGAGCCGGACCTCGCCCGTCGACAGGTCGACCGTGAAGTGCGTGTCGTCGGGGCTGCTGGACGCGAAGTCGGGCACGTACGTCCACTCCTCCCAGCCCTCGTCGCCGGCCACCTCGAGCACGGGGTCGTCGTCGCCCGGCACGACGGGCCCGCGCTTGAGCAGGAACCGCTGACCGGGCACGCCCTCGGAGATCCCGATCTCCTCGTCGGTGACGAGCTCGGCGTTGACCACGTCGACGGTGCCGCCGATCGTGATCGCCTCGAGGCCCTTGATGTTGGGCGAGGCCGAGTAGGCGGGCTGGCCCTCCGCGAGGTCGGTCACCCGCGCCCGCAGCCAGCCGGCGCGCTGCTTGGCGATCAGCGACACGACGTGGCCGTGCGGCACGTGGATCACGACGTCGCCGTCGCGGTTGAGTCCGCCCGTCGTATCGGAGTCGAGCTCGCACGGCTCCCAGTCGTCGCCCGTCCAGGCCTCCCACGCGAGCGGCGGGTTGGTCGGGTCCACGCCGACGCCGTCGATGTCGGCCTTGAACCGGAGCCGGACGGCGTTCGACGGGACCGCCTCGGACAGGCCGATGTACAGCGCGTCGCCCGCGGACGGGACCTTCTGGAAGCAATAGACCTCGGTGCCCTTCTCGAGGGCGGCCATGTGATCGCGCAGCGTCTTGCCGTCGATCATCGACCCCAGCGCGGCCAGCTCCGACGGGATGATCGGCAGGTCCTCGACCGTCGTGAACGCGATCGCCTCGTCGGTGTCGGTGCGGACGGTCGCGACCTGGGTCGCGGCGGAGATCGTGACGACGTCGGGCTGCGGGGCCGACAGCCAGAACGTGACCGGGCAGCGCGCGGCCGTCGGCGGGTAGAGGCTGACCCCGATCAGCTCGAGGAACTTGACGTAGTTGCGGTCCGGGACGCGGTTGAGGCGATAGACGACCTGGTCCGTCATCCACGCGAACAGCTCGATCAGCGTCACGCCCGGGTCGGACACGTTGTGGTCCGACCACTCCGGGCAGCGCTGCTGGACGAGCCGCTTGGCGTCGTCGACCAGGTCCTGGAAGCGGCGGTCGTCGAGGTTGGGGACCGGCAGGGCCATGATCAGTCTCCTCCCGGGATCACGTAGAACGGGAACACGAGGTTGCGGCGGTCGTTGGTCCGCCGGATGGCGTACTTGATGTCGATGTACATGACGGCGGCGTCCCGGGCGTCGAACGACACCTGGACGTCCTCGACGTCGACCCGCGGCTCCCAGCGGCGGATCGCGTCGCGCACCTCGGCCGCGATCGCCGACGCCGTCGCGCCGTCCGCGGACGCGAACACGTAGTCATGGATCCGGCAGCCGAACTCGGGCCGCATCGGCCGCTCGCCGGGGGACGTCCCGAGCACCAGCCGGATGGCCTCCTCGATCTCGCGCTCGCGCATGACGAGCGCGATCCCGCCCGTGGGGTCGGTGCGCAGCGGGAACGCCCAGCCGCGACCGATGAACTCGTCGCTCATGCCGGCCTCCTTACGCCACCGTCACGTCGCTGACCGTCGCCAGCGGCTGGCCGGGCGCCTGGGCGCACATGGACACCTGCGAGCTCGACGTCGCGATCGGCTTCCCGCCCGCGGTCACCGTGGGGCTGCCGCTCAGCACCATGCCCTGCTGCGTGGTCGGGACCATGAACGGATCGGCGGGATGCAGGCCTACGTGGGGCGGCGTGTTGTAGCCCGACGAGCCGAGGACCGCGACCGCCTTGCCGCCGATGGTCACCGTCGGCTCGAGGCCGGTGAGCAGCGGCGCGGAGAACGGCATCGGCGGCGAGGGCTGCGGCGCACCGGATGCCGGGTTGGGGATCTGGTGGATCGCGCATTGCCCCTGGATCTTGTCGGCCATGACGAGCGGCTGTGCCATCTCTATCGCGTCCTCTAGTTGATCGCGACGGTCGCGCCCTTGACCGTCATCTGCCCGGTGGCCTCGAGCTTCATCGAGCCCCCGGCCTTGATCTCGACGTCGCCGTCGGCCTGGAACGTGACCTTGCCCTTGACCGCGATCTTCAGCTCCGAGTTCATCTCGTCGAGCGTGATCTCGACCGCGCCGCCCTTGGTCAGCAGCTGGATCGACGAGTCGTCGCCGCTCTCCCAGAAGTTGATCTGGTGGCCGGTCCGGGACTTGAACCCGCAGAAGGTCACCGAGCCGGCGTCGAGGTTCGAGCCCGTGTCGAACGGGATCGGGTCCTTGCCGTTCCACAGGCCGCCGAGGATGTACGGGAACCGCACGTCGCCGTGCTCGAAGCCCACCAGCACCTCGTCGTTGACCTGCGGCACCCAGACGATGCCGTAGTCCGGGCCGGCGCCGGGCGCGGCGCAGCGCGCCCACCACGACTCGACGTTCTCGCCCAGCCACGGGAACCTGACCTTGACCCGGCCGGTGTTGTCGGGGTCGTTGTTGTCGGTGACGACGCCGATGACCAGGCCATAGATCCGGTCGCTCCCGCCGCCGCCGCCCTGGCCGAGCACCCCGTGGACGGACCGGTCCTGGCGCCCCGCGAACTCGAGGGAGGTCCGGTAGAAGCCGTCGCCGAACTCGTGGCGCGAGCCGGAGATCACCCACTTCCCGGCCAGGGCCGAGTCGACGCCGGCCACGCTCACGGCGACGCCGGCCTTGAGGTCGGGCGAGCCGGTCGTGATCGCCGTCGCCTCGAACGCCGCCGAGCCGATCTGCGCGGCCGCCGCGCCGGCGACCTTCTCCGCCTCCTGCTGCGTGGCCACGCCGCGGTCGACCACGACGTGCGTCTGGCTCCCAGCCTTGTCGGCCAGCTGGCCGATGTTCATGGGCAGCTCCGCATGGCTCGCGCTGGCTGCCGAGGTGCCGATGATCTCCTTCTTCTCCTTCGGGTCCCAGCCCCTGACCTCGACCTTGCTCACCTGCGCCACCGCGCTCATGCGGGCGCGGAAGTCCAGCAGGTCGTCGCCCCACACGAGGGCGGTCGGGTTGGTGCCCAGGGCCTCGCCCTCGGCCGGCCCGGATGACGACTCGACGGGCTCCTTGAACAGCAGCTTCTCGCCGTCGACGCGGAAGTCATAGCCGATCTGGCGCGCCAGGCCACGCAGGAAGTCGAGGTCGGACTGGTTGGCCTGGAACACGTGCTCGTGGGTGCCCTCGGACTCGTCGACGTCGGGGGTGAGCCCGGCGGCGTTGGCCAGCTGGGTCGCGATGTCGGAGAACTTCGCGTTGAGGTAGGTCTTCGACTTGCGCCCTGCCGCGAGCCGGTGCGATCGGTCGTAGCCGCGGACGACGGCGAGCGTGCCATGGGCGCCGTACTCGGTCTCGATCGACGTGACCTCGGCGTCGATCAGGACCTTCGGTGCGTCCTCTCGCGTCGAGGTCGTCGAGATCACGACCTTGGTACCGACCTCGATCCCGGCCGTGCTCAGGATGTTGCGGTCCGGGTCGCGGAACACCAGCGTGAACGTGTCGGGCATCGAGAGGCGGTCGATGACGGTGGTGCTCTCGAGATGGATCAGGACGTTGTCCGGCAGCTTGCTGCCGTCGATCTCGATCTCGCGCTGGATGGCGACGCTGGGGTCCGGCATGGCTGTCTCAGGCGCTCTTCGTCGCGTCGGCGACGCTGGGGATCAGCAGGACGGAGCCCGCGGACAGGCGCATCGGGTCGTCGATGGCGTTCAGCTCCGCGATCGCGCGCCAGTACTGGGGCTTGCCCAGCTCGCGGTAGGCGACCGACTGCAGCGTGTCGCCATCGATCACCTGGTGGACGCGGCGGCTGTTGGTGGCCTGCGAGGTGGGGTTCTGCCCGGTCTCCGGATCGGCCTGGCTGGTGATCGTGATCGCGACCTCGGCCCGGACCGGCGTGCCGTCGATCCGGAACAGGACGTACTTGACGGTCGAGTTGGTGATGAACCCCTTGAGCTGGTCCAGCTGCGGGTTGCCGCCCCACTTGAACTGGACGAGCGGCGGCGAGTGGCGCCCGTTCGAGCTCGACTTGTTGGTCGGCTTCATCCAGCTGAGCAGCGTGGTGATCTTGGGCGTGACGTCGCCCTTGGCCTCGGAGAAGGCGTCGAAGAACAGGTTGGTCGAGAACGTCAGCGCGCCGGTGCCGCCGTACTGCTGCTGGCCGCCCTCCTTGGCGGGGGAGGTCGTGGCCGGGACGGTGACCGTCTGGGTCAGGGTGTAGTCGGTGGGGTTGAACGCGCACTCGATCTCGTGCGGGCCGTCGGGCATGTTGCTGCCGACGCACACGAGCTTGGCCTTGTCGGACTTGATCAGGCCGAGCGCCCCACCGACCGCCGATGCGGCCGATCCGACCGCGTCCATCACCATGGCCCGGCCCTCAGAACCCGACGCTCACGTTGGCCGTGACGGACATCGCGCCCGCCAGCAGCCCGCCCAGCGCGCCAAGCCCGATGATCTCCTGGTAGGTGACCTCGAGCGTCTCGGTGGCGACGTTGTTGCTCATGATGTCGAGCGACGGCCCGGTCCACTTCACGGGCACCACGCCGGCGAGGTTCCAGGTCGTGATCTCGTCGCCGTTCATGGTCATCGCCGTGATCGACATCGTCTGCGGGATGACCTTGATCATGTTGCTCTGGAGCCAGAGCATCAGGAGCTCCGACGTCGAGTCGACCGGCCGGCTGAGCCGCAGGTTCGTGTACTTGCAGGGACCGAGGACCTTGTGGGTGAAGCCGTTGATGCCGCCCTCGCGGAACTCCTTGACCTCGTACTCGAACCCCAGGCCCTCGATCTTGGTCCAGATCCCGAGCGGGATGAAGCCGTCGATCGTGCACTTGTACGCGATGCTGACTGCCGGATCGCCCATCGGTGCTCCCTGCTAGAAGGCGTCGAAGCCGAGGCCCTTGGCCTCGCGCTCGTGGATGACCTCGGACTTGATCTGCATTCGGAAGCGCCCGAACAGCGCCTTGGCGAGCTCGTCGAGCTCCCGCTCGGAGCGGCCGTTCGACGGCTGCGCCGCCGTCGAGGCCGGCGCCTCCTCGCGCTGGACGATCGGGGTTGCCGTGAACGTCGCGACGGGGATCCCGCCGCCGCTCGGCAGCGCCTGGACGACCGGCGGGGCGCCGGGCGACGCTGGGTCGGCGACGATGCGCGCGACCACCGGCGCGTTCGCCAGAGCCGGGGCCGCCGGCTGGGCCTGCGCCGGCGCGGCGACCACGGATCGCGCGAGGGTCAGCGGGGCGGACCGGGACGACCCGGATGCGGCCTGGGCGGCCGGTGCGGCCGCCGGCGCGGCCGGGAACCCGCCCGAGGACCAGGCGGGGCCCTCGCCGCCAGTGCCGTCGCGCGGCGGGAACAGGATCTCGCGGGCACCGTCGGCGCCCTGCGGCCCGGCGGCCGGCCGGGTCGCCGCGCCGACGGGCGAGAGCTGGACCGGCAGGTCGGGCTCGGCGCGAGTCGGGGCGGGGAGAGAGGTGACGGTCGGGGGCAGCGCGTCGCCCGTGTCCCAGCGCGCGGGGACGGCGCTGGGCGCGTCCGGGCCTGCGCCGGTCCCGGCGGCTCCGCCCGGCGACGGTGCGGCGGCGGACGGCACAGCCTGCGTCGAGGTCACCGCGGGCCGGAGCGGACGGGCGCCGACGGTCGGCAGGACGGATGCGGTTTGTCGCGCGACCGTCGGCTGTGTCGCGGGCGAGGTCGGGCTTGCCGGGGTGGACCGACGGGCGCCCGATGGGCTCGCGGCCGAGGTCGCGAACTCGGCGTGGGCGGTGTCCTGGCGCTGGCGGACGACCGGCAGGACCGGCAGCGGGCGAGGAGGAGCGGCGGGGGCCGGCGCGGTGATCGGGCCGTCGTCGTGGGCGGGGTGATGACCGTCCGACAGGCGCGGCGTCGGCGCGACGGGGGCGCCGGGCGACGCGGGCACGCCCGGTCTGGCGGCCGGCTGACTGGGACGCATCGGCAGGCGCTGCGCGACGGCGCTGTCGGGTGGCGCGGGGAGCGGGGCGCCCAGGCCGGCGCGGCGATGGCCGGCGGCCTCGCGCTGGACGGGCGGCGCCGGCGTCTCGACCGGGAGCTCGGCGAACCGCCGGACGGGCGCCAGCGGGGCGCGGCCCGCGTCCGTGGGCCCGGCGGACGGCGAGGAGACGGACTTCGGGACCCGGCCGCTCGCCTGGATCGGCGGCGCGACGTCCGCCGGCCTCGATCGAGCGGCGTCGTGGGCCATCGTCGCGCCGCCCGGGCGGCCGGACGGCAGCGGGGCCAGCGTCGGCGCCGTCTGGGTCAGCGGCCGCGAGGCGGGCGTCACGGCGGCCGATGGCGCCACCGCCGACAGCGAGCGGATCGGCGGCAGCTCGGGCGCGAGGGCCGGAGACGGCGACGACGAGGGCGATGCGGCCGCCCGCGACGCGGTGTCCGGCTGGCGCGCGACGACGGGGGGCTCCTCGGCATCCCAGTCGGGCGCCGCTGCGGAGGCGGACTCGCCGCCCGCCGCGTGCCGCTGCACCGGCCGGCTCGGCAATGGCGCGCTCGAGGTGAGGCTCGGGACGGCGTGCGGGTGCGCCACGACCAGGCCGGCGGGCGCGCTCGGGCTGGACTCGTGGCCCAGCGGCGTGACGATCGGTGGCAGCGCGGCGTGGCCGGGCACGTCGGCAAGGAACGGGGCCGCCGGTGCCACGACCGGCGGCGGGCCGGACGAGCGCTGGATCGGCGGCAGGGTCCGCCATGCGCCGGTCGGCCTGATCGGCGCCTCGGCGGCGGCCGACGTCGCGTCGACGGACGACGCAGAAGGCGTGCCGGCACCGCCGACACCCTGCGAGCCGGAGGATGCCCCGTCGTCGGACGCGCTGCGGCCGAACGGCCACGGCAGACGCACGGGACTCACTCCTCCTCGGTCAGACGCCGGTTGATGCGGCCGATCTCATCCACGAACCGCAGCCGGAGCGGATGCTCCAGGTCGAGGATCGCGTCCATCGGCCAGTGGAAGTGGTAGGCGACGTACGCGACCTCTTCGAACAGCCGGTCGGTCGCGTACGTCACGATTCCCCCAGGCGCTGCTCACCCGCCACGTCGACCGTGAACGCGTGGTTGCACGCGGGACAGGTGACCGACGCCTGGGTGTGGCCCTCCTGGTTGATCCTGCGGTAGAGGTCCTGCAGGAACGCGAGGTCCGACGCGAACAGCCCCTCGATCACCCCGGTGTGCACCTGGGGCAGCGTCCCGAGCCGGGTGACGACCCGGGACAGGAGGAGGATCGTCAGGTACGCCTCGTTCTCGCGGACGCGAGGATCCCGCTGCGGGATGATCTCGTCGCGCGCGGTCGCGAGGCGCATGACGCCGTCGCGGTGGACGGTGCCGGACCCGTCGACGAAGCCGCGGGGCAGCACGAACGCGTATTCCGTCCGGAGGGCGTCGGACGCGTTCGGGCTCCTGCGCTCGTCGCCGAGCTCGGGCGTGAGGGCGAGGGTCATGGTCTGCCTAGCCCTTGATCAGGGTCTCGCAGGCCAGGGTCGCCTCCTCGATCTGGACGCCGCTGGTGGTGGCGCCGCCCTCGGAGAGGCTGATCTTGGACACCATCGCGTTGGTGAAGTTGTAGCGAAGGATCTCCTCACCGATGGTGTTCATGAGGATCACCGAGCCGTTGCGGCGGTCCGGGTTCCCCTGCATGACGGCGCTGTGCCAGTCCCAGATCTCGGTCGCCCCGGTGAGGCCGCGCTTGAGCGTGACCGTCGGGGTCTTCGGCTTGCCCGGAAGCTTGCCGATGGTGACCTTGCCCTGGTCGTTGACGAACGGGTTGTCGACGATCTCGACCTCGCTCGAGACGCCCGAGACGGAGGTGAAGTTCGCGACGACCCCGACGCCGTCGATGTCCAGCAGGACGTTGCCTTGCAGCAGCGGGTCAGTCGTGGGCATAGGTGCCTCCGGTGCCTTCCATGGGTGTGGTCATCTCGACGTCTACTCGGCGTCCGGCGAGCCCGAGAACTGGGCGATGCGGAACACCACGAACTCGGCCGGCTTCACGGGGGCGATGCCGATGTCGATGATCAGCTGCCCCGCGTCGCGGACCTCGGGCGGGTTGTTCTCGTCGTCGCACTTGACGAAGAACGCCTGGTCGGGCGTCGCGCCGAACAGCGCGCCGTCGCGCCACACCCGGAGGAGGAACGCGTTGATGGTCCGCTTGACGCGGCCCCACAGGCGCTGGTCGTTGGGCTCGAAGACCACCCACTGGGTGCCCTCGAAGATCGACTCCTCGATGTAGTTGAACAGCCGGCGGACGTTCAGGTAGCGCCACGACGGGTCGCTCGAGATCGTCCGTGCGCCCCACACGCGAATGCCGCGACCGGGGAACGACCGGATGCAGTTGATCCCGTTGGGGTTGAGCTGGTCGTGCTCGGCCTTGGTCAGGTTGAGCGCGAGGCTGATCGCGCCGCGGACGACCTCGTTGGCCGGCGCCTTGTGCACGCCGCGGGTGTCGTCGTTGCGCGCCCAGATCCCGCCCACGTGGCCGGACGGCGGCACGAACTTCGCCTGGCCGGACAGCGGGTCGAAGACCTTGATCCACGGCCAGTAGAGGGTCGCGTACTTGCTGTCGTAGCCGGCCTTGTCGACCCGCCACTCCTTGACCTGCTGCGCGTTCAGCCCTGGGGGCGCGTCGAGGATGGCGACGCGATCGCCCATGAGCTCGCAGTGGGCGATCATCGCGAGGTGGACAGCCTGCAGGCCCTCCAGGTCGATCATCCCCTGCTCGTAGACCGCCATCAGGTCGGGGACGGCCAGCATCGTGACCTCGTCGACCGCCTCGAGGCCGGCGAAGCCGGTCCGATCGGCCGAGTTGCCGACGTAGTCGTCGGGCGTCACGCGCGACGGCACGGCGGCCGAACCGCCGGCGAGGGCCGTCGAGCCCGCCGCGGGTGCGAGCGCGCCCGCCTCCTCGATCGTGATGGTCTTGGACTGCGCCTTGACCACCGTGGCGACGTTCTGCTTGCCCTTCGCGGTCGTCAGGTTGTCGAACGACTCGACCTCCCGGCCGCCGCGCTTGACGACGAGCTTGAATGAGCCCTCGTCGGCCGCGGGCTGGACGTCGACGCTGATGTCGTTGCCCTCCGGGCCGGCCTCGAGGGCGGCGACCTGGAATGCCGGCTTGGCCTTGTCGGTCGAGCTCGGCACCTCGGCGCTGGCGGTGGGCACGACGCCGTCGGCGCCCACGCGCACGACGTACGCGGCGCCGCCGCCGTTCAGGAAGTAGCCGTAGACGGCGTGCGCGAGGTACGAGCCCTCGATGAAGTCACCGAACGTGGACGTGAACTGGTTCCAGTTCGTGACCAGGGTCGGCGTGTTCGCAGGCCCGCGGCCGGCGAGTCCCACGAAGGCGGCGACTGCGGTGCCCACGCCCTCGATCGGACGGGACCCGGCC
Organism: uncultured Chloroflexia bacterium; assembly: GCA_963740825.1. Lineage (GTDB taxonomy): Bacteria > Chloroflexota > Limnocylindria > Limnocylindrales > CSP1-4 > CAIXZV01. Next base: position 2,320,722 of record CAVUFD010000001.1, on the reverse strand, counting down.
TCCACCTCCTCGACGTACACGCCGGGCGACAGATAGTTCGGCATACGTGGCCCTTTCCGGATGCGTGGATCCCAGCCCGCTGACCGTCCCACCCGCGAGATGGCCGAACAAGGCCCGACCGGGCGCGCGGGAGGGCGGGCACGATTGCCCGAACGGGCCACCAGGGCTGCCCCGACGGATGCCCCGCGACCGGCTGGCGGCGGACCGCGTCGGGGCCGACGATCGGCGGGTGATCCACGACGTCGATCAGCTGCTCGAGAAGCTGGTCAAGCGCGACGCGCTCAACGGTTCGTCCGTCGACCTCGTGTTCGAGGCGCCCACGAAGGACTGGGTCGCCCGGCGGAGCGGGCCGGCGGTCGACCTGTACCTGTACGACATCCGCGAGGACCTCCAGCGGCGCGTGCCGGCCTGGGAGGACGTCCGGGATGCCAAGGGGACCGTGACCCGGCGCCACCAGCCACCGCGCCGGTTCCGCCTCGCGTACCTCGTTACGGCGTGGACGCAGCGGCCCGAGGACGAGCACCGCCTGCTGTCGTCGCTCCTGGCCTGCTTCCTGCGCAACCCGATGCTCAAGCCCGAGGAGCTCGAGGGCCCGCTGGCCGAGGCCGACCTGCCCGTGTACATCGAGGTCGGCCAGCCGGCCAGCCAGGAGCGGTCGCTGGCCGACATCTGGTCGGCGCTGGGCGGCGAGCTCAAGCCCTCGCTCGACCTCGTGGTGACGGCGCCGATCGTCGTCGACTCCAGCGCCTACTTCGGGCCGCCGGTCCAGGAAGGGCCGTCGATCGGGATCTCCTCGACGGGCGGTGCCAGCGAGTCGCGCGCGGCCCCGGGCGGCGCCCCGTCATCGGCCATCGAGGTCGACCCGTCAACGACCGAGCTGCTGCCGGCCAACGCGGGGGCCAAGGACGGGGGCGTGCGCATCCGCGTGAGCGGCGTCCGTCGTCCGCCCCGCCGGTGAACCGGCGGTGAGCCGGCGATGAGCCCGCGATGAGCCGGGCCGCGCCGCCCGGCGCGGACGCGGAGCAGGCGCTCGGCCCGTCGGATCCGTCCCTCCTGTACCTGCTGGGCCGGCTGTCGCTGATCGAGCAGCGCGTGCGCGCGGCCGTCGACCGCCGGCGCGCCGTCGACGCCGACCCGGGCGACCGGTTCCGCGGGCTGTACATCTCCGACGAGCAGGTGGACGGGCTGCTCGACCGACCCGGCGGACCGCTCGTGCCCCCGGAGGCGGACGAGGCGGTCGCCCACCTGCGCGAGGCGCTCGAGACGCGCGCGGACGAGGCCGAGAGCGCCGGAAGCGTGGTGCGCCTGCGAGGCCTGGCGCGGGCCTTCGGCCTCGAGCCCGTCGACGTCGACCTGCTGCTGGTGGCGCTGGCGCCGGACCTCGACCCCCGGTTCGAGCGCCTGTACGGCTATCTCCACGACGACGTCTCGCGCCGGCGGGCCAGCGTCGGGTTGGCGATCGAGCTGTGCGGCACCACGCTGGCCCCCGGAGCCACCGCCGCGGCCACCGCGGGCGCGCCGCTGCGCGAGCGGCTCGGCCCGCTCGCCCCGCTCGTCGCCGGGCGGCTGCTGCTCATCGAGGACGCCGACCGCCCCTCGCTGACCCGGCCGCTCCGGGTGCCCGACCGCGTCGCGGCCCACCTGCTGGGCGACGAAAGCCCGGACCCGGTGATCGAGGCGCTGCTCGCGTCGTCGATCGCCGTCGACGTCGACGAGGTCGAGGTGGTCGCGCGCGGGCTGGCCGCCGGGCAGCCGCTGGTGTACGTGCGCGAGCGGCCCGGGGCGTCCGGGCGGTCGCTCGGCTGGACGGCCATGGCGCGGCTCGGCCGGCCGGCGATCGCGCTCGACCTCGGCCGCCTGTCGGCGGGCGATGACCCGGTGCTCCTGGCCGCCGCGGCGTCGCGCGAGGCGCGGCTGCGCGGCGCCGGCCTGGTCGTGGGGCCGGTGGAGCCGCTGGTCGAGCGCGGCGCGGCCGCCGTGCGGGCGTTCGCCGAGCAGCCGGGCGCGGTCATCCTCGTGGGCGGCCGCGACTGGGACCCGGCCTGGTCGCGCGAACCGCCGCTGATCGTGGACGCGCCGGTGCCGTCGGTCGGCCGGCGGCACGAGCTGTGGCTCGAGTCGCTCAACGGCGATGCACCGGCGGGCTTCGACCCGGCAGCCGCGACGATCGCGTTCCGCCTCACCCCCGAGCAGATCGACCGGGCCGCACGCGCCGCGCGCCATGCCGCGACGGCCGAGAACCGCCCGATGACGATCACGGACGTGGCGGGCGGCGCGCGGGCGCAGAACGCCGCCGGGCTCGAGCGCCTGGCGCGCCGGATCGAGCCGACCGTGGGCTGGGACGACCTCGTGCTGCCGGACGTCGTCGAGGCCCAGCTGCGGGAGCTCACGGCCCGCGCCCGGCACCGTGACCGGGTCATCGGGCAGTGGCGCATGGGGACCAAGGGTGCCCGCGGCGTCGGCGTCACGGCGCTGTTCGCCGGCGACTCCGGGACCGGCAAGACGATGTCGGCGGAGGTGGTCGGCCACGACCTGGCGCTCGACGTGTACGTGATCGACCTGTCCACCGTGGTCGACAAGTACATCGGCGAGACCGAGAAGAACCTCGACCGGATCTTCACCGAGGCCGACCGCGTCAACGGGATCCTGCTGTTCGACGAGGCCGACGCCCTGTTCGGCAAGCGCTCCGAGGTGAAGGACGCTCGCGACCGCTACGCGAACGTCGAGGTCGCGTACCTGCTCCAGCGCATGGAGCGCTTCGACGGGCTGGCGGTCCTGACGACGAACCTGCGCTCGAACGTCGACGAGGCGTTCGTGCGCCGCCTCGACGCGATCGTGGACTTTCCGATGCCCGAGGAGGAGCACCGCCGGCGCCTGTGGATGGCGAACCTGGCGCCGGACCTGCCCGTCGCCGGCGACATCGACCTCGACTTCCTCGCCCGGCGGTTCAAGATCTCGGGCGGCAACATCCGCAACGTCTGCGTCACCGCGGCGTATCTCGCCGCCGCGGAGGACCGGCCGGTCGCGATGGCCGACCTCGTGCGGGCCACCGAGCGCGAGTACCGCAAGCTCGGCCGCCTGACCGTCGAGGCCGAGTTCGGCGAGTACTACGACCTGGTCAACGGCTAGCCGGTCGCCGTCACCTCGCACCGGACCGGCACCCAGACGCCCCCGTCGTTGGCGGAGAACGAGACGGACGCGACGACGCTCCCGCCGGCCGCGTCGACCGGCTCGAGCTCGAAGAGCTGGCTCCAGCCGGGCACCGCCTCGACGACGCCGTTCGCGAGCCGCGTCTGCGCCGCGCCGGCCTGCGCGCCCTCGCGATAGACGACGGTCTCGGCCACGACCGCGCCGAAGCCGAGGCGCAGCGGGTCCGTGCCGCGGTGCTCCAGCCGGAGCCGGCCGGGAGCCTCGGCGACCAGCCCCACGGCGGCGACCGCCTCTCCCGCATGGTCGAGCGCGTCGCGGCACGCCGCCAGCAGCGCGCCCCACGCGCCATCGGGCGCGTCGCCCGGCGCAATCGGCAGCTCGGCCTCGCCTGCGGTGAGCACCTCGACGATGGCGCCGGGCGGCACCTGTCCGGCCCGCGCCGGCCGCGGAGCCGCGAGGGCCGCCGGCAGCAACGCCCGGAGTCGTGACACGTCGTCATCGCGACCGGCGAATCGCCCCACCTCGGCGCCGATGGAGCGCCAGGCCGTCAGGGCCCCGGCGTCGAGCACGGCCTGGTCGCGGACGGGCGGGCGGGCATCGGAGACGCGGCGATAGGTGAGCTCGGTCACCGGAGCAGCCGCAGGTCCCAGGTGACGCCCGGATAGCGCGATCGGACCACCTGCAGCACGGGGCCGAGGTGCCGCGGCGCCACGGGATGGGTGTGGTCGGACTCGTTGCCCATGATCGAGGTGCTCTCGAACGAGAACACGCCGAGGATCGTCCAGAACTGGCCGTACTCGCAGCGGGCGCGGATGGCCTCGATGAGGGTCTTGGAGATCAGCCCCGAGTACTTGTCGTCGTAGGCCTTCATGACCCGCTGGGCGAACGTTCCCTGCTGGGCGGCGCCACCGACGATCAAGCCCGCCGTTTCGAGGACGGTTGTGGCCGCCGGAGCGCGTTGCGGCTTCTCGTTGTCGTACAGCGCCGACCGCAGCTGGACGGCGATCTCCTCCGGCGTGTTGGGCGACGTGTTGGCGGTCTCCGGGATCGCCTCGCCGGTCACGGATCGGTAGTCCTCCGCCGTCCGCTCGTACTCGTCGGCGAGCCCGACCAGGTGGCCGAACTCGTGCGGGGCGATGGTGTCGCGCATGACCGGGTACCACTTGTCCGAGTAGGCGCGGTCCGGGGCCGCGTAGGTGCCCGGGTTCGCGTTCTGCTGCACCCTCACCGACCGCTCGGCCCGGGACTGGTTCCGGAGGTCGAACTTGACCGGATACTCCTGACCCTTGCTGTTGGTGAGCGCGAAGCGGTTCCAGACGTCCGCGATCTGCGTCTGCCACTTGCCCAGGTCGTAAGCGATGCCCTCGTCGGGCTTGAACGCGACATCAACGTGGACGAGCATCGAGCCGTCCACGAACTCCCAGTCCCAGATGCCCTCCCCGCCCGCGTTCAGTCCCTCCGTGAGGTACTCGCTGAACTCGTTGCGGAACGAGCCGGAGTCGCCCGCGTTGATGAGCCGCAGCGCACGGTCGAGCTCCGACCCGCTCATCTCGTCCCGGATGTCGCGCTCGAGCGAGTGGCCCGTGATGTCGTAGTACTGGCGCCGGATCTCGTCGATCTCGTCCTTGCTCCGGCCCTCGAGCGCGTTGTAGATCTGGGTCTCGTCGGTCCCCCAGCCGCGCATCGCGTCGATCAGCTGCTGGGCGATTGCGCGTCCCCGTTCGACCCGCGCCGCGCCCTGCTCCTCGGCCGGCAGCGCGCCCGTGTCGCGCGTCGCGGCGAGGCCGGCGCGGACGCGCGCCATCTCGGAGTCGTTCAGCTCGTCCGCGAGCTCCGCATCGAGGTCCTTGTGGTCGTAGACGCGGGCGTACGCCTCCTTGATCGCCTGGTAGTCGGTCGGCGTCCGTCCGCTCAGCGCGCCGTAGATCGCCTCCTCGTCCGTGCCCCACCCCTCCATCGCGCTGTGGAGCCGCCTGGCGATGAGCTCCGCCGCGCTGATGGACAGCTCCCGCTGCACGACCGGAGGGCCGCCGCGCACCGGGGGCGCCGGAGGCCGTCGGACGTTCGGTGATGCGGGCGCGGCCGCCGCTCGCTGGACGGCCTCGACGGCGGCCTGGTTGCCGGCCCTGGCCTGGAGGTCCACCACGTCGGCGGGTGACAGGACGGTCGTGGGGATCGACGGTCCCGGCTCGCCCTGGGTTGGCGTGGGTCCCGGTCGTCGGCGGGCATCCGTCGACGCGGGCAGGCGCACGGCGCGGGTCTGCATCGCGACGATCGTATCGACGCCATCCGGCCGCGGGCTGCCCATTGGGGCAGACTTCCGGGCGGTCGTGCCCGAGCCCATTGCGGAGCCCGCCGCGGTGGCCGATCCTGACGGTGAGACAGGAGGACCGCCATGCGCGATTTCGAGTTGGAGGCTTCCCGCGCAGGACTGCGCGCGCCCGATCGCGACGCGCCCGTGCCGGCCGCCGGGGAGTCCGCCCCGCACGCGCCCGGCCGCTCGCCGGCGCTCGATGCCGCGACCCTGATGCACCTGCAGCGAACGGCGGGCAACGCCGGCGTGGTGCAGATGCTGGCCGGCGAGGAGGAGCAGGCGTCGCCCGTCCACGACGTGGTCGGGTCGGGCGGCGGGTCGTCGCTCGACGCCGGCACGCAGGCGACGATGGAGTCCGCGTTCGGCCAGTCGTTCGAGGGCGTCCGCGTCCACACCGACGACCAGGCCTCCAGGTCGGCCGAGTCCGTGGGTGCGAACGCCTACACGGTCGGTTCGGACATCGTGTTCAAGAGCGGCCAGTTCGACCCCGGCAGCGCCTCCGGACAGCGGACGATCGCGCACGAGCTGGCCCACGTGGTGCAGCAGTCCAAGGGCCCGGTGGACGGCTCGGACGCCCCGGGCGGCATCCGGGTCAGCGACCCGTCCGACCGGTTCGAACGGGCCGCGGACCAGACCGCGGACACGGTCATGGCATCGATGGCGTCCATCGCCTCATCGCCATCGTCCGCGTCGGGGGCCGGCGACGTCGCGCAGCTCGAGGAGGACGAGACGGCCGCCCCGTCGATCCAGCGGGAGGAGGCCCCCGAGGAGGAAGAGGAAGGGACGGGGACCTGACCGCATGGGGGTGACCGCATCGCACGACGTCGATGCCGGCGCACGCGAGGGTCAGCAGCCGAAGCCGGCCGCTGCGCCCGACGCGGCGGCGCCGGACGCGGCCGTCGAGTTCGCGGCGGTCGGGGCGTCGCCCCGGCGGCTGCCGATCCACGCCGCCTCATCGTTGGTCATGGCGCTCCAGCGCAGCGCGGGCAACGCGGCGGTGCGATCCCTGCTGCCTCCCCGTGCGGCGCACCTCCAGCGGGACGATGCGCCGGGAGCCGCGCCCGCCGCGCCCGGCGGCGCTGCCCCGGCCGCACCCGCCGCGCCGACGCACACCGTCCTCCGCCAGGGTGATGGCCCCAGCGTCGAGGTCGGCCAGCTGCAGCAGGCGCTGAACGCCCTCGGCGCCGCGACGCCGCCGCTCCGCATCACGGCCGTGTTCGACCTCATGACCGCCGCCGCCGTGGTCTCGTTCCAGGCCTCCAACCCGCCGCTCGTCGCCGACGGGGTCTGCGGCCTCGACACGTGGGCCAAGGTCGACGAGCTCGCGCCCCGGGTCTCGCGCCAGGGCCGGAGCGTCGTCGAGGGTCCCGCCGAGGGCGAGCCGCGGGGCGCACCGCTCGGGGGCACGATCCATCCGACCATCCGTCGCAACTCCACCGGCCCGGCGGTCGAGGAGCTGCAGCAGAAGCTCAACACGGTCCCCCCGGACCAGGTCCCGACGCTGCTCGAGGTCGACGGCAAGTTCGGCGGCCAGACCCGCCAGGCGGTCAAGGAGTTCCAGCGCTCGCGGACGCCGCCGCTCGGCGACGACGGCGTCGTCGGCCCGCTGACCTGGACCGCCCTGGACGCGGTGTCGGGGCCCGTCGACGTCGGCCGGGAGCAGTTCGACTGGGAGCAGCGCGCGGAGGGCACGATCACCGGCGGCCCCGCGGCGTTCACGTGGCGGCTCCTGCCCGATCGACTGCAGGTGACCGTCAACATCAGGTTCACCGGCTCGCCGAACCATCCGCGCGTGCCGCAGTGGCGCTCCGACATCACCCGAGTGTGGAACTCGTTCCGGTTCGCGAACGCCGACGATGCGAGCCACTCGCTCGACCTCGAGTTCGTCCCGGGGACGAGCACCCCGGCCGACGCCTCGGTCAACGTCATCGTCACGCCCCCGGGCACGACGCCCGGTCGCTCGGACTCGGCGAACTGGCACACCGGTGACACGGACCCGGGTCTCGCCCCGCACGAGTTCGGTCACCTCATCGGCCTGCGCGACGAGTACAACCAGGCGCCGGAGCAGTACGCAGCGGTGACCGGCGAGCAGGCGCCGATCGGCGCCATCAACGCCCCGGTGGACGCGGCGGGCAACCCCGTCGCCCCCGAGACCATCGCGGCGGAGATGCGCACGGCCGTCACCGGCGTGGCGGCGGGTCGTGCCGCTGCCGCGGCGGCCGTGGTCGCGAAGTACAGCCTCCGCCAGGGCGCCTTCAGCCAGCGGGTGGCGCAGGCTTACGAGACGACCAACGCGGGCGCCCTCCTGCGCGAGGACTTCGGGCCCGCCGGCTACGTCACGGTCAACGATCCCGCCGGCACGATGGGTAACGACATCGCGGCGCGGATCCCGGGCCGGTTCGACCAGGCCGGCAACGAGGCCGCGGCGGTCGGGCCGTTCCTGTACGACAACCGCAGCATCATGGGCAACATGGGCAGCCTCAACAACCCGGTGTCCGCCCACGACCACCCGGTCGCGGAGCGCCACGTCCGCCACTTCCTGGAGATCGTCCGCGCCAACCGGCCCGGCACCTGGACCACGGTACGCCGGTGACCGATGGGGCAGGGGAGGGCGGCCGGACGCTCGTCCGCTACGGGCGCTCCGGCGGACGAGCGCCATCCGACGACGAGCACCTGGCCGTCGAGGAGGACGGATCGTATGTTGCCCGGCGGACGGTTGCCGGCGCCCGGGCCGGGCGCTTCGCAGGCCGGCTGACGGACGCACGGCTCGGCACCCTGCGCGCCGCGGTCGACGGCGTGCGCGAAGCCGCCGACATCGCGATCCAGACGCCCCACGACGGCGCCACAGAGGACGTCGAGGCCGCCGGCCGCTCCGCGCGGATGGGCTCGAACGAGGAGCCGCCCGAGCCGTGGCGGGCGCTCGTGCACGCGCTGCGCGAGGCCATCGACGCGGACGCCGTGGCCAATCCCGTCGCGGCGCTGGAGCTGCAGGCCGGGACCCGCGACGCCACGATCTCCCACCTCGGCTCCGAGCCGATCGAGGTGGACCTCGGGTCCGTCGCGATCCGCGTGGTCCGCCTCGATGCCGACGGGGCCGTGCTCGGCCGCTGGTCCGGCCGCGTGCAACCGGCGGCCGACGACGACTCGGGCGAGGCGCCGGCCGCCGCCTGGACCGATGGGGGACCCGGGTGGACGCGGGCCCTCCCGTTCGATCACGGGCTCGAGCTCGCGCCCGGCGACTGGCTCCAGGTCTGGGTCTACGCGACCGTTCGCGAGTCCGGCGAGCCGATCAAGCGGCAGATCCGGCTGTTCGCGGGCGTCCCGGCTAGATGAGGCCCTCGCGGATCGCGTAGGCCACGGCGTGGGCGCGATTGCGAAGCTCGAGGCGCGACGTCACGTCGTGGATGATGTTCTTGACCGTCCGCTCCGAGTAGAACAGCCGGCGCGCGACCTCGGCCGTGTCGTAGCCGTCGGCCAGCAGGCGCAGCACCGCGGTCTCGCGCTCGGTGAGCCCCGAGAAGGTCAGCCCGCGCGGCGACAGCACCTGGCGCTGGAGCTGGCCCACCTGGCGCAGCAGCCGGCCCAGCAGGTCCGGGGGCAGGGTGCCCTCGCCGGCAGCCGCCGAGCGGATCGCGGCGGCCAGGTTGCCCGCTGTCGCCTCGCTGCGCCGGATGACGCCCGTGACGCCCGCCTCGGCCGCGGCCAGGAGCGCCCGGTCGTCGACTCTGGACACCAGCAGCACGATCCGCCGCACGCCCCGACCCCGCAGCGCGCGCATCTCGGCGATGACCTCGGGCGCGACCTCCTCGGTCACGACCAGCGCGACCGAGTCCTCAGGCGGGTCCTCGTCGGCGATCACCACGAAGCCCTGCGCCCGTCGCAGCTGGCTGGCGATCCCGGCCCGCGACAGGGGGTCGGATGCCCGGACGGCGACCGGGATCGGGGCCTTCAAGGGCATCGGTTCGGCGACCATGCGTGCTCTCCCCGCTCGACTCCCCGGCCCGCCAGGCACCCCGCACGGCGCTGCCGGAGGACGTTCGGCCGACCCTAGCGGCCCCGGCTGTCCGGCCAGTCAACGCAGACTTAACGGGCACCGCGCCCGTGCCCGAACGGCCCCCGGGATAGGCCGATCGGGCTACGCACATGAGCACACCGGCGCCTGTCCCGGGCTGGTGCGCGCGGCTACACTCTCGCCCGTGGGAGCATCCGTCACGCTGGTCATGCCTGCCCTGGCGGTCGAGCCGGGCCAGGAGGCCTCCGGCGAGGTCCGGGTCCGGAACACCGGCAGCGTCGTCGACGAGTTCACCCTCGACGTCCTGGGCGACTCGGCGGGTTGGGCGGCCGCCGAGCCGGGGGTCATCTCCCTCTTCCCCGGGGCCGAGGGCACGGCCAAGCTCGTCTTCCGGCCGCCCCGGGCCGCCTCGACCCCGGCCGGCGTCGTGCCCTACGGGCTGCGGGCGCGCTCGCGCGAGGACCCGGCCGGGTCGGCGGTGGAGGAGGGCTCGATCGAGGTCGGGGCGTTCCTCGACCCGTTCGCCGAGCTCGCGCCCCGCACCTCCCGTGGATCCGGGTCGGGCACGCACGACCTCGCCATCGACAACCGGGGCAACGCGCGGCTGAACGCCGAGGTCGAGGGCACCGACGCCGACCGCAACCTCAAGTTCGACATCAAGCCGCCGGGCGTCGTCGTCGAGCCGGGTATGGCGGGCTTCGCGAAGATCCGGGTCAGCCCGGTCAAGCGGTTCTGGCGCGGCCAGCCCAAGACCCGTCCGTTCCAGCTGTTCGTCAAGCCCGAGGGCGGGACGCCGATCACCATCGATGGCACCCTGCTCCAGGAGTCGGTGCTGCCGCCCTGGTTCATGAAGGCGCTGATCGCGTTGATCGTGCTGCTGATCGCCCTCGTGCTGATCTGGCTGCTGCTGCTCAAGCCGACGATCCAGACGGCGGCCAGCGACGCGGTCGCGTCGCCGCTGGCCAGCCTCAAGGCGGACGTCAACGACGCGCTCGGCGCGGCCGGCCTGCCGACGATGGGTCCCGAGGCGAGCAGCGGCGGCGGCGGGGCGCCGCCCTCGGCCGAGACGCCGTCGAGCGAGGCGCCCAGCGGCGGCGGTGGCGGCGGCGCGTCGCCCGGGCCGACGAGCACGCCCGGCGTCGTGATCCCGGGCCTCGGCAACCCCGTCGACGGTCGCCTCGACGGGACCCACCCCCAGGTGACGGCGGACGGCACGCTGTTCGTGACCGACTTCGTGTTCTCGAACCCGAACGGCGCCGAGGGCGCGCTCGTGGTCCTGCGCAATGACACGCCGCTGCTCCAGCTGCGGCTCGAGAACTTCCGCGACTACGACCTCCACTTCGTGACCCCGATCGTCGTCGGCGCCGACGACGAGCTGAACCTCGCGCTGAGCTGCACGAGCCCCGGATCATGCGATCCCGCGGTCTTCTACTCCGGGTACCTGCGGCCCTGAGCTCCGCTCGCCGCGTCGCCACAGCCGCGCTGGGCCTGGTGCTGATCGCGCCTGCGGCGCCCGTCCTGCCGGCGCTCGCGACGCCGGTTCCCGCCGGATCGCCGGCCGCGACGCGGACGCCCGTCGCGCCACCGGTGGTCCCGCCTGGCGCCCCGCTGCCGGCGCCACCCGGCCGCACGACGCTCGTGTCGCAACGGTCCGGGGGCGGGTTCCCCAACAACGCATCCGCCGAGCCATCGATCTCGGCCGACGGGCGGTACGTCGCGTTCGCCTCCGCCGCCACGAACGTCGCGGGCGGAGGCGGGCCGGCCGCGCTGCCGGCGGTCTACGTGCTCGACCGGCAGCGGGGCCGCACGATCCGCCTGCCGCTGCCGCAGGGCCTCGCGGGCGGCGGGCAGGCCCGGGAGCCCTCGATCTCAGGCGACGGCAACGTGGTCGCCTTCACCTACCAGCCGCCGTCGGGGCTCGCGGTGCCCGGCAGCCTCGTGATCGCCTGGGACCGGGCCACCGGCCGCTCCCAGATCGCGTCCCGGACCTCGGCCGGCGAACCAGCGCCCGGCAGCAGCGAACCGTCCGTCTCCGCGACCGGCCGGTTCATCGCCTATACGTCCAGCAACGTCAAGATCGTCGCGGGGGACGGCGACAATCTCGACGTGTTCCGGTACGACCGGCGGGCCCGCGAGACCGACCTGGTCTCCGTCGGGTTCAACGGCCAGCCGATCGGCGCGACCAGCGGCGCGCCGTCGATCTCGGGCGATGGCAGCGTCGTCGCCTACGTGTCCGACGGCGGTGACGTCATCACCCACACGAACACGGGCGCGGGGCCACAGGTCTACCTGCGGACGATGGGCGCCGGTCGACCTCGCCAGGTCAGCGTCGCCCTCGACGGTGCCCCGAACGGCGCGGCCGGGGCACCCGCGATCTCGGCCGATGGCAAGGTCGTGGCGTTCGAGTCGGCCGCGTCGAACCTCGTCGCGAACGACGCCAACGGCGCGCCCGACGTCTTCCGCCGGGACCTCGCCGCGGGCGAGACGATCCTCGTGTCCGTGACGCCCGGCGGCGACGCCGCCCGAGGCCAGAGCCGCCTGCCGGCGATCTCCGCGGATGGCCGGATGGTCGCCTTCCAATCGACGGCGTCGGACCTGCTCGGTCCGGCGGCGTCGCGGCCCGACGCGCAGCTCGCGGCCGTCGCGACACCGCAGTCCGAGGTCTACGAACGCGATGTCGTGCTGCGTGACACGGTCCTGATCTCGGTCGCCCGGAACGGCAGACCCGGCGGCAACGCGAGCCTCCAGGCCACGGTCGGCGGCAACGGTCGGTACGTGGCCTTCGCGTCGACGGCCGACACGCTCGTGCGCAACGATCGCCTCCAGCACGCCGACGTGTTCCTGCGCGACATGCCGCCGTCACCGCGACTCAACCCCGGCACGATCGGGTTCGGCAACCACACCGTCGGGTCGCCGGCCGTGCCCGCCTCCGCGACCCTGGTCAACGCCGGCTGGGGCCCCCTGAGCGTGCGGCGCGCCGGGATCACGGGCGCCGCCCGCGGTGACTATGACGTCGTCGCCGACGGCTGCGTCGGGCGATTGCTCCATCGCCAGGACGCCTGCACGGTCACGGTCCGGTTCACGCCGTCGCGGCCCGGCTCGCGACCGGCGACCCTGGGGGTGCCCGACTCGTTCACGGGCTCGCCGCGCACGGCGAGCTTGCGCGGATCCGGTTTGCGGGCCCCGGTCGAGCTCCATCCGCAGCTGGACGTCGATCCGAAGGTCGGGCCGCCCGGCATCGTGGTCGTGGCGACCGGGTCCGGGTTCCCGCCCAACACCCAGCTGCGGCTGTCGTGGCTGTCAGGCCTCACGCCGACGATGCCGGTCGTGAAGACCGACGCCCGGGGGCGGTTCCACACCCAGGTGCTCGTGTTCCACAACGACCTCACCGGGCCGCGCGACCTCCGTGCCGCGCCGGTCAACCCGGCCGCCTTCTCGCCCATCTCGGCCACCATGCTCGTGACCCGGCCATCGGTGGGCCCTCCCGGGTTCCTGATCATCCGGCGCGTGATCGACCTTCCGCTGATGCTCCTGATTCGAGGCTAGGACCGACTGATGACCGACGACACCCGGACGATCTGCAAGCGCTGTGGCTTCAGCAACATCCCGGGCGACCAGTTCTGCGGCTCGTGCGGCGCGTTCCTCGAGTGGGTGGGGCAGCCCGCGGCCGGCGCGGGCGATCCGCCCGTGCCTCCCACGCCGGCCGCCGACCCGACCCCGCACGACGCGGGCGCCTCGTGGGGGGCCCCGTACGGCGATGCCCTGCCGGCGTCGGTGCCGGTCCCGGCGTGGCCGGACGAGGACGACGAGGAGGACCTCGTGCGCTGCCCGGCGTGCGGGATCGCCAACCCGTCGAGCCGCACCTTCTGCCAGTCGTGCGGCGCGACCCTGGCCGCGGCCGAGCGGGTCGAGGAGGCGTCGCACGATCAGATCGCGGCCGCCGTCTCGATGACGCCGACGCCCGCGCCCGTCGCCGGGACGACGACCACGCCGCCGGGTCGCGACTCGAAGTCGGGCTCGCGCGGGATCCCGAGCTGGGTCATCGGCGTCGGGGTGGTCGGCGTCCTGGTCGGCGTCGCGCTGGTGCTCGCCGGCGTCGCGCTGCGCGGCAAGAGCCCCGAAACCGGCGCCACCGGCTCGGGGGCGGTGCCGTCGAGCGCCGCCAGCAGCGAGTCTCCCGGGTCCAGCGTCGCCGCGGGCGCGTCGGAGCCCGGCACGCCGGTGCCGCTCGTCCTCAACAGCGCGAAGGCCTCGTCCTCCGTCGGCAACCGGCCGAAGTACCAGGCGTCGATGGCGATCGACGGCGACCTGGCGACCTCGTGGCAGGAGGGGAGCCAGCAGGAGAAGGACCAGTGGATCGAGGTGAGCTTCGATCCGTCCCGTGCCGACACCCTGGTCATCCGCAACGGCTACCAGGCCTCGCAGGCGGCATACCGCGGCAACCGGCGGCTCAAGGACGTGCTGGTCTCGGTGGGCGGCGGCGATCCGATCCCGGTCCGTCTGAAGGACACGACCAAGGCCCAGCAGGTGGATCTCGGCGGCGTCTCGGGCGCGACGTCCGTGCGGATCACGATCGTGTCGACCTACGCGGGCCAGGCGACGTCGATCGACGGCACGCCGTTCGACGATGCCGCCCTCAGCGAGCTGTCGGTCCTGGGTGTTCCGGGGGGCTGACGGCATGGCCCGCGCTGCCGTATGGTCCGGCCGGACGCGACGGGCGTCCCGCGTCCCGCGTGGGGGGACCAGGTGAGCGCACTCGGAGCCGGGATCGGCAAGGCCGTCGGGAGCCTCGGCGGGCAGCAGGTGGCCGCGATCGTGGTCGCCGGTGGGCTGGTGGCCGGCGCGATCGCCGGCGGCATCGTCGCCGGCGGAAGCTCGGGCCAGCAGGGGACATCGTCGGCGACCCTGTCGATCTATCCCTGCCCGGACTCGGGCCCCGCACTGGCCACCGTGGGGTCCGGGCAGAAGTTCCTCGTCACCGGCAAGAACGACGACGCGAGCTGGGTCCGCATCTACTACCCGCTGCCGGGTCGCACCGAGGCGTGGGTCACGTCGGGACCGCTCCAGGTCGACGGCTCGTTGAGCACCGTGCCGGTCGTGCCCTGCTCGCCGGTCGAGGCGGGCCCCGGGGCGTCCGTTCGGCCCGGCTCGACCTTGACCGCCCTCGAGAACAACAGCCCGTCGCCATCGCCGACCGCACCCCCGACCGCGACCCCTCGGCCGACGAAGACGCCACGCCCGACGCCGAGGCCGACACCAAGGCCCACGCCCAGGCCGACCCCGAAACCGACGCCCAGGCCGACCCCGAAACCGACGCCCAAGCCCGACACGAAGGCTCCCGACATCAACGGGGCGAGCCAGTCTGCGAAGGTCATCTACATCAACAGCGGCTGCGGCGCGACGCCCGACACGCAGGTCACGATCACCGCCAACGTCACGGACAATCGATCGGGCGTGAAGTCCGTGTCACTGATCCTCCGCAACACGCAGACCGGCGGTCAGGCGACCTACAAGCTGGCCAAGGCCGGCGGCGCCAACTGGCGGATCTCGTTCGCCTACAAAGAGGTCGGCCAGGGCGTGTTCGTCTACCTCCTGGATGCGGTCGACAAGGCCGGCAATGACACGGGCCAGGTCCGGAACGGCGGGTGGACCTTCCAGGCGGTGGATTGCTCGTGAGCAGGGTCGTCGCTTTCCTGCCCAAGGTCGTGTTGTTCGGGGTCATGGTCGTCGTCGGGTTCGTGGTCAGCACGGCGGTCGTCCAGGCGCTCCAGGACCGCTCGCCGCAATCCGCCGCCACCGAGGCCCCCGACTACGTCCTCGCGGGCGCCCCGGACACGCCGGGCGGGTCGCCCGTGCCCGTCGCGTTCGACGTCGAGCCGTCGGGATCGCCCAAGGTCCTGGAGTCGCTGGCGCCGGCAGACCTCACCGCCGCCGCCTACAGCCTGCTCGGGGCCGAGCCCGCGGTCTACAAGAACCCGTCGGGCTTCCCGCGCATCCCGCCGATCTCCCAGTTCGACGGCGGCCCGTTCCAGGGCTCGAACTGCACCCTGACCTCGGGCGCGATGATCGCGCGGCTCGCGTTCGGGATCGTGACCTCCGGCTCGACGCTCCGCACGCTGCAGGACGACCAGGACGGCGGCACCGACCTCAACGACCTCAACCAGGCGCTGTGGCGCGGGTATGGCGTCACGCTGCCGACCGGTTTTCTCCGGCCGGACCAGCTCAAGGACCTGCTCTCGAAGGGCTACGGCGCGGTCATCCAGGGCGAGTACGCGAAGATCCCGCGCGGCCTCCGCCTGCAGAAGGACTTCCTCGGCGGCCACGCGATCTACCTCGACGGCTACTACCCGGGCAACCCGGACAAGGGGATCCCCGAGGCCTACTACGTGATCGATCCCATCGGCCGGCCACACTCGGGGTACGAGGGCGACTGGTGGCCGGCGTCCGTGGTCGACGACTTCGCGACGGCGTTCGGCGGCGGGACCCACATCCCGGCGATGTGGGCCTACCCGCCGGGCGGGGTGCCGCCGAAGGTGACCGACCCCCACGTCGAACCGATCCCGCACGGCGGCGGTGCGGCCGCCACCCCCGCCCCGGGCGAGAGCGCCGCGCCGTCCGCGTCCCCGGTCGTGGAGCCCGGCGACAGCGCCCCGCCCGCGCCGCCCGTCGACACGCCGATCGACGGCGCAGCGGACCTTGGCGGCGTCGTCCTGATCCCGATCCTCGAGATCTGCCTGATCGAACCGCTGCCGGCCGGCTGCCCGACGGGCGTCCCGGCGACGTTCCAGTTCGAGGCCACGCCGGTGCTTCAGATCCCGCCAGGACCCACCGTGAACGTGGTGTTCGTCGACTCCGACCGGCCCAACGTCGCGATCGTCGGCTTCACGGTCGACCCACCAGGGCCGGCGACCGTCCACTACTGGCAGCACGACGGGACGCCCGCGACGATCCTGTCGCCATCGTCGATGTCGTCGATCACGCTGTTCGGCACGACCGTCCAGCTCGCCAACCTCGACGTGCTGGCCTCGACGACCTACGACTTCCAGGCCACCGCGGGAAGCGGCCTGTCGGTCGGCAGCAGCCCGGTCGGCCAGTTCATGACCGGCAACGGCGTGGAGCAGTTCGACGTCGCGCTCGCGCAGGCGGCCTCGCCGACGTTCGCGCTGCAGGAGGGCCTCTCGCCGTACCTCCACCTCGCGCCGAACGCCTTCGCCCAGCCCTTGGTCCCGCTGGCCGACCTGGGCGGTGACGTGTGCGGCGACGAGCTCTCGTTCGGCGGGCTCGGGTACTGCGCCGACATCGGCAGCGGGGTCGCCGTGCCGGACGTCTGCGAGCGCGCCGAGGTGACCTACGCGCTGTCGGGCACCGACGCCGAGTCCGTGGTCATCCGCGCGTTCCCGGCCGAGACCGCGACGACCGAGGACGGCGGCGTCAGCCTCGAGGGCGTGCTCGAGGCGAACGGCCCGGCGCCGTCGGGGGCGGTCGGCGTCGGCTGCCTCGCCTCGGGCCTGACCTACCACGTCGTGCTCGACGCCATCGGCGACGACCGCGGGATCCTGGCCTCGGAGGACGTCACGGTCCCATAGGCGGTGGGCGCGGGAGGCCGTCGGGCGTACGATTCAGGGCATGGACGCACGACCCGTCCCGCGGGGCGCGGCCACCGCGGCGCCGCACCGCGTGGTCATCATCGGCGGTGGCTTCGCCGGCCTCTACGCCGCCAAGAACCTCGGCAAGGCCGGCGACCTCGTCGACGTCACCCTGATCGACCGCCGGAACCACCACCTGTTCCAGCCGATGCTGTACCAGGTCGCGACCGGCGCGCTCTCGCCGGGCGAGATCGCGCAGCCGCTGCGCTCGATCTTCCGCCGCCAGCGGAACACCACGGTCCTGCTGGGCGAGGCGGTGGACGTCGATGCCGAGCGGCGCGAGGTCCGCCTCTCCGATGGCCTGCCCGTGCCGTACCACACGCTGATCGTCGCCACGGGCGCCCACCACGCCTACTTCGGCCACGACGACTGGGCCCCGTACGCCCAGGGACTCAAGACCATCGACGACGCCACGGAGATGCGGCGCCGGATCCTGATCGCGTTCGAGGCCGCCGAGCGCGAGGCGGACCCCGAGCAGCGCCGGGCGTGGATGACGTTCGTGCTCGTGGGCGGCGGGCCGACCGGGGTCGAGCTGGCCGGGGCGCTGGGCGAGATCGCCAACGACACCCTGCGCAACGACTTCCGGTCCATTCACCCGCAGGACGCCAGGATCATCCTGGTCGAGGCCATGGACCGGGTGCTGCCCAACTTCCCGCCGGGCCGCTCCGCGTCGGCGCGACGCCAGCTCGAGCGGCTGGGCGTGGTCGTGCGCACGAAGACCCAGGTCGTCCACGTGGACGACCACTCGGCTCGCGTGAAGCCCGAGACCGGCCCGGAGGAGGAGATCCAGACGCGGACCGTGCTCTGGGCGGCCGGTGTGCTCGCCGCGTCGTTCGGGCGCAAGGTCGCGGCCGCGACGGGCGCCGAGACCGACCGCAACGGACGGATCCGCGTCGGGCGCGACCTCACGATCCCAGGGCACCCGGAGGTGTTCGTCGTGGGCGACGCGGCGGTCCAGCCATGGAAGCGCGACCGGGCGGTCCCGGGGGTTGCCCAGGGCGGGATCCAGGGCGGCACCTACGCGGCCAAGGCCGTCCTCGCCCGGCTGCGCGGCCAGCCCATCAAGCCGTTCCGCTACAGCAACCACGGCGACGTCGCCGTCATCGGGCGCCTCCGGGGGGTCACCGACATCCCGTGGATGGGGCCGTTGGGCCAGCAGGGCGGCTTCACCGCCTGGCTGCTGTGGCTCCTGATCCACATCACCTACCTGATCGGGTTCGCGAACCGGATCGTGGTCACGACCCGCTGGGCGTTCTCGTTCCTGACCCGCGGGCGCTCGACCCGGCTGATCACCGGCCAGCCGCTGGTGCCGCCGATCGAGGAGCCGGCGCCGATCGAGCAGGGCCAACAGGCGGCCGACAAGGGTGCCGTCGCCAGGAGACGGCGCTCGAACCGATCGAAGACGGACGCGCCGTCGGCGCAGGGCGAGGCATCGGGCGGCGAGGCGTCGTCCGGCGGCGAGCGCGAGCGGGAGGCTGGGCGGGTCTAGCGCTCGCGGCCCCGGTTCGCCGCGACGATGCCGGCCAGCCGCGCGATCCCGGGCTCGATCGCCGCCTGCGCGATGACCCCGTAGCCGAAGATCAGGCCGCCCGGGCCGGGCTCGATCCGGCGCGCGGCGAGGCCGCCGAGCGCGATGCCCGCCTCGGCGGCCGCCTCGACCACCCCGGCCTCGTCGACGTCGTCGGGGAGCCAGGCCAGGACGTGGAGGCCGGCCGCCGCCCCGCCCGGCCGCAGGTCGGGCAGGTGCCGCCTCAGCGCGTCCAGCAGGGCGTCGCGCCGGCCGCGGTAGATCGGGCGCATCCGGCGCAGGTGGTGGTCAAGCTCGCCGCGCTCGAGGACGTCGGCGAAGGCCAGCTGGTCGAGGGCGGGCGAGCCCATGTCGGCGGACTGCTTGCCCTCGACCAGGCTCGGCGTCAGCGCGGGCGGCGACAGCAGCCAGCCCAGGCGCAGCCCCGGCGCCAGCACCTTGCTCGCGGAGCCCGCGTACACGACGACGTCGCGGCACAGGCCCTGGATCGCGCCGACCGGCTCGCGGTCGTACCGGAACTCGGCGTCGTAGTCGTCCTCGATGATCAGCGCACCGGCGCGCGCCGCCCAGTCCGCGAGGGCCGCCCGGCGATCGGGCGGGAGCACCCCGCCCGTCGGGTACTGGTGGGCCGCCGTGACGACCACGCCGTCGACGTCGAGGCGCTCCAGCAGGTCGACCCGCAGGCCGTGCTCGTCGACGGGCACCGCGACCGCGTCCAGGCCCGCGGCGGCGAGCGTCGCCCGATACTCGGGATCGGATGGGTCCTCGACGGCGACCCTGCGCGCGCCGCCGGCCCGCATCGCCCGGGCGGTCAGGGCGAGGCCCTGGGCGAAGCCGCTGCAGATGACGACGTCCACCGGGTCGGCGGCCGTGCCGCGGGCCCGGTTGAGGTAGGTGGCGAGGGCGACCCGCAGCTCCGGGATCCCGTGGCCGCCGAGATAGGTCAGCCGGTCGCTCGGCGCCCGCAGGAGCGCAGCGCGCAGGCTCCGGAGCCAGACGGCGCGCGGAAACTCGGACACGTCGGGCCGGCCGGGCCGGAAGTCGAACTCGGCCCGCGCCGGCCCGACCTCCGGCTGGTGGAACGGCGCGGCGACCGCCGACCGCGCGACGCGCGTCGCGCCTCCCGGCCGGCTGGCCAGGTAGCCCTCGGCGACGAGCTGCTCGTAGGCCTCGACGACGATCCCGCGCGACACCCCGAGCTGCGCGGCGAACGAGCGGCTCGACGGCAGCCCCGTCGTGGCGGGCAGCCGGCCGTCCCGGATCGCCTCGCGCAGCGCCTGCTCGAGCTGCCGATGCAGCGGCTGCGGGCTCTCCCGGTCGAGCGGCAGGAGCAGCTCGAGATCGGAACTGGTCCTCGTTTTCGGCATCGAACCGGACCTTATCAGAGGTCCGGTCGCGCGTCACGATGGCGACATCAACTCGACACGCACTGGACGGAGGTCCACCATGGACACCCTGGTCACGCTCGCATCCTTCGGCGCCATCCTGGCCATCTTCGGGGTCATCGCAGCGATCCTCGGCGAGGACACGCGCGACGGCTTCGCGGACAATTTCCGCGACGATCCGTTCGTCTCCATCCGCCTGCGGTGAGGACACCCATGACCGACTGGGCCACCTTCGCCGATGCCTCGCCGGAGGTCGCCGCGGCGGGCCGCCGACTCCTCGAGCGCACCGGCTCGGGCCGGGGGCTCCTGGCCACCGTCCGCGGCGACGCCCCGCCCCGGATCAACCCGGTGTCGATCGGCTTCGTCGACGGCCACCTGCTGACGTTCGTCATCGTCGATTCCGCCAAGGACCGCGACCTGCTCGCCGACGGCCGGTATGCCCTGCACGCCCAGTGGGACCCCGCGGAGCCGCACGAGTTCCTGGTCCGGGGCCAGGTCCGCGTGGTCGACGAGCCCGGGCTCCGGGAATCGGCGATCGCCGGCTGGCCGTTCGAGGTGGACGACGGCTACCGCCTGTACGAGCTCGAGCCCGAGCAGGTGCTGCTCGGCGAGCGGGCGTCCGATGACGACTGGCCGCCGGTCTACCGCAGCTGGCGCTCCGCGGCCGGCCGCTAGAACACGACCACCTGGCGGGCGGCCTCGCCGGCGCGGAGGCGGTCGAACGCATCCTCGAGGTCCGCGAGCGGCAGGCGACGATCGATGAGCCGGTCGACCGGCAGCCGGCCCGCGAGGTACGCCTCGGCATAGCGGGGGAAGTCCACCGCGGCGACCGCCGACCCGTAGTTCGAGCCCAGGATCCGCCGCCCGCCGTCGACGAACGGGAACGCCTCGAACGCGGCGGTCTGCCCGAACTTCGTGAGCCCCACCAGCACCGCCGTGCCGCCGGGCGGCAGCGCGGCGATCGCCTGCCCGATCGTGGCCGGCAGGCCGATGGCCTCGAACACGAAGTCGGGTCCGCCGTCGCCGGCCGCCTGGCGGATGCCCTCGACCACGGCGTCCGGGTCCGCCGGGTCGGCCTGCACCCAGTGCGTGGCCCCGAGGGTGCCCGCCAGATCCAGCTTCGACCGGCTGACGTCGACGGCGACGATGCGCTGCGCCCCGGCCAGCGACGCGCCCATCACGCACGAGAGGCCGACGCCCCCGAGGCCGATCACCGCCACCGTCGACCCCGCCGGCACCTCGGCCGTCTTGATCACCGCGCCGACCCCCGTCGACACCCCGCACCCGATGAGCGCCGCGACCTCGGCCGGCACGCCGTCGGGCATCGGGACGACCGCGCTGGCGGGCACCACCTGCGCCGTGGCCATCGTCCCGATCGAGAGGTAGGCCAGGACCGGGGTGCCGTCGGGGCGGGACAGGCGTGTCGTGCCGTCGGCCTGGGCGTGGCGCAGGGACGGCGAGCCGGAGCACAGCCACTGGCGGCCGCGCTGGCACTCCCGGCAGCGGAGGCAGGGCGCGTACCACGACAGCGCCACCGACCGGCCGACGAACCCCGGGTCCAGCCCCGGCCCGACCGCCTCGATCACGCCGGCGCCCTCGTGCCCGAGGACGATCGGGCCCGGCCGCTCCCAGTCGCCGTCGCGAACGTGGAGGTCCGAGTGGCAGACGCCCGATGCCGTCATCCGCACCAGCACCTCGCCGGGCCGCGGATCGTCGAGCCGCAGCGTCTCGACCGTGCTCCGTTCTCCGGCGCGCTCGATCACGGCCGCCTCGATCTCCTGCATCCGCTAACGATGCCCGATCGGGCGGCCTGCCGGACGCTCGTCAGGGCGGGTCACCCACGGCTGCGATGACACTCGCGTCATCACGATGCCGCTCACGGCGCGGGTGCGATGACACTCGCGCCATCACACGGTCCGCTCGTGGGGCCGGCCGTTTGACGCGAGTGTCATCACGCGAACAGGGCGGCTCGGTCGGCCGATCTAGCCGGTGTTCTGAAGCCCGGCCGCGATGCCGTTGATCGTGACGCCGATGACGGTCCGCAGCGCCGCCTCGTCGGCGGCCGCGAGGTCCGGCGCCCGGAGCCGGCCGAGCAGCTCCACCTGGACGGCCGACAGCGCGTCGACGTAGGGGTTGCGCAGCTCGATCGACCGGGCGAGCGTGGGATGCCCCGCCAGCAGGCGGTCCCGGCCGGTGACGAGCAGCAGGAGCCGGATCGAACGGGCGTACTCGGCCTCGATCATGCCCCGGATCGCGGTCGCCTCCGGCCCCTCCGCGAGGTCCGCGTAGCGGCGGAAGACGCCGAGGTCCGCCTTGGCGAGGGACAGCTCGGCGTTGTCGAGGACCGACGCGAAGAACGGCCAGCGCCGATACAGGGCGCCGAGCTGGTCCACGACCTCCTTGCCGCCGCGCTCGGCGATCGCCTCGAGCGCCGTGCCGAGGCCGTACCAGCCGGGCAGGTTGGCCCGCGCCTGCGACCAAGCGAACACCCACGGGATCGCCCGCAGCGCCGCGACGTCGTCGGCGCCCGTCGGCCGGGCGCCCCCGCCACTACCGGTCCGCGACCCGCCGCCCCCGGGCCTCGCCGATGGCCTCGACCCGAGCCCCAGTCCCGCGATCAGGTCGATGGGCGTCGCCGCCCGGAAGAACGCGGCGAACCCCGGCCGGTCGACCAGCGACCGGTACGCCTCGCGCGAGATCGCGGAGAGCTCGGTCATCGTCGTGCGGCCCGCCGCGGCCGCCTCGGCGGTCGCCCGCTCATGCTCCGGCGTCGACGCCAGGAGCACGGCGGACGTGACCTGCTCGAGGTGGCGCTGGGCGATCGCGGCATCGGCGAAGTGGGCCGCGATGACCTCGCCCTGCTCGGTGAACTTGAGCCGCCCGCCGACCGAGCCGGGGGCCTGGGCGAGGATCGCCCGGTTGGCCGGGCCGCCGCCACGGCCTACGGCGCCGCCGCGGCCGTGGAACAGCGTCAGCGCGATGTCGTGCCGCCGGGCGGTCGCGACCAGCGCCTCCTGGGCGCGATAAAGGAACCAGTTGGCCGCCAGGAACCCGCTCTCCTTCGACGAGTCGGAGTAGCCGAGCATGACCTCCTGGGCGTCGCCCCGATCGCGGAGATGGGCGCGATAGGCGGCGTCGGCGAGCAGCGTGTCGAGGAGCTCGGCCGCGCCCGACAGCGCGTCGGCACTCTCGAGGAGGGGGACGACGTCGAGGACGGGCAGGTCCGGCGGCAGGTCGGACAGGGCGGGAACGGGCCGGCCGAAGGGCTCGGGCTCCGCCGCCCGGCGCGCGAGCTCGAGGACCGCCGCGACGTCGTCGGGGCTCGTCGTGAACGAGATGACATACCGCCGGCAGGCTTCCACGCCGAACCGGGCCTGCAGGCGGGCGATCGCCCGGAACGTCGCCAGCACCTCGGCGACCGTGACCCCGGCCGCGACCTCCGCGTCGGGCCCGGCCCCCGTCCGCAGGGCATCCAAGGCGGCCCGGTGGGCCGCGGCGTGCTGGCGGACCTCGAGCGACGCGAGGTGGAACCCGAACGTCGCCAGCTGCCAGCGCAGCTCCGCGACCTCGCCCCAGGCCACCCGGCCGAGCCCGTCCTCGACCAGCGCGTGCTGGAGGGACGCCAGCTCGGCGTCGAGCGCCGCCGAATCGGCGTAGCCGCCCGTGCGCGCGCCCGGCTCGCCCGTCATCGCCGCCCGGGTCCGGCGGATCCGCTCCGCGATCGCGCCCAGCCGCTGCCGGTACGGCTCCTCGGGGAAGCGCCGCCGGAGCTGGCGGATCGTCTCGGGCAGCTCTTCGGCGTCGAGCGCGAGGGCGTGATCGAGCGCCCGGTCGACGCGCTCGGGCGCGACGCGGGCGGCGACCGTCTGCATCAGGCGCGAGGCGACGGCCTCGTAGCCGCGCAGGAGGTGGTCGGCGTGGAGCCGCGCGGCGTGGAGGGTGGTCTCGGCGGTGACGCCCGGGTGGCCGTCGCGGTCGGACCCGATCCAGGACCCGAAGCGCAGCAGCGACGGGGCGGAGACGGCCCGGGTGCCGGTCCGTCCGGCGTCGACCGCGAGGGCGGGTCGATCGCCGTCAGCGGCGCGGCCGCCGGGGGTGACCGCATCGAGCGCGCGGTCGAGCGCCCGCACGTAGCGGGGGACGACCGTGAACAGCGTCTCGTCGAAGATCGCGAGCGCCGAGCGCACCTCGTCCAGCGGCGTCGGCAGCACGGCCCGCAGGTCGCCCGTGTGCCACAGCAGCGTGATCTCCTCGCGCAGGCGGCGGCGCAGGTCGGCGTCCTCGTCGGGCGTCGTCAGCGGGTCGTCGAGCGAGTCGAGAAGCCGCCGGA
This sequence comes from uncultured Chloroflexia bacterium, assembly GCA_963740825.1. Taxonomy (GTDB): domain Bacteria; phylum Chloroflexota; class Limnocylindria; order Limnocylindrales; family CSP1-4; genus CAIXZV01. The sequence continues at coordinate 2,296,357 of CAVUFD010000001.1, read as the reverse complement.
TCCGCCGCAGCGCCACGAGCAGCGTGCGGCGGCGCGCCTCCGTGGGGTGGGCGGTGAGCACCGGATGGACCTCGACCGTGCGCAGCCGCTCCACCAGCCCGGCCCGGTCGGTGACCGCGGCCAGCCGCTCGACGGCCTCGCCGAGGGACTCGTCGATCGGCCGGCCCTTCGCGCGTCGTGCCCGCGTCCGGAGCACCCGGATCCGCTGGCGCTCCTCGGCGAGGTTGACGAGCTGGAAGTAGAGGGTGAACGCGCGGGCGACGGCCGCCGCGCGTTCGACGTCCAGCGACGCGATCTCCGCCCCGAGGCGCTCGCGCTCGATGTCCGGCTCGAGGACCAGCTCCGGGTCACCTCGCCGGAGCGTGATCGTGCGCCGGCGGATCCGCTCGACGGTGGCGAACAGCTCGGGGCCGGCCTGCTCCGCGATGACCTGGCCCAGGAGGGAGCCGAGGAACCGCACCTCGTGCGCCAGCGGGTCGCGCGCGCGACCCAGCCCGGGCCCCGGGGGCTCGGCCGCGGCGGCCGGGAACCGGGATCCCCGCGCGCGGGACGGGGCACGAGACGGTCGGGTTGGGCGGTCGGCCACGGGGACAGGATGGATGAGGCCCGGTTCGGCTGCCAGTCGGCGAGGGTTACGGTTCGACTCCAAGGGCACCCGCCCGGTACCGGGTCGCAACCGATTTCGGTGTCGCTGACGCCTAGGCTTGTAAGGTGATCGCGATGGCCGGGATCGAGGGCCCGCTTCCTTCTGCCGCCTCCCCACGGGTCCGTGCCGACCCGGCGCCCGAGCGCCCCCGCGACCCGATCGCCGAGCTCCGCTTCCTGCACGAGCTGCTCGGGCTCGCCACGACCGCCCAGACCTGGGAGGAGCTGCTCGAGACCGTCGTCGACGGGACGCGCGACGCCCTCGGGGCGAGCGTGTCGTCGTTCTACCTGCTCGACCGGGACGGGACGCGCCTGACCCTGGCCGCGACCAACGGCCTCGACCGGTTCCAGATCGGCCGCGCGGTCGTCCCGTTCGGGGAGGGGATCACCGGCCGTGTGGCCGCGACCCGGGAGCCCATGGTCATCCCCGACGTCGCCGCCGACCCGCGCTTCCTGTGGGTGCGGGGGATCGACCAGCGACGCTTCGTCGCCTCGATGCTGTCCGTGCCGCTGATGTGGCACGACCAGGTCGTGGGCGTGCTCAACGTCCAGACGGAGGCCCACCGCGACTTCGCGGACAGCGACGTCGACCAGCTGTCGGCGATCGCCGACCTCCTCGCGGGGATCGTCGAGAAGGGCCGCCTCCAGCGCGAGGCCGAGGCGCAGGTCGAGCAGCTCAAGGCCCTCGACCAGGCGCGCAACGAGCTGATCGCGCTCGTCACCCACGAGCTGCGCACGCCCCTGGCCGTGGTCCGGGCCTATACCGACCTGCTGGCCGACGAGCCCGTGCTCGATGGCCGCTCCTCGCGCGACCCCGTCCGGCGCGCCAGCCGGGCGGCCTGGCACCGCGGGACCGTCGAGCAGATCGAGCGGCTCGACCGGCTCGTGGACTCGATCCTCGAGTCCGTGCGCGTCGTCCCGGACCGGCCGCCCGACCTGCAGACGATCGACATGGCCCGGCTCGTGGACGAGCTGCTGGGCGACCTCGGTCCGCTGCTCGCCCGTCACCGGCCCCGGATCACCGGCTCGCGCCGGTTGCACGTGATGGCCGACCGGACCCGCCTCCGCCAGGTGCTTGAGCACCTGCTCGAGAACGCGGTCAAGTACGCCCCGCCCGACACCGCGATCGAGATCGACTGGCGGCTCGTCGAGGGGGTCGTGCGGGTCGAGGTCACCGACGAAGGGCCGGGCATCCCGCCGGAATGGCGCGACCGGATCTTCGAGCCCTACGCGCGCCACGAGACCGCGACCGCCCGCGGCTCGGGCATCGGCCTGTACGCCGCGAGGCGCCTGGCCGAGTCGATGGGCGGGCAGCTGTGGTGCGAGCCCGCGCCATCGGGTGGGGCCAGGTTCGTGGTCGCGTTGCCCGCGGCCGTGGCGGTCTAGGTCGATGTCACGCTCGTTGAGGGAAGGCTGGGAGACGTCTTGATCGGTACGAGGCCCCTGAGGATCCTGGTGGTGGACGACGACCCGGCGATGGTCGGTGCGATCACCGCGCTGGTGGGCACGGAGGGCCACCAGGTCATCACCGCGTACGACGGCCTCACCGCCGTGAAGCGCTTCCGCGAGGAGCGGCCCGACCTCGTCCTGCTCGACCTGGCGATGCCGGGCCCCGACGGCTTCACGGTCATCGGGCAGCTGCGAGCGACCGGCAACGTGCCCGTCCTCGTGGTGTCCGGCGAGAGCGCGGAGGCGGCCAAGGTCAAGGCGCTGGGCATCGGCGCCGACGACTACCTCGTGAAGCCGTTCGGCAAGCAGGAGCTTCTGGCCAGGATCTCGGCGGTCATGCGTCGCGTCGACCTCGCCGGGACGGGACGGGTCGGCGGCAACGGCGACGGTTCGGCCGGCGTGCTGAGCGCGGGCTCGCTGACGCTGGAGCCCGCCCGCCACGAGGCGCGGGTCGGCGCGGTCCAGCTCAGCCTGACGCCGACCGAGTTCCGGCTGCTCGAGGCGCTGGTCCGCGCCGGCGGCGACCTCGTCGCCCACCACCGGCTCGCGCGCGCTGGCTGGCCGGCCGAGCCCGATCCCGACCTGCTGTGGCTGAAGCCGCACCTCGCCCGGCTCCGGTCCAAGCTCGAGGCCGTGGGGGGACCGCGGATCGTCGCCGTCCGTTCCGTCGGCTACCGGATCGAGGCCGACGAGCCCGCCTGATCGAGGCGCGAAGCGCGGCCAAACCCGGGCCGCCGAAACCGCGACGGGCGCTGGCGCAACACACCCGCTACACTCCCGCACGTCCGACGGCCAGCCTGGCCGATCCGTCACCCTGACGCTCGTCAGCCAGAACAGAAAGAAGGGGAGCCGGTGTCGACCAGGTCGCGCATCGCGTTGCTGCTCGCGTGCGCGCTCGTGCTTGGGGTCGCGGCCCCGGCGAGCGCGTCCGGCACCGTGGGAGCCCGGTGGGCCGCGGACGCCAAGGCCTTCGAGGGCCGCCTCATCGTCGCGTGGAAGGGCGTCGCCCCGACCACGGTCCGCGTGGACGGCGTGGCCTCGACCTCGCCGATGGAGCGCCCGTGGCGATCCATCGTGACCGCCAAGCCGGGCCAGGCCCCGTCCGTCGCGCGGGCGCTGCGCGCCGATCCCCGCGTGCTCGCGGTGGTGCCCGACGCCCAGCTCTCGCTGCTCGACTGGCCCGCCGACGGCGACCCCTCCGACACCCACTACGCCGAACAGGGCGATCTCGCCCAGATCGACGTCCCCGAGGCATGGAAGACGACCCGCGGCGACCCCTCGGTGGTGGTCGCGGTGATCGACTCGGGCGTGGACCTCAGCCACCCCGATCTCGACGGCGTCGCGGTCGTGGATCCGCGCAACGTGATCTGGAACAACAGCGACGTCAGCGACCAGGTGGGGCACGGGACGCACGTGACCGGCACGATCGTGGCCGAGACCAACAACGGCGAGGGCGTGGCCGGGATCGCGCCGGACTCGACGCTGATGCCGATCAAGATCGCCGACGACTCGGGCTTCGTCTCGTTCGCCGACATCCTCGACGCGGTCGACTGGGCGCGTGAGCACGGCGCGGACGTCATCAACATGAGCCTCGGCGGGGCGCTCACGCCCGACCAGGTCGCGCTCGGCCAGCCGACGTTCACCGCCGCGCGCGAGGCGGGCGCGCTCATGGTGGCCGCCGCCGGCAACGAGGCGACCCGCATCAAGATGTACCCGGCGTCGTTCGCCGGCGTGGTGTCGGTCAGCGCGGTCGATTCGACCGACACGATCGCGGAGTTCTCGAACACCGGCCGCGCCGTCGACCTCGCCGCGCCGGGCGTGGACCTCATCTCGACGATCCCCGACGGCGACTACGCGCTGGGCACGGGGACGAGCATGTCCTCGCCGCACGTCGCCGGCGTCGCCGCGCTGGTCCGGGCCGCTCGTCCGGGCCTCGACGTCGACGAGGTCGAGGCCGTGCTGCGCGCCAGCGCCGTCGACCTCGGCGATCCGGGTCACGACCTCGTCTACGGCGATGGCCGGGTCGACGCCGCCGCGGCGCTCGTCGAGCCCGTGCCGGACCCGATCCCCACGCTCGATCCGCCCGCGCCCGTCAACTCGCTGGCGCTGTCCTTCCTGGCCCCGGCCACGCGCGTCGTCCAGACCGCGACCACGTACACCGTCCGGCTCGCCGTCGACCACGACGTCGTCGAATCGCTGGCGCTGCTCGGCTCGTGGCCGCAGGTCAACGGCCACTGCCGCAACGACGGCAAGGTCCACGTGAGGGAGCTCAAGTTCGGCACGACGATCGAGCTCAGGCACCTGCAGCCCGGCAAGTGCTACCAGGTCTACGTGGCAGCGGTCGACGACGACTTCAACTACAACGAGGCGCTGTCGAAGATCATCAAGATCCTCGACGTCGCGCCGCCGGTCGTCGCCCATCGCTCGCCGGCTCCCGGCACCCACCACGTCAGCCCGGCCGCCAACGTCCGGGTCCGGTTCTCGGAGCCGGTCGTGCTCAAGGGCACGCCGGTGGTGCTGCGCAACGCGCACACGGGCAAGGCCGTGCCGGCGACGATCTCGTGGGACCCGCACTCGCTGGTGCTCGTCCTCAACCCGGTCAACCGGCTGCAGGCCAACACCCGCTACCGCGTCGAGGTCGGCCTCAGTGTGGTCGACCGCGGCGGCAACCACTTGCGACCTGTGCACTGGGGGTTCGTCACCGGGTCCTGATGCAGGGTCTCGCGGAGAATCGAACGGCCCCGGTGCGTGAACCGGGGCCGTTGCATGTGGTCGGAGCCGCGCGCCGCGCGGTTGGGCGGTCAGCGAGGCGTCAGGCAGCCACCAGGGCCCGCCCGTGGGCGTCGTGCCCGGCGTCGGCGCAGTCGATCAGGCAGCCACGCGCGTCGCGGCCGCCCATCGGGGCGAAGTGGAACCAGACCTCCTCGCCGTTCGCGGCGCGCTGCAGCCGGCAGCCGCAGGTGCTGCAGGTGATCGGGCCACTGCGGCCGTCGAGGGCCTCGGCGATGTGGCGGGTGTCGAAGGCGGGGTAGGTCATGGTGTCCTCCCGTTCGTGCGGGCCGGATGTCGTGGCGTGGCGGGCGGGCGGGGACCGGCTCCGCGGCGAACGGCGGCACGCGGCGTGACGCCGAGCGGCGATGATCTCGTGTCGGCGACGGGCGAGACGACAGCGGTCAGGCGACGGCCCGGTTGCGGTTCGGTTGCGCGACACGGGCGGCGGCCGCGGCCGCGACCCCGTTCGTCGCCGCCGTCTCGGGCGCCGCGGCGGCCACGACGACGGGCGGCGCCGGGACCGGCTCGACCAGCCACACGTCCGCCAGGACGCCGTCGCGAGCCTCGAACAGGCGGGCGGCCAGCGCCGACCCGGCGTCCCGATGGGCGCCCAGGAGCCGCTGGAGCTCGGCGACCAGCAGCGCTCCGTCCTCGCGTGCCGTGGCGGCCTCCGCGAGCCGCACCGCGCGCACCGACGGGCCGTGGAGTGCGGCCACGTGGCGTCCCGACGGGTCCCACAGGTACGCGCGGCCGCCGGTCATGCCGGCGCCGAAGCTCTGGCCGACCGGGCCGAGCACGACCACCGCGCCGCCGGTCATGTACTCGCAGCCGTGCGGCCCGACGCCCTCGACGACGGCCTCGGCGCCCGAGTTGCGGATCGCGAACCGCATCCCGGCCCGGCCGACGACGTGCAGCCGGCCGCCGGTCGCCCCGTAGAGACAGGTGTTGCCGGCGATCGCGAACGACGAGGCGCCCGACGGCGACGCGGCCGCCGCGCGATGGACCATCTCGGGCGCGGGCCGGACGACCAGCTGGCCGCCCGACAGGCCCTTGCCGACGTAGTCGTTCGCCGTGCCCTCGAGCACGAGCGAGACGCCCTCGCCCGCCCAGGCGCCGAAGCTCTGGCCCGCCGCGCCACGCAGGGAGAGCCGGACGGGGGCCTGCAGCTCGCCGCGCTGGATCGCGCCCGTGAGCGCGGCGCCGAACGAGCGCTCGGCGGTCGTGACCCGCAGGCCCGAGGCGGACAGCCCGCCCTCCTGGCCGTCGAGCGCAGCCACCAGCCGGCTCTCGAGCGCCGACGCGGCCTGGCGCTGGATGCCTCGCGACGCGGCCCAGGGGGTCGCCTTGCGGTCGGCGGGGGCGGCCCATGCCGGCGACAGCAGCGCGCCGAGGTCCATCGTGCTGCCAGGAGCCTCGCGCAGGAACCGCCGGCCCTCGCCGACGATCTCGCCGACCGAGCGCGCGCCGACCGCCGCCAGCGAGCGCCGCAGGTCCTCGGCCAGCCGCAGGAAGAACGCGACCACCATCTCGGGGGTGCCGGTGAACTTGGCGCGGAGGTCCTCACGCTGCGTGGCGATTCCGGTCGGGCAGGTGTCGAGGTGGCACTGGCGGGCCATGTCGCAGCCCACGGCGACCAGCGCGCCGGTGCCGAACGCGAACTCCTCGGCTCCCAGCAGCGCGGCGATCAACAGGTCGTTGCCCGTCTGCAGCCCGCCATCGGTGCGCAGCGCCACGCGATCGCGGAGGTCGTTGCGCAGCAGCGACTGGTGGACCTCGGACAGGCCGAGCTCCCACGGCGCGCCGACGTGCTTGATCGACGACAGCGGCGACGCACCGGTCCCGCCGGCATGGCCGGACAGGTGGATGTAGTCGGCGCCGGCCTTCGTCACGCCCGCGGCGATCGTCCCGACGCCCCGCGTCGCCACGAGCTTGACGCCGATCCGGGCGGCAGGGTTGATCGCGCGCAGATCGGCGATCAGCTGGGCCAGGTCCTCGATCGAGTAGATGTCGTGGTGCGGCGGCGGGCTGATCAGCGGCTGCCCCGGCTGCGCCCGGCGCAGGGCGGCGATGTAGGCCGTGACCTTGCGGCCGGGGAGCTGCCCGCCCTCGCCCGGCTTCGAGCCCTGGGCCATCTTGATCTCGAGCTGGTCGGCGCGGCCCAGGTACTCCGCGGTGACGCCGAAGCGGGCCGACGCGACCTGCTTGATCCGGGCGTCCGTAGGCCCGCCGTCGGGGCCGGGCGCGTACCACGCCGGGTCCTCGCCGCCCTCGCCGGTGTTCGCCGCGCCCCCCAGCGCCTGGATGCCGAGCGTCAGGGCTCGATGCGCCTCGGGCGACAGCGCGCCAACGCTCATCGCCGACACGACGAACCGGCGCGCGATGGATCGCGCGCCCTCGACCTCGTCCAGCGGCACCGGCTCCGTGCCGCGCGGTCGCCGGACGCGGAACCCGTCGCGCACGAGCGCCGCGTCGCGCCGGAGGGCGTCACGGTACGTGCCCAGCGCGGCGTCGACGCCGGTCGCCGGGTCGTCGGCCGCGGCGAGCGTCGTGAGCGCGGCCGCGTTGGCCGGGCTGTACAGGTGGAGCTCGCCGTCGCCGCGGAAGCGGGCGAAGCCGGGGTCGGGGAGCCGGTCGGGGCGCACGGCCGCCGCCAGCGACTTCGCCTCCTCGAGCCGCGAGAGCTGGACGCCCGCCAGGTCGGCCGCCTCCAGCCGGCCGGGCCACGCGGCCGCGGCGGGGAAGCAGCGGGCGACGATCGCGGGCCCGAGCTCCAGCGTCTCGAACAGCTGGCCGCCGACGTAGCTGGCGACGGTCGAGATGCCCATCCGCGCGAGCACCTTGCGCAGGCCGGCGTCGAGGGCGGCGAGCGTGTTGCCGACCGCGTCGTGCGCCGACAGCTCCTCCGCGCCGCGGGAGCCCGCCTGCTCGCGGGCCAGGGCGAGCAGCAGCCGCGGGTGCACGACCCGGGCCCCGGCGGCCACGACCATCGCCAGCCCGTGGACGTCCAGCACGTCGCCGGCGTCGAGCACGATGTCGGTCCGGCCGCGCAGGCCAGCCTCGGCCAGGGCCGTGTGCACGGCGCCCGCGGCGAGGACGGAGGGGACGGGGAGCCGGGCGGGGTCGTCGAGCGAGGCGGCCGCGTCGGACAGGACGATGACCTCGGTGCCGGCACGGGCGGCGTCGAGGGCAGCCGCGGCGAGGCGGTCGAGCGCGACCTCGAGCCCGGTCGCGCCGTCCGAGGCCGGCCACGTGGTGTCGAGCCGGCGCACGGCCCGGTGGGGTCCCCGGGAGCGAACCCGGACCGCGTCGAGCAGCCCGTCGAGGTCGACGACCACCGGCCGTCCGACGCGGACGGTCTCGGCGCCGGCGGGCATGCCGCCCAGGAACGCCGGCCGCCGGCCGAGCTCCATCTGGAGGTCCATGACCGCCCGCTCGCGCTCGGGGTCGATTGGCGGGTTGGTGACCTGCGCGAACGCCTGCCGGAGGTGGTCGCTGGCGGGTCGCGTGACCCGCCCCCGGCCGGTGAGCGGCGTGTCGTCGCCCATGCTCCACAGCGGCTCGTGCGCGTCGAGCGCCATCGTCCGGACGTCCAGCCGCAGCTTCTCCGCGTCCAGCCCGAACAGGTAGCGCAGGGCGGGGGTCGTGGCGGCGTCGGGCTCGAGGGTCGTGGCGGGGCCCGCGTCGGCGGCGAGGACGCCGGTCGGGCCCTCGGCGTCGGCGAAGACCTCGCGCGGGGCGTCGTGCAGCGGCAGGCGCCGCAGGACCCACGACTTCGCGTCGGCGTCGGTGAGCACACGCCCGGCCGCCGGATCCACGAGCAGCAGCTCGCCCGGCGCCAAGCGACCGGTACGCACGATCTCGCCCGGGTCGAGCGGCACCGCGCCCGCCTCGGAGGCGACGGCGACGACGCGGTCGGCCGTCATCGACCACGCGGCGGGCCGCAGGCCGTTGCGATCGAGCAGCGCGCCGACGCGGCGGCCGTCGCTGAACACGAACGCCCCGGGGCCGTCCCACGGGGCGACGAACCCGGCGACGCGACGGCGGAAGGCGGCGACGGCCGGGTGCGGGGTCCGGCGCAGCCCCGGCGCCTCCGGCACCAGCGCCAGCAGCGCGGTCTCGAGCGACCAGCCGGTCGCGACCAGCAGCTCGAGCGCCTCGTCGAGCGACCGGGAGTCCGAGACGCCCGGGGAGAGGAGGGGACCGGCCCCGCGGAGGCGGTCGGCCGCGTCCCGGCGGCGCGACGGGACGCCCGCGTCATCGCGCCGGCCGCGGATCGCCTCGCGGTTGCCGCGCACGGTGTTGATCTCGCCGTTGTGGGCGACGAACCCGAACGGCTGGGCCAGCGACCACACGGGCTGCGTGTTGGTGGCGTAGCGCTGGTGGAACAGGGCGAACGGAAGCTCGACGGGCGAGGCGAGATCGGGGAACAGGCGGACGAGGCGGCCACCGGCGACGAGGCCCTTGTAGACCACCGTCTTCGACGAGGCCGAGACCACGGCGAACCCCGGCAGATCGGCGGCGCGAGCCGCGGCGTCGGCACGGCGGCGGGCGCAGGCGAGCGCGAGCTCGAACTCGGGGTCGGACACGCCGTCGGGCCGCGGGACCAGCGCCTGTCGGATCTCGGGCAGTGACGCGGCCGCCACGCGGCCGAGGGCGTCGGGCTCGACGGGCACCGCGCGCCAGACGGGCGCGGGCAGCCCCTCGGCGGCGAGCGCGGCGGCGACGATCGAGCGCGGGTCGGCGCCGCGGGCTTTGCCACCCCGGCGCGCCGGGGCGAACACGGTGAGCACGCCCGGCCGATCGCCGGCGAGGCCTGCCGGATCGAGGAGGCGGACGAGCGACGCCGCCAGCGGCAGGAGGACCCCGGCACCGTCGCTCGACGCGCCGTCGGCGGCGAACGCGCCGCGATGTCCGAGGGCTCCGAGGCCGCCGAGCGCCAGGGCCAGGACGCGCGAGTGCGATGCGCCGCCCGCGTCGGCGACGAAGCCGACGCCGCAGGCATCGTGCTCGTACCGTGCGTCGTAGAGCGGGGGCTCGGAGCGGTGGTGGATCCGGGTCTGTCGCTGTGGGGCGCCGTCTCGGGTCATCGGAAGACTCCAATCGGCCGCCGGACGGGCCGGCGGCCGATGTGCGGGACGGCCCGGCGAGCGCACCGGGCCGCCGGGGTCACGCCTGGTAGGCCGCCTCGCCGTGGACCGCGAGGTCGAGGCCGACCTCCTCGTCCTTCTCGGCCACGCGGAGCCCGAGGACGAGGTCGACGACCTTGACGATCACGAACGTCCCGACGGCGGCGTACGCGACGGTCGCCACGACGGCGACGAACTGCGTGACCAGCTGCTGCGGGTTGCCGTCGAGCAGGCCCGAGTAGGCGGCCTGGACCGTGGTCGAGGCGAACACGCCGGTGGCGATGGCGCCGAACATGCCGCCGACACCGTGGACGGCGAAGACGTCGAGCGCGTCGTCGACGCGGGAGCGGGCCCGGAGCAGCGTGGCGCTGAAGCACAGGCCGCCGGCGACGAGCCCGATGATGAGCGCGCCGCCCGGCGTCACGTAGCCGGACGCCGGGGTGATCGCGACGAGGCCGGCGACGGCGCCGCAGGCGGCCCCGACGACGCTGACCTTGCGCGAGTGCAGGTAGCTCGCGAGGACCCACGTGACCGTGGCCGCCGCGGCCGCGATGTTGGTGACCGTGAACGCGCTGGCGGCGAGGCCGCCGGCGGTGACCGCGGATCCGGCGTTGAAGCCGAACCAGCCGAACCACAGCAGGCCCGCGCCGAGCACGGTCATCGGGACGTCGTGCGGCTCCTTGCTGTCGCCGTTCATGTGCCGCCGGCCGATGATCAGCGCGACGACGAGGGCGGACACGCCAGAGCTGATGTGGACGACGGTGCCGCCGGCGAAGTCCAGCGCGCCGAGCTTGAACAGCCAGCCGTCGGCCGACCACACCCAGTGGGCGATCGGGGAGTAGATGAGGATCGACCACAGGACCGTGAACAGCACGAACGAGCCGAACCGCTTGCGCTCGGCGAACGCGCCGGTGATCAGCGCCGGCGTGATCGCTGCGAACATCAGCTGGAACATCGCGAACAACATGAACGGGATCGTCACGGCGTAGACGGTCGAGGGCGCCTGGCCCACGCCGTTGAACATCGCGAAATCGAGGTTGCCGATGAGGCCCATGCCGTTGACGTCCGGTCCGAACGCGAGCGTGAACCCGACGATCACCCAGACGATGCTCACGAGCGCCAGCCCGAAGAAGCTGTGCATCGTCGTCGACAGGACGTTCTTGCGGCGGACGAGCCCGCCGTAGAAGAGCGCAAGGCCCGGCAGCATCACCATGACCAGGGCGGTCGACATCAGCATCCACGCCGTGTCGCCCGAGTTGATCTCGCCGCCGTCGGCCGCCGCGGCGACGCCGGGCAGCGCCACCAGGAGCGCGGCCGCCGCCGCTCCGCCGAACACCAATCGTCGGATGCTCATTGCTCGATCGACCCTCCCACGCGCTGACCCCCGGTCGCTCTCCGGGTTGCGAGGAGGGTCACCGGCGGTGCCCGAACCGTCAGCCGCCACCCTCGTTCCGAGGCGGGACCGATTCGGAGTCGCCCGGTTGCGATCCGGTGACGGGTCGCGAGTCACACGCCCTCTATTCAGGCGTGAATGAGTTCGAGCTCCGGCGAGCGTGACAGCGGATCCGAACCTGCAGTCTCGGGGCACGCGCCCGCACGAACACCGCGGCTCTCATTCGCACGTGAATAGGAAGCCGGGCGAGACCACGCCGCTGGGCCATGGCACGAAGATGTGCCGGATCCGTGGCAGTCGAGCGTCGGCCGGCGGTCAAACCGGCGACTCCGCGTTCGGCGCACGTTCGTCACGTGCCCGTTTGGCACATAACTGTGCCACCCGCGGGCACGAGCGACGCTACGGCTCGGTCTCGACCACCCCGGCCCGGCGGATCAGCCAGCTTGCGGTCGTCCCCTGGACCAGCAGCGTGATCAGGACGACCCCGAACACGGCGCCCACGAGCAGCTCCCGATCGGGCAGCGTCAGCGGCAGCGCCAGCGCGAGGGCGACCGCGACCGCACCCCGCAGGCCCGCCCAGAACATGACGTGGAGATAGCCGACGGGCAGCGGCGCCTCGCCCCGGTCGAGGCGCGACCCCCCGCCGATCAGGCCGTACACCACGATGACGCGCGCGACCGTGATCGCGACGTAGCCCGCCGCGATGACCGGCAGCGCCGCCGTCAGCTGTCCGGGGCTCATCGCCAGCCCCACCAGCAGGAACGTCAGCGCGGTCAGCAGGAAGGCGATGAACTCCCACACGATGTCGAGCGAGTCGACCGTGCGCGCGCTGAGGCGGTTGTGCCCGCCGGCGTTGCCCAGGACGAGGCCGACGAGGACGGTCGCGATGATGCCGGACTCGTGGATCCGGTCGGCGATCAGGTACGTGCCGTAGGCCGCGACGACCGAGATCGCCACCTCGATCAGGTGGTCGTCCGCGAGGCGCATCAGGCGCTCGGCGATGAACCCGGCCACGAGGCCGATGACCGCGCTGACGACGATCGTGACCACGAACGAGACGACGCCCTCGCCGAGCGTCACCGGTTCCGTGACCGCCCGCAGGGCGATGGCGAACAGGACGACGCCGGTCCCGTCGTTGAGCAGGCTCTCGGCCTCGACCACCGTCGACAGGCGTGCCGGCGCGTGGAGGCGCTTGAACAGGGACACGACCGCGACCGGGTCGGTCGCCGACAGGATCGCGCCCAGGATGAACGCGACGCCGAGGTCGAGCCCGGTCACCGTGGACACCACGACGGCGACAACGGCCGCCGTGATGATCACCCCCGGCGCCGCCAGGAACGCGACGACGCGGAACGACCGCCGCAGCTCGCCGACGTCGATCTTGTAGGCCGCCTCGAACACGAGGCCCGGCAGCAGGACCGCGAGGATCAGCTCGGGCGTGATGTCGATCTGCGCCCCCGGCACGACGATCGCGAGGCCCAGGCCGGCGATGACGAGCGCGACGGAATTGGGGATCGCGATCCTGCGCGCCACGAGCGCGATGCCCGTCGCGAGCGCCAGGAGCACGATGAACAGCTCGATGGGCACCAGCCCCGCGGGATCGCTCGAGGTCATCGGGCCTCCGTGGCCGTGCGCCGGGCCGCTGCGCGCGGTCGTCGGGCCGGGGCGCGCTGCGATGAGGGTAGCCGAGCCGGGTTCGGCCGGGTGGACCGCGCGCGGGCTACCCTTCGGGCACGGAACGGAGGGCAGGCATGGATCTGGGGCTCGAGGGACGACGAGCGCTCGTCGGCGGCGGGGCGTCGGGGATCGGCGGAGGGATCGCGGAGGCGCTGGCCGCCGAGGGGGCGCGCGTGGCCGTGGTCGGACGGACGGCGGCGCGGGTCGAGGCCGAGGCGGCGCGGCTGGGCGGAGCGGCCGTGGTGGCCGATCTCGCGACGCCCGAGGGCCCGGCCGCGGCCGTCGACGCGGCGGTCGCGGCGTTGGGCGGCCTCGACCTGCTCGTCGTCAACACCGGCGGCCCGCCCGGCGGCACGTTCGACACCCTCAGCGAGGCGGACTGGGAGCAGGCGATCGCCGGCACCCTGCAGTCGGTCCTGCGCCTGATCCGCGGGGCGCTGCCCCACCTGCGCGAGGGCCGCGACCCGTCGATCGTCGTCGTGCTCTCGTCGTCGGTGCGGATGCCGATCCCGGCGCTCACGACCTCGAACCTCATCCGGCCCGGCCTCGCCGGGCTGATCAAGTCGCTGACCGAGGAGCTCGCGCCGATCCGGATCAACGGTCTCGCGCCGGGCCGCATCGCAACCGACCGGATCGCCTGGCTCGACAGCCGCCGCGCCGAGGCGGCCGGCGTGACGCCCGAGGAGATCGGCGAGCGGACCCGGGCGTCGATCCCGCTCGGCCGCTACGGCGACGTCGCGGAGATCGGCAGGGTCGCGGCCTTCGTCCTGTCGCCGGCCGCGTCGTTCGTGACGGGCGCGATCATCCCGGTCGACGGGGGCATGATCCGCGCCCTTCCCTGAACGCGGCCTCGGCGAGGGATCGGCAGCCCGAGCACCAGCACGAGGCTGACCATGATCAGCGCGAACCCGACGACGAGCTCGGGGCCGACGGGCTCGCCGAGGACGATGGCGCCCCACAGGATTGCGAACGCCGGGACGATGAACGTGACGGTGCTCGCCGCCGTCGCCGAGGTCCGCTTGAGGACGCGGAAGTAGAGCGGCCACGCCAGCGCCGTCGACACGACGGCGACGCCCAGCAACGACGCGACGCCGGTCACCGACGGCACGCCGGGCGGCCCCGAGAGGATCGCGAACGGGAGCAGGATCAGCGATGCCGAGACGAGCTGGCCGGTCGCGATCTCGATGCCCGGGAGGCCCTGGAGTCGCAGTCTGACCCAGGTCCCGCCGGCGCCGTAGCTCAGCGCCGCCCCGAGGGCGGCACCCGCCGCAAGCAGCGTGCCCGGTCCCTCGTCGAGCGGCGACCAGCCGACCACGACGGCCACCGCCGCCATGCCCAGCGCGATGCCCGCGACCATGCGGCCCGTAAGCCGGTTGCCGAGCACCACCACGCCGATCAGGGCGGTGAACAGCGGCGTCGCGGCGTTGAGCAGCGCGCCGAGGCCCGTCGGCAGCGTCAACGTGGCGAAGGCGAGGAGGGTGAACGGGATGGCGGAGAACGTCGCGCCGGTGACGAGGAAGTCGCGCATGCGGCCACGCGCGGTGTGCCACGTCCGGCGTCCCGCGATGCACACGAGGATGAGCGCGGCGAGCGTGACCCGGGCCTCGGCGGCCCAGACCGGCCCGACCTGGGGCGCGGCGATCCGCATGAACAGGAACGCGGCGCCCCAGACCGCGCCCAGGAAGACGAGCACGCCGAGGTCGGGGGCGGCGGTGGCGCGGACGGGCGAGGGAACGGGGGAGGAAGCGGGCGAGTCAAGCATCCCAGGAGTGTCGATGGGGTGCCCGCGCCCGATAGTCGACGGCCGTCGAGACCTCGCCTACGTCAATCGACGTCCGCCCACGACCCGGCGGCGAGGTGCCGGTCGAGCCCCGTGCGGCGGAGCAGGTCGTCGAGGTCGGCGACCGTGCCCGGGTCGGGTGGCAGGCCGGGCGCGCGGACCGTCGTGTGGGCGATCGCGCCGCGCCGCTGGTACACGAGCTTGCGGATCGGGAGGTTCAGGATCGCCTGGTTCTCGAACCGGATGAGCGTCGCATAGCGGTCGAACACGGCCGCCGCGCCCTCACGGTCGCCCGCGAACCAGCGCCGGACGATGGCCACCAGGATCTCCGGAAACCCGAACCCGGTCATCGTCCCGTGGCTGCCGCGGCGCAGCTCCTCGATCAGCATCGCCCCGCCGAGGCCGCCGAGCACGATGACGTCGGGCGAGCCGTCGACGAGGCGCCCGGCCTTGGGCGGCGTGGGCTCCTCCTCGAGCTTGATCACGCGGCACGACGGTACCTCGGCGGCCAGCGCCAGGAGGAAGTCCGCGCTCATCTGGACGCCGGAGGAGGCCGGGTGGTCCTGGACGACGACCGGGACCGAGATCGCGCCCGCGACCGCGAGGTAGTGACGGCGGAGGGCCGCGTCGGTCGGGCGGGCGAGCGGCGGCGGGGCGAGCATCACCGAGTGGGCGCCGGCGGCCTCGGCCTCACGCGCGTATGCGATCGCGCGATCGGTGGAGGCGTGGGAGACCCCGACGCACACGGGGATCGCCGCCCCGGCGGCGGCGAGCGCGGCCTCCAGGACGCCCATCCGCTCGGCGTCACCGAGCCGCGCCGCCTCGCCGAGCACGCCCAGGATCGTGAGGCCGTCCACGCCGGTCGCCCGGACGAAGCCGACGAGCGTGGGGATCGACGCCAGGTCGAGCGCGCCGTCGGGCAGGAACGGCGTCGGGACGATGTTCCAGACCCCCCGCAACGCCCCGATATCGCCCATGTCGCCTCCCGCGCTCCTGAGGGCATCGAGGCTACACGCGTGTGACGGCAGCGGGGGCCCCGCGCAACCTATCGCGGGGCCGGTGGCTCCCGCCAGTCGAACGCGACGGCCGTCCCGCGCCCGTCCCGTCCGGCGCCCACGACGAGCGTGCCCCCGCACGAGGCCGCTTCCGCGCGCATGTCGGCGATCCCGCGCCGTCCGGCCCGCACGGCCGCCGCCTCGTCGATCGGGCGGCTCGGGCCGTCGTCCTCGATCCGCAGCCGGATCTCCGTGGGCGCGACCGCGATCGTGACGACGGCCACGCCCTCGGGCACGTGGCGGACCACGTTGTCGAGCGCGAGCTGGGCGATTCGGAACGCCGCCCGTTCGGCGTCGCGCGGCGGCCGGGTCACCGCCTCGCCGACGATCGCGGTGTCGCGCTCGACCTCGATCTCCACCCGCACGGCGGAGCGGTCCTCGATCCGCTCGGCCAGCCACTCGATCGCCGCCCGGAGGCCCATCTCCTCGAGCACGATCGAGCGTCGCGACACGAGCAGCGACTCGACCTCCTCCACCGCCGATCGCAGATCCGCGGCCAGGCGCTCGACGGTGCCGCCCGACTCCGCCTCGACGAGCGCCCGCCGGAGCGACGGCAGCACCTCCGCGTGAAGGTCGGCGGCGATCCGCGTGCGCTCCGTCTCGACGGCCTCGGCGCGCCCGACGTCCCGGCCCGGGACCAGCTCGTCCACGAACACGCGCAGGACCGACCAGGTGTGGCCGGTACCGCGCCCGCGGGCGTCGCCTGCGGCAACGCGTCCCCGCGTCCGCGACAGGGCAGGGCGCACGTCGCGGACCACGCCGATCGCCGCCAGGAGCCCGACGACCAGCAGCCACAGCCACTTCGGGATGCCGCCCTCCTGCTCGCCGGAGATCGCTCGGGCAACCGACCGCCCGACGAGGCCGAGCGACAGCGCCAGGACCACGATCCAGCAGGCCACGAGGGTCGACCGCGGCGCCCGCGCGTCGGCGGTCGCGTAGGCGCCGGCGATCGCGACGGGGGCCACCAGGGCCGCGAACATCGTGAGGTCGAGCCACGGACCGGGGATCACCTCGACGGCGCGGACCTCCAATCCGACGCCGATCACCGACAGCGTCGCCGCGGTGGCGCCGACGATCGCCGCCCCCCAGGCAACCGCAGGCGCCCACGATCGCGTCAACGCCAGCACGACGACCGCGCCGGCGCCCCACAGCAGCGGCACGACGGCCGAGACGTTCGGTCCCGGCACGCCGATCGGAATCAACCGCAATGCGATGGCGCCGACGACGAGCAGCGCGGTCGCCAGGGCCGCCACGAGCAGGCTGCGGGCCGCGACGGGGGCGACCAGCCAGGTCACGAGCGACCCTTCTCCGCCACCCATCCCTCGCGCAGCGCCAGCACCGCGAGCTCGGTCCTCGACAGCACCCCGTACCGGTCGAACAACCGCCGGAGGTGGCTCTCGACGGTCTTGTCGGAGACGCCCAGCCTGCCGCCGATCTCGTCGTTCGTGGCCCCCGCGCAGACCAGCGTCAGCACCTCGACCTCGCGGTCCGACGGCCGGCGCGGTGCGCTGCGGATCGTGCGCAGCATCGCCGCCGAGAACATCGTCCCCCCGGCGGCGACCGTGCGGATCGCGTCCAGGATCTCGGGCAGCTCGCTGGTCTTGAGCAGATACCCGGCCGCACCCCGCTCGAACGCGGTGCGCACCAGCGGCGGCTGGTCGAACGAGGACAGCAGCAGCACGCCCGGCCCCTCGCCGCCGATCGCGTCGAGCAGGCGCAGGCCCTCGGCCTCGCCCGCCAGCTGGACGTCGGTGACGACGACGTCGACCGTGCCGGCGACGGCCAGCAGTGCGAGGGCGTCCTCGAGTGAGCGCGCCGTGCCGGCGAGCGCCAGGTCGGGGGCGGCCCGGACCGCCGAGCCGACGGCGTCGAGGATCGCGGGATGGTCGTCGACGAGCACCACGCGGATCGGCTGGCCAGTCACGCGCGCAGCCTAGCGCGGCGTGTGGCGGCCGCGAAGGCCCCCGCGCAGGGTCGGCGTCCGACGGCCGTTGCGGGATTTCCCGCAGTCCATGCCAGGCCGAGCGCGATCCGCCGCCGCCCGGTCGCGGGCGGGCAAGCGATCCGCGTCATACTCCATCGCCAGGGAGGACGACATGCAGGAGGACCAGACGACGCCCGACGGCCCGGACGACGCCCCCGCCGCGCCGCCGCTCGCACCCCCGCCGCCTCCCGATCCCACGTCCACCGGCCCGTTGCCGCCGCCGCCCGCGTATCCCCAGGCACCGGCCTACCAGGGCTGGGTGGTGCCCGCGAACCTCATCGCCGGCCCCCGGATCGAGGTCGGCTCCGTCCTCGGGCGCACGTTCGACACCTTCGGCCGCGAGTGGTCGCTGTTCCTGGTGCTCGCCGTGCCGGCGGCCGTCGCGAGCCTGCTCCAGATGCTGATCACGCCGACCGTCGAGTCGCAGGTGCAGAACCGGTTCGCGGCGACGCCCGCCGTGGCCGATCCGTGGGCGCTGTTCGTCGTGAGCGTGATCGTGGCCACCGCGGTGGGGATCAGCGCGCTGGCGAGCGTGATCGCGGCCGACCGGCTGTGGCGGGGCGAGGCCGCCGGCATCGGCGACACGATCCAGGGCGTGGTCCACAGCATCCCGCGCGCCATCCCGCTGTGGCTGCTCGTCGTCCTCGTGCAGGTGGGCGTCGTGCTGTTCACGGTGGAGGTCCTGCCGTCGATGAGCGCCCGGCCGACGACCGCCGGCGCCGGCCAGGCCGCGGCGCTGACGCTGATCGCCCTGCCGATCGCGCTGATCGTCGGGATCGCCTTCGTCGCGATCCAGGTCCGGTTGTCGCTTGCCTTGCCGGTCGTCGCCCTCGAGGAAGGCACGCCGGGGAGCGTCATCCCGCGGACGTGGCGCGTGACCCGAGGGCACATGATCGCGCTGTTCGCGTGCTCGCTGGCGATCGGTCTGTGCGTGTCGATCACGGCGTGGGGCGCGACGCTGTTCCTGTTGTTCGGTGACAACCGAATCGTGGCGGGCATCGCCCTCGCGATCGCGGAGCTGGTGACGGCGCCGCTGACGGGCATCTGGGTGCTGATCGCGTGGGGCGACCTCGTCGGAGCGGGCCGGCATCACGACTCGGAGCTCATGGCCCGCGGGCGCGGCCGGTGGACGACCGTGGCGATCGTGTTCGGCCTCGGCGCGATCCTCCTCGTCGCAGGTTTCGGGGTCACCGGCGCGGCGGTCACGAGGATCATGGCCGCGCCGTAGACGCTCGACGCATCTGTGATGCGGCCCGGGCAGACCGCGATGAGTCTGCAATGTCCCGCTGGATACGGTCTGCGGGTCGCACGACTACATCCCGAGGTTGACCGTGCCCGGATTTCCGGACGGTGCCTCGCCAGGAGGTTGCATGAGCGGGTCTCCTCGTTTCCTTCGCTTGCTCTCGACCGCCGCGTTGGCGGCGGTCGTGATCGCCGCTTGCTCGAACACGAGCTCCACGACGGCACCCTCCGCGGCGGCGACCGCGCCGGCGTCCGTGGCGGCCCCCTCGGTCGCGGCGGGATCGCCGTCCGCCGAGGCGTCCCCGTCCGCCATGGCATCCGCGCCGGCATCCGCACCGGCATCCGCCGAGGCCGGCTCGCCGTCCGCGCGCATGATCGAGATGTACGCGTTGGACGGTTCGTACCTGGACGCCCCGATCGACCCGACGCCGGGCACGATCATCACGCTGCGCAACCTCGGGACCCAGGCCCACGAGCTGCGCCTGCTACGCCGCAACGACGACGCCACCGACACGCAGGTGTTCACCGACCTGTCGAAGGTCAAGCCCGCGGACCTGCTCAAGTTCGCGACCGTGGTCGCCGTCCTGCAGGCCGACGCCAACACCGTCGCCGACGGCCAGATCACGATCGACCAGCCGGGCGACTATGCCGTCGTCGACTTCCTGAAGACGGGCTCGACCGAGGTTCCCGCGAGCCCCGATCCGTCGATGGCGCCCAACAAGGACTCGAACTACTCGAAGGGCATGTTCACCACGTTCACGGCGATCCCGCCCGCGTCCTAAGCCATGGCCGCGCCGGCGATTCCCCGCGCCGGCGCTCCGCCGGTCTCCGAGAGCCGTCCCGACCCACCGGTCGGGGCGGCTCTCCTGATCAGCGCCGGATCCGGACGTTGTCGACCTCGGCCTCGAGGAGGTTGCCGTTCGCCCCGTCCTTCGCGGCGAACACCAGCCGGATCGTCTGCCCCGCGTAGTCCGCGAGCGACACCGAAGCCGATCGCCACGAGGCGTTGAGGTTGGTCCGGGCCCCCAACCGCTCGAACACGGGCGTGCGCGTGCCGTCCTCGGCCTCGACCAGGACCCGGAAGGAGTCGGCGGCCGTCGACGCGGAGGAGTGGGCGAACACGTAGGAGAAGGTCAGCCGGCCGTAGTCCGCGGGATCGGCGGGGAGCGTGATCGCGCGGCTGCGGATCGAGGTCACGCCGCCGTCGACGTCGTTCGAGCTCGCCTTCCGGCCCGCGGCGGCTCCTGTCACCAGCGCACCCGACCCGGAGACCGCGCCGCCCAGCTGCTTGGCGCCGTGCAGCTTCGTGGCCGCCGGGTTGCCGACCGTCCACAGCCCTGACGAGGCCGTGTCCTTGTCCTTCGGGTCACGCGACCAGCCGCGGTTGATCTCGAGGTCGTCGAACAGCGGTCCGCAGTCCTGCTGGCGGGCGGTCGCGCCGAGGGTCGCGTACGGACAGGCCGCCCGGTCGATCAGGAGCAGGATGGCCGCGCGGTTGCGGGCCGTCTGCTTCGCGATCTTCGAGTCGTCGGGGTAGTGGTCGGCCCAGACGGTCTTCTTCTCGGTCGGGAACAGCTCGAAGGTGTAGGTGAAGATCCGGTACTTCGCATACAGCCAGTCGATCTGGTCGCCGTCGGTGATGTACAGGTCCGACGACTGCTCCGCGGTGTAGCCGTTCGTGCGCGCCATCGCCCGGCCCAGCGACGCGAACGCCTGGTGGTCCAGGCTCGTCATGTCCGACGGGACGTTCTTCTTCGTGTAGCCGTAGGGCCACAGGATGAGCTCGCCGTTCGTGTGCAGCGTGACGTGGGTCCGGATCTGCTGGACGCCGTGGACGACGCGGCTCTGGACGAAGTCGCGCAGCGCCTGCGTCTCGGGCGCCGAGAACGCATGCGGCCCGCGATAGGTGATCGAGTGGGGGTTGCCCGACGACCCGTGACAACAACCGAAGCGGTAGCCGTAGTTGCGGTTGAGATCCGTGCCGACGCTGGGACCGGGGTTGGGCTGGCGGTTCTTGCGCCAGGCCCGGAACGGGTCGCCGGTCAGGTCGTAGCGCATGCCGTCGGGGTTCAGCGCGAACACGATGTAGATCTCGCGCCCGTCGACCAGGCGCGTGATCTCCGGGTCGCTGCCGTAGTCCCGGGTGAGCCAGTTCAGCGTCGCCAGCGCCTGCTCGGTGGTGAGGTGCTCGCGCGCGTGGTGGAGGGCGTCGATGAGGACCTCGGGCTCGTCCTCGTCTTCCCCGACGTTGTCGCTGATCTTGGCGGCCCAGATGTCGCGGCCCTGGTAGCTCTTGCCGATCGAGAACACGTGGACGATGTCGGGGAAGTCGACCTCGGCCTGGCGGATCTCGCCGACCATCTCCGGGTAGTTGTGGTAGCCGCTCATGCTCGGCGGGAAGTCCGGCGTGGACGCCGCGGCGGTCGCCGGGCCGGCGGCCTGTGCGACGACCAGGGTCCCGAGGCCGAGCAGCATGGACAGGGCGCGCATGGACTGACGCATTGGGTAAGGCTGCCAGACGGGACCTGTCGGTGCCCATGCCGAGAACGTTGCAGTCGGGGGAGGACCTCCGGCGGCCCGACGCGCGGTCGCCCTCCGAGCGTCGCCAACCCTCGGTTCCGAGCCCTCGCCACGCTCGAGAGTTCGTCAATTGGCACATGGCGGAGCCAGCTCGAAGCCGACCGTGGGCCGCGCACCCACCCTTGCTCTCGCCACCCGTGCTCTCGCCACGCCGCGCTCTCCCGCATGCGTACCAGGTCTACGAAGCAGGAATACGGGGCGTGAGTGTGCCGTCATGTGCACTCGTATGCGTGGTACGTCTGCCAGCGGCGATCGTCGGGCTCCTCACGGCCGATTCCGGCGGCGAGGGGTGGCCGTTGGCGCCGAATTGCTGCCCGGTAAACGTGGTACGCATACGAGCGACGGGTCGAGGAGCTAGCGCCGACGCTCTTGACAGTGGCACGTAGCAGTGTCATGATCGGCGCATGCCGGACGACCCGTACAGCCTCGCCGATCTCGCCCGTCTCGCGGACGTCACGCCGCGGACGGTGCGGTATTACGTCGCCCAGGGCCTGCTGCCGTCTCCGGAGGCCGCGGGATCCGCGACCCGCTACGGCGAGGGCCACCTCGCACGCCTGCGCCTGATCCGGCGCCTCCAGCGGGACCACCTGCCGCTGGCCGAGATCCGGGCGCGGCTCGAGCGGATGGACGACGACGAGGTCTCAGCCATGCTGGACGCGGCCGAGCCCCAGGGACCGCCGTCAGAGATGACCACGGACGCGACGCTCGCGTACGTCCGCGAGCTCATGACGAAGTCCGGCGTCGCGCCACGCTTCTACGCGCAGCCGCCGGCCCACAGCCTTGCGAAAGCGACCTTCGTCCGGGAGGCCCCGGACGAGTTCCCGATCCGCGACGCGCCGGGCCTGCCGGCTTCAGCCCCCGCACC
This sequence comes from uncultured Chloroflexia bacterium, assembly GCA_963740825.1. Taxonomy (GTDB): domain Bacteria; phylum Chloroflexota; class Limnocylindria; order Limnocylindrales; family CSP1-4; genus CAIXZV01. Next base: position 2,273,789 of record CAVUFD010000001.1, on the reverse strand, counting down.
CTCGAGGCCCTCGCTGCAGCCGCCCGACCCCCTGTGGGCTCCGGTGCCGCCGCCCATCACCAGACCCCAGCCCGTCGACCGCAGCACCTGGGAACGCCTGGCGATCACCCCCGATATCGAGATCCACGTTCGCCGGCCCCTGGACCGGCGCTCCAACAAGCTCGTCGAGCGGCTGGCCCGGATCGCCCGGGACCTGTTCGACGATGAGCCCTGAACCCCGAGAGGCACGCCATGACCGCCAACCCCGATCCCGCCACGCAGCCCCGTCTCCACGATCCGCGCCTCGCGATCCGGCCCGACCGTCGCCTCATCCGCGCCAACGGCCGCAGCGAGCGCTTCCTGCTCGTCGACCTGGTCGCGCCCACCGTCGCGCTCGACCCGACCCGGCGTCGGCCCCCCGTCAACCTCGGCTTCGTGCTCGACCGGTCGGGGTCGATGGGCGGCCAGAACAAGATCGGGCTCGCCAGGCAGGCCGTCCTCGAGACCATCCACCGGCTCGAGGACCCGGACCGCTTCTCGGCCGTCGTGTACGACAACGAGGTCGAGGTGGTCGTCGGCAGCGTCGCGGCCTCGGGCGAGAGCCGCACCCTCGCGGCGCAGCGCCTGAAGACCGTCGACGCCCGCGGCTCGACCGACCTGCATGGCGGCTGGCTCGCGGGCTGCGAGCAGGTCGCCGGCGGCCTCGCGCCCGACGGCGTGAACCGCGTGCTGCTGCTCACCGACGGCCTCGCGAACGTCGGCATCACCGACAAGGACGAGCTCATCGGCCTCGCCTACGACCTGCGCCGTCGTGGCGTCTCGACGAGCACGTTCGGCGTCGGGACGGACTTCGACGAGGGCCTGCTCCAGGGCATGGCCGATGCCGGGGGCGGCCATTTCTACTTCATCGGTGACGTGGCCCAGATGCGAGACCACATCACGAGCGAGGTGGGGGAGACCCTCGAGGTCGTCGCCCGCGAGGTCGTGCTCGAGCTGACCCTGCCCGAGTCCGTCCGGATCGACTCGCTGTCCCCGTTCCGGGTCGAACGGCGCGGCGGCCGCGTGCTCGTCTACCTCGGCGACATGGTGTCGGGCCAGGTGCTCTCGATCGCGCTGCGCGTGACTTTCGACTTCGGAGAGGTCGGGCGCGAGGTGGGTGTCGGGGTGCGGGTGTCCGACCGCGACGGCGCGTTCGAGCGGGCCGAGCCCGGCCTCGATCCGGTCACGATCGCCTGGACCTACGCCGACAACCCCGCCAACGACGCGCAGCCGCGCGATCGCGACGTGGACCGGGTGGTCGCCCGCCTGTTCGCCGAGCGGGCGAAGCAGGAGGCCGTCGCCCTCAACCGTCAGGGCCAGTTTGACGAGGCCGGCAAGGCCCTCGAGGGCGTCCGGAAGCGGATCGCCGCGTACGCCGGCTCCGACTCGGAGCTCCGCCGGATCGCGGCCGAGCTGCGCGAGGAGGCGCCCGCCTACGCCGCGCCGATGGCCGAGATGGCCCGCAAGCAGCGCCACTACGCCGCCAGCGCGTCGCTCCGCATGCGGACGCCGGAGGGCAAGTCGCAGCGGCAGAGCTAAGGCTGCGGCTCGATCGCGAGCGAGCCCGGGCGCTACCCTTGGCTTGCAATGGAGCCCGCGCCGCCTCTCCTCCGCCGCGCGACCGCTCCCGACGCGCTCGGCCGGGTCAACACGGTCACGCCCGAGGCGGCGGGGTGGCAGTACCTGGGCCTGACCGCCCACCGGCTCGGCGTGGCCGGCCGGGTCGAGACGGCGGCCGACGACAAGGAGCGACTCGTGCTGGTCCTCGAGGGCCGGGCGCGCGTCGCCGTCGGTGACCTCGACCTCGGCACCCTCGGCTCCCGGGCCAGCGTGTTCGAGGGGCCGCCGCCGCCCGTCGTGCTCGTCGAGCCGGGGCGTCCGGTCGTCGTCGAGGCTGCGGCCGCGGAGACGCTCGTCGTCGTGCTGTCGGCGATCGGCGGCGATGTCCGGCGGACCGCCTGCCTCGACCCCGCCGAGATCCTCGTCGAGGAGCGCGGCAGCGGCCGCTCCGCGCGGCGCGTCCACCACCTGCTGCCGCCCGATGCGGCGGCCGGGCGCATGATCGTGTTCGAGACGTTCACGCCGGCCGGCAACTGGTCCAGCTGGCCGCCCCACAAGCACGACACGGACGACCCGCCCACCGAGTCGCGCCTCGAGGAGCTGTACCTCTACCGGTTCGCACGGCCCCAGGGGTTCGCGGTGCAACGCGTCTACACGGCCGACGGCACGCTCGACGAGACGATGACGGCGCGGGACCTCGACGCCGTCCTGGTGCCCCGCGGCTATCACCCGGTGGCGGCGGCGCCCGACGATGACTGCTACTACCTGAGCGCGATGGCCGGGCCGACCCGCGCATGGCACATCACCGTCGACCCCGATCACGCCGTCGGGCAGGAACGCCCGGCCGCACCGCAGGAGCCTGTGCGATGACGACGAGCCCGTCCGAGAGCCCGCTCCGGCGGATGGTCGAGACCACGCCGACCGACTACTGGAACGACTCCTGCGCGACCGCCGACCTCGAGTATGCCGTCGAGCGCGGCGCGACCGGCGCGACGTCGAACCCGGTGATCGTCGGGGAGGTCATGGCCAAGGAGCGCGACCACTGGGCGCCGCGGGTCCGCGAGATGGCCGCGACGAACCCGGCGTGGTCCGAGGTCGAGCTGACTTGGGCGCTGATCGAGGAGATGGGCGCCCGCGGCGCGGGCCTCCTGGCGCCGGTGTTCGCGCGCGAGGACGGCCGCAAGGGCCGGCTGTCGCTGCAGACGAACCCGGCCCACTACCGCGACGCGGACCGGATGGTGGAGCAGGCCGTCCACTTCGCGACGCTGGCGCCGAACATCCAGGTGAAGTTCCCGACCACGGCCGCGGGCCTCGTCGCGCTCGAGGAGGCGACCGCACGGGGCGTTGTCGTCAACGCCACGGTCGCGTTCACCGTGGCCCAGGCGATCGCCGTCGGCGAGGCGGTCGACCGCGGCATCGCGCGCTTCGAGGCGGCCGGCGGCGACGCCAGCCGCTTCAGCCCCGTGTGCTCGCTGATGATCGGCCGGCTCGACGACTGGGTGAAGGTCCTCGTCGAGCGCGAGGGCATCGCCCTCGACCCGGCTGCGGCCAACTGGGCGGGCATCGCCGCGTTCAAGCGGGCCTACGGCATCTATCGCGAGCGCGGCTACCGGACCCGGCTCCTGGCAGCGGCCTACCGGCATCGCCTGCACTGGACCGAGCTCGTGGGCGCCGACATCGTCATGACCCTGACCCACGCGTGGCAGTTGCGGCTCAACGAGAGCGGCATCGATCCTGTCCCGCGCATCGACGAACCGGTCGATCCCGCAATCCTCGACGACCTGTGCACGCGCGTGCCCGACTTCCGCCGCGCCTACGAGCCCGACGGCCTCGCGCCGGCCGAGTTCGACGGCTTCGGGGCGACCGCACGCACGCTCCGCTCGTTCATCGCCGGTTATCACGACCTGATCGCCACGGTGCGCGACATCGTCCTCCCGGATCCCGACCGCTCCGCGCGTTGACCCCGACGACGGTCGCGACCACCCCCGACCCGGTCGCGTCCGCGGCGTCGACCACCGACGAGCCGATCGCGGCGGTCAACTCCCATCGCGCGGCGCTCGCCCTGCTGGCGATCCTCGCGCTGGTGTGGGGCCTGCACTGGGTCATCGTCAAGGTCGGCCTCGGCTACGTCCCGCCGATCACCTACGCTGCGTCGCGCGTCGCGATCGCGCTGGTGCTGATGACCGCGCTCCTGCGCGTGCAGGGCCGGCTGCGGCGCCCGGACCGCTCCGACCTCTCGATCATCCTGTCGATCGGGGTCGCACAGGTGGCGGCCGGCGTCGTGCTCCAGAATCTCGCGCTGCAGGTGGTCGACGCGGGGCGCTCGTCCGTGCTGGTGTACACGATGCCGCTGTGGGTCGCGCTGATCCTCGCGGCCGGCTTCCGGATCCGCCCCAGCCGCCCCGAGCTGATCGGCCTGATCCTCGGGCTCGGCGGCCTGGTGCTGTTGCTGAACCCGTCCTCGATCGACTGGAGCACGCCGGGCGAGCTCGCCGGCGCGCTCGGGCTGCTGCTCAACGCGGTCCTGTGGGCGGCCGTCACGATCCACATCCGTCGCCATCGATGGACGCAGTCGCCGCTCGACCTACAGCCGTGGCAGCTGCTGGCGGCGCTGATCCCGCTGGCGATCCTCGCCGTCGGCGTCGAAAGAGGCGAGGGCATCCGCTGGGAGCCGGCGACCCTCCTGTTCCTGCTGTACAGCGGCGTGCTCGCCACGGCGTTCGCCGTCTGGGCGACCCAGGCGATCACCCGGTCGCTCGGCCCGCAGGCGTCCGCGACCGGCTTCCTCGCGATCCCGGTCGTCGGGCTGGTGTCCGGCTGGCTGATCCTCGGCGAGGCGCTCGGGCCGCTCGACGTGCTGGGGATCGCGCTCGTCCTGGGCGGCGTCGGCGTCACGCAACTGGCCCAGAGGCGCTGAGGCGGTATCGTTCAGCCGTGGCCGCGCCGCGGCCGCCTGTGGAGGATTGTTTGGCAGCACGGCGCGCGTTGGGGGCGGTGGTGGTCGGCCTTGCCCTCGCAATGCTGGCGCCGTCATCAGGACTCGGAGCGGACCCCCAAGGGGGCGTGAAGCCGTTGCCGGCGGTCGACCAGGCCGAACCGTGGCGGAGTCCGGCTGAGCCGCAGCGCGCGGCCGCCGCGGGCCGCGTGATCGTCCGCTTCAAGCCCGGGGCCACCGCCGCCGCCAAGGGCCGGGCGCGGACGGCCGTCGTCGGCCACACCAGGCTGCGCTTCGGCCTCGTGCCCGGGCTCGAGCTCGTCGACACCGACCTGCCGGTCGCCGAGGCCGTCCAGCGCCTCGAGCGGCTGCCCGGCGTCGAGTACGCCGAGCCCGACCAGGTCATCTCCGCCTCGCTGACGCCGAACGACCCCGGGCTGCCGCTGCAGTGGGGGTTCGACCAGCCGGGCGACGCCGACATCGACGCCAAGGCCGCCTGGAACACGACCACCGGCGATCCGGGCGTCGTGGTGGCCGTCATCGACTCCGGGATGCAGCTGGACCACGGCGACCTCGCCGGCAACCTGTGGACGAACCCGGGCGAGATCGCCGGCAACGGGATCGACGACGACGACGACGGGTACATCGACGACGTCCACGGCTGGGACTTCGTCCAGGACGACAACCAGCCCAACGACGACTACGGGCACGGGACGCACGTCGCCGGCACGCTCGCCGCCGTCGGCAACAACGGGATCGGCGTCGTCGGCGTGGCCTTCTCGAGCCGGATCATGCCGCTGCGGATCCTCGACGGCAACGGCCAGGGCTACCTCTCGGACGCGGTCCGGGCGATCGACTTCGCGACGCGTCACGGCGTCCGCATCTCGAACAACAGCTGGGGCTACACCGGCGCCGTCTCCCAGCCGCTGTACGACGCGATCCAGGCCGCGGGTGCCGCCGGCCAGCTGGTCGTGGTCGCGGCCGGCAACTCGTCCGCCGACATCGACGCCATCCCGAACTACCCGGCCGCCTACGACCTGCCCAACATCGTGTCGGTCGCGGCGACGACGGAGGACGACGGGCTCGCGGTGTTCTCGAACTACGGCGCCGCCCGCGTCGACGTGGCGGCGCCCGGCGAGCACATCCTGAGCACGGTGCCCGGGGGCTACGGGTACGCCGACGGCACCTCGATGGCCAGCCCGCACGTGGCCGGGGTCGCGGCGCTGCTGCTGGCGGCGCACCCGGCGTGGACCGTGGACCGGATCCGCGACCGCATCCTCGACACCGTGCGCCCGATCAAGAGCCTCACCGGCAAGGTCGCGACCGGCGGCATGGTCAACGCGGCGGCCGCGCTCGCCCCGACCACCAACCTCGCCCCCACCGTGACCATCACCAAGCCCGCGACCGGCGCCTCGGTGCTGCGCGGCGTCAAGGTCTCGTTCGCGGCGACCGCGGTCGATCCGGAGCAGGGCAACGTCGCCTCGTCGATCACGTGGATCTCCAGCCGGATGGGCCAGATCGGGACGGGCGCCTCGTTCAGCCGGAGCGACCTCACCGAGGGGACGCACGTCATCGTCGCGATTGCGAAGGACGCCGCCCACCACACGCCGCTGGCGTCGATCGTGCTGCGGGTGGGTCCCGTCGTGACGACGATCGCCGACGGCCCGGCCCTGCACGCGCCGGTCGTGACGGTGGATGCCGTCGGCTCGCCCACCGTCGCCTGGTCCGAGTACGGGATCGGGACCGTCGTGGCCCGCCCTGACGGCGGCGGCTGGACCCGTGACGTCGTCTCGCACGCCTACCAGGACGGGGCGCCCGACCTCGGGGTCGACGCGGACGGCACGGCGCACCTCGCGATCGAGCGCGACTGGACGAAGCCCTCGGTGTTCAAGGACAACGGGATCCTGGTCGCGACCGACGACGGCGGCTGGGCGACCGCGCGGGTGGGGGAGGGCTGCGCCGACGACGGCGACGGCTGCGGCATGGACGGGTCACCGACGTTCGGCGTCGACTCCGCCGGCCGTTCGCACGTCGCGTGGGTGCGCGCCACGGTCGCCGGCAACGGCGGCGACCCGGGCGTGTGGCACGCGATCGAACATCCGAACGGCACGTGGACGTCCGAGCGCGTGCTGGCGGCCGGGTCGGGCGTGCTCGGACCGGACCTCGCGATCGGCCCGTCGGACGCCGTCCATCTCGCGTTCGTCCGCACGGATCCCGGCAACGAGGGCGTGTACCACGCGACGAACGCGACGGGCTCGTGGGTGATCAGCCGGGTGGCGCCGCTCGCCGCCGATGCCGGGGTGTCCGCGGCGCGCGTCCAGGCCGCGCCGTCCGGCGACGTGGACGTCGCCTGGGCGGGCGCCGACGGCGTGTTCGTCGCGACGCACAGTGGCGGGACGTGGGGCTCGCCGGTCGAGGTGTCGCCGGATCCGGCCGGTTCGGTGGACCTCGTGCGATCGGGCGCCGACCTGCAGCTCGTGTTCGGCCGGCTGAGCGCCGGGCAGCCGGCGGGCGTCGCCCATGCGGCGTCGATCGGCGGCGGCGCGTGGACCGTCGAGGATGTCGACGACGGCGCCGACGCCACGCCCCGGCTCGCCGTCGACGGCGACGGCCATCTCCACGTCGCCTACCTCCGGGTGTCGCCCGAGCCGCAGGTCCGCTACGCGACCGACGCCGGCGGCAGCTGGGCCGACGGGGTCGTGAGCCGGTCGTGGACCTGGGTCGATCCCGCGTTCGCGGTCGACGCGGCGGGCCACCACCACGTTGCGGTCGGGCGGACCGGGACGGAGTCCGGCCTGTGGTACGGCACGGACGCGGGCGGCACGTGGTCGATGGAGCGCCTGACGACGACGGCGCCCGACGGCCCCGTCGGGCTCGCGGTCGCGCCGGACGGGACCGCGTCGATCGCCTACGGGGACTCGGACCCAGCACCGCTGGCCTGGCTCGCGACGGGCAGGCCAGGGTCGTGGGGATTCACGGTCGTCGCCGGCGACGCCGCCACGGGCAGGCACGCGATCGCGCGGGCCGCGAACGGATCGCTCCACCTCGCGTTCGGTGTCGAGGTGGCCGGGAGGTCCCGGATCGCCTACGCCACGAACGCGAGCGGCGGCTGGGTCGTGGCGCCGATCGGCGCCAGCTCGCCGACCACCGACGACCAGAACCCCTCCATCGCCCTCGACGCGACCGGCCATGCCCACATCGCGTTCGAGATGCTGGGCACGTCGCCCGATCGAACCTCCATCGAGTACGCGACCAACCGCACCGGCGCGTGGTTGATCTCCCAGCGGACGACGGGTGCGCCGCACGACGTCGACCCGTCGATCGCCGTCGACGCCGCCAGCCACCCGCGGATCGCGTACCTGCGGGCCGGATCCGGCGTCCGGGTCCAGTCGTTCACCGGCAAGACCTGGACGTCGCACACCGTGAGCACCAACGCGCACGACACCGGTCCGTCCGTCGCGATCGACGCGGCCGGCCACACGAACGTCCTGTTCGCCGGCGGTGGCGTTCACTACGAGGCCTGCGGACAGCCGTTGTGCTCGGCCCAGCCGGGCCTCCGCTGGTGGACCGACGCCCCCGGCAGCGGCGCGGTCCGCCGCGTCACCGACTTCGGCGACGACGTCAGCCCGTCGCTCGTCCGCGGCCTCGACGGCAGCCTCTCGGCCGCCTTCGTCAACACGCAGTGGCGGCTCGCGGAGGTCCGCCTCGCGCGGGCGCTGGCCACCGTCAGCGCCCCGGTCGCCCACCTCGCCGGCCCCGGCACCAAGCTCGAGAAGGGCCGGGCGGCGCTCGGGATCACGTTCACGGGGACCGCGGCCGCCACCTACCGGCTCCAGGACAGCGTCGACGGCGGCGGGTACGTGACCGTCGGGCCGGTGAACGCATCCGCGTCGCGGGTGGCGTCGGTCAAGCCGGGCGCATCGCTGACGCATCGCTTCCGGGCGATCCCCTATGACTCGTTCGGCGTGCAGGGCGTCGCCGCCAGCGGGCCGACGATGCGGGTGTCGGCAAGGAGCGAGGCGAAGGGCTCGTCGCTCGACTACGCCGGCGCCTGGTCGAGGTCGACCGACCACCGCTTCATGGGTCGGCACGCGCGCTACGCCTCGGCCTCGGGGGCCAGCGCCACCTGGACGTTCACCGGCCGCGAGGTCGCCTGGGTGGCCGCCAAGGGCCACCACTACGGGCGGGCCAGGATCTACGTCGACGGTGTCCTGCGGGGCACGGTCGACCTCGACGCCGCGAAGACGCGGTTCCGGCGCGTGGTCTTCCGCGCGACCTGGGGCTCGTCGGGCGCGCACAGGATCTCGATCCGGGCGGTGGGCGACGGCCGCGTCGACCTCGACGGCTTCGAGCTCCTGCGCTGATCAGGGTTCAGGACTCGCCGCCCCGCGCCTGACGCTCAGGTCCGGGCGCTCGCCGAGCGGACGGACGCCCGCCGCGCCACGTACTTGCGCATCTTGTCGGCGGTGCCGCAGTCGTCCATCGAACACCACCGTCGGCTCCGGTTCTTGCTCAGGTCGAGGAAGTGGAACCGACACGTCGCGCAGCCCTTGACGCGATCGAGGGGGCCGTCCGTGAGGAGCGTCAGCGCCTCGTGGATGACCGGCCACAGCGGTCGCGCGAGGTCGTCGTCGGACCAGCGCCACTCGTAGGCGTCGTCGGCGCGGACGAGCTCGGCATGGGCCAGGGCCTCGGCCTCGTCGCGCGGCAACCGGGCGATGGCAGCGGCAGGGGGGGTCCGGCCGGTCGCGATCGCCGCGAACACCTCGTACAGGTAGGCGCGCGTCGCGAGCACGCGTTCGTGGACCGCGCGAGCGGCGTCCGGATGCCGCCGTGAGCGCCGACGCAGCCGCTCGGCCTCGTCGGGGCTGAGCATCCCGACATACGCACCCCAGGCGACCACGTCCCCGTAGTCGTGGAGGGCGTCGTCCTCGGGAGCTCCGCCGGCCGGCCCGTTCTGGGTGTTGAGCAGGTCGAGGGCAAGGTTGCCACCGACGATTCGCTGCGCGGCGATGTGCGCGGGTGTTTCCATCAAACCTCAGTTTAGCGGTTGACGCGCTCGATTCCAAGCGCTATCGTGTTACCTGCATAAAGAGATTGAGTGGTAACACTTGCCACACCGACGAAAGTGAGACCGACATGGATGTCTACGTGGTTGTTCCCGGCGCCCTGATCGTCATCGGAGCGCTGGTCGTGGCGCGGGCGCTCCTGATCCCGAACGACGTGACCGTCGACGACCTGTTGACGCGGACCGACCTGGCCTGGCCGCGCGGCGTGCAGGAGGAGGAGCCGGTCCGATGGCGGATCGAGCGGTTGACCCCGCCCGGCCGTCGCGGTGCCGGACGCCCATCCGGCGACCCGGCGGCCCGTCCGAGCCTCGCCGCCCCTCGCAACGCGTGAATACCCAATTCGGCAGTCTCCTGACATCGACAGGCCCAAACCAGTGCACACTGCGGCATGAGCAAGGGCCGCCTCGAGGCGTTCAGCGATGGCGTCCTCGCCATCATCATCACGATCATGGTCCTCGAGCTGCGGCCGCCCGAAGGGACCACGCTCGAGGCCCTTCGCCCGCTCGTCCCCGTGTTCATCAGCTACGTGCTGAGCTTCGCGGTCGTCGGCATCTACTGGAACAACCACCATCACCTGTTCCAGGCCGTGCGGGCGGTGAACGGCCGGGTGCTGTGGGCGAACCTGCTGCTGCTGTTCTCGCTGTCGCTCCTGCCGTTCGGGTCCGCGTGGATGGGCGAGCACAGCTTCGCGTCGGTGCCGGTCGCCGTGTACGGCGTGATCCTGCTGGGGGCGGCGATGGCCTACTTCGTGCTCGTCCAGGCCCTGCTGCGCGCGCAGCCCGACGACGCGCCGCTGGCCACCGCGATCGGCCGCGACGCGAAGGGCAAGCTGTCGCCGGTCCTGTACGCGGTGGCCATCCCGATCGCGCTCGTGGCCCCGCTCGTGGCGTTCGGGATCTACGTGTTCGTGGCCCTGGTCTGGATCGTGCCCGACACCCGCATCGAGCGAACGCTGGCCGGCTGAGTCCTTCGCCGCGCGCCTCGCGGGGCCTTTCACGGCGCCGGCCTCGCGGCGGCGGCCTTGCGCCCGTCGCGCCGCGGTCACTCACCACCCGGCGGCGTGGTAGCTACCTCAATGGCCTCGGATCCTGTCATATACGACCCGGCATCGTTTTGGGCAGCTCGGGACCCCTCATCGGCTGCGTTCAGCCGCTCGAATCAGCCGTTTTGAGCTAACCGGACGCCTGATCGGACCCGATTCGGCCACGGAACGCTACTTACTACGATCCGGGAGCGTAGATGGTGGGCGGAGGGTCGGGAGCAGGTCGCTAACGGGGTTCGCGGCCGGCGGATGGGTCTCGGGGGTCGGTGCCCGGGCGCGGTGCCGTGCCACGGACGCCCACGACCATGTCCCGGTAGTCGCGGTGCCGGCGGATCCACGCGGAGATGAACGGGCAGGTGGGCGTCACCTTGAGGCCTCGCGCCCGGACGTCGTCGAGGGCGCCCTGAGCGAGCTTGCTGCCGACGCCCTTGCCCTCGTACTCGGGCTCGACCTTCGTGTGGTGGAACACGAGCCAGGTGTCGTGCGGCTCGTACTCGGAGAAGCCGGCGAGGCGCCCGTCGACCCACGCTTCATAGCGGTTCTCGGCGGGGTTGTCCCGGACGTCGACGTCGATGGCCATGACCTCATTGTCGGGGATGGCGCGGGGCACGCGGGCTACGGCGCCGCCACGTGATCGGCCCAGTGATGCACGGGCGCATAGCCGAGGATTCGGCGCGCGCGCTCGATTGACAGGAGGGTCTCGCGGCCCTGGATCTCGCGCGTCAGCGGGACGCCGGGGAAGACCTCGGCCATGAGGTCCGCGCTGGGCCGGGTCATCACGGTGTCGTCGGCTGCCACGATGCACACCTCGGCGGTCGCCACGTCCGCCGTGAGCCCGAGCCGGCAGGCCTGGGCGACGTCCCGGCAGTCGACGTAGCCCCACAGGTTCCACTTGCGCAGCGTGGCGTCGTCCCAGTAGGACGGGAACAGGGCGTAGTCGTCGGGCTCCATGATGTTCGAGATCCTCAAGGCCACGATCGGGATCCCGGTCCGCCGGTTGAACTGGGTCGCCAGGGTCTCGCCGGCCAGCTTCGACAGCGCGTAGCTCGTCTCCGGGCGGGGCTCGATGGTCTCGTCGATGGGCGCGAACGGCCGGCGGCGTGTCGAACGGGAGGCCGAGCACGGTCTCGCTCGACGCCCAGACGACGCGCTGCAGGCGGTTCGCCTCGGCCGCCGCGAACACGTTGTATGTCGAGAGGATGTTGTTGCGGAACGTGTCGGCGGGCGGGCGGATGCCCGGGGCGGGGATGGCCGCCAGGTGGACGACGGCGTCGAAGCCCGCCAGCGCCTCGGCCGTCTGGCCGTAGTCCGCGAGATCGGCGAGCACGCACATCCCGTGCGGCGAGCCGTCGTGGCGGGTGTCGACATTGGTCACGTCATGACCGTGCTCGCGCAGGTCGTTGACCACCCACCGGCCCGCTTTGCCGCTGCCGCCCGTGACGACGATCCGCATGTGCCGTTCCTCCGATGCCCGGATCTTAGAGCCCGAGCACGAACCGCAGCGAGGCGTCCACGCGTGTCATCGCCTCGGGGTTGAGGCGCCCCAAGCGCAGGCCCAAGGTGTCGATCGGTCTCGTGAACAATTGATCGGCCTTGACCCAGCCGTCGCGGTCGAGGCCCGACTCCTGTCGGGAGACCCATGCGAGGTACGGGGGAACGTAGTCAGGGCGGCGGAGGCCGCGGCTCGAGATCGGGCACACCAGAACCGTGGACGACTGTCGGAGGCGCTCCGTCTGCACGACGACAGCCGGGTGCGGCCCGCGGATGACGGAGCCACCGATCTCCTCGAAGCCAACGAGGTGGATGTCGCCGCGTCGACCGAGGCGTTGGGTCGGCTCCCGCCCGACGCCTACCACTCGATGTCGGCCAAGAGGCGGGCATTCATCGGCGCGGTCGCGCGGGCCCACTCGAGGTTCTCTTCGCGATCCGCCTCGAGCGCAGCATCGAGCCTGGCCTGCTCGACCTCGTCCACGAGGCGGCGGAGGCTCGCCGCGACGACGCCGCTGACCGTGGCGCCGGACTCCGCCGCGACCTCGCGGACCCTGGCGAGGAGCTTCTCGGGCACGCTGATCGAGAGCTTGGCGTACGGGCCGGGGTCATTGGTCGTCAGGTACGGCTCGAGCGCCTCTCGGAAGCTCGGGAACGGGCGCTCGTCGTGGTCAGACCGCGGTTCGTACTCCATCGCCTGCTGAGTATGACCGATGGTCGTACCGGCGTCAACGGCGATCCTCTTTGGGCGTCGCCCCTCGCAACCGGCGTAGAGTGCCCGTCATGGCGACGAGGGATGCCTGAGCCCGGGCCCGGCGGCGAGCTCCTGGCAACAGGCCGCGAGGCGTTCGCGCGCGAGCAATGGGCTGACGCGTTCGCCCGGCTGACGGAGGCCGATGGGGTCACGCCGCTCGGGCTCGACGACCTGGAGCTGGCCGCGCTGGCCGCCTACCTCGTCGGCCGCGACGAGGCCTCCGTGGAGCTCCAGACACGGGCCTATGCAGAGGCCCTGCGGGTCGGTGACGTCGACCGTGCCGCTCGCCGGGCGTTCTGGATCGGGTACGGGCTGCTAGACCGGGGCGAGCGGGTTCGGGGCGGCGGCTGGCTGGCGCGCGCGGCGCGCCATGCCGAGGAGGCGGGTCCCGACTCGCTCGTGCATGGCTACCTGCTCGTGCCACCGGCCGTGGGCGACCACGAGGCCGGCGACTTCGAGGCCGCGTCAGCCGCCTTCCGGTTGGCCGCCGGGATCGCCCGCACTCACGGCGACGCGGACCTCGCGACGATCGCCCGGCTCGGGCTGGGCGACGCGCTGATCGGTCTCGGCCAGGTGCCGCACGGCGTGGCCCTGCTCGACGAGGCGATGGTGGCCGTCACCGCGGGCGAGGTGTCGCCGGCCGTCATGGGGCTCGTCTACTGCGCGGTGATCGAGACCTGCCAGCGGATCTTCGACCTCGGGCGCGCCCACGAGTGGACGGCCGCGCTGGCGGGCTGGTGCGACGCGCATCCCGACCTCGTGCCGTACCGCGGCAACTGCCTCGTCTACCGAGCCGACCTGATGACGCTCCACGGCGCCTGGCCGGAGGCGCTCCTCGAGGTCGGGCGAGCCTCGGATGCCTCGTCGCGTCCCAGCGTCGACCCCGTGGCCGGCGAGGCCGCGTACCGGCGTGCCGAGCTGCATCGCCTGCGTGGCGAGGCCGCCGAGGCCGAGGAGGCGTACCGGGACGCCAACCGCCTGGGTCGCGCGCCGCAGCCGGGACTCGCGCTGCTGCGGCTCGACCAGGGGCGCGTGGCCGTCGCGGCATCCGCGATCCGCCGAGCCGTCGACGCGTCAACCGACCCGGCGGCGCGCCCGCGCCTGCTCGACGCGAAGGTCGAGATCACCCTGGCGGCCGGCGACCTCGCGGGCGCGGGCGCCGCGGCGGACGAGCTGGCGACGCTCGCGGGAGAGGTGGACGCGCAGGTGCTCGTGGGGCTCGCCGCGCGGGCGGAAGGCGCCGTCCTGCTCGCCGAGGGCGAGGTGAAGGACGCGCTCGACGAGCTCCAGCGTGCCCTCGGTGCGTGGCTCGCGGTCGAGGCGCCGTACGAGGCCGCGCGCGTCCGGGTCCTCGTCGCCCAGGCCTGCCACCGGCTCGGCGACGACGACACCGCGGACCTGGAGCTCGATGCCGCCGAGCGCGTGTTCCGCGAGCTCGGCGCCGTTCCCGCCCTGCATCGCCTCGAGAACCTCAGGCACCGGGCGGCGACCGGGGCGCCCGGGACCGTGGGCGGCCTCACGCCGCGCGAGGTCGAGGTCCTGCGCCAGCTGGCGTCGGGCAAGACCAACCGGGCCATCGCCGCGGACCTCGTGATCAGCGAGAAGACCGTCGCGCGCCACGTCGCCAACATCTTCACCAAGCTCGACCTCAAGTCCCGCTCCGCCGCGACCGCCTACGCCTACGACCATGGGCTCGTGACCACGCCTGCATAGAACAACCCATGCCGGTCGCCGCCCGAATTGGTTGGTTCGGTCGATGCGCCGACGGCACGCGCGGGCCTAGCGTCGTGCCCGGCGACCGGGCGATCCGGTCGCCTCCGCACCCCACATTGGTGCCCCGGAGGCGCGACATGGACGATCTGCGAGATGGCCAGCGGTTCGAGGCGATCGTGATCGGCGGCGGCCAGGCCGGCCTCGCCGCGGGCTACCACCTGCGGCGGCACGGGCTCGGGTTCGCGATCCTCGACGCCGGCGCCCGGGTCGGCGACGCGTGGCGGTCGCGGTGGGACAGCCTGCGCCTGTTCACGCCGGCCAGGTACGACAACCTTCCGGGGATGCCGTTCCCGGGCGACCCACACGCGTTCCCGACCAAGGACCAGGTGGCCGACTACCTCGACGCCTACGCCTGGTACTTCGACCTGCCCGTCCACGGCGGCGTCCGCGTCGACCGTGTCCGGGCGATGCCGGACGGCTCGGGCTTCGCGGTGACGGCGGGCGACCGCGTGCTCGAGGCCGCTCAGGTCGTCCTCGCGACGGGCGCGTTCCACCACCCGCGGGTGCCGGCGTTCGCCGGCGAGCTCGATCCCGGGATCCTGCAGCTGCACTCCAGCGAGTACCGGCGGCCGTCCCAGCTTCGCGAGGGCCCGGTGCTGGTCGTCGGCGCGGCCAACTCGGGCGCCGAGATCGCGCTCGACATCGCGCGGGCCGGCGGCCGCCACGTGTCGCTGGCCGGGCGCGACACCGGACATCTGCCGTTCGACACCGAGGGCCGCCTCGGCCGGTTGCTCGATCCGCTGATCTGGTTCGGGGCGAACCACATCATGACCGTGCGGACGCCCATCGGGCGCAAGGCGCGCGCCGACGTCCGGCTCCACGGGGAGTACGTCGAGCGGGCCAGGCCGCATCTCCTCGCGGCGGCGGGCGTGGAACGCCTCCTCGGGCGGGTCAGCGGCGTCACGGGCGGCAGGCCCTCGCTCGACGGCGCCGTGCTCGACGTGGCCAACGTGGTCTGGTGCACGGGCTTCCGACGCGACTACGCCTGGATCGAGCCGCCGATCACGGGCGCCGACGGCTGGCCCGTCCAGGACAACGGGATCGTCGCCGGCGTCGCAGGCCTGTACATCGTCGGGCTGCCGTTCCAGACCGCGATCGCCTCCGCGCTCCTTGGCGGCGTGTGGCGGGACGCGGCCTACGTGGGGGACCGGGTGGCGGAGCGCGCGGCTGTCGCGCGCGCCAACGCGCCGACCGGCGCGATCCCGGCCGGCACGACCGGCTGAGCCGGATCGCCCTCGCCTCGGCCCGGCCCGGCCCGAACCGGCAGATGTTCATCGTGTGGACGCTATCGACGGCCGCGTCGAGATAGGACGTCGTTCGTCGGCGCCCCGATCACGAGCCATCGGCGCGATCGAGTCAAATGCCCACCCAGCGGCCCCTAGTCACGGCGATCGTGACCAACGCCCGTCGGGCGAGCATCTGTCAGCAGCTGCAGGGCGAGCTCGTCATAGGGACCACCGGGAGGGCGCTTGGCACGATCGGCCGGAATAGCGCCCTCCCCGCGGACCTCTGGCCGGGGCCGGCGAGCGGCTGGATCCTGGCCCAGGACCTACGGCGACGTGGCGAAGTACACGTCCTCGTCGGCACCGGTCCGGCCGGCGAACGACACCTGGTTGCGGAGGTCGGTCCAGACGGCGACCACGCCGCCCGACGGCGTCGGGGCGATGCCCGAGTAGTCGCCGATGAACGACGTCGCGAACGGGAAGTCCGGATCCAGCGTCCCCGCGAACCAGCGGTTGTTCTTCGTCGGGTCGGAGCGGACCGTCGTCAGCTCGTCGGTCGAGAACGACAGGGAGCCGGCCGACGTCTCGGTCGCCAGCGTGTAGCCGTACTGGTGGTTGGCCGAGTCGTACTGGCGGTCGAAGAAGCCGATCCGCAGCACGCCGTTGGCGTCGTAGGCGCCCCAGCCCTGGAACTGGTCGCCCGGCAGCGCGATCGCGACGGGGGCGGACCAGTGCCGCCCCGCGTCGAACGACTGGCTGACGATCATGTCGGAGTTCGTGACCGCCTCGTACGGGTCGTCGGGGGCGGGGAGGGTGCTGTTGCGCATGTCCGACCACTCGACGGCGAGGTGGTCGCCATCGGTGGGATCGGCCGCGATGTTGCCCGCGGACCACGATCGGAAGATCGAGTCCTGGTAGGTCTGGCGGCCGAGCGCGATCGGGTAGTCGGTGAAGCCGTCGATCAGGGTGTCGACCTTGAACGGGCCCGCGATCCGCGCGCCGGTGTCGGGGTCGAGCTCGGCGACCGCGTAGTCGTCGCGCCCGTTGTCGAAGTGCGTGTAGTCCTCGTAGGCGACGAAGATCCGGCCGTCCGCGGTCGCGATCGGCGTGGACACGAACGCGAACAGCGCGTCGCCGGAGACCAGCACCGGCGTCGTCCACGTCGCGCCGGCGTTGTGGGTCACGGTCGAGTAGATCCGGCCGGACTCCGTCGCGCCCTTGTGGCCGAGCCGGAAGTCGCCGAACGTGACCAGCGCGTTGCCGTCGCCCCACGCCGTCACGTACTCCTTGTCCAGCAGGTCGCCCACGGAGGTGGCCGTGCCGCTGCCCCGGGCGACGCGATGGGCGTCCCAGGTCACGCCGCCGTCCTTGGACACCGAAACGAGGATGTCGGGGTTCTGCGCGTTCGCGGGCCCGACGAAGCGGAAGCCGAGCGTCGCGTAGTAGGCGTTGCCGGCATCGTCGAAGTCGACGGCCGGGTCGCCCGTGGCCTGGTAGGTCGATGTCGTGCGGATCGGATACGCGGTCCAGCTCTTGCCGCCGTCGAACGAGACGGTCGCGCGGGAGCGCGTGGAGGCGGTCACGTGGCCGCCCGGGTTGATCGCCAGCTGGTAATCGTTGGCGCCGGAGATGAGGTTGTCGGGATCGGTGGGGTTGACCGCGATCGAGGTCTCGTTGTGGGGCCCGGTGCCCTCGCAGCTGACGTTGACGTTGGCGTCGTTCGTCGGGGCCGTCGAGCAGATCGCGTCGCCGTTCTTGAGCGCCGGTCCGGCCGCCCACACGGCGCCCGCGACCGGGGCTTCCTCGAGGTTGTTGTGCACGAACTCGATCGGGAGGTCGCGCCCCTCGCCGCCTTCCTCGGCGACGACGGGGCCTCCCGCGAGCGCGATGACCGCGATGGACGCGCCGACGATCATCGCGAACCGTCGGGATCCGGGGCGACGTGAACCGGCCATACCGGTCGTCCTCCATCCCCCGGACTCGAACGACCACGGCCCGGCGGGTGAGGCCGGGCGCGGGTGGTATCGGCCATTACACACCCGGGCTCGACGGACGCACGTTGCAAGTCCATATCGAGCCCATATCGAGGGTGGTGAGGGGCTTAGGCGTCCGCCCCCGCGGCTGCGACCTGTTCGGTGGCGACCTGTTCGGTGGCGACCTTCGGCTCCGCGGCGACCTTGGGCGCCGGCGCGAGGTCGACCGTGCGGACGCGGCGCGTCTGGCCTGCCTCGGTCTTGACGATGGCCGCCGAGATCACGCCCGGCACGAGCGACTGCACGACGGCGGTCTCGCCCGTGTACAGGCCGGTGCCCTGGATGACGACCCGCAGGCCCGGCACGATCCCGGCGCGGCCGACGCCCGCCTGGGTATTGATCGTGGCGACGGTGGCCGGGGTCACCTGCGGCGCCCGGGGAGGCGGCGCGCCCCTGGAGCTGCGGGACGGCGGGTAGATGACCTTTCGCTTGCGGGTCATCAGTAGGACCGCCGCGAGCGCTGCTCGTCCTTCGGCGGCTTGGGCTCTCGTCCGGGGCGCGGCGGGTTGGGCTGGGTGCCGGGCGCCATATCGGGCTGCGGCGGGAGGGGACCACGCGCTCGGGCGGCCTCGACCTCTCGGCTGAACGCCAGCGCCGTCGCGGCAGGGAGGCTCGCGTACCACGCGGACTGGACTTCCTTCATGCGCTGAACGTCGGTTGCGCGCCGTTCACGCTCGTATCGGGAATGCTTGGTCATCAACGCCCTCCGAGGTGGACTACCTGGTTCCGCGCTGTCGCGGATGGCCTTCAACGGCCGATGTGTGGTGAGTGCCGATCGTGGTCGCGTCCCCTGGCTGCTTCGCCGTCGCGGCGTTCGGTCAAGGTGGGGGGACGAGGTCCGCCTGTGCGGAACGTGGACGCCTGTCGAGGCGTCCGGTGCGACCCTGGCATCGCCAATGGTACGCGATCCACGACCAAGCCTGAAATCGGCGGCCCTCGGCTAGCTGATCAGGAAGGCCACCTGGACGTCGATGGTGACATCGGTCGTGCCGGCCATGACCGGGGTCGAGGCGTCGGGCGCGGCGAGCGCGCCGGCGGCCATCTCGCGGCCGTACCAGACCGGGGTCGAGACCGTCTCGCTCATCGAGGACACGCCGGTGATCGACACGCCCACGCCCTTCGCGAGCGTGTCGGCCTTCGCCTTCGCGTCGGCCACGGCGGCCTCGCGGGCCTTCGCCTCTGACGCGGCGCGATCGGCGACATCGAACGAGATGCCGTTGACCTGGGTGGCGCCGGACACGACCGAGTCGTCGAGCACGTCGCTCACCTTGTTCAGGTCGCGGACCGTGACGGTGACCGCGTTCTGGAGCTGGTAGCCGCGGACCTTGGGGGAGTTGTTGTTCGAGTAGTCGTAGACCGGCTGGAGGGAGATCGACGAGGTGGCGATGTCCTTGTCGTCGATGCCGAGGGCCTTGAGCGCCGCGATGACCTTGGTCATCGACTCGGCCGCCGCCTCGCGCGCGGCCTTGGCCGTGTTGCGCTCGATCAGGACGCCGAGGTTGATGGTGGCGAGGTCGGGGACGACGGTGACCTTGCCGCTGCCGGTCACGGTGATGGTGTGCTCGGGCGGGAGGTCGGAGGCGGACACCGCCGCAGCGTACCGGGGCTGGGGGCTGGTCGCCGCGCCCAGCGCAGGCCCGGCGACGAGGCCGACCGCAAGGGCCGCCGCGCCGGCGATCGCCATCCAGCCGAGGGTCGAGCGGCCGGGGCCGCGCATCTGGGTCTCAGTCATCGTTCGTCGGTTCACCGGCTCGGGCCCCGGATCTGCGCCACCTCATGGGCGCTCCTGCCGGCCGGTGGGTCCCGCTGCCCGGCCTTCCGAGCGCTAGACGGCGGTGGTCCCGCAGCGGTTTCCTGGTCGGTGCGCGCCGGCACCGGCGACGGATCCTCGCCCTCCCTTCGAGGCCGCAGTAAGCCTGGCTGCGGCCACCCGGTGAACTTCTGGATGCCGAAGGCGGTGGGCGCGGACGATGCCGCGCCCACCGTGCTCGTGCCCTCAGAAGTCGACGATGCCCCCGCCCATGTACTCATAGCCGGTGACCGATGGGCCCCACGCCGACCCGTTCCACCATTTGTGGTACAGGGCCGAGTTCGTGCCGATCACGAAGGCGTCGAGCCGGTTCGGTCCCCACGAGGTGACGCGCGGCGATCCGAGGCAGACGCCGCCCATGTACTCATAGCCGGTGACCGATGGGCCCCAGGCCGACCCGTTCCACCACTTGTGGTGCAGCGCGGAGTTCGTGCCGATCACGAACACGTCGAGGCGGTCGGGTCCCCAGGAGACGACCTCCGGCCGGCCGACGCACACGCCGCCCATGTACTCGTAGCCGGTGACCGACGGGCCCCAGGCGGACCCGTTCCACCACTTGTGGTACAGCGCGGAGTTCGTGCCGAGGACGAACGCGTCGAGGCGGTTCGGACCCCACGAGACCACACGCGGCGTGCCAGCGATGACGCCGCCCATGTACTCGTAGCCCGTGGCCGATGGGCCCCAGGCGGAGCCGTCCCACCACTTGTGGTATAGGGCGTGGTTGGTCCCGGTTACGAACAGGTCGAGCCGGTTGGGACCCCAGGCAACGGCCTCCGGCGGGCTCTCACAGACGCCGCCGAGCGACTCCCAGCCGGTCACCGATGGCCCCCACGCCGACCCGTCCCACCACTTGTGCCAGACGGCCGAGTCCTCCCCGAGCACGAACAGGTCGAGCCGGTTCGGACCCCACGACACCACCTTGGGCGGGCTCGCGCAGACGCCGCCGAGGTTCTCGTAGCCGGTGAGCGACGGGCCCCAGGCGGACCCGTTCCACCATTTGTGGTAGAGCGCCCGGTCCGTCCCGAGGACGAACACGTCGAGCCGATCGGGGCCCCAGGCGACGACCTCCGGGGCGGTCAGGGCGACTCCGCCCTGTCCCTCGTACCCCGTGACCGACGGGCCCCAGGCGGACCCGTTCCACCATTTGTGATACACGGCGCGATCGGTCCCGAGCACGAACGCGTCGAGACGGTTGGGGCCCCACGCGACGACCGAGCCGGAGGCACGCGGCGCGCCGGCCAGCTTGTCCATCGCCGCCTTCGCCCGGATGATGCCGGCGCCCGAGTGCTGGTCCCAGCCGCCGGGACCGATGTCCTTCGCGGTGTCGACCAGCGCCTGCTTGATCTTGTCCTGGGTCGCCGTCGGCGCGGCCTGCTTGAACAGGGCGACGACGCCCGCCGCGATCGGCGTCGCGGCCGAGGTGCCGCTGTCGCTCGCGAAGTAGCCCTGGAAGTGGGTGATCGAGCAGAAGTCCGGCTTGTGCGGATCGAGCGCCCCCGGTCCCTGGCTGCTGTAGCCCACGAACTGCTCGTTCTTGTTGACGGCGCCGACCGTCATCACCAGGGGATGGCCGTTCGCGCCCCAGATGTCCCGCCCGGGCCCGGTGTCCGGCCCGCACCGCCCGTCGGGACACGTCGCGCCGCAGTTGCCGGCCGCGAACAGCACGAGGATCCCCTCGTTCAGGGCATCGACGACCTTGCGGGTGAACGGGTGGGTCGGGTCGGTCGCGTAGGCCGGGTCCCAATTCTCCTGGAAGATACCCCAGCTGTTGGACAGGACCTGGGGCGTGCCGTTGGCACGGTGCTGGTCGATGGCCCACTGGAAGCCCGCCAGGGCGTTCGAAACGGCGTCCCCATCGGAGATCCGGATGTCGTAGACCTGTGCGTCGGGCGCCATCCCGAGCGCGTCGGTCGAGGTCATGTTGCCGTGGTTGCCCCAGGCGGCGGCCGTGGTGCCCCAGTCGGCCGTCGGCCAGCCGCCGATCACTCGACCGACCCTCGTCGTCCCGGTCTCCCCAGCCTTGACCGGCCGTCCGACCGCGGTGATGCCGCCGTCGACGATGCCGACGACGATCCCCGTGCCGCGGATCCCGGATGCCCAGATCTGATCGACGCCGAGGTAGCTCGCGACGTCGGCGATCGCGCCTTTGGCGGTCCCGGGCGAACAGTCGCAGGTCCCGATGGGGCAGACCGCGAAACCCTCCATCGGCATCACGATCGAACCGACCTCGGAGACCGCCTCCTCTGCCGGCGCTTCGGCCGGCATCGGCGGCGCCGTGAACGGCGCGATGCGAGTGTCGTCCCAGACCTTGATCACGTTGGGCTGCGATTCCAGCGCCGCCCGCTCGTCCGGTGCGACCGTCCCGCGGACAATCACGACCTCCTCGTCGCTCGCCGCGAGGTTGGCGGCCTGCTCCGCGTGGGCCGACACCGGCACCGGGGCATAGCCGCTGTCCAACTGGAAGCCGGGGACGTCGACGCCGGCGGCCAGCGAGAGCCTGGCATCGGCGCCCTCGAGGCTCCTGGGCACCCGGATCTCGACGAGCACGCGCTCGCGCTGCCCGCCCTCCTCAGCGGTGTTCGCCATGCCGCCCTGGGGCATCTCGCTGC
Organism: uncultured Chloroflexia bacterium; assembly: GCA_963740825.1. GTDB lineage: Bacteria > Chloroflexota > Limnocylindria > Limnocylindrales > CSP1-4 > CAIXZV01. The sequence goes on along the minus strand of CAVUFD010000001.1, from coordinate 2,251,475 downwards.
CCGCTGCGGCCTCCTGCTCGGGCTCTCCGACCCCCATCACGGCGACGCCGTTCGACATCTCGTCGGCGGACGACCCATTGACCCGGGGCGGACCGTCCATCTCGGCGGACGGCATGCCCTCCGAACGTCTCGCTCGGGCCGTCGTCGATCCGGGCATGTCGGTCGCCGCGTCCTGGGACGCCTTCGACCCACGAGTGGACGGCCTCCTAGTGGCCATCGTCGAACCCCCTTCGGACGATCAGGCCGATCAGTCTCGACCGGGAGCGACCGGTCTCCGTCGGTGTTCCGCGGAAGATGCGGAACTCCCCCGAACGCCAGCCTCAGACGCCCCGCTTGCTCGTCCAGGCTCGCCTAGTAAGCGCGCCGGTCCACAGGTTGTCAACCACCGGTGTCCACAATTCCGTGACTCGCGCGCCCTCCGTCCTGCGACCCGAGTCGCGCTACCGGTGATATGTGCTCTCGTTGCGGCGGGCGACGCGAAGGACGATCACGAGACGCCGTTCGTCGTCGATCGCGTAGACCACGCGCAGGTCGCCGATTCGGAGGCGCCACCAATCGTTGTCAACGAGCCGCGTCGAACCAGGCGGCCGGGGCTCGAGCGCCAACGCCAGGATGGGCGCCCGGAGTCGTGCGGCGTCGCCCGGCGGCAGCTTGCGGAGTTGTCGTGCGGCCGCCGGGGAGAGCTCGACTCGGTACGGCTCGCGACCCTTCGACCGCCCGCGGGTCACCGGTCGGACCCGTACTCCGCCTTCGCCTCGGCTGCCAGCTTCTCGAAGAACTCGGCGGCTGCCGTTCCGCCGTCGCGCTGGTACTCGGCGAGGGCTTCGGCTGCGGACGCGCGATCCTCCTCGTCCTCGCGGCGCTCGAGCCATTGCGACAGCGCATCGGCCATCACGTCGCGGACGCTCCGGTCGGCTCGCGCCGCTTCGACCTTGAGGCTCCGGTACAGGTCCGCGTCGAGATCGATCGTCACCTTCATCGACCCACCATACCAGCAAACTGGGTTGCTGCCAGCCTCGGATCACTGAGGTGGATCCTCAGCGTCAGCTCGCGAGCAAGAACACCTCGATCGGCCGCTCCAGGCCCTTGACCTCATGACGCCCGCGTTCCTCGAACTCCGCGGTCTCGTCGTCGTCCATCTGGACGTGGAAGCGACCCTGCAGCATCAACTGGAGATGGTGGATCTGGCACGAAGGCGTGCCCTGGATCGGCCTCAAGGACGTCGACCAGCGAAAGCCCGGCTCGAGGACGCCGCGACCCATCGTCACGGAGCCTAGATGCACCAGGTTGACGATCCCCTCGGAAAATCTGCGCACATCATCGGGTGCATCGAAGCTCTTCTGCTGGATGGCAGTGCCGGAACGTCCCTCGTGCTCGAGCATGCCGTGCCAGTCGTTACGCAGACCGACCGTCGCCTCAGGCGAAGAACGCGACGATCTCGGCGGTGTCGTCCGAGAAGGCCCAGCGCTCGACGGCCTTGCCATCCCGAATGTGGAAGATCTCCGCGGTCCGGTACTCGAGGGTCTCGCCGTTGCGCGTGGCGGTCGCGGTGCCGAGCGCGATCGCGTGATCGTCGTTCGCGACGACGTCGTGGAGCTCGTACTTGATCGTCACGTCGCCCATCGCGCCCATGGTGGCGCGCAGCTCGTCCTTGCCGCGACGTGGCTCTGCGCGGCCGATCTCGTGCCAGACGATGTCGTCGGCCATGAAGGCGTCCAGGATCGCCATCTCTTCGTCGGCTTTCGACATGTCCATCTCGTTCATCGCCTGCATCGCGCGGCGAACCAACGCCACGTTCGGATGATCGGCCATGGAGGGTTCCTCCTGTTCAGCGCAGCACCCCCGGGGGCTCAGCGTAGCGCCGGCTACAAGCGGCCAACCCGATGATCGCGGCGCGTGAATAGGAATGTGCTACGATGTGCTACATGAGCGAGCGAGGGCAAGGTCATGTCGGCGTCCGAGAGTTGCGCCAGAACCTGTCCGTGTATCTCGACCGGGTGAAGGCGGGGGAGTCGTTGACCGTGACCGAGCACGGCAATGAAGTGGCAAGGCTCGTACCCCTCAACAGCGGTGCGTCGACGATCGAACGACTCATCGCCGAAGGTCGGGCACGACAGTCGAACGGCAGCCTCGCGGACCTCGGATTGCCGCCGGCGGTTCCCGGCAAGCCATTGAGCGAGATCCTGCAGGAGCTGCGCGACGAGGAAGACAGGTGACCGGCGCCGTCTACATGGACTCGTCTGCGCTGGTGAAGCTCGTTGCCCTGGAACGGGAGTCGGCTGCATTGCTGGCGCATTTGCAGGACCGCCCGATCCAGGTCGCGAGCTCGATCGTGATCGTGGAGTTCGGCCGTACGCTTGCTCGCAAAGAGGGACTCGACCCGACCATGGCCTCCGAGGTCATCGGCCGACTCGTGCTCGTCGACGCAGACCGCAGGATCTTGGACCGCGCCGCAGGTCTTGCACCGGCGGCGCTCCGATCGCTCGATGCGATCCATCTCGCGACCGCGATCGAGGTCCGGGACTCGATCGACGCGGTCGTCACCTACGACGCGAGGCTGACATCGGCAGCCCAACTGCACGGCTTCACGGTGGTCGCCCCGGCCTGATGCCGCCGGCAGGTGCGGGAGGGCAACGCGTCCAACGGCGGCGTGCGGACATCGGCCTGTCGCGCTGTTAGGCTCGGGCGAACGTCCTGAAGCCCACAGGAGTCCCGGGGGCATGGGTGTCTCTGCCGAGCGCCTCGTCCAGGAGCGGATCGCGGCGGCCCTGCCCAATGGGGCGCGCCTGTATCCGAACGTGCGGTTCATCGCGCGGACGCGTGCGCACGGTCCGGCGCACGACGGCGAGGCGGACCTCGTGATCGTTCACCCGGACAACGGCCTGCTCATCATCGAGGTCAAGGGCGGCGCCCCGAGCCGCGATGCCCGCGGCCGCTGGTTCGTCGGCAAGCGCGAGCTCCCTCGATCGCCGTACGCGCAGGCCGAGGCCGCAAAGCACGACCTGCGGCAGGCGATCGAGGCGCTGCCCGGGTGGCCCATCGGCCATGAGCTGCGGACCGGGCACGCGGTCGCTTTTCCCGACGTCGACCTCGCCAGCCTCCCTGCCGGCCACGTCCTGCTCGGCCCCGATGCCCCTCGCGACATCACCTTCGACATCGACGATCTCGCATATCCGGCGAGCGCTCGTCGCGCGCTCGATCGGGCGTGGGCGCTGTGGGTCGCCGACGGCAGCCGCGGGCATCCGCTGGATGGGCCCGCGATGGTCGCCATCGACGAGTTCCTCGCCCCGACGGTCGAGCTCCGGCGCCTCCTGCGCCACCAGGTGGACGACGACCGCGCCCGGCTGATCCGCGCGTCGAATGCCCAGCTGCAGGTCCTGAACTTCGCTCGCAACCGGCGGCGCGTCGAGGTCGTGGGCCCCGCCGGGAGCGGCAAGAGCCTGGTGGCGGTCGAGAAGGCATGCCGCCTCGCGATCGAAGGCTGGCGGACGCTGTACGTCTGCTTCAACCAGGCGCTGGCCACGGCGGTCATGCGGGAGGTGGAGGGCAGGGGAGAGCCCCAAGGGCGGCGACCGGCCGTCTCGACCTTCCATCGGCTGGCCGAGACGCTGGCCGCGCGAGCTGGCCTGCTCGGCCCCAAGCCCGCCAACCCCGGCCCGGAGTGGTTCGACGGCCTCGCCGCCAACCTCGTCCCGGCGATCGAGGCCCTTTCGGACGTCCGATATGACGCGATCGTCATCGACGAGGGGCAGGACTTCGCGGCCGATTGGCTGCTCGGGCTCGAGCTGCTGTTGCAGGACCCGGACCACTCGATCCTGTGGGTCTTCCACGACCCAGGCCAGGCGCTCTACCGCGACGACGTCGTGGGAGCGCTGGGTCTTGAGCCGTTCGAGCTGTTCGAGGACTATCGGTCGCCTGCGCCGGTGGCGGCCCTGGCCGCGCGCTTCTATCGCGGCCCGGGCGAGCCGACGCCGATGTCGGAAGGCGGCTTGGCTCCGGTGGTGATGGAGGCCGACCCGGGCCCGCCGACTGTCGAGGCGGTCCGACGCGAGCTGCACCGGGTGGTCGCGGTCGAGGGCGTCCGACCCTGGGACGTGGTGGTGCTGTCCGGGCGGCCAGCGGTTGACAGCGAGGTCTGGCGCCAGCGCCGGTTCGGGAACCTCGAGCTCTGGAACGGTGCCATCGACGATGCAGGACGGTCGAAGGGGCTGCCGGGCGAGCTGGTGCCGGACGAGCCGGCCGACGACGGCGTGGTGCTGTTCGAGACGATCCGTCGGTTCAAGGGCCTCGAGCGCGCGGTCGCGATCCTGTGCGAGCTCCAGCCCGACGCGGACCGGCTCGACGCGCTGCTCTACACGGCGCTGACTCGGGCGACTGTGCAGCTGATCGTGATCGCGCCGCCAGTGCTTGCCGCCCGCCTTCGACGGCCGGCTGGGCCCACGTGAGGACAATGGCGCGCTCAGCCGAGCGAAAGGGAGCGCGGAGATTCGCGATTTTCGGGTCGTTCCGACTTCGCGGAACCAGTTCTGGCTGCCCGTGGAGAGAGCCGCCCGACCGATGTCGAGACAGGCACACCAACCCCTCGGCTCGCTGCGATTGTACTGATCTTAGCCATCTTATGCCATTGACATAACCTAACAAAGATTGGTAAGATCGCGAGCGTGAATCCGGCCTCCAATCCGTTTGCACCCGGTGCGGGCACGCCTCCTCCCGAGCTTGCCGGTCGCGATGAGTTGCTCGACGCCGTCCGCCTGGCCCTCGAGCGAATCCGGGCCGGCCGACCGAGCAAGAGCCTGCTCATGATCGGCCTTCGTGGTGTGGGCAAGACGGTTCTCCTGGACCGAATGCGCGACGAGGCAGAGGCTGCCGGCGTCTACACCTTGCGGATCGAAGCACCGGAGTCGCGCTCGCTTCCTGCCCTCCTTGCGCCGGAGCTTCGGCTCGCGCTGCTGCGACTCTCGCGCCAGGAGCGCGCCAGGGACCTTGCCATCCGCGGGCTCCGCGGACTCGCAGGATTCGCCAAGGCATTGAAGGTCAAGTACCAGGACATCGAGGTTGGCCTCGATTACGAACCAGAGCCTGGCTTGGCCGACAACGGCGACCTCGAGTACGACCTCCAGGCACTCTTCGAGGCGGCCGGTGCTGCCGCACGGAGCGGCGACACGGCACTTGCGATCTTTCTGGACGAGCTGCAATACGTCGCGGAGGACGAACTCGCCGCCCTGATCACGGCCCTCCATCGCACGGCCCAGCGACAGTTGCCGGTCGTGCTCGTGGGCGCCGGCCTCCCGCAGTTGCGCGGACGCATGGGCCGGGCGAAGTCATACGCCGAGCGGCTGTTCGAGTTCCCGGAGATTGGCGCCTTGTCACGCGAAGCAGCCCAGGTCGCCATCGTCAAACCGGTACGCGACGAAGGGGCCGACATCACTCCTGAGGCGGTGACGAGCATCGTCGACACGACGGAGGGATACGCGTACTTCCTCCAGGAGTGGGGCAAGCACGCATGGGACGCGGCGGCCGCGTCTCCGATCACCGCGCAGGACGTGGGCGCGGCGTCGGCGTCAGCGATCGCGGCGCTCGATGCCAGCTTCTTTGGTGTTCGATTCGATCGTCTGACGCCTGCTGAGAAACGCTACCTGCGAGCGATGGCCGACCTTGGGCCAGGACCCCATCGCTCCGGTGACATCGCGCGGACGCTCGGCGCCAAGGTGGAGTCGCTCGCCCCGCGTCGGAGCCAGCTGATCGACAAGGGCATGATCTGGAGCCCGAGTCATGGGGACACCGCGTTCACGGTCCCGCTGTTCGATCAGTTCATGCGCCGCATCATGCCGGGTGACGATTGGCGAGGCCGACAGTAGCCGGGCGGACTATGCATCGAGGACGCGAGTTCCCGGTGCACCCGCGCAACGCGCGTGACACGCAAGGTGGCACGGTGGTTCCGCATCCTGCGAACGACACGACATGGCCGGGTGTGGAGAGAGCCACCCGATCGATGTCGAGAGAGGCACGTCATTGACAGACCCCACCGAGCCCGGGCTGCCGCCCACACCGCCGTCGGACGACACCGAGCCGGTCGAGCTACCGGCCATGCCCTCGTTGCTGCCCGTTCCGGCTGCGTCCGCGCTGCCGGTCACGAGCACGCCCCCGTCGCCTCCGCCACCCGGCCCGCCTGCTGCTGCAGCTCCGCGGCCCTACTCGAGCGCCCCGGTGGAGGTTCAGGAGGGGCCCGGGTTCCTGGTGCGCGCCATCTGGTTCCTGCTCGTCGGCTGGTGGCTGACCGGCATCGTGTCGGTGGTCGCCTGGGTCGCGATGGTCACGATCATCGGGCTGCCGCTCGGGATCTGGTTGATCAATCGGATCCCGACCGTGATCACGCTCCGGCCGCGGACCCGAGCGGTCCAGCAGATGGTCGATTCGGCCGGGTTCACGCGCTTCGTCGATGTGCCCGTCGCCCAGGTGTCATGGGTCGTCCGCGGGGTGTGGTTCATCTTCGTGGGCTGGTGGGCGTCGGCGATCGTGATGACCATCGGCTGGTTCCTGCTCGTGCTCATCCTCACGATCCCGATCGGCCTGTGGATGTTCAACCGGGTGCCGTTCGTGGCATCGCTGTACCGCTACTAGCGAAGGATTGGGGCACGTGACGTTGACTGGGGCGCGCGTCGGGTTGACGGCAGAGCAGCGCGCCATCGTCGAGGCTGGCGATGGGCCTGTTGTGGTCGTGGCCGGTGCCGGAACGGGGAAGACGCGGGTCGTCGTCGAGCGTGTGCGGTGGCTGCTCGACACGAAGGAGGAGCTACTCCCCGAACAGGTCCTCGTGCTGACCTACAACGTCAAGGCGGCGAAGGAGCTGCAGCGGCGGCTCGACGTGGCGCTCGGGCCGGCGACGCGGGCGCGGCTCACCGTCAGCAACTTCCACAGCTTCTGCCATCGGGTGCTGACCGAGAGCCCGGGCGAGGCCGGCGTCGCGCCCAACCCGGACGTGCTCGACGGCGTCAGCCAGGTCCTCCTGCTGCGCGACATCCAGCCCGACCTGCCGCTCGTGTACCACAACGCCTGGATGTTCGGGAACATCGTCAGCTTCATCAATCGGGCGAAGGACGAGCTGGTCACGCCCGACGACTTCGATGCCTTCGTGGCCGGCGAGCTCGCGGCCTTCGAGGAGCGGTTCGGCAGCTACGAGCAGGCGGCGGTGCGGCTCGCCGCGCAGGGCAACCTCCGGACGCTGAAGAGCATCCGTGGCGCGTACGCGTACGAGCGCCAGCACCAGCGCGCCGAGGCGCGGGGCGAGGACGCGGGCGAATGGAACGAGCGGGAGCTCGAGCGGGCCGCCGATCGCGAGGCTCGGCGCACCGTCGGAGGCGACGGCCAACTTCGCTGGCGCAACCAGTTCGACCAAGAGGACCTACCGCGGATCGACGCCCTCGCCGCCACCTACGTCGCGGACGCCGCCGCGCTCGAGATCATGCGCCTTCAGGAGCTCGCCCTCGTCTACCGCGCGTACCAGGCGGAGCTCGTGCGACGCGGGGCGCTCGACTTCGGGGAGCAGATCGCCGCCGTCACCCAACTGTTCAAGGTCCGCCCGAACCTGCTGCGCCGATGGCAACGCCAGTTCCAGTACCTGCTGATCGACGAGTTCCAGGACGCCAACATCGCCCAGATCGAGCTCATCGAGATGCTCGGCCGAACGCCGGACCGTCCGGACAACGTGATGGTGGTGGGGGACGACGACCAGTCGATCTACCGTTTCCGCGGCGCCAGCTACGCGGCGTTCGAAGAGTTCACGCTGCGGTTCGCGAGGCCGCCGGCGCACGACCCGCTCGTCACCCCGCCTGGCCCGCCGCGGCGGCTCCGGCTGGAGCAGAACTTCCGCAGCGTCGAGCGTGTGCTCACGGCCGCGAACCGGCTGATCGCGGGAACCAGACGAGGTTCGAGCCCGAGAAGGCGCTCTACACCGAGCGCCCGAGCGGCGAGCCGGTCCGCCTCCTCATCTGCGCCAGCCCGGAGGACGAGGCGGACGCCATCGTCGAGGCCATCAAGGCGCTGACGGCGCCCGCGGCGCTGGGCGCGAAGCCGCGCTGGTCCGACGTCGCCGTCCTGTACCGCAAGCACAAGCACCGCGAGGCCATCGTCGCGAGGCTGCGGGACGAGGACATCCCGTACACGGTCGTCGGCGGGCTGAGCCTGTTCGGGACGCCGGAGATCCGGGACCTCGAGCAGAGCCTGCGGGCGATCGCGGACCCGCTCAACGATGTCGCGCTGGTGCGCATGCTCACGGCCGGGCCGTGGCGGCTGGACGCGCTGGAGATCCTCGAGGTCTCGCGGCGGGCCAAGTTCGATCGGCGGCCCCACGTCGAGGTCATCCGGGAGCTGGTGGCGACCGGCGGCGGCGACGAGGAGCCGATCGACCCCGCGATGCGGGCGAAGCTGCGCCGGATCCTGGACACCCTCGAGAAGCTCACGCCGCTGACCTGGCGGGAGGGCCCGTTCACGATCCTCGAGCGGTTCATCGAGCGGACCGGGCAGATCCTCGACCTCATCGCCGCCGACTCCCTCGAGGCCAAGCGCACCGTCACCAACATCGCGAGCTTCATGCGCTTCGCCGCGGACTGGCAGGGGGCGAACCCCCACGGCACGCTCGCGGGGTTCGTGGACTACCTCGACGCGTACCAGCAGTCGGGTGGCGAGCTGCCGACCAGCGTCGAGCTCACCGAGGACGTCGAGGGCGTCCGGCTGATGACCCTGTACCAGGCGAAGGGCCTCGAGTTCCGCCACGTCATCGTTCCAAGCCTGGTCGACGGGGAGTGGCCGGTGCGGGAGGGCTGGGGCGGCTACTTCCCCGCGGACCTCCTGCGGGAGCCGGTCCCGCCCGGCGATATCCACACCGAGGAGGAGCGCCGGCTCCTGTACGTCGCGATGACGCGCGCGCAGGAGACGCTGATCCTGACCACGCGCGACGGGAAGGACGTGGACAGGGGCCCGAGCGCCTTCGTCGGCGAGGTGCGCGAGGGCGCTGGGGACGACCTGATCGTGGTCGATCGGACGCCAGTCATCGACTACTTCGGCGAGTTGAGCGGGCCCGGGGTAGGGCAGGAGGACGACGACGAGCCGGTCGATGGCGTCGACGGGGCGGTGAGCACGGCTTCCGCGGCCGCACTCGTCCGCCGGGTCATGCCGCTGCCCACGCGCCGCGAGCGCCGGCTGGAGCTGCGGCTCCGGGCCGCCGAGCTGGTCGGCCTGATGGAGGGCTCGGCCGTCGATGCACCAGAGGCCGAGGGTGCCCGGGCCGGGTTCGAGTCCGACCTCGCCGCCGTCGGTCGATCGGCCGCGATGGAGGCGGACGAGGCGCGTGCCGCGGGCCTCGACCCGCTCACGTTCCGGACGATCGCGCTCGACACCGCCGCCGGCGCGAACCTGCTCGACGTCGCGCCGCTGCCGTCGCACTTCAGCTACTCCTCGCTGAGCACCTACGACCGCTGCCCGCTGGCATACGCGTTCAGCTACGTCTACTCGATCCCGGCGGGCGGGAAGGTCGGCGCGTTCGAGTTCGGGACGACGGCGCACTCGGCGTTCGAGGCGTTCACCCGCGAGCGCCGCGAGCGCGTGGCCCGCGGCGAGACGCCGCCCACGCGCGAGGACCTGGCACGGCTGTTCGCGGCCGAGTGGACGCCGACCGCGTTCCCGGACCGCACGACCGAGGACGGGTACAAGCGCCGGATCGCCGGCCTGCTCGACAACTTCTACGAGGGCGAGCTCGCTTCCCGGTCGGAGGTGCTCGCCGAGGAGCTCGACTTCGACCTGGTCCTCGACACGGGCGACGGCAGCCTGCCGGTGAGCCTGCACGGTTCGATCGACCGCATCGACCGCCTCCCGTCGGGCGGCGTCGAGGTCGTCGACTACAAGACCGGCAAGGAGACGAGCCAGAAGAGCGTCGACGAGAGCCTCCAGCTCTCGATCTACGCGCTGGCCTGCCGCGACGCGCTGGCCCTCGGGACGCCCGAGCGCGTGACGCTGTACTTCACGGAATCCGCGACCCGCCGCTCGACGATCCGCACCGACGAGGAGCTGGACGCCGCGCGATCCGACATCCTGGCGCGAGTGGCACGGATTCGCTCAGGCGACTTCGCCGCGACCCCGAGCGGGAAGGCCTGCGAGTGGTGCGACTATCGGGCGATCTGCCCGGAGCGCGTGTGATGGCGGAGGCTGTACTCGGAGCCGTCGGTTTCGGTACTTTGGTGCACATCGGCTCTCGCGTCGCCTCGCGTGAGATGCAGACTAGTCCCGAGCGCCAGGCCAATTGGCTCAGGTCAACCTCCCTGAATCAGGGCGACCATGGCAAGGTGCTTGGCCGACCCTGCTGTTCGAGGGGATGAGAGTGGCTGGGGCGACAATCCGCATCTTCCTCGCAGACGGGACTCCACTGGGCATCCGCGTCCTAGAGAAGTCAAACTGGACCGGTCGAGGCTTTGACTTCGCCCGAAAGGACTGGCTACGAGCCCGCGTGCGTGAGGACTTCGCTAGGCCGGGGGTCTACGTCCTCTACGGAGTGGACGACGACGGTTCGCAACGTCTCTATGTAGGCGAGGCCGACGAACTTCGTACCAGGCTCAACCAGCACTTCTCGGGTCCAGGCTCGAAGGACTTCTGGACAAGAGCGGTAGTTTTCACGAGCAAGGACGAGAACCTAAACAAGGCTCATGTGCGATATCTCGAGGCACGTTTGGTTGGCCTCGCGCAAGCCTCAAAACGATCGAAACTCGAAAACGGAAATGCTCCTGCACTCCCGTCTCTCTCCGAGTACGACCGAGCCGAGGCGGACGCCTTTCTTGACGAAATGCTGGTCATCTATCCGCTCCTTGCAATCGATGCATTCACTGTGGCCGAGGCGACGGTTGCAGCGGAAGTCACCCTATTCGCCAAGGGTGCACGGGGCGCGCTGGCGCAAGGGCGGGATAGCTCGGAAGGCTTTGTGGTGCTCCAAGCTTCCCGCGCTACGATGACCGAGGTCGGCTCGCTCGTCACCTATGTACGAGAAGAGCGCGCGAAGCTCATCGCCAGTGGCGTGCTGGTAGATGGAGGAGATTTGTACGTCTTCACTCAGGACTACACTTTTACGTCCCCAACAACTGCCGCCGCTGTCGTGCTGGGGCGCCCGTCGAACGGTCGAACCGAGTGGAAGGATGCGACAGGGAAGACCCTGAAGGAGATCCAGGCGGCGGCGGAGTCGGTGTGACGGACGGACAGCAGACAGCATCCAACCACGGAGGCCTGATCTGGGCGATCGCCGACCTGCTCCGCGGCGACTACAAGCAGTCCGAGTACGGGCGGGTAACCCTTCCGCTGGTCCTGCTTCGGCGGCTCGATTGCGTGCTCGAGCCGACGAAAGACCAGGTCCTCCACCGTCTCGCGACCCTCGGCGGTCGCGTTGAGAACGTGGGCCCCGTCCTGGAGACGATCACGGGGATCGAGGTCTACAACACCAGCCCCCTGACACTGAAGAAGGTCCTCGCCGACCCGTCCCAGGTCGCCGGCAATCTCAGAGCCTGGATCGCCGCGTTCGACGAAGAGACCCGGGATGTCATCGAGAAGTTCGACTTCGACGCCCAGATCGGCCGGCTCGACCGGGCGAGGCTGCTGTATCTGGTCCTGTCGAAGGTCACTGAAGTCGATCTCCATCCGGACAAGGTCAGCAACGTCGAGATGGGGTACCTCTACGAGGAGCTGATCCGTAAGTTCTCGGAGCTGTCGAACGAGACTGCCGGCGAGCACTTCACGCCCCGCGAGGTCATCCGGCTCATGGTCGATCTCCTCTTCATCGAGGACGACGAGGCGCTGCGGATCCCGGGCATCGTGCGGACCATGCTCGACCCGGCCTGCGGCACGGGCGGGATGCTATCGGTCGCGGCGGAATACCTCCGGGAGCTGAACCCCGGGCTCGGCTCGAGGGCTACGGCCAGGAGCTGAACGCCGAGACCTACGCCATCTGCCGTCAGCGACATGATGCTCAAGGGCCAGAAAGCGTCGAACATCCGCCTCGGCAACAGCTTCAGCGAGGACGCCTTCAAGGGCGCTCGCTACGACTACGTCCTCGCCAATCCGCCGTTCGGCGTCGAGTGGAAGAAGGTCCAGCGCGAGATCGAGGACGAGCACGACAAGCTCGGCTTCGGCGGTCGCTTCGGAGCCGGCCTGCCCCGCATCAACGACGGCTCGTTCCTGTTCCTGCAGCACATGATCAGCAAGTTGAAGCGCCCGGAGGAGGGCGGCGGTCGGCTCGCCATCGTGTTCAACGGATCACCCCTGTTCACCGGGGGCGCGGGCTCAGGCGAGAGCGAGATCCGGCGCTGGATCATCGAGAACGACTGGCTCGAGGGGATCGTCGCCCTGCCCGACCAGCTCTTCTACAACACCGGGATCAGCACCTACTTCTGGATCGTCACGAACCGCAAGAAGCCCGAGCGCCGGGGCAGGTCCAGCTTGTCGATGCCCGCGAGCTATTCACGAAGATGCGGAAGAGCCTGGGCGAACAAGCGCAACGAGATCGGCCATGAGCAGATCGCCGAGATCACCCGCATGTACGGCGAGTTCGAGGAGAACGAGCGGGTGAAGATCCTCCTAAACGAGTCCTTCGGGTTCCAGCGGATCACCGTCGAGCGTCCGCTCCGCCTCCGGTACGAGGTCACCGACGCGACCCTGCCGGCGGTCGAGACCTCGGCGGGCTGGGCGACGCTGACCGAGCCCGAGCGCCTCGCCCTGGCCGGTCGTCTCGAGCCGCTAAAGGGCCTCTCATCCACGGATCGAGGCGAGGTCGCCCGACGCCTCGGCGCACTCCCGAAAGCCATCGACAAGGCGGTCTGGGACGCGCTAGCGGTGCGCGACCCGGACGCGCCAGTCACCACCAACCGCAAGGGGCAACCCGACCCGGACCCGGACCTTCGCGACAACGAAAACGTCCCGCTGCCGGGGCCGGTCGAGGTTTACGACGAGGACCCGAGCGAGCGCCTCGCCTCACCGCCGTACCGCGCCGCCGTGGACGCCTACATAGCGGCGGAGGTTCTCCCATTCGTCGCCGACGCCTGGGTGGACCACGCCAAGACGAAGATCGGCTATGAGATCCCGCTCACCCGCCAGTTCTACCGCTACGTCGCGCCGCGCCCTCTGGAGGAGATCGACGCCGAGATCAGGGCGCTCGAGGAGGAGATCCAGCGCCTGCTTCGCGAGGTCACCGCGTGATCCATCGTCTGCGGGCACGCTCGTGCGACAAGTGACCACGCCGCCCGGCGATGACATCGTGCCGTTCGTGGCCCTCGAGAACCTGGGATCGCGAACCGGCAGCGCTGCTGCCGGACACGGATTGCCGACTTCGGGCACCCGATCCGAGGGCATCGACGGGCTTCCGGCCGGCGACGTTCTCGTTCGGGAAGCTGCGGCCGTACCTCGCCAAATCCTGGCGAGCCGACCGACGCGGGTGCTGCTCTACCGAGCTGATCGTCATGCGTCCCCGGCCCTCGGTCGATGGTCGGTGGCTTGCCTATCTCGCGCAGAGCCGACCTCCTCGTCGAATGGGCTCGTTGCGAAGCGAGGGCGTCAAGATGCCTCGCACCAGCTGGGAGAAGAACCGGCTTCTCCAGGTCGACGCGCCCACCAAGGCCGAGCAGCAGCCATCGCGGACTACCTCGACGCCGAGACAGCCCGCATCGACGACTTGGTCGAGATGCGACGAACCAATTGGCGGCCACCGAGATCGCCTGCTTCGGAGGTCGGAGCGCCGATTACTCGGATATCTGGGACTTCGGGACGCGTGTCTCAACCATCGCCCTTCTTCGAGTCGAGACCCAGCGACTGGCGGGAGTCAACCGCTTCGCCACCTCGATGTGGAGGTCCAGACGGGCCCCTTCGGCAGCCAACTTCATGCCGAGGAGTACGTGGAGGGCGGCACACCGATTATCAACCCGAGCATCGGTCGACGGGGCCATCGTGCCTAGCATGACATGACCGTCGCCGATGACAAGAAGCTGGATCTCGTCGCGACATACGCTCGATGTGCTGGACTCGGGTCGCCCGGAGAGGCGAGCCTGGCCGCGTCGCCGTCGTAGATCAAGCCTCCGCCGGATATCTGTGTGGCACGGGGTGCTTGCGTCTTCGTCCGAGACGGTCACTCGTCCGGTCCGGCTACCTGTCGAGGTTGCTTTCATCCGCACCGCTCCGCGGCTACTTCGACACGGCATCAGTTGGAAGCACGATGGACAACCTCAGCGCGGAGACCCTTCTGGCGACTCCGGTCTCGGTGCCACCTCCCGAGAACAGGCGGACATCGAGGTCGCTGTTCGGGTAGGGAGGGGGCACGCCGATGGCGTGATCGAGCTGCTGTCGCGCCAGATTGAGCTGCTGCTCGAGCGCCGCCAGGCCCTCATCACCGCTGCCGTCACCGGCCAGCTCGACATCCCGGGGTCGCGGCATGAAGGCCGACGAGCGCGGCTTCGAGGATGCGATCACGGGCTCGCTCGTCGAGAGCGGTGGATACCGGGTCTGCAAGTGGGGCACGAAGCCCGAGTGGGCGGGCGACTTCGACCCGAGCTCGGGCCTCGACACGGCGGAGCTGTTCGCGTTCATCGCGGAGACCCAGCCGACGGCCTGGAAGCGGCTCCTCGCGGTCCACGGCGGCGACGGACGGCGCCTCCAGCAGTTCGGCGACCGCCTCGCCAAGCAGCTCGACGAGCGCGGCACGGTCGACGTCCTGCGCCACGGCGTCAACGACCACGGGATCGAGGTCCGGCTCGCGTTCTTCAAGCCCGCCCACGGCCTGACGCCCGAGCTGACCGAGCGGTACGACGCGAACCGCCTGACCGTCACCCGCCAGCTCCCCTACGAGGCCGGCGCGACGAAGACGCTCGACCTGTGCCTGTTCGTCAACGGCATCCCGGTCGCGACGGCGGAGCTGAAGAACCCGCTGACGCACCAGACCGTCGAGCACGCGAAGCACCAGTACCGGACCGACCGCGACCCGACGAACGTGACCCTCGGCCGGCGGGCCCTCGTCCACTTCGCGGTCGACCCGAACCTCGTCGAGATGACGACGCGGCTCGCCGGGCCCAAGACCCGGTTCCTGCCGTTCAACCGCGGCAACGCGGGCGGCGCGGGCAACGCGCCCGACCCGACCGGCCACCGGACGCGCTACCTGTGGGAGGAGGTCTGGGCGCGCGACGCCTGGCTCGACCTCCTCGGCCGCTTCATCCACGTCGAGCCGGGCGAGGGGCCGACACACGCGGCCAAGCTCAAGGCGCGGCTCGGTCATCTTCCCGCGCTACCACCAGTGGGACGCCGTCCGCCGGCTCGAGGCGACCGCCCGCGCCGAGGGGCCGGGCCACCGCTACCTCGTCCAGCACTCGGCGGGCTCGGGCAAGAGCAACACCATCGCCTGGCTCGCCCATCGGCTCATGTCGCTCCACGGCGACCGACGACGCGCCGGTCTTCGACAAGGTCGTCGTCATCACCGACCGGGTGATCCTCGACCGCCAGCTCCAGGAGACGATCTACCAGTTCGAGCACGCGACCGGCGTCGTCGCCCGGATCGACCAGGACAGCGCCCAGCTCGCGGCGGCGCTCGCCGGCGAGCAGAGCCGGATCGTCATCACGACGCTCCAGAAGTTCCCGTTCATCCTCGACAAGGTCGCCGACCTCGGGCAGCGCCGCTTCGCGGTCATCGTCGACGAGGCGCACTCCTCCCAGACCGGCGAGGCCGCGAAGGACCTCAAGGCCGCCCTCGGCTGCGGCCTCCGCCGAGGCGCAGCTCGCCGCGGCCGAGGCGGCGGACGCGGCGGACGTGCCGGCGGACCCGCAGGACGCCCTGGCGGCGACCGTGGCCGCCCGCGGACGCCAGCCGAACCTCTCGTTCTTCGCCTTCACCGCCACGCCGAAGGCCCGGACGCTCGAGCTGTTCGGGCGCAAGAACGCTCGACGGCAACTACGCGCCGTTCCACCTCTACTCGATGCGCCAGGCGATCGAGGAGGGCTTCATCCTCGACGTGCTCGCCAACTACACGACCTACGCGACGTACTGGAAGGTCGGCAAGGCGGTCGCCGACGACCCCGAGTACGACACCCGCAAGGCGCAAGCGGGCGATCGCGCGCTTCGTCTCGCTCCACCCGCACAACCTCGCCCAGAAGGCCGAGATCATCGTCGAGCACTTCCGCGACCACACCCGCCACAAGATCGGCGGCAAGGGCAAGGCGATGGTCGTGACCTCGTCGCGGCTGCACGCGGTCCGCTACAAGCAGGCCATCGACGCCTACATCGCGCGAGCAAGGGCTACGCCGACACCAAGGCGCTCGTCGCGTTCTCGGGCACGGTCGATGACGACGGGCATCGAGTTCACCGAGTCGCGGATGAACGGCTTCCCCGAGAGCCAGACGGCGACCGCGCTTCGCCGAGCCCGAGTACGGCGTCCTCATCGTCGCCGAGAAGTTCCAGACCGGCTACGACCAGCCGCTGCTGCACACGATGTTCGTCGACAAGACGCTCGTCGGGCTCGCCGCCGTCCAGACCCTCTCGCGGCTCAACCGGATCCACCCCGAGAAGACCGACACGTTCGTCCTCGACTTCCGCAACGAGGCCGAGGACGATCACCGAGGCGTTCGAGCCCTGGTACGAGACGACGGTCGCGATCCCGACCGACCCGAACCTGCTGCACGACCTCGCCGACCGGCTGCTCGCGCTCCAGGTCCTCGACGACGCCGAGGCGCGCGGCGGTCGCGGCGCTCATCGCCGACCGGACCAGGAAGGTCGGCGACCACGGCCTGGTCTACGCGCTGCTCGCGCCGGCCGTCGAGCGGTTCAAGGCGAAGACCGCGGAGGAGCAGGACGAGGTCCGCGACGCGCTCGACCAGTACGTCCGCGCGTACTCGTTCCTGTCCCAGGTCGTCGACTTCGGCGACGTCGGGCTCGAGGCCCTGTACCTCGCCTCGCGAGCGCTGCTCTCGCTGCTGCCGTCCGACGGCGGCGGCCGGCTCGACCTCGGCTCCGAGGTCGAGCTGACCCACCTGCGCCTCGAGAAGACCAGCGAGGGCGTCGATCACCCCCGACCACGGCGTCGGCGAGCTGACGGCGATCTACTCCGGTCGAGGGCCCGCAGGCCGAGGAGGACGAAGGAGCACCTGTCGACGATCATCGAGGTCCTCAACGAGCGCTTCGGCATCGACGCTCGGGACCGCCGACCAGCTGTTCTTCGACCAGATGGAGGAGACCTGGCTCGCCGACGAGCACCTCGTCGACCAGGCCCGCGCCAACCCGCTCGAGAACTTCCGGCTCGTCTTCAACGACACCTTCATCAAGACCATCGTCGGCCGCATGGACGACAACGAGGACATCTTTCAGAAGATCCTCGACGACCGCGACTTCCAGGCGGCCGTGATGGACCACTACCTTCGCCGCGTCTTCGAACGGGCGCGGGGCGGAGCGGAACTGACCGGGTAGCGTCACGATGGGTGAGCAACTGCTGGACCCGGCGCGGGATATCGACCGGATATTCGCCGGCCTCGCCGAGGTCGTCCGGGCATTCCGGGTCGACGTCGACCCAGTGATCGACCCACCGGTCTCTGGCTGGGAAGCTGAATGGTTCCTCGCTGGCCTTCGACTCAACCGCTTTGGATTCTCTGTTCCAGCGGCCAGCGGACATCCGACCGCGGCCTATTTCGGTGCGTACCTCGACAAGCGCGCCGGGGGGATGGCGGCCAATCTCTTTCAAACGCCACACGCGGGCCGTCGAACCGTCGCGCGTGAGCAGGTCACGACGATGGCCGCCCTCAGCAAAGCTGATCGACCAGTGGCACTATCCCAAGAAGTTGATTCGGCTTGAAGCCCGAAAGGATTTGGCCAGTGGGCGACCCGCCTACGGTGTCGACATCGAGGTCTTTGCGAACCGGCGCGCGGGTGCGGCGCCCGTCCTGGGCGTCGAGGCCAAGGTAAGCGCCGAAGAGTGCCGGGCCCTTGTTGATGGGATGCGGACGTGCGGGAACCGAGAGGCAACTTGGGAGGGCCACCGCGCTCGATACCTCGCGATTGGCGACGGCCGCAGGCTCTCCGAGGACCACGCGATCAACCACCACAACAAATGCAAGTGGCCAGTTCCGGGGCGTGTACAAACGCTCTGGATCGTCTCTCCGGATGCCGACGATGAGGTGTACGTGGTCGAACCAGCGCTGACCGGTGGCTTTCACATTGAACGGGATCCTTCCAGCGATTTGACGCCGGAAGTCGTCATTAGGCGGTCCTTGGCCATCGAGCCCGGCACGGACAATGCGGGACGAGCAGGCCGTCCAGGTTAGGCGCGCCAGCGTGGCGGGCTGAGGTCGATCCTCAGGAGGTCACGGTACTTAGCGAAGTCCTCGTCTTCGAGCGTTTCTCAAGCCACGCGGCCAGGTCTTCTTGGCGCGGCTGGCCGAACACCATTCGGTAGACCGCCAGAGACTTCTTGAGCCGTTCGAGTTGGTCGATCTCCCGGCTCATCGGGAGCATGGGCACGTAGCGCTCGATGTGGTGCGCCCCCTCGTAGACCCAGTACGGGACGATGTCGTGCTTCCCGCGGGCCTTTGGCGACCGCGCCGCGGCCTCGAAGAGGATCGCCCAGGGATCTCGCGTTCGGGACGCCAGCGCCTCGCGCCGATGGGCTTTGGCAACGTTCCGACGAACTGCGTGGCCCTTGTAGCGGTGGACACGGCCCTCCCGCTGCTCGAAGTCCACTGGGTTGGCTGGCAGGTTCCAATGGACGATCGCGTGACAGTACTGGTGGAAGTCGAGGCCTTCCTGGCCGACGGACGTCGTTACGAGGACGAACGGCCAGAAGGGCGAGTTGAACGCGGCCCGGACCTGGCCCGCTCGCTCGACGGCTCCCTCTTCGTCGGGCGTTCACGCCGAACCGCAGCGCGAACCGCGAGCGCACCGGTTCGGCTCGATCGTAACCGCCGTTCGGCCCGGATGGCGTCGTAGCCATAGCCTGGAGCCCGGATCGTGAGCGCGGCATACATGCCTTCGCGACATCCGGCGCGCGGACGACGGGCTCCTGCCGGAGGTTGCCGAGCCAGTCCGGCAGGACGTGTCCGTATTCGTCGAGCACCGCCTGGAGGTTGCCCTCGAGGCAATAGGCGAGGATCCGCCGCCAATAGGCCTCTCACTGCCCCGTGCCCCGGACCATCCAATGACCTCGGGGACGCCGAACAGCCTTCGAAAGCCCCACGCGATGCGACACGCACCGTCACGGACCCGGAGGTCCTGCAGGTCCTTGGCGTAGGGCCTCCCGCGGGCGAGCGCCCGAAGCGCCGTGTTGGCAGGCCCGGCGACGCCGCAAGCGCGAGCGTGGCCTCGAGATCATCCGGCATGCGCCCGGACGGGACCCAGTCCCCGCCGCATCGCGCGGCGTGCATGTGCGCGAGGAGGCCGCTCATGTCATCATGCGCGTCGCATCCGCTTCTCGTCGGCGTCCGGCACCCACGCGTGTGCGAGGTCGCGATCGCGTCGCCGAGGAACGCGTCAAGCGATCGGGTGCGAGCGTCGATCGAGGAGGATCGGCGCCGCCCAGTACCAGTCCTCGTCAACGGCGCCGTCCGGTGGCGCTCCTTCCGGAACGGGTGAAGCTCCTTGCGGACTCGCTCCTCCGCGAGCGCGACGATCGTCGCTGCCGTGACCTTGGCGTTCCGGTGAGCGTAGCGCCGTGAGCTCCAGCGGGTCTGTCAGGCGCGCCAGCGCGGCGCTTGGGTTGACCAGCCCGAATGTGCTCATGGCCCCTGGCCGGCCACCGGCCAGCCGGAATTGGAGGAGCGAGCGGATCTTCGTGCGCTGCCGGCGTTCGCCTTTGGATCCGCGCGAGCATCATCCGGCGCTCGGCCTCGTACGAGAGCACGCTCGCCACCGCCTGAGGGACGACCTGCCACGACGAGAAGATCAGGCGCTTGGTGAACAAGCGGAGAGCCAGCGAGGTGAAGTCAGACCGGGGCGTTTCGTAGTACGGAAGCGAGGCCGGCATCCACAGCAGCCGCCATGCCCTGTTCTCGAGATGTCTGCTGCGATTTCGCAGCCGAGATTGCCGGGTCGAGGGCCGCGTACGCATCAAGGGCGCTGGGTCGAGGAGCCCACCGCCTCGCTCGAGGACGGGAGCCAACTCGGCCGCCATCACGGGATTGGAGGCGGCGTCGCGGAGCCTGCGCTTGACGTCATAGCCGTCCATGAACGAGAGCGGATACGGGGCTGACTTCCAGTACTCGACCGTGTCCGCGGAACCGACCTTCCGGCTGACCTGATCGAACGTGACGAAGGTGCGGGCGTCTGCGGGGGTGACCGCCCGGGCGCAATCGGCTGCGCTGAGCATGCCTGAACGATCTTCGGTTGCGGCGAGCCGCTCGGTCCGCGTCATCACACGCTTGAGGCGACGCTCCACGGCCCGTTTGCGGCGACATGGCTTCGGGCGAAACGGTGCCGAGGTCGACGATCGCGTCTCGATAGGAGCGCAACTCCTCGCGGAACGCGCTCGTCTCGGCGCCGAGCAGGAACTCCGTCGTCTTCACGAAGTCCTGGTAGTGGTCGTCCTGGTCGGTCTCGCCGGAGGTGTACATCTTGTAAGGAGTGGCCGAGAGCAGCAGCGTGCGGGCGTGTCCGTCGTCGCTCTCGTAGTTGAAGAGCGTCTGGGCCAGGGTCCGGGTGTCGTCCTCGCCGACTGGGTCCTCGAGCAGGTGCCGGAAGCGCTGGAACTCGTCGAGGATATGAGGTCTGGCTCGAGGGCCTCGACCGAGCTCCGGGCGAGGATCTGTCGGAACTCACCCACGAGTCGGCTCGCGCTCGAAGCTCGTCGCGTTCACTCTTTCGCGCAGGCGAGCGGCGGCGGCCTCGAAGCGCTCGCGGATTGTCGGCTTGCCAGCGGCTCGGTCCTGCTCCTCGCGGCCAGGAGGTTCGCCTTGAAGAGGTCAGCGATGTCCGTCGATCTTGCCCTGCCCTCGGCCGACCTTCTGCAACCAGAAGCCTTCGACGAACTTGCGCCAGTTCTGCGCCCGCTCCGGCTTGGAGCAGGCGATACACGCCGGCGTGACGGAGGCGCATCGAGCCCCATGCGTGGACCAGCAGCCAGTAGATCAAGGCGCGCTCGTCCTTCTGGCCCGTTGTGTCGCCGAGGTGGAAGCTCGTCCTGGCGTCAGTGAGACGAGATTGACGTCGCCGCCCTTGAGCTCGTGGAGGTCGCCGGCCAGCTTCGTCAAACGCGTCGCGCGGCTGTAGACCTGCTGGCCTGTCACGTTGAGCTTCGCGATGTTCTGCTGGGCGATGTCGGCGCTGGAGCAGATGTAGACGATGTCGATGCGCTTGACGCCGCCGGCTCGCTGGTGGTCGATCACCTTCGCGATGACGCCGCGGGCGACGAGCGTCTTGCCGAGACCAACCTCGTCGGCGACGAGGAACCTGTGCACGGGATCCCGACCGTACATCCGATCGAAGACGTACTTGACGGTGTCGCGCTGGAAGGCCTTGAGCTCAGTCATGGTCTTCGGGCCGGGAGGCCGGCTTCATGCCTCGGCCTTCTCGCCGATCGGCCGAGCGGCCTCGACGGACGCCCAGACGTCGAGCCAACCGTCGGGTAACAGGCTCTTCCCCTCCTCAGTCTTTGCCAGCTCCGTGACCAGCCTGCCGATCTCGTCGAGGCGTCCGGGGTTTCGCCAAGGTGCGCATGAGCGGTTCGAGTAATGCCTCGGAGCCGAGAACTGAGGCCCCGGATCGGTGCTCGCGAGCCGCTCGTTCGTCAACAAATCGACCAGGTCGCCGAAGGCTGGATCCGAGCCGCCGAGCAGCATGAGCAGGAGCCGGACGAGGTCTGACGGTCCTCAGCTCCGCGGCGAGCACCCGCTGCAGGCGGTCCGCCGGCTCACCGATCAGCTCCGCACGCACCACGAACGATGCCTTGGCTCCGATCGCCCCCCGTCGCGCTGCGA
This sequence comes from uncultured Chloroflexia bacterium, assembly GCA_963740825.1. Classification (GTDB taxonomy): domain Bacteria; phylum Chloroflexota; class Limnocylindria; order Limnocylindrales; family CSP1-4; genus CAIXZV01. The sequence continues at coordinate 2,229,515 of CAVUFD010000001.1, read as the reverse complement.
GTCGATCGCGAAAAATGCGGTGAGTGCCTCGAAGGAGAGCTGCCAATCGGCGGTGAGTGTATCCGCTCGACCACGGGATCACGCCCCAGCCAGCGCCCCGTGACAGCGGCCGCACGCCGATGGTTAACGACTCGCCTGGGCGCGCACGCAACGAGCGGAAGTCACCACGACCGGTCAGGCGCGTCGGATACACGTCGCCGACGGGATCGCCGATCTCCGCCGTGAACTCGAGGGCGCCGATTCGCATCGCGATGCCCTCGAGTGCGCGGGCAGCCTCCTCGTCCTCGGGCAGCGGCACGGATGGGCGACGCCTGAACTCCTGCAACAACCGGCCGAAACCGATCGCCTGACCCTCGGGGGCGTCCACCAAACAGGCGGCGCAGTGGATGGTGTTCCGGCCCTTGAACTCGACAAGGAATTCGACGTTCGCGTTGAACGCAGCGTCAGTTGCGTTCGCTGATCCGGTGTAGATGTGCGACCAGTAGGGCTGATCCACAACGTAGAGCTTGGCGTGGAGTCCGCGAAGTTCGACCGGATCGTTCTTCGCGACGTCCGTGCCTTCGGCGTCCGAAGGGTCGATCTCACCAATTGCGTCGTCGCGGAGGACGAACTTCGCCCCGCGCCACCAAGCCAGGCGTGCCGAGAGCATTCAGCGTCTCCGGCGACTGACGACGACATCCGTCCTTCCCGCTTGATACGCCTGTAGGAACCCCTGCTCCACGAACGGCGCCATCGCGAGTCGCCGCCAGCTGTCCGTCGGGAACGGCCAGGCCGGACGGCCGTCATGGCCTATCGGCCACATCCGTTCAGCCGTAGGCCTTCGGGCAGAGACTCCCACTGGGCGGTCGCAACGTCCGTTGCCAGGTCCTCGATCAGGCCCAGTCGTTCTCCCGGGGCCGGGTTGATCGCCATACCCGGAAGCGTGCGGACGAAGTCGCTGATCGGTTGCGACAGCTCGTTTGCTGTATCGGTCGGTCGGCCATCGAGTCGTAAGACCGTGTCCCAAGACCGATCGAAGGTCGAATTCCTTGACAGACACAGAAAGCGCAGGCGGACATCGCCCTCCGGCGCCGTAAACCGGATCACCCAGACCTTGGGGTGGAAGATCCCGCCCGGACGAGGTGCTCTCACCGGCACGACGGATCGCTCGAGGTACGCGTAGGCCGCGCGAAACGCCGGCGGGACGCGGATCTGGCCAGCTTGCGTGAACACGGTGATGCGGTCCGCGAAGCGACGGACGGACTCGAGCACCGCGATCGGGTTCGCCGCGACACGACCGTCCTCGGCCTCGACGTCGAACAAAGCGAACGCGACCGGCGTCACGAGCAATGCGATGAGGTCGAGGGTGAACGTGGTTCCAACGGCGCGATCAAACGCAAAGCCGGGCGGCGGCCGTAGCGCGTCGAGGAGCAGGAGGCGGTTCTCAGGTTCGAGCATCGGCCGTCCCCTGCGCCGCCCGAAGACCCGCCCCGATGTCGTCGAGCAGGGTACGGCCCTAGCCCCACCGGTAGTTGAGGCGATCGACGCCGCTTCGGCCGCTCCACCGCTCGAGCGCTCTCGGGTTGTAGAGGCCTCGCGAGTTGGCCCTTAGTCGCGTTCGCGGCCGGCGATTAGCGACCTGACGCTTTGGTCGTCGATGGCAGCGTTCGGATCGGCGAGCGCTGCGGTCATCCATCGCTCGGAGAAGTCACTCGTCCGCGTCACGCCTCCGCGTAGCATCTCCGCGATCAGGCTCCAGAGTTCGCCGCGATCCCATTCGCGCAGCTCGCTCAGGCGCGGTTCGATCTGGGTCTCAGCCCACTCGCGGTAGGACGCGCGGTATTCCTCCGCGAGCGCCGCCTCATGTTGTCCGCGCGAGCCGGCAAGTTCGGCCATCGCCGCGTTGTAGACGAGGACGGCGCGGTACACTGAGGAGCGAGAAACGTTCGCCCTGCACGACCGAGTGTGTCGGAGATTTCTGGGGGCCTCGTGGATGCGAGGGTGGTCCCAGACAGCACCGACTGTCCTGAGGTCTGCGGGATGCTGGAACGCCCAGGCGAGCATCGAGTCTTCCCGCGCTCGTGATGAACCGCTCGCGCAAATACTCGGCCTCTGGGCGGGTCAGTTGAAACGTCGTGTGATCCATGAGATCAGCTGGCGCCGGCGGCAGCCCCGCATGCCAGTTGCGGCGACCGGGATCGATCAGTTCTGACTCGTCACCTTCCGAACGGCGACCGCCCCCAGACCGGTAGTAGCCGTCGAGCGATGCGTGATACCGCGCGGTCGAGCCCTGGAACAGGAGGACTCCATAACGTGCGAGGCCGGCCCAATACAGCAGCGACGGCGGACGCAAAACGCGGTTCTTCGCCTCGATCCCGATGACTCCTTCGGACTCGCCACCAGTGACGAGCGACCCGACGAGCTCGGCCTGAAGGCGACGGATGTGGCCATCGGCGTCGGCAGATCGAACCTTCGCCGCCTCCAGGCGCTGGTAGAGCCATGGGACGAATAGCCAATACCGAGTGCGCGAGTGCAGCGTTGTGGTGCCGGGAAACAGCCGATCCGCGAAGGCATCTCGGACCGTGCCGAGTCCGAGCTCATCAACGGTGCCCTTCTCGCGAAAGAGATCGACGACGTTGAGCATCGTCCGTCGCTCTCAAGCCGGATGGTCGAGCCACGCCAACAAACTCGTCACTTGATCCCCAGGAGCGAGCCGTCAGGCACTCAACAGATCCCATATCCGGTTGGCGTCACAAGCCTAGGGCGACAGTGTGACGTGCTGCCGTGTCACCTTGGATGTCAATGCTGCTGCCGCTAGCGACTCTGCGGGGCTTGCCTGGGAGCGCGAACCAACGACGACGTGGGGGCTGCGTCATAGTTCGCGAGTGAAGGAACGCCCGACTCCTCTCGCTGACCTCCTGGCGGCCGCGCGTGACACTGATCCGACCGACCGGATCGAGTGGCGCGATCCGATCGCCTCATGCGGCGCCGAAGCGATCGACGCCATGGAGGAGCGGTCGGTGACCCTCGACTGGCCGCGTTCGCGGTTCGCGTGTTGGGCAAGATCGGTCAAGCTGGCGATCTGCGCGCAGCCGTCGTGGAGGTCCTTTCGGCGGTTGATCGGCGGCGAGAGCTCACTGAGCAGGTTGGTCGCGATCTCGATTGGACTCTGGCGAGCCTTGGCTACGTCCCGCGGGGTATCGGCAGACGGTCAGGGGGCTCGACAAATCTAAGCCGGCCCGTCGGCCGCCGCGGCCGCCCGGGCCGCGGGTATTGGGTCATGCGGACGAGCCCTTGGGAACGAGCATTCCTGTGGTCAGAGGCCCGCGCAGGCCGACTGCGGCAAGGCTGGGCATCCGTCGACGCCCAAAATCTCGAGATCGTCGCCGCAATCATTCGGCGGGGCGCGCCGCTCGACGAGGATCAGCAGGCGACCCGCAGAGCGCTCCGGATGCTCACGAGTTGGGAGAACGGCATGCGGGTCGACGATCTGATCGTGTCGCCCAATCTTCCCCGACTACGGCAAGGTCGCGATATTTCGGATCAACGGCTCCTACCGATGGGACCCAGTGGCGCCGCACGGCTTCGGCGAGCGCTTCGGCCATGTCCTACCTGTCGTGCTCGTCGCTGATCCGATTGCCCGGAACTCGCCCGAGGTGTCGGATGGCCTGAGAGCCATCCTGCGTGTCCAACCTCGGCTGTACAACGTCAACGGGTACGGGGGTGACGTCGAACGTCTCGTCGGCGGGAGTGTCTTTGCCAATCGGTCGGGCGAACACTGGACCGCCGACGAATTCGAACTCCTGTTTGGCCGGTGTCCGCCAGATCGTGAACGGCCAACCGAACGAGACATCCAGGAGATCGCCGCAGAACTCGGGAGGACACCGGGCGCAATCAGTTGGCAGTGGGAAGACGGGGCGTCCTATGTTGCGAAACGATCCGCCTCGACGACCAGCGAGCCCCTCAAGACATGGCTCGGCAATCGCGTAGCGACGAATCATGACGGGCACGCTTGATGCGCGACCCGGAGGACGTGACGGACGCCGCGGACTCGCCGGCCCGCCGCGAGGCGATCGCCTGGGTGCTGCCGCCGATCGAGCTGCTGGACCTCAACGAGCTGCCGACGGCCGCCGCGGGCGCGAATGCGGACGCGGTCCACACGTGGAACGAGGCGCGGATCGTCGAGAAGCTCAAGAGCTTCGACATCGACGCCCGCATCGTCGGCCGCAACGCGGGCCCGGTGGTGACCCAGTACGAGGTCCAGCCGGCGCCGCACATCAAGGTCAGCCGGATCGAGGCCCTGTCCGACGACCTGTCGATGGCCCTCGCCGCCCGGAGCATCCGGATCGAGGCGCCGATCCCGGGCAAGAGCGCGGTCGGGATCGAGGTCCCCAACAAGGAGTTCAACGTCGTCGCGCTGCGGCGGATCCTCGACGAGGTCGACTTCCGCGGCTCGGGCTCGACGCTGACGTTCGCCCTGGGCCGGGACGTGGCCGGCAAGGCGATGGCCGTCGACCTCGCCAAGATGCCCCACCTGCTGATCGCGGGCGCCACCGGCTCGGGCAAGAGCGTGATGGTCAACGCGCTGATCACGAGCCTGCTGTGCAACGCGACCCCCGACGACACGCGGATGATCCTGATGGACCTCAAGCGGGTCGAGCTCGCGGGCTACAACGGCCTGCCCCACCTGCTGGTCCCCGTGATCACCGAGCCCGAGCGCGCCAAGGCCGCGCTCAAGTGGGCGGTGGGCGAGATGGAGAACCGCTACCGCCGGTTCGCGGGCGCCACCGCGCGCAACATCAAGGCGTTCAACGAGACCCGCGCCGACCCGGCCGACCGCCTCCCGTACATCGTGATCGTGATCGACGAGCTGGCCGACCTGATGATGCGCGAGGGCAAGCACGTCGAGGACCCGATCGTGCGGCTGCTCAGACCTTGGCGCGGGCAGTTGGCGTCCACCTTGTCAGTAGCGCTCACGACCGACGGCCCCCATGTCACCGACTCTGATCGAGTTGGCGACAGGGTTCCCGAGCCACCTGTACCTGGCGATGCACGATGTCGAGGGCGCTCGCCTCGGAGCGCCGCCAGCCGAGCTTCCTGCTTGGCCGCGGCGACTTGCTCTACAAGCCGTCCGACCTGCGGCGTTGCCGATGCGCCTCCAGGGCGTGTTCGTGTCCGACGCCGAGATCGGGCGGATCACCGACGATTGGCGTGGCCAGATCGAGGACCCCCACTACGACATGGCGATCGTCGAGGGCGACGAGGAGTCGACGGGCTCGGTCGACGATCTCGCGGACGAAGACGCGGACCGGCTGTTGCCCGCTGCCGTTTCGGTGATCCGGGAGTACGACCGTGCCTCGGCGTCGCTCTTACAGCGACGCCTACGGATTGGATATGCCCGAGCGGCGAATCTCATTGACCAATTGGAGGCGCAGGGCTACGTAGGGGCATTCGACGGATCGAATGCTAGGGTCGTTTTGCGACGGCACAACGGTTAACAGATTTCGGCACCCTCCCCCTCGAGACACCTCTGTCGATTGTGTGTCGGCGTCCGGGCTGGCAAGTTCAGAAGGTGACGACCGTCCGGGTTGGGCGCTCACCGCTGCGTCTGGTCGTCAGGCAGCGACTTTTCTTGGTCGACCAGCGCTCGTTGCGCGACGCCAAGCCTGCGAGCGATTCCGTGAGCGCCAAGAGGTTGCCCATCGGATTGGTAAGAGCGAACGGAGGCACCAAAGGGAAGAATCGAGGTTAGGGTCTTTACGCTCCGAGAACGAGACAGCGTTGGCTGCCGGTCAAACAGACGCTCCACAAGCGGTCTTCGAAGCGCGGTGGCGCTCTCATCGTCTTTGCCGACCGGGATCGCTGTCGAACCGCACGCGGTGCACAGCCTCGCGGCTTCGCCAGGAACCTCAATTCCTGAGCAGGCGGCACAGATCGGCGCCCGACCACAGATGGCGCACGCGCCGGTGTGCTCTGAACAGAATGGCCGAGCGCAGATCTCGCAGTCGGACGTGTGAACCAGACACATGCGCTCGTTGCCGATGTGGCACCGAACGGCATGCGACGGACAAATGGTTTCCGCCCCAGCGTCGCAGACAAGCATGTGCGTCCGGCACACGGTTTCGCCGCCGTCGGCGCATCGCGACCGACAGCGGTCTCGTGCACAGACCGGGTGGTTGCCGCCGACACATTCTTCCCGGTGATCCGCGCAGGAGACCTCGCCGCACTCTGAGCACGACGACCAATCTTCGTCACAGACGAGGTGGCCCCCGAACGAGCAGGACCGTAGGTGAAGGCTGCACAGCAACCGGTCGCAGGTCGCGCACGTCCCTAGGTGCTTCACACATGCGCTGGCCGAGCACGCCTGGCAAACGCGTTGGTGGACTCGAAGTGTCCACTCCGAGTCCACTTCACATTCGGAGGCATGGTCCGCACATCCGCGGCGACCGCAGTCGGCGCACTCTCGCGCGTGCTCAGGACAGGATGACCTTCCACATGCGACGCACGACTCACCATGCTCGCGGCAAACGATTTCGTCATGTCCCTGAATTGCACAATGAACTTGATGTTCTTGACAAACGGGCGCCGACCCCGCCCCGTCGAATCGGCATCCGGTCCGATGGGATGTGCACGCGTGCGACCCGCAGATTCGGCAGTCCTTGAGGTGGGAGCGATGGAGAGCGTCCACGTGGAAGGCACACTGGCCCCTGCACATGTCGCAAACCGTTTCCGAGCACTCGCGGCACCCCGCACGGTGGGTAGTGCAGGCACCTCGGCCGCAATCCGAACACGTCGCGAGACAATCGCCGCAGAAGCTGTCTTGACACTCGGTGGAATTGCATCCGGTAACCGGATGCGCCCGGCAGCGACGGCTGCTGCAGCCCGCGCATCGGAGGGAGCAAGCGGCACAGACGAGGTGACCGCCACCGGCACCGCAAACTGTCAACTGCGCAGTCGAGCCCTGACACGATGAGCACGTCGCGACCAGCCCCACGCCCGGAAGTTCGTGCTGATACGTCTCGAGGACCATGGGGACCGTGATTCGTGACTCGCGATCGATCACGAGCGCCCTCAGACGAACTCGCTCGAGCCGGACGATCTCAAGGTATGAAACATCGATTTGTACGCGAAGCTGGAGTTCACGGCGCAAAGCCTCGACGTCTGGTCCCGCACCGAGGCGACTGAGGGCGTCCTTGAGGCGCACCTCGAGCTCACCCTCGCGACGATCAATGTCTGCCTTCACCGATTGCTCTGCACGAGCGAGAACCCGATCCAGCAAGGCTGGGAAATCGACCTCAACGTCCGCCAGGTCGCCGTCGATTGCCTCCGCCAGCGCGACCAAGGCCCGCGTCTGGTCATCACCGAGATCGCCGACAGCGATCGGTACGATCAGCTCTCGGAGGAATGTGCGTCGGTCGTCCGAGATCATGGTGACGGAGATCTGTGCCCGTGCATAGAGTCGCGGTGGGAGGGCATCCCGCACGATCGACGAGACCTCGAGGCCCGGGTCAATAATGGCGATCAAGAGATCATCATCACTTCTGCCAAGTGGTGGCCTCGCGACGGCTACCGTGGAATGCTCGCGGATGGCCTGGATAGCCTGCGCCACGATCGCAGAGCCGACTGCCGCGTACTCAACGTCGGGGTGGTACTGGCGAACCGATCGGTCATATGTGTACCGGACTACGGCCCGATTTCCGAACGCTCGTCGGCTCTCAACGGGCAGCTGAGCTTCCCGAATCTCCTCCTCGAGGCGTTGTTTGTCAGCGCCCGCTAGCTCGAGAGCTCCCTCCACGACGCGCTGAATTGACTCGCGCTCGGATGTCATGCCAAACCCATCCCGCGCAGATAGTCCTCCTCGTCCTGGAGTTCCTTCAGGGCACGATCTATCGCCGTGTGAAGAGTCGCGAACTTCGCGTGGATTTCGGTTGTCGTCCGACTCGTCGAGATGGCGTCCCAGACCTCGCTCGCAAAATCGAAGTCGTCATCGAGCTGCCCAAGGATTGCATCGAGTTCGCCGACCTGGCGGTCGAACATCCGAAGGGCCTTGTCGTATAGCTCGAAGAGCTCGAAGTCGAGCCCGTCAGCGGACACGATCGCGTGAATTTCTACCGGAAATCTTTGTCCAATGCGGTAGAGTCGGCCGACCATCTGCTCAAGCGCAAAAGGGTTCCACGGGATGTCATAGACGACGAGCAGATGCGCAACTGAAGATCGCTGCCTTCAGCGATGGACTTGTCAGCAATGAGGACGGATCCCGGAGATGCTCGAAACCGCCGAACGATCTGGAGCTTCCTGGCCCGATCACCACCGTAGAGCAGGCTTGGCCGTCCAATCCCCTGAACAGCAAGGTCCAGAGAGCTTAGCGTCGGTTGGGATTTTGCGAAGACTACGAAACGCTCATTTGGTTCCTTTGCCAAGATCGCGAGTAATCGTGCGGTCTTCGAGGCTTCAGCGGGAGCCATGTGCGGCTGCTCACCCAGTGCTGCCGCAGCAGCGAATGGGGAGGAGTTGGCTGCAGCAACGATGGTGCGGGCTCTCGCCCCCGCCTGGGCGCGCCCCAAGTCAACAGCGCGATCTCGAAGTGATCGCTCTTCCGGTCGGAGTGAGACAGCGTGTCGATATCGCGTCTTCACGGGCCAATCGAGCTTGATGTCGCGTCGCCGCTGCCGAACCATGACGCGGTTTAGTCGCCCTGGAGTTGGCCGACGGCGGCTTTCGGCTGCTGGTTGCCATGAGTGGTCGTGCGACTCGTGCTTCGAAATCGCCGAGGTTCTTGAACTCTCCTGGGCGAACCAACGAAATGAGCTGGTAGAGCTCCCGGGTGTCCCGCCGCACTGGAGTGGCCGTTAGCAGGATCAGGTAGCGCCGGCGCAGCTGGGATACGAGCTGACCGAGGCTAGTGAGAGCGCCATCAGTCCCGTAGAGGTGGTGGGCTTCGTCGACGATGACGACGTCGTACTCGGGAAGGTCCGATCTCAAGTTGCGAGTACTATTTTCACACTTGTCGCATTTGCTATACCGACCTGGCGTGTGTCGCCGACATCCGCATGCACACACGCACAGGTACGGATTGGAGCCGGTTGTGATTCGCCTCCAATCAGTGCCGTATGATGCATGGCTGCGCTCAAACCATCTCAGCACCGACTGTCGATATGAGGCGATGAGCCGCGGCTTGCGCCAGTTGTCCGGGCCTGAGCAAACGACGAAGGACGTGTCGTTGAACTTGGTAGCCAGCTCCAGGGCCCACTTGCTTGTTAGATGTGGCGGCGCAAGGATCAGGACACGGCCCGCCAGGTCCCGCGCGAGGAGCTCGTTTAGGACGATCCCCGCCTCGATTGTCTTTCCAAGGCCGACCTCGTCAGCTAGCACGCGAGAACCACGAAACTCCCGGAGGATCCGGAGTGCGGCGATTTCTTGGTGTTTGAACGAGTCTATCGACGTGCGATCCAAGGCGATCAATCGATCAAACCCGTCGATCACGGCGAGTCGCTCGGCCTCCTCCCAGAGCGTCGCAATGCTCGGCGGGATCGGCATGGCTGACCCAGCGCGTCGCTCTATGGCCGCCGCCAATGTCGGCCGGCGTTCGATCGCCGTCGGCAGAATAGTTTCCTGTCGCCCGCGGTGCAACCGGCCGTGGCACGGCGATGGTTGAGCCGGACAGACGCGTGCCGCACTTCGGACAGAACCTTCCAGATCCTCCCCCTAGATATCCACAATCGGGGCCACTGTCCCCACGGGTGTCTTGAGGGCATCGATCAGACCAACAATGGTCGGCCGAAGCGCGGGGTTTGCCTGCAGCGCCGACCTAAGGCCTTGCAGTGCTGACGACCCAATCATTCCCATGTTCAGCCCGTCGCCGAGGTCGCTGTCCGGCCCAGGCGCTTTCAGGGCCTGAAGCCACACTAGCGTCGCAGCCAATCCATAGACATCTGCCGCAGACGTCAAGGCGCCACCCGTGTGTGCTTCGGGCGCGGTAAAGCCTGGCGTACCGCTAGCCGCTGGATCCCGCTGACCCTTGGGCACGATGCTGCCCGGATCCACCAACAGAACCCGGCCGTCCGAAGTGCGGACGAAGTTCGCTGGTTTTACGTCGATCAGCACGTAACCGGCAGCATGAAGTTGTTCGAGGATCGAGCCGATTGCGCCCGCCAGATCTGCGAGCACCTCGAGCGCAAATGGCCGTCCCTGGTCCGCACGCAGGCTGTCGAGGCCTCGACCCTCCACGAAGTCGCGGATGATCCAGAACGCGCCATCCTCGGAAAACGCTTCAGATATCCGGGGAAGGCCGGGTAGCCCAAGTCGGAGGGCCGCGACTTCTGGATGCTGATCGAGGGTTCCCGTTGCCGCGAGTCGTTTCGCGGCCCAGACCTTGCCCTCAATCCGCGTGTCCTCGACCTTGAAGAGCTCGCCCTGACCGCCTTTGCCTACCGAAGCCAGCACTCGGTAGCGGCTCCGTAGCAAAGGCGCGGCGTTCATTGGGGCCCCACGCCAACGAGCAGGCCGCCGTCCGCGGGAGCGATGACCCAGCCGTCAACGGGAGCGAGCCAGTTCTTGACCCGTCCTGCTCCAGACGGGCGATCTCGCTGAATGCCCCAGTCTCAGCGTCACTCGACCAGATAGCACCCGTTGTCAGGTCCGCTCCGAATACCCTCGTTCCGAGGAGCACGGGAGCGGCGGCCCTCATAGCGTTGGGAAGCGCGTATTGGGCGGTCGCCCAGTCCCTCAGGTCAACCACGGAGAGGTGCGCGCGGCCAGCGACGACGGCGGAGAGTCCGCGAACACACATGCTCGTGTAGACCTGGTCGCCGAGCGCCGTCTCGCCCACGAGCCGCCCGGAGCCGAGCTCGTACCGGCGAACGTGCCCATCGACCGAAGCGATCACAACACTTCGACCGAGCACAACACTCGCGCCGGTCACGCGGTCACGCGTCTCGACGGTCCACATCACAGCACCAGTGCGCGGCTCAATGCAGGAGATCGTCCCGTGGACTCCGAGCACGATGAGGCGGTCCGGCAAGAGTGCAGGCGGCTGTCGAATGTCGAAGCCGAGGTCGATTTGCCCAATCGATCTTCCGTGCGCGAACGTCGACGGCAAGCACATCGCCGTTCGGACCCACGACGTATGCGCCATTGCCGCCAGGCGTGGCCAAGAGCTCGCCGTCCCCTTCGACGTCGATCCCGACGAGTGGCGAAGCCGAGCCGGATGCCAGCTCAAACGCCCAGAGGCTGTCGTCGATGACGACAAGCACCAGACTTGAGAAGAGTGCGGGAACGGACCGCGTGGTCGACGAACCGCCAAGACTCCTGGCCCAGATGGACCGACCCGTAGCCGCCTCAATCGCCAGCACGCTGCCACCCCGCATCGCAACGGCCACCACGCCCGCCGATCCGACCGCGCCCCCAACGACATCTCCGCCGGCCTCGATTCACGAAGCAAGTGTGGGCGCCCCAGGCACGCCCGTCGCGCTGCCAACGTGCGTCGACTCCCCGCCGATCGTTGTCCAACTGACCTCGGGCAACAAGGACCGACCACACACGCACTTCCAAGCAGCTGGGTCGAGGGCGCGACCACACGCCCGGCAGCGTTCGGCGTGACGCGCGCGACAGCAGGTGTAGTGCTGCAGTCAGCTCATCAGCCGACTGGCATCGAGCATCTCGATCGGGAGCCACGAGCCGTTCAAGTACGTTGGCAAGGTCGGGACTCACGCCCGTACCCTGAAGTCGGGGGAAACTCGAAGCGTCTCTCCCGGATCATGGTCTAGGAGGATCCGGTACAGAACCGCCCCGAGTGAGTAGAGGTCGGCCCGCGCATCCGTCTGGGCCCGGAAAGCTTCCGGGGCCGCGTACCCCTGCTTGCCAAGCTTGACGGTGTCTGTTCCCTGCCGGGGCTGGAAAAACCGAGCTGCCCCGAAGTCGAGGAGTGCAATCCTCCCATCGGACCGTCGGATGATTTTGTCGGGACTGATGTCCCGGTGGATGATCGGCGGATCCTGCCCGTGGAGGTAGCTCAGGATCGATCCGACCTCCTCAGCGATGCGTATCGCCTCGTCCTCAGGGATCCGCTGCCTCAAGGCGACGGTCTCGAGGTTGTCGCCCTCGACGTACGACATGACCAGATAGGCGTGTCCATCCCATTCGAATGCATCCCGAAAGCTGCTCCCGGGAGCCCAGGATGGTAGAGGTGCGATAGAAGGGAGGCCTCCCGCGTGAACATGGCGTGGAGTTGCTGGTCCGTGAAGCCTCCCGAGGCAGCTCCAAGCAACATCTCCTTGACAACGCATCGCCTTAGCTCGCTGCGGTCCTTTGCGAGATAGGCTCCCCCGAACCCACCCTGTCCGAGCTTGTGCTCAATTTCGTAGCGATCCGGCGTCGCCGTTGCACCTAGGCGAGTGCCCGGTTGGACATCGCCTTGCCTGACGAGAAGCCTGCGCTTGGGCCGGCGGCGCGCCCGCGAGCTGCCATCCGCAGACATCGCAAAACTCAGGATCGGTGCTGTCATGCCCTAGCGGGCATCGCGTCATTCGTCAGCCGACGACAAACTTCAAGAAGAGCCGCCCCACGATGAGCTCGTCATTCGGATGAAGGACCTGGCGATCGCCCGGCAGCAGGCGAGGTGAACGGTTGAGGGACGTGCCGTTGAGACTCCCCAGGTCCTCAAGAAAGAACTGATCATTCTCCTTTGAGATCCGAACGTGCTTCCTCGAGACCTTGGCATCTACGTCAACCTCGGTGAGGTCGATCTCTGGGAAAGCTCCGGAGTCCATGTCCCAGCGTCCCAACGTACATGTCGGTTCCGTGATTGCGAACTGCCGACCCGCGTACGAGCCACTGGAAACTTCGAGATAGGCGCGACCGGGCGTCAGCACCGTGGGAGCCGCGTGCTCCTCGGGTGACCGCTCTGTTCCAGGGGGTAGTTCTCCGGGCACAAGCGTCTGTTCACTTGTCGCTGCGTCCGTAGCTGCTGATGCCGCAGCAGGTGTTGGGGTTGTAAGCGTTTTCGTTCTCGTCGGGTGTTGCTGACACCGAACTGTTGCCTTCCGGGATTGTCCCTCCGGGTTGTGTTGCTGGCGCTGAGCCGCCGAAGTCCGTGGCCACGACCGCGGGGCGATCCGTGAGGGCGGTGAGCTCGATCCCGCACTCCTCGCAGAAGGCCATGCCATCAAGGTTGCTGTGACCGTTCGCGCAAGTCACCGCCATTGATCATCCTCCCCTGGACGTGTCACTCGCCACCGAGCTTGGTCGTTTGTCTGGTCCCGAACAAGATCGTCTTCCGGGCTTCTTCCGAAAGGCTCCCACTCCGGGTTAGCTCATCGAGTGCATCGGTAAGTTGTGTCGTCACTTTGGCGTTCCCAAGTGCCTGAGTAACCGTGCGTGCGTTCGCCAAGAGCGTGGTCGCCTTGGCGAGATCGCCCCGCTGCACGGCTGCCTCCGCCTTGGCCACCATTCGGCTCGCCTCGCGCTGGTCAACAAGCGCTTTGATCTCGGGGTCGATCATCGACGCTTGGCCCCGATCGACCGTGTACGTCACCACGACAGACGCCATGTCCGTCTTTCGCTGGGTCAAGTCGCCAACGTCGCGGTACCGGAGAAAAAGGCGAGCGACCCTCACTGGACCGGAGGGCCGCGGCGGCAGGACCAGGTCAATCAGGAAGCGTGGCGCAGTCCGAGGATCACGTGAAATATCGCCGACACTCGCAACGACTTCAGATCCGAGCAACACCGGATACTCGACGACGTCAGGGATGACGCGGTGGATTGATCGACCCGCTACCCCGTCAGTCGGCACGACAACGATTTCTGCACCGACCAGGGCAGTCTCTTGCAGATCCCGAAACTCACCCGCCAAGGCGGAGCCGACATCAGTGGCACCTTGGATGTATCCAACATGGCCGCGTGTTGCCTCGGCGATGTACGTCAGGAGTTCCCGGTTCCACTCGGAACCAACGCCGTACGTCGAAATCGGTACCTTTTCCTGGGCGGCCTTCTCGGCGAGCGAACGACAGCGATCCTCGTCGGAGGTTTCCCCATCCGTCAGCACAATGATCCGCTTGGCGCCCTCCGCGCTGGATGACCGCAGTTGTTGAAGGGCAGTCCCGATGCCGTTGCCCATTTCGGTGCCGCCACCAGGCGGCATCGTGTCGATTCCGGCACGCATGGCGGCAGAGGCTTCACCAGAACTCATCGGGGCGACGACCTTGGCATCCGAGTCGAAGGCGATGATGGACATCCGATCAGCGGGTCGCAGCTGATTGACGAACCCCAGGGCGGCCCGCTTCGCGTTCTCCAACTTCTGTTCACCGGCCATTGAGCCCGAGACATCAATAACCAACGCGACGTCGGCCTTGCCCGGTCCCTTGGAAGCGTCTCCAAGAACAATCGGCGCGACAAGGACAGTGTTGATGAATTCCGACTATTTACTGAGAGCGCTAGGCCTGAAGACGCGAGAATGAAGTTCGACGTTCTGCATTCGCTACGCTCCTAACGGGTGGCTGGGTGCATCCGGACCACAACCGCGGTCGCGTTGTCGTGGCCGCCGGCGAGGACTGCGTCGGCGACCAACAGCCGCGCTGCCCGTGCTGGACCCTCGACGGCTCGGGCGACGATGCCCTCCGTCCTGACTAACCCATGCACGCCGTCGGTCGTCAGGATGAGCCAGTCGTTCGCCTCGAGGTCTAGGACGAAGACGTCCGGTTCGATTTGCCCACCGGCGCTGAGGGAGCGATACAGGGTGCTGCGCTGATCATGGACCGCTGCTTCCTCGGGCGTTAGCTCTCCTATCTCCACCAAACGAGCAACCACTGTGTGGTCCGTCGTTATCTTACGGATGTGGCCTTCGCGCACGAGCTGACAACGGGTATCGCCGGCGTGGAAGATGAGGGCGACCGGCCCATGGACGCAAACCGCCGTCATCGGTGGTGCCCAGATCCCTCAATTCCGGGTGTGCCATCGCATAGTCATCGATGGCGGCGGCTGCAGCCTCGTATGCAATCCGGCCGTACTCCCGAGTGCCTGAGTGAAGGTCTGGGCGTCCGATTCACTAGCGTGGCCAGAGACGCTTTGGAGCATCACCTGGCCAAAGGTGCGCACAGCGAGGCTGGATGCGACTTCCCCGGCTGACATTCCGCCCATGCCATCGGCAACAAGGAAGAGGCCGATGCCGCCCTCCTCGGATGCGCCACCCATGGTGACCGCAAGCCATGAGTCTTCCTGCACCTCGCGAACTCTTCCCTTTGTAGTCTCAACTGCCCACTCAGCTGTGAGGAGCGATCGGATCCGACCGAGCTCGAGGGCGACGCTGCTCAGCGCCGGGCGGTCGCTTGCTTCGCCTTGGGCGCACCTCATCGCGATCGACAGAAGGTCGAGGTTAGTGTCGTCCGGCGTCGTCCACTCAACGTCGATCGAGGCCTCCACATCGTGGGTCGCGGCTCCGAGGGCCGTTGCCAGGATCATCCCGAGCGAAAAGACGTCCGCCGAGGGCGCCGCCGGTTGGCCTGTCGTTGTCTCGGGCGACGTCCAAGCCCCCCAGCTCCGAGCCCGTCCTTCTTGGCCGAGCGGGGTCACCCCGTCAAGACGAGCGATCGTTGCGCGAGCGTTCACCGGTGACCATCGGACGGTGTCGGCGCGCAGCGACATGAGTACGAAGCCAGCTCGATGCACTGAGTCGAGCGTCTGGGCGATCTGACCACCCAGCCTGCATATGTCGCTCGAGCCGAGGGAGAGCGCGGGTAGCCACTCTCCCGTGGCGTCGTACTCGAGGAAGAGCAGGTCGACTGAGAGATTCGGATGGCGCCCGATGTAGTGAGCCGCGGGTAGCGAGGGATGTGCAACAGCAGCGAGTAACTCGTGGATTTGCGTGAGATCAATACTGCGGCCAGAGTTTGCTGTCGCCAACGCCACGGCCGCATCGTCGCCGCTGGATCCTCTCGGAGCATCCCGGATCGGTTCGACATCGGGCGATGAGCTGTTTGGATGTGTCCCTTCGACAGGTGACGTCGACGCTAGATCGATCTCGGGTGCCTGGACGGCGCGCTGGTCAGACTGCCCCTCTTGGTCGTCGGGTGCGGCCACGACCGGCTCGATGCCTGCTGCGACTGCGACACCGGAATTGGCCGCTTCGTCCTGCTCATCGCCGGCGAGTGTCGATTTACGAGAGAGCCCGTGCTGGACGATCCTGAAGGGTCGGCATCCTCCATGGGCGTAAGCGGCCACTCGGAGACCAGGAAGTGCCTGCCGTCATCGCTGCGGGCGGCCCAGTCGCCTTCGGGCTGTCGGCGCAGGATCTCGAAGATGACCGAATCAATGCTGAATTGATCGCCGCTGCCAATGACATCCTCTGGCGCGGATCCCTTCAGGGAAGCCCCGCATCGGTCGCAGAACTCGGCGTCGGTTGACGTAGCCCCACACGTCTTGCAGACGAGCCCTTCCGCGATTGGGATGTCCGTCACAGCGCGGCCCCGCAACTTGAGCAGAATCGCGCTCGCATCCCCACGCGCGCTCCACAACGGATGCACTGCCTGTTGGCTGGCGAGGAGTGCTGGCTCCACGGCTCCGTCGTCGAATAGCTCAAGCCCGTTCCAGGTGCGCTGATCGTGGTCCGCCGCCCACGCCGGCTGAACGTTGTCGAGACTCCGTTCCGGCCAATCGAGATGCTCGGTCCCGACTTCGATAAGTTGAGGCGTACGCCCGGGAGAATCGAAACCCGACGAAAGAGCCTCCAGCCCATGAAGTTGCTTCTCCCATCAGCTCTCAAGACCGCCACTCTACGCAGGGTTGGGAAACGATTGCGGTGAGTCGGTGACGGCACGGCAAGGATACGCGCCACGTGCCCACCGAACGGGCGATCCTCGAGCACCTTCAGGAATGGGAAGGCGTCTCTCGGCAGACGGATCGCACTGCGGGGTGGCCGAGCGCACGCGGCCAAACGCGAAAGGGCAGGGTGTCTGCCGCCTCCTGACACGGTCGACCGCAACCTCACGCCGTCGCGCGGCCTGTGCTCATCCTCGATGCGCGCTGCATCGATCACGGCGCCTGGGTTGCCTCGTGCGCATTTCCTTGGCACGTGGTCGGTGACCAGAGGCCCTTTTGGCTGGACTTGGCTGCGTCCTCGGCCGCCGCGAGCTGATCCGCGTGGATCGAGGGCACACCGTCGTAGACGTAGTGGATCGCGTCGCCCTGGCGGATCATCGCTTCGGCGAAGAGGGTGCCGTCGGACAGGAACACGTGGGCCAGGAGCCGGTCGTAGCGGTCGCGGGTGTCCTGGGTCGGGTCGGGCTGGAGGAGGATCCGGTCACCGGGCTTGAGGAGGCGCTTGGCCGCCGCGCTGGCCTCGCGGGCGAAGCATTCGACCGGGGTGCCGGGCTTGCTGGTCTCGGGGCTGTCGAGGCCGATGATCCGGACCTTCTCGTCGACGCCGTTCAGGCGAGCGTGAATCGTGTCGCCGTCGACGACGCGGATGACCGTGGCTGCTTCACCGGGCGGGTCGAGGTCGAGCGACGGAGTGGCGTGCGCGGGCGGCGACGGCGTCGTGTGCGAGGGCTCGCCCGCTACGGCCGTGGTGGGCGGCACACCTGGCGAGGTTGGCAGCGTGCCTGCACATCCGCCGATCACGATGACGACAACGGCTGTCCGAAGCAAGACGGCCACCCGACGCCCGACGGAACGGACCGTCACCACTCCCCGTCAGGCTCGCCGGACTCGCGGATCGCGTCCGCGTTGATCGCCGCATCGCATTCCTCGCAGATGGACGGGTCCCAGTCGCCGGCCTCGGGAAGGTTCGTCCGACCACAGGTCGAGCACATGAAGGTCGGGAGGACCCGGAGCAGATCTGCCTCAGGGGATCCCCTCCTGCCCTTCACCCTCGAGGGAGCTCCACATGTCCATCGAGCACATCGTGCACCACCGCCGTGTCACCTCTCCCGTCGCTGCCCTTCTCGGCGCAGCCGACCGAGAACGACCTTGACCTCGCGATGCGATACGGCTATACAGGAAGCATGAAAGCCACCATCGACATCCCGGACGCCATGTACCGCCAGGTCAAGGCCAATGCCGCGCTCCGGGGGCGGGCCGTCCGAGAGGTGACCATCGAGCTGTACGATCGTTGGCTGGCGGAGATCGGTGAGACCCCGGGGGCTCCTTCGGCCGCGAACGCCCAACCGCGACCCGCGGCTGCCGAGGCTTGGCTGGCGCGCTGGGACGCGATCGGCGTGGAGGTGGCGGCCAAGGTCGTGGATCCGCGGCCGGCAAGCGAGATCGTGATCACCGAGCGCCGCTGAGGTGGTGACGATCGACGCGTCGGTCCTCGTCGCGGCGGCGGTCCCCGATGAGGTTGAGCACGAGTCGGCGCGCCGCGTCCTCCACGAGGTCATCGAGTCGGGAACCCAGATCAACCTGCCGACGTTGGCGATCGTCGAGGTGACGGCTGCCATCGCCCGGCGGACCGGCGACGCCGAGCTCGCGATGGCGGCCGGTCGCCGCGTCCTGGAGATGCCCGGCCTCATGCTCCACGAACTCGACATCGACGCGATGGCCGTCGCGGCACGACTCGCGAGCGATCTGCGTCTCCGGGCGGACGACGCGGTGCACGTTGCCGTAGCGCGCAGCAGTGGCGCGCTGATCAACCTCGATGGGGAGCTTCGGGACCGAACCGCCTCCCTCGTGGCTGCGCCGTCGCCGACCGAGTGGCTGGCGTCCCAGGAGCCCTGACGCGCTCAGCCCCCGCGCGAGATACCCTACGCCCGAACGAATGTCTCCTGAGGCCCCTGTTCGATCGTCGACGCCCGCGATGCACGGGTCAGCGCGATTGCGGCGTCACCGTCGAGTCCGGCGTCGCGGAGGAGGCAGCCGACGGTCGTGCCGGTTCGGCCGAGCCCGCCGCGACAGGCGACGGCAACATCGCGACCGGCCCCCATGGGCCGGAGACCATCGTCCGCCGTCATCTTGCCCAACCCTCCGCAGCGAGCGCCGACCCGACCGCGCGGGCCAGCTTCGTGCCGATCTCGTCGAACCGGGGGAGGGGCTCGCCAGTCGCGTCGTCGCAGTAGAGGCCGCGGCGCACCTCGATCATCACCGAGGCCACGCGCCGGTCGAGCCCGTACGCGGACAGCGGCACGATCGTCCCCGCGAAGGGCCGGTCTACGGCAACCGCAAAGCCCTCGGCGGCAAATCGATCCACGAGGACGTCGGTGAGTGCCGGCGGCGTATGGAAAGCGTCGGTTCCGATGCAGACGTCCGGGCGGCCGCGGGCCTGGTCCGGCTCGGATTCGAGCGGCCGCGTCGCGAACGAGTGACAGTCGAGCAGCAGGCACCTGCCGTCGGCGGCCAGCCGCTCGCGGACCAGCACCTCCAAGTCCGCGTGGTACGGGACGAAGTACGCGTCCAGCAGCGAGTCGCGCTCTCCGTCGCGCAGTTCGCGCAACACCAAGCCATCGGACGTCCGGGTGTAGACCGCGCCCTGCCCGACGGCAGCCATCGGCTCCTGCGCATCATCAGTGAACCGCTCGGGGTCCACGACCAGCCGCGAGACGCCGTTCACCAGCCGCGTCGCGCCGAGGCGCCCGGTGAACGCGAAGAGCGTGTCCGTGTGCCAATCGGTCATGCGGACAAGTTCGTGAGCGAGTGCCTCGTCGCCCAGGAGCAGGCGGACACGGACCTCCGGGGGGATCACCGTGGAGGCGTGCGGGATGTGCGCCACGATCGGCGATGCCGCCCCGGGCGGGCGGATGATCGAGCGGAGCGCCGGGCCCTCCACCAGTCAGATCGTCGCCAGGCGGCGGCTGAATGCCGCGAGCGCGTCGCCACGGAGCACGAACGTCACGCGTTCGATGCCCGTCTCCCCGAGCAGGTGGTCGCGAACCGTGCGCAGCGCGACGTCGGCCACGACGTCAATCGGAAACCCGAAGGTGCCACCGCTGATGGCCAGGGCGGCGACGGTCCGGGCGCCTAGCTCGTCGGCGGTCAGCAGCACCTGCCGGTAGGCGCTCGCGAGCAGGTCCAGCTTGTCCTGGCCACCCTGGCCCCACACCGGGCCGACGGCGTGGATCACCCAGCGCGCGGGCAGCTCGTAGGCACCCGTCTAGACGGCGGTGCCCGTCGGCGTGCCCGAGGGGTAGCGCCGGCGCATCTCGCCCGAGAGCTCGGGGCCGGCCGCCCGGCGGATCGCCCCATCGACGCCTCCACCGTGGGCGAAGGCGCTGTTCGCCGCGTTCACGATGGCGTCCGCGGCGAACGTCGTGATGTCGCCGGTCTGGAGGGCGATCACCGACCGACTGAACGCGCGCTCGTTCCGCTGGTCTTCCATGGGGTGATTGTGTCGCAAGGCCGCGGCGCCGTGGCGCGATCAGGTGCGGGGGAAATCCCGCTCCTTCTGTGTTGCCACAGCTCTGGGGTGAAGTGTCCACACGGGGCTAGGCTCATGCTGGAGCTGACCCGGTTGGTGACAATTCGGCGGGTCTGCCCGCTGCGTAATGTGGACACATCACTGTGGTACTGTGGCCACATGGCAGATGTCGGGATCCGGGAGCTGAAGCAGCGCCTGTCTGAGTACCTGGAGCGGGCTGAGCGGGGAGAGGTCGTGCGGGTGACCGACCGCGGGCGACCAAAGGCGCTGATCGGCCCGATTCCGGGCCGCGTCCGCATCGAGGAGGGGATCCGCGCCGGCTGGATCACGCCGGGCACGGGCTCGCCCCTCGGCCCGATCCACCGCTCGAAGGCGTCGAGGCGGGTGCTCGAGGTGCTGGCCGAGGACCGCGGCGAGTGAGCACCTATGTCGACTCGAGCGCCCTGCTCAAGCGCTACGTGGAGGAGGGCGACTCGGCCGCCGCGGACGCGCTGCTGCGGGCCGATCACGCGCTCCTGACGGCCCGGCACACGATCGTCGAGGTCCGCCGCAACCTCGCCCGCCTGCTCTCGGGACGCGACCTCGTCACGGCGCGAGCCGCCTTCGCGGACGATCTGCGCTCCATCTCCATCGTCGAGCTCGACGACGCGACCTGCGAGTCGGCGGCGTCGATCGCGGAAGCGACTGGCGTGCGAACACTCGACGCCCTCCACCTCGCGGCCGTCCAGCGGGTCTCCGAGCCCGGGGTGAGCTTCCTGACGTTCGACTTGCGCCAGGCGCAGGCGGCGCGTGCCCTCGGCCTCGCGGTCGTGACCGCCTGAGGCCGAGTCGCACCTGGGCACGGTTCGCGTCCGACCAGCTCCGTTCGGTGATGCCGCGAGTGTCATCGCAGCCTGCGGCGTGTCCAGAGGACGTCCTTGGGCCTTGACAGCGTCGGTCTGTGCAGTATCGTTCCTGATGCCGCATGGAGCGCACAGCGTGCACAAGAAGCCGTTCCTGACGCCAGCCGAGATCGCCACCGAGTTGGATATCAGTTCCGCGACGGTCATCCGGCTGATCCACAAAGGCGAGCTACCAGCCATTCGCGTCTCGGAACGGATCTACCGGATCCCGGCCGCGAGCTTCGAGCTGTACAAGGCCGGAACGCTGCGGACGGTGACGCCGGCGCCGCTGCGATCGGTCAGGCAGGAGCCCCGCCTCGGAGAGGGCGAAACGCTGCCGGAACCGCGTCGGACGTCAAGCGCAGCAAGTTGACTTGGCGACCCTCGGCGAGCTGCAGGTTCACCTCGGCAGGCTCGCGACCATCCCTGGAACTACGGAGCGTCCTTCCCGGTTCCGACGCTCGACAGCTACCTGGACACGAACAACGTCGGCTTCGAGTTCACGGCCGAGCTCGCAGGGCCCGACTTACCCGAGCCCGCCGTCGTGAAGCTGTCCGAGATCTGGGAGCGGACCGCGCCCGACGCCTTCCGGCGCCGGGAGTACGCCTACGACTTCGTGGACCATCCGCATCACCGTCGCCGGGCGTTCCACGGCCATCACCCGGAGCACTTCGCCCGCGAGTTCGATGTGCTCGTCCACGAACACTGCGAGGACGTCCTGGGCCGGCCCGCGTGCGACCACTACTACGGTCTCCCGGTTGACGGCTACGAGGCGATCCGGCGGTTCCTGTCCACCTGGGGTCAGCCAGGTCCGCTCGGGTGTGCCGACCTCCGCTGCATGGACCGATGAACGATGTCAGCCGCGGCCGGGCGGGAGGCCGAGGAGGGCACGCACGCGCGAGGCGCTCATCGTTCCACCGCCGGAGCCCCGTTCCTGCCAGGCCATGTCGTCGAGCATGGCCTCGAGCTCCGGGCGCACCGCCGGATCGACGAGGGCCTCCCGCGGCGTCAGGCCGCCGAGGGCCGGGATCGACTCGTCCACCCAGGTCCGCTCCATTTGCTCGATGAACCCGCGCATCGCCTTCGCGGCGTCAGGGTTCGTGCGCGGGTCGAATGCGTCGGCGGGCCGCCCACCGAGCCGAGCCGTCCCGTCCGGCGGCCGACCGCCTTCGGCGAGCATCTCCTTCACGGGCCGGATCTCGCGCGAGAGCGGCGTCGCGCCCGGCGCCGCCTTGCGCAGGGTCCGCTCGAGGCGTTCGGCACGGCGGATGGAGTTCGTCTCGATCATCGCCGTCGAGCCGTCGATCGTGATCGAACCCCTGAGCCAGGTTCCGCGGCTCCCCGTGTACGACTCCGTGAAGTGCGTCCCTCCATCGATGTCCTCGACGTCGAGGGTGCGGCCGAGCGCCTGCACCGCGGCCGCTGGGTCGGGCAGCCGGTAGGTCGCAGTGACGAACTCGAGCGGTTCGGCCTCGGTGTTCTGGAGGGTGGGGAGACGCTCTGGCTCGACGAGCCAGCACAGCAGCGAGAAGGCATCGCCGCGGTCGAGGAGGTCGACGACCTCGCGCCGTCGCAGCCGCGGGACGAGGAAGCCGCCGATGACGATGACGCCGCCTTCGCCATCGGGCAGGAGCCGCGTGCACAGCACGTCGAGCGGGTGGAGCTGGCGGGCCATCGTGCGGTCGGCGAGGGCGACGACCGCGCCCGGATCCCGCAGCTCGCGGAGCGTGATGACGCCGCCATGGATCGCATCGACTTCGAACAGCGACCTCCGAGTGTCGACCCACGACCGACCGAGCTCGAGCTCGGCCGCCGGCAGCAGGTGGCCACGCACCTCGAGGAAGCGGTCGAGCTGCCCCTGTTCGTGGAGCACGACGTCGCCGGTCAGGAAGTCCGTGTGCGGCAGGTCCTCCCAGGCATCGTCGGCCGCGTCGTCGCCATCGCCGGTCGGCCGGCGACCAACCGCCGCGAGGCCCTCTTCGAGGAGGGTGTCGCGTCGCCGCTCGACGTCAGGCTGGGTCTGCCACAACCAGAGCTTGTGAACGAGCGCGTCCGCCGGCCTGACCGTCACGACTTCGGCCGGACGCCCGAGGTGGCAGGCCTTGAACTTGCGGCCGGAGCCACACGGACATTGCTCGTTGCGCCCGACGTGCACGTACGCCGGTCCGACCCGCTGACCCAGCCATGCGAGCTCGGCGTCATCGGCGGGCAGGTGTGCCCGCTTGAGCCGTTCGAGTGCCCGTGTGTACTCGCCGCGATCGGTGTCATAGCGCGCGAGCTCGATGAGTGCGAGCCCGAACTCGGGATCCGCGTCAACGGCGGCCCGGTACCCGGCCTCGGCCGCGTCGCGGCATCGCGAGCCTCGGCGATCGTCGCCAGGATGAAGCGCGGACCGGCGATGTCCGGACCGCCGACGTGCGCCTCGACGGACCTGATGAAGGGCTCGAGGTCGGGCTCGAGCCTCACGATCCGCGACAGTGCCCGGGCGATGGACTCGATCGACACGGCGCGGGCGAGGTCCGCCGCCAAAGCGGCGTCGACCAGGTCCGGCTTGACGCTCGCCGCCTCGGACACGCCGAGCATGAGCTGGAGGGTCTCAGCCTCTTCCCTCGTGAGGTCGAAGGTCGCCGCCAGACCATCGATCAGGGCGTCGATGTCCTCGTCGTCATCGTCTTCCGCGATGGTGCGTCGCGTCATGTCGAGATGGTATTCGAGGCTCCTTGGCCTGACCCGCAACCGCCGCCCTCGTCGGCGAGATGTCGCGAGTGTCATCACCTACGGCAGCCGATTCCTGACGAGCTACGGCTTGCTGGTCGCCTCGTGCGCGTTGCCCTGGCAGGTCGTCGGTGACCAGAGGCCCACCTGGCCGGCCTTCGCCTCATCCTCCGCGGCCGCGAGCTGGTTCGCGTGGATCGAGGGCACACCGTCGTAGACGTAGTGGATCGCGTCGCCCTGGCGGATCATCGCTTCGGCGAAGATGGTGCCGTCGGCCAGGAACACGTGGGCCAGGAGGCGGTCGTAGCGGTCGCGGGTGTCCTGGGTCGGGTCGGGCTGGAGGAGGATCGGGTCGCCGGGCTTCATGAGGCGCTTGGCCGCCGCGGTGGCCTCGCGGGCGAAGCACTCGACCGGGGTGCCGGGCTTGCTCGTCTCGGGGCTGTCGAGGCCGATGATCCGGACCTTCTCGTCGACGCCGTCCAGGCGCGCGTGGATCGTGTCGCCGTCGACGACGCGGATGACCGTCGCCGCTTCACCGGGCGGATCGAGCGAGGCCGCCGCCGCGGATGCGCTCGTCGGCCGGTGGGACGGGGACGCGGTCGCTAACCGACCTTCTGACGGGGCCTGGGTCGCTCCGCTCAGCCCGACCTTGCCGCCAGGGGACGGCGTGGCACCACGGTTCGCCAACGCGAGGACGACGATGGCGACGAGGACGACCGCAACGAGGACACCGACGACGGGCGTCTTACGCCGAGTCTGCGGTTCTGGGGCGCCCCAGTCGGCGTCCCACGCGGGATCCGAGGGCTGCGCCTTGGGCGCAGATCCCAGTCGTCGCTCACTTAGGACGCGAGCGGCGTCGACGGCAGATTCATTGGTTCGGCGAAGTCGTAGATCCCGGGCTGGAACGCGAAGATGCGGATCGCCGCCGCGGTCTCCAGCACGCTCGACGTGATGACCAGCACGCCGTCGGCGTCCGTGTTGGGCCGGATGAGCGGCTCCAGGGTGTGCGGGATCGCCACGATGAGGTCGCCCTCCACCGACTGGTCGAGCAGCCGCGTGTCGGCCGGCGTCGCCAGCAGCGGCATCGAGTCCGACGGGTCCAGGTGGAGCGACCGCAGCGCCCGCTCGCGGATGGCCGCGTTCGCCCACAGCCGCTCGGCGAGGTCGTCGGCGGGGTCCACGCCCTCCTCGACGAGGTCGCCGCGTCGGAGGCCGAACTCCAGGATCTCGTCCAGCCGTCGCTCGAGGACCGCGGACGTCGCCGCGATGATCGACCCCTCGGTCTCCTCCCAGAACACGCCGCGGATGCGCGGCCAGCGCTCGCGGATCGCCCGGACGAGGGCCTCGGCGAACACGGCCCGCAGCGCGGCGACGTACAGCGGGTAGACGCGGTAGATGCCGCCGGCGTCGGTCCCGGCCAGCGACGGCTGGTCGACCGGCGCCACCAGCTCGCGGTGCGGTGGCAGGCGGGGCAGATGGTCCTCGGTCCTGGGCGGATGCTCCTGGCCGAGCCGGTCGCCAAACCCGCGGGAGACCTCGGCGCCCCGCTGCGACCCGTGCTCGAGCGTGTCCGCGGCGGCCCGGGCCATGCGCGCGTAGTCCCGGCGCACGCCGAAGCGCGCGACCTCGGCGATCGCGACCGCCTGCGCCTCGCCGCCGATCAGGCCGGCGAGCTCCGGGACGTCGGCGAACCGGAATCGCGAACCCCAGCGACGGAGCGCGAGGCCGACGGCGAAGCCGCACAGCAGGTAGACGACGAAGGCCATCGCGAGGAGCATCCCGACCCTCTGCCACTCGCGGACCGGGAGGCCGAGGACCAGGGGGTCGACGAAGGTGACCAGGTAGGTCCCGGTCAGGTTCGCCCACAGCTGGCCGATGACGAGCCCCAGCAGCACGACCGCGAGCGCCATCGTGAGCCAGCGCCACGGCGACCGCCACGCGCGCGCGCCGACGTACCAGTGCAGACCGCGCGGGACCTCCCAGACGGGGCGCAGCCGCGGGTCCGGCTCGGCGGGCGGCGGAGCGGCGTCGGTCGGCGTCGGGCTCGAAGCCGGGGCATCGGCCGGCACCACACGCCGGCGCTCCTTGCCGAGGCTGCTGCCCCACAGCGTGGTCACCACCCACCCGGAAGCGTCATGGGGCCGCACCTGGCGGTGCAGGCCCGCCGCGAGCCGCGACCACGGCCGGTTGCCATCGACGAGGCGCGCCGCCGCCGCGGCCGGCCCCTCGGGCTCGACGCGAGCGGCATCGTCCCGCAGCCAGTCCGCGAGCAGCGCGACGGACACGCCCTCCCCCTGTCGCCCGGCGGCGGCCTCGAGCAGCTCGCCGACCCGCGACGCCGGATCTTCGCCCTCCTCCGCGAGCCGCGGCAGCTCGTCCCCGAACACGATGCCGCCGAGCGCCGTGTCCAGCGCCGCGGCGCCGATCGGGTCGATCCCGGGCGCCCCGTCCCGCCGCCGCTCCGCTTCGCGCAGCAGTCGGGCAAGAGCCTGCGGCCGGTCCTCGAGCTCGGCGATGACCGAGCCGACGCCCTCGTTGTACGCCTCGAGCCGCCGGGAGAGCAGTTTCAGCGGGCCGGTTCGAGAGACGCCCGCCAGCCCGCGGACGGCGGGCGGCAGCTGCCCCATGACAAGCGATGGGGCCGGATACGGCGGATCGGCAGGCAGCAGCCGCTTGTCGATCTCCCACCGCTTCGGCAACCGGTTGCCCATGAACGGTTCGCCGGCGGGATCCAGCTCGCGGCTCAGCCGCAGGGCAAGGTCGGCCACCGCCCGCTCCCGGCCCTCGCCGAGCGCCGCGACGCGCATGCCCACGGTGGCCGGCCGATCGGGCGGCACGGTCTGCCACACGGCATCGAAGATCTCGACCTGCATCAGGTGCGCGACCAGGTCGCGCACGAACGCCTCGGGCCAGCCATGACCGTCGTCGCCGGTGAGCCGGGTGAGCCCCGTCCGCGGGTGCCCGAACGACAGCATCTCCGCCCGGAGGTCCAGGAACCGCACGTCGGGGTGCCGCCCCAGCGCCGCCGGCAGCGTCCGCCCATACCGGTCGGACGGCGGCGGCGATCCCGCGGGCCGCGCAACCCCGGCCACGAGCGCCACCAGCGCGCGCGGCGACGGGTCCGACCCCAGCAGCTTCAGCGCCAGGTCCTCGGCGTCGGTCGCCGCGATGTCCTCCAGCGGGACGATCAGCAGCAGCCGGACCGGGAGATCCGTCAGCGCCGAGCTGTCCGAGAACGGGAACGGATCGGAGGCGGCGGGTGGCTTGATCTCGCGCAGCCGGGCCCGGACGGCCGGCTGCCGGAGGTCAACCCGGACGACGGTCATCGAACACCCCGGTCGGGTACGGCGCATCGGCATCGTCGGCCGCGGCCGGCGCGACGGCACTCGGTGCCCGTCGCAGCATCTGGATCTCGGAGATCACCTCGGCGAACGAGCCGTAGCCCAGGGTGCCGAACGAGAGCGTGAGGGCGTTCGGTAGCGCACGCTCCCAGAACGCAACGTACTCGTCGACCTGGTGGATCCGCTTCGACTGCTGGGTGGGGGAGCGACGGAGCTCGTCGCGCAGGTGCCGCAGCTCGGCGCGCTCCGCGGCGCCGCGGCCCGTGGGATCGAGCTCCGGGACGAAGTCGATGAACAGCGGCCGATCGGCCAGCTCGTCGCTCGTCGGCCGGCGCCGCTCCACGAAGCCGGCCGGCACCGTGCGCGAGAGCCCGCGCAGGATCTCCGAGACCGCCTCGGTGTCCGAGACGTAGCGCTGCGAGATCTCGCGCAGGTACGCGTCGGCGAGCGGCGCGAGGTGGTTGGCGAACGGCATGTCGTCGAGGCTGATGTGCAGCTGCGGCGCGTCCGGCGCCCCGAACCGCACCGTGAGCGTGCCGAAGCCGCCGGTCTGGCCGTTCGACGGGACCCGCTCGGCCGTGAGCTCGCCGTTCCACGCGGCCGCCAGCAGGCGCTGGAGCAGCTCGGCGCGGGCGTCGTCGTCGATGAAGTCGATCGGGTCGCGATAGCCGTCGCGCTGGCGCCAGGCCAGCCGGTCGGTGGGATCGGGGCGGAAGGCGCTCTCGACCCACGTGTTGAGGCCCTCCGCGCCATCGGGTACGTCCATGACGCCCTGGCCGACGAGCGCGACCGAGATCACGAGCGCCGTGTCCGCGGAGCGGGGGACGAAGGTGGGCGAGGCCTGCTGCAGGAACCGCGACAGCGACGGGTGCGTGGCCAGCGTCTCCGCCAGCCGCGCTTCGACGCGCGAGTTCTGCTCGCCGGGGTAGGCGATGGCGACGATCGCCTCGATCTCGCGGTCCGTCGCCGGCGGCACCACCGAGTCCGTGATGGACGTGAGCATCTTGGTCCGGAACTGCCGAACGTCGGGCGACAGGGCCCCTTCCTCCTGCTCGGCCCACTCGCGCAGGATCTCGGAGATCCCGGCGTACACGCCGGGCTGGCCGAACACCCGCTCGACGTCCTCCCGGATGGCCTCGATCAGCCGCTCGGCGAGCCGCGACGGCTCGGCGAGGTCCGACGTCTCCCACAGCTCCAGGACCTCGTCCTGGTGGCGCAGGACGAGGGCGCGGGCGATCGTGTTGGTGGTCGGGTCCGAGAGCGACAGGTCCACGCCCAGCGCCCGCACGACGTTCTCGGTCAGCTGCTCGACGTTCACGCCGGCCGCGAACCGCTCGACGATGCTGGCCGCCTCGTCGATGAGCGTGTCGTTGGTGGCGCCCTTGCTCCACTCGTCGAGGCCGCGGAGCGTCGCGTCCAGCCGGGCTCGGAGCGTCCCGCTGGCGGCCTTGAACTTGACCGCGGTGCCCTTGGGGTTGGCGAGGTAGGCGCGCCAGGTGGCGTCGACCTGCGACTCCTCGGCCTGCCGGACCAGGCGGACGGCGCCGGGATCGATCTGCGGCTCGCCCTTGCGGCCGAACAGCCGCCGCTCGTGGACCACCATCTCCTGCGCCGACGGGAACTCGACGACCGAGCGCCCCTTGCGCTTCTCCTTGCCCACCAGCTGGCCCGCCGCCCAGCGCGCGGACGTCTCGCGGCCGGCGTCCATCGCGCCGACGAGGTCGAGATCCGTGGTGTTGGACGTGCGCCGGACGAGCGTGACCCACTGCGCGCCGTGGTCACCCACCGAGGTCGCGCGCTCGAACGCGGTGGCCGCGCCCGCGGACAGGTTGTCCGGGACGCCGCCGTCCTTCTTCGTCGAGGGGCTGATCATCACCTGCCGGATGGCCGCCTGGTACGCCTGCATCGCGGAGCCGACGTCCTCGGGCTCGGTCGAGATCGGCTGGATCACGGCGGTCCGGAACCGGCCGTCGATCGGGGCGAGGAGGGGCGGCTGGACGCCGGCCCGCTCCTGGAACAGCTCCATGCGCCGGGAGCGGGTCTCGTCGTCGATGCCACTCCGGACATCGGTCAGGAATGTCGCGAGGAGCCGCTTGGACACGAGATGGACCAGCTGCTCGCGCGCGTCGGGGACCGCGACGGTCGCGGCGCTCGCGAACGGGCGCCGGCCGACGAACGTGGGATGGCGCTCCTGGAGCAGCCCCGAGTTGTTCACGAGCTTGTCGAGCAGCGTCATCGTCCGGCCGGAGCCGAGGGGCCCGGACGCGAGGTTCGACAGCGACGGCTGGCGGACGAGGTTGGTCGCGAACCGGGCGACGCGCTCGGCGAGCACGCTGTCGTTGGGCACGTCCGCCGGCCGGTGGAACAGGAACGCCGTCTTCACCGACGCCGCCGGCAGGACGACCCGCAGGGAGCCGGTGCCCGCCGAGCCGCCCGGGTACTCGTGGACCGGCGGCTCCCCGTCGGTCGTCGGGGCGTTCTGGGCGTCGATGAGCTGCCCCAGGTCCGCCAGCGCCCGGATCGCGTTCAGCGAGCCGTTCTTGCGCTTCGACGGCGCGAGGATGTTGTCGAACGCGCTCGGCAGCAGGACCAGCGGCACGATCACGAACGGGGTCCCGCCGAGCTGCGACGTGCCCTCGTGGGCGATCAGGCGCATGACGTCCAGGAACAGCCCGCCGCCGGTGCCGCCCGAGAGCGAGCAGCCGACGAGGAACACGACGTTGCGCGAGGTCGCCGCCGCGCCCGTGTACTCCTCGAGCTGGCCGATGGAGCCGACGATCCGCTCGATCGGCCGCCGGATGTCACGCAGCAGCGCCTCGGCGCCGTAGCGCTCCATGAACGCGAACATGGCGGCCCGCCCGATGGTCGGGTACTGGCCGGCGCCGGTGGACAGCGGCGCGAAGGTCGGCTCGTTGCCCCACTCGCTGAGCTTGGGCGGCAGCCAGGTGTCGGTCGCGTCCTTCGCGGTCTTCGAGCCGCGCAGCAGGTTCGTGACGTCGGCCGAGGAGTGGCCGGCGCTGCCGAGCGCCTTGACGAACGTCGCCGTGCGCAGCGCGACCTCCGGCGAGCGGGGCAGGAGGTCCGACTGGAGCGAGACCAGGTCCTGCTCGCTGAAGTCGATGTACAGCGTCTGGATGAACCCGGGCAGCTCGTACGGCTTGAGGCCGGTGAAGGTGCCGCCGCGGCTCACGAGCTTGCGCCCGTCGGGACCACAGACCTCCTCGCGGAGCAGCCGTTCGAAGGCCTTGCCGATCTTGAGACCGGTCCCCCCGATGCCGATGTACACGAAGCGCGTGGAGAAGCTCATCGTTCGTCAGGCCCTCTCTAATTCAATCCCAGTCGTCGTTGGAGGCGGTGGTCGAGCCGGGCCGATCGGACACCGCCGACGAACCCCAGTCGTCGTCGACGACGTGGCTCGCCTGCATCGGGCGCCGATCGGTGGCCTGCAGGGTCAGGGTGTGGGTCTCACCTTCGGGATCGATGACAGCGACGTCCTCGCCGACCCTGGCGGCGACGAGGCCCCCGGCCGACCGCACGTCGAACGTGTTCGACCCGCGGTACTGGACCTGGACGTCCGCGTGTCCGCGGCGATCCATGTGGATCTCGTTGCCGACGAACGCGAGGCCGGTCCGCGGACCACGGCCGAGCGGGATGGCCTCCGAATCGTCGACGTACGCGGTGATGTACGGCCGCAGGCGGTTGCGATACCACGCGACGACGTACCAGGCGGCGGCGAGGGCGGCGGCGGTGGCGAGGCCGATCACGATCCAGCGCAGCGCCGGGTTGCACTCGAACGGGTTGGCGCAGGGGATGAACGAGCTCGAGGCGGCGGACGCGGGGCTGACGCCCTGGGCGTTGGCAGCCGCGGCGCGGCAGGTGTAGGCGGTGCCGTTGGCGAGGCCGTCGATCCGGGTCGAGGTCTCGGCCGAGACGGGCTCGTCGACGGGCTTCCAGGTGGCGCCACCGTCCGCGCTGCACTCGTAGCGGTAGTCGGTGATCGCGGACCCGCCGTCCGCGCCGGGCACCACCGAGACGACCGCCGAGCGGTCGCCGCGATCCGCGTTGACGCCGGCGGGAGCCGCGGGTGGGCCGGCCGGCGTCGCGGGGCCGTCGGCTGGCGTCCATGGCCCCGCGCCGACCGCGCTGACGGCGGCGACCTCGCACGCATAGTTGGACCCGTTCTCGACGTCATCGACGACCGCTGCGTGCCGGGTCGCCGGCACCTCCTGCGTCGGAAGCCAATCGGCGGACCCGTCGACCTGGCAACGCGCCTGGTAGGTGTCGACGGCCGCGGTCCCCGTGTCGGCCGGCTCGGTCCACGTCAGGTCGATCGACCCGTTCCCGGCGGCTGCATGGACGTCGCCGACGAGGCCCGGCGCGACCTCCGGCGTCGGGGTGGGCGTGGGCTTGGGCGTCGGCTTCGGCGTGGGGCTCGGAGCCACGGTGAACGAGCAGGTCACCTGCGCGAGCGCCTCGGCCACCGCGTTCCCCGCGTCGGCTGGGTTCGAGAACACCACGTTGTCCCAGGAGAAGGTCTGGCCGCCCGGGCACGCGGACATGTTGTTCGTCAGCCCGTTCAGGTCCTCGAGACCCGATTGCAGCTCGCCCCGGCGGTTGGGGTCGAGGCCCATGCCGACGGGCAAGAAGGCGAACGGGGTCCGGTCACCGAACAGTCGCTGTGCCTCCGGGAGGACCGCCGACGCGGGCGTGCCCGCGACATCGTGCTTGCCGTCCGTGAAGAACACGACGGCCGGTCGGGTCGAGTCCGCCGGCAGGTAGGTCGCCGCCTGCTGCATCGCTTTCACGTAGTTCGTGTCGGTGCCGACCTTGCTGACGATGGACGCGTCGGGGCCCCGCCGGTACTGCCGGGCCGCCAGTCGGAGGCAGTCCGCGAGCTTCTGGACCGCCGCGGGATCCGCGTGGAGCGCGAGGTTCTCGCACCCAGGGAAGCCGGCGGCTCGACTGGCGAACGGGACGAGCGAAATGACGGCATTCCCGTTGACGAGGTCGTCACGGGTCACCTCGACCCGGTCGGCGATGTCGTCGAGCGCGTTCGCGAACTTGGTCCGATTGGGCTTGTCGTTAAGGATCGAACTCGAGAAGTCGAGTGCGATGACGACGTCCGACGGGTCCGACGGATCGGCGGCCAGCGCGGTCGTCACGCCGATGGCCAGTGTGACGATGGCCATGGCCACTCCGACCGTTCGCATCAGCGAGCGGCGCAGGCGGCCGTCGAGGTGTGGAGTGTCGTGCAACCAGCGACTCCCTTGCCGCCTGCTGGAGTGGGCGGTCAGGTTACTACCGCCGCCAGAGAACTACCTCGGGCCAGTCGCCGCCGTCGCCGAACGAGCGTCCTGGATCGTGACCGCGGCACCGACGTCTCGTCCCTCGTCCCACAGGTACACCAGCAGCATCCAGGGCCACGGTCCGAGAATGAACCGGAAGCCGCCCCATCGGCCGTCGAGCGCGGGTCCCAGGCGCGGGAAGTCGGCCAACGGTTCGAGCGCCGCCCGGACTCGGTCAACGGTCGACGCCGGCGGACTGTGCGTGAGGATCATTGCCCGGAGATCGGCCTGTGCGGTCTCCGTGACGGCCACTCGAGGCACGGGTTACAGCTGGTCGAGCCCGGTCACCCGGCCGGCCGACGCGTCTGCCAGCCCTTCCTGTGCGCGATCCCACGCGCCCGGGATCGCATCGAGGAGCGTCGCGATCGTCGCCGGATCGGGATCGGCCTGGTCGAGCGCCGTTGAGAGCAGGGACCGCGCAAGCGTTCCGGGGTTCACGTAGGTCCGGTCCGCGAGACGGCGCAGCCGCGTCGCGTGCTCGTCGTCGAGCAGGACGTTGATGCGGTTGCCTTGCTCACGCGCCATGCCGCTCGCCTGCACATCCTGACACGATCTGTGTACCCACCGACGCCGCGCTGGGCTCGGCGTCAACGTCCGCCAGATGCGGCCGAGATCCGCTGGTCCAACCCCCTCGCCGGTACCTGATCGCGGCCCCGCCGGGCACGCACTCGGCTAGCGGTTTGGCGTCTCGTCGCCCGACGGGGTCTCGCCGGCCTCGGCGTCGCGTCGTAGCCTCCGCTCCTCGTTGGCCTCGTAGGTCCTGCGGATGAGGTGCGCGAGCTCCGCGAAGCCCGCCTCACCGAGCACCTCCCGCAGCTTGGGGTAGGAATCGCCGCGTTCCTCGGTCATCGCGTCCTCCATCGTCGGTTCGAAGGGCACACTGCTCTCGAGCCAAGAACATACGCCGCCGGCCGGCGGAGCCGGCGACGCGAACGATTGGAGCGCAGCGGTCGTGAGAGTCCTCGTCGCGGACCAGTTCGAGCAATCGGGCCTCGACGGCCTCACCCACATCGGCTGCGACGTCGTCCACGACCCGGCGCTCAAGGACGAGGCCCTCGCGGCCGCGCTCGCCGCGACGCAGGCGGAGGTGCTGGTCGTCCGATCGACCAAGGTGACCGACGCGATCATGGACGCCGGGCGGCTCGCCCTGATCGTCCGGGCGGGCGCCGGCTTCAACACGATCGACGTCGCCGCCGCGTCGGCCCGCGGCATCTACGTCTCGAACTGCCCGGGCCGCAACGCGGTCGCCGTGGCCGAGCTCGCGTTCGGCCTGATCCTCGCGCTCGACCGGCGGATCCCGGACAACGTCGCGGACCTGCGGGCGGGCCGCTGGAACAAGGGGGAGTACGCGAAGGCGCGCGGCCTGTTCGGCACCACCCTCGGGCTGCTGGGGTTCGGCAGCGTCGCCCAGGAGCTGGCGCGCCGCGCCCAGGCGTTCGGCTGCGACCTCGTGATCTGGGCTCGACGGTTCGCCGACGACCCCGCCCCGGACCTCACGCGGTACGGGCTCGATCGCACGCGCCCGTGGACGAGGGTCGAGTTCGCGCCGTCGCCCGCCGCGGTCGCCGAGCAGGCCGACATCCTCAGCGTCCACCTGGCGCTCCATCCCGAGACGAAGGGGCTCGTCAACGCGGACCTCCTCGGCCGCCTGCGGCCGGGCGCGATGGTCATCAACACGGCGCGGGCCGAGGTCGTCGACTACGACGCGCTGGCCGTGGCGGTGCGGGACCGGGGGATCCGGGTGGGCCTCGACGTCTACCCCAACGAGCCCGCCGCCGGCACCGCCGCCTTCGACGACCCGCTGGTCGCCCTGCCCGGGGTCTACGGGACGCACCACATCGGCGCGTCGACGGACCAGGCGCAGGAGGCGATCGCCGCCGAGGTGGTGCGCATCGTCGCCTCGTTCAAGGAGACGGGCCGGGTGCCCAACGTCGTCAACCTCGCCCGGCCCACGCCCGCCACCCACGTGCTCGTCGTCCGCCACCGGGACCGGCCGGGCGTCCTCGCGCACGTGTTCGAGCACCTCCGCCAGGCCGACATCAACGTCCAGGAGACCGAGAACATCGTGTTCGAGGGCGCCGAGGCCGCGATCGCCCGGATCGACCTCGACCGCGCGCCGACCCAGGACCAGCTCGACGCGATCGCACCCGGCAACGAGAACATCCTCAGCGTCCAGCTCGTGGCGCTCTAGCTGTCACTCGCCCACGACCGACTCGAGCGCGAGGGCACCTACGCATGCCCGACCGTGGTTATCGCTTGCCACGCAGGCGATAACCGCATACAATCGGCGCACAGTTATCGCTTGGATTCACGTTGATATGTCGCTTCACCTCGCCTTTCAACACACCCCACGCCTCGCCGAGCTCCTGGCCTTGTGGGATGCCGGCGTGGCCGATGAAGCGCCGCCGATCCAGCATCGGTGGACCAACCTCGCCCTGTGGCCGGCCGCGCGCAGCGCCACCGTTGCCGGGAGCACCGGGATCGAGGGCAATGCGCTCTCGATCGGTGCGGTCGACGCGATTTTGGCGGGCCAGACTCCGCCGGGCCGTGCGTCCGACATCCGCGACGTCCTGAACTACAACGCGGCGCTCGATCTCGCCAATCGGGCCGCACTGCGGGACGAGTTCGAGTGGTCGCAGGAGCTCCTGCGACGCTTGAACGCGACCGTCCTGGCCGGCCTCGAGGACGACGCGCGAGGGGAATACCGGACGGGTCCGGTCGTCGTCGGCGGCATCTTCGAACCACCGGAAGCGGTTCGCGTGCCTGCCCTGATCCGCGAGCTCGTCGATTGGCTCCAGGACGACGACGGCACGGACCACACGCTCGTGCGCGCCGGCCTCACGCACCTCAATGTCGTGTCGATTCACCCATGGCTCAACGGCAACGGGCGCACGGCGCGCGTCACCGGTTCGCTCGCGCTGATGCGGCGGGGGATTGCCGCTCCCGAGCTCGTCAACGTGGAGTCCTGGATCCGAGCGCACCCATCCGAGTACGCGGCCGTGCTCCAGGAGACGCACGGGCCGACGTATCGACCGGAGGACCACGCGGCGACGCCGTTTCTTGAGTCGTTCGCCACCATCTCGGTCGACCGGCTCGAACTGCGCAACCGCCTGATGGCTGCCGCCGGCGATGACATCGGGGCATTGGTGCTGGCTCTCGACTCGCATAGAGAGCCGTTGGACTGGGCCCCGATCCTCCTCGCCGCAGCGGTCGGGACCATTCGCACCAGCCCGATCGCCGCGGCCCTGGATCTGTCCACGTCGCGAGTCCGATCCATGCTGGCCGCCATGGTTGACTCGGGTTGGATCGAAGCGGTGGGCGAACGACGAGGTCGGAGCTATCGCGCTGGGACACGCCTCGTTGGCCTGAGGCTTCGGGCCCCGGGGTTCATGGACCGACTGCGAGCCGGGACCCCGTGACCGCCCCGCGAAGGCGCCGGTGTCGGGGACTTCCGCCTTGACGGCTCTCGCATCGCTGGATCATCATTCGGAAATGACGTCAACAAGTGTGATGGCCGAAGCCAGACTCAGAGAACGCAATCAGTTGACCCTCCCGGATGTCGTCGCCAGGGCGGCCGGTATCAGCGAGGGCGAGCGCTTCGTTGTGACGTTTGAGCCGGACCACCCGGACTTGCTACGACTCGACCGGATCCGCGGTTCGTATGCCGGCTCGCTGCAGGGCGCGTACGGCGATCCGGAGACATACCTGCGCGGGGTGCGCGAGGGTTGGCGCTAGCCATCGACGCCGAGCGGCTCGAGCGCGACATCCCGCGCGACAGCCGGATCGCAATCGACGCATCGGCCGCGATCGCGTACCTCCACGGCGGCGAGCAGGCCAGCCCAGTGGCCTCCTGGGTGTTCGATGGCTGCGTCGCGACCGGCCGCAACCCCGCGGTCATGTCCGCGCTCACGGTCGCAGAGCTCTTGGTCGGCCCATCGAAGGCCGGAGCCGCGGCGCTGGCGACGATCGAGGGGTTCTTCAGGTTCTTCAGTGACATCCGCGTGGTGCCGCTGGAGGCCTCCACTGCCCGCGTCGCGGCTCGCGTCCGTGCGTCCGCCGGGCTCGCGCTGCCCGATGCGGCCGTCGTGGCGACGGCGCTCGAACACGACGCCACGATCATCGCCACCAACGACGGGCGCTGGAAGCGGGGGCTGGACGCGTCGTCGTTTCGGCTCGAGGTGCGGTTGATCGGCGAGTACGTGAGGTCACCGCGCGACCACGACATGGGGGTGGGCGTCGACGTCCACAACGTCGCCGAGGCGCTCGACGAGGTCGAGGGTCCGGGCCACCGCTGAGGCACGCTGGCGTAGACTGCCGATCGAGCATGAGCAGGATTCGAATCCGGCGACTCGATCCGTG
Source organism: uncultured Chloroflexia bacterium (assembly GCA_963740825.1). Classification (GTDB taxonomy): domain Bacteria; phylum Chloroflexota; class Limnocylindria; order Limnocylindrales; family CSP1-4; genus CAIXZV01. The sequence goes on along the minus strand of CAVUFD010000001.1, from coordinate 2,192,557 downwards.
GCAGGCGGCCGGCGCCTCGGGACGCGGGCTCCCCCGCCAGACCTCCTGGAGCCTCGGGAGCCGTGCCGACGCCGCCGGTGGCCTCGACCTGGGCGCCCGCATCGGCCTCGCCGCGGACGTCCAGTCGACCGCCGGCAACGCGGCGATGGCGCACCTCGTCGGCCTCGTCCGAACCGACCACAAGACCGATCCGCCCGGCGGCCTGGGCGAGATCATGGCGCTCAGCGGGCCCGGCAACCGGGGCCTGACGAAGACCGCGTACACGGCCAACCCGCCGCTGTTCCGGGGCGGTCAGGTCGAGCAGGCGGGCCAGGGCTGGGCCACGCGGCCGGCCAAGGTCAAGCTCCGCGAGCTCGAGCACGAGGTCTACTGGCCCGCCTCCGGCCTGCACAAGATCCGGTCGCTGGGCAAGGGCACGCAGTGGCTCGACGTCTCGCCCGAGTGGTCGGACAAGCTCGGCGAGGGCGAGACCGAGCACGTCACCGATAGCGACACCGCCTACGCCATGACCTGGGGCAAGGTCGCGGCGGTGCTCAACACGATGGCGGAGGAGAAGTTCACGGGGCCGACCGTCGAGGCCGCGCAGCAGTCGGCGTGGACGACGTTCAAGAGCCGGCTTCCCGAGGGCCTGCGACCCGAGGGCGACACGCCGACGGTCGAGGCCCAGGAGAAGAAGTGGGGGGCCGACGACAAGAACACGATCTTCCGCAAGATGATGAACGAGACCAAGCGCGCCCGGGATTCGGGCTGGCACACGCCCGATCAGAGCCTCAAGGAGAGCCGCGGCGACGACCGCATCGACGAGCTATCGAAGGGCAACTCGAAGATCGGTGAGAAGAAGACGCCGGAGCTGATGAAGGAAGCCTGGGACCGCCTGACGAAGGCCTAAGACAAGCGCCCTGTCAGGATTGCGGATTCTCGGGTACGCGCGCATCCTGCGCCCTCGTTCGCGAATGATGAACGGGAGGCGTGGCATGTCGGAACGCAGGATGGCCGTCTCGATCGCGGCGAGACTCGACCGGCTTGAGTCTGCGAGGGACCGAGAGGTGGTGCCGTCCGCCACCGTGACCAACGCCATCGACGTCCGATCGGTACCGATCGACCAGCAGGCACGGCCGCGAGCGCAGCCTTTGCCCGACCGACGCCGGTCCACGGAGCGACCGCCGTCCGAGGGTGCCGCCCGTCCCACGGTCGAAGCTCACCCGCGCCCGAGCGGCAGCGTCATCTGCAGGGTCTGCGGAACGACCAACGAACCCGGCGACCAGTTCTGCGTGTCGTGTGGAACGTTCCTCGAGTGGTCCGCGGAGCGGGTGGCAGGGGTGACCGATGAGGCAACGCAACCGGCTCAGCCCAACTCGCGCCCGGCCCCGCGCGACGTGCGACCTGAGATCACCGCTGGGCCCGCGCCGGAGACGGCGTCGCCAGCGGGAACCGTGACCTGCCGGACCTGCGGGACGGAGAACCTGGCGGGTAGGACCTACTGCATGCGCTGTGGAACGGCGCTTGCCCTGGCAGCTGCCCCAGCCGTCGAGGCACAGCGGAGCGTCGGACGCGCCGCGTCCGCGACGCTACGCCCGGATCTCGAGAGCCTCGGGGACTACGTCACGGCGTATGTGCCCACGTGGGTCGTCTCGCTGTTCCTGCCCCTGTGGGGTGCGCTCATCGCAGCAGAGGCAGGCGGCACCGTGTTCGGGCAGCCGATGAAGTTGGCGATCGCTGTCGCAACGGGGATCACCGCTGGCCTGTGGGTCTGGGGTGAGGGCTATCGGAAAGCGCTCGCCGGACAATCGCGACGACGCCGCAAGCGCTTCCGACCGATCGACGCACTACGCGTCGGTGCTTGGGAGGTATTCGCCGCGACGGTAGCTGCGTTCGCATGGGCCACTGCCGCACCATCAAGTTGGGCGAGCTTCAGCAGCGCCTTTTGGCCGCTCGCGACGGTGATCATTGCCACCGTCGTCCTTGGGGTTGCTGGCAATTTCATCGCTCCGCTCGAGGGAGAGACGTAGGCCTGGTGCTGACACCGGGGTAGGCGAGCCGACGGACCGGTGGGAGCCGGGCTGGCGACTCCCACCGACCGAGCGGCCCCGCCCTCCTTGACGGTGACCTGGATCAGCTGGGCGGCCGCCGGGTCGATCGTGACCGCGTCATCACCGGCGCGGGTGTGTCGACGACGAGCGTGTCGAGCGCGGGATCCGCATCGGCGACCCCGGACTGAGGCGGCCAGGCCGTTCACGTCGACGGCGTCGCCGTCGGGGGTGACGAGACGGGCGCTCCACCGCCTCCGCGATCGGCTCGAGCCTCCGCCAGGCGGGCGTTCGCGCGGTCGCCGTGCCGCGCCCGACCGCGATCGGGTCGCCCTGCCACTGACGAAGCTCTAGCCTTCGTCGTCCTCGTCGTCGCCATCATCGTCCGCGCGCGACGCTTCGAACTCGAGCTCGGCGTCCATGTTGATCGCGGCGTCGCACTCGAGGCAGATTGGCGGGTCCCAGTCGCCGGCCGGCGGCAGGTCGGTGCGGCCGCAGCTCGCGCAGACGAAGGCGGGGACGTCCATCCCCGAGATCCTGCCCGATTTCGCGCCCCGAGAGCGGCAAATGTTCACGTGGCGATCGTTATCGCCGGTTGCGTCACCGACGCGATGCTCGGCGACGGCGCCACGAGCACGACCGTCGGGGACGGTCGTGTCAGATGCCCGTCCAGCGGCCCTTCGTCACGGCGATCGTGACAACGGCCCTCTCGGTGGTCGGCAGGCAGGAACGGGCGATCGATCCTGCCGTTGCGGCCGTGCGGCGGTCTTCTGGCAGCTACCGGCGGCGTTGGGCCCATTGGGTGGACATCTGCTGCCTGGGGCCAGGATCCCTCGCCGGCCGAACCTAGTCGTCCCCGCCGAGGCGCCGGACGTAGTTGATCAGCGCGCCGATCAGGATCAGCAGCAGCACGAGCAGCCCGACGTTGACCCACGTGTACGACCCCTCGATCGGCATCAGCCGCTTCGTGTCGTCGGGGAACTGCAGCACCACGTACAACGCGCCGCCCACCAGCAGCACGAGCGTGCCCAGCCGGATGATCGTCCGCTTTGCGTTCCCGATGCGGTTTCGGATGCCCAGCACCGAGCTCGTCGCCTCAATGATCGTGGACTCCTGGCCCTCGAGGAACTCCAGGAAGTCGAGCGCCCGCTTGACCTGCCCCGCGCCGCTGTACAGCCGGTCGAGCGCATGGCGCGGGTCCGCCAGCGCCAGGCCTTGCTGGCGCGCCAGCCGGCGGACAAATCGGCGGACGTTCTCGGCCAGGTCGTAGTTCACCGCCAGCTGGTGGCGGAGCGCCCCGAGGGTGACGAGCATCTTAAGCCAGCCGACGATGCTCGGCGACATCGTGAGCTGCTGCACCCGGATCGTCTCGAGGATGTCGACGGCGAGCTTCGAGTACGGGTTCTCGCGGCTCTCCGGGATCGGCCCGGGGGCCTCGGCGGTGACCCGCGAACGGTCGGCGATCGCGTCGTACAGGAACGCCTGGTGGACCCGGATGAGCGCCCACTGGGCGGCCTCGGCGTCGGTGGCGGGGCCCGGGGCCAGCCAGCGCATGAGCTCGCGCACGGCGGGCTCGACCTCGCCCCGGAACAGCAGCCAGCTGTAGCGGGTCAGCGACTCGCGGACGCGGTTGGGGAGCTGGCCGACGATGCCGAAGTCGACATAGCCGATGGCGTCGTCCTCGAGCACGAACATGTTGGCCGGGTGCAGGTCGGCGTGGAAGTAGCCGAACACGAACACCTGGTTGAGCATGTTCCAGTCGAGGTGGCGGACGATCCGGTCGAGGTCGTGGCCGGACTTCTCGAGCCGCTCCAGGTATTCGAGGTCCCCGTCCCGCTTGGCGACCATGATCTCGACCAACGGGATGCCCCCGATCAGCTCGGTCGTGAGGACGCGCGAGGTCGTGTAGTCGCGGTACACCCGGGCGATGCGCTCGTACCGGTCGCCCTTCGCGTGCTCGCGGAGGAGGACGGCCTGGCGGGCCTCGACCAGGTAGTCGACCTCGTCCGCGGTCCAGCGCGCGAACTCGTCGATGACGTCGTGGCTCTTCGTGCCGCCGAACAGTCGAGTCCAGTCGAGCAGCCAGGTCACGCTGTACATGAGGTCGATGTCGGCCTTCATGGTCTCGCGGATGTGCGGCCGCTGGACCTTGACCGCGACGACGTCGCCGTTGTGGAGGCTGGCCCGGTGGACCTGCCCGATCGATGCCGCCGCGAACGACGTGTGCTCGAACGTGGCGAAGGCGACCTCGGGCTCGGCGCCGAGCTCGTGGCGGATGATCTCGCGGACCTCGTCGTACTTGAACGGCGCGACCTGGTTGAGCAGCCGGAACAGCTCGTCGCAGTACGGGACGGGCAGGATGTCGTAGCGCAGGGCCAGCATCTGGCCGAGCTTCACCCACGCCCCGCCAAGCTGCTCGAACGCGAGCCGGAGGCGAACCGGGCCGGGGCGCTTGTCGGCGCCCGGGAGGTGCAGCGCGGGCGCGATGAACAGGCCGAAGAACACGGCCACGACGCGCCAGACGCGCCGGGGGTGCCTGAACAGGGTCCTCATGCGGCGGTCGGCCGGATGCTGGGCCGCCCGTCGACGAGGCGGTGTGCCGCGACGGCCTCAGACCGTCCGGTCAGTCGGCGTCGTCGTCGAACGAGACGCGCACTCTCGGGTTCGGGAGCGCCGTCTCCTCCTCCCATTCGCGACCGGCCTTGACCAGGTCGGAGAACTTCTTGCGCGACCAGGAGTACATCAGGCTCACAGCGCCCTCGGCGGCGAGCTGGCCCTCGCGGCCGTAGTGGATGCCGCGGCGGACGCCCTCATCGATCCGGTGGGTGCCTTGGTCGAATGTCTCGGACAGGCGCCGATGCTTGAGCCGGCTCGCGTACGCGCGACGCTCCTCCTCGGTCGGGCCGGCCAGCCACGCCTCGCGCCGAGCCTTCTCACGGGCGGCCCAGTCGTCGATCTCGGCCTGTGTCGGCTCCGCGCCTTGGGCATCCGCCCCGTTGTCGCCACCCGTCGGCGTCACGTCACTCATGTTGATCACCCAGGGATGCTGACTTTCGGGAACCCCGTTCGTCCCTCGTCCGGGAGTCTACCGCGCTCGCCTCAGCCGCGACGTCAGATGAATCGGATGAAAGTGCGCTTGCGCGTGCCGGCGCCCGATTCGAGCACCGGCACGCTGTGCGGTGGAGGTCAGCCGAGCTGGGCGCGCACCGCTCCGGCCGGATAGACCGTGCTGTGGATGTTCACGTAGAAGCCCGACGGGTTGGCGGCGATGTCGTCCGCGAACCCGTCGCCCGAGACGCAGCCGCGCGTGCGGTCCGTGCCGTCGAAGGTGCCCGAGGACAGGGGGACCGCGACCGGGCCCGGGACACCGACCGGGGCCGGGTGGATGTGTGCCGCGACGACCGTGCCGTCGATGTCCCGCCACTTTGTCACGAAGCACACGGTGTCCTGACGCGGCAGCACGACGATCACCATGCCGGCGACGGCGTCGGGGTCGCCGCACACGGTGGGCGGGGCACAGGTCGGGGTGGCCTCCTGGTCGCCGGTGAGGCGGAGCAGGAACACCCGGGCGTGCAGCCCGCCGGCCGACACCGAGCTCGCGGTGATGGTCAGCACGATGGCGAGCGCCGCGAGCAGCGCGATCGCGGGTCGAAGCAGGCGCATGGCGTCCTCCTGGTGTCGTCCCCCTCGCGGCGTGACCCCGCCGACGCTAGGCGGGCGCGCGCTCCGGGCGCCTCACCCCGCAACCGGTACGGGTGTCAGATTCGCGAACATCGGCGTCTCGCGGCCGGCGCGTCAGCCTCGCGCGCGCCGCCCGGCCGCCCCCCGGCCCGCCCCGCGGTCCGAAATATGCGCACCAAGTTTGGGAATCGGCGAACCGGGGCCGCGGCAGACCGAACGGCGCCCGTTTGGCCCCTCCGCGGCCCCGGATGTACGTGGTACGCATGCGGCGGGTCGACAGGGCGTCCGCGCGGGCCGATTTGCTGCCCGGTAAACGTGGTGCGTATACGAAGGCAGGCGGACGAGGAAGAGAGATGGAGCCGAAGGGTCAGAGCCAGACGTTGTCGTGCTCGGCGTAGAAGGCGGCGAGCTCGTCCGGGCCGGGCCGGCCCTCGGTCGCGAAGCGGGCCAGGCCCTCGAAGTAGGCCTCGCGCGGCGCCCCCGGGGCGAAATGGATCAGCATCGACGCGGGCTCGCCCGACTCGTTGCGGAAGCCGTGGATCCCGCCCGGTGGCACGTGCACGAAGTCGCCGGGGCTGCAGTCGACCCAGTTCCGGCCGTCGTAGATCTTCACGGTCCCCAGGAGCACGTAGAACGACTCCGCCAAACTCCGGTGGAAGTGCGGCCCGGGACCCGAGGGCTCGGCGCTCATGTTCCAGCGGTACAGCCCGAACAGGCCATCGGTCGACGCGCCGGTCGCGAGGTAGTCGGCCGTCCCGCCGCTCTGGTACGTGATGTCCGGCGGGGCGCCGTTGGGGCGAAGCGTCGCCGACGCCTCGCCGCCGTCGCCGAGGTAGCGCGGTTCCGGGTAGCTCATGAGGGACCTCCTGTGTCCGATGATGCACGTCCGATGCCAGCCGACGCCTCGCCATGCCGATGAACCCCGATCCGCCGCCCCGGCGCGCGACCCTCGCGCTCGTCACGCCCGCCGGCGAGCCCATCGGCCGGCTGCCAGAGGTCCCCGTGGCGACGCGCTGGTGGCCCGACGTCCAGTCGATCGTGCAGGCGGTCCGCGAGCGCTACGAGATCGAGGTCGTGATCCTGCGGATGCTCGACTCCGAGCTGCCACGCCCGCACGGCGGCGGCGTGACGTACCTGGCCGAGGTCTCGACGCCCATCGCCCGCGCATCGCTGGCGGCGGACGCCCTCCTCCCCTTCGAGGTCACGCTCGACGAGCAGCCGCTGCGCCTCCGCTGGGCGAAGCCGGGCGGCCCGGACGCCGACCTCGCCTGGGCCGAGGAGGTGCTGGCGGCGCGACGGATCGAGCGTAACGGCCCGGCGGAGCAGATGCGCAGCTGGAACCTGTCGAGCATCTGGCGGCTCCCGCTCGCGGACGGCCGCTCGGCGTGGCTCAAGGTCGTGCCGCCGTTCTTCGCCCACGAGGGCGACATGCTTCGCCGCCTCCAAGGCGACGCCGTTCCGCGGCTGCTGGGCCACGAGGGCGACCGCGTGCTGCTCGACGACGTCCCGGGCGACGACCAGTACGACGCGGCCGAGCCCGAGCTGCTCGCGATGGTGACGATGCTGGTCGACCTCCAGGCGGCCTGGATCGGGCGCGTCGACGACCTCCTGCGCATCGGGCTGCCCGACTGGCGCGGGCCGGGGCTCACGGCCCGCATCGCCGACGTCGCCCAACGCCGTTCCGCGGATCTCGCCGCCGACGATCTCGCGGCGCTCGAGGCCTTCGTGACCGGGTTGCCGGCCCGCTTCGCCGAGATCGAGGCGTGCGGTATCCCGGACACGCTGGTGCACGGCGACTACCACCCGGGCAACGTCCGCGGCGAGCCCGGCAACCTCACGATGCTCGACTGGGGCGACGCCGGCGTCGGCCACCCGCTGCTCGACCTGCCGGCGTTCCTCGAGATGGCGCCGGGGGCGAGCCTGCCGCGCATCCGCGAGCACTGGCTCAATGCCTGGCAGGCCGCCGTCCCCGGCTCCGACGCCGAGCGCGCCGCCCGGCTCCTCGCCCCGGTCGCCGCCGGCCGCCAAGCGGTGATCTACCAGACGTTCGTGGACAACATCGAGCCCGTCGAGCGCCGCCACCACGACGCCGACGTCGTGGACTGGCTCAGCCGGACCGCCGCCCTCGCGCGCGGCGGGTAGGGGACGGGCCGTCGGCGGGGCGCCGGCGCAGGCCACTGACGGCGTCGAATCCACGATCGAAGGTCAGGATCTCGTCGATCCCATGGCGCTGCATGATCGCGACGTGCAGCGCGTCACGGGCCGAGAGTCGGGGCACGCGCTCGACGAGCCGCCGCGTCGCCAGCACGTCGGCCCGTTCGATCGGCAGGATGTCGTCGACCACGCCCAGGAGCGCGTCCATGCACGGGCCGATGGCGTCGCGCCGGTCGATGGCGACGTACCGGTGGAGGATCTCCTGGAGCACCTCCGCGTCAGCGACCAGCCGCTCCCCATCGATGATCGCGCGCTCCAGCGCCAAGCGCGCCGTCTCCTTGTTCGGATGCGCCGCCCCGACGAGGTACATGGGGATGTTCGAATCGACGAGGATCATCCCTCGTCGAGCGGCAGATAGCCGCGCTCGATGTCGTCCAGCACGCTGTCGATGTCGGCGGTGGGCAGGTCGTGCGCGACGGCTCGCCGGACCGCCGCGAGTTTGGCCTCGAGGTCTACCCGGGTGTGCGCCTCCACGGAGCCGCGGAGGGATTCGCGGACCCAGGCTGCCGTGGTCATGTGCCGGTCGCCCGCCAGCCGCCGGATCTCGCGCAGCTCCGCGTCGTCGAGCAGCACCTGCAGCCGCTTAGTCATACTGATGAGGCTAGATCACTCATAACGATGAGTCAACGCCCCGCGGGGACTAGCCGGTTCGCACCCAGTTCCGCCGCGCGTAGGCGAGCCGGAACCCGGACCGCAGCATGTTCCGGTACGAGTGGTTGACCGGCTCCTCGTCGGTCTCCTCGCCGGTCTCGGTGATCGCCCAGCGGCAGCCCTGGGCGCGCGCATCGGCGAGGCGCGTGGCGAACATCGCCGACTGGCCGCCGCGACCGCGGGCGGCCTCGAGCGTCGCGCCGTACCCGAGCCACGCCGCGCCCTCCGTGACGAACAGCGCGGCGATCGACACTGGCGTCTCGCCGTCGAAGCCGAGGTAGTGGGTCCAGCCGGGCCGGCCGATCGTCGAGGCCATCGACGCCTCGAGCACCGGCGGCAGCTCGAAGGCCTCCACGCCGATCCGTCCGTAGTCCGCGGCGCGCGACCGGTCGATCCGCTCGATCCGGAGCGTCGTCGAGGGCGTCGGCAGGTCGGCGAGGTCGTGCCACAGCTTGACCCAGCGGCGGCTCGGCCGGTACCCGCGCGCCGCGAGCCAGCCCTCGACCTCGAGCGTGAGCGTCGCCGGGGGCAGCTGGATCATCGACTGGGTGCGGCCGTGGTCGAGGAAGAACCGCGAGGCCGCCTCGATGTCGTCCTCGGTGACCGGACGGTCCGTACCGATGCCCACGGCCCGGTTGAAGAACCCGATGTCGAACACGGTCAGGGCGCCGGCGAACCCGTCGCCGATGGGACCGAACCGGGCGCCCACGGGATCGCCGGGCATGGCCGCGCTGGCCTCGTACAGCTCGCGCGCGAACGCGATCGCCTCGGACCGCTCGAGCCAGCGGGCGAGGTCGGGATCCAGGGTGGCGTCGGGGGCGGGCGTCAACGGGTCGGGCACGCAGGGTCCTCGGTGGGGGAGCGGAGCGGATCCGGGGCGTGCGGGCATCGTAGCGGCGGGGCCGGGCCTGGCGGGGTAGGGGATCGGGGCCCGGACACGCAGCGACGCCGCCGGCGATGCCGGCGGCGTCGAGGTCTCGCGGTGCGAGGGAAGCCCTACTTCATGATCAGGAAGGTGTCGAACGTCGCCTTCTTGCCGTTGTCGAGGGCGACGATCTTGATGCGGTGCTGGCCGTTCGCGGCCCAGGTCGCGCGCGAGATGATCCGGCCGAAGCGCGTCTTCTTCGCGTGCAGGCTGTAGGTGCCGACCAGGTGGCCGTCGACGATGACCTTGACGTGGCCACCGGACTTGAGCTTGGTCGCGACGTACAGGACCGCGCGGCCGGTGAACGTCGTCTTGGCCTTGTTGCCCAGGCCCTGGGTGTAGATGTAGCCGGCGCCGGAGGCCTTCGGCTCCGCGACGCCCTTCCAGTTCCCGGTGTAGACCATGTGGTGGTTGCTGTTCTGGACCGTGTTGATCCGGCGCCGCGAGGAAGCCCAGGCGGACACGTTGCCCGCGCCGTCCGTGGCCCGCACGCGCCAGGTCATGGTCTTGCGCAGCGGGTAGAACTTGGTGTGGCTCGTCGCCGGACCGGTGTAGATCGTCGTGAACGGGCCGCCGGCGACGCTCACCTGGAGCTGGTACGAGGCGATGCCGCTGAGGTTGTCGCTGGCGGACCACGTGACCCGGAGCGGCACCGTCTGGTCGACGCGGCCCTTCCAGAACGCGACGCCCGGCGCCATGGCGACCGGCGGGGTCGTCTCGGCGGTGACGGTGATCGTCAGGGTGGCCGTGTCGTCCTTGTCGCCGTCGGTGAGCGTGTAGGTGATCACGACCGTGCCGTGGAAGTTGTTGGCGGGCGTGAACTGGAGCTCGCCGAGGTGGATGCTCGCCACGCCGGCCGCGACGGGGCTGACGCCCAGGGGCAGCTTGAGCGAGAGCGGGTCGTTCTCGGTGTCGGTGTCGTTGGCCAGGACGTCGTAGTCCGCGGGACCGGAGCCCTGGGCGATGGTCGCCGTGTCGTCGACGCCCACGGGGCCGTCGTTGATGCAGGTGAGGTCGATGGTCACGTGGCCGGTGTCGCTACCGCCGTTGCCGTCGTCGACCGTGTAGTCGAAGCCAGCCGCGTCGTCGCCGCACAGGTCCGCGTCGGGCGTGAAGGTCACGGTGTCGTCGTTGTTCAGCACCGCCGTGCCGCCCGTGGCGCCGTCCACGGCGGTCACGGTGAGGGGATCCGTGTCGACGTCGTTGCCGACCAGATCGGCGGTATCGATGACGAGGTCGGTGTCCTCGGTCCCGGTGACCGCGTCGTCGACCGCCACCGGGGCGACGTTGCCGACGCAGTTGATGTCCACGGTGACGTGGGCCGAATCGGTCCCACCGTTGCCGTCGCTGATCGCGTACTCGAAGCTCGCCTCGCCGTTGCCGCACAGGTCGGCGTCAGGCGTGAAGGTCACCACGCCCGCGGCCAGGTTGACCGTGCCGCCCGTGGCGTTGAACACGGAGCTGACCGTCAGGGCGTCGTGCTCGATGTCGCTGTCGTTCGCGAGGATGGCGGCGGTGACGTCATTGTCGGCCGAGTTCTCGTCGACCATGATCGTGTCGTCCACGGCGAACGGGTCGTCGTTGACGCACGTGATGTCGATCGTCACGTGGCCGGTGTCGGAGTCGGTGCCGTCGGAGACCGTGTAGTCGAAGCCGGCCGCGCCGTCGCCGCACAGGTCATCGTTGGGAACGAAGGTGATCGTGCCGGCGTCGAGCGAGACGCTGCCGCCGGTGGGGTTCGAGACGCCCGTCACGGTCAGGCTGTCGCCCTCGGTGTCGGTGTCGTTGGCCGCCAGGGTGGCGGCGTCGATGATGACGAAGTTGCCCTCGACCTCGGTCGCGACGTCGTCCACCGCCACCGGGGCGTCGTCGACGCACTCGAGGTCGATGGTGACGTGGCCGGTCTCGGTGCCGCCGTTGCCGTCGTCGACCGTGTAGTCGAAGCCGGCCGCGCCGTCGCCGCACAGGTCGGCGTCAGGCGTGAAGGTGACGACGCCGGCGGTCAGGTCGACCGTGCCGCCCGTCGGGTTCGAGACGGCGCTGACGCTCAGGGCGTCGCCGTCGATGTCGGTGTCGTTGGCGGTGAGGTCGTCGCCCTGGATGACGACGTCCGTGTCCTCAGTCCCGGAGGCCGAGTCGTCGGTGGCGACGGGGTTGTCGTTCTCGCACGAGAGGTCGATGGTGACGTGGCCGGTGTCGGTGCCGCCGTTGCCGTCATCGACCGTGTAGTCGAAGCCGGCCGCGCCGTCGCCGCACAGGTCGGCGTCAGGCGTGAAGGTGACGACGCCGGCGGTCAGGTCGACCGTGCCGCCCGTCGGGTTCGAGACGGCGCTGACGCTCAGGGCGTCGCCGTCGATGTCGGTGTCGTTGGCGGTGAGGTCGTCGCCCTGGATGACGACGTCCGTGTCCTCAGTCCCGGAGGCCGAGTCGTCGGTGGCGACGGGGTTGTCGTTCTCGCACGAGAGGTCGATGGTGACGTGGCCGGTGTCGGTGCCGCCGTTGCCGTCATCGACCGTGTAGTCGAAGCCGGCCGCGCCGTCGCCGCACAGGTCGGCGTCGGGGGTGAACGTGACCGCGCCCGCGGTCAGGTCGACGGAGCCGCCGGTGGCGTTGTCGACGCTGGTGACGGTGAGGCTGTCGCCGTCGCCGTCCGTGTCGTTGGCGAGCAGGTCGCCGGTGACGTCGGTGTTGGACGAGTCCTCGTCGACCGTCACGGTGTCGTCGTTCGCGACGGGGGCGTCGGGATCGCAGGAGAGGCCGATGGTCACGTGGCCCGTGTCGGAGCCGCCGTTGCCGTCGCTGACCGTGTAGTCGAAGCTCGCGACGTTGTTGCCGCACAGGTCGGCGTCGGGGGTGAAGGTCACGTCGCCGCCGCTGAGGTCAACGGAGCCGCCGCTGGCGTTCGAGACGCCGGAGACGGACAGGCTGTCGCCCTCGGTGTCGGTGTCGTTGGCAACCAGGTCCGCGCCCGCGATCACGAGGTCGGTGTCCTCGGTCCCGGAGGCCGAGTCGTTGACCGCGTGCGGGTCGTCGTTGACGCACGTGATGTCGACGGTCACGTGCCCGGTATCGGAGCCGCCGTTGCCGTCGGAGATGTCGTAATCAAAGCTGCCCGCGCCGGCGCCGCACAGGTCGGCGTCGGGCGTGAAGGTGACGACGCCCGCGTTCAGCTCGACCGAACCGCCGCTGGCGTTCGAGACACCGGTGACCGTCAGCGCGTCGCCGTCGCCATCCGTGTCGTTGCCCTTGATCGCGGCGGTGACGTTGGTCGCCGTGTCCTCGGTCACCGTGACGGTGTCGTCATTGGCGACCGGCGGGTCCTGCGCCGGGGTCACGACAATGTTGATCGCCGCGCTGCGCGTGTGCTTGTCGTTCGCCACGTTGTACGAGGTCGAGGCCGAGCCGCTGAAGTTGGCGGCCGGCGTGAACGTGTAGTCGCCATTCGCGGCGACGACCAGCGTGCCGACCGACGCACTCAGCGTCGGGAACGGCGCGACGACCGTCAGCGTGCCCTCGCCCGGGTTGAGGTCGTTGGCGAGCAGGTTGCCCGTCGCCGGCACTTCCTCGACCGTGGTGATCGTGTCCGGGTGGGGATCCGGTGGAGAGCCGGGTCCTGCCAGCGCCGTGGCCGGCACCAGCATCATGCTCGCGATGACGAGGCCAGACGCGGCTACCCCCAGCATCCGCGCGCGGAGCGAGCTCGTTGACGGTTGATTGATCACAGGGACGACTTCCTCGGGCGTAGGGACACACGACGGCCCACTGCCGTCGGACTGGTCGATCCCGAGGGTGCGGGAGCGCACCGGGTGCTTGTACCAGCCGATGGTCCTGTCGGACCCCGCCCAATCGCCTAGGTCGTTCGTGGGGGGCCGGCATCGGTGGACGTGGCGACGCCGCCGGGGGTGCCGGCGGCGTCGGGGATCGCGAGGGCGCGGGCGAGCCCCACGCGAGCGTCGGCCGCTAGGCGACCGGCTCGAGTGCCTCCTCGAACTGCGAGGCGTACAGCTCGTGGTAGAAGCCGCCCTTGGCCATCAGCTGGTCGTGCGAGCCCTGCTCGATGATCCGGCCCTGGTTCATGACCAGGATCACGTCCGCGTCGCGGATCGTGGACAGCCGGTGGGCGATGACGAACGACGTCCGGCCGCGCATCAGCCGGTTCATCGCCTTCTGGATCAGCACCTCGGTCCGCGTGTCCACTGACGAGGTCGCCTCGTCGAGGATGAGGACCGGCGGGTCGGCCAGGAACGCGCGGGCGATCGTGAGCAGCTGCTTCTCGCCCGCCGACACGTTGGTCGCGTCGTCGTCGAGCACCGTCTCGTAGCCGTCGGGCAGCGTCCGCACGAAGTGGTCCACGTGCGCGGCCTCGACCGCCTCGCGGAACCGCGCCTCGTCGGGCTCGCTCTTTGCGCCGTACGCAACATTCTCGCGGATGGTGCCCTTGAACAGCCACGCGTCCTGCAGGACCATCCCGAAGGTCCGGCGCAGGTCGTCGCGCGTCAGCTCCCGGGTGTCGATCCCGTCGACGGTGATTCGGCCCTGGTCCACGTCGTAGAAGCGCATCAGCAGGTTCACGAGCGTGGTCTTGCCGGCGCCGGTCGGGCCGACGATGGCCACGGTCTGGCCCGGCTCGACGGCCAGGTCGAGGTCCTCGATCAGCGGCTTCTCGGCGACGTAGCGGAACGCCACGTCCTCGAAGGTGACGCGGCCGAGGGCCGGGTCGGGCAGCAGCCGCGGGGCGACCGGGTCGGCGATCTCCTCGGTCTCGTCGAGCAGCTCGAACACCCGCTCGGCCGACGCGACCGCCGACTGGAGCACGTTGGCGATCGACGCCGCCTGGATGATCGGGAACGTGAACTGGCGCGAGTACTGGATGAACGCTTGGACGTCGCCCAGGCTCATCTGGCCGTTCGCCACCTGGACGCCGCCGATCACGCAGATCAGCACGTAGTTGATGTTCGAGATGAACGTCAGCGCGGGCTGGATCAGCCCCGAGATGAACTGGGCCCGGTAGCTCGCCTGGTACAGCGCCTCGTTCTGCTCGTCGAAGGCCTCGATGGCCTCCGGCTGGCGGCCGAACACCTTGACGATCGCGTGCCCGGTGTGCATCTCCTCGATGTGGCCGTTGAGCGACCCGGTCCGGGCCCACTGGGCGACGAACTGCTTCTGCGAGCGGCCGGCAATGAGCACCGTGACCGCGATCGACACCGGCACGGTGATCAGCGAGATCACGGCCAGCAGCGGGCTGATCGTGAGCATCATGATCAGGACGCCGATGACGGTCAGGACCGACGTGATCAGCTGGGTCAGGCTCTGCTGGAGCGTCTGGCTGATGTTGTCGATGTCGTTGGTGACGCGGCTCAGGATGTCGCCCCGCGACTGGCCGTCGAAGTACGACAGCGGCAGCCGGCCGAGCTTCTCGTCGACCCGCCGGCGGAGCCGGTACACGGTCCGCTGGGTGACGCCGGCCATGATGTACGACTGGCCCCAGGCGAAGATCGAGCTGACGATGTACAGCACCGCGGCCAGCAACAGGATCTGGGCGAGCAGCCCGAAGTCGATGCCCTGGCCGGGCACGATCCCCTGCATGTTGGCCACCATCTGGGCCTGGTTGGTCTGGCCGGTCGCGTTCAGGCCGTCGACGACCTGCTGGACCGTGGCGCCCGGCGGCATCTGCTGGCCGACGACGCCGGCGAAGATCACGTTGGTGGCCTGGCCCAGGATCTTGGGCCCGACGATCGCGAACAGCACGCTGCCGACCGCGAGGGCGAGGACGACCAGGATCCTGGGACCCTCCGGCCGCAGCTCGCCGAGCAGCCGCCGGAACGAGGCCTTGAAGCTCTTGGGCTTGGGCGCGGGCAGGTTCATCCCGCCCATGAAGCCCGGACCGCCGCCTGGCCTGCCCATCGGGCGTGGCGCGGCTGCTCCGGCACCGGCGATCGCCGGCTGGTTGCCGACGGCCCGGAGCGGCCTGGAGCCGCCGGGGCGGGCGCCATCGCCGGTGCTGGCGCCGCTGGCGCCGTTGTTCGCGGCGCCGTCGTTCGCGGCGCCGTCGTGCCGCGGGGTGGTGCCGTCGCTGCCGTTGTCGCCGCCGGCCGGCCCGCTCATGCGACCTCCTCCTCGGTCACCTGGGACAGGACGATCTCGCGGTAGGTCTCACAGGTCCGCATCAGTTCCTCGTGGGTGCCGATGCCGGCGATCCCGCCGTTGTCCAGCACCACGATCCGGTCGGCGCGCAGGATCGTGCCCACGCGCTGGGCGACGATGATCACGGTCGCGTGGCCCAGCTCCCGCCCGAGCGCCGCGCGCAGCCGCGCGTCGGTCCGGAAGTCGAGGGCCGAGAAGCTGTCGTCGAACACGTAGACGTCGGGGCGCTTGACCAGGGCCCGCGCGATCGCGAGCCGCTGGCGCTGCCCGCCGGACACGTTGGTGCCGCCCTGCGCGATCGGGCTGTCGAGCCCGGCCTCCATCTCCTCGACGAACTCGCGGCCCTGCGCGATCTCGAGCGCGCGCCACAGGTCCTCGTCGGTCGCGTCCTGGTCGCCGAAGCGGAGGTTGCTCGCGATGGTGCCGCCGAACAGGAACGCCTTCTGGGGCACGATCCCGATCCGGGACCACAGGTCCTGGCGGTCCATCTCCTTGACGTCCACCCCGTCGATGAGGACGGCGCCGGACGTCGCGTCGTAGAAGCGAGGCAGCAGGTTGATCAGCGTGGACTTGCCGCTGCCGGTCGATCCGACGATGGCCGTGGTCTCGCCCGGGTTGGCCAGGAACGAGACGTGGCGGAGGACCGGCTCCTCGGCGCCCGGGTAGCGGAACTCGACGTCGCGGAACTCGACCTGGCCGCGGCGGATGGGGGAGATGGGCGTCGGCGGGTCCCAGATCGTGGGCTCGGTCCTGAGCACCTCCTGGATGCGGGCGCCGGACACCTGGCCGCGCGGGACCATCACGAACAGGATCACCGCGGTCATGATCGAGAACAGGATCAGCGCGATGTACTGCAGGAAGGCGGTCAGGTTGCCGATGGGCATCTCGCCGCTGTCGACCCGATAGGCGCCCAGCCACAGGACCGCCACGGTGGACAGGTTCATGATCAGCATCAGGGACGGGAGCGTGATCGCGAACAGCCGGTTCACGCGCAGGCCGGTGTCCATCAGGTCCAGGCTCGCCTCGTCGAAGCGGGCCTCCTCGTGGCCGGTCCGGACGAAGGCGCGGATCACGCGGACGCCGGCGAGGGTCTCGCGCATCACGAGATTGATCCGGTCGATCTTCTTCTGGAGGGCCCGGAACAGCGGGATGGCCTTGTACATGACCGTACCGATGAGCGCGATCATGATCGGGATGATCACGAGCAGGACGCCCGACAAGGGCACGTCCTGACGGAGCGCCATGATCAGGCCGCCGATGACCAGGATCGGTGCCGAGATCATCTGGGTCAGCGCAAGCAGCAGGACCTGCTGGACCTGCTGGACGTCGTTGGTGTTGCGCGTGATCAGGCTCGCGGCGCCGAAGGTGTTGACCTCGACCTGCGAGAACGTCTCGACCTTCCGGAAGATCCCGCTCCGGACGTCCCGTCCGAAGGCCATCGAGACTTTGGCGCTCCAGTAGACGCCGATGACGGCGGCGACGCCGAGGATGCCCGTCACCAGCAGCATGAAGCCGCCGGTGCGCAGGATGTAGTCGATGTCGCCGGTCACGACGCCGTTGTTGATGATGTCGGCGTTGAGCTCAGGCAGGAACAGGTTCGCGACGGCCTGGATCGACAGCAGGATCAGGACGAACACGAGCGGCCAGCGGTAGGCGGGCAGGTACTGGCGGAACAGGTCGATCATCGCGTCGCCTCGTCGTGGGGCCTGGTGGGCTTGATCAGCTGGTCGTCGGGCAGGGCAAACCGCGCGGCGAGCCGGGCGCGCGCCGCACGCAGCGCACGGGAGCCGCGGAGGAACCCGTCGAGCTCGTCGTCGGACAGCTCGGCGAGCAGGAAGCCGAGCCGCTCGCGCCGGTCGGCGGCGACGCCGGCGAGGAGCCGGGTGCCCGCCTCGGTGAGGGCGACCCGGATCACGCGCCGGTCCTCGTCGTTGCGGCGGCGCTCGATGAGGCCGCGCTGCTCCATCCGGTCGACGATGCCCGTGGCGCTGGCCTGGGACACGTCGAGCGAGTCCGCGAGCGTGCCCATCGGCACGGGGCCCTCGGTCTCGAGGACGGTCAGCACCTGGAGGTGGACGAGGCTCAGCGGCCCCGTCGGCCAGCGGCGCATGTAGCGCAGCATGTCGGCGGGGCTGTGGGAGGTCAGCTCGTCGAGCAGGTCGCTGAGGAGCCGGCGGCGCCTCGCGTCGTCGTTCGTGGCTGCGTTCGCTGCCCGCTTGCGCGGCGGGCGCGGGATCTCGATCCCCTGGCTCATGGGTGTCGCGTGGCCTCGTGGCGGCGTGCCCTACATGGCACGTAGATAGTCAATGCGACGTGAAGGATATCGTCGGGCGCCGCGGCTGTCCAGCGGGTGCCTCGGCCGGGGGCCGCGCCGGACGCACGTTTTCGTGTCGCTGCGCGCAGAGGCTGGCGTGCCACGCACGATTCCTGCGCGATTCGGGTGCTGGACGGCCCGATTCGGCGCTCGGGCCGGCGTGCCACGCACGATCGCCGTCGGAGCGACGCGGAAACCTGCGTCGCACGCAGGGTCAGCGCGTCAGGTGAGGTGGTCGGCCACGCGCGGCGGCCCGCGGCGGCCCGCGTCGGCAACCGCGAGGACCGGGTCTCAGCCGACGATCGCCCGCCGCAGCCGCCAGCTGGCGAGCGCGAGGAGCACGACCGCGAAGCCGGTCAGCACCGCCAGGTTCGGGGCCACCGAGGCAATGCCGCCGCCGTCGGCGATCAGCGACTGCAGCCCCGTCAGCGCCCACGAGTGGGGGATCAGCCGCGCGATCGACTGCATCGTCGCGGGCATGATCTGGAGCGGGATCATGCAGCCGCCCAGCGCCCCAAGAGCCAGCCCGAGGAACACGCCCAGCGACGACGCCTGCTCCCCGGTGCGGGCCGTGGCCCCCAGTAGCATCGCCGCGCCGGCCGACACGAGCGCGAACACCACCACGATCGCCCCGGCGGCCAGCGGGTCGCCCCACGACACGCCGAACAGCAGCGCCGACACGATGACGATGTAGGCCGCCTGGAACACCGCCACGCCGAACCGGCCGATCGCCTCGCCGGCCACGATCGTCGTGGGGGAGGTCGGCGTCGAGGCCATGCGCCGCGAGACGCCCAGCTTGCGCGTCAGCACCAGGCGCAGCGACGCCGTCATCGACGTCAGGAACGTGAACATGACGAGCTGGGTCGACGCGCCGAACGTGAACTGCGTGAACCCGGCGAACGTGCCGGGCTCGCCGATCCGGCTCACCGACACCACCACGCCGGGGACCGATGCGTACCCGGCCTCGGCCGCCGCCCGCGCCGCGTCGAACGTGCCGACGCCCTCGCCCTCCGCGATCCGTGCGGCCGTGGCGATCGCCGCGACCCGGGCCGCCGCGGCTTCGATCGGCTCCCGCAGGCCCTGCGCCAGCGCCCCCGTGGTGCCCAGGTAGCGCAGCTCGACCGTGCCCGTGGCGGGATCGCGCAGCGCCGCGGAGAACCCGTCGGGGATCACGAGCCCGGCCTCGAGCTCCCCGTGCTCGACCTTCGAGCGCAGGGTGGCCTCGTCGCTCACGGACCGCACGTCGAAGCGCGTGTCGTCGGCCCGGATCGCGTCGACCAGCGCCGCGGCGTCCGCGTCGCCCGCGGGGGCCACGACGCCCAACCGCGCGCTGGTGGTCCCGCCGAACTGCAGGCCCAGCGCCACGATGATCAGCGTCGGCAGGACGAGCACGAAGAACAGGTCGCCCCGGTCGCGCAGCTGGCGGAGGACGTTGACGCGCCCGATCGCGAGCGCCTTGCGGACGCCGCTCACAGCGAGACCAGCCGTCGCGCCCGCAGGACGCCGAGCGTCCCCGTGACCAGGCCGATCCCGACCAGCACGACGACGGCGGGCGCCGCGGTCGCGATCCCGCCGCCCGCGCCGTGGAGGTCGCCCATCCCGCGCAGGAACCAGCCATGGGGCGTCAGCAGCGACAGGGTCGCGAACGCCTCGGGCGCCTGGGCGCTCGGGGCGAACGTGCCGCCGATGATCGCGAGCGTGATGCCCACCGCGGCCGTCGCCGACCCGGCCGCGTCCTGCGAGGAGGCGAACGAGATCACCAGCGCCGAGATGCCGAGGGCGGCGACGATCGCGCCCAGGATCAGGGCCACCACGCCCGCCGGCGGCCCCCAGTCGGCGCCGATGAGCAGCGTCGTCGCGACGACCAGCGTCACCATCGCGATCACGCTGGTGACGAACGCGCCGAGCAGCTTGCCGACGAGGATCGTGCCGGGGCCGACGGGCGCGGCGAGGATCCGTCGCAGCGTGCCTTCACGCCGCTCCTCGAACACGCTCAGCAGCCCCGACTGGGCCGAGAAGAACAGGAACAGGATCGCCATCGAGGCGCTGAAGAACGTGGCCAAGTCGAGCGCGCGGAGCTCGGTGGTGACCTCGACGACGGCGACGGCCGGGGGCGCGGTCCGTGCCGCCTCGGCGATCCGCTGCTGCTCGGCCGGTGCCAGCGACGGGCCGGCCAGCGACGCGACGGTGGACACCGCCAGCTGGGTGCCGGCCACGCCTGCCCCGAACCGCGAGGCCACGGCCTTCGCGACGTCGGTGGCCAGCCCGCTCGTCCGCGACCCGACGACCTCGAGCGTGGTGGGACGACCCGACTCGATCGCCGCGGTGAAACCCTGCGGGATGACGAACGCGGTGTCGGCGTCGCCGGCCTCGACCATGGCCCGTGCCGCCTCCTCGGTGGGCACGTCGAAGACGTCCACGACGCCCGACGTGGCGATCGACCCGATCACGTCGTTGCGCAGGACCATCGCCAGCTCGCCGCCGTCGAGGTCGGCTACCACCCACTTCGCGTGGAACTCGGCGCTGGTGCCGATCAGCCGGCTGAAGATCAGCGCGAGGCCGAGCGGCGCGATGACCGCGAAGATCAGCGCCGACCGGTCGCGGTACCGCTGCCGGAGGTCCTTGGCCGCGATCAGGAGGGCGATGCGCAGCGAGGACACGTCAGTCCACGCTGTCGCGCAGGGCTCGCCCGGTCAGGTGCAGGAACACGGCCTCGAGATCGGGCTCCACGACGTCCACGCTGCGGACCACCGCGCCCGCGTCCTCGACGGCGTTGAGGAGCCGGATCAGCAGGCCTCGGGCGTCGGTCACGAGGATCTCGAGCCCGTCGCCGCGCACGCCGACCTCCGTGACGCCCTCGACCTGGCGGACCGCGGACGCCGCGGCCACGACCTCGCCGGTGACCGAGAGGCGGACCCGGTCGCGCTGCCCGATCGACGCCACGAGGTCGCGTGTCGTCCCCTCGGCCCGGATCTCACCCGCGTCGATGATCCCCACCCGGTCGCACAAACGCTCGGCCTCCTCGAGGTAGTGCGTCGTGTACAGGATCGCCATGCCCTCGCGACCGAGCGCCGCGACCGACTCGAGGATCGCGTTGCGGCTCTGGGGATCGACGCCCACGGTCGGCTCGTCGAGCACCAGCAGGCGCGGCCGGTGGAGCAGCCCGACGCCGATGTTGAGCCGGCGCTGCATGCCGCCGCTGTAGGTCTGGACCCGGTCGCCCGCGCGCTCGGCGAGGCCGATCAGCGCGAGCACGCCCGCCACGCGCTCCTTCAGGTCCTTGCCGCCGATGCCGTACAGCCGCCCGAAGAAGTCGAGGTTCTCGCGACCGGTGAGATCCGGGTAGATCGCGAGCTCCTGGGGCACGTAGCCGATGCCCGCCTTGGCCGCGACGTCGCCGATGTCGATCGCGGCCCCGTCGAGCACGACCTCGCCCCCGTCGCGGGCGAGGAGGCCGCAGATCATCGAGATCGTGGTCGTCTTGCCGGCGCCATTGGGGCCCAGGAGGCCGTACGTCTCGCCCTCGTGGATCTCGAAGCCGACGCCGCGGACGGCCTCGATGGCGCCGAAGCGCTTGTGGAGGTCGCGGGCCCGGAGCACGACCGGGCGATCGGTGAGGTCGGGCCGATCGACGTCCGGGGGATCCAGGTCCGGGGGATCCAGGTCGGGGGGATCCAGGTCGGCCGAGTCGGGCTCGGCGGCGAGCGACATGGGACACGAGCCTCCGTGCGTCAGGGCTGGCGCGCAACGAGCGACATCGTGGCGACGACGCGGGGCCGGCGCAAGTCTGATCGGCGCGGGGGCCCCGTTGTCGGGCCGTTGCGAGGCCCTGCGCCCCGGGGCACGGGCTCCGTAGGCGTCCTCTCCGCTAGGGTCGGACGACGTCCTGTGGGGGACATCCGTAGAGGAGGCCTCAACCTAATGCACATGCCCACTCGTACCCATCTGCGTCGCGCCGCCGTCGGCCTGGCGCTCGTCGCGGCCCTCGCCATCCCGACGACGGCCCTGGCGGCCACCATCGACGGCACGAACGGTCCCGACACCCTGAACGGCACCGCGAACCACGACACGATCCGCGGCCGCGACGGCAACGACACGATCAACGGTCGCGGCGGCCCCGACGACCTGTTCGGCAACGACGGCAAGGACACGATCAGCGGCAACGCCGGGGCGGACGACATCTCCGGCGGCAAGGGCGCCGACACGATCGACGGCAACGGCGGCCCGGACACCATCAAGGGTGGCAAGGGCAATGACACCATCAACGGTGGTGGTGGCGCCGACACCCTATCCGGCAACGCCGGCAACGACGTCTTCGTCACCGGCGGCGACAGCGCGGCCGACAACGTCTCGTGTGGCGACGGCTGGGACGTCGTGGTCGCCGGGTCGAACGACACCGTCGCAAGCGATTGCGAGCGCACGGTGATCGTCAAGGACTAGACCTCACACCGTTCGACTCGCGTACTGCGGGCCGGTCTCCTTCGGGAGGCCGGCCCGTTTCGTCGTGTCCGGCGGTCAGCCGACCTTGCGGGCCTTCCAGGCCTCCTCGCACGGCCACTGGCGCGCCCACTCGGGGCTCATCCAGTCGTAGCTGGTCGTCGCGCCCTCGGGCGCCCGGACCTCGACCAGGTCCTCGACCTCGAACCCGTTCGCTCGCAGGAGCCGGATCCAGTCGCCGTGCGCGAGGTGGAACTCGACCGCGTCCGGCTCGTCCGGCCAGCTGATCGAGTGCATCCCGAACATCGGCCGCTTGAGCCGTTCGTCGGCGGGCCCGTCGGCCTCGAGGTCGGGCACGGTCAGGAACGCCAGCACGTGGTTGGTCAGGAACACGAGCCGGCCGCCGGGTCGCAGGAGGCGAGCCGCCTCGGGGATCCAGGCATACGGATCGGCCCACAGCGCCGCGCCGTACTCGCTGATCGCGAAGTCGAACGACGCGTCGGGGTAGGGGACGCGTTCGGCGTTGCCGAGCAGGAGCGGGAAGTCGAGACCGTGCTCGGCCTGGAGGCGGGTCGCCGTCTCGAGCTGCTTCGGTGAGTTGTCGATGCCCACCGGCCGCGCGCCGCGACGCGCCAGCCAGGCGGAGACGTAGCCGGTGCCGCAGCCGAGCTCGATGGCGTCCAGGCCGTCGAGGTCGTCGGGCAGCAGGTGGAGCGTCGATTCGGGGACGCCGAAGATCCCCCACGTCTCCTCGCCCGCGGCGAGCGCCCAGCTGCGTTCGCCGTTGGCGACGTACTCGTGGGCGAACGAATCCCACGAGGCGCGGTTGCGCGCGACGTGCTCCGGGAGGCCCGCAAGCTGCTCGCTCGTCCACTTGGATCCGCCGGCCGGCTCGGTCATCGTCACGACCCTCCCAGATGCTTCGAGCGCGCCGCGAGCAGGATGTCCATCGTCCGCTCCTCGACCGGCCGCAGGTCCACCTGGAGATGCCCGACCCCGACGTCACGCCACGCGTCGAAGGCGCGGGCCACCTCGTCGACGTCCGGCGGGAGCGCCTCGGGCGCCCCGGGCCGGCCCGACGGACCCGACGCGTCGAGCGTGAGGCCGACGGTGACCTCGAGCGTGGCGGGGTCGCGACCCTCGGCCTCGCACGCGGCGACGAGGTCGGCACGTCGCTGCGCGAAGCGGTCGTTGGGGAGGCCGAACCAGGCCGCGTTCCATTGGTCCGCGTGCCGGGCGGTCAGGCGCAG
Organism: uncultured Chloroflexia bacterium; assembly: GCA_963740825.1. Taxonomy (GTDB): domain Bacteria; phylum Chloroflexota; class Limnocylindria; order Limnocylindrales; family CSP1-4; genus CAIXZV01. The sequence goes on along the minus strand of CAVUFD010000001.1, from coordinate 2,168,914 downwards.
CACGCGCTCGCCCTTCGCGGCGACGAGGATCGGCATCCGGCCGGGCCGCCGTGCCGGCCGCGGGGGCGGCGGGATCAGGGCCGCGTCGTCGACCTCGTGCCACCGGCCCTTGAGCGTCACGCGCTCGCCACGGACCAGCGGCCCGATGATCGACAGCGCCTCCTCAAACCGCCCGGCCCGGTGGTCGAAGGGGTAGCCGAAGGCCTGGTACTCCGGCTCGTGCCAGCCCGTCCCGAGCCCGAGGATCAGCCGCCCGCCCGACACCTCGTCGAGGGTCGCGGCCATCTTCGCCAGCAGCGCGGGTGGCCGGAATCCGGTGCCCAGGACGATGGTGCCCAGATCCGCCCGCTCCGTGACGGCCGCGACGGCCGCCAGCAGGGTCCACGCCTCGTGGGTCCCGTCCTCGGCCTCGCCCGGGAATCGGAAGATCAGGTGGTCGTAGACCCACAGGCTGTCGATGCCTCCCGACTCGGCCATCGTGGCCAGCTGGCGGACCCTCGGCCAGGCCGATGCACCATTTCCATCGGAATCATTCATCGGCAGGACCAGTCCGACCTTCATGTTCCGAATGGTACGGGGAGGTCCGGGGTGGAGCGGGGCTCTTGACGGGCCTGCGATCCTCACTCTCGGTGGTGGTATCACTGCCTTGGCCTTATTTACATCCGCGCTGCGAACGCGACTCGACGACCGACGGACCATCCCCGTCGGTCGTTGGGATTCCTAGGCCCGGCGCTGGCGCCGTCGCTGACAATGACCGGCGTCATGCGCCGCCGGTTCGACATCCACGACCCGCGCCACCTCGCCGGCCTCATCGTGGCCGTGGCGATGTGGGTGGCCGTGATCGCGCTGTCCAATCCGGCGATCAACGTCAGCGACCCGTTCTCGGGGCAGGTGGTGACGGCGCAGGACGCGCGATCCTACTACGGCCTCAACCTCGCCGACCTGTACACCGGCCGGAGCGACTGGAACACGATCGGCGCCTACCCGTACTCGCCGGCGTTCGCCCAGCTGGTCTACCCGCTCGACCTGCTGCCGTGGGCGGTGTTCGTCGCGGCGTGGACGGCGATCCTGATCGGCGCCGTCTACTGGCTGACCGGCCCGGACCTGTTCCTGCTCGGGCTGGTGGTCGGGGCGATGGAGATCGCGGGCGGCAACATCACGCTGCTGCTGGCCGTCGCGATCGTGGCCGGGTTCCGGCGGCCATGGACCTGGGCGTTCGTGATCCTGACCAAGATCACGCCGGGCGTCGCGCTGCTGTGGTTCGCGCTGCGACGGGAGTGGCGGTCCCTGGTCATCGCCCTGGGGGCGACGGCGCTCGTGCTGGCGGTCTCGTTCCTGATCCTGCCCGGGCAGTGGCGCGCCTGGGTGGAGTTGCTGGTGGCGAACCAGGGCAAGGGCGGCACGTGGGCGGCGATCCCGATCCCGCTCCTCGTCCGGTTGCCGATCGGCGTGCTGCTCGTCGTCTGGGGCGCGCCGCGCAACCAGCGCTGGACGGTACCGGTGTGCGCGATGCTGGCGCTGCCGGCGCTGTGGTACGGGTCGCTGTCCCTGCTGCTGGCGGTGATCCCGCTGACGACGCCCGAGGAACGGGGCCGCGCGTGGGCACGGGTCCGTGCCTGGTTCGTGCGCACGCCGGCCGCCGCGTAAGCGCCTCGCCCGCCCGCCGCCACCGCTCGTCGTCCGAACCCGGCGCACCACGCACGAATTCATGTCGCGACGACCCGCGGCTGGCGTCCGGCGCACGATGCGCTGCCAGATTGGGCGGGTTCCCCGCTGAATCGCGTCGGGGACCGGCGTCGCACGCCAGCCGATGATTCGGGCGACAGGAAAACCTGCGTGGCACGCAGGCGGCGACGAGGCCGCCGGGTAATTGGCCGATGAGGGCCGCGTGGTTGACTGCCGCATGGCTCGCACGCGGCTCCAGATCGACGCCGACCGTCACGCGGCGATGCTGCGCCTGCGCCTCGCCGAGGACCTTCGCCGCATGCGCGAGGATGCCGGCGCGTCCCGTGCCGCGGTCGGGCGGCTGGCGGGCGTCGATCCAACGGTCGTCGCGCGCCTGGAGGATGGGTCCATCCGGCCGACGCTCGAGACGTACGCCCGGGCCGCGGCCGCGCTGGGGGCGGACCTCGCCGCCCGGGTGTATCCGGAGACCGGGCCGCGGATCCGCGACCGGCACCAGGTCCGGATGGCCGAGGTCCTGATCGCGTCGCTGCACCCCCGCTGGCAGGTCACGCCGGAGGTGGCCGTGCGGCGGCCGGTGCGCGGCTGGATCGACCTCGCCCTCCACGACCCGGGTGCGCAGCTGACGGTGGCGACCGAGCTCGAGTCCGAGCTGCGCAGGCTCGAGCAGCTGATCCGCTGGAGCGCCGAGAAGGCCGAGGCGATCGGGGCCGGCTCGCGGCTGCTGGTCGTACGCTGGACGCGGCACAACCGGGCGGTGGTCGAGAGGTCGCGGCGGCTGCTGCGCGAGACCTACCCGGCCGATCCGCGCGACGCCCTCGAGGCGATCAGCGGAACCGCGGCCTGGCCGGGCGCGGCGCTCCTGTGGGCGAGGATCGACCGCGGCCGGGCGGACCTCGTCGCCTAGGACGAGGCGAGGACCGCGCCCAGCGCGTCCGCGAATGGGTGGAGGTTCGCGGAGGTGAACCCGGCCACGTTGATCCGGCCGTGTCCGACCACGTACACCGCGTGCTCCTCGCGCAGCCGCGCGACCTGGTGCGTCGACAGCCCGAGCAGCGCGAACATCCCGCGCTGCGTGGCGATGCCGCCCCAGTCGCCGGGGATCGACCGCGCCTCGAGCGCCTCGACCAGCGAGCGGCGATTGCCCTTGATCCGGTCGCGCATGGCGGCCAGCTCCGCCTCCCACCGTGTCCGCAGGTCCGGGTCCGCCAGGATCGTGCGCACGATGTCGGCGCCGTGGGCCGGCGGGTTGGAGTAGTTGGTGCGGATCGCGGCCTTGACGTGGCTCTGGACGGCGTTCGCATCGGCAGCCGAGGAGGCGATCACCAGCATCGCCCCGACCCGTTCCGCGTACAGCGAGAACGTCTTCGAGAACGATGTCGAGACCAGCAGCTCCACGCCCGGCCGCACGAGCTCGAGCAGGCCCGCGGCGTCCTCGCGCAGCCCGTCGCCGAACCCCTGGTAGGCGAGGTCCACGAGCGGCAGCAATCGGCGCTCCTCGACCAGGTCGCCGATCCGCCGCCACAGGTCCGGCGACGGGTCCACGCCGGTCGGGTTGTGGCACGCCCCATGGAGCAGCACCACGTCACCTGGCGAGGCCGAGCCGAGCGCCTCGAGCATCGCCGCATCGTCGATCCGGCGCCCCGTCGCGTCGGTGTAGGGGTACGTGCGGATCCGGAAGCCCGCGGCGTGGAACAGCTGCGGATGGTTGGGCCAGGTCGGCTCGCTCATCCACAGCGTCTGGCCGGCGCCGGTCTGGTGCAGGAGGTCGGCCGCGACGCGGAGGCCGCCCGTGCCGCCGGGGGTCTGGGTCGCGAGGGCGCGCCCGGACGTGACCGCTTCGTGGTCCGCGCCGAAGACCAGGGCCCGCACGAGATCGCGATAGGCGGGCTCGCCGTCGATCGGCCGGTAGAGCTTGGTGCCGGCGGCCTCGGCGAGGCGGCGCTCGGCCTCGATGACCGTCGGCAGCACCGGCGTCGTGCCCGTCTCGTCGACGAACACGCCCGACGAGAGGTTGACCTTCTGCTCCCGCGCGTCGCTGCGGTATGCCTCGGCGAGGCCAAGGATCGGGTCGGGCGGCGCCGGGATGCGGGCGAGCGACGGAAGCGACACGATCACCTCGAGCGACGACGACGGACATGGTGACGGGCTGGCTCGATGACGATACGGCGTGGGTCGCCGGCTCCGCCACCGTGATCGCGGGAACCCGCGGGCGCGACGGCGAGTAGGCTTCCGAGAGAGGGTGCACGGGCGCCCGATGGAGGAGCGGATGGCCGAGACCGTGTCCGAGAGCGCCGCCGCGGGCGACCACGCAACGGCCGGACGCCGGCTGTGGTCGGACCTGCGGGGCGCGGTGGGGCGGGCCGTGGTCGGCGGCGACGAGACCGTCCGGCTGGTCACGATCGCGCTGCTGGCCGACGGGCACGTGCTCGTCGAGGACGTCCCGGGCACGGGCAAGACGCTGCTGGCGCGGGCCGTCGCCCGCGCGCTGTCCCTCGACACGGCGCGCATCCAGGGCACGCCGGACCTGCTCCCATCCGACGTCACCGGCGCCAGCCTGTTCGAGCCCGGCGGCCTGCGCTTCGTCCACGGCCCCGTGTTCACGAACGTCCTGCTGGTCGACGAGATCAACCGGGCCACGCCGCGCACGCAGTCGTCGCTGCTGGAGGCGATGCAGGAGCGCCAGGTGTCGGTCGAGGGGACCACCCGTCGGCTCCCGGATCCGTTCATCGTCCTCGCGACCCAGAACCCGGTCGAGTTCGAGGGCACGTTTGCACTCCCGCAGGCCCAGCTCGACCGGTTCCTGCTGCGTGCGCGCATCGGCTATCCCGACGCCAAGGGGGAGCGCCAGGTCGCGCGCCGCCACCAGGACGCCGCCGACCCCCTGGACACGATCCAGCCCGTCATCGACCGCGAGCGCCTGCTCGCCGTCCGGGACCGGGTCCGCACGATCCGCGTCGCCGACGAGGTCGAGGCCTACCTGGTCGAGCTCGTCCGGGCGACCCGCGCGCACCCCGACATCGACCTCGGCGCCAGCCCGCGCGCGACGGTCGCCCTGTACCGCGCCGCGCAGGCCGCCGCCGTCCTCGAGGGCCGCGGGTTCGTGACGCCCGACGACGTCAAGGGCGTCGCCCCGGCCGTTCTGGCCCACCGGCTGATGCTCGACCTCGACCGAACGCTCCATGGCGCGACCGCCGACACGGTCCTGGCGGCGATCCTGGACGCGGTCGCGGTCCCGCCCGTGCTCGCCGACTGAGGCGGGACGGCGAACCGGCACTCCCGACGAGGACGCGCTGACCGATGGCCGCCAGGGTCCTGCTCGCGATCGCGCTGATCGTCATCGGCAGCGGCCTCGACGTGCCGATCGCGATCGTGCTCGGGCTGGTCACGCTGCTGGTGGAGGTCGTGCAGGCCGTCTGGGCGCGCGCCGGCGTCCGGGACGTGCGCTACACGCGCCACCTCGATGCGCGCCGCGCGGCGTTCGGCGACGAGATCCCGATGCAGATCGAGGTCTGGAACCGACGGCGGCTGCCGCTCCCGTGGCTGCGGGCCGATGACGGGGCGTCAAACGGCGTCGTCGTCCGCGAGCGCGATCTGGCCGATGGCGCCGAACCGGGCACCGAGGTCCTGCGCAACGCCTGGACCCTCCGGCCGTGGGAGCGCGTCGTGCGCCGGTTCCACGTCGGGGCCGACCGGCGCGGCGTGTTCCGGATCGGGCCGGTCGACCTGTCCGTGGGCGACCCGTTCGCACGGCGCGCGGCGGCCGACGTCCGGCCCGAGGTCGACACGTTCCTGGTCTGGCCGCGGACGGTCCCCACCACCGAGATCGAGCCACCCGACCGCTGGGGCGACCTCGACCGCGCCCGGACGGGCCTCGCCGAGGACCCGTCGCGGTTCGCGGGCGTCCGCCCCTACGCCGCCGGCGACCCGATCCGCCGGATCCACGCCCGGACAAGCGCGCGGGTCGGCCGCCCGATGACCAAGCGCTTCGAGCCCTCGCGGGAGCGGGAGGTCCTGATCGCGCTCGACGTCCAGACCATCGATGGCGCCGCGTGGGAGGCGGGCTTCGGGAGCGACGAGGTCGAGTCGCTGTACGTCGTGGCCGGCTCGCTCGCCCGGACGCTCGGGCGGCGGCACGTCGCCTTCGGCCTGATGGCGGCCGGCTACACCGGCGCCGAGTCGCGGATCGCGCGCGTCGCCGTGTCGTCCTCGCCGGGCCAGGTTCAGCGGGTCCTCGACCTGCTGGCGCGCCTGTCGGCCCACGCCTCGGCGCCGTTCGAACGGCTGCTCGGCCTCATCGCGCGCACGGTCCGGCCCGGGACGACGGTGCTGGTGCTGACGGCGCGCGACCCGCGGCCGTTCGCGGCGGCCTTGCGCCGGCTGGAGCAGGCGGGGGCGGACGTCGTGGTGATCACCAGCGGCGCCCAGGCGGAGCGCGAGGCCGCCAGGGCGCGATCCCTCGGGTTCACGGCCCGGCGGGCCGTCCTCGACGCCCACTGGCGGACCGCCGAGCGACTGGTCGTCGCCCCATGAAGGCCCCCATGAGCGCGGAAGGCCTTGACCCGGGCGGCACCACGCGTGGGGTCCGCCGGATCCCGTCCCCGCTCGTCCTCGCCCCGATCGCGCTGGCGGTGCTCGCCGAGGCCGCGTGGACCGCCGTGCTCGCCGGCCTGCTCCAGGCGTTCGCGCTCCGCGGCCCCACGCTGGGCATCCCCGGCACCCTGCTCGCGTGCGTGCTCGGCCTCGCGGCGGCCAAGTGGCTCGAGCCGCGTGCCGGCGACCGCTGGCCGCTCGTGGCCGCCGTACTGACGATCGGCGTCGCCACCGTCGGATGGCTGGCGTCCCCGGAGGTCCGATCGATCCTCGGCGAGCGCGGGATCGACGCGATCGGCGCCGCGATCATCGCGAACCTCGGCGGCTTCGTGGCCGGCGTCGCCTTCCTGCGCGGCGTCCCGTACGCGCGACTGCCACCCGACCCGCGACCCATCTCCACCGCGCTCGCCGTGGGCACGCCGGGGATCGCGCTGGCGGCGATCGTCGGCGGCATGGTCGGCGACCCGTACCGCTCGGCGTTCCTCTCGGACACGACCGGCGAGGTCGTGGTGTTCCTCGTGGCGGGGATCGCGTCGCTCACCCTGAGCCGGCTCACGCTGGTGGGCTCGGGAGCCGGGGCGGGCAGCATCGACTGGCGCCGCAACCCGGTCTGGCTCGGGCTCACGGCCCTGCTCCTGGCCGGCATCGCCGCCACGGCCTTCGTGACCTCTGCGGTCGCCGGCCCGGCGATCGTGACCGTGCTGGGCGTCGCGATCCCGTCGCTGCTCGTGCTCGGGTTCGTCGTCGGGTTCGACCGGCGCAGCCTGCGGATCGTCGTGGTCTGTGCCGCCATCGCCCTGTTCATCGCGCAGCTGCTCAAGGTCCTCGGGGCCCGGCCGCGGGACGTGCAGACGCCGCCCACGCCCTCGCTCGCGCCGCCCGTCGCGCCCACCGTGACGACGCCGATGACGCTGGTGCTGGTCGCGATCGCGGTCGCACTGGCGGTGGTCGCGGTCATCGTGCTCATCACCCTGTGGATGCGGCGGCCGCGGGTCGACGAGGAGGTCGAGGACGAGGATCGCTGGATCGACCGTGGCGACGAGACCGACCGGGAGCGGATCGCGCGACGGCGGCGCGGGTCGCGGCTGGGCCGCCGCCGGCCGGCCGACGCGGTCGCGGCCTACCGCGAGCTGCTCGAGGACCTCGCCTCGCGCCCGGGCGTGCGACGGGAGGACGGCGAGACACCCGCCGAGCACGCCGGGAGGCTGCGCGACACCGGGACCGGGGCGCTCGGGCTTGACCTGCTGGCGGCCGACTACGGGCTCGTGCGGTTCGGCGGGGTCCGGCTGTCGGGGGCCGAGGAGCGGCGGGCGGTGCGCCGGGCGTCGATCCTGCGCCGGCTCCTCGTGGGCCAGGTCCGCACCTCGACCGCGGGGCCCGGCGCAGGCGCGGCGGCCAAGCCGGGCGAGGACGCCACGCCGGCCGACGGTCCCGGCGCCCGGTCGCGCTACCGCGTCGGCTGATCTTCCGCGTCGGCTGATCTCGGCGCCGGCGATCCACGACCGCTCCGGGTGGGACGTCCGTCGATGGCGGCGAGGACCGCGGGGTGATGGCCCGCGGGCGCCGGCTGTCGGGCAGAATGCGCGCCATGCCGTCACACCGTCTTCCCGCGCCCGACACCGTCACCGTCTATGGCACCGAATGGTGCGCCGATTGCCGCAGGGCACGCCGCTACCTGGATGCGACCGCGACCCCGTATCGCTGGGTCGACGCCGCCGACGCCGAGGTCCGCGGGATGCTCGACGCCGCCGGCTACCGCTCGATCCCGGTCGTGGCGCTGCCCAGCGGCCAGGTCCTGGTCGAGCCGTCCGAGGACGAGCTCGCGAACGTCATCGGCACCGCCGCCTGATCGTCATTCGTCCATCGCCCCCGGCGACCCGCGCCGGGTGCCCGCGTGCCCTCGACGGTCGACGCTGCCCGGGACGGGCGGCGACCGCCGTCCGGCCTCGTGGAGACGACCGTGGACGCCCTGCTCGCGCTAGCTGCCTTCGCCGTGACCGGCCTCGTCGCGACCGTCGCAATCCTGTGGCTGGTGCCGCTGCTCATCGCGGCCGCGATCGCCGCCTCGCTCGGCGACGCCTGACGCCGCGCTAGTCCAGCCCCTCCTCGTCCAGCTGGAGGAGCACCGCGTAGGCGTCGTCGCCCAGGAACGCCTTGGCCGCGGTCGCGGTCTCCTCGGCCGCCCCCGCCCCCTCGTCGTCCTCGGCCTCGATCTCGCCGCCGGCGAGGACGCCCAGCACGCGCGACGGCGTCGGCTCGACGACCCACTCGTCGCCGGTGTCCGGGTCCACGTCGAAGAACGTCACCGACTCGATCTCGAACGTCGCCCCATCGGGCCGGGCCAGCGTGCACGCCCAGGCGCCCTCCTCCTCGGACGAGGGGCGGAGCGTCAGCGACAGGTCGAGCGCCCGGAACAGCTCGTCGAGCGTGGTGGCGGTCGGAGCCATGGCGGCTACCTCGGCATTGGCATCGGTCCCCGATGCGGACGACAAACCCTACCCCACCCGTGACCCCACCCGTGCCATTGCAAGGCCACCGCTGCAGGCATACTCGGCCTCGAGTCCGCGGGCACGTCGATCCGCGGTGCGCGCAGCCGAGGGACATGGCCCACACCGTCGCACACGTGGTCGGCGCCCGGCCGAACTTCATGAAGGCCGCGCCCGTCGTGGCGGCGCTCCGCACGAGGGCCGTCGACCAGCGGCTCGTCCACACCGGCCAGCACTACGACGCGGCCATGTCCGACGTGTTCTTCCGAGACCTCCGGTTGCCCGAGCCCGACCTCAATCTCGGGGTCGGCTCCGGGACCCAGGCGGGTCAGACGGCCGCGCTCATGGTCGCGCTCGAGGGGGCGTTCGCCGGCATCCGACCGGCGCTCGTGGTGGTGTACGGCGACGTGAACTCGACGCTGGCGGCCGCCCTGGTCGCGGCCAAGACGCTGTGCCCTGTCGCGCACGTGGAGGCCGGCCTTCGCAGCTTCGACGACACGATGCCCGAGGAGATCAACCGGCGGGTCACCGACCTCCTGTCCGAGCTGCTGTTCGTCACCAGCCCCGAGGGCGTCACCAACCTCGAGCGCATGAGCGTCGGCGCGGAGCGCATCCACTTCGTCGGCAACCCGATGATCGACACGCTGCTCGGGAACCTCGAGCGGTTCGACTCGGCGGCCATCGAGGCGCGGCTCGGGGTGTCGCCGCCGTACGCGGTCGCGACGATGCACCGGCCCGCCAACGTCGATGAGCCGGATCAGGCCAGGCGGGTCGTCGAGATGCTCCGGGGCGTCGCGACCGAGCTCCCGCTGGTCGTGCCGTTGCACCCGCGCGGCCGGCCCGTGCTCGAGGCGGCCGGCCTCGTGTCCGACGACCGGCTGCGGGTCATCGACCCGCTGGGGTACATCGAGTTCATCTCGCTGGTCCGCGGCGCGGCGCTCGTCGTCACCGACTCCGGGGGCATCCAGGAGGAGACCACCGTCCTCGGCGTGCCCTGCCTGACCGTCCGACCGAACACGGAGCGGCCCATCACCATCACGCACGGGACCAACCGCCTGGCGGAGCCTGAGCAGGTCCCCGGCCTCGTCCGCGGGATCGTGGCCGACGGGTTCCCGACGCCGACCGAGGCTCCGCCGCTGTGGGACGGCCACGCCGGCGATCGGATCGGGGAGCTGATCGAGCGCTGGCTCGCGGCGCGGTGACGCAGCCGCATGTCGGCGACTCGCCCGGCCATGCCGCCGTCTCCTACTGGCTCGAGACGTCCGGCGACGACCTGACGCCGCGCGCATCGCTCGACGGCTCCACCGATGCCGACGTCGCCATCCTCGGCGCCGGGCTCACCGGCCTGTGGACCGCGTACTACCTGCACCGGCGCGATCCGTCGCTGCGGATCGTGATCGTCGAGCGCGAGATCGCGGGGTTCGGGGCGTCGGGCCGCAACGGCGCCTGGTGCGCGCCCGACCTCAACATCTCGATGGACCGCCTGGCGAAGCTCCACGGCGAGGACGCCGCCCGGCGGACGCAGCAGGCGACTTACGACGCGGTCGACGAGGTCGGGCGGGCGACCGCGGAGTCGGGCATCGACGCAGGCTTCCACAAGGGCGGCGAGATCATCGTCGCGCGGGGCCCGCAGGGCGTGCCGGCGCTCGAGGCATCGCTCGAGGAATACCGCCGGTTCGGGTTCGGGGATCGCTACCGGATCATCGACGCCGCCGAGCTCGCCGGGCGGGTCCGGGTCGCGGGAGCGGTGGAGGCGCTCGTGTCGGGCGATGCGGCCGTCGTCCACCCGGGCCGGCTCGTCCGCGGCCTGGCCCGCGTGGTGGAGCGAGACGGGACGCGGATCGTCGAGGGGACGACGGTCACCGACATCCGCCCCAGGGACGCGAGCGGGCGGGCGGCGCTTGTGACCGATCGCGGCGAGGTCAGGGCACCGGTCGTGCTCCTCGCCGGCGAGGCATACCTGACCGAGCTGCCCGGGCTCCATCGGCAGCTCGTGCCGCTGTGGTCGCTGATCGTCCTGACCGAGCCGCTGTCGGACGCCCAGTGGGCCGAGATCGGCTGGGCCAACCGCGAGACGCTGGCGTCGACCCGGCTGTCGATCGACTACCTATCACGCACCGAGGACGGCCGGATCCTGTTCGGCGGCCGGGGCGCGCCCTACCGGTTCGGGTCGCCGATCCGGCGGGCGTACGACCTCCATGGGCCGACCCATGACAAGCTGCGGGCGTTCGTGCGCGAGTGGTTCCCCTCGGTCGCGGGCGTCCGGTTCACGCACGCCTGGGGCGGCCCGCTGGGCATGCCCCGCGACTGGCATCCGACGATGGCGTTCGACCCCTCGACGGGGATCGCCACCGCCAGGGGCTACGTGGGTCACGGGGTGTCGACGACGAACCTCGCCGGCCGCACGCTGACCGACCTGATCACCGGGGAGCGGAGCCCGCTGACCGAGCTGCCCCTGGTCAACCACCGGTCGCGGAACTGGGAGATCGAGCCGTTCCGCTGGATCGGGGTGCGCTACGCGCAATGGGCGCTGGGCCGCCTCGACGACCGGACCGCGCGGACCGGGAAGCCGCCGTCCGGGCGCAGCCTCGCGGAGTGGATCGCGCGCCACTGACGGCGCGAGGATCGACGGTCCGGGCGCCTACGCCCGGCCCAACGCCGAGCCGACGGCGCGCTTCGTCCTTCGGGCGACTCGCCGCCAGACCGGGGCGGGTGCCTTCGCCGCCTTCGCCGGCTTCGTCCCGGCCGCGGCCCTGAGCGACGGCTCCTTCGGCTCCCTGGTCGGGATCGGCGCCGTCTTGTCGATCGGGGTCAGCCACGAGCTGTCGACGTCGTGCAGCTGCAGCGACGGGTCGGCGTACAGGCGCAGGAACTCCGCGACGATGTACTTGACCGCGTGCCGGTGGACGTGGCGCCCGTCGTCGCGGAAGTAGTCGCTCTGCCGCTCGGCGGTCACGACCATCTCGTACGAGTGGAAGTAGTGCACGTCGGGGTGGCGGTCGACGAACTCCGACACCGCCGCCCGGATCCGGCCCTTCGACTCCGCGTTGGCGACCCGCACGTCGAGCGGCGTGAACGTCGTGTGCAGCGGGACCGGCGAGACGGTGACGACCATCTCCGCCCCGAGCCGGTCGCGGATCACCGTCCGGATGCGCTCGAGGTCGTCCAGCATCTCGGTCACCGTCAGCCGGTGGAACGACGGTCCGAGCGACGGGAACGCGGCGGGGTGGGGGATCTGGCGGTACGTGCTGGGGGTCACCGGGCTCTGCCAGGTCTCGATCAGGCCGAGCGTCACGACGACGACCTTCGCGCCCTGGAACACCTCCCCGGCCGCCGCATCGGCGGTCGAGCGCGCGGCGTCGAGCGCCGCCCGGTCGGGGTAGATCGTGTCGTAGTCGCGGAACGGGTCGACGAGGCCGCCGTTCACCGCCCAGGCGGGCTCGGCGGCCCGCTCCGGCCAGCCGCCCGCGATCCGCTCGAGCTCCTGGCGGATCGTGGTCGTCGAGTAGAACAGGCCGCCCGGGTGCATCGCGCCCTTGATGCCGACGACGTCCATCATCGCGGCGAGCTCGGCGGCGAAGCAGCTGCCGATGGTCGCCACCCGCGTCTCGGGACCCACGAGCCGCACGGCCGGGGCCCGGATCTCCAGCGCGCGGTCCGACCACGCGTGGACGTTGTCGAGCTCCCAGGTTCCGAGCCGGCTGTGCAGGGACGGCATGGTCCGCAGGATATCGCGCCGGGCGATCCGGCCCATCTGGGTCGGCGTCGCGCCTCAGGCGGTGGCTCCGACCGTCACTCCGAACCTGCGCGTGGGTCGACTCGACGAGCCCGTCACCATGCCGTCCAGCCGCCGTCGACGACCAGGTTGTGCCCGGTGACGTAGGCGGCCAGATCGCCGGCAAGCCACGTGACCGCCCCGACGACATCGTCCTCGGTCGCCATCCGGCCGAGCGGCGTCCGGGCGGCATAGCGCTCGACGAACGCCGCCGGCTGGTCCCGCTGGATGCCGCCGGGCGTGACGGCGTTCACGCGGACATCGGGTGCGAGCGATGTCGCCAACCAGCGGGTCAGCTGCACGAGCCCGCCCTTGCTGGCCGCGTACGCAGCCGGGTTGCCCATCGACGTGCCCTCGTACAGCCGGTGATCCGGCCCGACGATGCCGTAGATGGAGGCCACGTTGACGACGCTCCCGTGGCGCGAGGCGGCGAGCAGCGGCGCCGCCGCCTGGGTCAGGGCGAACGCCGTCGTCAGGTTCACCTCGAGCGCGGCTCGCCATGTCTCCACGGACTGCTGGGCGAACGGGACGGCCCAACCCTCGAGGTTCGACGCGCCGACGAACGCCGCGTTGTTGACCACGATGTCCAGCCGCCCGAGCTCACCGTGGACACGGCCGGGCAGCTCCGCGGCGGCGCGGTCGACGGAGAAGTCGACGACGAACGGCGAGCAGTTCTGCACGGCGGCCGCGGCTGCCGCCGTGACGGCCGGTTCACGGTCCGCGAGCGCGACCGTCGCCCCGAGGTCCGCGAACGCGACCGCGAGCGCACGCCCGATGTGCCCGGCACCACCGGTCACGAGGGCCACCCGCCCGTCGAGACGGAGCCGATCGGCGAACCCGCTCATCCGGTCGCCGACGCCCGATCTGCCAGCATCAGCTCGGCGATACGGAAGTCGAGGTCGGTATCGATGTCGATCGCGCGCTCGGGCGGCACCACGACCGCGCGGACTCGGCCCGCGAACAGGCTGTCGGCTTCGAGGACGAAGTCCGGGTCCGCGACGTAGGCGACGGTCGTCATGTCGTACACGGACGGGGCGGCCTGTCGGTTGGCGATCGGCTCGACGGGTGGGATGACCAGCGTGGCCCGCCCGGCGTCATCGACGGTGGCCATGTTGAAGTAGGGGTTCCGGTGGGCGTCGGTCACCGTGATCACGACGTCGGCATCTCCAACGTTGTAGGCGGCGAGACATGCCGCGAGGTCGTCCGGCGTCCGCAGCGGAGCGGTTGGCGGGATGGACATGAACGTGCCCACGGGCGTGCCCTGGTCCCGAAGCGTGGTGATCGCGTGACGCCACGCCAGCCATTCGCGGGCCGTGTCGGTGGCGAGCTCGGCCGGTCGGATGAACGGGGTCTCGGCGCCCAGCGCCCGCGAGACGGCGGCGATCTCGGCGTCGTCGGTGGACACGACGCAGCGCGCGACCTGCGGCGTCGCAAGCGCTGCCTGGATCGCATGGCCGATGAGCGGCACGCCGGCGAGGGGCCGGAGGTTCTTGCCGGGCAGGCCCTTCGAGCCGCCTCGAGCGAAGATGCAGGCGACGACCGGCTCCCGGGTCACGCGGCCGCCCCGAGTCCGACCGCAACCCCGGCCGCATCCGACCGTCGGGCGGCATCGATGATCTGCATCGTGGCGATGCCGTCATCCAGGCCCACGCGTGGCGAACGCCCGTCCATCGCCGCGAGGAGATCCGCGAGCTCCGCACGGTAGAGCTGGTTTCTGTCCACGAGGGCTGGCAAGGGCACGGCGGTCGGGCTGCCATCGTTTGCGACCCGAACCAGCGTGCCGGCGACGAACCCGAGCTCGAGCGTGCCGTCGGTGCCCGTGAGGCGGAGCAGGCGCCGGGACGGCCGCTGGAGGACGTCGAGGTGGATGCTCGACACGGCGCCTCGACCGGCCTGCGCCGACCGGTGTCGAAGCACGAGATCGGCCGTGTCCTCGGTATCGATGGCGAGGTCGCCGACGCGGGCGAGATGGGCGATGACGGACACGGGCATGCCCAACAGCACTCGGGCGAGGTCCAGCTCGTGGCTGAGCTCCAACAGCGGCCCGCCGCCGAGCGACCGGCTGGCCGTGACCGTCGTCCGGTAGTCGACGCCGGGACGCCAGTCAGGGAGGTACTGGCCGACCTCGGCGCGCAGCAACAGGGGACGGCCGACCGCGCCCGAGCCGAGCAGCTCCTGGAGCTCGATGAACCCGGGGTGGTATCGCAGCGTGTAGCCCACGACGACCGGGACGGCGTTCGCACGGCAGATCGCGGCGAGCTCGTCACAGCCGGCGAGGTCCACGGACAGGGGCTTCTCGATCAGCATGGGCACGCCGGCGCCGGCGAGCTCAAGGGCATGGGCCACGTGCGTCGAGGCCGGCCCTGCGACGACCGCCAGCTGGGGCAGGGGCCGGAGCGCGTCGTCCATGCGATCGACGAGACGGTCGACGGCGGCCGCGACGGCGGGATCCAGGGGACCGGCGTCCGGCCTCCGGAGGAGCGTCACGCCCGCACCGGGAACGGCATCGCGGAGATTGGCGAGATGGCGCCGCCCGATGCTCCCCGAGCCGATCAGGAGGACCGGTCTGACCACCAGCGACCACCTCGAATACTGCGGGAGACCCATGCTACCAACGGCGCTCGGCCCGGGGCGCGCCACCGCGGGAGGACGACACGCCCGGGACATCGTGCCGGGTCATTCGGCCGGTCGAGGTTGGTTATGCTCGCGGCGTCGTGAACGGCCCGATCCTGTTCCTGATCCCCGTCCGGGGCGGCTCCCGGCGCGTGCCCGGCAAGAACCTGCGCACCGTGGGGGGCATCCCGCTGGTTGGCCGGGCAGTTCGCGTCGCCCGGCAGGCGGCGGCCTCGCTGTCCGACGGCCCGCACCGCGTCGTCTGCTCGACCGACGACCCGGCGGTCGCGGCGACGGCCGCGGCGTGGGGCGCGGACGTCATCGAGCGGCCGGCGGACCTCGCGACGCCGGAGGCGGCCAGCGTCGACGTCGCCCTGCACGCGCTCGAGCGCGCCGCGAGTGCCGGGGCCGGCGCCGCCACGCTCGTCCTGCTGCAGCCGACGTCGCCCCTGGTCGAGGCCGCGGACGTTGTCGCCGCGATCGAGCGGCACCGGGCGGCCGGCGGCGCCCCGATCACGAGCGTCACGGCCACGCATCCGGCCTCCTGGCACCTCGCGACGGACGGCGATGGGGTGCTCCACGCCCTGATCGATGCGACGGCGGGCGACGATCGGCTGCTCGCCGGGGCGTTCTACGTCGTCGACGCCGCCGAGCTCGCCCGGTCGCGCCGCTTCGTCGAGCCGGGCCGCACCATCGGCCTGTCGATCCCGGCCGAGCGGGCAATCGACGTCGATGAGGAGCACGACCTGCTGGCGGCCGAGGCGGTCCTCGCGGCGCGTCCCGTCCGACCCGTCCAGATCGGCGATCGCACGATCGGCGACGGCCCGGTGTTCGTGATCGCCGAGGCGGGCGTCAACCACAACGGCGACCCGGCGCTGGCGGCGCGGCTCATCGACGCCGCGGCGGCGGTGGGCGCCGACGCCGTCAAGTTCCAGACCTTCGACCCGGCCGCGCTCGCCTCCGCGGGCGCCCCCACGGCCGAGTACCAGCGCCGGGCCGGCGAGACGGGCGCCGACCAACGGGAGATGCTGGCCCGGCTCGCCCTGCCGGCCGAGGCCTGGGCCGGGCTCCAGCGCCGGGCCCACGAGCGGGGACTCGTGTTCCTGTCGACGCCATTCGACGACGCATCGGCCGACCTGCTCGAGGGCCTGGGCGTCCCGGCGTTCAAGGTCGGCTCGGGGGAGCTGACCAACCTGCCGTTCATCAGGCGCCTCGCCGCCCGGGGCCGCCCGCTCCTGCTGTCGACCGGCATGGCGGACATGGTCGAGGTCGCGGCGGCGGTCGATGCCGTCCGCGCCAACGGCGACGTGCCGCTCGCCCTGTTCCACTGCGTCTCGAGCTATCCCGCCGATCCGGCTGACGCCAACCTCCGCGCGATCGAGACGCTGCGGCGGGCGTTCGGCGTCCCCGCCGGCTGGTCCGACCACACGCCGGGGACCGAGGTCGCCGTGGCGGCCGTCGCCGCCGGCGCCACGCTCATCGAGAAGCACCTGACGCTCGATCGCCGGCTGCCGGGGCCCGACCATGCCGCCTCGCTCGAGCCCGGCGAGTTCGCGGCGTTGGTCCGCGCGGTGCGGGCGATCGAGGCCGCGATGGGCTCGGGCGACAAGGTGCCGGTCGCCGCGGAGCGCGACGTCGCCCGCGTCGCGCGCCGGAGCCTGCACTGGCGCCGGTCGCTGCCGGCCGGCCACGTCGTGGTGGACGACGACGTCGACGTCCTTCGACCCGGAACCGGCCTGGCGCCGGCCCTCGCCGTCACCTTGGTGGGCCGCCGAATCGGCCGCGAGGTTGCGGCGGGGTCCATGATCGAGCCCGCCGACGTCGAGGGGCTCGCGTGACCGAGCCGGATCCGGTCCGCTCGCTCGCGGTCCTCACCACCGGCCGCCAGGACTGGGGGATCCTGCGTTCGACGTGCCTCGCGATCCGCGACGAGACCTCGGTCCGGCTCGACGTCGTCGCCGGCGGGATGCACCGCTCGGCCGCCCACGGGTCGACGATCGACCGGGTCCGCGACGACGGGTTCGAGCCGTCCGAGCTGGCGTGGGCCGCCGGCGACGGGCCGGCCACCACCGAGGCCGCGAGCGCGCTGCGGGCGGTCGGCGATCACCTGCGGGCGACCCGGCCCGACGCCCTGCTGCTCGTCGGCGACCGCTACGAGACCGCCGCGGCCGCCCTCGCGGCGACCCTCGAACGCGTTCCGATCGCGCACCTCCACGGCGGGGAGCAGACGCTCGGGGCGTTCGACGACCAGCTGCGCCACGCCATCACGAAGCTGGCCCACCTCCATCTCGTGAGCTCGGAAGCCAACGGGCGACGCGTGGTCGCGATGGGCGAGGACCCCGCCTCGGTCCACGTCGTCGGCGCGCCGGGACTGGACAACGCGTTCCGCGCCGACCTGCCGGACCGTGCGGGGCTGGCCGCGGACCTGGGCCTGGCGCTCGAGCCGCCGGTGGTCGTCGTGACGGTCCATCCGGCGACCCTCGACGCGGACTCGGCGGGTGCCGCGAGGGCGGTCGCGGCGGCGATGGACGCCGTGCCGGCCACCTACGTCGTCACCGTCCCGAACGTGGATCCGGGCGCGGCCGACGTCGCTTCGATCATGCGGGCCGCCGCCGACGGCCCTCGCCGCGTGAGCGTGCGGGCGCTCGGCGTAGGCCGCTACTGGGCCCTGATGCGGCTTGCGGACGCGATGCTGGGCAACAGCTCGAGCGGGGTCATCGAGGCGCCCGCGGTCGGGCTGCCGGTCGTGAACGTCGGCGACCGCCAGGCGGGCCGCGATCGGTCGGCCAACGTCATCGACGTCCCGGCCGATCCCGGCGCGGTCGCCGACGCCCTCCGTCGCGCCCTCGCGCCGGGCTTCCGGGAGGGCCTCACGGCCGCCGCGGGCGTCGCCCCCGACGGTCGTGCCGGGGCCCGCGTCGCGCATATCATCGCCGCATGGCGACCGCCCCGGCCCCCCCGCAAGCCGCCGATCCGCGTGCCGGCGTGACGGCCCGCCCGCTGGTCATCCTGGGCGCCGGCGAGCACGCCCGCGTCGTGGCCGAGGCCGCCAACGCCGATCCCTCGGCGTGGCGGGTCGTCGAGCTGGTCGACCAGGGGACCGACGCCGCGCTGCGAGCCCGCCTCGACGCCGCTGGTCCTGGCGACGGCCCGTGGCTCGTGCTCGGATTCGGCGGCCCGGCCGCGGCGAGGCGCCGGACGGTGGACGCGATGGGCCCGGACGCCCGCTGGGCGGTCATCGTCCATCCCGCCGCCTGGGTCTCGCCCAGCGCGCGTCTCGAGCCGGGGGCGGTCGTGCTGGCGGGTTCCGTGGTGAACGCCGGCGCGGTCGTCGGCTCGCACGCGATCGTGAACTCGCGCGTCATCGTCGAGCACGACGTGCGCGTCGGCGCGTTCAGCCACCTGGCGCCCGGCGCGATCGTCGGGGGCGGGACCGCGATCGGGGACGACACCACGATCGGCCTCGGGGCGGCCGTCCGTGACCACATCTCGATCGGGTCGCGCGCCACCGTCGCGATGGGCGCGGTCGTCGTCGCGGACGTCCCCGACGACGCCACCGTGCTCGGCGTGCCGGCCCGCCCAAGACGCGCCTCGTGACCGACGAGCTCGCCCGCTGCATCGTCCGGAGCGACGCATCGATCCGCGACGGGCTCGAGGCCATCGACCGGGGGGCGGGCGGGATCGTGCTCGTCGTCGACCAGGGCGGGCGGCTGGTCGCGATCGCGACCGACGGCGACCTGCGCCGCGCGCTGCTCGCCGGATCTTCCCTGGACGATGCGCTGGCACCGATCGCGAACGAGCGGTTCGTCGCGGTCGACACCGCCCAGTCCCGCGTCGACGTGCTCGACCTGCTGCGCGGCCGGCGGATCTCGGCGATCCCGGTCGTCGACCAGGCGGGCCGACCGGTCGCGCTCCACCAGGTGCACGGGTTCCTGCGCCACGAGCCACGCGCCAACCACGCGCTGATCATGGCGGGCGGGCTCGGCACGCGGCTGCGGCCCCTCACCGAAGACGTCCCCAAGCCCATGCTGCGGGTCGCCGGCCGGCCGATCATCGAGCGGATCGTGCTGCACCTCGTGGGGTTCGGGATCGAGCACATCTCGATCTCGGTCGGCTACCTCGCCGAGGTGATCGAGGCCCACTTCGGCGACGGGTCCGCGTTCGGGGCCTCGATCGACTATCTGCGCGAGGACGAGCCGCTGGGCACGGCCGGAGCGCTTGGCCTGTTGCCGGCGCCGCCGGAGGCGCCGCTGCTCGTGGTGAACGGCGACCTGGTGACGTCGGTCGACGTCGACGCGATGCTGGCTGCCCACGGGCGGGGCGGGTTCGCCGCCACCATCGGCACCCGCCGCTACCTCCACACGGTGCCGTTCGGCTGCATCGTCCGCGACGGCGAGCGGGTGATCGCGATCGAGGAGAAGCCGACGCTCTCCCGCGAGGTCAACGCGGGGATCTACGTGCTCGAGCCGTGGGTCGTGGACCTCGTCGCGCGCGGCGAGCAGGTCTCGATGCTCGACGTCCTCGCCCGGGTCATCGACCGCGACGAGGCCGTCGGGGCGTTCGAGGTCGACGACGACTGGCTCGACGTCGGCCAGCGCGAGCAGCTGCGCCGCGCACAGGAAGGCGCCTAGCGTGTCCCTCGACGGCGTGCCGGTCCTGGTCACCGGGGCCGACGGCTTCATCGGCAGCCACCTCGTCGAGCGGCTCGTGCACGAGGGGGCCCGGGTCCGCGCGTTCTGCCTGTACACGTCGCGCGGCTCGGCGGGCTGGCTGGACGAGGCGGCGCCGGACGTGCGCGGCGCGATCGAGCTGACGTTCGGCGACATCCGGGACCCGCGCGTCGTGGAGCGGGCCACCGAAGGGGTCGAGGTCGTGTTCCACCTGGCGGCGCTGATCGCGATCCCGTACTCGTATGTCGCGCCGGCCTCGTTCGTCGACACGAACGTCGGCGGCACGCTGCACGTGCTCGAGGCGGCCGGCCGTGCCGGCGTCCGGCGCCTGGTCCACACGTCGACGTCCGAGGTCTACGGCACCCCGGAGTCGCTGCCGATCCGCGAGACGCACCCGCTGAACGCTCAGTCGCCGTACGCGGCGACCAAGGTGGCCGCGGACCAGCTGGCTATCGCATTCCACCGGAGCTACGACCTGCCGGTGGTGGTGCTGCGGCCGTTCAACACGTATGGCCCCCGCCAGTCGGAGCGGGCGGTCGTGCCGACGATGCTCCGCCAGCTGCTGGCCGGGCAGCCGGAGATCCGGCTGGGCCGCCTGGACACGCGCCGCGACCTCACGTTCGTCGCGGACACGGTCGACGGGTTCGTGCGGGCCGCGGAGGCCGACGGGATCGATGGGCGCACGATCCAGCTCGGCACCGGGCGGACGGAGACGATCGGCGAGGTGTTCGAGCTCGCGCGCCGCCTCACCGGCAGCGACGCCACTGCCGTGACCGACGACGCGCGGCTGCGACCCGGCGCCAGCGAGGTGCTGGCGCTCCAGTCCGACCCGTCGCTCGCCCGCGAGCTGCTCGGCTGGTCGGCCACCACCTCGCTCGAAGACGGCCTGGCCGCGACCGTCGCGTGGATGCGCGACCAGCCCGACCCGGTCTCGGACGCGACCCGTGTCCAGCTCTGAGCCGCGGATCGCCCTCGCCGAGCCGACGATCGGCGGGAACGCACAGCGCTACCTCGACGAGTGCCTGCGCTCGAACTTCGTGTCCTCCATCGGCCCGTTCGTCACCCGGTTCGAGGAGGCGTTCGCGGCCTCGGTCGGGACCCGTTACGCGGTCGCGTGCGCCTCGGGGACCGCGGCGATCCACCTCGCGCTTCTCGTCCTCGACGTCGGGGCTGGCGACGAGGTCATCGTCCCCAGCCTGACCTTCGTCGCCTCGGCCAACCCCGTGCGGTATGCGGGCGCGTCGCCGCTGTTCGTGGACTCGGAGGGTGCGACCTACAACCTCGACCCGGCGCTGGTCGCGGGGGAGCTCGACCGCCGGGCACGGGCCGGGATCCGCCAGCCGGCGGCCATCGAGGTCGTCCACCTGCTGGGCCATCCGGCCGACATCGAGCCGGTCATCGACGCCGCCGGGCGGTACGGCGTGCCGGTGATCGAGGACGCGTCGGAGGCCCTCGGCGCCACGTACCGCGAGGGCCGGTTCGCCGGCCGGCACGTGGGCGCGATCGGGCGCGTGGGCTGCTTCAGCTTCAACGGCAACAAGCTGATCACCACCGGCAGCGGCGGCATGCTGGTGACCGACGACGAGGCGCTCGCGAGGCGTGCCCGCCACCTGTCGACCCAGGCGCGGCTGCCCGGGCTCGCCTACGACCACGACGAGGTGGGCTTCAACTACCGCCTCTCGAACGTCAGCGCCGCGCTCGGGTTGGCCCAGCTGGAGCAGATCGACGACCTGCTCGGGGGCCGGCGCGCAAACGCAAGAATCTACGACGCGGCAATTGGCCGTCTCCCCGGGCTGGTGCCAGCCCCGCGCGCCGCGTGGGCCGACCCGTCGTTCTGGCTCTACACCACCGCGCTGGCCTCGACTGGCGACGGACCCTCCCGCGACGAGGTGCTGGGCTCGCTCGACCGAGCCGGCATCGACGCCCGGCCCATCTGGCGGCCGCTCCACCAGACCCGCCTGTGGCGGGACGCGGAACGCATCGGCGGGGCGTGTGCGGACGACATCTTCGAGCGGGCGTTCTGCCTGCCTTCGACGTCGAGCCTGGACGACGCCGCCCGGGCCCGGGTCGTCGAGGCGCTCGCGGACGCCATCGCCTAGCCCCGCTCGTCACCTGCCGCGTGGCGAGGCCGCGGGCACTATCCTCACGCCATGAGTCCCGACACCCGCGTCGCCGTGATCGGTCTCGGCTACGTCGGCCTGCCGCTGGCGATCGCCTTCGCCGAGATCGGGCATCGCGTTCACGGCATCGACATCTCGGCCGAGCGCGTCGCCCAGCTCAACGCCCGGCAGTCGCCCATCGACGACGTCTCCGACGAGCGGCTCGCGGCCTCGCTGGACAACGGCAGCCTGTGCGTCATCGCGCAGCCCGAGGCGAGCCTCGCGGACACGGACGCCGTGTTCGTGTGCGTCCCGACGCCGATCACCTCGACCAAGGACCCGGACCTCGCGGCGGTCCTCGCGGCGGCCACCTTCATCCGCGACCAGCTGCACGCGGGCCAGCTGATCATCCTCCAGTCGACGACCTTTCCGGGCACCACGACGGGCCCGTTCCGCACGGTGCTGGAGGCCTCGGGCCTGGTCGCCGGCCGGGACTTCGACCTCGCCTTCGCGCCCGAGCGCGTCAACCCGGGCGACCCCGAGAGCGCCGCGCGGACCGTGCCGCGCCTGGTCGGCGGGTCGACGCCGGCGGCGACGGCCCGCGCCGCCACGCTGCTCGAGGGCATCAACGACCGCGTCATCCGGCTCTCGTCGCCCGATGCCGCCGAGATGGCCAAGCTGCTCGAGAACACGTTCCGCAACGTCAACATCGCGTTCGTCAACCAGCTCGCCCTGCTGTGCGAGCGGATGGGCCTCGACGTGTGGGAGGTCATCGACGCGGCCGCGACCAAGCCCTTCGGCTTCATGCGCTTCACGCCCGGCCCCGGCGTCGGCGGCCACTGCATCCCCCTCGACCCGTACTACCTCTCGTGGCGCGCCCGCGAGTTCGACTTCACCGACCGCTTCATCGAGCTCGCGGGCGACATCAACGTCGCCATGCCGCGCCACGTCGTGGATTTGGTCGCGGAGGCGCTCAACGATCGCGGGCGGGCGCTCAGCGGGTCGAAGGTCGGCATCCTCGGCGTGGCGTTCAAGCCCAACGTCCGTGACGCCCGCAACTCGCCGGCCGCGGACGTGATCGCGCTGACCGCCGCGCGGGGCGCGGACGTCGCCTACCACGACCCCCACGTGCCGGCGTTCACTGACGTCACGGGCGTCGAGCGCGAGAGCCGGGACCTTGACGAGCTGCTCGGCTGGGCCGACGCCATCGTCGTGCTCGTCGCCCACCGCGCGATCGACTGGGAGCGCGTCTACGGCGAGGGCCGGCTGGTCGTGGACACCGTCAACAGCTCGCGCGACCGGCCGACGCTCGAGCGCCAGGTGCTGCGCCTCGGAGCCGGCTGGTCGAACGCGGGCTGAGCCCGGCGGCGTCCGGCGCGTCGTTCAGCGGTCTCTGGCATTGTGGCGGGGAGATGACCCACAGCCAGCCGATGGCGGCGTGCGCGGCGCGCATGACCCGGCCCTGACCCCGCCCACCAGACCCGGGCGGCGGCCGCGGATCGCCTACCTCTCGTTCTCGACGGGGGAGTACGACGCCCGGACGTTCCGCATGGCACGGTCCGCGCTCGACGCAGGCTACGACGTCGTCATGTACTCGCGCTGGCACGAGGGCCAGCCGCCGGTCGAGGAGCTCGACGGCTATCGCCTGATCCGCGCCCCCTTCAGCTGGCGGCTGATCGTGCCCGGGCTGCGAGGCCCGGCGGGGCGCAAGATCCGGCGCGAGATGGCCGCGGCCGCGCGGGCCCATGCCGCCCGGCAACGCGAGCCCGGCGGTGGCGAGACGGTGCGGGCCAGGATGGTCGCGGCCACGTCGCTCGATCCAGACGCGACGCTCGATCCAGACGCGACGCTCGACCCGGCCGCCGCGCCGGCCCCGGCACCCCTGCATCGGCCGCTGCCGGAGCGCCTCGTCCGGTATCCGTTCCGTGTCGTCCGGCGCGCCGGCCGGCGGGTCGTCCGGATCGTCCGGCAGTGGCGGCGAGTGGCGCTGATCTTCCCGTTGCGCCCGCTCGCGTGGGCGAGGTCGCTCGATGCGTACGCGGAGCCCGCCGACCTGTGGCACGGGATGTGGGCGGGTTCGCTGCCGGCGCTCGAGCGGATGCGCCGACGCCACGGCGGCCGGACCATCTACGACAGCCGTGACGTGTACATGCAGTCGCGCGAGTTCTCCAGGACCGCCTGGCCGCTCCGTCCCTGGCTGGCCTCGCTGGAGCGACGGTGGGCCCATGCGGCCGACCGGGTCCTGACGGTCAACGAGCCCTACGCCGACCTGCTGGCCACGCAGCTCGAGATCCCGCGCCCGCCCGTCGTCATGAACTGCCCCGAGATCTGGACGGCGCCCGAACCCCCGCCGGATCGGATCCGCCAGGCGACCGGCATCCCGGCCGGCACGGCGATCGTGCTCTACCAGGGCCAGCTGATGTCCGAGCGCGGCATCGAGCAGACGATGGACGCCATCCTCCAGGTGCCGGACGCCGTGCTGGTGCTGCTCGGCTTCGGCGACTGGGCGCTGAAGCTCTCGGCGCAGTCCGAGGCGCCGCCGTACCGCGGCCGCGTGATCGTGCTGCCCGCGGTGGCGCCCGCCGAGCTGATCGACTGGACCGCCAGCGCCGACGTCATGGCGATGGCCATCCAGCCCACGACCGTCAACCACGAGTACACGACGCCCCAGAAGCTGTTCGAGGCGATCGCCGCCGGCGTGCCCGTCGTCGCATCCGACCTGCCGGGCATGTCGGCGATCGTGCGCGAGTCCGGGGTCGGCGAGCTGTGCGACCCGACGTCGCCCGAGTCGATCGCCGCCGCGATCCGCCGGATCCTCGACCGGCCGGCCGCCGATCGAACGGCGTTGCGCGCACACATCCTCGACGTCGCCCGCGAGCGCTACAACTGGGGCACGCAGCTGTCGACCCTGTTCGGGCTGTACCGGGAGCTCGCCCCGGTGCCGGTCCCGGCCGAGGCGCCCGCCGAGACGGCCACATCGGTGTCCTGAACCCCGATATCCTGCCCGTCCATGGTCGCCCGGCTGCGCTTCGTGCCCGCGCCGCTCGCCGCGCCGGCAGCGGCCGACGACGAGCTGGTCGTGGTCCTCGACACCACGTGGACGCCGCGCCCGGACGAGCGCCAGGCGCGGGTGGTCGGCCTCCGGGAGCTGGCCGAGGGCGTGATGACGCGGCGCTACCTGAACGCCGACGCCACGGCGCTGCTCGATGCCTGGGTCGAGGCGTCGGACGTCGTCTCGGCGATGACGCTCGAAGGCGTGTCGTTCTGGTACGGGGCGCGCCAGCGGCACTGGCAGTGGCTTGTCGACCAGCTGCTGTGGGTCGGCATCCTCGACGACCTGCTCCAGGCGCACCCCGGCGTTGGGGAGATCACCTGCGACGCCGGCACGGACGCATCGCTGGTCGCCGTGGTCCGGCTGGTCGCCGCCCGCGACGGGCTCGGAACCGACGGCGAGGCGTCGCTCCCGAACGCGGCCCCGGCCCCGACCGCCGCTCCGAAGCCGGCCGTGCCACTCCGTCGCCCGACCTCGCTCCTCGGGCGCCTGCGCTGGCGGTTCCGCCCGCCCGAGCCGGAGCGGCGCCGGCGCCTGGTCCTGAAGCGCCTCGACGCGATCGCCGCCGACCCGGAGGGCCGGCTGCTCGTCGTCCAGGCGCACGCGCTCCAGCGCATCGACACCGCCGCCGGTCCGCGGATCATCAACGCGTACCTCGGCCCGGTGCTCGACCGCCTGCGGGCCGGCCGCCTCGACCCGTTCGAGGTCGACCTGCGCACCACGATGGCGGGTCCCGACGAGCAGTGGGCGCCGATCGAGTCCACCGATCGACGACGCAGCCTCCCGATCGACGTGATCGGCACGCTTGGCGTCAAGACGATCGGCGATGTCAAGCCGCGGGACGAGGCGCGTGCGCGTGCGGACAGGATCCTCGCCAAGGCCGCGCCGCTCGAGGTCTCGGGGGTCGACCTCGGCCCGGACCTGGCCCGGGCCGTCGCCGACCGGGCAGGCTCGCTCGCGCGCAGAATCATCGACGTCGAGCGGATCCGGGCGCTCCTCCGGCGGACGCACGCCGAGGGGATCCTGCTCGCCGACGAGTACCACCGGCAGGACTGGCTGGCCGCCGCCGCCGCCGAGGGCGTCCCGGTCGCGGCCGTCCAACACGGCGTCATCTCGCCGCTCCACACGGGCTACGTCCACGCCCGGCGGCCGCCGGAGCTGCGGCTCCCGGGAAGGACCTACGTGTTCGGGACCTGGGAACGGGACCTCCTGACCCGCACCAGCGTGTACCGGCCCGCCGAGGTGGTCGTCGGCGGCTCGCCCCGGCTCGACCTCGTCGGGTCCGCCACGGGGGCAGCCCCGACCCGTGATGCCGACCTTCGGCGCGAGCTGGGCGTCGCGCCCGGCGACCGCATGATCGTGCTGTCGGGGACCTGGGGTTACCAGCATCGGCGGTTCCACTATCCGATCACGCTGGCGCAGCTGTTCGACGGGCCGCTCGAACGGGTGCACGTCGTCGTCAAGCTGCACCCCTCGGAGAAGGACGAGGGCCCGTACAGGGCGGTCATCGAGGGGCTCGCCGCGGCCGGCGGGTTCGCCCCGCCGCCGGTGACGATCGTCCAGACGGTCGACCTGTACCGGCTGCTGGCGGCCGCTGACGCGCATCTCGGCATCCACTCGACGCTGCTCACCGAGGCCGTCGCGACGGGCACGCCGAACCTGCTCGCGGCCGGCCTCGCCGGGGCGGACCTCCTGGGCTACGTCGAGGCGGGCGTCGCGGTCCCGGTCCGGAGCGGCGCGGACATGCTCGCGGTGCTCGACCGGCCGCGGGGCGAGGTCATGCGCGACGCGGACCGCGAGGCGTTCCTGCGGCTGCACTTCGAGCCCGGGGACGCGAGCCGCCGGATCGCCGACGACCTGCTCGCCTGGATCGGCCGCGACGACGCCCGGGGCGAGGAGGCCGGCCCCGAGGCCGTCCCCGCCTAGGGCACCTCCGCCGGCGGCCCCGTCTCCGTTGCTCGCCGGCGCGCCGCCGCGGCGCGGCCCGTCGCCACGGACGCGAGCGACCGCGTCGGACCGGTGTCGACCGCACGGACCAGGCGCATCGCCGCCTGGCCCATCCGGCCGCCGCCGAGCTGGCGGTACACGCTCGGATCGACCGCCCCGACCGGCCGCAGGATGCCCCAGAAGGCGTTGCGGGCCGGCGGCGGCAGCGAGGGCCACGCGTCGAGCAGGGGCTTGTACAGCGCCCGCACCACCACCGAGCTCTCGTCGGCGAGCAGGTCGCGCGGCACGGCCTCGAGGAACGCCCTGAACGCGTCGAGCAGCTCGGCGATCGCGGGGTCGCGACGGTCGAGCGCGCGTTTCAGGTACATGCCGAGGTCCGACCGCAGCAGCCGTTCGAGGTAGGTGAGGGCAACGAGGCGCTGCGCGGCCGGATCCGCGATCGTCCGTCGGGCCTCGGCGCTGACCTGCGCGTGGGCCGTGATCGCGACCCGGACCGCCTCGACGCTGCCGCGGGCGGTCGAGCGGGTGGTCGCCGTGATCGATCTGGGGTCGGTCAGCTCCGTCGACTGGCGGAGCCAGACGTAGACGTCGTCGGCGATGACCTCGATCCGGTCGCCGGCCCGCAGCAGCGCTCGCAGCGTCCACGGCTGGTCGCCCAGCACGCGGCCCTCGAACCGCAGGTCCCCGACAAGCGAGCGGTGGAACGCCTTGCCCGTCGCCGACGCGTAATACACGAGGCCGGGGGCCGACGCGAGGGACTTGCGGCCGGGCTCGCGGATGTCGGGGATGTCGTAGAAGCTGCTGACCCAGGTCGTCGTGCCGTCGTCCCAGATCCGCTGGCCGACGACCGCGAGCGCGTCGGTCGTGCGCGTCGGGCGCATTAGGGCGGCCACGGCGCCGTCGGTGAACACGTCGTCGGCGTCGAGGAACGTCAGCCACGTGCCGCGGTACCGCTCGAGGGCGAGGTTCCGCGCCGCCGAGGCGCCGGCGTTGTGCGGCGCGCGGACGACCACCACCCGTGGATCGGCGGCGGCCAGCCGCTCGAGGATCGCCGGCGACCCGTCGGTCGAGCCGTCGTCCACGACGATGCACTCCAGGGACGTCTCGCGGTCGGCCAGCACCGACCCGAGGGCACGCTCGATCGAGTCGGCGGCGTTCCAGCAGGGGACGACGACGCTCAGCTCGGGCGCGGCGCTCTCGGGCGAGCCCTCAACCAAGGCGGCCTCCTCGAAGGGCGAGTGCGCGTCGAGGATAGCCGCGGGACGTGAACGCCGGGCGAGGCTAGGAGCGCGACTCCGCCAGCAGCCGCTTCTCGGCGCGGCGCACCAGGGCGTCGGCCGACTCGCCCGAGCGCGGGCTCGCCCAGCCGAAGTTGAATACCAGCCCATCGCCGGCGCGCGGCATCGTGCGTGGTCCGGCGTCGCGGACCCGCTCCACGAAGTTGATCGCCGCGATCTCGTCGGTCTCGGTCAGGATGACCCCGAAGCGGGCGAGGCCGATGCGCGTGCAGTAGTCGGACGTGCGGGACGTGCGGCGCAGGCACTGCGCGGCCTCGCGGATGGCGTGGCGGCCGACGTTCCAGCCCCAGGTCTCGGCCATCGTCTCGACGCCGTCGACCTCGGCCACCACCACCGTGAGGGCGCGCTTGTAGCGGACGGCGCGGGCGACCTCGGCGACGAGGACCCGCTGCCAGAAGTCGGGTCCCTCCAGACCGGTCAGGGAGTCTTCCCAGCCGACCGGCTCGGGGATCGTGCTCGTGTTCACGTGTCCCGCGCTCTCCTAATCAACGTCTCGAACCCGCGGCTGCCCCCATGCCGAACGGCCGCGCTGCAGGGCCTGCGTGCAGGTCACTGGCGATGCTCGGACGTGGTGCGTGCACGCGCCACCCGAAGGTCGTACCGGTCCCGCCAGTCAGAGGTCCCGGTCGTGTTCGGATGGGCCGGCGTCAGCGCGCCAGCTTGCGGTCGCGGCTGGCCCGATACCGGGCGTACGCGCCGGGCTCGCGGTCGGCGAGAAAGCTCGCCAGCGCGGCGCCCTCCGCCTCGAGCGCCGCCCGGGCGGCGCCTGGGAGCGGGCGGAACGGCTCGAGCTCGATCACCGGCCCGCCGGAGGCTGGCCTCGCCCACCACAGGCCGGCGACCCGCCCTTCGACCAGGAACGAGGGGTAGGTGTCGCCGTTGCCCGCCACGACCCTCGCCCGATCCTCGTCGCTGATCACCCGCGTCCGGTCGGCATGGCCGAGCACGAGCCCGTCCCACATGGGCAGCAGGCGCGGCGGCGCGTCGACGTCGGCGCCCGGCCGCGGCGCGTCCACGAGGTCGAGGAGCTCCCGGCCACGCTCGTCGCGGCCGTGCCACAGCTCGCCGCCCGCGTCGAGCGCGGCGATCGCGGCCCGGAGCCGGATCGCCGGGAGCCGTGACCAGGACGCCACGTCGACGACGGTCGCCGGCCCGAGGGCGGCAAGGTATCGCCGGACCAGCAGGGCGAGGCCGTCCGCCTCCTTCCCGAAGGGGGCCCCGAGCCACGCCTCGGGGGCGACCATCAGCGGCCGCCGCCCGAACGCCCACGGGCCGCCGCTCGGCGCCTGGATGAGTGGGGTGGTCCGGCGCACCCACCACCACAGCGCCTCCCGCGCCTCCGCGTCGTCGACGTCCTCCAGCTCGGCCAGCCGGTCCCGGAGCTCGCTGTTCGGCCGTGGCGTCGCCGCGAGCGCCTCGACCTCCGCCCGCAGGCGGGCCAGGCGCGCCGCGTCCGGCCGCTGGCCGCGCATGAGGCGGGAGCTGGCCGAGAACACGGGCTCGACCGCCGGCCGCAGGAGCAGATAGTCCGCCGCGGGCACGGCGTGGAGCGTCGCGCGCATGAGCCCGGCCTTGACCAGCCGGCGCTCCTCGAACGCGCGCGTCATCGCCCCGGCATCGAAGCCCTCGATCCGCGTCCACAGGGCGAGGTAGGGAGACGCGGGCTCCTGCGCCTGGAGCCCGCCGACGGCCGCGGCGGCGTCGACGACGTCGATCCGGCCGCGGCGGAGGAGGTGCTGGCGCGCGAGCGTGGCCCGGTTCAGCTCGTCGCGCGACAGGACGGGGAGTGCTGGCCTCGAGGGCAACGGGACCGATCCTCAGATGGGACGGACGAGCCAGACGATCGCGATCGCGATCAGCCCCACGACCAGCGCGGTGGCGGTCGTGGCGAGGATCGAGCGGTAGGCCGGCTGGAAGGCCATGGCGTCGATGCGCTCGCGTCCGGTCAGGTACCGCGCCGCCCCGATCAGCGACAGCGCGATGCCGGTCACGACGAGGATCGTGGCGAGGACCTGCACGATCGGCACGCCGCCGCTCGCGTTGAACGTCAGGAACTGCGCCGCCGCCAGCCCCAGGGCGATCAGCGTGATGCCGGTCCGGAACCAGGCCAGGAAGGTGCGCTCGTTCGCGAGGTGGGTACGGGCGCGGGACTCCTCGTCCGGCTGCTCGGGACGCACGATCATCGCGTTCTGTGGCCTGCCCTGATGAGCTCGATCCAGCCCTCGCCGATGAACGGCAGCGCGCGCGTGCAGCCCCGGTCAGGCGTGCGGCGTGCCTTGCCCGGGGATCAGGGGCGTGGTGGAGTGTTCTGCTGCTGCGCGAGCTGCTTCTGGACCTCCTGGTCGATCTCGTTCTGGCGGCGCTGCCTGGCGCGCCTGACGATGATCAGGCCCATGATCCACGGCCAGATGAGCGCCACCACCAGGCCGACGAGGATCGCCAGCGCCCAGTTGGGCGTGGACGGTGTCGCCGTCCCGCCCGTGAGCCAGTACACGATGAAGAACGCCACCACGCCAAGGACGATCCCCGTGATCCGCCGAATCATTGCGAGCCCTCCATCCCGGGCAGCCTCGCGAATGCGGCACAGCGCCCTCGACCGGAGCCTAGGCGCCGCGGGGTCGACCCGTCAACGGATCGAGCGTCATTAACGCGGTCGTCGCGGTGCCGGCACCGGGCGGACACTCGCGGGGGGCTTGACAAGATCGGCTTGTCAAGCCCCCCGGGCGGGCGTACAGTCGCAAACGGCGGCCTGTCAAGACTTGACAGGCCCGCAGTCATGTCCGCCGCGTGGCGCCCGGCGGAGCCTGTGGCACAGGAGCAGCGTTGGCCGTCGGTACCGTGGCCGAGATCAAGGGCCGGCTCCCCGTCGCGGACGTGGTGGGCGAGACCGTCCAGCTCCGCAAGGCCGGCACGACCCTCAAGGGCCTGTGCCCGTTCCATGGCGAGAAGACGGCGAGCTTCGTCGTCACGCCCGGCCGCGACACCTGGCACTGCTTCGGCTGTGGCAAGCACGGCGACATCTTCACGTTCGTGATGGAGCGCGACGGCGTCGGCTTCCCCGAGGCGCTCAAGCTCCTGGCCGGACGCGCCGGCGTCGAGATCGACGAACGGACGAAGCGCGAGGACGCCCACAACGCCCGGCTGCGCGAGGTGATGGAGGGGGCGATCGCCTTCTACCACGCGGTCCTCATGCACTCCAAGCCGGGCGAGCCGGCGCTCGCGTACCTGCGTGGGCGTGGCTTCACGGACGCCACGATCGAGCAGCAGCAGCTGGGCTGGGCGCCCGCGGGCTGGGACCAGCTCGTGCGCCAGCTGGCGTCGAAGCGCCAGGTGTCCGCGGGCGAGCTGCTCGAGGTCGGGCTGGCCAGCCCGCGCCAGCGCGGCGGTGGCGTGTACGACCGGTTCCGGGAGCGGGTGATCTTCCCGATCCGCGACGCCAATGGCCATCCCGTCGGCCTCGGCGGCCGCGTCCTGGGCAAGGAGGGCGTCGGGGAGGACGGCCGGGATCACGGGCCGAAATACCTCAACTCCCCGGCGACGCCGCTGTTCGACAAGAGCCGGACGCTGTACCTCATCGACCGGGCGAAGTCGGCGATCCGCAAGAGCGGCCAGGCCGTGATCGTCGAGGGCTACACCGACGCGCTGATGGCCCACCAGGCCGGGTTCGACAACGTCGTCGCCTCGCTCGGCACCGCGCTGACGCCGCAGCAGGTGGCGCTGATCACGCGCTACGCGAAGCGGATCGCGCTCGCCTACGACGTCGACGCGGCGGGGCAGAAGGCCGGCACGTTCGGGGCGACGGCGCTCGAGGAGCTGATCCGCCAGCTGTCGCGCGACGATTCCGGGGTCGCGCTGGACGACGTTCGCGTCGTCCAGCTTCCCGACGGCCGCGACCCCGACGAGATCCTGCGCGACGAGCCGGACCGCTGGCGCGAGGAGGTCCGGACCGCGAAGCCGATCATCGACCACCTGATCGATGTTCACGCCCGCGCCAACGACCTGCGGACCCCCGGGGGCAAGACGCGGTTCGTCGACGCCGTGCTCAACGTCCTCCGCGGGCTGGCCGACCCCGTGATGCGTGACGCGTACCTGAGCCAGGTCCAGCAGGTGTCGGGGGTGGAGGAGCGGACGCTGCTCGAGGCGATGCACCGGCGTCCGGTTCGCGAGCCCGACGGCCGCGACGGCCGGGACAGGTTCACGGCCGAGGCCGTGACCCGCGCCGCCGACGCCCTGCCCGTGAACGACATCCTGCGCGCCGTCTCGCGCACCGAGCAGGAGCTGCTGCGCCTGGTGCTGCTGGTGCCGGAATCGCACGACACGATCCTCGACGGGCTGGGCCCCGACCGGCTGCCGTCGCAGGTCGCCCGCGAGCTATACCGCGCGGTCGTGCTCGCCCGCGCCCGGGACGACCACGGTGTCCGGCCCCCGTACTCGCTGTCGGGGATCCTCGACGGCCTCGACGAGGAGAGCCGGGCGCTCGGGCAGGCCCTCGTCTCCCGTCCCGGCCCCAACCCTCGTGAGCTCGGCGACCACGCGCTCTCGTACGAGATCGAGCGGCTGACGCTCGAGCTCGACGACGCCGAGTGGCAGGAGCGCAGCGCCTTCAACCGCGACGCGACCGCCGAGGCCGAGCGCGATTCCGATCGCGAGCTCATCGACCGGCTGACGCTCGAGCGTCGTCTCCTCAACGAACAGCGCCGGTCGCTCGACCGGCGGCGCGACCAGACCCGACTCCTCGCCCGCGCGCCGGTGGCGGCGGGCTGACCTCGACCGAACCCGATCCCGCATCGGAACGGAGGACACGCGGACATGGCAGATCCCCTCGACAAGCAGCTCGTCGAAGCGGTGCTCGCATCTCGGCCTCGCCGGACCCGGCTCGAGCTCGAGGAGGCGAAGCTCGCCTCGATGCGCCCGCGACGCGCCGACGGCGTTGCGGTGCCCGTGGCGGAGGACGTCGACGACGAGGACCTCGACGACGAGGACATCGACCTGTCCGCGGACGAGGACGCCGAGCCGAGCACGGCCGAGCTCACCGTCGAGGTCGTGACGGAGGAGGCGGTCGAGGCCGCCGACACGACCGTGGTTCCGCCAGGCCTGGACGCGCCGGCAAAGCTCAACGCCGCCGAGGTCGAGGAGCCGACGGCCGAGGAGCTCGAGGCGCTCTCCGCCGACATGATCGGGATCGACGACCCGGTCCGGATGTACCTCAAGGAGATCGGCAAGGTCGCGCTCCTCACCGCGGAGGAGGAGGTCGTCCTGGCGAAGGCCATCGAGCTCGGCGAGCAGATCATCGTCGAGCCCTGGAAGGCGGTCCTCTCGCTCCACGAGTGGACGCTCCACGACACCGAGCACAAGACGCGCACGACCAAGCCCCAGCATGGGCTGCCGTTCGGGCCCGAGACGCACAAGATGGTCGCCGATGCGCTGGCCGCGCCCGACGCCGCCGAGCTGATGGTCGCCTCGCCCGACTTCCACCTGGTCAAGGCCGGCAGGGATGCCCAGTCCGACGGCACGACCGCGCTGCTCAAGGCGGCGAAGGGACTGGTCGCCGCCTACAACACCAAGCTCGACGCCGCGTCGTTCCAGGAGCTGCTCGACTGGTCGTACCTGTCGGTCCACAACGGCGACCTGGACTCGCGCGACAACGTCGGCCTGCGGGCGATCTACGACTGGACACGGGACGAGGTCGCGTTCGGCGCGCTGGAGCGCTGGATCGTCGCCGCCAACGAATCCGACCTCCTGCGCCGCATGGGCTACGACCCCGAGGTGCCGCCGCAGACGAAGATGCGCGACCGGCGCGGCGAGATCGTGCGCATCGGTCGGGACGCGCGCGAGCAGCTGACGTCGGCCAACCTGCGGCTGGTCGTGTCGATCGCGAAGAAGTACATCGGCCGTGGCATGTCGTTCCTCGACCTCATCCAGGAGGGGAACATCGGCCTCATCCGCGCGGTCGAGAAGTTCGACTTCGAGAAGGGCTTCAAGTTCTCGACCTACGCGACGTGGTGGATCCGGCAGGCGATCACGCGCGCCATCGCCGACCAGGCGCGCACGATCCGCATCCCGGTCCACATGGTGGAGACGATCAACCGCCTGATCCGCGTCTCGCGCCAGCTGCTCCAGGAGCTGGGCCGCGAGCCGACGGTCGAGGAGATCGCCGAGGCCATGTCCCGTGGCCAGGAGGTCGTCGTCACCCCCGAGAAGGTCCGCGAGATCATCAAGGTCTCGCAGGAGCCGGTGTCGCTCGAGACCCCGATCGGCGAGGAGGAGGACTCCCACCTCGGCGACTTCATCGAGGACCGCGGCGCCCTGGCCCCTGCCGAAGCGGCCTCGCATCAGCTGCTGAAGGAGCAGGTGGAGGCTGTGCTGGACTCGCTGACCGGTCGCGAGCGCCGCGTGCTCCAGCTCCGGTTCGGGCTCGAGGACGGGCGTGCCCGCACGCTGGAAGAGGTCGGCAAGGAGTTCAACGTCACCCGCGAGCGGATCCGCCAGATCGAGGCCAAGGCGCTGCGCAAGCTCCGCCACCCGTCCCGCAGCCGCAAGTTGAAGGACTACCTGGAGTAGTCGCCGCACACGGGCCGCGGAGTACCATCGCCAGTCCACGGCAGGACGGGGCCGGCGTCGGACGGGCCGAGCCCTCGGGAGGTACACCATGAAGTTCATCGTCGGGCTGCTCACCGGCCTGGTGCTTGGCGCGATCGGCGCCGTCGCCTACTCGGTCTCGACCGGGCGCGACCTGCGCGAGGAGTACTCGCAGCTCCGCGGCGACATCGACAACCGCGACTTCGACGCGCTCGGCAACCGGCTCGAGCAGCGGTTCAACGAGCTGCAGGCGCTGCTTCAGGAGCGCGCGAGCCAGATCCAGAACGCCGCGTCCTCGAACGGCGACGCGGGCGCGGCCATCGACGACGCCAAGGCCGCGGCGAGCGACGCGGTCGACGCCGCAGGCGACGCCGTCAGCGACGCCGGCGACAAGATCGCCGACGCCACCTCGGACCTGCCGAAGGCCTGACGCCGGGCTCCCGCGCCCTCGCCGGCCTCCTGGTCCGGCGGCCGCGCAGTCGCGGGCCAAATCCTCCGGCGCCCCGGGCCCGGCCTTCCCGCCCGCCCCGGCCTTGCCGCCCGCCCCGGCCCCCGGCCCCGGCCTTCCCGCGGCGTCATTGCCCGCTCCTTGGTCGATTTCGTGCGTCGGAGGCACATCCGCGACCGCGGTGTGAGTAGGACGCACATTCCTGCCCCAGGGCGGCCCAATCAGTCGCGATCGTGCGTGGCACGCACGTCTTCAGCGTGGTTGCGCCTCCGCGCCCGTGATTTGGTCGAATTCGTGCTCCTCAGACACGATTTCGACGTACCCGCGAGCGTCACGACCTCCCTCGCGTCAGGAATGTGCGTGGGGCGCACACCGCTCCTGGCCTGACCCCTGTCGCGACGCTCCCGGCGGCAGATAAGCGGCAGTGATGTCTCGGTTCGCATGCTGTTTCCATGCCGAGGCGTCCGAAGGTCGTCCAACGCGGTCATGTGCGAGGGGTCGAGCTCCTGGCGCAGGTCCAGCGCGAGCTGCGGATCGCTCGGGTCGATCGCGGGCTCAGCCAGGCCAGCGTCGCGGCGGCACTCGGGATCGACCGCTCATGGGTGAGTCCAGCCGAGCGTGGCCAGGTCCCGACATCGGCATCGTCGCCACGTCCGAGATGCTTGCGGCCGTCGGCCTGGAGCTGTCGGCCAGGGCCTATCCGTCGAGCGGTCCTCTTCGGGACGCCGCGCACGCGGCGCTGCTCGACCGGCTGCATTCGGCGATTCAGCGAAGCCTCAGCTGGGCAACCGAGGTCCCGCTCCCGCTCGTCGGAGACCTGCGCGCCTGGGACGCGCTGGTCCGCGGCCGCACGTGGCGGTGCGGCGTCGAGGCGGAGACGCACCCGACCGACCTGCAGGCGCTGGAGCGTCGGCTGGCGCTCAAGCAGCGAGACGGCGCCGTCGACATGGTGCTCCTGCTGTTGCTCGACAGCCGTCACAACCGCCGCCTCGTCCGAGAGCACGCCGACGCCCTGCACGACCGCTTTCCGGTTGCCGGCTCGCGCGCCATCGAGCTGCTGGCGGCAGGTACGTCGCCGGGGGAAAACGCCGTCGTCATGCTCTGACGATCCGACGGGCTGTGGTGCGTGCTGGCACCGAACGGGACCATTGCACCGCGCGTGCGTGAACGCACGGGTGATGGGCGCGATCCGACCCAGCGACGAGGCTTCGACGACACGGCGGCGGGTGCCGTCCGGAGGACGCCTGGAGCCCGATGCGCCGACCGACCCTGCACGCCATCCTCGCGCTGCTGGTGGTCGCCGTGTTCGCCGCGCCCGTCCAGGCGGCAGCGGCTGTTCCCGCGGGTCGCGAGACCCTGACTGGCACGCTCGAGGCCTACTACGTCGACACCCCCGATGCGGGCCACGCCGCTGACGGCCTCAACTTCGACCTGCGGACGGAGCACGGCAGTGTGCCCGTCGCGTTCCCCGGCCGTGGGCCCAGGCGGCTGATCGGCGCCAAGGTCGCGCTCTCCGGGACGCGCCGCGGTGGGGTGCTCGAGCTGTCGAGCTCGGACCCGGGACCCGACCTGCGCGTGCTCGATCGGTCGGCGGTCGTCACGGGCCATGCGCCCGACGCGGTGCAGGCGGACGCCGCCCCCGTCGCCAAGACCTTCGCTGTCGTCCTCATCAACTTCACCAACCTCGCCACCCAGCCGTGGACGAAGGCGACCGTCGCGAGCGCCGCGACCGGCGCGGCCCCGAGCCTGAAGACGTTCTACGAGGAGGAGTCGAAGGGCCGGATGACCATCGCGGCGACGGTCTACGGCTGGTACACGATCAACGCGACGACGGCGGGCTGCGACTGGCGGACGTGGCACACGCTCGGCTGGAACGCGGCGACCGCGGCCGGGGTCAACCTGAGTTCGTTCACGAATGTGATGTTCATCTGGCCGCAGACGAACGACTGCGGCTTCGCCGGCGTCGGCTACGTCCCCGGCAACTACACCTACATCAACGGCACGCTCAGCGTGCAGGTGATGACCCACGAGGTCGGCCACAACTTCGGGCTGGGGCACGCCAACGCGCGCAACTGCGTCGTGGGCGGCACCCGGGTGACGATCGCCGCGGATGCGAGCTGCTCGACGCAGACCTACGCCGACCCGTTCTCGACGATGGGCAACAACGCCCTCCGCCACAACCACAGTTCGCAGCTGGGCGAGCTCGGCTGGCTCGACGCGTCGCAGAAGGTCGTCGGCGCCCCCGGCAACACGTACACGATCTCGCCCTACCTCGGACCGGGCGCGGTCAAGCTGGTGCGGGTCCCACGGGGCGATGGCAGCTTCTTCGACCTCGACCTCCGAACGCCGTACGGCAGCTTCGACAACTTCACGGCCGGCTCGCCGGCGGTCAGCGGCGTGACGATCCGGCTCGGCTGGGGCACGGCCAGCCCGACCGGGTCGCCGAAGGCCACCGAGCTCCTCGACACCACGCCGTCGACCACCGACCTCAAGGACGCGCCGCTGCTCGTCGGCCGGTCGATCACCGACCCGGTCTCGACGATCTCGTTCACGACCCAGTCGGTCGGCGCCGGTGGCGTGACCGTGCGGGTCACCGAGGGCATCGCGCCTGGGGCGCCCGGATCGCTGGCCGCCACGCTCGACGGCGAACCAAGCGTGAGCCTCGGCTGGAACGCCGCGACCGACAACGTCGCCGTCGCCTCGTACCAGGTGACCCGTGACGGATCGACGGTCGCGACGCTGCCGGCCACGGCCCGAGCCTGGTCCGACCATTCGGTCGCTGCGGGCTCGTCCTACGACTACGCGGTGGCGGCGGTCGACACGTCCGGGAACGTCGGGGCCCCTGCGACGAAGGCGGTCGCCGTGCCGGCGGGCGGGCCGACCCCGACGCCGACCGCGACGCCCGCGCCGACCCCCACGCCTGCCCCGACCGCGACGCCTGTGCCAACCGCGACCCCTGGGCCGACCGCCACCCCCACGCCGACGCCAACGCCGACCCCCACGCCGACGCCGACCCCGCCCCCGCCGCCCGACGCCGGCGCCCCGACCGCGCCCGAGCCGCTGACCGGGACGCCCACCACGACGACCGTGAGCCTCGCCTGGGGCGCGGCGTCGGACGACACCGGCGTGACCGGCTACCGCATCACGCGTAACGGCTCCACCGTGGCGACGGTCGGGGGCGCCGCCGCGAGCTGGACCGACAGGGATCGCAGGCCCCTCACGACCTACGACTACACCGTCGCCGCGCTCGACGGCACCGGCAACGCGAGCGACGCCGCCGGGCTGAGCATCACGACCAAGGCGGACACGAGCGCGCCCGGACGGCCGAGGCGAGTCCACGTCACGCACCGGCACGGCGGGCGGGTCACGCTCGCCTGGTCGGCCGCCCGCGACAACGTGGGCGTCGTCCGCTACCGGATCTACCGCGTCGGCCACGACACGCCGGTCGCCGCGACCGGCGCCCGCCACGCGCGGTTCCGGGCGACGGCGGGGGCGAAGTACATCGTCCGGGCATTCGACGCGGCCGGCAACCGAGGGGCCGCCTCGAAGCGGATCCGCGCCCGCTAACCGACGACGAGCGCTCCGGATCGGCGGCGGCCGGTAGCATCCGAGCATGCCGATACAGGCTTGGGCGCTCGTCACGCTGTTTACGCTGTGCTCGATCGCGCTGGGCATCGCCGGCGTGCGGATCGCCGCGCTGGCGGGCGGACCCCGTGGCCTCGCGGCGTACGTGCTCCCGGTGGTCGCGGCCTTCGGGGCGTTCTACCTGATCGGCCACCGGCTGGGGCTGTCGATCGGGCCCGAGGTCGCGCTGTTCGGGTTCCAGGTCGCGCTGCTGGGGGACCTCGTGATCGGGTTCTTGGCGGCGCTGGCCACGGCGCTCGCCCAACGCGCCGTCATGCGCGCCCGCAGCCGGCGATCGGCGGAGGCGGCGGACCCGAGCTAGTCCCGGATCGGGGGACCCGGCTCCTCGCCCGTCGCGACCGGCCGCCCGGCCCGGACCCAGTCGCTGTACGAGCCGGCGTATACGAGGGGATCCGGGAGCCCGGCGATCCGGATCGCGAGCGCGTTGTGACACGCGGTCACGCCGCTGCCGCAGTAGGAGACGATCTCATCGCCGAGTGGTGCGAACCGCGCCCGCAGCGCATCCGCGGCCAGGAACCGGCCGTCCGGCCCGAGGTTGCCGCCGCTCGGCCGGTTGACCGCGGTCGGGATATGCCCGGCGACGCCGTCGACCGGCTCGACCTCGCCCCGGTAGCGCTCGGGGGCCCGCGCATCAATGACGGCGACGCCGCCGAGCCTGGCCTCGAGGGCCTCGCGCCCGATCGTCCTCGACCACGCTTCGCGAAGGGAGAGCCGCCCGGGCCGCGGCGAGGGCACGTCCGCCGTCAGCTCGCCGCCGATCGCCGTCCACGCCTGGATGCCGCCGTCGAGCAGGTGCACGTCGGCATGGCCGAGGTCGTCGAGCATCCACCACAGCCGGGCCGCGATCGTCCCGCCCGCGTCGTCGTAGGCGACGATCGTGCTGGCGTCGTCGAACCCGAGCTCGCCCATGCGCGCGGCGAAGGCGGCCGGGGAGGGGAGCGGGTGCCGCCCCGGTCCCGGCGGCGCCGCGAGGTCGGCGTCGAGGTCCACGAACACCGCCCCGGGCAGGTGCCCCTCGGCGTAGTCGCGGCGACCCTTCGCCCGGTCGTTCAGCCACCAGCGGACGTCCGCGATTTGCAGGTTCGGGTCGCCCAGACGGTCCCGCAGCGCCTCGGGGGAGATCAGCGTCACGGCCGGAGGATACGACGCCGGACCCCTGCTATCCTCACCCGCGGCGCCGCGACGGCGCCCCGACCCGGGCCTTTGCTGGCCCCGTGGGTCCATCGCTCCGGCGTAGCTCAGTGGTAGAGCGGGTGACTGTTAATCACTTGGTCGTAGGTTCGAATCCTACCGCCGGAGCCAGCCTTCCAATCCCCGCGCGGCTCGGTCATCGAGCGCGCCTTCAGCCACGTTGTCTGGCATCGCGCCGAGCTGTCCGATTTCCCCAGATCGCCCGCGAGCTGCATCTCGCCCGATTTGGGCGATGACGGCCGTCGCGGTGGTCCATAGTGTCGCGACCATGAGCAGAGTCATCGAGTTCTACAAGACGCAGGTCCGGATCCTGTGGCAGTGGCGAGGGGGGCCCGTCGCACTGCTGAAGCGCCTCGTCATCACGTTCATCGTCGCGGTGATCTCGCTGATCATCACGGCAGGAATCCTGCCGGGGGTCACGATCGGCCGGCTGGTCGACGCGGCCATCGCCGTCATCCTCATGACGCTGTTCAACGCCCTCGTCCGGCCGGTGATCCTTGCCCTCGCCGCGCCCATCTCGCTGATCCTCACCGGGGTCCTCGTGATCGTGCTGCAGGTCGTCACGTTCCTGGTGATCGTCCCGCTGTCACCGGGCGTCGAGGTCAACGGGTTCTTCACGGCCCTGATCGCGTCGTTCATCTACGCGGGCATCAACACCGTGCTGACGTCGGTCTTCGCCATCGACAGCGGCGGTTCCTACTTCGGGCTGCTGGTGTCCACGATGATGGCCAAGCGGGCGGCCGCGCCGAGCGACAAGCCCGGCCTCGTCATCATCCA
Organism: uncultured Chloroflexia bacterium; assembly: GCA_963740825.1. Lineage (GTDB taxonomy): Bacteria > Chloroflexota > Limnocylindria > Limnocylindrales > CSP1-4 > CAIXZV01. The sequence continues at coordinate 2,128,058 of CAVUFD010000001.1, read as the reverse complement.
GATCGATGGCCTCGCGCACCCGATCCTCGCCGGGCGCGTCCGCGCTGGCTCCGTCAACAACATCAGCAGCTGGATCCGCGACGGGAGCCACACGTTGTCGCGGTGGGAGGCGATCCTGCCGTCGATGACCTCGGCCAGCCAGGCCGGCATCCTCCACGGCAACAACGACGGCATCCCCGCGTTCCGCTGGTACGAGCGCGACCGCCAACACTTGATGGTGTCGAGCAACCCGGTCGATGCGGGCGAGATCGTGCGCCGCGTCTCGAACGGCGAAGGCCTGCTCTCGAACAATGGTGTCAGCATCTGCAACCTCATGACCGGAGACGCGACGCGCGCCTACGTCACCACGGCCGCGATCAAGGACCAGTCACAGGGCATCGGTGACAGCAAGGCGTTCCTGGGCTTCTTTTTCAGCCCCAACGGCTACCTGCGCTCGTTCACGCTGTTCCTCGGCGAGTTCCTCAAGGAACTCACCCAGGCGCGGCGGACGCGGCGGTCGGGGATCGTGCCCCAGATGCACCGCGGCATGAAGTACGCGGGCATGCGGGCTGCGAGCAACGTCCTGCTCCGCGACGTGAACACCTCGCTGATCATCGAGGAGATGTACCGCGGCGCGAACGTCATCTACGCCGACTTCACCGACTACGACGAGCTCGCGCACCACTGCGGCCCGGAGCGTGTGGAGTCGTTGCAGGCGCTCGACGGGGTCGACCAGGCGATCGGGACCCTGGCCAAGGCCGCCAAGGACGCACCGCGGCCGTACAAGTTCGTCATCCTCTCCGACCATGGCCAGAGCCTCGGTGCGACCTTCAAGCAGCGCTACGGCAAGAGCCTCGGCGAGGTCGTCCGTGACCTGATGAGCGGGCGCGCCACGCTGATCCAGGCCAAGACCCAGGGCGAGGGCTCGACGTTCGTGAACTCGTTCCTCTCGGAGATCACCCGCAGCAAGGGCGTCGGACCGACCGTGGCGCGGGCGGCGCTCGCGGGCTCGACGACCGACGGCGTGGTCGACCTCGACCACGAGGAGATCCCGCCGCCTGCCGACGAGTCGACCATCGCGGTCGTGGGCTCGGGCAACCTCGGGCTGGTGTGGTTCACGGGGCACGACCACCGCCTGACGGTCGAAGAGCTCGAGGACCTGCATCCGGAGCTCGTCGCCACGCTCGCCGCCCATCCGGGCGTCGGCGTGCTGATGGTGCGATCGTCGAAGCACGGCGCCGTCGCCTTCGGGCCGAAGGGCGTCCGCTACCTCGACGAGGATCGGGTGGAGGGCGAGGATCCGACCACGATCTTCGGCGAGCACACGATCATGAGCCTCAAGCGCGAGGACGCGATGACCCACGCGGCCGACCTGCTGCTGCTCAGCGAGTACGACCCGGTGATGGGTGAGGTGGCGGCGTTCGAGGAGCTGATCGGGTCGCACGGGGGCCTGGGCGGCTTCCAGACCCGGCCGTTCATCCTCCACCCGGTGGAGTGGGAGCTCGACGAGCCCGTCCCGCTCGGCGCGCCGGCGATCTACCGGAACATCCGCCGCTGGCTGGGATCGATCGGGATCGAGCTCGGCAAGCCGGTCGCGGCGGCCACGCCCGCGGAGCCAGGCGCCGTCGCGGCGATCGTCGAGGCGACCTAGCGAGTCGGGCGCTACGGCGTCAGGACCACCTTGAACAGGTCGGTGCCGGGCTCCCGCAGGCGGTCGAACCACATGGCGCCCTCCGCGAGGGGAGCGACCTCACTGACCAGGCCCCCGATGTCGATGCGGCGGCTCGTGATGAGCTCGAGTGCCCGCGGGTACTCGCCGCACGAGGCGGCGGACCCGGCCAGGGTCAGCTGCCTGGACACCACCCACTGAAGCGGCAGCTCGACAGTCGGCACCACGTTGCCCACGAGGACCACCGTGCCGCCCTTGCGCACGGCAGCGATGGCCATCGCGTCGGTGCCGGCGATGCCAACCGCCTCGAAGGCGACGTCAGGCCCGCGGCCGTCGGTCAGTGCCCGCAGTCGGTCGACGACGTCGTCGCGGCCGGCCTGCACGACATCGCTCGCGCCCATCCGCGTCGCGCGGGCCAGGCGGCCCGCGCTGAGGTCGACGGCGACGATGCGCCCGCAGCCGGCCTCGCGCAGGCCGGCGATGACCAGCAGCCCGATGAGCCCGGCGCCGATCACGAGGGCCGCGTCGGCCGGCGCGATCGGCACGCGGGATACCGCGTGCAGGGCCACGGCCAGCGGCTCGGTGAGGGCGGCCTCGACCATCGAGATCCCGGGCGACAGCCGGTGGACGATGCGCGCCGGGATCGCGACCCGCTCCGCGAACGCCCCGTCGAGCCGCCACTCGTCGGTCGCGACGCCCACGATGCGGCGGTCGTCGCACAGGTTGGTCAGGCCCGCGGCACAGAATCCGCATCGCCCGCAGTAGACGGTGCTGTCGAAGGTCACGGCATCCCCGGCGGCCCACCCGGTGACCGAGCGACCCACGGCCTCGATGACACCGGCCGCCTCGTGGCCCATGACCAGCGGCGGCACGCGCCGGCCGGAGCCGCCGTCCATGCCGTGGATGTCGCTGCCGCAGATGCCCACGGCCTCGACCCGGACGAGGACATCGTCGTCGCCCATCTCCGGCTCGGCGACGTCCGTGAACTCCAGCACGCCGGGCGCGGTCAGCAGCAGCGCCTTCATCGCGACGGCCCAGCGGGCGGCGTTGCGGCCGCGAGGCGTCCGTCCAGGTCGTCGCGGTCCGCCTCGGGTTCGAGCGGGAAGGCGATCGGACGATGGTCCCGCTGCGACCGGTAGATCGCGGTGAACAGCTCGACGACCTTGCGGCCCTCGCGGCCGTCGACGGCGGGCGACCGGCCCTCGAGGACGGCATCGAGGAAGTCGGCGATCTGGCGCTCGTGGAACCAGGTCATCACGTCGTGGTCGGCCGCGAACGCCCGGTCCTCGGCCTGCCAGCCGGCGAGCAGCCCGGCCTCGCCGTCGATGGTCCACAGGTCGTTGACCGGCGGCTCGACCGAGGACGTGATGCCGGAGATGAAGATGGACCCGTAGTCGGTCTGGGTCCCGATGGACGCCCCGTTCGACCCGTGCACGTGGACCCGTCCGTGCAGCCCCGGGTTCTGGGCGTTGCTGAGCAGGATCGTCCCCAGCCCGCCGCCCCGGAACCGGACGACGGCGACCGCCGTGTCGTCGACCTCGATGTCGGGGTGGGCGAGGTTATCCCAGTAGCCGAACAACTCCTCGACCGGCCCCATCAGCCACCCGAGGAGGTCGAGCTGGTGCGGCGCCTGGTTGACCAGCACCCCGCCGCCCTCGCCCGCCCACGTCCCGCGCCACGGGTCGGACGCGTAGTACGCGGCGTTCCGCCAGCCGAGGATGTCGACGGTGGCCAGGACCGGGCGCCCGATGCGCCCATCGTCGATGGCGGCCTTCATGCGCACGATCGGCGGGTAGAAGCGGCGCTGGCTCACCACGCCGAGCCACACGCCTGCCGCCTCGCACGCCGCGATCGCCCGGTCGGCGTGCGCGAGCGTGGCCGCCAGCGGCTTCTCGACCAGGACGTGGGCGCCGTTCGCCGCGGCCGCCTCGATGGCGTCGGCGTGCCGGGGGTGCGGCGTGCACACCGACACCGCCTGGACTCCCGCCTCCCGGACCATCCTCGCCACGTCGGTGAACGCCGCCACGCCGTAGCGGCCCGCGAACGCGTCGGCGCCCGCCTGGGTTCGATCGCAGACCGCGACCAGCTCCGACGACGACAGCCTCGCCAGCGCGGCCGCGTGGGTCTCGCCGACCTTCCCGCACCCGATGAGCGCCGTCCGGATTTGCATACGCCGCCATCATCGCGCAGGCGTCGTCGGCGCATCGTCGCCTTGATGCGACGAATTGTCATCTGCCCGCTTGACGCGAGGACCATTCTGTGAGCGACGGCTCGGGGCGAATGACGGTCGCTCCCGGACCGCCCGGGCTTGCGCGGACCCCTGCCCCCTTTCCTCGTGGGTCCACGCGCGGAAGGAGGCTGAAAGCCGATGTCCAAGACCATTCGCGCACCGTTGGCGCTCGCGGTCGCCCTCGTGTGGGGACTTGGCGCCACCCAGCTGGCGAGTGCGGCCACGACAGTGACCCTACGCCAGGCGGACCTGATCGCGGCCCTGTCGGATACGCGGTCGGAGGGCCACGTCACGTTCCTCACCGACGGGCTCCACGTCCAGACCGATGACACGAGCAGCGAGGCGAAGGCCGCCGAATACTGGCAGACCGGAGGCGCCCTGCCGACGTCGGGTTCCCTGACCTGGTTCGGCACCGATGCCCAACCGTCGATGCAGCTCGTGTTCGACTTCGACGCGACGACGGGCAACGGGAACGACTTCAACATCCTCGTCGGCGAGCCCCATTTCTACGGGGACAACTGGTGGCTCACTCCGGGCTCATCGGCTGACGCAAAGGCGGTCGATCCATCGGGCGGAAACAACAGCGGCAACGGCTCGGAGTGGTTCGGCACGCTCGCGCAGTGGGAGACAGCGATGCCCGCCGCCCGTTTCCTCGCTGGCGGCTTCTCCCTCGGGTCCGGCGTCAAGGGCGACGGCGTGATCGACTCGATCACGTACGGCGATATCGAGTACCGGTTCACGAACGGCCCGGCGTCGGGCGTCGCCAATGTGACCGGCTCATACACCAAGGAGAAGGACGGTCGCCAGGTCAAGGTCTTCCTGACGAGCGACGCTCAGCCGGCGAACACCACGCTGGGGAACAAGCTGGTGTGGAAGGTCAAGGTGGACGGCAACGTCAAGCTGCGGGCCGAGCAGGGCTTCAGCGACTACGACAAGTTCAAGCACAAGTTCGCGGCCAACTCCGGCAAGCACACGGTCAAGATCCTCAAGAACGGCACCCTCGTGAAGACGATCGAGGTCAAGACCTAGACCGGAACGGCGTCTTCGTTTCCCTCGTGAGCCCCGGTCGATCCGACCGGGGCTCACGGCCTGAACCGGCGCATCGACCCGGTGGTTCGCAACCGAGCCGATCCTCGACACGACGCCTCCGATCGCAGATCGTGGGCAGATGAACGATGTCTTCGTGTGCCGGTGCGCGTGTCCCGTGCGGGTCTCCGACTCGCTGTGCGCGCAGGCCCCCTCGCGGCGAGGCCCACGAGGCGCGTAGAGGTTGAGTCGGGTTCGAGCCCGCGGCGCCGCCGTCGACCCAGGCACAACGCATCGACGGAGAACCCCTCAATGGCCATCGAGACCAGGACCCCCGAGTACGCGCGTGCGCTCGCCGAGAACGAGCGCTACGCCGCCCAGTTCGATCGATCGGCGCTCCCGCTCCCGCCCGGACGGCGGCTCGCCGTGCTCGCATGCATGGACGAGAGGCTCACGGTGGAGGACGTCCTCGGGCTGCGCAACGGCGACGCCCACATCATCCACAACGCCGGCGGCCTCGCCACGGACGACGCGATTCGCTCGCTGGTGATCAGCCAGCAGCTCCTCGGCACCGAGGAGGTCATCGTCATCGAGTACACGGGCTGCGGCATGCTCACGTTCCAGGATGCCGAGGTCCACCGCACCCTCGTCGAGCGGACCGGCAGCGACGTGGATCTCGCCTTCCACGCCTTCCCCGACCTCGACGCGAACCTGCGCGAGCAGGTCGCGCGGATCCGGGCGCAACCGTGGATCAAGGACGTGCCGGTCCACGGGCTGGTGTACGAGGTCGAGACCGGCCGGCTGCGCGAGGTCTCCTGACGTCGCCCGGGCGAGGCTGGGACCGGGCCGCTCCTCGACCCGGACCCGGCCGCATCCCACCGGAGATGAGAAACGCGCGACGGGGAACGGTCCCGTCGCGCGGCATCGCCGACGATACGAAGCGCGACGCCCGTGCCGGTAGACCCCAAACGGGTACCCGGGACGTGGCCCCGGTTATCGAGCATGCATCGGGCAGCCGGGAAGCGTCGCTCAGGTGGCGCGGGATCCGGCTCGCGAGCGCCACTCGAAGCCCGCCAGCAGGCTGAACGCGATGGCGACGACCGCGGCGCCCACGGCGATCATGACCTCGATCGATCCGTTGCCCTCGTCGGGCTCGACGCCGAACACGAGCTCGATCCAGTCGGGCCAGACGATGGTGATCACGGCGAGGGCCACGGCCAGCACCGCCAGAGCTGATTCGATCCAGAACCGCCAGCGCAAGTTCACGTTCGGTCCTCCCTAGCAGCGTGTTCTCGTCCTCAGCGCCCCAGGCCCGACTCCGTCCGACGCCCCCGCCTGGCTCGCACCCAGCTGGCGGCGACGGCCCAGATCACCACCCAGGCGAGCAAGGCGCGCCCGACCCGGAAGAAGCACTCCGGGCACCAGAAGCGGCCGCGTCTCATCGGATGTTCGGGCCTTGGGGTGCGCAGCCGTCGATGAGCGGATGGATCCCCCATTGGTTCTCGGGGCGCTGCTGAGCCAATGCGATCGCCTGTTGGTCGGAGGACAGCTCGGCGCCGGGCACCGGCGGGGCGCCGTGGAGCGTTGGCGGGGCGACCGGCGGCGGCGCCTGGTTGAGGAGCCGGCACCAGCGGTCCTCGAGATCCTTCACGCGCGCCGCGACCAGCGGGTCGAGGGGTCCGACCGGGTCATTGCCACCCATGGGGACGCCGTCGGCGATCGCGATCGCCACGACCGGATGCATTTCCATGTGGCCCGCATGGCCCGAGTCCCATGTCCACCGGCCCTGGACGACGACCACCTGGTCCTGCCGGATCCGCTCCTTGACGGGTCCGGTGAGGAACAGGTCGTCGTACACCTGGGCCGCGGCCCACGCGACCGCGGCCGCGGCCGCCATGGCGAGGACGATCGGAAACATTGCGATGTCGACAATCGCTTCCGCGAGGGCGCACAGGAAGTCGCCCACGAACGGGATCCAGCCGAGCGTTGCGTGGCAGACCTCGCTGACCGACGGACCCGGCGAGCCAGGCGGCTTGCCGGACAGGACGTCGAGGAAGGGGGCCATCGCGTTGCAGACCGCCCAAATCCTCGAGCCCTCGCACTCGCAATGGAGGACCGGGATCGCGATCGAGACGCCACCGTCTTCCTCGACGGTGTCGAGCTTGTGCAGGTTGTTCTGGCGGTCCTCGTGTGGGTCGGCCGCTCGAGTCGGCGGCAGCGTGGTGTCCTTGGGAAAGTGCCAGAGGACGCCGTAGCCGTCGACCGGGCTCGTAGCGGCCGGGTCCCTGGCAGGTAATCCGCTCACGAGGCCGGCGGTATCAACGATCAGGTGTCCTGAGGGGGCGTGTGCGGCGACGTCCTTCCGAATGACGTGCTGCTTGACGCCCGGCACCGCGTAACGACGGAAGTCAACCGGCGCATACGGCGCGAGGAGCAAGTTGAACGAGAAGTCGTTGTCGATCGCGTCGAACCCGGATTTGCCGTAGCTCGTCCCTTCCAGCCCGACGACGGTCCCGATCGCACATACCGGGTCCGGCGACATGCAGACGAGCTTGCCGCCGAGGAGGAAGTCGCAGGCCTCCTTGCCCGCAGACGCCGGCCCGCTGAGGTAGAACGGCGCCGGCAGGTGAAAGTGGGCCGGATCGACGCAGTGGGTGAAATGCCCGCCCGGGTAGACAACCGTGGCCATCACACGACCCCCTCGGCCGTGAGCGTCACGCCACCGCGCAGAGCATCGCCCTCGAACGCGTTGACATTGATCGTCATCCGGCCGCCAAAGCCGTCGGGCGCCGTCACGATGACCGTCACGTCCACAACTTCGCCCGCGCGAAGGCGTGCCTCGCTGGGCGAGATATCCACCGACCAGCCCTCCGGGATGGGGTTGGCGCCGCGATCGTGTCGCCGCCGCAACGTCGCCGGATCCGGGCGGTCATCGCAGTCGTCGACGGGCGGGATCATGTATGCGTCCGCCGCCAATCGGAGCCCCTGGGGGCGTCGACCATCGTTGCGGAGCGGGAACTCGAACGTCGCGGTCGGCGAGTTGAGCGGTCGCACGTCCGTGTTGCTCTGACCCAGGTTGTTAGCCGGGTTCTCGTCGTCCGACCATTCGAGCAGCGCCTGCAGGCAGTAGTGGCCGGGCGTGCCTGGCGTCGTCCATGGAACGCGCGCAAATGCGGGGCTCCCTGGTGCGCCCTTCACGGGCAGGTCGACGGTGGTGGTCCCGATCGGGAGACTGACCGTTCCGATACCGAAGTCGAGGTACGAAACCCGCACGGGCAGGTCGACAGCGGGCCCGCTCGTTGACCCGTTCCAGACGCGCACGACGACGTCGTAGTCGGTCGCGGGCGCGAGGTTGTGCTGGTCGACGGCCACGCCCGCGCGCTCCACCGTGATGTCGGGGTTGTCCCAGGTAACCGCGAGGCCGAGTGACGAGAGATAGGCCTGGCTGTAGAGCAGGGGATCGGGCCGTCTATAGGCCCACGACGGGACGGCCATGGTCCCGGGTTCGTCGGGCTCCCGCCGCGGCCGACAGCGCTTGATGAGCCAGGCGATCGCCAGCAGCCCGATGGCGACGGCCAGCAGCCGGATCAGGCGGGACGAACTTGCGTTGCCGCCGCACCGTGCGCATTTCCGGCCCCCGCCCATGCCAAGAGTCTGGCCTCGGGCCAACGGCGAGTCAATGGCTGTCGACCGGTCTGCGCGTGCCGCGCGATCGGACATCGCCCGCGTCAGCGCACGACGTCCACCACGCAGAAGCGGTTGCCCTCGGGGTCGGCGAGGATTACGTAGTCGGCGTCCGGCGGCCGCTTGTCCCAGTGGACCTCGGTCGCCCCCAGCCCGACCAGGCGCCGCACCTCGCCCGCCTGGTCCTCGGTGTACAGGTCGAGATGGATCTTCGGTGGGACCTGCACCGGCGCCCGCACCCGGTCCAGCGAGACGTTGGGCCCGTTGCCGTCCCGTGGCCGGAGCAGCACGAAGTCGTCGTCCGCGCCCGTCCGCGCCTCGTAGCCCAGGGCCGCCGACCAGAACGCGGTCTGGCGGTCGAGGTCGTCGACGCGGATGACGATGGAGCCGACGCGGAGCACGGAATCACCGTACACCGGGATGCCCATCGCTACGGGCCGAACGGGCCGCCCGCGATGTAGGCCGCGATCCACAGCAGCAGGCCGAGCACGATCCCGAGCCAGGCCAGCGCGACGACGGAGATGCCGATCCGGAACCGTCGCTGGGACGTCTCCATCCACCGGCTGTCACGGTCGAGCTGCACCATCCGCCACATCGCCGCGACCGCAAACCCGGTGTAGGCCGTCGAGCCGACGATCACGAGCGTCGGCACCTGGGGGATGACGACGAGGATCATGCCAACCAGCAGCACCCCGAAGGCGATCAGCGGCAGGGCGGGGCCGTAGGCGACGCTCCGGCCTCTCGTCGACCGCCGGGCGCCGATCAAGGTCACGCCCAGGATGCACAGGCACAGCACCACGAGGCCACCCACCGCCAGTCCCATGCGCACAATTCTGGGTGCGTGCCCGGTGCGGATGGGCAACGGGTGCAGCGCGATCCGCGGGTATCGTCGCATCGATCAGCCATCCGGAGTCAGGATCGTGGCACGCTTGCCGGCCGACGCATCGAACCGCCGCGTCTCATCGCGCGCCATCCCGTGGCCCGTGGTCGTCGTCGCCGGCGTCATGGTAGTGGGGCTGCTGGCGGTGTCGGGCGCCTACGGGTTCCATGGCGACGAGATGTACTTCGTCGTCGCGGGTCAACACCCGGCGTTCGGCTACGTCGACCAGCCACCGCTGACGCCGCTGCTCTCGGCCGCCTCGGTGGCGCTGCTCGGCGTGTCGCCGACCGCGGTCCGAGTGCTGCCAGCCGTCGAGATGGCCCTCGTCGTCGTCATCATCGCGCTCATCGCGCGGGACCTGGGTGGATCGCGTCGGGCCCAGGTGCTGGCGGCCATCACGGCCGCGCTCTCCGCGTACCTCGCCGCTGGCCATCTCGACACGACCAGTGAGCCCGACCTGCTCGCCTGGGCGGTCATCCTGTGGCTGTTGGTCAACCTCCTGGCGGGCGCCGATCAACGGCTGTGGCTGGTGCTCGGCGTGGTGACCGGGATCGCCCTCGAGAACAAGGACACGGCCCTGTTCCTCGGCGCGGGCCTGACGGCCGGTCTGATCGTCGCCCGGCGCTGGGACGTCGCGCGCTCGCGCTGGGCGTGGGCAGCGATCGGGATCGCGTTGCTGCTGTGGGTCCCCAACCTCGCTTGGCAGGCGATGAGCGGCTGGCCCCAGATCACGATGTCCTCGCTCATCGCCGGAAACGCCGCCGACAACCGCGCCCAGGTCCTGCCGACGCTGTGGCTGTCGGGCGGGCTACTGCTCTTTCCAGTCGCCCTTGCCGGCTGGGCGTGGATGCTGTTCGCGAAGGACGGCGCGCAGTGGCGGGCCATCGGGGTCGCCGCCGTCGTGATGCTCGTGCTCGTGCTGGCCATCGGCGGGAAGGCGTACTACGTCATCGGGATCGTCGCGCCGTTCATGGCGGCTGGCGCGATCCTCGTCGATCAATGGCTGGGCCGTGGACGGCGGCGCCTGCGGGCCATCGGCTTCACGCTGGCGGCCGCGACCTCGGGCGCGCTCATGGTCTACCTGACGCTGCCGATCCTCCCGCCAGCGGTGTTCGCCAGGACATCGCTCCCAACCGATGACCCCATCCTCGCCGAGCAGATCGGCTGGCCGCAATTCGTCAAGACGGTCGAGGACGTCGTGGCCTCACTGCCCGAGGACGAGCGCGACCGGGCGGTTATCCTGGCCAACGACTACAGCGAGGCGAGCCCGCTGATACTGCTCGGCAGGGGATTGCCGCCGGTGTACTCCGGCCACAACGGGTTTTGGGCATGGGGACCGCCGCCTGCCGACCGCACCGTCGTCGTGCATGTCGGCGACTGGAGACCGGAGGACTGGAGCCAGCTCTTCGTTGGCTGCCGCGTGGTCGCGACGATCGACAACGGGCTCGGCATCGAGAACGGTGAGCAGGGCAAGGACGTGTCCGTGTGCACGGGCCTGCGCGCGCCGTGGACGATGCTGTGGCCGAGCCTGCGGACGATCTCCTAGCGCTCCCGCGTGCCCGGGCAGATAGGATCGTCGGCTCCCCCGACCTCGACCGGGCCCATCTGGCACCGATCCCGGCCGGCCATGGGCTCCAAATGCTGGAGGAGGCTGGGATTGACGCGTCGTGGACAGCCGCGCGTGTCGGTCGGCTCGTCCCTGCCGTCGATGACCAACGATCGGCTGCGCGCCTACAATCACGATGTTCGGGGGGCCACAAGGCAGACGGCAAAATGAACCTCGTCCTCATCCATGGCTCCTATTTCGGATCTTGGTGCTGGCGGCCCGTCATGCCCGAGCTCGAGCGCCTGGGCCACCGGGTCACCGCCGTCGACCTGCCCATCAGCGAGCGGGGGCGCGGGGCCTCCGACTACGCGGATGCCGTCATCGCCGGATCGGACTGGGCCGACGCACCGGTGCTGATCGCCCATTCCATGTCGGGCCTCGTCGCGCCGATCGTCGCGTCGCGGCGTGAGGTGCGACGGCTGATCTTCATCGCGGCATTTCTGCCCAAGCCTGGCCTGAGTGCGATGGACCAGCGTGCCGCCGAACCCATCGATCCGCCCGTGCAGCCGACGACCAGCGAGTGGATCGACCACGGGGATGGCCTGTGGTCGGTCGGCCCCAACACCGCTCGCGAGATCTTCATGCAGGACGCGAGCGACGACGTGGCGGCCTGGGCGCTGCCGCAGCTCCGCCCCCAGTTCTACGGCGTGATGTCGGAGGTCACGCCGCTCGTCGAATGGCCGGCGGTGACCAGCGAGTACGTGGTCTGTCGGGACGACCACGCGACCAGCGCGGAGTGGGGACGGCGTGCCGCGCTGGAGCGACTCGGCGTCACCGCGACGGAGATCGACGGCGGGCATTCGCCGATGCTGACGCGTCCGACGGAGCTCGCCACGATGCTGGATACCCTCGTTCGAAGGTGAGGCTGGAGCGAGCCCGTGCCTGACGGCGGTCGCTCGCAAGGGAGGACCGAGATGCAGCAGCGCACGACATCGATCAGCCAGATCAGGAGCGTCGCCATCCCCGCGGCCGACCAGGAGCGATCGCTCCGGTTCTACACCGAGGTGCTCGGTTTCGAGAAGACCCTCGACGCGCCGTTCGGACCGGAACAGCGCTGGATCGAGGTGGCACCGACCGGTGGCGGGACGACCCTCGCGATCCCCCCGCTGGGCGACTCCCGGCCGGGCGTCGATACCGGCATCCGGCTCGAGTCGGGCGACGCCGAGGCGGACCACGCGGCGCTCAAGCGCGCCGGCGCAGACGTGGACCCGGAGATCCTCCGCTATCCGGGCGTCCCGCCGATGTTCACGTTCCGCGATCCGGACGGGAACACGCTGTACGTCGTCCAGCGCATGTGATCCGTCCCCGCGAGGTTTGTGTCGAATCGGCCGCCCCGGTCGAGCGCGAGGCCGTATGGTTGCGGGGTACCACGGGAATTCTGAGGAGGATGACAACACATGGCACAAGCTCAGGGGCAGTACCACCGACCAATCGGGGTCACGGTGCTCGCCGTCCTCGCGGGACTGGCCGCGCTTGCAGAGATCTGGCGGATGCTCGTGTTCCTGGGCATCGTCAACTTCACGTTCGTCGGCAAGTCCGTATCGTTCCCCGAGGCACAGTGGGGCCAGGCGTTCTGGGCGCTGATCCTCGCGGCCATCTGGGTCTGGGTCGCGATGGGGTTCTGGAACGTGCGCGCCTACGCCGCGCAGTTCGGCATCTTCATCAGCCTGTTCACACTGATTTTCGGGTTCATGGCACTGCTGTTCGGCTCCTCGATGGAGGCCGAGACCGTGCCGTGGCTGTTGGCAGGCGCCATCTTCCTGTACCTGTCCTACCCGGGCGTCCAGCAGCAGTTCGTGGAGCATGAGCTCGAGCTGATGACGCCGGCGCAGCGCGCGGCGGTGGAGCAGATGCAGGCCGCGAACGCAGCGATGATGCAGGCCAGGGCGGCGGGTGCTCCCGCCCCCGCCGCGGCGGCTCCGGCGACCGCAGCGCCGGCCGCCCCGGCAGCAGCGCCAGCGCCGGCCGCTCCGTCCACGCCCCCCACCGATCCGCCCGCGTCCGCGGGCTGACGGGGGAGCCCCTAAGGCTCCGCGCAGCGGTCGAGCTGCCGCGCGGAGCGCCGGCCACACTGGCTGGGATCGAGACACGAGGAGACCCGCCCGGTGGGCGGGTCTCGTCACCTCACCGGCTCATCTACGGCGTCGTGGACGCGCCCCACGAGTAGTTGCTCGTGTCCGTTCCGACGTCCGCGACCAGGGCGCGATCCGAGCCGTCAGGCTTCATCGTCCAGATGGACACACGCCCGTCGGCCTGCTGCGTCTGGTACAGGAGCCTCGAACCATCGGGCGACCAGATCGGTGTCAGCGAGGTCGTATCGTCTGCACCATCGGTCAGGGCGACCTTTCCGGTCCCGTCGGGGCGGATGACGAAGAGTTGGGGCTGGCAGCGAAGGCAGGTGCTGGACGCGATCCATTGGCCGTCCGGCGACCACTGGGCCGTCGGTCCGCCGACATCGGGCGATGCGATCTGGGCCAGGCCCGTTCCGTCGGCGTTGACCACGTACAGCCCGGGATGACCACCCGATTCGACGGCTGAGCCGAACACCACCTGCTTGCCGTCCGGCGACCAGTCCGCGGTGCTCACGAAGTCCAGCGTCCAGAGGTCGGCGGGACTCAGGCGAACGAGGCCCATGCCGTCGGTGTTGACGACGTATTCGGCGCTGGGCTCGCTGTCGGTGACACGCTCGAACAGGATTCTGGAGCCATCGGGCGAATATCCTTGCGGCTGGTCCTCGTGGCCGGCCGGGGCTCGCGTGATCCGGACGCGGTCACCGCCGTCGGACGACCGCAGGGTGTAGATCCCATCGTCGGCAGGATCCGCGTCCCCGCCGCTCTCGCACAGGAGGCGCCTGCCGTCTGGCGACCAATACTCACAGGTGAAGCTGATGGTGTCGTCCGGATAGGCGTCGAGTTCCTTGAAGCCCGAGCCGTCGGGGTTCGTCGTCGCTGGCCGGCCGCCCAGCAGTGGGCCAAACCCATTCGGCTGGTAGACGGTTGTCAGGACCTTGCTGCCGTCGGGCGAGGGGGGACCACACGCGCCCGCGTGGCCCTGGGCCTCGTTCGCGCCGCTGGGATCGATCGTGAAACAGAACGTGTCGTCCGTCGCAGGGTCGTGCCGGCTGAAGACGATCAGCCCATCCATCGCCCCAGCTGCCGCCGTGGCCCGGGTCGAAGGCGTCACGATCGCCGACGGGGAGGGTGCTGACGGCGCCGACGGCGCTGCGTTGGACTCCGATCCGACGGGCAACGTCGATGCTTGTGGAGTGGGGACCACCGACGAGGCTGGCGCGCACGAAGCCGCGACCACGCCGACAACCAGCGCGACGAGAAGCCTGACTCGGGCGTCCTGTCGCATCCGACCCTCCTCGAGCTGTGGCTCATGGCTCATCCCGGGAGACGAGACCGCCTTCGACCTCCATTGGTCGCTCCACAGCGTGCAAAGCATTCGGCCCCGCCGCCGCGAATGATTCGGGGCCCGTCGAGCGACTAACGAACCGCCGCCCTTGAAGGATGGCGGATCATCGGTTCGCGCCCGGCCGTCGCGGGCGCGCAGGTCGTCGCGGAGGAACCGTCCGGGGAGATGACCACGCGAGCCGCGGTTGGCGCGGAGGCCGATGAGCTGCAGGCTGCCCTCGCGAGTGATGGCGCATTCGAGTCCTGGTACCGCCGGACGCTGCCGCGCGTCTATTCGTATCTGCTGAGTCGAGGCGGGAACGATGCCGCCCTCGCCGAAGAGCTCACCCAGCAGACCTTCGTTGCCGCCGTTCAAGGGCGGTCGCAATTCGACGGTCGAGCCGACACGGTCACCTGGCTGTGCGCCATCGCGCGTCACAAGCTCGCCGATCACTTCCGCGGCCTCGAGCGCGAAGAGCGTCGGCGAACGCGAATGGAACTTCGTGAGATCAGGTTGACTTCCTTGGACCTCCGGGCGCCGGAGCTCGATGACCGAGCAGCCATCGCCGAGGCTCTCGGTTCACTCCCGACGGCACAGCGGGCCGTCCTGACCTTCGTCGTGCTCGACGATCTGCCAGTGGCCGAGGCCGCGCGCCTCCTGGGCAAGAGTGTCGGGGCGACCCAGTCGCTGCTACACCGCGCCCGCGATGGGTTCCGGCGAGCCTACGGACCGGAGGTCTCCGATGACTGACGAGCGGATCGATGCCTTGATCCGGCGGCTCGACGTCGCGGCGACGCCGGATCCCGCGTTCGTTGCCTCGGCATCGGCGATCCTCCGACCGCTCGCCCGGAAGGCTCGCGTGCAGGACTCGAGTCCACTGGGCCGCTTCCGACGGGATCTCGGTGGCGCCTTGTCGTCGGCGGTCCGGCCGTCGACGCCACGGTCGATCGCAGCGGTGGGCCTTGTCGGCTTGGTCCTCCTCGCCCTGGCGGCCGCGATCCTGCTGCTTGGAGCGAATTGCGGGCCCTCTCCGATCGGGAACGGCCCGCTGATCGTGGCGGTCGGCGGCCAGGTCCGGGCGGTCGACGTCGCCGACGGCTCGAGTCACGTCATCGCCCGCCTGGGGGAGGGTGGCGTCCACGTGAGCCGATCGCCGGACGGGCGGCTGGTCGCCTTCTGGCGACCCGGCCCCGCCTCCGACGAGCTCGTGACCGTCGGGATCGAGGCCCAGGGCATGCACCGGCTCGCCGAGCAGCAATCCGTCAAGTGGGCCGGTTGCGTCGACACCTGGTCGTCCGACTCGCGCCAGCTCGCGAGCGAGGTCACGGTCGGGGGCACCAGCCGGATCATGGTCGCCGATACGGTCACCGGCGGCGGGCGCCTGGTCACCCCGAACGGGGTCGTCGCCCATTGCCCCCTGTGGTCTCCGGACGGCAAGTGGATCGCTTTCACCCTGGAAACGGCGCCCGACTCGCGGACCCTGGCCGTCCTCGGGGTCGACGGGTCGGGCATGCGCATCGTCAGCGGCGACCTCGACGGCTTTCAGGTCGACAAGCCCGGCACATGGTCACCGGATGGGGCATGGATCTACTTCGGTGCCGCGCGTTCGGTGGCGGGACATACGTCCGGCCGGATCTACCGGGCGAATGTCGCCTTAGGCACCAGCCTCCAGCTCAGCTCCGACGGCGCCTTCGCGAGCGCGCCCGCGTCGTCGCCTGACGGGACGCAGATGGCGTACACGGTCGCGAAGGGTTCCGGGCCCCCGGACCTCTACGTCGCCAACAGTGACGGGAGCCGGCCGCGTCTGCTGTTGGCACGCGCTCTCAACGACGGTTGGTCCGCCGATGGCCGGTACGTCCTGACTCGTTGGACGCCCGCGGGTCAGCCAGGCGGGCTGGTCATGATCTCGCCGGATGGAACCGGGCTCAGGGTCGTGGGGTTCGTCGACCCGGGCTGCCCGGCCGACGGCAACGCCGCGTGCGACTTCGGCTGGGGGCAGCCCCGACCCTGATGCCCGGCGGCTCCGCGCGGCCGATCCGCTACGCGCCCTCCTCCACCTTGTACAGCGTGTGTGCCTCGAGGCCGTGCGCTTCGCGGTGCACCCGGGTCGCCGTCTCGCGGTCGGGAGCATCGACGAGGCAGAAGACCTTGCCGTTCTCTTCGTCGACCCAATACTGCTTGTAATCCACGCCGTATTGGCCCTGGACCCGAAGGTCGGCCTCGTGGGCCCCGGCCACGTCACTCGCCTTCACGCCGGGGATGTCATGGACATCCATGTACGTCGGCACGCGGACACCTCCTACCTCATTGACCCCGGAGACATGGGCACTGGCTGGATGCTCGCACACCGGGTCATCGGTTTGCGCGTCATCCGGCGGAGGCTTCGTCCGTCAGGTCCCGGTCCTGCATCTCCCAGGTGTGGTCGAGCACGTGGTAGGCCGTGTGGCGCAGCAGGTACGGGATCGTCCAGTTGCCGAGTGGCTTGCCCTCCGCGTACCAGGCGCGCATCGCCTCGACGAAGCGGTCGCGGTGGTGGGCGAGCCCGCCCGGCGTCAGCAGGTCCTCCAGCTCGGACGGCGCCTTCACGCGCCTGGAGAAGTCGCCACCCTCGTTCCCCAGGACATGGCGGATGATCCCGTCGCGGGAGCGGCCGCCGCCCCGGACACCCGGTCGGAGGTCTGCCGAGACGCGGGCGGCCGTCTCGTCGAACTCGGCCCACGCCGCGCGCAGCAGCCGCACCTGGCGGTCGAAGGCACGCGCGTCGTAGGGCTCGCGGTCGAGCGGCGAGGGCGCGAACGAGATGCCCCAGAAGTCGGTCGAGCCGGTGCCCGGGTACCGACCGATGATGTCGGGGTCCGTCTGGGTCGCGAATTCCGAGCCCAGCCGGGCGCGTTTCGCGACCGGGAGGTATCGCGGCACGTAGCGGGCGAGCTTCTCGACCGCCTCGTCCTCCGTCTTGCCGCCCCGCTCGAAACCCGCCCACTCCGCCGCGACGGCGACCCACCGCTTGCCCCTCGTGGGCTGTTCGACGAGCACGCGAAGCTGGGACGTCATCGGCTCATCGTAGTGGCAGCACCGGACCAGAACGCGTCAGGAATTGCGCCGCGACTCCCATGCCTGGTCCGGGAAGTGCGCCCGCTACTCGACGCACTGGAGCGGCGTCAGCTCGGAACCGCAGGTTCGAACCTTGCTCACCGGTCGCGGTAGCGCCATGCCGGCGGCTCGTCCCGCGCGCCGCGGAAGATGCGAATCGTCCAGACGAGGCCGATCGAGGCGCTACCCGCTGCCAGAACGACGAGGGCGACGTTGTTCGGCAGCTCCCACCACACGTTCGGCCCGCCGCCGTCGAAGGTCTGCGGCGCCAAGAACGCCGACCAGAGCGCGAAGGCCGCCACGATCGCGGTGGCGATGATCGAGACCGCGAGCAGGATCCGCGTCGGCCAGTAGCCGGGTGCCTTGTCGGGCTTCATGGCGCCATCGTATAGGTCAGTCCGTGGGGCGTCTGGCCTACGCCTCCACCCCAGCCAAATCGGGCAGGCCCAACCGGTTGGCTCTCAGTCGACGTACTGCAGTGGCGTCACCACGAAGTCGTCCGGCAACGTCACGCCGGTCGAGTGGTTCGGGCAGTAGCCGTTCGGGTTCTCAGGAAGACTGCTGCCGCCCTGTCTTGACGTGCCCGCGAACGTCGGAACCATCATTCACCAAACGCCCACGCCACCATCAGGGGAAACTCCTCCTGCCAGAACACGCCGCCGTGCGAGCCGGGACGTTCTTTCATCACGACATCCGCGCCTGCGTCGTGCAGCGCGCCCGCCCAGCGTGCCGCGTTCGCGAGGAAGAACGGCTCGTCCGTGCCCGCGACGAGGTACGTCCTCGGAATCTTCCTCGCCATATCGTCGGGTGGTCGGTACCCGCCTCCCGGAGAAACGCAGAAAATCGCAGCGTAGTCATCCGGGTTGCGAAGACCGATGGCGAGCGCCAACTCGCCGCTGGCGGAGACACCGCAGACCGCGGTTCGGTTCGCGGGTAGCGCGACCTCGAAACGCTCCCGCACCCATCGGGGCACGTCCTTGACGAAGAACCGTTCGTGCGATGCGAACCGCTCAGGGTCGAAGCCAGGCGAGTACTCGTGAAGCCGCAACGTCTCATCAGCCACTCGATGGACGCCAACAATCATCGTTGAAGGTAGTCCCGCTGCTTCGAGCACGCCGCCCCACTGCGAGACCAACTGGCCATCACCGGCAAATACGACCGTTCGGGGCGGCTCGGGCGGAAGGTACACGCTCACATCCCGGCCGCCGTCGTACGCCAGCGTGGCGGTGATGACGTTTCCTTTGATGGGGATCCTCGATGGCGGCCGACAGGCGTCCCGTACCGGACCTAGTCGACGTACTGCAGCGGGGTCACGACGAAGTCGTCTGGCAGCTTCACGCCCGTCGAGTGGTTCGGGCAGTAGCCGTTAGGGTTCTTCGCCAGGTACTGCTGGTGGTAGTCCTCGGCGTAGTAGAACGCCGGGGCTTCGCGGATCTCCGTCGTGATCTCGTCGAAGCCGGACTTCTTCAGTTCGGCCGCGTACATGTCGCGCGACGCCGTCGCCGCCGCGAGCTGGGCGGGCGAGTGCGTGAAGACCGCCGAGCGGTACTCCGTGCCGACGTCGTTGCCCTGCCGGTAGCCCTGCGTCGGGTCGTGCGACTCCCAGAACGTTCGCAGCAGCTGCTCGAACGAGACCGCGGACGGGTCGTAGACCACGCGAACGACCTCGGCATGGCCGGTCTTGCCGGTGCACGACTCCTGGTAGGTCGGATTGGGCGTGCTGCCGCCCTGGTAGCCGACCGCGGTCACCCAGACGCCCGGGATCGACCAGAACTCCTTCTCGGCGCCCCAGAAGCAGCCCATGCCGAAGTCGGCGACCTCGAAGCCCTCGGGGTAAGGCGGCGTGAGCGAGCGGCCGTTCACGAAGTGCGGCCGGGGCTGGACGATGGCTTCGGATCGGCCGGGAAGGATCTGGTCGGGGCGCGGCATCGCCGGCTTGGGGAACAGGAACTGCATGGAAACCTCCGTGTGAGCCCAGTCTAGGCCCGGACGGTGACGGCCCCGTGACGCGATGCAGGCCCCGCGAAGCCGGCCCGTGGTTCGCCCAGCGGCTCACCGGTGCCGCGATGACCGATCCTGCTCGCCGAGCGGCCCTGTCTATGCGGGGAGTGCCCGCTGGCGCCACGGATCGGCCGCGGCGCGCCCCGTCCATGCCGCGCTGCCCTGGGTGGGCCGCCCACCGGACCGCGGGCCGGGAGGGCCGGGAGGGCCGGGAGGGCCGACCGCCCGCCTTCGGGCCCGATCAGGCCGAGGGCCGGCTCCGGCGCATCGCCGCGGCGATCAGCCCCGCGCCGATCACGATCACGATCACGGGCCACACGAGCTGCCAGTCGATGTGGACGTACTGGTCGACGAGGAACCACACGCCGAGGCCGACGAGCACGAACCCGCCGACGATCCCGGCGTTTGTCATGTCCGGGCCATTCCACGACGGGCCGGGACCGCCCGGAGGCGGCGTCCATTGGCCGGTCGGCGGGCCCGCAGGGGCCGAGCCAGGCTGCGGACCGGGCTGCTGGCCGGGCCCGCCCGGCGGCGTCCACTGGCCCGCCGACGTGGAGCCCCACTGGCTCGCGTTGGGCGGTCCCCAGGTCCCACCCGGCGGGGGGCTGGGCGCCCAGCCCTCGGGCGGCAGCGGCACCACGATCATCATCACGAGGTAGACGAGCAGGAAGATGCCCCCGGAGAGCACGGCGAGCACGACCCATCCCACGCGAACGATCGACGGGTCGATCCGCAGCCAGGTCGCCAGGCCGCCGGCGACCCCGGCGATCACGCGGTCTGTGGGGGACCGGTAGAGGCGGTCAGTCACAGCCATCCTCCGGGTTGAGGGACACGCTGCCGAGGTTGGCGCTCACGTTGAGCGAGATCTGTTGCGCGCTCGCGACCAGCCCCGGCCGGACCCAGGTGTCGCCGACCTTCGTCAGCCCGCGATCGCTGAAGTTGTTCGACCCGAGGCTGGTCGACGAGGCGATCCGCAGGCCCACGTCGTCCGGCACGCAGATCTCGATCGAGCCGGCGTTCGCGGAGACGCTTCCGTTGACGGTCGCCGTCGGCGTGGGGAGCGTCAACGACAGCGAGCCCGCGTTGGCGCTGATGTCGAGCGTCTCGAGGCCGGTCACCTGGGCCATATCGATCGTCGCGCTGCCCGCGTTCACCGACGCGGACAGGTTCGGGACCTGCATCGAGCCGAGCGCGGCGTCGACGGATCCCGCGTTGGCGGACAGGTCGAGCTGGACCGACACGTCCGCCGGCAGCGTCACCTGCCAGCGCGAGCTGTGGCCGAAGTCGATGCCCGAGTGGTTGGGCGACTGCACCCGCAGGTCGCCGTTCGCCGTGATCGCCGGTGGGGCACCGTCGCTGGACGTGCCCTTGACCGTCCAGGCGGTGCCCGGCGCAGACGAGATCTCGGCGTCGCCGCAGCTGAGGTCCAGCTGCACGTTGGCGACCGGCTGCAGGGTCCCCATCGCCGTCGGGAACGGCTGCCCGTCACCGCTGCTGCCGCCGATCCCGCAGGCCCCGAACCCGGACCCCGGCACGAAGCCGACCGCGAACCAGCCACCGACGAGGATGCCGAAGGTCGCGGCGACGACGAGGCCGCCGACGATCGCGGCCCGCGTCCGCTGCAGGATGAGGCCGAGGCCGATGCCGATCAGGATCAGCGGCCACAGCTGCCAGACCTGCCGGACGATCGCGGGGTCGACCACGCCCGCCTGGACGAGCAGCGGAATCGACCCGGCCACGATGAAGAAGACGCCCCACCCGAGGAGTCCTCGATTCACGTGCACGCAAACACCTCCCGGCCGCCGCGCCGCGGCCTCGACACATGATCGCCCACAGACGGTGCCCGGCGCGAGAGCCATTTGTCCCGTCATCGGCCGCGACAGGGGCGGTAGCCTCTATTGGAGCCACGATCACCGGAGGATCCATGCGTCTCAGCGACTACCTCGCCACGCCCCGCGACGACGCGGCCGTCGCCCCCCGGGTGCTGGCGGTCGTGACCCCCGCCCTCGTGGCCCTCGGCGCGGACGAGGACCCCGAGGGATGGCTGGCGTGGGGCGACGACCCGGCGATCCGCTGGCTGTTCCTGACGCCCACGCCGGCGGGCCTCGTGACCTGCAGCGTACGCGTCAACGTGACCGGCGAGGGACCGCGCGCGAGCGCCAAGGTCACCCGCTGGCCGCGGGTCCAGGTCGGCGAGCTGTCGGTGGAGTCGGCGGCGGGCGGCCTGCAGGTCGCCTCGTTCCAGGTGGAGAACCTGGTCCTGCGCGGGAGCGGTGACGAGGCGAGGGCCATCACGGCGTTCGCGATCGCGGTGTTCCGGTCGATCGATCGCACCGGTCCGGCCGCCGGGTGACGGACCCCGCCCGGTTCGCGGCGGTCCTGTTCGACCTCGACGGCGTGCTTGTCGACAGCGAGCCGTGGTGGAACGACGTCCGCATCGCGTTCGCCACGGCGCACGGCCGGCCGTGGACGGTCGACGACCACCACGCGGTGATGGGCGCCAACTCCCTTGGCTGGGCGCTCACGATGCAGGAACGGCTCGACCTGCCGGACATGGACCCCGACGAGATCCAGCACGCCGTCGTCAGCGGTGTCGTCGAGCGGTACCGCACGCAGCCGCCGCCGGTGATCCCGGGAGCCATCGCGGCGGTCCGTCGGATCGCGGCCCGGCTGCCGGTCGCGATCGCCTCGTCCGCGCATCCCGATGTCATCGCGGCGGCCGTCGATGCGCTGGGGATCCGCGACGTCCTCGGCGCGATCGTATCCTCGGACGAGGTGCCGCACGGCAAGCCGGCGCCGGACGTGTACCTCGTGGCGGCGGCGCAGCTGGGCGTCGAGCCAGGTCGCTGCCTCGTCGTGGAGGACTCGGTCAACGGCGTCCGGGCCGGCAGGGCCGCCGGCATGTTCGTCGTGCTCGTCCCGAACGCGAGCGTCCCGCCGCCCGCCGGGACCGCGGAGCTCGCCGACGCGGTCGTCGACCGGCTCGCTGACTTGGACCCCGACCGCCTGGACGGCTGATCGCGGGCACGCGCCGGCGGCCGATTCGCCGGCCGGGGAGTCCCTAGACTGCCGCCGTGGCTCCGCCGCTCACGGCCGGTCCCGTCTACCGGCCGTTCCGGGTCCGATTCGCGCGGCTCGTCTCGACCGTCCTCGTGCGCAGCCTCGTTCGGGTGCGGTTCGAGGGCCGCGACCGGCTCCCGCGCGGCCCCGCGATCTACGTGACGAACCACCTCAACTGGGCCGACCCCCTGATGCTGCTCGCCGTCATGCCCGCCCGCCCGAGGCTCGCCATGTTCGGGCCCAAGGAGGCGGACATGCGCGTCGGTGGGCGCAACCGGCTGATCGTGTGGACCGGCTTCTCGATCCCGTATCGCCCGGAGAAGACCAACTTGATCGAGACGACGCGACGGGTCCAGCGTGCCCTCGAGGACGGCTGGGCGATCGCGATCATGGGGGAGGGCCGGATCCACCGCGGCGAGCGCGAGCTGCTGCCACTGGCCGACGGCTGCGCGTTCTTCGCCCTGCGGGCCGGGGTCCCGGTCGTCCCGATCGCGATCAACGGCACGAGCTGGCTGGGCGTCCGACGCCGGGTGCGAGTCCGCGTGGGCAACCCGATCCTGGCCGAGGGCCACGCGACGCGCGAGGCCGTCGACGCGCTGACGGCCGCGACGACCGATGCGCTCCTCCGCATGGTCGCCGATTATCCCGATCCGCCGCCCCCCGGCCGCTTCGGGCGCTGGCTGACCGAGCTGTTCAACGACTGGCCCGAGGGGGCCCGCCCGGAGCTCGGTGCCGGCGACGGCGCGGGGACGGAGCTCACGGCGCGACCCGGCGCGAGCTGACCACCGGGTGTGGCATCCTGCTGGCGACGTTTTGACCTCAGGGAGGATCCGTGGGCGCCACCGGCCTGTCCACCGACGCGAACGAGTACCGCTCCCGGCTCGAGGGCCAGGAGGACACCCAGATCGACGCGTGGGTGTCCGAGCTCATGCGGGACGTGGTGATCCGGCGCGGGATCGTCAAGGTGGTGGACGACTTCCGACGTTCCACGAGGTTGAGCGAACCTGAATTCGAACGGGTGTTCGCTTTCGGCGGCGGCCCGCCCGCGTCGGTCGGCCACGACGCCGAGGGGCGGCTGGTGGTCCCGACGGTGGCGCTGTGGGCGCTCGTGCCCGGGATTCGCTCGCAGGTCGCGGACGCACGGCAGCGGCTGATCGAGTACCTGGTCGCGAACTTCAACGAGCTCGTCTACGTCTGACGATCGAGGCGCCGCCGACCCCCACGGCCTCGTCGCGGCGTCGTCATCGCCGTACCGCCCCGGGTCGACGGCCGCGGACCCGCTGACTGCGTTCGACGAGCCGCCGGAGGTCCAGCCACCGGCGCCGCGCCGCCCGCTCGGCGAGCGGCTCGAGGGCGTGCTGCGGCTCGTCCACCCGTTTCCCTCGATCCTCGACGGGGTGGTGGTCGGGCTGGTCGCGCTGGTCGCGGGCGGGGACACCGCCACCGCGATCCGCCTGGGGGCGTCGATGACCTTCCTCCAGTTCGCGATCGGCGGCCTCAACGACGTCGTCGACGCCCCGGTCGACCACATCGGCAAGCCCGGCAAGCCCATCCCCGCGGGCCTGGTCACGACGGATGCGGCGCGCGGGATCGTGGCCGTCGCGGCCCTCCTCGGGCTGCTCCTGGCCGCGCCCAGCGGGCTGGCGCTCGTCGCCCTCGCCGCGATCGTCCTCGGGATCGGCGGCTGGTACGACCTGCGGGCGAAGGGCACGACACTCTCGTGGCTCCCGTTCGCCGTCGGGATCCCGCTGCTGCCGGTGTTCGGATGGTACGGGGCGGCCGGCGGCCTGCCCGGCGTGTTCCTCGTGCTCGTCCCCGCGGCGGCGAACGCGGGGACGGCGCTCGCGATCGCGAACGCCATCGTCGACATGGAGCGGGACGACGCTGCGGGCATCGATTCGGTCGCGCTCGCCCTCGGTCCGAGGCGGGCGGGCTGGGTCGTGTTCGGGCTCCAGGGGGTGGTGGCCATGCTCGCGCTGGGCACAGCCGCCGTGGTCGGGGCCCCGACGGGATGGGCGATCGCCGTGCTGCTGACCGCCTGCATCCCGCTGGCGGGCGCGATCGTCGGGCTGGTCGCGATCTACCGAGGTGGGGGACTGGCCTGGCGGGAGCTCTCATGGGAGATCCAGGCAGTCGGTGCCGGGCTGCTCGCCGTCGCGTGGCTGGGGGCCTTGAGCGCGGCCTCCGCGGCGCCGCCGCCCGCGTAGTCCGGTTCCCCGACAGACCGCCCGTCGCCTCCGCGCCCGCCCGGTGCGTCCGTGCGCCCCCCGTGGTCCGGCCCGCCCCCTGACGGAGGTACCCCTAACGGCGCTTCGACCCGGCTCGTTATCCTTCGTGACAGGCCCAGCTACCCAGAGGTTCCTCCATTGTCCGACCTGATCCGCCGCTTCCGCGGCCTCGGCGTCGCCGTCGTTGTGCTCGCGATGTCCGCGGGCGTCGTGTTCGCGGCCGCGCCCCACGGCCAGCCAGCCTCCGACCGTGTCCCCAACGCCGAGACGCCGACCTCCGGCGCCGACGAGGACGAGAGCGAGGCCCCCGAGACCGAAGCGCCGGAGACCGAGGCGCCCGAGACGGAGGCACCCGACACGGAGGAGCCGTCCGAGGACGCCGACACCGACAAGGCCGAGACGGACTCCGCCTCGGGGGACAACCACGGCGCGCTCGTCTCGGCGGCAGCCCAGATGGAGACCCCCGCCGGCTTCCGCAACCACGGCGCCTTCGTCTCCTGCGTCGCCCACATGAAGGACGCCACGCTGGCCACGATCGACTGGACGACGGTCACGCCCGAGGCGTGCGCCGCCGCGAAGCCGGGCAAGGGCCACGACCCTGAGAAGCAGGCCGCGAAGGACAGCGCGAAGGCCGAGCGGGACGCCGCCAAGGCCGAGCGTGCAGCGGCGCGCGCCGCCGCCAAGGCCGCGCGAGAGGCCGCCAAAGGCCACTGACCCCGACCGACCCCGGCGACAGAACGAAGCCGGCGCCTTGGCGCCGGCTTCTTCGTGTCTGCGAGGGACGACGAGCTAGCGGTCCGTGTCGCCCGTCCGGATCACGGCGATCGCGTTCTCGAGGCGCAGCTTCGCGATCGTCAGGTACTTGGCGAGGTTCGCCCGGTCGGTCGGACCGATCGCGTCCAGGACGTCCTGGCTGCGGATCACCCCGAGCAGCTCCTCGACGGCATCGTTGAGCTGCTGCTTGGCGGCGACGAGGCTGTCGTCCGCGATGGGGATGCCGACCCGCGCCCGGCCGTCCCAGCCCTCGGTGTCCTCGGCCGGCTCGGCCGCCTGGACCTCCGGCTCCGCGCCGGGCTCCCCGGCGTCGGTCGTCCGGGCGGGCCGGCCCTCGATCCGCTCCCGGAGCTTGACCAGTGACAGCTCGTTGCGGGCGACCTGGTCGGCCAGCCGACGGCGCTTCTTTGGGTCCTGGACCTTCATCAGCTCGTAGGCGTGCGACAGGGTGTCCTTGCGCAAAGACACGAGCTCGCGCACCTCGGGCGGGGCGTCGGCCAGCCGGAGCCGGTTCTCGAGGTAGCCCTTGTCCTTGCCTAGCTTCTCCGCCAGGCGGCGGATGCTGTACCCGTGCTCGCGGATCATGCGGTCGTACATCGCCGCCTCGTCGAGCGGCGAGAGGTCCTCGCGCTGGAGGTTCTCGATGATCGAGATCTCGAGGGCGGTGTCGTCGTCGATGTCCTCGACCAGCGCAGGGATCGTCGGCAGGCCGGCGATCCGGGTGGCTCGCCAGCGGCGCTCGCCGGCGATCAGCTGGAAGCGGCCGTCATCGATGGGGCGGAGGAGGATGGGCTGGAGGACCCCGTGCTCGCGGATGGACGAGGCGAGCTCCTCGAGCGTCGCCTCGTCGAACGCGAGGCGTGGCTGCTCGGGGTTGGTCTCGATCCGGTCGATCGGGACCAGCTTGACGCCGGTTGACGGATGGGTGGTCTCGGGCGACAGCAGGCTGACGATCGCCGGCGGAAGCTCGCGGTCCTCCGACAGTCGTCGCGCGGCGGCGGCGCGGAAGTCAGGCCTGGCCAAGATCGATCACCTCCCGGGCGAGCTCGCGATAGGTTCGGGCGGCCTCGGACGCCCCGGCGTAGCTCGTGATCGGACGGCCGGCGAGCGGCGCCTCGCCGAGCTTCACGGTGTTGCGGATGATGGAGCTGAAGACGTGGTGGTCGCCGACCACCCGCAGCTCGTCGAGCATGTCGCGCGCGAGATTCGTCCGGCCGTCGTAGAACGTCGGCAGGAGGCCCAGGATCCTGAGGTCCTTGTTGAGCTTGAGCCGGATCGCGTTGATCACCTTGACGAGGTTGTTGAGGCCCTTCATCGCGTAGAACTGCGTCTGGACCGGGATGATCACGCTGTCGGCGGCGACGAGGCCGTTGACCGTCAACAGGCCGAGGTTCGGCGGGCAGTCGATCAGCACGTAGTCATACGGCTGGATCGCATCGCGCATCGCCTCGCGCAGGATCGTCTCGCGGCCGAGGGCGGTGAACAGCTCGCCCTCGGTGCTGGCGAGGTCGATGTGCGCCGGCACGACGTCGATCCCGGCGGTCTCGGTCGGCAGGATCACCTGGTCCATCGTCGCGCGACCGTCCGCGAGGACATCGGCGACCGACCACTGGATCGTGTTGAGGTTGACGCCGACGCCCGCGGTCAGGTTCGCCTGCGGGTCGATGTCGATGAGCAGGACGCGAAAGCCGTCCTCCGCGAGCGCCCCCGCGAGGTTGATGGCGGTCGTCGTCTTGCCGACGCCGCCCTTCTGGTTGGCGATCGCGATCACGTGCGTCAAGGGCATCACCTCGGGAGATCCTGGGGCGCGACGGAGCCGTCAGGTCGGCGAAAGTGGCCGAATCCTACCGCGCGCCCAAACCCAGCGCCTGACGAGGTTGTCCACACAATGACCGAGTTGTGCACCGTTCTGTGGATATCCACCGCCCCCGGGACGAGAATCCCGGGCGCCCGGCACGACCGCTAACGGCCCGTTGACGTCCCGGCAACACGGCCGTCGGTCGTTGTCGATGCGCCGATTGCAGCCTCGGTCGTGGTCGCGCTATGGGCCGAACTATGATGGCGACGACCGCGGCGTCTTTGCGCAAGGACGCCGCGTGTCGCTAGCGGAGGGACCCTCGGACGTGTCGACGAACGCGGAACGGATCGCCCGGCTCGAGCAGCTGCGCGCGGAATCGCTCGAGGGCGGGGGAGCGGTCCGCGTCGAGCGCCAACACGCGTCGGGCAAGCTCACGGCGCGTGAGCGGCTCGAGCTGTTGCTCGACCCGGAGTCGTTCGTCGAGCTGGATGCGTTCGTCACCCACCGCACGTTCGGCTCGGACGAGCAGCGCGTGCTGGGTGACGGTGTGGTCACGGGACACGGCACGATCGAGGGCCGGCTCGTCTTCGTCTACAGCCAGGACTTCACGGTGTTCGGCGGTTCGCTGTCCGAGGCGTACGCCGAGAAGATCTGCAAGATCATGGATCTGGCGATGAAGGTCGGGGCGCCGATCGTGGGGCTCAACGACTCGGGCGGCGCGCGGATCCAGGAAGGGGTCGCGTCGCTGGGCGGCTATGCCGAGATCTTCCTGCGCAACGTCCTCGCCTCGGGCGTCGTGCCACAGATCTCGGTCATCCTCGGGCCGTGTGCCGGGGGAGCGGTCTACTCGCCCGCGATGACCGACTTCACGGTGATGGTCGAGGGCACGAGCTACATGTTCGTCACCGGGCCCAACGTCGTCCGCGCGGTGACGCACGAGATCGTCGACGCGGACGCGCTGGGCGGGGCCGCGGTCCACACCGGCCGGAGCGGCGTCGCCCATCTCGCGGCCGTCGACGAGGCGGAGGCAATGGCGTCCGTCCGGCGGCTGCTGGCCCACCTGCCGCAGAACAACCTGGGCGACGCGCCGGCGCTCGCGACCCGGGACCCGCACGATCGCATGGACGACGAGCTGGACGCGATCGTGCCCGACGAGCCCGCGCGACCATACGACATGCACGACGTGATCCGGCACGTGGTCGACGACACGGCGTTCCTGGAGATCCAGCCGGCGTGGGCCGCGAACATCCTGGTGGGCTTCGCCCGGCTCGGCGGGCGCGCGGTCGGCGTAGTGGCGCAACAGCCGGCGGTGCTGGCGGGCGCGCTCGACATCGACGCGTCGGTGAAGGCCGCGCAATTCGTCCGGACGTGCGACGCCTTCAACGTGCCGCTGGTCACGTTCGTCGACGTGCCCGGGTTCCTGCCTGGCGTCGCGCAGGAGCACGGGGGGATCATCCGCCACGGCGCGAAGCTGCTGTACGCCTATTGCGAGGCGACGGTGCCGAAGGTGACGGTCATCACGCGCAAGGCCTACGGCGGCGCGTACGACGTCATGAGCAGCAAGCACATCCGGGGCGACTTCAACTTCGCGTGGCCAAGCGCCGAGATCGCGGTGATGGGCGCGGAGGGCGCCGTCAACATCATCTACAAGGACTCGATCACCGGCGCCGACGATCCCGACACGGAACGCTCGCGACTCGTCGAGGCCTACGAGGCCGAGTTCTCGAATCCGTACATCGCCGCCGCCCGCGGCTACATCGACGAGGTCATCCTGCCTCGGGAGACGCGGCCCCGGCTCATCCGCGCGCTCGAGGTACTCGCCGACAAGCAGGACACGAACCCGCGCAAGAAGCATGGCAACATCCCGCTCTGACGGCGCCGGCCGCTCGGCGTCTTTGCGCAAAGACGTGACGACGCGCGCGCCACGATGACCCGGATCCCGCCGCCGTTCGGGCGCGTCCTCATCGCGAACCGCGGCGAGATCGCTGTCCGCATCATCCGGGCCTGCCGCGACCTCGGCATGGAGGCGGTCGCCGTCTACAGCGACGCGGACGCGAGCGCCGCCCACGTCCGGCTGGCCGACGCGGCGGTCCGACTCGGGCCGGCGTCGCCCGCCGAGAGCTACCTGCGGATCGATGCCGTCGTCGCGGCGGCCGTCGCGTCGGGGGCCGAGGCGGTGCATCCGGGGTACGGGTTCCTCGCCGAGCGTGCCGCGTTCGCGCAGGCCGTCGAGGACGCGGGCCTCGTCTATGTCGGGCCGGCGCCGTCGACGATCCAGTCGCTCGGGGACAAGCTCAACGCGCGTCGGCTCGCGGCGAGCGTCGACGTGCCGGCGGTGCCGGGCACGCTTGAGCCCGCACCCGTCGACCGCCCGGACCAGGTCGCGGTGATCGCCGCGACCGCCGAGGGCATCGGCTATCCGCTGCTGGTCAAGGCCGCCGCCGGCGGTGGAGGTCGCGGGATGCGGCGGGTCGTGCGGGCCGAGGAGCTGCCGGAGGCCCTCGCCTCCGGGTCACGCGAGGCGGCCGCCGCGTTCGGCGATGGCTCGGTCTACCTCGAGCACGAGATCCTGCCCGCGCGGCATGTCGAGGTGCAGCTGCTCGCCGATGCCCACGGTACGGTGGTCGCGCTGGGCGAGCGGGACTGCTCGCTGCAGCGGCGGCACCAGAAGCTGGTTGAGGAGGCGCCCGCGCCGGGGCTGAGCGGCGCGCAGCGACGCGAGCTCCACGCGATGGCCGTGCGGCTCGGCGCGGCGGCCGAGCTCCGCAACGCGGCGACCTGCGAGTTCCTCCTGGACCCGGACGGGCGCTTCTGGTTCCTGGAGGTCAACACGCGGCTGCAGGTTGAGCACGGCGTGACCGAGCTCGTCGCGGGCGTCGACATCGTGCGCGAGCAATTCCTCGTCGCGGCCGGCAGGCCGCTGGGCGACGACGTCATCGCTGCGGCCGAGCACGCGGCCGACCCGCGCGGCCATGCGATCGAGGTGCGCATCGCCGCCGAGGATCCGTCGCGCGCGTTTGCGCCCACGCCGGGTCGCGTCGGTCGGTGGGTGATGCCGTCGGGCCCTGGCGTCCGTGTCGACACCGCCATCGAGGCCGGCGACCGTGTGCCGCCCGACTACGACAACCTGATCGCGAAGCTGCTCGTCCATGGCCCGGACCGCGACGCCGCGATCGATCGCCTGCGCCGTGCCCTCGAGGAGACGGAGATCGGCGGCGTCCAGACGACGCTGCCCTTCCATCGGTTCGTCGCGGGCAGCGAGTCCTTCCGGTCCGCGGACCTCTCGACGGGCTGGGTCGATGCGCACTGGGACGGCAAGGCCGCGCGCCGGGCCGCCGTCGCGAACGGGCTCCTCGCCGCCGGTCTCGCCGTCGCGTTCGGTGACCGCGGGGGTTCCGGTGGCGCCGACGGCCCGACCGGGCGCGACGACGATGGTGACGGAGCGAGTCCGGCGATGCGGGCCGCCGCGCCTGCCGGTCCCGACGGCTGGCGCCGCGAGGGACGGGCGCGAGGGATCGACCGATGGCCAGGCTGACGCCGCGGCCCGTCCAGGCGGGCGACCTGACCGATGGCGCGACGATGCCGCCGGCCGCCGGGCACGGACTCACATCCGTCACGCCCGGCGAGGCGGTCGTCACGCTCGCGCCGCCGTCGACCCGGTCCGATGTCCGGGTCCGCCTCGCCGCGGCGTCGCAGATGAGCGACGACCCCGCGCTCCGGGTAGCTGTCCTTGCGCAAAGACAGGCGGTCGTCGACGGCTCGCCGGTCGACGCCGCCCTGCGCGACGTCGGCGGCGGACGCCACCTGCTGGAGCAGGGGAGCGGCGTGACGCGCCTGATCCTGGAGGCATCGCGACGCACTGCCGCGGGGCCGGCGACCCGGGAGGTCCTCGTCGACGGGTTCCGGTTCGAGGTAGAGGTGGAGCCCCAGCGACGGGCCGCGCTTCGCGAGCGCGCCACCCGGGGCCGCGCGGCCGGCGACGCCGGCGGGCCGCTCGAGGTGAGGGCGGTGATCCCGGGCAAGGTCGTCGCCGTGTCGGTCGTCGTGGGCGATCGGGTCTCCGCCGGCCAGCAGCTGCTGGTGGTCGAGGCCATGAAGATGCAGAACGAGCTCCGGGCGCCGCGGGATGGCACGATCGAGCGGTTGGAGGTTGCCGAAGGCGTCAAGATCGAGATCGGCGACCTCCTCGCGGTCGTCGGCTAGGAGGCGCGGGTGAGCGACGAGGCTCGAGGGCCGACGGCGACGGGCAGGGGCACGACCGGCGACCCGGCCACGGCCGGTGATCGGGGCAATCCCGGGCGCCCAGGCTCTACCGGAGACACGGCGTCCGGCGACCTCGAGCGCTGGCGGTCTACCACCCGCGCGCGGTCGCTGGCCGGCTCCCCGGAGCGCCGCGAAGCCTTCGCGACCACGTCCGAGATCCCGGTCGCGGACGTCTACACCCCCGCCGACGTGGCCGGGCTCGACCCCGCCCGCGACCTCGGCCTGCCCGGCGAGTTCCCGTTCACCCGTGGCGTCCAGGCGACCATGTACCGGTCCCGCTTCTGGACGATGCGCCAGTACGCGGGGTTCGCGACCGCCGGCGAGACCAACGAGCGGTTCCGCTACCTGCTCGGCCAGGGCCAGACCGGCCTGTCGGTCGCCTTCGACCTGCCGACCCAGATGGGCTATGACAGCGACGCCCCAGAGGCGGAAGGGGAGGTGGGCCGGGTTGGGGTGCCGATCTCCTCGCTGGCCGACATGGAGCTCCTGTTCGCCGGCATCCCGCTGGGCGAGGTCAGCACCTCGATGACCATCAACGCCACGGCGCCGATCCTGCTGGCCCTGTACGTGGCGGCCGCCGAGCGCCAGGGCGCCGAGCGGGCGTCGATCTCGGGCACCACGCAGAACGACATCCTCAAGGAGTACATCGCGAGGGGGACGTGGATCTACCCGCCCCGGGCCTCGATGCGGCTGGTCACGGACGTGTTCGAGTTCGCCGCCCGCGAACTGCCCAGGTGGAACACGATCAGCATCTCCGGCTACCACATGCGGGAGGCCGGGGCCACGGCGGCCCAGGAGCTGGCCTTCACGCTCGCCGACGGCATCGCCTACGTCGAGGCGGCGGTCGCCCGGGGCCTCGAGGTCGACGACTTCGCCCCCCGGCTGTCGTTCTTCTTCGCCGCCTGGTCGGAGCTGTTCGAGGAGGTCGCCAAGTTCCGCGCCGCGCGGCGGATGTGGGCCCGGATCATGCGTGATCGCTTCGGCGCATCGAACGTCCGTTCGATGATGTGCCAATTCCACACGCAGACGGCCGGATCCTCGCTGACGGCCCAGTCGATCGACAACAACGTCGTCCGGACCACCCTCCAGGCCCTCGCCGCCGTGCTCGGCGGGACCCAGAGCCTCCACACGAACTCCCGGGACGAGGCGCTCGCGCTGCCGACCGCCGAGGCGGCCCGCCTCGCGCTCCGAACCCAGCAGATCATCGCCCACGAGGCCGGCGTGACCGAGACGCCCGACCCGCTGGCGGGGAGCTGGTTCGTCGAGTCGCTCACCGACGAGCTCGAGGCCGCCGCGAACGCCTACCTCGAGGAGATCGACGCCATGGGCGGCACGCTGGCGGCGATCGAGGCCGGGTTCCAGCAGCGCCAGATCCAGGAGTCCGCGTATCGGGTGCAGCGCGAGATCGAGCGCGGAGATCGGGTCGTGGTCGGTGTGAACCGCTTCCAGGACGGCGACGAGGGGATCCGTCCCGCGATCCAGCGCATCGACCCGGAGGGCGAGCGGCGGCAGGTCGAGGGCGTGCGCCGGGTCCGCGCCGAGCGGGATGCGGGGGCATGGGAGGCCGCGATGCGCCGCCTCGGGGACGAGGCCCGGGGCGAGGCCAACCTGCTGCCGGCGATCATCGAGGCCGTGGCGGCCTACGCGACCGTCGGGGAAATCTCGGATCGCCTCCGCACGTCCTGGGGCGTTCACCGCGAGCTGATCACGATCTGACGGGAGGAGGGAAGCGATGCCTGATCGCGGTGCCGTCGGCCGCGTGCCAGCGAACATCCGCCGGCTGGGAAAGGTCCACCACGTCGCGTTGATCGTCCGGGACCTCGACGAGGCGCTGGGTTTCTGGCAGGACATGCTGGGACTGCCCGTGGAGCTCGTGCTGCCGATCGAGACCGACGGCGTCACGATCGCGTTCCTGCCGGTCGGGGAGTCGAAGGTCGAGCTCGTGATGCCGACGGTCGACACCACCGGCGTCGCCCGGTTCCTCGCGACGAAGGGAGAGGGGTTCCACCACGTCTGCTTCGAGGTGGAGAACCTGGCCGAGACCCTCACCCGCCTCGAGCTCGACGGCCTCGAGATGATCGATACCGCGCCCCGGAAGGGTGCCGAGGGTCCCGTCGCGTTCATCCACCCGCGGTCCTGCCATGGGGTGCTCGTCGAGCTGATCGAGCAGCCGGGCGGGCCGGCCTGGTCCGCGCTCGGCTACCCCGCGGGCTGACCGCTGGCGACCACGTAGGGACGCCTGGCGGTGAGCAGGAACAGAGGGTAGTCGCCGCGTGGCTCATGCGACACGGTGGCGGTTGTCGTGGTCGCGTCGATGAAGCCCACGGCCTGCGCCGTGGCCACCAGCGCCTCGCGGTCGAAGCCGAGGTGGTAGATGCCTTCGGCCTCGGCGGAGTGGAACCCGCCGTCCTCCGTGTCGAGGTCGCTCAGGGCGAGGCGCCCGCCCGGGCGAAGGAGCGCGAGGATCGCTGCCAGCGCCGCGCGTGGATCGGGCAGGTGATGGAGGACCAGCAGCGAGATCGCCAGATCGAACGGCGGCTCGGGCGGGTCATCGGTCAGGAGGTCGAACCGGATCGCCGTGACCCCGGGCCGCCCGAGCGCCGCGAGCTTCTCGTCCGTCACCTCGAGCATGCCGGTCGACGGCTCCGCGAGGACCAGCTCGCCGACGTCGTCGGCCAGGGCGAGACCCAGCAGTCCGGTGCCGGACCCGATCTCGATCGTGCGGGTCGACGGAGTCAGCTCGACCGCCAACCGGATCGCCCCGGCGACCGCCTCGGCCCGCTCCCGGCGCTCCTGCGTGTCCCAGTCGCGAGCGCGCTCGTCGAACGTCGCCATCGTCCTCAGAACGCCCAGGCGAACACGACGTCGGCCGCGCGATCGGAGCGGCGCGCGAAGTGGACGATCTGCCCCGTCAGGTCGCGGATCCAGGGCTTCTCCTCGCGTGGCAGGA
This sequence comes from uncultured Chloroflexia bacterium, assembly GCA_963740825.1. Classification (GTDB taxonomy): domain Bacteria; phylum Chloroflexota; class Limnocylindria; order Limnocylindrales; family CSP1-4; genus CAIXZV01. The sequence goes on along the minus strand of CAVUFD010000001.1, from coordinate 2,093,421 downwards.
GCCCCAGCTCCTCCTCCAGCAGCCCGATCCAGCGGCCGGCCAGCGCGCTGAGCTGCTCGTCCGAGACCCTGGCCACGGCAGACACCCAGACCCCGTCGACCCGCTCCACGATGCGCTCGATGTTCGCCTCGCCGAAGTCGAACTCGGTCCGGGCGTCGAGGAAGTCGACCGGGTCCGTCTCGTCGGTCACGGACCTGACGGCCTCGGAGAACAGGTCGAGCCAGGTCGGATCCAGGCCGCCACCGAGGGGCAGGTGCGCGACGAACCGCTTGGGATCGTCGAACGCCGCCACGTCGTCGACCGCGAGGGCGAGGACGATCTCTCGCGCATCGCCCGCGACGAGGTCCATCAGGCTGCCCATCGGTCCAGTCTACGGTCGCGGTCGAGGCTTGGCGTCAGCCCTCGGACCGGGCTCGCTCCTCGGCGAAGAAGATCATGTCGAGATCGCCGGGGGATCGCCCGGCGGCGGTCAGCAGGGTTGCCGCTTCGGACCGGTGCTGGGTCCCGTGGTTCACGACGTGGGCGAGCATCTGCCAGAACGGGACGCCGTCGCCGAGCTCCACCAGCCAGGCATCCGTGATCGTGTCCAGCCAGAAGTCGACGTCGTCCCACTCATGGGCCCACGCCTCGGCGAGCCCGGCGGGCGAGGGGAGCGGCTCGCGCTCCGGCACCGGCGAAAGCTCGCTCCCGGACAGGCCGTGCCGCCAGCGCTGGTGCGCCCCGAGCTGGTGGACGAGGATCCCGCCGAGGCCGCGCTCACCGATCACGCCGGTGTCGCCCCAGACGGCCTCCGGGAGGCCGTCGATCACCGACAGCACGCGCCGCGTCGCCCACCTGTCGTAGTCGAACAGGTAGCGGATGTCGGCGCCATTCATCGATCGCCGCCCGTCATCGCCACCTCAGCCGCGGTAGCCGGCGGCACGCAGCAGCGCCGGCAGCTCGGTGGGGGAGTCGGCGACGCGGAACCCGGCCGCCTCGAGCGCATCGACCTTCGAGGCCGCGGTGCCCCGGCCGCCCGAGACGATCGCGCCGGCATGGCCCATCCGCTTGCCCTCGGGCGCGGTGCGGCCGGCGATGAAGGCGACCCTGGGGACCTCGCGCAGGTGTTCGGCGGCCCATGCGGCCGCCTCCTCCTCCGCCGCACCGCCGATCTCGCCGATCAGCACGAGCGCGTCCGTGTCGGGGTCCTCGGCGAACAGGCGGACGATGTCCACGAACGGCGTCCCGATCACCGGATCGCCACCGATCCCGACGCACGTGGACTGCCCGATGCCCGCGTCGGTCATCGCCTGGACCGCCTCGTAGGTCAGCGTGCCGGACCGGGACACGACCCCAACACGGCCCTCGCGGTGGATGCTGCCGGGGATGATCCCCACCTTGGCCAGCCCGGGCGACGTGGCGCCCGGACAGTTGGGGCCGATCAGGAGCGCTCCGGCGAGCCGGACCTCCTCGACGACCGGGATCATGTCCAGCGCCGGGATGCCCTCGGTGATGCAGAAGATCGTCGTGATCCCGGCGGCGACCGATTCGAGGACGGCGTCCGGTGCCCCCCCTGCCGGCACGAAGATGCACGACGTGTTGGCGCCGGTCTCCCGGACCGCTTCGCCGACGGTATTGAACACCGGGATCCGGCCGTCGATCGCGGTCTGGCCGCCCTTGCCCGGCGTGACGCCCGCGACGAGCGGGGTGCCGTACTCGACCATCGCCCGGCTGTGGAACTCGCCTTCGCGGCCGGTGATGCCCTGGACGACCAGGCGGGTGTCGCGGCCGATCAGGATGCTCATGCCGCCACGCCCTTGGCCGCGGCGACGGCCTTGGCCGCGGCCTCGTCGAGGCTGCTCGCCGTGACGAAGCTGGCGGCCTCGAGCAGCTCGGCGGCCTCGGCCGCGTTGGTGCCCACGATCCGGACGACCATCGGCACCGCGCGCTCCTGCTGCGCCCGGGCCTCGATCAGCCCGCGCGCCACCTCGTCCCCTCGGGTGATACCGCCGAAGATGTTGACCAGGATCGCCTTCACGTTGGGGTCGTCGAGGATCAGTCGCATCGCCGCGGCGACGCGATCGGCCTTCGCCCCACCGCCGATGTCGAGGAAGTTGGCCGGCGCGCCGCCCGCCCGCTTGACCAGGTCCATCGTCGTCATCGCGAGGCCGGCGCCGTTGACCATGCAGCCGATGTCGCCGGCGAGCTTGATGAAGGTCAGGTCGAACCGCCGCGCCTCGACGTCGGTGGGGTCCTCCGCATCGAGGTCGCGCAGGGCCTCGAGCTGCGGATGGCGCGCGAGGGCCGAATTGTCGAGGGTGATCTTGGCGTCGAGGCAGACGAGCCGCTCGACCGGCGTCCCATCCGCGTTGTGCTCGCGGATCACGGCCAGCGGGTTGATCTCGACGAGGTCGGCGTCGAACGCCAGCATCGTCTGCAGCAGGCCCTTGGCGATCGCCGCCCCGGCCTTCCAGTGGGCGCCGAACCCGACCTTGAACGCGAGCTCCCGTGCGGCATAGTCCGGCAGCCCGAGGAGCGGGTCGGCGTGCTCGTAGACGATGGCGTCCGGATTGTCGACCGCCGTCTGCTCGATCTCGACCCCGCCCTCCGCGGAGCCGATGAACATGAGCCGCCGCGTCGCGCGGTCCAGCACGACCGAGAGGTAGTACTCCTTGACGATCTCGGCCGCCGGTGCGACGAGCACCCTGCGGACGGGGAGCCCCTTGATCTCGAGCGCGAGGACCTGGGCGGCGACGTCCTCGGCCTCGTCGGCGGTCCCCGCGAGCCGCACGCCGCCCGCCTTGCCGCGGCCGCCGACCAGCACCTGCGCCTTGATCACGACCTTGCCGGTCGCGTTCGAACGATCGTCGAGGAATCGGACCGCCGCCGCGCGGGCCTGGGTGGGCGTTCGGGCCACCTCCCAGGCCGGGACGGGCAGTCCCTGGGCGACCAGCAGCGACTTCGCGTCGGCTTCGTGGATCTTCACGCGACGGACAGACCTCGTGGGCGATGGGCCTGGGGCGGGCCTCGATCATAGCCCGGGCCGGGCGTCGTCCGGCGTTCGTCAGCCCGGGCTCGCGCCAGGCGTGCGGCGAGCCCGCCATGGCCCCGGTGCTGCGCCAAGCACCCTGACGCCCGCTCGGCGGCGCGTTCCCCGGCCGCGCCGTCGCACCCTCCCTCGCCGGTAGAATGCCGCCATGCCCTACCGCGTCACCCTGATCCCCGGCGACGGCATCGGGCCGGAGCTGGCGGCGGCCGCACGGCGCGTCCTCGACGCGTCGGGCGTCGCGTTCGAGTGGGAGGTCCAGGACGCGGGCGAGGCCGTGATGGCGGAGTTCGGCACGCCGCTGCCCGAGCACGTGCTGGAGTCCGTGCGCCGGAACCGGGTCGCGCTCAAGGGCCCGATCACGACGCCCGTAGGCGGCGGTTTCCGCAGCGTCAACGTCACCCTCCGCCAGGTGCTCGGGCTGTACGCGAATCTCCGTCCCGCACGGTCCCTCAAGGGCGTCGAGACGCGCTATGAGGACGTGGACCTCGTGATCGTGCGCGAGAACACCGAGGACCTCTACGCGGGCATCGAGCACATGGTCGGCCCGGACGCGGCCGAGAGCATCAAGATCATCACCCGCGCGGCCTCGGAGCGGATCGCCCGGTTCGCCTTCGAGTACGCCGTCGCGAACGGCCGGCACAAGGTCACGGCCGTGCACAAGGCCAACATCATGAAGCTCTCGGACGGGCTGTTCCTGGAGTCCTGCCGGACGGTCGCCGCGGACTACGAGGGGCGGATCGAGTTCGAGGACCGCATCGTCGACAACATGTGCATGCAGCTGGTCCAGAAGCCGGACCTGTACGACGTGCTGGTGCTGCCGAACCTGTACGGCGACATCGTGAGCGACCTGTGCGCGGGCCTCGTCGGCGGCCTGGGGGTCGCGCCCGGCGCCAACATCGGCACCGAGGCGTCGGTGTTCGAGCCGGTCCACGGCTCGGCGCCCAAGTACGCGGGCCTCGACAAGGCCAACCCGACGGCGCTGATCCTGTCGGGGGTCCTGATGCTGCGCCACCTCGGCGAGCAGGCGGCGGCCGAGCGCGTCGAGACGGCGTTGCGCGACGTCATCGCCGAGGGCCGCCACACGACGTACGACCTCGGCGGGTCGGCCGGCACGGCCGCCTTCGCGGACGCGATCATCGAGCGGCTCGGCGCGTCCGCCGCGGCCGCGTCCTGACGGCGCCGGCGCGGGCTGCGGGAGGCTGAGGGTCCGATGCTGCGGTACCGCGGCAGCGAGGGAATGCTCGCGTGGGCGTTCCACCGCATCTCGGGCGTCGCGATCTGGGTGTTCATCCTGCTCCACGTCTTCGACATCTGGCTCGCGGGCGCGAACCCGACGCTGTACGACGAGGTGCTGAAGGTCTACGCGAGCCCGGGCGGGCGCGTGCTCGAGGTCCTGCTCGGCGCGGCGCTGCTGTACCACTCGCTGAACGGCCTGCGGATCATCATCATGGACTTCTGGCCGGCGATGACCCGCTACCACACCCAGCTGTGGTACGCGGCGTGGGTGCTGTTCGTGGTCGTCGGCATCCCGGTCGCGATCCAGATCATGGCGCCGGCCTTCGGCTTCGCGCCCCCCTTCACCTTCAAGGGCTGACGATGGCGCGCGCGACGCGGTCCGGATCGGCGAGGCCCCAAGGGGGCGGCTGGGAGCTGGCCATCTGGTACGGCATGCGGCTGACCGGCCTCGGCCTGTTCGTGCTGGCGCTCGCGCACTATCTGATCACCCATTTCCTGTCGGACCCGGCGTCGCAGAACGCCCAGTGGATCGGCATCCGCTGGGACAACATCGCCTGGCGGACGATCGACTGGCTGATGCTCGCGTTCGTGATCTTCCACGGGTTCATGGGCCTGCGGACCGTGGTCGGCGACTACACGAGCGGCGGCGTCCGGACGGCGATCACCATGGGCCTGTACCTGGGGGCAGTCGTCCTGTTCGCGCTGGGGACGATCGTGCTGGTCACGCTGCCGCTGCAGGGGCCCGTGCCGTGACCTTCCGATGATCCGGTCGCACGACGCGCTCGTGATCGGCGCGGGGGGCGCCGGCCTGTGGGCCGCGCTGGAGCTCGCCAAGGCCGGCGTGGACTCCGCCGTGGTGACCAAGCTCTATCCCACCCGCTCCCATACCGGCGCCGCGCAGGGCGGGGTATGCGCCGCCCTGGGCAACCAGGAGGAGGACCACTGGGAGTGGCACATGTTCGACACCATCAAGGGTGGCGACTACCTCGTGGACCAGGACGCGGCGGAGGTGCTGGCGCGCGAGGCGATCGAGACGGTGATCGAGCTCGAGCACATGGGCCTGCCGTTCAACCGGACGCCCGACGGCCGGATCGACCAGCGGCGCTTCGGTGGCCACACCCGCAACTACGGCGAGGGACCGGTCAAGCGCTCGTGCTTCGCCGCCGACCGGACCGGACACATGATCCTGCAGACCCTGTACCAGCAGTGCATCAAGCACGGCGTGCAGTTCTACGACGAGTACCACGTCGTCGACCTCGTCACCGAGGGTGGCGACCTGGGCGACGGCGGGCGCGCGGCGGGCGTGGTGGCGTACAAGATCGCCGACGGCGAGCTCGTGGTGCTGCGCGCGAAGGCCGTCCTGCTCGCGACCGGCGGGTTCGGGCGGATGTTCCGGGTCACGTCCAACGCGTGGAGCCTGGCGGGTGACGGCGTCGCGCTGGCGTACCGCCACGGCGTGCCGATGGAGGACATGGAGTTCTACCAGTTCCACCCGACCGGCATCGTCGGGCTGGGTGTGCTGCTGTCCGAAGCCGCGCGCGGCGAGGGCGGCTACCTCCTCAACGGCGAGGGCCGGCGGTTCATGGAGGACTACGCGCCGACGCTGATGGAGCTCGCGCCGCGCGACATGGTCAGCCGGGCGATCGTCCAGGAGGTCCGGGCCGGGCGGGGCGTCGACGGCAAGGACTACGTCTACCTCGACGTGCGCCACCTCGGCCGGAAGGTGATCGAGGAGAAGCTGCCCGACATCTCCGACTTCGCGCGCATCTACCAGGGGGTGGAGCCGTTGACGGAGCCGGTGCCGATCCAGCCGACGGCGCACTACGCGATGGGCGGCATCCCCACCGACCTCGACGCGCGCGTGATCCGCGACGCGCATGGCACGCTGGTGCCGGGGCTGTATGCGGCGGGCGAGGCCGCGTGCGTGTCCGTGCACGGGGCGAACCGCCTCGGGACCAACTCGCTGGTCGACCTGCTGGTGTTCGGCCGGCGGTCCGGGCGCCAGATGGTCGAGGACGTCAAGGGCGTGGGCATGCCCGACGTCAGCCAGGACGCGACCGAGCCCGCCCGGGCCGACCTCGACGCGATCCGAGGCCACAAGTCGGGCGAGCGGGCGCAGGCGATCCGCCGCGACCTGGCGGCCATGATGATGGAGGACGTCGGGGTCTACCGCGACGAGGCCGGCCTGCGACGCGCCAAGGCCGCCGTCGCCGCGCTGCAGGACCGCTTCTCGCGCGTCGTGGTCCACGACAAGGGCTCCACCTTCAACACCGACCTGCTCGAGGCGCGCGAGGTGGGCTACCTGCTCGACTGCGCGGAGACCACGGTCCTGGCGGCGCTGGCCCGCACGGAGAGCCGCGGCGCGCACAGCCGGGAGGACTACCCCGAGCGCGACGACGCCAACTTCCTGACCCACTCGCTGGCGACCAAGCGCGATGGGGCGATCCGGCTGACCTACAAGCCGGTCACGATCACCAAGTTCCAGCCCAAGCCCAGGGTCTACTGAGCCCATGCAGACCGAGCTGCGCATCCTGCGCTACGACCCCGAGGTCGACACCAAGCCGCACACCGAGAGCTACCGCGTGCGCGCCGAGCCGATGGATCGCGTGCTCGACCTGCTCCACAAGGTCAAGGACGAGCAGGACGGGACGCTGACCTTTCGCCGGTCGTGCGGCCACGGCGTGTGCGGCTCGGACGCGATGCTGATCAACGGCCGCAACCGCCTCGCCTGCAAGATCCGCGTCGACCAGCTGGGCGGCAAGCGGATCACGGTCGCGCCCCTGCCCGGCCTGCCGCTGATCAAGGACCTGGTCGTGGACATGGAGGGGTTCTTCGCGAAGTTCCGGAGCGTCCAGCCGTACCTGCAGGACGACGGGACGGTGCCCAGCCGCGAGCGCCGCCAGTCGCCGGCCGACCGGGAGCGCTACGACGACACCACGAAGTGCATCCTGTGCGCGGCGTGCACGTCCTCGTGCCCCTCGTTCTGGGCGCAGCCCTCGTACGTCGGTCCGGCCGCGATCGTCAACGCCCACCGGTTCATCTTCGACAGCCGCGACGACGCCGCGGAGGAGCGGCTCGAGATCCTCGCCGACAAGGACGGCGTGTGGCGCTGCCGGACGATCTTCAACTGCACGGACGCCTGCCCGCGCGGGATCCACATCACCCAGGCGATCCTCGAGGTGTCGTCGAAGATCGTGGAGCGACGCGCCTGAACGAGCCGTCGCTCCCGGTCTACCCGCACCTCGTGATCCGCACGGACGGGGCCGCGCGCGGCAACCCGGGACCCGCGTCGCTGGGCGCCGCGCTGATCGACGGCTCCCGGTCGGACGCGCTCGACCCGGCGGCGGCCCCCGACGCGACGATCTCGGAGGCCCTGGGCGTCCAGACCAACAACGTGGCGGAGTGGACGGGCGTGCTCCGGGCGCTCGAGCTCGCCCAGCGGCTCGGGGCGCAGAAGGTCGACATGTTCCTCGACTCGAAGCTGATCGTGGAGCAGCTCCACGGCCGGTGGCGGGTCAAGGACGCGAAGCTGCAGCCCCTGTGGGCCGAAGCCAAGGCGACGCTGGCGGGGTTCCAGCGCTGGTCGGCGACGCACGTGCCGCGCGCGCAGAACTCGACGGCGGACCGGCTGGCCAACGAGGCGCTCGACCGGGTCGCGGCGGGTGGGCCGGCGAGGGTGGCCCGGGCGAGGCGGACCACCGGCGACTAGGCGTGGCCTACAATCCGCGGGCCAGCGAGGCGGCTGGACGGTCGCGCGCTCGCCGGGCAACCGGCGGGCGTGAGGAAAGTCCGAGCTCCACAGCGCAGGGTAGCGGGTAACGCCCGTCCGCCGAGAGGCGAGGACCAGTGCCACAGTGACGATGCCGGCCCTCCGGGGCCGGAGTGAAACGCGGCAAACTCTACCCGGAGCAAGGCCAAATAGGAGGGCGCAACCCCGGTTCGCCGGGGGGAGAGGCGCGTTGCCCAGCCCTCGGGTCGGCTGCACGAGCCGTCGGGTGACCGGCGGTCGAGATGGATGACCGTCGTCGCGGTTCGCCGCGGCACAGAACTCGGCTTACAGGCCGCTCTCGCTGGCACGCCGCTCACGATCGCCCTGCGTTGCTCGCGCGGCCCTCGCCCGTTGCCCCCTCGGCGGCGCCCTTTCCGCCAGATATGCGCCCAGCGACTCGTAGCCGCGATCGTCGCCGCCATCCGCGTCGCGCAGCGCCCTCGATCTGCCGTTCTTGGCTACCTTGGAACCGATTCCCCGGGCGAATCTGCGGAAACTGGCCGGATCCCAGGCGCGACGAGTCGCGGGATGACTGAATGACGGGATCGCCGCGCCGCGAGCGGTCGTCACGGATCGGAAGCGCCGGGTGCCGTACAGTCCCGATGCACTGGCTAGAGGGAGTGGCGTGGACGTTTCGAGCGTGCTGCTGGTGCTTGCGGTCGTCGCGGTTCTGCTGAGCCTGTGGTTCGCGTATTGGTGGATCGTGCGCAGACGGACGCAGCAGAAGCTCGACCCCACGTCTGGCACGGCGACGCTGACGTATCGAGGTGGCGCAGCCGACGCCTTGGCGGAGTACGAGCTCGATCGCCCAAATCGTGCCCTGCTCGAGAACCTTGGGTACCAGCCTGTCGGTCAGACCTACGTGCGCGGGAGGTGGAGCTCCCTGGACGTCGTCCTTGCATGCGTGCTCATCCTCGTCGGGGGCCTCGGGTTGATCCTGCTCCTCGTGATGTCGTTCACCCGACCCGATGGAACGCTGACGATCGCCTTTGAGCGTCGGTAGGGACCCCGAGGAACTGGCGGATCTCTCGGCCTACCCGCCGCTCTCGTTGGCGACCACGGCGCGATCGTGCGCGAAGTGCACGGCGACGGCATCCAGCCCTCGCAGCCGCATCACCGTCTCGTCGTACGTGGGGTCGCGCGCGGTCGTGCGGCCTTCGCGACCCGGACGGCCCTCCCACTCCTCGCGCGAGTACACCGCCTGGCCCGCGAGCAGCACCCGTCCACGCCGGGTCGTCACGAGGAGCGACTGGTGGCCGGCGGTGTGGCCCGGGCTGGCGAGGATCGTGATGCCCGGCAGCACGTCGCGGTCGCCCTCGATCGTCTCGTAGCGCACGCCGGGCCCGTCGATCCAGGCGGATACCGTGTACCCGGGTTGCGAAGCGGTCTCCCGCTCGGCGGCCTGGGCGTAGATCGGGATCCCCGGGAGGCGATGGTTCTGGCCGGCGTGGTCCGCGTGGAGGTGGCAGTTCGTGGCCGCCACCACCTCGACGAGACCGTGGCCGAGGCTGGCGAGTGCGTCCGCGATGTGGCGCTCGACCGGGTGATAGCGAGCGTCGAGCTCGGGGTTGCCGGCCCCGATCCCCGTGTCGAACAGGAACAGGCGGCCGTCAGCCGAGCGCAGGAGATGGGCGACGACGACGCCCTGCTCTCCGGGCCACGGCTCATCGACGGGAAACGTGAACGAGCCGGCGTCGAACGGGAGGACGTCCCAGAGCGCGTCGTCGGCCACGCGTGCTCGGCCGCAGCGGCCGGCTCAGTCCTCGTCGGGGCGGAAGATGTGGGCCGCGGCGCAGGCGTTGCAGATCGGCAGCGCGGAATTGAGGTCGCCCAGGGGGATCGGCACCTTGCGGTCCGGGTAGAGGCACTCGACCTCGTAGATCCGCTCGTGGACGCGATCGAGCGAGATCAATCGCCGGTAGGTGCAGCGCTTGATCCGATGCGGAGCGAGCCGTGACGGATCGGACTCGAGGCTCTGCGTGCTCGACGGAGCTGGCAGGGGGAGCGCCATGACCTCCGGGCGTTGCCTCCAGTGACGGTGCGTGGGCGCAACGATAGTCGCTATCTGATTGATGTTCGCCCTGAACGGGAGGCGCAGCCTACCACCATGGAATCCGCCGCGGCAATGTGCTGGAGGTACTAGACTCCCCGCGGTCGGGGGGTACACGGCTCCAACCTCACCGGGAGGGTTGAACCTGAGCGACTGGCCGACGACGCCCGCCGACGGCGAGACCGGGGATGGTGCCGAGGCCGGGTCCGCCCCGCCCGAGGCCGGGACTGCCCAGCTCGCAGCCCCGCCGCCAGCCCCTCGGCCCCCGCTGTCGATCCTCGACGACGCCGCACGTTCGTCCGATCCCGCGGTCTGCCCGTTCTTCCGGTTCGAGCTCGATGGCGACCTCGTCGCGCCGCTCCTCAAGCCCGACGACGGGAATTGCTGTGCGGCCATCGGCGACCCGCGACCGCAGTCGGCCCGCCAGCAGGAGCTGGTCTGCCTGCGTGCCGCCCACACGGACTGCCCGCGCTATCTCAAGGGCGTGACGGCGCTCCAGGACCCCAAGGCCGCGAGCCACTCGGGCGTCGTGCCCAAGGCGACCGTTGCCGCGCTCCTGATCCTGGTGCTGTCGGCCGGGATCTCGTTCGGGTTCGTCGTCCAGCGAGGCGGAATTGACCTGCCCGTCGTCGCGGCGGCACCCAGCTCTACCGCGATCGCCCTGGCGCCGTCGGCCACGATCGAACCGACCGACCCCCCGAGTGTCGCGCCGCCCACCGCCCCGGCCTCGGTCGAGGCGAGCTCCGCCGCGCCGAGTCCGTCGTCGGCACCGTCGCCGTCGCCGAGCGCATCGCCCAGCCCGTCGCCGTCGCCCTCGCCGTCGCCCAGCCCTTCGACGTCGCCGAGCCCCACCACGTCGCCCTCGCTGTCCCCGACGACGACTCCGACCGAGCCGCCGACGCCGAAGCCGACCAAGCAGCCGCAGAGCGATCGCTACAAGCTCCTCGACCCCTGCCCCGACCGCCCCAAATGCTGGATCTACGTGGTTCGCGGCGGTGACAACCTGTACAGCATCGCCCACTACTTCGGGATCCCGCTGAGCGTGGTCTACGACTGGAATCCGCGCTACGCCAACGGCGCCCGCCTCCGCGTCGGCGACCAGATCCGGATGCCACCGCCCAGGCGCTGACGCTCGCCGGCCCCACCCGGCCGCCCCACTCCGGCCTGCCCGGTCGGCGGTTTGGGGCGTCGCAGTGTCCGGATCGTGGCGATGTGCGTCGCAGTGCCCCTGTGAGTGCCGCGGGGCGCGACACGGCGCTGGACGGGGAGAGGCGCCGCCCGGCGCGGCACGATGGCAAGCCGGGACGCGGGTCGCTCTCCTCGAGAGCGTTCGGACGGCGAGGCGCGCCGAGCGCCGCCGGCCTGCTCGCCGGAAGAGCAACCTCCAGGCGGGACGCTTCGTACCGCTCGCCGGGAGAGCGGCGCGCCAGGCCCGTCCGGCTGCCTTCGCGAGCCCGGTGTGCGTTTTCCCCATTGACGACCCCTCCGGCCGCGCTATGATGCCCGGAAGTGGCGCAAAGTGGTGGAAAGTGGGGAACCAAGTCGCGCAGAGGGCCAAGCCCGACACGCGGCAGAACGTCCCTGGTTGATCGGTCCATCCGCCGCCATCCGACGTCAGGAGTGAACGGGAGCGGTGTTCACCGGTGAGTACCGGCACGCGGTCGACGGCAAGGGACGCATCGCCGTCCCGGCGCGCTTCCGCGGGCAGCTCGCCGACGGCGCCGTGGTCGCCCGGTGGCTCGACAGCTGCCTCGCGATCTTCCCGATGACCGCCTGGGGTGAGCTCGCCGCACGTGTCGGGAGCCTGCCGATGACCGATCCCAACGCCCGGCTGCTGCAGCGCCAGCTGTTCAGCGGAGCGCTGGAGACCGAGCTCGACGGCCAGGGCCGGGTGCTCGTGCCGCAGGGCCTGCGCGAGTTCGCGGGTCTCGAGACCGAGGCCCTCGTGCTCGGTTCCCGCGACCACGCCGAGATCTGGGCGCCGGTCCGGTGGACCGACTACAGCCGGAGCCTCGACGACCCCGACGCGTTCGCCCGCGCCATCGCCGGGCTGGGGATCTGACGTCGCACCACATGCGCTTCCAGGGTCCGCTCGGGATCCGCAACCGACTCGTGGAGGAGAGATGGAGCTAGGGCACCTGCCGGTCATGCCGGACGAGGTCCTTGGGACGCTCGCACCGGCGCCCGGCAGTCTCCAGATCGACGCGACGGTCGGCGGCGGTGGGCACACCGAGCGGATCCTGGAGGCCGCCAAGCCCGACGGCCGCGTCCTCGGGCTCGACGCCGACCAGGCCGCGATCGACCGGGTCGCGCGGCGGCTGGCCGGGTACGGCGACCGGCTCGTGCTGCGCCAGGCGAACTTCCGCCAGCTGGCGACAGTCGCGCCGGCGGCCGGCTTCGACGCCGTCGACGGTGCGCTGTTCGACCTCGGGCTCTCCTCGTTCCAGCTCGCGGACCGCGACCGCGGCTTCGGGTTCCGCACGGGCGGGCCGCTCGACATGCGCTTCGACACCACGCGCGGCGTGCCGGCAGCGGAGCTGCTCGCGACCCTCGACGCCGACCAGCTCGCCGTCCTGTTCCGCCGGTACGGCGAGGAGCCGTCCGCATGGAAGATCGCCAAGGCGATCGTGACGACGCGCGAGACCGCGCCGGTCGAGACGGCGGAGGACCTCGCGCAGCTGGTCGAGAAGGTCGCGCCGGGCAATCCGCGCCAGCGACGGCGCATCCACCCGGCCACCCGCGTGTTCCAGGCGTTGCGGATCGCCGTCAACGAGGAGCTCGACGCGCTCGCCGAGGGGCTGGCCGCCGTCGTCGACCTGCTGCGCCCGGGCGGCCGCCTCGTCGTCCTGTCCTACCACTCGCTCGAGGACCGGATCGTCAAGCGGTTCCTCGCGGCCGAGCGCCGGGGCTGCACGTGCCCGCCCGAGCTGCCCGTCTGCGTCTGCGGCCACGCGCCCCGCCTCCGCCTCGTGACCCGCCCGTCGATGACGCCCACGCAGGCCGAGGTCGACGCCAACCCCCGAGCCCGGAGCGCGCGGCTGCGCGCGGCCGAGCGGCTGGCCGCCTGAGCGGGCCGCGCCATCGAGCGACGACGAGCCGACCCGTCCCACGCCGACCGGTCACTGCCGACCCGGTCGATCGACATCCGGCCCGATGCCGGCCCCCCGCCCACGGAGGAGGAGTCCCGTGAGCAAGCGCCACCAGACGAACCGCCGCAAGAGCTACGGACGCCGCCAGCACGAGCTGCACGAGCGCTCCCAGCGCGACGCGCAGCCCGACGAGGCCGAGCGCGGGCTCGACGACCTCGCGCCCGGCGGCATGAGCGACCGCTTCTCGTTCATGGACACGAGCACGCCTCGCCTCCGCTACGCGCTCGGCGATTGACGTGGCCGTCTACCAGGGTGCGCGCCAGCGCACCATCGTCCTGCCGCGCCGCCCAAGGATCGGGCTCGCGGCGCCCTCGGCGCCGGCCCTGCCGCGCCGCCGCATGCGATCGGCCGTCCGCTCCCGGCGCGGGCCGTCCCGCCTCGCCGTGCTGCTGGCGGCGATCGTGATCGCGTTTGCCGGGGCCTTCTTCTCCCTGTCCCAGGACATCCGTGTCTCGGCGACCGGCTACGAGATGGACCGCCTGGCGATCGACCAGCAGCGGCTCCAGGCCCAGGCCGACGACCTGCGCAACGAGCTCAACCGCCTCGGCAAGGCGCCGGCGATCCGCAAGTTCGCGATCGACGCCGGCCTCGGGCCGCTCCCGGAACCCGACATCATCCCGGCGCGCTAGGAGCGCCGGATCGTCATGCTCGGCCGGACCGATTCCCGCGCCCGCGCGCTGCTCGTCCTCGTCGGCTTCGTGCTGGTGGCGGGCAGCCTCGGCGTGCGACTCGCGTACTGGCAGGTGGGCCGCCGCGACGAGCTGTCGGCGCTGGCCGTCCGGCAGTCGTCGATGCGCTACGAGATCCCGTCGACCCGCGGCTCGATCTACGACCGGACGGGCACGGTGGTCCTGGCCACCAGCGTCGACCGCGACCGGCTGGCGGCCTACCCCAAGCTCCTCACCCCGGAGCGCCGCGCGGCCGTCGCCGCGCGGCTGGTCACGATCCTCGGGCTCGAGGGCGACACGGCCGCCGAGCTCACGACGCGGATGGAATTGGAGCGTGAGTACGTGGTGCTCGCGCGCGACCTCGACCCGGCCGTCTCCGAGCAGATCCGCACCGAGAGCACGGGCGATGCTCCGACCCTCGAGGCGGTGCTGCTGGAGCCGGAGCCGGTGCGCGTCTACCCGCAGCCGGGCGGCGGACCGGACACGACCCTCGCCGCCCACGTGCTGGGCTTCGTCAACCGCGACGGTGCCGGCCAGTACGGCATCGAGCAGCACTACCAGGACCAGCTCGCGGGCATGCCGCGCGTCGTGGCCGCGCAGAAGGACGCCGCCGGCAACCCCGTGCCCGACTCGTCGACCGTCCTCGACGCCGGCTACCCGGGCCAGGACCTGACGCTGACGCTCGACGCCTCGCTCCAGGTGGCCGTCGAGCAGGAGCTCCTGGCGGCCTGGATCGCCGACCGCGCCAAGCGGGTGTCGGCCGTGGTGATGGACCCGTACTCGGGCGAGGTCGTCGCCTACGCCAGCTACCCCTCGTACGACGCCAACGACTACCAGGCGATCGCCGCGACCACCCCCGAGCGGTTCGTGGACCCGATCGTGTCGACCGTGTACGAGCCCGGGTCGGTGTTCAAGATGCTGACGGCGACGGCCGCGATCGGGAACGGGAGCGTCACGCCGAAGACCCACCTCGTCGACTCGGGGAAGCTGTGGGTGGACGGCGGTCATGCCCACGTCGACGACGCCGACCACCTGGCCATGGGCCGGATGACGTTCCGCGACGCCGTCGCCTACTCGCGCAACGTCGTCGCGGCGAAGGTCGCGCTCGACCTCGGCCGGAACACCCGCGACTCCTCGCGAATCCTGTACGAGACGTGGCGCCGGATGGGCTTCGGGTCCCTGACCGGCATCGACGTCGCCAACGAGGTGCCGGGGATCGTCCGCGATCCCGCGGTCACGCCGTGGCGCGAGATCGACCTCGCGAACGGCGCGTTCGGGCAGGGCATCGCCGTCACGCCGATCCAGCTCGCCCAGGCGTACTCGGCGATGGTCAACGGCGGGACGCTGGTGCGGCCGCGGGTCGTCCGCTCGATCGGCGACGCCGAGACCCACCCGGTCTACGAGGGGCGGGTGATGCCCGCGAGCCTGTCGAAGACCCTGCTGGCGATGATGCAGCGCGTCATCACCAAGGTCGACTTCTACCGCAGCCGGACCCTCATCCCGGGCTTCGAGGTGGGCGGCAAGACCGGCACCGCACAGATCTGGGACGCCGAAAAGGCCGCCTGGAAGGTCAACAAGTTCAACTACTCGTTCGTCGGGTACATCGGACGCAAGGCCGGACACCCGGACCTCGTCGTCGCGGTGCGGATCGAGGAGGGGACACCCACCGTCGTCCGCCTCGGCCACCTGGAGATGCCCTTGATGTCGTTCGAGCTGTTCCGCCGGATCGCGCACGACTCGATCAGCACGCCGTTCCTCGTCCCCGATGACGAGCGGATCCCCGCCAACGCGGGGACGGCTCCGTGACGGCGGCCTGTGCGACACTCGGCCGCGTGATGTCGGGCGATGCCCCCGCGCTGCAGGCCGCGGACCTCGTCGCGGCGACCGCCGGCACGCTCCTGCGGCACAGCGACCGCCCGATCCGCGGCGGCGCGGTCGACTCGCGTCTGGTCGAGCCCGGGGTCCTGTTCGTGGCGCTGGCGGGCGAACGCACGGACGGCCACCACTACCTCGCAGACGCCGCGGCGCGTGGCGCGGCCGCGCTGATCGTCGCCCGGCCGCCCGACGCGGACGCCGGCGAGCCGCGCCTCGACGCCCTCGGCGACGTCGCCGTCGTCCTCGTGCCGGACCCGCTGCGGGCGCTGCACGCGGTGGCCGCAGCGTGGCGGCGCCGGTTCGACCCGCTGGTCATCGGCATCACCGGCAGCATCGCCAAGACCTCGACCAAGGAGGCGGTCGCCGGCGTGCTCGAGCGACGCCTGGTCACGCTGCGCACCGAGGGCAACCAGAACAACGAGGTCGGACTGCCGCTGACGGTGCTGCGGCTCGGGCCGGAGCATGCGGCCGCAGTCCTCGAGATGGGGATGTACGTCGGCGGG
Organism: uncultured Chloroflexia bacterium; assembly: GCA_963740825.1. Taxonomy (GTDB): domain Bacteria; phylum Chloroflexota; class Limnocylindria; order Limnocylindrales; family CSP1-4; genus CAIXZV01. Next base: position 2,077,143 of record CAVUFD010000001.1, on the reverse strand, counting down.
GAGATCCGCGAGCTGGCCGCCATCGGGCTGCCCGAGATCGGGATCGTGACCGCCGTCCAGCCCGTCCACCTGTCGCGGATCGGGTCGCTCGCCGCGATCGAGGATGCCAAGGCCGAGCTGGTCGAGGCCCTGCCGCCGGCAGCCGACGGCGGCCTCGCGATCCTCAACGCGGACGACGAGCGCGTGCGCCGCATGGCGGCGCGAACGAGCGCGGGGACGATGACCTACGGCTTCTCGGACGACGCCGACGTCCGGGCCGACGCCGTCGAGTCGCGCGGGCTCGACGGCATGCGCTTCCGGCTCCTGACGCCGGCGGGCGATCGGACCGTGGACATCGGCGCCCTCGGCCGCCTCGCCGTGCACAACGCGCTGGCCGGCGCGGCGGCGGGGCTGGCGGCTGGCCTCAGCCTCGACGACATCGTGCCGGGCCTCGCCGCGCCATCGCGTGCCGCGCATCGCTCGACCGTCATCCGCGCCGGGGGGGTCGTGATCGTCGACGACAGCTACAACGCCGCACCGCGCTCGGTGATCGCCGCGCTGGACGTCCTGGCCGGGATCCCGGCCCGTCGTCGGATCGCGGTGCTGGGCGAGATGCGCGAGCTGGGCGACGCTCACGACCCGGGCCACCTCGAGGTCGGCCGGGCCGCCGCCCCGGTCCTGGACGCGCTGATCGTCGTCGACGGCGAGGCGGGTGGCGCCGCCCGGGGCATCGTGGACGGCGCCGTCGAGGCGGGCCTTCCGGGGGCGTCCATCACGGCGGTCGCCGACGCTGATGCCGCCGTCGCCGCCGCGCGGGCCATCGTCCGCCCCGGCGACGCCGTGCTGGTCAAGGCGTCGCGCAGCATCGAGCTGGAGCGAGTGGTCGACGGGCTCGTAGCGGCGCTCGGCGGACCGGAGCACGGCGCATGACCCTCGTGCTGATCCAGGGGCTGCTGCTCGCCTTCGCCCTCGTCGTGATCTTGATGCCGCCCTACATGCGGCTCCTCCGACATGCCGGCTTCGGCAAGCAGATCCGCGAGGAGGGCCCCCAGAGCCACATGGTCAAGTGGGGGACGCCGACGATGGGCGGCCTCCTCGTGATCATCGTGGTGGTGGTCATCTTCCTTGTCCTGAACTGGCCACCCGAGGGCGGCGTCATCGCCCCGTTGGCGACGCTCGCGTTCGTCGGCCTCCTCGGCGCGGCGGACGACTACCTGAACGCGCGGACGGGTGACGGGATCCGGGTCCGCCAGAAGCTGCTGTGGCAGTCCGTGGTGGCGCTCGTGGTCGCGTACCAGATCCAGAACACCTACCAGATCACGGGCATCCGGGTGCCGTTCGTGGGCGACGTGCCCATCGACCCGATCGTGTACATCTTCTTCGCCGCGTTCGCGATCGTGGCCTCGTCCAATGGCGTCAACATCACCGACGGCCTCGACGGGCTGGCCGGCGGCACGCTCGCGTTCGCGTTCGTGAGCTTCCTGATCATCGCCCTGCTCAACGTGCCCGCGCAGCCACAGATCGCGCTGCTGTGCGCGCTGATCATCGGCGCGCTGCTGGGCTTCCTGTGGTTCAACGTCCACCCTGCGCAGATCATCATGGGCGACGCCGGATCCCTGTCGCTGGGGGCGACGCTGGCCGTGATCGCGTTGATCACCGGACAGATCCTCGTCCTGCCGCTGATCGGGCTGATCTTCGTGATCGAGACCCTGTCGGACATCATCCAGATCGGCTACTTCAAGCTGTCCGGCGGCAAGCGCGTGTTCCGGATGGCGCCGCTGCACCACCACTTCGAGCTGGGCGGCTGGGACGAGGAGAAGATCACGCTCCGGTTCTGGATCGTGGGCATCCTCTCGGGCCTGCTCGGCGTCACGTTGTTCCTGGCCTCGATCAATGCCCTCGTCTGAGATGCCGGCGACCCCGATGGCCACCGACCGCACGATCGACCTCGACGCCCTCCGCCTCGACGACGTCCGCCGCGGCGCGCTCGCCGGACGCCCGGTCACCGTGCTCGGCCTGGCCCGCAGCGGGATCGCCCTCGCGCGCTACTTCGCGGACGCCGGCGCCCGGGTGACGGTCTACGACGGCCGTCCGGCCGGCGAGCTCGAGCGGGGGATCGCCCAGCTCGGCGATCGGGAGGTGACCCTGCGGCTCGGCGCGGACGTCGACCCGGAATCCACTTGGGCCGGCGCGGCGCTCGTGGCCACCTCGCCCTCGATCACCCCCGACTACCCGACGACGGAGCCGCGACTGCGCAGCCAGCTCCAGGCGCTGGTCGCCAGGCGCGCCGCCGGCGACCCGGACGCGCCCGCGCTGGTCGCCGAGGCGGACCTGTTCCTCCGGCTGTGCCCGGCGCCGACGATCGGCGTCACCGGGACCAAGGGCAAGACGACCACGTCGGCGCTGGCCCATGCGATCCTGGCGGCGGACCCACTCCATCCGGCGGTCCTCGGCGGCAACATCGGCGTGCCGTTGATCGAGCGGCTGCCGGAGCTCACCCCGGACCACCGCGTCGTCATCGAGCTGTCCGAGCTCCAGCTGCCCACGCTGTCGCGGGGCACCACCGTCGCGGTCTACACCAACGTCACCTCCGACCACCTCGACCGCCACGGATCGGTCGAGGCCTACCGGCGCGTCAAGCGGCGGCTGGCGGAGCTGGTGGACCCGGATGGCGCGCTCGTGCTCAACATCCAGGACCCCGTCGTGGGCGGCTACGCCGGGCTGGGCCTCGCGCCGGCGGTGCTGTATCGCGATGACCGGCCCGTCGCGGGCGGGCTCGGGGTGCTCGACGGCTGGATCGTCGCGGCCGCCGTGGAGCGGCTGCCGCTGGCCGGCGGGGGTGTCGCCGCCACCGGCCCGGGCGGCGGGATCATGCCGGTCGACGAGCTCGCCATCCCGGGGCGACACAACGTGTCCAACGCGCTCGCGGCGGTCGCCGTGGGCCTCCTGTTCGGCGTCGCCCCCGACGCGATCCGGCGGGCCGCGGCCGGCTTCACGGGCGTCGAGCACCGACTCCAGCCGGTCGGGCTCGTCGACGGCGTCCGTTTCGTGAACGACTCGCAGGGCACCCAGCCCGACGCGGTGATCGCCGCGCTGCGCGCCTTCGAGCCGCCCGTCGTGCTGATCGCCGGGGGCCGGGACAAGGGCGTGGACCTCAGCGACCTGGCCGCCGTTGCGGCCGAGACCGTCACGGCCGCGGTCCTGATCGGCGAGAGCGGCCCGGTCCTGGAGACCTTGCTGGCCGGCGCCGGCGTGCCGCGGACGGCCCAGGCGAGGTCGATGGACGAGGCCGTCGCGACCGCCGACGGGCTGGCCCGCGATGCGCTCCGTCACCGCCCGCCGGGCACCGTCGCGACCGTCCTGCTGAGCCCGGCGGCGGCCTCGTTCGACATGTTCGAGGACTACGCGGCCCGGGGACGGGCGTTCGTCGCGGCCGTCGGTCGGCTGGCGGAGGCGAGATGAGCACCACCCCGGTGACGGCCGTGCGCCCGACGCCCCGGAACGCGGTGCCGCGGACGGCACCGCGGACCCAGATCACGCTCCAGCGCGAGCGCCACGAGCCCGAGTACGGGATCCTCGTCGCGATCGTCGCCCTGGCCGCGATCGGCATCCTGATGGTCTACTCGTCGTCGGCGATGAAGGCGTTCCTCCAGCGCGACGACACGTTCGCGATCGTCGGGCCGCAGATTCAATGGGCGGCGCTCGGGATGGTGGCGATGGTCGCGATGATGCGCATCGACTACCGCTGGCTGCGGGTGGCGTCGGTGCCGCTGTTCGCGATCGGCATCGTCAGCCTGATCCTCGTGTTCGTGCCCCAGATCAACATCGTGGTCGGCGGATCCGCCCGCTGGCTCAAGATCGGTCCGTTGCCGGCGGTCCACCCGGCCGAGTTCATGAAGCTCGCGCTCGTCGTCTACCTCGCCCATTGGTTCGCCAAGCGGGGGAGCGGGGTCCGGGGCTTCTGGGCCGGCACGCTGCCGTTCCTGGTGATCACCGGGCCCGTCGTGATGCTCGTGCTCCTCGAGCCCGACCTCGGCACGTCGTCCGTGCTGGCGTTCACGGCGTTCACGCTGTTCTTCCTCGCGGGCGCGAACCTCATCCACCTCGCGGGCCTCGCCGCGGCCGCCGTGCCGGCGGTCCTGCTGATGTTCGTGCGCGGCTACCAGATGGACCGCATCACCGCCTGGCTGGACCCGTGGAAGGACACGACGGGGCTCGGGTTCCACAGCGTCCAGGGCTACCTCGCGCTCGCGCTCGGCGGGGTCGTCGGAGCGGGCCTGGGCGAGAGCCGCCTCGCGGGTGGCCTGTTCCTGCCCAACGCGTCCAACGACTTCATCTTCGCGATCATCGGCGAGGAGTTCGGGCTGCTCGGGGCCGGCCTGGTGATCGTGCTGTTCCTCACCTTCGGCTACCTGGGCATCCGGACCTCGCTGGGTGCGCCCGACACGTTCGGGGCGCTGCTGGCGGCGGGGATCACCGGCTGGATCTGTATCCAGGCCTTCATCAACATCGCGGTGGTGGTGGGCCTCATCCCGGTGACCGGGATCCCGCTGCCGTTCGTGTCCGCGGGCGGCTCGTCGCTGGTCATCAGCTTCGCCGCGATCGGCATCCTGCTGTCCGTGTCCCGCGAGACGGTCGAGAAAGGAACCTGGAACGATGCGCCTGCTGATCGCGGGCGGGGGAACGGGCGGTCACATCTACCCGGCCCTCGCCGTCGCCCGGTCGCTTCGCGCACGACCCGACGCGGCTGAGCTCGCCTGGCTCGGCGGCCACCGCGGCCTCGAGGCGACGCTCGTGCCACCGTCCGGGATCCCGCTGCGGCGACTGCTCCTGCGTTCGCTCCGGTCCGCCGGTCGCGACATCCACCTGGTCCTCGACCCGATCCGGCTCGGCCTGTCGATCCCCCAGGCCTTCGTGCTGCTGCTCGCCCGCCGCCCGGCCGCGATCTTCACGACCGGTGGCTACGTCGCGATCCCAACGCTGCTCGCGGCCGCGGTGCTGCGCATCCCGAGCGTGCTCTGGGAGGGCAACGTGGTCCCGGGCCGCAGCGTGCGCTTCGTGGCGGCGCGCGCGACCGTGCTCGCGGTGAGCTACGCGGAGACGGCGGCGACGCTCGGGCACCCCCGCGCATACGTCACCGGCACGCCGATCCGGTCGCTCGCCGGGGTCGACCCGGACGAGGCGCGCGAGGCGTTTGGCGGCCAGCCGGGGGAGCGGATCCTGCTGCTGTTCGGGGGGTCGCAGGCCGTGCGGCGCATCAACGACGCCGTGAGCGCGGCGCTGCCGCGGCTCGTCGAGCGCGTGCGCGTGGTGCACGTGACGGGCGACGCCGGCTACGCGGCGGCGCTGAGCGCACGCGAATCACTGCCCGAGGGCCTGCGCGACCGGTACCGGCCCCACGCCTTCCTGTACGGCGACGAGATGACCGCCGCGCTGGCCGCCGCCGACCTCGCGGTCGGGCGAGCCGGCGCGTCGTCCATCGCCGAGGCCGCCGCCTTCGCCCTCCCGATGGCGATCGTGCCCTATCCCCACGCGTCAGGCCACCAGCGTCGCAACGCGGAGCTCCATGCGGCGGCCGGCGCGGCGGTGCTCATCGAGGACGAGGACCTCGACGCCGACCGCCTGGTGGAGGTCGCCGGCCTGCTCGCCGACCCCGCCGCGCACGCCGCGATGTCGGCCGCCGCCCGGGAGCTGGCCCGGCCCGACGCGGCCGACGCGGTCGCGGACCTCGTGCTGGCGAGCGCCCACCGCGAGCCCCTGCCCGGCCGGGACGAGATCGAGGCCATCGCCCGGGGCCGGCGCGGATGAGCCGCGCGGCGACGTTCGACGCCCTGACGGTCGGCTCCGACATCCAGCGGCGGATCGGGGTCAAGACCTCGCGCGACGAGCCGCTGGCGCGGTTCACCACGATGCGCGTCGGCGGTCCGGCCGACCTGTTCGCCGTGGCCCACAACCTGTTCGAGCTGCGGGGTCTCGTGCGGTACGCGCGCGCGCGATCGATCTCGCTGTTCCTGCTCGGCCGCGGCAGCGATCTCGTGATCTCGGACGCGGGGATCCGCGGGCTCGTGGTCCAGGTCCGGGCCGAGGCGACGAAGATCGACGACGAGCGCTTCCACGCGGACGCCGGCGTGCCCATGGCGCGGGCCGCGACCGAGAGCCAGAAGGCGGGCCTCGGCGGGCTCGAGTACGGGCTCGCGATCCCGGGCACGGTCGGCGGCTCGGTCTGGGCGAACGCCGGCGCGCACGACAGCGACACGGCCGGCGTGCTCGAGTCGGCGACGGTCGTGCTGGCCGACGGGACCGAGCGCGAGATCCCTGTCGCGGAGCTCGGCTTCAGCTACCGCCACAGCCGGTTCAAGGACGCGGCCGCGGCGGCCGCCGGCGACCCCGGGGAGGTCGTCCTGTCCACGACCTGGGCGCTCCACCGGGCCGACCCGGACGAGATCCGTGCCCGCCTGGACGACATCCGCCGCTGGCGCCAGGCGCATCAGCCGCTGGGCCTGCCGTCCGCGGGGTCGGTGTTCCGCAACCCGCCGGGCGACTCCGCCGGACGCCTGATCGACGAGCTGGGGCTCAAGGGTCACCGGATGGGCGGCGCCGTCGTGTCGGAGAAGCACGCTAACTTCATCGTCAACGACCAGCGCGGGACGGCGGCCGACGTCCGCCGGCTCGCCGAGCACGTCCGCGGCCAGGTCCTCGCCCGTCACGGCGTCGACCTCGCCTTCGAGGTCGAGTTCGCCGGCGACTGGTCCGGCTGGCCGATGCAGGAGGGCGCCTGATGCCCGTGCCGCCCCTCGGGCACGACCCGGCCGCGACGCCCGTGGCCGTGGTCCTCGGCGGCCCGTCCGCGGAACACGACGTGTCGATCGTGTCGGGGACGGCGATCCTCGACGCCCTCGCGGGCTCGGGCTATCCGGTCGTGGCCTGGCTGATCGACCTCGACGGCGGTTGGTGGCGCCTGCCCGACGGCCATCGACGCGACGGCCGGCCACAGGCCGCCTACGACGACCCGGCCGGGCTGGGCGCCGAGGGGCCGGTCGGGGCGGCCGCCGCGCTCGACCGCCTGGCGGCCGCGGAGCGCCCGCCGGTCGTGTTCCTCGCCCTGCATGGCCCGTTCGGCGAGGACGGCACGGTCCAGGCGCTGTGCGAGGCGGCCGGGCTGGCGTACACCGGGTCGGGGGTCGCCGCGTCCGCGATCGGGATGGACAAGGCGGTGTTCAAGCGCCTGGTCCGCGGGCTGGGGCTGCCGGTGGTCGACTGGCGCGAGGTGCGGCTGGCCCGCTGGCGGCGCGACCCCGACGGCGTGCTGGCCGAGCTCGAGGCGTTCGCCTCCGGCACGGGCGACGAGCGGCTGATGGTCAAGCCCGCCCGGCTCGGGTCGTCGGTCGGCATGACGCTCGCCCACGCGGCGGAGGAGCGGGCGGGCGCCCTGGACACCGCGTTCCGCTACGACGACCTCGTGCTCGTCGAGCGGTACCTCGCGGGCTCCCGGGACCTCGAGGTCGCGGTCATCGGCAACGAACCCGACGCGATCGAGCTGTACGGCCCGGGCGAGATCGTCGCCGGCCATGAGTTCTACGACTACGCGGCGAAGTACACGGCCGGGCTGTCGGAGACGTCGACTGGCGCGGAGGTGACCCCGGCGCAGCGGGCGGTGATCCTGAAGCTCGCCCGCGACGCCTACCGGGCGACGGGCTGCGAGGGCTTCGCGCGCGTGGACTTCCTGCTGGCGGGCAGCGAGCTCGTCGTGTCGGAGATCAACACGATTCCGGGCTTCACCCCGATCAGCCTGTTCCCGACGCTCCCCGCCGCGGCCGGCTACGACTTCGCCGCCGTCTGCCGCCGGGTCGTCGACCTCGCGCTCCAGCGCGAGGCGGGACGCGTCCGGCACCGGCTGACGGCCGCGGACCTGCCGCGCTGATGGGCGGACGGTCGTCGATGGCGGGCACGCGGCCGCGGCCGCCGTCCGTCCCGCGCGGCCGCCCGGGCAGCGGCGTCCGGCGCGCCCGCTCGGTGCGGCGCCGGTCGGCCGGCCTGACGCCGACCCGGGCCGGGGCGCTCCTCGCCCTGGTCGTCGGGCTCGCCGGCCTCTACGGGGCGACGAGCTCAGGCGCGTTCGCGCTCCGGCGGACCGAGGTCAGCGGCGTCACCTGGACGTCCGAGGACGCCGTGCTGGCGGCGCTGGCGATCCCCGCCGGCCAGAACCTGTTCACGCTGGACACGACCGAGCTGTCCCGACGGCTGGCGATCATCCCGGCGATCCGCGGCGCGTCGATCACGGTCGCGCTGCCCGACGAGGTGCGGGTGGACGTCGCGGAGCGGGTCGCGCTGCTGGCGTGGCAGGTCGGGTCGGAGCGCTACCTGGTCGACGAGGACGGGCTGGTGTTCGGGCGCATCGACGCCGCCTCGCCCGAGGCCGCCGCCGAGCTCCCGCTGGTCGACGACCAGCGCGCCGCCGCGGCGGCCATCGCCGTTGGCGGCACGCTCGACCCGGTCATCCTCGACGCCGCGCGCCGGCTCGGCTCGCTGCGGCCGGCCGACGTCGGCACGGCCGCGTCGAGGCTCGAGATCCAGCTCGACGACGCCGAGGGTTTCTCGCTCAAGGCCGATCCGGTCGGCTGGTCTGCGGTGTTCGGGTTCTACACGCCGACCCTGCGCACGACCGACCTGATCCCGGGCCAGGTCCGGCTCCTGCGCAGCATGCTCGCGCAGGTTGGCGAGGAGACCGTGCTCCGGGTGATCCTCGCAGACGACCGCAGCGGGACGCGAGTCCCGCGCGAGAGCGAGGCGCCGTCGGGCGAGCCGAAGCCGGCCAGGACGCCGAAGCCGACCAAGTCGCCCGCGCCGTGACGGCCGCCGCGCCGACTCCGCCGCCCCGGGGGTCTGGTAGCGTAACGGGGACCTTCCCCCGGACGGAGGCTGCCCGCCCGTGCTCCTGCCCCTCGTGGGTCTTCTTGTCGGCGTCGTCGCGGGCCTCATCCTCAACGTCAATGTCAGCTTCGAGTTCTCGCGCTACTCGGCCGTGGCCATCCTGGCAGCACTGGACTCCGTCCTCGGGGCGGTCCGGGCCGAGCTCGACGGCGTCTATGACAATCGGATCTTCATCAGTGGGTTCGTGGTCAACGCGATCGTCGCCGTGCTGCTGGTGTTCATCGGCGACAAGCTGAGCCTGGACCTGTACCTGGTGGCCCTGATCAACTTCGGGTTCCGGATCTTCAACAACGTCGCGCTCATCCGGCGCCACTTCATCTAGGGAGAAGGGCGGCGTGCCGCCACGCTAGCGAGGAACGACAGGCAGGTGGAACGGGAAGCGGTCCTGGTCGGCATCGACGTCGGCACGTCCAAGGTCTGCGCGCTGATCGGCGAGGTCGGCCGCGACGGGCGACTCACGATCATGGGCCACGGGACGGTCCCGGCGTCGGGGCTCAAGAAGGGCGTCGTGGTCAACATCGACCAGACGGTCCGGTCGATCGCGGACGCGGTCGAGCGCGCCGAGCGCCTGTCGGGCTGGAAGATCGACCGCGCCTTCGTCGGCGTGGGCGGCAACCACGTCGAGAGCCTCAACTCGACCGGCCAGGTCGCGGTCACCGCGCACCATCGCGAGGTCACCCGCGAGGACATCAGCCGCGCGATCGAGGTCGCGCGCGCGGTGTCGATCCCCAACAACCGCGACGTCCTCCACGTCGAGCGTCGCGGCTTCACCGTCGACGGCCAGGAGGGCGTGAAGGACCCGCTCGGGATGAGCGCCCTCCGGCTCGAGGTCGAGGCGCACATCGTCACGGCGTCCGCGACCGCGGTCCAGAACCTGACCAAGTGCGTGCAGCTGGCCGGGGTCAAGATCGACGAGCTGGTGGCCGACGGCCTCGCGTCGTCGGAGGCCGTGCTCACCGAGACCGAGAAGGAGCTGGGCGTCGCGGTCGCCGACATCGGCGCCGGCACCATCGACCTCGCGCTGTTCGCCGACGGCTCGCCGTTCCACACCTCGGTGCTGCCGGTGGGCGGCAACAACGTGACCAACGACGTCGCGATCGGGGTCAAGACGACGCTCCAGGTCGCCGAGGAGCTCAAGATCCGCCACGGGACCTGCGACCTGCGCGACCTCGAGGACGAGGAGATCGCGGTCTCGATGATGGGCGACGACGCCGGCCGGACCGTGAGCCGGGAAGAGCTGTGCCAGATCATCGAGGCCCGGATGCGCGAGACGTTCGAGCTGCTGCGCGGCGAGATGACCCGCAGCGGCCACGGGATGCTGCCGGCCGGGATCATCCTCACCGGCGGCGCGGCGCAGCTGGCCGGGACCGCCGAGCTCGGCCGGGACGTGCTCCAGATGCCGGTGCGGGTCGGGGCGCCGAGCGGGATCGCCGGCCTCGTCGACACGATCCAGGACCCATCGTTCTCGACCGCCGTCGGGCTGCTCCGCTGGGGCGCGATCCAGGTCGCGGCGGGAGAGCCGATGCGCTACGAGTCCGCGCCGGGCGGCGGCGGGCTGGGCCGGATCCGGGACGCGATCCGCTCGATCTTTCCCTAGGCGCTGGCCGTCCGACGGTCAGGGGCCGGCGGGTTCGAACAACTCCGCGCTCGCGCCTTTCCCCGAGACGCTCAAGCCACCGCCCACGACCAGCATCGAGCCGTCGGGCAGCGCGACGGCTTGACCGTTGACGTGCGTCCCGTGCATCGGCGCGACCGCTGTCCAGGTCCCGGCGCCCGGGTCGAACACCTCGGCCTCGTCCGTCGCGCCCGACGCGCCGAACCCGCCGGCCACCAGCACCCGGCCGTCCGCGAGCTTCGTCGCGGTCGCGCTGTAGCGGGCGAGGAGCATCGGCGCGACCGGCGACCAGGTTCCGGACGCCGGTTCGTACCGCTCTGCCAGCGCGCTCGGGCCGTCGTCGGCGATGGCCAGGTGGCCGCCCGCAACGAGCACCGTCCCGTCGTCGAGGAGGGTGGCGGTGTGGCCGACCCGCTCGCTGGACATGGGAGCCGTCACGGTCCACTCGTCCCGGGCGGGGTCGTAGAGCTCCGCCGTGGCCGAGGCTGTGGAGTGCACGATCGACCCGCCGGTCACGAGCACCCGCCCGTCGGGCAGGAGCGTCGCGGTGTGGCCGGTGTGGCCCTCGCGGAGCGGCGCTGCTGCCTCCGTGGAACCATCGGGGCGCAACAGCTCCGTCCTTGGCACCGCTGCGTACTGCGTGCCGCCGGCGACCAGGACCCGGCCGTCGAGCAGGGTCGTCGCCGAATGGCCCTCCGCGATCGGCTGCGTCAGGTCGCCGAAGTCGGTCCATTGGCCGCTAACCGGGTCGTAGGCCTCCACTGACCGCTGGGGTTCGCCTTGGGCGGTCGGGGTCGTCGAACCCGTGTCGATCGTGTAGGGAATGCCGGTTCCGCCGACGACGACGATGCGTCCATCGGCCAGCCGCGCCGCGGCCGGAAACACGCGCGGGTGGACCTGGTTCGCCGCGACGCTCCAGGTCGCGGCGACGGGATCGTAGAGCGCCGATCCCAGCCCGCTCGTCGCGAGCACACGCCCGTCCGCGAGCGCCACGGCGACCAGTGGGTCCTGGAGCACGTCCGGGGCGACCGGTCCCCTGGTCCACCGTCCGGGCGCGCCAGGCGATGGGACGGTGACGACCGCAGACGCGGGCACGACGGGCGCGGATGGCACACCGGCGTCGAGGGAGGTCAAGGTCGGAATCGTGCGCTGGGCGCCCCCCGCCGATAGGGCGGCAACGATGATGGCCGCGAGCAGCGCCGCGACGAGCGCCGCGGTGCGGAGGGTGGCCGCCGGCACGCCGAGCCTGGGCGCCAGGGCGACGACCAGGTCGAGGCGCGCCAGCCACGGCGCGCGCTGCCCCGACGTCCACGCCCGGTCCACGACGCTCGCGCCAAGCCCGGCCGGGGCGTCGGTCTCGAGCCGCTCGAGCCAGTCGACCAGCCCGTGTTCGAAGGCGTCGTTCGTGATCGTCATCGGACGAGCTCGGTGGCGAGCGACGGGCTTCGGTCGTCTGCCTCGACGGCCGCGCGCATCGCCTGCAGCGCCCGGTTGAGCCGCGAGCGCATCGTTCCGGTGGGGATGCCCAGCGCCTCCGCCGCCTCGTCGAGCGTAAGGCCGAGGTAGAAGTGGAGGACGACCGTGGCGCGCTGCTCCGGCGACAGGCGACCGAAGGCGCGCTCGAGCTGGTCGCGGAGGGCGACCGCCGACGGCGAATCGGCCTCGGCCCCGGTCGACGGGGACTCCCAGTCCGGCGCCAGCGTGATCTCGACCACGCCGCGGGAGCGACGCCGCGCGGCGCCGTAGCAGGCCCGGACGAGGATCCGGCGGAGCCACGCGTCGTAGCGCTCGGGGTCCCGCAACGCCTTGAGGTCGATCCAGGCGCGGAGCAGCGCGTCCTGAACCACATCCGCGGCGAGCTCGTCGTCGCGCACGATCATCCGCGCGACCGAGAACAGGCGACGCGCGCGGGCCCTGGTCAGCGTCGCGAAGGCCTCGACGTCGCCGTGCTGGGCGCGGGTCACGAGATCGGAATCGTTCACGCTCGACTCAACCGTTCACGGCCGGGATGACCGCGCTCGCCAAGTCTGAGCGCGTCAGGCGCCGAGTGGTTCCATCTTTTCCGGCGCCGGCCCGGCGCGAGTGCGGCGCGCCGCCACCGAAGCGCTAGGCGAGAATGGCGGCGCCCACCCATCAGCCGCGGAGGATCCCCTTGCAATCGCTCGAGATCGACGTCCGCACCGGGCGCGACCGGGGCTTCACCGACCTGACGCCCGCCTGCGCCCGGTTCGCGGCCGAGGCGTCGGCGGGCGGCGACGGCCTGTTGTCGGTGTTCGTCCCGCACGCGACGGCGGGCCTGGTGATCCTCGAGCTCGGCGCGGGCTCGGACACGGACACGCTGCACACGCTCGACCGCCTGCTGCCGCGCGACGACCGCTGGACGCATCGCCACGGGTCGCACGGCCACGGCGCCGATCACGTGCTGCCGCTCCTCGCCGCGCCGTCGATCACGGTGCCCGTCCTGGCCGGACGCCTCGCGCTCGGGACCTGGCAGTCAATCGCGCTGCTCGACCCGAACGCCGACAACGCGACCCGCCACGTCCGGCTGAGCTTCATCGCCGGCTGACCGCCGCGCAGGCCACCGCACCGCACCCATCCGCGGTGCCCGCAGGCACCGCTGATGGGGCGCCGCCACACGTGGCGCCTGCCGTCGCCCGTGGACAGGCACGCACATGCCGTGGGTATACTCCCGCCCTAACCCTGCAGCCCCGCTCGCGATGCCGGCCCGGGTCCGGCACGCCCCCCAACGCGACGTGCGGTCGAGTCGTTCGTCGCCACACTCGAACACCCAGGAGAGCGCCGATGCCGCTGCGTTCCGATTCCGAGAACTTCGCCCTCATCCGCGTCATCGGCGTCGGCGGCGGCGGCAGCAATGCCGTTAACCGGATGATCCGCGCCGAGATGATGGGCGTCGAGTTCATCGCCTGCAACACGGACGCCCAGGCCCTGCTCCAGTCCGACGCGCCCCACAAGATCCGTATCGGCGACAAGATCACGAAGGGTCTCGGCGCCGGCGGCGACGCGTCGATCGGCCAGCGGGCCGCCGAGGAGGATCGCGACAAGATCGCGGACGCGCTCGCGGACTCGGACATGGTGTTCATCACGGCGGGCCTGGGTGGCGGCACCGGCTCCGGCGCGGCGCCCGTGGTCGCCGAGATGGCCAAGGAGCAGGGCGCGCTGACGATCGGCGTCGTGACCAAGCCGTTCAGCTTCGAGGGCAGCCGGCGCAAGCTGGTCGCCGAGAAGGCCTCGGAAGAGCTCAAGGCCAAGGTCGACACGCTGATCACGATCCCCAACGATCGCCTGCGCGACGTCGTCCAGAAGAACACCTCGATCGTGGACGCGTTCCGGGTCGTCGACGACGTCCTGCGCCAGGGCGTGGCCGGGATCAGCGACATCATCACGGTGCCCGGCCTGATCAACCTCGACTTCGCCGACGTGCGCGCGATCATGAAGGACGCGGGCTCGGCGCTGATGGGCATCGGCCGCGCGAGCGGCGAGAACCGCGCCCTCGAGGCCGCCCGGATGGCCGTGGCGAGCCCGCTGCTCGAGATCAACATCGCCGGCGCGCAGGGGATCCTGTTCAACATCACCGGCTCCTCGAACCTCACCCTGTGGGAGGTGACCGAGGCCGCCGAGGAGATCCGGGCTGCGGCCGATCCCGAGGCCAACATCATCTTCGGCACGAGCTTCAACGAGCGGCTCGGCGAGGAGATCATGATCACGGTCATCGCCACGGGCTTCGACGGCCGGCGTCGCCAGGGAGCGGATCGCGCCCAGCAGACCGAGCGCGTCCCGGTGGGCGCGGCCCGCACGGCCCCGGCCGCCGCGGGCGCCGCCGGCGGCAGCGTGCCCGCGCGCGACTTCCTCGAGGAGCTGGAGCGCCAGCGGACCGAGCCCGAGCCCGACGGGTTCGACGCGCCGGCCGCCACCGCCCCGGCGCCCGGCCGCTCGGTCGGCGAGCCCGCCCCGGCGAAGCGCCCCGCGTCGTACGACGCCGACGACCTCGAGATTCCTTCGTTCCTCCGCCGCCGCTAAGACGCCGGCGGCGGATTCGATCGGGCGGGCGTTGCCCGCTCCGCCCCGTTCGCTCACGCACCGAAGCGCGCTCGTTTCGTGCTCGCGGGCGCCTTCGCCAGCTCGATCCGGGCGCCGGCTGACGCACCGTGACGGTTGAGGCCGCGCGGTTCGCGGCAGCGCGCGCCGCCGTCCTGGAGCGCATCGCCTCGGCCGCCGCGCGCGCCGGCCGCGACCCCGGCGAGGTCACGCTGGTGGCTGTGTCGAAGACCGTCGCGGCCGATCGCGTCCAGGCGGCGATCGACGCCGGGCTCCACGTGCTGGGCGAGAACCGCGTCCAGGAGGCGGCCGACAAGATCTCCGCGACCAGCGGCGGTGCATGGCACCTCGTGGGCCCGCTCCAGTCGAACAAGGCCGGCCGTGCCGTCGAGCTGTTCGACGCGATCCAGTCCGTCGACGGCCTCGCGATCGCCCAGCGCCTGGACCGCCTCGCCGGCGAGCGGCGGGCGGGACGGCGGCTGCCGGTGCTGCTCCAGGTCAACGTCGCCGACGACCCGTCCAAGGCGGGGTTCACGCCGGCCGGCGCGGCGGCCGCGCTCCCGGCCATCCTCGCCCTGCCCAACCTGCGCGTCGACGGCCTGATGACGATCGGGCCGCTCGTGCCGTCCGCCGCTGCCGCCCGGCCGACGTTCGTCGCGCTGCGGCGACTCTCGGACGAGCTGCGCGAGCGGCAGCCGGGCCTGGGGCCGGCGCTGTCGATGGGCATGACCGACGACTTCGAGGTCGCCGTGGAGGAGGGGGCGACGATCGTCCGGATCGGCCGAGCGCTGTTCGGCGACCGGCCCCACGACCACGAGCACGGCCCGGACGAGGACCACCGGCACTGAGGCCCGCGAGGTGGCTGGTAGACTCGGGCTCCGGTGAGCCCGAGCGACGTCCGCTTCGCCGTCCGCCTGACCCCACGCGGGATCGCCGATCGCGTCGACGGTGTGCTCGACGGGGTCCTCCAGGCCCGCGTGTCGGCGCCGCCCGTCGAGGGCGCGGCGAACCAGGCGCTGGTGCGGCTGATCGCGACCGAGCTGGGCGTCCCGCGCGGTGCCGTCCACCTCGTCGCCGGCGCCAGCGGCCGCACCAAGCTCGTCGTGGTCGACGGCGTGACGCCCGAGGCGATCGAGGCGCGCTGGCCGGGCCTGCGCCTCTGACCCGTCGCGATCGCGGAGCGGTCCGCGGTATCATGCGGCTCCCCGAATCCGGGCCCGGGCGATTAGCTCAGTTGGTCAGAGCGCACGGTTCACATCCGTGAGGTCACTGGTTCGAGTCCAGTATCGCCCACCACGCTTCCCGAGCTCGGGCGAGGCCCATCACGAGGCGCCCCGTCGTCACAACGAACAACCGGCGGGACCCTTGCGGGTTCCGCCGGTTGCGACCGTCCGGGTCGCCACCCGGCTGGAAGGGTGAGCCGGATCGCTATCCGAGCAGGTAGTGGAGTGCCGGCCGGTGGGTGACGACCTCGGTCTTCTCGAGGTAGGCATCGACACCGTAGGCGAGCCCGGCCTCGGCGTAGGCGAGGTACAGCGCGACCACCGCGTACAGGACGGTCTCATTGATCGGGCCGAAGCCGAAGTTCCAGGCCGCGATCGTGATCAGGCCCATCAGGATCGCGCCCATGACGCCCGCGAAGCGAGTCGCGAAGCCCAGGATCAGCGCGATGCCGATCGCCACCTCGCCGAACACGACGAGGGTGTTCATGGTGTCGAGCCAGGCCGTGTTGCCGGCCAGGGCGACCCAGAAGCCCTGGGTGGGGTTGACCACGGCGTCGGGCGCGGAGCCCGGCAGCGTGCCCGCCGTGCCGAACTTGAGGAACCCGGCCGAGGTGAACGGCGTGCCCGAGCCGGTGAAGTCGAACACCTTCTCCAGGCCGGCATACAGGAAACCGGCGCCGAGGACGATTCGGAGGGCCGCCATGCCTTTGCCCTTGTCCTTGTCCATCATCCGTTCCTTCCGCTGGAGCCCGGTGCGCCGCCGGAACGTTCCTTGGTGGTCGTCGAAATCGACGTCATGGTCGGCGCCGGGCTCCCGGGGTGACAGATGCCGCTCGGCCCAAGCGTGGGGCCGGTCGGCCCTGCCGGCGCATGCCGTGCGGCCCCCACGAACCGGGCGAGCTCAGCAAGCGACGATCACCGTCGCCGCGCTGTGGGCGGCCGCCGCGTGCTCCGACGTGCTGACCTGGAGGGTCCGCGACGGCACACCGAGCCCACGCGATCGAAATCGGCGCCAGGGCCCGTGTGGCCGGAAACGCTAGCCGTCGGTCGGGGGCGCCGGGACGATCGCCGTCAGTCGTGACGGCGTCGCCCACGACTGCAGCGTCCGCCGATAGTTCGCCCGTTCGAACGCGCCCGGGTCCTCGACCGTCGCCTGGCTGGCGCTGCCGCGGAGCTGTCCGACCGACTCGTACTCGTGCTCCGTCATCCAGCCACGCAGCTCGCGTTCCACCACGGCGACGTGCTCCGGCCCGTGGCGGAGCAGGGCCGACGTCATCATCACCGCGTCCGCACCCACCATGAGGGCCTTGACGGCGTCCGCTCCACGGTGAACGCCGGTGGTCAGCGCGAGCGAGACCGTGGCGCCCAGGCGGGGCCGCAAGATCGCGATCCAGCGGACCGGCAGGCGCATCTCCCACGGGTGGCTCAGCTCGAGGCTCGGCACGACCGCGAGCGTCTCGAGGTCGAGGTCCGGCTGGTAGAAGCGGTTGAACAGGACGAGCCCGTCGGCGCCGGCAACCGTGACCGCGGAGGTGAAGTTCGCGAGCGCCGAGTAGTACGGGCTGAGCTTGACGGCGAGCGGGATCGTGACGGTCTCGCGGACGGCCGCGACCAGGTCGAGGTCGATCGCCTCGACCTCGGCCGCCGCCAGCCGCGGATCGGCCGCCAGGTGGTACAGGTTCAGCTCGAGGGCGTCGGCACCGGCGGCCTCGATCCGCTGCGCGTGGCGGACCCAGCCGCCACCCGACCGGGCGTTGAGGCTGGCGATCACCGGCACGCCGACCGCCGCCTTCACGCGTTCGAGCGAGGCCAGGTACCGCTCGGCGACGCCGCTGAACTGCGGGATCGCGGGGAAGTAGGCGAGCGACTCGGCGAACTGCTCCGTGCCCTGCTCGAGCGACCGCCCCAGCTCGAGCTCCTCTTCGACGATCTCCTCCTCGAACAGCGACGGGAGGACGATCGCGCCGACGCCCGCGTCCTCGAGGCGCCGCGCCATGGCCGGGTCGCCGTTGTGCGGCGCCGCCGACGCGACGATCGGCGACCGGAGGTCGAGCCCGAGGTAGCGGGTCCGCAGGTCGGGCGTCATGACTGGCCACCCTCGACCGGCGGGGTGTCGAGGTGCGGGATCGTCCGCTCGAGGCTGGCCAGGCCCTCGTAGTAGCGCCATCGCTCGTCGGCGTCGGCCTGGGCCAGCGCCGAGAGCGCTTCGGCCTGCTCCGGGTGGGTCCGCTGCAGGATCGCGAACCGCGTCTCGGTGGCGGCGAACTCGGCGACCGGGATCGTGGGCGGCGGCGAGTCCAGCTTGAACGGTTTGCCGCCCTCCACCGCGGACGGCCGGTAGCGGTACAGCGGCCAGTAGCCGCTGCGGACGGCGTCCTTCTGGTGCGACATCGACTTCGCCATGTCGATCCCGTGCGCGATGCACGTGCTGTAGGCGATCACGAGCGAGGGACCCGGCCACGCGTCCGCCTCGAGGAGAGCCCTCGTCGTCTGCGCGTCGCTGGCGCCCATCGAGATCTGCGCGACGTACACGTCGCCGTAGGCGCGGGCGATCGCGCCGAGGTCCTTCTTGGCGGTCCGCTTGCCCGCGGCCGCGAACTTCGCCACGGCGCCGCGCGGCGACGCCTTCGACGCCTGGCCGCCGGTGTTCGAGTACACCTCCGTGTCGAGGACCAGGACGTTGACGTTGCGACCCGACGAGAGGACGTGGTCGAGGCCCCCGAACCCGATGTCGTACGCCCACCCATCGCCGCCGATGATCCAGACGCCCCGGCGAACGAGCTCGTCCGCGATCGCGAGCAGCTGGCGCGCATCGGCCGCCGCCGCTCCGTCGAGGCCGACGAGCGCCTCGCGCAGCCGCTGGACGCGCTCCCGCTGGAGGGCGATCCCCGGCTCGTCGTCCTGCTCCGACGCCAGCAGCCCGGCGACGAGGTCGGGATCGAGGCGCGGCGCGAGGCGCTCGAGCAGCAGGCGCGCGTGCTCATGCTGTGCGTCGAGCGCGAGGCGCATCCCCAGCCCGAACTCGGCGTTGTCCTCGAACAGGGAGTTGCTCCATGCCGGCCCCCGTCCCGAGGCGTCGACGGTCCACGGCGTCGTCGGCAGGTTGCCGCCGTAGATCGACGAGCAGCCCGTCGCGTTGGCCACGATCATCCGGTCGCCGAACAGCTGGCTGACGAGGCGGATGTAGGGCGTCTCGCCGCACCCGCCACATGCGCCGGAGAACTCGAACAGCGGCTCGAGCACCTGGGAGCCCTTCACGGTGTCGTGCGGCAGCAGGCTCCGGTCGAGTCGCGGGATCGACTGGAAGTACGCCCAGCGCTCGCGCTCGACGTCCCGGTGCGCCGCGACCGGGGCCATGTCGATCGCCTTGTGGCTCGAATCGGTCTTGCTGCGGGCCGGACACACGTCGACGCACACGCCGCAGCCGGTGCAGTCGTCGGGCGCGACCTGGATCGTGAGGCGGTGGTCGGGAAGCTCGCGCGAGTGGAACGCCTTGTGCAGGAACGTGGGCGGCGCGTCGTCGACGGCGCTGGTGGGGAAGACCTTCATCCGGATGGTCGCGTGCGGGCAGACCATCGCGCACTTGCCGCAGTCGATGCAGATCGCGGGATCCCAGACGGGGATCTCCTGCGCGATCGCCCGCTTCTCATACCTCGCGGTGCCCGTCGGGAACGTGCCGTCGACCGGCAGCGCGCTGACCGGCAGCAGGTCGCCCTGGCCCGCGAGCAGCCGGGCGGTCAGGCTCGCGACCGCGTCCATCGGGACGATTGCCGGCGCACCGCGTGCGGCGTCGCCGACCTGGCCGGGCTCGACCCGCGCGAGCCGCTCCAGGGACCGGTCGATGGCCGCGAAGTTGCGCTGCACGACCGCCTCGCCGCGCTTCCCGTAGGTCTTGGCGACGAACGCCTTGATCCGGGTGACCGCCTCGTCCGGTGCCACGACGCCGGCCAGCCGGAAGAAGCACGGCTGCATGACGGTGTTGATCCGGTTGCCCGTGCCCGCCTCGGACGCCACGGCAAGCGCGTCGATGACCCACAGGTCGATCGCCTTGTCGACGATGGTCGCCTGCACGTCGCGCGGCAGGTGCGCCCAGACCTCGTCCGGGCCGTAGGGCGCGTTCAGGAGGAGCGTCGCGCCGCGCTTCGCATGGCCCAGGACGTCGATCTTGCCCAGCAGGCCGAACTGGTGGCATGCGACGAAGTCGGCCTCCTCCACGAGGTAGGTCGAGCGGATCGGCGACGGGCCGAAGCGGAGGTGCGAGACGGTGATCGAGCCGGACTTCTTCGAGTCGTAGACGAAGTAGCCCTGCGCGAACAGGCTCGTGCTCTCACCGATGATCTTGACCGAGGCCTTGTTCGCGCCGACCGTGCCGTCCGAGCCGAGGCCGTAGAACACCGCCTGGACCTCTCCGGCCGGGCGTGCGGGCCGGAAGGCGTCGTCCACGGGCAGGCTGAGGCCCGTGACGTCGTCGTCGATGCCGACCGTGAAATGGCGTCGCGCCTGCGGCGCCGCCAGCGTGTCGAAGATCGGCTTGAGCATCGCCGGCGTGACCTCCTTCGAGGCCAGCCCGTAGCGGCCGCCGCTGACCCTCGGCCGAATCGGGAACGGCGGCGCGTCACCGTCCATGGCCTCGTCGAGCGCCGCGACCACGCTCAGGTAGAGCGGCTCGCCGACGGCACCCGGCTCCTTCGTCCGGTCCAGCACGGCGATGGACCGGACGGTCGGCGGCAGCGCCGCCAGGAGGCGATCGGCGGGGAAGGGCTGGAACAGGCGGACGCGCAGCATGCCCACCCGCTCGCCGGCGGCCACGAGCGCGTCGACCGTCTCCTCGAGCGCGCCGTTCACGGAGCCCATCGCGACGACCACGCGCTCGGCGTCCGGTGCGCCGTGATAGTCGACCAGGCCGTATCGCCGGCCGGTCCGCGCCGCGAGCTCGTCGAGCACCTCCTCGACGATCCCGGGCAGCGCGAGGTAGAACGGGTTGGACGCCTCGCGGCCCTGGAAGAACACGTCGGGGTTCTGGGCCGTGCCCCGGATCACCGGCGCATCCGGCGTGAGACGGCGACCCCGGAACGCGACGACGTCCTCGTCGCGGACCAGCGCCCGGATGTCGTCGTCGCCCAGGACCCTGATCCGGTCGATCTCGTGGGAGGTGCGGAACCCGTCGAAGAAGTGGAGGAACGGCACCCGCGCGCGGAGCGTCGCCGCGTGCGCGACCAGGGCGAGGTCCTGGGCCTCCTGCACGGATCCGGCCGCCAACATCGCCCAGCCCGTCGTCCGGGCGTGCATCACGTCGCTGTGGTCGCCGAAGATCGAGAGCGCGTGGGTCGCCACGGTCCGGGCGGCGACATGGATCACGGCCGGCGTCAGCTCGCCGGCGATCTTGAACATGTTGGGGATCATCAGCAGCAGGCCCTGGGACGCCGTGAACGTCGTCGCCAGCGCCCCGGTCTGCAGCGCACCGTGGAGCGCGCCGGCGGCGCCCGCCTCGGACTGCATCTCGACGACCTGGGGCACCTGTCCCCAGCGGTTCGGCCTGTCCGCGGCCGCCCAGTCGTCGCAGTGCTCCGCCATCGGCGAAGCCGGGGTGATCGGGTAGATGGCGATGACTTCGCTCAGGGCGTACGCGACGCGCGCGACCGCCTCGTTGCCGTCGAGGCACTCGTCGTGCGCATCCATGCGAGATCTCCTGAGCTGGGGTGGGGGTTGCCGCCGTCGATTGGTGGCGCTGGGCCCAAGGTCGTGACCTGCGGGCCCGGCGCCGCTCGGTTTGGCTACGGACGGATCGCGACCTTGAGCACGCCGTCACGACGGTGGCTGAACAGGTCGTACGCCTCGACGATGTCGTCGAGCGCGAACCGGTGGGTGATCAGCGGCAGGGGATCGAAGCGACCCGACTCGACCGTTGCGATCAGCCGCCGCATGCGCTCCTTGCCGCCGGGGCAGAGCGTCGTGACGACGCGGTGGTCGCCGAGGCCGGCCGCGAAGGCGTCGTACGGCATCTCGAGCTTGCCCGAGTAGACGCCGAGGCTCGAGAGGGTCCCACCCGGACGCAGCGAGCGCAGGGCGCTCTCGAACGTCTGCTGGGTCCCCAGTGCCTCGATCGTCACGTCCGCGCCGCCGCCCGTGAGGCGGTGCACCTCGGTGACGACGTCCACCTGGGTGAAGTCGAGAGCCACGTCGGCGCCCATGCGGCGCGACATCTCCAGCCGCACCGGGTCGCTGTCGACGCCGATGATGAGCGAGGCGCCCATCAGCTTCGCGCCGACCGTGGCACACAGGCCGATAGGACCCTGGGCGAACACGACGACCGCGTCGCCGATCCGGACGCCACCGGACTCCGCGCCGGAGAATCCGGTGGAGGCGATGTCGGCGAGGAGCACGACCTGCTCGTCGGTCACCCCATCGGGGATCGGCGTCAGGTTGGCTTGGGCGGACGGGACGAGGAGGTACTCGGCCTGGGCGCCGTCGATCGTGTTGCCAAAGCGCCAGCCGCCCAGCGCCTCGTAACCACCACCGTGGCCGCACTGGCTGAGCTTGCCCGACAGGCACGCCCGGCACTGTCCGCACGGCGTGATCGCGCCGACGAGGACCCGCTGGCCGATTTCGTAGCCAGTCACGCCGGCGCCGAGCTCCTCGATGACGCCGACCGGCTCGTGGCCGATGACGAGCCCCGGGCGCACGGGGTACTCGCCCTTGAGGATGTGGACGTCGGTCCCGCAGATCGTCGTCATCGTGACGCGGATCACGGCCTCGCCCGGCCCGGGGCGGGGGCGGGGGACCTCGTCGACGCGGATGTCGCCGGGGCCGTGGAACACGGTCGCCCGCATCACGCTGGGGTTGAACGAGGGCAGGCGGGGACTGGTGGTGGTGAGGGTCACGGCGGATCTCCGTTTCAGGGCGCTCGAAGCCAGGTCAGGCGCACTGATCAGATGCGCGCGCCTGCCGCTTCGACGCCATCGTCGTCGGTGACCTCCGGGACCCGATAGGGCCGGAGGTCACCAGCGTTCGGGTCCCTCAGCACCCGACGCCACCGGCCTTCCGGGGCGTGACCCCCGAAAGGAGATCAGGCCACGACGACGTCCTGGGTCGTCCAGTCGGCCACGAGCACGGCCCACAGGACCGCGAGATCGAGGGCGATCGGGACGATCGACAGCGGGCTCAGGTAGATCAGGAACAGGACGATCGACCCGACCGAGCCCACGATCGCCGCGGGCTGCAGCCAGTCCTTCGGGATGACGATCCCCCAGACGCTGGCGATCGCGATGATGAACGCGAGCGACGCGATCCCGGCCGCCGCCATGGCCAGCGTCGGCGAGGTCAGCGCGGTCGGCGTGGCCGGCGCGATGACGCCCTGCATGCCGTCCAGGACCGGCGTCGACGCCCGGCCGAACGGCCAGATCAGCCAGCCGTGATCGTTGGGAGCGTCCTGGGGCATGAAGAAGGTGGTCGGGAAGTGCCAGGCCGCCATGAGCAGCAGGGTGATGACGATGCGCACCATCGGAGAGTCCTCCATCGCGCTGGGGCACCTCGTGCGGTGCCACCCGCGACGGTCCGCCGCCGGGCACGGAGATCCAAGCGCCGTTCGTCGCCATGCGCGGGGTCCGTTCGGCCCGAACGCCTGGCGTCCTCAGATCAGGCGGTGAAGCCGCGCGGCGGCTGTGAGGTCGGCGCGGTGATCGGGATGTGCGATGGCGATCAGGGCCAGGGCGCGCTCGCGCAGGCTCTTGCCGTACAGGTCGGCCACGCCCCACTCGGTGACGATGATCCGCGCGTGCGCCCGCGTCGTGACCACGCCGGCCCCCTCTCGCAGCGTGGCGGCGATCCTCGAGATCGTCCCGCCCGAAGCGGTCGAGGGCAGGGCGATGATCGCGCGGCCCTCGGCGGCCAACGCGGCGCCGCGGATGAAGTCCATCTGCCCGCCCACGCCCGAGTACACCCGATATCCGATCGAGTCGGCGACCACCTGGCCGCCCAGGTCCACCTCGATGGCGGAGTTGATCGCGACCATCCGCCGGAACGACCGGATGACCTGCGTGTCGTTGGTGAAGTCGACCGGCCGCATCTCGACCATCGGGTTGTCGTCGACGAAGGCGTACAGGCGCGGGCTGCCCATCAGGAACGCGGCGACGATCTTGCCGCGGTTGCGGTCCTTGCGTGCTCCGGTGACCACCCCCGCCTCGACGAGGTCGACGACCGCGTCCGTGAACAGCTCCGTGTGGATGCCGAGGTCGCGCTTGCCGGCGAGTGCCATCGCGGTCGCCGCTGGGATCGCCCCGATCCCCAGCTGGATGGTGCCGCCGTCCGGGACGAGCTCGGCCACGTGCGCGCCGATACGCCGCTCGACGTCGCCGATCGGCCCCGTCGTGTGCTCGTACGGCGGCTGGTCCACCTCGACCGCGAGGTCGATGTCGTCCACGTGGACGAAGCTGTCGCCAAGCGTCCGCGGCATGGAGCGGTTGAGCTGCACCACGACGGTCGTCGCCGCGCGCATGGCGGCGTGCATCGCCTCGACGCTGGTCCCCAGCGAGCAGAACCCGTGGTCGTCCGGGGGCGTCACGTTGACGAAGGCGACGTCGAGCGGCAGGGTGCCCGAGTCGAACAGGTGCGGCACGTCGGACAGGAACACCGGGACGTAGTCGGCGCGACCCTCGTTGACCGCCGCCCGCGCGTTCGGCCCCACGAACAGCGCCCGATGCCGGAAGTGGCCGGCCATCTCGGGTGCGAGATGCGGCCCCGGGCCCTCGGTGTGGAGATGCACGACCCCGACGTCCTGGAGCTCGTCGGCGCGCGCCACCAGCGCGTCGAGCAGGACGGACGGGGTCGCCGCCGCGCCGTGCACGTAGAGCTGGTCGCCGGAGCGGATCGAGGCGACAGCCTCCGGTGCCGAGACGATTCGCATCCCCTAGAGACTACGCGGAGAACTCACGCGCCGACGGGCGATGCTGCGGCGCCCGCGGCGCCGACGCGGCTCGAGCTGCGGACGCCCGATATGTTCCGCCGCGGCGCGTTCACGGGAGGGCTGCCTTCATGGTGTCGAGCAACCGCGCCCCCGCCTCCCAGTCTGCCGGCGCGTCCGCCTGGAGGCGCGCCGCCTCGTGGCGGAGCAATTGCAGCAGGCCGGCGTCGGCGTCGGCACCGCGGCTCGCCGGGTGCCGATCGAGCGTGTCCCGGACGAACGCCGCGTAGCGGCTGGTCACGCTCGCCGCGGACAGCGTCGCCTCGAATCCCGGCGTGAAGTCCACCGCGACCATCAGCCGGCCGAAGAACGCCCCGAGCAGGTCGGCCCCGGCATCCCAGCCCTGTGAATGACCGCCGCGTCGCAGCAGCGGCACCGGGGAGGTGAACACGGCCACGACCGTGTCGTCGATCATGCCCGCGTCCAGGTGTCCCCCGAACGTCAGGTACTCGTTCGCGGCCTGCAGCCGGTCGACGAGCCGGATCCGTCCCCAAGAGAACGGCTCGGAGAGCGGCATCCGCGTCTCGCGCGAGATCCGTCGACGGGCGCCCCGCTGCTCGCACGACACCCAGTAGTCGATGGCCTCGGGGTCGTAGTGGCGGAGCGTGGGCGCGGCCCGGAGCGCGACCAGGAGGAACGCCGGACCAGGACGATCCGGCAGGTCCGGGTTCGCGAGGAAGCCCCAGTCCCGCAGCCGCTCGGCGGGATCGCCCACGTCCTCGACGCCCCGCCGGGGTTCGACCGTCGTCGTCGCGTCCATGCCGTGGGTCCTCAGTCCCCGGCCAGGAGCGGCATCAGGAACTGCTCCTCGCGCTCGATGTGCGCGCGCAGGAGGGCCTCGATCGAGAACAGGTCACAGCGCGTCTCGACGATGGCCTCGGGCCCCGGTCCGTGCTCGATGTGGGCACGGTCCGCGACCAGGCGCTCCGCCCGTCGCGCGATCTGGCGATGGTCGAAGCGCACGAGGTGCGCGAGCCACGGCGTGCCCGCGCGCCGGTCGACGTCGGGCAGCAGCCATGTCTCCTCCCACGTCATGTGCGGCTTCACGGTCCGCTCGAACCACGTGAGGATGCTCGTGATGCGCGGGCCGACCCGGTCGGCCGGGATGGTCGCAAGCTCGCAGCCGGTCTCATGAAGACGCTCGATCCCGGCGGCGAGGTCATGGTGCTCGTGGCGAACGAAGGCACTGAGGACCTCCGATTCGGCGTTCCTGGTCGTCATGGCATATCACCACTAATTCCGGTCCTGCCTGCTAGGCCACGAGCGTGCGCAGCCGATCGATCAGGTCCTGGGTCCCCGTCGGGCCGGCCAGCTCGACGTCGACCAGCCGGTCCGGCCGCTTGAACACCGCGACGTATTCGCGTTCCAGGGCGAGCCGCTGCGAGCTGGGTCCGAGGATCAGGACCCGGTCACGGTCGCCGATGGCATGGACGACGTGGGCGAGGTAGGCCGCCTCGGGCTCGACCCCGTGCGCGACATCGACCGTCGACACACCTCGATCCGGGTCCGTGGTCACGACGGTGGCGACGTGGCCGTTGAGCCATGCGACGGCGCCCGTCGGCACCGGGGTTCCGGCGATCGGCTGGAGTGTCTCGACGGTCATCTGGTTGCCTCCTTGTGCCTTGCACGCTAGGCCCACCGCTCGCGCGAACCCACGGCCGATCGGCCCTCGTGCAGGGGCCGGAGGGCACGAATGCTGACGACCCGCCAGGCCCCTTGGGGGGCCGATCGGCCCCCGCCGCAGGGACGCTGGTCCCTGTCCACGACGTGGTCGCCTGCGCGACGATCGCAACGGAGGTTCGACCACGATGCAGCGCCCGACATCAACGGATCCTCGGCCGGGGGCTGGCGCAGGCCGGCCGCCCGTGTGGAGCGGGTCCCTCACGGACCGCCTCGCGGATCGGATCCCGGCGCCGCGTCGCCACGCGGCTGCGATCGCGATCAAGACCTTCCATACGGCCGCTTTCCTCGCGATCGGAACGCTCGTCGCGGTCGTCGCGTGGGACGGGATCCGCAGCAGGCCCGGCCGCAGGACGGCGTTCGCCGCAGCCGTCGCGCTCGGCGAGTCGGCGGTCTTCGTCAGCAACAACCGCGTCTGTCCCCTCACGCCACTGGCCGAGCAGCTGGGCGCCGGGAGCGGCACCGTGACCGACATCTTCCTGCCGGACCGGGTCTCCCGGAGCATCCCGACCGTCGCGGGGAGCGCCCTCGTGGTGGGCCTCGTGCTCAACGTCCGCGCATGGCGGCGCGAGGGGTGCGCAACCGGTTGAGGCGCGCGTCACACGCCGCGGCGCAGCCCCGTCGCACGAACGAAGCTCCCTCGAGGGCGCGGCCTCCTCCCCGGGCCTGCGAGGTGCCTGCTCACGTGGAGCCCCCTGACCGTTCTTCAGGGGGCTCCACGGCGTCCCCGGCCTCAGCTCCGGGCGAGCCGCCGGAGGACCGCGGGCAGGATCCCGCCCTGGCGCAGGTAGTCGACCTCGATCGGCCCGTCGAGGCGGGCGATCGCGCGGAACCGCTGCTCGGCGCCGCCCGCGTCGGTCCGCGCGATGACCGTCACGTCCTGGCGGGGCGCGAGGGTGGCGAGGCCGTGGATGGTGTACGCCTCGTGCCCGGTCAGGCCCAGCGACGCGGCGTTCTCGCCCGGCAGGAACTGCAGCGGCAGGACGCCCATCCCCACCAGGTTCGAGCGGTGGATGCGCTCGTAGCTCTCGGCGATGACGGCCCTGATGCCCAGCAGCGTCGTCCCCTTCGCGGCCCAGTCGCGCGAGGAGCCGGACCCGTACTCTCGGCCGGCGATGACCAGCAGCGGCACGCCCTCGTCGCGGTAGCGCATCGCCGCGTCGTAGATGAAGGCCTCCTCGCCGTCGGGCAGGTGGCGCGTGTACGGGCCCTCCTTGCCCTCGGCAAGCTGGTTGTGCAGCCGGATGTTCCCGAACGTGCCGCGCATCATGACCTCGTGGTGGCCGCGGCGGGCGCCGTAGGAATTGAACTCGAGCGGCCCGACGCCGTGGGCCTGGAGCCACTCGCCGGCGGGCGACCACGCGGCGATCGACCCGGCCGGGCTGATGTGGTCCGTGGTCACCGAGTCGCCGAGGACGGCCAGCACCCGGGCGCCGTCGATGTTGGTCAGCGGCGCCGGCTCCGTGGTCAGCCCGTCGAAGAACGGCGGCTTCGCGATGTACGTCGACGCGGGGTCCCACGCGTACCGGTCGCCGGCGGGGATCGGCAGCCCGGTCCAGCGGTCGTCGCCCTCGAACACCGACGCGTACGTCTCGCGGAACAGCTCGGGATCGATCGAGCGGGCAATGACCTCGCGCACCTCGGCCGGGGTCGGCCAGATGTCGGCCAGCATGACGGGCCGCCCGTCATCGCCGATCCCCAGCGGCTCGGTCGTGAGGTCGACGTCGACCCGGCCGGCCAGCGCGAACGCGACGACCAGCGGCGGAGAGGCGAGGTACGAGGCGCGCACGAGCGGATGGATCCGGCCCTCGAAGTTGCGGTTGCCCGACAGGACCGCCGCGACGATCAGCTCGTCCGATTCGATCGCCGTCGCCACCGGCTCCGCGAGCGGGCCCGAGTTGCCGATGCAGGTCGTGCAGCCATAGCCGGCCAGCGAGAAGCCGAGCGCGGCGAGCGGCCGCATCAGGCCGGCCTTCTCGAGGTAGCCGGTGACGGCCTTGGACCCCGGCGCGAGCGAGGTCTTGACCGTGGGCGAGACGCGCAGGCCGCGGGCGACCGCGTTGCGCGCGAGCAGCCCCGCGCCCACCATCACCGTCGGGTTGGACGTGTTGGTGCACGACGTGATCGCGGCGATCGCCACCGAGCCGTGCCCGAACGGCGGCGCGTCACCCGCGCCTGGAATGGGCCGTGCCGCGACGCCCTCGGTCTGAGGAAAAGCCGTCCTGAAGTTCGCGCCCAGGTCCGGCAGCCCCACGCGATCCTGTGGCCGCCGCGGCCCGGCCAGCGACGGCTCGACCGTCGAGAGATCGAGCTCCAGCGCGACGTCGAACTCGGGCCCGTTGCCGGGCTCGCGCCACAGGCCCTGCGCCTTCGCGTAGCGCTCGACGAGGTCGACGCGCGCGGGCGGTCGACCGGTGAGCCGCAGGTACGACAGCGTCTCGTCGTCGATCGGGAACAGGGTCGCCGTCGCTCCGAACTCCGGGCTCATGTTCGAGATCGTCGCCCGGTCGGCCAGCGACAGGCCCGCGAGGCCGTCACCCGCGAACTCGACGAACGAGCCCACGACGCCGAACGCGCGCAGCTTCTCGGTGATCACCAGCACCAGGTCGGTCGCGGTCGATGCGGTCGGCAGCTCGCCCGTCAGCCGCACACCGACGATTCGCGGCATCGGCTGATACAGCGGCTGGCCCAGCAGGACGGCCTCGGCCTCGATCCCGCCGACGCCGTAGCCCAGCACGCCGAGCCCGTTGACCATCGTCGTGTGCGAGTCGGTGCCCACCAGCGTGTCCGGGTAGGCGACCCGGCCGCCGCCATCCTCGCGGTCCGCCACCACCGTGGCCAGGAACTCGAGGTTGACCTGGTGGATGATCCCGGTCCCCGGCGGGACGACCCGCAGGTCGCGGAACGCGGTCTGGGCCCAGCGCAGCAGCTGGTAGCGCTCCCCGTTGCGCTCGTACTCGCGCTCGACGTTGATCGCGAACGAGCCCGCGCCGCCCCAGGCGTCGATCTGCACCGAATGGTCGATGACGAGGTCCGCCGGCACCAGCGGGTTGACCTTCGCCGGGTCGCCGCCCAGGTCCGCCATCGCGTCGCGCATCGCGGCCAGGTCGACGACGGCCGGGACGCCGGTGAAGTCCTGGAGCACGACCCGGCCCGGCATGAACGGGATCTCGGCCTCACCGGCACCGCCGGGGCGCCAGGCCGCGAGCGCCGCGACGTCGTCCTCGCGGACGATGCCGCCGCCGGCGTGGCGGAGCGCGTTCTCGAGCAGGATCTTGAGCGTGACGGGTGACCGTCCGAGGTCGACCCCGAGCGCGAGTCCCGAGCCCGCCAGCGAGGAGAGGCGGTACAGGTCGGGGAGGCCTTCGCCCAGCGCGGCTCGGGCTCCGAATGTGTTGGTCCTGGGCATGGCGATCCTCCTGCGGGGATCGGGCGATGAGGGTGCGCCCTCGGACCGCTCGCTACACTCGTGGCGTGGAATCGTACCGCACGCACGTCGCCCGGGCAGGGGAGCGGCCCCGGTGAGGGCCTGGGACGAGACCGACGAGGTTCTCCGCCGCGCGGCCGAACGGCGTGACGCCGACCACGAGGAGACCCTCCGCGAGCTCGACGACGAGGGCGTCGCCCTCGACCCGCCCCCGCCCGGCCAGCACCGCCACGGCGACGTCGCGCACGCTAGCGACCACGCCCACCCGCACGCGCACGCTGGCCCGGGCGAGCGGCCCGTCGTGGGGATCGTCGGGGCCGGTCCCGTCGGGATCGCCCTCGGAGTCGCCCTCGATCGGGCTGGCTGGCCGGTGGGCGCCATCGCGTCCCGCGATCCGGAGCGACGGGAGCGGTTCCGGGCGCAGGTGACCGGCGCGCGCGGGTTCGCCGAGGCCAACGCCCTCGTTGACGACGTCGAGCTCGTGATCCTGGCCGTCCCCGACGATGCGATCGTCGAGGTCGCCGGGTCGCTCCGCCTGTACGCGGGCCAGGCGATGATCCACACCAGCGGCGTGCTCGGGGCCGAGGCGCTCCGCCCGGCCATGGCCGCCGGCACCCAGGTGGGGGCGTTTCATCCGCTGGTCGCGTTCGCCGACCTCGACCGCGCGCTGGCCGCCCTGCCCGGCGCGACCGTCGCGATCGAGGGCGACGAGGAGCTGGCGGCCCACCTCGCCGAGATGGCGGAGGCGATCGGGGCCGTGCCCGTCCGGCTGCCTGCCGGGTCGAAGGCGGCCTATCACGCGGCGGCCGTGCTCGCCGCGGGCGGGACCGTCGCGCTGCTCGAAACCATCCGCGAGATCGCCGGCCTGATGGGTCTCGACGAGGAGGGCGCGCTCCGGATCTACGTGCCCCTGCTCGAGCAGGCCGTCGCGAACGCACGCGCCCTGGGGATCGCCGCTTCGCTCACCGGCCCGGCGACCCGCGGCGACCTGGGCACGATCGGCGCGCATCTCGAGGCCCTGCAGGCGGGAGCGCCGGACGTGCTGCCCGTGTACCGCGCCCTGCTCACGCGCGATGCCACCATCGCCCAGGAACGGGGCGCGTTGTCACCGCAGTCTGCGGAACGGCTGCGAGCCGCACTTGCAGGCCTTCCGTGACGCGGTAGGATGCCGGGATGCAGCACAGCATCGCCGCACGGTATGCGGCCTGGCCGGCGCGCTACGTCCATCCCCCGGCCAGGGCCCGCGAACGGCGTCTCGGCCTGCGACCGTCGGCGGCGTTCAACGCCGCACCCGGGCGCCGGACCGTCCTCCGCCGGCCGGACGTCGGCCCGCTGACCGCCCTGCGAGCACCATGGCGGGAACTCACGATCGAGCCCGTGCGCTCGAACGGGAGCGGGCCGCCCGAGCCGGCCGCACGCATGCGGTGGACCAGCTCCGCCCGGTCGGGAGGATCGCGCCGCTCCTCCGTGGCGCCCGCGTGGCCCGCCTGAGACAGGCCTCCGCCACCTCAGCCGGTGGCATCGTCATCCGGGTCAACGACGGCACACCCGAGCTGGTGGTCGGCAAGCGCCGACGGGAGCGCGACGGCGTCACCTGGACCCTGCCCAAGGGCACGCCCATCCCCGACGAGACCACCGAGCATACGGCCGTCCGCGAGGTGTGCGAGGAGACCGGGCTCGAGGTCGAGATCGTGCGCCCGCTGGACTCCATCGAGTACACCTTCGTCATGGGCGGCACGCGGATCCACAAGACGGTCCACTACTTCCTGATGGTCCCGACGGGCGGCGACCTCACGCGTCACGACCACGAGTTCGCCGAGGTCCGCTGGATCGCCTTCGCCGAGGCCGCGACGCTGCTGACGTTCGACACCGAGCGGGCCCTGGTTGCGCGCGCCTCCGAGGCGGTCGACGGTACCGTTCCCGGCGCCCGCGTGAGGAGCCGGGGATGACCGAGGCCGCCACGCCGCTGCCCAGCCCGCTGCTCGATCGGCACGAGGCGCTCGGGGCCAAGCTGGTCGAGTTCGCCGGCTGGCTGATGCCGATCCAGTACGCGGGCATCCTCGAGGAGCATCGGGCCGTCCGGTCCGCCGCCGGCCTGTTCGACCTGTCGCACATGGGGGAGCTGGTCGTCGAGGGCGAGGACGCCGGCGTCGCGCTGGCCGGCGCACTCGTCAGCGACCCGCCGTCGCTCGCGGTCGGTCGTGCGCAGTACTCGATGATCTGCGCCCCCGATGGCGGCATCCTCGACGACCTGATCGTGTATCGCCTGGCCGACGACCGGTTCATGGTCGTCGCCAACGCCTCCAATGCCCGGGTCGTGTCCGACGCGCTGGTGGAGCGCCTCGACGGCCTGCGGGCGGTGCTCGACGACCGGTCGCTGGCGACCGGCCTCGTGGCGGTCCAGGGCCCGCGGTCGCTGGACATCCTCGGGCCGCTCACCGATCTCGACCTGGCGGGGATCCGGTACTACGGGATCGCCGAAGGCGAGGTCGCGGGCATCCCCGCCCAGGTCGCCCGGACCGGCTACACGGGCGAGGACGGCTTCGAGCTGTTCGTCGACGTCGATCGCGCCGCCGAGCTGTGGGACGCGCTGCTCGAGGCCGGACGGCCCCATGGCCAGGTCCCGGTGGGGCTCGGCGCGCGCGATACCTTGCGGCTCGAGGCCGGGATGCCGCTGTACGGCAACGAGCTGGACCGGTCGACGAACCCCTTCGAGGCGGGCCTCGGGAGGGTCGTGAAGCTGTCCAAGCCGGGCGACTTCGTCGGCCGGGCGGCGCTGGAGCGGGTCGTCCGCGACGGCGTCCAGCGCCACCTGGTGGGGCTGGAGATGCGCGATCGCGGCATCGCCCGCCACGGCTACCCCATCCTGGCCGGCGAGGCGACGGAGGCACCCGCCGCACCCATCGGCATCGTGACCTCGGGGACGATGTCGCCGACCCTGGGCACGGCGATCGCAATGGCCTATGTGCCGCCCGACGAGGCGGCACCCGCTACGATGCTGGCCGTGGAGATCCGCGGGGCTCCGGTCGCCGCGGAGGTCGTGCCGCTGCCGTTCTACAAGCGCCCAGCCTGACCGCCCGTTCGACGCCCCAGACGGAGGAGCCGCCCGATGGTCCCCGACGACCTGCGCTTTACCAAGGAGCACGAGTGGGTGCGCGTCGCCGGCGACGAGGCCACCGTGGGCATCACCCAGTACGCGGCCGACCAGCTGGGCGACATCGTGTTCGTCGAGCTGCCGGCCGTCGGCAAGGCGCTCGAGCAGTTCGCGACGTTCGGCGTGGTCGAGTCCGTCAAGGCCGTCAGCGACCTTTTCGCTCCCGTCGCGGGCGAGGTGGTCGGCGTGAACGACGCGCTCGCGGACAAGCCGGAGCTCGTCAACGACGAGCCGTTCGGCGAGGGCTGGATGGTCAGGGTGCGGCTCGCCGACGCGTCGCAGGTGGACGAGCTCCTCGACGCCGCCGGCTACGAGCGACTCGTCGCCGAGGGCTGACCGATGCCCTACGGGCCGCACGTCGCCGACGATCGAGCCCGGATGCTCGAGCGGATCGGCGTCGCATCCGTGGACGACCTGTTCGAGGACATCCCGACCGCCTTGCGCGCCACCCCGCTGCGCATCGATCCGGCGGAGCCCGAGCTCGAGCTGAGCCAGCGTCTCGCGGGGCTCGCGGCGCGGAACCGCGTCGACCTCGCGAGCTTCCTCGGCGCCGGCGCCTACCGGCACTGGACGCCGCCGGCCGTCGACCAGCTCCTGCTGCGGGGCGAGTGGTATACGGCCTACACGCCGTACCAGCCCGAGGTCAGCCAGGGCACCCTCCAGAGCATCTACGAGTACCAGACGCTGCTCGCCGAGCTCACCGGACTCGATGTGGTGTCGGCGAGCCACTACGACGGCGGCGCCGCCACCGCCGAGGCGGCGCTCATGACCTGCCGCGCCACCCGCCGAGCCAGGCTGCTGGTCTCGCGTGGCGTGCATCCCCACTACCGGCAGACGCTGCAGACCTACGCCGAGGGCGCGGGCCTCGAGGTCGACGAGGTCCCGTTCGTCGCCGCCGGTCCCGAGTCGGGCACGACGGACCTCGGGGCGCTCGAGCGGCTGTTGGCCGATCCCGACCGGCCCGTGGCCGGCGTCGTCGCGGCCCAACCCTCGATCCTCGGGCTGCTCGAGGACATGCCGGGCATCGGGCGCCTCGCGCATGCGGCGGGGGCGCTGTTCGTGAGCGTGATCGAGCCGGTCTCGCTGGCGGTGCTCGCGCCGCCCGGCGAGTACGGCGCGGACATCGCCGCGGGCGAGGGCCAGCCGCTGGGCATCCCGCTCCAGTTCGGCGGGCCGTACCTCGGGATCGTCGCCTGCACCGACGCGCTCGTCCGCCAGATCCCCGGCCGGCTGGTCGGCCTGACGACCGACCTCGACGGGCGGCGGGCGTTCGTGATGACCCTTCGCGCGCGCGAGCAGGACATCCGGCGCGAGAAGGCGGCCAGCAACATCTGCACCAACCAGGCGCTGCTCGCGCTGGCGGCGTCGATCTACCTGGCCACGGTGGGGCCGCACGGGCTGCGCGACGTGGCGGCGCTCGGTGCGGCGCGGGCCAGCGAGCTCGAGTCGGCGCTCGCGGCCGCCGGCGCCCCGCGGCTGCACACCGCCGCGTACCTCAACGAGCTCGTGGTCCGGGTCCCGGATGCCCCCGCCGTCCATGCCCGCCTGCTCGACCGCGGCGTGCTGGCCGGCATCCCGACCGCCGCCCTGCTGCCCGACGAGCCCTCGCTGGCCGACGGGCTGCTGGTGTGCGCCACGGAGGTGACGACGACGGCCGAGATCGACCGCTTCGCGGACGCCCTGCGGGCGGAGCTGGGCGTGGCCGCGGCCGGCGCCGCGCCGGCCCTCGCCGGGGGCGTCGCATGAGCGTCGTGGGCGAGCGCCTCCAGCCGACGCTGTTCGAGCGCGGCCACCCGGGCCGCGGCGGCGGCAAGATCCCGCACCCCCCGGCCGACGCGCTCGACCGCGTCCCGGCGGCCGCCCGCCGCGCGACCCCGCCGGCGCTGCCCGAGCTGAACGAGCCCGAGGTCGTCCGCCACTACGTCAACCTGTCCCAGCTCAACTACGCCGTCGACACGGGCTTCTACCCGCTGGGCTCGTGCACCATGAAGTTCAACCCCAAGCTCAACGAGTGGGCCGCGCGGCTGCCAGGCTTCGCCGGCCTCCACCCGATGGCACCCGACGCGCTCGCCCAGGGCACCCTCCAGCTGCTGTTCGAGCTCGAGGCGATCCTGGCGGAGATCAGCGGCATGGCCGCGGTCACGCTCCAGCCCGCCGCGGGCGCCCACGGCGAGCTGACCGGGATCCTGATGATCCGCGCCTATCACCGGTCGCGCGGGGACGACGAGCGGACCGAGGTGCTCGTCCCCGACTCGTCGCACGGGACCAACCCTGCGACGGCGACCATGGCAGGCTTCCGGACGATCACGATCCCGTCGGCGGCCGACGGCGGGGTCGACGTGGACGCGTTCCGCGCGGCCCTCGGCCCGCGGACGGCCGCGATCATGATCACCAACCCGTCGACCTTGGGCCTGTTCGAGCGGCGCATCGGCGAGCTGCTCGAGGCGACCCACGAGGCGGGCGCCCTGGCGTACATGGACGGCGCCAACCTCAACGCGATCCTCGGCCGGTTCAAGCCCGGCGAGGCCGGCTTCGACGTGATGCACTTCAACACGCACAAGACGTTCAGCACGCCGCACGGCGGCGGCGGTCCCGGCGCCGGCCCCGTCGGCGTCCGCCCGCACCTCGTCCCGTTCCTGCCGGCGCCCCGCGTCCTCCGCGGGGACGACGGCGCGTACCGGCTCGAGGCCGACGGGGAGCGGCCGACCTCGATCGGGCGGATGCGCTCGTTCGTGGGCAGCAGCGGAGTCCTCGTGCGCGCGTACGCGTACCTGCGCGCGCACGGGTCAGATGGCTTGCGCGAGGTCTCCGATGACGCCGTCCTGGCGGCCAACTACCTCAAGGCGCGCGTCGGCGAGGCGTACCGCATCCCGTTCGACCGGCCGTGCAAGCACGAGTTCGTCGCCTCGGCGGCGGACCTCAAGCACCGCACCGGCGTGCGCACCCTCGACGTGGCGAAGCGATTGATCGACAAGGGCTACCATCCGCCGACCATCTACTTCCCGCTGACGGTCGAGGAGGCCATGCTGATCGAGCCCACCGAGACCGAGTCGCTCGAGACGATCGACGGCTTCGCCGACGCGCTGATCGAGATCGCCCGTGAGGCGGACTCGGATCCCGAGCTGGTGACCTCGGCGCCCCACAGCGCCCCGGTCCGCCGGCTCGACGAGGCGACGGCGGCGCGCCAGCCCAACCTTCGCTGGCGGGGGATGACCGGGGCCGACACCCCGTGTCCCGACTGATCGCCCGTTCGCGATGAACCTTTGGCGCTCCGCGGCCGTATGGATGGCCAAGAGGGAGCGCTGACGCTCACGGAGAACGCACCAATCGACCGCGAGACCCGCGCCGAAAAATTCGCGCCCCCCGACGCCGTGCTCCTCAGCCGTATGGCCGAGGACGATGTCGATGCGCTCGCCGAGCTGTTCGACCGCTACCGCGTGCCGGTGTACCGTGCCGCGCTCGCGCTGACGGGCGATCCAGGAGCATCGGAGGAGGTGCTCCTGGACACGTTCGGCCGGGCGTACACCCATCGCCGGCGGCTTCGGACGGACGTCTCGCCGCTGCCGTGGCTGCACAAGGTCGCCCTGAACCTGTGCTACAGCCGCCTGGGGCGGCGCCGCCTGCGCAGCGAGCCCGTGACCGAGATCGTCGCCGAGCGCCTCGTTGACGGCGGCGTCCGGCCGGACACGAGCGCCGAGTGGTCGGAGCTGTGCCAGATCGTGCGCGAAGGGATCGCCGGGCTGTCGCCGAAGCACCAGTCGGTCGTGATCCTGTACTACCTCGAAGGCCGGTCGCTCCAGGAGACGGCCGACGCGCTCGGGCTCCCATTGGGGACCGTCAAGAGCCGGATCCATCACGCGCTGAAGGACCTGCGCGGCCGCCTCAACGCCGACCGCCGCTTCGGTGGCGCCTGGGGCGAGGTCGTGTCCGAGGGCGTGGAGACGGGCAACCTGTGATCGCGTCGGCCGCCTGCCGCCGGCACCGCACGGCCCTGATCGACTTTATCGATCGGCGCGAGCGCGGGCCGAAGACGCCGGCGGCCCTCGACCACCTGGCACGCTGCGAGCGCTGCGAGCGGGAGATGGCGGAGTTCGCGCTGACGATCGTCGCGCTGCGGCGCGCCGGCCGCGAGCTGGCGGCCGTCCCCGTGCCCTGCGCCGACGTGACGCGGGTCGTGCCGCCGACGCCGCGCCCGAGCGGCTGGTCGTGGCGGCTGCAGGTCGGAAGCCTGCTCACCTGTGCGGCGATCGTGGGGTTGGTGATCCTGCCCCGCGGCCTCCCCGCATCCACCTCGCCGGGCGATGGGATCGTGATTGACTCCCGTGCGGTTCCCGCCGCCGCCTGGCGATCAGCCGAGTCGCGCCTGGCGGCGAGGCCCGACGTCCTGCCCATGGCCGCCGTCGGCAGCCTGCCGCTCCGCTACCCCGACGGCCTGAACCGGCCGTGGAAGGAGGTGCCCACGACAGACGCGACGCAGCGCGAGCCAGAGCCTTCCTGACCTGACGGGACCTTCGGCCCGTCGCGGTTCGAGCGGCATTTGACACTCGTCCTGCGGTAAGCGATCCTGCGCCCAGCGCAGCCCCATCGGCCGCTGTGCGTGCGCGTGTGCGCACGAAACACCCCTTGACCCCCGAGACCCTTGTGTATCGGTGGGCGGGGACCGAGCCCGGTGGTCTGCAAGGGAGTCATTGTCCAGGACCCCATACGCAACTTGGAGGAGCCTTGATGCGGAAATTGGTAGGCCTGCTCGCAACTGCGGCCATTGTGGTCGCAGCCTGCGGCGGCACCAGCGCCACCCAAGCCCCGGCCAGCGTGGCCGCCCCGTCCACCCCCGCGGCGAGCGCGGAGACCCCGTCCGGATCGGCCGAAGCGCCGTCGGCGTCCGGCGCCGCGGGTGAGATCAACTTGTTCGGCACGGCGTACGCGCCGGCAGAGCCGACCGCCGAGGGCGGCTCCGTGATCATCGGCGACTGGCAGGAGGCCACGCAGTTCAATCCCTACTACCTCGGGCAGGTCAGCGAGGCCAACGTGGCCGCGCTGGCATGGCACAGCCTGGTGACGATTACGGACGACTTCAAGTACATCCCGCAGCTGGCGGCGGAGCCGATCCCGACCACCGAGAACGGTGGCGTGAAGGTCCCCGGCGACAACGGCGATGCGATGACCGTGACCTGGAAGCTCCGTGACGGCCTGAAGTGGTCGGATGGCCAGCCCCTCACCTGCGACGACTTCAAGTACGCGTGGGAATGGGTCATGGATCCCGACAACGTTGGCGTCGTCCTCGCCGGGTTTGAGGACATCACTGACATCGAATGCCCGACGAATACGGACATGATCTGGCACTTCGATAAGGTCTACGAGGGGTACGTCTCCCTGTTCGGCTTCGGCGTCCCGCCGCTGCCGCGCCACGCCCTTTCCAAGATCCCGGTTGCGGACCAGGTCAATGGCGCCGGCTTCCGCCCCGACGAGATCGCCAACCTGCCCGTCTCGGGGCCGTTCAAGTTCGAGTCGGTTACGCCGCAGGCTGAACTTCGCATGGTGCGC
This sequence comes from uncultured Chloroflexia bacterium, assembly GCA_963740825.1. Taxonomy (GTDB): domain Bacteria; phylum Chloroflexota; class Limnocylindria; order Limnocylindrales; family CSP1-4; genus CAIXZV01. The sequence goes on along the minus strand of CAVUFD010000001.1, from coordinate 2,038,575 downwards.
AACGACAACTTCGCAAACGCGCGCACCGGCAAGCCAGCCAACCTCGACTCCATCGTGTTCAAGTGGTACGGCGATCCGGACGCGATGATCGCGGGCTACCGGAACAACGAGATCGACGTCGCGTTCGACCTCCAGGACTCGGACCTTCCGAAGGTCCAGGACCTGGGCAACCAGGTGGCGGCCATCCCGGCCCTCCTGTACGAGTTCCTGCGACCCAACTGGTCGCCCGGACCGTTCAGTGAGACCGGCGACCATCCGAACACTGGCGGCTGCTCGCGCAACCCGGCGGTCCAGGACCGCGGCACGGGCTGCCCGACCGCCGACCCGGCGATCCGCCAGGCCATCGCCTACGCGATCGACAAGGACGAGATCAACACGCGCCTCCTCGGCGGCAACGCCACGGTCGCGAACACGAACACCAGCCCGCCGGCATGGTTCTACAAGGATACGGCCGGGACGACCTTCGACCCGGACAAGGCCAAGCAGATCCTCGCCGATGGCGGCTGGGCCGACTCCGATGGCGATGGCATCGTCGAAAAGGACGGCCTCAAGGCCAAGATCGAGCTGTGCACCACGACCCGGCAGGTCCGCCAGGACACGCTGGCGCTCGTCAGCGCATGGCTCAAGAATGTCGGCATCGACAGCGTCATCAACCCGGTCGCACCGTCGGACATCTTCGCGGACTACAACGAGTCCACGAACGACACACCCTGCGACCTCGCGCGCAGCAACTTCGACCTCGCGGAGCACGCATTCAGCTCCTCGATCGACCCGCTCGCCAACTACGTCAGCTACCACAGCAGCCAGTTCCGCCCGACGGGCGGAAACGACGCGCAGGTCAGCGACCCCGACCTCGACAAGGCCCTTGCCGACGTCAAGAACAACGTCGACTTCTCGGTCGTGAAGGACGCCATGGGCTCCTTCCAGGACCTCTACGTCGACAAGACGGTCGAGATCCCGCTGTACTACCGCAAGAACGTCGAGCTCGCGAACCCGCGGCTCGGCAACTACTTCGCCAACGGCACCCAAGCCGGTTCGACCTGGAACGCCGAGGACTGGTTCGCGAACCAGTAGGTCGAGGCCTTCCGTCTCGAAGTGAGATGAACGGGGCGCCCGGATGCCGGGCGCCCCGTTTGCCTTCCGAGCGGGGACGGTCGCCATGGGTGTACTGTCCGCGCAAGTCGTCCGATCGGGAGCGTCCCGGCCGGACGCCCATCCAGCAGCCTGCTCCGGGTGTTGAGGCCGAACGCCGATGATCAAGTTCGTGATCCGTCGCGCGCTCCAGGCGATCCCTGTCCTGTTCGGGATCACCATCGTCGTGTACGGGATCCTGCTCGCCGCCCCCGGCGGGCCCACGGCCAAGTTCGCCAACAACCCCAAGATGACCGAAGAGCAGAAGGCCAAGTTCAAGGCGGCCTGGGGCCTGGATCAGCCGATCCCGATCCAGTACTGCCGATGGATGGGCTTCTGCAACCCCGAGGTCTCAGGCACGATCCTCGGCTCGTTGCCGACACCCGCCGCCTTCCTTGGCCCCACCGGCTGGCCCAACCTGCTGCCGACCGTGGTGAGCGGCGCCAGCAACGGTGTGCTCCACGGCGACTTCGGGTACTCGATCAACTCCGGCGAGAAGGTCAGCGACCGGATCGCTCGCGCGGCCCTGCCGACGTTCATCCTGGCCGGGACCGCCCTGATCGTCTGGCTGTCGATCGCGATCGTGCTCGGCGTCTACTCCGCGATCCACCGTTACTCGCTGTTCGACAACGCCACGACGGTGTTCTCGTACGTCGGCTTCGCCATGCCCACGTTCTGGCTGGGCATCATGCTGATCTTCATCTTCGCGGGGACGCTCCACTGGTTCCCGGCGAGCGGGATGACGGACACGCGGGCCTCGCCGCCGTTCGGGAGCGACAAGTACTGGACGTACTTCGCCAACAACACGCTCGCCGCGGTCGGTGACATCGGGAAGCACCTGCTGCTGCCCCTGGTCACGCTGGTCGTGGTCAACATCGCCGGTGACAGCCGGTTCGTGCGGGCCAGCATGCTCGAGTCGCTGGGCCAGGACTTCGTCCGGACGGCCAAGGCGAAGGGCCTGCCGGCACGAGTGGTCAACTTCAAGCACGCGCTGCGCAACGCGCTGCTGCCCGTGATCACCAACATCGGCCTCGAGATCCCGTTCCTGTTCACGGGGGCGATCGTGACCGAGACGATCTTCTCGTGGCCGGGCATCGGCAAGCTCACCATCGACGCCACGAGGGAGTTCGATTACCCGATCCTGATGGGCGTGCTGCTCGTGACCTCGATCCTCGTCGTGTTCGCGAACCTCGTCGCGGACGTCGCCTACGGCGTCGTCGATCCCCGAATCAAGTACTGAGGTCGGACGATGGCCCAGAACGTCGAGCCCCTCGCCGCAGCCTCGGCGGCGGCGGAGGTCGTCGATCGAGACCCGACTGCCGCCGAGGACTACGAGGTTGGCCTCAAGTCCCTCAACCAGTGGCAGCTTGCGTGGCGCAAGTTCCGCAAGCACCGGCTGGCCCTGATCGGGCTGGGGCTGATCGCGTTCCTCATCGGCGTCGCGGTCCTGGGCCCCGTCATCCTCCCGTTCAGCTTCACCGACATCCCCAAGCCCGACCAGATCGTCGGCGCCGGGCGCCCGCCGTCCCTCCAGCACCCGATGGGCGAGACCGGCGGACTCCAGCGCGACGTGCTCACGCTGGTCGTGAACGGCGCGCGGACCTCGTTGTTGATCGGGTTCTCGAGCATGGCCATCGGGGTCATCATCGGGACGTTCGTGGGCGCGATCGCCGGCTTCGCGGGCAGCATCACCGACAACCTGCTGATGCGCGTCGTCGACGTGATGCTCAGCCTGCCCATCCTGTTCGTGATCCTGGTCGCCGCGAAGTTCCTGGGCAACGGGACCGTCTCGATGGTGATCGTGATCTTCGGGCTGTTCTCGTGGATGGGCGTGAGCCGCCTCGTGCGCAGCCAGTTCCTGTCGATCCGCGAGCGGGAGTTCGTCGAGGCGGCGCACGCCGTCGGCGTCCGCGACCGACGGATCATCTTCCGCCATATCCTGCCCAACGCCTTCAGCCCGATCGTGGTGGTCGCGTCCCTGCTCGTGGCCGGGAACATCATCGCGGAGGCGTTCGTGAGCTTCCTCGGGTTCGGCGTCGATCCGCAGTCGCCCACCTGGGGCAACATCCTGTCGGGCGGCCTGCAGTTCATCACCCAGGGCAACTGGTGGTGGCCGCTGTTCCCGGGTCTCGCGATCATCGTGACGGTGCTGGCCGTGAACTTCGTGGGTGACGGCCTGCGTGACGCGTTCGATCCAAGATCCCGCGCATGACGGAGGCGTCCACCGTCCGCCCCGGTCTCGGGGCACCCCCGGCCGACAACCTCCTCCTCGACGTCCGCAACCTCCAGACCCACTTCAAGGTGATGGACGGCGTCGTCCCGGCCGTGGACGGGATCTCGTTCTCGCTGCCGCGCGGGGAGACGATCGGCATCGTCGGCGAGTCCGGGTCGGGCAAGAGCGTGACGGCCATGACGATCATGCGCCTGCTCGACATCCCGCCGGCCGAGATCGGCACGGGCAGCGAGGTCTGGTTCGACGGCCGGGAGGTCCTGTCTCTGCCCGACGGCGAGATGCGCAAGATCCGCGGCAACGAGATGGCGATGATCTTCCAGGAGCCCCTGACAAGCCTGAACCCGGTGTTCACGGTCGGCGACCAGATCGCCGAGCAGGTCAAGCTCCACAAGAAGGTCAGCCAGAAGGAGGCCCGCGACCGAGCCGTCGAGATGCTGCGACTGGTGGGCATCCCCACGCCCGAGCGACGGGCGAAGCAGTATCCCCACGAGCTCTCCGGCGGCATGCGGCAGCGCGTGATGATCGGGATGGCGCTCTCGTGCGAGCCCAAGCTGCTCATCGCGGATGAGCCCACGACCGCGCTCGACGTGACCGTCCAGGCGCAGATCCTGGAGCTGCTCAAGGCGATCCAGGAGCGGACGGACGCCGCGCTGATGCTGATCACCCATGACCTGGGCGTCGTGGCGGAGATGGTCGACAACGTGATCGTGATGTACGCGGGCCAGATCGTGGAGCAGGGGACGGTCGAAGAGGTCCTGCTGGAGCCCCGGATGCCGTACACGATGGGCCTGATCGAGTCGATCCCGACCGTCGACAAGCGCGGCGGCCGCCTGTCGGCCATCAAGGGCGCCGTCCCGTCGCCGTTCCACTTGCCACCCGCGTGCCGCTTCGAGCCGCGCTGCCCCTACGCCTGGGACACCTGCCGCACCGTGCCGCCCGAGCTGTACCCGGCCGGCGCGACTGGCCAACGATCCCGCTGTCACCTGCACCTCGCGGGCGAGGGCGAGCGCCTCCGGGCGGCCGTCGACCAGCACGAGCAGAACATGACGACCGGGCGCATCTACGGCACGGCCGCCAGCGACAACCGACCCGCATGACCACCGTGGCCGAGGCGGCGCCGATCGCCGACCCCATCGTCCGGCGGAAGCTCCGGCGCCGGCCGCCGCCCTCGGTCCGGAACGGGCGCGCTCTGCTGATGGGCGTCGCCGGCTATGGCCTCATCGGGTTGTTCACGGTCGGGCTCGGGGTGATCATCGGGGTGAAGGGCGCGCTGGGGATCTTCTTCTCGCTCGCGCTGATCACGGTGCCGCTCGCCCTGATCATCATCGGCATCACCCGGCTGACCCGGAACCGCCAGATCTGGTCGTGGGCGATCGCCGTCGGCGCCGGGATCGTGCTAGCGATCATCACGTCGTACCTGATCATCACGATGCAGTCGCGGTTCAGCGACGCCAACTCGATCTTCTTCCTGCAGCTGCTGCTCAGCCCGGCGCTGGTGTTCGCGGTGGCCTCCGCGTGGCACTTCGCCCGCGGCCGCAAGTGGTTCAACGGCGAGCGCGAGCGCCCGCTGCGGGCCGAGGAGTCGGGCGCCCGGCCGATCACGGCGCCGCTCATCGGCGGCGACCAGGCCGGCGTCGCGTCGACGACCTACGTCAGCGCGGGTCCCGCGCTCGCCGAGTACGCGCCGCGCCTGGGTGCCTACCTGATCGACCTCGTGCTGGTTGCGGTCCTGACGGCGATCCCGGTCGCCCTCGGCCTCGGCCTCCAGGCGGCCCTCGGATCGGGCCTCGGACAGCTCGCCGCGATCGTCGGGATCGCCGTCGGCGTCCTCGTAAACCTCGGCTACTTCGCCTACTTCTGGAGCCACGGCGGCGTGACACCGGGCATGCGCCCCGTCCACCTGCAGGTCGTGCACGAGGTGGGTGACGATCCGCTCACGTGGGGCGACGCGATCCGCCGGTACATCGTGTTCGTGTTCGCCCAGGCTGCCCTGTACATCGGCTTCCTGTGGGTGTTCGTCGACCCGCGGCGCAAGGCGTGGCAGGACATCGCCGCGCGGACGCTGGTCATCGACTCGGTGCTGGAGGCGAAGAACCGCCAGGCGGACGCCGAGGCCGAGATGGCCGAGGCCAAGGCGAAGATCGCGGCAGGCGCAGACCCGCTGGCGGTGGCGACCTCCATGGCCGAGGTCGACGACCCGATGGCCGCGGCGTCGGAGCCGATCATCGCGGGCATCGTGGCCGTGGAGGCGGCCCAGCCCGCGCACGTGGTCGCCGACGGGCCGCTGCTCACGGTGCAGGGCCTCAAGAAGCACTTCCCGATCTACGGCGGCGTGCTGCGCAAGCAGATCGGCACCGTGTACGCGGTCGACGGCGTGGACTTCGAGATCATGCCCGGCGAGACGTTCAGCCTCGTGGGCGAGTCCGGCTGCGGCAAGACCACGCTCGGGCGGACCGTCATCCAGCTCACCCCGTCGACCGACGGACGAGTCGTGTTCGACGGCTACGAGCTGGCCGACGTCGACCCCGACGACATGCGCCCGCTGCGGCGACGGATGCAGATCATCTTCCAGGACCCGTTCGGGTCGCTGAACCCGCGGATGCCCGTCTCGGACATCATCGGCGAGGGCCTGCTGGCGCAGGGCCTGAACGACCGCGCGGCGCGCGACAAGCGCGTCGAGGACTCGCTCGAGCTCGTGGGCCTACGTCGCGAGTACACGCGGCGCTACCCGCACGAGTTCTCCGGCGGCCAGCGCCAGCGCATCGGCGTGGCGCGCGCGCTCGCGCTGGGCCCCGACTTCATCGTCGCCGACGAGCCCGTGTCGGCGCTCGACGTGTCGATCCAGAGCCAGGTGCTCAACCTGCTGCTCGACCTCAAGCGCGAGCTCAACCTGACCTACCTGTTCATCAGCCACAACCTGTCGGTGGTCCAGTACTTCTCCGACCGTGTCGGCGTGATGTACCTGGGCAAGATCGCCGAGGTCGGCTCGGTGGACCAGCTGTACCAGGACCCGCGCCACCCCTACACGGTGGCGCTGCTGTCGGCGATCCCCGAGGCCAACCCGCGGCGCCGGAAGTCGCGCGTGGTCCTCAAGGGCGACGTGCCGTCGCCGGCGGCGCCGCCGGCCGGCTGTCGCTTCCACACGCGGTGCTGGCTGCGCGAGCGGCTGGGCAACCCCGAGAACTGTTCCACGATCGAGCCGCAGCTGCGGCCGTTCGGGGAGGCAGGGCACCAGGTCGCGTGCCACTGGGCCGAGGACCTCAGCGCCGCCACGGTGTCCCAGGCCGCGGCGGAGACCCCGGCGATCGTCGCGGCGGCCACCGACGACGCGTGAACCCGTCCCCGCGTCCCGCCGGCGGCGCCCGCCTGGCGACGATCCCGGCCGCCGTCCCCGCGGCCATCCTGGTCTCGGCGCTGCTCCTAGGCGCGTGCGGCGCCGCGGGCGGCTCCCCGTCGGCGGGCGGCCCCTCGACCGGTGCCGCGTCGACCGCCCCTGACGCGTCCGGGCGGGCATCAGGCGGGCCGTCGGGCTCGTCCCGGGCCCCGGAGCCGACCGCAACCGCGTGGCCCGGTGGCGTCGTCGAGGCCATCGTCGTCCTCGGGGCCGCCGACAACGACATCCAGACGGCGGGCGGCGACCTGGGCACCGCGGTCAGCAACGAGGACCTCGAGGCGATGTGGGGCGCGGCCGACGGCCTCGCGACGACCCTCGACCAGCTCCCGGCGCAGGTCGACCGCATCCGCGGCTACCCGGCGATGGCGACGCTCGCGGCGGCCTACGACGCCGCCCTGCCCGACATGATCGGCGGCGCCAAGGACCTGCGCGACGCGATCACCGCCAAGGATGCGGCGGGCATCACGGCGGGCAGCCAGCGCCTGTCCAAGGGCCTCAAGGCCTACGCGGGCGTCCGGCCGATCCTCGCCCCGCTGGTGGAGCAGGGGTTCCTGATGCAGCGGCTGCTGGTCAAGTAGCCCCGCGGGCGGCTACTCGCCGCCGATCGTGTCCCCGAACAGCGCGTCCCAGGTGGCGAACGACCCATCGGACCCCGTGCGCAGCGGCTGCGATCGGTCCCACTGCGCGACGTACGACGCGAGGACGTCGCCCGCGTCGAGGCGGGCGCCGTCCTGGAAGGTGACGCCCTGGCGCAGGCGGCACGTCCAGACCCTCGCCTGGGCGTCGGGCTCGCAGGACTGGGCGAGCCGCGGCTCGATCGTCATCGTGCCCGGCTTGAACCCGTACAGGCCCTCCACGACGAGGCCGCACAGCCGGTAGGCGTCGCGCGAGACCTGGTCGCCGCAGTACGCCCCGGCAGGCTCGTCCGCCTGCATGAACACGAGCTGGCTGCGGTCGCCCGGGGTGAACGTGCCGAGGGGGTCGAGGCCGAGCGGCGACGTGACCACGTCCATGACGTCGGTGCGGAAGGCGGCGACCGAGCCCGGGTGGGCCAGCGGGACGATGGCGGCCGCGTCGCGGATGGCGTCGTTGGCCGTGCCGAACGCGTCGGCGCGCGCCGACGGGTCGGGGGTCGCCGCCGCCTCCTGGATCGCGGGCGCGGCCTTCGGGGTCCGGTCGGCCGCGGTCGACTTCACGCCCTTGCCGAACAGGGGCTCGAGGAACGCGCCGGGGTCCGCCACGCTCGAGGCGACGCCGCCGAGGAACAGGCCGTCGAGCTTGCCGGTCGCGAGATCCGACTGGTAGTCGCGGAGCGGCATCGTGTCGATCTCGGTGAGCAGCCCGATGTTGGTCTCGAGCTGCGCGGCGACGGCCGTCGCGAGGCCCGCGGGATCGTCCAGGCCGGGCACCGGACGGTCCGGGATGTGGAGGGTGTACGTCTGCTTCAGGTCGAACTTGGCCGCCGCGAGCGCGGCGCTGGCCGCCGGGGCGTTGAAGCCGTACCAGTCGTCGCCTTCGCAGCCGCCGTCGATGTCGCACGGCGTCACGTGGGTCGCGGCGATCGAGCCGGCGGGGAACCCGTCGCCGGCCAGGGCGTCCCGATCGATGGCGCCCGCGAGCGCACGCCGGACGGCGACCTTGCCCAGGCCGTCGCCGGTGCCGATCCCGAGGTAGGCGGTCGCCAGGCCGTCGCGCGGCGTGACGGCGAGCTCGGGCAGCGTCGCGATGCGCTCGAGGTCGAGCGGTCCCGGGGCGTCGATCCCGTCGACCGTCGCCGTCTGGAGGCCGAGCGTGCGCTGCGTCGGGTCGTCCGCCCACATGAGGACCAGCGTCGGGACCCGGGCGGACGACGAGGCCTCGTCGCCGGCCCGGACCAGCCGGACGTTCTGGCCCGGCGTCCAGGCATCGATCCGGTAGGGGCCCGTCCCGGCCAGCGACCGGGCACTGGCGGGGTCGGTCGCCAGCCGCTCGATCGCCGCGGCGTCGAGGACGCCAAGGGCCGGGTGCGCGACCCGGGACAGGAAGGCGCCGTCGGGCGAGCACAGCGTGAACACCACCGTGCGCGGCTCGGTGGCCTCGATCCGGCCGAGGTTGCCGGCGTAGCCCTCAATGTCGCAGGCGGTCCCCGTCGCGGGCCAGCTCGCCGGCTTGAACGGCACCTCGCCCGGGGTGGACGAGCCCGACGGAGCGGGGGTGGGGCTCCCGACGTCCGGCGGGCCGGTCACGACCGGACCGGCGTCGCAGGCGGCGAGCACGGCGACGGCGGTGAGGGCGAGGGCCCACGAGGCGGGACGGCGAGTCGGCATTGTCGGGTCGGCTCCGGGCGGGCGACGGGACAGCGACGGGCTCGGCGTGCCGAGCGTCGAGACGCGCGACAGCCTAGCATCGGCGACCTGACGGGCGCGTCGCGCCCGTGGCGCGCGCTCGGCTTGCAGCGCCGATTCGCCGTGTGGGTATCATGCGCGAACACGACGGACCACCGGTTGCCGGGCCGGCCGTCTGGCGACCGGTCGCCTATCCCGGCTGGAGGAGGAGTCCATATGTCCCGTACTCGAATCGGGGCCTTGCTTGCGGTCGCTGCGATCGCGGTCACGGCGTGTGGCGGTACGACCGCCACCCAAGCGCCGTCGGCTGCGGCACCGAGCCAGCCCGCCGGCGAGTCGAGTGCCCCGTCGAGCGCACCGTCCAGCGCCACGCCCAGCGAGGCGGCTGGCCCGCCCGTCGATGGCGGCGCGATCGTCGTCGGGCTGCCCGGCGACATGGTCCTCGCGGATCCGTCGCTCGTCAGCGACAGCAACTCGTCGTACATCATGCAGCAGGTCATCGAGGGCCTGATCGGACTCGTGCCCGGCACGACCAACGAGCTTCGGCCGCTGCTCGCCGCCGAGCTGCCGACCGTCAGCGCGGACGGCCTGACGTACACGTTCAAGCTGCGCGAGGGCGTCAAGTTCCACGACGGCACCGACTTCAACGCCGACGCCGTGGTCTACAACTACGAGCGCCAGAAGAACGCGCCGAAGGCGCTCCAGAACGACTACAACTACTACTTCGGGGCCACGGTCGGCTTCGGGCCGGACTCGAACCTCGCGTCCGTCACCGCCTCCGATCCGACGACCGTCGTGATGACGCTCAAGAAGCCCCAGTCGAACTTCCTGATCAGCCAGAACCTGCCGCAGTTCGGGATGCAAAGCCCGACCGCGCTCAAGGCCGGCGACGCGGACAACCCCGATCCGGCCAAGAGCCCCTACGCACAGGGCCAGGGCGGCACCGGCAAGTCGATGGTCGGCACCGGCCCGTTCATGTACAAGGAATGGGTCCCCAACGACCACGTCACGATCGTCAAGAACCCGTCCTACTGGGACACCGCGAACGCCGCCCACCTCGACGAGATCTCGTTCAAGCCGTTCGCGGATCAGACCGCCGAGCTGAACGCGCTCCAGGCCGGTGACATCGACTTCGCCCAGACGATCGCCCCGAACGACGTGGCGACGCTGACGGCGGATCCGAACTTCGCGCTCGTCGACCGCGGCGAGTCGTGCAACGAGTTCCACCTCGGCCTGCAGAACGGCACCCCGCCCTTCGACAACCTCAAGATCCGCCAGGCGATCGGGTACGCGCTCAACAAGCAGTCGTACATCGACGCCTTCTACGCGGGCCTGGCCAACGTCGCCGACAACTTCATGCCGCCGGCCACCCAGGACTACAAGCCCCTCGGCCTGCCGACCTACGACCCCGAGAAGGCGAAGTCCCTGATCGCCGAGTCCGGCGTGTCCGCCGACAAGCTCGCGATCGACTTCTACTACCCGTCGGACGTCGCCCGGCCGTACATGCCCGATCCGAAGGGCGAGGCCGAGGCGATCGCCACGGACCTCGAGGCCGTCGGCTTCACGGTCAACTTCAAGACCGAGGGGTGGCGTACCGGCTACCTCAGCGACTCCACTGTCGGCAAGTTCCCCATGTTCCTGCTCGGCTGGACGTGCGACTGGGCCGGCCCGGACAACTTCCTGATCACCGACCTGTTCTACTTCAACAGCGATGGCACGCCGAACCCGCAGTTCAGCTACGGGCCGGCGGACCTCAAGACCGCGTTCGACACCGCCCTCGCGGCGACGAGCGAGGCCGACGCTGCGACCGCGTGGGGCACCGCCCAGGACATCCTGGCGCGTGACCTCCCGATCGTCCCGATCCTGAACTCGACACCTCCGGGCGCCCACGCCACGACCCTCAACGGGTTCCAGGGCAATGGCAACCTGACGGAGTTCTTCAACACCGTCTGGCTCACCCAGTAGTCGAGCCCCACAAGCACGCGCCCCCCCGCCTGACCGGCCGGGGGGCGCTCGGCTACCTCCGAACGCTGCGAGGATCAACCTCCGGACGTGGGCAGGTACATCGTTCGCCGGCTGCTCGCCGCCATTCCGGTCCTGTTCGGGCTGTCCATCATCCTGTTCGCGTTCATCCACCTGCTCCCCGGCGACCCCGCCGCGGCGATCCTCGGCCAGCACGCGACGCCAGAGCTCGTCACGGAGATCCGCGCGGAGCTCGGGCTCGACAAGCCGCTCTGGCAGCAGTACGTCGACTACATGGGCAAGCTGATCCACGGCGACTTCGGCAAGAGCATCATCAACAACCGGCCGATCGTCGACGAGTTCCTGCGCCGGTTCCCGGGCACCATCGAGCTCACCATGGCCGCGCTGCTGTTCGCCGTGGGGCTCGGCATCCCGCTGGGTCGGTTCGCCGCCCGTCACGTGCAGGGCTTCGGCGACGGCCTGGTCACCGTCATCAGCCTGCTCGGGATCTCGATCCCGATCTTCGTCCTGGGGCTGACCCTGCAGTACATCTTCGCCGTGCAGCTCAAGATCCTGCCCGCCGCGGGCCGCCTGGACCCACGCCTGGGGATCGAGTACCACACGAACTTCGTGCTGATCGACACGCTGCTCGCGGGGGATTTCCCTGCCTTCGTCGACGGCCTCCAGCATCTGATCCTGCCGGCGATCGCGCTCGGCTCCATCCCGCTCGCGATCATCACCCGGATCACGCGGGCCTCCGTGCTCGACGTGGCCAACGAGGACTACGTCCGCACCGCCCGGGCCAAGGGCCTGTCCGAGCGCCGCGTGGACAACCGCCACGTCATGCGCAACGCGTGGCTGCCGGTCGTGACCGTCATCGGCCTCCAGGTCGGCGGGCTGCTCGCCGGCGCCGTCATCACCGAGACCGTGTTCGCCTGGAACGGCGTCGGCCGGTGGACCGTGGAGGCGATCCAGGACCATGACTACTTCGTGGTGCAGTCGACGATCATGTTCTTCGCGGTGATCTTCCTGATCGTGAACCTTGTCGTGGACGTCGGCTACGCGTTCCTCAACCCGCGGATCCGGTACGCCTGATGGCCGCGCCCGCGATCCCGGTCGTCCGCCCCGCCGAACGTCGCGCGAGCCGCGGCCTGTGGCGAGACGCGTTCTCCCGCCTGCTGCGCAACGGGCCGGCCCTCGTCGGCCTCGTGCTGATCACGATCTTCGTCCTGGCGGCCGTGCTGGCGCCGGTGATCGCCCCCTACGGACCCCTCGAGGGCCACCTGGTCGACCGGCTGCAGGAGCCCAGCCGCCAGCACCTGATGGGTACCGACCTCCAGGGACGCGACGAGTTCTCGCGCATCCTGTACGGCGCCCAGGTGAGCCTGGTCGTGGCGGTCGGCTCGGTGATCCTGGCCCTGATCTTCGGCGGCACCATCGGCGCAGCCGCCGGCGCCCTCGGCGGCAAGGTCGACAACGTCCTGATGCGGATCGTCGACGTCCTGCTCTCGATCCCCGGGATCCTGCTGGCCATCGCGATCGTCGCCTGGCTCGACCGCGGCCTGCCCCAGATCGTGCTCGCGGTCGCGGTGACCAACACCCCGATCTTCGCGCGGATCCTGCGCGGCAGCCTGCTCGCCAACCGCGAGCTCGACTACGTGAACGCCGCCAACTCGCTGGGCGCCAGCCGGTGGCGCATCCTCAGCCGGCACATGCTGCCCAACTCACTGACCTCGCTGATCGTGGCCGCCACGCTCGCGCTCGCGACCGCGATCATCGACGTGGCAGGCCTTGGCTTCCTCGGCCTCGGGCCGCCCGACCCGCGGACGCCGGAGTGGGGGACGATGCTCACGGACTCCACCAAGTTCCTGCGCCAGGCCCCGTGGCTGATCTTCTTCCCGGGCATCGCGATCGTCATCAGCGCTGTCGGCTTCAACCTGCTGGGCGACGGCCTGCGCGAGTCGCTCGACCCGCGACTCAGGCGCTGACCGTGGCCCTGCTGTCCGTCGAGGACCTCGTCGTCCGATTCCGCACGCACGAGGCGACGATCCACGCCGTCAACGGCGTCACCTTCGAGGTCGAGGAGGGCGAGCGCCTCGGGCTGGTCGGCGAGTCGGGCTGCGGCAAGAGCGTGACCAACCTCGCGATCATCCGGCTGCTCCCCAAGCCCGCCGGCCGGGTGGAGGGCGGGCGCGTCATGTTCGACGGCCAGGATTTGGGCACGCTGTCCGACTCGGAGATCCGCGACCTGCGCGGCAAGGACATCGCGATGATCTTCCAGGACCCGATGACGAGCCTGAACCCGGTGCTCACGATCGAGGAGCAGCTGGTCGAGACGATCCGCGCGCACCGCCCGGTGACGAAGGCGGCCGCCAGGACCCGCGCCATCGAGCTCCTCGCGATGGTCGGCATCCCGAAGCCGGAGGCCCGGCTTCGGGACTTCCCGCACCAGTTCTCGGGCGGCATGCGCCAGCGCGTGATGATCGCGATCGCGCTGGCGCTGCGGCCAAAGCTGCTCATCGCCGACGAGCCGACGACCGCTCTCGACGTGACGATCCAGGCCCAGGTGCTGGAGCTGCTCCTGCAGCTCACCACCGAGAGCGCCACGGAGAGCCCGACCGCGCTCATCCTGATCACCCACGATCTGGGCGTCGTCGCCGGGATGACGCAGCGGATCAACGTGATGTACGCCGGGTACGTGGTCGAGTCGGCGTCGACCATCGACCTGTTCGCGCGCCCGTCGCACCCGTACACGGTCGGCCTGTTGCACTCGATCCCGCGCCTCGACGACGACGGGACCGACGCGCTGATCCCCATCGAGGGCCGGCCGCCGGACATGCGGCGCGCCCCCACCGGCTGCCCGTTCGCGCCCCGGTGCGCGTGGCGCCTCGACGTGTGCTGGTCGGAGAACCCGCCGCTGGCGCCGCTCGACGGTCGCGGGCCAATCGTCACGACGGGACTGGGCGTCACGCACCGGCTGGCCTGCCACAACCCCGCCACGGCCGAGGAGGCCGTCGCCGGCCGTCCGACCCGCGACGGGTTCACTGCGGCGCCGCCGCCCGCGGGCCTCCCTGACGAGCTGAGCGCACCGGGCTCCGGCGTGGACCTCACGGAGCTCGAGGGCGAGATCACGGCCGAGGAGGGCCCCCTGTCCGTGGATCCCAGCGCCGGCGGCCTGCCGATCCCGCCCGAGCCGGAGCACCACCGCGATGGCTTCTGAGCCCGCGCCGGCGGTGACGGCCACGCCGGCCCGCGACGGCGCGGCGCTGCTCACCGTCGAGGACCTCAAGGTCTTCTTCCCGATCCGCGACGGGCTCATCGTCCAGCGCCACGTCGGCGACGTCCGGGCCGTGGACGGGGTCTCGTTCACGATGCGCCGGGGCGAGACCCTCGGGCTGGTCGGCGAGTCCGGGTGCGGCAAGTCGACGACGGGCCGGGCCGTCATCCGGCTGCTCGAGCCCACGGCCGGCCGCGTGCTGATCGACGGGATCGACCTCACCACCCTCGACCGCAAGCAGATGGTCGCCGCGCGCCGCCGGATGCAGATGATCTTCCAGGACCCGTACGCCAGCCTCAACCCGCGGATGACTGCCGGGGCGATCGTCGCCGAGCCGCTCGAGATCCACGGCGTCGGCGAGAAGGCCGACCGCCGCGACCGTGTCCGGGAGCTCATCGCGACCGTCGGGCTCAACCCGGACTATGCGGACCGCTATCCGCACGAGTTCTCCGGCGGCCAGCGGCAGCGGATCGGCGTCGCCCGCGCGCTCGCGCTCGAGCCCGACCTGATCGTCGCCGACGAGCCGATCAGCGCGCTCGACGTCTCGATCCAGGCGCAGATCATCAACCTGCTGGAGAAGCTCCAGGAACGGCTCGAGCTCACCTACCTCTTCATCGCCCACGACCTGTCCGTCGTCCGCCACATCAGCGACCGGATCGCGGTGATGTACCTGGGGCGGATCGTGGAGCTGGCGCCGTCGCGCGAGCTCAACCGCGAGCCACTCCACCCGTACACGGTGGCCCTGCTGTCGGCCGTGCCGATCCCGAACCCGGAGGTCGAACGCCACCGGCGCCGGATCATCCTGCGCGGCGACGTGCCGTCGCCGGTCAACCCGCCGTCGGGGTGCCACTTCCACACCCGATGCTGGCTGCGCGAGCGGCTCGGCAACCCGGAGCGGTGCGCGACGGAGGTCCCGGAGCTGCGCCCGCTGACGGCCGGTCACGAGGTGGCCTGCCACTTCGCCGACGAGGTCGACGGGTCGAGGGAGCAGCTGCAGTCGACCGGTCGGTCGGCGCCGGCGGGCGCGCCCGTGCCGGCGGCCGCGGGATCCCTGTCGGCGGCGTCGGCCTCCGCGCCGGCGATGCCGGCCGCGCCCGCGGACCCCGCCGGGGCCTAGACTCGGGCCGTGCAGGCCCTGCGGATCGCCCTCGCCCAGCTCGCGCCCCGCCTCGGCGACCTCGAGGCCAACCTGGCGCGCCACCGCGACCTGCTCGACGAGGCCAGGGCGGGTGGAGCCGGCCTGGTCGTGTTCCCGGAGCTCGGGCTGACTGGCTACCAGCTCCAGGACCTGGCCGCCGACGTCGCGATGCGGCTCGACGACCCGCGGCTCGCCGCGCTCGCCTCGCGGACGCGCGAGCTGTCGGCGATCGTCTCGTTCGTGGAAGAGTCGGCGGACCACCGCCTGTTCATCGCGGCGGCCCTGCTCGAGGACGGCGAGATCCGCCACGTCCACCGCAAGGTGTTCCTGCCGACCTACGGGCTGTTCGACGAGCGGCGGTTCTTCGCGCCGGGCGACCAGCTGCGGGCGGTGTCGTCGCGGCTCGGGGTGGGCATCGGGCTGGCGGTATGCGAGGACTTCTGGCACCTGGCGACGCCCCAGGTGCTCGCGCTCGACGGCGCGCAGATCCTGGTCAACGTGTCGTCGTCGCCGGGTCGGGACCTGGCGCGGACGAACGAGGTGGGCCTCGGGACGGCGACCTCGTGGCGGACGCTGATGCGGACCTATGCCCAGCTGACGACGTCGTTCGTGGTGTTCTGCAACCGCGTCGGCGTCGACGAATCGATCTCGTTCTGGGGCGGGTCCGAGGTCATCGGCCCCGGCGGCGAGGCGGTGTTCTCGGCGCCGCTGTTCGACGAGGGCCTGTTCTTCGCGGACGTGGACCTCGCCGACGTGCGGCGGGAGCGCGTCTCGCTGCCCCTGCTGCGCGACGAGCGGCCCGAGCTGGTCGCCCGCGAGTGGCGGCGCCTGATCGCCGAGCGGTCGGGGCTCGCGCCCGACGCCACGGCCGAGCCCGGCGCCCGGGACGGGTTCGACATCGCCGTCGAGCCGGCGGCGCCCGCCGCGACGTCATCCGGGGCCAACGCGCCGGCCGAGGCCGCGGCCGAGCGATGACCGACGCCGCCCTGTTCGTCCTGCCCGACGAGCTCGCCATCGACACCGGCGTGGCGCGCCGGGTCATCGCCGACTTCATCCGCGGCCAGCTGCGCCAGGCGGGCTTCGATCGGGCGGTGCTCGGGCTCTCGGGCGGGATCGACTCGGCCCTCGTGGCCTACCTCGTTGCCGAGGCGATCGGGCCCGAGCAGCTGCTGTGCGTCCTGATGCCGTACCGGACGTCCTCGCCGGCCTCGCGAGGTGACGCCGAGGAGGTCGTCGGCAGGCTCGGCTGCGCGTCGGAGCTCGTCGACATCAGCCCCATGGTCGACGGCTACTTCGGGGCCGACGGCGTGCCGGGCGCGTCGGGCGCGGAGGGCCTCGAGGCGTCACCGCTTCGTCGGGGGAACTTCATGGCCCGGATGCGGATGAGCACGCTCTACGATCGATCGGTCAGCTGGCGCGGGCTCGTGGTCGGGACCGGGAACAAGACCGAGTCGTTGATCGGGTACACGACGCTGTTCGGCGACTCCGCCTGCGCGTTCAACCCGATCGGCGACCTGTACAAGAGCCAGGTCCGCCAGGTGTCGGCCGCCATCGGCGTGCCCGAGGCGATCATCCGCAAGGCGCCGTCAGCCGACCTGTGGCCGGGCCAGACCGACGAGACCGAGGCCGGGTTCACGTACCACGAGCTGGATCGGCTGCTGTTCTGGCGGATCGACAAGCGGCGATCGGTCGACGACATGGTCGCGATGGGCTTCGATCGCGCGACGGTCGACCAGGTCGACCGGATGGTCGCGGGCGCGGAGTTCAAGCGCCAGGTGCCGCCGATCGCGAAGCTCGGGCCCCGGACCGCGGGCGTCGACTACCTCTACCCGCGGCGCCGGCCCGGCTCGGCCAGACCCTGACGGTGGCCGACGAGGCGTCGGGCGGGGCGCCTGGCGGCATCCTGTACGTCGTCGCGACGCCGATCGGCAACCTCGGCGACGTCACGCTGCGCGCCATCGAGGTGCTCCGGGCCGTGCCCCTCATCGCCGCCGAGGACACGCGGATCAGCCGCCGGCTGCTCGGCCGCTACGAGATCGCCACCCGCACGGTCAGCTATCACGCCCGAAGCGGCCCGGCGCGGGAGCGCGAGCTGCTCGCGCACCTGACCGGCGGCGCGGACCTCGCCCTGGTGACGGACGCCGGCACGCCGATCGTCTCCGACCCCGGGGAGGGCCTGGTGGCGGCCTGGGCGGCGACCGGCGGGACCGTCGTCGCCGTCCCGGGCGCGTCGTCCGTGCTGGCGGCCGTCGCCGCGTCCGGTGTCGCGGGGCCGCGCTGGTCGTTCGAGGGCTTCCTGCCACGCTCGGGTCGCGAGCGCCGCGAGCGGCTGGCGCGGATCGCCGCCGACGAGCGTGGGAGCGTCGTGTTCGAGGCACCGTCGCGGCTTGGGGCCACGCTGCGCGACCTCGCCGCCGCATGCGGCCCGGACCGGCCGGGCGCCGTGTGCCGCGAGCTCACCAAGCTCCATGAGCAGGTCGTCCGGGGGCCGCTGGGCTCACTGGCCGGACAGGCCGCCGATGGCACGATCCCGGCCCGCGGCGAGGCCGTCATCGTGGTCGGGTGGGAGAGCGGGGCGGCGTCGGCGCCGCGCGCCAGCTCGCTTGCGCCCACGACCGTCGAGGCCGCCCGCGCCCGGGTCGCGTCGCTGGTCGCCGAGGGCATGCCGCGGGCCGAGGCGGCGAAGCGCATCGCAGCCGAGACCGGCCACGACCGGCGGGCGCTGTACCGCGCCTAGCCGAACGCGAGCACGTACACGGGCGACGGATCCGGTTCGGCGGCGTCGACAGGTGGGACCGAGGCCGACGGCGCCGGGCCGATCAGCGGATGGACGCCCACTGTGCGTCGACCGCGAGGGCCGACGGGCTCGTGCGCGACGTCGGCAACCACAGCTTCACGGCGTGCCCACCGCCGATCACCAGCGGCCACTCGTCCTGGTAGCCGAGCGGCACGGTCGTACCCGCCGCGGTATCGATCTGCGAACCCGAGGCCACGAGCACCGGCGATCCACCGCCGGGCGTGGCCACGGTCAGGGTGTCCGCAGCGTCGCCCGGGACCTCGACGAGCACGGCCTCGTCGTCGGCCCCGACGAGGTGTCCCGCGATCGGGATCGTCGCAAGCACCCCGGCCGGCCCACGCAGCGTCGCGAGCCCCGTCGCCGGGTCGGCGGACCAGGCACCGCTCGACACGCCGAACGCGGATCCTGGCAGCGGCCCGAGGTCGGCGAACGTCGCCGCGCCCTGGGCAAGGAACAACGCGTGGTCGTTCGAGCGGAGCACGAGCGATGCGGCGTCCGTGCCCTCGAGCAGGGTCGTGCCCGTGACCGGTATCGGGATGGGGATGGTCGTCGAGGATGGCTGGTTCGACGGGTCGAGACGGCGGAGCACGGCACCCGTCCCGTCGGGGCCGACCGCCGAGGTGTCGACGAACCACAGGTCGTCGCCGAGCGCGGCGATGGACGTCCTCCCCTGGTCGCACGCGATCGGGACCGTTGCTGCCGTGACCAGCGTGTGGGACTCGAGGCGGGCGATCGCGCACGTGCCGTCCGCCAGTGTCTCGCCTACCCAGACCGAGCCGCCCACGATCGCCACGGGACCGCCGCCGGCCAGCGGCACCTGGATCGGTGGTGCGACCAGCATCGCGTCGGTCGCGACGACGGCGTCGGTACCGTCGGCCAGCTGCACTGACAGCACGAGGCGGTCGTTCGGTCCAAGCGCCTGGCCCAGCAGCGCCTGTGCCTCCGGCACGAGCTCCGAGACCCCGCCGGGCATCGACGCCAGCGGCGGCACCGTCTCGGGCGCGGACGGGGTCGCGGACGGTGGGCCCGACGACGGAGCGCCGGCGAGGGCCGACGGACCCGCGGCGTCGAAGGCCTGCGCGAGCGCGTAGGCGTCGGCCGCGTCCGCCTCGCCCGTGGCGCCGGCGTCAAAGGCGCAGGCGTCGTGGAGGTCTGGCGCCGTCACCGCGGCGCACGCCTGCTCACCGGCGGCACGCTGGTCGGTCGTGAGGTCATCGAGCGTGTCCCCGGCTGCCGCAGCCGGGAAGCCCGCGACCGTGAAGGAGGCCGTGGACGTTCCGGGGGCATAGTCGAACAGGCTCGTGGCGTCCGTCACGCGCCACCCGTCGGCGAACGGGCCGTAGAGCGCCGCGCGGGCCGCCTGTGGATCGATCTCGCCCGGCATGGCCGAGCCGTCGGGCATCGCGGGGACGCCGAGGCCCGGGCGGACCGGGCCCAGGAGGCCGGAGGACGCCGATGCAAGCGCGGGCGATGGCGCGATCCGCACCATGAGGCCCCAGCGGCCCACGACGATGACCCACGCGCGCGTGCCGTCGGGCAGGTCGAGCTCGATTCCCGACTGGTACGGCACGATGCGCCCGCCGCCTGCCAGGTCGATCGGGCCTTCGACGGGCGTCACGGCCCCGTCGACGTGGATCTCGAACCGCCCGGCCGTGTCGTAGACGCCGACGGCATGGCTGCCCACTCGCGCCGAGATCGCACGGTTGACCGCCAGGTGATCCGAGCCGGGCCAAGGAACCTGCCGAGCCTGGATCTCGACGGCGCCGTCGGCACTGCGCAGCAGCGTGAACTCGCCGGCCGCCTGGAAGTCGTAGAGGTGGCCGTCGACGGTGACCAGGTGGGGATCGCCATTGCTCTTCGCGCACCCACCGGCGCACGGATCGTCGTCGCTCGCGCCCCCGGGTGCGCCACCCCCGCCCCCGGCCGTCCCGCGACCCGCCGGGCCAGGCCCGCCGCCCCCGGTCGGCGCCCGCCCGGTCGTCGGTTCGGCGCCGCACAGGTCGGCAAGGTGGTGGCCCGCGACGGTATAGGTCGTGCCGTCGCGTGGCGCGTAGAACGCCAGCACGAACGGCGTGCGCATCGGCTGGTCGGCGACGTCCTCGCCCGCGCGCGCCGTCTCCGGCGGGCACACGCAGCTCGCCACGGTGCACAGCGTCATCGTGGTCGCCCCCAGCAACTGGTTTCCCGCGTCGTCGTGGGCGCTCACGAGGCCCGTCGTCTCGACCGTCACCACCTCGCCGTCGGAGCTCGAGACCTCGCCGAGACGGGCGGATCGCGCGTCGATCTCGCCCGTCACCGGCTCGGCGAGCGCGGCCATCGGGTACAGGTGCGCCTGCGCATCGGCGTGGAGACCGAACCCGTGCGCCTCCCATGGGTCGCCCCAGTCGCCGCGCCGCGCGAGCGACGGCGCCCAGGCCTGCTGAACGTCCGGATCGTCGCCGCCGAGCACGGCGAGGAATGCGCTCGAGGCATTCGCCGGGTCGGCAAACGCGGCTCGCCAGGCGGGAACCATCAGCGACCACAGGTTGCGCCCGAGGTGGTCGAGCAGCGAGAGGAAGCCGATCGCGTCGTACTTGCGCTCCACGAGTCGCTTGTCGGACGGGTTGAGCCAGCCGCGCCAGTCCGACGGCAGGGACGGTTCCTCGAGCCGCGTGTCGTCGGCGGCCAGCCACGCCGCGCTCCCTTCGGCGACCCAGATCGGCATGGACGCCAGGACGGCGATGCTGCTCGTGAGCGCATGCTGGTAGCAGTGCACCGCCTCGTGCGTGAGGAGCACATGCAGGCGGTCCGACACCCTGCCGGCGACCGGTTGCTCCCCCTCCCAGGCGTTGCGGTAGACGCGGACGTTGCAGGCGGAGTACAAGCGCGTATCGTCATTGATCGCACCGTACGTGTACATCAGCGTGTTGCCGCCGTCGTCATTGCTCATCTCGAGGCTGACCTGGCCCAGGCGCGGCGCCTCGGATCCGATGTCCGACCCGGGCTCGATCGGCGACAGGCCGAGCTTCGGTCCGAGGTGGGCGAGATCGTGCTCCAGGTCCGAGACGATCGCGTCCCGCAGCGGATCGTCGGCGGCGAGCACGACATGCGCGGCGCCCGGCCGCGGGTTGGCAGAGCCCGACGATGGCGTGCTGTAGCCGGGGACGTCGATCGTGATGCGGGTGCCCCCGGGTTCGGGGTGAAGGAAGGGCTCGATGACCGCCCGCTGCTCGGGGCTCAGCTGGGACCACACGCCCTGGACCCAGCGAATTGCACCGGTGCCCGAGGACGGGACATCGTCGCCGTCGCGGCCGGCGGGGACCGTGATGCCGGGGATCGAGACGCCGAACTCGTAGGCGATGGCCTCGAGCGCGATGTCGCGGGGGACGGGCCCGTCTCCGATGCCCGAGGTGATCGCCTGCCAGATGGTGGGTCCTTCGGGGGACGGCGCGATGGCACGCAGCGTCAGGGCCATGACGACCATCGCTGCGACCGCCACAAGCAGGAGGCCGAGCAGGAGGGCGCGCCGACCGCCGCGAGCGTGCGGGACTGCCTGGGTCGGCGGTGTCGTGACGGCCATGGCGCGGATCGTCCGGCCACTGGATCGCAGTCCGATCGCAGCCGTCGCAGGGCGTCGGGGCCTGCACATGCGATCGACCTGCGATCGGCTCGCGGTTGACTCCTCGCACGTGGCCGGGCCCTGGCGTCCCGGCCGACCACGGGAGTCGAGCGAGTCCGATGGCAACGATCCACATCCGAGGGGTGGCAGCCCTCGCCATAGCCACCGCCCTGATCGCGGGCGCGTGCTCAGGCGCCACGACGTCCATCGCCGGTGCCCTTGCATCCGCGGCGGCGGAGCAGGCCAGCGACGCGCCGGTCCCAGCCGACTCGCCGGCCGACGGCGAGGCCGTCCCGGATCCGTGCGCCGCCCTGACAACCGCCGACGTCCAGCCGTTCTTCACCGTCCAGATCGCGACCCAGCTGCCATCGGCGGTTCCGAACACCTGCGAGTGGGCGGCGGGCGATGCGCCCCTCGGCGTGCCGACATCGCTCGATGTCATGGTCGTCGGTGGCGACGACGCGGACCTGCGCTGGCGGCTCGCGACGACCGGCGGGAGCGCAGTGCTGTTCTCGGGCGTCGGAGACCAGGCGGAGCATGCGCCGGGTACGACTGACTTCCTCGCGTTCAAGGATCACGTGGCGTGCGGGATCACGACCCTGGGCTGGGCCCATCTCGTCGGCAAGGCGGACCATGAACCCGGGCAGTTGGGAGACGCCGACGCGACCGCGATCGCCCAGGACTACGGCACGCTGTGCAACCGCATCTACGGCAGCGGCAACACGGTGCCGACGTTGGTCGCCCAGGCGCCGGCCTCGGTCGCGCCTGATTCGGCCGCACCCGGCACGCCCCCTGCGTCGATTGCCATCCCGGCCGTCGGCGGCACGTTTGGACCGGGCTTCCCGCTCCCCGTCGGCGTCGACTGTGCTGGCGCACACCTCACGACCGACCTCGACGGGTCGCCGGAGTGCGCGACCCTCACGAGCGGCGATCCCCGGGCGATCTATCCGTTCTACCTGCAGACGCTCCCGGCCGATGGGTACACGATCCACGTGCAGCGGGACGGGATCGCGGACGACGGGACGGAGATCGCGAGCATCATGTTCGGGGGAAAGGGCATCGGCGACCTATCGACGATCAACGTCAGGGGCCTCAACGTGACCATCACGCTCCGTCAGCCCTGAACGATCGGGTCCGGTCCCTCGTGGCCGGTGTCGTGGCCAGCGCGTCGTGGACGGCGGCAATGGCGAGGCTCAACGCATCCGCGGGGGCAGGAGCGCTGCCGACGACCTCCCGAGGCCCGGGAATCAAAGGCCCGTCGGCGGCGACGCGATCGACGGTCCAGGCGAGGTCGGCCGCCTCCGTCGGGGCGACCGGCTGGTGGATCGCGAGGCGGATGGCGTCGGCCGTCGCGAGCAGCGCACCCGCCGTCGCGGTTGCCGAGCGGCCGTCGGGCGCTGAAGCGGCGGTCCACGCGAGCAGCCGTGCGACCGCCTCGAGCGCGTCCACGAGGACCCATCGGTCGGCCTCCGGATCGATGCGCTCGAGCGCGTCCAGCAGGTGCGTGGCCGCAGCCCGCCTGTCCCCGGAGTCGAGGTCGAGCCGCGCCAGGTCGAGGTTGCCGATCGCGATCGTGGTCCGAGTGTCGGATCGTCGTCCGGCGTCGATCGCGACGTCGGCGTACCGACGTGCGGCACGCGGCCGGCCGAGCCCGCGCGAGACGGCCGACAGGCGGTAGGCGACGGTCCCTTCGGTCGGACGGTGTCCCAGCTCGTGGAAGATCAGGAGCGCCTGGGTGCCGGCCTGCATCGCCGCCTCAAGGGCGCCGGCCTTCCAGTGGGCGAGTGTCAGGGCCGCCAAGGCGTGGCCCTGGGCGAGCGGATCGCCGGTCGCGACGGCCAAGGCGCGAGCTCGCTCGAGCGCCGGCAGCGCATCGTTGACAAGTCCCTCGTCGGCGAGGAGGGATCCGAGGTGCAGGAGGGTCGTCCCGATCTCTGGCTCTGCCGCGGCGACCTCGAGACGCGTGAGTGAAGCCTCAAGGAACGTCCGCGCGGACGGCAGATCGTCGGTCGCGGCCGCGATCGCCCCGAGCCGCCGCAGGGCACGTCCCTCGCCGACGGGATCGCCGAGTGCGGCGAAGAGGGTCAGCGCCTCGTCCGCAAGCGCCGCGCCGAAGCTGAAGTCCGTGACCCAGTACGCGAGATGGCCGCGCGCGAGGAGCGCCTCGGCGCGCAGGGACGGCGCGGGGTCGGCCGCGTCCAGTAGCCGGCCGAGCCAATCGATGCCTTCGGCAGGCTGCCGACCGAGCCAGAAATCGGTGAGGGCGACAGCGAGCTCCAGGCCGAGCCTCGCCGCGGCGGTATGGCCCGGGTCGGGCTGGGCGAGGATGCCGAGCACCTCGCGGACGTGTGGCATCTCGCGGTCGAGCAATCGCAGCGTCTCGCTCCGGTCCGCGGACGCGAGTTGCCCGGCGAGCGCCGCCGCGCGGTCCAGGACGGCCGCCCGGTACCGCTCGCGCGCGCCGGCGAGCTCGTCCTCGCCTGCAGTGGCCACGGTATGTGCCGCGACCGTCCGCAACAGCTCATAGCGCGTCGGCCCGCCAGGGCCGCGGACCTGCACGAGGCTGGCGTCGACCAGCCGGGCAAGGAGCTCGAACCCGTCCGTCCCATCCGCATCGAACCCGGCCGTGGCGTCCACGAGGGCGACGTCCGCATCCGCGACCATGACTGCGAGCGCCCGCAGGGCGCGCCGCTCGTCGGCACCGAGCCGCTCGACACTGGCGTCGAGCGCCGCCCACAGGCCGGGCCGTCCGCCGGCGGGAGCGCCGGCCCAGCGCGGCAGGTCGGATGCGACGCGCGCCGCGACCTCAGCGACCCCGAGCAGCTGGAGGTGGCGAGCGACGAGCTCGATCCCGAGCGGGAGGCGGTCGACGAGCCCGCACAGCCGCGCGGCTTCGAGCCGATCCGTCTCCGAGAGCCGGAAGTGCGGGTCGAGCAACCGCGCTCGGTCGACGAGCAGGGCGATCGCGTCGTCGTCCGCGAGCGGGCCCAGTGGCACGAGGGCCTCATCGAGCAACCCGAGGCGCTCGCGGCTCGTGACAAGGATCCGGAGCGACGGACAGGCGGTGAGCAACGAGGTCACCTGGAGGGCGACGTCGGTCGACCGCGCCTCCGCTCCGTCAAGCACGAGGAGGCCGGCCGCGTTGCCGATCGCGCGGGCGAGACCGTTGGATGCCTCCGGTGCGCGCGATGCTGGGCTGACCACGTCCAGGATCGCTGCCGCGACCGACTGCGATGCGGAGAGCTGCTCGAGGGGGACATACCAGGCGGGCGGTCGCGCGGCGCGGGCAAACTCGAGCGCCAGGCGAGTCTTGCCTGCGCCTGGCGGACCGACGATCGACACGAGTCGGGCCCGAACCCCCGCCTCTGCGAGGTCCTCCAGGGTTTCTTCGCGTCCGATGAGGCGCGTCGAGGTGCCCGGCATCAGCAGCC
Source organism: uncultured Chloroflexia bacterium (assembly GCA_963740825.1). Classification (GTDB taxonomy): domain Bacteria; phylum Chloroflexota; class Limnocylindria; order Limnocylindrales; family CSP1-4; genus CAIXZV01. Next base: position 2,013,290 of record CAVUFD010000001.1, on the reverse strand, counting down.
GGTCGCGCGCTGGCTGACCGCCCAGCGCGGACGCTTCCGCCCCAACGGCCCGTGCATCCGCCGGAACATCGTTGGCCGGCGGGTCGAGCGCGGGATCCTGCGCCAGAACCGCCTGCTGCATGCGTCGCAGGCTCACCCCGGGGTCGATGCCCAGATCGTCCACGAGTCGCCGGCGGCACTGGGCATAGGCGTCCAGCGCCTCGGCCTGCCTGCCGGCGCGATAGAGCGCGAGCATGAGCAACTCCCAGCGTCGCTCCCGGTACGGCTGCTCAGCGACCATGCGGCGAGCGTCCGCGATCACCTCCGTCGATGCGCGCTCGTCGATCGCCAGCGTCAGGCGGGCCTCGCGAAGGTCCTCGATGAGGTCCTCGATCCGGGCCGCGGCGATCGCCACCTCGGGGAGGTCGTCAAGCTCGGCGAAGGGCCGCCCGCGCGAGAGCGCCAGCGCCAGGCCGATGCAGCTCGACGCGCGGTGAGTGTCGCCAGCCTCGCGGGCGGCCCGGCTCTCCGTCGCAAGCTGGGTGAGCTCGACGAGGTCGCTTGTTGTGCGGAGCCGATAGCGGTCGCCGGCGGTCTCGACGTCGATCCCGAGGCGCCGGAGACGGAAGACGTGGCCGGCGATCGTGTGGCGCGAAGCCACCGGCGGATCGTCCCCCCATGCCGCCTGCTCGAGCTCGTCGAACGTGACGGACGAGCCGGGCTCGAGGGCGAGGCGGGCAAGGATGCGCCGCTGGACGGCGCCACCCACAGGAACGGTACTCGAACCTTCTCGAATGACGAGTGGCCCGAGCACGCAGACCTGCATCGGCTGACTCTAGCCGAGGATGCCGATGGGCCTCTCCACGGACGTCGGCGCGCCGCGGTACGCGGCGACGGCGCGGGAGGGGGAGCCGCGCCGTCGCCGCGAGGAGCGTTCGGTGATCAGGCCGCCGCGACGGCGTCCTCGAGGAGCTCGTCCTCCTCGTCCTCGTCCTCGTCGCCGCCCGGGTCCACGCTGAACCCGGCTTCGTCGGCGATCGGCTCGGTGGCGTCGGGCGCGAAGCCCTCGGCGGCCGCCTGCGCCTCGAGCGCGGTGGCCGCGGTCTCGGCGGCGTAGTCCTTTTTCCGCCGGCCGGACAGCATCTCGACGCTGCTGGCGACGATCTCGGTCTTCCAGTGGCGAGCGCCCTTGTCGTCGTCCCAGGAGCGCGTCTGGATCCGGCCCTCCACCGCGACCAGCTGGCCCTTGCCGAGGTACCGGCCGCAGGTCTCGGCCAGCCGGTCCCATGAGACGACGTTGTGGAACTCGCTCTTCTCCTTCCCAGACACGTACTCGTGGCTCGCGACGGAGAACTGGGCGACGGCCTTGCCACCGGCCGTCGTGCGCAGCTCCGGGTCGCGCGTGAGGCGCCCGGTGATGAGGACCCTGTTCATCGGTCCGTGTCTCCTTCCGACCGGGCCGCACCGCGTTCCTGCGCGGCTTCCAGCGGCCGATCCTGCGTGCGGCGGGCATCGACATTCGGCGGGCGGGTGGGTTGCCGGCCCCGGCGGTTCGGGCCTCGGCGGGGCGACGGGTCGGCGGGGCCGGCTCAAGATCGACGGGCACGACGAACGGTAGCGAGCAGCGCTTCACCAGCACTTATCGCGACTCGTGGCCCGCCCGCTGCTCGCCCAGCGTTCACTGCAGCGGTTGCGGCGATCGATCTGCACGCCCGGCGAGCAGGACAGCGGTTTCGGCCCCGGGAACCGGCGATCTGCACGCCCGGCGAGCAACCTGGCGGCGGAACCGCTGCAGTGCACGCCTAGCGAGCAGCTTGCCGCGGCGACGTGCCGTGAGGAGGCCAGGTGCCAGGAGCGCCGCTTGAGACTGCGGGCGGCGGGTCCGGTTCGGTATACTCGGCCCGTCCTCGAGGCCCCGCGGGGCCAGTCCCGCGATGGAGGAGATCACCATTGCCCGAGGGAGGCGCGGCGTCCGCCCCGTGAGACGGGCTCGCACCTTCGACCCCCCGGTCCGCGTGAGCGCCCGCGGGCTGTCGCGGGAGGCGTCTATCCAGAACCCCGGCCCGGACCGGGGTTCTTTCGTGTCCGGGCGACACTGATGCCCGCGACCGTGATCGTCGGCCTCCAGTGGGGCGACGAGGGCAAGGGCAAGACCACCGACTTCCTCGCCGAGCACGTCGCCGTCGTCGTCCGCTACCAGGGCGGCGACAACGCGGGGCACACCGTGGTCGTGGGCGACGAGACGCTCAAGCTCCAGCTCTGCCCGTCGGGCGTGCTCTACCCGCACATCACGTCCGTGATCGGCAACGGGGTCGTCGTCAACCCGGCCACGCTCATCGCCGAGCTGGACATGCTGGCCGCGAAGGGCATCGACGTCTCGAAGGTCCGGGTCAGCCGCAGCGCGCACGTGATCATGCCCTACCACGTGGCCCTCGACCGGGCCAACGAGGTGCGCCTCGGCGGCGCCAAGGTGGGCACGACGGGCCGCGGCATCGGGCCGGCGTACGGCGACCGGGCCTGGCGCCTGGGGCTGCGGATGGAGGACCTGTGCGACCGCGAGGTCCTGCGCGAGCGGATCGGCCGCGCGCTGCCCGACAAGAACTTGCTGCTCGACGCCATGGGCGCGGCCGGCTTCACGGTCGACGCGCTGGTGGACCAGGCCGCGGCCTGGGGGGCGCGGCTGGCGCCGCACCTCGACGACACCACCTGGCTCGTCCAGGACGCGCTCCGGCGCGGCGACCACGTGCTGCTCGAGGGCGCCCAGGGCACGCTGCTCGACCTCGACCACGGCAGCTACCCGTTCGTGACCTCGTCGAACCCGGTCGCGGGCGGCGCCTGCACCGGCGGCGGCATCGGCCCGCTGCAGGTGGACGAGGTCATCGGCGTGATGAAGGCCTACTCCACGCGGGTGGGCGCCGGGCCATTCCCGACCGAGCTGTTCGACGACACGGGCAAGGGCATCGCGGAGCGTGGCCGGGAGTTCGGCACCGTCACCGGCCGGCCCCGGCGGGTGGGCTGGTTCGACGCCGTGCCGATGCGCTACGCCGTCGCCGTCAACTCCAACACCGCGGTCGTGCTCAACAAGCTCGACATCCTGTCGGGCATCGAGACCATCCGCCTGTGCGTGGCCTACCAGATCGATGGCAAGCGGGTGGACGTGTGGCCCTCGAGCGGCAACGCCCTCTCGCGAGCGACGCCGATCTTCGAGGACTTCCCGGGCTGGGAGCAGCCGATCCACGACGTCCGCAGCCTGAGCGACCTCCCCGAGAACGCCCGCCGCTATGTGTCGGCCCTCGAGGACCACGCGGGCGTCCCGATCGTGTTCGTCTCCGTGGGCCCGGAGCGGACCCAGACCATCGAACGCGCGTGGCGGCCGAAGCGGCACCGCCCGGCGGCGACGGCCTGAGCGCGTGAGGTCGCCCCCGATGACCCTCGTGATGCCCACCCGCATCCTCGTCGTCGGCGCTGGCGGCCGCGAGCACGCGCTCGCCTGGAAGCTGGGCCGCGAGCCCGGCGTGAACGAGGTGCTGGTCGCGCCGGGCAGCGTCGGAATCGCCGGCGAGCCGCACGTCCGGGTGACCGGCGTCGATCCGCTCGATCGGGCGGCGGTCGTCGCGCTGGCACGCGAGCACGCCTCGGAGCTCGTGGTCGTGGGTCCCGAGGCGCCGCTAGCGGTCGGCGTGGCCGACGCGCTGCGACAGGCCGGGATCGCGGTGTTCGGCCCGGATCGCGAGGCCGCGCGCCTCGAGACGTCGAAGGCGTTCTGCCACGAGGTCGCGAGCGCCGCCGGGGTCCGGACCGCGAGGGCGCGGGCGTTCGGGGCCGGCCAGTCGGCCGAGGCGCGGGCGTTCGTGCTCGAGCTCGAGGCCGGCGGAGCGCGGGCCGTGCTCAAGGTCGACGGTCTGGCCGGCGGCAAGGGCGTGATCGTGACCGAGTCGGCGGACCAGGCGATCGAGCTCGTGCCCTCCTTCCTCGCGGGTCGCCCGGCCGGGGCGCCCGCGCTCGTGATCGAGGAGCGGCTCCACGGCGATGAGGCGAGTGTCATCGCGATCTGCGATGGGACGCGGGCGATCGCGCTGCCGGCCGCTCGCGACCACAAGCGGCTGTGCGACGGCGACACCGGCCCCAACACCGGCGGCATGGGCGCGTACTCGCCGCTGCCGGACCTCGACGCCGACGCCGTCGAGCGCGTGCTCGAGACGGTCCACCGGGCGATCCTGACCCAGATGGCCAATCTCGGGTCACCGTTCCGTGGCTTCCTCTACGCGGGCCTCATGCTCACCGCGGACGGCCCGGTGCTCCTCGAGTGCAACGTCCGGCTGGGCGACCCGGAGGCCCAGGTGATCCTGCCGCGCATCGCCGGCTCGCTGGGGCCGTGGCTGCTCGCCGCTGCGCGTGGACGCCTCCCCGACGATGCGCCGGCCCGCATCCCGGAGCTGCCGGACGCCGCGGTCGGCATCGTGCTGGCGGCCAAGGGCTACCCCGGCGACCCGCGACGGGGCGACCCGATCGTCGGCGTCGAGGTCGCCGAGGCCGGCGGCGCGCTCGTGTTCCACGCCGGGACGTTCGGCCGGCCGCAGGGCGGGTACGGGACCAACGGCGGACGGGTGCTCACGGTGGTCGGGCGTGGCCGCGACCTGCCCGCGGCGCGAGCCGCGGCCGAGGCGGCCGCGGACACGATCTCCTGGGACGGCCTCCAGCGGCGCCGCGACATCGCCGCGGACCTGCCGCGTGCCGCCGAGGCGATCGCGTGATCCCGCGCTACACGCTGCCCGAGATGGGCGCCGTGTGGTCCGAGCAGGCGCGCTTCGAGCGCATGCTCGAGGTCGAGATCGCAGTCTGCCGGGCGCAGGAGCGGCGAGGCCTCGTGCCACCCGCCGCCCTCGCCGCGATCGAGGGCAATGCACGGGTCGACGTCGCGCGGATCGCCGAGATCGAGCGAACCACCGACCACGACGTCATCGCGTTCGTGTCCCAGGTCGCCGAGACCGTGGGCTCGGAGGGCCGGTACCTTCACCTGGGCCTCACCAGCAGCGACGTCGTCGACACGGCGCTTGCCCTCCAGCTGCGCACCGCGGGGACCCGGCTGCTCGACGACGCGGACCGGCTCACCGCCGCCCTCGTCACCCGCGCGCGGATCGAGGCGGGCACCGTGATGATGGGCCGGACCCACTCGGTCCACGCCGAGCCGACGACGTTCGGGCTCAAATGCGCCGGCTGGGCGTTCGAGGTCGCCCGCGGCCGGGCGCGGCTCGCCGAGGCTACCGCCGAGATCGCGACCGGCAAGATCAGCGGCCCGGTGGGGACTTACAGCCACCTCGCGCCGGACATCGAGTCGGAGGTCCTCACCGAGCTCGGGCTGCGCGTGGACCCGGTGAGCACCCAGATCGTCCAGCGCGACCGGCATGCCGCGTTCCTCGCGGCGATCGCGATCCTCGGCGGCTCGCTGGAGCGGCTGGCGACGGAGGTCCGCAACCTCCAGCACACCGAGATCGCCGAGGTCATGGAGCCGTTCCGGCAGGGCCAGAAGGGCAGCTCTGCGATGCCCCACAAGCGGAACCCGATCCTGAGCGAGCGGATCGCGGGGCTCGCCCGCCTGCTGCGCGGCTACGCGCAGGCGGGCTTCGAGGACCAGCCGTTGTGGCACGAGCGCGACATCAGCCACAGCTCGGCGGAGCGGGTCGCGCTGCCCGACGCCACGATCCTGCTCGACTACATGCTCGTCCGGACGACCGGGCTGGTCGACGGGCTCGTGGTCCGGCCGGAGCGGATGCGCGAGAACATCGAGCTCGGCCTGGGCCTCCACGCATCGTCGAGAGTGCTGCTGGCGCTCGTCGAGCGCGGCGGCCTGTCGCGCGAGGACGCGTACGGCATCGTCCAGCGCAACGCCCTGCGGGCACAGGACGAGCGGGTGTCCCTGCACCGCCTCCTCTCGACCGACCCGGTCGTGGCGCAGAAGCTGCCGCTGGCCGAGCTCGACGCCTGCTTCGACGACGCGACGCTGCTGCGCCACGTGCCGGAGGTCATCGCCCGCCTCGATCGCCTGGAGGCCGTCCGTGCGGCTCGCTGAGGCGTTCGTCCGCGCCGGCAAGGTCCGGGACCTCTACCGGGTGGGGGACGACCGGCTGCTGCTCGTCGCGTCGGACCGCCTGTCCGCCTTCGACGTCGTCCTGCCCACGCCGATCCCCGACAAGGGCCGCGTCCTGACCGGCCTGTCCCGCTTCTGGTTCGCGCAGACCGGCTCGATCGTGCCCAACCACCTGCTCTCGACGGATCCCGCCGACGTGCCCAGCGAGATCACCGACGGCGACCCGGACGTCGCGGCGACGCTCCGCGGCCGGATGATGCTGGGGCGCCTGGCCGAGGTGCTCCCGATCGAGTGCGTTGTCCGCGGCTACCTGTCCGGCTCGGGCTGGAAGGCGTACCTCGACGACGGCGCGGTGTGCGGGATCCGGCTCCCGGGCGGCCTCCGCGAGAGCGACCGGCTGCCCGCCCCGATCTTCACGCCGGCCACAAAGGCGCCCATGGGCGAGCACGACGAGAACATCCCGTTCGAGAGCGTCGAGACGCTGATCGGGCCGGAGCTTGCGGCCCGCGTCCGCGACACGTCGCTCGCGCTGTATGCGCACGGCGCCGAGGCATGTGAGCGGGCCGGGATCATCCTCGCCGACACCAAGTTCGAGTTCGGCCTGCTGCCCTCGGGCGAGCTGCTGCTGATCGACGAGGTGATGACGCCCGATTCATCCCGGTTCTGGGATGCCACCGCCTACCACCCCGGCGGCGGGCAGGCCAGCTTCGACAAGCAGTACGTCCGCGACTGGCTGCTCCAGCAGGACTGGGACCGCACCGCTCCCGGGCCGGAGCTCCCGCTCGACGTGGTCGCCGGGACCCGCGCCCGCTACGTCGCCGCCTTCGAGCGGATCACCGGCGCCAGCTTCGACCGCTATCTCACGGAGGACGTGATCGCCCGATGAGCCAGCCCGTTCGCGCCTTCCGGTTCGCCGTCAACGTGACGCCGAAGCCCGGCATCCTCGACCCGCAGGGCCGCGCCGTGGAGCGCAGCCTGCCGCACCTCGGGATCGACGGGGTCGCCGACGTGCGCGTCGGGCGGCGGGTCGAGCTGACGGTGTCGGCGATCGACGAGGCCACGGCACGGGCGATCGTCGAGCGCCTGGCCGGCGACCTGCTGTCCAACCCGCTGATCGAGGCGTTCGAGGTCGAGCGGCTGGGCGACGCAGACGCGGGCGACGGGCGGCCTGCACCGGCCGCCGCGGGAGCGACCGGTTGACCGCGCGCATCGGCATCGTCCTGTTCCCGGGCTCCAACCGGGACATCGACGCGGTCAACGCCGTGACCATCGCGGGCGCCGAGCCCGTGATCCTGTGGCACGAATCGGCGGACCTCGACGGCGTGGCCGGCATCCTGCTCCCGGGCGGGTTCGCGTACGGCGACTACCTGCGGGCGGGCGTGATCGCCCGGTTCAGCCCGGTGATGCGTGCCGTCGCCGAGTTCGCGGATCGCGGCGGGCCCGTCCTCGGGATCTGCAACGGCTTCCAGGTGCTCGCCGAGGCGGGCCTCGTCCCCGGTGCGCTGCTGCGCAACCGCGCCCTCCGGTTCGTGTGCCGCGAGGTGACGCTGCTACCGGAGCACCTCGACACGCCGTTCACGCGCGAGCTCGACGGCTCGCCGCTGCGGATGCCGGTCGCGCACGGCGAGGGCTGCTACTACGGCGACGAGGCGGCCCTGAACGCGCTGGAGCGCGACGGTGGCGTGCTGTGGCGCTACGCGAACGCCGACGGCTCGGTCGCCGGCCCCGACGACGCCGGCAACCCCAACGGCTCGCTGCGCGGGATCGCCGGCGTGCGCAACGCCGCGGGCAACGTGGCCGGCCTCATGCCGCACCCCGAGACGGCGTCCGAGGCGATCCTCGGCTCCGACGACGGCCTGGGCATCATCCGCTCGTTCGTCGTGAGCTCGGCGGAGTGGGCGGCGACCGGCTCGATCACCGGCGTCGAGCGCCGCGACCTCGCGGGGGCGTCGGCGTGACGGTGGCGGCCGCCGCCCCGCTGCATCGCGCCCTTGGCCTCGAGGACGTCGAGCTCGACGCGATCCGCGACAGGCTCGGGCGCGATCCGAACGATCTCGAGCTCGCCATGTTCAGCGTCATGTGGAGCGAGCACTGCTCGTACAAGAGCTCGCGGCCGCTGCTCGCGACGCTGCCCACGGCCGGCCGCGACGTGGTGGCCGGGGTGGGGGAGCAGGCTGGCGTGATCTCGATCGGGGACGGGCTGGCGGTCGCGTTCAAGATCGAGTCCCACAACCATCCGTCGGCGGTCGAGCCGTACCAGGGCGCGGCGACCGGCGTGGGCGGGATCCTGCGCGACGTGTTCGCGATGGGGGCCCGCCCGATCGCCGTCCTCGACGCCCTGCGCTTCGGCGACCCGGCCGATCCGCGGACGCGGCACCTCGTCGACGGCGTCGTCCGCGGCGTCGGCGGCTACGGGAACTGCGTCGGCGTCCCGACGGTGGGCGGCGAGCTCGTGTTCGACCCGTCGTACCAGGGCAACCCGCTGGTCAACGTGATGGCGATCGGGCTGCTCGAGGACGGGATGCTCACCCGGGCGGCCGCCGACGGCCCCGGCAACCTCGTCGTCCTGTACGGCTCGGCGACCGGCCGCGACGGGATCGGCGGCGCGTCGGTGCTGGCCAGCGCGACGTTCGGCGACGAGGACCCGTCGAAGCGCCCGAGCGTGCAGGTCGGCGACCCGTTCGCGGAGAAGCTGCTGATCGAGGCGACCCTCGAGCTGATCGCCCAGGGCCTGGTCGTTGGTATCCAGGACCTCGGGGCGGCGGGGATCACGTGCGCGACGTGCGAGACCGCCGACCGCGCCGGCACCGGGATGCTCGTCGACCTCGACGCGATCCCGCGTCGCGAGCCCGGCCTCGAGCCGTTCGAGGTGATGATCGCCGAGTCGCAGGAGCGGATGGTGGCGATCGTCGAGCCGCATCGCTGGGCGGCGGTCGAGGCCGTGTGCCGGCGCTGGGACCTGCCGGTCGCCGTGATCGGCCGGGTGACCGTCGAGCCCGACATCGTCGTGCTCACCGGTCCCGACGGCTCGGGCGCCCTCGACCCCGACGGCCGGCCGCTGGCCGGGACGCGCGAGCTGGCGCGGATCCCCGCGGCCGCGCTGGCGTCCGGCGCGATCGTGTTCCAGCGCGAGTCCCGGGCGCCGACGCGGCGCCGGGCCGCGCCGGCACCCGGCGCCCCGTCCGAGCCGGTGGACACGCTGCCCGTGCGCGGCCAGGACCCGGGCGCGGTGCTGCTGGCCCTGCTGGGCTCGTCCAACCTCTCGTCGCGGCGCGCGGTCTACGAGCAGTACGACCACAACGTGCAGGCGAACACGGTCGCAGGCCCCGGACGGGGTGCCGCCGTGTTGCGGATCAAGGGCACGACGAAGGCGCTCGTCGCCACGACGGACGCCAACGCCCCCGTCGGCGCCATCGACCCGTGGCTGGGTGCGGCGATGTCGGTCGCCGAGGCGGCGCGCAACGTCGCGATCACGGGCGCCCGCCCGCTGGGCGTCACGAACTGCCTGAACTTCGGCGATCCCACCCGGCCCGAGGCCTTCTGGCAGCTGACCGAGGCCGTCCGTGGCCTGTCCGACGCGTGCCTCGCCCTGGGCCTGCCGGTCACCGGCGGGAACGTCTCGCTGTACAACGAGGCGCCCGGGTCGGCCATCGCCCCAACGCCCGAGATCGGCGTGGTGGGGCTGCTCGAGGACGTCGCGAAGCGCGTCGGGCCGGCGTTCCGTGCGGATGGCAACCAGGTGCTGCTCGTGGGCCAGGCGGGTGCCGGCCTCGCGGGCAGCGAGTACGCGCGGCTCGCCGGCGCCGGCCCGGACGACGGCCCCCCCGCGCTGGACCTCGCGTTCGAGGCGCGGCTCCAGGCATTCATCCGCGAGGCCGTCGACCGCGGCCTCGTCGAGAGCTGCCAGGACGTCTCGGGCGGCGGGCTGGCGGTCGCGATCGCGGAGATGGCGATCTGGGGCGGGCGTGGCGCGCAGATCCGGCTCGCGCTCGGCGGCTCGCCGGCGGTCGGCCTGTTCGGGGAGAGCCCGAGCCGGCTCGTGTGCGAGGTCGCCACGCGCCATGTCCCGGCGTTCATCCTGCTGGCGCGCCAGCACGGCCTGCCCGGCGACGAGCTCGGGACCACCGGCGGCACGCGGCTGGTCATCGAGCTCGCCGGGGAGGGCGCCACGGGCGCCGCCGAGGAGCGAGGGAGCCGGGTCGCCGATGCGCTCGACGTCGCGATCGACGACCTGCGCCACGCCTGGGACCACGGGCTGCCACGGGCCCTCGGCTGGGCGGCCTCCGCCACGGATCCCAACGGGGCCGACGCCTGATGTGCGGCGTCGTCGGGGTCGTCCTGCCCGATCGGGGCCACGAAGCGGCCGGGGTCGCGGCGACGGCGCTGTTCGCGCTCCAGCATCGGGGCCAGGAGTCCGCCGGGGTGGGGGTGTCCGACGGCCGGAACCTGATGATCTACAAGGACCTGGGCATGGTCAGCCAGGTCCTCGACGAGCGTCGGATCCCGTCCCTCGCCGGCGACCTCGCCGTCGCCCACTGCCGTTACTCGACCACCGGGTCGACGGTCTGGGAGAACGCCCAGCCGACGCTCCGCCTCGGCCCGCGTCGCGCGCTGGCGATCGGCCACAACGGCAACCTCGTGAACACCCGGGAGCTGCTCGGCCAGCTCGAGGGCGGACGCGGGCGCCTCCCCGCCAGCACCGACACGGAGCTCCTCACCGCGCTGCTCGCCGACGAGCCCGCGGAGGACACGGTGGACGCCTTGCGCCGCGTCCTGCCGCGCGTCCGCGGGGCGTACAGCCTCGTGATCCTCGACGAGCACAAGGTCATCGGCGTCCGCGATCCGCACGGCTTCCGCCCGCTCGTGCTGGGGCGGCTGCCGCTCCAGGGCGAGGGCGCCGACGGCCCTGGCCTGTGGGGCGACGACACGGCGGGCTGGATCCTCGCCTCGGAGACCACGGCGCTCGACATCGTCGGCGCCGAGTACGTCCGGGACGTCGAGCCGGGCGAGATCGTGGTGCTCGAGCCGGGCCGCGAGCCGGTGTCCGTGCGCTACGCGGTCGCGACGCCCGCCCTGTGCGTGTTCGAGCTCATCTACTTCGCCCGCCCGGACTCGTACATGGAGGGCCGCAACCTGTACGAGGCGCGACGCCACATGGGCATGCAGCTGGCGATCGAGCACCCGGCCGTCGACGCCGACCTCGTGATGCCGGTGCCCGACACGGGCGCGCCGGCCGCCGCCGGCTTCGCCGAGGCCTCCGGCACCCCGTATCGCGAGGGCATGGTCCGCAACCGCTACAGCGGCCGAACGTTCATCCAGCCCTCGCAGGCGATGCGCCAGCGGGGCGTCAACGTGAAGCTCAGCCCGCTGCGCGAGGTGGTGCGCGACCGCCGCCTGGTCGTCGTGGACGACTCGATCGTGCGCGGCACCACGACCAAGCAGATCGTCGGCCTCCTGCGCCGCGCCGGCGCGCGCGAGATCCACGTCCGGATCTCGGCGCCGCCGATCTACCACCCCTGCTTCTACGGCATCGACACCTCGATCGAGACCGAGCTCATCGCGGCGACCCAGTCGGTCGAGGAGATCCGGTCCTTCATCGGCGCGGACACCCTCGGCTATCTCTCGATCCGCGGTGTCCTGAACGCCCTCGAGCTGCCCTACGAGCGGTTCTGCTTCGCCTGCTTCGACGGCAACTACCCGGAACCCGTCCCGTACGACGTGACCGCGCGCAAGTTCCTGCTCGAGACCGTGCCCGCGGGGAGCGGCGCCAGGGGATGAGCGAGCGCCCGACCTTCACCCGGGTGGCGTACGCGAGGGCCGGCGTCGACGTCACGGCGGGCGACCGCGCCGTCGACCTCATGCGCGCGGCCGTCGAGTCGACCCGGCGGCCGGAGGTCCTGGGCGGCCTCGGCGGGTTCGGGTCGGCGTTCGCGATCCCCGAGGGGATCAAGGAGCCCGTGATCGTGTCGTCGACCGACGGCGTCGGGACGAAGACCGCGATCGCCGCGGCCCTGGGCCGGTACGACACGATCGGGATCGACCTCGTCGCCATGTGCGCCGACGACGTCGTGTGCTCCGGCGCGGAGCCCCTCGCGTTCCTCGACTACATCGCCGTGGGCCGGCTGGATCCGCGCAACGTCGCCGAGCTCGTGGGCGGCGTCGCGGACGGCTGCCGCCAGGCCGGCGCCGCGCTGGTCGGCGGCGAGACGGCCGAGCATCCGGGCCTCATGGAGGCCGACGAGTTCGACCTCGCGGGGTTCTGCGTCGGGGTGGCGGAGCGGGCGCGGCTCGTGGACGTGACCACGGCCCGCGCGGGGGACGCGATCGTCGGGCTCGCCGCGAGCGGCCTGCACGCGAACGGGTTCTCGCTCGTCCGTGCGCTGGCCGCCGAGCACGACCTCGATCAGCGCGCGCCGTACCAGGCGCTGCTGCGGCGCGTCCTCGGGGATGCCGAGGCGGCCGCGGCGCTCGAGCGCGAGCCGGGCCATGCGCTCGCCACGCTGGGCGAGGTGCTCCTGACCCCGAGCCGGGTGTACGCCCTCGACGTGCTGGCGATCCGGGCGGTGCTCGCGGCCGAGGGCACCGACGTCCACGGGATCGCCCACATCACGGGCGGCGGCCTGCCCGGCAACGTGCCGCGCGCCCTGGCGGACGGTCTCGGGGCGCGCCTCCGGCCAACGGCCTGGCCGATTCCCTCCGTGATGCGCCTGTTCGGGGAGCTGGGCGGGATCGAGGACGACGAGCTGCGCGCGACCTTCAACGGGGGCCTGGGCATGGTGCTGATCGTGCCGGCCGCGATCGGCGATCGGACGGTCGGCCTCGCGCGCGAGCGCGGGATCCCCGCCTGGGTGGTCGGCGAGGTCGTCGAGGCGGCCGACCTCGATGGCGCCCGCTACGCCGAGGCGGCGGCGTGATGGGCGCGGCGCCGGTGCGGATCGCCGTCGGGGTCTCGGGGAGTGGGTCGAACCTGCGCGCGCTCGTCGCGGCCGCTCGTCGCGGCGCCCTCGGAGGCGAGGTCGTGCTCGTGTTCGCCGACCGGGCGTGCCCGGCGCTCGACTGGGCGGCGGAGCAGGGGATCGAGACCGCCCTGGTGCCCGGCGGCGGCGACGCGACCCTGGCCGAGACGCTCACGGCGATCGCGCCCGACGCCGTCGTCCTGGCCGGCTACCTGCGCCTGATCGGGCCGGCGGTGCTGGCCGCGTTCGCAGGCCGGATCCTGAACGTCCACCCCTCGTTGCTGCCGGCGTTCCCCGGGCTCCACGCGGTCCGCGATGCCCTCGCCGCGGGCGTCGCCGTGACCGGCGTCACCGTCCACCTCGTCGACGCCACGCTCGACGGCGGCCCGATCGTTGCCCAGGACGCGGTCCCGGTCCTCCCCGGGGACGACGAGGCGTCGCTCCTGGAGCGGATCCACGCGGCGGAGCACCAGGTGTTGCCGATGGCCGTGGCCGCGCTCCTGGCCGGCGCGATCGACCCCCGCAGTGCGTCCCTCCTGGCCGCCGCCGTCGACGAGCGCGCACCCGTCCCGCGGCGCGCGCTGCTGTCCGTCTACGACAAGACCGGCCTGGCCGCGCTGGGCGCCGGCCTCGTCGCCCGTCGCTTCGAGCTCGTCAGCACCGGGGGGACCGCCCGGGCCCTGCGCGACGCCGGGCTGCCGGTCACCGACGTGGCGGCGGTCACCGGGTTTCCCGAGATGCTCGACGGTCGGGTGAAGACGCTCCACCCGCGCGTCCACGCGGGCATCCTCGCCGACCGCCGGCGCGCCGACCACCGCGTGGCGCTCGCCTCGGCCGGCATCGCCCCGTTCGAGCTCGTCGTCGTCAACCTGTACCCGTTCGCCGAGGCGGCGCGGAAGCCCGGACTCACGTTCGACGAGCTGGTCGAGGAGATCGACATTGGCGGGCCGTCGATGGTCCGGGCCGCGGCCAAGAACCACGCCTCCGTCGCGATCGTGACCTCGCCCGACCGGTACGACGCCGTCCTGGCCGCCCTCGACGAGCACGGCACCATCCCGCTCGGCCTGCGCTCGGCGCTCGCGGTCGAGGCCTTCGCCCACACGGCCGCGTATGACGCCCGGATCGCCGCGGAGCTGCCGTGCCGGATGAGCGACGCCGGCGTGGAGCTGCCGCCCGAGCCGGGGCTGCCGGGGGCGGAGGACCCCTATCCGCCGGTGCTGACGATCTCGCTGGCCAAGGTCGACACGCTGCGCTACGGCGAGAATCCCCACCAGCCGGCCGCGCGCTACCGCCGCACCGACCGCGAGCCCCGCGCCGACGAGGGACCGTTTGCGAGCGGCGAGCCGCCGCTGCAGGGCAAGGCCCTCAGCTACAACAACGTCCTCGACGCCTCGGCGGCGGCCGCCCTGGCCCGGCTGCTGCGCGGCCAGGCCGTCGTGATCGTCAAGCACACCAACCCGTGCGGGGCCGCGGAACGCGCGACGCTGCTCGGGGCCTGGGACGCCGCGCTGGCCGGCGACCCGGTGTCGGCCTTCGGCGGCGTGGTGGCGGTCACCGGGAGCGTCGACCGGGAGCTCGCCGGACGGCTGACCTCGCTGTTCCTCGAGGTGGTCGTCGCGCCCGCCTTCGACGACGCCGCGCTCGAGGTCCTGGCCGGCAAGCCCAACCTGCGGCTCGTCGTCGACCCGTCGCTGGACGCCGCGGCCGACCGGAGCGGGCTGAGCCGCCGCGGCCTGTTGAGCGTCGATGACCTGGGCTCCGTTCGCACGGCCGGCGGCGCGGTCCTGGTCACCGCCCCCGACCGGCTGCCGGACGACCCGGACGCCTGGGCGCGGGTCTCGACGCGCGAGCCCACCGACGCCGAGCGGCGCGACCTCGACCTCGCCTGGCGGCTGTGCCGGGGCGTGGTCTCGAACGCGATCGTCCTCGTGCGCGACGCCATGCTGGTCGGCCTCGGCTCGGGGCAGGTCAGCCGCGTCGACGCCTGCCGCCAGGCGGTCGACAAGGCCCGCCAGTTCCAGGGCGCGGACGGTGCCCGCGGCGCGGTCGCCGCCTCGGACGCGTTCTTTCCGTTCGCCGACGGCCCCGAGCTGCTGCTCGGGGCCGGCGTGACCGCCATCGTCCAGCCCGGCGGATCGATGCGCGACGCGGAGGTCCTGGCCGCCGTGGAGGCGGCCGGCGCCGCGATGGTCGTGACCGGGACGCGGCACTTCCGCCACTGACCCCGCCGCGCCGTCCATCCGGCTTCGGCGGGACGGGCCCTTGACCCGCCGCGACCGTGGGTGACAATCGGTCGCGATGACGATCGTCGCCGGCCCGGACGTGGAGATCACGTCCGCCGACCTGTCCGTGGAGGAGCTGCTGCGGGTGGCGCATGGGGCGCCACTGCACCTGGCGCCCGACGCCGTCGAGCGGATCCGCGCCTCGCGCGCCATCGTCGACCACCTGGTGGACGGGCCTGCGTTGATCTACGGCCTCAACACCGGGCTCGGCCACCTCCGCGACGAGCGGGTCCCGCGCGAGACCCTCCGCCAGTACCAGGAGCTGATCGTGGCGGCCCACGAGGGAGCGATCGGCGAGCCCCTGCCGACAGCCGTCGTCCGGGCCGCGATGGCCGTCCGGCTCAACGGGATCGCCCGCGGTGGCGCCGGAGCCAGCCTGCCCGTCGCCGAGGCGTTGGCCGCCCTGCTGAACGCTGGCGTGACGCCGGTCGTCGCGCGGATCGGCTCGGTGGGCGCGTCGGATCTCATGCACATGGCCGCGATCGCCCAGGTGCTGATCGGGACGGGTCACGCGGAGGTCGAGGGCGAGGTCCTGCCCGGTGCCGAGGCCCTGGCGAGGGCCGGCCTCCGCACGGTGGTCCTCGAACCCAAGGACGGCCTCGCGCTCATCTCGGCCAACGGCGTGTCGATCGGGCAGGCGGCGATCGTCGCCGAGCACGCGGGTCGCCTCGCGCGCGTCGCCGACCTCGTGCTCGCCGCCTCCCTCGAGGTCGTGTCCGGCAACCCGTCGGTCCTCGACCCCGCGGTGCTCGTCGCGAAGCCCGTGCCGGGCCAGCTGGCCGCGGGCCAGGAGATCCGGGCGTTCCTCGACGGCAGCGGGCTGTTCACGCCGGGCGTCCCCGCGTCGGTGCAGGATCCCCTGTCATTCCGCGTCGGCCCCCAGGTCCACGGCGCCTATCGCGAGTTCGTCGGGATCCTGGAGGCGGCGGTCGCCATCGAGCTCAACGCCATGGACGACAACCCGCTGGTCGACGTCGACTCCGGGCGGATGCTCAGCAACGGCAACTTCCACCCGATGGCGCTCGCGCTCGCCCTCGACGCGCTGCGACCGGCCATCGCGCACGTCGGGCAGCTGTCCGACCGGCGGATGAACCACCTGTGGTCGTCCATCGCCGGGCTGTTCATGGGCGAGTCCATCGGCGACCTGATCGAGCAGGGCGGCGGCCTCCTCCGCTACACGGCCGCGACCCGCAACAGCGAGCTCCGGCTGGCCGCGCAGCCGGCGACGCTCGACATCGGGCCGCTCGACCTCGGCGTCGAGGACCACGCGACCAACGCCGTGCTGACGGCGCAGCGGTCCGAGGAGGCCCTCGACCTGCTGCAGGACGTCCTCGCCATCGAGCTGCTGATGGCCTCGACGGTCGCGCTCGGCGTGCCCACGGGGCGTGCGCTGCCGCCGCCGATCGCCGCCGCGTTCGACGCGCTGCGGCGCATCCGCGAGCCGCTGGGCCGGCCGGCACGCGCGGCCGTCGTCCACGCGGCCGTCAGCGCGGCGCTGTGTGGCGACATCCTCGAGGCGGCGCTCGCGGAGACCGGCCCGGCCTGACCCCCTGCTACGATCGGCCGGCATGTCCGAACGCCGCCGGTTCTACCTCACAACCGCCATCGCCTACGCGAACAACGCCCCCGGCCTGCACACCGTGTACGAGGTCATCGGGGCGGACGTCATGGCGCGCTGGCACCGCATGCTCGGCGACGACACGCGGTTCCTGACCGGCACCGACGAGCACTCCGTGAACATCGCCCAGTCGGCGGAAGCGGCGGGCCAGACGCCAAAGGCGTTCGTCGACGAGAAGGTCGAGCTGTTCAAGTCGGCCGAGGGCGCGCTCCTGATCGCCCCGGACCGATTCATCCGGACGACCGACCCGGACCACTACCTGTCGGCGCAGGAGATCGTCCGGCGGGCGTACGACAACGGCGACATCTACCTCGGCACCTACGAGGGCTGGTACTGCCCCAACGAGGGCTTCAAGGCGACGTCCGACCTGATCGAGACGGCGCGCGGGATGCAGTGCCCGAACCACCCCGACGCGACGCTCCAGTGGCTGACGGAACGCAACTGGTTCTTCCGCCTGTCGGGCTACCAGCGGCGCCTCCTCGACCACTACGAGCGCCATCCCGACTTCGTCCAGCCGGACTACCGGCGCAACGAGATGCTGGGCTTCATCCGCCAGGGCCTCGACGACTTCTCCATCAGCCGGGCCAACGAATTGTGGGGTATCCCGTTCCCGATCGGCGAGGACGGCCAGACCGCCCAGCGCGAGGACGGCTCGTGGGATGTCGAAGCCGGGACGATCTATGTCTGGTTCGATGCCCTGATCAACTACATCACGGGCGCCGGCTTCCCCAACGACCTCGAGGCGTTCCACCACTGGTGGCCGGCCGACCTGCACGTGATCGGCAAGGACATCGCGCGATTCCACGCGATCTACTGGCCGGCGATGCTGTGGTCGGCCGGCATCGACGCCCCGCGCCACGTATGGGTTCACGGCTTCATGCACGTCCAGGGCGAACGGATGAGCAAGAGCCGCGGCAACTTCTTCGATCCCAACGCGATGGTGAGCGCGTTCGGGGCCGACGGGACGCGCTACGTGACGCTCCGCGAGATCCCCTTCGATCGCGACTCGGACGTCTCGTGGGACTCGTTCGTGCGCCGCTACAACGCGGACCTCGCCAACGACTTCGGCAACCTCGTCAACCGGACCGTCACGATGGTCAACCGCTACCTCGGCGGCGAGCGGCCCGCGCCGCGTCCGGCTGGCGAGTCGCCGCTCGGCACGGGCTGGGCCGACAGGCTCGGCCTGTACCAGGCCCGGCTCGAGGGCTGCTTGCTCAACGACGCCCTGGCCGAGCTGTGGGAGTTCGTCGGCGGCGCCAACAAGACGGTCGATGCCGAGCAGCCCTGGACGCTGAACAAGGCGGCCCAGGCGGGCGACGCCGAGGCGGCGGCACGGCTCCGGTCGGTGCTGGGCGACCTCGTCGAGGCCTGCCGCCTCGTCGGCCTCGCGGTCGCGCCGTTCATGCCTTCGATGGCGCCCAGGGTCCTCGAACAGCTCGGCATCGCGTACGCCTACGGGCCGGATGGCAACGGCGGGCCGCCGATCCTCGAGGGGCTCGAGTGGGGGGCCGCGACCGCGCCCGGCCGGGTCATCGATACGCCGATGCCGCTGTTCCCGCGCCTCGAGAGCGAGGCGGCCGAGCCGCAGCCCGCCTGACCGTCGTCGCCGTCGCGCCCCGAGCTCGAGGCGCACGTCCTACGATCGGGCCGTGCGCCTCGTCGATTCCCACGGCCACGTCAACGCAGACCGGTTCGCCGACGACGTCGACCTCGTCCTTGCCGCGGCCCGCCTCGCGGGCGTCGAGCGAATCCTGGTGCCGGGCTGGAACCACGCCTCGTCCGAGCGGGCGCTTGGCCTCGCCGATCGATACCCCTGGCTCGACGCCGCGGCGGGTGTCCACCCGCACGAGGCGGCGAAGGCCACCGACGGCGACTGGGCGGCGATCGAGGCCTGGTCGCGCGACGAGCGGGTCGTCGCGATCGGGGAGACCGGGCTCGACGCCGACCGGATGTTCTCCCCGTGGGACGCGCAGCTGGAGAACCTGCGCCGGAACCTCGCGCTCGCCATCGCGACGGGCAAGCCCGCGATCCTGCACTGTCGGTCCCGGGCGGGGGCCCGCGACGCCCAGGACGCCCTGCTCGACGAGCTGCGCTCAGCCGGGTTCGACGGTCCGGCGGCAGACGCCGCGTTCGGGGACCGGCCACCGGCCGTGATCCACAGCTTCTCGGGGCCCGCCGACTACGCCCGCGACGTGCTCGCGATGGGCCTGGCCGTCAGCTTCTCGGGCCTCGTGTTCCGGGCCGGCGAGGAGGCGTCGGAGGAGGTCGCGGGCCTGGTCCCCGCGGAGCGGCTGCTGGTCGAGACCGACGCCCCGTTCCTGACGCCCAGGGGCGCCCCGCGGTCGCGCAACGAGCCCGCCTTCGTCGACCTCACCGCCCGATGGGTCGCCGCGCGGCGCGGGGTCGGTGAGGACGGCCTCGAGGCCTTCGGCACGGGCCTCGTGGCCGCCTACGACGCCACGTTCCCCCGGACCCGGCCGCGCTGAGGCGACCCACAAACGTCCGTCGCGGGGCATCGAATCTCGGTTGACAGGCGAGAGCGGCGTGCGATAGATTGGCACTCTAACGGCGAGAGTGCTAAATGACTCGGCTGCGGCCGGCGAGATCGCCCACGGGACAACTCCCCGCTGTGGCGGACGCGACCCACCGCTGAACCGGGCCTGACGCACTCGACGACCTGCACACGACCAGCCGGGCAGTCGCTCGCGCGGTCCGCGTCCACATCACAGGCCGACGGCCCACGCGGCCGTCAGAGGAGGATTGCACCTTGGCCACCGCCTCTTCGACGAAGCTTCGCCCGCTGGGCGACCGCGTCGTCATCAAGCCCACCCCACGTGAGGAGATGACGAAGTCGGGCATCGTCCTGCCGGACACGGCGAAGGAGAAGCCCCAGGAGGGCGAGATCCTGGCCGTCGGTCCGGGCAAGGTCCTCGACGACGGCTCGCGCGAGGCGATCGACGTCTCCGTCGGCCAGAAGGTCCTGTACGCGAAGTACGCCGGCACCGAGTTCAAGGTTGAGGGGGACGACCTCCTCATCGTGAGCCAGAAGGACATCCTCGCGATCGTCGAGGACTGACGCCACCCGGCGCAACGACAGACCCACCACTCGCCACATCCCAGGAGGGACTTCGACTTGGCCAAGCAGCTCATCTTCGACGAGACCGCTCGTCGCTCGCTGAAGCGGGGCATCGATCGCCTCGCCGACGCCGTTCGGGTGACGATCGGCCCCAAGGGCCGCAACGTCGTCCTCGACAAGAAGTTCGGCTCCCCCACGATCACCAACGACGGCGTCACGATCGCTCGCGACATCGAGCTCGAGGACCCGTTCGAGAACATGGGCGCGCAGCTCCTCAAGGAGGTCGCGACCAAGACCGACGACGTCGCCGGCGACGGCACCACCACCGCGGTGGTCCTGGGCCAGGCGATGGTCGCCGAGGGCCTGCGGGTCGTGACCGCCGGCGCCAACCCGATGGTCGTCAAGCGCGGCATCGAGAAGGCCGTCGACACCATCGTGGCCGACATCAAGAAGACCGCCCGTCCCGTCGAGACCCGCGAGCAGATCGCGGCCGTCGCGGCGATCTCCGCGGCGGACCCCGAGGTCGGCGAGATCATCGCCGAGGTGATGGACAAGGTCGGCAAGGACGGCGTCATCACCGTCGAGGAGGGCCAGTCGCTCGGCCTCGAGAAGGAATACACCGAGGGCATGCAGTTCGACCGGGGCTACATCTCGGCGTACTTCGTGACCAACCCCGATCGGATGGAGACCGTCCTCGAGGACGTCATGATCCTGATCACCGACAAGAAGATCTCGGCCGTGCCGGATCTCCTGCCGGCGCTCGAGAAGGCCGTCCAGCTGGGCCGGCCGATGCTGATCATCGCCGAGGACGTCGACGGTGAGGCGCTCGCGACGCTGGTCGTGAACAAGCTCAAGGGCACCATCTCGGTCCTCGCGGTCAAGGCGCCGGGCTTCGGCGACCGCCGCAAGGAGATGCTCCGCGACATCGCGATCCTGACCGGCGGCACCGTGATCTCCGAGGAGATCGGGCGCAAGCTGGACTCGGTCGCGGTCGAGGACCTCGGCAAGGCCCGTCGGGTCGTCGCCACCAAGGACGACACGACGATCGTCGACGGCGCCGGCTCGGCCGAGCAGATCAAGGCGCGCATGACGCAGATCAAGGCGCAGATCGAGGACACCACCTCGGACTACGACAAGGAGAAGCTCCAGGAGCGCCTCGCCAAGCTGGCCGGTGGCGTCGCCGTCATCAAGGTCGGCGCGGCCACCGAGGTCGAGCTAAAGGAGAAGAAGCACCGCATCGAGGATGCGCTCTCGACGACCCGTGCGGCCGTCGAGGAGGGCCTCGTCGCGGGTGGCGGCACCACGCTGCTGCAGGCGATCCCGTCGCTCGACAAGCTCAAGCTCGAGGGCGACGAGGGTGTCGGCGTCGACATCGTCCGCAAGGCGCTCGAGGCGCCCGCCCGGCAGATCGCCGACAACGCCGGCGCGTCCGGCGAGGTCATCGTGAGCAAGGTGCGCAGCCTCAAGACCGGCGAGGGCTACGACGCCCTCCGCGGCGAGTATGGCGACATGTTCAAGAAGGGCATCGTCGACGCCGCCAAGGTCACCCGCTCGGCGCTCCAGAACGCCGCGTCCATCGCCGCGATGGTCCTCACGACGGAGACGCTCGTGACGGACATCCCGGAGAAGGACAAGGCCGGCGCCGGCGCCGGTCACGACCACGGCGGAGGGATGGACTTCTAGTCCGCTCCAATCGCGCGATCACACGGCCCCCGGCAGGCGACAGCCTCCGGGGGCCGTTCCATGTCCGGCAGGAGCTCGCTCCTCAGCGGTCTCGACGAACGACCCTGGGCCTCAGGGCGCGAGCTCGGCCCCGAAGAAGTCCCGGGGCTCGCCGATCCCGGCGACTCCGGCCGAGTCCTGCGAGAGCGTGGTCGCGTGCTCGGCCGACAGGCCTGCCGGCGCGCCGTAGAAGATCACCACGCGTCCGCGGAAGTGGTCCTCATTCGGCACACCGATGACCAGGTCGGCGACCGAGGACCGCCCCAGGTCGGCGACCGCGAGGCTGCTTCCAAATGCGTCCCCCTCTTCGTCGGACCCCGGAACGCCGGGGCTCAACTGCGACCAGCGGCGGACGCCGTCGACGGTCAGCCCGTCCGGCCCCCCGTTGAGCACGATCACCGAGCCTCCACCATCCCCGGCGAAGGCGGCAAGGTCGGCCGCCCCGTCGTGATCGAAGTCACCCAGCGCGAGCTCCATGCCGAAGGCCCCGTCCTGGCTGGCGCTGCCGGGCACGCCCGGCACGTCCTGGTGCCACAACTGCGTGCCGTCGGCCGTCAGGCCGTCGATCGAGCCTCGCAGGATCGTGACCGCCCCCGCGCCCCAGAGCGGCTCGCACCCGGGGGTCGGCGCGCAGGGGGGCCCGGGATCTTCGGTGTAGGCGCCGACGGCGAGGTCGTCATAGCCATCGCCGTCGATGTCACCCATGGCCAGGGCGCCACCAAACCGGTCGTCGACCTCGCCCTGGTCCGGAACGCCCGGCGAATCCTGGCTCCATGACTCGCTCCGGTCGCCCGACAGCCCGGCGCTGGAGCCCGAGAACATCGAGACGTCACCGGCGGCCTCGCCCCCGCCCGGCGTGCCGACCGCCAGGTCGGCGTATCCGTCCCCATCGACGTCGCCGCTGACGAGGGCGAACCCGAACCAGATGGCGCTCGGATCGGGCGATGCCCCGGTCATCGATCGATCGAGCGCCACGGCCCCGGCGGCGCTCAGCCCATCGGGTCCGCCGCGGAGGACCTCGACGATGCCCGCGTTGGCGGTCCCGCCGACATCCCTGCCCGGGATCCCGATGGCCAGATCCACGTACCCGTCACCGTCGAAGTCGGCGGCCGCGAGGGACCTGCCGAAGTCATCGTCGAACCGTGGCGTTCCCGGCAGGCGGTCCAGCGACCACAGCTGGTCGCGATCGGCGGTCAGCCCGCGGCGCGACCCGTACAGGACGTTGACCGAGCCCGCGCGACGCGCGTCGGGAGACAGGAAGTCGCGATACCCGGCGATCGCGAGGTCGGCGCGACCGTCGCGATCGAAGTCGCCTGAGGCGAGCGTGGCGCCGAACATGTCGCCCGACTTCAGGCCTCCCTTGGCCACGCCCTTGACGCCCGGCGAGTCCTGGCTCCAGAGCTGGTCGCCATCGGTCGTCAGCCCCGACGCCGATCCGCGGATCACATGCACCACACCGGCATTCGGCTTCATGCCGCGAACCGCCTCGCCTGGGGCGCCGATGGCGAGGTCCGCATGGCCGTCGCCGTTGAAGTCTGACGGCATCGCCGGGTGCCCGGCGCCCCGGGCGGTGGCCGGGACCGTCGAAAGTGCGGCCACGAGGGCCACGCCCAGGATCAAGCCGCCGGAGAACGCGCACATGGCTGGCACTCCTGTCCGATGCGGGCATCGTGACGTGCGACCCCCACGATTCTGTCGCGTCGCGCTCACGCGGCGCCAGAGCCGTTTGACCGAATCGGGCCATAGGGGCGAGCCTGTGTGCCGACACAGAGATGACCCCGAGCCAGCGCCGGCTCGCACACGGAGCAGCGACCCGATGTCCAAGTCCGGCGTCTTCGCTGGCCTCGCCGTGATCGGTGTCCTGGTGCTGGTCGTCCTCGGTGCCGGGACGGTCTTCGGTGTCGGGCCCCTGGCGTCGGCCGTGCCGCCGGAGAAGGTCACTGATCCCAAGGAGATGCTGGCCAGATCGCTCCAGGCGACCCTGGACGCGTCGGCCGTGCGGTTCGACGGCACGATCTCGGGGACCATCCCGGGCGCGCTGGTCGATCGCCAGGAGGCGTCCGTGGACCTCGCCGGCACGACCCTCCAGATCGACATCCGGCCCAAGGACGCGAAGACCAGGGCGACCCTCGCGAGCGAGGCTTTGGGCGTCGAGCTCGAGACGGTGACGGTCTGGGACGGGGCGTGGTACCGGACCTCGCCGGACGACCCGTGGTCCCGGGCATCGCTCGGTGGCGCATCGGCCGATGCGGGTGTCGACATCAACCCGCTGACGCTCGTCGACCGGCTGCGCAACTACCTCGCGGTCCCGGGCATGACGCCCACGACGCGCGACGTCGCGTGCGCGAGCGCCTCGGGCCGCTGCCACGAGATCCACCTCGATGCCGGCTCGGACCCGGTGATGATCCTGGCCCTGATGCTGCCCCACGAGCAGTCGCAGCGGCTGCCGCCCGTGGACATCGACATCACCCTGCAGACGGACGTCCTGACCCTGCGGCCGGTCCACCTCGTCGCGCATGCCACGAGCGAGGACGGCACGACCGACATCCAGACGGAGAT
Source organism: uncultured Chloroflexia bacterium (assembly GCA_963740825.1). GTDB lineage: Bacteria > Chloroflexota > Limnocylindria > Limnocylindrales > CSP1-4 > CAIXZV01. The sequence goes on along the minus strand of CAVUFD010000001.1, from coordinate 1,989,010 downwards.
CGACGTCAGCCAGTGGGACGAGGACCTCGTGATCGAGGAGCCGTCCGGACCGGTCGCCACGCCCGCACCCTCGGAGGCGCCCGCCGCGAGCTGACCGGACCTCCTGTCGGCCGGGGTGGCGAGCGTAGACTCGAACCCGCTTTCGGCCGTAGCAGGAGCACGCCCATGGTCCGCATCCGGCGCTTCGGGATCGTCCACACCGCCAACATGGTGGCCGCGCTGTACGCGTTCATCGCCCTGATCTTCGCCGCGTTCTTCGCGCTGTTCGGGGTGCTGGGCGTCGCGGTCGCGCCAAGGGGATCGGCGGTGTCCAACCAGCTCGGGGCGGGCATCGTCGGCGTCCTCATCCTCGCCGTTGTCCTCGTCCTGTTCTACGCGGTTGTCGGCTGGGTGTTCACGGCGATCGCGTGCGCGATCTACAACGTCGTGGCTGGCTGGTTCGGCGGCATCGAGGTCCAGATCGAGTCCTCGGCGCCCGCCGCGCCCGGTGGCGGGTACCCGGCCTATGGCTATCCGGCCGGCTACGGCTATCCGGCTCCCGGCGGCCAGTACCCCGCGCCCGGGCCGGGCGGACCGGCACCCTCGGGCGGCGGCAACCTGCCGCCCCCGGCGCCCGGCCGATAAGGCGGCCCAACCTAGAATGGTCGGGTGAGTCCCAGCCCGCCCGACGAGCCCGTCAAGCGACGCCGGACGCGCCGCGCCGAGCCCGAGGGACAGGGCACCTGGCTCGACCTCGGCGAGGTCCCCGCGCCGGTCACCGTCGACGCGCCGGACACGCCCGCCGCGGCCGCGGCGGTGGACGTCGCCCCCGAGGAGCCCGAGTGGCTCCGCGAGGTCCCCGATCAGGCGGACCTCGCGGGTTCGGGCCCGGCCCTCGACCCGGAGGCCGTCGCGGCCGCGATCGAGGCCCGCCGCGCGGCGCGAGCCGAGGAGATCGTCAGCCGCCTCAACCCCGAACAGGCGCGAGCGGTGACGACGACCGACGGACCGCTGCTGATCCTGGCCGGCGCCGGATCGGGCAAGACGCGCGTGATCGCGCACCGCATCGCCTACCTGATCGGCGTCAAGGCCGTCCAGCCCCGCCGGATCCTGGCCGTGACCTTCACCAACCGCGCGGCGGGCGAGCTCCGCGAGCGGATCACGGCGCTCGTCGGCGAGCTCGGCAAGGACGTCCAGGCAGGCACCTTCCACGCGCTGTGCGCGCGGGTGCTCCGCCAGGATGGCGAGGCGATCGCGCTCGACCGGCGGTTCGTCATCTACGACACCGACGACCAGCAGCAGCTGATGAAGCGGATCCTGGCCGAGGAGGACCTGCCCGCGACCGGCGAGTTCCGGCCGGCCGCGATCCTGGGCGCGATCAGCCGGGCGAAGAACGAGATGCTCGACGAGACGTTCCTCGCCGAGAATGCCGTCAACCACCGCGAGCGGATCATCGCCCGCCTGGCGGCCCGCTACCGCGACCGGCTGCGGGCCGCGAACGCCCTCGACTTCGACGACCTCCTGCTGCGCGCGGTCGAGCTGTTCGAGCAGTCGCCGGAGGCCCTCGCCAAGTACCACGCCCGCTGGCGCTACCTCCACGTCGACGAGTACCAGGACACGAACCGGCCGCAGTACCTGTGGATCCGGGCCCTCGCGTCGGCGCATCGCAACCTGTGCGTGGTCGGGGACGACGACCAGTCGATCTACGGCTGGCGGGGCGCCAACGTCCAGAACATCCTCGACTTCGAGCGCGACTACCCCGAGGCGACGGTGGTCAAGCTCGAGCAGAACTACCGCTCGACCCAGCTGATCCTCGACGCGGCACACGCCGTGGTGTCGCGCAACGAGCGCCGGACCGACAAGAAGCTGTGGACCGACAACCAGGGCGGGGTGCCGATCCAGCGCTTCGAGGCCTTCAACGAGGAGGAGGAGGCCGAGTGGATCGCACGCCAGATCGAAGGGCTGGTGGGCTCGACGGGCCGCGGTTCGTGGCTGAGGCGGCGGGCCGACGACGACGACGAGGGCAGCCGCTTCCGGGCCAAGGACGTCGCGGTGATGTACCGCATGAACGCGCAGTCCCGCGCGATCGAGGAGAAGTTCCTGGGCTACGGGATCCGCTACCAGATCGTCGGCGGCACGCGGTTCTACCAGCGGCGCGAGGTCAAGGACGCCCTGGCCTACCTGCGCGTCCTCCGCTCCGACACCGACCTCGTCTCGTTCGAGCGGATCATCAACGTGCCGGCGCGAGGGATCGGGGACAAGAGCGTCGAGGCGCTGCGGCGGTACGCGAGCAGCCACGAGGACAGCACGTGGGCGGCGATCGAGGCCGCCGCCGCCGGTCAGGTCGAGGGGCTGGCACCGCGGATCCGCGGCGCCATCTCCGACTTCGCGGCGCTGCTGCGCCGGCTCCGGACGCGCATCGGCGTGCTGCCGCTGCCAGAGCTCCTGGACGAGATCCTGGAGGCGTCGGGCTACCGGGCGATGCTCGCCGACGGCTCGGAGGAGGGCGAGGACCGCTGGGCCAACCTGCTCGAGCTGCGCCAGGTCACGACCCGCTACGACGACCTGTCGCCCGACGATGCCCTCGACCGGCTGCTGGAGGAGACGGCGCTGGTCGCGGACCAGGATTTGTACGAGGGCGAGGCCGACGCGGTCACCCTGATCACGCTCCACGCGGCCAAGGGGCTGGAGTTCCCGGTCGTGTTCATCGCCGGGCTCGAGGAGGGGTTGTTCCCGCACAACCGGGCGCTCGACGACGAGAAGGAGCTCGAGGAGGAGCGGCGGCTCGCGTACGTCGGGATCACGCGGGCGAAGCGCCGCCTGTACCTGTCGCACGCCTGGCGGCGCGCGACCTGGGGCGGCGGCGGGATGAGCGTGCCGTCGCGGTTCCTGCTCGAGATCCCGGCCGAGCTGATGGTGGGGCCGCAGCTCCATCGTGGGGCCGACTACGGGGTCGACATCGATCCGGACCTCGTGTTCGGCGACCGCCGGTCACGGTTCGGGCAAGCGATCCGCAGCGGTGGGGGCGCCTATCGAGAGGGGAGCGGCCGCCCGGGCGCGCCGGCGGCGGGCGAGACGTTCCGACCGAGCCGCGACCTGGGCGCCAAGCGCGACGCCTTCGCGGCCGGCGCGCCGTCCGGGTCGCTGGGGCCCCAGCCGCGCGCCGCCGGCGCGATCCCGCCGCGGCCCATCGTCCCGGGCGAGCGGCGCTACCGAGACGGCGACCGGATCCACCACGTCCGCTGGGGCGACGGGATCGTGGTGACCTCGAAGCTGACCCGCGACGACGAGGAGGTGACGGTGGCCTTCCGCGACCCGGCCGTCGGCCGCAAGACGATGCTCGCCAGCCTCGCGAACCTCGAGGTCACCGGGTAGAGCAGCGACCTCCGCGCCCACGTTCCCCGGCCCGCGCGCCCCGTCCGAACCCTTTGGCCGCCCGCACGCGTTTGACAGAAAGTATTTAGTGCTAAATACTCTCCCTGCTTACCGAATCACCGGGCCGTCCAAGAGGACGAGGTCCCGACCACGAAGGAACGACACCTCCATGAAGCGCTTCCTGATCCTCCCGATGGCATCGCTCGCCATCGTCCTCGCGGCGTGCTCGAGCGCCGCCTCGACGTCGCCCAGCCCGGCCGCGCCGGCCACGCAGGCCGCCACGCCGGCGGCGACGGCGGCCGCGTCGAGCGCCGGCGACAGCCCCAGCCCGAGCGCCGACGCGGCGATGAGTGACATCGTCGCCACCGCCGACGGTGCCGGCACCTTCAAGACGCTGCTCGCGGCGGCCAAGGCGGCCGGTCTCGTCGACACGCTCCAGGGAAAGGGCCCGTTCACCGTCTTCGCCCCGACCGACGAGGCCTTCGCGGCGCTCCCGGCCGGCACGCTCGACGGGCTCCTCGCGGACCCAGAGGCGCTCAAGAAGATCCTGCTCTACCACGTCGTCTCAGGCGAGGTGACGGCCGACAAGGTCGTTGGCCTGACCTCCGCCGACACGGTCGAGGGTTCGCCGATCGCGATCTCGGTCAAGGACGGCAAGGTCTATCTGAACGACGCCGCCCAGGTCGTCACCACCGACATCATGGCCTCGAACGGGGTCATCCACGTGATCGACCAGGTGCTCCTGCCGCCGGCGAGCTGACCCGCCGGACAGCACGGATCAGCGACGGAGCCCGTTTGCCGGGCTCCGTCGAGTTTTCGGCGCATGACCACCGGCAGGCCATGGCAGGATGCGAGCGTGGTGACCGACTGATGGCCGCGGAGTCGACCGAGCTCCTGACGCTCAACGAGGCCGCCGATCGCCTCGGCGTCCACTACATGACGGTCTATCGGCGCGTCCGGCTCGGGATGCTCGCTGCCCGCAAGGTCGGCGGGCAGTGGCGGGTCGATCCGGTCGACCTCGCCGGAACCGGACGGGCAGCCGCCGGCCGGCGGGCCAAGCCGGCGGGAGAGACCGCCGTACGACCGGCACGGGCGGTGCGCACCGCCCCCTGGGGCGATCGCCTGCGCGCGCGGATGCTCGCAGGCGACAGCGCCGGCAGCTGGCAGGTCGTCGAGGCGGCAATGGCCGCGGGCGTCGAACCTGCGGACGTGTACGTCGAGATCCTCGGGCCCGCCATGCACGGCATCGGCGACGGATGGCAGCGGGGGGAGCTGGGCATCGATCAGGAGCACCTGGCCACGAGCGTCGCGCTGTCCATCGTCGGCCGGATGGGACCGAGGTTCCAGCGCCGTGGTCGCCGCCTCGGCACGGTCCTCGTCGCGATGCCGACGGGCGAGCGGCACATGCTGGGTGCGGCGATGCTTGCCGACATCCTGTCCCTATCAGGATACGAGGTCCTCAACCTCGGCGCGGACACGCCGCCCGCCTCGCTCGCCAGGGTCGTCGCTGCGCACGACGACCTGCGCGCGGTCATCGTCACCGTCGTGGACAGCAGCCACCTGGCGGCGGCCGCGAGGCTCATTGCCGCGGCCCGCCGGATCGATGGGGACCCACCCGTGATCGCCGGGGGCTTCGCGGTCACGGACGCCGCGATTGCCCGCTCGATCGGCGCCGACGAGTGGGGCGCTGATCCGCGTGACCTCGGCGCGCTCATCGCATCGCTCGCCGACAGGCGGCCACGCACGGGGTGATCGGCGCCATATCCTGTCGGGCATGACCAGCGAGCGGCGCAGGGCGAGCGCCTACCCACCGTCGAGCGACCCGCCGCTGGACCTCGCCCGGATCGTCACCCTCCGGGACTTCGAGGAACCGGCCCGGGCGCGCCTGCACCCGGCCGCATGGGCGTACTACGCGGGCGGCGCGGGCGACGAGCACACGCTGCGGGCCGGCATCGAGGCGTGGGACGCGTTCCGGCTCCGGCCGCGGATCCTCGTCGACGTCAGCGCCGTCGATGCGTCCACGACGATCCTCGGGCGGCAGGCTGCGCTCCCGATCGGGATCGCCCCCGCGGCGCTGCACGGCATGGCCCACGAGGAGGGCGAGAAGGCCACGGCGCGCGCCGCGGTCGCGGCGGGCACGATCAACGTCGTCTCGACCGCCGCATCGCACACGATCGAGGCCGTCGCCGAGGCCGCACCCGAGGGCCGGCGCTGGTTCCAGCTCTACGTCCAGCGCAACCGCTCGGTGAGTCGCGAGCTCGTCCGGCGCGCCGAGGCGGCCGGCTACGAGGCGATCTGCCTCACCGTCGACCTGCCGGTCATGGGCTACCGCGACGCGGTGGTCCGGCTGGTGTTCGACCCGGGTGAGGGTGCCTACGCCAACCTGCCAAGGCGCGAAGCGTGGCACCAGACCGCTGACATGGATGACAACCTCGACATGCGGGGCGTCGGGCTCACCTGGGACGTCCTCGACGAGATCCGGTCGTGGACGTCCCTGCCGTTGGTCCTGAAGGGGATCCTCACCGGCGAGGACGCCGAGCTGGCCGTCGAGCACGGCGCGGACGGCGTGTGGGTCTCGAACCACGGCGGCCGCCAGCTGGACCGGACGGCCGCGTCGATCGAGGTGCTGGATGAGGTCGTACGCGCCGTGAACGGGCGCGCCGAGGTCTACCTGGACGGCGGCGTTCGCCGGGGCCCCGAGGTGCTGATCGCGCTCGCGCTGGGGGCGACAGCCGTGTTCACGGCGCGGCCGTTCCTGTACGCGCTCGCATGCGCCGGCGAGGCTGGCGTCGCCAAGGCGTTCGAGATCCTGCGCGACGAGATCGAGCGGTCGATGGCCCTGCTGGGCACCGCGCGGATCCGGGACATCGGGCGGCGCCACGTCGAGCCGCGCCGGCCGCCCGCATGACGGACGTCGTCGTCGTCGGCTGCGGCATCGTCGGCCTGGCGACCGCGTTGCGGCTCCTCGAGCGCCGGCCGGCCCTGCGGATCATGCTGGTGGACAAGGAGCCGGCGCTGGCCCGGCACCAGACCGGTCACAACAGCGGGGTGCTCCATGCGGGCCTGTACTACGCGCCTGGGTCATTCAAGGCGCGCCTCTGCCGTGCCGGCAAGACCGCGATGGAGGCGTACGCCGCCCAGCACGACATCCCGGTCGACCACGTCGGCAAGCTGGTCGTCGCGTTGGCTGAGGAGGAGCTGCCACGGATGCGGACGCTCCTCGAGCGGGGGCTCGCCAACGAGGTGGAGGGCCTCGAGGAGGTCGGCCCCGAACGCATGCGGGAGATCGAGCCACACGTCGCCGGCGTCGGCGCGCTGTGGTCGCCGCGGACCGCGATCATCGACTTCGTCGCCGCGAGCGAGCGGATGGCTGGTGACATCCGGGCCATGGGCGGCGAGATCCAGCTCGGCGTCGAGGTCAACGGCATTCGCGACACCGGGCACGAGCGGGTCGTCGCGACCACGGCCGGGGACATCGTGACCCGCAACGTGATCGTGTGCGCCGGGCTCCAGTCCGACCGCCTGCGGACGACCGGGGTGCCAGCCGACGTGCGGATCATCCCGTTCCGTGGCGACTACTACTCGCTCCTGCCGCGGGCGCGCCACCTCGTCCGCGGACTGATCTATCCGGTCCCGGACCCCCGGTTCCCGTTCCTCGGGGTCCACCTGACCCGGCGCATCGACGGTGAGGTGTGGGCCGGTCCCAACGCCGTGCTCGCCTTCGCCCGCGAAGGCTACCGTCGTCGGGACGTGAACCTGCGAGACCTCGCCGACGTCGTCTCGTACCGCGGCTTCTGGAAGCTTGCCCGACGCCACTGGCGAACCGGCGCAGCCGAGTTCTGGCGGGACTATCACAAGGCCTCGTTCCTGGCCGAGATCCAGCGCTACGTGCCCGCCGTCGGGAGCGACGACATCACGTTCGGGCCGAGCGGGATCCGCGGTCAGGCCCTCTCGCGGGCCGGCGACCTGGTCGACGACTTCGTGTTCGATTCCGCGCCATCGGTCATCCACGTCCGCAACGCGCCGTCACCCGCCGCGACCGCGTCGCTCGCGATCGGCGACCATATCGCCTCGATGGCCGTGGACCAGTTCGGGCTCGCATGACCGAGCGCGTCGCGACCGAGTCGCTCCCCGTCGACCCGGCCCTCGTCGAGGAGGCGGCGTCGCTCGAGCCCGACGCGGCCGAGGCCCGGCACGCCGACCTCGCCGAGCAGGTGCGCCGGGCGAACCGCCTGTATCACGAGGAGGACGCGCCCGAGCTGTCCGACGCGGAGTACGACCAGCTGTTCCGGCGGCTCGTGGCGCTCGAGGCCGCGTTTCCGGCCCTCGTCACCCCGGAGTCGCCGACCCAGAAGGTCGGTGGCACGCCGGCGGGTGGCCGGTTCCCGGAGGTCCGCCACGGCCGGCCGATGCTGTCGCTGTCCAACGCGTTCAGCCACGACGAGCTGCGGGCGTTCGACACGCGGGTCCGCCGCGGCCTGGGGCTCGCCGCCGCACCCGAGCCCGCCACCGGGCTGACGTACGTCGCCGAGCTCAAGATCGACGGCCTCGCGATCTCGCTCCAGTACCAGCGCGGGCGGTTCGCGCTCGGCGCCACGCGCGGCGACGGGAGCACGGGCGAGGACGTCACCCCCAACCTGCGCACGATCCACGCGATCCCGGACCGCCTCCCCGAGCCCGCCACGCTCGAGGCTCGGGGCGAGGTGTTCATGCCCAAGGCGGAGTTCGCCCGGATCAACGGCGAGCGCGAGGAGCTCGGGCTGCCCCAGTACGCGAATCCCCGCAACAGCGGCGCCGGCTCGCTGCGCCAGAAGGATCCCGCGGTCACCGCGGGCCGCCAGCTCTCCACGTGGCTGTACCAGCTGGTCGAGGACGCGCCGGCGGTCGACAGCCAGAGCGCGGCGCTCGACCGGCTGGCGGCGCTCGGCTTCCCTGTCAACCCGGATCGCGAGCCCGGCCTCGACGTCGAGGGCGTGATCGCGTTCACGGAGCACTGGCGCGAACGACGCCACGAACTGCCCTACGAGACCGACGGCGTGGTGGTCAAGGTCGACCGCTACGACCAGCAGGCGAAGCTGGGCATGGTCAGCCGGGCGCCACGCTGGGCGATCGCGTACAAGTTCCCGCCCGAGCAGGTGGAGACGCTGCTCGAGGACATCGTCCCGTACGTCGGGCGCACGGGCACGCTCACCCCGGTCGCGCACCTGCGGCCGGCGAAGGTGGCGGGCTCGACGGTCGCCCGGGCCACGCTCCACAACCTGGACGAGGTCCGGCGCAAGGACATCCGGATCGGCGACACGGTCGTGCTCCAGAAGGCGGGCGACGTGATCCCCGAGGTGGTGCGGCCGATCCTCGACAAGCGGCCCGCCGACGCCCGCGAGTTCGAGATGCCCGAGGCGTGCCCGGTGTGCGGGACGGCGATCGTCCGCGACGAGGGCGCGGTGCGCCACTACTGCCCCAACCTCGCCTGTCCGGCCCGCGTCTCGCAGGAGTTCCAGCATTTCGTGGGCCGAGGCGGCATGGACATCGAGGGCGCGGGCTGGGCGGTGCTCTCGCAGCTGCTCCAGCGCGGCCTGGTGAAGACGCGGGCCGACTTCTACCGGCTGACGGTCGAGGACCTCGAGTCGCTCGATCGCTTCGCGCGCAAGAGCGCCGAGAACCTCTACGCCTCGATCCAGCGGTCGCGCAACCGGCCGCTCGGGCGCGTGCTCAACGGCCTCGGCATCCCCCAGGTGGGCGAGACCACGGCGATCGACCTCGCCCGGTGGGTGACCCGCCAGGTTCCGCCCGAGCCGCCCGCGGACTGGCTGGCCCGGATCGGCGCGTTCCTGCGCGAGGTCGCGCGCGACGACCCGGAGCGCTTCGCCGAGGTCGAGGGCGTCGGGCCCACCGTCTCCCAGTCCCTCGCGCGCTGGTTCGCGGACGACGCGACCGCGGGCGTGCTCGACGAGCTGGCCGCGGTGGGCATCGAGCCCGAGCCGCCGGCGATCGGCGAGGCCGCGGGGGAGGGGCCGCTCGTCGGCGTGGTGGTCGTCGTGACCGGCTCGCTCGAGGGGTACGGCCGCGAGGGGGCCGAGGAGGCCATCCGGGCCGCCGGTGGCAAGCCTGCGAGCTCGGTGTCGAGGAAGACCGACTACCTGGTCGCCGGACCGGGTGCCGGCTCGAAGCTGGCCAAGGCGACCGAGCTCGGGATCCCGGTGCTCGACGAGGCGGGCTTCCGGCGCCTGCTGGGCGGCGAGCCGGCCGATGCCTCTGGACCGGCCGACGAACCGGGTCCGTCGCCCGAGGCCTGACGCGCCCGGGGGACCGCCTGAGCGTGGCTCGCTCCCGACGTTGCATAATGCCGCGCATTCACTGCGCTACCCGCGACACCGACCGGTGCGCTCTGAAGAAGGAGGAGACATGTCCCTTCGTGGACGCCTGTCCATGGTGGCGGCCGTCGCCGTCGTCGTCGCCGCCTGCTCGTCCGGCGGTGGCGGGTCGACCCCGGCCGCGAGCTCCGGTGGCGGAGCGGCGTCGAACGCCGCCCCGTCGACCGCGGCCAGCACGGCCCCGTCGGCCGCAGCCAGCACGGCCCCGATCGCCGGCGGCCTGCTGGAGAAGATCAAGACATCCGGCAAGCTGGTGGTCTCGACCGACCCGAAGTACCCGCCCCAGTCCGAGCTCAAGCCGGACGGCACCTACGAGGGCTTCGACATCGACGTCGCCACCGAGATCGCCAAGCGCCTCGGCGTCCCGGTCGAGTTCACGACGCCCGACTGGACGGCGATCACCGCCGGCGGTTGGGGCGGCCGCTGGGACGTCAGCGTCGGCTCGATGACGATCACGGTCGATCGCTCGAAGGTGCTCGACTTCAGCCCGCCGTACTACTACACCCCGGCCCAGATGGCCGCCAGCACCCATTCCGGGATCACGACCCTGGACGGCCTGGCCGGCAAGACCGTGTGCTCGGGTGAGGGCACGACCTACGACCAGTGGCTGAACGGCACGCTCGACTATGGCACCGGCGAGGACTTGGGCTCGCCGCCGGCGGGCGTCAAGACCACGACGCTGCCGACCGACACCGACTGCCCCGACCAGTGGAAGGCCGGCCGGTTCGACTTCGACGGCTGGCTGAGCTCGGTCACCACCGTCGAGGGCGCGATCAAGGCCGGCCTGCCGCTCGTCAAGGTGGGCGACCCCGTGTACTTCGAGCCGCTCGCCGTGGCGGTCGACAAGGGCGGTCCCGACGACTCCGACTTCATGCCGGTGCTCAAGCAGATCGTGGACGACATGCATGCCGACGGCTTCCTGACCGCGGCGTCCCAGAAGTGGTTCGGCGCCGACTTCACGCAGGCGACGCCCTAGCCCGCTGACCCAGGCCTCGTAGCCAACCAGCGCCGATTGCCACAGCGGGGGCGTCCAGACCGGACGTCCCCGCTGCGTTTCGAGGAGGAGGCGGACCATGGCATCGCCGAACGTCACCTACGACGACGTCGTCGCCGGCGGGCCGGACGCCATCGTCCGGGCCATCGCGGCGTCGCGGGCCCGGGCCCGGCTCAACTTCCGCCTGATCTTCGTCCTGACCTGGCTGATCCTCGTCGGCGGCCTGGTCATCGCGATCGCCTCGACGGGCCGGGTCGACCCCGCATTCCTCGCGATCTGGGCGCCGCTGATCCTGTCGGGGATCCCGATCACGATCGCCGTCTCGGTGTGCTCGATCGCCTTCGCCACGCTGTTCGCGATCATCGGCGCCCTCGGGCGGCTGTCCCGGAACGCCCCGATCTACGCCATCGCGACGCTCTACGTCTCGCTCGTCCGCGGCACGCCGCTGATCGTGCAGGTATTCGTCATCTACTCCGCGCTGCCCGAGTTCGGCATCGTGCTGCCGCCGTTCGTCGCCGGCGTCGTGGCGCTGTCGTTCAACTACGGCGCCTACATGACAGAGATCTTCCGCGCCGGCATCCAGGCCATCCCGCGGGGCCAGGTGGAGGCGGCCCAGGCGCTGGGCATGACGGAGCGGTCGACCATGCGCCGGATCGTGCTGCCGCAGGCGATCCGGATCGTGATCCCGGCGATCGGCAACGAGTTCATCGCGATGATCAAGGACTCGGCGCTGGTGTCGTTCGTCGCCCTGCACGAGGTCTTCTACTACGCGCGCACCGTGGGCTCGGCGAAGTTCCAGAGCTTCTCCACGCTGATGCTGGCGGCCCTCATCTATTGGGTGCTGACGATCGTGTTCTCGCTGGTCCAGGAGCGGCTGGAGAAGCGGATGCGGGAAAGCGACGTGCGGATATGACCGCGACCGGCGACACGTTCGCCGCGCCCGGGCGGCTCACGCCGGCGGGTGCCGACCCCATCGTCCGTGCCCTCGACCTGCAGAAGTTCTACGGCTCGAACCACGTGCTCCGCGGCGTCAACCTCGAGGTCTACCCCCGCGAGACCATCTGCCTGATCGGGAAGTCGGGCTCGGGCAAGAGCACGCTGCTGCGGTGCATCAACTTCCTCGAGGAGCCCACGGTGGGCTCGATCGAGGTCGACGGCGTACGCGTGGCCGCCGACCCGCTCAACGCCCGCGACCGGGATCACCGCGAGCAGATCCGCCAGATCCGACTGCGCGCCCAGATGGTGTTCCAGGAGTTCAACCTGTTCCCGCACCTGCGCGTCATCGACAACCTGATCGAGGCGCCAGTGCGCGTGAAGGGCGTCACGCGAGAGCAGGCGATCGACACCGCCGAGCGCTTCCTCGCCAAGGTCGGGCTGTCCGACAAGCGGGACGAGTACCCGTCGCGCCTGTCCGGCGGCCAGAAGCAGCGGGTGGCGATCGCCCGGGCGCTGACCATGGAGCCCAGGGTCCTGCTGTTCGATGAGCCAACATCGGCCCTCGACCCGACGCTGGTCGGCGAGGTCCTCAACGTGATGGAGGACCTCGCGCACGAGGGCGCGACGATGATCGTGGTCACCCACGAGATGGCGTTCGCCCGGGAGGCCGCCGACCGCGTCTACTACATCGAGGAGGGCATCTTCGTCGAGGTCGGCCCGCCGGAGCAGGTCATCGACAACCCGCAGGACGGACGGACGCGAGACTTCCTCGCCCGGACGCTCGGCGAAGCCCACGTCCACGAGGGCGGCGCGATCCACGAGCCCAGCGGCGCGGGCGCGGTCCACATCCACGAGGAGGGCGCCGCGCACGGGTTCGACACGCCGCACGAGGGCGACGTGGCCGGGGAACGCAACGAGGATCTGGTGCCGGTCCACCTCCACGACGAGGACCATCCGATGCACCCCCACGAGGACGAGGGCCCCCTGCCTGACATCGGGTTGCCCGAGGGCGACCAGCACATCCAACACGACCACTGAGGCCGGGGCCCACGCTCGGCGGGCCGGCGCGCCCGCGTATCATCGGGCCATGGCCTCCCTCACCCGTGCCGACGTCGAGCACGTCGCCTACCTCGCGCGTCTCGGCCTGTCGCAGGAGGAGCTGACCCGCCTCGAGGGCCAGCTCAACCACATCCTCGAGCAGTACGAGAAGCTCGCCGAGCTCGACACCGACGACATCCCGCCAACCGCCCAGACGATCGAGCTCGAGAACATCCTGCGCGACGACGTCGCGATGCCCTCGCTGTCGCCCGAGGCGGTGCTGGCCAACGCCCCGGAGCGGCAGGGCGACTTCTTCGTCGTGCCGGCGATCCTAGGCGGCGACCAGGCCGGCTGAGCGGTGACCGAGACGGCCGACCTGACCCGCCTGACCGCCCACGCGCTGGCCGCGCGACTGCGCGCGGGCGACACGACGTCCCACGAGATCACGGCCGCGCACCTGGCCCGGGCCCACGCCACCGATCGCGGCCTCAACGCCTGGCTGACGATCGACGACGAGCGGGCGCTGGCCGAGGCCGACGCGGCGGACGCGCGGATCGCCGCGGCGCGGGCCGACGGCGCCACGGCCATCGACGCGCTCCACCCGCTGCTGGGCATCCCGGTGGCGCTCAAGGACCTCGTCTCGGTCGCGGGCGGCCAGGCGACGGCGGGCTCGCGGATCCTCGAGGGCTATCGCTCGCCGTTCGACGCCCACATCACCGAGCGCCTGCGCGAGGCCGGTGCCGTGATCCTGGGCAAGACCAACATGGACGAGTTCGCGATGGGCTCGTCCACCGAGCACTCGGCGTTCGGTCCCACGGCCAACCCGTGGGACCTCGAGCGGGTGCCCGGCGGCTCCTCCGGCGGCTCCGCCGCGTCCGTGGCCGCGTTCCAGTCGCCGCTGGCGATCGGGACCGACACCGGCGGCTCGATCCGCCAGCCCGCCGCGCTGTGCGGCGTGGTGGGGATGAAGCCGACCTACGGCCGGGTCAGCCGCTACGGGATCGTGGCGTTCGCGAGCAGCCTCGACCAGATCGGGCCGTTCGGCCGGGACGCGCGCGACGCGGCGGCACTCCTCCACGCGATCGCCGGCCGAGACGAGCGCGACTCCACCTCCGCACCGATCGACGTGCCGGATGACCTGATCCGGCTGCCGGCGTCCGACGACGAGGCGGCCTCGTGGCTCCGCGGACGACGGTTCGGGCTGCCGACGGAGTACTTCCTGCCGGGCATGGAACCGGGGGTCGAGGCGCGCGTCCGGGAGGCCGTCGCGGCGATCGAGGCGGCGGGCGGGATCGTCGAACAGGTCAGCCTCCCGCACACCGACTACGGCCTCGCCACGTACTACATCGTGGCGCCCGCGGAGGCCTCGGCCAACCTCGCCCGCTACGACGGGGTCCGCTACGGCTTCAGCGTCCGTGGTGGCGACGACTACCTCGCGAACTACCTCGCGACGCGCGGCCAGGGCTTCGGGTCCGAGGTCAAGCGCCGGGTGATGCTCGGCACCTACGCGCTGTCGGCGGGGTACTACGACGCGTTCTATCTCAAGGCGCAGAAGGTGCGGACGCTGATCAAGCGCGACTTCGACCGGCTGTGGGAGCAGGGCTTCGACGCGCTGATCGCGCCGACGTCCGCGACGGTCGCGTTCCGGTTCGGCGCCCGGATGGACGACCCGGTGCAGATGTACCTGTCCGACGCGTGCACGCTGCCCGTGAACATGGCGGGGCTGCCGGGCATCTCGGTGCCGTGCGGGCTGTCGGAGGGCCTGCCGGTCGGGCTCCAGTTCATCGGCGCGGCCTGGTCGGAGGCGGAGCTGTTCCGCGCCGCGCGGGCCTACGAGGGGCTCACCGCCGCCGCGGACTGGCGATCGATCCAGCCCGCCGACCTCGCGACCCTCGACGATCCCGCCGTGCCGACCCCCGCCCAGCGCGCCGGGGCGGCCGCCGCCGTCCACGGCTGACCGCGGGCTCGGACGATTCGGCGCAACAGCGGGCGTGGCCGATACTGGCACCGTACGAAGAAGAGGTGCATCGACCATGCGCAAGCTCATCGCCATCGCCATCGGAGCGATCTCGGCGGCCATCCTCGCCGGCTACGTGCTCGGCCGGCGGCAATTCGCGACCTGGGGGGTCGACCCGCTCGAGCGGGAGCTCGTCCTGCCCGGCGACGACCTCGTCCCGGCGCCCACGACCGCAGATACGCGGGGGCTGACGATCGAGGCGCCCCCGTCGTCGGTCTGGCCGTGGCTCGTGCAGCTCGGCTATGGGCGCGGCGGCTGGTACAGCTACGACGCGATGGACATGAAGGGCAAGAGCGCCGACGCGATCCTGCCGGAGTTCCAGTCGCTGGCCGTCGGCGACATCGTCCCGACGGACCCGAAGGGCGGGTTCGAGGTGAAGGCCGTCGAGCCCGAGCGGGCACTCGTCCTGTTCGTCGACCAGGAGGTCGTCGCAGCGCGGATGGCCGCAGACGAGGGCGGCGAGGCGACGCCGGCCGGCCTCGCGGCCTCCGGCCGATTCATGAAGGCCTCCGTGCCGCCCAAGTTCGCGGTCTCGTGGGCGATCGTCCTGCAGCCCCAGGACGGCGGCCGCACGCGGCTCATCGAGCGGGTCCGCGCCCAGTTCGAGTCCGCGGCGCCCGGCACGCGCGCGTTCCAGCCCCTGATGGGGTTCGGCGTGTTCGCCATGACGCGGCGCCAGATGCTCGGCCTCGCCGAGCGCGCCGAGCGGCAGTTCCTGGGCGCGGCGCCGGCCGCGACGCCGTCGGCGGAGTCGACCACGGGCAACGGCCACGCGCCCGAGCTCGTCCACGCGGCCCGGACGTCCTAACAGCCCTCGTTCGCGATCCGCTTGCCGCTGCGGGCGGTTCGCGTACCCTTCGGCCACGATGACCGACCTCGAGACCGTCCGCGCCCCGCTCGCCGAGCGGGCGCTCGCCCAGCGGGTCCGCGCGGTGCCCCCGTCGGGCATCCGCCGCTTCTTCGACATCCTCGCCACGATGGACGACGTCATCAGCCTCGGGGTGGGGGAGCCGGACTTCGACACGCCGCGCGAGATCGTCGAGGCGGGCGTCGAGAGCCTGCGCGAGGGGCGGACGCACTACACGTCGAACTTCGGCACGATCGAGCTCCGCCGGGCCCTGTCGGCCCACCTCGAGCGGCTCTACGGCGTCGCGTACGACCCCGCGACCGAGATCCTGATCACCGTCGGCGCGTCGGAGGCCGTCGACCTCTCGCTGCGGGCGACCTGCGACCCGGGCGACGAGGTGATCCTCCACGAGCCGTCGTACGTGGCCTACGTCCCGGCGATCGTGTTCGCGGGCGGCGTCGTCCGCCACGTCCCGACGCGCGCCAAGGACGGCTTCGCCCTCGACCCGGCAGCGGTCGAGGCCGCGGTCACGCCCCGCACCAAGGCCCTGTTCCTGGGCTACCCCGCGAACCCCACCGGCGCCGTCCTCGACGACGACGTCCAGGACGAGCTGGCCCGGATCGCCGAGCGGCACGACCTGCTCGTCTACAGCGACGAGATCTACGACCGCCTCGCGTACGGCACCTACCGCCATCGGGCGTTCAGCTCGCTGCCCGGCATGCGCGAGCGGACGATCCTGATGGGCGGCTTCTCGAAGGCGTACGCGATGACCGGCTGGCGCGTCGGCTGGATGTGCGCCCCGGCGGGGATCCTCGAGGGCATCGTGAAGGTCCACCAGTACGGGATCATGTCGGCGCCCACGGTCGCCCAGGACGCGGCCCTCGCGGCGCTCCAGGCGGGGGAGCCGGCGGTGCAGGCGATGGTCGCCGAATACGACCGCCGCCGGCGGCTGCTGGTCGACGGGCTCAACCGCATCGGCCTCGCCACGTTCGAGCCGCGCGGCGCGTTCTACGCCTTCCCGGACATCTCGTCGACCGGCCTCTCCTCCGCGGATTTCACCGAGCGGCTGCTGCGCGAGGAGAAGGTGGCGGTCGTGCCGGGCGACGCGTTCGGGCCCTCGGGCGCCGGGCACGTGCGCATGTGCTACGCGACGGCGTACGAGCAGCTCGAGGAGGCGATCGCCCGGATCGGCCGGTTCGTGGAGCGCCTCCAGCCTGCCTGACCCAATCGGAACCCGGTGGCCGGCATCCTCCCGGCCGGTTTCGAGGCGTGCTCCGGAGCCTGGTCGATTCGTGACTTTGGTCCCTATCGCGCGCGCGGGTGGCCGTGCACCGTTGCCAGATCCGGCGCGGCCGCCACGGGGCGACCGCTCCCGGTGGACTGATCGAGGTAGCGCCATGACTCGAGCGCTCGTCGTCCACCACGACATCGACCTGGCGGACCAGGAGGTCGAATTGCTGCGGCGATTCGGCTACCAGGTGGAACAGTGCGGCGGCCCGACCGCCAACGCATGCCCGGTGCTCAACGGAGGGACCTGCGAGCTCGCGGCGCGATCAGACGTCCTCGTCTACGACGCCTGGGCCAGCGGGGACATCGACGGCTCCGGCGAGCTCATCGAGGGCCTCCGGCGCATCCATCCCACGGTGCCGATCGTGCTGACCGTCCCGGGCGTCGGCATGACCTGGGAGCCTACGACGGATCCGGGCGTCGTCGAGCTGCAGGGTCAGCCGACGGGGGCGAGGCTCCACGAGGCGATCCAGCAAGCGCTCGGGGGCGCAGGCGAGCCGGCCGGCAAGTAAGCGACCGCGCCGCTCACCCGCGGGCAGTCCGCCGCAGCGCCTCCTCGATCGCCCAGATGGCCAGGGGACGCAGGTAGATCGTGGCGCGGAAGTTGCCGTCGCGGTCGTACGCCTCGGGCGTCCGGAACCACAGGCCGCGCTCGTAGGTCGTGGCGACGACGCCGCGCGCGGTCTCCCAGCCCTCGGTGTCGAGCCCGCGGCCGAGCATGAACGCGGCCAGCGCGTAGGCGGTACCGACCCAGACCTCGGCCGACTGCTCGCTCGAGTGGTCGACGGTGCCGTCGGGCCGCATGCCGTTGACCGCGCCCATCCGCCCGTCGGCGAACGCGCACACGTTGAGCCGGTGGATCGTCCGCAGGGCGGCGACCACCTGGTCGGGCGGCATCAGGTCCCCGAGGCCCGTCACGTCGGCGTACCACTGGCCGGCCAGCTGGTCGGCCATGATGCTGTCCGAGCTCGGGCCGTCGCCGCCGTCGTAGGCGTAGTGGTCGCCGCGCCACAGGCGGCGGTCGAAGGCCACCTGGCCGCGCTCGAACCAGCCCTCCCAGCGCGTCGCGGCCTCGGCATTGCCGAGTCGCCGGGCCATCTGCTCCGCCGCGGCGACAGCCGCCAGCCACAGCGAGCCGGCATAGGCGGACGGCCCGCGCATCGGCCACGTGTCGTAGGTCTGGTCGGGCCGGGCGTCGTGCTCGAGCAGGCCGTCGCCGTCGGTGTCGAAGCGCGACAGGCGGGTCAGGACGTCGTCCACCGTCGGCCACACCGCGGCGATCAGCGCGTCGCCGTCCGGCCCGGCCGCGATCGCGTCGCGCCAGGTCTGGAGGACGAACTTGGGCCCCAGGTCCTTCCAGTCGTTGACCTCCTGGAACGTGTACCAGTTGGGGCGGACGAACGGGTCGTCCTGCGGGCCGCCGACGTCGTGCGGGACGGTGCCGCCGACCTTGCGCGGGGCGCGCGCCCCGGAGGCCTCGATGGTCACGATCTCGGGCAGGTCCACCGGGATCGCCTCGAGCAGGTCGCGGATGCCGCGGAGCTCGAGCTCCGGGTACACCTCCAGCAGCGCGAACGAGGCGTAGAAGTCGACGTCGACGGTGTCGTAGAACGGGTAGTCCACGCACTCGAGGAGCGCGAACCTCCCGATGTCGTCGTCCGCCGGCACCGGCGCCCCCACCTCGCCGTGCTCCCAGAATGAGCCGCCGTCGACGAGGAAGTACAGCTCGTTGAACAGCGCCATCACGTACCAGTCGGGGCGGGCCGGGTCGCCGAGGTAGGGCGCCTGCCACGCCTCGATCGCCCGCCGCCACGCGGGCGCCTCGGCGAGGGCGTGCCGCGCGAGTTCCACGGCCCTCGTCCCGGTCCGGCCCCACGCCTTCGTGTAGCGCTTCCACCAGCGGCGGCCGGCGCCGAACTCGACCACCGGCAGGTCCCAGGCGATCGCGAACCGCACCGAGCGACGCTCGCGCGGGCCCAGCACGAACGTCGCCGCCACCGCCGCGCCCGACGCCCGATCCGCTTGCCGACCGCCCTCCGATGGCCCGCCCCCTGACTCCAGCCGCCCGTCGGCGGCGAAGTCCGACCAAAGTTCCCGGTCGGCGACCGGATCGAACGTCGAGCGCGCGCTCAACTCCACGCCGTCGCCGCCCAGCGCGGCGATGGCCAGGGTCCCGCGGAGGGCCGTCGGCGCGTCGCCTGCCGCGTCGCCGAACTCGACGGCGAGGGCGTCCCCCTCCGTCACGACGCAGTGCGGTCGCGGCGCGGCGGGACCCGTCGCGGCGAACGGATCGGCCCAGGTGAACAGGAGCCCGACCGTCAACGGGTCGGGCCCCGGGTTCTCGATCCACCACTCGAACACCCCGACGGGCAGGGCGCTCCGCTCGAGGTCCCGGGCGATGACCGGCGACAGCTGCTCGCCGACGAGGCGCACGCCCAGGGCGTCGGGCTCGAACGCCTGCCACGCCCGCGGGAACAGCGCGTGGTACGTCCCGCCGCCGACGGGCAGGGACCAGCCCCAGTCGGGGAGGTCGGCTGGGCGCAGCGCCGACAGGACGGTAGCGCGCGACCCGTCTGGACCGCCGACGAACAGCGAGAAGCCGTCCGCGGCGACCGGCTCGTGGCGATGGCTGCCGACCTCGAGGTGCCAGCGCGCGGCGTCGCCCCGGTACGTCCGCCCGATGCTGCCGGTCCCCAGGCCGCCGATCGGGACGCCCGAGAACTCGCCGTCGTCGAGGATCGGCATGTCGACGCGGGCATGCCCGACGCCGTCGCACGGGACGCCGATCCCGCGACGCCACGCGACGGCGGGGATGGCCGGCCAGTCGGTGTCCTGCGGGGCGCCGGCGTCGTCGGCGGCAGCCTGGGCCGCGGCCTCGCTTGCCTTCGCCGCACTCACTTGTCGATGCCGGTGACGACCACGCCGCGCATGAACGCGCGCTGGGCCAGCAGGAAGATGACGATCGGGACCGCCATCGTCAGCAGCGCGGACGCCTGGATGAGCGTCGGCTGGCTCGCGTACAGCGCGTTGTACTGCTGGATCGCGATCGACATCGGCTGCAGCTCGGGCTTGCTCCCGAGGTACAGCAGCGGCATGAAGAAGTCGTTCCAGGCAAAGAAGAAGTGGAACAGGCTGACCGCCGTGATCGCGGCGATCGACTGGGGGACGATGATCGAGCGCAGGATCCGGAACGGCCCGGCGCCGTCGATCATCGCCGCCTCATCCAGCTCGCGCGGGATCGACAGGAAGTACTGGCGCAGCAGGAACACGTTATAGGCGTTGGCGAAACAGTGGGGGATGATCAGCGGCAGCCAGGTCCCGTTCCAGCCCAGCCACGTGAACAGCACGTACTGCGGCAGCAGCGTGACCTGGAACGGCAGGATGATCGTCGCGATCAGCACGACGAACAGCACGTTCTTGCCGGGGAACCGGAACCGCGCGAACCCGTAGGCGACCAGGATCGACGACAGCACTGCGCCGATCGTGCTCAGGATCGCGATCCCGAACGTGTTCCGCAGCAGCCGCGGGAAGTTCAGCTGGTTCCAGGCGGTCGTGAAGTTGTCGATGAGCGGCGCGAACGTCCACGCCTGCTCCAACGTCCGCCAGCGGCCTTGCCACTCGATCGGCGTCTGCGTCGCGTCGGTCGGGTCGATGAACACGCTCGACTCGCGGCCGGGCTCGATGAGGATCAGCTGGCGCGTCGTCCCATCCGGGAACGGGACCGTGTAGACGGGGTAGTCCTGTCCCTGGTATTGCGCCGTCTGCGGGGCGGCCGGCCAGACCGGGGCGCCCGGCGTGGTCGACTGCCCGGGCTGCTGGAACGCCGTCGTGACCATGTACAGCATCGGCAGCAGGAGGGCGCTGATGATCACCAGCGCGAACATCAGCAGCATCGACCGCCCGAGGAACTTGCGGTACGAGCGTGCGACCGGCCCGCGCTCGCTGAAGGCCCGGCCGCGGGCCTTGTCGCGGGACTCCTGGGTCTGGGCCGTGGCCGTCATCGCTCGCTGCCCGCGTAGTACACGCGCTTCCGCGCGAAGCCGAACAGCGCGATCGTCAGCACGAGCACGATCACGAACAGCAGCCAGGCGATCGCCGCCGCGTAGCCCATGTGGTTGAACACGAACCCTTCGCGGAACAGCACGAGGTTGATGAACAGCGTGGCGTTGTTCGGATCACCCCGGCCGTTGGTCATCACGTAGGCCTGGGTGAAGTACTGGAACGTGCCGATCAGGATGATCACGAGGTTGTAGAACAGCACCGGTGACATCAGCGGGATCGTGATCCGGCGGAACGATTGCCAGATGCCCGCGCCGTCGATGCGCGCGGCCTCGTACAGCTCGGTCGGCACCGACTGGAGACCGGCGATGTTGATGATCATGAAGTTGCCGATCGCCCACAGCCCGATCAACGACAGGGCCGGGTAGATCCACGTCTCGCTGTTGATCCAGTCGGGCTGCGGGAGCCCGACGGAGCCGAGGATCTCGTTGAGCCAGCCGGTCTCGGTGTTGAGGAAGCCGATCCACACGAGCGTCGAGGCGACGAGCGGGATCATGATCGGCATGTAGACGAGCGTGCGCAGCGGGCCCTTGGCCGGCATCTTCGGATGGTTGAGCAGCAGGGCGAAGCCGAGGCTCGCGCCCATCGTGATCGGGATGGCGAGCAAGGCGAACTTGAGGGTCGCGGCGAGCGACTGGCCGATCGTCGGGTCGTTCGTCATCCGGACGTAGTTGTCGATACCGACGAACCTGGTCGCCTCGGGATGGACGAGGTTGAAGTCGGTCAGCGACATCACGAACGACGCGATCATTGGACCGGCGATGAACAGCACGAGGCCGATCAGCCACGGTCCGATGAACGCGTACCCCCAGAGCGCCTCGCGGACGGACGGACGGAGCACGAACGGGCGACCGGCGGGCACGGGCGTCGTGGGCAGTTCCTCGATCGTCGCGCTCATCGGTGCGTTCGGGCTCCGTGCTGGTCCGGGATGCAGACGATTGGGGGAAAGATCGCCCTCCCGGGTGGTCGGGGCACCGACCCGGGAGGGCGCTGGAGGAGGAGAGTTCTAGGGGTTCTTGTCCGGGGCAGCGTCGAAGATGCCCTGGAGCGTGTCCTTGAGCTTGTCGAGGTCGGCGTCGATGTCCGCGCTCTGCGCGGTGCGATAGCCGACGCCGAAGGCCTGCCAGGCGGCCTTGCTCTTGGCATAGTCCGGGACCCAGGCCTGGTGGTTGGGGATGTCCGGGTTTTCGAGCATGGCCTCCGGGACGCCCCAGTCGAGCTTGGCCTTCGGGTAGGCCGCCTCGATGGCGTCCTTGAACGGCTGCGTCTGGGACGGGTCGGCCGGCATGGCGCCGTAGATGGTCGCCAGCTCGCCGGAGGCCGCGAGCGCGGACAGGACCGCGAAGGTCTCGTCCGGGTGCTTGGTGGTCTTGAGCATGCTGAACGTGTCGGCGTGCAGCTTGGCGGTGGTCTTGCCGTTGTACGACGGGGCGACGGCCCAGCCGAAGTTGTCTCCGACGATGGGCTTGGCCGGGGCCGCCGGGTTCACACAGCAGGAGTACCACGTGTGGATCTCATTCATCGCGAGGTTGCCCGACTGGAACTCGTTGCCCTTGGCCAGCAGGTCGCTGTTGACCTGGTTCTGGTTGGGGATGAAGTGGTCCTTCCAGACGCCGTCGTTGAACCAGTGGATGCCGGTCCGCATCGGGTCGGGGATCTGGGCCGTCTTGCCGTCGTCGGCGAGGAACGAGCCGGCGCCGAACAGGGCCGTCTCGGCCGTCGGGCTGTTGTCGGCCCACTGGGAGTCGAAGCCCCACTGCACGATGTTGTCGGGATCGAAGTCGGCGCTGGTCGCGTCGTTGCCGTTCTTGTCAACGGTGAGCTTCATGCCCAGGTCGCGAACGGCGGCCATGTCCCACGGCTTGCCCTCGTAGAGGTCGCCGACCTTGGTCGGCGGGTACGGCAGGTTCGCCTCATCGAACAACTTCTTGTTGTACCAGAGCATCGACGGGTAGGTCCCGAACGGGACGCCGATCGTGGCGCCGCCCTTGCCGATCTTGAAGAAGTCGGCCAGGGCCGCCGGGTACTTGCTCATGTCGTAGCCGGTCGAGTCGATCAGCGGCTGCAGGTCGGCGAGCTGGTCGATGAACAGGTTCAGCCCCTCGACGCCGACCGGGCCGACGATGTCCGGCGCGTTGCCGGCGGCGATCTGCGTCTTGAGGATGTTGGCCGCGACCTTGTTGTCGTAGATCTCGAGCGAGATGTACGCCTTGTCCTTGTTCGCGGGGTCGTTGTTGAACTTGTTGACGAAGTCGGTCTGGACCTGGATCTGTTGCGGCTGACCACCCGCGCCCAGGCCGACGAACCAGCGGATGATCTGGCCGCCGTTGGGGCCGGGCACGCTGGCGTCGACGGGCGCGGCCGTCAGGAGCGGGGTCGGTTCGGGGGTTGCGCTGGGGGCCGCGCTGACGACGGCGGCCTGGCTCGGAGCGGCGCTGGGCGCGGGGGTCGCGGTCGACCCCGAGCATGCCGCCATCACGATGGCGACAGTGCCCGCGAGCGCCACGAGGGCCCGCGGACCAGATCGTGATTGGAACATCGCGATCGACTCCTCCTGTTCGAGATCCCTTCGGATCTCCTACCTCGATGAGTGAGGCCGAAATGGATTGGGGTGGCGATCTCCCAACAGCCGCCACCCGCCGGTCGCCGGCCGGCTCAGGGCGAACGCCTCCCGGCGCTCGAGGCCCGACGGATGAGTTCGGTGGCGAGGATCACGCGCCGTGGCGCGCGATCCGCCCCCTCGACGGTGTCGATGAGCAGCCGGGCCATCTCCTGGCCCATCTCCTCGATCGGCTGGCGAACGCTGGTGAGGGCCGGGCGCGTGCTGGTGGCGACCGGCGAGTCGTCGAACCCGACGACGGCGACGTCCTCGGGGACCCGGCGACCGGCGGCGGCCAGCACGGATAGCGCGCCCGCCGCGATCAGGTCTGAGGCGGCGAACACGGCGTCGATGTCCGGGCGGGCGGAGAGTAGCCGCTCCATGGCTTTGGTGCCGCCGTCCTGGGTGAAGTCGGCAACCGCCTCGAGACTGGGGTCGGAGCCGAGGCCGGCATCCAGCAAGGCGTCGCGGTAGCCGGCGAGGCGGTCGACGCCCGGCGCCATGTCCGAGGGGCCTGCGACCGTTGCGATGACCCGCCGGCCCTGGCCGACGAGATGGGCCACGGCGCTGTTGGCGCCGCCGCGGTTGTCGACGTCGACGTAGCTGACCGACATCGGCCGCCGCGGTCGCGGCGAGACCACCATCGGGATGCCCGCCTCGGCGATGCGGCCGGGGAGGGGGTCGTCGTCGTGGAGGCTGACGATGAGGACGCCGTCGACGTGGCCGGCGGCGAGGTAGTCGGCCGTCCGATGCGTCTCGCTGACGGACGACGGCATGAGGAGGACGAGCTGCAGGTCGCGGGCGGTGAGCGAGGCGCTGATCCCGCGGAGGAGCCGCGGGAAGAACGGATCCGTGAACACGCGCCCGCTGGGCTCGGCGATGACGACGCCGATCGAGTCGCTCCGGCGGGTGACGAGGCTCCTGGCGGCCCGGTTGGGGACATACCCCAGCTCGACGACGGCGGCCTCGACGGCGCGCCTCACGTCGCCGCTCACGCGGGGCGACCCGTTGACGACGCGAGAGACTGTGGCACGGGAGACGCCCGCAACCTTGGCCACCTGCTCAAGGGTTGCGCCGCCGGTGCGCGGGTCTCGGCCGTTGGTCGTCAAGCCGGTCTCCATGAGAGCGCTCTCACGCTGATGTGGGCACACTACACCTCCATGTCAAGAGAGCGCTCTCACGGGTTCTCGCGTCGTGCTCATGCCGATCGGCAACCCGCGCGGAACCCGCTCGTCGCTTTCGGGTGCCGCGCCCTCGCGGCCCGTGCGCGCCGGGCGTTCACTGCGGCGGTCGGCGTCCTCCCATGGCACGCTGGGCGACCAACGCGCCGGTTCGAAGGCCGGGAACCTCCAACCCGCACGCCGGGCGCGCGAAACGGCGGTTCGACCGCCGCAGTGCACGCGGGGCGACCAGGCACGCGCCCCGCCGCGAGCCAGCGTCCCACGTCGCCGATCGAGAGTCACCGCCTCGCCCGGTCCGCCTGGCGGACCAGCCGGGTCGTCGTGCCCGGAGCGGGCCGCTCGGCGGCCGGCGCATGGCATGGACGGGCGTTACGGCCATGAACGGGCCGCACACCGGCCCGGCCGTGGCGCGCCGCCACCGGTGGGCCGCTGGCCGGCCCGGGGTCGGCAGGGCCCCGCGTGCGACCGAGCCCCTGTGCGAAACTTCGCCCGTGTTCGAGGGCGTTCCCCTGGTGGCCGGGCTCGCCGCCGCGACGTACGCCGCGTGGCGGAGCTACGTCGCGGCGCGGTCGGCGCTGCTGCCGCTGATCCGCCAGGGCGATACGACGCGCACCCTGATCGACGCAACCCGCCCGGTCTACAGCCGGACGCGCGTGCGGATGGCCGTTCGCAACCTCGCGCTGTCCCTGGTCTGGCTGACCGTCGCCATGTACGGGCTGTTCCTCGCGTCCGCCGGGATGGCCATGCAGGGGATCGCGGTGACCCACCGATGACCGCCACGGCGGAGCGGGTCGCCGCCGTCCTCGACCGCTACGAAGCCGTCGTCGGCATCGAGATCCACTGCCAGCTCAAGACCATGTCGAAGATGTTCTGTGGGTGCTCGACCGCCTACGACGGGGCGCCGCCGAACACGCACGTCTGCCCGGTGTGCCTGGGCCTCCCGGGCACGCTGCCGGTCATCAACCGGCGCGCGGTGGAGTTCGTGATCGCGACCGGGCTCGCCATCGATGCCCACATCCCCGAGCGCACCCAG
The DNA here is from genome assembly GCA_963740825.1 of uncultured Chloroflexia bacterium. GTDB lineage: Bacteria > Chloroflexota > Limnocylindria > Limnocylindrales > CSP1-4 > CAIXZV01. Next base: position 1,963,294 of record CAVUFD010000001.1, on the reverse strand, counting down.
TGGGAGCGCAAGAACTACTTCTATCCCGACCTGCCCAAGGGCTACCAGATCAGCCAGTACGCCATCCCGCTCGCGTCCGCCGGCCGGCTGTCCATCGAGACGTCCGACGGCCCGTTCCTGGTGAACATCACGCGGGCGCACCTCGAGGAGGACACCGCCAAGCTCGTCCACGGCGACGCCGTCGACACCGACGGCCGCAGGACGACGCTGGTCGACTTCAACCGGTCGGGCGCCCCGCTGATGGAGATCGTGACCGAGCCGGAGATCCGCACCGCCGAGCAGGCCCGCCGCTACGCGGAGGAGCTCCAGCTGCTGATGCGCGCGATCGGCGCGAGCGATGCCGACATGGAGCGCGGCCAGATGCGGGTCGAGGCCAACGTCTCGCTGCGCCTCAGGGGCGAGGCGCCGTTCGGGACGCGGGTCGAGGTCAAGAACATGAACTCGTTCCGGGCGGTGGAGCGGGCGATCGCGTTCGAGATCGAGCGCCAGGCCGCGGCCCTCGACGCCGGCGAGCCTCTGACGATGGAGACCCGCGGCTGGGACGACGGGCGGCAGTCCACGTATCGGATGCGGGCGAAGGAGACGTCCGACGACTACCGCTACTTCCCGGAGCCGGACCTGCCGCCGCTCCACGTCGAGCCGGCGTGGATCGACCGCGTCCGTTCGTCCCTGCCCGAGCTGCCCGCCGCCCGTCGGGCGCGCTACGAGGGGCTTGGCATCACCCACTACGACGCCGCCGTGATCGTCGCCGACCCAGGCATGACGGGGGCCTTCGAGGCGATCTCGGCCGCAGGCCCGGACCTGCCGGCCAAGGAGGTCGCCAACTTCGTGACCGGCGCGCACGCGCGGGCTACCAAGGCGACCGGAATCAACGACGCCGGGACCGCCGGCGCGTCGTCACCGCAGGGGATCGCGACGCTGCTGGCCGCGATCGTCGATGGCCGGGTCTCCCGTCCCTCGGGGCGCGAGCTGCTCGACCGTCACCTCGCCGATGGCACGGACGCCGACGCCCTGCTCCAAGGCGCAGGGCCGGGACCGATCTCCGACGACGACGCGCTGCTTGGCCACATCGACACCGTCATCGCCGCGAACCCCAAGGCCGTCGATGACTATCGCGCCGGCAAGCCCGTGATCGGCTTCTTCGTCGGACAGGTCATGAAGGCGACGGGCGGCGCCGCCGACGCGGCCCGCGCGACGGTGCTGGTCAGGCAGCGCCTCGACACCGGAGGCTGACGATGGCCGTGCTCGCCCTGGTCCTGATCGTTGTCGGCGTCGTCCTGATCGTCGTAGGTGCGCAACGCGCCTACGGCCCGTACCAGCGGTACAAGGCTCTCAAGGAGCAGGACGCGAACGTCGCCCGCTATGAGGCGTGGCGTGGCGGCCTGCGTTCAGACGACTCCAAGACCGGCGCGTCGGTCGCGATGCAGATCCTCCGTCGCCAGACGCAGATCGGTGGCGCGATCGTCGGCGTCGGCGTCGTATGCATCGTCATCGGGTTCATCCTGCGCTGATGGCGCCGGGCGGTGCGGAGGCCGACGGCACGCGACGTGCTCGTGCGGGCGGACATCGACGCTCGCGGTGCGGCACAGTACGGGGAGCTCGCGCGCACACGCTGAGCGAGCAGGTGAATCGCAGACCAGGAGGGGCGGCGCGTGTTCAACATCGGGCCAACCGAGCTGCTGATCGTGGTCGTCATCGCGGTGCTCGTCGTCGGCATCGCCATCGCGTTTCTCAAGGTGCTCGCCGGCCAGTCGAGGCCCGCGACGCCCGCGCCGGATCCGCGATCGGTGCTCGCCGACCGGCTTGCGCGCGGCGAGATCACCAGGGAGGAGTTCGACACGGCCATGCGCGCGCTGGGCTACCCCGCGTCCGGCTGAGCCGACGCCAGCGCGCCCTCCTGACGAGCCGCGCTCAACCGGCCAGCGCGTCGGCATCCGCGGCGGCAAGGGCGGTCGCCGCCGCCGGGCCGTAGGCGTCGTCGGGGAGAGGTCGACGCCAGGCCGTGGCCTCCGCTCCGAGGGCCTTCCCGCGCTGCACGGCCGCCTCGACGTCGCGCGAGGAGCGCCACGCCTCGAGGAACCCGGCGATGAACGCGTCCCCGCAGCCCAGCGTGGTGCCTTGGACCGAGACCGCCTCGACCGGGACGAACCGGTCGCCGCCGCCGCCCGGCCGCCCGTCGAACACGCGCACGCCCTGCGAGCCGAAGGTCACGACGACGAGCCTGGCCAGGTCGTGCGCGATCGAGCGGATCCCGTCCACGGCCGGGTCATCGAGCCCGCCCGGCCAACCCACGAACCCGATGTCGACGTCGGTCATGGTGTCGGCGAATCGCTCGAGCGTGTAGTGGCGGAAGCCGAGGAAGTCGGCCGTGACCTCGACCCCGCGCGTCGATCCCGCCTCGGCCAGGCGCCGGAGCTCGCGGATCGCGCCCTCGACCAGCACGAGGTGGACGCTCGCCGCCGACCGCACCAGCGCCTCCTCGTCGCGTCGCAGGCGCAACGCCGCCCAGACGCCCTCGACGTAGTTGTCCATCCAGGGCTGGAGGTCGGGCTGGATGACGATGTCGATGGACGCCGATCGGCCGGGCGCGACCAGGCCGGGCTCGACGTGGATCCCGTGCCGGTCGAGGAAGTCGCGGAACACCTCCGGGCGGTCGTCGCCGACCCGCGTCAGCAGCCGGAACGGGACCCCGGACCGCCGCCACTGCCAGGCCATGTTGAGCACGCCGCCGCCGGGCAGGACGAGGTCCCTCCCCACGTAGATGTCGAGGCTGATGGCGCCGAGGAGGACGTTGGGTCGGGCCACCCGGTCCTCGAGGTCGGCTCCGTCGGTCACAGGTCCGCGAGCGGCAGGATGCGGTCGTCGCCCAGGGCGAGGAACCGGTCGTAGCGGACCTCGATCACCTTGCTCATCTGCCAGAACGCCTCCACCGAGAGATGTCCGCAGCCTTCCTGGTGGTACCACTCGCGACGCTCGGGGAGGGTCGTGATCAGCGCCGGGTCGTGGACCGGGACGACGGCGGGGTTCAGGACGTAGCCGGGCGACAGCGGATCGCGGATCTGGAGCAGGTAGCGGCCTCGGAAGCCGCGCGCCCGCGGGGCCGGGAGCGACCGGCCGGTGCCGAGGTCGACCATCTCGACCGTCTCCTCGGGCGTGTCGGCCACCTCGGGCCAGCCGGGATCGTCGACGAGCTCGGCGATGACCCGCCGGACGGAGATGTCCTGGTAGTGGTTCTGGATCGTCTCGGGCTGGTCGTACGCGTCGGGCTCGTGCACGTTCTCCACCCGGTCGTCGTACACGTTGCCGCAGACGGCGACCAGGAACCGGACCAGGGAGGGCCGGTCGCGCAGGAACCGCCGGTACGCCTCCTCGTACTCGGCGATCGCCTCGGCCGGCGGCAGGATGCGCCCCCGGACCAGGTGCCCGATGCGCCAGCCGTCGGCGCCGAACCGCGCATCGAGGACCGCCTGCCGCCGATGCTTGGTGTCGCCCGAGAACCCCGGCAGCCCGACGGGCACCCACACCGCGGCCAGGTCCGCGGCGACGTCCCGCGGCAGCTCCCTCCACCAGTTCGAGCGGTCCACGGCCTAAGCGTAGGCCCCGCGGCCGGCACGCCGCCGCGCGCCCGCGACCCCAGACCCTAGACTGGCCGCTGGCCGCCGACCGACGACGAGGCCGGCCGATCGAGGACGAGGGCGTGATGCGGGAGCGGACGGACGGGGAGGGCTTCGCCACGCGGGCGATCCACGCGGGAGAGCGCCCGGACCCGGTCACGCACGCGCACAACACCCCGATCTACGCGACCGCCACGTTCGCGTTCGACACCGCGGCGGAGAAGGAGGACGCGGTCGACCGGGCCATGGCCTGGGACCCGACGGCGTACTTCTACTCGCGGACCGGCAACCCGACGAACCGGGCGCTGGAGGAGAAGATCGCGTCCCTGGAAGGGGCCGAGGACTGCGTCGTGGCCGCGTCGGGGATGGCCTCGGTCGCGGCCACGCTGTTCGCCCACCTGTCGTCGGGCGACCACCTCGTGGTGGGCGACGAGCTGTTCGCGATCACCACCGTGCTGATGGAGGAGGACCTGCCGAAGCGCGGGATCTCGGTGACGGCGGTGGACACGACCGACGTCGCGGCCGTCGAGGCGGCGATCACGCCGGCCACGCGGCTGCTGTTCCTGGAATGCTCGACGAACCCGCGGCTGCGGATCGCGGACCTCGACGCGATCACCTCGATGGCGCACCGCCACGGCGTCATCGTCGTGGCCGACAACACGTTCCTCGGGCCGGCGCTGCTCCGGCCGCTCGAGCATGGCGCGGACCTCGTGCTCCACGCCGCGACGAAGTACCTGTCCGGGCACGGCGACGCGGTGTCGGGCGTGGTCGCCGGCCCGGAGTCGCTGATCGCGCCGATCCGCAAGCAGACCGATACCTTCGGCCAGGCCGCGAGCCCGTTCGCGAGCTTCCTTGTGCTGCGCGGCGTCCGGACGCTGCCCCTCCGATCCGCGAAGGGGTCGGCGAACGCGGCCCGGCTGGCGGCGTTCCTGGAAGCCGACTCGCGCGTAGATTGGGTCCGCTACCCGGGCCTGGCGTCGCACCCCGACCACGCGGTCGCGGCCCGGCTGTTGGGCGACCGCTTCGGCGCGATGGTCACGTTCCGGCCGCGGGGCGGCGTCCCGTCGATGTCCGCGTTCACCGATCACCTCCGGCTGTGCGACATCGGCGTCAGCCTGGGCGACGTGTTCACCCTGGTCTACCCGCAGCCGAAGCGCGACGGCCTCGTCCGCGTCTCGGTGGGCTGCGAGGACATCGACGACCTGCTGGCCGACTTCGAGCTCGGGCTGTCCTTCGTCGAATAGCCGGACCGCCCTGTCCGTGCCGGGCCGCCCCGCGGACAACCCACGACGCGACGCCCGATCCGGTTCGGACAGCGGCCCTCTCGTGGCGCCAGGGGCCTGCCAATGCATGGACGGTGCGCTGCGCGGACACATCGGAGCATGACGCCACGAGTCGGCCGCCAGGCGGACCGCGGGCGCGGGCGCGGGCGCGCGCTGGATCAGAAGCGGCCGAGCGCCGCGGCGGCGGCCAGCGCGGCGCCGATCGTGAGGTCGACGCGACGGGTGACCTCGTCCTCGGGCGGCCGGAACCAGCTCTCCTTGCCGCCCTGGCGCGTCTCGCCGCTTTCGCCCTCGGCCGCGTCCGTGATCACGTCCGACACGGTGAGGATGCAGCCGGCACGGACCGGCCGGCCCTTGCCCTGCTCGCGCATCGCGATCAGGTACAGCGCGGCGGTCTCCATCTCCGCCGACAGGTAGCCCCGCCGCGCCCAGCGCCCGGAGCCCGCGGGGTTCGGGTCGTAGAACACGTCCCCCGTGACGACCGGGCCGACGTGCGTCGTCAGGCCCAGGGCGCGGGCGGCGTCGACCAGCGCGAGGACGACGTCCAGGCTCGCGGTCGGCGCGGTCGCCTCGCCGCCGCCGAGCACGTCGCCCACGCCGGTGTTGGCCGCGGCCGCCATCGCCACCACGGCGTCGCCGATCGCCGTGCGCCCGAAGCCGCCGGTCGTGCCGACGCGGATGAACGTCGTCACGCCGAGCATCAGCAGCTCCTCGACCACGATCGAGGTCGTCGGGGCCCCCATCATCGTCGTCTGGACCGACACCGGGACGCCGTCCACGTTGCCCGTGTAGCCGAGCAGGCCACGGTGCGAGGTCACGAGGCGACTGCCCTCGAGGCCCCCGTCGAAGCGGGCGGCGATCCGGGTCGAGCGGTTGGGATCGCCGGGCAGGAGGACGACGGGCGCGTAGTCGCCGGGCTCCGCGTGGAGGTGGATCTGGGGCATCGGGTCCTCCGGTCGATGGCGCGTCGGCGCGGACGACCGCCGGCGGCGCGGGATCGGGCCAGTATGCCCGGGGGTGCGCGCGGCGACGCGTTGACCAGCCGCCGTTCGTGGCGCCCGACGTCGCCCGGTCAGGCGGCGGCCAGCCGCCGGTGCTCGACGATCGTGCAGCGGTCCATGACGACCGAGAGCCCGGCCGCGTGCGCGATCCGGCCCGCCTCCTCGTTCGCGATGCCCAGCTGGAGCCACAGGCACCGGGCGCCGACGGCGACCGCCTCGCGGGCGTGCTCCGCGCACAGGTCGGGGCGACGGAACACGTCGACGATGTCGACCGGGCCTGTCGCCGCGACGGCGTCCGCGACGCTGGGATAGCACGGCAGGCTGTCGATCGCCGACTCGCGCGGGTTCACGGCGACCACGTCGTAGCCCGCCTGGCGGAGGGCGCGCATCACCCCGTGAGACGGTCGGGCGGGGTTCGACGACGCCCCCACGAGCGCGATCCGCGGTCGCGAACGCAGCAGCTCGGCGATGCCGGCGTCGTCGAGGAGCGGGATCGGGAAACGGTCCTCGGAGATCGCGATCAGCGCCGCCACGAGGTCCCGATCGGCGTCCCGTGTGGCCATCGCGGCGTGCTCCCGTGTCGACGGTGGAGGTGCCCGGCTCCGGAGGCCCGGGCCCGACGTTGCCGACGCCTCGTTTCGAACCCGAAATTGTTTACGTCCGAAGGCGCGCGCACGACCAATTCTTGCCGTACTCTACGGCTCGACCCGGCCCGCAGCCGAGGGGTGTCCGGGATCACAGGAGGAGTGCACCTTGCAGGTTACACGCAGGCTGATCGCGCTCGGCGCGACGTCAGCCATCCTGATCGGCGCCTGTTCTGGGAGCGGGGCAACGTCCGCCCCGGCTTCGCAGGCGGCAACTCAGGCTCCATCGAGCGCACCCACGGCGGCGGCGAGCGAGGCCGCCTCCGGGGCGATGAGCGCGGCCCCGTCCGAGGCGCTGAACACCGACTACAAGGCGTGCGTCGCCTTCGACACCGGTGGCCTCGGTGACAAGGGCTTCAACGACCTCGCCAAGAAGGGCCTCGACGACGCCAAGGCACTGGGCTTCCAGACCGCCTCGGCAGAAGCGCAGGGCTCGACCGACTACGAGGCCAACATCCAGCGGCTGATCGACCAGGGCTGCCAGACGATCATCACCGTCGGCTTCCTCCAGGGCTCGGCCACGGCGAAGGCGACCCTCGCCAACCCGGACATCGCGTTCGGTCAGGTCGACGCCACCTGGAACTCCGCGGGCGACGACTTCACCCCCGGCACGGCCGACGATCCGCCTCCCGGCGTGCCCGCGAACTTTACCGGGCTCGACTATCAGGTCGACCAGGCCGCGATGCTCGCCGGCTACCTTGCGGCGAGCTTCACCAAGTCCGGCAAGGTCGCAACCTACGGTGGCCTCGCCTTCCCGGGCGTGACCCGGTTCATGGACGGCTGGTACGCCGGCGTCCAGTACTACAACCAGCAGAAGGGCAAGAACGTCGAGGTCTTCGGCTGGGACGGCTCGCAGGCCGATCCCACGGAGAAGGGCACCTTCGTCGGCGGCAGCGGCGGGACCGACACCTGGAACGACCCGTCGAAGGGCGAGCAGTTCGCGAAGACCTTCCTCGGTGAGGGTGTCGACATCGTCCATCCGGTCGCCGGCGAGACGGGCAACGGCACGATCAAGGCGATGCTGGCGGCCAACAAGTGGGCCGTGGGCGTCGACAACGACCAGGCCCTGACCCTGCCGGAGTACGCGGGCGCGATCCTCACCTCCGCGCAGAAGGCCATCGACGTCTCCGTCCTCGACGTGATCAAGAAGACCTCGGCCGGCGATCTCGGCGGCGAGGACTACTCGGGCACGCTCGCCAACAAGGGCGTCCTCCTGGCGCCCTTCCACGAGTTCGACAGCCAGATCCCGGCCGAGACCAAGGCCGAGCTGGACACGCTGGCGGCGGCGATCGCCGACGGCAGCGTGACCGTTTGTAGCTTCCTCGGGCGCGGCTGCTAGTCAGGCGCGTGCGAACCTAGAGCCACAACGACCGCCCCCGGCCCGCCACGCGGACCGGGGGCGGTCTCCTTGATGTCGAGGCCCTGCTGATGCGGCTCGAACTGCGCGACATCACGAAACGGTTTCCGGGCGTCCTCGCGAACGACGCGATCTCCATCTCGGCCGACCGAGGCAAGGTGCTCGGCCTGCTGGGTGAGAACGGCGCCGGCAAGACCACGCTCATGAACATCCTGTCCGGGTTGTACAAGCCCGATTCGGGAGCGATCTTCATCGACGGCGAAGAGCGCGTGTTCGAGGATCCCGCCGCGGCCATTCGAGCCGGCGTGGGGATGGTCCACCAGCACTTCATGCTCGTGCCGGTCTTCGACGTGGTCGAGGCCGTGGCATTGGGCGCCGAGACGGTCACCAACCGGTTCGGCACGTTCGACCGCGCGGCGGCGCGCAAGAGGATCGTCGGGCTGTCCGACCAGTACAAGCTGGACGTCGACCCTGACGCGAAGATCGAGAGCCTGCCGGTCGGCGTCCGCCAGCGAGTCGAGATCCTCAAGGCGCTGTATCGCCAGAGCGACATCCTCGTCCTCGACGAGCCGAGCGCGGTGCTCACCCCGTTCGAGACCGAGGAGCTGTTCGGGATCATGCGCTCCCTGACGGCCACCGGCACCACGGTCATCTTCATCACCCACAAGCTCAACGAGATCCTCGAGGTCGCCGACGACGTCGTCGTCCTGCGCAGGGGTCGCGTGGCCGGCAGCGCGGACCCCAAGACCGCGACGCGCCAGGAGCTGGCGAACCTGATGGTCGGCCGCGACGTGGAGCTGATCGTCCGCAAGGGGCCGGCCAAGCCGGGCGAGGTCGTGCTCAGCCTGCGCGGCGCCGAGGTCCGCGACGACCGCCTCGAGCTGGCGGTCAACGGCGTCGACCTCGACGTCCACGCCGGTGAGATCGTCGTGATCGCCGGGGTCCAGGGCAACGGGCAGACCGAGCTCATCGAGGCGATCGCCGGCCTCCGCTCGTTCGACGCGGGCGAGGCGACGATCGCGGGCCACCACATCGAGAAGGCGTCGCCGCGCGAGGTCTCGGACCTCGGCGTCGCCCACATCCCGGAGGATCGGGGCCGGGACGGGCTGATCGCCACGATGACCGTCGCCGAGAACTACATCCTCGACACGTACCATCGCCAGCCGTACAGCAAACGGGGGATCCTCAACCCTGCGGCCGTCGCGGAACAGGCCGCCAAGGGTGTCAAGGAGTTCGACATCCGCACGCCGTCGATCGACACGCACGCGGGATCGCTGTCGGGTGGGAACCAGCAGAAGGTCGTCGTCGCGCGCGAGTTCTCGGTGCCCGTGAAGCTCGTGCTCGCGGCCCAGCCGACGCGTGGCCTGGACGTCGGCTCGATCGAGTACATCCACCGGCGCCTGGTCGAACAGCGGGATGCGGGCGCGGCGATCCTGCTCGTCAGCACCGAGCTGGACGAGGTCATCGCCGTGGGCGACCGGATCGCCGTGATGTTCGAGGGCCGGATCGTCGGCATCGTGTCCGGGAGCGATGCCACCCACGAGAAGCTGGGCCTGCTGATGGGCGGCGCCGAGTTCGGCGGCGGGGTCGCGGCATGACGAGGGCGAAGGGGCTCCTGCACCGGAGCCTGGTGCCGCTGCTGGCCCTGATCACCGCCTTGCTGTTCGGCGCGGTGGTGATCATCCTGACCGACTTCGCGAGCCTGTCCAAGATCGGGACGGATCCCGTGGGAGCCCTCGGTGGCGCAGTCGGCGGCGTGCTCACGGGCTACGGCGCGATGCTGTCCGGGGCGTTCGGTGACCCCGTGCGCATCCTGACGGCGCTCCAGACGGGCAACTCCGCGGACATCGCGACCGCCGTCCGTCCGCTGACCGAGACGCTGGTCACGTCCACGCCCCTGATCCTGACAGGGCTGGCCGTGGCCGTCTCGTTCCGCGCCGGGATGTTCAACATCGGCGTCGACGGCCAGCTCATGATCGGCGCCCTCGGCGCGACGATCACGGCCTTCGTCCTCCAGGGGCAGGTGCCGTCGTTCGCGATCCTCCTCCTGTCGATCACGATGGGGGTGCTGTTCGGGGGGTTCTGGGGGTTCATCCCGGGCTTCCTCAAGGCGCGGACGGGCGCCCATGAAGTCATCACGACCATCATGCTCAACTACATCGCCGCCCAGGTCGTCTTCTTCGCTCTGCGTTCGTCGACCCTGCGGGCACCCGGCAGCACGGCCCCCGTCTCGAAGCCCATGTCGAACTTCGTCGACATCCCCCTGATCTTCAACCTGCCCGCGATCCGCCTCGACTACGGGTTCGTGATCGCGCTCCTGATGGCCGGGGCGGTGTCGTTCCTGCTGTTCCGGACCACCAAGGGCTATGAGCTCCGCGCCTCGGGGTTCAACCTTACGGCCGCCCGGTATGCCGGCATGAGCGCGGGCGGCTCGATGATGCTCGCCATGGCCATCTCGGGCGCGCTGGCCGGGCTGGCCGGGTCGTTCATGGTCATCGGCACCGTGGGCCAGCTGTCCCTGGACCTGTCCGGTGGCATCGGGTTCACCGCGATCGCGCTGGCCCTGCTCGCCGGCCTCCGGCCGAGCGGCGTGGTCCTGGCCGCGCTGCTGTTCGGTGCGCTGACCTCGGGCGGCAAGCTGATGGGCATCCAGTCCGGGGTGCCGTTCGACCTGCTGGTGTTCATCATGGCGCTCGTCATCATGTTCGTCGCCGCGCCGAACCTGATCCGCTCGATCTGGCGGCTCAAGGTCGTGGATCCCGCGAAGGAGGCCGTGGCTCCCCACCAGCCGGCAGCGCCGATATGACGGCGGCGACGGACGTGGTGGTCGTCAGCGGCGAGGGCCTGGCCGCACGCCGCGCCACGAGGAACGCACGCCTGCGCGCGATCGGGTTCGCCGCGTTCGGCCTGCTGGCCTTCTACCTCGGCAGCCGCAGCCTCGACACGCCGGCCAAGTTCTCGTTCTGGGTCGATGAGCAGGGCGGGCAGAGCGTCGCGCTCGAGACCTCGGTCGCCGTCCTGTGGATCATCGCCGGCCTCGTCTCGTGGTTCGTCGCGATCCTCCAGCTGCTGCGCGGCGCCCCCCTGCGGTGGCGGCCCTGGCTCCTCCTGCTCGTCTGGCCGTGGGTGCTGGCCGTCCTCGCCGCCGTCCTCGATGGCAAGCCGGCCAACCTGACGAGCACGATCGGCGGGAGTCTCGAGTTCGCGGTGCCGATCACGCTGGGCGCGCTCGCGGGCATCCTGTCCGAGCGGAGCGGGATGCTGAACATCGCCCTCGAGGGCAAGATGCTCATCGGCGCGTGCGTCGCCTCGGTCGCGGCCAGCGTCGGCCTGATCGTCACCGGCAATCCGTTCATCGCGAGCGTCATCGGCATCGCGTCGGCCATGCTGGTCGCCGGCGGCGTCGGGATCCTGCTCGCCTGGATGGGCATCCGCCACAAGATGGACCAGATCATCTCGGGCACGGTCATCAACATCGGCGCGGTGGGGATCACGAACTTCCTGTTCCTGCGGGTGCTGAGCCGGAACACGCAGTTCAACACGCCGCCGACCATCGAACCCTGGCGCGTGCCGCTGCTGGCCGAGATCCCCATCCTCGGCCCGATCTTCTTCTCGGCGAAGCCCTACGTGTACGTGATGTACGCGATGGTCGCGATCCTCTCGTACATGCTGTTCCGGACCCGCTGGGGCCTGCGATTGCGCGCCTCGGGCGAGAAGCCGGCGGCGGCCGGGACCGTGGGCATCGACGTCATCTCGATCCGCTACCGGGCGCTGTTCCTCGCGGGGCTGATCTCGGGCCTGGCCGGCTCGTACCTGTCGCTCTCGGTCGCCGGCAACTTCGGGATGGAGATGGTCGCGGGCAAGGGGTTCATCGCCCTCGCCGCGATGATCTTCGGCGCCTGGCACCCGGTCGGCGCCCTCGGTGCGGCGCTCGTGTTCGGCTTCGCGGGCACGACGCAGACCCTGCTGGCGATCCTGGGCGTCAACGTCCCGCCGCAGCTGCTCAACAGCGTTCCCTACCTCGTGACGATCATCGTGGTCGCGGGCGTGGTCGGACGGGTCCGCGGCCCGGCGGCCGCCGGCCAGCCCTACGAACAGGGCTGACCATGTCGGCCGGCTATCGCGACGAGCCCGGCTCCGTCCGGGCCCGACCGACGTTCTTCGGCGTCGCCGCGACGGCCCGCACGGCCCCCTATGGCACGGCCGGCCATCCGCTGCCGCTGATCATCGACAGCGACCCGGGTCTCGACGACGCCCTGGCGATCGGCCTCGCCATCGCCCGCCCGGAGCTCGACGTGCTCGCCGTCACCACCGTGGGCGGCAACGCCGACGTGACCCACTGCACCGAGAACGCCCTGCGGCTGCTCCATGCCTACGGGCGCGACGACGTCCCGGTCGCCGAGGGTGCCGCGGGCGCGCTGCTGGGCTCGGTCGTGCGGGCGACGGAGGTTCACGGCGAGAGCGGGCTCGGCGACACGCAGCTCGAGCCCGCCACGGCGGCCGTCCACCCGGGCCACGCCGTCGACCTGATGGCCGGCCTGCTGGCCGCCAGCCCGGAGCCCGTGGCGATCGCGCCCATCGGCCCCCTGACGAACATCGCCCTGCTGCTACGGCTGCACCCGGACCTCGCGCCGAAGATCGCGCACCTGTGCCTGATGGGCGGCTCGATCGGGGAGGGGAACAGCACCGTCTCCGCCGAGTTCAACATCTACGCGGACCCGGAGGCGGCCGACATCGTGTTCCGCTCGGGCGTGCCGATCACGATGATGGGCCTCGACGTCACCCACCAGGCGCTGCTGGATCGGTCCCACGCGCAGGCGCTGCGGGACACGGGCACGCGGTCGGGGCGGATCGCCGCGGAGCTCACCGACTTCGCGCTCGATCGCAACATGCAGTGGTCGCGCTCGACCGTGACGGCGATCCACGACGCGGTGGCGATCGCGCACCTCGCGATCCCGGACCTGGTCGAGGTCGCGCCCTACCACGTGGCCCTGGACGCCAGCGACGGCCCGGCCCGCGGACGGACGGTGTGCGACGGCCAGCCGTACCGGCTCCGGCGCGACGGGCGGGCACCCAACGCCGACGTCGGCATCGTCATCGACGGCGAGCGCTTCGCTGCGCTCCTGGTCGAGGCGTTCGGGAGCCTCCCGTAGCCACGCCGATCCCGGTCCTGCTCGACTGCGACCCGGGCCACGACGACGCGCTCGCGATCACGCTCGCACTCGCCCGCCCGGAGCTCGACGTCCTGGGCATCACGACCGTCGGCGGCAATGTCGGCCTGCGCGAGACGACCCGCAACACCTTGCGCGTCCTGGCGCTCCTCGACCGCACGGACGTACCGGTCGCGGCGGGCGCCGCGGCGCCGCTGATCCGCCCGCTCGAGATCGCGGACGACGTGCACGGCGAAAGCGGGCTCGACGGCGCGGACCTTCCCGAGCCACGCTCCGACGTCCGGCCCGACGGCGCGCTCGCGTTCCTGCGGGCGACGCTCGAGGCCGCGCCCGGGCCCGTGACGCTGATCCCGACCGGGCCGCTGACGAACATCGCCCAGCTCCTGCTCGCCGCCCCGGCGCTGGCGCCGAAGATCGCCCACATCTGCCTGATGGGTGGCGCCGTGCGGGAGGGCAACTGGACGCCCGCCGCCGAGTTCAACATCTGGGTCGACCCGGAGGCCGCCCGAATCGTGTTCCGCAGCGGGCTGCCGATCACGATGGTCGGCCTCGACGTGACCCATACCGCGCTGTTCCTCGACACCGACGTCGAGCGGTTGGTCGCGCTGCACACGCGGACGGCCGACGTGTTCGCCGACCTGCTCCGGTTCTACGCACGGTTCCACCGCGAGCGGTACGGGTGGAGCGGGTCGCCGATCCACGACGCCGTCGCCGTCGCGCACGTGGCCCTGCCCGGCCTCGTCACGACGCAGCCGTACCGGGTCGATGTCGAGACCACCGGCGAGATCACGCGGGGTCGGACGGTCGTGGACACGCGGGGCGTCGCGGGCCCCGACCCCAACGCCGACGTCGCCCTGGCCATCGACCGCGAGCGGTTCGCGGACGTCCTCGTGGACGCCATCGCCTCGTTCGGATGACCGCCGGCCCGCGCGACCTGCGGTGGGTCGCGATCGGCGACTCGTACACGATCGGGACCTCCGTGGCGGCGGGGGACCGGTGGCCCGACCAGCTCGCGGCCCGCCTGGACGCCGATCCTCGGGCTCCCGGCCCGCGGCTGCGGCTCGTCGCGAACCACGCGCTGAACGGCTCGACCGCGGGCGCGATCGTCCGCACCCAGCTGCCGCTCGTCGCCCGGGAGCGCGATCTCGGGTTCGCTTCGCTGCTCGTCGGCGTCAACGACGTGGTCCAAGGAGTGCCGGAGCCGCGGTTCCGCGACGACGTCGCCCTGATCCTGGACACGCTGCTCGCGCGCCTCGCGCCCGAGCGGATCCTCGGCGTCGAGACGCCCGACTACACCGTGACGCCGATGGGCGCGGCGTTCGGCGACCCGGCGACGCGGCGGGCTGGCATCGTCGCCTTCAACGCGCTGCTGGCGCGGCTGTGCGCCGAGCGCGGGATCCGGTTCGTCGACGGGATCCTCGCGATCTCGTCGGACGCGGCCACGGACCCGGCCCTCGTCGCGTCGGACGGGCTCCATCCGTCGGCAGCGCAGTACCGGCGCTGGGTCCTCGAGCGGATCGAGCCCGCGGTCCGGGGCCTGCTGGCCGCCCGCTGATCGCCGTTCGCGGGGCCGGCAGATCTGCGGGTGAGCCTCAGCCCGAGGCCGTCAGCCGCCCGGCGTCAGCCAGACCGGGTACTCGGTGACGTTCTCCGGGCTGCCGTCCTTGGCGGACCGATCGTAGACGCGGAGCGTCCCGTACTGGCCCTTGGGCACCGTGTAGGACAGGTCGACCTTGAACGTCCCCCAGCACCCGGTCCCGCAGCTCGCCATCACCTGGCGGTCGACCAGGACCGCGCCGTTGGCGTCGAGCAGCCGCACGCGGAACGTCGCCTCGAACACGTTGGCGAGCCCGCTCACCCGACCCGGATGGCCGAGCGCCGCGCCCCACGCGGGCCGGTCCATGAAGATCGCCGGCAGCTGGTTCGTGTAGTCGTCCCGGCCGACCGGATGGTCGAGCACGACGCCGGCGCCGCCGAACACGGTCACCGGCTCGCCATCGAGCTTGAACAGCACCTCGTCGACGGTGGGGAACTGGGTCAGCGTGTACACGACCTGGGCGAGGCGGCCGAGGATCGAGGCTCGCCCGCCGCCCGACTCGAACTCGGCGGACAGGTCGACGGTCGCCACGCCGTCCTTGATCTTGAGACCCAGCAGCCGCGTGCCGTCGGGGACGTCGGTGTACATGGCGGGCCGCGCGCCGAGCTCGGCGTCGTTGGGGCCCGCGATGAGCGCCTTCATCGCGGCGGTGGCCACCGCCTGGGTCTTCGGGACCTCGCGCAGGACCGGTGCGAGGCCGGCGTTGTCCGTGAAGCTGCCGAGGAAGAAGTAGGCGCGGACGATCGTGGTGCCGGTCGGGGCCTTGGTCGGCGATGGCGTGGCCGTCGGCTCGTCGGTCGGGGCGTCGGACGGCGATGCCGATGGCGAGGCGGGCGCCGAGGGGCTCGCGGTCGGGTTCGAGCTGGGCGACGGCGAGAGGTCGGGCGTCGCGTCGTCCGAGGGCGCCTCGATCGACGGCACGTCGGTCGGCGGTGGCGTGGCCGGGCTTCCGAGGGGACCCGAGGCGGGGGAGCAGGCCGCGGCGACCAGCGCCGCGAGCGCGATGACGACGAGCGGCTTGGGCAGGTGGTTCACGACACGATCCGTGCTGGGGCTTCCGATGCCTCTCCAGCATCGGCGCGTGCCGTGTCCGGGCCATCGCCCGGCGGTAACGATTCGGTCACGGGCAGCGTCAGCGCGAAGACCAGGCCGCCGCCGGGCCGCCCGCGCGCCCGCAGCGTGGCGCCGATCAACGCCGCGTGCTCGGCCGCGATCGCGAGGCCGAGGCCCGAGCTGCCGCCGCGCCGCGAGGGGTCGGCCTTGTAGAAGCGGTCGAACAGGCGCGGCAGGGCGTCGCGCGGGACGCCCGGACCGCGGTCGGCGACGACGATCACCGCGCCCTCGACGGTCCGGGTGAGCGAGACCTCGACCGGCCCGTCCGGCGCGTGGTCGCGGGCATTGTCGACGAGGTTGCCCAGGATCCGGTCGAGGCGACGGGGATCGGATTCGACGACGACGCCGCCTGCCGGCAGCGAGACCACCGCGGCCGGCAGGCGCGCCGCCACCACGGCGGTCACGACCCGCCCCAGGTCGACCGGCTCCAGGCTCGGGCGTTCGGCGTCCGCGTCGAAGCGCGAGATCTCCATCAGCTCGTCCACCAACGTCCGCAGCCGCCGGACGTCGGCGACCAGGAGCTCGGCCGCGCGGCGGCCATCAGGCGTGAGGCCGGCGGCGCCGCTCTCGATCAGCGATGCCTCGCCCACCAGCGCGGTCAGCGGCGTGCGCAGCTCGTGCGACACGTCCGCGACGAAGCGACGGTTCTGCTGTTGCGCCGTCTCGAGGCGACCCACCGTCGTCTCCAGCGTCGCGGCCATCCGGTTGAACTCCGCCGCCCATCGCCCGAACTCGTCCTGGCCGCCCTCGGGCACGCGCGCCGTGAGGTCCCCGCCGGCGATCCGCCGCGCGGCGCGGGCCGCCGCGTCGACCGGTCGGAGGATCCCTCGCGCGATGATCCCGGCGGTGATCAGCGCCACGAGCACCGCGAGCAGACCGGCGGTCACCAGGCCCAGGCGCAACTGGGCGAGCGCCGCCTCCACGCCGGCCGCGGGGAACACGAAGTAGAGGTCCGGCGACTGGCCCTGCCGGCCGCCGACGACCAGCACGGGCTTGCCCTGCAGCGTCTGCCACGCGTAGGCGAGCTGGCCCTCGCCGACGAGCTCCCGCAGGTCCGGCGACAGCTGGTCCAGGCCGTCGAGCAGCCCGGCCGGCGTGTACGGGTTCCCATCGCCGAAGTCCGCGATCGTATCGACGTCCCCGCGCAGCTGGAAGGCCTCGGGCAGCCCGCTGGCCGCGAACGAGGCAGCGTCGGTCGGCGGCGGCACCTCCGCCGGCAGCAGGACCGACAGGTTGAAGTCGGCCTGGTGGCGGGCGTCCGCGAGGAGGCGGTCGCGCAGCGAGGCCTCGACGAACGCGTAGACGCCGACGCCGATCGCCGTGACCGTGAGCGCCACGAGCACGACGAGGGTGATCGCCAGCCGCGTTCGGATCCCGCGCATTCGTCAGCCCATCCGTCCGCGTCCGGGGGCGGATCAGGCGGTCACGCGGGCGGCCTTGTAGCCGGCACCGCGAACGGTCAGGACCAGGGCGGGAGCGGCCGGATCGAGCTCGATCTTGGACCGCAGGCGGCCGATGGCGACGTCGACCAGCCGCGAGTCGCCCAGGTAGTCGTACCCCCAGACGCGGTCGAGCAGCAGGTCGCGGGTGAACACCTGGCCGGGGTGCCGCGCGAGCTCCACGAGCAGGTCGAACTCCGTGCGCGTGAGGGGGATCTCCGCGCCGTCGCGCTCGACGGTCCGGCCCGCGAGGTCGATCCGCAGGTCGCCGAGCGCGAGCATCGTCTCGCCCGCGGCGTCGCCCGCCTCCGCGCCGGTCCGCCGTCGGAGGGCCGCCCGGACGCGTGCGACCAGCTCGGGCATCTCGAACGGCTTGCGCACGTAGTCGTCCGCCCCGGACTCCAATCCGACCACGACGTCGATGGTGTCGCCGCGCGCCGTGAGCATCACGATCGGCGTCGTGGACTCCCGCCGGATCGCGCGGCACACGTCGAGGCCGTCGAGCCGGGGCAGCATGATGTCGAGCAGGACGAGGTCGGGGCGATCCGCCCGCCAGCGCTCGAGGCCGTCGACGCCGTCCGCCGCCGTCGTCACCGTGAAGCCGGCGGCACGCAGGCCGAGGGCGGTCACCTCGCGGATCGAGGGATCGTCCTCGACGAGCAGGATGTGGGCGTCCACGCGCGGAGTATGGCAGCGCTCAGGTGGCGCGCCCGGGGTCGTCCGCGTGCGCGGTCGCCAGCTCGTGCAGGCGCGCGTCCGAGATCCCGAAGTGGTGTGCGATCTCGTGGTGCACGGTGTCGAACACCTTCGCCCGCCGGCCCGCGTCGTCGTGGGCGGACCGCTCGATCGGGCCGCGGAAGACCGTGATCCGGGACGGGACGGCGGCGCCGTCGGCGCCGTAGGCGGAGCGAGGCACGCCCTGGTACAGGCCGTACAGGCCGGGTGCGCCGGTCGAGGCGAGCTGCGCGGCGGACGGCCAGTCCTCGACCGTGATCGCGACGCTGCCCAGCTGCTCCCGGAACACCGCGGGCAGGGCGTCGATCGCCTCGACCACCCAGTCCTCGAACTGCCCGTCGTCTCGCTCGTCCATACGGCACGCGAGGGTACCTGTCGGGCGTCGACCACGCCGCGAGCCCCGCCTGCACCGCGGGTCAGGGGCGCGCCAGCAACGACTCGAGGTAGGCCTCGGCGGTGACGAGCGAGTGCGGCGGCGACCAGTCCTCGTCACCGATGAAGTCCAGCAGGATCCGGAGGTCCCACCAGGTCTGGTCGGAGGCGGTCCCGCCGGCCGCCGCGTAGGCGCCGACGACACGGTCGGCCACCTCCACGCCGTAGCTGGTGCCGAGGTTCGCGCGCCAGTGGGCAAGGTCCATCGCCGGCTCCCCCCACGACGCATTCGTCCAGTCGATGACGCCGGTCACCCGGCCACGCGTCCAGAGCGTGTTCCACGTGTGGTAGTCGCGGTGCAGGAACACGCCGCGGCCGGTCGCCGGCCCTGACGCCGCCCGCTCGATCGCCGCCTGCCACAGCTCGGGTCGAGGCGCCCCGGCGGGGACCTCGACGCGATCGAGGGCGGAGTAGAACTCGAACGCGCCCACGACCTCGCGCAGGCCGTCGCCGACGGCATGGATCGCGACGAGCGTTGCGGCCATCGCCGCGATCCGGTCGGGACGCCGCTCGTCCGCCTCGGTCGGGTGGCGGCCGTCCAGGTGGGTCATCGGGATCGCGGGAACCCCGACCTGCGTGCCGTCCTCGTCGACGGCGATGAGCCCTGGCGCCGGGACGTCGGTTCCGGCCAGTCGGCGGAGGATCTCGGCCTCGCGAGCCGCCGTGTACCTCGCGTCGTCGACCTCCCAGCCCGGCCGCAGCCAGCGCTTGAGCACCAGGCGCCGGGTCGCGCCGTCACGCCCCGCCAGGTTGACGCCGTCGACCGCCGCGGCGATCCCGCCCGTCATGCGACCGGTCCGCGCGACGCGCCAGCCTGGACCGGCCGCACGCTCGATCCAGGCCCGGGTGGCGGCGTCCACGGGTGTGTGCCAGGCGGGTCGGGCCATCTCGCAATCTTGACGTGGCCGAAGCACCGGGTGCGATCATCGACGCACACCACAGGGAGGACCGCCATGGACTGGACGCTCGAGGTGGTGATCGTGCCGGTGAGCGACATCGACCGATCGATCGCCTTCTACCGCGACCAGGTGGGCTTCGACCTCGACCACGACACGAAGAACGAGCAGATGCACGTGGTGCAGCTGACGCCGCGCGGCTCGGGCTGCTCGATCGTGTTCGGCGACCTGCCCTCGCAGAACGAGATGGCGCCGGGCTCGCTCAAGGGACTGCAGCTCGTGGTGGCCGACGCCACCGCCGCCCGGGCCGAGCTCGTCGGGCGGGGCGTGGACTGCAGCGAGCTCATGGTGTTCTCGTCCGACGACGGCGGCACGTTCTTCGGGTTCGGCGATCCCGACGGCAACGCGTGGGCCGTGCAGCAACTCAAGGTGCGCGGCGAGAAGCCGCTGATCCCGCTCGAGAACCGGGAGCGCTTCGGCGAGGGCCGGGAGGGCTGAGCGATGGCCGGTCGATCGTTCGACGTCGCGGTCGTCGGCGCCGGCGCAGCCGGCTGCGCGGTCGCGTCGCGGCTGTCCGAAGACGGCGCCAGATCGGTCGTCCTGCTCGAGGCCGGCGGGCCTCCGCCAAACGACCAGGCGGCCGATCTCCACGATGGCTGGAAGCTGCCACGGCCTCCCGACTGGGGCTTCGCCACCGAACCCGACGGCGACGGTGCCGTCAAGACCCTGCGACGAGGCAAGGTCCTTGGCGGCACGGCGTGGCTGACGCGGTTCGCCCTGCGTGGATCGCCGGCCGACTTCGACGAGTGGGCGGCGCTCGGCAACCCGGGCTGGGCGTTCGACGACGTCCTTCCGGCGTTTCTGCGGCTCGAGAACGACGCAGACTTCGGCGATCGCGCGTGGCACGGGGACCGCGGGCCGATCCCGATCACCCGCTACGGCACGGTGGATCGCACGACCGCTCACGAGGCGATCGTGGAGGCCGCACTCGCCGCAGGGTTCCCGTCGGTGGAGGATCACAACGCACCCGGAGCGGAGGGGATCGGCAGGATGCCGATGAGCTCGTCGTCCGGGACGCGGGCGACCACGCTCGACGCTTACCTCGCGGACGCCGAGGATCGGCCGAACCTTGTCGTCCGGCCCGAGGCTGAGGTGGCCGCCGTCGCCATCGCGGGGCGGTCGGTGACCGGTGTTCGCCTCGTAGACGGCACCGTCGTCGAGGCCGGCCTCGTCGTCCTCTGCGCCGGGACCTACGGCAGCCCATCGATCCTCATGCGATCCGGCATCGGCCCGGCCCGCCACCTCCAGTCGGTGGGCATCGCGGTCCAGGTTGACCTCGCCGGCGTCGGGAGCAACCTTGCCGACCATCCGGCGACCGATCTTGACCTCGGCTACCAGGGGCCGGCGCGGGTGACTCCGGTCCTGCACTCCGCGGCGACCTTCCGCAGCCGCGCCCGTCGTGCCCACGAGGCGCCGGACCTCATGCTCTGGCTCACCGATCCCGACCCGCCTGACACGGCGCCGCAGCTGACGATCGGCGTCGTGCTCCTGAAGCCGCACGCCAGGGGAAGCGTGCGGCTCCGATCCGCCGATCCCACGGATCCGCCCCGCATCCGCCTCCCGGACGTCACGGCCGACACCATCGACCTGGAGCGGCTCGCGGAGGGCTACCAGCGTGCGCTCGAGGTGGCCGCGGGCCCGTCAGTGCGCCACTTCGTCAACGCCCCGCGTTGCCCCGATCCGCGCGATCACGACGAGTTGCTGGACCGCGTGCGAGCCGAGCTGTGGTCGGCGCCGCACGTCGTCGGGACCTGTGCGATGGGTCCGTCGCCGTCGGATGGCGCCGTCGTGGACGCCGTCGGGCGCGTGCACGGGGTCGACGGGCTGTTCGTGGCCGACGCGTCGATCATGCCGACGGCGCCCTCCGGCTTCACGCACCTGGTGACGATCATGATCGCCGAGCGGCTGGCCGAGCGGGTCGTATCCGGCGGGCCTGCCTGAACCGGGCCGAAGTCACCGTCGCGTCATCGGCGGCCGGTAGGGTCGTCGTCACGGCCGCGGGTACGATGGATCGCGGACCGAACAAGGGATATCGCTCATGAACACCGATCGTTCGACCAAGGTCGCCAAGTCCGACGCCGAGTGGCGTGCCGAGCTCACGCCCGAGCAGTACCGCGTGCTGCGCGAGAAGGGGACCGAGCGGGCGTTCACCGGCGTGCTGTGGGACGAGCACCGCTCAGGGAGGTACCGCTGCGCCGGCTGCGGCGCGGAGCTGTTCCGCTCGGATGCGAAGTTCGAGTCGGGGACCGGGTGGCCGAGCTTCTTCGCGCCGGCCGAGCCGGACGCGGTGGACACGAAGACCGACCGCTCGCTGTTCATGACCCGGACCGAGGCGATGTGCGCGAGCTGCGGCGGCCATCTCGGCCACGTCTTCCCGGACGGCCCGAACCCGACGGGTCTCCGGTACTGCATCAACTCGGCGTCGCTCGCCCTCGACCCTGACGATACGGGTGGCGGCGCCTAAGGGCGTGACCATCGCCAGCGAAGCGCTGGCGCCATGGCTTCACCGAGGAGGTCGATGGCATCGTGGCGGACGAGGCCGTCACGGCGGATCTGGTTCGGCGCGGATCTCGCCTGATCGGCGTTGGTGACGGCCCGGAAGGAGCGCGGAGATTCACCTCGCCCAGGCCGCAGGCAGCACCTCGGCGACGGACTGTGCGAGGCCCAGCGGGTTCTGCAACCCCATCGCGTGTCCCGTCTCTGGGACAACCTTCCACCCGACACCGATCCCTGCCAGCTCCTGCTCGAGCTCGGGCTCCGGATCGCTCAGACCGCCGAGCAGGTACCAGCGCGGGATGTCGAGGCCGGCCAGGACCGATCGAAGGGGACGGGTGGTCTCGACCTCCATCGAAACGGCCTCGCGGTAGATCGCGCGTGGCTCCACGAGCCGGGTGATGCCGACGTGCGACGCTCGGAGACCGTCGGGGTTCGCGACTGCTTCCTTCACCTGGCGTTCGAGGAGGTCGCGGAAGCCCCCCTCGATAAATGTCGCCTCGCTCTGCCCATCGAGGCCATCGTCGCCTTCCGGTTCAAGGTTTCCCTCGGCCATCACGAGCAGCGACACGACAGCGGGCCGAGCCGCCGCCACGAGGATCGCGACAGCACCGCCCATGCTGTGGCCGACAAGGCCGCACTCGCCCAGCTCCAGCATGTCGACCAGGGTCACGATCGTCCTCGCGTGATCCGGAAGCCCATATCCGAAGTCAAGCGGCTTGTCGCTGTACCCGTGGCCCAGGAAGTCGATCAGGAGCGAACGGCGTCCACGCAACGGAGCCTGGACCGCGGCCGGCATCAACTCTCCGGTCGAGGAGCACTGCCAGCCGTGCAGCCAGAGCAGGGGCGGGTCGTCACCCGGAACCTCGATGTAGCGCAGGAACGCGCCATCAGCGGGCAGGTAGACGGGCCTCATGTGTCGCCTCCCTCGTCATGACCCGGAGATCGTCCGACCGTCGACCAGTATGCCTGCGGGTCGACCGGCCGAAGAGCCCCGCTCCCGGGACCTCGCCGGGCTACCATTGACCCCCCGTGACCATCGCCCCGAACGACTTCGTCCACCTCCACACGCACTCGGAGTTCAGCCTGCTCGACGGGCTCGGGCGGATCACGGATCTCGTCGACACCTCCGTCCGCCACGGCTTCGATTCGCTCGCGGTCACGGACCACGGTGCGCTCTACGGCTCGGTCGCGTTCTACCAGGCCGCGACCAAGGCGGGCATCAAGCCGATCCTCGGCGTCGAGACGTACGTCGCCCGGCGGGGGATGACCGACCGCGACCCGCGCGCCGACAGCCAGCCCTTCCACCTGATCCTGCTGGCGACCGATCTCACGGGCTATCGCAACCTGTGCCGGCTGATCACCGACGCGCACATCGACGGCTTCTACTACAAGCCGCGGATCGACCGCGAGCACCTCGCCCGGCACAGCGAGGGCCTGGTGGGCCTCAGCGCGTGCCTCGGCGGCGAGATCCCCAAGGCGCTCGAGGCGGAGGACTGGGACCTCGCCCGCCAGGTGGCCGGCGACTATCGCGACATCCTGGGCAAGGACCGCTTCTTCCTCGAGCTCCAGGACCACGGCATGCCCGAGCAGCACCGGCTCAACGAGCAGCTGCTGCGGCTCGCGCCCGAGGTGGGGCTGCCGCTCGTCGTGACCAACGACCTCCACTACGTCCACCGCGAGCAGCACGAGGCGCACGACGTCCTGCTGTGCGTCGGCACCGGCAACAACCTCGATACGCCCAACCGCATGAAATTCGACACCCGGGACTTCTTCCTCAAGACCGCGGCCGAGATGGCGGCACTGTTCCCGGACCAGCCCGAGGCCCTGCGCAACACGCGCCGGATCGCCGACATGTGCGACCTGGCGCTGCCGCTGGGCGAGCTCCGGATCCCGCACTTCCCGGTGCCCGACGGCGAGACCGTCGAGACCTGGCTGCGCAAGGAGTGCGAGGCGGGCCTGGTGCGCCGCTACGGGGCGATCACGCCCGAGCTCCAGAAGCGCCTGGACTACGAGCTGGGCGTGATCATCTCGATGGGCTACGCCGGCTACTTCCTGATCGTGGCGGACTTCGTCCGCTTCGCCCGGGAGCAGAAGATCGCGACCACCTGCCGGGGCAGCGCCCCGGGCTCGATCGTGACCTACACGCTCGGGATCACTCCGGTGGACCCCATCGACTACGGCCTCCCGTTCGAGCGCTTCCTGAACCCCGACCGGGTCACGATGCCCGACATCGACGTCGACTTCGAGGACGAGCGACGGGACGAGGTCATCAACTACGTCAGCCGCAAGTACGGGCAGGACCACGTCGCCCAGATCATCACCTTCGGCACGATGCTGGCCCGGGCGGCCATCCGCGACGTCGGGCGGGTCATGGGCTTGGGCTACGGCGAGGTCGACCGCATCGCCAAGGCCGTCCCGAACCAGCTGGGCATCAGGCTCGACGAGGCGCTCGTCCTGTCGCCCCAGCTCAAGGAGATGCACGACACCGACACCCAGGTCGAACGGCTGATCGGGTTCGCTCGCCAGCTCGAGGGCGTGGCGCGCAACGCGTCGACGCACGCCGCCGGGGTCGTCATCAGCCGCGAGCCGCTGACCGAGCTGATGCCCCTCCAGCGGGCCACCAACTCCGACGCCCTCATGACCCAGTACGAGATGCACGGGATCGAGGCCCTGGGCCTCCTGAAGTTCGACTTCCTGGGCCTGTCCAACCTGACGATCCTGCGCAAGGCCGTCGACCTCATCCGCGACAATCGGTCGATCGAGATCGATCTCGAGACCATCCCGCTCGACGACACGACGACGTTCGACCTGCTCGCATCGGGCGAGACGACCGGCGTGTTCCAGCTCGAGTCCGCGGGCATGCGGCGCTACGTCCGCGAGCTCCAGCCGACCTCCGTGTTCGACCTGGCCGCCATGGTCGCGCTGTACCGGCCGGGCCCGATGGACAACATCCCGGCCTACATCCGTCGCAAGCACGGCCAGGAGGCGGTGACCTACCTCCACCCGCTGCTCGAGCCGTACCTGGAGAAGACCTACGGGATCTTCGTGTACCAGGAGGACATCATGTCGGCGGCGGTGGCCCTGGGCGGCTTCACCGGCCCGGAGGCGGACACCCTCGGCTACGCGATCCGCAAGAAGAAGTCCTCGGTCCTGCGGGCCCAGAAGGAGAAGTTCGTCACCCAGGCAGCGGGCCGGGGCGTGGAGCCCAAGGTGATCGACGCCGTGTTCAAGGCGTTCGAGCCGTTCGAGCGCTACGGGTTCAACAAGGCGCACGCCACGTGCTACGGCCTGATCGCGTACCAGACGGCCTACCTCAAGGCCAACTACACCGTCGAGTACATGACCTCGGTGCTCACGGCGTTCCGCGACAACGCCGAGAAGGTGGCCGCCGCGGTCGTCGAGTGCCGGCGCCTGGGCATCGAGGTGCGGCCGCCCGACGTGCACAGCTCGGGGCTCGGGTTCACCGTCGAGGGCGACTCTATCCGCTTCGGCCTGCTCGCGGTCAAGAACGTGGGCGAGGGCGCGATCGAGTCGATCATCGAGGCGCGCGAGAGCGGCGGTGAGTTCCGGTCGCTGACGGACTTCTGCTCGCGGGTCGACCTGCGGCTCACCAACCGCAAGGTGCTCGAGTCGCTGGCGAAGGTCGGCGCGCTCAACGTGTTCGGGCACCCGGCCCAGATCCTGCTGGGTCTCGACGACGCGCTGGCGTCAGGGCAGGCGACGCAGCGCGACCGGATCACGGGCCAGACCTCGCTGTTCGACATGGCGAGCGACGACTCGGCGATCCTCGAGCGGCCGCTGCCGGTCACGCCCGAGACCCCCGTGCGGGAACGCCTGCGCTGGGAGAAGGAGCTGCTCGGCCTGTACCTCTCCGACCACCCGATGGGCGAGGTCGCCGAGCGAGTCGGGCAGTTCGTCACGGCCTACTCGGGCGACCTCAGGGACGAGTCGCTCGACGGGCAGCGGGTGGTCATCGGGGGGATCGTGACCGGCTCGCGGACGATCATCACGAAGTCGAAGTCCACGATGGCGGTCGTGACGCTCGAGGACCTGCAGGGGACGGTCGAGGTCGTGGTGTTCCCGCGGACCTACGAGCAGACGCTCGGCCAGTGGCGGGAGGGCGCGATCCTGCTGGTCGCGGGCCGCGTCGACCATCGGGGCGAGGAGGCGTCGCTGCTCGCGGACGCGGTGTGGGACTGGGACGCGGCGGCCGAGCGCGGCGCGGAGGCGTTCGCGCGCGAGGTCGGCGCGCTGGACCGTCGCGGCGGCGGACGTCGCGGCGGCCCGGGCGGCGGCAACGGCTCGGGCGGCTTCGGCAACGGCAACGGGAACGGCAACGGGAACGGCGGACACCCCGGTGATGGCGGCCGTCGGGACGCGGTGGCGGTCGGGCCGGGCCTGGGGGCCGCCGCCGTGCCTTCGGGGGCGGGTGGCGCGTCGCCGTTGCGGGTGTCGCCGACGCGCGCCGTCGACGACGACCTGCCGCCGATCGCCCCGGGCGAGCCGATCGCGACCTACGCGGAGCCGCCGGACCTCGCATCGGCCTCGCTGGCCGGCGGCGTGGCGGAGGCCGAGGAGCCGCCGCTCCCCGACGAGCAGCGCAATGTCGCCGCGGCGGCCGCCCAGGCCCCCAGCGAGCCCGTCGACGCGTCGCCGGGCGCCGTGCTCAACGTGCGGTTCGCGCGCGATGCCGGCTCCGAGCGCGTGGTGTCGGCGATGCAGGCGTTCAAGGCCGTGCTCCGCGAGCGCCCCGGCGGCACGCGGGTCGTCGTCCACGTGCCGGCGCCCGGCGGGTCCGCGCTGCCGATGGAGCTGCGCGGTGTCGCCTACGACGCCGAGCTGCTCGCGGAGCTGCGACGTCGTGTCGGCGATGGGGTGATCGACCTCAGCCTGGGCTGACGCGAGTCGCACGTGCCGCCGCGGGTGCCCGCGACCGTGCGTGCCACGCATCGAATGGTGTCGCCGGCCTCATCGTAATGCGTGCGGCGCATCGAGACGCGTCGATTCCGGCTCGCCGACGCCTGATTCCGTCGTCGTTGATGCGTGCCACGCATCGATGTGCGTCGAGCGACAGGGATCGATGCGCGCCACGCATTGCCGGGCGGGAGGATCGGAGTCCAATCGACGGTCACCGGAATGAACGGTGACCGCCTTGGGAGAGTGCTGGAGGCCCGCTGCGGCCTGGGTGCCGCTGATTCGGCCGCGGGGGACTACGTGTCCCAGCGGATGCCGCGGTCCTTGCGAAGACCTCGGCCGCCGCAGCCGGGGAGGCGTCGCCGGCGCTCAGGCCGCATCGACCGGGCCATTGGCGTTCCAGTCGGCGGCGCGGGCGGCGACCGCCAGCACGATGCCCATGACGACGAACGTCATCGCGATGCCCACGCCATCGGCCTGGTTGCGCGAGCCGGTGGCCGCGACGAACAGGCCCACGATCCCGGCGATGGCGTCGAACGCGCCGAGGCCGATGCCCATGGCCGCGGACTGGCGGCTTCCAAGCGCGATGCCGATGCCGGCGACCAGGTGCGCGGCGGCGACGACCCCGAACAAGGCGAACAGCGGGGTCAGGGCGCCGATCATCGCGACGTCACCCGGGTCGGCGACGACGGTGCCGCGGGCGATGATCGCGCTGGCGATGCTCAGGCCGATGACGGCCGAGGCCAGGACCAGGCCCGTGGTGACGAACAGGAAGCCGGCGGTCAGCCTCGAGGCGACGCCGCGCTGCGGCTTGGTGGCGGTCCAGAGGGTGGTCGGCGCGCTGGCGGTGACGGATGCGGACATCGTGGCGGCTCCCAGTGATCCGGTCGATGCGACCGGGGTTGCCGCCATCCTCCGTGCGCCGTCGTTCCGCCCGCTATCGGCGGTCGTCGGCCCAGGGCATCGTCATCCGTCCATCCCCGCCGGGACGGCGGGGCGCCGTCAGTTCGCCGCGAACCGCCGGATCTCGCGCACGCTCGACAGCTGGTCGTGGAACTCGTCCCGGATGCGGTTGAGGTCGGGGCGCTCGATGTCGAGCTCCTCGGCCAGCCGGTTCGCGAGCCACGACTCCGTCTCGTCGACCTCGTCGTCGGCCGCCATCACGAGGAAGCAGCAGCGGAGGAGCTGCTGGCGCTCCTCGATCGTCGAGATTGCCTTGAACTCGCGCGTGACGAGGAAGTCCTCCGTCGCCCCGAACTGGCTGGACTGCGCGCCCGACAGCACGACCACGAGGTGCGCGGTGTGCGCGTCGAGCCCGCCGACCTCCACCACCACCGTCTCCATCTCGGCCAGCTCGGCCTCGCTCACCGCCAGGTTGGCGTTGGCGGCCCGGCCGAGCAGGTAGGCGAACGCGGCGAGGTACCTCGCGCGCGCCGGGGGCATGTCCGAGAGCTGCTTGGCGATGAGCTGGACGCTCTCCGTATCGGCGGCCGTGGCCTCGGGGATGGGCTTGTGCGGATCGACGGGCGCGTCGGGGGACGCGGGAGCATCGAGGCTGAAGACGCGCGAGAGGAAGCTCATCGGGACTCCGGGTGAGGTGGCGATTGCGCGGGGAGTCTACCCCGAGGTCGCCGCGCGCGGGACCACGCGCCCGAACGGGCGGGCGACGGGCGAGTGCCAGACGCCCCCGGACGTGTACACGTCCTCCTCGATGAGCGCCAGGACCTCCGCCTCGCTCGAGCCCCGGATCAGCAGCACCGCGTGGTGGAAGTCGCCCGTGCCCCCGGCCTCGACGATTCGTCCCTCGCGGATCAGCCGCGCGATCCGCGCCACGTGCTGCCGCCGCAGCGGCGGTCGGCGTTCCCGGGCCTTGGGGGTATACGGCACCTCGACGACCCAGATCGTCTCGATATCGACGTCGTCCGGCAGCTCCGGCTGGCCTGCGCGCTCCGTCATCGAACGCATCCCGTCAGCGAGGCTTGTCACAGGTCGCGAGCGCGTGGCTGCCGTGGCGACCGTATACCGAGAAGCGCTCGAAGCCGAACGTCGTGATGACGTCGCTCGTTTCGAGCTGTGCGAGATCGCCGCACAGCACCGCTGCGAGGCGGCGGTCCTTCTTCTGGTCGACGAGCTTCGTGAGGACGCTGGCCGATGCCCCGTAGACCACGACCTGGAAGTTCTCGGTGACCGGGTCGCGCCTGACGTAGGGGCACCAATCGGCCTTGGACTTGCCCACACAGTAGGCACGCTCGATCCGCTGGCTGAACTTCTCTTCGACCTCGTCCGTGGCGAGGGTGGGCGCCGGCGCCTCCGATGCGGGTTCCGCGCTCGCCTCGGAGCCGGGCGCCGCGCTCGGTGACGCGGCCGGCCCGGAGCATCCGACGACGACGCTGGCGATGAGTGCGAGGGCGGCGAGGATGCGAGACACGTGGGACGACCTCCGGGCGTGTTGGTGGCGTCGAGCTGGTACCGAAGGTGGGAGTCGAACCCACACGAGGTTGCCCTCAGCGGTGTTTGAGACCGCCGCGTCTGCCATTCCGCCACTTCGGCCCGCCTGCGAATCCTAACGGAGCCCACGACCGGCTCGGAACCGCCGGCGGCGTCACGGCGTCGAGGGCGGGCACGTCATCGCCGGGCAACGGGTCCGGTCGGGCGTGACCAGCGGGACCCGATGCTAGACTCGCCGCGCCTTACGATCCCCGCCAGGAGGGCCGCGCCCGTCGTGGAGGACGTCCGCCCGTCCGAGGCCGTCGACGACCCGATCCAGCGACGAGACCTCGTGCTCCTCGAGCAGGCTCGCGATGGCAGCCTCGAGGCGTTCAACAGCCTCGTCGAGTGCTACCAGGACCACCTGTTCGCGCTGGTCGCGCGCATGGTGCCCGATCGCGACCAGGCCGCCGACGCCGTCCAGGAGGCGTTCTTCTCCGCCTACCGCAACATGCGCTCGTTCCGCGGGGGCAGCGTCCGCTCGTGGCTCAGCCGCATCGCGATCAACGCGGCGATGGACCAGCAGCGGCTGAAGAAGCGCCGGCCCTCGCAGCCGTACCCCGAGCTCGAGGACGAGAGCTGGCAGCCCCCCGCGGGGCCTGACGCCGACCCCGTCCGCACGGCGATGCACGGGGAGCGCTCGAGGGTCCTCGCGGCGGCCCTCGCTTCGATCACGCCGGACCAGCGCTACGCGATCGTCCTGTTCGACGTCGAGGGCTACGACTACGCGGAGATCGCCGAGCTGACCGGCGTCTCGCTGGGCACGGTGAAGTCGCGGATCCACCGCGGCCGGCTCGCGCTCCGCGACCGCCTCGAGGGGTCGATGTCGCTGTTCCGGGGGGAGGATGGCTGATGCCCCACCTGCCCGACCACGTCACCCACGACCCGGAGCTGATCGCCGCCTACGCCGCGGGCGACGCCGCAGGGCCTGCGCTCGACGAGGCGACCGAGCTGGTCGCCGGGTGCCCCGAGTGCGCCGAGCTCCACCGCGACCTGCGCGCGATCTCGACCGCGCTGCCCGAGCTCCCGGCACCCGTCCGCCCGCGCGACTTCCGCCTCACGCCCGAGCAGGCCGACTCGCTCCGCCCGGCCGGCTGGCGGGGCGTGCTGGCGGCGTTCGCCTCGCCCCGCTTCCGGCTCGCGGCGCCGCTCGGCGCGGGCCTCGCCGCGGCCGGCCTCGCGGGGCTCCTGCTGGCCAGCCCCGGTGGCCTCCTGCTACGCAGCTCGGGCGGGGCCACCGCCGCCGAAGCGCCTGTTGCGCAGGGCGATCAGGCGTCGCCGACGTCGAAGCAGGGCATCTCGCCCGACGGCGGCAACTTGGGTGGCGCGGCGCTGGCCGCGCCCGAGGTGGCCTCGCCGGCCGCGGCGTCGGCTCTCGCGGCCGGCGGCACGGCAGGGGACGGTGGCGTGGCGACGGAGCTGCCGGCCCCGGCCGCGGGTGGCGCGGGCCCCAGCGCCGCCGCGTCGTCGCTGCCGGACACGCAGTTCGCGGCGGGCGTTCCCGCGGCGTCCGCCCAGCGGGACTTCGCCGCCATCGCGGCATCGGCGTCGCCGGGCGGGACGCGACTGGGCGACACGGTCATGAGCGCGCCATCGACCGCCTCGACGCCCTGGCTCGTCGCCTCGGGCGTCCTCGTGCTCGTCGGCCTGGCACTCGTCGCGCTGCGCGTGGCGTCCCGCAGGATCGGCTGAGGCGGCTCGGCCCCGGCGCCGCAGGAACCGCAGCGCACCGACGGCCGTCTGGTCAGCGAGATGCCCCACCTGCCCGACCACGTCACCCACGACCCGGAGCTGATCGCCGCCTACGCCGCGGGCGACGCCGCAGGGCCTGCGCTCGACGAGGCGACCGAGCTGGTCGCCGGGTGCCCCGAGTGCGCCGAGCTCCACCGCGACCTGCGCGCGATCTCGACCGCGCTGCCCGAGCTCCCGGCACCCGTCCGCCCGCGCGACTTCCGCCTCACGCCCGAGCAGGCCGACTCGCTCCGCCCGGCCGGCTGGCGGGGCGTGCTGGCGGCGTTCGCCTCGCCCCGCTTCCGGCTCGCGGCGCCGCTCGGCGCGGGCCTCGCCGCGGCCGGCCTCGCGGGGCTCCTGCTGGCCAGCCCCGGTGGCCTCCTGCCAGCCAGCTCGGGCGGGGCCGCGTCTGCCGGTGCCCCGGCCGGCGCCCAGACCCCGGCCGCGGCCGATGAGCGCGCTGCCGCGGGCGCCGCGGCCGCGAGTGGTGGGACCACGGGTCAGCTGGCGCCCGAGCGCATCGATGAGCCCAAGGCCTCCGCGGCCGCGTCGGCGCTCGAGGCCCCGGTGCCCGGCGCCTTCGCGCCCGACGCGTCGCCGGCAGCCGCCTCCCCCCTGACCGACACGCTCCACGCGCTGGGCTCGACGCCCGCATCGACCCACGGCCGCGCCGGCGTGACATCCAACCAGGTGGCCCCGTCCGCCGCGGCGGCGGCGCCCACGGACGCGCGCAACGCCGACGATGCCGCGCGCCACACCGCCGACAGCCAGGCGCTCCCCCCGTCCACCTCGGATCGGATCGCGGACAGCCCGGCGATCCCGTTCGTCGCGGCGGTCCTGCTGCTCACCGGCCTCGCGCTCATCGCGCTCCGCCTGGTCGCCCGCCGCGTCGCCTGACCTCCGCGCCACGGCCTAGAGGCGCCGCGGCAGCCTGACCCGGAACGTCGACCCGCGGCCGGGCACGCCGTCGCTCTCCACCTCGACCGAGCCGCCGTGCGCCGCCGCCAGGTCGCGCACGATCGTCAGCCCCAGGCCGCTCCCGCCGGAATCCGATCGGCGGTGGAACCGGTCGAACACCCGGTCGAGCTCATCGGGCGCGATGCCCTCACCGGTGTCGACGACCGTGAGCACGGCATCCGCTCCAGCATCCCGGACGTCGACGGTCACGCGGCCGCCGGCCGGGGTGTGGCGGACCGCGTTGGCGACGAGGTTGACGAGGATCTCCCGCACGCGGACCGGGTCGACGTCGGCTTCGACGGCGGGGTCGCCAGCCAGCGCCAGGGTGACCCGGTGAGCGGCGGCGATCGTCCCCTGTGCCGCCAGCACGTCGCCGGCCAGCTCCACGAGGTCGACGGGCTCCCGATGCAGGGGCAGGGCGCCGGCCTCGGCCAGCGAGATCGTGCGCAGGTCGTCGAGCAGGCGGTCCATCACGGCCGCCTCGGCGAGGATCGGGGAGATGTGGTCCTCGTCCATCGGGTGGACGCCGTCGAGCATCGCCTCGAGGCCGCCCGAGATCACGGTCAGCGGCGTCCGCAGCTCGTGGGTCACGTCGGCGAGGAGCGCGCGCCGGTCGTCGCGTGCGCGGTCGAGGCGTTCGGCCATGGCGTTGAACGAGGCCCCGAGGCGGCGCACGGGGACCGGCCCTCGTGGCGTGACGCGGACGCCGTGCTCGCCGTCGGCGAGGCGGTCGGAGGCCGCCGCCACGTCCGCCAGCGGGCGCACGGCGGCGAACACGAGGCGACCGCCGAGGATCACCGCCAGCACGAGCACGACGACGACCGCGACCGCCGTGGCGGCCGGCGGCGAGGCTCCGGGCGACAGCACGCCGAGCAGGACGGCGGCGACCCACGTCGCGAGGGCCG
This sequence comes from uncultured Chloroflexia bacterium, assembly GCA_963740825.1. GTDB lineage: Bacteria > Chloroflexota > Limnocylindria > Limnocylindrales > CSP1-4 > CAIXZV01. The sequence continues at coordinate 1,930,462 of CAVUFD010000001.1, read as the reverse complement.
CGACCACGCCGACGAACACGATGAGCGCGACGAGCAGGCAGCCGATGAACCCGGCGCCGGCCCGGCCCGCACGACCGCGGCGCCAGGGCGGTCCGCCCCAGGATCCGCGTCCCCCGGCCGACGCGCCCCAGCGATGCGATCCGCTCCACCGGGTCGGCTCGTCCCACGTGTTGAGCTCGTCCCGCGGCCGCCGCTCGCCCGGGTCGCGATCGGTCACCCGGCCGGCTCCTCGAGGGCGTAGCCCACGCCGTGGACCGTCCGGACGTAGCTGCGGCCGCTCGCCGCGGCCTCGAGCTTGCGGCGGAGGTTGCGCACGTGGCCGTCGATCGCGCGCTCGTAGGACTCGAGCGAGAACCCGTGCACCGCGTCGAGCAGCTGCGAGCGCGTCCACACGCGGCCGGGCTCGCGGGCGAGCGTGGCGAGCAGCCCGAACTCGGTCGGCGTCAGGGGCACCCGCTGGCCAGCGGCCGTGACGCGGCGGCGGGCGAGGTCGAGCTCGAGATCGCCGGCCACGATCCGTTCGTCGGTCGTCGGCTGTGCCTCGGCGCGCCGGAGGACCGCGCGGACGCGGGCGACGAGCTCCTTGGGGCTGAACGGCTTGACCACGTAGTCGTCGGCCCCCAGCTCGAGGCCGGTGACGCGGTCGACCTCGTCGCCGCGGGCGGTGACGATGACGATCGGCACCGCCGAGTCCCGCCGGAGGGAGCGGACGACGTCGAGGCCGTCGACCTTGGGCAGGCCGAGGTCGAGCACGACCGCGTCCGGCCGGCGCGCCCGCGCGAGGGCGAGACCGCCCGCGCCGTCGCCCGCGGTGAGCACGGCGAGGCCGGCGTGTTCGAGATAGTCGCGGATGAGCGCCGCGATCTGCGGCTCGTCCTCGATGACCAGGATCGTGCGCACGGGAACTCCGGGAATCCCGAGGCGCCGGGCGGACGGTACCGTCCCGGCGCCGCGTGAAGGGGATTGTGCGTCAAGCGCTCGGCGGTGCCGCCGGCGGGGTCGTCCCCGTGCCCCGCGACTCCTCCTCGTGGAGGCGGCGGTGGGCGTCGGCGATCCACTGGCGGCGCGGGTCGTCGCCGCTCATCGGGCCGGACCCGGGGCCGAAGCCGTTGCCCCAGCCGGGCCCGCCGCCCCAGCCGCGCCGGCGGCCGCCGAAGGCGAACGCGAGCAGGCCGATGAACAGGAAGAAGAACAGGAACGGGAAGACGAAGCCGAAGAACGGGAACCCGGCGTGCCAGACGACGGTGCCGCCGGCCGCGCCGATGTTCGACGTGATGCCGAGCTGGAAGCCGATGACGCCGCCGACGAGGGCGGCGATGGTGGCGATGAGGAGGGTGAACAACCCGCGCATGTGGTGCGTGCTCCGATCGAGATGACGCCGCTGGTGGCGTCGTGTGGCTTGGACGATCTCGATCATCGGGCGCGGATGTGCAGAACCTGTGCACGCGGGATGGGGCTTTCGCGCAGACCCGTGGCCGGGCCCGCCGAGCCTCAATCGCCGAGGCAGGTCCCGACGTGGCGCGCCGCCGCGACCCAGGGGTGGTCGGGCGGGACGCGCTTGCGCCGGCCGGCGACCTCGTCGAGGGGCACCGCCGCCGTCTCGTCGCCACGGGCCGCGACCATGACCCCGAACGTCCCGGCCTGGACCAGGTCCGCCGCCGCGCTGCCCAGCCGCGTCGCCAGCAGCCGGTCGACCGGCGACGGCGTTCCGCCGCGCTGGATGTAGCCCAGGATGGAGACCCGCGACTCGAGGCCGGTGAGCTGCTCCAGCTGGTGGGCCAGCCGGAGCGTGTTGCCGGTGTGCTGCGCCTCGAGCAGCTCGACCTCGGCCTTGGCGGCCTCGCGCGCCACCGGGTCCTTGGCGCGGTCGGCACGACCCTCGGCGAGCGCGAGCGCCCACGCGTCCTCGACGCTGCGCGCTCCCTCGGCGACGGCGACGATGCTGAAGTTGGTGCCCCGTCGGGCCCGCTCCTTGATGGCCGTCGCGATCGCCGCGACGCTGTACGGGATCTCGGGGATCAGGATCACGTCGGCGCCGCCCGCGAGGCCCGCCCCGAGCGCGAGCCAGCCGGCGCCGTGGCCCATCAGCTCCGCCACGATGATGCGATGGTGGCTGTGCGCGGTGCTGTGCAGCCGGTCGAGGGCGTCGGTGGCGACCTCCAGCGCGGTCGTGAAGCCGATCGTGGCGTCGGTGCCCGCGAGGTCGTTGTCGATGGTCTTGGGCAGCATCACGACGTTGAGCCCGGCCTTCGACACGCGCAGGGCGTTCTTGGCCGTGCCGCCACCCCCGAGGCAGACGAGCGCCGTGAGCTCGGCCCGCGCTGCGGTCTCGACGACGGCCGCGGTCATGTCGCGGACCTCGCCGTCGACGAGCATCCGGTGGGGCTTGTCGCGGCTCGTGCCGAGGATCGTGCCGCCGACCGTGAGGATCCCGGCCAGCGCCCGGGTGTCGAGCTTGACCCGCCGGTCCTCGGCGAGGCCGCGGAAGCCGTCACGGAACCCCACGACCTCCATGCCGTAGCCGATGGCGGCCTTGCCGAAGCCGCGGATCGCGGCGTTGAGGCCGGGACTGTCGCCGCCCGCGGTGATGATCCCGACGCGGCGAGTTGCGGGCATGACCCGATGCTACCGGGTCGCCCCCGCGAGGATCATGACGAGTTGCGACCCGGCCCGCGGGTACACTTGATCCGTCCCACCCCGCACGCTCGGAGCCGATGGAACGCCTCCTGCTGCTCGACGGCAACGGGCTCATCTACCGCGGCTACTTCGCGCTCATCGAGCAGCCCCTGACGACGTCCAAGGGCGAGCTCGTGACGGCAGTGTTCGGGTTCACGAACATCGTCCTGCGGGCGATCCAGGACGTGAAGCCCGACCGGGTCGCCATCGCCTTCGACCTCCCCGCGCGTACGTTCCGCCACGACCGATACGCCGAGTACAAGGCCACCCGCACGCGGATGCCCGACGACATGCGCGAGCAGATCCCCAAGGTGAAGCAGGTCGTGCGGGCCATGAACATCCCCGAGTACGAGCAGGAGGGGTTCGAGGCGGACGACGCGATCGCCACGCTCGTCGGACAGGCCGAGGCGCTGGCGTTCGACACGACGATCCTCACCGGCGACCTCGACATGCTCCAGCTCGTCAGCGAGCACACGAAGCTGATGGTCTCGCTCCGCGGCGGCATCGCGAACACGGTCGCCTACGACCTCGCGAAGATCGAGGAGCGGTGGGGGTTGCTTCCCGAACAGATGCTCGACTACAAGTCGCTCAAGGGCGACCCCACCGACAACATCCCGGGCATCCCCGGGGTCGGCGAGAAGACCGCGTCCAAGCTGATCTCGACGTGGGGCACGCTCGACGAGCTGTACGCGCATCTCGACGAGGTGCAGCCGGAGAAGCTGCGCGCCCCGCTCGAGGAACACCGCGAGTCCGTGCTGGAGAGCCGCGAGCTGATGCGGCTCGTGCGAGACGTCGACGTGACGCTGGACCCGACCCGGGGACGGGTGGGGGAGTACGACCGCCAGGAGGTCGTACGGCTGTTTCGCGAGTTCGAGTTCCGGACGCTGATCGACCGGCTGCCGCCGCTCGTCGGTGAGCGGCCGGAGGACGCCGTCGCGGCGATGCGCGCGCTGCGCGAGGCCGGGTTCCCGGCGGCCCAGGGCGCCGGGCGCGCCGGCGGCGGCCGCGGTGGGCCGGTGGATCCGGGGGAGCTCCAGCTGTCGATGGACTTCGACGTCGTCTCGGGCGGCGGCGGGCCCGGCGGGGCGACGGGCGGCAAGGGTGGGATCGCCGCGACCTCGCCCGCCGTCGAGGCGCGAGCCGAGGCGCTCGCGGCGGCGACCGGCGACGTGGCCGGCGCCCTGGCGGCCGCGATCGTGGATCCGGGCCGCATCGAGGTGGTCGAGCTGGGCGGTGTCGCCGCGCTCGAGCCCTGGCTCCGCGAGCGCTCGGTGGTTGGGACCGGCCTCGTCGTCGATGATCCCCGGCCGCTCGCGGGCGCGCCGCTCTCGCTGGCCGTGGCCGGCGACGATGGCCGCGTGGTCGCCGCGGACGGGGTCGACGCCTCGATCGCGCTGCGCCAGCTCCTCGAGACCATCGGCGCCCGGCTCGTCGGGCACGACGTCAAGCCGCTGCTGACGGCGCGGTTCGCGGACGACCCCGCGGCCGTCCCGCTGGCCGTCGACTTCGACACCCAGATCGCCGCCTATCTCGTCAACGCCGCCCTGCGCGCCCAGAAGATCGCGGACGTCGTGGCGGAGCGGCTCGACCTGGTGCTGCCCCCCGCGGCTGCCGGCCTGCCGCCCGTGGCGACCGCGGGCCTGGAGGCGCTGTCGTCGCTCGCCGTCCGGCCCTCCCTCGAGCAGGCCCTGCGCGACGAGGGCGTCGAGCGCCTGTTCGCCGAGGTCGAGCTGCCGCTGATCCCGATCCTCGCCCGCATGGAGGCGGCTGGCATCGCGATCGACCGGGCCGCGCTGGCCGAGCTCGAGCGGGAGTTCGCGGCCGAGATCGCGCGCTTCGAGGCCGAGATCTACGCGGCCGTCGGCCACGAGTTCACCATCGGGTCCCCGAAGCAGCTGGGCGACATCCTGTTCGTCGAGCTGGGCCTGCCCAAGGGCCGCCGGACGAAGACCGGCTACTCGACCGACGCGTCCGTGCTCGAGGAGCTGCGCGGCGTCCACCCGGCGATCGAACCGATCCTCGAGTGGCGCATCTACACCAAGCTCCGCTCGACCTACGTGGAGGCACTGCCCTCGCTGATCGGGCCCGACGGCCGGCTGCACACGCTGTTCCACCAGGCCGTTGCCGCGACCGGACGCCTGTCCTCGTCCGACCCGAACCTCCAGAACATCCCGATCCGGACCCCGCTCGGGCGGCGCATCCGGCACGCGTTCGTGGCTGGCTCGCCGGACACCACGCTGGTGGCGGCCGACTACAGCCAGATCGAGCTCCGGATCCTGGCCCACGTGTCCGGGGACGAGCACCTCGCCGACGCCTTCGCGCGCGAGGCCGACATCCATCGCGAGACCGCCGCCCGCGTGCTGCGCAAGGACCCGGCCGACGTCACCGCCGACGAGCGGTCGATGGCCAAGATGGTCAACTTCGGGCTGGCCTACGGGATGAGCGACTTCGGGCTGTCGTCGCGGGCCGGGATCTCGCGCCAGGACGCGCAGGAGTTCATCAACTCCTATTTCGCGGCCTACGGCGGCATCAGCCGCTACATGCACCACATCCGCGAGACCGCCCGCGAGACCGGGTATGTCGCGACGCTGCTCGGCCGCAAGCGCAAGATCCCCGAGCTCGAGGCGCGTAACCCGTCGCTGCGGGCCGCCGGCGAGCGGATGGCGATCAACATGCCGATCCAGGGGACCGCCGCCGACATCGTGAAGATCGCGATGATCCGGACCGACCGCGCGCTGGCCGAGGGGTCGTTCCGGTCCCGGGTCCTGCTGTCGGTCCACGACGAGCTGCTGCTCGAGGCGCCCCGCGACGAGGTCGACCGGCTGATCCCGGTCCTGCGCGAGACGATGGAGGGCGCCCTGCCGCTGTCCGTCCCGCTGACCGTCGAGGTGAAGGTCGGCGACTCTTGGGAGGGGATGACGCCGGTGTCGCGCCGTGACGCCGTCCTCGCCGAGGCGGGCGAGGCGCCCGAGGCCATCGCGGTCTCCTAGGTCAGTAGCCGGTCGGCTCGACGAGCCGACGATCCGGCGACGGGGTCGAGCCGGCGAGCAGCGACGGGGCCAGGACCACCACCAGCAGCGCCGCCGCGAGCGGGATCAGGAACGCGGCCGACAAGCCGAATGCGTCGGCCGCCAGGCCCATCAGCGTCGGCGCGATCACGAACCCCGCCCGTGCCAGCCACGAGACGATGGCGACGGCGTGCGCCGCCGGGATGTCCGGGCGCGATCCCGCGGCGTCGACCATCAGCGGGAACATCGACGACGCGCCGACGCCCACCCCGATGAAGCCGACGAACGCGATCCACGCGACGCCGGTCGGCCCGGCCAGGGCCACGAGCCCGAGCCCAAGGGCGGCCAGCGCCGCGCCCCAACGGCCGATCCGCGCGTCGCCCCAGCGATCCACCCAGCGGTCGTTGGTCAGCCGCCCAACGGTCATCGCGCCGGTGTACAGGACGAACGCCACGGCGGCGATCCCGGCCGCGAGGCCGAGGACGTCGACGAGGTACACGGTGCTCCAGGTCTGCGCCGCGTCCTCGAGCATCACGCCCAGCAGGCCCAGCAGCGCGATCGGCCCCAGCAGCCGCAGGAGCCTCGGCGCGTTCCTCAGGTGGATCCGCTCGACCGCGGCGTCCGTCGGCTCCGGCGCGTCCGCCTCGGCATCGGGAAGCAGCAGCACGGACGAGCCGAGGGCGACGATCGCGAGCCCGACGCCGGCGACCGCGAGGTCCGGGGCGACCGGGACGCCCAGGCCCGCCGCGATGGCGCCCATCGCGCCGCCGAGCATGGTGCCGGCGCTCCACCAGCCGTGGAACGAGTGCAGGATCGATCGGCCGAACCTCCGCTGGACCGCGATCCCGTGCGCGTTCTCCGCGGCGTCCATCGTGGCGTCGAGCACCCCCAGGACGAGGAACGAGCCGGCGAGCGCGAGCCACGATGGCGCGAGGCCAACGAGGGCGAGGAGGAGCCCGTACGCGGTGCCGACCGACACGGTGAGCCGCCCGCTCCCGAACCGGTGGATGAGCACGCCGGCGAAGCCACCGGCGAGCAGCCCGCCGATCGGCATCGCCGCGATCGCCGCCCCGAGCTCCGCGTTCGACAGGTCGAGCCCGGCCTTGATGGCGGGCAGGCGCGGCAGCACGTTCGCGACGAGGGCGCCGTTCACGAGGAACAGCAGGCTCACGCCGACGCGTGCGCGCCGAGCCCGCGGGTCGACCTGACGGGATTGGGTCACGACCGACATGGTGCCCGACGTGGCGCGGCACGTGACGCCGCCCCGCTCCGCCGGCCGCAGCGCGGCGTCGGGTGTCCTATCGTCTCCGCCGATGCCTGAGCTTCCCGAGGTCGAGACCGTCGCCCGCGACCTCCGGCGCCACCTCCTGCCGTCCGACGGCGGGGCTGGGCCGGCGATCACGGGTGCCCGCGTGGGCTGGCCGCGGACGCTTCGGGACGAGGACCCGGCACGGTTCGTGGAGGGCGTCGCGGGCCGGCGGGTCGAGGGGATCGGGCGGCGCGGCAAGCAGCTGGTCATCGACCTCTCCGGCGGCGCCTTCCTGACGGTCCACCTCAAGATGACCGGCCAGCTGTTCGTGGTGCCGGCCGCGCTGCCGCGCGACCCGTACGAGCGGTTCGCGCTGTCCCTCGACGACGGGCGCGAGGTGCGCTTCCGCGACATCCGCAAGTTCGGCCGGGTCGGTCTGTACGGCGCCGACGACCACCCGTTCGACGCGGTCGGCCCCGAGCCCCTGGACCCCCGGTTCACGCTGCGTGAGTTCCGCACGCGGATCCGCGGCCGGCGGGCGCGCCTCAAGCCGCTGCTCGTGGACCAGGCGTTCATCGCCGGGGTCGGCAACATCTACGCCGACGAGGCGCTGTGGCGGTCGAAGCTCCACCCGCTGCGCACGGCGCGGACCCTGCGCCCGGCCGACGAGCGGCGGCTCTACCGGGACGTCATCGCGGTGCTCTCGGAGGCCGTCGAGCGCCGAGGCTCCTCGATCGACGACTACACCGCGCCCGACGGCGACGGCGAGATGCAGGAGCACCTCGACGTGTACCAGCGCACGGGCCGGCCGTGCCATCGCTGCGGGCGACCCATCCGGCGGATCGTGATCGGCATCCGCGCGACCCACTTCTGCTCGTGGTGCCAGCGCCTGCCCGCCGCCGACCGCGCGGGCGCGGCGCCGCTCCTGCGGACGATGACGCCGCGCCCGGGTCGCGCCGCGAGCACCCGCGCCGGCCGGCGATGGGTCGAGCTGGAGGGCGACGGGGTCCTCGGCCGGACCGACCGCGAGGCCGAGCGCGCGCGTGGCCGCGCCGCGCGGACGGCCGCCGCCGCGGCGACCCGGCGCGAGGCCGCCCGGCGGGGCGCCGGGACGACCGCATGAGCCTCCTCCGCCTCGAGGGCGTCGCCCGCGAGGTCGGCACCTTCGTCATCCTCGACGGCGTCACGGGGTCCATGGCCCCGGGCGAGCGCGTGGGCCTCGTCGGGCCGAATGGCGCCGGCAAGACGACCCTGCTGCGGATCGCCGCGGGCCAGGACGAGCCGGACCGGGGGATCGCAGCGCGGAAGCGCGGACTCACGCTCGGGCTGCTCGGCCAGGAGGCGCACTTCGACGAGGCGTTCATGGCCGCGCCCGACCTCCGCTCCGCCGTCCGCCACGGCGCGGCCCACCTCGAGCGCATGGCCGAGGAGCTGAGCCGCCTCGAGCACGACGGGCACGCCGCCGGCACCGACTACGCGGACCTCCAGCACCGGTTCGACATCCTCGGGGGTTACACGCTGGATCAGCGGGTGGACGAGGCGCTGTCGGGCCTGGGCTTCGCGCGCGACGAGTGGGCACGCCCCCCGACGGCGATCTCCGGCGGTCAGCAGACGCGTGCGGCACTGGCGCGCCTCGTGATCGCCGACCCGGACCTCCTCCTCCTGGACGAGCCCACGAACCACCTCGACATCGGCGCGATCGAGTGGCTGGAGGAGCACCTGCGCCGCCGCGCGGGCGCGCTGCTCGTGGCGTCGCACGACCGCGCGTTCCTCGACGCCACGGTGTCGCGGATCTGGGAGCTGCGCGACCGCCGCCTGACGGTGTTCCGCGGCGACTACACCGCGTATCACCGCCAGCGCGTCGAGCGCGACGTCCGGGCCGAGCGCGAGGCCGAGTCCCACGACGACGCCATCGCCCGCGAGGTCGAGCTCGTCCAGCGCTACCGCAGCCAGCGCAAGCACGTGAAGATGCACGAGCACGAGGCCAGGCTGGAGAAGCTCCGCGAGCAACGCGTGGAGACGCCCAAGGCCGGCAAGTCGCTGAAGTTGCCCGGCAACGCCCTGGCCGGTGGGCCGGTTCGCTCCGGCGAGCTCGTGATCCGGCTCGACGATGTCGCCGTGGGCTACCTGCCGGGCCGTGGCGCGCTGCGGCCGGACGGCTCGGACGCGAGCGAGCCCGTCACCGTGGCCCGGTCCCCGTTCCTCGCCGCTCGGCGGGGCGAGCGGATCGGCATCGTCGGGCCCAACGGCGCGGGCAAGACGACGCTGCTGCGCACCATCGCAGGCGACCTGCCGGCGCTGGACGGGGCCATCACCTTCGGCCACAACGTGCAGCCCGCCTACCTCGCCCAGCTGCGCGACGCGGCGATCCCCGGGGCGACGGTGCTGGACGCCATCCTCGGGGCGATCCCCGTGACGCCCGGCGAGGCCCGCGGCTATCTCGCCCGGTTCCTGTTCCGCGGCGACGACGTGTTCAAGGAGGTCCGCCTGCTGTCGGGCGGCGAGCGGTCGCGCCTCGAGCTCGCGCTGCTGGGCATCCTGCCGTCCAACCTCCTGCTGCTCGACGAGCCGACGAACCACCTCGACATCGCCGCCCGCGAGGCGATCGAGGCGTTCCTTGCCGAGGTCCCGGCGACGATCGTGGTCGTGTCGCATGACCGCCGCCTGCTCGAGACGATCTGCGAGCGTCTGTGGGTGGTCGACGACGGCCTCGCGGTGCCGTTCGACGACGGCTACCGCGCCTGGCGGGTGGCGGTGGGGGAGGGCTGGACCGTCGAGGCCGAGGCGGCGCGGCGCGCGAACCGCGGCAAGGCGCCGGCCGACGGGCGCGCGACGCCCCGCGGCCTGGCGCCGCGCGAGCCCGCAGCCGTCCCCGCGAAGGGCGCGGTCGCGGTCGCCGCGCCACGGCCCAAGGTCCGCCAGAAGCTGTCCAAGGAGGCCTACCGGCGTCGCCGCGAGGCGCTCGACGGCGAGCTGTCGCGGCTCGGGCTCCGCCGGAGCCAGCTGGAGCTCGCGGTCGGCACCCCGGCGGTCGCGGCCAACTTCGTCGAGATGCGGCGGGTCACGAGCGAGCTCGCGGACGTGGAGCGCGCGCTCGCCGAGGCCGAGGACGCGTGGCTCGAGCTCGAGGAGCAGGCACCGTGACGGGGCCGGAGAGGTGACCGACGCCGCCGGTCCGCCCGCGGCCCCGGGTCGCGGCCACCACGCCGTGCGGATCGGCATCACCGGGCCGATCGGCTGCGGCAAGTCCCAGGTGGCCCGTTGGCTGGCCGATCTCGGGGCGGCGGTCGTCGACGCGGACGAGGTCGCGCGTGCGGTCACGGCCCCGGGCCAGCCGGCGCACGACGCGGTGGTGCGTCAGTTCGGCGACGCCGTGACGACCCCTGGCGGCGACCTCGACCGGTCCGCGCTGGCGCGGCTGGTGTTCTCCGACCCGGCCAGGCTGCGGGAGCTCGAGGCGATCGTGCATCCGGCGGTCCGCCCACGGGTCCTCGAGCGGATCGCCGCCGCCGACGCCGCGGGGTCGCCGGCGGTCGCCATCGAGGCGATCAAGCTCGTCGAGGGCGGGCTCGCCGCGGTCTGCGACGAGGTCTGGCTGGTGACCTGCGACGGCGCCGCCCAGCGCCAGCGGCTCGTCGACCGCGGCGCGCCCGCCGACGACGCCGACCGCCGGATCGCCGCTCAGGCGGGGCTGGCGGAGCGCCTGGCGCCGGCCGCGACGCGCATCGTCGACACGTCCGGTGACGCCGCCGCGACGCGCGAGGCGGTCGAGGCCATGTTCCGGACCGCGCTCAGTTGGTCAGCTTGAGGACGTACGTCCCGAGGTAGCGCGGGCAGTCGTTGGCGGAGCAGCCGGTGATCGACAGCCGGGCGCTCTCGAACGAGCTGAGGAAGTAGCCGCGAACGGTCTTCGACGAGCCGCCGCTCGCGCTGATCACGTGGAACGTCGACCAGCCGACGAAGTTTCCGTTCGTGTCCACGATCGGGGCGGGCACGTCCTTGCCCGCCAAGTAGGTGTCGACGTCCCCGTAGAGCGCGGTGTGGTTGCCGTTGTTGTGCTGGCCGATGTACTCGCCGAACGCGAGCGTCTTGTTGATGGTCGTGCTGCCGTCGATGATCGCCCGCACGCCGCTCGTGTTCACGTTGCCGGTGCCGTAGTTGGTCCACGCCAGGTCGAGACCGCTGTTTGGCACATCCCCGTTGCCCTCGCCGAAGTCCGTGGCCGTCTGGTACATGGGCGTCCCGTCGCTCTGGAAGGCCGCGGCGGCGAAGATGAACGGCGCGGCCCCGTAGGCCGTATCGGGGAAGCCGGCGAGCGCCGTCGCCGTGGTGGTGACCGTCCAGATGGGCATGCCAAGCAGGCCCGCCATCGCGTTGTGGTGGGGCGAGCTGATGGTGACCGTGATGGCGATCCCGTTGCTCGTATCGAGGGTCGTCGATACGGTCGTGCCGCCGGTGCCATGCGTGTAGCCGTTGCCCTGGGTGACGGTCTCGGCGCGTGTGACGGCCAGCGAGCTGTTGCCGTTGATCAGGTAGTCGTTGGCGGCGGCCAGCGCCGCCACGTCGGCGGCCGTCTGCTGGCCGCGCTTCTGGGCGAACGTCGAGCCGCCGTCGAGCGCGAGGCCGGCGAATCCGAGCAGCGTGATCAGGGACAGCGCGAACACGACCAGGACCTGGCCCTTGGCCACCCGGTCGCGGGCCTCCCCGTGATGCTGCCGTCGGATCATCGTCGGTCTCCCATTCATTCGATCTTTGCGCTCGCCGAGCTGGTCAGGGTGACGGCCCCGAGGAGGCCGGCCAGCGGCGTCACCGGGGTGAAGGAGGAGCTGATGGTCACGCGGACCCAGTTGCCGCCGTTGCAGGTGCCCGTGACGGTCGCGCCCGCGATGTCAATGCAGGCGTAGGTCGGCGTCCCGAGGCCCGGCACCAGCCCGCGCTGGGCGGCGAGCGTCGCGGTCGCCTGACTGCTCGACCCGAGCGTCCCGCCGGGATGCACGCTGGCCACGCGGGCGAGCTCGCGAGCCGCCTGGGACACGCCGTTGAACTGGTACACGGCGCGCCCGAGGTCGATGGTCCCCATGACCAGCAGCAGGAAGATCGTGATCGCGAGCGAGAACTCGACCAGGCCCTGCCCACGCTCTGCGGCGCGGTCGGGCCGGCGGCGGTCCGCCGACCTCACGGCGTCACCGTGACGGAGCGGACCTTGGTCGCCGACCCCCCGAAGTTGGACGCGACCAGGGTGACGGTGTAGTCGCCCTGGGATTGGTATTGATGGATTGGGTTCTGCTGGGTCGAGGTCGAGTCGCCAGCCCCGTCGCCGAAGTTCCACGACCAGGTGAGCGGGCACAGGGCCGTCGTCGTCGACAGGTCCGTGAACTGGAAGTCGGTCTTCTTCTTCTTGCCGCTCGATGGGCTGATCGTGAAGTCGGCCACCGGGGGGGCACAGAACGGCGTCGGGGTCGGCGTGGGCGTGGGCGTCGGGGTCGGGGTGGGCGTCGGTGTCGGGCCGGGCGGAATCGTCGGCGTGGGCGTCGGCGTCGGCGTCGGCGTGGGCGTCGGCGTGGGCGTGGGCGTCGGGTTGGGCGTGGGCGTCGGCGCCGACACGTTCGGCCGGACCGCGAGCTGGGCGGTGGCGCTCGACGTCACGTTGACGGACTGGCTGCCGATGATCGGCGTCAGGAACGGGGTCAGCAGCGGCACGGTGCCCGTGACCCGGACCGTCACGGAGTGGCCCAGCGCCTCGCTGCAGGGCGACGGCACGCAGACCAGCGAGATGTCCGACGACGTGACCGTGGTCGAGGCACCGACCGACTCCGTCAGCACGGCGCACACGACGCGGTTCGTGGTCGCGTCGCACGGCGCGCCGGCCTGGAACGAGGTTGGGTGCACGGAGGCCTCGAGGGCGCCCGCGCGAGCCGCGGTGTCCAGCGAGACCTGGGTGCTGAATACGCGCGCGAGGTCGCCCGCCCCGACCAGGATCAGCAGCATCACCGGCAGGACCAGCGCGACCTCGACCAGGGCCTGGCCGCGCGACCGACCCCGTCGGTCGAGGAACCGGGCTGCGAGCCGGGCGGCGAGGTTGCGGGACCTGGGCGGCATGGTCTCGTTTCGAGCTGGCTGCCGGTCACGCCCCGTTCGGGGCATGAGATGCGGCATCGATGCGGAGCGTAGGGTTCAGAGCGCCCCAATTCGACCGGGCGGGCATGGGCTCTTGGTACGGGGGGCCGGCAGCAACTCGTCCCCGGTTGCGCCGGCGCACCGCGTCAGGGAGCGGGCGAGGCGGAGGGAGCGGCGGAGTGCGCGGGGGCGCCCAGGTCGGCCGGACCGGCGCTGGCGGCCGGGCTCGCGCTCGGGCTCTCGCTCGGCGCGGGTGTTGGCGTCGGCGCGGGCCGGAACCCGGGCACGATCGCCTGCGGGATCGGCAGGCCGTACTTCTGGATGATCTTGGAAGTCGTCTCGCCGAGCGCCGTCGCGTCGACCTGGCGCTGGTCCTCGATGGGTCGGAGCGCAAGGCTGAAGGTCGCCGCGCCGGTCGCCTGGAGGTGCGCGATCTCCTCGGCGACGTCCACGGGCGCGCGGATGATGTAGAACTCCTCCTTGCGCGCGAGGATCGTGACGTCCTGGTAGGTCACCTTCGTCGACCGGTCGGACACGTACTTTCCGGTCGGGTCGTTGGGGACGCTGACGACCGTCGTGACGAACACGTCGACGCTCTCGCCGACGGTGAGCATCCCGCCGACCGCGAGGTCGTCGGAGACGGTGATCGAGATCGCGCGCCAGGGCGCGGTGTCGGGGCCGAAGCTCTCTTCGGGCGTGAGGATCGAGAACGGCGCGCCCTCGGTGGAAGACGCCAGCATGTTGGTCGTGACCAGCTGGCCCTGGAGGATCGTCACCGCGGCAATGCGGCCGATGACCAGGTTCGCGTCGGTGATGACGCCGTTCGCGTTGGTCGGGTCGAGCGGGACCTCGCGGACGGTCACGTCCGCGGCCTTCACCGGCTCCCGCGCCGGGATCGTGGCGACCGCGACCACGAGCCTGATCTTGTTGGTGGTGGGGTCGTTCGCCTTCTGTTGTGCCTGGCTGATCGTGTAGAAGGCGATGCCGCCGGCGACCAGGGCGAGGATCACACCGGCGAGGATCACGAACCGGCCCTTGCGCCGGTCGTCCTTGTACTCGAGCTCCATGAACAGCCTTTCCGTGTCGACCCAGTGAGGGTCGGCGTGCCGCGCCGGAAGACCTCAGGGCAGGTCGGCGCCGGCCCAGAGTGCGTCCGCGCACCGGCCTATCGACATGCCCCATAGGTCCCGCAGCCCCCGGCACCATCGGGTGGCTGGCCCGGAAGCAGTCGAACGGGCGTTCCAATGGTAGGATTTCAGGGTGCCCGACTTTCGCCTCGTCGCCCCGTTCCAGCCCACCGGCGATCAGCCCGCGGCCATCGAGCGGCTGACCGACGGGCTCGGGCGCGGCCTCCGCGGCCAGACGCTCCTGGGGGCGACCGGCACCGGCAAGACCTTCGTGATGGCGGAGACGATCGTCCGCCACCAGAAGCCCACGCTGGTGCTCGCCCACAACAAGACGCTGGCCGCCCAGCTGTACAGCGAGTTCCGCGAGTTCTTCCCGGACAACGCGGTCGAGTACTTCGTCAGCTACTTCGACTACTACCAGCCCGAGGCGTACCTGCCGCGGTCGGACACGTACATCGAGAAGGACTCGTCCCGCAACGAGGAGATCGACCGGCTCCGGCACGCCGCCACCCACGCGCTGTTCGAGCGCCGCGACGTGATCATCGTCGCCTCGGTGTCGTGCATCTACGGCCTCGGCGCCCCCGTCGACTACGGGGCGACGATCCTGCGGATCAAGGTCGGCGGCCATTACCGGCGGGACGCCGTGCTGCGCCACCTCGTCGACCTCCAGTACCAGCGCAACGACGCCGCGCTGACGCGGGCGCGGTTCCGGGTACGCGGCGACACGCTCGAGATCGGGCCGGCCTCCTCGGAGGAGATCGTCCGGGTCGAGTTCTTCGGCGACGAGGTCGAGCGGATCACCGAGATCGACCCGCTGACCGGCGAGCTGCTCGCCGAGCGCAAGGAGCTCAACGTCTACCCGGCGACCCACTTCGTCACGCCGCGCGACAAGCTCCAGCTCGCCATCGCGTCGATCGAGACCGAGATGGAGGACCGGGTCGGCCAGATGGAGGCCGAGGGCCGGGCGCTCGAGGCGGCGCGGCTGCGGCAGCGCACGACCTTCGATCTCGAGATGCTGCGCGAGCTCGGCTACTGCAGCGGCGTGGAGAACTACTCGCGCCACCTGTCGCAGCGCGAGGCCGGCTCCCGGCCGTGGACGCTGCTGGACTACTTCCCGCCCGACTGGCTGCTGATCGTCGACGAGTCGCACATGACGATTCCCCAGGTCGTCGGCATGTACAAGAACGACCGGACGCGCAAGGAGATCCTGGTCGACTTCGGCTTCCGCCTGCCATCGGCGCTGGACAACCGGCCGCTGACGTTCGAGGAGTTCGAGGTCCACGTCAACCAGGCGATCTACGTGTCCGCGACGCCCGGGCCCTACGAGCTCGAGAAGAGCGAGCGGGTCGTGGAGCAACTCGTGCGACCGACCGGCATCGTCGACCCGCAGATCACGGTCCGCCCCACGGAGGGCCAGATCGATGACCTGCTCGAGGAGATCCGCGGTCGCGTGGACCGCGGCGAGCGGGCCCTGGTCACCACGCTGACCAAGAAGATGGCCGAGGACCTGGCCGACTACCTCAAGGAGCTCGGCGTCAAGGTCCAGTACCTCCACAGCGAGGTGGACACGCTGGAACGGGTCGCGATCCTGCGCGACCTGCGGCTGGGCGTGTACGACGTACTGGTCGGCATCAACCTCCTGCGCGAGGGCCTCGACCTGCCGGAGGTGACGCTGGTCGCGATCCTCGATGCCGACAAGGAAGGGTTCCTGCGCAGCGCGTGGTCGCTGATCCAGATGATCGGCCGGGCGGCCCGCAACACGGGCGGCGAGGTCGTGATGTACGCCGACCGGATCACCGAATCGATGAAGGTGGCGATCGACGAGACGGATCGCCGGCGCTCGATCCAGGAGCGCTTCAACACCGAGCATGGCATCGAGCCCCAGACGATCATCAAGGGCATCCGCGACATCAACGACCGCCTGCGCGCGGTCGCCGAGAACACCGTCATGTACTCGTCCGAGCGCCAGGCCCGGAACCTCGAGGCGGCCGACCAGGCCGAGGTCGAGCGGCTGGTCGCGAAGATGGAGGCCGAGATGAAGGCCGCGGCGAAGCAGCTCGAGTTCGAGCGCGCGGCCGCGTTGCGCGACGAGATCCAGCAGATCCGGCTCCGGGTGCTCGAGGAGGACGCGAGCGTCCTCGTGGCGCGAGCGGCCGAGCGTGCGGCCCGCGACGCCGCGCTGCCGGCCAAGGAGCGCGCGGCGGCCCACCGGCCCGGCGCCGCCGGCGCCGGCGCGGGCGAGCCCGCGTTCGAGGTCACCGAGGTGATGGTGCTCCCGTCGGGCGAGGAGCCGGCCGGTGGCGGGGATGCCGACGAGGGATCGGTGGGCGTCGCGGCGGAGCTGTTCCCTGGCATCCGCGACGAGCACGACGACGACGATGGCGGCTGGCAGGCCCGCTGGCTCGACCGGCCGACGTGGGATCGGACGGTCACGCCCAACATCCGCCGCCGGACCGGCCAGCGCCCGCCTCGTCGCACCCGCGGCTACTGACCGGGGGACGACACAGTGGCGGCCCGGTAAATTCGTCGCCGTGGATCCTTGGGCCCGAGACCCCCGCCCCGGATACGCCCTGAGCGTCTGGCTCGAGCCGGGGCATGACGGCGGCGGCCTTGGGGCCTGGCTCGTCGACGTTCCGGGCGTGTTCGCGGCGGTGCGCACCCCACAGCGGGCGCTGAGCGCGATCCTCACGTCGACCGCCCGGACCCGGGCGTGGCTCGAGGGGCACGGCGACAACCTCGGGCTCGGGGCGCTCGGCCGGGTCGACCTCGCGGGCGAGACCCCGGCGCGGGTGCTGTCCGACGGGTACGAGGTCAACGCGACGTTCCCATGGGACCGCCGTCCGCTCGCCGCCCAGGCGGCGGCCGTCGCGGTCCGGCGTCTCGGCTGGCAGCTGGACGACCTGCAGGCCCTTGCGGCGGACGTCGACCGGTTCGAGGACGCGCACGGGCCCCTGCCCACCGACGATGCGACCGGCGAACGGACGGCGGACGCGGTCCTCCGCCATGTAGCCGGCGCCTCGGCCCGGTACGTCGAGCAGCTCGACGGCGCGCGCGGCGGCATGGCCACGGAGACGGGGGACGCGGTCACGGCGCTGGCGACGGCCCACGCTTGGTCCCGCGAGCGGCTCCTGGCGCTCGGCGGCTCGGACGACGGCCGGGAGGTCACCGACGAGCACGGGGAGACCTGGACGCTCGCGAAGGTCGTCCGCCGATCGCTGTACCACGCCTTCGACCACCTGTGGGAGCTCGACCGCCGTCTCGCCCGCGCGGACGGGACCCGCGACCGCGTCCAGGTCACGCTCGAGCGCCGCCCGGACGCCGCGACGATGATCGGCCTGCTTCGCTCCGTGGGCTGGGACGGCCGGACGGGCGACCCGGACTCGCTCGGGCGATCGATCGCGGGCACGCCCGAGTTCGCCGCCGCCTGGGACGGCGACCGGCTCGTGGGCACGGCCCGGTCGCTCACGGACGGCGCCATGTACGCGCACATCGCGACCGTCGTCGTCGACCCGCGCTACCAGGGGCTGGGCGTGGGCGAGCGGCTGATGCATGCGCTCATGGACGGCCGGGAGAACGTGCGCTTCGCCCTCAGCGCCGCGCCCGGCATGGACGACTGGTACGCGAAGCTGGGGTTCGCGCCGGACACGCGGGCCATGGTGCGCCAGCGTCGGCACTGATCTCCGTGGGGCAAATCAGTACCCGAAAGGGTCGCCAAGCGGCGCGCGGGTGGCGTAGGCTGGCGGGCATGAACAGCCTGCCTCGCCCGCGCCGCCTCCTCGCCGCGCGGATCCTGTCCGCGATCGTCATCCTCCCGCTGCTGATCGCCGCGTGCAGCGGCAGCGGCAGCCCGCTTGGAGGTGGCAGCGACCCGGCCGCCGTGGTGAAGGACGCCCTGTCGAAGGTCGCCGCCAAGGACTTCAATGGCGTCGCGAACCTCGCCTGCGCCGGCCAGGCCGACCAGGTGCGCCAGCAGTTCGACATGGCCGGCCAGCTGGCGTCCGCCGTCCCGGGCGCCAACGCGCAGGACATCGTGGACTCGATCTCGTTCGACACCAGCGGCGTGACCGTCGGCTCGGCGACCGTGAACGGCGATACGGCCACGGTGCCGGTCAGCGGCACGATGAAGATGAACTTCGACAAGGAGAAGCTCCGCCCGATCATCAAGCAGATGCTGCAGGCCCAGGGCGTGGGCGACCAGCTGACCGACGAGCAGATCGACACCTTCCTCGACCAGATGACCGGCGGCGGCCAGGGCGTGCCGCTGAACGAGAACATGACCCTCAAGCAGGAGGGCGGTGCCTGGAAGATCTGCGAGCCGTCGAGCGGCAGCGACGGGGCCGCACCGAGCGCCTCCGCCGGCTCCTGACCCAACGTCGCGCCCGCGTCTCGGAAGCGGGCGCTCTCCCGCCGAACACCTGTTCCATTTCGCGCACATCCGGTAGACTCTGAGGCGTGCCCCAGGATCGGATCGTCGTGCGCGGAGCGCGCGAACACAACCTCAAGAACGTCGACGTCGCGTTCCCGCGCGACCGCCTCGTGGTCATCACCGGCCTGTCCGGGAGCGGCAAGAGCAGCCTGGCCTTCGACACCATCTACGCGGAGGGCCAGCGGCGCTACGTCGAGAGCCTGAGCGCGTACGCCCGCCAGTTCCTGGGCCAGATGGAGAAGCCCGACGTCGACCAGATCGACGGGCTGTCGCCGGCGATCTCGATCGACCAGAAGGGCGCGTCGCGCAACCCCCGGTCGACGGTCGGCACCGTGACCGAGATCTACGACTACCTGCGGCTGCTGTTCGCGCGCATCGGCCACCCGCACTGCCCCAAGTGTGGCCGCGAGATCGAGCGCCAGGCCGTCAGCCAGATGGTCGATCAGATCCTGGCGATGCCCGAGGGCACCCGGCTGCTGGTGCTGGGCCCGCTGATCAAGGACCGCAAGACCGAGGGCGACCGCGTGTTCGAGGGCGCGCGCAAGCAGGGGTTCGTCCGGGTGCGCGTGGACGGCGAGCAGTACGACCTCAGCGACGCCCCGACGCTCGACCGCTACAAGCGCCACACGATCGAGGTCGTCGTCGACCGGTTCGTCGTCCGGCGCGCGGATGCGCCCGAGGAATGGGCACGCGACGAGGCCGGCCGGCCGATCGACCCGTCGACCGGCGACGCCGTGCCCGATCCGGACGCGTCGCGGCTCGCGGATTCGATCGAGACCGCGCTCCGGCTGGGCGAGGGCGTCGTGGTCGTCGCGCCGGCCCCGCGCGACGGCGAGGCGGCGACGTTCGACGAGCGGCGCTTCAGCGAGCGCTACAGCTGCCCGTACGACGGGACCACGATCGACGAGCTCGAGCCCCGCAGCTTCTCGTTCAACTCGCCCCACGGCGCCTGCCCCACGTGCACCGGCCTCGGGACGCAGCTGGTCATCGACCCGGACCTGATCATCCCGGACAAGTCGCGGAGCATCAAGGCGGGCGCGCTGGTGCCCTGGAACAAGATGCCGACCGAGATCTCGTGGCGGATGAAGATCACCGAGGCGATCTTCGCCTCGCGCGGGTGGCGGATCGACGTCCCGGTCAAGGACCTGCCGGACGAGGCGATCCAGTACCTGCTCTACGCGCCGAAGGACGAGAAGGTCGTCGTGCGCTACCGCCACGAGCGGGGCGAGAACAGCTACGTGGCGACCTTCGAGGGCGTGGTCACCAACCTCGAGCGCCGGTTCAAGGAGACCGAGTCCGAGTACATCCGGACCGAGCTCGAGAAGTTCATGGTCCAGAAGCCGTGCCCCACCTGCCAGGGCCGACGGCTGCGCCCCGAGGCGCTGGCCGTGACCGTCGACGGGCGCAACATCTCCGAGGTCGCGACGCTGTCCGTGACCGACGCGCTCGACTGGGCGGCCGCGCTCGGCGGGCGGGTCACCGAGCGCGAGCGGACGATCGGTCGCCAGGTGCTGAAGGAGATCGTGGCGAGGCTGGGGTTCCTGGTGGACGTCGGGCTCGACTACCTCACGGTTGACCGGGCGAGCATCAGCCTGTCCGGCGGCGAGGCGCAGCGGATCCGGCTCGCGACCCAGATCGGGACGACGCTGATGGGGGTGCTGTACATCCTGGACGAGCCGTCGATCGGCCTCCACCAGCGCGACAACGCGAAGCTGATCGCCACGCTCACCCGGCTACGCGACCTCGGCAACACCGTGCTCGTCGTGGAGCACGACGAGGAGACCATCCGCACGGCCGACTGGGTCATCGACATCGGGCCCGGGGCGGGGGAGCACGGGGGCGAGATCATCGCGAACGGCTCGCTGGAGGCGATGCTCGCGGAGCCGCGCTCGATCACCGGCGCGTTCCTGCGCGGCGACCGCCAGGTCCCGATCCCGGCCCGGCGCCGGCGGGGCAACGGCAGGTCGCTGGTGGTCAAGGGGGCGCGCCAGCACAACCTGCGCGACATCGACGTGAAGTTCCCCCTCGGCACGTTCATCGCCGTCACCGGCGTCTCGGGCTCGGGCAAGAGCACGCTCGTCGACGAGGTGCTGTACCGGGCGCTGGCCCGCGACCTGACCGGCTCGCGCGAGACCGTGGGCGCGCACGACCGCGTCGAGGGCGTGGAGCACATCGACAAGATCATCGAGATCGACCAGAGCCCGATCGGCCGCACGCCGCGCTCGAACCCGGCCACCTACACCGGCCTGTTCGGCCCGATCCGCGAGCTGTTCGCCGGCACGCCCGACGCCCGCGTCCGCGGCTACCAGCCCGGCCGGTTCAGCTTCAACGTCAAGGGCGGCCGGTGCGAGAACTGCAAGGGCGACGGGATCATCAAGATCGAGATGCAGTTCCTGCCGGACGTCTACGTCCCGTGCGAGGTCTGCAAGGGCAAGCGGTACACGCGCGAGGCCCTCGAGATCCACTACAAGGGGCGCTCGATCGCCGACGTCCTGGAGATGACCGTCGAGGAGGCGAACGAGTTCTTCTCGGCTGTCCCCACCGTCAAGGGCAAGCTGCAGACCCTGTTCGACGTCGGCCTTGGCTACATCCACCTCGGCCAGCCGGCGACGACGCTGTCGGGCGGCGAGGCGCAGCGGGTCAAGCTGGCCACCGAGCTCTCGAAACGGGCCACCGGCAAGACCCTCTACCTGCTCGACGAGCCCACGACCGGCCTCCACTTCGCCGACGTCGACAAGCTGCTCCAGGTCCTCCACCGGCTGGTCGACAACGGCAACACGGTGCTGGTCATCGAGCACAACCTCGACGTCATCAAGACCGCCGACTGGATCGTCGACCTGGGCCCCGAGGGCGGCCACCGTGGCGGCCTGGTCATCGCCGAGGGCACGCCCGAGCGGGTCGCCGAGACCGCGGGCTCCGCGACCGGCGAGTACCTGGCCCGCGTCCTGCGCGGCGAGCCGCTCGTCCCGCTGAGCGACGTCACGTTCTCCGACGAGGCGGGCCGGCCCGGCGTGGGCGGCAACGGTCGGGAGGCCGTCGCGATCGACATCGCGCCGTCCCGCAAGCGCGTCGCGGCGGCGCGATCGGCGGGCGAGCGCTAGACCGCCGGGCGAGTTCCGGTCGCAACCCGCGCCCGGCAACCTCTACGATTGCCGCATGCCGGAGATCGACTACGCCTTCCTCGCCGACGCGGCGGAGACCCAGCCCGGGCAGAAGTTCCACGTGCTGGGCGGCGGCATCACCCGCATCGGCGGCCGGAACTTCCCGCTCCGGCATCCGCACGTCGCGCTGGTCGTCGGCCTGCTCGTCACGGCGCCCGAGACGGACCGCGAGCACGAGCTCCGCATCGTGCTCCTCGACCCCGACGGTCACGAGGTGACCGGCGCCACCGGGAGCCTGCTGGCACGCGGCCATCCGGACGGGCGAGACGCGATCCTGACGTTCAGCATCGACCTCTGGAATCTGACCTTTCCGTCGCCCGGCGACTACTCGTTCCGGATCCTCGTCAACGGGTCGGAGCGCAAGCGCCTGGCGCTCGTCCTCGTCCGGCCCGCCGACTCCGGCGTCGCGAGCGCCTCGCTGTCCGACCTGTGACGTCGGCCCGACCCGGTGAGCCGGGCGGTGGCGGGCAACCGAGCCGCCCGCGGGTCACCGCGCGCCACCAGTTCCCCGCGATCGACGACGCCGCCATGGTCGCCGCGCGGGCCGGGGACCGGCTGGTGGCCTCGGCGCGCGACCGGGGCGCCGAGCGTTGGATCGCCTACTTCGAGCCGCTGCCCGACCGGCTCCGCGATGACGACGTCGGCGACCTGCGCAAGACGGCCATGCGCGCGAGAGCGGCCTACGGTCCGAAGGACTCCATCCGCGACGCGCTGCCCGAGGAGGTCACGGAGCCGTTTCTCGACGCGATCGACCGGCTGCTCAAGGCGCTGGCCCGGCGGGAGGTCGGCGGCTAGCTGTCGTACCGCGCCCGCCACTCGGCGGCCAGCATCGACATCTTGAACAGATCCACGTGGCGGCCCTCGCGGTAGACGCGGTGCCGGGCCACGCCCTCGTCCACGAACCCGACCCGCTGGTAGAGCCGGTGCGCGTCCTCGTTGAAGTCGTAGACGTCGAGCTCGATCCGCTCGAGCCGCAGGCTCGCGAACCCGAACGCCAGCAGGGCCCTGAGCATGTGCGTGCCGTGGCCCCTGCCTCGGTCGTCGGCCGCGCCGATCGAGATGCCGAGGCCGGCGCTGCCGTTGACGAGGTCGAGCTCGAACAGGCCGACGGTCCCGATCGGCCGGTCGTCGGAGATCAGGCAGGCGACGAAGTGGTAGCCGCCCCGCCCCTGGTCGGCGACCGCACGCTCGAACCATTGCTCCTCCCAGGGCATCGACATCGGCGAGCGGATCGACAGGCTGCGCGACGTCCCGTAGTCGTTGAACCACTTCACGAACAGAGGGATGTCGGACCGCTCGGCGGCGCGGAGGTACACCGAGCCGTGGGCGATCATCGGTTCCGTCCCGTCGCGGAGCGTGGGCATGCGGGTCTCCCTGCGCTGGTCAGCGTGCGCGGACGAGCGCGAGTCTACGCGGCGGCGTCGCCCGCGGGCAGTCCCAGCTCGACCCGGCCGAAGGCCTCCAGCAGGAAGCGCGACGGCGCCTGGGGGTCGTACAGCAGGGTCAGCGAGCCTCGCGCGCGGGTCCAGGCGACATACGCCAGCCGGCGCTCCTCCTCGAGCGCGCGCTCGGGCTCCACCGCGTCGGAGATCGACCGTCGACCGGGGAACCCGTCGGCGAGCACGATGACGTGGTCCCACTCGAGGCCCTTGGTGCCGTGCGCGGTCGCCAGCGACAGGGCCGCGTCGTCCCGCCGGAGCCGGGCGAGCTGCCGCCGTCGCTCGTCGATCGCGAGGCGCAACGCCCCGACCGACGGCAGCGGCGCCGCCCAGCCGAGCAGCGATCCCGCCAGGTCGACGGGTGTCGGGCCGTCGGCGGCGTCGGGCGTCGTCGCGCCGTCCGCCCCGGCCTCCGCGCGCAGCGCCATGCGCAGCCGACCCAGCGCGAGCAGCGGCGACAGCGGGGTGTCGCCGGCGTCGCCGCCCTCGGCCGCTCGATCGAGGAGTCGATCGATCCGGTCGTCCTCGATCGGGAGCGGCAGGTTGGGCGCGCGGAACGGAAGGCCGAGGTCGAGCGCGGCGACGACGGCGACCAGCAGCTCGCGGTTCGTACGGGCGAGGATGGCGCGGGTCGACGCATCCTCGGGCCAGCTCCGCATCGCGCGGGTCACGCGCACGAGGTCGTCCGCCGAGTCGGGCGCGAGGACGAGCCGGCCCGTCGCGCGCGGTCCCGGCACGATCCGCTTGGCGAACCGCTCGCGGTTGTGCTCGACCAGGCGCACCGCCCGCTCGACGACGGGCCGGGGGCAGCGGTAGTTCGTCTCGAGGTCGACCCGCCGCAGCCCGGGCAGGGAGGCGGCGAGGCCGAGGACCCGGCGTACGTCGGCGAGCCGCCAGCCGTAGATCGTCTGGTCGTCGTCGCCGACGAGGAAGACGTCGTTGGCGGGCGCCGCGAGCAGCAGCGCGAGGTCGAGCTGGGTGCGGTCGAGGTCCTGCGCCTCGTCCACGAGGAGGCTCGCGCAGCGGGCGCGCCACCCGGCCAGCACGCGCCCGTCGGCCTGGAGCAGCGCCAGCGCCCGCACGACGAGGTCGTCGAAGTCGACACCGCCGAGCTCCTCGATCGAACGCTCGTAGGCCACGAAGGCGCTCGCGATGGGACCCGGCGCCGGGTCCTGCGCGACGTCCGCGGCCGTGACGCGAAGGTCCAGCTTGAGCCGGGAGAACGCGAGGTCCAGCCGTCCGCGATCCGCCGCGACGGCATCCGGAAACAGCTCACGCAGCAGGGCGTCGCGGTCGATGAGCGGCTCGATCGGGACGCCGGCCTCGGCGAGCATCTCGCGGCCGAGCGCATGGAACGTCCGGACCCGGACCGAGCCCTCCGGCAGGCCCAGCGGAGCGAGCGCGGCATCCAGGCGGTCCGTCAGCTCCTCGGCCGCCCGACGGTTGAACGCGACGACGGAGATCGTCCCCGCGTCCACGCCGCCGTCGACGAGCCAGGCCACCCGCGCGACCAGCGTCGTCGTCTTGCCGGATCCAGCAGGGGCGATGCAGAGTACGGGGCCAGGAGGCGCGGTGGCGGCGGCCCGCTGGTCCGGCGCAAGCCGGGCGAGACGTTCGGCCACTGAGGGATGCATCTGGGTAGCGTCGTGTACCGCACTTGCTTCGCAGTTACGCCATACGCTGAGGGACCGGGACGCTCAGGCGTGGCCAAGGCGAGCCGAGCAGGAGGAAGCGCGTGGCGGCTAACGGCCCCAAGCGGGACACCCTGACCCAGCGTCGTCGTCTTGTCCGCCGTCATGCCATGCGCTTCGCGTGGATCATGGTGTTCGTGCTGCTCGCAGCGTCCTGCACGGACACCGGTTCCGGACACACCCTCCTGGGCATGAACGCCTCGTCCAAAGATCTCATCGTCAGCTTCGGGACATCGAGCGGAGGCTCCTTCCTGCTCCAGGCGAAGACGTGGGGCAGGATCTCGTCCGGTCCGTTGCAGCCGACCGGCGACATCGTCGTGTCGGACCTGGCGTGCAACGAGCAGGCGCGGATCCCGTGGACTCGGGCGATGTCCACGATCCGGATCGCGTCGGACGGCTCGATCGAGGTCGCGGAGGGAGACCAGACGTTCCCGCCTGACGCGCGACCTGTGCGTCACATCGAAGGGGGTCCGCTTTCGCCCATCGGCCCATGCTGACCGTCAGCCCCAGTGCCACCCGCCGTCGACGATCAGCTCCACGTCGTTGACCGCGCTGTTCTCCAGCAAGACGCAGATGCGCCGAGGATGCCACCGACACGGCGTCATTCTCGGTGGTCGCGAGATGCGACGGGCGCTTCCGAGCGGGCGGTGAAGGGGGATGTTCCAATGTTGGGGGACCCCGCGGGCGCGACGCACAGGACCGGCCCTGGCGGCGCGGTCGCCGCGGCGCGCTGGTCCGGGGCGAGCCGTCCGAGGCGCTCAGCGACGGCCGGATTCGCGACGTGTTCTGTCACTGCGACAGCGTGGCTCGGCCCGCTCACCCACGGCTTTGCGCCGCACCGTGCGCTGCGGTGTGGTGGGCGTCAACGAGTACCTCTGCGCGCTCGATGGCCCCAAACGCGGCCGTCAGACCGCTCGTCTGCCGTGCCCCTGCCAACGCGGGCGCCAGGACAGGCCGGTATTCACGCCGCGTTCATGCGGTGTTATCGTCGATGATCCAACGTGGTGATGCGGGGGTGACCGCAACCACAGGTCCCCTGCCGCCAAGGTGTCCGGCCGCAGCACGATCCGCTGCGGCGCCGGAGGTAGGAGGACGGGATGGTTTCGTATCGCTCGACGTTCCCCGGCCGGTCTCTTCGGGGACTGCTCGCCTGGCTGATCACGGCGATCCTCGTGGCCGCAGCGCTGATCGCCGTGCCGGCAACGGCGGTCGCCAAGGCCGCCAAACCCCCGCCCGGCTGCCAGCTCCAGTCGGACAAGGGCCGCATCCAGCACGTCATCTACATCCAGTTCGACAACACGCACTTCCTGCGCGACAACCCGAGCGTGCCGTCCGACCTCGAACAGATGCCGAACCTGCTCAACTTCATCAAGGACAACGGCACGTTGCTGACCAACGACCACACGGTGCTGATCTCGCACACCGGGGGCGGGATCCTGAGCTCGCTCACCGGCCTGTACCCCGACCGGACCGGCCAGGCGGTCTCGAATGCGTATGGGTACTTCCGGCCCGACGGGTCGGTCGGCTTCTCGTCCTCGTTCAAGTACTGGACGGACGCCGTCGATGGCGGCAACCCGGCGAACGATCCGCCCACCCCGTCGGCCGATACCAGCTACAACATGCTGAACGCCGACTCGGTCGCTCTCGGCGGAACCGGGGCGCCCCGTAACGCCCCCGCGCCGTGGGTGCCATTCGCCCGCGCCGGCTGCGACGTCGGCAACGTCGGGACGGCCAACGCCGTCCTCGAGAACAACAACTCGATCATCTTCCGGACCGGCGCTCCAGGCCCAACGACCCTCGCGGCCGCCGCCACCGCCGGCGCCACCAACATCAAGGTCGACAGCGTGTCCGGCTTCGCCGTTGGGCGGCCGTTCTGGATCGACGTCGACGCGAACGCCGAGCAGGCCACGGTGGCGGCGGTGGGGACCGCCACGGCCACCGGCACCGGGATCACGCTCACCGCACCGCTCACGAAGGCGCACGCGGTCCAGAGCGCCGTCTATGGCCTCAACGCCACGGATCCCACCGGCGACATGACGAAGGTCTTCGGCGAGGGATCGGCGGCGTGGAACGAGGGCAAGGCGTCCCAGATCGCTCCCTCAGGGACCGCGGCGCGGACCCTGGCGCAGACCGACTTCGTCGGCATCGCCGTGCATTGCGGCGCGAACGGCGGCATCTGCGCCGGCAACCGGGATGCGACGCCCGACGTGCTGCCAGACGAGGCCGGCGGCTACCAGGGCTTCAAGGGGCTGTTCGGTGCCAAGTACGTCAACCCGGCGATCACCGAGGACGCCGCACACCCCACCGGCACGCCCTACGTGCTCGACACCGAAGGCGCCCAGGTCGTCGACCCGTTCGGGCAGCCGGGCTTCCCCGGCTTCGACGGGATGTTCGCCAAGTCCACGCTGGGCTACGTCGCGCAGATGCAGGAGGCGGGCGTCCCAGTCACGTTCGCGTACATCTCCGACGCCCACGACAACCACGGCAACGCCGGCAACATCCACATCGCGTACGGGCCCGGCGAGGCTGGGTACGTTCAGCAGCTGCACGACTACGACACGGCCTTTGGCGACTTCTTCGCCCGCCTGGCGAGCGATGGCATCACGAAGGCCAACACGCTGTTCGTGTTCACGGTCGAGGAGGGCGACCACTTCGCCGGTACCGCGCCCGACGGGCCTTGCGATGGCATCAACACCGCCTGCACCTACACGCCGCCGGCCCACCGGGTCAGTGAGGTCAACGGCGACCTGAAGCGCCTGGTCGCCACCGCGAACGCGATCGACGGTACGAACGCGACGACCGACTTCAGCGTCCACTCGGACATGGCACCCAACGTCTACGCAACCGGGAACCCGGCCCGCACCTCGTCGACCGCGCGCACGCTCGAACGCGTGATGTCCGACATGGAAGTGACCAACCCGCTCTCGGGCGTCAAGGAGAAGCTGTTCGTCGCGATGGCCGATCCCGTGGAGCAGGCGGCCCTGCACATGTCCACGGCCGACCCCGCCCGGATGCCGACGTTCACGCCGTTCGCCCAGGGGGACTACTTCCTCAACGCCTCCGCGGCGACGACGTGTGGGACGCCTTCGAGCCTCGACGCCTGCCTGTTCATCCCGCCGGCGGGCCCGTTCACCTTCGCGTGGAACCACGGCGGCATCCAGCCAGAGATCAGGACGACCTGGACCGGGATCGTGGGCCCGGGCGTCGAGGTCCACGGCGAGGACCACGCGGTGTGGACGGACCACACGGACATCCGCCCCACGATGCTCGCGCTGCTCGGGCTTCGGGACTCCTACGTCTCCGACGGACGGGTCGTGACCGAGATCCTCGGCCACAAGGCCGTCGCGAAGGCGCTGAAGGACAACCAGGGCTCGCTCGAGCGGCTGGGCGCCGCGTGGAAGCAGGTCAATGCGCCGTTCGGCTCGTTCTCCATGGACACGCTGATCGCATCCACGTCCGCCCTCGCCAGCGACACGCCGAGCGACGGGAAGTACGCGACGATCGAGGCTCGCATCGGTGAGCTTGCCGCGGCCCGGAACGTCCTGGTGGGCGAGATCCGGTCGGCGGTGTTCGACGCCGAGTTCCACGGCCAGAAGATCAAGGACAAGCAGGCAAACGCCTGGGCAGACAGGGCCCAGCGGCTGATCGACGCGGCACACGCGCTCGCAGCGTCCTCGTAGGGCGATCGCTGCCAACCTGACCGCGCGGGGCGGCCGGACGCACGCCGTCGCCCCGCGCGAATCGACGCTCCGCACCGGCCCTGTGCGAGGTCCGGCGCGTCCGTGCACCGGTACCGAAGGGGGGCGCCGCGGCGCACCGTTCGGGACGACCTCGCCATACCCCGATCGGCGTCCGCCGCGCATCGTCGGCCACACATCGCCAGTGACCGTCGGGGGGCGCACACCAGGAGCGACCGAGGATGCACAACCGGATCGCCGGCATCTTGACCGGCGCCGTCGCGCTGTCCCTGGCCCTGTCCGGAACCGCCATCGCGGACTCCGTCTCCGCGGACGCCGACGTCGTCGTCGCGGGCGACCAGGGCCTGATCAACCTCGGGACGGTGCCGGCCGGCTCGACCCACCAGGTCCAGATCGCGTTCGACCTCCTGTGCACCGGGACCAATCACTCCGCGGTCAACACGACGATCACGCTCACCCCGACCGCCACGGCACCCACGGGCGGCACCATCTCGGCGACCGCCGGCACGATCGGGCCAGTGCCGTCCACGTGGCCGGCGGCTGGCGAGCCGTGCGTCGACGACCCGATGCTCCGGTCCTCGACGCCGTCCACCGTGACCCTGACGGCACCCCAGACGGCCGGCTCGAACCTCGTCTACCGGGTGACCTACACGAAGGCCCCATCGGGCGGCGTCAGCGGCGGCACGCTCGCGCAGGTCATCCTCTCGGTCGTCGCCAACGCGGCCCCCGAGCTGGACCTGCCGGGCGACCTGACCGTTGAGGGCGACACGACCGGCGGCTGGATGGCCGCGTACACGGCCACCGCCACGGACGCCGAGGACGACCCCGACCCGGCCGCCGTCTGCACGCCGGCCCCCGGGGCGCTGCTGCCCGTCGGCGCCACGACCGTTGGCTGCTCCGCCACGGACACCGGCGGGGTCACCACCACCGGCTCGTTCTCGGTCCACGTGGTGGACTCGACGCCGCCCCAGCTCGGGTCGCTGCCGTCGCCGTCGGCCACGACCGGCGATCCCGGCGGCACGGCCGTGACCTTCGCGACCCCCGCCGCCACCGACGTCGTCGATCCGTCGCCGGCCGTCGGCTGCGTGCCCGCCTCCGGGTCGACGTTCGCGGTGGGCACGACGACCGTGACCTGCACCGCGTCCGATGCCTCGGACAACAGCTCGTCGGCGTCGTTCCCGGTCGTCGTGACGTTCGTGCCGCCGCCCACGGCGACCCCGACGCCCACGCCGACCCCGACGCCCACGCCGACCCCGACGCCCACGCCGACGCCGTCGGTCGAGCCCACGCCCACCCCCTCGGTCGAGCCGTCGCCGTCCCCCTACCCGTCCCCGTCGCCGGACCCGACGCCCTCGCCGTCCCCCGACCCGACGCCCACCCCCTCGCCCGACCCGACGCCGCCGGGCGCCCCGCCCGTCACCGGCATGGGCGTGTCCTGGGAGCGGCCGCTCGGTCACGGCTGGGCGACCGCCCGTCTGGGCCGCTCGCTGCCGGTGAAGGTCGAGGTCCGCATGGGCGACAGGCGCCTGGTGCCCGCCGCGGGCCGCCCGGTGCCGACACTCCGGGCCGACCACCTGAGCGCGTGCCGCTCGAACGCCGAGGTCACCGGATCCGCGGCGCTCGGCGCGATGCGCTGGCAGGGCGGCCGCTGGACGGAGGTCCTCCGCACGCGTCCGCTGGGCGCCGGCTGCTGGCGCCTGGTCGTCGTCGTCACCGGTCGTGATGCCGGCGGCGCGGGCCTCCGCCTGGTCGACGACCGTCGCGGCGGCCGGCGGGGCCACGCGGGGCTGGCCGCCGTCTAGGCCCGCGCCACCGGCTCGAGAGGGTTCGCGCCATCACCTGGCGCGAACCTGACGCACAATCGGGGGCGTGACCCCCGAGCTCACCGCGACCCTCGCCAACCTGCCCGACCGCCCCGGCGTCTACCTGATGAAGGACGCCGCTGGCGAGGTGCTGTACGTCGGCAAGGCGCAGAGCCTGCGCCAGCGCGTCCGCAGCTATTGGCAGAAGCAGGCGCCGAGCGGGCGCGCCGGCTATCACCAGATCCGCGAGGCGATCGACCGGGTCGCCGACATCGAGGTCACCGAGGTCGACTCGGTCTCCGAGGCGCTCCTGCTCGAGGCGAACCTGATCAAGCGGTTCAAGCCGCGGTTCAACATCCGCCTCAAGGACGACAAGAGCTACCCGTACATCAAGATCACGCTGGGCGACGACTTCCCGCGCGTCGAGCGGACGCGCAAGCTCCCCAACGACGGCAGCCGGTACTTCGGGCCGTACGCGTCGGCGAGCTCGGTCGACGAGGCGATGAACCTGGTCCGGCGGCTGTTCCCGTTCCGGACCTGCACGATCGACATCAAGGACGGCGTCCGCGCGCTGCCGCGGCCGTGCCTGCTGTACCACATCAAGCGCTGCCAGGGCCCGTGCATCGAGGCCGTGTCGAAGGCCGCCTATCGCCGCGACATCAACCAGGTCGAGCTGTTCCTCGAGGGCAACGCCGACGCCCTGGTCGCGGGGCTGCGGCACGAGATGGGCTTCGCCGCGGAACAGCAGCAATACGAGAAGGCCGCGGTGGTCCGCGACAAGATCCGGGCGATCGAGCGGACGATGGAGAGCCAGAAGATGGCGGCGTTCGCGCGGACCGAGCTCGACCTCGCGGCGCTCGCCCGCAAGGACGACCAGGCGGCCGTGCAGCTGTTCGTCGTCCGCAACGGCAAGATGCTCGGTCGCGACGTGTTCTTCCTCGACGCCCACCACGACGTCGGCGACGACGAGGTGCTCGGCAGCTTCCTCGAGCAGTACTACGCCCGCGCGACGAGCGTGCCCCGCGAGGTGCTGGTGCCGCGCTCGCTCGCGGACACGGCAGACCTCGAGGCGTTCCTCGCGGCGCGACGCGGGTCCGGCGTGCGCATCCGCACCCCGCAGCGCGGCGAGAAGCGGGCGCTGATGGAGCTCGCGACCCGCAACGCCGAGGAGGCGCTGGCCCGCGAGGCCGCCCGCTGGCTCGCCGACGAAGGACGGACGCTCGGCGCCCTCGAGGAGCTGGCGACCGCGCTCGGGCTGGTCGGGCCTCCGATGCGCATCGAGTGTTACGACATCTCGAACTTCCAGGGCCGGGACTCGGTGGGCAGCATGGTGGTGTTCGAGGAGGGCCGGCCGCGGACGGGGGAGTACCGCCGCTTCCGGATCAGGACGGTCGAGGGCGCGAACGACTTCGCGAGTCACCAGGAAGTGCTCCGACGGCGCTTCCGGCGCACCGCGACCGGCGAGGAGGGCCACGAGGAGGAGCTGCGCTGGGCGATGCCCGACCTCGTGATCGTCGACGGCGGCCGGGGCCAGGTGAGCGCCGCCAAGGAGGTCCTCGACGAGCTCGGGCTGCACGACCTGCCGCTGGCGGGCCTGGCCAAGGAACGCGAGGAGCTCGTCCTGCCGGACCGCGCGGAGCCCGTCCTCCTGCCCGTCACGTCGCAGGCCCTGTACCTGGTCCAGCGGCTCCGGGACGAGGCGCACCGGTTCGCGATCACGTACCACCGGAACCTGCGCGCGAAGCGGGCGACCCGCTCGGCGTTCGACGACCTCCCGGGCGTCGGACCAAAGCGCCGGCGCGAGCTGCTCAAGGTGTTCGGATCGGCCAAGCGCGTGCGGGAGGCGCCCGTGGAGCAGATCGCGGCGGTCCCCGGCATCAGCCGCGCGCTGGCCGAGAAGATCAAGGCCCACCTGGAGGCCTGACGAGCCCTCGCCGACCGGTGCGTGGATGTTGCGTGATCAATAGATAGTTGATCACCGCGGGGACGGGAACGAGCGTGTGGGCCGCCGGGCGCGGAACTGCCGCGGCCTGTATCATCCCGCCCCGATGCGACGCGCCGGCCCGATCCTCATCATCGTCATCGGCGTGCTTGCGCTCCTTGTGGACTTCGCGAAGGTCCCCATTCCGTCACTGAATGGCGAGGACGCGGGCACCAGCCACTACCTCGAGACCAAGCTCGGACTCGACCTGCAGGGGGGCCTGCGGATCGAGTACCAGGTGCTTCCGGCCGAGGGCAAGACGCCCACCCGTGAGGATCTCGGCGTCCTGCGCCAGATCATCATCAACCGCGTCGACAAGTCGGGCGTCGCCGAGCCCCAGGTCGTGGTCCAGGGCAACGACCGCATCGTCGTCGAGATGCCGGGCATCCAGAACGCCGACCAGATCCGGAACCTCGTGGGCACGACGGGCCGCCTCGACTTCGTCCCCCTCGGGTCGCTCACACAGCCCCCGGGCGAGGGCACGGAGGTGCCGGCCTCGACCCTGGCCCAGGCCTGCAGCGCCGACATCACCGAGAACTGCATCCTGTTCTCGGGCGACCAGATCGCCGCGGCGTCGATCGGCGCCAACCAGGCCGGCCAGCGCACCGTCGACTTCACGCTGCGGCCCGAGGGCAAGGACCTGTTCGCGGCCTACACCGCGAAGCACACCGGCGACATCTTCGCGATCGTGCTCGACGGCAAGATCATCAGCGCCCCGAGCATCAACGAGCCGATCCCCGGCGGCCAGGTCCAGATCAGCCAGAACAGCACGATCGGGGGCTACCCGCTCGCCGCCGCGCAGAACCTGGTCACGATCCTGCAGTTCGGGCAGCTGCCGTTCCCGATCCAGGAGCTCGCCAACACGACCGTCAGCCCGACGCTCGGCGAGGCGTTCCTGCACCAGAGCCTGATCGCCGGCCTCATCGCGATCCTGATGGTGATCTTCTTCATGGTGGTCCACTACCGGTTGCCGGGCGTGGTCGCCAGCGGCGCGCTGATCTACTACGCGCTGGTCGTGTACGCGCTGTTCCGGCTGATCCCGGTGACGATGACGCTGGCCGGCGTGGCGGGCTTCGTGCTCTCGGTGGGCATGGCGGTCGACGCCAACATCCTGATCTTCGAGCGCTCGAAGGAGGAGCTGCGGGTGGGCAAGAGCCTGCCGGCGGCGATCGAGGCGGGCTTCAACCGGGCCTGGAACTCAATCCTCGACTCCAACGTGTCGAGCCTGATCACCGCGCTGATCCTGTTCCTGTTCGGGTCGTCGACGATCCGCGGCTTCGGCCTCGTCCTGATCGTCGGCGTGCTGGTGTCGATGTTCACCGCGATCACCGTCACCCGCACGGTCCTCCGGATCGTCGTCGCGCAGCCGTGGGCCCGCAAGGCGAGCCTGTACGGCGTGACCGACGCGGAGTTCCTGGCCCGTCCGGCGACCTCCCGGGTGCGAGGAGAGGCACGCGGGCGTGTTTGACATCATCGGCAAGCGGCGCTGGTTCTTCGCGCTCTCGCTGGCCGTCACGATCCCCGGCCTGGTCTTCATCCTCCTCGGGCTCGTGAACCCCAAGTACGGCCTGCAGTTCGCCATCGACTTCACCGGCGGCACCGTCTGGACGATCCGGTTCGAGGATCCCGCGGTGAACCCGGACCAGGTGAAGGCCGTCCTCGACCAGCAGGGGATCGAGGCCAACGTCACCCAGACCGGCCAGGGCTTCATGGAGATCCGGACCAAGGAGGCGGCGCTGGCCGCCCCGGCCCCGACCCCAACCCCCATGCCCACGCCGGCCGCGTCGAGCTCGGCGTCCGGTTCGCCAGCGGCATCGTCGGCCGCGTCCCCGGCGGCATCTCCGGTCGCGTCGTCGCCGGCCGCGGCTTCGGCCTCGCCGGGCCCGTCCGCCTCGCCGGCGCCGTCCGCCTCGCCGTCGCCGTCACCGTCGGCCAGCGCGTCGCCGTCGGGCTCGCCCGCGGCCTCGCCGGGAGCGAGCGCGGCGCCCAGCCCGACCGCAGTGGCCGGGTCGGGCGGTGCGCTGCCGACGCAGGGCAAGCTGGGCGAGATCCGGTTCGCCCTCGAGGACGCCCTCGGGCCGATCGCCGAGCAGCAGTCGCTGTCGTCGGTCGGCGCGGTGGTGTCGAGCGACCTGATCACCCAGGCGCTGGTGCTGATCCTCGTCGGCTCGATCGGGATCCTGCTCTGGATCACCTATCGC
The DNA here is from genome assembly GCA_963740825.1 of uncultured Chloroflexia bacterium. Lineage (GTDB taxonomy): Bacteria > Chloroflexota > Limnocylindria > Limnocylindrales > CSP1-4 > CAIXZV01. The sequence goes on along the minus strand of CAVUFD010000001.1, from coordinate 1,895,886 downwards.
TTCCGCGACTTCCGCATGGGCGCCACGGCGCTCGTCGCCCTGCTCCACGACGTGCTCGTGGTCGTGGGCATCTTCGCGATCCTCGGCACCTTCGCGGGGCTCCAGATCGACAGCCTGTTCGTGACGGCGATGCTGACCGTCATCGGCTTCTCGGTCCACGACACGATCGTCGTGTTCGACCGGGTACGGGAGAACCGGGCGCGCCACGTCGGCGAGCCGTTCGACCGCATCGTCAACCACTCGATCCTGCAGACGCTCGGCCGGTCGATCACCACCAGCCTCACCGTCGTCATCACGCTGCTGACCCTGCTGCTGTTCGCCGGGGAGGCGATCGGCACCTTCGTGCTCGCGCTGCTGATCGGGATCGTCTCGGGGACCTACTCGTCGATCTTCAATGCGGCTCCGCTGCTGGTCGTGTGGCACCTGCGGGACGACAAGCGGCGCGAAGCCGAGCACGCGGCTCGCCCAAGCCGCCGACCCGCCACGTGATCGGGGCCGGGTCGCCGGCGCGGTTCGCCGCCGGCCGACTCGCCCGGCAATCCCGGCGTAAGCCGGACATGGCATCCTCCCGACGATGATCGACGCGCGTCACCGCTGGGTGTTCCCGGAACCCCTCCACCTCGACCCCGAGGTCCGGGCCGCGGCCCGCGCGCTCGGCCTGGGGACGTTCGCGGCGACGGTCCTCGCCCGCCGGGGGATCGCCGATCCGGTCGCCATGGGGCGCTTCCTCGGCCCGGCCGAGGACGGGCTCAACGATCCCCACCTGCTGCCCGACGCCGACCGCCTGGTCGAGCGCATCCGCCGTGCGGTCGACGGCCGCGAGCGGGTCATGGTGTTCGGCGACTTCGACGCCGACGGCCTGACCGGGCTCGCCCAGCTCGTGCTGGCCTTTCGTCGGCTCGGGCTCGACACCGTGCCCTACGTCCCGAGCCGTCTCGAGGAGGGCCACGGCCTGTCGATCGCCGCGGTCGAGACGGCGGCGCGCGATGGGATCGGGCTCATCGTGACCGTCGACACCGGGTCCACGAGCGTCGCCGAGGTCGCCGATGCGGGAGCCCGCGGGATCGACGTGATCGTCACCGACCATCACCACCTGCCCGACGTGCTGCCCGCCGCCGTCGCCATCGTCAACCCGCAACGGGCGGACGCCGGCTACCCGGACCGCTGGCTGTCCGGGTCGGGCGTGGCGTTCACGGTCGCGCGGCTGCTGCTCGGCGAGCTGGCCGGCGCGGAGTCCGAGGCGCGCGAGCTCGCGGACCTGGCGACCATCGGGACCGTGTCGGATGTCGCCCCGATCCTGGGCGAGAACCGGGCGATCGCGCGGCTCGGGCTCGAACGCATGCGGACGGCGCCCCGGCCCGGGATCGCGGCGCTGCTCGCCAAGGCGGGCGTCGCCCCGGCGACGGTGGACCTCGAGACCGTCGGGTTCGTGCTCGCGCCCAGGCTCAACGCCGCGGGTCGGGTGGGCGAGGCCCTCGACGCCGCCCGGCTCCTGCTCGCCGCGTCGCCGGACGAGGCGACCGCGCTGGCCGCGGTGCTCGAGGAGGCGAACGCCACCCGCCGCGATCTCATGCGGACGGCGGTGGCGGAGGCTCGATCGGCGTTCGGCTTGCCCGACCCCGGGCAGGCGCCCGGCCAGCAGGCCTGGATCGACGCACCCAGCCCGTCGGACACGGGGATCCGCGTCGCCGGCGGGCCTGACGGCGCCGCGCTCCTCGCGACCGGGCCATGGCCGGTGGGCATCGTCGGGCTCGTCGCGGGGCGTTTGGCGGACGAGACGGGCCGGCCGGCGGTGGTTGGCACGATCCTCCGCGGTGCCGACGGGGACGTGGTCCGCGCCTCGTGCCGGGGCGACGGGCGGCTGAACCTGGCCCACGCCCTCGACGCCTCCGACGACCTGCTGCTGCGGCACGGCGGCCACGCCGCGGCCGCCGGGTTCGAGGTCCCGCTCGAGCGCTGGGAGGTGTTCGCGGAACGGTTCCTCGCTGCGGCCGCGGTCGCTGCCCCGGACGACGCGCGCCAGCCGCTGCAGGTGGACCTCGCGCTGCCGGCCTGGTTCGTGGACTACGGCCTGTTCCGCGACCTCGCCCGGCTCGCCCCGTGCGGGACCGGGAACCCCGAGCCGCTCGTCGCCGTGCTCGGGTTGACGGTCCAGCGCGTGCGCGCCGCGAACGGCGGCCACACCCAGCTGGTGCTCCGGCGGGACCGCGACGTCCTCGACGGCATCGCGTTCGGGCGTCCGGACCTCGCCGAGACGCTGGCCGAGGGCGACCGCGTCGACGTCGTGGCGCGCCTCGCCAGTCGCCGGTTCGGCGGGCTCGAGACGCTCCAGCTCGAGGTTCGCGACGTCTCCGCGTCGGGCGCCCATCCGCGAGCGGCCGCGGTGCTGGCCCGTGCCTCGGGTGGCGCCGACGCCACTCCCGTCCCCGTCGATCCGGCCGTGCCGGCCGGCAGAGGAGCTGCATGACCACGCCCCCCAACGGCGCCCGGCCGGAGCCGCCGCGCCGCCCCGCCCGCGACCCCTATGGCCTGCTGCCGAGCGGCATGCCGATCGCGGCGGTGATCTCGATCGTCGGGCTGCTGGTCATCGCGGTCGTGACCCTCAACCTGACCAACGGCAAGCTGCCGTTCACGCCGGGCGGCGGTGGCGGCGGGCCGCAGGCCACCGACCAGGTCCCGACGCGGACGGCGACGCCGTCGAACGTGGTCGAGGTGCCGAGCATCGATGTCCCCGGTATCGACGTGCCGGGCACGCTGGTGTACGCGAAGGACGGCAACATCTGGCTCCAGAGCGGCGACCAGGCGACGCAGCTGACCGCGCCCGACAAGGGCGTCAACGACTCGATGCCCTCGTTCTCGCAAGACGGCCAGTCCGTGTACTTCGTGCGGACCCGGAAGGCGGACGGGAAGTGGAGCATCGACAACGAGGTCAAGGACTACCAGCTCGAGGTGCCGGCGCTGATGCGCGTCAACATCGCGGACGGGTCCACGGATCGCCTGCTCGACGGCCTCGTGGATCCCGCCGGCCCGTTCAAGTGGAACGGGTTCATCCGGGAGCCCGTCGTCTCGCCCAATGGCCGCTACGTCGCGCTGGCGACCGACCTGCCCGATCCCACCAAGAGCGATGTGACCCTCAAGCTGTTCGACACGAAGACCGACAAGATCGACGACCTGAAGCTGAGCCAGGTCGCGCCGCTGGGCCACCAGGATCCCGCGTGGAAGCCGGACGGCACCCGCCTGCTGTACGTGCTCAACGACCGTGACGGTGCCAAGGGCACGCCCCGGATCTACGCCTGGAACCCGGACACCGACAACGCCCGGCCGGTCACCGGGCCCGGGTACCTCTACCCGGCGTGGTCGCCCGACGGCCGCTACATCGCCGCGACGAAGACCAGCGCCTACGGCACCGACATCGTGATCCTGAACGCGACCACCGGCGCCGAGCTCGCCCGGCTGACCGACGACGGCAACAGCTGGGCGCCGACCTGGTCGCCCCGCGGGGACCAGGTGGCCTACCTGCACGTGGCCGGCCAGGTCATCGACCTGCGCATGGCCCAGCTCGAGGGCTCGGGGCCCGCGTGGACCGTCAAGGAGACGCTCGACCTCACCACCGCGGCCGGCCTCGACGGCGTCTCGCGGCCCGACTGGTTCGTTCCGGCCGCGGACCTGCCGGCCCCCACCGCCCCAGCCGTCTCGCCCCCGCCCTCGTGACCTCGTACCTGGACCGGCTCGGCGCGCGGACCGCGACGACGGGCTCGGTCCTGTGCGTGGGCATCGACCCCGACCCCGAGGCCCTGCCGCCCGGGTTCCCGCCGACCGTCGAGGGCGTGGAGCGGTTCGCGCGGCTGCTGATCGAGGCGACGCTCCCGTACGCGACGGCCGTCAAGCCGAACCTCGCCTTCTTCGAGGCCCTGGGCTCGGCCGGCATCGACGCCCTCGAGCGGCTGCGTGCCCGGGTCCCCGCCGAGGTCCCGTTCATCGCCGACGCGAAGCGGGGCGACATCGGGTCGACGGCCGCGCGCCAGGCGGTGGCGCTGTTCGACGGCCTCGGCGCCGACGCCGTCACGGTCAGCCCGTACCTGGGCGAGGAGGCGATCGGCCCGCTGCTCGCCCGCGAGGACCGCTTCGCCTACGTGCTGTGCCGGACGTCCAACCCCGGCGCGGGGGAGATCCAGGCGCTCGAGGTGGCCGCCGATCCCTCGACGGGGGGCGTCACCGAGCCGCTGTGGGCCAGGGTCGCGCGGCTGGCCGCCGGCTGGGGACCCGGCGGGACCGTCGGCCTCGTCGTCGGGGCGACCAGGCCGGCGGAGCTCGTCGCGATCCGGGGGCTGGCGCCGGGCCTCGCGTTCCTGGTGCCGGGGGTGGGCGCCCAGGGCGGAGAGGTCGAGCCCGTGCTCGAGGCCGGCCCGGCACGGGCCGCTCCGGCGGGCGGACACCCGGGCGGGTGCCTGCTCGTCAACGTGTCCCGGGGCATCGCGCGAGCCGCGCTGGAGGCCCCGCTCGCCGGGTCGCCTGCGGACCCCGGCGAGCGCCTCGCGGAGGCCGCTGCCGAGTGGGCCAAACGCCTCGCTGTGCTACCCTGACGCCCTTCCGGGACGGCCCGTGCCGGCCCGGTCAACCACGAGGTCGATCCACGAGATGCCGTTCAACATCGGACCCGGTGAGCTCATCATCGTCCTGATCATCGCGCTCATCGTCGTCGGCCCGGGCAAGCTCCCGGACGTGGGGGCCGCGCTGGGCAAGAGCATCAAGGAGTTCCGCAAGGCCGCGACCGACGTCAAGGACGCGACGAACCTCGACGCTCCCGCTGCCGCTCCGGCCGCCGGCACCGCCTCGCCCGCGGCCCCGGCAGCCCAGTCCGCGAACGTGATCACGGCCGAGGCCGCGCCGAACACGCTCGGCGCCACGGCGCCCAACACGATCGCCGCGGCCCCCGTCGCCGAGCCCGCGCCCGTCGCGGCCGCACCGGCGGCCGCGGAACCCGCCGCGGAGGCCGAGACGTCGGACGAGCAGGCCGCGCCCACGGCCTAGGCCGGATCGCGGCCAGGAGCTCCCATGGCTGATGCCGACGCCGTCCGGGACGCCGGCCTGCCGGTCCGCCTGACGCCGCCGCCCGAGTCCGGCACGCCCGCCCCGCCGCCGGCCGGCGCCCCCGCCGCGGCGGAGATGTCGCTGGTCGACCATCTCACCGAGCTGCGCGACCGCCTGATCCGCGTCGTGATCGCGGTCGCCGTCGCATCGACCGTCGGCTTCTACTTCGGCGACCAGATCATCGCCATCCTGGCGGCCCCGATCCCGGGCGACCAGCCGCTGTACTACACGGGCATCGGGGACGCGTTCGCGATCCGCCTCAAGATCTCGATCGTGGTGGGCATCATCCTCGCGATGCCCGTGATCCTGTACCAAATGTGGAGGTTCGTCGCCCCCGGGCTCACCGAGCACGAGCGGCACCTGGTGCGGCCGTGGATCCCGCTCGCCCTGCTGTTCTTCGCGCTCGGCACCGGCATCGCGTACTTCGTGCTGCCGTTCGCGGCGACCTTCCTGCTCGGGTTCTCGAGCGCGGAGCTCCAGCCGCTGATCACCGCGAGCAACTACTTCGACTTCGTGACGACCATGTTCCTCGCGTTCGGCCTCGTGCTGGAGTTCCCCATCCTGCTGTTCGGGCTCTCGCGCGTGAACATCGTGACCTCGGAGCGGCTCCGCCGAGCGCGCCGGATGGCGATCCTCGTCATCGCGATCTTCGCGGCGGCGATCACGCCGGGCACCGACATCGTCAGCCCGATCGTCCTCGGCCTCACGATGTACATCCTGTTCGAGGGCACCCTGTTCTTCATCGCGCGCAGCGGCAAGTAGGGAGCGGCTGGGCGCGATGCAGGGCGACCGGGGCGTGGCGAGCGGCCCCGCGGCGACGCCGGTTTCGCCGGGCGAGGACCGCACCCAGGAGGTCGTCGTCGTCACCGGCCTGTCCGGCGGCGGCAAGACCGCGGCCGCGAAGCTGTTCGAGGACCTCGGCTACGTCGTCGTCGACAATCTACCTGGCGAGCTCCTGCCCGATCTCGCGGACCTGCTGGCCAGCGACCCGCGGCGGTTCGCGCGCACCGCGATCGTCCTCGACGTGCGCGCCGGCGACGTCCCGCTCGCGTTCGGCGCCATGCGCGGCGCGCTGGAGGGGCGCGGGATCCGGCCCGTCATCATCTTCCTCGAGGCCCGTGACGACGTCCTGATCCGGCGCTTCTCGGAGACGCGCCACCGCCACCCGCTCGCGGACGAGCGGGGGATCGCGGCCTCGATCGAGGTGGAGCGGGGCCTGCTCGACTCCGTGCGTGCCGACGCCGACGTGGTGCTCGACACCAGCGAGCTGTCCCTGCGCGAGCTGCGCGAGCGGATCTTCGCCCGCCTGGGCGACGTCCAGAGCTCCGACCGCCTCGCGGTCCAGCTGATCAGCTTCGGGTTCAAGTACGGCGTGCCGCTCGAGGCCGACCTCGTGCTCGACGTCCGGTTCATGCGCAACCCGTTCTACATCGAGGCCCTGCGGACGTCCTCGGGCCTGACCGACGACGTCCGCCGGTTCGTCCTCGGCCAGCCGATCGCCGCCCCGTTCCTGGCCCAGCTCCATGACCTGCTCGACCTGCTCGTGCCCGCGTACGTCGAGGAGGGCAAGACCCGGCTCACGATCGCGATCGGCTGCACGGGCGGCTTCCACCGCTCGATCGTGATCTCCGAGGAGCTCGCCACGTGGCTGCGAGAGCGCGACTTCGGCCCCGTGTCGGTGTTTCACCGCGAGCTCGAGCGATGAACCTGCGCCGCTGGCTGACGCCCGGGATCGGCGTGAAGCGCTGGCTGCTGATCGCGTTCGCCGGCCTGCTGCTGATCGCCGTCGGCGTCGCGCACGTCCTGCGCCAGGTGACCGCCGACCTCGACCCGTCCGACACGGTCGCCAACGCCATCGACCTCGTCACCCTCCAGTGGCTGCCGTACCAGCTCCGGGGCCTCGTCGCCGGCGTGCTCGGCGTGACGCTGTTCCTGTACGGCGCCTATCGGGTGATCCGGGCGCTCGTCGACCCGTTCGCGGCCTGGGATGGCGAGCAGCCGATGGTCGAGGTCATCTACCAGAAGCGATTCCTCGCGCGCGGCCCGCGGGTCGTCGCGATCGGGGGCGGGACCGGGCTGTCCACGCTCCTCCGGGGCCTCAAGGAGCACACGTCCAACCTGACGGCCGTCGTCACGGTCGCCGACGACGGCGGCTCGTCGGGCGTGCTGCGCACCCAGCTCGGCATCCCCGCGGTCGGCGACATCCGGAACTGCATCGTCGCGCTGGCCGACGCCGAGCCGCTGATGGGCCGCCTGCTCCAGTACCGGTTCCCGGGCGTATCGCCGGCGTTCGACGCCGACCGGTCGGTCGCCCTTTCTCCGGGTCCCGCCTCCCGCGACCCGGAGACGCCGCCGGCGGGCCTCGGCGGCCACGCCGTCGGCAACCTGCTGCTCGCGGCCCTGGTCCAGCTCGAGCAGGGCGACTTCGAGCAGGCCGTGCGCGAGATGAACCGCGTGCTCGCCGTGCGCGGCCGGGTCGTGCCGGCGACCGGGACCGTCGTCTCGCTGTGCGCCCGCCTGGACGACGGCACCGAGGTCGCGGGGCAGAGCCGGATCGCGAAGACCAACCGGGTCGATCGCGTCTGGGTGACGCCCGAGGACGTCCAACCGACCGGGGACGCGCTCCAGGCCATCGCCGACGCCGAGCTCATCGTCATCGGCCCGGGCAGCCTGTTCACGAGCCTGCTGCCCGCCCTCGTCGTGCCCGGGATCCGGGAGGCGATCGCGGCGTCCGGCGCCCTGGTCGTGTTCGTGTGCAACGTCGCCACGCAGCCCGGGGAGACGGGCGGCTTCGACCTCGCGGACCACGTGGACGCCCTCGCGCGTCACGGCGCCGCCCACCTGCCGGACATCGTGCTGGCCAACAACCGGTTCGACGCGCATGCGCCGAGCGGGTGGCTCGGGCAGCCCGTCAAGCTGCGCTGGCCGTCCGCCAGGAGTCCCGGCACGCGCCTGGTCCTCGACGAGCTCGTGGATCCCGACAACGCCCACCACCACGATCCGGCGCGCCTCGCCACGGCCGTCATCGGCGCCTGGGAGCGCGAGGGTGGGCACCGCCGACGTCCGCGCGAGGCGCGCGTGGACCGGACTGCCTGAGGGGGTCGAGCGCAGGCGATGTCGGGCACCGACCGGGACCTCGTCGCGGCGCTGCGTGCCGAGCTCGCCGCGGTCGACGCGGCCCGGCCGTGCGACCGGCGGGCCGAGATCGCGGGCCTCGGGTCCCGGGTCCAGACCCGTGAGCCGGCCCTGGCGCGCCTGGTCGTGCGGCTCGGGGGGCATGCGGTTGACGCGCCCGGCGGTCGCGGCCTCGCAGGCCGGCCGGTGGCGGGCCCGGCGGGCGCCGGCCACGCACCGACGGGTGCCGTCCTCTCGGCCGCGCACCTCGCCCATCCCGGTGCCCACGCCGGCGGTCGGACGCGCCGCGTCTTCGTCCTGGCCGAGGAGCCGTTCGCGTGGAACGGTTCGGCGGAGCACTGCCGGATGGCCTGGCTGCGAGGGCGGTTCCTCGCCCGCGGCTCGCTGAGCCTGGCGAGCGGCCGCGCGCACCTCGAGTTCGTGGTCCCGGTCGAGGAGGCGGCCGAGCTCGCGCGACGCCTGGACGACGTCGGGCTGCCCGCCGCGCGGCGCGTGCGGCGTGGCCACGGCGTGGTCACCTGGAAGAGCGCGGAGTCGATCACGACCTTCCTCGGGCGGATCGGGGCCAGCGCCTCGCTCCTGGAGCTCGAGGCTCGCCAGGTGGCGCGCAGCCTGCGGGGCGAGCTCAACCGCGTGCTTAACGCCGAGTCTGCGAACCTGCAGCGCTCGGTCGCCGCGTCGGGCCGGCAGCTGGCCGCCATCGAGGCGCTCGAGGGCGACGGCCGGCTGGGCGCGCAGCCGAGGACGGTCCGCGCGGTGGCCGAGGCCAGGCGCGAGACGCCGGAGGCCTCGCTGTCCGAGATCGCCACGCGCCTGGACCTCCACCGGTCCGCGGTCCAGCGCGCGCTGGACCGGCTGGAGCGCCTCGCCCTCCACGACGACGAGGGGGTAGGGCTTCGCGTCCGGGTGCGGACGACGGCAGGGCAGGCGAGCCGTCGCCGGCGGGCCGCGGCGACCGCCCGCTGAGCCCGGGTGAGGCCGCCGCCTCTGGCATGATCAGGGCGATGCGCCCGATCGTGATCGCCGCCAACTGGAAGATGAACACCACGCCGTCGGACGCGGGAGAGCTGGCGCGCACGATCGCCGCGCGGACCCGGGCCCCGGGCGTGACCCGCGTCATCTGCCCGCCGTTCGTGTGCCTGGCGCCGGTCCGCGACGCGCTCGCCGGCGAGGACGTGGGCGTCGGCGCCCAGAACGTGCACCACGAGCTGGCCGGCGCCTTCACAGGCGAGGTCTCCGTCCCGATGCTCGCCGGCCTCGCGACCTGGGTCATCCTCGGCCACTCGGAGCGGCGCGCCCAGTTCGACGAGAGCGACGACCTCATCGGCCGCAAGCTCGATCGGGCGATCGCCGCGGGCCTGCGGCCGATCCTGTGTGTCGGCGAGGTGCTTGCGGAACGCGAGGCGGGCCGCGAGGTGGCGGTGGTCGCCGGTCAGCTGCGCGGGTCGCTCGACGGCCGCGACCCGGTGGCGCTCGCGGCCGCGGGCCTCGTGATCGCGTACGAGCCGGTCTGGGCGATCGGCACCGGACGCAACGCGCTCGGCGCGGACGCCGCGGCGATGGCCGACGCGATCCGTGACGGTCTCCGCGGCCTCGGCTGGGGCGCGGGCGCGGAGGACGTCCCGGTGCTCTATGGCGGCAGCGTCACCTCCGCCAACATCGGCGAGTTCCTCGCCGAGCCCGCGATCGATGGCGCCCTCGTCGGCGGGGCGTCGCTCAAGCCCGACGAGATGGCCGGGATCGTCGCCCGGGCCGGCATCACCGCCGCGGCCCGGGGCCTCGCGTGACCGATCCGGCCGGGGCTGCCGCCACGGGCGTGCCGGCCCCCCGCCCGCGCCCCATCGTCCTCGTGGTCCTCGACGGGTTCGGGATCGGGCGGACCGCCGCGGCCGATGCGATCGCGGCCGCGGCCATGCCCCGCTGGCGGGCGTTGCTCGCCCGCTGGCCGCGTTCGGTGCTCCAGGCGTCGGAGGGCGCGGTCGGGCTGCCGCCCGGGCAGATGGGCAACTCCGAGGTCGGCCACCTGAACCTCGGCGCCGGACGGCCGGTGCTCCAGGACCTCCCCCGGATCGACGCGGCGATCGCGGACGGCTCGTTCGACGACCGGCCCGCGTTGCTTGCCGCCTGTGCGCGGGCCAGCGAGACGGGCCGGCTGCACACCGTCGGCCTCGTCGGGCCCGGCGGCGTCCATGCGCACGACCGGCACCTCCTGGCCCTCGTGCGGCTGGCCGCGGCGCAGGGCGTCCCGTCGGTGCGCGTCCACATGTTGCTCGACGGCCGCGACACGCCGCCGAGCTCGGCGCTCGGCTACGTCCAGGAGCTCGAGGCGGGGCTGTCGGCCGCGCACCCGGACGCGCGGATTGCCACGGTGGGCGGGCGCTACTGGGCGATGGACCGCGACCAGCGCTGGGATCGGATCGAGCGAGGCTACGACGCGATCGTCCACGGGGTGGGGGAGCGCGCCCCGAGCGCCACGGCCGCCATCGCCGCCGCCTACGCCCGCGGCGAGACCGACGAGTTCGTCGCGCCGACGGTCATCGACGGGGTGGACGGAACCCTCCGCGACCGCGACCCGATCGTCCACGTCAACTTCCGCGCCGACCGCGCTCGACAGCTCACGCACGCGCTCGCCGACGCCGCGTTCGACGCCTTCGACCGGACCGGCCCGGACGGCCAACCACCGCCGCGCGACGTCCTCGTCGTGACGATGACCGAGTACGCGGCGGGCATGCCGGTCGGGGTCGCCTTCGGGCCCGAGGAGGCGAGGTCGCTCGCCCGGGCGTTCTCCGAGGCGGGCTGGACGCAGTTCCACGTCGCGGAGACCGAGAAGTATGCGCACGTGACGTACTTCTTCAACGGTGGCCGGGAGGCGGCCTGGCCGGGCGAGGAGCGGACGTTGGTGCCGTCACCGAGGGTCGCGACGTACGACCTCCAGCCGGCGATGAGCGCCGCCGGCGTGACGGACGCGCTGGTCGCGGCGATCGAGTCCGGGAGGTACGACTTCATCGTGGCCAACTACGCGAACGCGGACATGGTCGGCCACACGGGCGTCTGGGCGGCGACCGTGACCGCGCTGGAGGCGCTCGACGGGTGCCTGGGCCGGGTCGCGGACGCCATCGAGCGGGTCGAGGCGGCGGATCCCGCAGGACCCGGCGCCGCGCTGCTGATCACCGCCGACCACGGCAACGCCGACGAGCTGCGCGACGTCGCGGGCAATCCGGTAACGGCGCACTCGCTGAACCCCGTGCCGCTGCTCGCCGTCGGCCGGTCGATCGGCGGTCGCCGGCTCCGCGACGGCGTCCTCGCCGACGTCGCACCCACGATCCTCGAGCTCGCCGGCCTGCCCCGCTGGGAGGGGATGACCGGGCGGTCGCTGCTGGACTAGGGTGCACCGGCTCACGGCGCGGACTCTGCTACCATCCGGGACCGTCACACCCCGGAGGTCAACCCACCCGTGAACCCGATCCTGGCCATCGGCCAGATCCTGCTGAGCTTCGCCCTCATCGCCGCCATCCTGCTGCAGGCGCGTGGCACGGGGCTGTCGGGCACCTTCGGTGGCGACTCCGCCGTCTATCGCAGCCGCCGCGGCATCGAACGCCGCCTGTGGCAGTTCACGATCGTCCTCCTGGTGCTGTTCATCGTGTTCGCGCTGGTGGCGTTCATCGCACCGCCGACCTCGTAGCCCAACCGGAGACATCGGGCGGCCTCCTCCCGCAGCCGCACGTCGAACATGCCGATCACTCGCCGCGACAACGCGGTCGTCGTCGTCCTCGTCCTGTCCCTCGTCGTCCTCGGCGGCGTCATCGCCATGCCCGCGCCCGCGAGCAACCCGGCCGCGACCCCGGAGCCGTCGGCCCAGCCGACGCTGCCGCCCCCGCCCGCCTACCGGGAAGGCGTCGTCGGCGTCCCCGCGTCGATCATGCCCGTCGCCGCGCGGACCCGGTCCGAACGCACCCTGGTCGGCCTGATCTTCAGCGGCCTCGTCCGCCTCGGCCCCGACAACACCTACGAGCCCGACCTCGCCGAGTCGTGGACGACCGACGCCAAGGGCAGGACGTGGACCTTCAAGATCCGCGACGACGCGACCTGGCAGGACGGCGAGCCGGTGACGGCCGCGGATGTCGTGTTCACGGTGGAGGCGCTCAAGGAGCCCGCCGCGTCGGGCGCGATGGCCGCCGCGTGGGCCGACGTCACCGCGACCGCCATCGACCCCCGGACCGTCGAGCTCACGGTCGCCACGCCCATCGCCGGGTTCCTCGCCGCGGCCACGCAGCCGCTGCTGCCGGCGCACCTCCTCGCGGACGTGCCGCTCGCTGACCTCGCGACGAGCCCGTTCGCGACCGCGCCGGTCGGGACAGGGCCGTATGCGCTGACCGAGCTCGATGACACGCATGCGGTCCTCACGCCGGTGGCGCTGATGGACCGCCCGGGCGACGTCCCGTCCGGGCCGACACCGTCCGTGGACTCGCTGGGCACGCCGGCGCCGACGCAGACGCCCGCGCTTGCGGTTCCGTACCTCGAGCGGATCGAGGTCGACTTCTTCGAGGACGACGCCGCGGCCGCGGAGGCCTTCAGCTCGGCCCGGATCGACGCGGTCGCCGGCCTGCCCCCGGCCATCTCGGCGGCGCTCGCCTCGGACCCGACCGTGGACAGCGTCAAGTACCCCACGACCACGCTCGCGACGGTCCTGCTCAACCTGCGCGCGAGCCACCCCGAGCTGCGCGACGCGCGGGTGCGCAAGGCCCTCCTCGGGGCCATCGACCGGCAGGCGATCGTGGACGGGGCGCTCGGCGGCGAGGGGCTCGCAGCGGACACGCTGGTGCCGCCCGGGTCGTGGGCGTTCGACGCCAAGGCCGCCGCGCCGGTCGCGTTCGACGCCAAGGCGGCGACGAAGCTGCTCACGGAGGCCGGCTGGAAGAAGAAGGACGGCAAGTGGACCGCGAAGGGCGGCAAGGCCACGTACGCCATGGAGCTGCTCACCGTCCCGGCCTCCGCGAACCCGCGCCTGGCGGCGGTCGCGGCCGCCATCGGCAAGGCGTGGACGGACTTCGGGATCGGCGTGAAGGTCGTCGAGACGCCGGCGGCCGATCTCGCCAAGAAGCTCCGGGGCGGCGAGTTCACGGCGGCCGCGCTGGACATCACCATGGGCCTCGAGCCGGACCTCTACCCGCTGCTCGCGTCGAGCCAGGTCCGAGGCTCGGGGACCAACCTCAGCGGCTACCAGGACCCGGCGCTGGACGCGCTGCTCGAGACCGCCCGCAAGCCCGGCACGCCCGACGGGCGGATGACCGCGTGGCGTGAGCTGCTCGCCGGCCTGGCCGCCCGCCAGCCCCTCCTGCCGATCGCCTGGCACAGCGAAGACGTGCTCATGCGGGGGGTCGAAGGACCCACCCCGAGGCTCATCGCGGGTCCCGGGGACCGCTTCTGGGATGTGCTAGCATGGCGCCTCGCCGCGGACCGGTAAGCCTTCGGGCGGCCGATCGGTGGTCGGTCGGGCCGAGGTGGCGGAATGGTAGACGCGCTAGGTTCAGGACCTAGTGATCGCAAGGTCGTGTGGGTTCGAGTCCCTCCCTCGGTACCAGTCCCGACACCAACAGCCGCGGTCAAACACGGGCCCAGGTGGCGGAATTGGTATACGCGTACGTTTGAGGGGCGTATGAGGCAACTCATCCGGGTTCAAGTCCCGGCCTGGGCACCACTCTCCTGACCCTCCAGCGGGCGGCACGGGCCGCCCGCTCGCCGTTTCCGGGGCGGTTAGCTCAGTTGGTCAGAGCGCCTCGCTTACACCGAGGATGTCGGAGGTTCGAGTCCTCCACCGCCCACCACCCTTCACGAATACCGGATCGCTACGGCGCGCAGCCGGCGACGGAGTTGGGCGGATAGCAGTTGTCGGGCGTGTTGCCCGAGATCGCCCCATTCTCGGTCAGGACGACGTTCGCTCCGTCCTGGATGGACAAACCACCGCCCTGCAGCGCTGTGTTGGCCGTGATGATCGCGTCGTCTGCGACGTTGACAAAGCCGAAGGCGGCAATCGCCACCCCGCCGCCGGCGCCGGCCGTGGCGTTGTGGTCGATCGAGCTATGGTCCGTGAGCTGCACCACCGCACTCAAGTCGACGTAGGCGCCACCGCCGGCCTCGGTTGCCGTGTTGAGCCTGATCGAGCTTGTACCCGAGAGCGACACGCCCATCTGGATCAGTCGGACGCCGCCGCCGACCGGTGCCGAGTTGTCGTGGATCGAGCTGCGATCGCCCATGTGGGTAGCGCCCAATCCGCCCGAGTCCAGTCCGCCGCCGCCCAGGCCGGCGGTGTTGTGGTGGATCTCGGCGTCGTCGAGGAGCTCCGCGTCGGTGCAGTCGTCGCACGCCACGCCGCCACCGTATTGGTCCGCGGCGTTGTGGTCGACCGAGCTTCGGTCGAGGAGACGCAACCGTCCGCCGTGGTCTACCTCGATCCCACCGCCGTCACGACTCGCACGGTTGCCCGTCACGACGCTCGTCCCACGCAGCGTGACCGGGTCGGCGCCGCTGCCGACGTACACGCCGCCGCCAAGCATCGCCGTGTTGTCGCGCACGATCGAGTCGACGATGTCGACCGTGCCGTTCACGACCATGATCCCGCCACCCGAGTCCGCCGCGGCGTTTCCGCGGACGACGGAATCGACGAGCCTCACCGACGGGCTCCCTGCTCTGGGATCCGGTCGGACCTTGATGCCGCCCCCCGAGGCGGCGACCCCGTGCCGAATGTTCAGGCCCTTGAGTTTGACGACGAAGTGGCCCTCCCCACCGATGGTGACGACCGGGCCCCGACCATGGCCGTCGAGGATTGCCGGTCCGAACCCTGGTTTGCGGCGGCCAACGATCTTGATGTCCCGCGTGATGACGGTGGTTCCGACGCACGTCCCCTTGACCCGCAGCTTCGCACCGGCCGGGGCGGAATCCACGGCCGGCTGCAGCCTCTTGAAGCTTGCGCCACTCGTCACATCGATCACAAGGCAGCGATGGGGCGTGGCTGCCGCCACAGGTCCCGCAAGCGCGACGGTGCCGATCGCGGCCGAAAGTGCCGAGACCAGCACGACGAGGGCTGCGGTTGAGGACAACATGGCAAGCTCGCCTTCCCTGCGTGGGCCGCGCGCAGACGATCGTCGCGCCGGGTCATCGTCGCACCGCGCCGCGCCGTCCCGCCAGTGCCATAAGCCGGAGGGTTCGCGCCGACGAACGTCTCGCCGAGCCGAGCCGGCCTGCCAGTGCCAGAGCTCCCGGGTCTGAGTCCGCGAAGGTGCGGCGACGCGCGGGCGGGAGGCGGTGCGGAGCCTACTCGCCCGCGACTCACTTGGCTATCGTCCGGTGGCCCTGGGCGCCGCCCGCGCAAACCAGGCGCCCCATCAGCGTCCGATTCCCGGCGCGGCAGGGTGGCCGGCCCGGACCGCTGGGAGCACCTCGTCCGAGATCGCCCCGGCGCCAGCGGGGTATGCTGGACGACGGGCGTTGCGCCCGGCCGGACTCGAGGAGACTGCATGACTCTGCCCGTGATCATCCTCATCGTCGTCGTCGTGGTGATCGCGCTGTTCCTCGTGTCCCTGTACAACGGGCTGGTCACGAAGCGCAACCAGATCGACGAGGCGCTCGGCCAGATCGAGGTCCAGCTCAAGCGCCGCCACGACCTCATCCCGAACCTGATCAACGCGGTCAAGGGCTACATGGGGTTCGAGCAGAAGGTCCTGACCGAGGTCACCGAGGCGCGCGCCAACGCCGTCGCTGCAGGTGCGCAGGGCCCGGCCCAGCAGGCGAGCGCGGAGAACGCGCTGACCTCGTCGCTTCGCTCGCTGTTCGCCGTGGTCGAGAACTATCCCGAGCTCAAGGCGAACGAAAATGTCCTGCGGCTCCAGGAGGAGCTGACCACGACGGAGAACCAGATCAGCTTCTCGCGCCAGCACTACAACGCGACGGTCCTGAGCTTCAACAACGGCATCCAGACGTTCCCGGCCGCCCTGATCGCGGGTCCGTTCGGCTTCCACAAGCGCGAGTTCTTCGACGCCGAGCCCGAGGCCGACGCGGTCCCGACCGTCGACCTGAGCCTCAGCTGACGCCCGCCGGCCGCATCCCGAGCCGGTCCGCCGTCCGTACTGCCTGAGCGTCGTCCGTGGCCGGCACGTTCTATCAGCAGATCGGCGCCAACAAGCGCAACTCGGTCCTGCTCGCGCTCAGCGTCACCGTTCTGCTTGGCGCGCTCGGGCTGTTCATCGGCTGGGCCGTCACCGGGGATCCGCGCGCGGCCCTGCCGTCGCTCGCGATCGCCATCGCCCTCGGGCTCATCGCGTCGCTGGTCTCCTACTACGCCGGCGACTCGATCGTGCTGGGGGTCTCGGGTGCCAAGGAGATCGATCCCCAGGCCCTGCCCCAGCTGTACAACGTCGTCCAGGAGATGGCCCTCGCGGCCAACGTGCCGATGCCCAAGATCTACCTGATCGACGACACGGCGCCCAACGCGTTCGCCACCGGCCGCGACCCGCAGCACGCGTCCGTCGCGATCACCACGGGCCTGCTCCAGAAGCTCGATCGCGAGGAGCTCCAGGGCGTCATGGCCCACGAGCTCTCGCACGTCCGGAACTTCGACATCCGGTTCTCGCTGATGGTCGGCGTGCTGGTGGGGTCGATCGCGCTGCTGGCCGACTTCTTCCTGCGGTTCACGTTCTGGGGCGGCGGCCGCCGATCCCGGAGCAGCTCCGACAGCGGCGGTGGCGGGCTGCAGATCGTGGTCTTCGTCGTCGCGATCGTCCTGGCGATCCTCGCCCCGATCGTCGCCCGGCTCGTCCAGCTGGCGATCAGCCGTCAGCGCGAGTACCTGGCGGACGCGTCCGGCGTCGAGCTGACGCGCAACCCGGTCGGCCTCGAGCAGGCGCTGGCCAAGATCGCGCTGGACACCGAGCCACTCGAGGTCGCCAACCGGGCGACCCAGCACCTCTACTTCGAGAACCCGATCAAGGGCGTGTCGGGCAAGCAGTCGAACCTGTTCTCGACCCACCCGCCCGTGATGGACCGGATCAACCGGCTGCGCTCGCTCCAGGGGCAGCCGCCGATCGAGGACCCGAACCTCGTGCTCGGCCTCGCGTCCGCCAACCCGTCCGGGCCCCCGGCCCCGCCTCCCGGGCCCTACCCGCAGACCGGGTAGCGAGGCCCGTCCCGGCGTGCTCGCGGACGCCCCGGCGAGCGTGCCTCGCCTTGTCGCTCGTTCGAGGCCCATGGTATTCTGCGCCCCGCCGACGGGCCCTCTCCGGAGGACCCGGGACCGGGCCGAGATAGCTCAGTTGGTAGAGCACGCGACTGAAAATCGCGGTGTCGCCAGTTCGAATCTGGCTCTCGGCACCACCCAAGTGGCCGGCGCTATTCGAGCGGAAGTGGCTCAGTTGGTAGAGCATCACCTTGCCAAGGTGAGGGTCGCGGGTTCGAGTCCCGTCTTCCGCTCCATTTTCCCCCGCACCGAGATCGATTCCCGGCACCGCTGCCCCTTCGTCTAGTGGTAGGACAGCGGACTTTGGATCCGTTAGCCGAGGTTCGAATCCTCGAGGGGCAGCCAACCAGACCTTCACCGGCGACACGACGCCGGACCCGGCGACGTGGCGAAGAGGCCTAACGCGGCGGTCTGCAAAACCGCTATTCATCGGTTCGAATCCGATCGTCGCCTCCACCTGCACCATCCAGCGGCCTCCGACAGGGGGCCGTCCTTCGTGCCCGGGCGCACCACTGTTGTCCGGGATCGGGTGTCACGCATCGCCCCGGCCCTCACAATGCAACCCATGGTCGACCAGCCGCACGCGCTCGCCGCCGCGCCTCAGCCGCCTCAGCCGCCCCCGCCGCCCGCGCAGCCGTCCCGCCCGGCGGGCTGGTCCGGCTCGACGGCGCCTGGCGACGGACCCGCCGACCTCAGCCACGGGATCGGCTACGCGATCGCGGCCATCCCCCTCGCCTTCGCGCTCCTGCTCGAGCTGTTGAGTCACGACTTCCTCGCCCCGCTCGCCGATCATCGGGTCTCGCTGCTGGGCCAGCCAGTCGGCACGAACCTCGCCGCCGCAGTCCTGCTCATGGCGATCCTGGGCGCGCTCGCGGTCCGGTACGTCCGCTCGACCGTGGTCCTGGGAGTCGTGTTGATCCTCACGACGTCGATCGGCTTGACGCTGGTGATCATGGGGCCTGCGGTCGTGCTGATCATGATCAACCTCCATACCTGACCAGGGCACCGTCCGGCCGCGACGTCGGATGGGCGGCCGCCCGGTGAAGCCCGCGGGGCTGGCCTGGCACCGGAGGTCGGGCGCCACCCACAGTGGCACTCGGACACGCATCGCCCCGGTTCCGCCTCGCTCATGCCCCGGATGCGGACGTTTGCGCCTTTTCGCATGATCCGGGGCGCCGGATGCCCCGAATCACGCTCGGGTCATCCTTGGGACTCCCTGGGTGGCAAGCCGGCGGCGCCCGCAGGCATCCCGGTCCGAGCGGCTACGATTCGCCCGGCCGATCAAAACGGCGCCGAGGTGGCGGAACCGGCAGACGCGGCGGTCTTAAACACCGCTGGGGGCAACCCCGTGCGAGTTCGAACCTCGCCCTCGGCACCACGATTGGCACCCTACCGGATTGACGGCCGGCCTTGGACGACTCGACACAGAACTGCCTGCACCGTTAGGGCGCCCGCGGACTCCTTCTTGGGCTGACCGGACGGGCATCGGGGGCGTCGTTGGCACGCCTCCGGCCGCGACAGAACGCCGCGAGTCCGGCGTGTTCTGGGCAACGTTCAGGCCGGCCTTCCGTTAGGGCCGAGCCCGGGGCCATTCCGTACCGAGCCGCTCGCGACCATCGACCCCTCGCCGCGCCGCGCGGGGCGTGCGAGGTTGTGGACGTCATATCGAACCGGATCGATGGACCGGCCGATGGGGCCGGGGGGTGGCTCGCATGCACTCCCCGCGAGGCGTCATCACCTCGACCAAGAGGCCACTGGACGCGCGTGGAGGCGTCCCCTCGGATTGCAGGGCCGAGTGGCGCCGACGCGCGTCGACCGGGCTCTTTGGAGCCGTCACGGTGATCAATTGACAGGAGAGGGGTGATGTTCAACAGGCACCCGGCCGGGCAACGGCGCGACGCGGCGGCCAAGGGCCAGGTCCTCGTCGTCTTTGCCCTGTCCCTGATCACGCTGCTCGGGTTCGCGGGCCTCGCGCTCGACGGCGGCTCGACGTTCGCCCAGAAGCGCAGCCAGCAGACCGCGTCGGACATGGCGGCGCTCGCCGCCGCCAACGACTACCTGATCAACGGCAACAGCTCGCTGGCCGTCACACGCGCCCAGACCATCACCCAGGGCAACGGGTTCACGCATGCGTCCGGCGGCACGACGGTGGCGACGACGTTCGACACGAGCAACGGCATCGCGGTGACCGTGACCATCGACTCGCCCCACCACAACGCGATGGCCGGCCTGCTGGGCATGCCCATCTGGACGGTCACCACGACGGCGACCGCCCTCGCCGGCTTCCCGGACAGCGCCTACGGCGCCTCGCCGTTCATCTTCCCGGCCTCGGCGTTCCAGAACGACGGCACGCCGCTGTACCAGACGGAGCGCGACTTCGGCGAGACCAACGGCGACGTGCCGACCAGCTCGACCGACTTCGCCTGGACCAACTACGGCACGGGCAACGTCAGCAACCCCGCGGTCAGGGACATCATCGACGGCACGACCACGATCAACAAGACACTGGCGTTCGGCGAGTACATCGGCCAGCACAACAACGGCAACCACACGACGCTATATGACCCGGTGAATACGTACCTGGCGGGCACCGACGTGCCCGCGGCGATCGTGGATCCCTTCGGCAACTTCGTCGGCTGGGCAACCTTCCACGTGGTCAGCGCGGACGGCGGCTCCAACAAGCACGTCACCGGGTACTTCAAGAGCTCGTTCGAGAGCGCCCGATTGTCGATCACCGGCTGCTCCGCCAACAACTGCCCGCGCTACCTGGGCTCGTACGTCCTCAAGCTGACGAACTGACCGCGGCCCGGAACGCGGCCTCGACCATCCCCCGTGTCGCGGCGGCGTCGCCGGACGTGTCGATCTCAGCGGACGCTCAGGCCCAACATCAAACACCGCTGGGGGCGACCCCGTGCGAGGTCGAACCTCGGCCTCGGTACCACCTTGGGCAGCTTCGCCGTTCGGCGTGGCATCGGGCGCATACTCCGATGACCGGGACAACCTTGAGGCGACGCGAGAGGCACGCGATGGGCGACACCAACAGCGACCTGCGGGCGACAGCCGATGCCCTTCGTGACTGGCGAACCGCCGAACAGGCCGCCGCGGTTGCTCGCCGCGGGAAGCTCGCGGCGGAGGCGGCGACGGTTGCCGCGACCGATGCCGTCGAGGCTGCCACCGCGACGGCGGACGCGGCCAAGGCCGCGCTCGCGGCCGCATCCCTCGCCGAATTGTCCGCCGCCAAGACCGCCGCCGCGGCCAAGGCGGTCGTGATGGCCGCCAATGCCGATTCCGCCGACGCGGACGCCGAGTCGGCGATGGCCGACGTGGACGAGAGCATGGCGCACCAGAAGTACAAGGACGCGGTCGCCCGGGCGAAGGGACGCAACGCCGACGGCTGACCGCGACGCACGGTTCGTGGGTCCCCGCGATCCTGCCCGATCCTGCTGGCGAGAGCCACAGATGTTCACTGGGTGGTCGTTATCGCGGCCTGAGCCACTGACGACGGGGTCGGCACCGCCGCCGCCAGCACGACGTTCAGCATCGGTCGTGTCAGATGCTCACCCGGTGGCCATTCGTCACCGCGATGGTGACAACGGCCCGCCCGGCGGACGACTGGCAAGAACGAGCCGACGATCCTGCCATAGCGCCCGTGGGGCGGTCGCCTGACGGCAATGGCCCGACTTGCGTCCGTGGGCTGGACATCTGCCGGTGTTGGCGCCGGGGGCGAGGACCAGGGCCGGGGCGAGCACCAGGGCCGGTCTGGGACCAGGGCCGGGGCGAGGACCAGCGCCGGGACGAGGACCAGGGCCGGGCGAGGATCCGGGCAGCGTCGGGCTCGGCCGAACGACGTCAGTCCCGCCTGGCCTTCGGCGTGGCGCCGACGACGTGCACCTCGACGTCCGGCATCTCGTCGATCAGGCGGTCGACGATGGGCCGATGCCGCACGCGCTCGACCGCGGACTGGGGCTGGTGGGGCAGCACGAGATGCGTGGCGCGCCGCGATCGCGCGACGTCCTCCAGCCCCGCGACGACGTCGGCCGCCTCGACCCGGACGACCTCGGCGCCGAGGTCGACGGCATCGTCGAGCGCTTCCTGGAGGTCGCGGCGACGGTCGAACGGCTGATGCTCGATGCCCGGCGTCTCGACCACGACGGCCACGAGGGACGCGTGGATGGCGCCCGCGAGCATCGCGGCACGTCGGACGGCTCGCGGGGTCGCCGGGCTCCCGTCGACCAGCACGAGCACGCGATCGGTGACCAGCGGCAGCTGCTGACCGGCGATCGAGTCCTCGAGCTGGCCCTCGACGCGCCGCGCCACCAGCCGCAGGCTGAGCTCGCGCAGCGCGGTCAGGTTCGACTCGGTGAAGAACCGCTCGAGGGCGACCTGGGCGCGGTCGGGCGGGTAGACGTTGCCGTGCTTCATCCGCTGTCGGAGCGCGTGCGGGCTCATGTCGACCAGCTCGATCTCGTCGGCGGTCAGCAGGACGTCGTCGGGCAGCCGCTCGTTGACGGGCGCGCCGGTGATCGTCGCGACGGCGTCGGACACGCTGGCCACGTGCTGGACATTCATCGTCGTGACGACGTGGATCCCGGCGTCGCGGATGACCTCCACGTCCTCCCAGCGCTTGGCACGCGCCGAGCCCGGGATGTTGGTGTGGGCGAGCTCGTCGATCAGGGCGACCGTCGGCCGCCGCTCGAGGACGGCCAGGGGATCCATCTCCTCGACGACGACGCCGCGGTAGTCGATCCGCTGACGCGGGACGACCTCGAGGCCATCGAGGAGCTCGAGCGTGTGCGGCCGCCCGTGCGCCTCGACGAAGCCGACCACGACGTCCGTGCCCCGCTCGCGGCGTCGATGGCCCTCTTCGAGCATCCGGTACGTCTTGCCGACACCGGGCGCCATGCCGAGGTAGATGCGAAGCCGTCCTCGGCCGCCCGTCGCCTCGGCGCGGACGCGCGCGAGCATCTGGTCGCCGGTCGGACGGACGTCGAACGCGTCGCGCTCCGGGTCGGTCATTGCAGCAGGCCGTCGAGGTCGAGGTTGAGCTCGAGCACGTGGACCCGCGGTTGGCCGAACAGCCCGAACAGCGGTTGCTCGGTGTGGCGGGCGACCACGGCGCGAACCGCGTCGACCGTCATGCCGCGAGCCTCGGCGACGCGAGCGACCTGGTACTCGGCCGCGGCCGGGCTGATGTCGGGATCGAGCCCGGACGCCGACGTCGTGATCAGGTCCACGGGGATCGGGACCCCGGGGTTGGCGGCCTGGTAGTCGGCCACGCTCTGCTCGACGCGGTCGAGCAGGTCCTGGTTCGTCGGGCCGAGGTTCGAGCCGGCCGAGTTGCTTGCGTCGTAGCCCAGCGGGTTGTCGTCGGTGGCCCCTGCAGCCGAGAGGCGGCCCCAGAAGTAGGTCTCGCCGGAGAACGCCTGCCCGATCAGGGTCGAGCCGACGGTCCGGCCGTCGGTGGCGACGAGCATGGAGCCGTTGGCCTGGTGCGGAAAGGCGACCTGGGCGACCGCGGTCACCACGGCCGGGTAGGCGACGCCGGTGATCAGCGTCATCACGAGCAGGAGGGCGAACGCCGGCCACAGGACGCGGCGCAGGAATGTGGTCATCGATGGATCCTTCAGGCGAGGTGGAGGGCAGAGACGACGACGTCGATCGCCTTGATCCCGATGAACGGGGCGATGATGCCGCCGAGGCCGTAGATCAGCAGGTTGCGCTGCAGCAGCACGCCGGCGGGCGCCGCGCGGAAGGCGACGCCCCGGAGGGCCAGCGGGATCAGCGCGATGATGATCAGCGCGTTGAAGATCACCGCGGACAGGATCGCGCTCTGGGGCGTCGACAGGCCCATGACGTTGAGGGCGCCGAGCTCCGGGTAGACGCTGACGAACAGCGCGGGCAGGATCGCGAAGTACTTCGCGATGTCGTTGGCGATCGAGAACGTGGTGATCGAGCCGCGCGTGATCAGGAGTTGCTTCCCGATCTCGATGACCTCCAGGAGCTTGGTCGGGTCGGAGTCGAGGTCGACCATGTTGGCCGCCTCCTTGGCCGCCGAGGTTCCGCTGTTCATCGCCAGCCCGACGTCCGACTGGGCGAGCGCGGGCGCGTCGTTGGTGCCGTCGCCGGTCATCGCGACGAGGTGACCGTCGGCCTGCTCCTTGCGGATGAACCCGATCTTCGCCTCGGGCGTGGCCTGCGCGATGAAGTCGTCGACGCCGGCCTCGCGCGCGATCGTCGCCGCGGTCCGGGGGTTGTCGCCGGTGATCATCACGGTCCGGATGCCCATCTTGCGGAACTCGGCGAACCGCTCGACGAGCCCCTCCTTGACGGTGTCCTTGAGCTCGATCATGCCCAGGATCCAGCCGTCCTCGCGGATCGCGAGCGGGGTCGCCCCGGCGTCGGCGATCCGATCGGCCTCGGCGGTCACCTCGGCCGGCATGGGGCCGTCGAGGCCGGCAGTGATCGCGTCGACGGCCCCCTTGAAGACGGTCGCGCCGCCGGTGAGCCGGACGCCGCTCGTCCGCGTCTCCGCCTTGAACGGGATCTCCTCCGCGATGGTCGCCGCGAGCGTCGCGAACCGCTCGTCGTCGCCGACGCCGGCCGGCAGGCCGAGCTCGGCGAGCCGCTTGCGCGCGAGGTCCACGACCGACCGGCCCTCGGGCGTCTCGTCGCGGATCGAGGACACCAGGGCGGCCCGGAGGACGTCGGCCTCGGGGACGCCCGGCGCCGCGGCGATCGACGATGCGAGCCGGTTGCCGTACGTGATCGTGCCGGTCTTGTCGAGCAGGATCACGTCGACGTCGCCGGACGCCTCCACCGCCCGGCCGCTCATGGCCAGCACGTTGAAGCGCGCCACACGGTCCATGCCGGCGATGCCGATGGCGGACAGGAGTCCCCCGATCGTGGTCGGGATCAGGCACACGAGGAGGGCGACCAGGGCGACGGTCTCGACCGTGGTCCCGGCGTACTCCCCGAACGGCCGCAGCGTGACCGTCGCCATCAGGAACACGATCGTCAGGCCGGCGAGCAGGATCGCGAGCGCGATCTCGTTGGGCGTCCGCTGGCGCTTCGCACCCTCGACGAGGGCGATCATGCGGTCGAGGAACGTCTCCCCGGGGTCGGTGGTGACGCGGATGACGAGGCGATCGCTGACGAGCGTGGTCCCGCCCGTCACCGAGCTGCGGATGTCCGTGCCCGGTTCCTTCAGCACCGGTGCGGACTCGCCCGTGATGGCCGCCTCGTTCACGAAGCCGACGCCCTCGAT
Source organism: uncultured Chloroflexia bacterium (assembly GCA_963740825.1). Lineage (GTDB taxonomy): Bacteria > Chloroflexota > Limnocylindria > Limnocylindrales > CSP1-4 > CAIXZV01. The sequence goes on along the minus strand of CAVUFD010000001.1, from coordinate 1,871,167 downwards.
GACGTCGCCGTCGCCCGGGATGACCTCGCCCTCTTCGACGACGATCACGTCGCCCTTGCGGAGCTCCGACGAACCCACGGCCTCGAGGGTCCCGTCGGTCCCACGCCGATGCGCGGTCGTCTCAGAGCGCGTCCGGCGCAGCGTCGCGGCCTGGGCGCGGCCGCGGGCCTCGGCGACCGCCTCGGCGTAGGTCGCGAACAGGACCGTGAACCACAGCCAGATGGCGATCTGGAGCTGGAATCCGCTCCCGGAAGTGCCGGGCACGGCCTGGAGGCCGGTCACGCCGGCGAGCCAGATCAGGGTCACCAGCGCCGCCGTCAGCTCGACGACGAACATCACCGGATTGCGGATCAGCAGCCGCGGGTCGAGCTTGCGGATCGCGTGGGGCAGGGCCGACCGGAGGAGCTCCGGGTCGAGGATGCCGCGCGGCCGGGGCGGCTCCCCGGACGGCTTCGCGCCGCCGAGGGTCACGAACCGCTGGAAGCGGCGGGTGCCGCGGCCCAGGTCGACGGACAGCAGGGATCGAGTGAGGCTCATGGGGGTCAGGACACCTTTCCCGCGTTCTGGATCAGCTGCTCGACGATCGGGCCCAGCGAGAGGGCGGGGAAGAACGTCAGTGCGCCGACGATGATCACGACGCCGATCAGCAGCACGGTCCACAGCGGGCCGGTCGTCGGAAACGTCCCCAGCGAGGGCGCGACCCGCCGCTTGGCGGCCATCGACCCCGCGAGGGCGAGGATCGGGACGATCATCCCGTAGCGTCCGATGAGCATCGCGATGGCGCCGGTGACGTTGTAGAAGGGCGTGTTGCCGGTCAGGCCGGCGAAGGCCGAGCCGTTGTTGCCGGTCTGACTCGAGAACGCGTACAGGATCTCGGAGAAGCCGTGCGCTCCCGGATTCAGCGGGCCGGCCTGTCCCTCCGGCGTCGCCGACGCGAGGGCCGTGAAGCCGAGGATGCTCGCGCCGAGCACGAGGGCCACCAGCATCGCCATCTTGATCTCGAACGCCTCGACCTTCTTGCCGAGGTACTCGGGCGTCCGGCCGACCATCAGGCCCGCGATGAACACCGCGAGGATCGCGCCGATGACCAGCATCCCGTACATGCCGGCGCCGATGCCGCCGGGCGTGATCTCGCCCAGCTCCATGTTGAACAGCGGGACGAGGCCGGCGATGGGCTGGGCGCTGTCGTGCCACGAGTTGATCGCGCCCGTGCTGGTGCCGGTCGTCGAGGCCATGAACAGGCCTCCGACGGCCGACCCGAAGCGGACTTCCTTTCCCTCCATGTTGCCGAGGCCGGACTGGTCGGCCGCGGCCGGGAACAGCGGGTTGCCCACGAACTCGACGTGCATCGCGCCCACGGCGCCGACGGCCAGGACGATCGCCATCGCGGCGAAGATCGTCCAGCCCTGGCGCTGGTCGCCGGCGTAGCGCCCGAAGGCATAGGTCAGGCTGAACGGAAACACGAGGAGCGCAAAGATCTCGAGCCAGTTCGTGAGCGCGGTGGGGTTCTCGAACGGGTGGGACGAGTTCGCGTTCATGAACCCGCCGCCGTTGTTGCCCAGCTCCTTGATCCACTCCTGGGAGGCCATGGGCCCGATCGCGATGTGCTGGACCGCGCCCTCGAGTGTCGTGACGACGTGGGCGGGGTCCCACGTCTGGGGGGCGCCCTGCCACACGAGCACGAGGGCACCGAAGATCGAGATCGGCAGCAGCAGGTAGAGGATCGCGCGGGTGAAGTCGACCCAGTAGTTGCCGATCGTCTTCGCGCTGCGGCGCGTCAGCCCCCGGAACAGGGCGATGGCGATGGCCAGGCCCGTCGCGGCGGAGGTGAAGTTGCGGACCGCGAGGACGCCCGCCTGGGTCAGGTAGGTCGCCCCCGTCTCGCCCGAGTAGTTCTGCCAGTTGGTGTTTGTCTCGAAGCTGACCGACGTGTTGAACGCCAGCTCCGGCGACATGGCCGGAATCCCGCCCTGGTTCAGGGGCAGGACGTCCTGCAGGCGGAGCACGACGTAGCCGGCGACGATCGCGACCGCCGCCAGGACGAGGACGGCGATGGCGTAGCCACGCCAGCCCTGCTCCGACGATTCGTCCACGCCGCAGACGCGGTACACCGCGCGCTCGACCGGTCGCAGGATCGGGCTGAGGAAGACGCGCTCGCCCTCCATGACCCGGTGGATGTAGGCGCCCAGCAGCGGCGTCGCGACGACCAGCGCGACGGCCAGTGTGAACAGGACGAATAGGTCTCCGCTCCCCACGGCTCAGAAGTCCTCGGGGCGCAGGAGCGCCCACAACAGGTACACGAACAGGAACGCGGCGACGAGCGCCGTCAGGACCTCGAGGACGTTCATCGGCGCACGCGGTCGCACAGCGCGACGTAGCCGGCGAACGCGACGACGGCGCCGGCAAGGATCAGCAGGATCTGGATATCGGTCATGGCTGCTGCTGGGGTTCCTCCGGGTGGGTGACCCGCTCGATGGTGGCCACGAGGGTCTCGAGCGGAAACGGTTTGGGCAGGTAGCCCGCGCAGCCGAACTCATCGAGCCACTTCGGGCTGACCGTCGTAGCGCTCGTGATGATCACGGGCGGGCGGCCGGCGGCATCGAGCGCCGGGCCGCGGAGCAGGTCCCAGCCCGTGTCGCCCGGCAGGTTCAGGTCGAGGATCACGACATCGGGGTGCAGCCCACCCTCGAGCGCCTCGACCGCCGCCTCGGCCGAGTCGGCCTCGGCGACCCGGTAACCCTGGGCCCGCAGGTGGCGCACGACGATCCGGCGCAGGCTCTCGTCGTCCTCGACGATCAGGAGCTGGCGCATGCCGTCAGGCATCGGCGATCCGCTCGACGGCGATGTCGGCGCCCGCGTCGTCGGGCATCCACAGCGGGACGATCCTGACGCCGGCCTCCTCGCCCAGGGCGCGTGCGGGCTCGATCAGGGCCTCGCCGAAGCTGAGGCCCCCGACGACGACGCGGGGCGCACCGCCGGTCGCGACCAGTGCGATCGCCTCCCGAATCAGGAGCAGCTCCTGGTCGAGTGTGCGACCGGCGACCGAGCCGGAGTCGAGGCGTGACGGGTCCATGCCCCCACCATGCCTGCCCCGTCCAAGAGGCGGCGGGGGTCGACGGGGCTCCGTCGCCTAAGCTCGGTCTAAAGCCGGTGGTCCAGCTCGCGGACGCGGTAGCCGACGCCGGGTTCCGTGACGATCAGGTCGGCCAGGACGCCTTCCGGATCGGCCGCCGCGAGCTTCCGGCGGAGCTGGCTGACGTGCACGTAGACGTAGCTGTCCTCGCCCTGGTAGGCCTCGCCCCAGACGGCGCGCAGCAGCCGGCCCTTGGTGACCAGCCGGCCGGCGTTGGTCAGGAGCACGCGCAGGAGCTCGAACTCGCGCGGCGTCAGGTCCAGGCGGACGCCACCGACCCGCGCCTCGTGGCGTGCGGCGTCGAACTCGAGGGGACCGGCAACGATCCTGCCGCCGGCGTCGCCCACGGGCCCCGCGGCATGCCGGAGGGCGACACGAAGACGGGCGTTGAGCTCGTCGACGCCGAACGGCTTGGTGACGTAGTCGTCGGCGCCACGCTCCAGGGCCTCGACCTTCTCGCGCTCCTCGTACCGGCCGGACAGGATCACGATCGGCGTCGCCGCCTCTCGTCGGACGCGACGAACGATGTCGAGCCCGTCCATGTCGGGCAGCCCGAGGTCCAGCAGCACGAGGTCCGGGCGCCGGCTCTCCCAGCGCTGGAGCGCCTCACGCCCATCGGCCGCCTCGACGGTCCGGTAGCCGCGGACCGCCAGCTCGCGCCTGAGCGCGGCCCGCGTCTCCTCGTCGTCCTCGACGACGAGGATCGTGGGACCACCCACGGCCTCCGGGATCGCGCTCATGCGGGTGCGGCCGGCGCCGGCTCGTACGCCGCGGCTTCGAGAAGGTCGATGTCGATCGCGAGACCTCCGAGGTCGCTGCGCCGGGCGTCGACGCGGCCGTCCATGGCCTCGACGAGGCCCCTGACGACGGCGAGCCCGATCCCGGTGCCCGATCGCGAGCCGCCGGGAGTGCCGGGCACCCGGTAGAACTTGTCGAACAGCAGCGGCAGCGTCGCGTCCGGGACGCCCGGGCCGGCATCCTCGACGGTGAGCCTCACGCGTGCCTCGCCGGGCACCGGCCGGGCGAGGACGCGGATCTGGGCGTCCTCCGGGGCGTACTTGATCGCGTTCTCCAGCGCGTTGGTCACCGCCTCGTCCAGGAATACGGGGTCGACGGTGACCGGAGGCGCCGAGAGCTCCACGGTGAGCGGCCGGCCGCCGAGACGCGGGCGGAGCCGCTCGATCGTCCGGCCGACGAGGTCGTCGAGCTCGTACACGTCTCGGTCGGCACGCAGCGCGCCGGCCTCGATCCGGCTCAGGTCGAGCAGGTTGGTCACGAGGCGGTTGAGGTACTCCACCTCGCGGTCGATCGCATCCGCGCTCTCCCGTTGATCCTCCTCGCTCAGGCCAGTGCCGGGACGGAGCGTGCCGGCCGCCGCGCGGATCGTCGCCAACGGGGTACGAAGGTCGTGCGACACCGATTGGAGCAGGGCCGACTTCAGGGCGTCGCTCTGGCGCGCGATCTCGGCGGCCTGCGCCTCGGCCGCGAGGCGGTCCTGGGCGAGCGCCTGTCCGACCTGGTCCGCGGCGGCCGACAGCAGCCGGGTCGCCGTCTGGTCCGGCTCGCCGCGATCGCGGTCCCGCCGGCCCCAGATCGATCCATAGGTCCGACCGGCCGCCTCGATCCGGACCCGGTAGGCCTCGCGCCGGCCCAGCTGAGCGTCGCGCTTCACGCCCGGCTGGTGGACGCGACCCCAGCGGGCAGGCGTGTCGTCCGGCGTGCGCTGGAGGACGTGATAGAGCCCGGGGATCGCGGCCTTCGAGCCTGGTTCAGTGTCGGCGGCGACGCGTTCGGCGGCATCGTCCGCGCCCAGGGCGACCCACACCCGGTCCATCGCCGACTCTCGCCGGAGGATGTCCGCGACGATCGGGAGCACCGTCGGCGTCGAGGCGCGCGTCGCCAGCGCACGGCTGATCTGGAACAGGTCGCGTGCCTCGCGCTCGCGCGCGCGAGCCACCTCCGCCCGGGACCGCTGCAGCGCGACGAGCTGCCCGACGACGATGCCGATGAACAGGAGCAGCACGAGGTTCAGCCACTCGCCCGCGTCGGCGACCGTGAACGTGTACAGCGGCAGGACGAACAGGAAGTCGTAGAGCAGGAACGAGGCGACCGCGGCGACGATCCCGCCCCACGTCCCGGCGACGAAGGCGCTGACGACCACCGCCACGATGTAGATCGCCGACGCGTTGTCCACGCCCGCGACGTCCTGCAGGAACCCGACGGCGATCGTCGCAACGACCAGCGACGGGACGACCGCGGCCAGCAGCCTCGCCACGGCGCGCGCCTCGGGATTCCGCATGGGTGGATCGTAGAGCCGCGCATGGTCTCGAACCTGACGCCGTCACGCCCCTGCGGTCAGATAGTCCAAGGACGAGTACTCGACGCGGGGAGGGACCGTCGACTGGCGGACGACGGCTGGCGGGCCGGGCCCGGTTAGCCCAAAACGGCTGATTCGATGGTCGTATACGGCTGAAACCGGCCGGCGCGACGGACGAACACTCGTCCTTTGACTCGCTGACCGGCCGAGGCCGGGAACGGCGATCAAGGGCCTGGTGCCAACGGCGAACAGCCGTTACGGCGCGAGGGGGCGCGAAGCCGAGGTCGACGAGGGTCTGTGCGATGACCTCGTTCCCCTTGTCGGACGGGTGCGTGAAGTCATCGGCAAGGAGGTCCGGGGCCGGGGTTCGACCGTCCACCCCGTTGAAGGCGTGGTAGATATCCCCGCACACGAACCCGCTCCGCGCACCCGCGGCGCAGATCATCTCGTTCCACGCGTCGAGTACCAGTTTCGTGGCCTTGGTCGCTTCTGGCGGCACGCCCGTGCCGCCGATCCAGTCGTTGTACCGGTCCGTCGTGCGGAGGATGGTCGGCTTGCCGGCCCGCAGCTGCGCGATGCGCTGATACAGCTCGTTGTACTTGGGTCGAAACGTCTTGACCACCTGCTTCATGCACGCGGCGTCATAGCGGGACCAGTCCGGCTCTGCTGCCGCGCCATCGCACGGATCGTCGTCGCGGTTCATCGGCGCATCGTTGTGCGCGACCGCGACGAGGATGATGTCGGCTGCGGCGAGGCTGTCGCGGCGGCTGGCGCTGGTGTCCAGCTCGTGGAGCAGCATGTCGACCTGCAGGCCGTTGTGCTCGGTCAGGTTCTGGACCTTGATCGGGCGCCCGGTCGCGTCGTGCAGCGCCGCCGCGTAGCGGCTGACGAATCCGATGCAGCCCGGGCAGTCACCGGCGCTGTTGTAGCCAACGGAGTCGCCGACGGCCACGAGCGTCAACGCCTCGGCTCCGGAAGGCTCCGGAGTGGTGCTCCTTCCGGGCGTCGGCGACGCCGGGGCGGAGGCGGCCGTGCCTGGGGTTCCTGCCGCGGGCGATGAAGTCGCCGCGACCGGGCCCGAGACCGAATTGAGCGGCGCCCCCGTGATCGCCGCCTGGCCGCAGCCGGCCACGAGCAGCGCGGCCGCCACGGCCGCCAGGAGCCGACGGCCGATCGGCGCCGACGTATCGCGTCTCGACGAGATGTGGTGCATCGTCGGCCTCCGTTGATGGGTCGCCATTGCCCCATGTCCGGACAGACGACCGCCTACCACGCTTGGGGTCGCGTCCTCGGGTCCCGGTTCCATCTTCATCGGATCGCCGGGTGCAAAGATGGAACAGGGGCCCGCGCGAGAACCCCAGATCGACTAGACGGCGATCTGTCGATCGCCGACGCGAATGGGACGCCATGCAGCGAGAGCTCGTAGTTCGGGCACAACACGGAGACGCCGACGTGTTCTCGGCGTTGACGCTGGGCCGGATGACGCGCCTGCTAGCGGCGGCCCGCTACATCGTCCGCGACGAGGAGCGGGCCCAGGACGTCGTGCAGGACGCTCTCCTGCAGGCGTGGCTTGACCTGCGCGCGCTGCGGGACCCGGATCACTTCGACGCCTGGCTCCACAGGGTCCTGGTCCGCGCCTGCTACCGGGCACAGCGCCGGCGTCGGGCACGGGACGTTGTCGAGATCCCGATGGCGGGCGGGCCCGAGCCCACGGCACGCGACGACCATATCGGCCTGGCGCTGCGCGACCAGCTGGAGCGGAGGTTCGCGCGGCTGTCGATGGACCAGCGGGTTGTGATCGTCGTCCACTACTACCTCGGACTGACGGTCACGGAGGCGGCCGAGGTGATCGGCGTCCCGGTTGGCACGGTCCAGTCGCGGCTAAACCGTGCCACGCGCGGGATGCGCGCCGCGATCGAGGCGGGCGAGCGGACCCCGGGGCTGCGGTCGGAGGCGACCCGATGAACCGCTCGACGGACGTCGACATGCTGCTGTCGGAGTGGCTGAGAGAGGCCCCGCCGTCATCGCCGGTCGTCGTCCACGAGGAGGCGATGCGACGGGTCAGGCTCGCGCGACAGCGGCCCGCGTGGCTTGCGGCGCTGTACGCCGGGGCACGACGTGCGTCGCTGCCGGCTCTGGGTGGGATCGATCGCTATGCGGCACCCGCCGGCCTGGCGTTGCTGATCCTGGCGATCCTGCTCCTCGCGATTGTCGCGATCGTCGGATCCGCACCTCGACCCGCGCCTCCGTTCGGCGTCGTCCGCAACGGGACCATCGCGTTCGATGCGGACCGCGGACTCTTCGAGGTCGATGGCCGCTGGACGGTGTCGGCGAGGGCTCGTCCGGAATCGAACGAGGAGATGTCTCCGTCGTACTCGCCCGATGGTCGCCATCTCGCGTACTGGGCCGGCGCCGAGGACGGCTCTTCGACGCTCGTCATCGCCGACAGCGACGGCGACTCGGCCGAGCGGTATCCCTTCATCGGCCGGATGAGGATTGCCACGGGCCGGCCGCCTGCCTGGGCACCGGACGGGACGAGCGTGGCGTTCACCGGCCTGAGCCACACGTTCGCCCGCGTGTTCATCGCGCGGGCCGACGGCTCATCTGTGGACGCGGTGATCGGCGACGACATCGGGGCCAGCACTCCCGCGTGGTCGCCGGACGGGAGTTGGATCGCGTTCATCGGCGTCCCGAGCTCCGGCGACCGCGCAGCCGGCGTCTACGTCACGCGCCCCGACGGTACGGGCATGCGACGGCTGCCGACATCGCCGCTGCCGCGATCGTCGCTCGAAGGGGAGCAGCTCGCCTGGGCGCCCGTCCCGGGACAGCAACGCCTGCTCTACCACGTCGGCCCGGACGGCGCCTATGACATCGGCATCTTCGACGTTGCGACCGATCGCGAGACGATCGTCTCGTCGGACGCCGCCAACGAGTTCTGGGCGAGCTGGTCGCCGGATGGCTCGCGCGTCGCCTGGTACGCCCGTGGTCCGGCCACGGACGAGATCCGTGTGGCCGACGTGACGAGCAGCGGCCAGGCAGGGACGCCGCGATCCATCCTCGTCGAGCCGCCGTTGACTCCGAGCGACGACGTCACCTGCCCTGGAGATCGGTCCCGAGCCGGCGTCTTCGTCTGTTCCCCTCCCGTCTGGTCGCCCGATGGCCGGAGCCTGGCCGCCTTCGACGTCCTCGGAACGACGATCCTCGTCTTCAGCGCCGACGGTGACGAGGCGTCAGCCCGGCACGTCGCCATCCCGTCGGGCGTGGGAGGCTCCCTGGCCTGGCAGCGGATCCCCTGATCGGCGGACGCTGAGCGGGGCGACGAAGCGGGCTACCGGCGGCGACCGAACAGGCCGCGGCGCTCCTTGGCGGGCTTCTCGGGTGCCGGACCCTTGCCGTCGGTCGAGGGCGTGGGGGCGGCGGCCGGCCCGAGCACGATGTTGGCGAGGTTCCGCATGCCATTGGCCGCCATCGACTTCGGCGCGCTGCGCACCACGGGATTGCCCTCGTTGACCGCCTTGAGGTAGGCGATCGAGTCGTAGGGGAGGTCGGCGCTGATGGTGGCGCCGAGCGCGTTCTCGATGTCCGACCGCTTGAGCAGATCGCGTGAGAACACGTTGTTGAGCACGAACACGGTCGTCGCGCCGAGCGCGCCGGTCTCCGTGAGCTGGTCCATCAGCAGGTGCACGGCGTTGAGCGCCGGGATCTCGGGGAGCACCGGCACGACCACGGTGTCGGAGCGGCTGGAGATCGCGAGCATCCGGTCGTCGAACGTGGTCCCGGCGTCGACGATCACGATGTCGAACGCTTCGAGCGCCCGTTCCAGCACGAGCTCCACCCGGCCGGCGTCGATCAGCGACGCGAACCCCGGCGCCAGCGGCGCGGCCAGCACCTGGATGCCGCTCGCGTGGTGGACCGCGTAGGTGCGGAACAGCTCGGGCTCGCGCAGCGCGGCGTCGTCGCGGGCCAGCTCGACCAGCGTCTGCTTGGGCTGCAGGTTGAGATGGGACGACACCTGCCCGAACGACAGGTCGAGGTCGATCAGGAGCGTGCCGCCCGGGTTCCGCTCGCCCGCGAGCATCGCGAGGTTGGTGGCGATGGTCGTCGTGCCCACGCCACCCTTGGGGCTGAACACCGACACGATGCGCCGGCCGCGCGGGTCGCCGATCGCGGTGACGGCGACGAGCGCCGACCGCTCCTTCGACCGCTGGAACCGGACCGACAGCCCCTCGACCCGGGCCTCGAGCTCCACCTGGTCGAACGGCTTGGTGATGACGTCGTCCGCACCAGCCTCGAGCAGCGCGATCCGCACCTCGAGGTCGTCGGCCTGCGCGACCGCCAGGATCGGCAGGTCCCTGGTCGCCTCGTCCCGGCGGAGCTCCTCGATCACCGCGACCACGGTGAACGGGGCCGGCACCTGGTCGACGACCACGAGGCCGTAGCCGGGCGCGGACGCGAACAGGTCCACCGGATCCGCCACGGTCGTCACACCGTGACCGGGCGCCGTGAGGGCCGCCGTCAGCGCCTCGCCCGCGACCCGGTCGGTCGCGAGGAGGAGAATCGAGAGCTGCAACGTTGTCCCCGAGCTGCGTGGCCGGCATCGGCCGGAACGATCTCGGCGCGAAGGATACAGGGTGGCAGGCGACGGGCTCCTCGCGGACCCCCGTGCTATCCTTCCGCGGTCCTTTCGGCTCCGTGCCGGCATGCCGTCAGCGGGGCAGATCCCATTGGAAGGAGATCAGCAGGCCGTGCGCCGCTATGAACTGATGCTCGTCCTCCGGCCGGATGCGCCGGATGAGCGGGCCGCCGCGGTCATCGACCGCACCACGCGCTACGTCGTCGCCGAGGGCGGGCAGATCGTCAAGGTCGCCCCCTGGGGCCGCCGCCGGCTCGCGTATCCCATCGATCGCTATCGCGAGGGCTCGTACCACATCGTGGTCTTCGAGGCTCCCGCGGAGTCCGTGGCGGAGCTGGAGCGCAGCCTCCAGATCACCGAGGAGGTGCTCCGCTACCTGGTGACCCGGACGATCAAGCCCATCAAGGCCCGGCGCGACGCCGCAGCGGGCTCCGAGGCCGACGACGTCGACGTCGATGCGGACATCCCGCTCGGCGAGGACGTCGAGGACGAGGAGACCGGCGAGCAGATCGACGAGTCCGAGAGCGAAGCCGCGCCCGCGGCCATCGACTAGAGCAGGGAGCCTGCAATGGCGTCGTTCTCGAAGGCCATGATCATCGGCAACCTCGGTCGCGACCCCGAGATGCGGTACACGCCCAACGGGCGGCCCGTCACGGAGTTCAGCGTCGCGGTCAACCAGAGCACGAAGAACCAGCAGACCGGCGAGTGGGTCGAGGCGACCGACTGGTTCCGGATCACCGTCTGGGGCGATCGCGCCGAGCGAACGGCGGAGAGCCTCCGCAAGGGCAACCGGGTGTTCGTCGAGGGCCGCTTCCGCACCCGTGAGTTCGAGGGCCGCGACGGCCAGAAGCGGATCTCGCTCGAGATCACCGCGGACAACGTCGTGAGCCTCGAGGCCCGCGCCCGGGACGAGGAGGGGTCGTTCAGCGCCCCGTCCGGCGGCTTCGGCGGGGGCGAGGCTGGCGCCGAGGGCGGCAGCGGCGGTGCCGGTGCCGGTGGCGGTGGGGGCGGCGCTCCCGTCCGGCCGACCCGGCCCTCCGGCGGCGACGACGACCTCGACGACCTGCCGTTCTGATCCCCACCGACTGACCCCTTCCCGCGGCCGCGAGCCGCCAGGCGGACCGATCCGCCCCCTCACCAGGAGACCCGCATGCCCCCCAAGTCGAAGAAGCGCGACGACTACTACCGAGACCGCCGCCGGCGGAAGGTCTGCTCCTTCTGCGCCGACAAGACGGTCGTGATCGACTACAAGGAGGTCAACCGCCTCCGCCGCTACCTGTCGGAGCGCGCCAAGATCGAGCCGCGACGGAAGACCGGCACGTGCGCAGCGCACCAGCGCGAGCTCGCCATCGCGCTCAAGCGGGCGCGACACGTGGCGCTGCTCCCGTACGCGCCACAGCACCTCCGCCCCTGACCCGGTGACCGCGGGCGGCGCCTCGCGGGGCCCCGGGCGGTCGCTCCTGCCCTCCCGGTGACCGCCGGCCTGATCCTGGTCGGCGGCGGCGCCGCGGCGGGCCTGTTCGGCTCCCTGTTGGGGCTGGGCGGCGGCGTGCTGATCGTGCCGCTGCTCACGCTCGCGTTCGGCGTGCCGCTGCGCGAAGCGGTGGCCGTGTCCCTGGTCGCGGTCATCGTGACCTCGACCGCCGGCGCCGGCGTCTACCTGCGTCGCCACGTCGCCAACCTGCGGCTGGGCATGGTGCTGGAGCTGTTCACGTCGATGGGGGCGCTCGCGGGTGGGCTGATCGCGTTCGTCCTCGACGAGCAGGTCCTGGCCGGGCTGTTCGCGGTCGTGCTGACATGGGTCGCCATCTCGATGATCCGGCAGGGGCGGACGGCGACCGCGGCCTCGACGGCCCTCGGCGCGGGCCGCGCGACGGACGACGAGGAGCCCGCCGACCCCGAGGCGACCGACGCGATCGCCGAGGCTTTGGCGCCCGCGCCGGGGATGGGGTCCCCCGAGCCAGCAGTCGCCGCGTCGGAGGGGTCGCCCACCGAGCCGGCGACCTTCACCGACACCCTGTCGGGCGACGGCTACCACGTTCACCGGCTGGGCTTCGGGATGTTCGCCTCGATCGGCGCCGGCATCGTGTCGGCCCTGCTCGGCGTGGGCGGCGGCATCGTGAAGGTCCCGGTGATGAACGTCGCGATGGGCGTCCCGCTCAAGGTCGCGACGGCGACCAGCAACATGATGATCGGCATCACGGCGACGTCATCGGCCGTCATCTACCTCCAGCGCGGCGAGATCGATCCCTACCTCGCCGGGCCGACGGCCCTGGGCGTCTTCCTCGGCGCGTCGATCGGGTCGCGGGTGGCCGGCCGCGTCGACGTCCGGATCCTGCGCTGGCTGTTCGTGCTGGTGGTCCTGTACACCGCCTTCGCGATGGCCCGCCGCGCGCTGGGGATGGCGTGAGCACGACGAAGCCCGCTGGAGCGCCGGGCGCCGAAGGCACCGCGTCCCGCCAGGCGGCGTTCGCCATCGAGTCCCTCGTCGCCCGGATCCTCGTCGCCGGCACCTACCTGGCGATCGGGCTGATCCTCATCGGCGTGCTGGGGGTGGTCGCGTCGGGCACGGACCCGCTGGCCCATGGGGCGATCCCGCCGTTCGACCTGCCGGCCATCCCGGCCGACCTGGCCGGTCTCCAGCCGACCGGATTCATCTGGGCCGGTATCGTCATCGTCATGGCCCTCCCCATCGGACGCGTCGTCGTGGCCGGCGCGGGCTTCTTCGCGGCCGGCGACCGGCGGCTGGCGCTCGTCTCGGCGCTCGTCGTGCTCGTCGTCGCGCTGTCGATCGTCGCCGCGTCGAGGATCGGCGCCTGATGGACATCGCGATCCTGATCATCGCCTTCCTCGTGATCCTGCTTGGCGCCGAGCTGTTCACCAACGGCATCGAGTGGTTCGGACGCAAGCTGAACCTCGCCCAGGGCGCCGTCGGATCGGTGCTGGCCGCGGTTGGCACCGCGCTGCCCGAGACGATGATCCCGGTCATCGCGATCATCTTCGGGGGCGGCAGCGAGGCGACCCACGACGTCGGCGTCGGCGCCATCCTCGGGGCGCCGTTCATGCTCTCGACGCTGGCGATGTTCGTGACCGGCATCGGCGTGATCGCGTTCCGCAAGCGGCGCGCGACCGACACGCGCATGGTCGTCGACACCGGGGTCCTGGTCCACGACATCCGCTACTTCCTGCTGGCCTACGGCCTCGCGATCGCGACCGCGTTCCTGCCGCCCTCCCTCGACATCATCCGCTACGCCGTCGCGGTCGCGCTGCTCGTCATCTACGCCTGGTACGTGAAGGGCCACTTCGACGAGGAGGCCGAGGAGGCGCAGGACGATCTCGCGCCGCTGCGCTTCCACCGGATGGACCGAGCCGCCCATCGCGAGGACCCGGCCTCGCCGCGGCTGCGCATCGTCAACGTCCAGGTCATCGTCGCGCTCGTGTGCATCGTCGGCGGCGCCTGGCTGTTCGTGGACGCCGTCGAGCACCTGGCGACCACGCTCGGCGTCAGCGAGCTGCTGCTCGCCCTCGTGATCGCGCCGATCGCCACCGAGCTGCCCGAGAAGTTCAACTCGCTGATCTGGGTCCGCCAGGGCAAGGACACGCTGGCGATGGGCAACATCACCGGCGCGATGGTGTTCCAGTCGGCCTTCCCGACGTTCGTCGCCCTGGTGTTCGCGGGCGCCGCCTGGCACGTCAGCTCGGACTCGCTGCTGGCGTTCCTGTCGGCCGGCATCACGTTCGTCGCGGTCGCCGCGATCTTCGGCCCGATGTGGCGCCGCGGGACGCTCGACGGCAAGGCGCTGCTCATCGGCGGGGCGCTGTACCTGCTGTACCTCGGGCTCGTGGTCCTCGCGATCACCGGCGTCCTGCCGATCGGCTGACGCCACCCGATCGTCAGGGTGGGGCGCCGGGTCCTGCGTGCTAGGATCGGCCGACGAACGCAGACCCAGCGGCCTCGTGCCGCACGCGACGTGGAGCGCAGCCGATGCTCACCCAGCAGTCGTCCGCCGCGGCCGCCCAGGCGGCGCCCGCCGAGGCACGGTCGCTCGACGACCTGATCGCCTACTTCGAGGGCGACTGGGTTCCGATGCGTGACGCGAAGGTCAGCATCATGACCCACGCGTTCATGTACGGGACGGCGACGTTCGAGGGCATCCGCGGCTACTGGAACGAGGAGCAGGGCCAGCTGTACGGACTGTTCGTCCGCGAGCACATGGAGCGCATCCGCAACTCCGCGAAGATGCTGCTGATGGAGGGCCTGCCGTCGGTCGACGAGCTGGTCTCGATCGTGGTGGAGACGGCGAGGCGAAACGCGTTCCGCGAGGACATCTACATCCGGCCGTCGTACTACAAGAGCACGCGCGCGATCGGCGTCCGGCTGCATCACCTCGATCACGAGCTGTACGTGATCACGACGCCGTTCGGGAACTACATCGACGTCGAGAAGGGCGTCCGGATCATGACCTCGACCTGGCGCCGCAACGCCGACGAGGCGCTCCCGGCGCGGGGGAAGATCGTCGGCGGCTACGTCAACATGGCGTTCCAGAAGTCGGAGGCCGAGCTGAACGGCTTCGACGAAGCGCTGGTGCTGACGCCGGGCGGTCACGCCTCGGAGGCCTCGGCGGCGAACCTGTTCGTGGTCCGCGACGGCGTGCTGCTGACGCCGCCGGTGTCGGACGACATCCTCGAGGGCGTCACGCGCAAGGCGATCATCCAGCTTGCGCAGGACGCGGACATCCCGGTCGAGGTCCGCTCGATCGATCGCTCCGAGCTGTACGTGTGCGACGAGGTCTTCCTGTGCGGGACCGGGGTCCAGGTGAGCGCGGTGATCGAGGTCGACCACCGGCCGGTGGGCAGCGGCGCGATCGGGCCCGTCTCGCGGCTGGTCAGCGAGCGCTACTTCGATGCCGTGCGCGGCAACCTGCCCGAGTACCGGAGCTGGCTGACGCCGATCGGCTGACGCCGGCCCTCGGGTCGGCGGGCGGGCGGAACCGATCGCAGCCGGGCGACCTACGAGGGGCATGCAGCCGCCGCATCCCGGTTCGTCGCGCCCTCGCCGGGCGTGGCAGCCCATCGTCGTGCTGGTCGCGCTGGTCGTGGCGGCCTGCGGCTCCACGGTCGCGCCCTCGGCGAGCCTGGGCGGACCCGGCGACCCCGGCGCGTCTCCGTCCTCCTCGGCCCCCCCGCCCGTCGGCGCCATCGACATCGGCGGTGGGCGGCACCTCGACATCGCCTGCGCGGGATCCGGTTCGCCGGCGGTCGTGCTCGACGCCGGGCTCGGCAACGAGATGGACGTCTGGTCGGCGGTCATCATGCGGGCGGCCGAGTTCACCACCGTGTGCGCGTACAACCGGGCCGGACTCGGGACGAGCGACCGCCGCCCGCCGCCCCACGGCGCCGCCAGTGCCGTCAACGACCTCCACGCGCTGCTCGGCGCCGCCGGGCTGCCCGCGCCGTACGTGGTCGTCGGCGCGTCGTTCGGCGGACTCGACGCCCAGCTGTACGCGCGCCGCTATCCGGACGAGACCGCGGGCGTGGTGCTGGTGGACGCGATCGCGCCCGAGTGGGATCGCAAGCTCGAGGCGATGCTGCCGCCGGCGCTGGTCGACGAGCGGCGCGCGATCCCCAACGGCGAAGACCTGACCAACGAGGACATCCGGGCGAGCGAGCTCGGGCTGCTGAGCGCGCCGCCGTTCCCACCTGTGCCGCTCGTGGTCCTGCGCCACGGTCGCCCGTTCGAGATGGGTCCGGACTGGCCGACGGCCGAGGTCGAGTCCCTGTGGACGTCGCTCCAGGAGGGCCTGGCCGCCATGAGCCCGCAGTCGGCCCTGCTCCTGGCCGCCGAGAGCGGCCACCGCATCCACCAGGACCAGCCCGACCTCGTCGCGGACGCGATCCACGCCGTGGTGGACCCGGCGCGCTGGCCCCCGGTCGTCGTTGACCGCCCGGCCTTCGGGACCGGCGCCCCGGCGGCGGACCCGAAGGCCATCAACGAGGTCCTCGCGTACGCCGCCGACGAGGGGATCCGGCTGCTGGATGCGGGCGCCACGGACGGCGAGCTGGTGGTCCCGGACCGCGAGGGCGAGGCGCCGGCGAGCCATCGCTCGACCGGCACGCGACGCGGGTCGCGTACACCACGCGCCAGGTGATCCCGGACGCGAGCGGGCCCCGACAGGAGCAGACGAGCGACGTCTGGCTGGCGGACCTGGCGTCGGGCACGCGGACGCAGGTGGTCGAGGACGCCGCGATGCCGCAGCTGTCGCCCGACGGCTCGACGATCGCGTTCAACCGCCGCGGCCACGAGTACCTGGTCGCGTCCAACGGAGGCGAGCCGAGGGACCTGGGGGAAGGGGCCTGTGCCGTGTGGTCGCCCGATGGCACCCGGCTGGCGATGTGCACCAACGACGACACGGTGTTCGTGCTGCGCCTCGCCGACGGCCAGCGCACGGCGGTTCCGACCGGAGCCGGCCCGAACCAGCCGACCGCGTGGTCGCCCGACGGCTCGCGGCTCGCGCTGTCCTCGACACGCGATGGCGACGCGGAGGTCTACGTCCTCGGGGTCGACGGATCCCCGGAGCGGAGGCTGACGGACGCGCCCGGCGGGCAGGTCGGCGGCCCGTGGCTGTCCGAGGGCCTGCTCGTCGCGAGCTCGCTGCCCGACGCGGAGGCCGGCGACTGGTTCCTGGTCGACCCGGCCACGGGCGCCGCGAGCGTCCTGCCGTGGCTCCACGGCGTGCCGGACCCGATGGCGGCCTCGCGGCCCTGAGGGGTGGCGCGGGCCACCCGGCCGCAGCCCGTCAGCCGACCGGATCGATCGTCAGGTTCGGGGCGTTGCGGCCCAGCGTGATGATCATGTCGACGCTGACCTTGGGATCGGTCGCGGTCGTGACCTTGGTGTGGAACAGGTCCTCGAGATACTTGATCGTCTCGGGCATCGAGGCCTCGGCCCCGTTGTAGACGACGATCTTGGTCGAGCCGATCTGGGCCGCCTTCTGGTTGGGCGCCGACGCGTCCAGTCCGTCGTAGGCGAGCCGGTCCGAGGCACTGACCGAGAGGCCCGGCCGTCCCGCGCCGTTGAGGACCCACACCCGCGCGGCCTCCGCGCCCAGCCGCTCGCGCAGGGCGAGCAGCGCCGGCGGCGTCGAGAACGCCTCCTTCACCGCGCGGCGGATCCGGACCACGTTGGGCTCGATGATGTAGCCACGCCGCGGGTCGGTCGACTCGGACGCGTAGAACGATGGCGCGAACACGTACGAGCGGATGTTCTTGGTGTCGACGCTGTCCGCCAGTGCCAGCAGCTTCGGCACCTGGTTGAACGGGATGTCGGTCCGCACGGATTTCTGCAGGGCACTTGCCAGCGACTGCAGGTTGGCGAGTACCGAGGTGATGTTCATCTGCTCGCGCAGCGACAGCAGCACCCGCTGCTGGCGCCGGCCGCGGTCGAAGTCGCCGCCCAGCGCCCGGTGGCGCGAGCGCGCATAGATCAGGGCGTCGCTGCCGCTCATGTGCTGCGGCCCGGCGGGGATGTAGATCCGGGTGACGCCGCCAGCGACCGGGTAGTCGCTCTCGGCGACCGGGATCTGGACGTTGACCTGGACCCCGCCCAGGGTGTTCACGGCGTCCTTGAAGCCCTGGAAGTTGACCATCACGTAGTAGCGGATGTCGAGCCCGTACAGCTGCCCCAACAGGGCCTTCAGGGCGTTGAACCCCCGCTCTCTGGTGTTGTCGCCCCGCCACAGGTCGCTGCGGTTGCGGTTGAACGCATACCAGGAGTTGATCTTGCCGCTGTAGACGCTGCCCCAGACGTTCCGGGCGTTGGGCGGCACGGGCACGTCGACCGTGTCGCGCGGCACCTGGAACATCGCGACTTCCTTGGTCACCGGGTCGATCGAGGCGACGATCAGGGTGTCGGTGTTGAAGAACGCCTCGCCCTGCCGCTGGTCCACGCCGACGAGCAGGATGTTCAGCCGCTCCTTGCCGTCCCACGCGGGGAGCGCGGCCTCGAGCGTGCCCTGGGCGCTGCCGATCGGCGTCGCGAGCGGGGCATCCGACTGCGTGGGGGTGTCCGTCGGCCCCGGCTCCTCGCTGCCGGCGACCGAGTCGCCCGGGTCGCCCGGGTCCGGCGAGTCGGCCGTCTCCTGGCACTGGGCGTCCTCGCTGTCGCTGAACACGCAGCTGACGAGGCTCGACGCGAGCAGGTCGTAGCGGGCGACGGCGATGTGGGCGCCGCCGATGACAATGAGGACGGCGAGCAGCCCGGCGATCGAGAGCGGGCTCAGCGGGAGCCTGGAGCGTCCGAGCCGGCCGCCGCCCGAGGCGTCGACCTCGTTCATGAACCGCGCCACGTTCCACGCGTCGACTGCCGCCACGATCCGGTAGATGAGGATCAGGATGTTGACCACGAAGATGCCGGTCAGCACCTCGGGCTGGACGACGAACCCGAGCAGGTCGAACCTGTCGACCCGCAGGAAGATCCCGCCCGCGAGCGCGATCAGCAGCAGCGGCAGCGCGGCGAAGGCCAGCGCGCGCGACCAGGCGCCGGCGTAGGCGTGGCCGAGCCCGGGGAAGATCAGGGACAGGAACGCCGCGGCGAACGCGGATCGCGTGCGCGGCGTGTGCGGCCGCGGCGCGCGCTTCGGTGACGGTGACGACATCGCGCGGATGATACGTCGAGACCTGGATTCGGGACGTCACGGGCGTGTAACGCCGCCGCCACGCGGCCGCTCCGTCGGCCGCCCGGTCGCCCGGCGCCCGAGAGTCGATAGACTGGTCACCCGCTCGCAGGCCCGGCCCGGGCGGCGACCCGCGACCCTCGAGGCCCGATGTTCCAACCCGTCTCCAGCCGACCTGACTTCGTCGCCCAGGAGCACGAGCTGCTCCGGGAGTGGGCGGAGCGGCGCACGTTCGCGCGGCTCCGGGCCCAGAACGAGGGCGGACCACGCTGGAGCTTCCTCGACGGGCCGATCACGGCCAACAACCCGATGGGCGTCCACCACGCGTGGGGTCGCACGTACAAGGACCTCTACCAGCGGTTCCACGCGATGCTGGGCGAGGACCAGCGGTTCCAGAACGGGTTCGACTGCCAGGGGCTGTGGGTCGAGGTCAACGTCGAACGCGACCTGGGCTTCACGTCCAAGCGGGACATCGAGGCGTTCGGCATCGCGGAGTTCGTGAGCCTGTGCAAGCAGCGGGTCCTCACCTACGCCGCCCGCCAGACCGAGCAGAGCATCCGCCTCGGCTACTGGATGGACTGGAACGACCCGGCCGAGCTGCTGCGCCTGCGCGACCTGCTCGCCGCGGACCCGGCCCAGGCGGCGACCATCCAGGGACCCGGGGGCCCGGTGACCGACACCGTCGAGATGGTCGTCGGGCGGCTCGGCATGCCCGATGTCGGCGGCAGCTACTTCACGTTCAGCAACGAGAACAACGACCTCATCTGGGGGTTCCTCGCCGAGTGCCATCGGCGCGGCTGGATCTACCGCGGGCACGACACGATGCCCTGGTGCCCGCGCTGCGGCACGGGCCTGTCCCAGATGGAGATGAACGAGGGCTACCAGGATCGCGAGGACCCGGGCCTGACCGTGCGCCTGCCGCTCCTCGACCGCCCGGGGGAGTCCCTGCTGGTGTGGACGACCACGCCGTGGACGCTGGCCGCCAACGTGGCGGCGGCCGTGGGGCCCGACCTGCGGTACGTCAAGGTCCGCCAGGGCGCCGACCAGTTCTGGCTCAGCCGAGGGACCCTCAAGCAGGTCCTCCAGGGCCCGTTCCAGGTCGTGGAGGAGGCCGCCGGCGCGGACCTCGTCGGCTGGCGCTACGCCGGGCCGTTCGACGACCTGCCGGCGGTGCGCGACGCGTTCGCGGAGGCCGGCTACGAGCATCGCGTCGTGGCGTGGACCGACGTCGGCGAGGAGGAGGGGACCGGGATCGTCCATATCGCCCCCGGCTGCGGTGCCGAGGACTTCCAGCTCGGGAGGTCCCTGGGGCTGCCGGTCGTCGGGCCGATCGACGAGGACGGGCGGTACTACCCGAACTTCGGCTGGCTGAGCGGACGCGAGGCGCCGGCGATCACCGAGGCGATCATCGACGACCTCGAGCGGCGGCAGTTCTTCTACCACCTCGAGCCGTACGCCCACCGGTACCCGCACTGCTGGCGGTGCGGGACGCCGCTGCTGTTCCGGCTCGTGGACGAGTGGTACATCAGCATGGGCGAGGTCTACGACCAGCCGCGCGAGACGCTGACCACGGCCCAGGTCGACGCCAGCCTCCGCTACCAGATCATGGAGGTCGTCGACCGGATCCGGTGGATCCCGTCGTTCGGCTACGAGCGGGAGCTCGACTGGCTCCTCAACATGCGCGACTGGATGATCTCCAAGAAGCGCTACTACGGCCTGGCGTTGCCGATCTACGACTGCCGCGCCTGCGGCACGTTCGACGTCATCGGCGGCCGCGAGGAGCTGGAACGACGCGCGGTCGAAGGCTGGGACGCGTTCGAGGGCCACACGCCGCACCGGCCGTTCGTGGATGCGGTGAAGATCGCCTGCCCCTCGTGCGGCGAGCCCGTCGCGCGAATCCCCGACGTCGGCAACCCCTGGCTCGACGCCGGGATCGTCCCGTTCTCGACCATCCACTACCGCGAGGATCCCGAGTACTGGGCGAGGTGGTTCCCGGCCGACTTCGTCAGCGAGAGCTTCCCGGGCCAGTTCCGCAACTGGTTCTACGCGATGCTCGCGATGTCGACGGTGCTCCGCCGGGAGGAGCCGTTCCGGACGATCTTCGGCTACGCGACGCTGTTCGGCGAGGACGGCCGGCCCATGCACAAGTCGTGGGGCAACGCGATCGAGTTCGACGAGGCCGCCGAGCGCATGGGCGTCGACGTGATGCGCTGGATGTACGCGTCGGCGAGACCCGACGACAACATCGTGTTCGGCTGGCACGCGGCCGACGAGGCGCGGCGCGGGTTGCTCGTGCTGTGGAACGTGTACGCCTTCTTCGTGACGTATGCGCGACTGGCGAGCTGGACGCCCGTCGAGGGATCGCCGCCCGTGGCCGAGCGATCGGCGCTGGACCGCTGGATCCTGTCGCGCTCGGCGGCGGTCGCCGCGGACGTCGAGGCGCGCCTGCGCGACTTCGACGCCCAGGCCGCGGCCCGCGTGGTCGATGCCCACGTCGACGACCTGTCGACGTGGTACCTGCGGCTTTCCAGGCGCCGGATGTCCCGCGGCGCGGGCGCCAACCGCGACGCGGCGTTCGCAACGCTGCACGAGTCGCTGGTCGCGCTCGCGCGGACCGTGGCCCCGATCCTCCCGTTCGTGAGCGACACGATCTACGGCAACCTCGTCGCGGGGATCGTCGCCGATGCACCCGACAGCGTCCACCTGACGCCGTGGCCGGCACCGGAGCTCGCCCCGCTGCGCGACGAGCGGCTCGAGGCGTCCGTGGACGTGGCGCGGCGCGCCGTCGACCTGTCGCGCACGCTGCGTGGACAGGCCGGGCTCAAGGTCCGCCAGCCGCTCGCCCGCCTGTGGCTCGCGCTGCCGGGGGCGACGCTCGCCGAACGCGACGCGCTGCTGGACCTGATCCGCGTCGAGGCCAACGTCAAGGACGTCGAGCTCATCGGCGACGAGTCCGCGCTCGTCGACCGCGGCGTCAAGGTGCTGCTGCCCAGGGTGGGCAAGCGCCTCGGGGCGAAGATCCCGGCCGTGATGGCGGCGGCCCGCGAGGGCCGGTTCGAGATCCACGCCGACGGCTCGGTCACGATCGAGGGCGAGACGCTGGCGCCCGACGAGGTCGAGGTGCAGGCGACGCCCCGGCCCGGCACCGCGGTCGCCCACGACGACGGCCTGGTCGCGATCGTCGACACCACGCTCACGCCCGAGCTCGTCGCCGAGGGCGACGCCCGCGAGCTGCAGCGCGCCGTCCAGGACCTGCGCAAGGAGGCCGAGCTCGAGCTGGACGACCGGATCGTGCTGTGGATCGACGGCCTCGGACCCGAGGTCGAGCCGCACCTGCCGGCCGTGGCGGTCGAGACGCTGGTCGACCAGGTCCGCCGCGACGAGGCGCCGGCCGACGCGGTGGGCGGCAGCGTGCGGCTCGAGGCGGGCGAGGTGCGCATCGCGCTGCGGCGGACCGATGGAGCCGGCTGACCCGGTGGTCGACGCAGACGTCGAGGGCGGGACGGCCGCGGCGCCCGCCGAGCACGATCGGGTCGACGGGGCCGAGCCGCTCACGACCGAAGGGCCGACCGAGGCGGTGTCGGCGAAGCCGGCGTGGACCCATCCCTCGCTCGGCCGCTGGGCGCTGTTCGCGGCGATCGCGATCGGCGTGGTCGTCGTCGATCAGCTGGTCAAGGCGTGGGTCGTCGCCAACCTCGCGATCGGCGACAGCGTCCAGCTCATCGGCGACCTCGTCCGGATCATCCACTGGCGCAACTCGGGGATCCTGTTCGGGATGCTCCCGCAGTCCGCCGGCGCGTTCGCGATCGTGTCGCTGATCGTGCTGGGGGTGATCGTGTTCTACCACGCGAAGGCCGGCCGCGGCCTCGTCGTGACCATCGCGCTCGGCCTCCTGCTCGGTGGTGCCATCGGCAATCTCATCGACCGCCTGCACTACGGCTCCGTGGTGGACTTCGTCGACATGGGGATCGGCGGCTGGCGGTTCTACACCTACAACGTCGCCGATGCCGCGATCTCGACGGCGATCGTGCTGCTGGTGGCGATGGCGCTGTTCCCGGCGATCGGGGACTGGGCGCCGGATGACTGACCCGGCAGGCCCGGTCGACGGCGGACCGCCCGACGAGGCCGAGCTGGACGGCGACGACGACCTCGACGCCGGGCTCGAGCCCGAGCCGCGCCAGCCGTCGATCCCGCCGGGGCCGCGACGGCTGACCGTGCCCGAGGGGGAGGTCGTGCGCCGGGTCGACCGGTTCGTGGCCGACCGGACGGGGCTGTCGCGCTCGTACGTGCAGAAGCTGATCAGCGACGGACGCCTGGTCGACGACGAGGGCCGCCAGCTGCGCGCCAACTCCGAGGTCCGCGGCGGCGGTGTGACCCTCGAGGTCCCGCCGCCCGAGGTCCCGTACCATCTGGAGCCCGACCCGACGATCACCCTGTCGGTGGTGTACGAGGACGATGACCTGCTGATCGTCGACAAGCCCGCGGGCCTCGTGGTCCATCCCGCACCCGGCCACTGGCAGGGGACGCTCGTCAACGCGCTGCTGGCGCGGGGCGACCACTACGGGGGCATCGCGGGCGTCGCGCGACCGGGCATCGTGCACCGGCTGGATCGCGACACCTCAGGCCTGCTGATCGTCGCGCGCAACGACGCCGCGCAGGCATCGCTGATGGCCCAGCTCAAGGCGCGTCGCGTGCGCAAGACCTACCTGGCGCTCGTCCAGGGGTCGGTCTCGGCGGCGGTGGGGCGGATCGAAGCGCCGATCGGGCGGGACCCCAAGGACCGCAAGCGGATGGCGGTCGTGACGGACGGACGCAGGGCCGTGACCGGCTACCGCGTCCGCGAGCGGTTCGCGGGCTGGACGCTGCTGGAGCTGGACCTCGTCACCGGGCGCACCCACCAGATCCGCGTCCACCTGACGGCGCTCGGCCATCCCGTCGCGGGCGACCCGGTCTACGGGACCGGCACGTCGCGGCGGGGTCCGGACGGCCTGGAGCGGCTGTTCCTCCACGCGTGGCGGCTGGAGCTGGTCTCGCCCTCGACCGCGAAGCTCGTGCGGGCCGAGGCGCCGTTGCCCGCGGCGCTCGAGGCGGTGCTGGAGAACCTCCGCGCCGGCGAGGCGTCGGTGGGCCGCCGGCCGCAGGGCGCGGCATGACGCAGCCGGAGACGCTCGAGGGGCAGCCCGGGGCGCTGCTCGTGATCATCAGCGGCCCGTCGGGGGTCGGCAAGGACACGATCATCGACGCGCTCCGTGCGCGCGACCCGAGCGTCGGCGGCGACTACCACTACGTCGTCACGTCCACCACCCGCGGACCGCGACCCGGCGAGATCCCGGACGTGTCCTACCACTTCCTGTCGGAGGCGGAGTTCCGGGCGCTCCACGATGCGGACGAGCTGCTCGAGGCGAACGAGGTCCACGGCAACTGGTACGGGACGCCGCGGCGCGAGGTCGCCCAGGCGCTGGCGGCCGGCCGGGACGTGATCCTCAAGATCGACGTCCAGGGGGCCCGCGTCGTCAAGGAGCGCGTCCCCGACGCCCTGCTGGTGTTCATCGTCCCGCCGTCGATGGAGGCCCTGTTCCAACGGCTGCGCTCGCGGGCGACCGAGACGGCCGACGAGCTCGAGATCCGCCAGCGCAACGCCGCGATCGAGCTCGCCCGCCAGGGCGACTACGACCAGGTGGTGGTCAACGAGACGGGCGAGGTCGATCGCACGGCGGCGGAGATCGAGGCCATCATCGCCCAGGAGAAGCGGCGCAACAGCGACCGGCGGATCCGGATCACCTAGGCCCGGTCGCAGCTCCGGTGGCCACGACGCTCGCGCTTCCGATCGGACGGGACGGCGGCGACGCGCTCGTCGAGGTGGCGGTCGACGCCCCGGCCGGCCCCGGCCCGCGGACCTACACCTACGCGGTGCCCCCGGCCATGGGCCCCCTCGAGCCGGGCGAGGCGGTGCTGGTCCCGTTCGGACGCGGCGGCCGGCAGGCGATCGGCATCGTCGTCGGGCCCGGCTCGCCGGTCGTCGCGTCCGGCGCCGAGCTCCGGCCCGTGGCGGCCAGGGTCCGTAGCGACGGCCCGCTGCTGCCGCCGCTCGCGCTGCGCTTCGCGGCGTCGATCGCGGACCGCTACCTCGCCCCGCTGGCGACCGTCATCCGGGCGATGCTGCCGCCGGGGATGCTCGAGCGGCTCGAGCTGGTGGCCGAGGTCACGCCCGACGGCGAGGCCCGCCTCGGGCAGGCCGACCCGGGCCTGGACGCGGTCGACCTCGACCTCCTCGACGAGCTGGCCGGTCGTCCGCGCCCGGTGCGCGACCTGTCGACCCCCGAGGGCCGGGCGGGCCTGCTTCGGCGGGTCCGGTCGCTGGCCGACGCGGGGCTCGTCGACCTGACCTGGATCCTGCTCGGGGCGGCGGTCGGGCCGCGCTACGAGCGCCGGCTGTGGATCACGCCCGCCGGCGAGGCCGCGGCCGTCCGGCTACAGGCCGGGGAGCGCCTGCCCGGGCGACCGCTCGGACCGCGGCAGGTCGCGGCGCTCCGGGAGCTGGCGGAGACGGGCGAGGATGGCGCCGCCGGGGGCGACGAGCCGGCAACCGCCGGCCTGGACCCGGCCGACACCGACGGCGTCCCGGCCGCGAACGACGGCGTCCCGGCCGCCCCGCTCGCCGAGCGCCACGGCGCGTCGGCGGTCGCCGGGCTCGTCCGGCGTGGCCTCCTGCGGGCGGAGGTCCGGGAACGACCACGACGCCCGCTGGCCGGCCGGCCCGCAGGCCTCCGCGGCGCCCGGCCGGCCGGTTCGGGGCTCACCGACGCCCAGGCGGCCGCGCTCTCGATCGTGCGCGAGGCGATCGAGCGGCGCGACCCGACGCCCACGCTGCTCGACGGCGTCACCGGCGGCGGCAAGACCGCGATCTACGTCGAGGCGATCGCCGCCTGCCTCTCGGCCGAGCGGCCGGCCCTGCTGCTCGTCCCGGAGATCGCGCTGGCCACCCCGATCGTGGACCGGCTCCGTGCCGACCTGCCGATCCGCGTCGCGCTGCTGCACTCCGCCCTCGGCGAAGGGGAGCGGGCCGACGAGTGGCGGCGGATCCGGGCGGGCAAGGCCGACGTGGTGGTCGGGACGCGGATCGCGCTCGTCGCGCCGCTGGCCGACGTCGGGCTGGTGATCGTCGACGAGGAGCACGACGCCGCCTACAAGAGCGATCGCACCCCGCGGCTGCAGGCACGCGACGCGGCCATCGACCTCGCGTCGATCGCCGGCGCAGCGGTCGTCCTCGGCAGCGCCACGCCGTCGGTCGAGAGCATGGGCCACGCGCGCGCTGGCCGGTACCGGCGCGCCGTGCTGCCGGCCCGGCCGGCCGGCACCGAGCCGACGGTGAGCGCCGTCGACCTGCGCGCCGAGCTCGCGGCCGGCAACCGGGGGCTGCTCTCTGATCCGCTCGCGGCCGCGCTGGCGGCCCTCGACACCGGGGCAGGCGATCGGGCCATCCTCGTGATCAACCGGCGCGGGACGGCGTCGGTCGTCCTGTGCCGCGACTGCGGGCACGTGCAGGCGTGCCCGGACTGCGACCGGCCGCTGGTCTACCACCGAGCCGGGACGTCGCTGCGCTGTCACCACTGCGGACGCGCCTGGCCGCCGGCATCCCGCTGCCCCGCCTGCGCCTCGCCCCGGATCCGCTACCTGGGCGGCGGCACCGAACGCGTCGAGCGCGAGGTGCGGGAGCGCTACCCGGAGCTGCGCGTCGGCCGGCTGGATCGGGACGTCGTCGAGCGCAAGGGTGCCGCGGATCGCGTGCTGGACGACTTCGCCGCCGGCCGGCTCGACGTCCTGGTGGGCACCAGCCTCGTCGCGAAGGGCCTCGACGTCCCCGAGGTGACGCTCGTCGGCGTGGTGTCGGCCGACATCGCGCTCAACCTCCCGGACGAGCGGGCCTCGGAGCGGACGTACCAGCTCCTCGCCCAGGCCGTGGGCCGGGCCGGACGAGGCGATCGGCCGGGCATCGCGTTCATCCAGACGTACCGACCCGAGCATCGGGCCATCCGCGCGGTCGTCGACGGCGACGCCGCCGCGTTCTACGACGAGGAGCTCGACCTGCGCGAGCGTTTCGGCTCGCCGCCGTTCGGCCGGCTGGTCAAGCTGACCGTCGGTCTCCCGGACCGCGACGCCGCCGAGGCCGAAGCGACCGCGATGGCCGAACGCCTGCGGGCGCGCACGGTCGGGGCCAACAGCGGGATCCAGGTCGCCGGCCCGGCGCCGGCCTACGTCGCGCGGCGCGCCGACCGCTGGCGGTTCAACGTCGTCCTCCGGGGCGACGACCCTGTGGCGCTGCTCGACCCGCCGCCCGGCTCGCCATGGTCGATCGACGTCGATCCCGAGAGCCTCTTGTGATGCGACGAGGCCGGATCGCAACCGGAATCGTGGATGCACGAATCGACCCGATGCCGACAATGGACCCGACACCCACGACGCCGCGCCCAGGACAAGGAGTCCCCGATGACCGAGCAGCCGACCGACCACACCCCGTCCGGACACGACGCGCTCCCGGACGAGCCCATTCCGGAGGCGGGTGATGCCGGGCCCGACGGTGGCCCGGGAGCCGCCGGCGACGCCGGAGCCGGCGATGCTGGATCGTCCGCCGACGCGGGCGCGCGGGCGAAGGAGTGGATGAACCAGCTCGAGATCATGATCCAGGACATCGCGACCCAGGCCGCGCCGGTCGCCAAGCAGGTCGGGGCCAAGGCCGCCGAGCTGGCCGCGGTCGCGGCCACCAAGGCCGGTCCGTTCGCGCAGAAGGCCGCGGAGGTCACCACCGAGTACGGTCAGCGGTTCGCCGATCGGGCCCAGGCCGTGGCCGCCGAGCTCCGCTCGGAGGTCGACGCCGCGTCCGGCAACGGCGAGCATCCGGCCGACGCCGCGGGCAATGCCACCGAGGCGGCCAAGGACGCCGCCGGTGACGCCGCGGACACGGTGCGCGACGCCGCGGGCGACGCCGCCGACGCGGTGGGCGACGCGGCCCACGACGCCGGCGATGCGATCCACGACGCGACGGAGGGCGCCTAGCCGCGACGGTGCCGGTCGGGATGGCTGATCGGCCATTCCGTATACTCTCCGGCGCCATGACCGTTCGACCCATCGTGATGCTCGGCGACCCTCGGCTGCGGCTGAAGGGCGAGACCGTCGACAGCTTCGGCAGGTTCCTGCACGGGCTGCTCGACGACCTCACCGCGACCATGCGCGACGCCCCGGGCGTCGGCCTCGCGGCCCCGCAGCTCGGCGAGCCCCTGCGCGCCTGCGTGGTCGAGGTCGAGAACCACCTGTACGAGCTCGTGAACCCCCAGATCGTCCGCACCGACGGCGACGACCGCGACCTGGAGGGCTGCCTGTCGATCCCGGGCTACGTCGCCTACGTCACGCGTCACGAGCGGGTGTGGGTCGTCGCCCAGAACCGGACCGGCAAGAAGTTCAAGGTCTCGGGCACCGGCCTGCTCGGGCGGGCGCTGCAGCACGAGCTCGACCATCTCGACGGGAAGCTGTACATCGACTACCTCGACTCGATGGACGAGCTCATCGCCGTGGGCCAGGGCGACGAGGACGAGGACGCGGAGGTCCGAGGCGCGACGAGCGCGCTCGCGTGACCGCGCGGCCGCCCGGCGTGGAGCGCGCTCGGACGGTCTTCCTGGGCAGCGGCGCGTTCGCCGTCCCGAGCCTCGACCGGCTGGCCCAGCACGACGCGATCGACCTCGTCGGCATCATCACCGCACCGCCGAGGCCGGCCGGCCGCGGGCTGCGGCTCGAGCGTTCGCCCGTCCACGACGCCGCCCCCGGCCCCGTCCTCACGCCCGCCCGGCTGCGCGACCCGGACGCCGTCGCCGCGATCCTGGAGCTCGACCCGACGCTCATGGTGCTCGCCGACTACGGCCAGATCGTGCCGGCGGCGTTGCTGGAGCCGCCGTTCGGGGCCCTGAACCTCCATCCCTCGCTGCTGCCGCGGCATCGCGGCGCGTCGCCGATCCCGGCCGCCATCGTGGCCGGCGACCGGGAGACCGGCGTGACGCTGATGCGGATGGACCCGGGGCTCGACACGGGGCCGATCGTCGCGGTCGAGCGCGTCCCGCTCTCCGGATCGGAGACCTCGCCGGAGCTCGAGCGACGCCTGGCCGGCGTCGCCGCCGACCTGCTCGACCGCTCGCTCGAGCCGTGGCTGCGCGGCGACCTGCCGCCGACGGCGCAGCCCGCGTCGGGCGCGACGCTCACCCGGCCGCTGCGCCGCGAGGACGGCCGGCTCGATCCCGCGCTGCCGGCGACCGAGCTGGAACGGCGTGTCCGCGCCTATCTCCCGTGGCCCGGGACGTTCCTCGAGGCGGACGGTGAGCGCCTCGTCGTCGGGGCCGCGTCCGTCGCGGCCTCTGGCTCGGGCGACGAGCCGGGCCGCCTCGTGCGGCATGGCGACCTGCCCGCGCTCACGACCGCCGACGGACGGCTCGTGCTGGAGCGCGTCACGCCCCCGGGCCGCCGCCCGATGACGGGCGCCGACTGGCTGCGCGGCCGCCGGCCGCCGCTCGCGGGCTGATGGACAGCAAGGCCGTGTCAGAATCGACGGCGATGGAGGATGACGCCGCGACCGCTTCGACGGGCAAGCGCCCCGGGATCGGCGGCGTCACGCCCGAGGGGCTCGAGACGTGGTTCGTCGAGCGCGGCCAGCCCGCCTATCGCGCGCGCCAGGTCCTTGACGCCACCTGGAACGGCCGGGAGTCCGGGTTCGGGGACATCCTGACGCTGCCGGCGGCGCTGCGGGACGAGCTCGAGGCCGCCTGGCGCTTCGACAGCGCGGTCGGCCGCGAGGTGCGCGAGGCCGACGGCGGGCTGACGGAGAAGGTCCTGCACACCCTCGGCGATGGACGGCTCGTCGAGTCGGTCCTGATGCACTACCCGGCCCGCGGTGGCTCGCGCGAGCGGCACACGCTGTGCATCAGCTCCCAGGCGGGGTGCGCGGTCGGCTGCCCGTTCTGCGCGACCGGCGAGCTCGGCTTCGAGCGGGACCTCGAGACCGCCGAGATCGTCGACCAGGTGCGCCACGCCGCCCGCCTCCTCGCGGCGGACGGCAAGCGGCTGACCAACGTCGTGTACATGGGGATGGGCGAGCCGCTGCTGAACCTCGACCGGGTGCTGGAGTCGATCGCCGCGCTCAACGATCCGCGCCGCCTCGGCCTCGGCGCCCGGCACATCACGGTCTCGACGTCCGGCGTCGTGCCCGGGATCCGGCGCCTCACCGCGCTCGGGCCCCAGTTCACGCTCGCCGTCAGCCTCCACGCCGCCCGCGACGCGCTGCGCGACGTCCTGGTGCCGCTCAACCGGCGCTGGCCCGTCGCCGAGGTCGTGGAGGCCGCCCGCGAGCACGCGGCGTCGACCGGTCGCCGGGTCACCTACGAGGTGACCATGATCGCGGGCATCAACGACACCGACCTCGACGCCGACGCGCTCGCGGAGCTGCTTCGCGGGGACCACGCGCACGTCAACCTGATCCCGATGAACCAGGTCGCCCACACGCCGTGGACCGGGACGCCGATCCCGGTCATCGAGCGCTTCGCCGGGCGGCTGCGGGCGGCCGGCATCGAGACCACGATCCGCATCAACCGGGGGACCGAGATCGGCGCCGCCTGCGGCCAGCTCGCGGCCGAGCACGCCGGGCAGCCCGCCCCGATCGTCGTCCGCCGCCGGCGTGAGCGGCTGGTCGAGGAGAGCGCGGCTGCCCTGCGCGGCGAGCGGAGCCACGATCCCGTCCCCGCAGGGGTGGGGGAGTCGTGACGACGGACGGCCGCCGCCCGGCCGGGGTGCTGATCGCCGCCAGCATCCTCGACAGCGACCTGGCGGCGCTGGGCGACGAGATCCGGCGTGCCGAGGCCGCCGGCGCCGACCGGATCCACCTCGACGTCATGGACGGCCACTTCGTCCCCAACCTGACCTTCGGCTGGAAGACCATCGAGGCCGTCCGCCGCGTCACGGAGCTGCCGTTCGACGCCCACCTGATGATCGACGAGCCGGGCCGCTGGACCGCCCAGTTCCTCGACGCCGGCTGCGATTCGATCACGTTCCACGTCGAGGTCGACGAGCCCCAGATCCGGCCCGCCCTCGTGCGGATCCGCGAGGCGGGCCGTGTCGCGGGCCTGTCGGTCAAGCCCGCGACCCCGCTGACCGCGCTCGACCCCTATCGCGACCTGCTCGACATCGTCCTGGTGATGACCGTGGAGCCGGGCTTCGGCGGGCAGGCGTTCATGGCGGACGTTGCCGACGCGAAGCTGGCCCCGGCGCGCGACTGGCTCGATCCCGCGGGTGCGTGCGAGGTACAGCTCGACGGCGGCGGCCGGGCGGAGACGGCCGAGGTCATCGGGCGCGGTGGCACCGACGTGATCGTGGCCGGGTCGGCGCTCTACCGCGCCGACGACATGGCGGCCGAGGTCGATCGGATCCGCTCGATCGCGAACGCGGCCCGGTCGTCGACGCTGCGCCAGGCGACGGGCTAGGCCGGCGCGGCGTGCGCGCGCTGCTGCAGCGGGTCAGCCGCGCCGAGGTGCGCGTGGACGGGCGTCCGGTGGGCGCGATCGGGCCGGGCCTCCTGGTGCTGCTGGGCGTGGGCCACGACGATACGCTCGCGACCGCCGATGCGATCGCGCGCCGGGTCGGCGAGCTGCGGATCTTCGAGGACGGCGACGGGCGCACGAACCTGTCGCTGCTCGACGTGGGCGGCGAGGCGCTCGTCGTCAGCCAGTTCACGCTGTACGCCGATACCAGCCGCGGGCGACGGCCGGGGTTCACGGACGCGGCGTCGCCCGAGGTCGCGAGGCCGATATGGCTGCGGGTCGCCCGCTCGATCGAGGCGCAGGGCGTGCGAACCGCGCTGGGCGAGTTCGGGGCGGAGATGGAGGTCGAGCTCGTCAACGACGGCCCGTTCACGATCTGGCTCGACACCGCGGAGCGCTAGCTGTAGCCGCCGGACACGAAGAAGCCGGTCGCTTGCCGCCGCGACCGGCCGTGGTGGGATCGCCCCCGTTCGGGTGCTAGCGGGCGTTCTTGGTCAGGGTTCGACGGCAGCGGGTGCAGGCGAGGACCTTGGTCGTGGTCCTGTCCTTGGTCAGCGTCGTGACCTGAAGATTCGGCTGGTAGCGGCGATGCGCGCGGACGCGGTTCATCCCCGACGACTGCGGGTTGAAGCCGCCCATTGCCGTCTTGCCACAGATGGCGCAGCTGCGAGCCATGGTCTGGTTGGATCCTCGGAACGGGCCGTGACGAGCCCGTGCGGAACACGGGTCCGGCACGAGCGGGCTGGTATCGTAGCACACGCCCCCGGCCCGGCCGCCCGGAGATCCGGCAAGCGGCACCCGCCCGGCCGGTACCGCGAGGAGGGACGTCGCCCACGTGTCCGCCGATCCCACGCCCGGTCGATCGCTGGTCACCCGGCGCGCGATCCGCGACCTGGTGCGCACGGCCACGCTGGCCACCTACGGCGTCTCCGGCTTCTCCGGCGGCGGCCCGCTCGGTCGGTTGCTGGAGCGCCTGGGCATCGCCCATCCGGGGCTGCGACTCGAGGTCGGCCAGGCGCTGACGGTCGACCTCGACCTCGACGTCGCCTACGGCCTGCCCGTGGCCGAGGTCGCCCGCCAGGTCGAGGCGTCGGTTCGCTACGCCATGCTGGACGCGCTGGGCCGCGCGCCGGACCGGATCTCGATCCGCATCGGCCATCTCCGTCACGAGCACGGCCAGGCGCCGGTCGCCGGATCGACGACGCCGGCGAGCGAGCCGCGGACCTCCGACCTCGCCGGCAGCGGGACGGACGTCGCCTGATGGCCCGCCGCTCGTGCGACGGCGCCGGGTTCCTCGCGGCATTCCGCAGCGCCGTCGC
The DNA here is from genome assembly GCA_963740825.1 of uncultured Chloroflexia bacterium. Taxonomy (GTDB): domain Bacteria; phylum Chloroflexota; class Limnocylindria; order Limnocylindrales; family CSP1-4; genus CAIXZV01. The sequence continues at coordinate 1,838,521 of CAVUFD010000001.1, read as the reverse complement.
CAGCCTCGAGGCGCACGTCGACGAGATCAACGCGCTCAACGTGTTTCCGGTGCCCGACGGCGACACCGGCACCAACATGCTGGCGACCGTGCGCGCGGCGCTGGAGGAGGCCGATCGGGCCGGGCCTGGCGCGGACGCCGAGCGGGTCGCCCAGGCGGCGAGCTTCGGCGCCCTGATGGGCGCGCGCGGCAACTCCGGCGTGATCACCAGCCAGATTCTCGCGGGCATGGCCCACGGGCTGGCGGGCAAGCGCCGGTTCAACGGCCTCGACCTCGCCCACGCGCTGGACCTCGGCACCAAGACCGCGTACAAGGCCGTGGCCAAGCCCGTCGAGGGCACGATCCTGACCGTGATCCGCGAGGCGTCGGCCGCCGCCGTCATCGCGGCCGAACGCGACAACAACGTCGAGAGCGTCCTCGCCGCGACCGTGGACGCGGCCGAGCGAGCGGTGGCCAGGACGCCGTCCCTGCTGCCAGTCCTGCGCGAGGCGCACGTCGTCGACTCGGGCGGGCAGGGCCTGTTCCGCCTGTTCCAGGGGGCCCTCGCCGCCGCGCGCGGCCGGCCGCTCGAGCCCGGCGCGGTCGTCGCCCATCCCGCGGTCCATCCCGCCGTGCACGCCGCGGTCCACGCGCCGCATGCGGAGCCCGCACCCGAGCCCGCCCCGGGCACCGAGGAGGGCGAGTTCGGGTACGAGACCGTGTACCTGCTGCGCGCCCGGGCCGGCGTCCCGCTCGAGGTGCCGGCGATCCAGGCGCACCTCGAATTGATCGGCGACTCGGTGCTGGTCGCGGGCGACGGGCGGCTGGCCAAGGTCCACGTCCACAACGACCGGCCCGACAGCGTGATCGCCTACGGCCTCACGGTCGGCACGCTGTCGCGGATCACGATCGAGAACCTCGACAGCCAGGCCCACGACGTCCGCGAGTCCAGGGCGTCGGCGTTCGTCGGGGCGGCCGCCGCGGCGGATAGCGCGTCCGCGGATGGCGCGGCCGCGGCCGGCGGCGACCATGCCGGCGACGACGGTGCCGGGGACCCGACCGCGCCCGCGACGCGACTGCCCCTCGGAGTGGTCGTCGTCGCGCCGTCGGACGGGCTCGCCGCGGTCATGACGGACACCGCGGCGCCGTTTCGGGAGTACGGCGCGTTCCGAGTGGTCAGCGGCGGCCAGAGCGCCAACCCGTCGACCGGCGAGTTGCTCGAGGCCGTCGAGGCGACCGACGCCGACGAGCTGCTGATCCTGTCCAACAACCCCAACGTGGTGCTGGCGGCCCGCCAGGTCGCGTCGATGACCAGGCGCACGATCCGCGTCGTCCCGACGCGCAACTGCGCGGAGGGCGTCGCCGCCCTGTTCGAGCTCGACCCGTCGCAGGACGCCGAAGCCAACGCCGAGGCCATGACGGCCGCCGGCCGCGCCATCCAGACGATGCAGGTCACCGAGGCCGTGCGCGACGCGACGGTGTCCGGCCGCAAGGTCAAGAAGGGCCAGACGATCGTGCTCGATCCCGACGACGGCCTGCTCGCGGTGGACAACGACCCCCAGAAGGCGGTCCTGGCGGGCCTCGCCCGGCTCGAGCCGGGCTTCGGCCTGCTGACGATCTACTACGGCGAGACGGCCACGCTCGACGATGCCGAGACGCTCGCGCGCAAGGTCCGCGAGGGGAGCCCAGGGGTCGACGTCGAGGTGATCCACGGCGGCCAGCCGCACTACCGGTACCTCGTCTCCGCCGAGTGAGCGGCGGCGGCGGAGCCCGACGGTGAGCGAGGCGCAGCCCCGTCGCGCGGCGCCCGCGCGCGGCAGCCGGGCGCTCAAGCCCAAGGTCGTCGCCGCCGGCCCGGCGACCCTCGACGAGCTCCTCGCGTCGCCGGTGGGCCAATCGGGGATCCAGCAGGTGGCGGGCCTGCGCCGGGTCGCCCGCCGGATGGGGGTCGACACCGTCCGCGACCTGCTGTTCCATCTGCCACGCCGCTACGACGACCTGCGCGAGCTCGGGACGCTGGCCGACATCCGGGACCTCGACGACGGCAGCGTGGCCTCCGCGCAGGTCCGGGTCATCGACATCTCGGTCCAGCAGACGTGGCGGCGTCGCGTGCAGGTCACGACCGCCCGACTGACCGACGGGACCGGCTTCGCGATCGCCACCTGGTTCGGGCGCCGGTACATCGAGCGCCGCGTCGGGGCCGGCGACGAGCTGCTGATCTCGGGCAAAGTCAAGCACCGCAACGGCGAGCTCGTGTTCGAGGGACCGGAGTTCCAGCCGGCGGACGCCGCGAACCTGCTCCACGTGGGCCGCATCGTCCCGGTCTACCGGCTCACCAGCGGCCTGACCGCGAACCGCCTGCGGGCGGCGATGCGGGTCGCGCTCGATCGCGCAGGCCACGACTACCCGGAGTACCTCCCGGATCCGATCCGGGCGTCGGAGGACGTGCCGCCGATCGGCGAGGCGCTGGAGCACGCCCACTACCCGACCTCGTTCGAGACGCGGGACGCCGCGCTCCGGCGCCTGGCGCTGGACGAGCTGCTCGCGCTCCAGCTGGGGATGGTCGCGCGGCGACGCGCTCGCGGGCGGGCCCGGACGCTCGCGGTGCCGGCCGACGCCGCGGCGGATGCTCGCATCCGCTCGGCGCTCGAGGCCTCCCTGACCCGGAAGCTCGCCGAAGCGGCGTCGCTCACCGGCGACCAGGCGACGGCGATCGACGAGATCCGCGACGACCTCGCGCGACCGGTCCCGATGCTCCGCCTCGTCCAGGGCGACGTCGGCTCGGGCAAGACGGCCGTCGCGGCGTGGGCGCTCGCGGCGGCCGCGCTCGACGGGCGCCAGGCGGCGCTGCTGGCGCCAACCGACCTGCTCGCGCGCCAGCACCACGCGACGCTGACCTCGCTGCTCGAGGATCTGGGCGTGCCGATCACGCTGCTGACGGGCTCCCTGTCGGGCGAGGGGCGACGGAACGCGACCGAGGCACTGGCCTCGGGCCAGGCGGCGATCGTGGTCGGGACGCACGCGCTGCTCCAGGAATTGGTGGCATTCGCCGACCTCGCGCTGGCCGTGGTGGACGAGCAGCACCGGTTCGGCGTGGAGCAGCGCGGGGCCCTCGAGGCGAAGGCGACGCGCGGCGCCCCGCACGTGCTGCTGATGACCGCCACGCCGATCCCGCGCACGCTGGGCCAGGTGCTGTACGCGGACCTCGACGTGTCGACGCTCCGGACGCCGCCCGCCGGGCGGGTGCCGATCCGCACCGGGATCCGGCGGCCGGACGATCTCGACGGCACGTGGCGGCGGGTCCGCGACGAGGCCGCGGAGGGGCGCCGCACGTTCGTGGTCGTGCCGCGCATCGGTGCCGCGACGGCCGCGACCGACGATGGCGCGGACGGCGGCTCGGCCGACCCGTTCGAGGGCGACGACGAGCTGCCCGACGAGGACGTCGAGACGGCATGGGCCGCGGTGGCCGAGGTCGAGTACGAGCGGCTGACGGCGCTGCTGGCGCCGCTACGCGTCGGGCTCGTGCACGGACGCCTCAAGCCGGTCGACCGCGACGCCGAGATGGCCCGCTTCCGCGACGGCGACCTCGACGTGCTGGTCGGCACCACGGTGGTCGAGGTGGGCGTCGACGTGCCGGAGGCCACGATGATGGTGGTCGAGGGCGCGGACCGGTTCGGGCTCGCGCAGCTGCACCAGCTGCGAGGACGGGTGGGGCGGGGGACCGTCGGCTCGTTCTGCGTGCTCGTGAGCACCGCCGCGGAGGGCACCACCGAGCACGAGCGCCTGAAGGCGGTGGCGGCCACGACGGACGGGTTCGCGCTCGCCGAGCGGGACTTCGAGCTGCGGCGCGAGGGTGACGTGCTCGGCCTCGCGCAGAGCGGCCTGCCCCGCCTCCGGGTCGCGACGCTGGCGAACCCCGACCATCGCGAGCTGGCCGCCCGGGCCCGGACCTACGCCGAGGCGCTGGTCGGGCAGGACGGGGAGCTGGCCGACGGCGGCCCGGCGCTGGCCCACGAGCTGGCCGTCGGCTGGCTGCGCAACGTGTTCGCCGGCGACCCGGCCAGCGCGGCCTGACGGCAAGCGGGACGAACGGGCGGATGGCCGATGCGGGCCGCGTGATCGCGGGGACGGCGAAGGGCGTCCGCCTGGACGCACCGGGTCCCGGCACGCGTCCGCTCGCCGACCGCGTGAAGCAGACGCTGTTCGCGATCCTGGAGCCCGACCTCGAGGGCGCCGTCGTCGCGGACCTGTTCGCGGGCAGCGGCGCGGGCGGCATCGAGGCGCTGTCGCGCGGCGCCACGAGCGCCGTGTTCGTGGAGCAGCATGGCGCCACGGCGCGGGTCATCGCCGCCAACCTGCGGCGGACCGGGCTCGACGGCCGTGGCCGGGTCGTGGCGCGGGACGCCATCGCCTGGCTGGGCGATGCCGCCGGCGCCGCCGCGGCCGGACCGTTCGACATCGTGCTGGTCGACCCGCCGTACGAGGCCACGGCCGCGCTCCGCAGGGCGCTCGAGCTCGTCGGCCCCCACGTCGCCCCGGACGGCCAGGTCGTGGCCAAGCACTTCTGGCGCGACGCTCCGCCGCCGGAGATCGGGCTGCTAGCATCCGCGCGGGAGCGACGCTTCGGGGAGACGGCGCTCACCTTCTATCGGCGCCGGACGGCGCCCGACGGCGGGCCCATGGAGGAGGCAGGCGAAGCGTGAACGTCGCGGTCTACCCGGGCTCGTTCGACCCGATCACCAACGGCCACCTGGACATCATCGAGCGCGCCGCCCGCGTCTTCGACCGGGTCGTGGTGGCGGTGCTCGGCAACCCGCGCAAGTCGCCCCTGCTCGCCGTCGACGAACGGGTCGCGATCATCAGCGCCGCCATCGAGGCGCATCCGCAGCTGGCGGGCCGGGTCGAGGTGCGCACCTTCGACGGGCTGACGGTCGACTTCTGCCGGGCGGTGGGCGCCGGGTTCCTCGTCCGGGGGCTGCGCGCGATCGCCGACTTCGAGACCGAGCTCCAGCTCGCGCACAACAACCACCAGCTGGCCCCCGAGGTCGACACCGTGTTCTTCATGACCTCGCTCGAGCACAGCTACGTCAGCTCGAGCCTGGTCAAGGAGATCGCCCTGTTCGGTGGCGACGTGGCGGCGATGGTGCCGCCTCCGGCCGCCGCCGCGCTGGACCGGACGCTGGCGTCGCGCCCCGGGTAGCCGGCCGCTGCGTGCCGTCCCCGACCGGGGTGGTGGCGCCGCGCGTGCCATAATCCGGGGCAACGTCCCGCCGGGACCCGAGTGCGCACCGGAGGCCGTCCGCTGGACATCATCTTCCTCGTCGAGCGGCTCGAATCGTTGATCGCGAACGGCAAGTCCCTGCCGATGACGCGCAACGTGATCATCGATCGGGACGCCGCCCTCAACCTCATCGACGAGCTCCGCGTCGCCGTGCCCGAAGAAGTTCGCGCGGCGAAGCGGATCAACCAGGAGGGGGAGCGGATCATCGAGAAGGCCCAGGAGGAGGCCGAGCGGATCGTGGGCCGGGCACAGGAGCAGGCCGCCTTCCTCATCGACGAGCGCGGGCTCACCGAGGCCGCAGCGGCCGAGAGCCAGCGGATCATCGGCGCGGCCGAGGATGACGCCGCGGGCGTCCGGGCGGGGGCGGACGACTACGCCGCCGGCGTGCTCGCCGGGCTCGAGGCCGACGTCACCCGAACGCTGCGCAGCATCGAGCGGGGGATCTCGATGCTCGACGAGCGACGCGCGGCGCAGACGCCGCAGCTCCCCGTCGAGGACACGTACGAGCCGGACGTCCCGCTCGAGCTGCCGCAGCTGGTCGAAGACGAGGAGGAGGCCTCGGCCGTCGGGCGGCGATGACCTCTCCCGGCACCCGCGGGCCGCATCCCGTCGACGCGGCCGGCGACCCGCTGACGTTCGCGCTGTCCGGGCTCATGGCCGAGACGCCGGGCACCGTGCGCGAGTACGCGATCGACAACGTCGAGATCGACCCGGGCGACGGCCTGACCCTGACGGAGCCCGTCTCCGGCGCGATGCGCCTGTCGCGCACGAACCGCGGGCTGGTCATCGACGCCCGGTTGACCACCGCCCTGGCAGGGGAGTGCGCCCGCTGCCTGCGGCCGGTCGTGACGCCGGTGAAGATGCGGATCGACGAAGAGGTGCTGCCTTCGATCGACATCGGCAGCGGGATGCCCGTCCCGCTCGAGGAGGGCGGAGACCCGGAGGCGCCGCGCCTCACGGACCACCACGAGCTGGAGCTGCGGCCGCTGGTGATCGAGGCGATCAACATCAGGGAGCCGATCGCCCCGCTGTGCGAGCCCGACTGCCCGGGCCTGTGCCCCGAGTGCGGTGACCGTCTGGAGCCCGGCCACCTGCACGAGGACGTCGCCATCGACCCGCGCCTCGAGGCCCTGCGGGCCTTCCGGGTCGACGCGTCGGACGATAGCGGGTAGACTCCCCGCTCGGCCCCAGGACCCAGCGGTCGCGCGTCTGCGTGCCCTGCTCCGCGGGACCGGAGTCATCACCAGATACGCGTCGCGGGCGAGCGCTCGCATGACTCGTCCCGAAGGAGCAACAGACCGACATGGGTGTGCCGAAGCGAAAGGTCGCTCACGCGCGACAGATGGAGCGCCGGAGCCACCTCGCGATCAGCCTGCCGAAGCTCGTCGAGTGCCCGCACTGCCACGAGCCGAAGCTGCCGCACCGCGTGTGCCCGGCCTGCGGGTGGTACAACGGCCGCCAGGCCGTCGAGCCGAAGCCGGTTGGCGGCCCGGGCGAGGAGAACGCGTAACCGCGTAGCCGTCGGGTGACAGCGAGCGAAGACGGGCCGGTCATCGACGCCGGCACCGGCCCCGGCGTCAGGATCGCGGTCGACGCGATGGGCGGCGACCACGGCGCGGCGGAGGTCGTGCCGGGCGCCCTCGCGTACGCACGCGCGAACCCCAGGGACAGCGTCATCCTCGTCGGCGACGAGGCCGTCGTGCGATCTCACGCCGGCGTGCTGCCGGTCAACGCGAGCGTGGTCCACGCCCCCGAGCTGATCGGCATGGACGAGCACCCGGCCCGCGCGCTGGTGCGCAAGAAGCGCAGCTCGATCGTCGTTGCCACCGGCCTCGTCAAGTCCGGCGACGCGGACGCCGTGGTCACGGCCGGCCACACCGGTGCCGGGATGGCCGCCGGCAAGCTGATCCTGGGCACGCTGCCGGGTATCGAGCGCCCGGCGCTGGCCGTCCAGATGATCTCCGCCGGGCGCCCGTTCGTGCTGCTCGACATCGGCGCCAACCCCGACTCGACCGCGGAGAACCTCGCCCAGTTCGCGCGGATGGGCGCGATCTTCAGCGAGCGCGTGCTCGGCGTGGACCGCCCCCGGGTGGCCCTGCTCTCGATCGGCGAGGAGAAGGGAAAGGGCGACGCCCGGATCCAGCGCGCCACCGAGTTGCTCGACGAGACCGACCTCAACTTCGTAGGCAACGTCGAGGGCAGCGACCTCACCCGCCAGATGGCCGACGTCGTCGTGTGCGATGCCGTCCTCGGCAACGTGGTCATCAAGTTCTTCGAGGGGCTGTCGGGGTTCATCTTCGACCTGTTCCGGGCCGAGTTCGGCGGCTCGATCCGCGGCCGGCTGGCATACCTCCTCATGCGGCCCAGCATCCGGCGGATCCGCGGCGTGTTCGACTACGAGGTCGTCGGCGGGTCGCCGCTCCTCGGCGTCCGCGGGGCGGTGATCATCACGCACGGCCGCGCGAGGCGGCGGATGATCGAGCACGCCGTGCGGGTGGGCGCGGCGACGGCCCGCGAGCGGGTGCCGGAGCGGATCGGCGATGCGCTGGGCGGCGAGGCCGACGACGAGTCGGGAATCTCGGCCGCGCCCGCGCTGATCTCCGAGGCGATCCCGTGACGCCCGTCCTGTCGGTGGGCCCCGGCGTCATCCGCGAGACGGTGCGCCTGGCCGCGCTCGAGGTGCCGGGCGTGCTGCGCGTCGGCCGCGGCGGGCCGCGCTGGCGCGACGTCCTGGGTGGGTCGCCGATCCGGGTCCGCATCCGCGAGGGTCGCGTGGACGTGACCGTGCGCCTGGTCGCCCGGCCGCGCCAGCCTTTGGTCCCTTTGACGACCCAGGTCCGCGAGGCGGTCGGCGCGGCCGTCGAGCGCCTCCTCGGTATGGAGCTCGGCGCCGTCACCGTCCTGGTCGATGGCGTCGGAGGCTGACGCCCGTCGCGCGAGGCGCGACCCGTCGGGCGACGCCCGCATCCGCAGCCGCCGCGCCGGTCGCCGGCTTGCACTGGCGGCGGTGTTCGAGGCCGAGTTCGGGCAGCGCACGGCGGACGCGATCCTCGAGCGCCACCTGGCCGTCGAAGGGGATCCGGAGACCGCCTCGCTGGCCCGCGAGCTGGTCGGAATCGTCGTCGTCAACCGCGAGGCGCTGGACGCCCGAATCACCGCCGTCGCGCCTCAATATCCGGTCGTCCAGCTGGCCCGGATGGACCGCGCGCTGCTGCGTTGCGGGCTAGGCGAGGTGTTACACTCGCCCGCAACGCCGGCCCCGGTGGCGATCGCCGAGTGGGTCGAGCTTGCCCGGACCTACTCAGGCGAACCGATGCGGCGGCTCATGAATGGCGTGCTCGGGCGGGTCGCCCGCGACATCGACGCAACTCGCTAGCAACACCCGGAACCCAGGAGGAGCCAGTGGCCAGCACGTACGATCGGCTGCAGAAGATCGTCATCGAACAGCTCGGGGTGGACGAGGCAGAGGTCACGCCCGAGGCCTCGTTCGTCGACGACCTGAACGCCGACTCGCTGGACCTGGTCGAGCTCATCATGAGCCTCGAAGAGGAGTTCGGGACCGAGATCTCGGACGAGGACGCCGAGAAGATCCGCACCGTCCAGGACGCCGTCGACTACATCGACGAGCACTCGTCCTAGCGACACGTCCCGGGGGTGCGATGCACCCGGCCGATGCCCTGACGGAACACCTCGGGCTGCCCGTCGGCGACCGCGACCTGCTGGCCCAGGCGCTCATCCACAGCAGCTGGCTGCACGAGCATCCTGACGCCGCGGCCGGCCACAACGAGCGTCTCGAGTTCCTGGGCGACGCCGTCGTGAGCCTCGCCGTCTCCGAGGCCCTGTACCGACGCCATCCCAACGACGACGAAGGCGTGCTGTCCGCGCGACGGGCCGCGATCGTGAGCACGCCCGGCCTCGCCCGGCTGGCGACCCGGCTCGATCTCGGCTCGTACCTGCTGCTGGGCGAGGGCGAGGCGCAGCGGGGAGGCCGCGTGCGGCCGTCACTCCTGGCGTCCGCGTTCGAGGCCCTCGTCGGGGCCATCTACCTCGACCTCGGCTGGGACGCGGCCCGCGACTGGATCCACCAGCTGGCCGCGGAGGAGCTGGCGGCCGACCACACGATCACGACCCTGAAGAGCCCCAAGAGCCGCCTCCAGGAGCACACGCAGCGCACCACCGGCGAGCGGCCGCAATACCGGCTGGTCGAGGCGGTCGGGCCCGACCACGAGAAGCAGTTCCGGATCGAGGTCGAGGTCGAGGGTCGGACGCTCGGGGTGGGCGAGGGCCCGTCGCGCCGGATCGCGGAGACGTCGGCGGCGGCCCAGGCGCTCGACGTCCTGCGCGAGGAGCGCGCCGCCTCGCGTGCGGCGAAGGCGGCGGCGTCGGGCGAGGCGGAGGACGGAGCCGGGCGCGACGTCGCGGCGATCGACACCGTCGACGGGCTCGCCGAGGGCGATGGCCCGGACCCCGCGACGGAGGACGGCTCGTGACCGCCCCGGCCCGGCTGCTCGGCCTGCGCGTCCAGGGGTTCAAATCGTTCGCCGAGCGAACGCTGGTCGAGTTTGGGCCCGGGATCAGCGCCGTCGTCGGGCCCAACGGATCGGGCAAGTCGAACCTCGCCGACGCGCTCCGCTGGGCGCTGGGCGAGCAGGGGCGCTCGCTCCGGATCCGCCGCTCCGAGGACGTGATCTGGGCCGGCTCCGAGAAGCGGTCGGCCCAGGGCATGGCGGACGTGACCCTCGTGCTCGACAACGGCGATGCCCTGCTGCCGGTCGAATACAGCGTGGTCGAGCTCGGCCGGCGCCTCTACCGCTCGGGCGAGAACGACTACCTGCTCAACCGCCAGCGCGTCCGGCTGCGCGACCTCGTCGACCTGCTGGACAGCGCGAACCTCGCGGAGAACGCGTTCCTGTTCATCGGCCAGGGGATGGTCGACCAGGCGCTCGCCCTCCGCCCCGAGGAGCGCCGGCCGTTGTTCGAGGAGGTCGCCGGGGTCCGGCGGCACGAGCGGCGGCGGCGCAAGGCCGAGGAGCAGCTGACCGAGGCCGAGGGCAACCTGTCACGGGTCGAGGACATCCTGGCCGAGCTGCGGCCGCAGGCGCGGCGCCTGGGCCAGCTGGCCGAGCAGCAGGCGACGCGGCTGACCGCGGGCGAGGAGCTGGCCGCGGCGCTGATCGTCGCGGCGCACGCCCGCTGGCACGAGGCGGCGACCCGGGCGGCCGAGGCCGAGCGGGGTCGCGGTGCGCTGCGCGCCGAGAGCGGACTGGCGCTCGAAGCCCTCGAGCGAGCCGAGTCCGACGTCGCGGAGATCGCCACGTCGATGGCCGCCCGCTCCGAGCTCGAAGCCGAGCGGCGTGCGATCCACGAGGCCGCTCGCACCGAGCACACCGAGCTGGGCCTGCGCGAGGCGCGCGCGATCGGCGAGGTCGAGGCGACCGCCCGCGACCGGACGCGGATCGCGCGCGAGCGCGCGGCCGCGGAAGCCGATCTCGAGGCGCACCGCCGGGGCCTCGCGCAACCCGTCCCCGAGCCGGACCTCGCGCTCGAGGCTGCGCTCGCCGACGCCGACCGGGCGCTGGCGGAGGGCCTCGCCGAGCTGGGTACGCTTCGTGCCGCCAGCCGTGCGCGGGGCGACGAGCTGGCTGCCGTGCGGCGCGCGGAGGCGGCACGCGCGGGCGAGGCGGAGACGGCGCGCCGCCGAGCCGACGACACGGCGCGGCGGGCGGACGAGGAGGAACGGCGCGCGGCGGCGTCGGCGGCCCGGGTCGCGGAGCTCGAGGCCGACCTCGCGAAGGCCACCGGCGCACTCGTCGCCGCGCAAGCCGAGGAAGTCGCCGCGGTCGAGGCCCGCGAGGCCGCCGGGCTGGCCGCGGACGCCGCCGACGGGAGCCGCCGTGCCGCGGGCGAGCGCGGGGCTACGGCCGGCAGCGCGCTGGCCGCCGCGACGGGCCGGCTCGCCGCGCTCGAGCGACGGCTGGCCGACGAGGAGGCGCGCGGCATCGCCCGGGCGGCCCGCCGGGTCGGCGGGCGACGCGTCGACGACGACCTGGGCGTCGATCCCGCGCTCCGGCCCGCGGTCGAGGCCGCGCTGGGCGAGCTCGCACGGGCCTACGTCGTCGAGCAGGCGGCGGTCGGCGGCCTCGGTGGGGAACGAGGCCAGCTCGCGGTCCGCGAGCGGATCGACGCCGCCGACCGGGCTCCAGGCGGCGGCACCGCGGCGGACATCCGCCGATTCGAGGAGGCGCTGACCGCGGCCGGCGGCGGGCGTCTCCGGGAGGCGATCCGCCGCGACGCATCGGGGGCGGCGCGGGCGCTGCTGGAGCGTGCGGCCTGGACGGCGGACCTGGCGACGGCGGTTCGCCTGCAGCCGCTGCTGCCGCTCGGCTGGCTGCTCGTCACCCGGGATGGCGGCGCGGTGCTCGACTCGTTCTCGGTCCGGATGGGGCGCGGCGACTCGCCGCTGGAAGCGCGGGCGGAGGGCGAGCGGCTCGCGCGCGAGGCGGCGGCCCTCGAGCACGAGTCGGCCGAGGCCCAGCGCGCCCTCGGCGCCGCGGACGAGGCGGTCGCCGGCGCGCGCGCGGCCCTCGAGCGTGCGCGCGGCGCGGAGTCGACGGCGTCGGCGGGACGGCGTCGGGCGGAGGAGGCGGAGCGCTCCGCCGGTCGCGCGCTCGAGGCGAGCAGCCGCGAGGCCGCCTGGCAGCGTGCCCAGGCGGATCGCCTGGCGACGGAGCTCGAGCGCGCCCGCGCGGGCCTGGCCGCCCTCGAAGCGCCGACCGTCGCGGATACGCTCGAGGCGGGCGCCGCGCCGGTCGCCGGTGAACCCGACGCGATCGCCGCGTGGGAGGCACGCCTGGGCGAGCTTCGGACCCGTCGCGATCGCCTGGCCGTCGAGGCATCCGCGCACGATCGAGCGCGCCGCGACGCCGAGGCGCGGCGGGCCGGAGCGGAGGCGGCCGCATCGCTCGCCGAGCGCCGCATCGCGACCGCCGACGGCGACATGGAGCTGCTCGGCGCCCGCGAGCAGGCGGCCGGCGATGAGCGGACGGCGGTCGCCGGCGCGATCGCCGAGGCGCTGGCGCGCGAGGCCCGCGCGCGCGAGGCCCTGGAGGCGCTCTTGGCCGACGATCGAGCCGAGCGGGGCCGCCTCGCGGACGCCGAGCGGTCGGCGACGGCCGCCCGCGAGCGCCTGCGGGTGACCGACGACCGGGCGCGGGCGTCCGACGTCGCGACGATGGAGTCGCGCCTCAACCTCGAGTCGCTCCGCGAGCAGGTCCTGGTCGAGCTGGCCGGGATGGGCGAGGTCGGGCTGCGCCACCTCGCTGAGGCATCCGGCCTGGACCTCGAGCCGACCGGCGTCGGGGCAGTGACGTCGTCCGCACCGGACGGCGACCTCGCTCACGACGCGGGCGAGGCGCTCTCGGAGGCCGACGTGTCCGCCGAGGGCGCGGCCCTCGAGGCGGCGCTCGAGCGCCTGGCACCGGCGTGGTCGGTCGAGCCCCCGCCGGTCGAGCCGCCGACGCCGGGACGGCTCGCCGTCCTGCGACGCCGGTTCCACGAGCTCGGTGCGGCCAACCCGTTCGCCGTCGACGAATACCGGTCGGTCCGCGACCGGCTCGAGACCCTCGAGGCCCAGCACCGGGACCTGCGCGACGCGATCGCGGGGACGCGATCGCTGATCGCCGACCTCGACGAGCTCATCGCCACCCAGTTCCGGTCGACGTTCGCCGCCCTCGAGGTCGCCTTCGACGCCCGGTTCCAGCAGCTGTTCGGCGGCGGGTTCGCGAGGCTGTCGCTCACCGACCCGACCGACCTCGCCACGACCGGCATCGAGATCACCGCCCGACCGCCCGGCAAGAAGCCGCAGGCGCTGGGGATGCTCTCCGGCGGCGAGCGCGCCCTGACGGCGGTCGCCCTCCTGTTCGCGATGCTCGAGGTCCGGCCGGCGCCGTTCTGCGTCCTCGACGAGGTGGACGCCGCCCTCGACGAGGCGAACGTCGGCCGGTTCACCGACGCGCTCCAGTCCCTCGCGCAGCAGACGCAGTTCATCGTGATCACGCACAACCGGGGCACGATCGAGGTCGCGGACGCGCTGTACGGCGTCACCGTCGGCGACGACTCGGTGAGCCGGGTGATCAGCCTTCGCCTCGACGAGGCCCAGGCCATCGCCGACGATCGACGGTCAGAGGCCCGCGCGGTCCTGGCCGGCGAGCCGGGCTGAGGCGGACGTCCGATGCGATTCTTCCGCCGCGGCCCGTCGGACGAGCCCGAGCCCGAGCCGCAGCCCGCCGAGGAGCCGGAGACGCCGGCGGAGGAGCCGCCGACGACGCCCGCCGGCAAGCCGTCGCCCGAAGAGCCCGGCGACGACCTGATCGGCGACGAGTGGCAGACCGTCGCCTCGCCCGACGACGTGCCCGTCCCGGAGCCGTCGGCGCTCGAGCTCGACCTCGCCGGCGAGCCCGACGCGATCCTCGGCCAGCTGGCCCCGGTCGCGCCCGTCGAGGAGGCCGGGCCTGCCGGGGAGCCGGCGCCGGTCGCCGAGCCCGAGCCCCAGTGGGCATGGGGGGCCGACTACAGCCCCGAGAAGGCCGATGCAGCCCGTCGCGAGCGCGAGCGCGAGCAGCTCGAGCAGGGCCTCGAAAAGTCGCGAACCGGGTTCGGCGCCCGGCTCCGGAGCGCCTTCGGCGTGGGCGACGCGGCCGACTGGGAGGAGATCGAGGAGATCCTGATCACCGGCGACGTGGGGGCCTCGTTGTCGATGGGCGTGGTCGAACGCGCCCGCAAGCGTCGCGACCTGTCGGCGGAGGCCGCGGTCCGCGCCGAGCTCGCCGCGCTGCTGGCGGAGCGGGACGCCGAGGACTGGGAGCCGCGGCCGGCCGTCGAGGGCGGTCCGGCGATCGTGCTCGTCGTCGGGGTCAACGGGACGGGCAAGACCACCACCATCGGCAAGCTCGCCGCGCGCGAGCGCGCCCAGGGCCGACGGGTCGTCCTGGCGGCCGCGGACACCTTCCGGGCCGCGGCCATCGACCAGCTGCGGATCTGGGCCCAGCGGACGAACAGCGAGATCGTCGCCCACGCCCCCAACGCCGACCCCGCGGCAGTCGTGTTCGACGCGCTTGACGCGGCCGTCGCCCGCCACGCGGACATCGTCATCGCCGACACGGCCGGGCGGCTGCACACCAAGTCCAACCTGATGGACGAGCTCGCCAAGGTCCGCCGCGTCATCGACAAGCGCCTGCCGGGCGGGGCGGTCGAAACCTTCTTCGTCCTGGACGCGACGACCGGCCAGAACGGCCTCACCCAGGCGAAGGCCTTCCACGAGGCCGTCGGCCTCACGGGCGTCGTGCTGACCAAGCTCGACTCGACGGCCAAGGGGGGCATCGTGTTCGCGATCGAGCACGACCTCGGCGTCCCGGTCCGCTTCGTCGGGGTGGGCGAGCAGGCCGACGACCTGCTCCCGTTCGACCCGCACGGCTTCGTCGACGCGCTGTTCGACTGAACGCAGCTCGTCTGCCGCCGATCGCGGGATGAGCACTCCGGTTGCTCATCCGGCGACGTTCGAGCGAGATCGACGGTCTGGACCGCTAGACCCGTCGGATCGAGCACTCCTGGTGCTCATCGCCGGCCGAGCCGGCCAAGTGGGCGCCAAGGTCGCGCGGGATGCCGGCCGTCGAGCAACGGGAGTGCTCGGCATGACGTCCGGAGGCCTTAGGAGAGCATCGCCACCTCATGGTCGGCACGGGCGATCGCGTGCAGCACGCGCACCGGCGACCTGAACATCGCCCAGGCGCCCAACAGCGCGAACACCGGCGCCAGGAAGGCGGCTCCCCGCAGCCCGATGACCTCGGCCAGCACCCCGCCGACGAGCGTGCCCCCGAGCTGCGCCATCACCATCGCGACGCGCACGGTGGCGTTGACGCGGCCGAGCTGGCGGTCGCCCACCCGCGCCTGCCGCACGGAGACCTCGGTCACGTCGAACACCGTCACGGCCGTGTCGCCGATCAGCTGCTGGCCGATGAGACAGGCGATCGCGAGCAGTGGGAGGGCCGGCGGCGCGAGCGGGATGAGCAGGTTGCCGAGCGCGGCGAGCAGCAGCGACGCCACGACGACGCGCCCCAGGCCGAAGCGCACGACCACGCGCTCCGCGAGCAGTGCGCCGAACAGCGAGCCGAACCCACCGAGCGCGGCCACGACGCCGATGACCGCCGGATCGAGGTGCAGGTCGTCGGTGACGAACAGGAGCCACGTCGCGCCGAACACGCCCCACATCGCCGCGAGGCCCATCGTTCCCCACGCGAGCCCCCGGAGCACGGGGTCGTGGACGACCAGCCGAAGCCCCTCGCGGATCTCGTCGATCACGGGCTCGCGGTCGGCGGCGGGCGGGGGCGGCGCCTCGGGACGTCGGATCGTTCCCAGCAGGGCTGCCGACGCGAGGAAGGAAACGGCGTCGATGGCGATCGCGATCGGCGCCGTCAGCAGGTTGACGAGGAACCCCGCGATGCCGAACGCGGCGAACTCCATCGCCGAGCTCGTCGCCGCCAGCGCGCCGTTGGCGCGCACGAGGTCCGGGCGACCGACGACGGTCGGCAGATAGGCCCGATCCGCGACGTCGAAGAACGTGGTCAACACCGCCGCGAGCGCGGACACGACGAACACCTGGACGAGCGTCAGCCAGCCGCCGACGGCCGCGACCGGGATGCTGCCCAGGAGCACGGCCCGCCCGAGGTCGGCCCAGATCAGCACGGGCCGCCGCCGCAGCCGGTCGACCCAGGCGCCGGCCACGAACCCGACCACGAGCGCCGCGATCAGGTCGAGGCTGCGCAGCACGGCGACCTCGATCGGCCCGGCCCGCAGCGTGAGGATCGCGACGAACGGCAGGGCGATCCGGGTCACGAAGCTGCCGAACACCGAGATCGTCGCCGCCGTCCACAGCCGGACGAACGCGCCGTTCCGCCACAGGCCGGGCGTCGGCGTGACGTCGTGGGTCGGCGGGACGGGGTCGAGCAGGGGATCCGCGGTCACCGCGCGAAGGGTACCGGTGCCCGACGGCCTCCCCGGCGCGGTGCGCCGCCGCCCACGACCATCGGACCAGGGGCGATCGGGCGGCCCATGACGTACACTCCGACCGCCTCGGTGTCGCCAGAACCCGCGCACCACCCGCCGGTCCGTCCCCGGCGGCTGATCTCAATCGACAGCAAGGGTCCCCCGTCTCCGCATGTTCGACAGCCTCAGCGACCGCCTCCGCGCCACCCTCGCCGGGCTGACCGGCCGCGGCCGCGTGTCCGAGGCCGACGTCGACGCCGCGATGCGCGAGGTCCGCCTCGCCCTGCTCGAGGCCGACGTCAACTTCAAGGTCGTCAAGGAATTCGTCGCGCGCGTCCGCGAGCGGGCCGTCGGCGCGGAGATCCTCGAGAGCCTGACCGCGGGCCAGCAGGTCGTGAAGATCGTCCACGAGGAGCTGACGGCGCTGCTGTCGGCCGGGGACCGCACGTTCCACCTATCGGGCAACCCCGCGGTCGTCACGCTGGTCGGGCTCCAGGGCTCGGGCAAGACGACCTCGGCCGCGAAGCTGGCCAAGTACGTCGCCAAGCTCGGCCGCCAGCCGATGCTCGTCGCCGCCGACCCCTACCGTCCTGCAGCGGCGGACCAGCTGGAGACCCTCGGCACGTCGCTGGGGATCTCGGTGCATCGCGCGCCGGCCGGCACGCCGACCGTGGACATCGCGCGCGGCGGCATCGAGGCCGCGAAGCGGACGGGCCGCGACGTCGTGATCATCGACACCGCCGGCCGGCTGACCATCGACGACGCGCTGATGGACGAGATCCGGGCGATCAACGCCGCCGTGAAGCCGGTCGAGACGCTGTTGGTCGTCGACGCGATGACCGGCCAGGAGGCCGTCACCGTCGCCCAGGGGTTCGCGGCCGCCGTGCCCGTGAGCGGGCTCGTGCTGACCAAGATCGACGGCGACGCGCGCGGCGGCGCCGCGCTCTCGATCGGGGCCGTCACGGGGATCCCGGTCAAGTTCCTGGGCACGGGCGAGAAGACCGACGCGCTCGAGGTGTTCCACCCCGACCGCCTGGCGGGCCGGATCCTGGGCATGGGCGACATCGTCACGCTGACGGAGCGGGCGCAGGAGGCCTTCGACGAGAAGCAGGCCGCCAAGCTCGAGGAGTCGGTCCGCAAGGGCGCCTTCACCCTCGAGGACATGCTGGCCTCCATGCGCCAGATGCAGAAGATGGGCCCGATGGGCCAGGTCATGTCGATGATCCCGGGCATGGGCGGCATGGCCAAGGAGGCGCAGGACGCGGTCGACCGCGGGGACCTCAAGCGCGTCGAGGCCATCATCCTGTCGATGACGCCGCGCGAGCGGCGTGAGCCCGGCGTGCTCAATGCCTCGCGCCGGCGACGGATCGCCAACGGGTCCGGGACGTCGCTCCCGGACGTCAATCGACTGATCAAGCAGTTCGGTGAGATGCAGAAGCTCATGAAACAGCTCTCGGGAGCGGGGGGCCGTCGCGCCGCGATGGGCCAGCTCATCGGGCGCCGATAGGGGACGACGACGACATGACCGACCAGGACCCGACCCAGCAGTACACGCCACCGCCCGAGCCGACGCCGGCCGAGCCGCCGGCGGAGCCCGAGCCGACGCCGACGCCGACGTCAGTGCAACCGGTCGGCGCGCCCACGCCCGCCGCCGCGGCGCCCACGCCCGCCGCCTCTTCTCCCACGCCCGCGACGGACCCGGCGCCTGACGCGACCGCCCCGTATACGCCGCCGGCACCGCCTCCGCCGGCGGCCCCCGTCGCGCAGCCCGCGTCGGGCGCCGTCCCGACGTTCCTGCCGCCGCAGGCCACGGGCGACGCCGTCGCGACCGCGCCCGTCGTGGCAGCCGCGGCTCCCGCGAAGCGCCGCAGCCCGCTGAAGTGGATCGTGGCGCTGGTCGTCATCGCGCTGGTAGCCGCCTCGGCCGCCGCCGGGGCCGTGCTGCTCACCGGCGCGTCCGGCACGCCCTCCGTCCTCGCCTGGACCCCGGCCGACAGCGTCACCTACGCCGAGGTCCGCCTCGACCTCCCCGGCAACCAGCAGGCCGAGCTGGCCAAGGTCCTCAGCGCCTTCCCGGGCTTCGACGACCAGGCCGCGTTCCCGACCAAGATCAACGAGGTCCTCGACCAGGTCGTCGGGAAGGCGTCCGACGGCAAGCAGAGCTACACGGCGGACATCCAGCCGTGGTTCGGCGGCCAGCTCAGCGTGAGCATCGGTGCCCTGCCGTCCGGCGCCGACACCGCGTCCGCGCGCTTCCTCGCCCTCGCGAGCGTCAAGGATGCCGCCAAGGCGACCAGCTGGGCCGCGAGCACGCTCCAGGAGACCGGTGCGACCTCCACGACCGAGACCTACAACGGCGTCACGATCACGGTGATCAAGCCGCCCGCCGACGTCAGCGTCATGGCCGAGAAGGTGCAGATCGCCTATGCCGTGACCGGCCCGGTGCTGGCGCTCGGCGATCTGGCGTCCGTGAAGGCCGCCATCGACACCGGCGGCAAGACCGGCCTCAACACCAACGCGCAGTTCAAGACCGCCTCGGCGACGATCACCGGCGACCGGCTCGCGTTCGCCTACGTCGACACGGAGGCCATCGTCGACGCCGCGGCCGCGATGGTCCCGGGCGACGGGATGCCGACGGCCGCCCTGTCGTTCTTCGACGGCCTGTACCCGTCGTGGTCGGTGGTCGCGGTCGAGGCCCAGAACGGCGCGCTCGTGGTCGAGTCGCGCCAGCCCCACAACGAGAAGCTCGGGGCTGCGCCCAACGCGGCCTCGACCCTGCCGTCGCTGGTCCCGGCCGACACGGTCGCGCTGGTCGACACCCAGGACTTCGGCGGCGCGCTGAAGCGGCTGAAGGCGATGCTCGCCTCGGACCCGTCGCTCAAGGACGGCGTCCAGCAGGTCGACGACGCGCTCAAGCTGATCGGCGGCTTCGACGCCGCGGTCGGCTGGATGGGGGAGTCGGGGATCGCGATCACGAACACCAACGGCGAGATCGCCGGCGGGATCGTGGTCGTCCCGACGAGCGCCGCGGACGCCAATCGCCTGTTCACCCAGCTGCGCGGGTTCATCGAGCTCGCCGCGGGCGGGTCCGGCGTGACGCTCACCGACGAGACGTACAACGGCGCCACGATCACCTCGGTCGACCTGTCCGGCATCGGCGCGCTGGCCGGCGCCGCGACCGGGGTCGACGTCCCCGGCGGGATCAAGCTCGCCTACAGCGTGACCGACAAGGTGGTGGTCTTCGGCACCAGCGTGGACTTCGTCAAGGGCGTCCTCGACGCCCCGTCCGGGTCGAACCTCGCGTCGACCGACCAGTTCAAGTCCGCGCTGGCCCGCGTCGACAGCGTCAACAGCATGCTGTTCTGGCTCGACATCGCCGGCATCCGCAGCTTCGCCGAGGCCCGGCTGTCGAGCGACGACAAGTCTTCGTACGAGGCCGACCTCAAGCCCTACCTGGACGCGTTCGACAGCGTCATCGCGACCAACGTCTCGGGCGACGTCGACGAGGGCACCCTCGTCCTCAGCGTCACCGGGAACTAGCCCGTCCCAGCCCAAACCTGCCCAACGACCGCGTCCCCCGAGGCCGGGGGAGCGGCACCACCTGGAGGAGCGCACCGCCCATGTCCGTCCGCATCCGACTGACCCGTGTCGGGGCGACCAAGCAGCCGACCTACCGGCTGGTCGTCGCCGACAGCCGATCCGCGCGCGATGGCCGCGCGATCGACACGATCGGGCACTACAACCCCCGGACCGATCCCATCACGCTCAGCGTCGACGAGGCGAAGGCCAAGGACTGGCTCGCCAAGGGCGCCCAGCCGTCGGACACGGTTCGCCGGCTCCTCAAGCAGGCCGGCGTCATCCCCGGCCTCACCACCAAGTAGGGGCCGAACGATGGCAGCCGCCGATCTCGTCGAATACGTCGCCAAGTCGCTCGTCGACGATCCCGAGGCCGTCAAGGTCGAGGTCGTCAACGGCGAGGACGGCACCATCATCGAGCTGCACGTGGCCGAGTCCGACATGGGCAAGGTCATCGGGCGCAACGGCAGCGTCGCGAAGGCGCTCCGGACCCTGCTCAAGGTGACCTCCGCCCGCACGGGCGAGCCCGTCAGCCTCGAGATCATCTAGGGAGCCGGTCCTGGCTCCCTCGACGCCGTCGGGCGGTCGCGCGTCCTCGCGGGCGCGCGCGCCGTCGCCCGGGGACCCGCCCGTGCCGGACGCCTCGCCCGTGCCGGACGCATCGCCCGTGCCGGACGCATCGCCATCCGGGGCGGCCCCGGCGTCCGCGCGTCCGGCGCGCCTCGCGGTCGGCCTCGTCCGGGGCCTGCGCGGGCTGCGCGGCCAGGTCCGGATCGAGCTCCTCACGGACCGGCCGGACGAGCGGTTCGTCGAGCGCGCCGTCCTGTATCCCGAGGGCGAGCGCCGCGGGCTGACGATCGCCGAGGCCATGCCCGTCGCGGACGGTCCCGGCTGGTGGCTCCGGTTCCGCGAGGTCCGCGACCGCGACGCCGCCGACGCGCTGCGCGGCGTCTACCTCGAGATCGACACGCCCGACGAGCCGCGCGAACCCGGCCGCTGGCTGTGGCACGAGCTCGAGGGCCTCGCCGTCCGATCCGGCGACGGCGAGGACTTGGGCCGGATCGTCGAGCTGTACCACGCCGGAGGGGCCGACGTGTTCGTCGTCCGGGGCCCGCGCGGCGAGCTGGACGTGCCCGGCGTGCGGGGGATCGTCCTCGAGCTTGCGCCCGAGCGGGGCGAGATGGTCGTCGACCTCGACGCCCTCGCGCTCGACGCGCGCCCGGTCGACGACGAGGACTACGTCCGACCGCGGGATCGCCGGCCGCCGAACGCCCGCCGTCCCTCGGAGCCCCCGACGGCGCCGGACGCTGCCGCGTCCCCGGCCCCCGGCGACTCCGGGCCCGAGCCGCCGGCCTCATGACCCTCGAGGTCGACGTCCTGACGCTGTTCCCGGCGATGATGGAGGGGCCGCTCGGCGAGAGCATCCCGGCCCGCATCCTCGAGCAAGGGCTCGCGACCGTCCGCGTCCACGACCTGCGCCGCTGGGGCATCGGCAGGCATCGCGCGGTCGACGACTACACGTACGGCGGCGGCGCCGGCATGGTCCTGCGGCCCGAGCCGGTCGCGTCGGCCCTCGCGGAGCTGCGGCGCCCGGACTCGCTCGTCATCCTGCTGGATCCGGCGGGCGAGGTCTTCCGCCAGGCGACGGCGCAGTCGCTCGCGTCGGCCGCCCACCTCGTCCTCGTCTGCCCGCGCTACGAGGGCGTCGACGAGCGGATCCGGTCGATGGTCGACCGCGAGCTGTCCATCGGCGACTACGTGCTCACCGGCGGCGAGCTCGCGGCGCTGGTGGTCGTGGACGCCGTCCTGCGGCTCCTGCCGGGGGCGATCGACGAGGCCTCGACCGCCGAGGAATTGTTCGCCTCCGGCCTGCTCGAATACCCGCAGTACACGCGTCCGGCGACGTTCGACGGCGTCGCGGTGCCGCCCGTGCTCGTCTCGGGCCACCACGAGGAGGTCCGCCGCTGGCGCCTCCGCGAGTCGCTGCGCCGGACGCTGCTACGGCGCCCGGACCTCCTGCGCGATCGCCCGCTGTCGCCCGAGGAGGGGCGGCTGCTCGACGAGGTCCGCGCCGAGCCGGACGTTCCGGCGATCGCCTCGACGACCGGCGACGCGTCCCGGGACGCCTGACACCCGCCACCGGCCGTGCTATCCTCCGCCGTCGGCCGCGCCGTCCTCGGCACGCCGGCCATCACCTGCGAGCCCTCCGCAGCCGCGGCTGCCGCCCGAACGTACAAGGACCCGTACCCGTGAACGTGCTCAACGAGATCGTGCAGGACCAGCTGCGCACCGACCTCCCGGAGATCACCCCCGGCGACACCGTCAAGGTCGCCGCCAAGGTCGTCGAGGGCAACCGTGAGCGCATCCAGGTCTTCGAAGGCCTCGTGATGCGAATGCGGAACAGCGGCATCGCGTCGACGATTACCGTCCGCCGGATCGCGTCGGGCGTCGGCGTCGAGCGCACGTTCAAGCTCCACAGCCCCCGGATCGACCGCATCGAGGTCGTCCGCCACGGCCAGGTCCGCCGCGCGAAGCTGTACTTCCTGCGCGACCGCGTCGGCAAGGCCGCGACCACGCTCCGAGAGCGCCGCTAGGCACACTAACGGCCACGGCGACGAGCCGGCCGCGCCGCGAGCTCGACGACCCCCGGGCGCCCGGGGGTCGCGCCATGTCCGGCCCGGGGCGCTACGCTAGCGTCCGATGGCCGTGATCGTCCCGACGCTGCGCTGGGAGCGCCCCCTGTGGCGCGGCGGCGCGACCCGGATCGCGGGCGTGGACGAGGTCGGCGTCGCCCCGACCTGCGGCGCCGTCGTCGCGGCGGCCGTCATCATGTCCCCCAACTGCCATCGCATCCCGGGCGTCCGCGATTCCAAGACGCTGTCCGCCGGCCAGCGCGAGCGCCTCGCGCCGATTATCCGTCGGCGGGCGGTCGCGATCGGCCTCGGGGCGGCCTCGGTCGCCGACATCGACCGACTCAACATCTACCACGCGACCCACCTCGCGATGCGCCGCGCGATCGCCCGCCTCGGCGGTCACGACCACGTGCTCGTCGACGGGCTGCGGATCGCCGACTTCGAGTCGCAGGTCGGGCCGTACACGGCGATCGTCGACGGCGACGCCCGGGTGTACTCGATCGCGTGTGCCTCGGTCATCGCCAAGACCGTCCGCGACCGGATGATGCACAACCTCGCCGTGCGCTACCCGCAGTACGGCTGGGACCGCAACGCGGGCTATGCGACCCGCGAGCACCGCGACGCCATCCGGGCGCACGGGCTCACGCCGCACCACCGGCGGAGCTGGCAGGCGCTGCAGGTGCTCCTGGCCGGGGACCAGCTCGCCCTGTTCGATGGCGGCGACGGTGAGGCCGGCGACGTCGCGGGCGACGACGACGTGGCGATGCTCGACCTCGCCGACGCGCGACCGATGGTCGCGGTCCCGATGGGCGACCCTGAAGTTGACGAGGACGCCATGCCGCTGGGCGCCGTCGTGGGAGCGCCCTGCCGCTCGCGGGGTCGCCGATAAGTCGGCGGTGAGTGGCGCCTGCCAGAATTGACACATGTCGACGCCGCGGACCGCCCGGGAGCTGGGCGACGCCGCGGAGACGATGGTGGCCGAACGCCTCGCGGCCGACGGTTGGGAGATGCTGGCCGGCAACGTGCGGGTCGGGCGCGACGAGCTGGACCTGGTCGGCATCGACCCCGGGCCGCCGCGGACGCTGGTGATCGTGGAGGTGCGCTGGCGAGGCCGTCGCGACTTCGGGCTGGCCGAAGAGTCGCTCGACCGACGCAAGCGCCTGGCGCTCCGCCGGGCCATCGCCGGCCTGCTGGACGGGGGCGTGCTCCCGGACGGGACGCCCCTGCCACGGCTGCCGGTCCGGATCGACCTGGTCGCGATCGACCGCGGACCCGACGGACGACCGTCGGTCCGTCACCACCGCGGGCTGCGGCCCTGAGCGTCGCCACGCCCGTCCACCGATCGGGAGCGGACGGGACCCTGTGCTACACTCCCGCCCGCTCCGGATGGTCCGGAGAGACAACCGCCCGTTTCCGGGTCGCGGCCCGTGACGGAGCACACACGCGGATCATGGTCCCGGGCGGGATGGTGCCGGACCAGGCGCAGGTCGCGAGACCGAGCCGACGGCCCCGCAGGGGATCCGCGGAGGCACAACCGCAGGAGGTCACCCAGTGCCCACGGTCTCGATGCGCCAGCTCCTGGAGGCCGGCGTCCACTTCGGCCACCAGACGCGCCGATGGAACCCCAAGATGCGCCCGTACATTTTCGCGGAGCGCAACGGGATCCACATCATCGACCTCGCCCAGACGGTCAAGCGCCTCGACACGGCGCTCGAGTACGTCACCGACACCGTCGCCCGGGGCGAGAGCGTGCTGTTCGTCGGCACCAAGAAGCAGGCGCAGGAGCCCGTGATGCAGGAGGCGATGCGGGCCGGCCAGCCCTACGTCACCAAGCGCTGGCTGGGCGGCATGCTCACCAACTTCGTCACGATCAAGAAGCGCATCGGGCTGCTCGACCAGCTCGAGGCCCGGCAGCTCGCCGGCGACTTCGACCGTCTTCCCAAGAAGGAGGCCGCGGGGCTGACCGAGGAGCTGAACAAGCTCAACGCCATGCTGGGCGGGATCCGCAAGATGAAGCGCCTGCCGGGCGCGATCTTCATCGTCGACCCGCACCGCGAGCGCATCGCGGTGACCGAGGCCAACAAGCTCGAGATCCCGGTCATCGGCACGGGCGACACCAACGTCGACCCGGACGAGCTCGACTACATCATCCCGGCCAACGACGACGCCATCCGCGCGATCCGGCTGCTCTGCCAGCTGGTCGCCGACGCGGCGATCGAGGGCGCCGGCCAGCGCGCGGCGCGCGCCTCGTCCGAGCCCGAGGCCCAGGAGCCCCAGGGCGTCGAGGAGCCCGAGTTCGACGAGACGGCCGCGGCCGACCTGGTCGCCCAGCTCGCGGCCGGTGGAACCCTGTCGTTCGACCCCGACCTGGACGACGAGGACCTGCTCCCCGGTTCGCCCCGGCCCGAGACGCCGGTGCCCGCCGGCGTCGCGTCCGCCGAGGCGCCCGCGAAGGACGCTCCGGCCGAGGACGCGCCCGCCGGCTGATCCGGCTCGACGGACCGCTCCTGAGGCGGTCCCGCCAGGGCCCCAACCACGGACACCGATGGCGCGCGCCGGATGCGCACGCCGTACGCTAGAGACACAGGAGCACGACGCCCATGGCAATCACGGCCGACGCCGTCAAGGAGCTCCGCGAGCGAACCGGCGCGGGCATGATGGACTGCAAGCGCGCGCTCGAGGAGACCGACGGCGACCTCGACGAGGCGATCGCGCTGCTCCGCGAGCGCGGCGTTGCGTCCGCGGCCAAGAAGGCCGGCCGGGATGCCCGCGAGGGCGTCGTCGGCAGCTACATCCACATGGGCGGCCGGATCGGGGCCCTGATCGAGGTCAACTGCGAGACGGACTTCGTCGCGCGGACCGACCAGTTCCAGAAGCTCGTCAAGGACCTCGCGATGCAGGTCGTGGCGCTGCACGCGGAGTACCCCTCGATCGAGGCCATCCCGGCCGACGTCCTCGAGGCCAAGCAGGCGGCCCTCCTCGCCGACGAGTCGGTGCAGGCCAAGCCCGAGGCGGTCCGCGGCAAGATCGTCGACGGCCAGCTCAAGAAGTGGTTCCAGCAGGTCGTGCTGACCGAGCAACCGTTCCGCGACACCGAGATGACCGTTGGCGAGCTGATCACGCAGTCGATCGCGACCATCGGCGAGAACATCCGGGTCCGGCGGTTCGCGCGGTTCGAGATCGGGGAGGAGCTGTGACCGACGGAGGTCGCGGACCCGGCGACGGCACGGGGCGGACGGCCCCGGACGGAAGCCGGCCCGGCTACCGGCGGATCCTGCTCAAGCTGTCCGGCGAGGCCCTCCTCGGCGAGCGACAGTACGGCGTGGACCCCGCGTTCTGCGCGTTCATCGCGCGCCAGGTCGCCGAAGTCCAGGCGGGCGGCGTCCAGGTCGGCATCGTGGTCGGCGGCGGCAACATCTTCCGCGGGCTGGCCGCGGCGGCGCGCGGCATGGACCGCGCGACGGGCGACTACATCGGCATGCTGGCGACCGTGATGAACGGCCTCGCGCTGCAGGACGCGATCGAGCGGATCGGCATCCCGGTCCGGGTCATGAGCGCGATCGCGATGAACGAGATCGCCGAGCCGTACATCCGCCGGCGCGCCGTGCGCCACCTCGAGAAGGGCCGCGTCGCGATCTTCGTGGCCGGCACTGGCAACCCGTACTTCACGACCGACACCGCCGCCGCGCTGCGCGCCGTGGAGATCGGCGCCGAGGTGCTGCTCAAGGCGACCAAGGTGGACGGCGTGTACGACGCGGACCCGATGAAGGACCCCAACGCCACCCGGTACGCGCGCCTCGGCTATCAGGACCTGTTGCGCGACCAGCTCAAGGTGCTCGACGCGGCGGCCGTGTCACTGTGCCTCGAGAACGACCTGCCGATCATCGTGTTCGATCTCAACGCCCCCGACAACATCTCGAGGGTTGCCCGCGGCGAGCCGGTGGGTACCCTGATCTCCGCGCAGCCTGGAGGTGTCACCGGATGACCAGCGAGACCCTGGCCGGCGCCGAGCGCAAGATGCTGCGCGCGGTCGAGGCGATGGAGCGCGACTTCCAGGGGCTGCGGACCGGCCGGGCGTCGACGTCGCTCGTGGAGCGGCTGACCGTCGACTACTACGGCACGCAGACCCCCCTCAACCAGCTCGCCTCGATCAGCGTGCCCGAGTCCCACCAGATCGTGATCCAGCCCTGGGATCGCGGGGTCATCGGGGCGATCGAGAAGGCGATCCAGAAGAGCGACATCGGCATCACGCCCAACGTGGACGGCACGCTCGTGCGCCTCAACATCCCGCCGCTCACCGAGGAGCGTCGCAAGGACATCGTCAAGAGCGTCCACAAGCGGATGGAGGAGGCCCGTGTCGAGATCCGCAATCTTCGCCGCGAGGCCGCTGACGAGCTCAAGAAGGAGGAGCGGGACGGTGAGGTCGGGACCGACGAGTCCCGGCGTCAGCTGGACCAGCTCCAGAAGCTCACGGACCGGGTGATCGGCGACGTCGATCGGCTCGGGGACGTCAAGGAGCAGGAGGTCCTGGAGGTCTAGTGGCCCAGGCGCCGCTCGATCGCTCGCTCGCCCGGCCCACCGACGCCCCGCCGCTCGCCCACGCGGGGCGGGCCGGCGGATCGTCCGAGGCCGTCACGCCCGCGGTCCACGCCCCCGACGCGCCGCTCTTCCCACCGGACGAGCTGCCTCATCACGTCGCGATCATCATGGACGGCAACCGCCGCTGGGCTCGCGCCCGCGGCAAGCCCGACTTCGAGGGCCACGCCGCCGGCGTGGAGGCGATCCGGGAGCTGCTGCGGCACGCGGTCCGGCGGGGCGTCCCGATGCTGACGCTGTACGCGTTCAGCCGCGAGAACTGGGCCCGGTCCGACGAGGAGGTCGCCGGGCTGTTCGAGCTGCTGGGCCACGCGATCCGCGACGAGACCGACGAGCTTCGCGCCGAGGGCGTCCGGGTGCGGCTCCTCGGCCGACTCGAGGAGCTCCCGGACGCCACGCAGACCTCGATCGGGGACGCGCTCGCCCGGACCTCCGAGGGCACGCGCCTCCAGCTCAACATCGCCTGGAACTACGCCGGGCGCACGGAGCTCGTCGACGCGTTCCGCCGGATCGCGGCCTCCGGGATCCCGCCCGACGCGATCGACGAGCGGACCATCGGCGACGCGCTGTACACGGGCGGCCTGCCCGATCCCGACCTCGTGATCCGGACCGGCGGCGAGCAGCGGATCAGCAACTTCCTGATCTGGCAGTCGGCCTACGCGGAGCTCGTGTTCACCGAGCGCCTGTGGCCGGACTTCGGACCCGAGGCCTTCGACGAGGCCCTGCTCGAGTTCGCGAGCCGCACGCGCCGGTTCGGGCGCTAGCGGCGCGGGATCGGTGCTCCGGACCCGGGCGCTCTCGGCGCTCGTCCTCGTCCCCGTCCTGCTGGTCGCCCTGTACCTCGGCGTCCAGGCCGTCGCGCTGGTCCTCGCCCTCGTCGCCGGGCTCGCGGGGATGGAGGTGTTCCGGCTCCTGCGCGCGGCGGGCTACCCGTCGCTCGCGCTGTTCGGGACCGCCATCGCCGTCGCCCTCGTGCTCCAGGCGGGCTTCGTGCCGGACGCCGAGAAGGGCCTCGTGCTGGTCGCGATCGGCGCCGTCCTGGCGGGCGTCGGCAGCCTCATGCGGACCGACCCCCGCGACGGCCTGGTCGCGTGGATCGCGACGCTGTTCGGGGCGATCTATGTCGGGCTGCTGTCGTTCGTGCTGCACGTCGCGACGTCCGCGCCGCCGGTCGAGGCGTCGGCGCCGCTGTACGCCGTCGGCGCCGAGCGGGGATGGATCCTGCTGCTGGTGCTCGGCGTGTGGAGCTTCGACACGGGCGCCTACCTCGTCGGCAGCCAGATCGGCCGCCACAAGTTCCTGACCCACATCTCGCCGTCGAAGTCGATCGAGGGGCTGGTCGGCGGGCTCGTCGCGTGCACGATCGTGATCGCCCTGATGCTCGCGGGCCTCGGCCAGCCGCCGATCGGGGCGATCGTCCTCGGTCCCTTGCTGGGGCTGGTCGCGCAGGCGGGCGACCTCGCGGAATCGATGCTCAAGCGGGCCGCCGGCGCCAAGGATTCGGGGACGCTGATCCCCGGCCACGGCGGCATCCTCGACCGGATCGACTCGTTCCTGTTCGCCGCCCCCGTCGTCGCGCTGTATGTCCTCGCGATCGCCCGCTGACCCGCCGCCGTCGGGCGATCGCCCGCGGATCCGGGTCGCCCTGCTCGGCTCGACGGGCAGCATCGGGCGCCAGGCCGTCGACGTGCTGGAGCGCCTCGCCGACAGGTTCCAGGTCGTGGCCCTCGCGAGCGGGCGGAACGCCGCGGAGCTGAGCACGCAGGCGAGGCGCCTGCGGCCGGCCACGGTCAGCCTCGCAGGCGGTGCGGCGGCCCTCGACCTGCCGCCCGGGACCGCGCTGGTCGGCGGTGCCGACGCCCTCGAGGCGCTCGCGACGCGCGACGACGTGGACCTCGTGGTCGTGGGCACCGGCGGCGTCGTGTCGCTCCGGCCGGTCCTCGCGGCGCTCCGGGCCGGCAAGGTCGTCGCGACCGCGAACAAGGAGACGCTCGTCGCCGGCGGCCACCTGGTCATGCGCGAGGCGCGCGCCCGGGCCGCCGAGCGAGCCGCGGCGGCCGGCGACGCCGATCCGCTCGCCACGCCGCTGGCCTGGCTCCGTCCGATCGACTCGGAGCACTCGGCGATCTGGCAGTGCCTGGTGGGAGAGCCGCGCGGCGCGATCGCCCGGCTCGTGCTCACGGCGTCGGGCGGTCCGTTCCTCGACGCCGACGCCGGGTCGCTCGCCAGGGCCACACCCGAGCAGGCCCTGCGCCACCCGACGTGGTCGATGGGGGCGAAGATCACGATCGATTCGGCGACGCTCGCGAACAAGGGCCTGGAGGTCATCGAGGCACGCTGGCTGTACGATGTCGAGTACGACGCGATCGACGTCGTCGTGCATCCGCAGAGCGTCGTCCACTCGGCGGTCCTGTTCGTGGACGGCTCCCTGAAGGCCCAGCTGGGCACCCCTGACATGCGACTTCCCATCCAGTACGCCCTGACGCACCCCGACCGCCTGCCGTCGCCGGCGACCCCGCCCGATCTTGTCGCCGCGGCGCGGCTGGACTTCCGCGCCCCGGACGAGACGCGCTTCCCCGCGCTGCGCATCGCGCGGGACGCGGGACAAATCGGCAGCCGCGCCACGGCGTCGCTGATCGCGGCCGACGAGGTGGCTGTCGCCCGGTTCCTCGACGGCTCCCTGGACTTCCCCGGCATCCCGCGCCTGCTCGAGGCGGCGGTCACGCGGTTCGGCGGCGGCGCCAACCAGGCGCCCGATGTCGACGCGCTGGTCGCGCTCGACGCGGAGGTCCGCCGGGCGTTCGCGACGGGCCCGATCGACGGGACCGCGGCATGATCGAGCTCGCCCAGTCGACCGTCACGGTCCTGCTGTTCATCCTGATCCTGGGCACGCTCGTGCTGATCCACGAGCTCGGCCACTTCGTCACCGCCCGCTGGGCGAACGTCCGGGTGCTCGAGTTCGGCATCGGCTTCCCGCCGCGGGCGAAGGTCCTCCGCCGCGGCAAGCCCGACCCCGAGGACCTCGCCCGGCCGGTGATCGCGCCCGCGCTGCCGCCGGGGATCGAGCCGGGCTCGCCCGAGGCCACGGCGTTCCTCGAGACCGCGGCGGAGCTCGACACCAGCCGCCAGGGGACGTTGTACACGCTCAACTGGCTGCCCATCGGTGGCTTCGTCAAGCTCGAGGGCGAGGACGGCGACAACGCCAACGACCCGCGCGCCTTCTCGCGCGCCCGGCTGCCGGTGAAGCTCGGCATCCTGGTCGCCGGGGTCGGGATGAACCTGCTGCTGGCGTTCGTGATCTTCACCGGGCTCGCGCTGTGGGGCGAGCCGCAGATCGGCGTCCGGATCGGCGAGGTCGTGGCGGGCGCGCCGGCGGCGGCGAGCGGCCTGGTCGCCGGGGACACCATCGTCACCATCAACGGCACCCGCTACTCGGCCTTCGGCAACCCGGAGCAGGCGATCGACGACCTCCAGGCGAACGGCGGCCAGGCCGTCGTGCTCGGGATCCAGCACGCCGACGGCACCACGGGCGACGTCCGCGTCGTCCTGCGGACGCCCACGCCCGAGCAGCCGGGGGCGCTCGGGATCCGGGCCTCGGCCGTAGCGACCGTGGGCACGATCAACAACTCGGTGGTCGAGGCGGTCCAGCTCGGCGCCAAGCGCACCGTCCAGGCATTCAGCCTCATCCTGGTCGGGCTCGGGGACCTGGCCCGGTCGATCGTCAGCGACCCGACGCAGGCGCCGCCGGCCTCCGGCCCGGTCGGGATCGCGGTCGAGCTGGGCAACGTCCTGTGGGGCCTCGGGCCGCTGTACGTCATCTACCTCACGGCCCTGCTGTCGGCCAACCTCGCGCTCGTCAACATCCTGCCGTTCCCGCCGCTCGACGGTGGCCGGATGCTGGTCATCGTGCTCAAGGCGATCCCGCGCTACGGCCGCCGGATCTCGCTGCGTGCCGAGCAGCTGACCTACGCCGTCGGGTTCGTGGCCCTGTTCACGTTCCTGATCTGGATCACGGTGTTCGACATCGCGCGACAGGTGAGCGGCACCCCGTGACGTCGCCGGACCAGCTCCGACCGGTGCGCCGGCCCACAGTGTCGGTCGACGTCGGCGGCGTGCTGGTCGGCTCGGCCCATCCGGTCGTCGTGCAGTCGATGACCAACACCGACACCGCCGACCCGGACGCCACCGCCATCCAGGTCGCCCGGCTCGCCCACGCGGGGAGCCAGCTCGTGCGCGTCACCGTCAACACCGAGGAGGCCGCCGCGGCCGTCCCGGCGATGCTCGCCAAGCTGCGGGACAACCTGGGCGTCGACGTGCCGGTCATCGGCGACTTCCACTACAACGGCCACAAGCTGCTCGTGGAGTACCCGGAGATGGCGGCCGGGCTCGCGAAGTACCGGATCAACCCGGGCAACGTGGGCACCAAGCGCCACGACGAGCACTTCGCCACGATCGTGCGGGTCGCGATCGACAACGGGAAGCCGGTCCGGATCGGCGTCAACTGGGGATCGCTCGACCAGCAGCTGCTGACGGACCTCATGGGGGCCAACGCCAGGCTCGACGAGCCGCGCGACGCGCGGGACGTGATGATCGACGCGATGGTCGAGTCCGCGATGCGCTCGGCCGAGCTGGCCGAGGCGACTGGGCTCGGGCACGACCGGATCATCCTGTCGGCAAAGGTGTCGGGCGTGCGCGACCTCGTCGACACCTACCACCGGCTGGCGCCGCGCTCCGGCTATCCGCTGCACCTCGGCCTGACCGAGGCGGGCATGGCGATGAAGGGGATCGTGGCCTCGACGGCCGGCCTCGCGATCCTGCTCAACGAGGGGATCGGGGACACCATCCGCGTCTCGCTGACGCCGGAGCCCGGCGCCGGCCGCGAGCTCGAGGTCGAGGTCGCCCAGCAGGTCCTGCAGTCGATGGGCCTGCGTTCGTTCCTGCCCCAGGTCTCGGCCTGCCCGGGCTGCGGCCGGACGACCTCCACGTTCTTCCAGGAGATGGCCCAGCAGATCACCGAGCACCTCAAGGCCCGCATGCCGGAATGGAAGGCCGGGCACCCGGGCGTCGAGGAGATGCAGGTGGCGGTCATGGGCTGCGTCGTCAACGGCCCGGGCGAGTCGAAGCACGCCAACATCGGCATCAGCCTGCCGGGCACCTTCGAGTCGCCGGTGGCCCCGGTGTTCGTCGACGGCAGGCTCGACCGCACGCTCCGCGGTGACCACATCGTCGACGAGTTCATCGCGATCCTCGAGGACTACGTCGACCGCCGCTACGGCGTCCCGGAGGCCGCCGCCGCCGTCTGACGGGCGGTCCGCCGCCGCCTCGCCGAGCGTGGCCGTCCACGGGCCCGGGTGTATACTTCCGCCCAATAAACGCGAGGCCGCCTCGGAACGTGGGTGACCAACCCACGTTTCTTCGTGTCAGGGGAGCCTCGCCGCCATCGAGCAGGATGCAGGGAGGCACAGGATGAGTCGTGACTTCGTCGGTGCGCTGCTCCAGCTCAACGCAGAGAAGCAGGTTTCCCGCGAGGCGCTCGTCCGAGCCCTCGAGGAGGGCATCCAGGCCGCCTACCGCCGCGTCGCCGGCGAGGAGGACATCTTCGTTCGCGTCGAGCCGGACAGCGGCCGGATCGATGTCTATCGCGGGCGTTACGTCGTCGACGAGATCGAGGACCCGATGGTCGAGGTCACCGTCGAGGAGGCCCGCCAGACCAAGGACGACGCGCGCGCCGGCGACGTGATCGAGATCGAGCAGCTGGACGGCGAGCACTTCGGGCGCATCGGCGCGCAGACCGCCAAGCAGATCATCCTGCAGCGGATCCGCGAGGTCGAGCGCGACCAGGTGTTCGACCAGTTCGCGAACCGCGAGGGCGAGCTGCTCACGGGCTCCGTCAGCCGCGTCGAGCCGCGCGCGATCATCCTCGACGTCGGCAAGGGTGTCGAGGCGATCCTCGCGACCAGCGAGCAGAGCCCGCTCGAGCACTACCGCATCGGGCAGCCGGTCAAGGCCTTCGTGCTCGAGGTGCGGCGGTCCGCTCGCGGCCCCCAGATCCTCGTGTCGCGCACCCACAAGGGCTTCCTGCGGCGCCTGTTCGAGCTCGAGGTCCCCGAGATCCACGCCGGCACGGTCGAGGTCAAGGCGATCGCCCGCGAGGCCGGCAGCCGGTCCAAGGTCGCCGTGTCCTCGCGCCAGGAGGGGCTCGATCCCGTCGGGGCGACGGTCGGCCAGCGTGGCGCGCGCGTGCAGGCGGTCGTGGCCGAGCTGGCCGGCGAGAAGATCGACGTGATCCCGTGGAACGAGGACCCGTCGGTGTTCGTGGCCAACGCCCTGTCGCCGGCGCAGGTGCTGGGCGTGAAGATCGACACCGAGCACCGGATCGCGAACGTGACCGTCCCGGAGCGGATGCTGTCGCTGGCGATCGGGCGCGAGGGCCAGAACGCGCGCCTGGCGGCCCGGCTGACCGGCTGGCGGATCGACATCCGCAGCGACGTTGCGGCCGCCGAGGCGCCGGAAGCCGATGGTGCCGCCCCGGAGGCGGCCGCCACGGACGTGTCGGCAGCGGAGGCACCCGGCGGGGAGACGCCCGCGGCGGAGGCCGCCACGACCGTGACACCCGTCGCCGAGACACCCGTCGCCGAGGCACCCGCGGTCGGCGCCGCGACCCTCGAGCCGGTCGCCGAGCCCGTCGAGGCCGCCGTGACGTCGCCCGAGGCGAAGCCGAAGGCCCGCAAGACCACGAAGGCGACGAAGACGGCCGCCGCGCCGGACGCGGCCGCCACCGATGCCACGAACGGCGCCACGCCGTCGGCCGAGCCCGAGGCCGTCGCGGTCGCCGCGAAGCCGAAGCGCACCCGGAAGACCAAGGCAGACGAGGCCGCCGTCGACGAGGAGGTGTCGTCGTAGGCCCGGCGGCCCCCGGCCGGTCCGGGACCGTCGCGCCGCGCCCGCTGCCGACGCGGAGCTGCGTCGCGTGCCGCACGTCGCGCCCCAAGCGCGAGCTGGTGCGGATCGTGCGGGCCCCCGACGGCCACATCGCCATCGACCCGACGGGTCGCGCCCCCGGGCGCGGCGCGTACCTGTGCCGGGACGCCGCCTGCTGGGACACGGCGTCGCGCAAGCGGGCGCTCGAGCACGCGCTCGGCGCGCCGCTCCCGGCGGACGTAGCGGCCGCGATCTCGGCCGGTCCCGACGCCCTCATCACCAACACACCCCACGCCGGCACATCCATGCCGGCCCCCACCATCGATACTGACCATCAAGGAGGAACGCGTGGCCAGGAGTAGGAGCGGCACCCGCGGCCGACGCGGACCCCGCAAGCCCCAGCGACGTGCGGGCGCCTTCCCGCAGGGAGCCGTCCAGGTCGTCGACCCGGTCGAGCGCGGCGCCATCGAGCTGCCGGGCACGATCACCGTCAAGGAGCTCGCAGAGCTGCTCGCGGTCAGCCCCGCGGACATCATCCGTGAGCTGATCAAGAGCGGCATCTTCGCGACCATCAACCAGCTCATCGACCGCGACACGGCGTCGCTGGTCGCCAGCGAGCTCGGCTACGAGGTCGCCGAGCCGGACGCCACGGCGGCGACGACCGACGAGGAGGACGGCACCGGCCCGGCTCCCGAGGCGACCAAGGAGGTCCTGTTCGAGGAGGAGGACGACGCCAACCTCGTCGCCCGGGCCCCGATCGTGACCGTCATGGGCCACGTCGACCACGGCAAGACGAGCCTCCTCGACGCCATCCGCTCCACGACGGTCGCGTCGGGCGAGCGGGGCGGGATCACCCAGCACATCGGCGCGTCCGAGGTCACGACCAAGGACGGCAAGCACATCGTGTTCCTCGATACGCCGGGCCACGAGGCGTTCACCTCGATGCGCGCCCGCGGGGCGCGGGTCACGGACATCGCCGTGATCGTTGTCGCGGCCGACGACGGGGTGATGCCCCAGACGCTCGAGGCCATCAGCCACGCCAAGGCGGCCAAGGTGCCGCTCGTCATCGCGATGAACAAGATCGACCGGGCCGAGGCCAACCCGGACCGCGTCAAGACCGAGCTCGCCGAGGCGGGCGTGGTCGTCGAGGACTTCGGCGGCGACACGCCGCTCGTCCCGGTGTCGGCCAAGACGGGCCAGGGCATCGACGAGCTGCTCGAGATCATCCTGCTGGTCGCCGACCTCCAGGAGCTCAAGGCCAACCCGAAGCGCGACGCGGTCGGTACCGTGATCGAGGCCCAGCTCGACAAGGGCCGCGGTCCCGTCGCGACGCTGATCGTCCAGACCGGCACGCTGCGGGTCGGCGACATCGCCGTCGTGGGCAACACGTTCGGCAAGATCCGCGCGCTCGAGACGGCCGCCGGCAAGCGCGTCTCGAAGGCCGGCCCGTCGTCGGCCGTCGTGATCCTCGGCCTCGCGGACGTGCCGGAGGCGGGCGACGTCCTGCGCGTCGTCGGCGACGAGAAGAGCGCCCGGGCACAGGTCGAGACCCGCAAGAACGAGCAGGCGGCCCGCGAGGGCGGTGGCGGCAGCCGCGCCACCCTCGAGGACCTCTATCGCCAGATCCAGGCCGGCCAGGCCAAGGAGCTGCGGATCATCCTCAAGGCCGACGTCTCGGGCTCGCTGGGCGCCATCACCCACGCGCTCGATCAGCTGGGCACGGACGAGGTCAAGATCAACATCCTGCTCGAGGCCAACGGCGACATCACGGACAACGACATCATGCTCGCGACGGCGTCGAACGCGATCGTGGTCGGGTTCAACACCTCGATCACCGAGACCGCGCGGCGCGCCGCCGAGAGCGAGGGCGTCGACGTCCGGCTGTACGACATCATCTACAAGCTCACGGACGACATCGACGCGGCCCTCAAGGGCATGCTCGAGCCGGAGGTCGTGGAGGTCGTGGAGGGCCGCGCCGAGGTCCGCCAGATCTTCCGGGTCGGCAAGAGCACGGTCATCGCCGGCTGCTACGTCACCGACGGGCGCATCGTCCGCAATGGCGGCGCGCGCGTCTGGCGGGGCGGCAAGGTCATCGAGACCGACCGGATCGAGTCGCTGCGGCGGTTCCGGGACGACGTCCGCGAGGTCGCCCAGAACTTCGAGTGTGGCATCGGCCTGGCCGGGTACAACGACCTGGTCGAGGGCGACATCATCGAGTGCTTCACGAACCAGACCCGCAGCCGGATCGCCAACTGAGGCACTCGCGCCCATGAGCCAGCGCACCGAGCGCGTCGACGAGCTCCTGCGCCAGGAGATCGGCGCGCTGCTCGCGAAGGAGATCGCGGACCCGCGGATCGGGTTCGTGACCATCACCGACGTCGAAACCTCGCCCGACCTGCGGCACGCCAAGGTCTGGGTGAGCGTGATCGGCGGCAAGGCCGATCGCGACGAGACGCTGCGCGCGCTCCAGCAGGCAATGGGCTACGTGCGCCACGAGCTCGGCCGGCGGCTGCGGATCCGGCGCATCCCCGAGCTCCACGTCCGGCTCGACGACTCGGCCGAGCGCGGGACGCGCCTCCTGCACCTGCTGAACGAGCTCGAGGCCGGGGCGGACCCGCAGGCCATCGAGCCGCTCAACGACTCCCTCCCGACGCCGGTTCGGCGACTGCCGCACGAGGGCGACACCGACGACCCCGCGGATGCCGCCGCAGTGGTCCCCGACGCGCCGAAGCGCCCACCGCAACGGCGCGGCGCCCCGTCCGCCCGGTCGGGCAGCCGGCCGGCCAAGGGGCATCGGCCCACGTCCGGCAGCGGCCGGTCCGCCTCCGGCAAGCGCGGCAAGCCCGGATCCGGCAAGTCCGGGTCGCGCCGAGGATGACGGAGGCGGTCGATCTCGCGGCCCTCGCCGCCGCCGTCCCCGACGAGGTGGTGGCGCGCCTGCGGAGCGCCCGCGAGGTGCTCGCGGTGGGCCACGAGAACCCCGACGCGGACACGCTCGGCGCGACGCTCGCGGTCTGCCGCCTGGTCGAGGCCTGCGGCGGGCGGGCGACGGCGGTGTTCTCCGACGCGCCGCCGCCGATCTACGCGTTCATGCCCGACGTCGAGCGGGTCCGCCCGGACCCGGATGCCGCGGTCATGTACGACCTGCTGGTGCTGTCCGACTGCGCGACGGCGGAGCGCGTCGGCGCGGTCGCCGAACGCCATCCGGACCTGTTCCTCGACCTGCCGCGGGTGGTCATCGATCACCACGCCTCCAACGATGGCCACGGGGCGGGGGACTGGGTCGACCCGGCGGCCGCGGCGACCTGCGAGATGGTGGCGCTGCTGGCGATCCGGCTGGGGGTGCCGCTCGACGCCGGCGACGGCGCGCTCGCGACGGCGCTGATGGCCGGGATCGTCATGGACACCGCGACCTTCGCCCACCCGAACGCGACGCCCCGGACACTGGCCGTGTCGGCGGCCCTCGTGGAGGCCGGCGCGCCCCTGTCCGACATCTCGCGCCGACTCTACCGGTCCAAGCCCGATGCCCAGCTGCGACTGTTCGGGCGCGTGCTCGCCCGCCTCCGCACCTCGGCGGACGGGCGGATCATATGGTCGACGCTCGAGCGCGGCGACCTCGAGGCGACCGGCGCGCTGCCGGCCCACTCGGAGGGGATCATCGACCTCCTCGCACAGTCCGAGACCGCCGAGGTCGCGATGCTGCTCAAGGCGCAGGACGACGGCACCACGCGCGTCAGCGTGCGCACGAAGCCCGGTGGCGTCGACGCCACGGTGCTGACGGGGGCGTTCGGGGGCGGCGGCCACGCACGCGCGGCCGGCGCGACCGTCCGCAAGCCGCTGGACGAGGCGGCCGCCGCGGTGGGTGCCGAGGCCGCGCGCCTGGCCGCGGCCGTCGAGCGGTGAGCCGCGGGGGACGCTCGGGCGGCCTCGACGGCGTCCTGGTCGTCGCCAAGCCCTCCGGCCCCACCTCGCACGACGTGGTCGGCCTGGTGCGGCGCCTGTCGTCGACCCGGCGCGTGGGCCATGGCGGCACGCTCGACCCGTTCGCCGCCGGCGTGCTGCCCGTGTTCCTGGGCCGGGCGACACGTCTCGTCGAGTACCACCTCGGGTCGACGAAGCGGTACCGCGCGACGATCTGCTTCGGCGAGCGGTCGTCGACGGACGACATCGACGGCGAGCGGACGTCGGTGGATGGCCCGCCCGTCACCCGCGATGCCGTGCTCGCCGGCCTGTCCGCCCTCACCGGTCCGATCAGCCAGGTCCCGCCCGACTACAGCGCGGTCCAGATCGCCGGCCGGCGGGCGTACCAGCTGGCGCGATCGGGCCAGCCCGTGGAGCTCGCGCCGCGCGAAGTCACGATCCATGCCCTCGACCTGGTCGACTGGGACGATGCCGACCCGGGCCGTCCGGTGGCCGTGGTGGACGTCAGCTGCTCGGCCGGGACGTACATCCGGGCGCTCGCGCGCGACCTGGGCGCGAACCTCGGTAGCGGCGCCTATCTCGGGGCGCTGGTGCGCACGGCGTCCGGCGGCTTCCGGCTGGAGGACGCGATCCAGCTCGACGACCTGCGCGCCCGCGCCGGCGACGGACCCGCGGGCATCGCCCGGATCCTGGGCCCGATCGACGCCGGCCTCGAGGATCTCCCGCACGCCGCGATCACCGACGACGAGATCCGGCGCCTCGGGGAGGGCCTCATCACCGCCCCCAGGACGCCGCTGGCGATCCGCGACGCCCCGGTCGTGCTCGCGGTGGGTCCCGACGGCAAGGTCGCCGCCGTGTGTGCGGCCGTCGCCGGGGCGCTGCACCCGCACAAGGTGCTCGTCGAGCGGGTGATGGCCCCGCGCGCCCGCGGTCCCGAGAACCGCGCCGAGGACACCGCCGAGCCCGTCGTCGAGGGCGCCTGAGTGCGCGTGGTCAGCGGCCTCGACGCGATCGAGCCGTCATCGAGCCCGGCGTTCGTGGTCGTCGGCGTGTTCGACGGCCTGCACCGCGGCCACGCGTACCTGCTCGAGCACCTCGTCGCCCAAGCCGGGCGCCGCGACGCCCGCCCGGTCGTCGTCACGTTCGACCACCACCCCGACGAGATCCTCACCGGGCGTGCCCCGCCGATCCTGTGCGATCCGGGCGAGCGACTCGAGCGTCTCGAGGCCGCGGGCGTGGACACGACCGTCATCGTCCACTTCGACCGGGCGCTGCGCGAGACCCCGTACGACGCGTTCGTGGGGCGCATCGCCGCCCGCACGCCCCTCGACGGCTTCCTGATGACGCCCGACGCCGCGTTCGGCTACCAGCGCGCGGGGACGCCCGCGGCGCTCGCCGAGCTGGGCGCCGCCCGCGGGTTCCGGGTGGTCGTCGTGCCGTCGTTCGAGGTGCGCGGGCGCGCCGTCAGCAGCACGCAGATCCGGTCCGCGATCGCCGAGGGCGACCTCGAGGCGGCGGCCCTCCTGCTCGGCCGCCCGCACGCCGTGGTCGGGGAGGCAACGGGGGCGGGCGAGGGAAGCGTGCTCCGGTTCCCGCTCCCCGTCGCCCTGCCCCCGCAAGCCAGATACCGTGTGCACGTCGGGCCGGGTTCATCCGGTCGTGCTTCCGACACCCAGGCCGAGGTCTCGGACGCGATCGTCCGGCTTCCGGGCGACCGGAGGAACGGCCGCACCAGGGTGGCGTTCGTCGACAGGGCATGATCGGGCGGCAGGGGGATTGTGATATCGTCTCACAAACCCTGACGGGTCCAGGAGCGGGTCCAGGACGCGGCCGGGGACGGGCCGACAGGGCCCCAGGGCGACACGAGGGCGAGGAGGTCCGGGCGTGGGCGAGCCGTTCTTCACCGAGGTGCGCGGGCCGATCCCGTTCGGCGGCCTCGACTCCGACGACCCCCTGGCGTTCAAGGTCTACCAGCCCGACCGGCTCGTGCTCGGCACGCGGATGGAGGACCACCTGCGGCCCGGCGTGTGCTTCTGGCACTCGTTCTCGTGGCCCGGCGTGGACATGTTCGGCATCGGCACGCTCGACCGCCCGTGGCTGGCCCCCGCGACGGACGAGATGGCCGCCGCCCGGACGAGGATGGCGGTCGCGTTCGAGTTCTTCGAGAAGCTGGGCACGCCGTACTACTGCTTCCACGACCGCGACGTCGCCCCGGAGGGCGACACGTATGCGACGTTCCGCGCCAACCTCGACGCGCTCGCCGACGACGCGGCGGGCTACCAGGAGCGGACGGGCGTCCGGCTGCTGTGGGGTACGGCCAACCTGTTCACTCACCCGCGCTACCAGGCGGGCGCGGCGACGAACCCGGACCCCGAGGTGTTCGCGTTCGCCGCGGCCCAGGTCAAGCACATGCTCGAGGTCACCCAGCGCCTCGGCGGCCAGAACTACGTCCTGTGGGGCGGTCGCGAGGGCTACGACACCCTGCTCAACACGGACCTGCGGCGGGAGGGCGACCAGCTCGCCCGGTTCCTGCACCTCGTCGCCGAGCACAAGGCGAAGATCGGGTTCGAGGGCCAGCTGCTGATCGAGCCCAAGCCCATGGAGCCGACCAAGCACCAGTACGACTACGACGTCCAGACCGTCCACGGCTTCCTCGTCAGCCACGGCCTCGACGGCGAGTACCGTGCCAACATCGAGGCCAACCACGCGACGCTGGCCGGGCACAGCTTCCACCACGAGGTCGCGTTCGCCGCCGCGAACGGCATGCTGGGCAGCATCGACGCCAACCGCGGAGACCCGCAGAACGGCTGGGACACCGACCAGTTCCCGAACTCGGTCGAGGATCTCGTGCTGCCGCTGGACGAGATCCTGCGTGCCGGCGGCATCGCGCCCGGCGGCTTCAACTTCGACGCCAAGCTGCGCCGCCAGAGCACGCACCGGAACGACCTGTTCCACGCGCACATCGGCGGCCTGGACACCCTTGCGCGCGCCCTCCTCGTCGCGGCCGACATCGTCGAGCGAGGCGAGCTCGCCGCGCTCAAAGACGGGCGCTACGCGGGGTGGGACGGCGAGCTCGGGTCCGCGATCCTGGGCGGCTCGGTGAGCCTCGCGGACCTCGAGGCGCAGGTCGCCGACGGCCGCATCGACCCCGTGCGCTCGTCGGGCGGCCAGGAGCGCCTCGAGAACCTCGTCAACCAGCGGATCTGGGCGGTCGATCGGGCGGACCGGGCCTGACCGATGGGCGTCGTCCTCGGGATCGACGTCTCCACCACCGCGACCAAGGCGATCGTCCTCGACCCGTCGGGGGCCGTCCTGGCGATCGGCGCGTCCGCCTACGCGTTCGACCAGCCGCACCCGCTGTGGAGCGAGCAGGACCCGCACCAGTGGTGGACCGGCGCGATCGAGGCGATCGGGGCCGCGCTGGCGGCCGGCGGCTTCTCGGCCGACGACGTCGAGGGCGTCGGGCTCACCGGGCAGATGCACGGGCTCGTGCTGCTCGACGCCGCGGGCGACGTCCTGCGGCCGGCGATCCTGTGGAACGACCAGCGCACGGCCGCGGAGTGCGACGCGATCCGCGCCACGGTCGGGCCGAAGCGCCTGATCGAGATCACCGGCAACGACGCGCTGACCGGCTTCACCGCCCCGAAGCTGGCCTGGGTGCGCGCGCACGAGCCGGAGGTCTGGGCCCGCGTCGCCCACGTGCTGTTGCCGAAGGACTACGTGCGCTACCGGCTGACCGGCGGGTACGCGCTGGACAAGGCCGACGGCTCCGGCACCCAGCTGTTCGACCTGGCCGCCCGCGACTGGTCGCCGGTGATGCTCGAGGCGCTGGGCATCGACCCCGCGTGGATGCCCGACACGTTCGAGGGTCCCGCGGTGACCGGCGTCGTGTCGGTCGCTGCCGCCGAGGCGACGGGGCTGCGCGCCGGGACGCCGGTGATGGCGGGCGGCGGCGACCAGGCGGCCAACGCCGTGGGGGTCGGCGCGGTGGTGCCGGGTCGCGTGGCGCTGTCCCTGGGGACCTCCGGCGTGGTGTTCGCGACGACCGCCAGCCCGCTGTTCGAGCCGGCGGGGCGGGTACACGCCTTCTGCCACGCGGTGCCGGGGCGCTGGCACATGATGTCGGTAATGCTGTCCGCCGCCGGCAGCCTGCGCTGGTTCCGCGACGCGATGGCGCCGGGCGTCCCGTTCGACGAGCTGGTCGACGAGGCGGCGGAGGTCCCGGCCGGCAGCGAGGGACTGCTGTTCCTGCCCTACCTGTCGGGCGAGCGCAGCCCGCACCCGGATCCCAAGGCGCGCGGCGCGTTCGTCGGCCTGACGCTGGCGCACGACCGGCGGCACCTGACGCGGGCCGTGCTGGAGGGCGTGGCGTTCGGCCTGCGCGATGGGCTCGACCTGATGACCGCGGCCGGGATGCCCGCGCCGGCGCAGATCCGGGCGTCGGGCGGCGGGACCGCGAGCGCCCTGTGGCGGCAGATCCTCGCCGACGTCCTCCAGGCGGAGATCGCGACCGTCACCACGACCGAGGGCGCAGCGTACGGGGCGGGGCTGCTTGCGGCGGTCGGCGCGGGCTGGTTCCCGTCGGTCGAGGCGGCCGCCGACGCGGTGGTCGTGGCGACGCCGACGGCTGAGCCGGGTCCGGACGAGGCCCGCTACGCGGACCTCCACGCGCGCTACCGCGAGCTGTACCCTGCGCTGGCGCCCGCGTTCCGCCGGCTCGCGGGATAGGACGCAGCCCGCGAGCCGGCCGACGGTGGCCAGTCTAGCCGCGGAGCTCGATGATCTCCTTTTCGGCCTCGGTGACCTCGCCGGGCTTCTTGCCCAGGATGATCATGCCCAGGACGTCGTCCGGGGTGACGTCGGCCTTGTTCACGGTGTCCACGATCCGGCCGTGGTACATGACGCTGACCCGATCGGACAGGTCGAACACGTCGTGGATGTCGTGGCTGATCAGGAAGATCCCGATGCCGTCTTCCTTGAGCTGCCGGACGAGGTTCCGGACCTGGGCCGTCTCCGCCGGTCCGAGGGCCGCGGTGGGCTCGTCCATGATCAGGATCCGCGCGTTGAAGTAGACCGCTCGCGCGATGGCGACCGCCTGCCGCTGACCGCCGGACAGGGACTTCACCGGCTGCGCGAAGTTCTTGAAGTTGGGGTTCAGCCGACCCATGATCTTGCGGGTCTCGGCCTCCATGCTCGAGTCGTCGAGCGAGCCGAGCCGGGTGGTCTTCTCGCGTCCCAGGAACAGGTTGCCGGGAGCATCGATGTTGTCGGCCAGCGCCAGCGTCTGGTAGATGGTCTCGATGTTGTAGGCCTTCGCGTCTCGCGGGTTCCTGATCGAGACCGCCTGGCCGTCGACGAGGATCTCGCCGCTGTCGGCCGGGTGGGCGCCCGACAGCACGCGCATCAGCGTCGACTTGCCGGCCCCGTTGCCCCCCACGAGGCCGATCACCTCGCCGGCGTACAGGTCGATGTTCACGTCGCGCACGGCGTGCACGCCCCCGAAGGCGACGGCGATGTTGCGCATCTCGACGAGCGGCGTTCGCTCGGCAACGGTCATGCCAGGTGCCTCCTTGCCGCTCAGGAGCCGCCCCGACGGCGGTTCAGGGTGTCCAGGCCAACCGCGAAGATCAGCACGATGCCGGCGACCACGTTCTGGCCGGGAGAGTTGACCCCGAGGAAGCTCAGGCCGTAGGCGAGCGACTGCATCACGAAGGCGCCGATCACGGCGCCAGGAATCGTCCCGATGCCGCCGGCGAACGACGTGCCGCCGACCACGGCCGCGGCGATGACGTACAGCTCATAGCTCACGCCGATGTCGAGCGTCGACCCGTTGAGGCGGGCGGCGGCGATGGCCGCGGCGAGAGCGCACAGGACGCCCATCACGACATAGGTCTTGAGGATCGTCCAGCGCGTGTTGATGCCGGCCAGCTCGGCGGCGTCGGGGTTGCCGCCGTAGGCGTAGACGTACCGGCCGAACCGCCGTCGTGTCGCCATGAAGGTCATCACGAGCGTGACGCCGATGAGGAGGACGATGGGGTAGGGGAACCCGACCGGGATCTTCAGGCCGTCCCCGGATATGCCGCGATCGGCGGCGTACTGGTCGGAGAGGCCCTTCGGCCAGAAGTTGTTGTTCGCGAACCAGGCGAGCCCGAGGACGGCGACGCAGCCGGCGACCGCGAGCAGCACTTCCGCCC
This sequence comes from uncultured Chloroflexia bacterium, assembly GCA_963740825.1. Classification (GTDB taxonomy): domain Bacteria; phylum Chloroflexota; class Limnocylindria; order Limnocylindrales; family CSP1-4; genus CAIXZV01. The sequence goes on along the minus strand of CAVUFD010000001.1, from coordinate 1,794,381 downwards.
ACATGGGCCGGAGGGGGAACCCGTAGCGCCTGCGCTGACGGCGGCTGTTGTAGAGCAGCGCGATGATCGCGGCACAGCCGACGAGGCCGAGGAGCCACGTGATGGTCTCGCCGACGGACCCGAGGGCGCCGCCGCCGATCAGCTGGAACGTGGGGTCGAGACCCGTGACGGCCGCGCCCTGCGACTGGTACCAGACCAGGCCGCGGATCGAGAGCAGGCCGCCGAGGGTAACGATGAACGACGGCACGCCGACGTAGGCGATGATGAATCCCTGCAGCGCGCCGATCCCCGCCCCGAGGCAGATGCCCAGCGCGAGTGCCAGCACCCACTGGAACGGGACGTCTGCCCCGATCCCGAACACCCGCGGGAACCAGTCGGTCATCAGCAGCGCGTAGCTCATCGCGATCAGGCCGACGAGTGATCCGACCGACAGGTCGATGTTGCGCGACACGATCACCAGGACCATGCCGGTCGCGATGATCGCGATCCCCGAGGCCTGGACGGCCATCGTGACCATGTTGGTCGGCTGGATCAGCTTGCCGCCGCTGAGGACGTTGAACGTCACGAGGATGACCACAAGGGCGACCAGCATGCCGAACAGGCGGAGGTCGATCTCCGTCTGCGCGAATAGGTTGCGGATCGAGGTGCGCGCGGGCGGCTGCGCCTGCGTCTGACCCGAGGCCGGTGCTGCGTCGGCCACGTTCGCCACTGCGGGCCTCCTGCGTTGCTCGGAGAACACATCGGCGCCCCCGGGGTCCGGGGGCGCCGACGATGCTAGGTCAGGGTGTGACGACCGCTACTTGCAGGCGGGCGGCGCCGAGGCGGCGTCGACGCCCTTGCAGAGCTCCTCCTTAGTGATCTGCTTGCCGTCGATGGCCAGCTGGAGGTTCTCCGCCGTGAGCGGGGTGGGCTGGAGGATGAACGAGCTGACGGTGTTGCCGCCAGGAGTCGTGAACGGCTGGGCCGTCAGGCTCGTCGGAGCGACCGACGCTTCGATGAGACCGTCGGGCAGGGCCACCTTGGTGAGGTCGCCGTTCTGGCACAGCGCCAGCGCGGCCGCGCCGGCGGCCTTGCCCAGCTCGTTGGCGTTCTTCCAGACGTCGACGTACTGCTTGCCCGTCGCGACGTTGTTCAGGTTGGCGGTGTCGCCGTCCTGGCCGCTGAGCGGCGGGTAGCCGTAGTTCTTGCCGGTGAGCGCGCCCACGACGCCCAGCGCCGTGCTGTCGTTCTCGGCCAGGATGGCGTCGATCTTGGTGCCGTCGGCGACGGCCTTGTCGATGATCGCCTCCATGTTCGACTGGGCCTTCTCGGTCTTCCAGGCGTCCGTGAAGGTGCCGTCGGGACCGTTCAGGATCTTGATCTTGCCCGAGTCGACGGCGGCCTTGAGGCCGGCATCGTCCCAGCCCTGCGGCAGGAAGGTCTTGGCGTTCGGGTCGCCCGGGTCGCCCTTGATCAGGACGTAGTTGCCCTCGGGGACCTTCTTGAGGATCGCGTCCGCCTCGGCCTTGCCGACGCCGACGTTGTCGAACGTGATGTACAGCGCGCTCGGATCCTCGATGAGGCGGTCATACGCGATGACCGGGACGCCTGCCTGCTTCGCCTTCGCGATCGCCGGCTTGACGGCCTCGGTGTCCTGCGCGAGCACGATCAGGACCTTGGCGCCCTTCGAGATCATCGTGTCGATGTCGGTCGCCTGCTGTTCGTTGCTGAGGTTCGCGTCGGCATCGATGTACGTGCCACCGGCGGCCTCGACCGTCTGCTGGATGTTCGGCTTGTCGTGTGCGGCCCAGCGCGGCTGCTGGAAGTTGTTCCAGGAGACGCCGACGGTGCAGCCGGCGCCGTTTGCGGCGCCGCCCGACGCGGCGGCCGACGCTCCCGCCGTGGCGCCACCGCCCGACGAGCAGGCGCCGACGACGATCACGCTCGCCGCGACGAGGCTTCCCAGCCTGAGAATCTTCATGCGCGTAGTCCTCCTCCAGGTGACGACCTGACGTCGCCGTCGATGTCGCAGTGTCCGGCGCGTAGGCTACATCGTTAGGCAAACCCCTTTCACGCCCGTCGCCGATTCCTGGCAACTCACGGTGCGATGGGTGGAGCAGCGAGGCGCCGCATCAGGCGCTCGCCAGGTGAAGCGACCGGCCGGTCCGTCCGAAATAAGCCGCCGGATCGGACAGCAAGGGGTCGAAGGCCATCTCGGCGGCCCCGATCAGCGGCGCATCGACGCCGAGCGTGGCCGGGATGACCCGGACCTGCGAGCGCGACGCCGGCAGGGCATATCGCTCGAGCTCGGCATCGAGCCGCGCCCGGATGAGCGGCAGGAGCCGTGCGTTCGGTCCGCCCAGGATCACGAGCCGCGGGTTGAGCACATTCACGAGGTTGCCCAAACCGATGCCCAGCCAGCGTCCGACGTGGTCGATCGCCGCGAGCGCGGTCGGGGAGCCGGCTTCGGCCTCGCGCAGGACGGCATCGATGCCTGCCCGACCCTCGTCGGTGGCGTGGCCGGCACGGTCGAGGAGCACCCGTTCGCCGACCTCGGTCTCCCAGCAGCCGACCGACCCGCACCGGCAGGGAACGCCATCGGGGTTCACCGTGACGTGGCCGATCTCGCCGGCGAAGCCCGAGGCCCCTGACAGCAGCCGCCCGTCGACGATCAGGCCGCCGCCGACGCCGACCTCGCCCGAGATGAACAGGACGTTGTCTACCCCGATGGCGGACCCGCGCCGGTGCTCGCCCAGCACGCCCGCGTCGGCGTCATTGATCACGACGATCGGCACCGCGACGGACAGCGCACGGGCGAGACGCGCCCCGAGCGGGACGTCGGTCCAGCCGAGGTTCGGCGCCATCGACACCAGGCCGTCGGAGCGCCGGACGATGCCGGCGACCGCGACCCCGATGCCGACGATCGTCCAGTCCCCGCGCGTACGCAGCTCGGCGGCGAGCGCGGCGAGGTCCGCGACCACGTCGTCCACCGAGAGCTCCATGCGCGGCCGGTCAAGGCGGACGTGCTCCAGCGTCTCCCCGCCCAAGCCGACGATCGCGGCAGCGATCGAGTCGACGAGGATCTCGAGGCTGAGCACCACTGCGCCCGTCGCCTGCAGCCGCACGATCGGGGAGGGACGACCCGGCGTCCCGTGGCGGACCGCCTCTGTCTCGGTGACCAGGCCGGTGGCGGCGAGCTCGCCGACCAGGCCCCGGATCGCGCTGCGGGTCAGGCCCGTCGCGGCCACCAGGTCGGATCGGGATTGGGAGCCGTGCTCATGGAGGCGCCGAACGATGGCGCTCAGGTTCGCTCGATGGACCGTTTCGCTCCGCTGCCCCACGTCGACGCGGCCGACTCGCAAGGTTTGTGATCCTCTCTTGCAAACGTGTGCCAGACTCATGCACGCGCGGGTTCGTGTCAAGTCGGTGCACGGAGGTCTCGTTGGGATGACGGCTACCGCCGGCGCCGGTGCGCGCGTCCGCTGGGGCGTGCTGTCGACGGCCAACATCGCGACCCAGAAGGTGATCCCGGGCCTGCGGCGCTCAGCGAGGAGCGAGGTCCTGGGTATCGCCTCCCGCGAAGGCGGTCGGGCCGCAGCCGTCGCCGGGCGCCTGGGCATCACGCGGGCCTACGGCGACTACCAGGCGTTGCTTGCGGACCCGGACGTCGACGCCGTCTACATCCCGCTGCCCAATCACCTCCACGCCGAGTGGACGATCGCCGCGGCCCGGGCGGGCAAGCACGTGCTGTGCGAGAAGCCACTGGCGATGACGGCGAACGACGCGCAGGGCATGGTCGACGCCTGTGCTGCCGCCGACGTCCTTCTCATGGAGGCGTTCATGTACCGGCAGCACCCGTCCTGGGTCGCGGTGCGCGAGCTCGTCGCGTCCGGACGGATCGGGCGGCTGCAGGCGGTCGACAGCTGGTTCTCGTACTACAACGACGACCCCGGCAACATCCGGAACATCGCCGGCGCGGGCGGCGGGGCGCTGTACGACATCGGCTGCTACTCGATCAACCTTTCGCGGATGCTGTTCGGAACGGAACCGGGTCGGGTGCAGGCGGCGATCCGGCGCGATCCGGCGCTCGGGGTCGACGTCGTCGCGAGCGGGATCCTCGAGTTCGAGGGCGGGGTCGCGACGTTCACCTGCTCGACGCGGACGGAGACCGACCAGCGGGTGCACATCTACGGCACCGGAGGTCGGATCTCGATCGAGATCCCGTTCAATATCCCGCCCGACCGTCCGACACGGGTCTTCGTCACTGCCGGAGGCGACCCGCCCGTCGCCCCTGCGACCGAGACACTGACCTTCGACACCGCCGATCCGTACGCCTGCGAGGCAGACCGCTTTGTCGACGCCGTGCTCGACGGCGTACCCCTTCCCGTCGAGCCCGGGGATGCGGTGGCCAACCTGCGCGTGATCGAGGCGCTGTTCGCCGCGGCTGTCTGACCGGGCGTGACGCGCGGCCGCGGAAGGCCGCGCCGACGCCATGCCGCGACGTCCACGGCGGCCGCGGCGGCGCCCGACTACCATCGGCCCCCATGTCGAGGCAATCCCCCCCTGACGCACGACCATGAGTAATCGCGGTCGCCGAATCGCGGCGGTTGCCGGCATCGCCCTCGTGGCCGTGGTCAGCGTGATTGGAGTCGTGGCGTGGCGGACGCTGACCGCGTCCATGTCGGCCGCCGTGCCGCGGTTCGTCGACGAGACGTCGACGTCCGGGCTGGACCTGACGTACGGCGGAGACGATACGTTCGACGTCGGCGGCGGCGTCGCCGTGTTCGATTGCGACGACGACGGGTTGCCCGATGTGTACGCGGCAGGCGGCGGCAATCAGTCCGCCCTGTTCCGCAACGGGAGCCCGACCGGCGGAGCGCTGCGGTTCACGAGGATCCCCAGCCCCATTACCGACCTCGACCACGTCACCGGCGCGTATCCCCTCGACGTCGACGCCGATGGCGTTTCCGACCTCGTCGTGCTGCGCCAGGGCGAGTCCGTGGCGCTGCGCGGACTCGGCGACTGCCGGTTCGAACGGGCGAACGAGGCTTGGCAGCTGTCGCCGACGCCCGCCTTCACGACGGCGTTCAGCGCGACCTGGGAGTCGGACTCGGGGCTGCCCACGCTGGCGTTCGGCAACTACCTCGACCTGACCGCGGGCACCGATCGCTACGTCTGCTCCGACAACGAGCTCCTTCGTCCCGACGCCGGCGGCACGGCCTACGGCGAGCCCGTCCCGCTTCGGCCGGGGTTCTGTGCGCTGTCGATGCTGTTCAGCGCTTGGGACGGCTCGGGCCGGCGCGACCTGCGGGTCAGCAATGACCGCCAGTACTACGACAACGAGGTCGGTGGCGAGCAGCTGTGGCGGGTCACTCCGACAGCGGCGCCGCGCGCCTACGGCGACGCCGACGGCTGGCGGCTCCTGCGGCTGTGGGGGATGGGGATCGCCAGCCACGACGTCACCGGCGACGGATACCCCGAGGTCTACCTCACCAGCCAGGGCGCGAACACGCTCCAGACGCTCGCCGAGGGACCGTCGCAGCCGGCGTACCGCGACCTCGCACTGCGACTGGGCATCGACGCGACGCGTCCGGACGCCGGCGGCGACCCGCTGCCCTCGACCGCCTGGCACCCGGAGTTCGAGGACGTCAACAACGACGGTCGGGTTGACCTCTACATCTCGAAGGGCAACGTGAGCGCGATCCCCGACTATGCCATGAAGGACCCCAGCAACCTGTTCCTGGGCCAGCCCGACGGCTCGTTCGTCGATGGCGCCGAGGCCGCCGGCATCGTTCGCTACGAGCGCGGACGGGGTGCGGCACTGGCGGACTTCAACGCCGACGGCCTGCCGGACCTGGTCGAGGTCTTCCTCCGCGAGCCGATGCGGGTCTGGCGGAACGTCGGGGCCGGCACGGCCGACGCCCCGGAGCCGATCGGGAACTGGCTCGCGTATCGGCTCCACCAGGACGGCGGCAACCGCGACGCCATCGGCGCGATCGTGGAGACGCGGGTCGACGACCGTGTCAGCCGCCAGGAGATCACCGTAGGCGGCGGCCACATCGGCGGCCAGCTGGGCTGGCAGCATGTCGGCCTTGGCGCATCCACCGAGGCGCAGGTCCGGGTGACGTGGCCGGACGGCGAGATCGGCCCATGGATGAGCGTCAAGGCGAACCAGTTCCTGGACGTGGCGCGGGGATCGGCGACGCCGACCCCGTGGACGCCCCCGGGCTGAGGAGGATCGCGCATGGCAACGGCACGGCTCACGACGGTCGACCTGCCCGACTTCGGCATGCCCGCGGTCCGGCCCGAGGTCCCCGGCGGTCGCTACGCGGATCGCCTGGCCGCGCTGCGCGAGGGCGCGGCTGCCGCCCGCTTGGATCGGCTGGTGGTGTTCGCCGATCGCGAGCACAGCGCGAACCTCGCGTTCCTGACCGGCTTCGACCCACGCTTCGAGGAGGCGATGCTGGTCGTCGGACCGGACGGCGACCCGGTGATCCTGGTGGGCAACGAGTGCTACGGCATGGCCGGCGCGGCGCCGCTCGCGATGCGCCGGGAGCGGTTCCAGGACTTCAGCCTGCCCAGCCAGCCACGCGACCGGTCCCGGCCGCTGCGCGACATCCTCGCGGGGGAGGGGATCGGGGCGGGGACGCAGGTTGGCATCCTGGGCTGGAAGTCGTACGCGGATCCCGGGCGGATCGAGATCCCGGCCTTCATCGTCGACGAGCTGCGCGGCATCGTGGGCGGCTCGGGCTCGGTCAGCAATGCCAACGCCCTCCTGATTGACCCGGCCGACGGCCTGCGCGTGATCAACGACGTGGACCAGATCGCGGTGTTCGAGCACGCGTCGTGCCAGACGTCCGACGGGGTCCGCCGCCTGCTCGCGGGCCTGGAGCCCGGGATGACCGAGGCCGAGGCCGTCCGGCTGCTCCGTTGGAACGGCATGCCGTTGTCATGCCACCTCATGCTCACCGCCGGACCGCGGGCCGCGCTCGGGCTGCTCAGCCCCGCCGACCGGCCGATCGGGCGCGGCGAGCCGTTCACCACGGCCTTCGGGATCTGGGGCGCGCTGACCTGCCGGGCCGGCTGGGTGGCCGAGGACGCCGACGAGCTGCCGGACGGCGTACGCGACTATGTCGACCGCCTGGTCGCGCCGTACTTCGAGGCCGTTGCCGAGTGGTACGCGACGCTCCGCGTCGGCCAGGTGGGCGGCGCGCTGCAGGCGGTCATCGACCGGCGGCTCGGCGATCCGTTCTTCGGGATCGGTCTCAACCCGGGCCACCAGCTGCACCTGGACGAGTGGGTGAACTCACCGGTCTGGGGCGACTCGACCGTCGAGCTCCGGTCCGGGATGGTCATGCAGGTCGACATCATCCCGGCGACCGGGACGCCGTACTTCACGACCAACATCGAGGACGGCATCGCGCTCGCCGACGACGGGCTGCGGCTCGCCTTCGCGGCCGCCTACCCCGAGGCGTGGGCGAGGATCGAGGCGCGCCGGGCGTTCATGGGCAGCGTCCTGGGGATCGACCTGCACCCCGACGTCCTGCCGCTGTCGAACCTCGCCGCGGCCCTGCCGCCGTTCCTGCTGCGCCCGGAGCGCGTGCTCGCGCTCGCGGGCTGACCCGGCGGCCCGACCCCGGCCCGACCCCGGCCCCACGCCGAGTCGCCCCACGCCGAGTCGCCCGACGCCGAGTCGCCCGACGGGCGTGCGTGTGGCGCACATTCCTGACCCGCCGTGCGGTGGCATCCGGCCAATTCGGTCGATTTCGTGCGCTGGACGCACGAACGTGACCAGGGCGACGGCGCCGGCGTCGGATCCGTGCGCGTGGGGCACGAAATCGACCTGCTCGATGGCCTGACGGGCAAGAATGTGCGTGGGAGGCACGGCGGCCCCCGCGGTGAGACCCGGCACGCCGGGCCGAGCACGCCGGCCCGGGCATGCGTTTGCCGGAATCAAGCCCGCTTGCTATCCTCCGCCGGTCGAAGAACAAGGAAATATAGCCACGCCATCGTTCGTGTCGGAGGATCGAGTGCCGCTCGCGCGGGAGAAGAAGCAAGAGGTGATCGGGCAGTACGCCGTCAAGGACGGCGACACCGGTTCCCCGGAGGTCCAGATCGCTCTCCTGACGGAGCGGATCCGGGACCTGACGGAGCACCTCCGGCGCTTCCCGAAGGACAACCATTCGCGCCGCGGCCTCCTCAAGCTCGTTGGTCAGCGCCGGCGCCTGCTCGCGTACCTCGTGAAGAAGGACGCCACGCGCTATCGGGCCGTCATCGGCTCGCTGGGGCTGCGCCGCTAGGACTCGCCACACGAACCCCGGGTCGTGAAACCCGGGGTCGTTCGTGTCCGGCACCCTGCGCCCGCCCCGCCTGACCCGCAAGACCCTCCGCACGCACGGCCAAGGAGGTCGTTCACTCGTGCCCACTCCCACCACACTCGAGATCGAGTTCGGCGGTCGCACCCTCACGCTGGAGACCGGCAAGCTCGCCGGCCTCGCCGGCGGTGCGGTCACCCTTCGCTACGGCGACTCGATGGTCCTCGGGACCGCCAACCGCTCGGAGCCGCGTCCCGGCCTCGACTTCTTCCCGCTCACGGTCGACTTCGAAGAGCGGATGTACGCCGCCGGCAAGATCCCGGGCGGGTTCATCAAGCGCGAGGGCCGCGCGTCCGAGGCGGCCACGCTCGCCGCGCGCCTCACGGATCGCCCGATCCGCCCGCTGTTCCCCGAGGGGTACAAGGACGACGTCCAGATCGTGATCACCGTCCTCTCGACGGACCACGAGAACGACCCGGACATCCTCGGCACCATCGCCGCGTCCGCCGCGCTGACGATCAGCGAGATCCCGTTCCAGGGCCCGGTCGGTGCCGTGCGCGTCGGCTACATCGACGGCGAGTACGTCCTGAACCCGACCTACACCCAGCTCCAGGAGTCCCAGCTCGACCTCGTCGTCTCGGGCACCCGCGACGCGATCATGATGGTCGAGGCGGGCGTCAAGATCCTGCCCGAGGACGTCATGGCCGAGGCCATCCTGTTCGGGCACCGGTCGCTGGCGCCGCTCATCGACCTCCAGGAGAAGCTTCGCGAGCTCGTCGGCAAGCCCAAGCGCCTGCCGTACCTCGAGCCGCTCACCGACTCCGTGCTCAAGTTCGCCGAGCTGGCGAGGTCGGGCGGCGAGTTCGTCGTCGTCGACGTCGAGACCACCGGCACCGACCCCAGGATGGCCGACCTCGTCGAGGTCGCGGCGGTCCGGGTCAAGGGCGGCAAGATCACCGACCGCTGGTCCAGCTACGTCAACCCCGGGCGCCCGATCGTCGGCAACCAGATGCACGGCATCATCGACAAGGACGTCAAGGGCGCGCCCACCCCGGCCGAGGCCGCCCGCAAGGCGCTCGACTTCGTCGGCAAGGCCCCGCTCGTCGGCCATTCGGTCGGCTTCGACATCGCGTTCCTCGAGGAGGCCCTCGGGGACGGCACCCGCATCGAGCCCGGCGCGTACCTCGACACGCTCGTCGTCGCCCGCGAGGGGTACCCGGACCTCGAGAACTACAAGCTCGGCACGCTGTCCAACTTCTTCGGGGTCGAGCTCTCGGCCAGCCACCGCGCGCTGCCGGACGCCGAGGCGACCGCCAACCTGCTCATCTGGTTCGCGAACGACCTCCCGGGCCGCATCGACGCGCTGGGCGAGGGGATCGCGACCGCGGTCCGCGCCGCGAAGGGGGACGCCGCCGAGTCGGCCAAGCTCCTCGAGACGGCCCGCCGCAACGCCCGCGTCAGCAAGGGCCTGTTCGGGCTGGTGCAGAAGAAGACCGTCCGCAAGCTCGTCCTCGCCGAGGGCCTGCGCATGGACGGCCGGGCGACCGACGAGATCCGCCCGATCTCGGTCGAGGTCGGCCTGCTCCCGCGCGCGCACGGCTCCGGCCTGTTCACCCGCGGCCAGACCCAGGCGCTGTCCGTCGCCACGCTCGGCGCGTCGTCGGACGTCCAGCGGATCGACACGATCAGCCCCGAGACCGAGAAGCGCTACCTCCACCACTACAACTTCCCGCCCTACAGCACGGGCGAGAACAAGCCGATGCGCGGCCCCTCCCGGCGCGACATCGGGCACGGCAACCTCGCCGGACGCGCGCTGCTCCCGGTGCTGCCGAGCCAGGAAGAGTTCCCGTACGTGATCCGCGTCGTGTCCGAGGTCGTCGCCGGCAACGGTTCGACCTCCATGGCATCGACGTGCGGCTCGACCCTCGCGCTGATGGACGCGGGCGTGCCGATCAAGGCGCCGGTGGCCGGCGCCGCGATGGGCCTCGTGCTCGACGGCGACAGCGGCAACTTCGTGGTCCTCACCGACATCCTCGGCAAGGAGGACTCGATCGGTGACATGGACTTCAAGGTCACCGGCACGACGACGGGCATCACCGCCCTCCAGATGGACATCAAGGTCAAGGGCATCGACGAGCGGGTCATCCGCGAGGGCCTCAAGCAGGCACTCGCCGCCCGACTGTTCATCCTCGACAAGATGACCGAGGTCCTGCCGTCGGCGCGCGAGGAGATGTCCGACTTCGCGCCGCGGATCATCACGATCAAGATCAACCCCGAGAAGATCCGCGAGATCATCGGCAAGGGTGGGTCGATGATCCGCAAGATCCAGGAAGAGACCCAGACCGAGATCAACGTCGAGGACGACGGCACCGTCGAGATCGCCGCCGTCTCGGGCGAGAACTCGCGCAAGGCGATCAACTGGATCGAGAGCCTGACCCGCGAGGTCGAGGTCGGCGCGCTGTACCTCGGCAAGGTCACCCGGCTGATGAACTTCGGCGCTTTCGTCGAGATCCTGCCGGGCAAGGAAGGCCTGGTCCGGATCGGCGAGCTCGCCGACTACCACGTGCCGAGCGTCGAGGACGTCGTGTCCGTCGGCGACGAGGTCATGGTGGTGGTCATGGAGATCGACCGCCAGGGCCGCGTCAACCTGTCGCGCAAGGCGGCGATGCAGCGCCACCTCGCCAAGTAACGGTCACCGGCCGGACCGGCCGATCGCCGCGTTGGCCGGTCCGGACGCTCGCTCGCAGCGCCACTCCACGCGCCCCCGGCACCGCCGGGGGTGCTTCGAATTCCCGCGCCTCGCCGGCCGGTCAGGCGCCGGGGCTGGGGAACCGGGGGTGGAGGTCCGCGACCGTCGCCGAGATCGCACGCCCAGACCAGGCGACGCTGAGGACCAGGACCACGAGGAAGGCCCCGACCCCGATCGTGACGGCCTCGGCGCCCTCACCGAGGATCAGGATCGCCAGGGTCCCCACGACGACCCCGGTGAGCGCGGCGTTGATCACCCCCAGCATGCCGACCACGGTCGTGAAGCCGTGGACGACGGATCGCCAGGTCATGAGCCGCACGTCGGCGCCGTAGTTCGCGAAGATGCCCTGTACGTCGTCGTAATGGCCGGTGATGAAGTACGGCTCCAGGCCCGGGACGGTCTCGTGGTACGCGTGACGCAGCCGGTTCATCCCCTGCAGGAACCGGATGTCCTCGCTGGTCGCCGTCGCGACGCGGCCCATCGTCGCGAGCCCGATGAACAGGTCGAGGCCGAGCACCAGCGCTGAGATGCCCAGGAACTCGTTGCTGAAGCCCATCGCGCCGGACATCAGGCCGAGCGCCACGAGCGACGCGGCGAGGAAGCTCAGGAACATGCCGGCGCGGGCGAACGCCTCGTTGTAGACCAGCGAGCGGGCGCTCAGCAGGCTCCAGTGCTCGGTGGTGAGGATCGTCAGGGCCCGCGGGTCGGCGACGGGCGATGGATCGGCACCTCCGTCCCGGCCCCGGGCGGCCGCCGGCCCCGGGTGCTCGATCGAGGCGGGCGTCGTCGTGCGGTCGTCCATCGGCGGCCTCCTGCTGCGGGTTCGCGGTTCCCGCAGCATGCCGCATCGGCGTCGGCGGCGATCACCGCCAGGTGCCGGGCGCGGCGACGCCCCCGGCTCAGGCGCCGGGGGCGTCAGGTGCGACGCCTACCAGGAGCGGGGCTGGCCCCGCGGGTCGAGGTCGCGGGAGTCGGCGCCGGCGACGCTCGCCAGGACGCCGAGGATGGCCACGAGGAGGGCTGCGATCAGGAGTTCCATGCCAGTATCCTGCGCCTGGGTATTGATCAGAGCAATCGGATGTGCTCTCATAAGACATCATGGAAACTGATTATTCGAGCGGCGGTCTGACGGCGGGGGCGGTCCCTCCGGATGCCCTCGCGGACCTCAGCCTCCGGCAGCTGCTGAGCTTCCGGGCAGTCGCGACCGAGGGGTCGTTCCACGGCGCCGCCGACGCCCTCGACTACACCCAGCCGGCGGTCAGCCAGCACGTGATGTCGCTCGAGAACGCGCTCGGGGTGCGGCTGTTCGACCGTTCGCGTGGCCGGCGCACCGTGGAGCTCACCGAGGCCGGGCGCCTGCTCCTGGGCCACGTCGAGACCATCGCAGACCGGCTCCAGGCGGCACGGGCGGACCTGCTTGCCTACGCGGCCGGCGAGACCGGCACGCTCCGCGTGGGCGTCTACCAGAGCGTCGGGACCCGCCTGCTGCCGGCGATCATCGGGCGCTTCGGACAGGCCTGGGCGGGCGTCGAGGTGCAGCTCCTGGAGGCCGCGAGCGACCAGGGCCTGCTCGAGTTCGTCGAGCCGGGACGCCTGGACCTGTCGTTCGGCGTGCTGCCCATCCCCGAGGGGCCGTTCGAGGCCGTCGAGCTGCTCCAGGACCCGTTCGTTCTGGTGACGGCGGCCGGCGGGCCGCTCGCGGGGCTGGCGGGCATCCCGCCGATCGAGCTCATCGCCGACCAGCGCCTGATCGGGTTTCGCTCGTGCCGCAGCACGCGCTGGGTCGAGCAGTACCTGCGCGCGCGCGGGCGCGAGCCGAACTTCGTGTTCCGCTCCGAGGACAACGGCACCGTCCAGGCGATGGCCGGCGCGGGCCTGGGCACGGCCCTGGTGCCGCTGCTCGCCGTGGACACGACCGATCCCGCGATCGTCGTCATCCCGACCGACCTGCCGGCGCGCCGGATCGCGCTCATCTGGCACCGGGACCGCTACCGATCGCCCGCGTCGCTCGCGTTCGTCGAGATCGCCCGCGAGGTCGCCGCGGGCCTGCGCCTGGAGCTCGACGGGCTCGCGCCGCGATCGGCGGTGGCGGTCGACTAGGCCGACAGCACCCCGGCCCGGCCGGAACCCGCTGGTATACTCCGCCGGTGCCCGACAACCAGCCAGCAGAAGGTCGGACCATGCCCGGAAGTCGCCCCGAATCCCTGACCGTCGCCGTCGTCGGCGCGACGGGCGCCGTCGGCCGCACGATGACCCAGGTCCTGCTCGAGAAGGCGTTCCCGATGACCGAGCTCCGGCTCCTGGCATCGGAGCGCTCGGCCGGGCGTCGGATCACGGTGGGCGGACGGGAGCTCGAGGTCGAGCTGGCGACGCCGGGCGCGTTCGAGGGCGTCGACATCGCGCTGTTCAGCGCCGGCGGCGGGACGTCCAGGGTGCTCGCGCCCGAGGCCGCGGCGCGCGGCGCCGTGGTGATCGACAACTCCAGCGCCTGGCGCATGGACCCCGCGGTCCCGCTGGTCGTGTCGCAGGTCAACCCCGACGACCTCGCCTGGCACGAGGGCATCATCGCCAACCCCAACTGCTCGACCATGCAGCTGATGCCGCCTCTGATGGCGCTGCGCGACGCCGTCGGCCTGGAGCGGATCGTGGTCGACACCTACCAGTCGGTCGCGGGGACCGGGCACAAGGCGATCGTCGAGCTCGAGGAGCAGGTCAAGGCCCACGCCGAGGGCCGGCCCAAGATCGCGTCCGTGTACCCCCACCCGATCGCGTTCAACGCCTTGCCGCACATCGACGTGTTCCTGGACAACGGGTACACGAAGGAGGAGTGGAAGGTCGTCACCGAGAGCCGCAAGATCCTGCACCTGCCCGACCTGCGGCTGTCGTGCACGGCGGTCCGCGTCCCGGTGTTCGTCAGCCACTCGGAGGCGGTCCACGTGGAGACGAGCCACGCGATCACGCCGGCCGAGGCGAGGGCGCTGTTCGCGGGCGTCAAGGGCGTGGTCGTGCAGGACGATCCGGCCGCCAACGAGTACCCGCTGGCGGAGACAGCCGCCGGATCTGACGATGTGTTCGTGGGCCGGGTCCGCCAGGACCCGTCGATCGAGGGCAACCGCGGCCTCGCGTTCTGGGTCGTGTCGGACAACCTGCGCAAGGGCGCGGCGTCCAACGCCGTCGAGATCGCCGAGGTCCTGGTCGAGCGCGGCTGGGTCCACAAGGCGAGCGAGCGCGGGGCCGGCGCATCGGGCGCCAGCGCGTCCGATCGCACGGGCGAGCGGGAACCCGTCGGGGCGTCCGGGGGACGACCCGCGTGACGCGCGCCGAGCGCCAGGCGGCGCTCGAAGCCATCGCCACCGAGGTCCGGGCCTGCACCCGGTGCCGGCTGCACCAAGGCCGGACCAGGGCTGTCCCGGGCGAGGGCGACCCCGACACGGAGGTCGTGTTCGTCGGCGAAGGCCCGGGCTTCAACGAGGACCGCGAGGGCCGGCCGTTCGTCGGCCGCGCCGGCGGGCTGCTGGTGCACCTCCTGGGCTCCATCGGCTGGCAGCGCGACGACGTGTTCATCACCAACGTCGTGAAGTGCCGGCCGCCCGACAACCGCGACCCGCAGCCGGACGAGATCGCGGCCTGCGCGCCGTTCCTGCGCCGACAGCTCGAGACGCTCGACCCGGCCGTCGTCGTCACCCTCGGTCGCTACTCGATGGGGACGTTCATGCCGGGCGCCCGCATCGGCCAGGTCCACGGCACGACCGCCCCGGTCGACCCGGAGCTCGGGCCGACCAGTGCGCTGGCGTTCGCGATGTACCACCCGGCCGCGGCGCTGCGCACGCCGGCGCTGGAGCGGGAGAGCTACCAGGACATCGCGCGCGTGCCGGACGTGCTCATCCGGGCGCGAGAGCGAAAGGCGCCGGCCGCCGTGGCGGTCATGGAGCCGGCGGATCCGGCCGCCGCGGGTGCGCCCCAGCCCCTCGACCTTGCGCTCGACCCCGCCGACCTCACGCTCGTCGACGCGGCCCTGCTCGACGCGGCCGGTTCCGACGCCCTCGGGGCGCCGGACGACGACGCCGCCCAGCTGACGCTGTTCTGACGCCGGGACGGACGACGAACCTGATGGCAGATCCGAGCACGCCGCTCCGCATCATCCCGCTCGGCGGGGTGGGGGAGATCGGCAAGAACATGTACTGCTTCGAGTACGGCGACGACATCGTCGTAATCGACTGCGGGCTCATGTTCCCGGACGAGGAGATGTTCGGCATCGACCTCGTCGTCCCCGACGTGACGTTCCTCAAGGAGAACCGCCACAAGGTCAAGGCGTTCCTGATCACGCACGCGCACGAGGATCACGTCGGTGGCCTCCCGTACGTGCTGCCGGAGTTCCCGGGCGTCCCGGTCTACGCGAGCACGCTCGCGCGCGGCCTGCTGGGCAACAAGATCAAGGAGCACAAGCTCCACAACAACCCGCTGCTCGAGCTCGAGCCCGGCGACGAGCTCCAGATCGGGCCGTTCACCGCGGTCCCGTTCCGGATCGGCCACTCGATCCCGGACGCGATGGGCATCGCGCTGCGCACGCCGGTCGGCATCGTCGTCCACACCGGCGACTTCAAGTTCGATCACACGCCGGTCGACGGCAAGCTGTCCGACTTCCACATCCTCGCCCGCCTCGGCGAGGAGGGCGTCATCTGCCTGCTGTCGGACTCGACGCGGGCGGAGAACCCGGGCTACACGCCGTCCGAGCGGACGGTCGGCGAAGCGTTCCGCGAGATCATGGAGCCGCTCGACGGCCGCGTGATCGTCGCGACCTTCGCCAGCAACATCGCGCGCATCCAGCAGGTGCTCGACGCCGCGGCCGAGATGAACCGCAAGGTCGCCGTCATCGGCCGCTCGATGGAGCAGAACTTCCGGATCGCGACCGACCTCGGCTACCTGACCTACGACCCCTCCTCGATCGTCGCCAAGGACAAGATCAAGGACATCCCCAACGACCGGCTCGTGATCGCCACGACGGGCGCCCAGGGCGAGCCGATGGCGGGCCTCGCGCGAATGGCCAACCGCGACCACCGGTTCGTCGAGATCCAGCCCGGCGACACCGTCATCGTGTCGGCCAGCCCCATCCCCGGCAACGAGGAATACGTCGCCCGCACCATTGACAACCTGTTCAAGGCGGGTGCGAACGTGTACTACCACACGATCAAGCGCGCCCACGTCTCAGGTCACGCGAGCCAGGAGGAGCTCAAGCTCATGCTCGGGCTCACCAAGCCGACCTACTTCATCCCCATGCACGGCGAGTTCCGGATGCAGGTCCAGCACGGCCGCCTCGCGACGGAGACGGGCGTCAAGCCGGAGAACGTGTTCATCATCGAGAACGGCACGCCCATCGAGATCTTCTCCGACGGCTCCGCCCGGCGCGGCCAGCCGGTGCCGGCGGGCTACGTGTTCGTCGACGGCCTGTCGGTGGGCGAGGTGGGCGACGTCGTCCTGCGCGACCGCCGGGCGCTCGCCAACGACGGGATGTTCATGATCGTGGTCCAGGTCGACAAGCAGACGGGCAAGGTCGTCGGCCGGCCCGAGATCATCACGCGCGGCTTCGTCCACGGCAACGAGGAGGACCCGATCATCGAGGAGGCGATCCGCCGCATCCGCGAGGCGGTCGACCAGCCCGGTGACCGGATCAGCGAGGTGGCGCTGCTCAAGGCGCAGATCAAGGACGGCGTGTCGCGCTTCCTGTACGAGCAGACCAAGCGGCGCCCGATGGTGTTCCCGGTCGTGGTCGAGGTCTAGCGGATGGCGACCCGCCGCCGCACGACCACGACCCGCGCCGCGCCGGCGCGGCGCTCGCAGGCGTCGCGCTCGAAGAGCCGCAGCAAGTCGCCGAGCCTGTCGCTGGGTGTCTCGCCGGCCGTCGTCCGGTCGCTGATCGGGATCGTGCTGCTGGTGCTCGGCGCGGTGACGCTGATCGCGCTGATGCTGCCCGGGCAGGGCGCGCTCACCGACTGGTGGCGCAACCTCGCGGTGCCCTACTTCGGCACCGGGCGCTGGCTGCTGCCGTTCGTGCTGCTGCTGTCGGGCTGGTACCTCGAGTGGGGCCCGGGCCGCGATCCGGGCGCGCCGTGGGGCCGGACGCTGCTGGGCATCGCGATGGCCTACGTGGGCGTGCTGGGCCTGATGCAGCTGATCGAGTTCTCCGGCGAGTTCACGGGCGGCCGCATCGGCCGGTTCCTCGACGGCCTGTTCGAGCCGGCGCTGACGACGCCGGGCGCGTTCGTGATCCTGCTGGGGTTGACGATCGCCGGTCTGCTGATCGCCTTCGACATGCCGTTGCGCGCGCTGCTGTCGCCCGCGACGCGCGCCGCTCGAGCCGCGGGGACCACGCTCCAGGACCGGACGACCCGGGCCGGCGAGCCCGTCGCCGCGCCGAAGGCCGCGGAACCCCGGGCCGAGGCGGCCTCCGGGACGGCCGCGGGCGTGGGTGTCATGGCCGAGTCCGGCCGCCGGGGCAAGGCGCCTCGGCTGGCACCCGGCGACGCGCCGGGCCAGACGGGCGTCTGGGGTTCCGACACCGGTGACGGCGTCCCCTACGGCGTCCAGAACCCCGCGCCGACATCGGCCACGATCGCGCCCCTCCGCACGTCCGGAGCCGGCGCCGCGCCGGCGATGGCGGTCGCGGCGACGGCGCTCCGCGATCCGGAGGACGTGACCGACGCCGCGGACTCGCCGGCCCGCCGCGAGGCGATCGCCTGGGTGCTGCCGCCGATCGAGCTGCTGGACCTCAACGAGCTGCCGACGGCCGCCGCGGGCGCGAATGCGGACGCGGTCCACACGTGGAACGAGGCGCGGATCGTCGAGAAGCTCAAGAGCTTCGACATCGACGCCCGCATCGTCGGCCGCAACGCGGGCCCGGTGGTGACCCAGTACGAGGTCCAGCCGGCGCCGCACATCAAGGTCAGCCGGATCGAGGCCCTGTCCGACGACCTGTCGATGGCCCTCGCCGCCCGGAGCATCCGGATCGAGGCGCCGATCCCGGGCAAGAGCGCGGTCGGGATCGAGGTCCCCAACAAGGAGTTCAACGTCGTCGCGCTGCGGCGGATCCTCGACGAGGTCGACTTCCGCGGCTCGGGCTCGACGCTGACGTTCGCCCTGGGCCGGGACGTGGCCGGCAAGGCGATGGCCGTCGACCTCGCCAAGATGCCCCACCTGCTGATCGCGGGCGCCACCGGCTCGGGCAAGAGCGTGATGGTCAACGCGCTGATCACGAGCCTGCTGTGCAACGCGACCCCCGACGACACGCGGATGATCCTGATGGACCTCAAGCGGGTCGAGCTCGCGGGCTACAACGGCCTGCCCCACCTGCTGGTCCCCGTGATCACCGAGCCCGAGCGCGCCAAGGCCGCGCTCAAGTGGGCGGTGGGCGAGATGGAGAACCGCTACCGCCGGTTCGCGGGCGCCACCGCGCGCAACATCAAGGCGTTCAACGAGACCCGCGCCGACCCGGCCGACCGCCTCCCGTACATCGTGATCGTGATCGACGAGCTGGCCGACCTGATGATGCGCGAGGGCAAGCACGTCGAGGACCCGATCGTGCGCCTGGCCCAGAAGGCCCGCGCCACCGGGATCCACATGGTCCTCGCGACCCAGCGCCCGTCGGTCAACGTCGTCACCGGCCTGATCAAGGCCAACTTCCCGAGCCGGATCGCGTTCGCGATGGCCTCCCAGATCGACAGCCGCACGATCCTCGACGCTCCGGGCGCCGAGGACCTCATCGGCCGCGGCGACATGCTCTACCAGCCCTCGGACCTGCCGCGCCCGATGCGCCTCCAGGGCGTGTTCGTGTCCGACGCCGAGATCGGGCGGATCACCGACGATTGGCGTGGCCAGATCGAGGACCCCCACTACGACATGGCGATCGTCGAGGGCGACGAGGAGTCGACGGGTTCGGTCGACGATCTCGCGGACGAGGATGCCGATCGGTTGTTGCCTGATGCCGTTTCGGTCATCCGGGAGTACGATCGTGCTTCCGCGTCGCTCCTCCAACGACGCCTCCGGATCGGGTACGCCCGGGCCGCCCGAATCATCGACCAGCTGGAGGCGCGAGGGTACGTGGGGGCGTTCGACGGATCGAACGCCCGGGTGGTCCTGCGCCGAGACGACGCGGCCCCCGGGGATGAGAACGAGGACGACGCATGACCACGCGAGACGAGCTGCGACGGGCTCGCGTCGATGGGCGCGCGGATCACCGCGAGGGGTTCGCCGACGCCGGACCGACGCTGCCCGAACGCCTCGTCGCCGCGCGCGAGCGCAAGGGCGTCGACCTCTACCGCGCCGAGCGCGACACCAAGATCCGGGCGCGCTACCTCGCGGCGCTCGAGCAGGGCGACTACGCCGAGCTCCCCGGCGCGGTGTACACGAAGGGGTTCCTGCGCAACTACGCGCTGTACCTCGGCCTCGACCCCGAGGACGTCATCCGGCAGTGGAAGCGCGAGCGCGGCGACGCGTCGATCCCGGCCGAGCCCGTCCTCGCGGTCCCGCGCCCGATCGAGGCGCCGCGCCAGGGCCTGACGTTCTCGCCGGCCGTCGTCGTCGCGGCGCTGCTCACGGTCCTGATCGCCGTGTTCGCCGTGTTCATGGGCGTCCAGCTGATCCGGTTCGCGAAGCCTCCGACGCTGGCCGTGACGGACCCCGGCCAGGCCGTGATCGACGTCGCGGAGGACGCCACGTCGTACACGCTGCGCGGGACGTCGATCCCGAACGCCACGATCACGGTCGCCGCCGCAGGGATGGAGCAGCCCTACCGCGAGTCGGCTGACTCGACGGGCGCCTGGAGCGTCGACGTCGAGCTGCGCCGGGGGCGCAACCAGTTCGACATCACCGCCCTCGACCCGGACACCGGCAAGACCGCCGACACGCCCGCCCGCGTGTTCATCACGGTTCCGTTCAACGTCGTCGAGGCGCCGACCCTGACGGTGGACTCGCCGGCCGAGGGGGCGCAGTTCGAGAACGGCGCCATCCCGGTCAAGGGCAAGACCACGAACGCCAAGACGGTCGCCATCTCCGCGAACCTCACCGGCGCCGCCGACGGCGCGCCCGCGACCAGCCCGCTCCCGTCGGCCCCCGCGGGGGCACCCGACGTCGGGCCGGTGACGGTCAACGTCGATGCCGATGGCGGCTTCGATTCGCCGCTCGACCTGGCGGCCGGCAAATGGCAGATCGTGGTGACCGCGACCTCGTCGGAGGGCAAGTCGGTCACGCTCACGCGCAACGTCTCGATCAGGTACAAGGGCGTGAACCTCGTCGTCGCGATCAAGGGTTCCCGCGCGTGGCTGAAGGTCTGGGTCGACGGCAAGGTGTCCGACGTGACCGGCGCCGCGGGCCGCGTCTACGACCCGGGCAAGGTCGTGACGTTCACCGCCAAGGACTCGATCGAGGTCCGGACCGGGAAGTCGAGCGCGACCTACTTCACGCTCAACGGCCACGACCTCGGGCGCATGTCGAAAGACAGCAATCCCGAGACGTGGCTGTTCGCGCCACCCGACGATCCGGTCCGCACCGACAGGGTCTGACGTGGCCGACCCGCTGGTCGAGCTCGCCGGGCGCCTCCAGGCGGGGTGCGTGGGGCGGGGGCTGACGGTCGCCACCGCCGAGTCGTGCACCGGCGGCCTCGTCGCCCACCTGATCACCGAGGTGCCGGGCTCGTCGGCGTACCTCGCGGGCGGGATCGTGGCCTACTCCGACGCGGTCAAGCAGCGCCAGCTGGGCGTCCCCGAGGACGTGCTCGCGGCGCATGGCGCCGTGTCCGCGCAGGTGGCGCTCGCGATGGCCGAGGGCGCCCGCGACCGCCTGGCGGCCGACCTGGGCGTCGGCGTGACCGGGGTCGCCGGCCCCGACGGCGGGACCGAGGCGAAGCCGGTCGGCCTCGTCTACGTGGCGGTGGCCGGGCTGGGCGACCCGGCGGTCCGGCGATTCCTGTGGCCCGGCGATCGATTCGCGAACAAGCGCGATTCGGCTCGGGCGGCGCTCGAGATGCTGCTGGAACGGGTCGAGGACGGGGAGCCGGTGGGACACGGGGAGGCCGCGGCGCCGGGACGCGCCGGGTGAGCGCGCGCGGGACGGGCACATGACGGTCCGCGGCGCGGCCGAGGTCGGCGCCGGGCTCGCGCCGGCCCGCGCGGCGCGGCCGATCCGCGCGGGTGAGCGGATCCACGTGGTCGGGGCGGCCGGGGCCGGGGCGTCGGCGGCGGCCCTGCTGGCGTCGTGGGCCGGTGCGGTCGTCGACGGCTGCGACCCCGGCGGCCCGAGCCCTTACACGCCCGCCCTCGTCGCCGCCCGCATCGCCCTCGCACCCCGCCACGATCCGCGGCACGTCACCGGGGAGGAGCGGCCGGCCCGGCTCGCGGTCACCAAGGCCCTCACGGCGATCGACCCCGGCAACGCGGAGCTGGCGGCGGCCCGCGACCTCGGGATCCCGATCGAGGCGTGGCAGCAGGTCGTCGCCGACGCGGCGGCGGGCCGGCGGCTGGTCGGGATCGCCGGCACGCACGGCAAGAGCACGTCGGCGGGCTGGCTGGTCCACGTCCTGGCCTCGGCCGGCCTCGATCCGGGAGCGTTCGTCGGGGCCGTGCTCCCGGCGACGCTGACGGGGTTCGGGGTGCCCGCGACGGCGCGCCGGGGCGCGGGCGACGCGTTCGTGGTCGAGGCCGACGAGTACGCCGGCAACTTCGACGCCTATCGCCCGGCCGTGATCGTGCTGACGTCCGCGGAATGGGACCACCCCGACGTGTTCGCCGACCGGGCGGCGGTCCTGGCGGCGTTCGAGGCGTGGATCCGACGGGCCGGCGACGCCGGCGACGGCGTCGGGGCCGTTCCGCCGGTGCTGGTCGCCAACGTCGGCGACGACGGGGTCGCGGAGCTGGTCGCCCGGCTGGGCGACTGGCCCGGCAGGATCGTGGCGACGGCCCTCGTGGACGCGCCACCGCTGCGGATCGGCGGCTTCGCCCGCGGGATCGCCGACCGCTTCGTCAGCGCCCTCGGACCGGCCGAGGCGCTCCTGGGCCGGATCACGGCGACCGCGCCCGCCACGACGACGCTCGAGATCGCCGGCCTCGATCCGCTCGCCGGCCCGGTCCCCGTGCGTCTGCCGACGGCCGGGCGCCACAACGCCGCCAACGCCCTGGGCGTGGCCGGCGCCGCGGCGTCGCTGGGTGTCGATGCCGCGACGCTCGCCGCGGGCCTCGCCGGGTTCGGTGGTGTCGGCCGCCGGCTGGAGCGGAAGGGCGAGGCCGCGGGCGTGGTGGTGTACGACGACTATGGCCACCACCCGACCGCGATCCGGGAGACGCTCGCGGCCGTCCGCCAGCGCGAGCCGGGCCGCCGCGCGTGGGCCGTGTACGAGCCGCTGACCTACCACCGGACGGCCGCGCTCCTCGATGGCTTCGCCGAGGCGCTCGCGGCGGCCGACGCCGTCGCGGTCGCCGACATCTGGGCGGGGCGCGATCCCGACACGTCGATCAGCTCGGCCGCGGGGCTCGCCGCGGCCGTCGCGGCCCGCAACCCGGCGATCCCCGTCGCGGCCCCCGGGAGCGTCGAGGCGACCGCGGCCTGGCTCGCGGGCGAGGTCCGAGCCGGCGACGTCGTGCTGGTGATGGGCGGCGGCCGGTCGTACCGCATCGGCGAGCTGCTGCTCGCCCACCTGGAGGAGGCCCGATGACCGTCGGCTACCCGCAGGCGCACGACATGCTCGAGGCGTTCACGAAGGCCCGCATGGGCCACGACGGCGACGCGTTCGTCGCCCTGTTCGCCGACGAGGCCGAGCTCGTCCTGGACCCGTTCGAGCCCGCGCTCGCCGGGCACAACGCGCTGCGGGCATACTTGCTCGAGGCGGCCGACGCGGAGCGCTACTACGACCTGGCCATCGAGCGGCACTGGGTCTCGGGCGACACCTTCCTGGCCGCCTGGCACGCCAGCTGGACGCGGATCGGGGACGATGCGAAGGTCCGGCAGGCAGGCTTCCTCTCCGCCGAGGTGGGGGAGGACGGGCGCATCACGCGCCTGCGGCTGTGGACAGTGACTCGCGAGCACCTCGCGGGCTGAAAGGAGGGCCGATGGCGGGCGAGGTCTCGTTCGACGTCGTCTCGGACTTCGACGAACAGGAGCTTCGGAACGCCCTCGACCAGGTGCGTCGGGAGGTCCAGCAGCGCTACGACTTCAAGGGCGCGACCGTCCAGCTGACCCAGGAGAAGACCGAGCTCGTCCTGGTCACCGACGACGATTTCCGGGCGCGGTCGGTCCGTGATCTGATCGAGTCGAAGGCGGTCCGGCGCGGCCTGTCGCTGAAGATCTTCGAGTGGGGGACGGTGGAGCCCGCCGGCGGCAACAAGGTCCGCCAGGTCATCGGACTGAGGCGCGGCCTGTCCGACGACCTCGCGCGGAAGCTGGTCAAGCAGATCCGCGACGAGTTCCCGAAGGTCCAGCCGCGGATCCAGGGCGACGCCATCCGCGTGGCGAGCAAGAGCAAGGACGAGCTCCAGAAGGTGATCGTCCGGCTGCGGGAGCTCGACGTGGAGGTCCCGCTCCAGTTCGAGAACTACCGGTAGGCGGGGGACGATGCCCGGATCCGGACGCACCACCAGAATCGTGATGATCATCGTGGCCGTGGTCGTCGTCGCGGGCATGCTCGCGGCGCTGATCCCCACGGCCGCCGCCCCCGTGGGCCGGTAGGCCCACCTCGCACGCCCCGGCCACGGACGGACCGCCGCCCAGGCCGGACGACAGGAGGTCGCGATGCAGCCCCACCTCGACGAGCCGCTTGGCCGCGAAGCCGCGGAAGGCACCGAAGCCCCCGACGCCGCCGGATCGCCCGCGAGCGAAGGCTCGCCCCGGAGCGACGTGGACCGGGTCGACGCCGGCGATCTCGCTCCGGCCGACGGACGCCTGGGGGCGGCCCCCGTGGGCGTGATGGACGCGTCGGTCATCGAGCCGGCCGTGGTCGACGACGACGCGCCCCGCGCGGACGAGGTGCCGTCGGACACGGACGACGCCGTGGCGGCTGTCGATACCGTCGAGACGGTCGCCGAGGCCGCGGACGACGAGCAGGCCGACGACGACGCGCCGTCCGATGAGGCCGGGTCGGCCAGCGATGCGGCCGTCGAGCCGCCCCTGCCGTCGACGGTCGCCGAGCTCATCGCCGCCACCCTGCGCGCCGCCGGCGTGCGGATCGCGTTCACCGTCCCGGGCGAGAGCTTCCTGCCCGTGCTCGACGCGCTCCAGGCGGCGGGAATCCGGGTGGTCGCGACGCGCCACGAGGGTGGCGCGGCGTTCGCGGCCGAGGCGTACGGGCAGCTCACGGGTCGCCCGGCCGCCTGCCTGGGCACCCGCGCGGTCGGCGCCGCCAACCTCGCCATCGGCATCCACACCGCGACCGCCGACTCGACCCCGATGTTCGTGCTGGTCGGCCAGGTCGACCGAAGCGTCCGGGGTCGGGAGGCATTCCAGGAGGTCGACCTCGTCGGGAGCATCGGCAGGCTCGCGAAGTGGGCGGGCGAGATCGACGACCCGCTGACGGCGGCGGCGACGCTGGAGGCGGCGGTCCGGGCCACCGTCGAGGGCCGTCCGGGACCGGCCCTGCTGGCGCTGCCCGAAGACGTCCTGCACCTCGCGATCCCCGAGGGCACGCGCGCGCCGATCGTGCGCGCCCACCCCGACGTCCCGGCGACCGGCGACGTCCGCGCGGTGCTGCACCTGCTCGCCGCCGCCGAGCGGCCGGTCATCCTGGCCGGCGCGGGCGTGCTGCGTGCCCGCTGCTCCAACGACCTCGTCCGGTTCGCTGAGCTCCTGCACGTCCCGGTGATCGCCGGCTGGCGCCGCGGCGACGTCATCCCCAACGACCACGTGCTCTACCTCGGCATGGCCGGGTACGGCAGCCCGGAGGTCGTCCGGGACCGACTCCGGACGGCGGACGCGTTGCTCGTCATCGGGTCGCGGCTGAGCGAGGTCACCACGGCGGGGTACACGCTGCCGGCCGCCGGCCAGCGCTGGATGCACGTCGACCTCGAGCCGCGGGAGGCCGCGGTCGGCGCGTCGCCGGCCCCCGACCTGGCGATCCGAGCCGACGCGCGGGCGTTCCTGCGCGCGGCCGTCGCGCGGCTCAAGGAGGCCGTGCTGGTCGCCGCACCCGTCGCAGCGCGCGATGGCCACAACGGCGCCGACCGAGCGGCCTGGGAAGCCGCGGCCGAGGTCGATGGATCCGCCTGGGACGGCCCGGGCGTCCACCCCGGCCGGATCGTCGCCGAGCTTCGGCGGCTCCTCCCCGACGACGCGATCGTGACCACCGACGCCGGCGCGTTCGGCGGCTGGGCCGCACGCGGCTTCCGGTTCCGCCGGCCGGGCACATTCCTCGGGCCGACGTCCGGCGCCATGGGCTACGGCTTTCCGGCCGCGCTCGCGGCCGCGCTGGTCCATCGCGAGCGGCGCGTGGTGGCGCTCCTCGGGGACGGCGGGATGGGGATGTCGCTGGCCGAGGTCGAGACGGCCGTGCGCGAGGGGGCGCAGGTCATCGCGCTCGTGTTCGACAACGAGCAGTACGGGATGATCCATGCCCACCAGGTCCGGGAGGGCAGCCCGACGTCGCCGGGCACCGACCTCGGGCCGATCGACTTCGCGGCCGCCGCACGCGCATGCGGGGCCCGCGGGGTGCGCGTCGACACGGACGCCGCGTTCGAGCCGGCCCTGCGCACGGCTCTGGCGGCCTCGGGGCCCACGGTGATCCAGCTCGCACTGGACCGACGGTGGGTGTCCGTGGACCAGCCGGCGACGTCCTGACGCGGGCGCGATGCCGCGCCTGACGCTCCACCTCGTGCCAGAGGACGTGTGGGACGCGCACGACCCGGCCGCGCCCTACCTGCCCGCGGCCTACGCGGAGGACGGGTTCGTCCACTGCACCGACGGCGATGCGGAGATGGTCGAGGTGGCCAACCGTTTCTACGCGGCGGACCCGCGGCCGTTCCTGCTGCTGACGCTCGACCTCGAGCGGACGGGGAGCCCGTGGCGGTTCGACGACCCGGCGCGGCGCTACCCGCACGTCTACGGGCCGATCGACCCCGCCTCCGTCGTCGACGTGCGGCGGATGCTGCGGGCGCCGGACGGCGCCTTCACGCGGCCCGGGCCGCGCTGACTGCGTGACGGCCCCGGACGGCCGGACCGCTCCTAGCCCGCGCGCCGCCGACGACGCTTCGGCGGCTCGTCGGCGTCGCGGCCCTGGCGGTCCAGGATCTGCTTGAACACCTTGCCCATGCCCGGGCGCATCAGCGCGCGGCGAGCGGCGTCGGCGTCGTGATCCCGCCGCCGGTCGCGTGCGACCTCCCGCGGGTCGAGCTCCTCGTCCATGCCCGGATCGTCTGCGGCGAGGCCCCGCTCGTCAACCCGCGGCGACCGTCAGCGGCAGTGCCAGCCGCAGTCGACGATGAGCTCGACGCCGTTGACCCCGCCGTTCTCGAGCAGGAACACGGCCGCGTCGACGATCTCGTTCATCTCCACGAGGCGCCCGGTCGGCGTCTCGGACGTGTACTTCGCGATCGCCGCCGGCTTGCCGGACCAGTACGGGCTGTCGCCGACGACGCCCGGGTGGATCGAGTTGACCCGGATCGGCCGCAGCTCCTCGACCAGCGTGCGGGTCAGCCCGACGACGCCGCCGTTCACCGTCGTGACCGTCGTCGAGCCCGGGTAGGGGCGCTCCTTGGCCATGCCCCCGAACAGCACGATCGACGAGGCGTCGGACATCCGGTCACGGAGCGCGGACACGACGGCCGTGTAGCCGACCAGCTTGAGGGTGACCAGCCGGATCGCCCGGTCGATGTCGTAGTCGTCGACCCTGTTCTGGTCGCGGTCGATCGCCACCAGGGCCAGGCGATGGACGGGTCCGACGTCCGCGAGCGCGGCCGCGATCGAGTGGGGATCGGCGAGGTCGAATACCACGCCCCGAACGGCGTCGCCGTGCTCGGCCACGGCCGCCGCGACGTTCTCCGACGACTGCCCCGTCAGCACGACGTCGCGCCCCTGCCCGACGTAGTGGCGGACCAGCTCCCGGCCGATCGCCCGCGTCCCGCCCACGACCACCACGGCCCCGTCATCCGACATCGTTGTCCTCCTCGAACTTCGTCCACGTCGGCGCCCAGCGATACGCGTGGCGGACGGGAGGCTGCGGCGCCTGGGTCTCGAGCCAGCGAACCCGCTCGGTCCCGGTGTTGTAGAAGCCGTGCAGGCTGCCCACGCCCGAGAACACGACATCGCCGGGGCGCAGCGTGTAGACCGTGTCGTCGAGCTCGGCCTCGACCTCGCCCGCCACGAACACGTACGTCTCCTCGAACGGGTGGTCGTGCTGCTGCGCCGAGCCGCCGATCTCGTAGTCGACGGTGAACATCGTCAGCAGGTCGGCGCCGAACACCCGGTCGACCAGCATCTTCACGGAGATGCCGCTGTAGGCGAGCAAGGCCGTGTCCATGCCCGCGGGCTTGCGGCCGCGCGCCGGGTCGTCGACGCGCAGCGCCTCGGCTTGCGGCGGTGTGCCGTCGTAGTGGCCGACGAGGCGGACGGTCGGGTCTCCGAACCGGGGCCGCGCGGCGCGCTCGACGAGCTCGCCCGGGTCGAACGACCCGCGGGTGAAGAACGTGTCCTTGCGCCCGGCGTCCGGCGCCAGCCGCTGGGGCGTGCTCACCGAGAGCCAGCGGACCTGGTCGTCGCCGGCGTTGGCCAACGCGTGCCACGTCCCGATCGGCATGAGGCAGAAGTCGCCGGCGACCAGCCGGTGCGCGACGCCGCCGATCTCGACCACGAGCTCGCCCTGGAGGACGTACAGGGCCTCCTCGAACGAGTGAACGTGGCGTCGCAGCCAGCCGCCCGGCGCGAACGCCCCGGCCGCGAGCTCAGTGTGGATCGCGCCCTGCTCGCGCCCGACGAGGACGACCCGGGCGAGGCCCGCAGAGCTGGCCGATGCGGCGGCGGGCTGGTCCGCGAACGACCAATCGATGCGACCGACGTGATACACGCTGCGACCCCGTTAGCGGCGCTGCCCCGGGCCGTCGGGCCGGGGCGGCGCCTCGATGATGCCCCGGACGGGCCCGGCGTGTGCCACGTCAGCTCCGCCGCCGAGACCAGGCGTCCGTGCCGAATCGCGAACGGCGTGGCTCGCCACGATGACCGGGAGTGTGCAAAGCCAATGAACGACTGTCAAGCCTGATTGCAACTCCGCCGGCAGCCGGCGGGTCCCGTGGACGGGTCGCCGGTCAGCGCTTGACGATGTCGACGGAGCCGCGGCCCTGGACGAACCACACGGCGCGCGCCGGCACGTCGCCCGCGTTGAACAGCCGGTGCGGGACGGCGGAATCGAAGCTGATGGCGTCGCCGGGTTGCAGCAGGTACTCGTCGAACCCGATCCGCACCGTGAGGGTGCCGCTCAGCACGTAGCCCCACTCCTGGCCCGAGTGCCGCTGGAAGGCGTCGGCCGGGCTGCTCTCGCCGCCGACCTCGTACGTGACATGGAGGAAGTCCACGTTGCGGATCGACTCGGTGGTGAGCCGCTCCCAGACCACTCCGGAACCGAGGCGGATCGTGGATCGCGAGGCCGCGCGCTGCACGGGAACGTGCGGGGACGTCGACGCCAGGGTGCTGCCAAACTCCTCGCTCGTGCCGTTGGGCGCCGGCGGCTGGGTGTCCATGAACAGCAGGACGTCGAGGGAGATCCCGAGCTCCGTCGCGAGCGCGTACAGGGTGTTGACCGACGGCTTGGCGCGTCCGGTCTCGACCTGGGAGATGAGGCTGGGCGACACGCCCACGACCTCGGCCAGGCCCCGCAGGCTGAGGCCGCGCGCCCGGCGCGCCTGACGGAGCCGGTCGCCCATGGTGGCGTACTCGGGCTCCGTCGCTCCGCCGCGCCGCTCGACGCCCACGCGCTCTCCTCGCTTGGTGTTGGCGCTTCCATGCTACCTGTCGAGTGTTGCCGCCGGGTTGCGCCTGCTCCACGGCTGTGTAGCATTAGTGAACGGCGCACTCGCGCTCGTGTCACGCCGAGCCTGCATGAAAGGATCCGGATGAGGACGTTCGCGTCACCGGGAGCGATGACCGTCGACTGGGAGGAGCGGGTCAACCCGGACCGCCTCCGGTCGTATCGCTTCGGCCGCACCAGGGCCGCGCTCGACGCCTCCGACCTTGGCTCCATGCTGCTGTTCGACTTCAACAACATCCGCTACGTCACCAGCACGCACATCGGCGAGTGGGCCCGCGACAAGATGACGCGCTACGCGCTCCAGACGCGCGGTGGCAGCCCCCACATCTGGGACTTCGGGTCCGCGGCCAGGCACCACCGCCTGAACT
The DNA here is from genome assembly GCA_963740825.1 of uncultured Chloroflexia bacterium. GTDB lineage: Bacteria > Chloroflexota > Limnocylindria > Limnocylindrales > CSP1-4 > CAIXZV01. Next base: position 1,764,984 of record CAVUFD010000001.1, on the reverse strand, counting down.
GCCCGTGGCTGGCCCAGGAGAACATCCACGCCGGGATGGTCGGCCTGCGGGGTGCGGTCGCCCCCGACGCCGGCCTGTTCCGACGGGCCGCGCGGGAGGTCTGCGAGATCCTGAAGGCCGATGGCGTGCTCGACATGCCGCTCGGCGTGGACATCGCCGAGCCGCCGATGGTCGCCGCGCTCGAGGCCGAGGGGATCACGGTCCGCGACGCCCAGCAGGTGATGCTCGACGCCCGCGAGGTCAAGTCGATCGACGAGATCATGCTGCTCAACACGGCCTGCTCGATGGTCGACGGCGCCTACCAGATGCTGTCGGAGCGCCTCAAGCCCGGCGTCCGTGAGAGCGATCTCGTCGCGGACGTCACGCGCTTCCTGTTCGACCTCGGGTCGGAGCACGTGGACAACATCAACGCCGTGTCGGGCGAGCGATGCAGCCCCCACCCGCATGTGTTCAGCGACCGGATCATCCGCCCGGGCGACCAGGCCTTCTTCGACATCATCCACACCTTCGTCGGCTACAAGACCTGCTACTACCGGACGTTCGTCGTCGGGCGCGCAACCGACGCCCAGCGCGACGCGTACACCAAGGCACGCGAGTGGATCGACGCCTCGATCGAGCTCATGCGCCCCGGGATCGGCACCGACCAGGTCGCTGCGGTGTGGCCCAAGGCCGAGGAGTTCGGGTTCGCCAACGAGATGGAGTGCTTCGGCCTCCAGTTCGGCCACAGCGTGGGGCTGTTCCTCCACGAGCGGCCGATCATCAGCCGCCTCAACTCCCTCGAGCATCCCGTTGAGCTCAAGGAGGGCATGGTCATTGCGCTCGAGACGTACTGCCCGGCCAAGGACGGGTACTCGGCAGCGCGGATCGAGGAGGAGGTCGTGATCACCGCCGACGGGCCCCAGGTCATCACGAAGTTCCCCTCGCAAGAGCTGTTCGTCGCCAACGCCTACTGAGGGTCGCCGTCTTGGTTGACACCGCCGTCGCCGCCCCCGACCTCGAGACCGCCCTCGGCATCTACCGGACGATGGTCGAGTGCCGCGACTTCGAGACGCGGGCCCAGGAGCTGTTCTTCGAGGGGCTGGTGCGCGGGACCACGCACCTGGGCATCGGGCAGGAGGCCGTCGCGGCGGGCGTCGCGGCCGCGATGCGCCCCGACGACTGGACCTTCTGCACCTACCGCGGCCACAACCACACGCTGGCCCGGGGCGTGCCGATGGCGCCGATGCTGGCCGAGCTGTTCGGGCGCGGGACCGGGCTGCTGGGGGGCAAGGGCGGCTCGATGCACCTGACCTCGGTCGAGCACGGCGTCATGGGCAGCTACGCGATCGTCGGCGCCCACCTGCCGATCGCGCTCGGGGCGGCGTGGTCCGCGCAGTACCGGGGCACCGAGCAGGTCGCGGTCTGCTTCTTCGGCGACGGGACCACCAACATCGGCGCGTTCCACGAGGCCCTGAACATGGCCGCCGTCTGGAAGGCCCCCGTGGTGTTCGTGTGCGAGAACAACCAGTACATGGAGTACACGCCGATCGGGGCCGTGACCGCGGTGCCGAGGCCGGCGGCCGACCGGGCGAGCGCTTACGGCCTGGAGCCGATCGTGGTCGACGGCAACGATCCCGACGCGGTCTATGCCGTCGCCAGCGAGGCGATCCGGCGGGCCAGGGCGGGCGAGGGGCCATCCCTGATCGAGGCCCTGACGTACCGCCACGGCGGCCACTCGCGCGCCGATCCCGGCAAGTACCGCCCGGACGACGAGGTCAAGGCCTGGCTGGCCCGGGATCCCCTCCCGCACTATCGCGAGCGCCTTCTGGCATCGGGCGTGAACGAGGCGGCGGTGGCCGCGATCGAACAGGAATCGACGGCGAAGGTGGCCGCGGCCGAGCAGGAGGCGCGCGAGGCGCCGGAGCCCGATCCCGCGGTGATCCTGACCCACGTCTGGGCCGACGGCGGCTCCTCGTGGCGGGGCGACGGCTCGTGACGGGGACGACGGAGCTCACGTACCGCGCGGCGGTCGCCGAGGGCATCGCGCGCGAGATGGACCGCGACGCCTCGGTCGTCCTGATCGGCGAGGACGTCGGCGCGGCCGGGGGCGTGTTCAAGCTGACCGAGGGGCTGTTCGCCCGGTTCGGCGAGAAGCGCGTGCGGGACACGCCGATCAGCGAGCAGGCGATCGTCGGCGCCGCGATGGGCGCCGCGATGACCGGCCTGCGGCCGATCGCCGAGCTGATGTTCAGCGACTTCTTCGCCGTCACCTGGGACATGGTCGCCAACCAGATCGCGAAGTCGCGCTACATGACCGACGGGCAGGTCTCCGTCCCGCTCGTGCTGCGGACGGCCAACGGGGCCGGGCTCCGATTCGGCGCCCAGCACAGCCAGAGCGTCGAGAACTGGGCGATGGCGATCCCCGGCCTCAAGGTCGTCGCGCCGTCCTCGCCCGCGGACGTGGTCGGCCTCATGGCGTCGGCGGTCCGGGACGACGACCCGGTGATCTTCTGCGAGCACAAGGCGCTGTTCGCGGTCAAGGGCGAGGTCCCCGACGGCGACCACGTGGTGCCGCTGGGCCGCGCGGCGATCGTGCGCGAAGGCGCCGACTGCACGATCGTGGCCCTGGCGGCGATGGTCCCGCGGGCCGTCGAGGCGGCCGAGCGGCTCCAGGCCGAGCACGGGATCGACGCCGAGGTCATCGACCTGCGCAGCCTCGTGCCGCTCGACGTCCGGACGATCCTCGACTCCGTCGCGAAGACGAGCCGGCTGTTCACGGTCGAGGAGAATCCGCGCCTGCTGGGCTGGGGCGCCGAGATCGTCTCGATCGTGGCCGACGAGGGGTTCTGGAGCCTGGACGCCCCGATCGGGCGGATCACGACGCCGCACGTGCCGCTGCCGTCCGCGGCGTCGCTCGAGGATCTCGCAATCCCTGGCGTCGACCGGATCGTCGACACCGTGCGGCGCCGGATGGAGGAGGCGACGTGACCGCCGGAGGCGCCGGGCCGACGGTCGGCGTCGTCGGCACGGGGCGGATGGGCTCGGCGATGGCGAAGGCGCTGGCCCGCGCGGGCTACCCCCTGGTGCTCCACAACCGCAGCCGGGACCGGGCCGAGGCGCTGGCGGCGGAGCTCGGGGCGCGCGTGGCGGGGTTGCCGGCCGAGGCGGCGGCGGCCGCCGACGTCACGATCACGATGCTGGCCGACGACGACGCGGTCGCGCAGGTCTACGGCGGCGACGACGGGCTCCTGGCCGGGGCGCGGCGAGGCGGCGTGCTCGTGGACCTGAGCACCGTCACGCCCGAGGCGCTGCGCGCGTTCGAGCCAGCGGCGAAGGCCGCCGGCGTCGGGCTGCTCGACGCGCCGGTGAGCGGGTCGACCGCGCTGGCGGAATTGGGCCAGCTGACGCTGATGGTGGGCGGCGATGCAGCCGACCTCGAGCGGGCGAGGCCCGCGCTCGAGGCGCTCGCCAGGGTGATCTTCCATCTGGGGCCGCTGGGGACCGGCGCCGCGATGAAGCTGGCCACCAACGCCGTCATCTTCGGCCTCAACGGGGCCCTGTCGGAGGGGCTCGTGCTGGCCGAGCTGGCCGGGATCGACCGCTCGGCCGCCTACGACGTGCTGGCGGCGAGCGCCGTCGGGGCGCCGTACGTGGGCTACAAGCGGGCGGCGTTCCTCGACCCGGACGGGACGCCGGTGGCGTTCTCGCTCGACCTCGCCGCCAAGGACCTGGGGCTGATCACCGCCTTCGCCGAGTCACTGGGGCTCCAGGTCCCGCAGGCGACCGTCAACCTCGCGCTGGTCCGCTCGGCGTCCGAGCGGGGCCGCGGGGGCAACGACTTCTCGACCGTCGCGCAGGAGCTGCGCGGCCGGGCCAGGCGGCCGGCGGCCGCGGGCTCGCGGCGCGCCAACGAGGAGGGGACGCCCGGCTAGAGTCCGTCCGATCACGATGCTCGACACCCGGACGATCGGGACTCCCGCACCGCGCCCGTCCGCGTCGTCACCGAACACGTCCCACAGAGGAGGCATCCATGGCTGACCGGATCCTGATCAAGAACGGCATCGTCCTGACCCAGGACGCGGATCTCGGCGAGCTGCCGCGGGCCGACGTCCTGATCGACGGCAGCCGGATCGAGGCCGTCGGGCCGAACCTGTCGGCGGACGGCGCGAAGGTCATCGACGCCGCCGGCGACATCGTGATCCCGGGCTTCATCGACACCCACCGCCACACGTGGGAGACGTCGATCCGCACCTGTGCCCCGGACTTCGCGCTGATCACCTACTTCGGCTCGATCCTCGACAAGTTCGCCCCGCACTACCGCCCCGACGACGTCCTCGCCGCGAACCGCTGGGGCGCGCTCGAGTGCATCAACGCGGGCATCACGACCCTCGTCGACTGGTCCCACATCATGAACACGCCGGACCACGCCGACGCGGCGATCCAGGGCCTCCAGGACACCGGGATCCGGTCGGTGTTCGCCTACGGGTTCGGCAACACCTCCCTCGTCGACTGGTGGTTCGGGCCCGACTACACCGGCAGCGTGCTGACCTCCGACGGGGCCGACGCCCGCCGGCTGCGCAAGCAGTACTTCAGCTCGGACGACCAGCTGGTCACGATGGGGCTCGCCACGCGGGGCACCGGGTTCTGCAAGCCCGAGGTCGTCCGCCACGACTGGGAGCTGGCCAAGGAGCTCGGCCTCAACATCACGGTCCACGTCGCGATGGACCGCTTCGGCTACACGAAGCTCCAGATCCTCGCCCTGCGCGACATGGACCTGCTGTACCCGAACACGACCTACGTCCACGCCTCGCACTTCACCGACGAGGAATGGGCGCTGGTGCGCGACTCGGGCGGCAACGTCTCGTTCGCGCCCCAGATCGAGGTCCAGATGGGCCACGGCTGGGCGCCCGCGGTCACCGCACTCGCGTACAACGTCCCGATCGGCCTGTCGTCGGACGTCGCGACGACGGCGCCGTCCGACCAGTTCACCCAGATGCGGTCGATCTTCGGCTCGGAGCGCGGCCGCAAGCACCAGGAGGCGTGGGACGCGAACCTCGACGGGCTCGAGGCCTCGCCGGGCCTGATCACCTCGCGCCAGGTGCTCTCGTGGGCGACGATCGGCGGGGCCGAGGTCGCGGGCATCGCGGACCGGACGGGCTCGATCACCCAGGGCAAGAAGGCCGACATCGTCATCATCGACGGGTCGGCGGTCAACGTCTCGCCGGTCATCGACGCCGTCGGGGCGGTCGTCTGCGCGGCCGACGTCTCGAACGTCAAGACCGTGCTGGTCGACGGCCAGATCCTGAAGCAGGACTTCAAGCTCGCCGCGTCGCTCGGTGACCCGCGCCGGGACGTCGAGGCGTCGCGCGACTACCTGCTCGCGAAGTTCGGCGATCCGGAGCCAGGCTGGCTGCCCGCCAAGGCGATGGCCTGACCCGTCGGTCCTGCTCCTCGCCCGGCGGGCGGCTCTCCGACTGCTGCCGGGCACGCCCATCCCTCAGCGCCGGGCCAGCCTCGACTGCGCGACCCGGCGCACGGCCTTGTCGACCGCCGGCACGTCGGCCATCAGCTCGCGCAGGGCCGCGGCCGGGAACGCCAGCAGCCGGGCGTCCTCGGTCGCCACGACCGTCGCGGTCCGGCCGTAGCTGAAGTCGCGCCCCCAGTCGATCGCGGCGATCTCGCCCAGGTGGTCGCCCGGCCCCAGGGTGTTGACCTCGGTGCCGTCGACGCTGACCGACAGGCGGCCGGCGAGCACGAGGTAGAACGTGCGCGCGAGCGCCCAGCGCTCGGTCACGGCCGTGCCGGCCGGGTAGGGCTCCTCGCGAGCCGTCCCGAGGAACGCGTCGAGCCGTGTCTCGTCCGCGCCTTCGAACAGCGGCATCGCCGCCAGCCAACGGGCGTCGACGTCCGGCAGCTCGAGCCACGCGAGCTCCACGCCGGCCTGGCGGGCTCCCCGATCCGTCGCGGGATCGGGCGTCGCGCCGGCATCCACGGCCACCGTCGCCACGCGCTCGAGCGCATGGCGGACGTCGCCCTCGCCCGACGAGTGGTTGAGCACGCACAGCCGGATCGCGTACCGGCCACGGATGAGCGTCGAGGTCAGCAGCACGTCGCCGACGGCCGCGAGCGTGGCCACGACGGCCTCGTTCTCGCGGTCGACCTCGGCGTCCGACCGGCCAGGTGATCCGCGACGCCGGAAAGTGAGCACGCCCAGCGACGCGGGCGTGACGAGCTCGAGCCGCGGGTCCCCCTCGATCCAGCGCTGCGCCTGCAGCGTGAGGTCCAGCGCCCGGTCGATGACGTCGCGGAAGGCGTCGACGCCGAACGCCTGGAGGGCGAGCCAGACCTTGATCGCGCGGCTGGCCCGGGTGAGCTGCAGGCCCCGGTCGGCGAAGTTGACGCCGTGCGTCCGGGGTGCCCGCTCCTGCAGGTACTCGGGGTGGAGCTCGAACGCCCGCTCGAGGACGCCGGCGTCGCGCACCAGCAGGCAGCCCACCTCGAACGGCATCGCGAGCCACTTGTGCGGGTCGAGCGTGACGGAGTCGGCCTGCTCCAGGCCGGCGAGCGCCGCCCGGCCCCGATCGGTGAGGACGGCGAATGCCCCGTAGGCGCCGTCGACGTGGAGCCACACCCCGCGCTCCTGGCAGATCGCGGCCAGCTCCGGCAGCGGGTCCACGGCGCCCGTGTTGGTCGTGCCCGCGTTCGCACTGACGAGGAACGGGAGGCGGCCCGCGGCCACGTCGGCGTCCATCGCCGCGGCGACGTCGGCCGGCCGCAGCCGGAACGCCGCGTCCGTGGGCAGGACGCGGATCTGGTCGGGGCGGAAGCCCAGGTGGCGCGCGGCCCGGGCCAGCGACGAGTGCGTCTGGTCGCTGGTGTAGGCGACGATCCGCGGGGACATCGGACCCACCAGGGTCTCGCGGGCGCAGGCGATGGCCGTCAGGTTGGCCGCCGACCCGCCCGACACCAGGACACCGGCGGCGCCCTCCGGGTAGCCGACCCAGCCGCGGAACCAGTCGAGGACCGTGAGCTCCAGCTGGCTCGGGCCGGCGGCCTCGCGCCAGGCGCCGGCGTCGACGTTGGTCGCGGACGCGATGAGGTCGCCGAGCGCGGCCGGCCACGTCCCGGCGCCCGGGATGTAGCCGAAGAACCGCGGATGGTCGAAGTGGCCGACGAACGGCAGCACGTCGCGGTCGAGGCGCTCCAGGAGCCCGTCGAAGTCGTGGGCGCCGGCCGGGGGCGGCTCATCGATCCGCGCCGCCATGTCGGCGCGCGACGCGGTGCGGAGGACGGGTCCGTCCGGCAGCCGGGCGATGCGGTCGACGAGCAGGTCGATCGCGGCATAGCCCATCCGCCGCATCTGGTCCGGATCGAGCGCCAGCGGATCGGTCGTCATGCGTCCCCTCGAGCCAGGCGTGGACAGGTGACGGTCGGATCGGGCGAGTATGACGAAGGGGGCGGCACGCCGGAGGACCGGGCGCGTCCGCCGGGCGGCCGGGTCAGGCGCCCCGGCTGGCCGTGATCGAGAACGACAGCGGCAGCCGCCCTCGCTCCTCCGGCCGCACGTCCCGGTGGCCGGCCCACCAGTCCACGGGATGCTCGGTGACGCGCTCGAGGCGAAGCCCCGCGCCGAGCAGGGCGGTGACGATCTCGCCCAGCGTCCACGACCGGGCGAACTTCAGGTGCTGCTCGGCGTCCGCGATCGACAGTCGGTCGATGTACTCGGGCGCCCAGCCCCGGGACGCCTCGGCCCCGGCGAAGTAGTCGTAGTCGGTCAGGAGCCAGTGGCCGTCCGCGTCCGCGTCGAACAGCCACTCCGCCGGATGGCCGTCGAAGATCACGAGCCTCCCCTCCGGAGCGAGGAGCCGGCGCAGCACGGCAGCCCAGGCGCCGAGGTCCTGGAGCCACAGGATCGCGCCCCGTCCCGTGTACAGCAGGTCCGCGGTCCCGTCGAGGTCGTGCGGCGTGTCGAGGACGTCGGCCTCGACCCATCGTGCGGCGGCGCCCGTCGCGGCCGTCAGTCGGGCTGCGAGGCCGAGCATCCGCGGGCTGAAGTCCACCCCGACGACCTCGTCCGCGCCGGCATTCCAGAGCGACAGCGTGTCGCGGCCGCCGGCGCACTGGAGGTGGATGGCCCGCCGGCAGCGGCCGTGGAGGTCGCCGATGAGATCCAGCTCCACCGGTAGGAGGTTCGAGCCGCCACCCCGGATCATCGCGACCGCCTCGTCGAGCCAGCCCTCGTAGCGCTCGGCCGCCTCGTCCCAGGCCGCCCTCGTCGCGGCGTGCATCCCGCGCACGTCTGCCGCCTCGTCCCGGGTCGCGGGGCGGACGTGCGGTGTCGAGGTGTCGTCGTCCATGGGCGGCGAGTCTACGCGCGGCCCGGACACACCGAGGCCGCCGTCCATCGGGACGACGGCCCAATCCGATCGTTCCGGGGCCGGGCGCAGAACCGGCCCCGTGTCGTCTGGCGTCCCGAGCCTCGGTGCCCGGACCGCCGAGCTCAGCCGGCGCGGGTGTCGCTCGAGAGGTTGCCCGCGCGGGGGATGGTCGCCACGTTCGAGGCTCCGCGCGATGCGTCTTCGCTCGCAGGCAGCCGGCGGAAACTCTGCCAGTGCCGTCGCGAGCCGCGCCCTGGGGCCGTTCGCACCGTCATCTCCGGGACCTCCGGGGACCTCCACGCGGGAGGAGATCGACCCCGCGATTATCCTCCCGCTGGCAATTCCCGACAAGCGGCGAATCCGCCCGCGGCGCCTACCGCAGCCCGAGCCTGAGGGCGCTCGCGTTCCTGCCCCCTGCCTGGTCCCGTGCCTTCACGGTGAGCCGGAGGGTTCCCGCGGAGCCGCCACGCTTCGCGGTGATCGCCGCGGTCCAGGTCCCGCCCGGAGCCTTGGTCATCGCGACGGTCCAGGGGTCGACCCCGGCCTCGTGGACGACGACGACGGGGGACGTCGCCAGCGGCTCGGTGCTGCGCGCGGTCAAGTGGAACGCGTGTCCGCGCACCGCCGCGGCCACGGAGGCCTCGAGGCGGAACGCGTCGGCCAGCAGCGAGGTCGACTGGGCCGCCCGCTGGGTGCCGTTGGTGGCCGCGACGACGATCCGATAGGCGCCTGGCCTCGCGTATGCCCCGCCGGCGACCTTGCCGTTCCAGGTCCAATGCTGCGACCCGGCCGCCAGGGCACGGTCCGCGTAGGCGGTCCGGACGAAGACCCCGTCAGCGTCGAGGACCCGGATCGTGACGGTCGCGCGCGCGAGCAGCCGGAACGCGACGGTCGACGTCCTGGCCAACGCGTCCCCGTCCTGTGGATAGAGCTGCGCGGGCGACCGGGTGAGCGACGCCAGCGCCGCGTATACGTCGACCTCGACCGGCGCTGGCTCGCCGACGTTGCCGGCCGTGTCGCGGGCCTTGAGCATGACGGTGTAGCGCCCGTCGGGCACCGGCCTGCCGGCCGCGGTCCGGCCGTCCCACGCGACGGCGCCGGCCGCGCTCGCGGTGGTCGACAACGTCCGGACGGTCGCGCCGTCCGGGCCCGCGATCGTGGCCGTGATCGTGGACGCCTCCGACACCGTGAACGGGACGCGTACGGTCTCGCCGACCGCATCGCCGTTGGGGGTCACGGCCCGCGGGGCGTCCCCGTGGTTATCGGGCGTCACGACCGGGGCGACCGAGTCGATCCGCAGCGGCACGCTCGTCGTCGACTGGTTGCCCGCGACGTCCGTCCCCGTGAACGCGACCACGTGGCTGCCGTCCTTGGCGACCTCGACCGTGGCGGTCGTGAGCGCCTTCGCCGGCCCGCCGTCGATGCTCACGAGCCTGCCGGCGACCCCGGACGTCGCGTCGCTGATGGTGGGCTTGAGGGTGACCGGGCCGCGCCAGGTCCTGGGCGCGTCACCGGCCGGTCCGCTCGTCGCCACCGAGATCGTTGGCGCCCGGGTGTCGATCCGGAGCGTGAGGTGGCGCCACGGCTCGCGGATGCCGGCCATGTCGGTGGCGCGGTACTCGACCGTCGTCGAGCCGTTGCGGGCGATCGTCAGGCCGCCCGAGTAGGCCCTCACGGCGCCGCCCTCGATCCGGTAGCTGATCGACCGGACGCCAGAGAGCGCGTCCTTGGCGCTGATCGCCGCGTCGACCGGCGAGACCTTCCAGCCGTCCAGGCCGGCCGTCGAGTGCTGGCTCGCGCTGGACGTCGGCGGGGTCGCGTCGAGCGTGAAGCCGCCGCTCGCCGACGTGCCGGCGTTGCCCCAGTCGTCCCTCGCGCGCAGCGTCCAGGTGTAGGCGCCGTCCTTGACGGTGTCGCCGGCGTCGTCGTCCAGCGCCCACGCGAGGCGGACGATGTCGCCGTCGACCGTCTGTGACCGGACGGGGTCATCGGCGGCGTTCCTGACCGTCAGCGTGGCCTTCACGCGCTCGGAGAAGCGGGCGGCCACCACGAGCCCGTCGTTCTGACCGTCGCCGTTGGGCGACAGCAGCGGGCCGCTGCGATCGAGCGACCAGGTCACGGTCGACGCCGAGTCGCGCGGCGCGAGGCCCCTGGCCCGCACGTAGCCGGTCGTCGAGGTCCCGAGCTCGGTCGCCGCGAAGACCCGGGTGCCGTCGGTCGCGGGCGCCTCCTCGCGCGTCAGCCGCAGCCGGGTCGACGCGGGAGCGGTGTTCGCGGCGCTGGCCGACGGATCCTGGGCCTTGGCCAGCGAGCCGAACAGGCCGACCCCGCCGGACGCGACGACCTCGGCGGCACCGGGCACCGCGAAGTCCGCGGGGCTGGCGCCGGTGGGGAACGGCGGCGTGCCCGTCACAGCGGAGGCGCGGAGTCCGAGGTCGCCCACGATCGATCGGTAGAAGCCGGACGGCGACGAGGTGTCGGCGTCCATCTGGTACTCGAGGCCCGGCGTGCGCTGCGACGCGAACGGGCCCTCGAGGTGGCCGTGCCACGTCGGCGCCTTGCGGAACACCTGGTCGACGGTGCGACTGGTCGTGAACAGCTGGCGGATCTCGCTCGTCGCCGGATGATCCGGGTGGCCCTCGGCGATCACCGCCCGGGCGCCCGCGCCGATGAACCCGGCGCCGTAGTTGTCGACCCGCTCGCGGGCCTCGGCGAAGGTGCCCGGCGAGAGCCCGGGCTCGGTGTTCCCCGACGCATAGCACAGGTGGTAGAGGAGCACGACCGCGTTGGGAGCGAACCGGATGTTGTTGCGGATGTAGTCCTCGCCGTAGTAGACGTGCTTGTCGCCGTCCGCGCCTGACTGCGGGTCCAGCCCGAGCCCGTCCTTGGTCACGGTCTGGAAGGGCGGGTAGATGCTCGGCCACCCGTTGCCGTGGCCGAGGTAGACGAACACGCTGGCGCCCTGCGCGGCCGCCTTGACCGCGGGCCAGGTCGCGTCGGGCGTGAACAGCGTCACGACGTTGGACGTGTGCTTGCGGGCCTCGGCGGCGATGTCGCGGGCGTCGGACTTGTAGTGCTTGTTGTGGTCGCCGACGGGCCCGACCACGACCACGACCTTGGCGGTCGAGCCGGCCTCGACCGGCAGGGCCGCGACGCCGAGGGCGAGCAGCATGGCGACGAGGACGGCGGCAGGGACGCGACGCAACGGGCAAGCACTCCGGTCTCGAGGACCGGTCCGACAAGGCGACCCGGTCACGGCTGGGTCCGAGTGTTCACGCGCGGCGCGGCCTTGGGACATCACTGGAAGGTCCCAAACCCACCCGGTCCCATCGTCACCCGCACAATGGCCGGATGAGCAGGGAGATGGGACGCAAGCTGCCCGTTCGCACGGGTGCCGACGTGCACCTCGCGGACGCGTTCGGCGAGTCCGGCTGCCCGTTGTGCCGGGAGCGGGCACGCTCCGAGGACGCCTACCTCGAGTCGATCCTCGCCGAGAGCGTCAACGACATCCCGTTCCGCCAGGCGCTCGACGCGGCCCGCGGGTTCTGCGCGCGGCACGTCGCGGCGATCCTGGACGCCGACCTGCGGCGGGCGGGGACCCTGGGCGCGGCGATCCTGCTGCGCGCGACGCTGATGCCCCGCCTGCGCGAGCTCGAGGCGGCGAATGCCGCCCAGGGCTGGAGCCGGGCCCGGCGGGTCGCGGAGGCCGCACGACCGCCCGCGTGCCCCGCCTGCGAGCGAGACGCGCGGACGGAGGCGGGACGGGCGGAGAGCGTCGTCGGGCTGACCGCCGATGCCGCCTGGGCGGACGCGGTCGCCGCGGCGCCCGTGTGCCTCGACCACCTGCTCGCGCTGATGGGGGTGCGTCCGGCGCCCCGGGCCTGGGCGGGTGTCGAGACGCGCCAGATCGAGCGGCTGGCCGGGCTGCGCGACCTGCTCGACGCCTACGCGCACACGTCGAGCCACGACCGCCGGCACCGCCAGACCGACGAGCAGCGCGCGTCGCCGGCCGAGGCCGCCCGCGTGCTGGCGGGGGAGCGGCGGGCGGGTCGGCGCCCCGAGGCCTCGCGGGCGTCCACCGCCCGGCGACACTCCGTGCCGAGCCCGCCCGACGCGCGCGCGGTCCTGCTGTCGGGCGTCTACGGCACCGGCAAGTCGACCACCGCGGTCGAGCTCACCGACCGGCTCGATGGCCTCGGCGTGCCTGTCGCCGCGATCGACCTCGACTGGCTGAACTGGTTCGGGGCGCCGATCGACTGGGACGAGCACGAGGATCCGCGGATCGGCAACGCCAACCTGGCGGCGTTGCGCGAGACGTTCCTCGGCGTCGGCGTCCGGTCGTTCGTGCTGGCGGGCACCGTCCGCAGCCAGGTCCAGGTGGACGGCATCCGGGCCGCGCTCGCGATGCCGCTGGCGGTCGTCAGGCTGGACGTCCCGCTGGCGGTGATCGAAGCCCGGCTGGGCGGCGACCCGAACGCGTCCCGCGCGGACGACCTGCGGGTGGCGGCCGCCGAGGTCGAGTCGGGGGCCGCGGCCGCGATGCCGGCCGACTGGGTCGTCGACGGGGACCGGCCGGTGGGCGTGGTCGTCGACGAGGTGCTCGACAGGCTCGGCTGGCTCGGAACTGGGTGATCCCGGAGGCCACAAGGGGGCGTACCGTCGGATACGGCACCCGAGGAGCGGGGCGGCCGCGTGCCCATGGCCCGGAGGATCCCGTGCACCGCATCCGTATCGCCGCGCAGCTCCACCCCCAGCAGGGCGCCTGGCGCGAGCTCCGCGCAGCCGCCGTCGCGTCGGACGAGCTGGGCTACGACATCGTCTACACGTGGGACCACTTCTTTCCCCTGTACGGGGACCGCGACGGCTCCCACTTCGAGTGCTGGAGCCTGCTCGCCGCGTGGGCCGACGCCACGCAGCGCGTCGAGCTCGGCCCCCTGGTCTCGTGCATCGGCTATCGCAACCCGCAGCTGCTGGCCGACATCGCCCGGACCGTCGACCACGTCAGCGGCGGCCGGGTGATCCTCGGGCTCGGCGCGGGCTGGTTCCGGCGCGACTACGACGAGTACGGCTACGAGTTCGGGCGGGTGGGGGACCGCCTGACGACGCTGTCCCGCTCGATCCCCGACATCCAGCGCCGGCTCGCCGCGTTGAACCCGCCTCCCGTCCGGAGGATGCCGATCCTGATCGCGGGCACCGGCGAGCAGCGGACCCTGCGCCTCGTGGCCTGCTACGCGGACGGCTGGCACGCGTCGTTCCCGGAGCATCCCGAGGAGCTCGAGCCGAAGGTCGAGGCCCTGCGCCGCTGGTGTGCGGAGGTCGGGCGCGATCCAGCGGAGATCGAGTGGGGCCTGGGCGTCGAGCCCGAGGACCTCGACCGGTTCCTGCGCGAGGACGCGGACCGGTATGTCGCGCTCGGGTTCACCCAGTTCACGCTCGGGTTCAACGGCCCGGACTGGACGGTCGGCCGCGCGGCCGACTGGCTGGCCTGGCGGGACGAGCGGAACCTGTCACATCCTGTCGCCCCGGCCGGGTAACGTCGGCGGCATGACCGAGCCACATCCCCTGGTCGTCCAGCTCCGGTTCACGCGCTCCGAGTTCCTCCGGGGCGTGAAGGGCGTGCCGCCCGCCGACGCCAGGCGCCGGCTGGAGCCGATGAACTGTATCAGCTGGAACGTCGGCCACCTCGCGTGGCAGGAGCAGCGCTACTTCCTCACCCGGGGCATCGGCACGACGCCGCGGCCCGATATCCAGGAGCGCTTCGCCTACGGCGCGCCGGGCAGCACCCCGGCGCTCGCGGAGGTGCTCGCCGCCTGGCGGGCGATCACGGCCGAGGCGGATCCATGGCTGGACGCGCTGACCTCCGCGCGCCTGCTCGACCAGCCGGTCAGCCGGGGCCGGCCGATCGCCGTGACCTACGGCAACCTGCTCCAGCGCGTGATCTACCACTACTGGTACCACACGGGCGAGAACCAGGCGATCCGCCAGCAGCTCGGCCACGCGCGCCTGCCGCAGTTCGTCGGCAACATCGACGACGAGGCGCCGTACCGCCCGGAGGTCAGCCTCCCGACACCGCCGGGATGATGTGCACGTCGGCGCCCGCCGGGACCGGGGTCGCGAGGCCCGCCCGCTCCCCCCCGACGAACACGTTCAGGTGTGACCGGATGCTGGGACCCGCGTCGAGCACGCGGCTGCCGATGCCCGGGATCCGGTGGTCCAGGTCCGCGATGACGTCCGCGACCGTCGCCCCGCTCGCCTCGACCCGCCGCTCGGCACCCGGGAACAGGGCGACCAGCGAGCGCGGGAGATGGACGATCGCGACCGGCGTCGACGCGCCCGACGGGGCGACGTCAGCCAACCGCCATGGCCTCGACCGACCAGATCGGGGGCAGATTGTCCGCGAGCAGCGACCAGCTGCGGCCCTCGTCCGCGCTGCCGTACAGCTGCCCGGTGCTCGTCCCGAAGTAGACGCCGACCGGGTCCATGCCGTCGTTCGCCATGGCCTCCCGAAGCACGCCGACGTACGCGTCCTGCTGCGGCAGGCCGTCGCCGGATCGGACCCAGGTGTCGCCCCCGTCGTGCGTGCGCCAAACGCCAGCCGACGCCCCGGGCATGAACCGGCCCTGATCCGCGCCGTTGAGCGGGATCGTCCACACGGTCCGCGGGTCGCGCGGATGGGCGGTCATCGGGAAGCCGAACTCGGACGGCAGCCCGGTCGTGATCTCCTCCCACTGCTCGCCACCGTTCGCGGACCGGTAGACCCCGCAGTGGTTCTGCTGGTAGAGGTGCTCGCCACCGTCGGCGGCCATGACCAGCTTGTGCACGCACTGCCCGAACTCGGGATACGGGTCGGGCATGAAGCCCGCGCGCACGCCGCGGTTGCGGGTCTCCCAGGTCGCCCCGCCGTCGCGTGTCTCGAACACGCCGACGGCCGAGATCCCGACCCACACGCGGTCGGGGTCGCTGCGATGGGGGACGATCGAGTGCAGGATCAGGCCGCCGTTGCCGGGCTCCCAGGCGGCCCGCGTCGGGTGGTTCGTGAGGCCCTCGACGTGCGCCCACGTGCGGCCGCCGTCGCCGCTCCGGAACAGGCCGGCGGGCTCGACGCCCGCGTAGACGGCGTCGCGGGTCGCGGTGATGTTCCAGACGGTCGCCATCTTCGGCCCGTCGTCGCCGTAGGTCAGCCCGTCGCCGGAGTGCGTCCAGGTCTCGCCCAGGTCGTCGCTGCGCCAGACGGCCGGTCCGTACCACGGGCTGCCCCCGCCGGCCAGCAGGGCCCCCGTGCCGGGCTCCACGGACACGTCGTGAATTGGCCAGCCCTCGCACAGCGGGCCCCGCAGGGTCCAGTCGCGACGCTCGGCGTCGCCGTCGAGGACAAAGGCGCCCTTGGGGGTGCCGACGAGGATCACGCAACGCTCGGTCATGAAACGCTCCCGTGGTCATGGCGGGGACGGCTGCGGAGATCCCTAGCCTACCGCCGTTCCGCCGTCTCCCGGTACCCTGAAACGTGAACGCAGCAGGAGGATGTCGATGACTCCCCAGACCTCCGAGCTCGTGCAGCTCGACCTCGACCAGATCCGCCGGGCCGTGACGGGCCGCGTGGTCGCCCCCGATGACGCCGAATACGACGCCGCTCGCACCGTGATGCTCGGCGGCGTCGACGCCCGGCCCGCGCTCATCGTGCGGGTCGCTGACACCGACGACGTACGGACGGTGATCCGGCTCGCTCGCGAGACCGGCCTCGACCTCGCGGTCCGGTCCGGCGGCCACAGCGGCGCCGCCCACGGCACCGTCGAGGGCGGCATCGTCCTCGACGTCCGGGACCTCGACGGCCTCGAGATCGACGAAGCGACGCGCACCGCGTGGGCGGGCAGCGGCCTGACCGCGGGGGCGTACACGATCGCCGCCGCGGAGCTCGGCCTGGCGACCGGCTTCGGCGACACGGGCTCCGTCGGCCTGGGCGGGATCACGCTAGGCGGCGGCATCGGCTACCTCGTGCGCCGGGACGGCCTCACGGTCGACAACCTGCTCGCGGCCGAGGTCGTGACGGCGGACGGCGAGGTCCGCATCGTCGACGACGCCCACGACCCGGACCTGTTCTGGGCCATCCGCGGGGGCGGCGGCAACTTCGGGGTGGCGACGCGGTTCAAGCTCCGCCTGCACCCGGTGCCCGACGTCGTCGGCGGCATGCTGATCCTGCCCGCGACCGCGGACGCCATCGCGGGCTTCGTCGCGGCCGCCCAGGCGGCACCCGAGTCGCTGTCGACGATCGCGAACGTCATGCCCTGTCCGCCGATGCCGTTCGTGCCGGAGGCGCAGCACGGCAAGCTCGTGATCTTCGGCCTCCTGTGCTGGGCCGGCCCGGTCGACGAAGGCCAGGCCGCGCTGGCGCCGTTCCGCACGCTGGCGACGCCGGTGGCCGACATGCTCCGCCCGATCTCGTACGCCGAGATGTATCCGCCCGCCGAGCCGGACTACCACCCGCTGGCGATCTCCCGGACGTTCTTCCTCGACCAATTCGATCACGCGACCGCCGAGACGATCCTCGAGCACCTCGAGGCGTCCGACGCCGCGATGCGCGTGTCGCAGATCCGGGCCCTCGGCGGCGCGATGGCGAGGGTCGACCCGGCCGCCACGGCCTTCGCCCATCGCGACCGCCCGATCATGATCAGCGTCGCCTCGTTCTACGAGGGCGACGACGACAAGGCGCGCCGCGAGGCGTGGGTCGAGGACCTGGCCGACGCGCTCCACCAGCGCGATGGCGCGTACGTGAACTTCCTCGGCGACGAGGGCGAGCAGCGCGTGCGCGACGCCTATCCCGGCCGGACCTGGGACCGCCTCGTGGAGATCAAGCGGCGGTACGACCCGGAGAACCTGTTCCACCACAACCAGAACATCCCGCCTCATCCTGGGTCGCGATGAGCGAGCGCGGCCTGGCCGCCAAGCTGCTGGTGAGGCCGGGTGACCTCGTCTGGGTCTCCGACCCCGCGAGGGCCGCCCTGCTGGGACCGCTGCCCGACGACGCAGGGTTGGCGGGCGGCGGCCGGGTCGACGCGTCGGCTCGGGTCGCGATCGTGTTCGTGGACGACGCCGCGGCAGTCCGGGCGAGGTTCGATGCGGACACAGCCGCGCTGATGGCCGTCCCGGTCGTGTGGATCCTGTATCCCAAGGCCAACCGGGCGGACGTCAACCGGGACAGCCTGTGGCAGCTCATCGCCCCGTACGGTCTCCGCCCGATCACGCAGGTGGCGGTCGACGAGACGTGGTCGGCGCTCCGGTTCCGCCCGCTGCGGCCCGACGAGCCGCCGTTCACCGGGGCCCGCTGAGCCGCTACCGTGTGGCCCAGCGCCACGCGTCGTGGCGGGAACGAGGATCGAGCGCGATGAACGCGCCGGCCGTGCGCACGCGAGCGCCCGCGATCCCGACGACCCTGGTCGTCACGCTCGTCCCGGCGGCCGCCGCCCTCGACATCGTGGGCGGCTGGATCAACGGGCTGCTGGGGCTGCCGACGTTCATGGACATGATCGGCACCTGCGTGGCGGCGATCGTGCTCGGCCCGTGGTGGGGCGCGCTGACCGGCGTGATCGCCAACGTCGGCGGGGCCGTGGTCTACGGGCCCAGCAACATCCCGTTCGCCGCCGTGAACGTCGCCGGCGCCCTGGTCTGGGGCTACGGCGTGCGGTCGTTCGGCATGGGACGCAACCCGGCGACCTACTTCGCCCTCAACGTGCTCGTGGGCCTGGTCGTCGCGGTGACGGCTGCCCCGATCGTGCTGTTCGTCTACGGTGGCGCGACGGGCCATCCCTCCGACGTGATCACCGCGGCGTTCCTGGGCGCCGGCGAGGCGATGGTCGGCGCGGTGTTCGCGGCGAACATCCTCGTCTCGATCGCCGACAAGGTCATCGCAGGGTTCGTCGGCCTCGCGATCATCCGCGCGCTGCCGCCCCGCTACACGGACGGGCTGCGGCTGCCGGCCGAGGTCGGGATGCGGACGCTGCTGGTGGCGACGCTGGGCACGGTCGCCGGCGTGGCGATCCTGCTGGTCTACCTGCTGGTCCTCGCGCCCGCGCCCGCCGCCTGATCGGGCGGCCATGTCGGTGACCGGCCCGGCCGGCGTCTCCGTCCGCGACCTCGCGTTCACCCATGCGGCCGCCGCCGGGCCAGCGTTGCGCGGCGTCTCGTTCGATGTCCGGCCGGGCGAGCTGGTCGGGATCGTCGGTCCTAACGGCGCCGGCAAGACCACGCTGTGCCTGAGCCTCAACGGCGTCGTGCCGCATCTGCTCCCTGGCGAGCGGGCGGGGTCGGTGCTGGTGGGCGGGGTCGACCCGGCGTCGACGACGGTCCGCGAGATGGCCCAAGCGATCGCGATGGTGTTCGACGACCCGGAGGCGCAGCTCAGCCAGCCGACGGTGGCCGACGAGGTGGCGCTGGGCCTCGAGAACCTCGCCGTTCCGAGCGCGGAGATGCCGGCACGGATCGATGAGGCGCTGGCGGCGGTGGGCCTCGGCGGCCTCGGCGCGCGGGATCCGCTGACACTCTCGGGCGGCGAGCAGCAGCGCCTCGCGATCGCGTGTGCCGTGGCGACGCGGCCGTCGGTGCTGGTGATGGACGAGCCGACCGCGAACCTCGACCCGGCGGGGAGTGCCGCGCTGCTCGAGGTCGTCCGGCGGCTGTGCCGCGACGGCGGGTTGACGGTCATCCTGGCGACCCACGACGTGGAGGCCCTCGCCGATCACGCGGACCGTGTCCTCGTGCTCGAGGCCGGCGCGCTGGTCATGGAGGGAGCGCCTCGCGACGTGTTCACGCGGCTCGCGCGGTTGGAGGGCCCGGCCGTCGGCGTGCGCGTCCCCGAGGTCATGGCGCTGGCCGCGATCCTGGACCCGGACCGAGGCGGGCCGCGGGACCCGCTGCCGGCCACGATCGACGAGGCGCTCGCATGGCTCGGGGCGCGATGACGGAGGAGCCGGCGGCCGCGCTGACGCTGCGCGATGTCTCGTTCCGGTACGCGCCCGCGGGGCCATGGGCGGTCGACGGCTGCACCCTCGACGTGCGGGCGGGCCACGTGGTGGGGATCGCGGGCCGCAACGGGTCGGGCAAGTCGACGCTCGCGCGGCTGATGCAGGGCCTGCTCCGGCCGTCGTCGGGGACCGTCTCGGTCGACGGCCTGGACACGGCGCGGACGCCGGTCCGGCGGCTCGCCGCCCACGCCGGCTACGTCGCCCAGAACCCGAACCACCAGCTGTTCGCGTCGACCGTGGCCGCCGAGCTCGCCTTCGGCCCGCGCAACCTCCGCCTGCCGGCGGCCGAGGTCGACGCTCGCGTCGCGGACGCCGCCGCCCGGCTGGGCATCGAGGACGTGCTCGAGCGCCACCCGTATCACCTCGGTCGGGCGCGGCGGAAGCTGGTGACGATCGCGTCCGTGCTGGCGATGCGGACGCCCGTGCTGATCCTCGACGAGCCCACGACGGCGCAGGACCATCGCACGTCCGAGGTCATCCGCGGCCTGATCAGGGAGGTCCGCGACGGCGGCACCGCCGTGGTCTGCATCTCGCACGACGTGCGCCTGCTCGCGGACGTCGCCGATCGACTCGTGCTCCTCGACGCTGGCCGCACGATCGCCGACGACGCACCGCGGACGGTCTTCGCCGACGACGCCGTGCTCCGCCGGGCCGGCCTCGAACCGCCGCAGGTGACCCAGCTCGCGCTGCGGCTCCGGGGCCCGCAACGGCCGTGGGCTGCGCTGTCGGTCGACGAGGTCGCGGCCTCGCTGCGCGACGGCGGCGCTCGGGTCTCGGGCACGGACACCGCCCGATGACCGCGTCTTTGCCGGCGCCGGGCGCGATGGGCTACGTCGCCGGCGACTCGTGGCTCCATCGCCTGAGCCCCATTCCCAAGCTCGCCTGGCTGGCGGCGATCGTGGCGTTCGCCTTCGTGTCCTTCGATCCGGTCGCCCTCGGTCTCGTCGTCGCCGGCGGCGTCGTGATCGCGATCAGCGCCGGGATCGTGCGGAGCCTGGCCCGGGCGGTCGCGGTGCTGGCCCCGCTCGGTGCCGCGATCCTCGTGCTCCAGTCCATCGCCCCGACCACGTGCGCGGCCGGCTGCACGCCGATCGCGTCCGCGGGCCCGTTCGCCGTCTACGCGGAGGGCGTCGCGCGCGGCCTGACGTTCGTCGTCCGGATCCTGGCGATGGAGGTAGCAGCCATCGTCGTGCTGCAGACGACGCACCCGTCGGACCTGTTCGCCGCCCTCGCGAGGCTGCGCGTGCCGAACGTGCTGAACCTGATGATCGCCCTCACCCTCCAGCTCGTGCCGGTGCTCCAGCGCGAGGTCGGCATCGTGCTCGCGGCGCAACGGTCGCGCGGCATGCGCGGCTCCGGGTTCGCGGCCCTGATTCCCGCGTTCGTGCCGGTCTTCGCCGGCACCGTGGAACGGGTCCAGCAGCTGGCGATCAGCCTCGAGTCGCGCGGCTTCGGTGCGACCGGGCCGCGCACGTCGTACCGGCGCGTCGGGTTCACGGGCGGGGATGCGGCGCTCGCCGTCGCGGGCCTCGCCCTGGGCGTGGTCGGCGTGTGGGCGTCGCTCGCCGGCATCCGCGTCGTCGCCACGACCGGGGCGCTGCCGCCCACCCTGGCGATGGCGATCTTCCTGGTCGCCCTCGCGATCTTCCTCGCGTCCCTGGTCCGGGCGCTCGTGATCGTCGGCCGCGCCTGATCGAGCCGGCCGGGCGTCAGGTCGCGGCCGCCTCGGCGGTCAGCTCGGCCTCGATCAGCGCCTCGCGACGCGTGTGCAGGCCCCACTCCAGGCCGGCCGGGTACCAGTGGGGGCGCAGCTGGCGGAGGATCGCGGGGTGGAGCGTGCCCAGCTCGTGGCGCGCATGGTCGCGGGCGTCCACGAGGCGCGGCGGGTCGTAGACGCGCTCACCGTTCCGGAACACGGGCACCAGGAGCTCGCGCGCGGTCCACGCGGCATCGACCGTGAGGCGGTGGTGCGAGTCGATCGGGTCGACGATCACGCGCGATCCGTCGGTCTCGTACAGCTCGTCCCAGATCATGTCGGCCCTCGCCGTGCCGTCCGCGTCGTAGAAGCGCCGCACCGCCAGCTGGCCGGGAACGGTGATCTTCGCGATGTCCGCGCTGACCTTCACCGGGGTGCGCCATGGGCCGCGGTTGCGGATCGCGGTCAGCTTGTACACGCCGCCCAGCGCGGGCTGGTCGTAGCACGTGACGAGCTTCGTCCCGACGCCCCAGCTGTCGATGCGGGCGCCCTGGGCCTGCAGGGACTCCATCGTGGCCGGGTCGAGGTCGTTCGAGGCCACGATCTGGGTGTCCTCGAACCCCGCCGCGTCGAGGAGCTCGCGCGCCCGGACGGACAGGTAGGCGAGGTCGCCCGAGTCGAGCCGGATGCCGGCCAGCTTCTGGCCACGCTCGCGCATCCGGCGGCCGGTCGCGATCGCGTTCGCGATCCCTTCCTCCGTGTCGAAGGTGTCGACCAGCAGCACCGCGTTGCCGGGCATGACGTCGGCCCAGGCGTCGAAGGCCTCCTGCTCGTCGGCGAACGAGAGCACCCACGAGTGGGCGTGCGTCCCGCGGACCGGGATGTCGAACAGGCGGCCGGCGAGCACGTTCGAGGTCGCGCTGCAGCCGCCGAGGAAGGCGGCTCGCGAGGCTGTCAGCCCGCCGTCGGGTCCCTGCGCCCGCCGGAGGCCGAACTCCATGACCGGCGCCCCGCCCGCGGCGAGGACCACGTGGGCGGCCTTCGTCGCCGCGAGCGTGGGGTAGTTCACGAGGTTGAGCAACGCGCTCTCCAGCAGCTGGGCCTGGAGCAGGGGACCGGTGACCCGCAGCAGCGGCTCGTGCGGGAAGACCAGCGTCCCCTCCGGCATCGCGTCGAGGTCCACCCGCAGTCGCAGCCCGCCCAGGTAGTCGAGGAACTCTGGCTCGAACAGCGGCTTGTCGTCGTTGCCGAGGAGCCCTTCGAGGTGCGCCAGCTCCGCGGGCTGGAACGCATAGCGCTCGATGAACGCGATCACGCCCTCGAGGCCGGCCGCCAGCGTGAAGCCGCCGCCGAACGGCGCGTGGCGGAAGAACAGCGTGAAGATCGCCTCCTCGTCGAGCCGGTGGAGCTTCCAGTAGCCCGCCGCCATCGTCAGCTCGTAGAGGTCGGTCATCGTGGCCGGCGGGACGTGGTAGCCGTCCATCGTTCGGCCCGGGCTGGCGCTCATCGCCACAGCATCGCACGCGTCAAGGCCGGGCACGCGCGATCGCCGGCGACCGGCGGTCGAGGGCGACAGATGGGCGACGCACCGGCGACAGACGGGCGATCCGGGGTCCCGGCGTAGACTCCGGGTCGCACCAGGAGGCGCCAGATGGCCGTCAGGTCGACCTTCGCCGGGTTCTCCCCCGACGGGATCCAGTTCATGGCGGATCTCGCCGCCAACAACGACCGAACGTGGTTCCAGCCGCGCAAGGGCGAGTACGAGCGCCTCGTGAAGGAGCCGATGGAGCTGCTGATGATCGCGCTCGGGGAGCGGTTCGAGGCCCGCCAGATCCCGCTGGTCGCCGATCCGAAGCGCTCGCCGTTCCGCATCTACCGCGACACCCGGTTTTCCCGCGACAAGTCGCCGTACAAGACGCACATCGGCGCCAGCCTGCCCTGGGTGGGCGGGTCGGACGGCGCCATGCCCGGGCCCGGCGGGGCCGTGGACGGCGGCGGCGAGGACGCCGGGCCGCACGGCAACGGCGCCTACTTCAACTTCCAGCCGGGCGAGATGTACGCCGGCGGCGGGATGTGGATGCCGGAGAAGCCGAGGCTCGACGCGTTCCGGCGGGCGCTCGTCGACGACCCGGCGCGCGTGCACGCAGCGCTCGACGACCCGGCGTTCGTCGCGTTCTTCGGCGGGGTGCACAGCCACGAGTCGCTGAAGCGCGTGCCGCCGGGCTTCCCGGCCGACCACCCGGAGGCCGAGCGGCTGCGCTGGAAGGACGTCGTGTTCGGGCGCAGGCTGACCGACGACGAGGTCTGCTCGCCGCGGCTGCCCGACCTGCTCACCGAGGGCTACGCGTCGGCCGTGCCGGTGTTCCGCTTCCTCGCGGGGCTGGCCTGAGGCTGGTGCGCGGCGGCCGGCTGACCCCGGCCCGCCGCCCGACGACCCGGCCAGACCGAGCGAGGTGGACGCCCGCGATCCTGCTGCTCATGGCCGTCGCCCTCGCGGCCTGCGATCCCGCGCCCGTCGTCACGCCGAGCCCGGCGGCGTCGGGCGTCGCGGTGGCCCCGGACCCGAGCGAGTCGGCCGGTCCGCCCCCGGTGCCGGGCCACGAGCTGTACGGCTTCCTGCCGTACTGGGAGATGGACGCGGGGATCGTCGACCACCTCGCCGACACGCCGCTGTCCACGATCGGACTGTTCAGCGTCACCCACGCCAACGACGGCTCGCTCCGGACGGGCGCCTCCGGCTACCGCGCGATCACCGGCGACGTCGGCCGCCAGATCGTCGAGCAGGCCCACAAGCAGGGCGCGCGGGTCGAGCTCGTCTACACGAGCTTCGGCCAGGGCCGGAACCGGAAGCTGCTGGAGAACCAGGTCCTGCAGGACGCGGTGATCGCGTCGCTGGTCCGGCAGGTCGGCGAGCTCGGTCTCGACGGCGTCAACGTGGACATCGAGTCGCTGGACCCCCTCCTCGTCGCCGCCTACAACGGGTTCGTGTCGCGCCTGCGGGCGGCCCTGGTCGCCGCCGATCCGGACGACCAGGTGTCGGTCGCGACCTCCGCCAACACGCTCGGCGCGTCGATGGCCGCCGCCGCGAACCAGGCGGGCGCGGACCGGATCTTCCTGATGGCGTACGACTACCGCACCGGCGGGTCCGAGCCCGGCGCGACCTCGCCGCTGGACCGCCGCGACGGCGACGTCAAGGACCTGCCGTGGTCGCTCGACCTCTACGCGGCCGTCGGCGTGCCGCCCGAGAAGCTCATCCTGGGCCTGCCCCTGTACGGCGTGACCTGGCCGGTCGCCGGCCCCGAGATCGGCGCGCCGTCCACCGGTCAGGGCGAGTCGTGGATCCTGCGCAACCACCTCGACCTGCTGCGCGACGAGCATGCGATTCCCCAGCGGGACGAGGTCGAGTCGGTGGAGGTCTACGCGCTCGGATCCGACGGCAGCATGGGGCCGCCCCCCACGGCGTCGCCCATCGCTTCGCCCTCGGGAGCGGCGGCGTCCCCCGAGGCCTCGGGGCCCTTCTCCTCGGCGTCGTCCGGGCCGGCGAGTCGCCCACCCGCGACGGCCTCGCCGCGGGCGACGACCAGCCCCTCGCCGCAGGCGACGATGAGCCCGTCGCCGCGGGCGACGACCGGCGCCTCGCCGCGACCCACGGCGAGCCCCCGCGAGGTGACCTGGCAGGCGGTGTACGTGGACTCGCCGGAGACGCTCGCGACAAAGATGGACCTCGCCAACGAGCGCGGCCTCGCCGGCGCCGGCTTCTGGGCGATCGGGTACGAGCGTGGCCTGCCGGGCTACACCGACGTGATGCGGTTGTTCCGGCAGGGCGAACCGCTCCGCTGACGCGGGCCGGGCGCTCCCCAGGCAGGCCATGGCAGCCCGTCCCGACCTGCGGGCGATCGCGATACCTGCGCGGCACCGGCCCTATGCTGTCGCCGGGCGCGAGAGGAGAGCCCGACGGACGCGCGAGCGGCCGTCGCGGTGCACGGCGGCGGCGTGGAGGGTGCGGATGGCGAGCACGACCAGCTCGGGTCGGCTGTGCGAAGAGGCGCTGCGGGCGTTCGACCGCCTGTGCGAGATCGAGCAGCGACGCGATCCCGGGAGCAGCGACCTGACGCCCCGCCAACGGCACCGCCGCCAGCTGCTGGAGCGGCGGGCCAACGCGGAGGAGTGGCTCGTGCCCGATCAGCTCGCGGCCACGGTGCTCGAGCTCGTCGCGACCGCCGACCGGATCGAGGACCCGGCGCTCGCCTTGATCTGGACCGACCACCTGCCCGTCGCGGTGCTCGCGGTCATCGAGCGGCGCGGGTTCCGGCGCCGGCTCGCCGACGGCGACGCCTTCCTCGCCGGCTAAGGGGCCAGGAGCAGACCCGTCACCAGGGCGATCAACGGCGGGACGGCCTGGATCGAGGCCCCGATCAGGAAGTGCCGGTTCGTCGCGAACAGCACGATGCCCGCCCCGACCATCGACGCGCAGGCGAACAGCACGATCGCGCGCCCCGCGTCTACCTGCCCGGCGGCGACGAGCCCCAGGCCGCCGACGATGCCGAGCGCCAGGAACAGGTTGTAGAAGCCCTGGTTGAACGCCATCGGGCGCACGATCGCGGCGTCCTCGGCCGAGGCCACGCCGAAGCGCGCGAACACCTTCGGCTGGGTGAACTGGACGCTCTCGAGCACGAAGAACCAGACGTGGATGGCGGCGGCGACGAGGGCCGTGACGACGGCGACGGCGTTCATCGCCGCATTGTCAGCCACCGGGGGCTAGGTCGAGCGGTCGCGAAGGCGGATCCCGTCGAGGAGCACGCTGACCATGCCCTGGACCTCGTCGCTGGTCGGCGGTGCGCCGTCGTAGAGCAGGTGGTAGATCATCGCGCCGACCAGGAGGTCGTTCGGCAGCTCGGGCGCGATGTCGGTCCGATAGCCGCCGGCGGCGGCGAGGCTCGCGTACATCTCGGACATCTGCCTGCGGCGGGGAAAGACCGTGGAGCGGACCAGGTCGTCGGCCTTGCCAGTGAGCCCCATCTCGACCAGCGCCGGCATCATCGCCTGGAACGCCGGCTCGGCCAGGACCCGGCGCGCCTCCTCCGCCTGCTGGCGGAAGTTGTTCTCGAGGTCGTCGCCCAGCTCGAGCGGCTCCCAGCCGCGGGACGCCCGAACGGCGGCGGCGATCATCGCGGACCGGTTGGGCCAGCGGCGGTACAGGGTGCCGCGGGCGACGCCGGAGCGAGCCGCGACGGCGTTGATCGTGGTGCCGCTCACGCCCTGCTCGGCCATGAGCTCGGCGACGGCCTTGAGGATCGCGCGATCGGTGCCGGGGAGGCGCGGTCGCCCGCCGGCATGACGCCCGTTGATGCCGGGCGGACGGCCCGTCGTGAGCTCGGACATGTCGGCGACTTTACCATATTAGATACTCGACGGTCTGTTTCGTAACTGATAGGCTAACGCGGTTTAGTTGATGCGTCGGTCGGGGTTTGGCCGTTCGTTTTCGGCTGCCCTCGAAGGATCGATATCGTGCCCCGTCCCTCTGCCGTTTCATCGCCAATCCAGCCTGAGACCGTGTTGCCGCCGCGCGAGCACCTGTGGTTGCGAGTCGCGCTCGTCGGGGCCCCGCTGGTGGCGCTGGTGGGTGCCGTCGTGAGCCTCGCGTTGAGCCCCGCGATCCGTCCGGGCCTGGTCCTGGCGGGACTCGTCCTGCCGGCCATCATCGTGTCGCTGCTGGGCGCGGCCCTCTGGCGGCGATCGTTCCTGTACGCGGCGGCCGCGGCCATCAACGTCGAGGCGCTGGTCGCGGCGACGGTGCTGCCCGACGGCATGGCCGTCGCGGTGGTCGCGCCGCTGATCAGCGTCGCCCTCATCCAGAGCTCGCTGGACTCGTCGCAGCTGCGGCTGGCGTCGGTCGCCGCCGTCGTGGTCACGAGCGTCGGGGTCGCGCTGGCGATCCTCGTCGGGCCCGCGCACGTCCTGTTCATGGGCACCGCCACGGCCATCACGATCGCCTCGTTCACCGCGCTCGTGGCCTTCGCCATGGCGCTGGGCTGGCGTGCGACCACCAGCCTGCGGACGGCCCTCGACGCCTCGCGGTCCGAGATCGCCGCCCGGAACGCCGCCGAGGCGAGGCTGGAGCGGACGAGCACGCTGCTGTCGGCGATCGTCGACGCGTCGCCGCTGGCCACGCAGGCGTTCACGCTCGACCGGACGGTCACCATCTGGAACCCCGCCTCGGAGCGCATCTTCGGCTGGACCGCCGACGAGCTGATCGGCAGGCCCATGCCGCCGGCGATGGTCCCCGACGACGAGCGCGCGACGTCGGCCGAGCGTATCGCGCGCACGATCGCGGGGGAGGTCGCGCGCGGCGAGCGCGTCCGGCGCTTGACCAAGGACGGGCGCGAGGTCTGGGTCGAGATCTACGGGTCCGTCCTGCGCGATGGCCAGGGCCGCCCGCTCGGACTCGCGGGACAGCTTGCCGACGTCACCGAGCGGGTCGCGCTCGACGCGCAGCTCGCCCACGCCGAGCGCCTCGAGGCCATCGGCCGGGTCGCCGGCGGCATCGCCCACGACTTCAACAACACGCTCACGGCCATCGGCGGGTTCGCGACCCTGATCGCCGACGAGACGGCCGATCCCGACGCGGTCCGCGCGGACGCCGCGACGATCGTCGACGTCGTCGACCGGTCGCGCCAGCTCACGCGCCAGCTGCTCGCGTTCGCCCGGCGGACCACCCTCGAACCCACCATCGTGGACGTCCGATCCACCGTCACCACCCTCGAACCGATGCTCCGTCGCCTGGTGGAGGGCTCCGTCGACCTCGCGATCCGCCAGCCCGACGACCCGCTCGTCGCCCGGGTCGATGCCGGCCAGCTCGAACAGGCCCTGGTCAACCTGTCGGTCAACGCGCGCGATGCCATGCCCGAGGGCGGCACGCTGACCGTCTCGACCCACCGCGTGCGCCTCGCGCTGGGGGACGTCCCGGACGATCCCGAGGCCGCCGGCCCGTTCGTCGCGATCGCCGTGTCGGACACCGGCATCGGGATGCCAGATGACGTGGTCGCCCGCGCATTCGAGCCGTTCTTCACGACCAAGGAGGCGGGCCGCGGCACGGGACTCGGGCTCGCCATGGTGCGCGACTTCATCCGCCAGTCCGGCGGCCACGTCCGGCTCGTCTCGGCACCCGGCGTCGGGACCACCGTCGAGCTGCTGCTGCCCGAGCTCGTCGGCGCCAGGCCCGGGGATCGCTCCGCCGGCGATCCCCGCGAGCGGCCGGGCGGGAGCGAATCCATCCTCGTCGTCGACGACGAGCCCGCGGTCGCCGCCTTCGCCCGGCGGTCCCTGGCGGACCTGGGCTACGAGGTGTGCGTCGAGCACTCTGTCAACGGCGCCATCGAGCACCTCCACCGGTGCGGAGCGATCGACCTGCTGCTGACCGACATCGTGCTGCCGGATGGCATCGGCACCGAGGTCGCCGACGCGGTGCGCGAGGCGCGTCCGGGCACACCGACCCTGTTCGTGTGCGGGTACCCGGCCGACGCCCTCGCCGACCGCGGCGTGACGGCGAGCGGGCTCGACCTCCTGGACAAGCCCTACGACGGGGTGGAGCTGGCCACCCGCGTCCGGCGGGCGCTCGACGCCGGCGGATCCGGCTCGGACGAGGGGGCCCCGACGGCCGCCTGATCGCCGTCACGCCCGGGCCCGCCGGACCGGGCACCGTTCTCATGTGGCGTGGTCGCGCCTACACTCCCGGCGTGAGGCCGCCCACGAACGAGGACGAGTGGCGCGCGATGCCCGCGCCCGACCACCCGGAGGTCCTGGCCCTGCGCCGGCTGTTCCGGCGGATCCCGGCGGCGCCGCGGTGCAAGATGTGCCACGCGCCGTTCGGGAGCGTCGGCGGGGTCGTGCTCAAGCCCTGGTTCGGGCCGTGGGAGAAGAACCCCCAGCTGTGCAAGGCGTGCATCGGCGGGCTGGCGAAGAAGGGGCCCGGCGGCGCGGAGGTCGAGCTCTCGTTGCTGTTCGCCGACATCCCGGGGCTCGACGACGATCGGCGAGCGCCTGCGGCCGACGGAGTTCTCGGCGCTGCTCCACGCGTTCTACCGGATCGCCGCGGCGGCGATCGCGGACAACGAGGGCATCGTCGACAAGTTCGTCGGCGACGAGGCGATCGGGCCGTTCATCCCCGGGTTCGCCGGCCCCGACCATGCCGCCCGGGCGATCGAGGCCGGCCGGGCGATGCTGGCCACCGTCGGCGGGCGCGATGCCTCGCGTTCGGGCCCGATCCCGGTCGGTGCCGGCATCCACACCGGCGTCGCCTACGTCGGCAGCGTGGGTGCCAGCGGGGAGATCTCCGACTTCACCGCGCTGGGCGATGTCGTCAACTCGACGGCGCGCCTTGCGTCGCTGGCGGGGGCTGGCGAGCTCCTCGTGTCTACGGACGCGGCGTCGCACGCCCAGCTGGCGGCGGACGGGCTCGAGCGGCGCGCGGTCGACGTGCGCGGGCGCGAGGCGGGTCTCGAGGTGCTGGTGATCCACCCGGCCGCGGCCTGACGGCCGCCCGCAAGGCGGTCGGCGATCAGAACGCCCGGCGGAGGATGATCAGGCCGAGGAAGACCAGGACGACGATCAGGACCAGCGTCGTCGGGGGCAGTGCCGACACGGTGTTGACGGCATCGTTGACGAACTGCGCGGCGCCCGCGCCGATGTCCGTCGTTCCGCCCCCGCCACCGACGCCCCCACCGGCACCCGTGGAGTGACCGACACCGTTCCCGTACTCGACCATGCGCGCATCTTCGCACCCGGCGCAAGGGGTCCCCACACGACCGGGCGGGCGAGCCGCGGGCGGCACGCGACGTCGCCCCTCAGCCGGGCTCGGCCGCAGGCGAAGGATCTCGGTCACCCGCATCGGGCGCAAGAACAGGCGTACGGGCAGCGGCAGCGGCGTCAGCGTCGGGTCCACGATCAGCTCCGGGTCCACGAGCCGGACGTCGCGACCGCGCGTTCGCAGCCCGCAGCCGCCCGCCGCCACGACGTTCCGCACCCATTGGACATCGGACCCGTAGGTCAGGGCGAACAGGTAGCGGTCGCCTCGCCGGAACACGTTGATCGGCGTGACGTAGGCGCGGCCGGAGGTCCGCCCGAGGTGCGTCAGGAGCCCGAACCCGGGCACGCGGCCGGCGAACCTGCGCGTCACCGGGTTCACGACCCGCATCGTGAACGGCCGGATGGCGTGGAGCCTGGGCGCCCGGGTCATCGCCTCATGTCGAGCCGATGGCCCGGTATTCGCTGATCTCGAACAGGTGCCCGTCGGGATCCGGGAAGAAGGCCCGCGTCTCCGCACCGGACGTCACGGGCGGTGTCAGGAAGGTCGCGCCGCGGCGTCGGAGGGTCTCGTACACGGCGCGACAGTCGTCGACCCGGATCGTGAACAGGTGGTCCCGGGTGCCGGGATCGCTCGGCGCGGCGAGCGCCACGCCCGGCTTGTCGTCGGTCGGCGGCCCGCCCGTCGTCAGCAGCAGCCAGGCGCCGGCGAAGCGCAGGACGACGGACGTGCCGCCGTACTCGCGGTAGAGGCTGGCGCCGAGCACCTCGAGGTACCAGGCCTTCGACCGTGCGACGTCGCCGACGATCAGGATGTGCGTGATCTCGGTGTCCGGCGCCGGGAACGTTGCCATCGCCCCACGATAGTCCCTCGCTGGCGCCGATCGGGCGGTCGTGGCATCGTTGCGTAAGCAACTTCTTCAGCAGCCGCGGCCGCGGCACGGGACACGACGATGGCCTGGGACCGGGACGCGTTCGAGAACGCGATGATCGACGACATGCGCGCACACGGCGGCACCGTGACCAGCGGACCGTTGGCCGGTCACCCGCTCCTGGTCATGACCTCGACGGGGGCGAAGAGCGGCGAGCCGCGCCGCGCGATCCTGACCTACACGCAGGACGGCGGGGACTACGAGCCTGTAGCCGATTGTGCATGCGCGAATAGCCCGTCCGTGCCATAGAAGCTGTCACGTCCGCGCGGCAGGCTGCCCTCATGGGCGCTGTTGTCGAGCTGACGGACGAGGAATGGTGGCTGGTCGAGCACCTCTTCGACCCGCCGGTTCATCGCGGCGTGAAGGGCTCGATCCCGAGACGCGACATCGTGGATGCGATCCTCTGGGTCGCCCGGACGGGCTGCCAGTGGCGCTACCTACCAGCCCGGTTCCCGGACTGGCAGGCCGTGTGGAGCCAGTGGCGGCGCTGGCGCGACAAGGGCACGTGGGCGCAGGCGATGCGGGTGCTCGCGCGTGAGGTCCGGCTCCGGCACAAGCGCAAGGCGGATCCGACGATGGTGATGATCGACGCCCAGACCGTGAAGGGCGGACGCGCCGGCCCGACGTTCCACGAGGCGGGCGGGCGCGGCGGCTATACGCGCGGAACCAAGCGCACGATCCTCATCGAAATCCTCGGCCTCCCGCTGGCGGTATCGGTCGCGTCCGCCAAGCCCCACGACGTCCAGTCGGCTCGCACATTCCTCAAGACGCAACTTGATCCGAAGCACCCCGCGCTACCGGGACTCCAGGCGATCGTGGCGGATCGCGGCTACACGGGCCTCGCGGCACTCGCAGCCAGCCACGGCCTCAGCCTCGACATCAAGGTGCCGCCCGCACCGCCGATGCTCCCGCCGGCCAGGCTCGGCGGCAAGCCTCGCAAGGGCAAACGTGTCTTTACGCCGCTCCGGCCGCTCTACAAGGTCGAGAACGCCTTTGCCCGGCTTGGTATGTGGCGACGCCTCTCGCGCTGCTATGAGCAGACTGCGCTCGGAGCGCAGACGTGGCTCGAGGTCGCCTGCGTCGCCTACCTCTGCGGACGACTCCGAGTCGAGCCAACCTGACGGTTCATGGGGCTGTGAGCGACTCGATCCTGACGCCGAGGGTGTAAAAGCACGGGGCGGGGTCACCCTGCGTCCTAACGATCGTTCCGGCGACTCGGACTCGGTCGCCGTTGCGGAAGACGGCAGCACCCTGCCCATCGAGGAGCGTCCCCGCCGCCTCGTCGAACCGCATCCCGCTGGGCCAGTCGGCGACGGGGATCTGGCGCTGGGCATACGGCCGGATGTCGTCGGGCAAGGCCGCCTTCCAGTCCTCTCCCTCGAACACGACGACCGGCCAACCCCCCAAGCACTGGTCCAGCGTGCCCGTGGCCACGACTGGTCGTGGGAGTCGCGCGACGACCAGGGCGACCGCGATCACGACGGCCGCGACGAGCAGGGTCGCCATCGCGAGCCTCCGCATTGAGACGCCCCGCAGACGGATTGCGGCTCGTGCTCTCATGACTCCAGTGTCTGCTCCGGTGGGGAACCGAGCAACTTCCGACACGTAATCGGCTACAGGCTCTACGTCGTCGCCGGCACCGCGGGCGGGTCGCCGACGACGCCTGCGTGGGTCCACAACGTCGACGCGAACCACGACGTCACGATCGAGGTCAACAACCGCGTCGGGACGGCCACCGCGTCCGTCGTGGCCGACCGGGCCGAGCGCGACCGGCTGTGGGACCAGCACGTCGCCGCGCTACCGAACTTCGCGGACTACCCGCAGCAGACCAGCCGCCTCATCCCGATGATCCGGATCACGCCCGCCGCCGAGGGCTGAGACGGCGGCCCGGCAGCCGGACGCCGGGACCGTCATCGGCCCGCTCGGCGGGCTGGCATCATCGTGCGATGCGACCGCGCCCGTTTCCGCCGATCGAGCCGTACGCCACGGGCATGCTCGACGTCGGCGACGGCCAGTCCGTCTACTGGGAGGCCTCGGGCAACCCGGACGGCAAGCCCGCGATCGCGCTGCATGGGGGACCCGGCAGCGGCAGCAGCCCCGGCCGCCGCAGCTGGTTCGACCCGGAGCGATACCGCCTCATCCAGCTCGACCAGCGAGGGTGCGGCCTGAGCACGCCCCATGCGGGCGTCCTGTCGACGGACCTGTCCACCAACACGACCCACCACCTGATCGCCGACATCGAGCGCCTGCGCGACCACCTGGGCATCGAGCGGTGGCTCGTGTGGGGCGCGTCGTGGGGCGTCACGCTGGCGCTCGCCTACGCGGAGCGGTTTCCGGAGCGCGTCACCGAGATGATCCTGCTCTCGATCACGCTGACCCGCCGGGCCGACGTGCACTGGCTCGCCCACGAGACCGGCCGCTTCTTTCCCGACCAGTGGGCGCGCTTCAGGGACGCCGTGCCCGAGGCGGACCGGGGCGACCTCGTCGCGGCGTACGACCGGCTGCTGAACGGCACCGCGGACCCCGCCGTGCGGATCCAGGCCTCGCTCGACTGGACGGCGTGGGAGGACGCGATCCTGTCGCTCGAGGAGGGCTACGAGGTGCCGCACCCGCGCTGGGCGGACGAGCCGTACAGGATCGCGTTCGCGCGGCTCGTCACCCACTACTTCGCGCACGCCGCGTGGCTCGAGGATGACGAGCTCCTGCGGAACGCCCACCGGCTGGCCGGCATCCCCGGCGTCCTGCTGCACGGCCGCCTGGACCTGTCGGGACCGCCGGACGTCGCGTGGCAGCTCGCCCGGGCCTGGCCCGGTGCCGAGCTGACGTTCATCCCGGGCGGCCACACGGGCGACGAGGAGATGGACCGCCTGCTGCTCGAGGCCACGGGGCGCTTCGCCGATCGGCCCTGAGCAGCCGGCGGCCGGCCGCGACGGTGGATAACCGGCTTGCCGCGGGCCTTCTGGGAGTCCAGTGTGGGTGCCCACGCAACAGGAGGCACACCCCATGGTCGGCATCGCGGAAATGGCGGCGAAGTTCGAGGAGGTGCTCAGCGCGGGCGACCTCACGAAGATGACGGAGCTGATCAAGGCCTACGGGACCGACGACTTCGTGGAGGAGTGGCCGCAGTCGGGCGAGCGGCTCACGAAGGAGGCGTCGCTGCGCCTCGCGACGAGCTACCCGGAGATGTCCGGGACGAACCCCAAGTTCAGCTATCGCCGCATGCTCGGCGGTGGCAACACCTTCGTCATCGAGGGCACCATCGACTACGGGGACGGCGTCCCGGTCAGCTACGTCGGGATCGGCGAGCTGCGCGAAGACAAGATCGCCCGCATCACCTCGTACTTCGCGAACCCGTTCGAGGCGCCCGCCTGGCGCGCGCCGTTCGTCGAGCGGATGGAGCCCGTCTCGGCCTGACGCCTAGCGGCGGTAGCGCCACTCCGGGGGCGCGTCCCGGGTCGGCCCGCGCCAGATCCGGAGCATCCAGACCAGGCCGGCGATCGCGAGCGCCTCCCCGACGATCGGGGCCGGGAGCACCCGGACCAGGTCCCGGCCGGAGTCAGGCCCGGCGAGGCTCACCGGCGAGGTGAGCATCATGATCGGCATCAGCAGCACCGCAATGGAGGCCATCGCGAGCTCGAGCCGGGCCAGGAACCAGCCGCGCGTCCGGATGTCGTCCATTGGCGGAGGATGCGCTCGTCGGGGGCCGCACGGCAAGCCGCTGCCATATGCGCACGAGGCCTAGCAGGGCGACAACGCGGGTGATGGCGGCCCACGAAGGCCGTCGCGACCGCGGGAAGATGCGCGGTACGCATGTCGCCGGTGACGACTGGCCCGTTCCAGCCCTGGAACCAGCGCTTCGGGTCGGGATCTGCCGCCGGCTAAACGTGGCACGCATACGGGCGGGCTCTGGTGACCCGGACGGGTAGCGACCGAATGGGCACGACCGACGGCGCACGACCGACGGCGGGGCACCACCGCCGCGACCGGGCGATCGACGCCGACCTACGGCGCGCCCGCGGCGCCGGCCGGCGCGCCCGTCGCTGCGAGCCGCGCCGCGTCCGCCGCGCCCTCGCGCTCGGCGGCGGCGATCGCCGCGTCGGTGACGATCGCCCGCGCGACCACCAGCATGCCGGTGACGACCGCGGCGAACAGGAACACCGCCTGCAGCCCGAACGCCTCGGCGATGAGGCCGCCGAGGATGGCGCCGATCGGCTGGGTGCCCCAGGCCAGCAGCCGGTAGCTCGCGTTCACCCGGCCGAGGAGGGCGTCCGGGACGATCCGCTGGCGCAGCGACACGGTCACGATGTTCCAGAGCATGATCCCGAAGCCCATGACGGCGAACGACAGCCCGATGACCCAGGCGTTCGCCGTCAGCCCGGGCACCGCGATGGTCACCGCGTTGATGACGACGGTGAGGGTGAGGAGGCGCGCTCGGCCGAGCCGCGGCTCGATTCGCTCGATGACCAGCGATCCCGTGAGGCTGCCGATCGCGAGCGTGGTGGTCAGGATGCCGAACCCGAGGGCGTCGAGGCCCATCGGTCCCGGCGAGACCGCGTACAGGACGAGGATCGCGAACGCCGCGGACGAGGCGAGGTTCATCACCCCGACCATGATCGCGAGCGTCCGCAGCAGCCGATGGCCGAACAGGTAGCGGAGGCCCTCGCGGATGTCGGCCACGACGCTGGTCTTCACCGCGCGCGACGTCGGTTGGAAGGAGCCGGTCAGGAGGGCGAGGAACACGGCCGCGATCGCGAACGCGACGGCCGAGCCGCCGAAGGCGAACCCGATCGCCACGCCGGCCAGCAGCCCGCCGACCGGCGGCCCGACGAACTGGTTCATCGTCAGCTCGACCGCGTAGAGCCGGCCGTTCGCCTGGCTCAGCCGGTCGCGCTCCACGACGCTGGGCATGATCGACTGGGCCGCCGTGTCGAACAGCGTCTCGCCGACGCCCAGCACGAACGCCGTGACGTACAGGATCGGCAGGCTGACGACGCCGGTGACGATCGTGACCGCGATCGCGATCGAGACCCCGCTGCGCAGGATCGCCACGGCGAGCATCGTCCGCCGCCGGTCGAGGCGGTCGGCGAGCGCGCCCGCGACCAGCACGAACAGCAGCCACGGGAGGCGGCCGACCACCACCACGCCGGCGATGAGGGCAGGGGAGTCCGTGAGGCTGATCGCGAGCAGCGGAAACGCGATCCAGAAGATGCCGTCGGCGAGGTTGGACGCTGCCGAGGCGGACCACAGGCGCCAGTAGTTCGAGCCGAGGTTGCCCGACGCGCGGGCGACGAAGCCTGGGACGGCGGTCATTGGTTGATCCTACTCAACCGGTGGACATTGTTCAACCACTTGTCTACGATGGTCGCATGGAACGCCGCCCCGCGACTCCCGACGAAGCTCGCGCGCTCGCCAACCCGCTGCGACTGCGCATCCTGCGGCTGTGCCTCGACACCGACCTCACCAACGAGGAGCTCGCCACGCGCCTCGGGCGCGACGCGGGGACTGTGCTGCACCACGTGCGGCTGCTGGTCGACGCCGGGTTCCTGGCCCCGGCAGCCGAGCGACGGGGCAAGCGAGGGGCCATCGAGCGCCCGTATCGCGCCACGGGGAAGTCGTGGACGCTGGACGTCGGGGAGAGCCCGTCGGTGACCCGCGCCCTCGTGGACGCATTCCGCGACGAGATCGCCGAGTCGCCGCCGGCCGACATCGCCCTCCTGTCGCGGCTGGGTGTTCGTCTGCGCCCCGAGGCGAGGGATGCCTTCGAGCGCCGGTTCCAGGCGCTCATCGACGAGCTCAAGGACGCCGACGACCCGGCGGGCGAGCCCTACGGGTTCTTCGCCGGCCTCCACCGCCGTGCGGACGGGGCGGCGCCGACCGGCTGACCCCGGCCAGGCCGCGGCGCAGCGAGTCGATGCGGCGAGTTCCCTAGGGTCGCGGGCGAACTCCGGCCGGGCGGGGCGCGTACTGTGGGCGCGACCGCATGGAGGGGAGATCGCATGCCGCTGTTCGGGCGTCGATCGAGGGAGGACCAGCGGGAGGCTCGCCGGCCGTCACCGGAGCAGCCACCCAACGATCCCGACGGGATGCGCGAGGCCACGAACGCGCTGAGCGCGCTGTTCGAGTCGAAGGTGCACGATGCCGAGGGCCGGATCCGCGTCGAGGACCTGCTGAGCGCGGCCGCGGCGGCCTGCGGCGAGGCCTGCATGGCCGCGGCGAGCGATTTCGACCTCGAGCACCACACGTTCGCTCCCGGCGATCCCGTCCTGTCCGACCGGGTCAACGCGATCCTCGTCGCCGACGCGCCCGACTGGGGCATGGCCGCGACCAGCGTGTTCGGGATCATCCGCGGCGGGGCGCTCGCCCAGGGGTACGACGCCGACGACTTCCCGCCGCTGGACGAGCCGATCCGGCTGTTCGCGGCCTCGATCGGCGGCGCCGATGGCACGGCGGCCGTTCCATCGGGGTTCGTGCCGCTCAGCGTGCCCGAGGAGCACCGGCCGTTCGTCCAGCCCCTGCGCCAGGCGTATGAGCTGCGGCCCGGCGTGCGGGCGATCTTCGCGGAGCACCAGGTGCCCGCCGCGGAGTGGCCGCCAACCTGTGCCTTCGCGCTGGTCGTCGAGCTCGCGCGCGTCCGGGAGGCGATCGATCGGCGGGTCGCGGTCAGCCTCGTCCTGGAGACCGTCAACGGGATGGCCAAGACCGCGCCCATGACCGATCGCCACATGCGTGAGGCGGGCGGCTACTCCAACGGCTCCAGCACGAACACCGGGATCTGACGCTCGGTCTTCAACTGGTACTTCGCGTAGTCGGGCCATGCCTCGACGGCACGCGCCCACCACACCGCCTTCTCGTCCCCCGTGACCTCGCGGGCCAGGTAGTCGCGCTTCACGGGTCCGTCCTGGAGCTCCACGTGGGGCTCCTTGCGGAGGTTGAAATACCAGACCGGGTGCTTGGGCGCGCCCCCGAGCGAGGCGACGACCGCGTAGACCCCGTCGTGCTCGACGCGCATCAGCGCGGTCTTGCGCAGCTTGCGCGTCTTCGCGCCGACCGAGGTGAGGACGATGACCGGCCGCCCACGCAGGTCGCCGGCCTCGGCGCCGCCTGAGGCCTCATACAGCTCGGCCTGCTTGCGGGCCCACTGCGACCGACCCGGCGCATAGTCCCCGGTCAGCGGCATCGCGGGCCCTACTGGATCCGGTCGAAGGTGACGACGGGCAGGGGCCGCTCGGTCATCGCCTGGTACTTGGCGAAGTGCGGCAGCGCGGCGACGTGCGCCGCGAACAGCCGATCGCGCTCGGCGCCCTCCTCGACACGGCCGCGGGCGTTGAACGCCTCGGTGCCGACCTCGATGGTCACGTCCTCGTTCGCGCGGACGTTCGCGACCCAGTCGGCGTTCACAGGACGCCCGCTGTTCGAGCCTACGACGACGTAGCGGTCGCCGTCGCGCGTGAAGCCCAGGGGGGCGACATGCGGCGCGCCGGTCCTGGCCCCGATCGACGTCAGCAGGAGCAGGTTCGCCCCGACGTAGGGCGGGAACGTGACCTTGCCGCCGTTGGCGCGGAAGTCCTCGATGACCCGCTCGTTCCACGGCAGGTCGTCCTTCTCGAGCGGCATGCGAGTCTCCCGGTGGTGTCCGCCTGTCGCGAACGATCTTGGACCCGACACGGGTCCGGCCGCCAACCGCATCCGCGATCTCAGGACCCGGATGGGAACGTCGTCTCCTTGACCACGGCGTTCGCGCGGTCGTACGTCCGCCAGGTGCCGACCTGCCGCCCGCGCTCGAACTCGCCGGTGCGCATCAGCGAGCCGTCCGTCCGATACCACGACCACGCGCCGTGCATGGCGCCGTCGAGCAGGAAGCCCGTGTACTTGATCTTCCCGTTGCCGTATCGAACCGTCTCGGGTTCGGGATCTCCGCTCGCCATGGGTCCGAGTATGGCATCGGCTCAGTCCCGGATGACGGCCCACGGCATCAGCGCTGGCGACGGGAACGACGACGAGACCTCGACCGGCCGGCCGGCGTCCGTCATGGAGCGTGCCGCGGCGTCGAGGATGTCGACGACGTGGGCGGCCTGCTCGGCCGAGGCGCGGTGCGGCCGGTCCTCGGCGATCGCCGCCGCGAGGTCCGCGACGCCCCGTCCCCAGTCGATGCCGGCGAACGGCGCGCGGACGTGGGGGACCGCGGCGTAATCGCCGTCATACGGGCCCGCCTCGACCGACGCGTTGAACTCCTGGAAGTTGCCGAGCGCGAACGAGGCCTCGTCGCCATGGAACTCGAGGCCGCCGCGGAACTTGGCCGGCCGGCCCACGTAGAACGAGGAGGTCAGCCGCAGCACCGCCCCGCCCTCGAGCTCGATCGCCGCGACGATGTGGTCGGGCCGGCCGATCCGGAACGGCGTCCCGTCGACCGTCACGCGGTCGGGCAGGAGGTTCCAGCCCCACGCCCGCACCGACCGCGCAGGGCCGACCATCGTGGTCACGAGCGTCAGGGGGTAGACGGCGACGTCGACCAGCACGCCGACGTCAAAGAACGCCTGCGGGGCCGGGTGCCAGGTCTCGATCCGCCCGTGGCTGACGTC
Source organism: uncultured Chloroflexia bacterium (assembly GCA_963740825.1). Lineage (GTDB taxonomy): Bacteria > Chloroflexota > Limnocylindria > Limnocylindrales > CSP1-4 > CAIXZV01. The sequence continues at coordinate 1,725,603 of CAVUFD010000001.1, read as the reverse complement.
TGCGTAGACGGCCCGCATCGGCCCCAGGCGCCCCTCGCGGATCCACGCCGCGGCCGTCTGCTGGGCCTCGCCCAGGAACGTCGCGGGCGCGCACCCGAGCCGCCGGTCGTGGCGCGCCGCGACCTCGATCAGCTCGCGGGCCTGATCGGGCACGAGCGCCATCGGCTTCTCGCTGTAGACGTGCCGCCCGGCCTCGAGGGCTCGTTTGGTGACCTCGTGGTGGGCGTGCTGCACGGTGAGGTTCACGACGATGTCGACCGCGGGGTCCGCCAGCAGTGCGTCGAGCGAGGCGTGGATTTGACAGCCGTGTGTCTCGCCGAAGGCGGCCGCCCTGGCCGGCTCGAGGTCGGTCGCCGCGACGAGCCGGACCTCCGGGTGGCTGGGGATGCTGCGCGCGTAGCCGCCGGCGATGTTGCCGGTGCCGACGATGCCGATCCCGAGGGGCTCCACGTGCCCGAGCGTACGGTATCCCGCGGTGCGGGCGCGGTTCGAACGCGCAGACGGGATGCCGTACCGTCAGCCCATGCGCCAAGACCAGATCGCCCTCCAGCTGTACACGGTCCGCCGGCTGCTCGCCGTGGACCTCCCGGGAACGCTCGCGGCCGTCGCCGAGGTCGGCTACCGGCGCGTGGAGCTGGCCGGCCTGCCCGACGTGCCGCCCGACGAGCTCGCCCGCCGCCTCGACGACGCCGGGCTGTCGCCCGTCGCCTCGCACGAGGGGATAGACCGCTTGCGGTCGGACCCCGACGCGGTCGCGCAACGGCTGCGGGTGCTGGGCTGCCCGCGGGTCGTCGTGCCGTCCATGCCCGAGGCCGACCGCGGGTCGGTCGAATCGGTCCGGCGGTTCGCCGCGGAGCTCGGGCGCCTGGCCGAGACCTTCTCGGGCCACGGGCTCCGGCTCGGGTACCACAACCACGACTTCGAGTTCGCGCCGATCGACGGCACGACGGCGTTCGACGTGCTGCTGACCGAGCTGCCCGCGGAGGTCGAGCTCGAGGTCGACGTGTACTGGGTCTCCATCGGCGGCGGCGACCCCGTCGCCGCGATCCGGGCCGCCCGCGACCGGGTGCGGATGCTGCACATGAAGGACCGGGCACCGGGAGCGGCGTCCCACGACGTCCCGGCCGGATCCGGCATCCTCGACTTCCCGGGGATCGTGGAGGCCGGGCGGTCGGCCCGCGTGCACTGGTACATCGCGGAGCTGGACGACCCGGGCGACGAGATCGCCGACATCAGCGCGGCGGCCGTGTACCTGGAGTCGCTCGCCCAGTAATCGAACGGATGTTCTATCATCCGCGGCATGGCAGAGTGGGTGGTCGAGGTCAGGTCCGGTCCCAAGCAGTTCCCGACGGTCTGGCACCGTCATCCGAACGGGACACTGCGTGCCGAGCGTGACCGCACGCCGACGGTGGTCCAGCCGCTGGGCGGCGAGCGGGCGGAGCGCTGGACGTACCTGTGCGCGTGCGGCGAGGTCTACCTCTGGGAGCGGCCGTGGTAGGGGAGCGCTGACGCCGGGACGGCGCTAGCCGGCCTCGGCGGGCTCGGGGACCGTCGCGATGGCGCCTGCGGGATCCGGCGGCGCCTCGATCGCGCGCGGCCGGCGGGTGGCGAGCGCGGAGCCGAGGATCACGAGGGCGAGCCCGACGCCCATCGCGGGCGTGAACGTCTCCTGGAGGACGGCGACGCCGAGGATCGCGGCCACGGCGGGGTTGATGTACGTGATGACCGTCGCTCGCACCGGGCCGATCTCGCCGATCAGCGCCGCAAACAGGATGAACGCGGCCGCGGTGCAGACGGTGCCGAGGACCAGCACCGACGCGATCACGTTGGTCGACAACGGCGCTGCGGGCCACTGGAACGCCGCGACGGGCGCGTACAGCAGCGCCGAGCCGGCCAGCGAGAGCGCCATGATCCCGAGCGACGGCACCCCGACCAGCCGCCGGGCAAGGATCGCGGGGCCGATCGCGTAGCAGACCGCGACCAGGAACACCTGCACCAGGGCGAGGACGTCGGCGGTGGCGAAGTCGCCGCCGACGATCGCGAGCACGCCCGCCAAGCCGACGAGCAGGCCCAGCACGCCGGTCCGGCCCAGCCGGTCGGTGCCGCCGGTCGCCACGGCGAACACCGTGCCGATCAGCGGCGTGCTCGCGATGAGCAGCCCCGTCAGCGAGCTCGAGAGGTGCTGTTCGGCTGACCCGAGCAGGACCCACGGGATCGCGATCTCGATCAGGGCGAACGCCGCCACCCAGCGCCAGTGGACGAGCACCGCGCGGAGATCGACGCGCAGGAGCGCCACGGGCAGCAGGATCACGGTCGCGATCAGCGTCCGCAGGAACACCAGCACCGGCGGCGAGATCTCGGCGACCGCGACCCGGATGAACAGGTACGGGATGCCCCAGATGATCGCCATCGAGACGAACAGGATCAGCCCGCGCCGCGTCACCGGCGCACCGTCGCTCGAAGCATCGACCCATCTTTCCACGCCTGCGTCGCCATCGCGAACCCCCGGTCCGCGGTCCCTGCCATCACCGGGAACAACACGCGAGGGGCGCGGCGGGTTGCGTGGACGGGCCGGGATCGCGGGCGGTGTCGGGCCGGCTGGGTAGCGGTGGGGCCGCCGTCTCGGACCGGGGCGACCTCAGCGGCTGGTCGAGAGCCGCCACTCCCGCGCCGCGATGACGGCGGCGACCACGAGCAGGACGAGGCCGACGATGGCCCAGAACGAGCTCCCGCTCATCGCGCTCCCGCCGATGATGCCGGTCCCCTGGGCGATCCAGACGAGGCCGACGAGGGCGACGAGCAGGGCGATGACGAGTCGGGACGCGCGCATGACGATGTCTCTGGTGAGCCGTGTCGATCCGGGAACGGTGTTCCCTGCCAGACGATACGGCCGAACGGGGGACGGCGGTTCCCGAGCGCCTGTCCTCAGGCGGGCTCGGGCGCGGGAGCCTCCGGGGGCAGCGGATCGGGCGCATTGAGCGCCTGCATGTCGCCCGTCAGGGTCGGCGCCGGGGGCGCGACGCTCCGCCGCTGGACGCCGATCACCGCGAGGACCGTGCGCCAGGTCGAGGCGACGACAGCCATCGCGGGCACGACGATGAACATGCCGAGGATGCCACCGATCGCGGCGCCGGCCGGAATCGCGACGAGCACAACAGCCGGGTGCAGGTGGACCATCCGCCCGTACACCAGCGGCGTGACGATGTTGCCCGTCACGATGTTGAACACCAGGGTCCACACGGCCATGATCGCGATGTCGGCAGGCGATCCAACCGCGATCGTGATGAGGAAGGCGATCCCGGTCGAGATGAAGCCCCCGACGTAGGGGATGAAGCACAGGAAGAGCGACAGGACGAACACCGGCAGCGCCAACGGGATCCCGAGCACCAGCATGATCACCAGCTGGCTGGCGGCTCCGACGAACGAGATCGCACCCGTGCCGATCATGTACCCGCCCAGCACCTCGAAGGCCCGGCTGCCCGCCGCGTTCACCTCGGGAGCGACGTCCGGCCGGACGCGATCGAGCATCTTGGCCCAGAGCTTGCCGCCGTCGGCGAGGAAGTAGAACGCGACCAAAACGCTGAGAATCACGATCACGCCGAGCTGGGCCACCGCCTGCGCGCCGGCGATCGCCGACCGCAGCATGTCCCCGCCGCCGGTGATCGCTTGGGTCAGCAGGTTCAGATGGCCTCCGGCGGAGGCGTTCGCTGATGCCGCGCCGGAGACCGCCGCGATGTTCAGGTCCGCTGCCTGGCTCACGAGAGCGACGACGGTGATGGCGAGGATGGCGATGACGGCCAGGAACCCGCCACCGACAGCGATGGCCGAGGCAACCGTTCGCGATCGCCCGTTGCGCATGAGTCTGAGGACGAGCGGATCGAGGGTGGCCGCGAGGATCGTCGCCAAGGCGACCGGGATCACCACCAGCGGCATGGCCATGAAGACGCCCACGAACAGGCCGCCGAGTCCGACGGCGACCAGGATCCGCCAGCTCCAGGCCGCCACCCGGTCCAACCATGACGGCACGAGTGCCGGGAGCTCGGGGCGCGGCCCCGGGTCGAGGATCGCGATCGTCGCATTCGCGACGGCGAACACGATCGCGGCGACCGGCACCGCCGCGAACAGGCCGATGACGCCTGCCAGCTCATAACCAGCGGGCAGCACGATGAGCACCAGCGCCGGGTGGATGTTCACGCTCTTGCCGTAGATCGTCGGCCTGACGCCGTACCCGAGGATCGCGTTCCGGATCGCGATCAGGACGAGCAGGGCGATCACCGGACCGATGCCGAGCGCCGCATACGTGACGAGGACGATGATCCCGGTCGCGACGAAGCCCCCGAAGTAGGGGATATACCCGCTGAAGAACGCGAGCATTGCGAGCGGCAACGCCAGCGGCACGCCGAGCACGGTCATGAACACGTAGTCCGTGATGCCGATCGCCGCGGACAGGATCGTGGTCCCGCGGAGATAGCCGCCGACGCGCCACAGGGCGTCGTCGCCGGCCTCGGTGATCCGTTCGCGCTTCTGGTCGCTCGCGGCCTGGAAGATCCAGACCCACGCCCTGTCGCCGTCGCGCAGGAAGAAGAACACGAGGAAGGCGGCCAGGATCGCAACCGTGACGACGCCGGCCGCCGAGTCGACAATCTGTCCGGAGAAGCCGCCGCCGATGTCGCGGACGACGGACACCAGGGCGTGGACGATCGTCCCGACGATCGGCGGGAGATTGAGCGCGGCGATGTCGGCCTGGATTCGCTGCACGCCGGCCTCGAGCTCGCGCACCAGCTCGACGACGTAGGGGAGCATGGCCAGCCCGAGCAGGAGCAGGGAGCCACCGACGATCGCAAGCGCGACCACCCACACGATCGCTGCCGCTGCGGTTCGGGATCGGCCGCGGGCGCGCAGGCGGAGCGCGTACGGGGCGAAGAACGCGGCGATCACGATCGCGACCAGGATCGATGCGGCGGTCACCCAGAGGACGGAGACCAGGAGCCACAGCGCCACGATCAGCGCGGCGATGACGAACACCCGCCACCCGAGAGCCGCGAGATTGACCAGCCACTCTGGCACGAGCTCAACCGGGGGCGAGGATTCGCCCCCACCCGGCACGTTTCCATCGCCCGCTGCCGGCCGTTCCGTCATTGCTCCCGGGACCCTCGCGACCACCTGCGGGCGTCCGGGCATGTCGTCCGATCCACCGCAGGCGATCCACTCTACGCTGCCGGGACGGCCATGGTCTCGAGGACCGGCATATTCGGCCCCTGTGGTCGCATCGCGTCAATACAGGCCGCCTTCGCTCGCGCCCACATCGCCGAAGCGTCGATCCTCGATCAGCGCCAGCGTCGCGTCCGTGCCGGAGGTCGAGCCCGGCTCGCCTGGCGACTCGCGCGACCTAATGCTGGGCGACGGCCTCCCGCGGCTGCTGCGCACCGTCCGCCTTCGGCACTTCGTGCGTGAGGCGGTAGCGGGCGATGATCACGCCGGTCGTGGTCGGCTTGGAGTCCGCCAGCTTGAACCGGGTGAGCGGCAGCCCGTCGTCGAACATCCGGCGCCCGGAGCCGAGCACGAGCGGGTGGATCAGGAGCCGGAACTCGTCGATCAGGTCGTGGGCGATCAGCGAGCGGATCAGCTCACCGCTGCCGAGGATCACGAGGTCGGGACCGTCCTCCGCCTTGAGCGCCCGCACGCTCTCCTCGGCCTCGCCCCGCAGCACGGTGGAGTTGTTCCACTCGAGCGGCTCGGAGAGGCTGTTGGAGACCACGAGCTTGCGGGCGTCGTTGATCGTCTTCGTGAACGGGTTGTCGTCGGGCATGTGGGGCCAGACGCGCGCGAAGTGCTCGTACGTCCGGCGGCCCAGCAGGATGTTGGACTGCCGAGACATCTGCACGCCCGCGTCCTCGACCATCACCGGGTCGAAGTACGGCATGGCCCAGCCGCCGTGCTCGAATCCGTCCCGCCGGTCCTCGTCGGGCGCGGCCGGAGCCTGCATCACGCCATCGAGCGTCACGCTGTTGCTGACCGAGATTTGTCGCATGAGCGCACCTCCTGACAGGCGGTCACCGTAGGGGCCGACGCGAGGCGCACGCGCCGTGCGCGTCGCTGACGGACGTTGCAACGCCGCGTCAGGTGGGCGGGTCTGCCCTCGGCGCCGAGCCCTCACCCAGGAGGCTGGCGAAGTCGGGCGGGGCGTCGAACGGGTTGACCACAGGCGGCCGCGGCATCGCCGCCATCGCGGTCGCGAGCTCCGAGCCGGCACGTCGGATCCGCTCCCCGAGAGCGGAACGATCGTCGTCCGCGTGACCCCAGTCCTCGGCGGCCGCGAAGACGCCGGTCGGGACTACCAGTGCCCCGAGGTAGGCGAACAGCGGTCGGAGGGCGTGGTCCAGGGCGAGCGAGTGCCGGCTGGTGCCGCCCGTCGCGGCGACCAGGACCGGGACGCCGTCCAGCGAGTCGAGCTCGAGGACGTCAAAGAACAGCTTGAACAGGCCGCTGTACGAGGCGTTGAAGATCGGGCTCACCGCGATGAGCCCGTCGGCGGCGAGCACCTCGTCGATGGTCGATCGCAGGTCGGGGCTCGGGAACCCTGTCAGCAGGCGGTCGACCAGCGCCCGCGCATGGTCGCGCAGCTCCACGACGTCGATCCGGCTCTCGATGCCCGCGTCGGCGAGGGCGCTCGCGGTGGCCGCGGCGAGGCCGTCGGCGAGCAGGCGCGTCGACGACGGCTGGCCCAGCCCCGCGGACAGGACGACCAGTCGTCGCTGGGTCATGGGACGTTGACGGGTTGCGCGTCCGACGCCGGATCGCCGGCGGTCGCGTGCCCGGCGCCATCCAGGACCGCGCCGTCGGCTGTCGCAGCGTCACGCGCGGCCTTGAGGCTGGCGTGCGTCGGTGCCTCCGGCACGTGCGCCGGCTTGAGGGCGGCGAACTCACGGCGCAGCACAGGTACGACGAGCGTGCCCAGCATCTCGAGCTGCTCGAGCGCCACGCTCGGCGGCAGGCCGGCGTGGTCGACCAGGAACAGCTGGCGCTGGTAGTCGCCGACGATCTCGCGGAAGCCCATCGTGCGGTCGATGACCTGCTGCGGGCTGCCGACGGTCAGTGGGGTCTGCGCCATGTAGTCCTCGAGCGACGGGCCGCCGCCGTAGACCGGCGCGTGGTCGAAGTACGGGCGGAACTCCCGGATGGCCGCCTGCGAGTCGGTGCGCATGAACACCTGCCCGCCAAGCCCCACGATCGCCTGGTGGGCCGGGCCGTGGCCGTAGTGCTCGAAGCGCCGTCGGTACAGATCGACCATCCGCCGCACGTGGTCGGACGGCCAGAAGATGTTGTTGTGGAAGAACCCGTCGCCGTAGTAGGCGGCCTGCTCGGCGATCTCGGGGCTCCGGATCGAGCCGTGCCACACGAACGGCGGGATCCCGTCGAGCGGCCGGGGAACGCTGGTGAAGCCCGTCAGCGGCGTCCGGAACCGGCCCTGCCAGTCGACCACGTCCTCGCGCCACAGGCGATGCAGCAGGGCGTAGTTCTCGATCGCCAGCGGGATCCCGTTGCGGATGTCCTGGCCGAACCACGGGTAGACGGGACCGGTGTTGCCGCGGCCCATCATCAGGTCCACGCGGCCGCCGGCAAGGTGCTGGAGGTAGGCGTAGTCCTCCGCGATCTTCACGGGGTCGTTGGTGGTGATCAGCGTCGTCGCGGTGGACAGGACGATCCGGCTGGTCTTCGCCGCCACGTAGCCCATGAAGGTGGTCGGGGAAGAGGGGACGAACGGCGGGTTGTGGTGCTCGCCGGTGGCGAACACGTCCAGGCCCAGGGACTCCGCCGTGAGGGCGAGCGTGAGCATCTGCTCGATCCGCTCGTGCTCGCTGATGGTTCCACCCGCCACGGGGTCAGGCGTGAGGTCGCCGACGCTGAAGATTCCGAACTGCATGCCGGAATGCTACGCGATAGATAGTTGCGTAGTCAACCATCTGACCGCCGAGGAAGCCCTTTCTCGTCGCTGCAACGGTCACGACCGCATGCGGCAAGGCGCTCGACACCCACCTTGGGACAGACTCGAAGGATGACCGAACCAGCCCTCGAGATGCTCGGGCTCACGAAGGCGTTCGGCACGACCATCGCCGCGGACGGCGTCGAGCTCGTCGTCCCGCGCGGCTCGTTCTACGGCCTGGTCGGGCCGAACGGTGCGGGCAAGACCACCAGCCTGTCGATGGCCGTCGGCCTGTTGCGGCCCGACGCCGGAACCGCCCGGATCCTCGGCGTCGACGTGTGGGCGGATCCGGTGCGGGCCAAGGCCATGCTCGGCGTCCTGCCCGACGGGCTGATGCTCCCCGAGCGGCTCACCGGGGAGGAGCTGCTCACCTACGCCGGGCTCCTGCGTGGCCTGCCGCCGCCTGACGTGGCCGCCCGGGCGGCCGAGCTCCTCGAGGTCCTCGGCCTCGCGGACGCCGATGACACCCTCGTCATCGAGTACTCGACGGGCATGCGCAAGAAGATCGGCCTCGCGGCGGCGCTCATCCATGCGCCCAAGGTGCTGGTGCTCGACGAGCCGTTCGAGGGCGTCGATCCCGTTTCCGCATCGACGGTCCGCACGATCCTGCGGCGGTTCGTCGCGTCCGGAGGCACGGTCATCTTCTCGAGCCACGTCATGGCGCTCGTGGAGCTGGTGTGCACGCACGTGGCCGTGATCTCGGATGGTCGTGTGCGCGCGGCCGGCACCGTCGACGAGGTCCGGGGCGGACGCTCGCTCGAGGCGGCGTTCGTCGACCTCGTCGGCGCCGAGATCGGCGGGACCGAAGGGCTGGCGTGGTTGGCGTCCTGATCCGGCTCAAGCTCGCGACCCTGCGCCACGCGTGGCGCGGGAGCCAGGCCTCGACGCTCTCGGCGGGTGCCGCGATCGGGGTCCTGCTCGCAGCCTGGACCTTCTCGGCCGTGCTCGGCGAGTCCGACGTCGAGCGGGCCTTCGACCTCCTTGCCGGTGCCTTCGGCCTGTGGGCGGCAGGCTGGGTCATGCTCCACGTCCTCGGCGGCTCGGGCGGAGATCCGCTGCGTCCCGAGCACTTCCGCCTGTTCGCGATCCGGCCGCGCCGGCTCGCGTCCGGGCTGCTCGCGGCGGCCGCCGTGGGCGTCCTGCCGCTCGTCTCTGCCCTGGCGTTCCTCGCGCTGCTCGTACCTGCGGCGTCACTCGGGGCGCCGGCCGTCGTGATGGCGGTCGTTGCCGTCCTCGTGATGCTCGCGCTCGTGATCACGCTGTCGCGGGTGCTCGCCGGCGCGATGGGCCGGGCGATGGAATCCCGGCTCGGGTTGGAGGCCGCGGCGCTCCAGTACGCGCTGATCGTCGCCCTGTCGATGGCCTGGCTGCCGATCGGCATCATCGCCGCGCAGGGCGGCGGCGGAGGCCTGGCGACGGCCGGCGGGTTCGCGATCGGCGACCTCGCCCGGATCCTGCCGACGGGCTGGGGCGTGGTCGCGGTCGAAGCCGCGGGGCGATCGGACTGGACGGTCGCCGTGGCCGCGATCACCGGCCAGATCGTGATCGTCGGACTGCTCGTGCTGGCCTGGTCGGCCCTCGTGGCCCGACGCCTCCAGCTCTCCGGCGGCGGTGGCAGGCGGGCGTCCGGGATGCCCTCCCGCGTGCCGTTCTCCCGGCTCGAGCGGGCCGTCGTGCCCGCGACGCCGTTCGGCGCCGCGGTCTCGCGCGAGCTGCGGGCCTGGATCCGCCACCCGCGGCGCACGCTCGAGCTGCGGGTGGCCGTGTGGTGCGCGATCCTGCTGGCCGTCCTCCCGGCCATCCTCGGCTCGACCGTGCTGTGGCCGTGGGCCGGCGCGATCGTCGTGGTCGTGGCGGGTGTCGGGCTCGCGAACGTGTACGGCATGGACGGCACGGCCTTCTGGCTCACCGTGCAGGCACCCGGGACCGAACGCCTCGACGTCCGCGCTCGGCAGGCGGCATGGCTCTTGGTCGTGGGAACGATCGGGATCGTGGCGACGGTCGTCCTGACCGCCGTCAGCGGGCATGGCGAGGCCTGGCCGTGGGTCTGGGCGGTGCTGCCGGCGCTGCTGGGTGGCGCGGCGGGCCTGGGGATCGTGCTCGCGGTGTTCGCGCCGGCGCCGCTCCCCGAACGACGTGGTGGCGACCCGCTGGACCTCGGCGACGACCCGACGACCGGCGGCAACCTCATGCTCCACGGGGTGCTGATCTGCCTGGTCGTGCCGTTGCTGGCGGTGCCGGCGGTCGTGCCGCTGCTGCAGGGCCAGCCGGCCGGGGTCGCGATCCTGGTCGGGATCACGACCGGCGTCGCCTGCGCGTGGCTTGGCGGCTCGGTTGGCGCGTGGCGCCTCCAACGGGCGGGGCCCGAGATGCTGGAGCGGCTCCGGGCGCGCCCGGCGGCGCGGCGGACCGCCCGGGCCGCCGCCGCCCGCAACCGGCCGAGCCTCTCGCGGTCGAGATCGATCCTCCGCAACGTGCTCCTCGTCACGGGGGCGCTGCTGATCTTCCCCCAGGGCATCGTGCCCTTGGTGATGCATGCGACCGGGTCCGAGGCGCGGCTCTGGTTCGCGGCGCTGTACCTGCCCGAGCCGTGGCCCGTCCCGGCGGCGATCGCGGCGATCGTGCTGGGCGCAGGCGCCTGGTACGCGGCGTGGCGGCTGGGCCGGGAACCACGGCGGACGCCGAGTCGCGCGCCGCACCGTTCGGCGCAGTAGGGTGAATGGATGCGCAGGCCGCGGTTCACCATGGTGGTCCTGCTGATCGAGGACCTGGCGCGATCCGTCGCGTTCTACCGGCGCCTCGGCGTCGCATTTCCGGACGACGTCGACCACCGGAAGGACGTCGTCGTTGACCTCGGGGGCGGCCACAACCTCGTCCTGACCACGACCTTCGTGCGGAACGACCCGGACCGCCGCGAACCGAACGGCGGCGCACGCACGATGCTGGAGTTCTTCGTCGACGGCGACGAGGCGGTGAACGCCAAGTACGAGGAGCTCACGGCGGCCGGCTATCGCGGCCGGCGGGCGCCGTTCCGGACCGACTTCGACGCCTGGATGGCCCTGGTCGACGACCCCGACGGCAACACGGTCCTCGTCACGGCCGGGTAGGGAGGGCGAGCCAGTCTCAGCCGCGTTGCGCGGCGAACGCCCCCAGGAAGGCGAGGAACCGGTCGATGTCACGTTCCGTCGTCGCGACGCCGACCGACACCCGGACGGCGCCCAGCGCCTTGCCCGGCAGCAGCGCCCGCAGCTCCTCGACCGACGGCTGGTGTCCAAGGGCGAACACGCGGGCCATGTCCGACGCCGTGATCCCGCGGGCGGTCTCGCTCGCCCCCGGATTGCAGAAGCACCCCGTGCGGATCGAGATCCGCTGCTCGTCGGCGGCCGCCTCGACATCCCAGAAGCCGACGACGTCCCCCCGTCGGTCGAGCACGTTGAACGGGATCGTGCCGCCGCGATCGGCGTCGTCGGCCGGCCCGTAGCGGCGGATCGCGGGCGACCCATCCGGGTGGCGCAGGGCCGGGAGCTCGGCCAACAGGCGCCGGGTGAGCGCCTGCACCCGTTGGTGGATCGCGTCGAGCCCGATCGATTCGACGTGGCGCAGCCCGATCTCGATGCCGGGCAGCCCCAGGTAGTCGATGGTGCCGTCCTCGAACCCGATGTGTCCCTCGCCCCATGTGTTCCGAGGCAGCACGACCGAGGCCACGCCGATCGTGCCGCCCGCGAACCACGGCCGGCGCAGCCGGGCCAGCGCGTCGCGCCGGACCACGAGCGAGCCGATCCCGGTGGGGTAGCCGAAGACCTTGTACCAGGAGATCGCGACGAAGTCGGGGTGCCATCGGGAGAGGTCGAGCGGCGTGGCGGGCACGAACGCGGCGGCGTCGAGTAGGACGTCCCAGCCGCGCCGCTGCGCGTCGCCGATCCAGGCCAGGGGATGGCGCACCCCCGAGTAGTTCGACTGCGCCGGATAGGCGAACAGGCTGGGCACGCCCACGGGCAGCCGGTCCAGCTCGCGCGCGACCGACGCACCGTCGACGCGCAGGCCCGGGGTGGTCAGCGGGAGGTAGGTCAGCTCGCCCCCCGCGGCCCGCGCGAACTCGCGGATGCCGTTGACGGAGTTGTGGTTGTCGGTTGTCAGGAGGAGGCGGCTGCCCGCCTGGAACGGGTACGCCTCGCCAACCAGCCGAAGCGCCGCGCTGGCGTTGGCCGTGAATACGACGTCGTACTCGTCGGGCGACGCGCGCAGGAACCGCAGGATGGCGGCGCGCGCAGACTCCGCGAGGCGCGTGGACGCGTCGCTGGCGGGGCTGGTGGAGTGCGGGTTGCCGAACACGCCCGCGTGGAGCAGGTCCCGGTGCTCGCGAACCTGCGAGTCCGCGTACAGGGAGCCGCCCGTGTAGTCGAGGTAAACCTGGTCGAGCTCGTCCAGCCGCGCGTACTCGCGCGCTCGCAGCGCATCGACGGCGTCGCCGTCCCAATCAGGGTCGGCGCGGAGCCCGGTCGCCGGGGACCGTTTGGACCCGATCGCGGGCAGCACGACATGGACGCCCGATGTGGTCACGGCAGGAGCATGCGTCGCGGCGCCGCCGATGTCAGTGACCTGGGTTCCACTTGCGACGACCTTCAGCGGAGCGACTTGCGCATGACCAGCTGCGGCCCGCCGGGCGGGTAGTCCTCGATCTCCGCGATCGTCTCGTAGCCGAGCTTCCGGTAGAACGCCGGCGCCTGGAACCAGTGGGTCTCGAGGAACGCACCATGCGCCCCGACGGCGCGGGCCTCGTCTTCCGCCGCGTGGACCAGCCGGATGCCGTGCCCGCGACCCCGTAACGCCTCGTCGACCCACAGCCCGACGACGTGGAGCCAGCCGCCCCACACACCACCGGTGACGCCGCCTCGGATCGCGCCCACATCGTCGCGCAGGAAGATCGCGACCTGGTGGAACTCGGTGACCCCCGTCACCTCCATGTTCCAGGCGTCGATCCTGTCCATGATCCCGTCGATGTCGCCACGGGAGGCCCCGGGCTCGGAGCTCAGCCGGACCGCCGGCGCGTCGTCGACCATGAGCGACCCTCCAGTGCGGGGCATCCTACGCTTGCGTCCGGCGGCTGACGGACGGGAAGCGACATGACGCGCTACGGGGTGCACGCGGGAACCGAGGGCTCGCCGATCGAGCACGTCCTCGACTTCTGGCGGACGGTCGAGTCGCTGGGCTTCGGCTGGATCTCCGTGTGGGACCACTTCTATCCGATCAGCGGCAGCGAGGGAGCGGGCTCCTACGACTCCGTCGCCAGCCACTCGGCGCTCGCGATGGTGACGTCTCGCGTGCGCATCGGCGTGCTCGTGTACTCCGTGGGCTACCGGCGGCCGGCGGTCCTGGCCAACGCCATCGCGACCATCGACCAGCTGTCGGGGGGCCGCGCGGAGGCGTCGCTGGGCGCCGGCTGGGCCAAGCCCGAGTACGACTCCTATGGCCTCCCGTTCCCCGAGCTGCGCGAACGCATGGACATCCTGGCCGAAGGCGTCGAGTGCCTTGCCGGTCTGCTGCACAACGAGCGCTTCAACTTCGAGGGCCGCCACTTCCAGCTCCATGACGCCTCGGTGGGCATGCGGCCGGTCCAGGAGCACGTCCCGGTATGGGTCGGCGGCCTCGGCGAGAAGCGGGTCATCCCGCTGGCGGCCCGCGTCGCCGACGGCTGGGACGCGCCCCTCGGCCCGACGGCGGAGGCGTTCGCGCACAAGGTCGGGGTGCTCGAGCGCGAGGCGGCGCAGGTGGGCCGGGACCCTGGCGCCATCCGGCGGTCCGCGCATCTCGGGCTGGTGCGGGACGAGCGCGAGCTCGACGAGCGATACGGCCGGGAGGAGGATGCCGCCGTGCGCGGGGGCGTGCTGTTCGGGTCCGATGCCCAGCTGCTCGACGGGATCAAGGCGTACGAGCGGGCGGGCGCCGACCAGGTGCTGTTCGCCGGCACGGTCGCCGAGGGCACCGAGCAGCTCGAACGGGTCGCGGGGTTGCTCGGCCTCTCAGCGGGGTGAGGTGCACTCGCCCGCCCCGTCGACTACCACCGGATCACCCCGGCGATGAACAGCAGCGAGATCGACACGACCGCGATGACCGCGACCACCCCCATGCCGATCCGGGCGTTCTTCGACTGGTGCCATGGATTGGACGCGTCCGTGCGCTCCTCGTACTCGCGCATCTTGCGGTCGTGAGCCTTGCGCTTCTGGTCGTGCGAGTGACTGCTCTCGGTTTGGTGCTTGTTGCTCAACCCTCGGCCTCCGGGCGCTCGGCTCGCTGCTGACGGGCCGCGGGCGAGCGGCGTGCGGCGGGCCCGACGGATGGTATGCCCCACGCGACCTCGCGTGACGCCTTGTCGCCGAACCGGTGGGCGGGGCAGACTCGATCGGGCACGGGCGCGCCCCGGAGACGCAGCGGCCAGGCCGCGACGGTGGCGACGAACCGGCGGAGGAACGATGGCGTCGCCGACGATTCCCGCTGAGCACCCGTCCACGCCCGTCAAGCGGACCCGCCGAACCGATGGCTGGACGACCCTCGGGCGCTATGCCGCCTTCGCGTTCGTGGTGGTGTGGGTGACGTCGGTCCTGACCTACTACACCGACGTCCTCTAGCCGCGGGCAGCCGGACCGCCGCTTCGCGTGCAACCGGATCCGCGGTTCGGGTGTTGGGATTGACAGACGTCGATGAACCGCTACCGCCACCTCCTTCGCAAGCGCGACTTCGCCCTCCTGTGGGGCGGTGCGACCGTGTCCGCGCTCGGCGACGGCATGTCGTTCGTCGCGCTCGTGTGGCTGGTGATCGAGCGCGGCGGGTCGCCGGCCGAGGTGGGCTGGCTGGCCGCGATCTACACGGCGCCGGTCGTCGTGGGCGGCGTCGCCGCCGGCGTGATCCTGGACCGGTTCGACCGCCGAAGGGTGCTCGCCGCGGACAACGTCATCCGCGGCCTGGCGATCGCAAGCGTGCCCCTCGCCGCCGCCCTGGGCGTCCTCACCACCGCGCACCTGTTCGTCGTCGCCGCGATCTACGGCCTGCTGTACATGACCAGCATCGCCGGGATCCCGAGCCTGATCCCGGCCCTCGTCGACGAGTCGGACCTCATCACCGCCAACGCCATGGAGTCCATCTCGTACGGCATCGCCGGGCTCGTCGGGCCGGCGCTCGCGGGCGTCGTGATCGCCGTGCTGGGGGCGCCGCTGGTGCTCGCGATCGACGCCGCGACCTACGCCGTCTTCGTCGGCTGCCTGCTCGCGATGCGCAGCGGCGGCCAGGTCGTGCCGGCCCGGAGCGCATCCGACGGCGACGGCGACGAGGCCGACGAGGTGCAGGAGGCGCCGGTCGGCAAGGGGATCCGGCCGGCGATCCGGTTCATCCTCGGGGCGCCCGCGATCGTCGCGACGACCGTGATGTACATGTGCCTCAACATCAGCGGCGGCATCTCGCTGGTGGTCATCCCGGTGTATGCCCTCGATGTCCTCGGCGGCGGGCCGGCGACCTACGGCCTGCTGCTGAGCGCACTGACGGCGGGCGAGCTGATCGGCCTGCTCGTCATCGGCGCGGTCGACTGGCCCTGGGCGCTCGGCCGCTCGATCGCCGCGGCGGCGCTCGTCAGCGGCCTGATCCTGTCGCTGCTGCTGCTCCGGCCGCAGCTGCCGCTGATCCTGCTGGTGCTCGCGGCCTCGGGCCTCGCCGAGTCCTCGCTCACCCCGTGGGCCCAGACGATCCGGATGCGGCTTATCCCGCCGGAACTCCGCGGCCGGGTGTTCGCGCTGCTTCGGACGCTGATGCAGTCGACCCGCCCGATCGGCGCGGTGCTCGCCGGCCTGCTGCTCGCGGGCGGCGACCTCACCCCAGCCCTCGCGCTCAGCGCGCTGCTGGTCGCCGTGCCGGGGTTGATCGGCCTGTTCCTGCCGGCGCTCAGCCCCAGCTCGACCGCCGAACCTCGTGTGACAGCCGGCGCGGCCGCGACGCCGTAGCGTGCCCACTGGGCCCGAATCGGCGACCAAACGCAAGTAGGCTTGTCCGATGCAGGCCGCCATCCGCGACCGTTACGGCTCACCCGACGTCGTCGAGCTTCGCGACATCGATCGCCCCACGCCGACCGGCGACCAGGTCCTGGTCCGGGTGCGTGCCGCGTCCGTCAATCGCGCCGACCTCGACGTGCTGTATGCGAAGCCGGCGTTCACGCGGCTGTACATGGGCCTGCGCCGGCCGCGCAACCACCGGATCGGCGCGGACGTGGCCGGAGTGGTCGAGGAGGTCGGGCCGAGCGTCAACCGGTTCCACCCGGGCGACGAGGTGTTCGGCGACCTGTTCGTCCACGGGCAGGGCTCGTTCGCGGAGTACGTGTGCGTGCGCGAGCGCGCGCTCGCGCCGATCGGGGGCGGGATGACGTTCGAGGAGGCGGCGACATTCCCGCACGCCGCGATCCTCGCGCTCCAGGGTCTGCGCATGGGTGGCCGCATGGTGGGCCCGGGCGACAAGGTGCTGATCGTCGGCGCATCGGGCAACGTCGGCCCGTTCGCGGTCCAGATCGCCAAGAGCCGGGGCGCCGAGGTCACCGGCGTGTGCAGCACGGGCAAGCTCGACTTCGTGCGCTCGCTCGGCGCGGACCACGTGCTGGACTACACGGCCGTCGACTACACCGCGATCGGCGAACGCTGGGACTGGATCCTGGACACCGATTCCCACCACTCGATCCTGCGCAACCGGCGTGCGCTCCGGTCCAGGGGCGTCTACGTGACCCTCGGCGGCCCGGCGCTGCCGATCCTCGGTGCCCTCGTGCTCGGGCCGCTGATCACGCTGGCGGGCAGCCGGCACATGGGCCTGCTGCTCGCCTGGAAGCCATTCGACCCCGCCGACGTCGCGACGCTCCAGGAGCTGTTCGCCGCGGGCAAGGTCAAGCCGGCCATCGACCGGACCTACCCGCTCGCCGGGGTGGTCGACGCCCTGCGCTATGTGGACGAACGCCGCTCCCAGGGCAAGGTCGTCATCACGGTCTGACCCGGCCGGCCGCGGCGTGGCCGAAGCCCGTACGATGGCGGCCATGGCCAGGCTGACCTATCCCGAGCCCCCGACGACCGACCAGGTCGACGATTACCACGGCACGCGGATCGCCGACCCGTACCGACCCCTCGAGGACAGCGACACGCCGGCGTCGCGCGCCTGGATCGAGGCCCAGAACGAGCTGACCGAGCGCGTCCTCGGGGCCTTCCCGGCGCGGGGCGGGATCCGCTCGCGGCTGGCCGCGTTGTGGGACTACCCGAGGGCCGGCGCGCCCTGGCGCCGCGGGGACCGCTGGTTCCGGCTCCGGAACACCGGCCTCCAGGACCAGGACGTGCTGTGGACCGCCGACGCCCCCGACGGGGAGGGGACCGTGCTCCTCGACCCGAACCGCCTCAGCGCGCAGGGCACGACGACGCTGTCCGCGATCGAGGTCAGCGAGAGTGGCGAGCTCGTCGCGTGCGCGATCAGCGACGCCGGGTCGGACTGGCGGACCTGGACCGTGCGCCGCGCCGCGACCGGCGAGCCGCTGCCCGATCGCCTGCCGTGGAGCAAGTTCACCCGGGCTGCCTGGACCCACGACGACGCCGGCTTCTTCTATGGCCGATACCCCGAGCCGCCGGCCGGCGCCGCGTACGACGCGCCGAACCGCGACCTGGCGCTGTGCTACCACCGGATCGGGACCGACGCCGCCGACGACCTCGTCGTGTTCGCGACACCGCACGAGCCCGAGTGGCTGTTCGATCCCCAGGTGTCGGAGGACGGCTCGCTGCTGGTCGTCACCGTCGAGCGCGGGACCGATCCCGAGACCCGGATCTTCGTCGCGGACCTCGCGAACGGCATCGAGCTCGCGGCGGTCCGGCCCCTGCTGGACACGGCCGATGCCCACTACGACGTCGTCGCCGGGGTCGGCCGCGAGCTGTTCGTGCTGACCGACCGGGACGCGCCCCTCCACCGGATGATCGCCGTCGACGTCGACGAGCCGACGCGCGTTCGCGAGGTCATCCCACAGGGCGAGGACGCCCTCGAGCACGTGGCCCTGGTCGGGAACCGGCTCGCGGCGCTGTACCTGCACCACGCTAGCCACAGGCTCGTCCTGTTCGAGCTCGACGGCCGGCACGCGATCGACGTCGAGCTGCCGGGCATCGGCATGGTCAACGACCTCGCCGGGCGGCGCGACGATCCCGAGCTGTACCTCGGCGTCGTCAGCTTCCGCGCCCCGAGCACGGTCCTCGCGGTGACGGTCGCGGACGGCTCGGTTCGTCCGGTCGGCGCGCGAAGGCTCGCCTGGGATCCGGACGACTACGCCACCGAGCAGGTCTTCGTCACCTCGGACGACGGCACGCGAGTGCCGCTGTTCCTGTCCCGACGGCGGGACCTCGCACCGACTGGCGACGTGCCGACATTGCTCTACGGCTACGGCGGGTTCCAGATCGCGACCGGCCCCGGGTTCAAGCCCGAGTGGCTGGCGTGGATGGAGCGGGGCGGGCTGCTCGCGGTCGCCTCGCTGCGCGGTGGCTCGGAGTACGGCAAGGGCTGGCACGACGCCGGGCGTCTCGCGAACAAGCAGAACGTGTTCGACGACTTCGCGGCCTGCGCCCGCTGGCTGGCGACGTCGGGCTGGACGCGCGAGGATCGGATCGGGATCAGCGGCCGGTCGAACGGCGGCCTGCTGGTCGGCGCCAGCATCACCCAGCGCCCGGAGCTGTTCGGCGCGGCGATCGCCGAGGTCGGCGTGATGGACATGCTCCGGTTCCACCAGTTCACGATCGGCTGGGGCTGGACCAGCGACTACGGCTCGCCCGAGGACCCGGTGGAGTTCCGCACGCTGCTGCGCTACTCGCCCCTCCACAACTGCAAGGCCGGGGTCGAGTACCCGCCGACCCTGATCACGACCGGCGACCACGACGACCGGGTCGTGCCGGCCCACTCGTTCAAGTTCGCGGCGGCCCTGCAGGCGGCCCAGGCGGGGGACGGTCCGATCCTGATCCGCATCGACACGGACGCGGGCCATGGGATGGGCAAGCCGGTGTCCAAGCTGATCGACGAGCGCTCGGACGTGCTCGCGTTCCTCGAGCTGATGCTGGGGCGGGCGTAGCCGGCGATGCGGCACCTGCCCGTGATCCTGCTCGTCCTCGCGCTGCCGGCCGGGGCGGTGGGGTACGCGATCGGCGCGCAGCTCGTCTCGCTGGTGGCGCTGCCGACCTCGCTCCACGACCTCGCGATCCTGTTCGTGCCGCTCCTGATCGGCGGGCTGTGCATGCTGCCGTTCCTGATCCCGTTCGTCGATCGCAAGGCCAAACAGGACCTCGCCGCGCATCGCGCGAGCCAGGCGGCCGAGGCGGACGCCGAGACGAAGCGAGGCGGGTAGCGGCCCAGGCGCTTGGCCGGCGGGCTACAGGCGAACCGAGGCCGATGAGGCCTCGGCTGCCGGCTCCGAGGTCGAAGCCCCGCGCTGGGCGTCCAGCCCGAACGGCTCGCCTTCGCGGAACTCGGACGGGGCGATCGAAGCGAGCGGGTCGAACTCCGTGTTCCATGGAGCCCGCCACGCGGGGGCCTCCCACGGCTCCATGCCGTACACGATCTCGCGCACGACCTCGTCGCCGCGGAACTCGTACAGGCCGACGCCGAACATCGGCGGAGCGCCGTCGTACGAGACGAGCAGCTCCGCGGACCAGAACGGGCCGTGGCCCGTCAGCCGGCGGATCCGGAACTCGGTCCTGGCCGGGTAGCGGTCGCGCCAGGCGCGGAACGTGTCCCGGCCGACGAAACGCTCGCCCGACTGGGGGAACTCGAGCACCGCGTCCTCGGTGTAGATCTCGTGCGCCTTGTCCCGGTCGTTGCCCTCGTAGCGCAGGTGCCGGACCAGGGCGGCGCGGAGCTGGCTGTCGTCGATGGTCTCGAGCATGGCGATGCCCCCGTGCGATGAGCTTGCTGGAGCGGTGGCATTGCGTCGTCGCGATCGGATCGCGGCGACCTTGGCCCGCGGTGGATGCCGGGACCGCGATCGCTCGAGCCGCCATGGTGACGGGCGCCGGCGACGCTGTCGTCGGTCGAACGTCGCGCCCTCCATCGACATTCGACGATGCCCCGTCGAGAGCGCTATGCCGGCCCCGGTACGTCCGTCCGGTGGCCAGGATCGCGGCTCTTGCACTAAGGTCTTGGCCGACCCCGGGGGTCGCGCGGCCATCCCGACAGGTGGCTGGACATCGCCGACGCGGGTCGTCCCCGCGTCGTCCTGGCAGAGAGGAATGATCGTGGGACAGGTTCGAATCGGCACCCAGCGGGTGTCACTCCAGACGCGAGTCGCGGTCGTCATCGCCTCCGCGATGCTCGCCTCAATCTTCGGCTTCGCGCTGTCGGCCGCGTCACCGGCACCGACGATGGCACTCGAGGCCAAGTGGGAGAGCGTCGAGAGCTACTACCTGAAGCTCGTCAATTGCACGCGGACTGGTGGCTGGGTGAAGAAGGACGGCCACTGCGACGGCTACGGCAGCGGCCGATACTCCAGGTACGTCGCACCGCTGAAGTCGAGCGCCGGAATCTCGAACGTCGCCCGCAAGTGGGCGCGCCACCTCGTCGACGAGAACGCCTGCGGCCACGGCGACCCGGGCATCCGGCTGCGCAGGGCGGGCTACCACCCGTCGTGGTGGGGCGAGAACGTCGGCTGCAACAACTACGCCAGCGTGTACGACGCCGTCCTGCAGAGCCACCGCTCGATGCAGCACGAGAAGAAGTCCGGCGGCGGACACTGGCAGAACATCAAGAACTCCCACTTCAAGTACGCCGGCGTCGGCATCTGGCGAGACCACGGCCGCACCCGGGTCGTCACCGACTTCTACCGCCCATAGGGCGCGCGGAGCATCAACCCGCCGCGCCGATCACGGGGGCGCGAGCAGCGGGCGGTAGTGGGTTCTGAAGATCCGGTGGCCGGCGACGCGCATCGTGACGCGGCGCACCAGCGGCGGGAAGTAGCGGAGCCGGTCGCGCCGGTGGGTCGTCTCCTGGACCCACGCCACGCGTGGCTCCCGGCGCGCGCGGAACGCTGACAGGGCCGCCTCGATCCCGGTCGCCGAGGACAGCAGCTCGGCCAGCACGAGGGCGTCCTCGAGGGCGAGGGATGCACCCTCGGCCATGTTCGGCGAGCTCGCGTGTGCCGCATCGCCGACGAGCTGGACCCTGCCCTTCGACCAGGTCGGCGGCACCTCCTCGATCGGCGCGAACCACACCTCGGACGCCGGCGGCATCTCGGCGAGCAGCGCCGGCACGGGATCCGTGAACGGGCCGAGCAGCGCCGCGAGGCGCGAGGGGTCGCCGCCGGCGGGATCGACGGCGTCGTGCGACCGCACGTCCGCGTAGCAGTAGACCCGGCCGCCACCGATGGCCAGCGCCAGGAACGCCCGATCGCGCGCCAGCCAGCCGTTCCAGCCGGCGATCTCGGGGTGCCCCTCGACGACATAGCGCCAGCCCACCTGGCCCGCGAGCACCGCGCCCGGACCACCCACCACCGTCGTGCGCATCGACGAGTGGATGCCGTCGGCGCCGATCACGAGGTCGTAGTGCCCGTCGGTGCCGTCGCTGAAGGCGACGTCGACGGTGTCACCCCGGTCGTCGAGGGACCGGATCATCGTCCCGAAGCGGATTGGGATCCCGGACGCGCCGTCGGCGAGGACGTCGTGGAGGTCTCGGCGATGCAGGGCGATCGGCGCCGCCACGTCGTGCCAGTAGCCGGCCTCGTCGAAGTCGATGAACGGTCGCCCGTGCTCGTCGCACAGTCGCCGTCGCTCGACGATCGCGCCGTGCGCCCGGACGGCGTCGCCGAGCCCCAGCCGATCCAGCGCGGCCATCCCGTTGCCGGGGATGTACACGCCCGCGCCGGCGATGCTCCAGGTGACGTCCCGTTCGACGATCTCGCTGTCCAGGCCGCGAAGGCGTAACGCGCGAGCCGTCGCGAGGCCCGCGATGCCGCCACCCACGATCAGGATCCGCATCCGCGGCAGCATACGCGCGGGCCGTATCGGTCGTTCGACCCCCATCGGCCGAAACAAACTCCCGTGGCCCCTGTCGGCTGCCCGATGGCGGGGACGCGACCGGAATCGAGGATGTGGTGGACAGGGACGCCGGGATCAAACGGACACCAACGACGGGTCCGGACCGGCGCGACAGGAGGGCAACCCAATGGCCGCATCGTCTCGCTCCACCAAGGCTGTCGCGGGAACCCGGCAGCTCGCCGCCGCGCTCGTCGCCACGCTCGCGCTGGCGCTCGTGCTCGTCGCCGGCATCGGCCAGCTGGCCATGACCAGCCGCACCGCGCCGAACACGGCCCACCCGGTCGTCGGCGCGCACGACACGGGTGGCTCCAACCGGCTGCAGCTCCCGCGCTGATGCCGCGGGACGCTGCCGACATGCCGGCCCCGCTGCTGTGGACCCCGTCGACCGGAGCCACGATCCCAGCCGGCTGAGTTGCGACGAGCGACCCTACCTGGCGCCCCGCACACCCTGACTGGCGGTTCCGAGCCGAGGGCTCGCGGATGGTGGTGCAAGAACAGGGACCCGAGCCCGCGAGGGCTCGGGTCTCGTCACGCAGTCTTCGCGGGGCCTTTTGCCTTGGCGGACTTCGGCTTCTTGGGCACCTTCGCCTTCTTGTCCATCGCACAACCTCCAGCCAGCTCGGGGCAGACGCCCCAGGTGGCTATGATGCGCCCGCCGTCGGCGAATCACCCTGAGCGGCGCGCGCCCGATACCCTTGACCGATGCCCGCCGAGTTCATCTACAGCACCTACCGGCTCGCCCGGCACTATCCGCCCGACCGCACGGTCCTCGAGGACATCTCGCTGTCGTTCTACCCGGGCGCCAAGATCGGCGTCATCGGCTCGAACGGGGCGGGGAAGTCAAGCCTGCTGCGGATCATGGCCGGGCTCGACGACGGGTTCACCGGCGAGGCCCGGCTCACGCCCGGCTTCACCGTCGGCTTCCTCAGCCAGGAGCCGCAGCTCGATCCCGCCAAGGACGTCAAGGGCAACGTCATGGACGGCGTCCGCGAGGTCCGCGACCTGATCGACCAGTACAACGCCGTGATGGCCAAGTGGTCCGAGCCCGACGCCGACTACGAGGCCGTCGGCGCGGAGCAGAGCGCGCTCGAGGACCGGATCAACGCGGCCGACGCCTGGAACGTCGAGCGCAACGTCGAGATCGCGATGGAGGCGCTCCGCTGTCCGCCCGACGATGCGGACGTCACGACCCTGTCGGGCGGTGAGAAGCGCCGCGTCGCGCTCGCCCGGCTCCTGCTCCAGCACCCGGACCTGCTGCTGCTCGACGAGCCGACCAATCACCTCGACGCCGAGTCGGTCGAATGGCTCGAGCGCTTCCTCGACGAGTACGGGGGCACGGTGGTCGCCGTGACCCACGACCGCTACTTCCTCGACAACGTGGCCAAGTGGATCCTCGAGCTGGACCGCGGTCGCGGGATCCCGTTCTCGGGCAACTACTCGAGCTGGCTGGAGCAGAAGCTCGACCGGCTGTCGAAGGAGCAGAAGACCGCCGACGCCCGCCAGCGCACGCTCGCTCGCGAGCTCGAATGGGTCCGGATGGGCGCGAAGGCCCGCCAGGCCAAGGGCAAGGCGCGGCTGTCCGCGTACGAGAAGCTGCTGGCCGAGGCCAACGACGCGAAGGAGACCGCGCGCGAGCTCGAGATCGCGATCCCGCCCGGCCCGCGGCTCGGCGACCGGGTGATCGAGGTCGCGGACCTGCGCAAGGGCTACGGCGACCGGCTGCTGATCGAGGACCTGACGTTCTCGCTGCCGCGGGCGGGCATCGTCGGGATCATCGGGCCCAACGGGGCGGGCAAGACCACCCTGTTCCGGATGCTGGTCGGGCAGGAGGCCGCCGACGCGGGCTCGATCACGATCGGCGACACCGTGCAGCTCGCGTACGTGGACCAGGGCCGCGACGAGCTTCGGGCCGACAAGACGGTCTTCGAGGAGATCACCGAGGGCGTCGAGGTCGTCAAGGTCGACAACCGCGAGGTCCCGGCGCGCGCCTACGTGTCGTCGTTCAACTTCCGGGGAACGGACCAGCAGAAGCTGGTGGGGACGCTGTCGGGCGGCGAGCGCAACCGGGTCCACCTGGCCAAGCTGCTCCAGACGGGCGGCAACGTCCTGCTGCTCGACGAGCCCACCAACGACCTCGACGTGGACACGCTTCGGGCGCTCGAGGCGGGCCTCGAGTCGTTCCCGGGCTGCGTCGTCGTGATCAGCCACGATCGGTGGTTCCTCGACCGGATCGCGACCCACATCCTCGCGTTCGAGGGGGACAGCCAGGTGCGGTTCTTCGAGGGCAACGTCAGCGACTACGAGGCGTTCCGCCACAAGGAGTTGGGCACCTCGGCCGACCAGCCGCACCGGATCCGGTACAAGCGACTGGTCGCTTGACCGAAGCTCGTCAGCGCGCTCAAGGAGGCTCGACGTGGACCGTCAGCGACGTCACCGCGAGGACGAGGCGTCCGAGGATCGGCAGTCGCGGGCGCCGCGACCGACCGAGGCCGATGGATCGGACGCCGCGATCCTCGACCTGCAGGCGACGGCCGGGAACCGTGCGGTGACTGAGCTTCTGGCGGCTCCGGGGACGGACGCCACAACGACCACGGCCCAGCGCGACACACCCAACGGCGCGCCGACGGCGGAGCCAGCCGACTCGGGCGCGCCGACGGGCGGCAGCACGATGTCGATCCCTGTCCTGGACCTCTCGGTCCCGCTCATGTCGATCCAGCAGGGGAAGGCCCCGAGCCCTGGGGGCACTGGAGGGGCGGGCACCGCGAAGCCCGAGTCGTCCACCGCGGGCGAGGCAACCGTCACCTTCAAGGCCGACGACCTCGATCCCCGGCTCTGGACGGCGGCCGCCGATGGTCGGACGTTCGAGACCGTGACGATCACCTTCGCGTCCATGACCCTGACGCTGCACGGCGTCGTCCTGTCGAGCGTTCAGACGGCCAGGGACGTCGTGTCGATCACGCTCAACTTCTCTTCGAGGGACGTCAAGCCGAGCGCCGGCGGCGGGTAGCCCGCTCGATCACGATGGCCTGAGCTTCAGGGCGCGTTCTCGATCTGTCGCTGGAGGTCGATCAGCGGCTGCTGACTCACCTCGATGAACCCGTCGCGGGGGCGGTCCAGATCGACGGCAAGCGTGAGCACGGCGCCGAGGGCGATCACCAGCGCGACGGCGCTGACGGGGCTCCGCTTGTTGGTGAGGCCCGCGCTATAGCCGACCATGCCGAGGCTGAGCGCCGAGCCCAGGACGAGGACCCACAGGATCGTGGGTGGCACACGGCCGTAGATGCCGGCCGTGACTCGCTGCTCGTGGACGGCGATCAGGTCGTTGATCGACTCGACGAACAGGGCGGTGACGTCCGAGCTGTCCTGGCGGGCGGCGTCCTCGGCGATCGCCCACAGCTGGCGCTGGAGCGCCTCAGACTGGACGATGCCTGCCTCGATCGCGACTGGATCGGACGTCGCGATCCGGAGCGGCGCGTACGCCGCGAGCAGGTCCCGGGCCTTGCTGGACCCCGGCTCCGCGATGTAGCCGGCGCGCAGGTATGCCGTGTGGATGGCGTTCGCCTCGTCGAGGACGATGAGGCGACGGGCGTCGAACCGGTCAGACGCCATGCCGGTCGTGATCGCGAGCAGGAACGCCATCAGGGCGACGATCGAGCCCACGAGCACGCCGGTCGGGCCCTCTTCCACCACCTCGGTCCGGTCCTGGATCCATCGCCCGATCCGGAACCCGCCTTCGTAGCAGCCGAGCGTTACAAGCGCGAACAGCACGAAGAACACGAGGATGGGAACGCTGTCGAGGGGCTGGACTGACGGCACGGATGACCTCGGCGGTGGCGAGCCGGCTCAGAGCCTAGCGTCCCGCGCGGCCCGCCGGTGGGTCGGTCGCGCCGCGGCGCTTCGTCAGTCCGGACGCCAGCGGTCGATCTGTGGGAGGCATTCGATACCCAGCGTCTGGGGCAGCTTGCCGCAGTGGTACGCATCGTGGGTGAGCAGCCGCTGCAGGATCGAGGCGCGAGTGGAGCTGGCGGTCGGTACTCGTCGCCGACGCGTTCGGCGCAGCCGCAATTCCTGTCGGGTCCTGTCCATGGCCCACCTACTATCGCCGCATGGACGTCATCGACTGGCTGCTCGACTCCGACCCTTCCATTCGCTGGCAGGTCATGCACGACCTCACGCACCAAGTCGCCGACACCGTGGCCGCGGAGCGGGCGAGGGTCGCGACCGAAGGCTGGGGTGCCCGTCTCCTCGCGCTCCAGGGTGACGACGGTCGGTGGGCCGGCAACGCCTGGTCGCACGACTGGACGGACACGATGCACACGCTGGAGCTGCTCCGGCTGCTCGGGCTCGACCCGACGAGCGACCAGGCGCGACGGGCGATCGAGCTCGTGCGTGACCGCGTCACCTGGGAGGGCGGGTATCCAACCGACGAGTGGGCCGGCAACGCGTTCTTCACGGGCGAGGTCGAGCCGTGCATCAACGGCGTCGTCGTCGCCGTTGGCGCATATTTCGGCGAGGACGTCCGGGCGCTGGTGGACCGGCTGCTCGGGGAGCAGCTCGCCGACGGCGGCTGGAACTGCGAGGCCGAGAACGGCGCGACGGTATCGTCGTTCGGCACGACGATCCGGGTCCTCGAGGGCCTGCTCGAGTTCGAGCGGGCGACCGACGACGCGGGCGACGTCCGTGCAGCCCGCCTCCGGGGGCAGGAGTACCTCCTGGAGCGGCGCCTGTTCCGACGCAAGTCCACCGGCGAGGTGATCGACGCCGACTGGCTCCAGTTCGCGTTCCCGACCTGGCACTACTACGACGTGCTGCGCGGCCTCGACTACCTGCGCGCGGCCGATGCCGAGCCAGATCCCCGCATCGCCGAGGCGATCGAGGTCGTCGAGCGGAACCGTGGGGCCGACGGCCGCTGGCCGCTCCAGACGGTCCACGAAGGCGAGGTCCACTTCGCCCTGGACGACGGCGAGTGCCGGCCGAGCCACTGGAACACGCTGCGGGCGCTGCGGGTGCTCGGCTGGGCCGGGCACGGACGCGGAATGCCGGAGCCGGCCGGTCGAGCGGCGAAGGGGAACGAGGCATGATCGAGCGCGTCTCGGCACGCGAGTTCCGCGAACAGCCGGGCGTCGAGGACTGGCGCGTCGTCGGCGACGGGGCCTGCACGTACGTCCGCACGGGGTCGTTCGCGGCCGGGGCGCGGCTGGTGCAGGCGATCAGCGAGCTGCCGGACCTCGGACCCCGCCAGCCGGACATCGACCTGCGGCACGACGGCGTGACGGTGCGGCTCGTCGCGACCGCCGACGACTACATGGGCATGAGCACGCGCGACCTCGAGCTGGCTCGCGAGATCTCGCGGATCGCGCGAGACCAGGGCCTGTCGCCTGACCCCTCTGCCGTCGAATCCGTGCTGCTGGTGATCGATGCGCTGGACATCCCGGCCGTCATGCGCTTCTGGCGGGCCTTGCTGGACTACGAGTACCGGCCCGACAGCCCCGACGAGGACCTGATCGATCCGCGCTGGCGGTGGCCCGGGATCTGGTTCGAGCAGATGGACGTCGCGCGGCCGCAGCGCAACCGCATCCACGTCGCCGTGTGGGTGCCGATCGAGCAGGCCGAGGCCCGCGTCGCGGCGGCGATCGACGCCGGCGGACGCCTCGTGACCGAACAGTTCGCGCCGATGTGGTGGGTGCTCGCGGACCCCGAGGGCAACGAGGCCGACGTCGCCACGATCCAGAACCGCGACTGAGGACGCCCGCACCCAGGCGGGCGAAGGATCAGGCCCTGAGCCGCCCGTGCCGGACCGCTAAGATCGCGGCAGCGACGCTCGACCGCGTGTCGGGCCGAAGACCGGGGCCGCGTAGAGGAGCGTGAATGGCCGAGTCCGAGGGCCAGCGCCTGGGCAAGGGGTCGGCGGCAGACCTGCTGGCGCAGTGGCGCGCCGCCGAGCGTGACCATGCCGCCGCGACGGAGACCGCGAGCGTCGCCTGGCTGGCGGTCGCGGCGGCCCAGCGCGCAGCGCACGCTGCCCGCGAGACGGCCGAGGCCGCGCGGCTGAGCCTCGAGGCCGCGCAGCGCGCCGACGTGGCCGCGCGAGAGACCGCCGACGCCGCCGACACCCTCAGCGCCACGGCGGGGTTGCAGCGACAGGCCGCCGACTCGGCGGTGGTCGATGCCGAAGCCGCCGAGACCGAGGCCAAGGACGCGTTCCACGCCGCGCGCAAGCAGGGATTCCCGAAGAACCCCGGCTGATCAGGCGGCGGCGACGCCCCGTGCGACCCCGCCGATGATGGCCGCGACCTCCGCGGGCCGTGACCACATCGGCCAATGGCTGGTCGGCAGGTCGACCCACGTGACGTTCCGCAGCTCGCCGAGGCCGGCGAGGAACGCCCAGTCCGGGTGCTCCTGCGCGTACTGCCGGTACGCCTCGGAGGAATAGCCGGTCACGATGATCGTGGTGGGGATGGCGAGGCGGGCGTCGTTCGTGAACTCGTGCGCCTCGCGGATCAGGCTCCCGGGCACCGGGACGGCCCGTTCGCGAAAGGTCGCGAGCTGCGCCTCCGACAGCCCGTCGAGGTTCTCCTCGGCCTGGATCTCCTCCCATGCCATCGGCTTCTCGACGCCCTCGAACGCCGGGTCGACCGCGCCCTTGCCCGGCGTCGTGTCGACGTAGACCATCGCCGCGATCCGTTCGGGGACCCGATCGCTCGCGGCGTAGCCGGAGAAGCCGGTCGCGCTGTGCACGGCGAGGACCACCGGAGCCCCCGCCGCCTCGATGGCCGCGCAGATGGCCGTGACGTGGTCGTCGAAGCTGATCAACGAGCGGTCGGCGTCCCTCGACTCCAGCCCGGGAAGCGTGAGCGCCGTGACGTCCTGGCCCTCGGCGCGCAGCAACGAGACGACCTCGTCCCAGGCCCACGCACCGAGCCAGAACCCGGGGACGAGGATGATCGGCGTGGTGGTCATCCGGATCGTCATGCGCTGGGAGCCCAGGGCGGCGCGGCATGCGCCACGCCGCCCGTGGTGCGCTATCGGAGCGGCAGCAGGGTCCGCTGCTGGCGATCGGCCGGATCGAGGTCGTGGTGCCCGTGGCCATGGCCGGGCATGGCCGAAGCCCCGAGCGTTGGCAGGAACTGTGGCGGGACGCGAACGCGGGACGCCTGCTCGAAGTCGTAGGCGAACCCGATCAGCCGGCCCTCGTCCCACCGGGTGCCGATGAACGACACGCCGATCGGCAGCGGACCGACATGGCCGGCCGGGACGGTGATGTCCGGATAGCCCGAGACCGCCGACGGGCCGGACGACCCGACGAACAGCGACAGGTCATCACCGTTCACCGGGTCCGTGACCCAGGCCGCGCTGTTGGTCGGAGCGATGATCGCGTCCAGGTCGTTCTCGGCGAGCGCGTCGTCGATCGCCTCGCGCGCGCCGGGGGTGGCGATGGCCCGCTGAGCGGCGCAGTCGGCGTCGCGGCCGCCGGTCTCGTCGGCGGCCTCGAACAGGGCGTTGTTCCAGGGAATCTCGTCGCCCGGACCCTCCAGGTCCGTGTGGGCCTCGTTGAAGGCGATCAGGTCGGCGAGCGTCTTCGGATAGCCCGGCGCGGTGTATGTCTCCAGGTAGCTCGCGATGTCGCTCTTGAACTCGCACAGCAGCGCCGGGAACTCCGCGTCGGCCCACGGACCGAGGTGGATGTCGGCCGGATCGACGACGGTCGCGCCCTGGTCCTCGAGCGTCGCGATGACGTCGGCCATGATCGCGTCGATCTCGGGCGTGGGCGTGCCGGGCGGGAAGACCGTGCCCTCGTGCAGGACGCCGATCCGGGCGCCCTCGAGCGCGTGCCGGTCGAGGAAGGGCGTGTAGTCAGTCCGGGCGTGACCCACCTGCTCCACGGTGGCCGGGTCGTTCGGGTCGATGCCCGTGACCGCGCCCAGCACCACGGCGGCGTCGGTGACGTTGCGGGTCATCGGGCCGGCCGTGTCCTGATCGGCCGAGATCGGCACGACGCCGGCCCGGCTCCACAGCCCGAGCGTGGGCTTGATGCCGACGATCCCGTTGGCGCCCGAGGGGCACACGATCGAGCCGTCGGTCTCGGTGCCGACGCCAACGGTCGCGAGGTCGGCGGACACGCCGACGCCCGTGCCGGAGCTCGAGCCGCAGGGGTTGCGGTCGAGGACATAGGCCATGTTGGTCTGGCCGCCGATGCCGCTCCAGCCGCTCGACGACGGCGCCGACCGGAAGTTGGCCCACTCCGAGAGGTTGGCCTTGGCGATGATGATGGCGCCCGCGGCGCGCAGCCGCTGGACGATGAACGCGTCGCTCGGGCTGCTGCCCGCGAGCGCCCACGAGCCGGCGGTCGTCGGCATGCCGGTCGTGTTCACGTTGTCCTTGACGATCACTGGGATGCCGAGCAGCGGCAGGTGCGAACCCCGCTTGCGGGCCTTGTCGGCCGCCTTGGCGTCGGCCTTGGCGGTCGGGCTGACCGTGATCACTGCGTGCAGAAGCGGGTTCAGCTTCTTGATCCGGTGCAGATAGAACTGGGTGAGCTGGACTGACTTGAGCCGGTGGTGGTCCATCAGGGCCTGCAGCAGCGGGATCGTCGTCGCGTCGACATTGATCCCAGCGACCCGCGTATCCGTCAGGTGCCCATGCGCCGGCTTCTTGGCAAGGACGCCTGGCGCGCCGATGGCGGTGCACACAAGCAACAGCGACAACGCTGTGCTGAGCACGAGGGAACGCCGGACCGGGCTGCTCATGGCACGTGACCTCCACGGGACTGGGTGGGGTGGGTGCTGGAACGCGCTGCAGGGGGGCTACATCCCATGTAACCCCGCGCGTCAACCCCGCCGGCCGCGCGGACCGCGGCGCGAGCGCGCATCATCAGCCGATCGCCGTTGGAGGCCCGCGTTGTCCACGACGTCGTCCGACCTGCCGCCCGCCACCGGCGCCCCGTGGGAGCAGCGGTTCCGCGCCCCCGCGATCCTGCTCAGTGCGATCGCTGTCGACGCGCCCGCCGTCGGCCTCGTGTCCTCGAACCAGGGCGGCGTCTCGCAACTGTATCGATGGGACACCGCCTCGGGTGCGCTGACGCAGCTCACCTTCGACCTGGGCGGCCGGATCGTGGGCAGGCTCTCGCCCGACGGGCGATGGGTGACGTGGCTCGCCGACACCGGGGGCGACGAGATCGGCCACTGGGTGGTGATCCCCTCTGCGGGCGGTGACCCGATCGACCTGAGCCCGGGGCTCGCCCCGTACGCCTCGGAGCAGATCGCGTTCAGCCGGCACGGCGCCCGGGTCGGGTTCATCACCGCGTCGGACGACCGACTCGCCGTCCGGATCGCGGTGATCGCGAACGACGGCCGGGTCGGGGAGCTCCAGACCGTCCACCACTCGGCGGCCGACCTGACGGCGATCGCCCTCAGCGCGGACGGATCGCTGGTTGCGTTCTCGTCGGCGCACCGTTCCACCGGACTCGAGCACAGCGTCCTCACGGCCGACACGGCCCGCGGAGATCCCGGCCCGGAGCTGTGGGACGGACCCGGCACCAGCATCCTGGTCCACGCGTTCGCGCCGGGCGACGGCGACCACCGCCTCGTCGCGACGACGAACGCCTCCGGCCGCGAGCGCGCGTTCGTCTGGGCCGCGGCCTCGGGCGAGCGTCGCGACCTGCCGGACGGGGCTCCGGGCGGCGACGTCGTCGCCCTCGACTGGTCGCCCGATGGCCGGGAGATCCTGCTGTGCCGGATCGACCAGGCCGAGCATCGCCTGCTCGTATGGAACCTGGACTCGGACACGCTCCGGGTGCTCGACCATCCAGGCGGGGCCGTGCTCGGCTACATGCGCCACATGACCTCGTACTTCCGACCGGACGGCGGCGAGATCGTGTGTCGCTGGGAGGACTTCGGCCAGCCCAGGCGGCTGATCGGCCTGGACCCGGCGACCGGGCGGCAGGCGCGGACGATCCTCGCGAGTGGCAAGGTGCCCGCGGGTCACGCTCTTCGAAGCGTGTCCTTCCCGACCATCGACGGCACGATGCCGCTGCAGGCCTGGCTCGGGGTGCCCAGCGGTGACCCGCCGTACCGGGTGATCCTCGAGACGCACGGCGGCCCGACCTCGGCCACGTTCGCCAACTTCAATCCGCAGCTGCAGGCGTTCCTCGACGCGGGCTACGCGGTCCTGGCGCTGAACTACCGCGGTTCCACGACCTTCGGGCGCGACTTCGAGCAGGCCATCTGGGGACGGCTGGGCGAGCTCGAGATCGAGGACATGGCGGCCGCGCGCACGTGGCTCATCGAGCAGGGCATCGCCATTGCCGATCAGATCCTGCTCACCGGGTGGTCGTATGGCGGGTACCTGACGCTGCTGGGCCTCGGTCGCCAGCCGGACCTGTGGGCCGGCGGGATGGCCGGCATCGCCATCGCCGACTGGGCGATGAACTACGAGGACTCCAGCGACCTCCTGCGGTCGTACCAGCGGATGTTGTTCGGCGGGGGGCCGGACGAGCGCGGTGAGGCCATGCGAGCCGGTTCGCCGATGACCTACGTCGACGACGTCCGCGCGCCCGTCCTGATCATCCAGGGCCGCAACGACACGCGGACGCCGGCGCGGCCGATCGAGCGCTACGTCGAGCGGCTCGAGGCGCGCGGCCATCCGGTCGAGATCGAGTGGTTCGACGCGGGCCACATGGGTGGCGATGACGAGCTCTCGATCCACCACGCCGCCCTGATGCTGGACTACGCGCGGCGGGTGCTCCGCGGCGCCTGACAGCGCTGATGGCGATTGCCCCTTGACAACACCCGGGCCCCTCCTATAGTACGCACCACGATATATCGTGCAACGTAGTAGTGGAGACCCATGGAGCCTCGAGTCCCGGAGTTCGGCCGGTTCGCCGAGCCGGCCCTGCTGATCCTCGTCAGCCTGAGCGACGGGCCGAAACACGGCTACGCGATCATGCTCGACGTCGAGTCCGCGACGGGCAAGCCTCTCGGGCCCGGGACCCTGTATGCCGCGCTCGCCCGCCTGGAGGAGCGCGGACTCATCGAAGCCCTGCCGCCCGTCGACCGGCGTCGGCCGTATCGGCTGACCGGGGCCGGCGCGACGGTCCTCCAGGCGCAGCTGCACGAGCTCGCGGCGTTCGCGAAGCTCGGCCTCCAGCGGCTCGACCGGTCGGCCGGCTGACGGGCTCGAGCCGAATGTCGCACCTGCTCATCCGCCTCTATCCCGCGCGCTGGCGCGATCGCTACGGCGAGGAGTTCGCCGCGATGCTCGAGGAGCGACCGGTCGGGCCGTTCGATGCGGCCGACCTGCTCCTCGGTGCGCTCGACGCGCATCTGCACCTGCGCGGCCTCGGGGCCGCGTCCGACCACCAGAAGGGGTTTGCCATGTCGCTTCGCATTGGCGGCTATGCCGCCGTCGTCGGCGGTTTGATCTGGCTGTTCGCCCTCATCGCGAACGCCATCAACGACGGGCGGGAAGGCGCCGCCGCCTTGATCGGCATCGGGGTCGTCGTGGCGACCGTCGCGACGCTGATCGCCCTCATCGGGCTCAGCGCGTTCCAGTCGCGCCGCCATCCGCTGCTCACGTGGGCGGCGTTCGTCATCCCGTGCGTCGGTGCGATCGTCGGCCTGTTCGGATGGGCGGCCATGATGGTGATCGGCGACAGCGACGCGGTCGTGATCGGCGACCTGACCGCCTGGGTCATCGCCTCGATCGGCCTCGTCGCGCTGATCGTGGGATCGTCGCTGTTCGCGCTCGCCACCTGGCTGACGCGGACCCTGTCACGCCGCGCGGCCGCTCTGCTCGGGGTCGGTGCGCTGCTCGTGGTGCCCGCCCTGATCGGGGTGACGGGTGGGATCCTCCCGTCGCCGGCCGGTGAGGTCCTTCTCGTCGTGACGCTCGTCGCCTTCCCGCTGGGCTGGGTGGCCCTCGGCGTCAGCGCTCTGCGCCTCGACCGGCCGGTCGCCCCGGCCACCGGTGCCGCCGCATAGGACGGCACCGGACACCCACGCCGGCGGCGGGCTCCTTGGCACCGGGCGGACGCGCGGGCGGCGGTGACCGCGACCGCCTGCGCCTCCTCGCCGACGTCGTCCCGATCCTGGAGTCTCCGAGTGCGGACTTCGGGCACTGGGAGACGCCGCCGGGCACCCTCGGCTACTACGTGTTCGGCCCGGCCGGGGAGGCCTTCCTGGATGCCGTCGGGCGAGGCGGCTGGGTCGTCGCCGGCTTCGACTGGCGGACCTGGCTCACGACACCCGAAGGAGAGGCCCTCCGCGACAGGCCGGACGCCGTCGCAGGCGCGTCGATCGACCAGCTGGCCTGGCTGCTGACCGCGATCGTGCGTTCCGACCGGTTCGTCGAGGGCTCCATCGACGGCGCCTTCGAGTCCGGGCTGATCGGCCGGATCGCGCGGCGGGCGGCGGCGTTGCTCGCCGTCGTGGAGCCGTAGGACGACGCTTCGACGCCGGCCCGGCACGAGGCATATTCGCTCGGCGCGTCGTCGTCCCGTTCGCGGCTGGCTTCCGACGGATCCGCCCCGAAGCGCACGATGGCCTGGCGACCATCCATTTCCGCCGATCGGCCGGGGGCGCTCGGGCCTCCGCAGACGCGTTGCAGTTCGACGGCGACGTCTCCGCAGACCTCTGGATCGCCACGGACGGGCGTTATCGCGCCGCGGCCCGGATCGCCGGCCAGGCAACCCACCACGACGCGGCCTCGGGCGTGGACTTCAACGACGGAGTCCTGCTCGCGTTCGACGTCACGAAGGCGGCGATCGTAGCCGGGTCACGGTGTTGGCCAGAGCGATTTGCAGGAAGAGGCGGTCAGCGCCAGTCCGGGATACCGCCGAGCGGGCGGTTCATTCCGTCGGCGCGCAGCTCGATGCGGCCCGTGCCGTCCGGTCGAACGACGTATAGGGCGTGGCCCGAGATGAGGAGGTACCGCCCGTCGGGCGACCAGTTAACGAACTGGCCGATCTCCGGCGACACCCGGCGCGGGTTCGAGCCGTCGGCATCGACCAGCCACGTATCCCGGTGCGGGTCGTCCGGCTCGCCCCGCCAGCACTCCTGGTCGGCCGGGCTGTACCCACAATCGTCGCGGACGGACGTGAACGCGACCGTCGAGCCGTCGGGCGACCACGCGGGCCAGCCGTCCTGGCCCGGAGCATCGGTCAGCTGCCGAACGACGCCCGTGGCGATGTCTGCAGCGAAGATGTCGTAGTCCGATCCTTCGTGGCCCATGAACGCGATTTCCGTTCCGTCCGGGGAGAACGATGGGTACTCGACCCAGGCGTCGATGGGCAACGCGCGCAGGTTGGACCCGTCCGGGTCGACGAGGTAGCCGCGCAGCCGGCCGCCGCCGCGGTCCGAGTTGAAGGCGATGGTCCGGCCGTCGGGCGACCAGTCGGGGCCCCAGTCGTTGGCGGGGTCGTTGGTGATGTTGCGGCGCTCGGAGCCGCCAGCACGGGCGACGACGATCTCATCGTCGTCGTTGATGCCCCGCGTGGAGTCGCGATAGACGACCCATTTGCCGTCGGGCGACCAGGCGCCGTCGAACTCGGGGCCCGCGGGATCCGCGGCGACCTCGACGACGTGCGACCCGTCGACGTCCATGGCGAACACGTCCTCGAAGTTGTCGAACACGATCCGCCCGGAGAGATCCTCGAGCTCGATCGGCTCGCCGGTCACGACCGGGACATCGCCCGCGTGGACCACCCGAGAAGGAAGGGGAGTAGGGCCGGCAGTTACCGCGCCAGTCTGGGCGACCGAAGCCGAGGCGGCCGCTGAAGGGGTGCTCGGCTCCTCCCCGCCAGCACACCCAGCCAGGGCGGCCGCGAGCGCGAGCCTCGCGACCGGTCGGAGAGACGTCACGGCCTGTCTACACCGACGGGTCCAGGAACGTTCCGCGACGGAATTCGTACCCGTCAGATCGTGCCGAGGCGCCGCAGCAGCTGGGCATCCGCGGCGACGATCCGGGCGACATGCTCGTCGCGATCACGGCCTGATGTGGGCTGTGCGGCGGGCTTGTGGTGAGCCGGGTCCCGGTCCTCGAGCTCCCAGGCGTGGTCCATCGCGTGATGGGCCGTGCGCCGGACGAGGAACTGGATCGGCCATGTGCGCGCCGGCCTGCCGTCGGCGTTGTAGTCGCGGATCGCCTGGAGGTATGCCAGCCGATGGTCCTTCAGGCCGTCCGGTGTCATGACCGCGTCGCGCGGGGTCCGGATCTCGACCTTGCGGGAGAACTGCTCGGGCTCATTGATGTACACGTGGCGCACGATCTGGTCACGGGTCCGGCCCGCGCTGCGCGGTCCCGGGAGGAGCTCGCCGGTGATGGCGGCCGAGACGTCGTCGAAGGTGGCCCAGCAGGCGCGCAAGAGGTCGAGCCGCCGTTCCAGGTCCGCCGTCGGCAGCACGTCGATCTCGATCTGCGACGGCACATGGGCGATGCCCCAGAAGTCCGTCGAGCTCGATCCCGGCACGCGCTCGACGACCTCCACGTCGCCGGTCGTCGCGAAGACGTTGGCGACGCCCGCGCGCTCGGCCACGCCGGCGTACCGGGAAACGTAGGACAGCAGCTTCGCGATCGCGTCGTCCTCCGACGTGCCCCAGCGATCGAGCCCCGGCCAGTCCATCGCGCCCGCAACGACGCGTCGCTTCCTGCCGATCTCGAGGATGACCCGCAGCGAGGCGCTCATACCGACAGCCTACGTGCGTTCGACCCAATTGGGCATGATTGGACGATGGCAAAGGACGGGAAGGCGGCGAAGCCGGGCTTCATTCCGCCGATGCTGGCGACCCTCGTGGCCGCGCCATTCGACGACCCCGACTGGCTGTTCGAGGTCAAATGGGACGGCTTCCGCGTGGAGACCGTCGTCGATGGCGACAGCGTCCGGCTGTGGACCCGCGGCGAGCAGGATGCCGCGCGCTACTTCGGCCCGTTCCTCGATCCGCCCAGCTGGCTCACGGCGAGCCGGGCGGTCGTCGACGGCGAGGTGATCGCGCTCGACGATAAGGGCGAGCCCGACTTCGCGCTGCTCCAGGCGCGGATCAAGGGCAAGGGCGTCGCCGCCGAGCCGAACCCGTTCGTGTACGAGGTCTTCGACCTCCTCCATCTCGACGGCCGATCGCTGCTCGACGAGCCGCTCGAAGAACGACGCCGGCTCCTGGCGTCGGTCCTGGCCACCGACCCTCGCGTGCGGCTGAGCGAGCACATCGGGGCCGATGGGATCGCGTTCTTCGAGGCGGCCCGGAAGCGCGGCCTCGAGGGGATCATGGCCAAGGACCGGCGATCGAAATATGTGCCCGGCAAGCGCACCGATCGCTGGCAGAAGGTCAAGATCCGCCCCGAGCAGGAGCTAGTCGTCGGCGGCTGGGCGACCGGCACCGGCACCGCGGTCGACCTCGGCGCGCTCCTCGTCGGCGTCCACGAGGACGGCGAGCTGCGCTATGCCGGCAAGGTCGGCGCCGGCTTCACGGCCGATCGCCGAGCCGAGCTGCTCGCCGCGCTCGGGCCGCTGGCAGCCGACGCATCACCGTTCTCGCCGCCGGTGCCGCGCGC
Source organism: uncultured Chloroflexia bacterium (assembly GCA_963740825.1). Classification (GTDB taxonomy): domain Bacteria; phylum Chloroflexota; class Limnocylindria; order Limnocylindrales; family CSP1-4; genus CAIXZV01. The sequence continues at coordinate 1,688,010 of CAVUFD010000001.1, read as the reverse complement.
CGCCGCCCGCGACGCCAGGTGGCTGCGCCCCGAGCTGGTGATCCGCGCCGAGTTCGCCGGCTGGACGGGCGACGGCCTCGTGCGCCAGGCGGCCTACAAGGGGATCGAGCTCGAGAAGGACCCGCGCAAGGTCATCCGCGAGCGCCCCAAGGCGTGACCAACGTCGTCAGGTTTGGGACCGATTCCAAATGCGCCGGAGGGCTCGAGCGGAGCCGACCAAGCCAACAAGGAAACCGGCCAACAACAGGGGGTAGCTCAGGTAACCCGCAATCAGGGCGGGGTCCGGCGGCCTAGGCAGGCCCGGAACACCGGTCCGCGCTTCGTATGTGATGCCGATGAGCGCGCAAGCGGTCCCGCCGACGATGAGCGCGAAGGTCAGCGCCCCGGCAGATGGACGGCGTGCCCGGTTCGCGGCGATGGCGACGCCGAGCGCGCGAGCGCTCGAAATGACGAGCAGGCCAATTCCGATGGCGTACAACATCTGCTGGGTCGAAACGCCTCGGGCCCTGGCCGGGCCCATGGTGATCAGAAGTAAACCGCCCACGACGAAACACAAGCCGACGACTGCGAGGCCGATTGCGGTCCGGATGTGTTCCCCTCATGGATCCACGTCGTCGCGCGACGCTACAACGATCCGGTCGGCGAACGCAACACCAGACGATCTGGCCGGGATTGTTGACGAAGGGGGGATTATCTGACTATAGTCAATGGTCAGATGAGCGAGACCAGCGAACGGACGATGATGGCGAGCCGGTTCAAGGCGGAGTGTCTCGCCGTGCTGGACCAGGTCGAGCGGCTGCGGATCTCCGTTGTCGTTACGAAGCACGGGCGTCCGATCGCGAGGGTCGTGCCGCTCGACGACGACGATGCGCGGCCGACGCTTGGCAGCGTCCGACTCATCGCAGAGGAGGACGAGGCGTATTACTCGACCGGGGAGTCGTGGGACGCGGATCCGTCGGTCCGATGAATGTGCTCCTCGACACGCACGCGATCCTCTGGTGGCAGGCTGGCGGCGCCCGGCTGTCGGTCCGGGCGCGTCGATCAATCGAGCAGGCCGAGGTAAGGCTCGTGAGCCCGCTGAGCGCGTGGGAGATCGCGACGCTCGCCCGCCGCGGTCGGGTCGCATTGGATCGCGACCCCATCGTCTGGATCGGGGACCTCCTCACAGGCGACAGGATCGCGACCGCGACGCTGTCGTGCGAGGCGGCGGCATGGGCCGGCAGCCTCGGCGACGGCTTTCCGGGCGATCCGATCGACCGACTGCTGTACGCGAGCGCCTGGGATCACCGCGTGCCACTCGTGTCCAAGGACGAGCGCTTGCAATCGTTCGCCCGGACGAGCCGGGACGTCGACGTCATCTGGTGATCGGGACGCTGAAGAGCTGGCTGATCCTGTAGGGTCCGACGCATGGGCCGCCTCGTCGTCACCGAGTTCATGACCGTCGATGGCGTCATGGAGGCGCCAGGGTTCGACGAGCACCGGAGCGGCCGGAACGCCTGGGCGCTGCGGCTCAGCGATGACGACATGCAGGTGTTCAACAGCGATCAGCTGCGGGCAGCCGAGGCGCTCCTGTTCGGGCGGACGACCTACCAGATCTGGGCCGCCTTCTGGCCGTCGATGAAGGATGAGGAGTCGTTCGGGCGACGGACGAACGAGCTCCCCAAGTACGTGGTCTCGAAGTCGCTCGGCCGCGCCGATTGGAACAACACGACGGTGCTCCGCGGCGATCCGGCCGAGGAGACCGCCGCGCTGAAGGCCCGGATCGACGGCGAGATCCTCGTCTACGGGAGCGGGGACCTGGTCGCGGCCCTGATGAGCGGCGAGCTCGTCGACGAGTACCGGATCATCGTGTTCCCGGTGGTGTTGGGCAGCGGGAAGCGCCTGTTCCGCGACGAGTCCGAGCTGCGCTACCTGCGGCTCACGAGCGTGCGACCCTTTCCGTCCGGCGCGGTGCTCCTCGTCTACGAGCCGGAGGCGCAGGCGCCCGACGGCAAGTACGTCGAGGCCTACTCGTGGACCGCCGAGCAGGTCGAGTCGCTCCACGCGGCCATGGACACCGACCGCGTCCTCGCGACCGTCCTGTTCACCGACATCGTCGACTCCACGGGGCGGGCCGCCGCGCTGGGGGACAAGGCGTGGCGCCAGCTGCTCGACCGCCACGACGAGATCACCCGCGCCGAGATCGAGCGCTGGCACGGCAAGCTGGTGAAGTCGACCGGCGACGGCTGCCTCGCCACGTTCGACGCCCCGACCCGCGCGCTGCGCTGTGCCTTCGCGCTCCGGAGCGCGCTGGGGCGCCAGGGCCTCGACATCCGCGCGGCGATCCACACCGGCGAGGTCGAGCTCCGGGGCACCGATCTCGGCGGGATCGGCCTCCACATCGCCGCGCGCGCCTTGGCGGAGGCCGGCGAGCGCCAGGTCGTGGTGACCCGCACGGTCCGCGAGCTGGCGACCGGCACGGACCTCGCGTTCACCTCGCTCGGGACGGTCAGCCTTCGGGGCGTGCCCGGCCAGTGGGAACTGTTCGAGGCATCAGAGCGGTAGCGTCTGTCGGCGACGATGTGCTCGACCCGCGACGCGACCACGGGAGATCAGCATGACGGCGACCGTGACCTGGTCCAGGCGGCGCGACCGGTTCCGCGCCCTGCATCGCGAAGGGCTGTTCGTGATGCCCAACCCGATGGACGTGGGCTCCGCCCGGCTGCTGGCGTCGATGGGCTTCGTGGCGCTCGCCACGACGAGCTCGGGACTGGCCGCCACGCTCGGTCGCCGGGACTATGGCGTGGCCCGCGACGAGCTGCTCGAGCACGTGGCGGCGGTGGCGGCAGCCGTCGACGTGCCGCTGAACGTCGACTCGGAGCGGTGCTTCGGGGACGACCCCGCGGGTGTGGCCGAGACCGTCGAGCTCCTCGCGGCGGCTGGGGCGTCCGGCTGCTCGATCGAGGATTTCGATCCCGCCACCGGCTCGATCGATCCGCTCGAGGTCGCCGTCCCGCGCGTCGCGGCCGCCGCCCAGGCCGCCCGCGACCGTGGCGTCGTGCTGACGGCCCGTGCGGAGAACCACCTGCACGGCGTCGACGACCTGGACGACACGATCGCCCGGCTCCGCGCGTACCGCGATGCGGGCGCGGAGGTTGTGTTCGCACCGGGAGTCGCGGATCCGCGGCAGATCCGCCGCCTCGTGGAGGCCGTGGAGATGCCGGTCAACGTGATCGCGACGCCCGGTGGCCCGCCGATCCCCGAGCTCGCGGCCCTGGGCGTGCGGCGCGTGTCGACGGGTGGCAGCCTCGCCCGGGCCGCCTACGGGGCGATCGCGTCCGCGGCGGCCGAGCTGCAGGGTCCGGGCACGTCCACGTACCTCGACGGCGTGATCACGTGGCGTGAGTTCGGAGACGCCATCGCGAAGGCGACGCCGAGCGGCTGAGCGACTCGGCATCCGGCGGCGACGGGGAAGCGTATTCGCCGCCCACAAGGGGGCGAGGTGACCGAGGGGTCGCTGTCCGCCGCGGCGGGCTGAGGACCCCTCCGCGCGGGACAACGGACGTCGTCGAGAGCAGGGCGCCGGTCGGCATCCCAACCCTCGACGCGCCATCCGAACGTCAGGCGCCCGCGAGGACCTCGCGCAGCTTCGCGGCGAACGCGTCGGGATCGCCCTTCTGGCCGTACTCGCCGCCCAGGAAGCCGCCGTGGTCGCTGGGGAACATCACGGGCTCGGACCCGAGCCACTCGGCGACGGCCAGCCCGCCGCGATGGGCCAGCTGGCCCGCGGACTCCACGCCGGCGCCGATCACGATCCGGGTCGAGGCCGCCCGCAGCGCCTCGAAGTCGGGCTCGTAATGCGTGCAGGAGATGATGTTCTGGTGCAGCAGCGGGTCGGTCCGGTTGCCGTCGTCCTCGGCGGGCAGGCCGAACATCGCCGGATCCGGATCGGGCTGGTTGGCGAACTCCAGCGTCATCGGCCCCTGGTGGGCCACGGCGAGGATGAACCTCGCCATCCCGGCGCCGAATCCACGCTGCTCGTAGGTGTCACGGACGGCTTTGGTGACCGCCATCGCGCCCTCGCGATCGGGGACGACTGAGGCGAGGGGCGGCTCGTGCGCGACGAGCGTCCGGACGTCCTCCGGGTGCGCTGCCACGAGAGCGAGGGCGTTCACGGCGCCACCGCTGCTCGCGAACAGGTCGACCGGACCTGAACCGAGGTCGGCGATGATCCGGTGCAGGTCGTCGGCGTGCTGCTCGGGGGTGGACTCGCTCGTTGGATCGGCCTTGGTGCTGCGCTCGACGCCGCGCGGGTCGTACGTGGCGATGGTGCGGTCCGGGAAGTGCCCGGCGAGCGTCTTGAACCCGCCGGCGCCCATCGGCGAGCCGATCAGCAGCAGCACGGGCTCGGTGGAGGCTGACTCGCGGACGTCATAGGTGAGGACGGCACCGGGTGCGTCCAGGGTCTTCGTCGTGGGTTCGGTCATCGTGGTCATCGCACGTCTCCTGTCGTCACGGTGTCTTCGGCGAGGATGGCGTCGATCTGGCCGACGGCCTGCGTGAGGCCTTCCTCCATGCCCATCGCCAGAACCTGCTGCATCGCCTCGGTGCTCGGGAAGTGGCTCTCGATCTGCATCCTCGTGTGGCCGGCGTCGATGGATTCGATCGTCACCCGTCCTTCGTTGCGCGGGAAGTCGTCGTTCGGTGTCCCGTCGTTGTTGGCGAACCCGTCGAGGAACACGAGCCGGCGCGGGGGATCCGCCTCGACGATGTCCCAGAAGCCGTGCGCCTCGTCGCCGGTCGGCCCGGTCATGTGGTACTCGACGCGGCTGCCGATGGCGAGGTCGTGTCTCGTGAACGTCGCGGGCCAGAACGGGGGTCCCCACCATCGCTCGAGCTGGCGCGGATCCGCCCACAGCTCCCACACGCGGGTCGGGGTCGCCTCGAACTCCGCGGTGAGGGTCATGGTCAGGGCGTCGGGGTCCTTCAGGACCGAGGTGACAGTCATGTGTCGATCTCCTTGCTGCGCATGATGAGGTCGGTCATGCGGTCGATGCGCCCGCGCCACAGGGCCTCGTACTCGTCCAGCAGGCCACGCGCGAGGCGGAGGCCCTCCATGTTGGTGCGCACGACCTTGCGCCGGCCCGTGCGCTCCTTGGTGACCAGGCCTGCACGCTCGAGGACCGCGACGTGCTTCTGCACCGCCGCGAAGCTCATTGGGTAGTGCCCGGCGAGCTCGGCCACGCCCTCGGTCCCGCTGAGGGCGCGGAGGACGATGTCGCGCCGGGTGGAATCGGCCAGGGCGGCGAAGATGTGGTCGGGCTCGAACGTGGCGGTCATTGATACAACCATACGGTTGTATGACGGCCATGTCAAGGAGCGTCGGCTCCCGATCGCCCCGCTCGGCGTCGTCGTGCCCGCCTCATGTGCATATCCGAGGCAACGAAGGCTTCAAGGTCGCGCGGGCGGTGCCGGGTGTCTCTCGTGCTCGTCGTTCGGGCTCCGATTGCTCTCGACGTGTGCAAACGGGCGCCCAAGAAGACCCGGCAGGATGGCTGTGCCCGTCGCAACCTGGCGGATGCACATGACGCGATCACGGCCGAGGGCAAGGGCCGCCATGGCGGGGCGGCATCATTGCATCCATGCGCTCCCGAATCTCGTCGGCCCGCGCGGCGTCGATGCCGTTCTGGACCCTCGTGGCGGTGATGATCGCGGCCTCGGCGTGCTCGCCGATGGCATCGCCCGCACCGAGCTCCCGTCCCGTGCCGTCGACGCCGCAGGCCAGCGCGCCAGCGATCGGCGCAAGCCCGGCGACGATCGAGCCCCCGCCGTCGCCCGTCGCCGACGGCATCGACGACGTCCGCCTGCCGCCGCCGAACGCCGGCTTCGACTACCAGCTGGGCGGCGCCTACCCGCCACCGTCCGGCGTGACGGTCGTCTCACGCGACCGCACCGCAACCCCGGCGCCGGGGCTGTTCAACATCTGCTACGTCAACGGGTTCCAGGTCCAGCCCGGTGAGGAGCGGTGGTGGCGGGCGAACCACCCCGACCTGCTCTTGCGCGATCGGAACGGCAAGATCGTCATCGACCGCGACTGGGACGAGATGATGCTGGACCCCACGACGACGAGGAAGCGTGAGGAGCTGGCGAGCGTCGTCGGGGAGTGGATCGCCGGGTGCTCGGCCGACGGCTTTGACGCCGTCGAAATCGACAACCTCGACACGTTCACCCGGACCCATGGGCTCATCGACGAGGACGACGCCGTCGCCCAGGTCCGCCTCTATGCCGATGCAGCGCACGCCAACGGCCTCGCCATCGCGCAGAAGAACTCGGCCGAGATCGTCGGCCGGCGCGACGAGATGGGGACGGACTTCGCCGTGGCGGAGGAGTGCGACCGCTGGAACGAATGTGACGCCTACACCGGCGCGTACGGGGATCACGTGCTGGTCATCGAGTACCGGCGTCGCGACTTCGACGCCGGCTGCGCCGCCTACCCGGACCTGTCGATCGTCCTGCGCGACCTCGACCTCGTGCCGCCGGCCGACAAGGCCTACGTCTACCGCAGCTGCTGACGGAGGGCGCCCGGTTCCAGGACCAGGCGCCCTCTCGAGAACGGCTTAGGCCGGCGTCGGGGCCATCGGCATCGGCGGTCGGCTCATGCCCAGACTGTCGGCGCTGCGGTCGACCGTCAGTGGCGTGGTAGTCCGCTTGGCGGGATCGTCATCGGCGGCGTGGGCCGCGGAGTCGAGGCCAAGCAGCTTCAGGAAGTAGCGCTCCGAGAAGCCGGCGACGAACGCGACGAGGACGAACGTGCCCGCCGACGTGACCGCGAGGACCGGAAGCACCTGCCACGAGAACAGGTAGTACAGCGTGACGGCGACCGCTGCCCCGACCAGGATCCGGACCGCGGTTTCGATGCCGCGCACCTCGTAGTCCGCGTACGTGACGGGCGACGTCCGCGCCTGCAGGAGGCCGCTGAGGAGAGCACCGACCGCACCGACCAGCCCAAGCGCGAGCGTGGTCAACCAAGCCTCGGCCTGAACGGACCGTCCAAGGTCGTCCCGCTCCCAGAGCGCCAGGCCCTTGCCGCTGACAAGGATCGGCGCGAAGGCGATCAACAGGAACAGCGCGACGACCCCGACGTCGCGGATCAGCTCGAGACGCCGGACTTGCAGCCCCCTGTTCCTCTCCTTGGACGTCTTGCGTCGGTTCAGCGCCGCGATGGCCTCGTCCAGGCGAACACGCATGACGTCGTGGTCTCGAACGTCCGTCTTGAAGTGCTTGGCTTCGGGCGCGTCGGACGCATGGAGCAGAGATTTGACCTCCTCGGCCCGCCGGATCAGCCAATCGTCAGGCGTGACCCACACCATCAGGCGGCGAGCGCGCCCGAGATCGTCTGCGACCACGTCCAGGTTGGGCTCCACGAGCTCGAGCTGCGGCAGCGTGCTGTCCAGGATTTCGACCACTTGAACGGCACTCGCGCGGTCAAACCAAGGTTCGTCAGCGTGGTGCTCGAACACGCTCCGCAGGTTCATCTCGATCTCGGAATATTCCGATCGCAGTCGCGAAGCCCGATATGTCCGGTAGCCACGAAGCGCGTAGATCGTCTGCTTCGACGTGATGGTGCGCGTGCGGAGGCTGGCGGACCACCGGGTCTTGCCACCTTTCGCTTGGCGCCACAACGGAAGCCGGCGCTTCAGGATCCGTTCGTCCAGTCCACCGTCTGCCTTCGTGTCCATGAGATGTCCCCCACTTGGTTGCCCTTGACGCCGGCCTGGCTCCGTTTGGTCGGGGCCACGTGGACCGTCGTCGTCCATGCTGCGATCCTCGCCGCGCGCGACGTTCCGGCCATCTGGCATCTGCCCGACGCCTGGCTGACGGACTACCTGAAAGCCCCGCGGCCCGGAGCCGCGCCGGCGGTGGAGCGTCAGCGACGAACGGCCGCCGCGGCCGTCGCCGCGAGGGCCCTGTGCTCCGCCCGTTGGTCCTCGTTCAGCGGCGTGTCGTGGGCCGGGGCGAGCACGGCCGCCGCCGACCGAACGCCGTCGCCGCGCAAAGCCGCTTGGACGACCTCGTCCAGCGCTGGGTCGCGTGACTCGCTCATCTGTCGCTCCTGGCACCTACGGGATCGTGAGCACCACGTTGCCCGCCTTCCGCCACGACTCCACGTAGCGGTGGGCGTCGGCGACGTCGCGCATCCGGTAGCGCCGATCGATCACGGCTCGGAACGCACCAGCCTCGATCAGCTCCTTCAGGAATACGACGTCAGCCTTGTTCCGTCGAGCCGCCGCGATCCGCACCCGCCGGCTACCCGCGAACCGGGTCACGACAAGCCAGGCAAAGGTCTCGAGAAGGAAGCGTCCACCGTCCGTCGCGACGTAGATGCCGCCGGGCCCCAGCGCGCGCCGGCCGCGACGGAACGAGTACTTGCCGACGGCGTCGACGATCGCGTCGTACTGCTGGCCGCGCCTGGTGAAGTCCTCGCGTCGGTAGTCGACGACGTCGTCCGCGCCGAGCGACCGGACGAGCTCGATGTGTTGCGTGCCGCAGACGCCCGTGACGTGGGCACCGAAGTGCTTCGCGAGCTGGACCGCCGCCGTGCCGAGCGAGCCGGACGCGCCGTAGATGACGACGCGACGACCCTCGCCCACATCGGCGAGGCGCAGTGCAGCGAGGGCCTGCGCCGCGCCATCGCAGACCGCCGCCGCCTCGACGTAGCTCATCCCCGAGGGCTTGTGCGCCAGTGGCGCGCTCGCCCGGATGCAGATGAGCTCCGTGTGTGCGCCGACCCAGGTCGACGGGTGGCCGAAGACCGCGTCGCCGACCGCGAACTCGGTCACGCCGGCACCGACGGCCACCACGTCACCCGCGAGCTCGACCCCGAGGGTCCGCCACCTCGGCCGGCGGAACCCCGCGATCAGCCGCCACAGGAAGGGATCCGCTGCGCGGAGGTGCGTGTCGGACTGCGAGACCGTGCTCGCCCGGACACGGACGAGGACTTCGTCATCCCTCGGCGCCGGTCGATCGACCTCCTCGATCCGGAGCACCTCCGGCGGACCGTAGCGGTCCTGCACGACGGCTTTCATGGCTCCCATACCCTAGCGCTCGTCGGACGAACGCCCCGCGTTCCGTGGGTTGACGACCCGTCGTCTTGACGCGCGTGGGAAAGTCGAGAGAGCGCGATCGCGTCGAATTCGAGCGAGAAAGGAGCGAGATGGGAGCACCCATGTCCAGCCGGAAGGTCAGCACCTCCTTGCACGACATGAGGCCCCATGCGCACGCTCAATCTCGGCATCCTCGCCCACGTCGACGCCGGTAAGACCACCCTCACCGAGCGTCTCCTCTTCACCGCCGGCGCCATCGACCACGTCGGCAGCGTCGACGCCGGCACCACCCAGACCGACTCGCTCGACCTCGAGCGCGAACGCGGCATCACCATCCGGTCCGCGGTCGCCTCGTTCCTTGTCGGCGACCTCGCGGTCAACCTCGTCGACACGCCGGGCCACCCGGACTTCATCGCCGAGGTCGAGCGCGTCCTCGGCGTCCTCGACGGCGCGGTCCTGGTCGTCTCCGCGGTCGAAGGCGTCCAGCCGCAGACCCCGCTGCTGTTCCGCGCCCTCCAGCGGCTCCACGTCCCGACGCTGCTGTTCGTCAACAAGATCGACCGGGCGGGCGCCGATCCCGACCGGGTCGTGGAGGCGATGGCCCGGCGGCTCGCCCCCGGCGTCGTGCCGATGGGCACGGTCCGCGACCCCGGTCGGCGCGAGGCGGCGTTCGTGCCGTTCGAGGAGGACGACGAGGCGCGGCGCGGCAGCCTGACGGAGGTCCTGGCCGAACACGACGACGCGATCCTCCGGGCGTACGTCCGTGACGAGGGCGGGATCCCGCCGGCGCGCCTGCGCGAGCACCTCGCGACCCAGACGCGCCAGGGCTGGGTGCACCCCGTGTACTTCGGGTCCGCGGCGATGGGGGTCGGCATCGATGCCCTCCTCGGCGGTGTCGACGAGCTCCTCTCCGGCGCCCGCGGCGACCCGGAGGCCGGGACCTCCGGCCGCGTGTTCAAGATCGAGCGGACACAGGGCGGCGAGCGCGTCGCGTATGTCCGCCTGTTCGCGGGCTCGTTGCGGCCCCGCCAGCGCGTGCGGGTCGGGGGCGGCGACGAGGCCAAGCCGACGTCGATCCGGGTGTTCGCGCCGGCCGGAGCGCCACGGCGGGATCTCCTCGAGGCCGGGGAGATGGCGGCCGTCCGAGGCCTGGGTGCCGTCAGGGTCGGTGACGCCATCGGCGAGCCGCCGCCGGGCCAGGCGGAGACCGCACGGTTCCCGCGCCCGGCGCTCGAGGCGGTCGTCTACCCGCTCCGGCCTGAGGAGTCCGGCAGCCTCCGTGCCGCGCTCGCGCAGCTTGCCGAGCAGGATCCCCTCATCGACGTCCGCCAGGACGACACCCGGCACGAGATCGCGGTCTCCCTGTACGGCGAGGTCCAGAAGGAGGTCATCCAGGCCACGCTCGATCGCGACTATGGCATCGCGGCCGACTTCCGCGAGACCACGACGGTATGCATCGAGCGCCCGGCGAGGGTCGGAGAGGCCGAGGAGGTGATCCGCGCCAAGACCCATACGAACATCACCGGCCGGAGCTCGCCCCTGAGCACGAACCCGTTCAAGGCGACGCTCGCGCTGCGGATCGAGCCGGCGCCGTTCGGGTCCGGGATCGAGTTCCGCGCGGACGTCGAGCCGAGGCTCGTGCCGCTCTACCTGTTCAAGACGACGGACGTGTTCCTCGCCCAGATGGAGACGTTCGTCCACGAGGCGTTGACCGAAGGGCTGGCCGGCTGGCAGGTGACCGACTGCCGGGTGACGATGACCGACTGCGGCTACGCCTCGCCCGAGACGTCCGCGGCCGACTTCCGCCGCCTGACGCAGCTCGTGCTGACGACGGCACTCGGCCGAGCCGGGACCTGGGTGTGCGAGCCGCTGGCGGACCTCGCGCTCGAGATGCCGAGCGTGTCGGCGCCGGGCGTGCTGGCGGCGCTCGGCCGGCTCGGCGGCCGGGTCACCGGCCAGTTCTCCGCGAACGGGGTCACCCGGGCGTCGGCGGTGCTGCCGGTCGCGCGCGTCCGGTCGCTCCAGAACCAGCTGCCGGGCGCGTCGATGGGGGAGGGGATCCTCGAGACGCGCCCCGACGGCTACCAGCCGGTCGGGGAGGACCCGCCTCGGCGCGAGCGCTCGAGCCCGAGTCCCCTCGACCGCGACGCCTGGCTGGCGTCGCTGGCGAAGCGCGGCTGATCACCGGGCGGGCATCCCCGCCGGCTCGATGCGCGCCGCCGTCCAGCGAAGGGTTGCGGCGAGACGTTGGCGCGTGCGAGCGCGACGAGACGGAGCTCGCACGGTTCGGGTGTCTGCGGACGACCGCTGGTCGTCCTGTCGATTGGCCTCGAGCCCGATCATCAGGGTGCCGAGGGCTGCCGGGTCGAACATGTCATTTCTCTCGTGGTGTGGTGCCGGGTTGGTGTCCCAAGCCTCTCCCGGCAGTGCCGCCGCGTCCAACACCTAACCCGGCTCGACTAACATGCGCGCTGTGTGAATACCGAGCCGTCCCGCCCCGACGCCGACCTGGACATCCGGTCGCTGCGCGCCTTCGTCGCGGTCGCCGAGGAGCTCCACTTCACGCGAGCGGCGGCGCGCCTGTTCGTGGCGCAGCAGGCGTTGTCACGCGAGGTCCGGAGGCTCGAGGCGCGGCTCGGCACGCCGCTGTTCGTCAGGACGACGCGCCGGGTGACGCTGACGCCCGAGGGACGCCGGCTGCTCGAACGGGCCCGACCCCTCCTGGTGCTCCACGATGCGATCGTGGTCGAGTTCCTGCAACCAAGCCGGCCCGTGCTGGTCGACCTGATGTCGGAGGGGCGGCGAACGGCGCTCCGCGTCCTCGAGGCCGCTCGTCGCGTTGCGCCGGCAGTCGAGTTCCGCGGGCGCTACCGGGGCGGGATGGGTGGTTCGATCCGGCTCCTCGAGTCGGCCGAGCTCGACGTCACGTTCGGCCGCGCCGACTGGCGGGGCAGGGCGGGGGATGGCGCGATCCAGCGCGAGGTCATCCGGTTCGAAGCGCTCGCCGTCCTCGTGCCAGTCGGGCATCCGTTCGCGAGCGTTGAGGCGGTGACGGTCGAGGCACTCGCCGGGGTGGAGATCGACGCCAATCCGGGCAGCCCCGACGCGCCGGAGTGGTCGGACCTGGTGGCCCAGTTTTTCGCCCTCACGGGCGCCTGGCCGACACCCGATCACGTCCCGGCCGTCGGCCTCGACGACCAGGCGCATCACCTCGTCCAGCAGGGTCTGCCGATCCTCACCAGCGTCGACCACATCGACGTGCCCGGTGGCGTCCTGCGGCCGATCGTCGACCCGATCCCGATCTACCGGTGGTCGATGGCGTGGCGCACCGGTTCTCACCCCGCCGGGCTCGCGGCCGTCAGGGATGCGGCGACCGCCCTCGGCCGAGAGCACGGATGGCTCGAGCTGCCCGCCGACGCGTGGCTGCCCGAGCCGGAGTCCGCCGAGCTTCGCCGGTCGGGGGCGACAACGTGACGGCAGCGCGCCATGCTGGCGCTGTTCATCAGGGGGACGAGCGACATGGGCGATGAGTTCGAGGTCCTCGGGGCCAACGCGAGCGCGGCCTTCAGCCTGAAGGTCCACCGCGGCGACGGGATGGCGCTGCTCGGCATGGATTGGCTCGACCCGGAGCCGCCCGCCAACTTCGTCGGGTTCGCGATCGAGTACCGCCCCCCGAACCACGCCAGGTTCCTCGCCTTGCGCAACCGGATCACGTTCGCGACGCCGCCCTCGAACGTCGGTTCGAACCCGGAGTCCTCGCTGTTCGCCCCGATCCAGAAGTTCCGCTGGGTCCACTTCCCGTTCGACCCGGAGCTGCCCGGCGCATACCGCTATCGGGTGCGGCCGGCGTTCATGGACGCCGCCCGGGCGATCACGCTGGGCGACCCGCAGGAGGTCGACCTCGAGCTCCGCCGCGAGACCTGGCCCGGCCTGCTCAACGTGGCGTTCACGCGCGGCTTCGTGTCGTCTCAGGCCTTCGTGGACAAGTACGAGTCCATTGCGCCGATCGCGACGCTCCTCCCGGAGGTTGCCGACGAGGGGCTCGACTTCGTCCCGACGCACCCGAAGACGGCCGAGGCCCTCGCGTGGATGGGCTTCGAGGCGCGCAGCGCGATCCTCCAGGTCCTCGACGAGGCGATCGCCGACGCGACCGCGCAGGTCCGCGTCGTGGCGTACGACTTGAATGAGCCGGCGATCGTCGGCCGGCTGGAGCAGCTCGGCGCCCGGCTGCGAATCATCATCGACAACAGCGGTGCCCATGGGGAGGCCGGATCCGCCGAGGCCGAGGCGGCGGCGCGCCTCGCCGTGACGGCCCGCGCGACCCACGTCAAGCGCCACCACATGAGCAACCTCCAGCACAACAAGACGATCGTCGTCGAGGGCGATGCCGGGCACACAGTCGTCTGCGGGTCGACCAACTTCTCGTGGCGGGGGCTGTACGTCCAGGCGAACAACGCGATCGTCCTTCGCGGCGAGACGGCCGCGCGCGTGTTCCACCAGGCATTCGCCTCGTACTGGAACAACGACTCGGTCGCGGGGTTCGGGACGACCGACTCGACCCGCTGGCGACACCTCGGCCTCGGCGACCTGGACGCCCGCGTCTCCTTCTCTCCGCACGCCGCGGCGAACGCGCGGCTCGGGTCCGTGGCGGCCGACATCACGAGCGCCAAATCGACGCTCTTCTACTCGCTCGCCTTCCTCAACCAGACGACCGGCGCCGTCCGGGACGCCGTCAAGCTGGTGACGGAGAAGCCCAGCGTGTTCGTGTACGGGATGGCGGATCGCCGGATCGGCGGGATCAACCTCCAGTCACCCGACGGCAACGTCCAGCCGGTCCGAGCGGAGGCCCTGACCGAGAATGTGCCCGAGCCGTTCAAGTCCGAGCCGACGGGGCTCGCGAGCAATGGCGCGGGAACGCGGATGCACCACAAGTTCGTCGTGCTCGACTTCGACCTGCCGACCGCGCGCGTCTACACCGGCTCCTACAACGTCTCCTTGCCGGCGGACCTCAAGAACGGCGAGAACCTCCTCCGGATCCGCGACCGGCGCGTGGCGACCGCGTACATGGTCGAGGCGCTCCGGCTGTTCGATCACTACCGGTTCCGCGTGAGCCAGCTCCAGGCCGCGACCGCGGCGACCTCACTCCACCTCCGCGAGCCGCCCGCGGCGGGGGAGGACGCGTGGTGGCACGACTCCTGGACCGTCCCGATCAAGATCCGCGACCGGAAGCTGTTCTCGTAGCCCCGATCGGCACGGGCACGAAGGGGGCAGGCATGCAGACGAAACGAGCGCCGTTTCTGCCTCCGCGGTGGTTCATCCGTGGCGCGTGGGTCGTGCATCGCGCCGTGTACTCGATCACTGGCGGCCGGCTCGGCCTCGGGAAGCCAACGGCCAAGGGCTACGGGACGCTCCGGCTGCACACCACGGGCCGCAAGACGGGCGCCGAGCGGATCGCGATGCTCGGCTACTTCGAGGACGGGCCGAACCTGTTCACGCTGGCCATGAACGGCTGGGGCGAGCCGGAGCCGGCGTGGTGGCTCAACCTCCAGGCGAACCCCGACGCGACGCTCGATCTCGCCGACGGTACGCGCCAGGTCCGGGCACGCGTCGCGACCGGCGACGAGCGCACCCGGCTGTGGTCGGAGATCGAGCAGCGCAACCCGGACCTCGATGGCTACGCCGCCCGCCGATCACGGGAGACGGCCGTCGTCGTGTTCGAGCCTCGACCGGCCGAGGAGGCCTGATCGGGGGCGCGTTGAACGCGGCGTCGCTACCGCTCCTACCGAAGCCTCGCCAGCCCGATGGGTTCGGAGAGCCTTGAGCGTCGCGGTACCTGCGTCCTGCCAGTCCGTCGCGGTAAGCAGCGCCTGCGCGTCGGCGATCGGGAGGAGCGCCTCGCCGGGCCGCGCGTGTGCGGCGATCCGTGCCGCCAGGTTGACGACGTTGCCGTAGACGTCGCCGTCGCGCACGACAAACCGCCCCACGGCGATTCCCGCGCGCGCGGCGGGCAACCCGGCGTCTGCGAGCGCCGCGACGAGCTCGCGCACGCCGTCGATCGCGCCGCCCCCGGACCTGAAGCGCAGCAGGACGCCGTCGCCCAGCTGCTTGACGACCCGCCCGCCGTGGCTCGCGACCACGCGGCTGGCCACGACGTGGAGTCTCGTCGCGAACTCCGCGGCCCGCTCGTCGCCGTCGGTCGCGGTCAGCGCGGTGTACCCGGCGAGGTCGACGAACGCGACCGCCGGGGGATCGGCGAGGTGAGGTTCGGCGCGGCCTGCGCCTTCGACCGCCCGCTCCATGAAGCCCACGATCCGCTCGAACACCTCGTGCTCGGTGTGCCGGGTGTTCAGCCACTCGAGCACGTCCCGCTGCATGGCCGGCATCACGAACGACGGCTGCATGGCCTCGTCCGCGCTCAGGCCCCGACGCAGCCGGTCGGGCGGCGATCCGCCATGGTCGTCGAACAGGTCCAGGGTCCCGGCCGTGATCCGGCGCATGCCGTCGCCCACGACGTGGGCCGCCCGCTGCGCCACCTCGGGCGTGTCGTCCACCATCGCCCACACCTCGAGGAAGCGCCGGATCAGCCGCTCCTCGTCCGCGGGAACGGCCGCCTCGAGCGGTGGGACGGCGAGCCCGAACGCGGCGTAGACGGCCGGCAGGTCCGCCCCCCGCTCGCCGAGCGAGGCGACCAGCTCGCCGAAGGTGCAGGTGGACCGGCTCGGCGGCGCGAACATCTCCGCCACGCGGTCGATCGGGAGCCGCTGGGTCTCGATCGCCCACAGCATGTCATCGGGCGTGATGCCACCCTCGCGCAGCGCATGGGCGCGTCGGACGCGCGAGATGTCGACCGCCTCGAAGCGGCCCTCGGGATCCCGGACGAGCACGCCGGCCGTGATCAGCTCGTCGATCTCCGCGGGCTGGACGTCCGCCTCGCGCGCGAGGTCGGCGTGGGTCAGGAAGCGCGGCTCCGACGTCATGTGCCCATCATCGCTGCCCGCGCGACGTCACTCGCGACGCTTGCGACACATGCCGGAATCGCGCTACGCCCGCCTCAGTAAAGCGGCGTTCCGGGCTCATGGCACCTCTGTGCCGTTCGGCGCTAGCGTTGGCGCGTAGTCTTTGGCAATGGGGAACGTGATCGACTACACCGAGCTTGCCGTCGACGATCTTGAGCAGGCGAAGGCCTTCTACGCGAAGGCACTGGGCTGGGCATTCAACGAGTACGGCGATGACTACGCCGGTATCCAGGACGCCGGGAGGCCCGGCCACGAATTTGGTGGGCTGAACCCGCATCCGGCGGCGTCCCGGGGCGACGGCGTCCTGGCGCTCGTGCGATCGGACGATGTCGATGCCGCGGTGGCGAGCGTCGTGGCTGCCGGGGGCCGGATCCACGTCGAGCTGCATTCCTATCCCGGTGGACGGCGGTTCATGTTCGCCGACCCGTGGGGCAACATCCTCGGGGTCTACCAATCGTCCGAGTAGTCAGGGCCCGATGGGGCGGCGTGACCGCGATCACGCGCAGCGAAGGTCAGGCCAGGTCCCGAGGGCCGACGAGGTACCAGGTCTCGACGTCGCCCTTGCCCTTGATCGGCACGGTGCCCCTTGGCTCGAGCTCGAACTCGTCCTTCAGGAGCTGGTACGTTGCCCGCGTGACCTGGACCTGCCCCGGCGTGCCGTGGGACTCCATCCGGCTCGCCATGTTGACCGCGTCTCCCCACAGGTCGTATAGGAAGCGCTTGCGCCCGATGACGCCCGCCACGACCGGCCCGGAGTTGATCCCGATCCGGATCTCGAGGCCCAGGTGGCCGACCGCGTCCTGCGATCGCATCGCGTCGCGCATGTCGAGGCCCATCAGGGCCATCACCCGCGCATGGTCCGCGCGCGGCGTCGGCACCCCCGCCGCGACCATGTAGCAGTCGCCGATCGTCTTGATCTTCTCCACCCCGTACCGCTCGGCCAGGAGGTCGAAGTGCGTGAACAGGTGGTCGAGGATGCCGACCACCTCGGCCGGCTGCAGGCGGTCCGACAGTGGCGTGAAGTCGACGACATCGGCGAACAGGATCGAAGCCGCGACGAACTGGTCCGCGATCGTGGTGGTGTCGGCCTTGAGCCTGTCGGCGATCGACCGAGGCAGGATGTTCAGCAGCAGGTTCTCGGCCCGATCCTGCTCGATCCGCAGCGCCGCGAGCGCCTCCTCGCGCTGGCGCACGAACTGCGCGAGGAGCCCGAACACGACGGCACCGGCGACCGTCACGTTGAGCGCGATCATCAGGCTCGAGAACCACGAGGGGAGGGGGGACTCGCCGCCCTTTGCGAGCTCACCGATGGTCCCGGAGACCAGGAAGACGACCACGAACGCGACGAACCAACGGACGCCCGAGCGTGCACCGTTGAACACGAGGGCCCCGAGCGGCGCCAGGATCCCCCACAGACCCACGGCGCCTGACGCGAGGAAGCCACCCACGAATGCCATCGAGATCGTCGGCGCGAGCAGGATGTCGAGCAGCTCGACCCTCAGGAACGTTTCTGCGTCGCGGGTGCGCGAGAAGATGGCGATCGCCGTGACCGAGATGGCCAGGTACAGCCAGGCGATGAGGCCCGCCATCGCGCCGAAGGCGAGGTAGATCGCGCCCCAGGCAAGCGAGATCGGGAGGATCAGGACGCATATGAGGACGAGCAGCGCCTTGCGCAACCGGAGGTCGTCGTCGTCCCGCGGATCCGCCCCTATCCTGGCGGCGCGGTCGAGCCACGGCTGGGCGAACCGAGCGAACGCGTCCATGGACTCTGCTACGGTGCTGGAAAGGGATACGTGTCGCGCAGCCAGGCGATGTGCGATCGATGCTCTGCCTCGTGCTGGAGGATGTGGTGAACGGCCCAATCAGGCGCGACGTCGTAGGCGTCCATCCGGCGGACCCGATGGAAGTCGTCGTTCGTCATCGGCCGTAACCGTTCCAGGACGAACTGACGAACGCCCCGCAGTCGATCGAGGTGGGCGTCAAGCTCCTGGCCGTCGGCCCGCCAGAGATGACCGTCGCCATCGCGGTCGGTCCACGGCAGGAGCCGCTTGATTTCGGGCGGATAGTCACCCAGCTCGAGGGCCTCACTGATGACCCAATCTGCCTCGATCAGCGCGACGTGGTACAGGAGTGCGCCGACGCTGTTCAGGGGCGCATCCGGGTACCAGTCGATCATCGCGGGCGTAACGCGATCGAGCTCACGGAGCGTGTCACGCCGTCCGTCCTCGAGGGCAGCCAGCCATCGGCCGACTTCTGGATCGTCGGCGATCGGCTCCAGGGTCAGTCGCTGACGCGGTTCCGAGCTCATGTGATGTCACCCTACATGTGACGTCACCCCGGGGGTACCCCGCGCGGGGCGGCTGCTCAGCGATGCTTACGACGTCCCGCGGGGCTCGAAGCCACGGAGCGTCACAAGGCCGGCGGATCGCTCGCCGTTCGGCCCGATGACGTTCGACCGAGAGCTGCAATGGGTCGCGCCCGGGTTGACCCAGGAGGGGCCGAACCTCTGCTGACCTCGGGCTATCGCTCAAGAGGAGGAAGGATGGCGCAGGAACGAGCACCGCAGCGCGCGCAGGCACTGGTCGGGGACACGTCGGATACGACGTCCTGGGACCTGGCGCGAGAACGGCTTGCGAATCCCGAGCACCAACGAACCTGCTGGCTCGCGACGACGCGGCCGGACGGTCGGCCGCACCTCATGCCGGTGATCGGCTTCTGGATCGACGGCGCCATGCACGTCGTTGCAGGGGAGGGGACGCGAAAAGCCCGCAACCTGGCCGCCGATGAGCGGTGTGTCATCGCCACGGCCAGCACGACTCTGCCGTCCCTCGACATCGTTATCGAAGGTCGCGCCGAACGGCTCACCGACGACGCTGCCGTCCGCCACATCGCCGAGGTCCTCGCTGGAAACAACTGGCCGCTCGAGGCCAAGGGGCACAAGGTCTACGGCCCGCACGGCCCGACCGCCGGGCCACCGCCATACACGATCTACCGCATCGTCCCGACGCGAGTGTTCGGCCTCCCCGGGATGCACGGCATGGATCAATTCGATCCGGCAGATTTGCCAAGGCCGACCCGCTGGGACTTCGCGACGCCGCACTGAGGAGACTCGATGGACGACGAAACCGTTCGTGACCGCGCGACGGCCTTCTGCGACGCGCTCGTTGCCGGCGACATCGAGCGCGCGACCGAGGACATGAGCAAGGAGCTCCGGCAGAACCTCGGGGAGGTGCGGCCCTCATGCCCCTGCCCTCGAGCGAGGCAAGGGTCGTGTCGGTCGACCGTGGCGGGTCGGGGTACAACGTCGTCGTCCGGCTCGTCGGCGAGTCCGACGAGGTCGAGATCCAGACCCGCTGGAAGGATCGTGACGGCCAGCCGACGCTCGTCGAGGCCAGCCACCTGAGCCAGACGGCTCGGGCTGCCGCCGCACGAGAGGAAGAGGCGGAAGCCGAGGCCCAAGGCGCCGAGAGCTGACCGACCGACCGCCCGGCGCTCAGGCGAGCGAGCGCGGACCGGTCCGGGCCGACTCCGGGAGGATGAGGCGCCACGCCTCGACCGGGTCGCGCTTGCCCTTCACGCGGATCGCCCCGAGCGGCACGCCGGCCGTCGCGTCGTCGAGCGCATCCCAGGTCGCCCGGCCCACGACCACCTGGCCCGGCTCCGCGGCGGCCTGCAGCCTGGCGCCCGTGTTCACGGGATCGCCGATGGCGGCGAAGCTCCTGCGCGCGGCGGTCCCGATCACGCCGACCACGACGGGTCCCGTGTTGATGCCGATCCGGAAGATCGGCCAGCCGGGATGGCTCATGGCGATGTCCCGCGTGACCATCAGGATCTCCGTCGCCGCACGCACGGCCCGCCGGGCGTGGTCCGGCTGGTCGCCGGCGGCGTTGAACACGGTCAGGATGCCGTCACCGGCAAAATGCTCGATCGTGCCGCCCGCGCGGTCGACGACGGGCACGACCGCCGCCCAGTAGGCGTTCAGCATCTCGACGACCTCGCGTGGCTCGCGTCGCTCGCTGAACCGCGTGAAACCCGCGAGGTCCGCGAACATCGCGGTGACGACGCGCTCGTCGCCGATCGTCGCGACGGGCGAGGACGTCCCGCGGACGCGGATGCGCTCCCTGACGACGGCCGGCAGGTAGGGGCGGAAGCTCGCGTCGAGGCGGCCCACCTCACGTGCGGTTTGCGAGAGGAGTGTCAGCTCCCGGTCGGTCGCGCCCTCGCGTCGGAGCTCGGCGAGCACGTCGTCGGTCGCGCCACCGGCGGCCTGCGCGGCCGCGACCGAGGCCACCGCGGATGCGTACCAGCGGTCGACGCGCGCGAGCGTGGCCTCGAGGTACAGCCCGCCGAAGGCTCCGGTCAGCGAACCGCGCCGCTGGTACTCGTTGCGCGCGGCCAGCGCGATCGTCAAGAACGCCGCCAGCAGCAGGAGGTGCCATTCCCACCAGCTGTAGTGCCAGTTCGGGCTGACGAGGATCGCGATCAGCGCCTCGGCGAGGAGGACCACGGCGGCGGCCGTCGCCAGCAGGATCGTCTCGCCGCGGTACCGGAAGAACTGCACCAGCCGGACGGCGGCGAAGGCGAACAGCGCGACCGCGATGACGGACAGCACGTCGAGGATGCCGCCGCCTTCGCGGGATGGGGGAGGCCCGTCGAGGGGCGGCAGCTGCGCGATCGAGAACACCGCCCAGGCGACCATCAGCGCGATGAGCCCACCGAGCAGGAGGGTCCGCGCGCGGAGCACGTCCATCGCGCGCGGACCCGCGAGCGGCGTGGCGGAGGCGGCCGCGAAGACCGACGCGATGATCAACCCGACCGGTGTCGCGATCGCGAACCCGATGTTCGGGCTGTCCAGCAGGACGCCCGGCGTCGCCAGCGCATGCAGCCCCAGGAATCCGGCGGTCGAGAGGAAGGCGAGCGAGATCAGCGTCAGACGCGCGTCGCGGTAGCGGCCGGCCGCGATGTTGGTCACGTACGCGAGCAGCACGTTGATCGCCGCGGCGACGAGCACGAGCCAGAAGTGGCTCGGGTGGTGCTCCCACGCCATGTCGAGCTCGGGCTGGGCCAGGAGCACCGCCAGCCCCACGAGCGGCAGTGCAAGCACGAGACCGACCGGCCACAGGCGAGCCGCGTCCGGGCTCGCGACGCTGGTCGCCATCGTCACAGGATATTCGGCCGTGGAACCCGGTGGCCCGCCGTCGTGTTCCAGGGCCGGCCCGCTAGTCCGGGCGAGACGCGAGCGAAGCAGTCACGGTCGCTCCGCGGTGGTGGGCGTACTCCACCTCGGGGAAGCGGTCCGCGGGTCCGTCGAGCAACGGTGCCTGCCCGTCCCGCAGGTGGCGGTCGAAGAAGGCGAGCGAGTACTCGCCGAGGATCGCGCGAGCTCGAGCGCCGTCGATCGGCCCGGTGATTCCCCGCTGGGGCAGCAGCGGGGACAGCAGGCGGCCATCGGAGAAGTCGGGGTGGAACATGCCCGGCACGAGGACGAGGTAGCCGTCGGAGGACAAGAGCTCGAAGGCGAGGTGCATCGTCGTCTGGGTGTCCACGATGTCGGCCGCGCTCCAGCCCTCCGCGACCATCGTGGGCGTGTCGCGGCTCATCCACATCGCGGGCTGGCGCAGGTCTCCCGCGACCACGGCCGGCGGCATGGCGATGTCCATGAACAGGACCGCCCTGATTCGTTGGTCCGCAAGGGCGGCCTGCGCCGCGACCCGACCGCCGAGTGACGGCCCGAACATCCCGATCCGGCCGAGGTCGAGCCGGCCCGTCAGCGTGTCGAGCGGATCCGCCCGGTCGAGGTCGGTGAGGCCATCGAGGACGAAACGGACGTCCTCGGCGAGATAGCAGGAGACCTCGTCGAAATCGATGCCACCCGATCCGGCGGTCGACCGCGGCCACGGGGGGAGGAACCGCGGGTCGAAGGACACGAGGCGGCCGTCGGGAAACACGACCCCGCTCGCGAGACCCGGATGATCGATCGCCGCCACGACGAAGCCGTGCGAGACGAGCTCCTCGACCTGGACCGAGTTGTGCTGGCGGAAGCCACATCGGCCGTGGGAGAAGACCAGCACCGGGAAGCGGTCGTCCGCCGGGGCGACCGGACGCCGCCATACGGCATGGGTCTGCAGGCGGCCGAGGTGGTCGAAGACCGTCTCCGGCAGTCTCATCATCGACGCGAGTGGCCGAAGCGCCCGGCTGTCGTCGACGTACGGCGCCCGCGGTGCCGCCGGGTCGTCGATCGCCGGATACCAGACCTGGACCATGAGCTCGCGCGCATGGTCCGGTCGCGCAGTGAAGCGCGCCGGTCGCGACGCGTCGACGAGGTGATAGGTGACCGTCCCGATCGAGAACGGGCCCGTCGGTCGCGGGAGCCGGAGGGTCTCCGAGCCACCGCTTGTCGGCAGGGTGCCCACGCGATCAGGACGCCTCGACCGAGATCGTCATCCCGTCGTGCCAGGTGCAGACGAACTGCGTCGTGCCCGCGGGGACGGTGACCGTCAACGTCGCGACGTCGCCCGGCTTCAGCGGCCCGGTGCTGACGCCCAACGCCGTGCTGGTGAAGTTGTGGTTCGTCTGCCCGTCGTTCCGGAGCTCGAACTCGGTGGGAGCGCCGGCAGTCACGTGGATGGTCGCAGGCGCGAAGGCGTTGTCCTGCATCACGACCTTCGTCGCGTCAGGGCCTCCGGGTCCCGCCTGCAGGTCGCCGGCCGCGGTCTCTCCGAGGCCGCCGGCGAGCGTGAACGCCGCGATCCCGACGCCGACGGCGAGGACGATCACGACGAGCGCTGTCGCGGTGAGCAGCGTTCTCTTGCGCATCTCGATCCCTTCCCTGGGTCGTCCGCGCGGCCCGATTGACCGCGTCAGGCCAACCACGCTAGGCAGGCGCCGGGGCCGGGTCGTCACCCGGGAGTGCCAGCGGGGGTGGAAAAGCGCTGGCTACGGGATCCGCGTCTCCTCGGCGAGCAGCCCGAGGGATCGCGCCCGCACGGCGGCCTCGGTGCGGTTGGCCACGCCGAGCTTCCCGAAGGTGTGCGTCACGTGCTTCTTCACCGTGTCGAGCGTCACGAACAGCTCGGCGGCGATCTCGCGGTTCGGCCGCCCGGCGGCGAGCAGCCGGAGGACCTCGATCTCGCGCTCGCTCAGCTGTTCGACCAGCTCGGGCGCCTCCGGGCGCCGCGGGGTCGAGGACGACGCAATGGCGGAGGGCAGGGGCGTCGTCCGCACGCGGAGGAGCGCGGCCGCGTCCTGCCTGACGCCCGCGTGGGGCGACCCGTCGGCGGCGCCCGGATCGGCCAGTCGCCGGAGCAGGACGATCATCGAGTCGCCCTCGTCGAGGAAGACCCGTACCCAGGCGCCGGCACGGGCCGCCGCCAAGGCCCGCGCCAGGGCGTCGAGCGCCTCGGGGCGTCGGCCGGCCCGCGACAGGGCCAGGGCGCGCAGGGCGTCGATCTCGATCAGGCTGCCGGCGCGGTCGCACGCCGCCGCTCGCATGCGGTCGAGCATCGCGATCGCCTCGTCCACCCGGCCCTGGGCGATGAGGACGCGAGCCAGCACGAGGTGCTCGGGCTCGCAGGGGAAGGACGCCGGGGCGTCGGGGCAGAGCGCGCGCTCGCGGGTCCATCGGGCCGCGGCGTCGACGTCCTCATGGGCAAGCCTGAGGCGAACGGCCTGCGCCGGAACCGAATTCAGGAGGCTCGTCACGTCCGGTGCCGGGGCGGTCTCGACGGCCTCGGCCATCGCCACGGCCGCCCCGGCGCTGTCGCCCTGCGCCTGGCGGATCCAGGCGAGCGTGGCCAGGGCGTTGGCCAGCGGCTGCGGCGACCCGTTGATGGCCCCGGCGAGCTGGCGGCAGAGGTCGATAGCGTCGTCGAGCGATCGCTTCGCCGCAGCGAGGTCGTTGCGCTGGTACTCGACGTCGGCGATGCCCGCGTACACGCGGCCGGCGGCAGGCGGCGGCGGCTGGCCCGGCGCGACGAGCCCCTCGAGCGCCAGGTGGTAGGTCGCGAGCGCGGCATCCAGGCCGCCGCCGGCTCGCTGGGCCAGCCCGCACAGCTCGGCGGCCCGCCCCAGGACGACGCGCTCACCGGTCCTTCGGCACAGGGCGATCTCGTCGAGGAAGCCGGCTTCCGCGTCGTCCAGTCGACCGCCGAGGAGGGATGCGACCGCCACGTGGGCGCGGGTGAGGAGGTCCAGCATCCAGTCGTCCTCGTCGAGGAGCTGCTGGGCCTGGAGCGCGAACTCGCTCGTGGCCTCGGCATCGCCGTACAGCTCCGCTAGGTGGGCGCGCCCGAGCGCCATCGCCGCCGGTACGTTGGACAGGAGGCTGCCGGCGCGGCCGCCGGACGGCTCGTACGGCTCGTCGACGACCTGCGGGGCGGCCGCCACCGCCTGCTCCGCCGCGACGAACGGGCCCTCGAACGCCTCCGTGTCGCCACTGACGAGCGCCAGGTTGGCCTGCGCGAGGAGCAGGCGGGGCCGCAATGCGACCAGGTCGTCGGGCAGCGCATCGAGCCAGCGGCGGAGCGTGGTGCCCTCGCTGAGCTGCAGGCGGGCGTCGGCGTGTCGCTCGACCAGTCGCGCGGCCCACTCCGGATCGCCCGCGGCGAGCGCGTGCTGGACGGCCTCGTCGGCGAGATCGTGCTCGTCGTGCCACGCGGCCGCCGCGCGGTGGATGGCGACGGCACGCTCCGGGCGCTCGGCCGCGAGCCGGGCCCGCAGCAGGTCGGCGAACAGGTGGTGGTACCGCCACCAGCGCCGGACGTCGTCGAGCGGGACGAGGAACAGGTTCGCCCGCTCGATCTCCTCGAGCGTCGCCTGGCTGTTGGCCCGGCCGGTGACGGCGTCGCACAGCTCCCCGCTCAGCCGATCGAGGACCGAGGTCTCCAGCAGGAACGCCCGAAGGTCGTCGGGCTGGCGATCGAGCACCTCCTCGGCGAGGTAGTCCAACACGTAGCGGTTGCTGCCGGAGAACGTCGCGACGAACTCGTCGACCGAGGGGCCTTCACGGAGGGACAGCGCCGCGAGCTGGAGCCCGGCGGCCCAGCCCTCGGTCCGCTCGGCGAGGGCGCCGGCGGAATCGAGCGCCGTGGACGGCCCCACCGCCTCCCGGAGCAGCTCGACCGCCTCGCCCAGCGTGAACCGCAGGTCTGCCGCGCGGACCTCCGTCAAACGGCGGCTCGCGCGGAACCGCGGCAGCGGCAACGGCGGATCGGCCCGGCTGGCAATCACCACCTGCACCCCGGGCGGGAGGTGCTCGAGCAGGAACGCCACGGACGCCTGAATCCGCGGCTGCGCGATGACGTGGTAGTCGTCGAGCACGAGGACGAGCTCGGACTCATGCGCCGCGAGGTGGTTGATGAGCGCGGTCGCGATCCCTTCGAGCGAGCCGGAGCCGGGGCCGAGCAGGGATTCCGCGCGGTCGGACGCGCCCGGATGGACTTGATCAATGGTGGCCGCCACGTGTCGCCAGAACCGGGCGGGATCGTTGTCGCCCCGGTCCAGGGAGAGCCAGGCGACGACGCCGGGGTGCGCGGCGGTCCACTCCGCGAGGAGGGTGGTCTTGCCGAACCCCGCGGGGGCGCAGACCAGGATCAAATCCCGGTCGCGGCCGTCATTCAGTTGCTCGATCAGGCGCTGACGGGCGACGTATCCGGGCTTGACCCAGGGAACGTGGAGCTTCGTCGCAAGCAGCGTGTCGCCGCTCGGCCCGCGTGCACCTGTGTGAGCGTCGAGCGCCATGTGCACGACCTCGTGTCGTCCAAGTGTAGGTCGACACGCCGGACCTGTCCGTCGAGGCCCATGACGGACCTACGGTGAGGTGGCGACAATCGTCCGGATCGCATACGCGCCTTCCCCGACGGCCGTCGCGAGCCGCTTGATCGATCCGTGGCGGACGTCGCCCACGGCGTGGACGCCGGGGAGGGTGGTCTCGAACGGCCCGCGCTGCCCGTCGCGCTGCCCCGACGGGGGAGCATCGGCCCCGGTCAGGATGAACCCGCGGGCGTCACGGGCGAGCGACGGCGGCAGCCATTCGGTCCGTGGCGCGGCGCCGATCAGCACGAACGCCGCCGTCGCGTCGAGGTCCTCGAGGCTGTCGCTCTTGCCGTTCCGCAGCACGAGCGTCCGCAGCCGGCGGTCGTCCCGCGCGTCGACGATCTCGGTCCGCAACCGGATGTCGACGTTGCGGAGGCTCTCCAGCTGCTCGATGAGGTACTCGGACATATTGCCGACCAGGGAGTCGCCGCGCACCAGGACCGACACGGACCGCGCGTAGCGCGCCAGGTTGATCGCGGCCTGGCCCGCCGAGTTCGCGCCGCCGACGACCACGGTGGGCTCGCCCGCCATCGCTTGCGCCTCGGTCGCGCCCGAGCCGTAAAACACGCCGCGCCCCATCAGCGCATCGAGGCTGGGGATGCCGAGCCGCCGATACGCAAGCCCCGAAGCGATGACGACCGAGCGGGCACGCGCCGACGAGCCGTCGTCGAAGTCCACGATCCGCTCGTCGCCCTCGATGCGGATCGCCCGCGCGTGGCGGCCGATCAGCGACCGGACCCCGAACCGCCAGGCCTGCTCCCACGCCCGGCCGACCAGCTCGGAGCCCGACAACCCGTCCGGGAAGCCGAGGTAGTTGCGGATCATCGGGCTCGCGCTCGCCTGACCGCCCAGGCTCTGCGGCTCGACCAGCAGGACGCTGAGGCCCTCGCTGGCCCCGTACACGGCGGCCGACAGGCCCGCCGGCCCGGCGCCGAGCACGATGACGCCGAACGGCTCGGCGAGCGAGACCTGATTGCCGCCGTAGGCCCGGGCCAGCTGCCACAGGTCCGGCGGCATGACCCGGCCATCGGGCAGGAGCACAACCGGCAGCCGGCCGGCGACGTCGGGCTCGGCGGCACGGCGCCGCCCTTCCGGCGAATCGGCGTCCAGCATCTCGACCGGGGCCCCCCAGCGCTCGAGCGTGTCCCGGAGCTGCTGGGCGTCCGCGTTCCAGCGCTCGCCCAGGATCGTCACGATACGGACGAAGCGGCCGTGATCGCGGGCCCAAGCGGCGAGCGCCAGCCCGACGGCGGCGAGGAACCCCTCGTCGGCGTCGTCCAAGGGCCGGGGCGTGTAGTGGTCGAGGTCGCCGAGCGTCGACGCGCGGGCGATCTGGTGGAGGGCCGAGAAGTCGGCCCAGTCCGTCATCACCATCCGGCGGGCCGTCGGCTCGATGTCCCTCGTCCGGCCGAGGAAGTCGGTCCCGTGTTCCGCCTGCATCCACTGGGCGGCCAGGACGAGCGCCACGTCCTGACCCTCGGCCACGGCACGCTCGAGCCGCCCGTAGGCGAGCCGCGGGTCGCCCTCGACCACCACCTCGTAGTCGCGTCCGAAGCGACGCCGGAGGGACGGCACCAGCGAGCCGCGGGCGGACGCGTCGTCGTCCACCGCGAGGATCATCGGTCGGGTCGTCATCGTCGTCACCGGCGCTGCGGGTTGGTCAGGCGGCAAACGTTGGCGCGACCGCGAGCGCGGGTCGTAACCCCAAGGTGGAGGCCGAGGGTGGAATTGGCGACGTCCCAGGGCCTGCGTGAATGGCCTGTTCAGGTGACGACCTGGCTCCGGCGCCGGCCTAGCGTCCCTGACCATGACGGACGCACTCGGCGACGACGCCGGAACGGACCGCGGGCTCGTGTGGTTCGAGATCCGGATCGGGACCGTCCTCGACGACCGTTGGTCGACCTGGTTCGAGGGCATGCGAATGACCGTCTTGCCCGGCGGGACCACGAGGCTCGCGGGACCCATCGTCGACGAGGCGGCGCTGCACGGCGTCCTCGGCCAGGTTCGCGATCTGGGCCTGCCATTGCTGCTCGTTCGTCGGATCGCGCCGGAGTGACCGGCGCGCCAGCTGACAGGAGGATCCCCATGACCGGATCGTTCATGACGCAGACCCGCGGCGGTCCGCTACCGCGGTGGCCGCTGCAGCCTGTCTACCAGGTGGAGGTCGAGCTGGAACGAGCTCGCTGGGAGGAGATCGAGTCGCTCACCGGCATGCTCACGGGGGCCGAGCGGCTGACGCCCGGATACTTCGTCGACCCCGACTGGAGCATCCGGGACCTGATCGGACATCTCGGCCTGTGGTTCGTCGAGAGTCGACGCCGTCTCGTCGACATCGCCGCGAACGCGTACGCACCCCGCGAGATCGACGTCGACGAGTCGAACGCGGCCATGCTCGACGAGCTGCACGACCTGCCGTGGGACGTCGTCTGGGAGCGGGCCAGCGGCGCCCGGATCTGGATGCTCGAGGCGTGGCTCGACCTGCGCGACCCCGACGACGCCGCGAGCGAGTGGATCCGAAAGGCGGGGTCGGAGCACTACGGCGAGCACCTGCCGCGGCTCCGCGCCTGGGTCGCGTCGCTCATGGACCTTCGCTCCGAGCCGCCCATCGACGAACGGGACCCGTAGCTGGAAACGGATGCGGGAACTCGACGCACGCGCCGGTGGTGGGCCATGATCGCCAGGACGGCGGCCGCACGACGAAGCGAGGGCGCGATGAGCGAGGAGGGCTGGCGGGCGTTCCTCGCCGCCGACGGCATCGACGACTGGGTCGTCCTCCACGGCGGGGCGACGGCCGCGTTCCGGGTCGGCTCGTTGGGCGACGCCGCGCGCCTCGCCGAGGCGATCGCGGGCGTTCCCGGCGTCGCCAACTCCGGTGCACTGCTGACGATCGCGGGCGCCCGACTGACCATCCGCCTCACCCGGGACATGTGGCAGCTCGAGACGCAGCACATCGGCCTCGCGCAGGCGATCTCGGAGGTTGCGCAGTCGCTGGGCGCCACGCCCGAACCGGGGTCGGTCCAGGAGGTCCAGCTGGCCGTCGCGGCGAAACCGGAGGATGTGGACCTGGACTTCTGGCGTGCCGTGCTCGGCTATGCGCCCATGTCGTCCGACAACGGCGTCGATCCGCTCGGCCATGGCTCGACCGTGTGGATGCAGGAGCTCGACGCGGCCAGGGCCCTGCGGCACGCGATGCACGTGGACGTGTCGGTCGGGAAGGGGCAGGGTCCGGTGCGACTGGCCGCCGCCCTGGCGGCCGGTGGCCGGATCGTGGCCCAGTCAGGGGAGCACTGGACGCTCGCCGACCGCGCCGGCAACCGCGTGTGCATCGCCGTCTGGCCCGATGGCGACACGACGGATCCGACGACGGGGACGGCCTAGCCGCCCGCCGCGATCGTGCTGGGCTCCACGCCGTTGTGAATTGCCGCCTCGCCCGACTCGAACCAGCCGCGCAGGCTTCCCCGCCATAGCGCCCGCTCGTGGTACCGGCCCTTGGGCCCGATGCCGTCGAGACCCCCCGAGGTGACCAGCGTCTCGAGCAGCGGCGCCAGCTGGGAGCCGTAGACGTGCATGCACGGCTCCGGGCGCACGCCCGGCCACGAGTAGCAGGACACGACAGTCCGCCGCTCGTCCGTGGGGACACCCGGCGGGAGCGCGTCCCATGCCGGGTCGTCCGGGGCGAACTCCCACTGGTCGAGGTTGCCCTGCGGGATGCCCTCCACGCCGCGTACGACTCGCGGCTCGACGTCCAGCAGGTACGGATCGACGGACAGGTCGCAGATGACCGCGTGCGTCGGCAGCAGCGCGATCCAGGAATTGGGAATGAGCGGGCGGGATGGGTCGCGCCGGGCGGTCGCGTCGACGAGCACATCGCTGATCGGCAGGCGCGACGTGAGGTAATCGGGGTCACAGGTCAGGTTCCGGCCGGCGGTGACGACCTCGACGCCGGGGAGTCCGGCGCACGTGTACTGGTCGTTGCGGGCGTCGTCGCCGTACTTGGTGGCGAACTCGACGGCGTGGCGACCAACCTGGCCCGCGCCCATGATGAGGACCTCGACCACCGAGCCGCGCGGGCCGCCGAGCTCCGGCCACGTCTGCCCCAGCGCCGTGAACGCCGAGGCAATGCCGTTCCCGGCGACGCTCCGCAGGTTCTCGACCAGGCGGCGGCCATCGTCGTCGCGGATCAGGTCCAGGCTGACGGCGTCGATACAGCGATCGGCCAGCATCCTCACCCGCGCGGGCCGGGTGGCGAAGTGGAGCATCGACACGAGGATCGCGCCGCGCCGGAGCAGCTGATACCGGCCCTCGGGTGCGCGCAGGACGACCACGATGTCCTGCCGGTAGCAATCCTCCTCGTCGCTCACGATGACGTGCGGGGACAGCGTGCAGTAGTCGAGGTCCGTATAACCCATCCCGGATCCGATCCCGGTCTCGACGTGGACCTCGGCTCCGTTGGCCGCGAGGAGGCCGATGAGCGGCGGCAGGAAGTCGCGACGCTCAGCCGGCTCGCGGTGCATGCGTGGGAACCCGACAGTGACCGGCCTGCCAGTCGTCATGCCGACCTCCAGCGATCCGCCGCGGCGCGCACGACTGGCGCGCCCCTCACTGGCAGCGTCGCCCGCCGACGACATGTCGTGCCAGTGCCGTCCGACCCGATCGGCAGGGTCCGCCGGCCCGCGCGGGCGCCGCGCCGGCGCCTGCTGCCGGCCAGCACGTCGCCCTCGCTCCGAAGCCGTATGGGGCGACCCTTCAGCCCGGGATCGCGGCTGGGTCCTCCCACCTGGGACGAGTCGTCCCTATGTTGCGTCCGCGATTCAGCCGTTACTCGAGTCAGGCGTGCGCGCCGACGGCCACCGTGCCGATCGTCAGCACCGGCTCCGCCTCGAGCACCCGGCCGACGAGCGCCACCTCCGCCTCGAGCGCACGTCCTTGGGCCGCCGTGAGTCTTCGAAGCGGCTCAACCGTGATCTCGACCCGCCGGCCTGACCGCCGCTGGTGCCAGACTCCGCCGACCACGCCGTCGATGAGCAGCACCGGGTAGTTCCCGGCCTGGCCGGACGGGGTCAGGGCCCGCGCCGCGGCGGCGTCGGGGAACAGGCGTGCCCGCGGCTGCCCGGCGACCACGTAGGCGTCGAAGTAGGGGAGGAGGCGGAGGCCCGCGGCCGGTTCCGACGGGACCTCGGTGTCGCCCGTCGCCACGATGGCACGCTCGCCGTCCACCTCCACGGTCTCGAGCTCATCGCCGAGCGCGTCGAACGCCGCTTTCGCGCCACGTGGCGGGATGCCGAGCCACTGGGCGAAGTGCTCGGGTGAGGCGGGTCCGAAGACGTGGAGGTAACGCCGCACGAGCAGGCGCAGGGCCTCGGATCCGGCGACCGGCCGGAAGCCCGGCAACCAGCGGTGCGGGTTGGTGTAGGTCACGTTCCGGCCCTTGTTCGGCCCGAAGCAGAGGACGCCTCGATGGGCCGCGGTGCTCGTCAGCTGCCGCCAGCGGGGCCACTTGTCCTGGAACGCGTCCATCGTCCGTTCGACGGCCCACGGCCCCGTTCGCTCGCGAATGGCGTCGGTCAGCTCGTCCACCGTGAGCTCGGCGTCCTTGAGCGCATCACCCATCGCCGCGATGACCACGTCGGCTTCTTCGACGGTGAACCGGACTGGCTCGGGATGCTGCGGCACGGACATCGGCAGCGCGGACAGCGCACCCGTCCACATCGGGAGGTCTGCGGTGGCCATCAGGTGGACCGTGCCGCGTGGGCCGAACGTCTTGACCAGTGTCCGCTCGTTCCAGAGCGCCCGCTGGACGCCGCTCCGGGTCCCCTCTGCGATGCGCCTGCCGATGGCCAGCTCGGCGGCCCCGAGCACCTGGGCGTGCACGCCGCACAGCAGGCTCGCGACGCCGGCCGGGTCGAGGTCCGCAGCCGGAACGGCGAGCGCCTGGCGCGCAAGACGCCGTGCAACGACCCCGCTCCAGGTCATTTGGCGACGGCTGCGTGTCGCGATCATGGCCGGACAGTTACTTAGGAATCCAGGATCGTCTTCCATTCCTGGAGGCGGGCCGCGAGGAGTCCGGCACGTTTCGTCGCGTCGCCGCCATCGACGATGCCCATGTCCTCGGGGTCGGCGCGCAGGTACACACCGGCCGTCCGCTCGCGAAGCAGCGGGTCCGTATCGGATCGCGAGATCCAGTAGCCCGATGCCCGATCGGCGGAATCGAGCCGGATCTCGCCCGTGCCCTCGAACTGGGGGGCGTTCGGGTGCCGGGGTCGTTCGCCGTGGAAGTAGTAGAAGACGGCGGGCGGGTCGCTGTGCCCCCTGGCCGCCTCGCTCCAGTATCGAGACGACAGGGTGCCGTCCTCCTGCCACCCTCGACCCGCGACCTGGAGACCGCCCTCCCGATCGCGCGAGATCCGAAGCAGGCTGATCGCCGACGGCTCACGCTCGCTCCGCACGGTGAGCGAGTGCTGCCACCAATCGCCCTCGATGCGGGACATTCGACCTTCATCCTCGATCGCCTTCCGGAGCTTCTGCTCCACGGTCCGGATGTCGGCGGGGGTGAGCTCGGGCGGATAGCGCACCGCGGTCATGCCGAGGAGATCCGTGGGCAGCTTGGCGCCCTTCGCATGGAGGATGAAGGTGCGGCGCATGCCCAGCGCGCCGCCGAACAGGCCGGCCTCGAAGACGACGTTGTCGCGCGGGGAGGCCTGACCCTGGGCGGCGTCGTCCGCGGGGTTGCTGGTCCAGTCGTCCAGCGCGAAGACGAACGCGGCGAAGTCGACCTCGCGCGTGAGCTCGACCAGCCGGTCGAGCGTCGAGACGCCCGGGTTGAAGACCGTGGTCCAGGGTTCGACGTCCGCAACGTCCGACAGTCCGCGTGTCAGGACCTGCACCAGCTTCGCCTGCTTGCCCGAGGAACCGAGGAAGACGCGAGGCTTCATGCCACGGAGAGTACTGCGGCTCGCGGAGAGATTCGAGATCGGGCGACAACGCCGCGGACTCGACAAAGCGGCTTAAGATCAGGGTCGACGGCTGCCGGGCCGGCGAGGCCTCAGGCCCGTCCCAGCACGGGGGAGGTCCCAGATGCCGACGACTCCGACGATCGTTCTCGTTCATGGTGCCTGGGCGGACGCATCGAGCTGGACCGGCGTCATCCGCCGGCTCCAGGCAGCCGGACACGACGTCGTCGCCCTCCCGAACGCGCTCCGCGGCCCGAAGATCGACGCGCCCATCATTCGGAACTATCTCGACACCATCGACGGCCCGGTCATCCTCGTGGCTCACTCCTATGGCGGGTTCGTGATCACGAACGCCGCCACCGGCGCGAAGAACGTCAAGGCGCTCGTCTACGTCGACGCGTTCATCCCGGACGAAGGCCAGCCTGCCGTCGCGCTCGTGGGACCGGCGTCGGCCCTAGGCCCGGCAGTCACCAACCCGACCGCCACGTTCAGGCTCGTTCCGATCCCGGGCGGGCCGCCGGAGGCCCCCGACACGTACCTCCTGCCGAGCACCGTCAAGGAGAGCTTCGCCCAGGATGTGTCGGCCGAGGACGCGGCCGTGATCTACGCGACCCAGCGGCCGGCCTCCTTCGCGGGGCTCGCCGAACCGTCCGGTCCGCCGGCCTGGAAGGACATCCCGGCCTGGGCAATCATCGGCAGGCAGGACAAGATCATCGACCCTGTCTCCCTGCGCGCGATGGCGGAGAACGCCGGCGCGAAGATCACCGAGATCGACGCCTCACACGTCTCGATGGTGTCCCACCCGGAAGTCGTCGTGCAGGTCATCGAGCAGGCGCTGCGCGAGGTCGGCGAGCTGCAACCCGCATGAAGCCGGCGGCGCGTGGCTACGGCTTGGGATGCTCGACGAGGAAGCGGATGACCGCGTCCGCGAATGCCGGAGTGAGCGCAGGGGCGTGGCTGGCGTTCGGGATCGTCCATAGCTGGACGGTCGCGCCGGCCTCGCATGCCGGCCACTCCTGAACGGACGTCTCCGCCGGGTCGGCGCCGTCCGCCAGGTCCGCGTCGACATCGATCTTCGCGCCGAGCGCTGATGCCTCGGCGCCGCACCCGTCGTTCTTCGCCCATGCCGTGGCCGTCGCCTCGGCGCCCGGGTATGGCCCGCTGACGTCCGTGAGCGGGCCACCGCCCTTGAAGTTGATCACCTCGTCGGCCGTGCCCTGGACCTGGGCCACGGACACCGGCTCGCTCGGCGTGCAGTCGGCCGGATCCGCGAAGGTCTCGCCGGCCAGGCTCACGATGGCGGCAACGAGGTTGGATCGTTCGCAGGCCATCCGATACGACATGAACCCGCCGTTCGAGTGGCCGACGATGGCGATCCGCTTGGGGTCGATGGCGAGCTCGCCCTGGATGTCGGCGATGACGCCGGACAGGTAGGCCACGTCATCGACGCTCCGGCGATCGAAGTTGCAGCAGGCGTCGGTCGCGTTCCAGAACCGGTTCCCGTTGCTGTCCTTGGTGCCGTCGGGGGTGGCATAGACGAACCCAGCCTGTTCCGCCGCGGCCGCCAGGTCGAAGTACGCGTCGATCTCCTCGCCGGACGCCGAGTAGCCGTGCAGGAGGATCAGCAACGGGGCGGGCCGGCTTGCGTCATACGACGCCGGCACGTGCACGGTGACCGGACGGTCGCCCCCGACGACGAGCGCTCCGGAGGAGCTTGCCGATGCGGACGGCGATGCGATCGCGGTGGCCGAGGGCAATGGAGCGATGGCGGACGAGCGCGGCGCTGTCGAGGACGACGCAGAACTCGAGCAGGCACCCACGATGAGGGCCACAACGGCGACGACAATCACGCGACGTCGTGTCATCGACGGGATGATGCACCTTCGACTCGCCTGGCATCGGTCAGCCAGTAGCATCGAGTTGATCCGAAGCCAGATCTCACCGACTGGCTATCGGCTCGACGACCATCGCGTGATCCACTAGGTGGATTTCGGCAGCCCGCTTCATGCCCTCGGCCTCGAGGTTCATGTAGCGATTGGTGAGGTCCCTGTAGAACACAGCGACGACCGGGACGAGCAAGCCGCGCATGTCGAGTGTCAGCGTGAGACGTGCCCGGTCTTCTTCCAGCGCTTCGACGCGGTGGCCGGCGACGGTGGTGGTGCCGCCCATCTTCTGCGACCACTCGAAATACGATGGCGCATCCCAGACCGTGATGTCCCAGGTGCCTTCGGCCAGCTTCGGCTGCTTGAGCCGCACGCGGCTGCCTGTGGTGATCGGCGCCGGCGTCAGGACCTCTACCACGTCGACGGTCTCGATGCGCTCCGGCCAGGCCTCGATGGCGCTGAGCACGTCCCAGACGCGCTGCTGCGGCGCATCGATGTCGATCGATTTCTCAAATCGCATGTCGGGGCGGCCTGCGTGGACGGAACTCGGGCGTGAGACGCGGAGCAGTCTAGCCGGGGGCCGGCACGCTCGGGAAGCCGTTGTCGGATCGGGGTGGCCTTGTTCGTAGTCAGGGTGAGGGGCCGCCCACCAGGGGTGCCCCAAGCGACGAGACCAGCGACGATCCAGGTGTACCGACCTGCCGGGTGCCGGCACTTCGTCGACGGAGGAGACGATCCGAGATGCAATACCTGGTTTCCGTGATCGATGACTCGACCGGCTCCGCGACCCCGCGCGAGGCTGCCGCCATCGACGTGTTCAACGAGCGGCTCCAGGCCGAGGGTCGCTGGGTCTTCGCCGGCGGCCTCGGGTCGCCGAGCACGGCCACCGTCATCGACAACCGGGCCGGGGAGGCGATCCTCACCGACGGACCCTTCGTGGAGTCGAAGGAGTACCTCGCCGGCTTCTGGATCATCGAGGCCCCCGACCTCGACGTGGCGCTGAAGCTCGCCGCCGACGGCTCGAAGGCCTGCAACCGGAAGGTCGAGGTGCGACCGTTCATCGACGAGTGATGTGCCACACGCCTGAGGATCCGTCGGGCGATGTCGGATCGGGGCAGAGGCGTTCGTAGACAAGATGAGAGGCGGCCCGGCGAGGGCGCCAACGTCATTAGAGGAGACGATCCGATGACGCAGTACATGATCCTGTTCGATGACGGCGACATGGATTTCCCCCGAGAGGACCTGCCCGATGTAGCCAAGGCCGCGCGTGCCGTGGAGCAGGAGGCCATGCGGGCCGGGGTATGGGTCTTCAGCGCCGGGCTCGAGCACCAGGACCCGAGCGTGGTGGCGATCGACGGGACGGTCACCGACGGCCCGTATCCGGAGAGCAAGGAGCAGATCGGCGGATTCGCGGTCGTCGACGTGGCCTCACGCGATGAAGCGCTGAAGTGGGCCGCCAAGATCGCTGTCGCCTGCCGGTGTGCGCAACAGGTGTTCGAGCTCCTGCCCGACGACGCCTACGCTGAGTGAGGAATAGGAAGAGCGCCATCGACGTCGGGGAAGCGATCACTCTCGCCAACCACGAGGAATGGGCTCGGGTGGTCGCCGCCCTGACGAGGCGGTTCGGGGATCTCGACATCGCCGAGGAGGCGGCGGCCGAGGCGTTCGCGACCGCCGTCGAGCGGTGGCCGGCCGACGGCGTCCCCCCGAACCCCGGCGCCTGGCTGACCACGACCGCCAACCGCAAGGCGATCGACCGGATCCGGCGCGAGCACAAGCGCGACGACAAGCAGCGGGAGGCGCAGATGTCGTACGACGACGACTCGACCGAGCCCCCCGGCGCCATCGACGACGACCGGCTCCGGCTGATCTTCACCTGCTGTCATCCGGCGCTCGCGATGGACACCCGCGTGGCGCTGACGCTGCGCATGGTCGGCGGCCTGACGATGCCAGAGATCGCCCGTGCCTTCCTGGTGTCCGAGGCGGCCATGGGGCAGCGGATCACCCGCGCGAAGGGCAAGATCAAGGCGGCTCGCATCCCGTATCGGGTGCCGTCCGCGGAGGACCTCCCGGCACGCATCTCCGGCGTCCTCGCGGTCCTGTACCTCGCGTTCAACGAGGGCTATCTGGCGACCGGCCCCGACACGGATCCCGTCCGTCACGACCTGACCACCGAGGCGATCCGGCTCACTCGGCTGATCCGTGCCCTCCTGCCGGAGGACGGTGAGGTGGCCGGGCTGCTCGCGCTGATGCTCCTGACCGAGGCCCGCCGGACCGCCCGGGTCTCGGCCGGCGGCGAGCTGGTCGCGCTCGACGAGCAGGACCGCGGCGCCTGGGATGCGGCGTTGATCGCCGAGGGTCATCGGCTGGTGCGTGAGCGCCTGGCCACCGGGGTGCCTCCGGGTCGCTACCAGATCCTCGCGGCGATCAACGCCGTGCACACCTCCGCCCGCGACATCCGCGACACCGACTGGTCGCAGGTCGTCGCCCTCTACGACCAGCTCGTCCGCCTCGACCCGTCGCCGATCGTCGCCCTCAACCGGGCCATCGCGGTCGCCGAGCTCGACGGCCCGGAGGTGGCCCTGGCGACCGTCGACCGCCTCGACGACGACCTGGCCGGCTATCACGCCTACCACGCGACCCGCGCCGACCTCCTTCGTCGCTTGGGCCGTAGCCAGGAGTCGCGCGCGGCGTACGACCGAGCCATCGAGCTGGCGGGCAACACCGCCGAGACCGCCTACCTGACGCGCCGCCGCGACCAGCTGCGGTAGGGGAGTGCCGGGGGATCCCGGCCCCTATCAACGTCCAGACGGCCTGCGCCCTCAGCCGGCCGTCCCGAAGGTCGCGCGACCGTTGGGTCGATAGGTCTGGAGCATCACGCCGGACGGCGTCGCCCGCGACTCGACCAGCTCGAGGTCGTGCGTCGGGCCGCGCTCGGGGAACAGCCGAAGGCCGTCGCCCACGATGACCGGGGAGATGCGCAGGTTCAGCTCGTCGACGAGGTCGCGCTCGAGCAGCCACCGGAGCAGCACGCCGCTGCCGTGGACCTGGAGCTCACGCCCTGGCCTGGCCTTGAGCTCGCGCACCGCCGCCTCGACGTCGCCATCGATGACGTGGGTATTCCAGCCCGGGTCGTTGAGCGTGGTCGAGGGCACGTACTTGGGCAGGACGTTGATGCCGTGGGAGACCGGATCGTCCGCGTCGTGGTCCGGCCAGTACCCCTCGAAGATGTCCCAGGTCCTGCGTCCGAGGAGCAGCGCATCCGCGCGCTCGAACCACGAGACCAGGAACGGCCACATCTCGTCATCGGTGTGCGAAGCCGTCCATCCGCCGCGCTCGAACCCGCCGCGCCGGTCCTCGTCGGGCCCGCCGGGCCCCTGGTACACGCCGTCCACGGTCAGCATCATCGATGCGGTCAGCTTCATGGTCATCGCTCCCTGCGAGTGATCGTCGATCGTTAGGCTACTGTTCGAACGGAGCTCATCGGCGGGCCGCGGATGCGGCACGACCTAGGATCCAACGACCGTGAGCACCACGTTTCCCGTCTTCTCGCCGGTCTCGACGTAGCGGGTGGCCTCGACGACCTCGTCGAGCCGGTAGCGACGGTCGATCACCGGCCGGAACTCGCTCGCCTCGATCAACTCCCTGACGAACTCCACGTCCGCCTTGCCGTAGCGGCCGATGCCCAACTTGACCTTCCTCGTCCCCGCCCAGCGCGTCGCGAGCATCAGCAGGGGAACGTGGAACAGGAACCCGGGATCGGTCTCGATGAACGTTCCCCCGCGGCGCAACGAATGCCGACAGCGGCGGAACGAGTGCTTGCCGACGGCGTCGAAGATGACCTCGTAGGTCTGGCCGTTCTTCGTGAAGTCATCGTGCTGGTAGTCGATGACCTCGTCGGCACCGAGCGACGCCGCGAGCTCGAGGTTCTTCGTTCCGCAGACCGCGGTGACGTGGGCACCGAAGTGGTGGGCGAGTTGCACGGCCGCCGTGCCGATCGAACCCGAGGCACCGTAGATCAGGATCCGCGCGCCCGAGAGGTCGGCGAGCGGCCCGGCCTCGCGCAGGCACGACAGCGCAAGGATCGCGCCATCGAGCACGCCTGCTGCATCCTCGAACGCCATCCCGATGGGCTTTCGGGCGATCGGGCCGGATTCGCGGACGCTCAGGTACTCGGCGTTCGCCCCGAACACAGACGTCCCGAAGACCTCGTCGCCGACCGAGAACTCGCGCACCGAGTCGCCCACAGCCTCGACGACGCCCGCGAACTCGCTGCCGAGGATCCGGTTCCGCGGCCGACGCCAGCCCGTGAAGTACCGGGTGATGGGGAGATCGGCGCTGCGCCAGCCGGCATCGGTCCGGTTGACCGTCGTCGCGTGGACCTGGACCAGCACCTCATCGTCCGCCGGAACGGGTCGATCGACCATCTCGATCCGCAGGACCTCCGGCGGCCCATACCGGTCATGGAGCACGGCTCTCATCGATCACCTCCTTTGGCGCGTCTGCTCCAGGAGGAGGTGGCGATAGCCCCACTCGCCATAGGTCAGGTCGGTGACGTCGTCGACGATCTGCAGGCCGGCCTCGGACAACCAGCCCGCGATCTGCTGTTCGGTCGGGTAGAAGTGATAGCCGCCGGTCTCCTCGCCGACGTCCTCGCCGCGGACGGCAGGCATGCCTTGAGCGAGCGCGTCCGCGTAGGCGCGCTCCACATGCGCCTCTTGGTCGGCCATCATCTCGAGTGACAGATGGAGGAGTCCGCCGGCGCGAAGCGCTCGGGCCAGGTTGTCCACGACCCGCGGCCAGTCCTCCGGCGGGATGTGTTCCATCGCATCGATGCACAGTACGCCGTCGAACGCCGCGGTCTGCGCCAGCTCCTGGAGCCCGATCTGCTCGACCGACTGCGCCAGGCCGCGGGCGCGCGCCTGCGCGGCCATCCCGGTCGATTGGTCGGCCCCCACGACGCGTCGCCCCTGCGCGACGACGAGCTCGAAGTAACGACCGGTGCCGCACGGGATGTCGAGGACGACCCCGTCCGGCAGACAGTTCTTCACAACGCGCGTCACGAACGCCCGATGCGCGTCGCTGATCGGGTAAAGATCCGTGTCGTATGTCGGCGCATCGCGGTCGTAGTCGAGCTGGACGGCCGCGCGCCGCTCATCGAGCCAAGCTCGTCGATCCATCACATGGCCCCTCGGGACGGCGGGGGCAGCGTACGCCCTCAGCATGCCGCCGAGTGCGCTTGGTCAGGATGGTTCGGGAGACGCGATACGCCCGCCTGGGCGACGTTCACCTCGCGTACCAGGTCGTCGGAGACGGGCCGCCCAGCATCCTGCTGCTGGACCAGTGGTTCGGCCACCTCCGACGCGGCCGGGTCGATCTCGTGAGGACGCCTCGGCACGCGTAGAGTCGCATCCCGACTGACCGCACGCGATGGAGCGAGGTCGCCGTCCGCCCGGATCAGCCCACGGAGGCGATCGCCAGGAACGTGAAGATGACAAGGTCGATCGAGAAATGGAGCGTGAGCGGCCAGCCGAGGCCACGGGTCTCGATCATTGCCCGCCCGAGCAGGACGGCGACCGCGCCGCTCGCCACGAGGCCCATCGGACCCGACGGCACGCCGCCGAAGTAGTGACCGATCCCGAACCAGAGTGCGAGGATGAGCACGCCCGCCCCCGGCCCGGTCGCCCGCTGGAGCATCGACAGCGGCGCGGCCCGAAAGGCGGTCTCCTCCCACCACGCGTTGAGCAGCGCCGCGACCGCCCCGATGGCGATCGCCGGCGCCGCCGCGGCGAGGTCGATCGAGTCCGGCAGCATCGGGAACCCGAACCACACCATGAGCAGCATCAGGAACGCGACAGCCACCGGCCCGAAGCGGCCCCAGCGCAGGTAGGTGCCGTCCTTGCGGCGGGTAAGCGTCGGGGCATCCAGGTCGCCGACCCGGGCATAGACCTCGTTCCGTGAGGCCCCGAGGATCACGGCCCAGCCGAGCGCGCCCAGCCCCAGCACGGCGTACAGGATCCTGGTGGCCAGCAACCCCACCATCGGCGCGGTCGACGCCGGAACCAGCGCCTGCCAGGCCGGCGAGCCGAGCACGGCCGGGAGCGCGGCCAGCAAGCCGTTGATCAGGACCATGACCGCGAGGAATCGCTCCAGGGGTCGAAGGGTCGCAACGACGCGCGAGGCCAGCCACAGCGCGATGGTCAGCACGACGATCGCGGCGGCCATCCAGGGCACGTCCATGCTGAGGACGTCGCGCGCGACGATCTCCGGCAGCCGGCTGATCGACAAGGTCACGACAAGGGCGACCACGAGCCGGGTCGAACCGACGCCAGCGTCGATCCACGGCGGTGCCTGGTTGACCGCCGCCGGACCCCCGGCGGTCGCGACCCGGCCATCGATCGTCGACACTCCCGCCTCCACCTGCGCGCCGGCTTCCGGGTAACGATAGCGACCGGGACCGACCGTGGCGGCCGCGCGGACGAAGACGCTCAGCGCCCGGGCCCATGAACCCAAATTCCTCGTTGCCCAGCTGGTCTCGCGGGCACACCTCGTCCTGGACGTCGTGCATGTAGGCCTTGTACCGGCCCAGCAGCTCGACGCCATCCTGGAAGTCCATCTCGTCGACCCCCGACAGCTTCTTGGACAGCTGCTTAACGTCCTTCTTGATGCTCGTCACGGCGGCATCACAGCCATCGATGCCCCGAACAGTTCGATTGCGCGCACTGGACGGAACGGCGTCGATCTTACTGACGCGCACAAGGGTCCCGTGCGGATGTGTCGTTGGTCCGTGGAACTGTCAGTGCCAACTGATCAATGGGCGCGATCTCGGTCCGAGGCCACAGCGAAACGTGGGCTCCGCCAGCGCCGACGAAGTCCTCGCCGATGTTGGGGTCATCACCAACTTCGCGGCAGGGAGGGCGGTCGGTTCGCTATGTCTTAGACGGTGCGGGTCGCCACGGCTCGTGCTCGTGCGCGAGCCACACCAGCTCGGGGTCGAGCGCGCGCACCCGCTGCTGGCCTTCGGTGTGCGGCTCATCGAGCTCGCCGAACCAAACCGCCACGTCGCCGCCGACGACGACCGGACGGTCGCTAGTCCCGACGACGATCACCTGCGTGCCGGGTGTGTGGCCCGGCGCCGGGACGAGTCGGAGCCCGGGAAGCAGCTCGAGCTCGCCGTCGACGGGCACGTACCGCACGCCGGGCGCCTCGACCCAGTCGCGAATGGTGTAGTCGTCCTGGCTGCGCGCGTCGTCGAGCTCCCGGCGCTGGACGTAGATCGGCCTTCCCGCGAAGAGGTGGTTGCCGCCGCAGTGGTCGAAGTGCAGGTGGGTGTTGACGACGATGTCGATGCCGGCGAGGTCGATGTCCTGCTCGCTCAGTGGGCGGAGGCGCGGATCGAGGTCGGCCACCGCCGGGTGCAGCTCGGTCATCCCGGTGTCGACCAGCACGCGCGCATCGGGATGGTCGATGACGTACACATAGACCGGCATCCGCTCGCCCTCGGCGACTGTCCGAGCCGAGGTCCTGCCGCGCAACGTCTGAGGGGCGTGCCGCGTCCCAGTCCCGCCGGCCGAAGCGACCGTCGCGCGACAGATTTGCGTGTCCACGTAAGATGTCGCCGCTGCCAGGGACCAGGCCTGGCACCGGCCGACCGCGCATGAGCATTTGATGACCGACCTGCCCAACTCCGCAGCCGACGGGGCTGCCAACACCTCCACACCCGACGGCGAGACGCCCGCCGGCGATCCCGAGCTCGCGGCGCTCGTCGCCCGGACCGATGCGGCGATCCGCGATGCGGCTGCCCCGGCCGAACGGACCGACGCCGCCCCGGCGGACACGTCGCCGACCTCCGAGCCTGGCCTCGATGCCGTGCCGCTCGTGCCGGTCGCGGCCGCCGTAAGCATCGGCGAGCCCCCGGCACGGCCTCGGCGCCGACGGTCGCTCGCCTTCCGCTTCGGCATCGCGTTCGTCCTGGGCCTGCTGCTTGCCGTCGGCGTCGGCGCCGGCGCCCTGTACGCGTGGAACCAGCAGTACGAGGGCCGGGTCCTGCCCGGCGTCAGCGTCGGCAGCACGGCACTCGGCGGGCTCACCCGCGAGCAGGCGGAGGCGCAGCTCGCGAGCGCCTACGGGTCGCTCGGCAACGGGCAGATCACGCTCACAGGCCCGGACGGCCAGACGACGACCGTCAGCTACGCGGACGTCGGCCGCGGCCCCGACGCGTCGGCGCTGGTGGACGCGGCCCTGGCCGCAGGCCGCCAGGGGACACCCCTCGCGAACCTCATCGGTGGACCACAGGCCGCGCTCCACGGCATGACCCTCGAGCCCGCCGTTGCGTACGACCGCGACAAGCTGGCGGCCGTCGTCGAGACGCTCGCCACGACGATCGACCAGACCCCGGTGGATGCCTCCGTGTCGGCCGGCGAAGGCGGGACGTTCAACTTCTCGCCCGCGGAGGACGGTCGCGCCGTCGACAAGGCGGCCCTGCTCACCGCGCTCGACCAGCAGCTGGCGGCGCTCGGCGCGCCGGCGTCGATCACGACGGCCGTGCCGGTCGTGCCGTTGACACCCACGATCGCCACCGCTACGGCCGAGGCGGCAAAGGCGGCCGCGGAACGAATGGCGGCCGACGTGGTCATCGCCCGGGGCAACGACCACTGGACGATCCCCGGCGCCAGTCTCGCGCCGCTGATCTCGTTCTCGACCGCGGCCGACGGGAGCATTACCCCGGTCCTTGACCAGGCGGGCATCGACCCGATGCTCAAGACCATGGCCGGGAAGGTCAAGCAGACCGTCCGGGACGCGAGCCTCAGGATGGTCGGCGGACACGTCGTCGCTACCGGCACGAGCCGCGAGGGCCGCACGCTCAAGATCCCCGAGACCAAGGCCGCGATCGTCAGCGCGATCGGCGCCCGTCAGGCCGGCGCAGCGGCCCAGCCCATCGAGGCCGTCGTCAAGGCCATCGACCCGAAGCTGACCGCGGCGGACGCCAAGAAGTTCGCCCCCAACATGAAGGTCATCAGCTCGTACAGCGTCTACTACTGGGTCATCATCAACAACCACTGGGGCGGGAACATCGAGGGGCCGGCCACGGTGATCAACGGCACCGTCGTGCCGGCTGGCACCAAGTTCGACTTCTGGGAGACCGTCGGCGACCTGCACGATGCACCCGGCACCGGGCCGGGCAACGCGATCGAGGGCGGCAAGATCACCGTCACCGGCGCGTTCGGCGGCGGCATCTGCACCACGTCCACGACGCTGTTCAACGCGGCGTTCCGGGCCGGCATGATTCCGCTCAAGCGCCAGAACCACAACGAGTTCATCGACCGCTATCCGCCGGGCCTCGATGCCACCGTGTGGATCGTCGGCAACACCAAGCAGACGATGAGCTTCAAGAACGACACCAAGTACCCGATCCTGATCACGCGGACGATCACCCACGCCGGCAGCAAGCGATGGCTGACGTTCAAGATCTGGAGCGTGCCGAACGGCCGGAAGGCCAAGGTCAGCAACACGGTCATCGAGCCAGGCGAGCGCGCGATCAACACGATCGTGAAGGATCCGACCAAGCCCGTCGGGTACCGCTACTTCAACAACGGCGCCGTCAACGGCGCCAGGGTGTGGACGACGGTGTCGATCTACGACCACGGCAAGCTCCACTGGCGCAAGCGGTTCTACTCGAGCTACCCAGCGGTCAACGGCGTCACCATCGTGGGGACCAGGCGGAACTGACGCCGGCCTGTTTCAGCGCGCCCGCGAGCGGGTGGGGGAGGGAAGCTCCCATGACGGACCCCGA
Organism: uncultured Chloroflexia bacterium; assembly: GCA_963740825.1. Taxonomy (GTDB): domain Bacteria; phylum Chloroflexota; class Limnocylindria; order Limnocylindrales; family CSP1-4; genus CAIXZV01. The sequence goes on along the minus strand of CAVUFD010000001.1, from coordinate 1,643,472 downwards.
GGCGCTAGAGCGTCGAGGAGCGACCCCCGCCAGGCTGCGCACCGCCATGGCAGGCAAGGCCAGCGACGCGAAGACGGCCGACGGCGACGCGCCAGTATTCGCGTACATCGCCAGCCTGCCGCAGCCGCAGCGCGGCATCGCCGAGCAGGTCGATGCCCTGGCCGCCAGGACGCTGCCCAACCTCCGGCGAGCGGTGAAGTGGGGGATGGCGTACTACGGCGTGGAAACCGGCTGGTGCTTCGCGTCCGGCGCCTTCGTCGGCCACGTGAAGGTCATGTTCATCCGTGGAGCCGACCTCGAGCCGGAACCGCCGGTGACCCCGGTCGGCATGGGCAAGGCCACACGCGGTGTCGAGCTCGAATCCATCGCTGACATCGATGAGCGCCAGCTCGCGTCCTGGATGGAGCAGGCTGCCAAGATCCCGTTCGCCGGCGGGAAGAAGCGCTGACCGGAGCCAGCCTGACCACGCGCGACCAGTGAACCGAAACCAGGGGCAACCTCGCCGCTAACGCCCTGACGGGCGCGACCAGCGCCGCCAGCCATCGGCGGTTCGCAGGCCGAAGCCAAGCGCCCGATCGAGCGCGATGTGGGCAAGCCACGTCAGACCCGCCACGTACGCGACAAGCGGGAGACGACGAGCCGATGCGAATGCGTCCGGGCTCTCGACCAAAACGCGTGCGGCCAGGAGCGCGACCAGCGCGAGGCTCGTGAGCGCGAGCGGGATCACGAGGCGATGGGCGAGGCTGTAGGCCGGCACGGCGCGCGGTGGTAGCTGGCCACGAGCGTGCGATTGCCCAAGTCCGAACAGGAAGGTCAGATCAGGCACGAGCGCGAACACGATGATCGGCAGCGGCCCAAGATCGTGAACGACGACCTCGTAGATGACGAACGCGGTCAGCGCGACGGCGGCCATGAGCCAGCCAAGTCGGCGGACGGGCTGCTGGTGATCGTCCATGGCATCGGCGCCGTCCACGACTGTCTCAGGCACGGCTAGGCGATGCCCCGACGGGCAGGGGGTCGCCGGTGGCACGCTCGCTCTCGGCGTGGGCTCGCTCGGCCATGCGCGTGCGGTAGCGCATGACCTGTTGCACAGCCGCCGAGCCTTCACCCACGGCCGCGGCAACACGCTTGACCGAGCCTGAGCGAACATCGCCAAGCGCAAAGACCCCTGGGATCGTCGTCTCGAATGGCAGGGGGGCCTGTCCAACCCCCCGCGAGCGCGGAGCGTCGTCCCCGGTGAGGACGTAGCCCTTGCCGTCTCGCGCAAGCTCCGGCGGGAGCCACTCGGTTCGCGGGACCGCGCCGATCATGATGAACAGACCAGAGACCGCCAGCTCACTCGTCCGTCCCGTCGTTCGATCCCGCAAGGTCAGTGACCGGAGTTGTTGAGCGTCCTTGGCCTCGACGACCTCCGTGTCGAGGTGGACCGTCAGGTTGGGCAGGGCATCGGCTTGCTCGGTCAGGTACTCGCTGGCGTTCGGCGCCTCTCCGCGAACGATGAGATGGACGGCCCGGCCGTGACGAGCGAGGGAGATGGCGGCCTGCACCGCCGAGTTCGCCCCGCCGACGACCGCGACGTCGAGGCCCGAAAGGGCCAAGGCGTCGGCATCACTGAACCCGTAGAAGACGCCGCGACCGATCAACTGATCGACGCTCTCGACGCCGACCCGGCGGTAGTCCACGCCGATGGCCAGCATGACGACCTCGGCGGTCACCTCCGAACCATCGTCGAGCGACACGACGTTGTTGCCGGCCTCATGACGGAGCCTGTCCGCCGTTCGGCCGATCCGGCCGACCGCGCCGAACATCAACGCGTGCTCCCACGCACGCCGCATCAGCTCCGCGCCGGTGATCCCGGCCGGGAAGCCGAGGTAGTTCCAGATCTTCGGGCTGGAACTCGCCTGACTGAACGTCGAGTTGATCATGATGACCCGCATCCCTTCCGAGCCCGCGTTCACGGCAGCCGAGAAGCCTGCGGGTCCGAGCCCGACGATCGCGACATCGAATGTCGTCGCGCTCGTGTCGACGCCGGCGCCGACCACGTCGGACACCTTGGCGACGTCAGCTCCGGTCACGACCCGGCCGTCTGACAGGGCCACGACCGGTAGCGGGCCGCCGATGCCGCGCTCGGCCAGGAATGCCGCAGCTTCGGGTGTGTCGGCGGCCAGCATCGCCGTTGGGTAGGTCTGCCAGCGTTGCAAGACCTCGCCCAGGAGATGAAAACCGGGATCGTCGCGCTTGCCCACGATGGTCATCCGAGCGTCGCCTCGGCCGTTCTCGAGCGCCCACTCGTCAAGGATGTTGCCGACACCGGCCAGGAAGTGCTCGTCCGTCTCCGTCCAGGGCATGTAGCCGAAGTGGTCGATCTCACCAAGGGTCGACGCCCGACTGATCGCCGGCATCACCCAGTTATCTCCGAAGTCGCCGAGCACAAGGCGTCGTGCGGTGGGGTAGACGTCTCGAGTGGTCGCCAGCACGACCGTTCCCGGGTCGGACTCCAGGTACTGGTTGGCAACGATCAGGGCGACGTCGGCACCAGCGGCGCGCAAGGCCTCGAGCTTGGTGTGGGCCTCCCGCGGACTGGCCTCGACGACCTCGTAGTCCGACCCAAATCGTCGCCGAATGGAATTCGACACGACGCTGCGCGACGACTCGTGATCGTCCACCACGACCAGGTTGGGGCGGCCGCGTGTGGCAGAGGTTTGGTCGTTGACGTCGCTGGAAGGCATGGGATCACCTCCGTACCGGACTTCGCGAGTCAAGAACACCGCCATCAGCCTTGCAAACGCGACATCAAGGCGGCGAGCGAGGGCCACTTGAGCCGGCAGGGAGTGAAGTCGGCATGGGCAAGGCCACACGCGGTGTCGAGCTCGACTGAATCAGGCGGCCTCGGGCGCCTCCACCAGCTCCGCGAGCTTCGTCGTCGTCGCCCAGCTGCGGATCGTCATCGACCTGTAGTGCGGGCTGACCGCGATCTTGCTCAGGCGGCTCTTCGTGCGCTGGGCGCTCAGCCGCTGCGAGTAGATGACGCCCTTGCCCGGCCAGACGGCGTCGACGCCCTCGCGTGGGTCGAACGCCTCCATCGCGGCGGTCGCGTCGATGCCCATGAGGAAGATCGCGTCGCTGTGGTATTTGCCTGGCTGATCGCCGAAGCCCTTCGGTCGCTTGGCGACGACGGCCTTGAGCTGGGCCCCGGTCAGGACCAGGACGGCGACGAGCTCCGAGTGGAGCTTGAACGCCTTCGGCAGGGCTGCCTCGATCTCCCGCTTGATCCGATCGGGCCCATGCTTGGAGCTGAGGATCACGTTGCCACTCGCGATGTACGTGGCGACATCCTCGTAGCCCAGCTCGCCGAGCACCTCGCGCAGGCGCGCCATCGGCACCGGGTTCTTGCCGCCGACGTTGATGCCGCGCAGGAACACCACGTACTTGGTCACTGGGCGAGGGTAGCGAACGGGTGAGGCAGGGTCAGCCGAGGTGAGCCTGCCCGGATGGGCTCTGATCCTCGACATCTTTGGCGCAATGTCCGTGTCATCAGGGAGTCGGCCGTTCGTTACCCACTGGACCGTGTCCGCCGTGACACCAGACGGTGACGCGTGGATCGACTACGGTTCGCCTGATTGGCCGAGGCTCAGGCACGGACCCGCGCCGGCGATGGAGAGTAGGGGAGCATGGTCAGGCGGTTCGAGCGGGACGACGAGGGCTACGTTGCCTGGCTGACGGCGCACCCAGAGGGGTACGTCCTCAATACCTACATGCACGTCACCTCGGACCACCTCGTGCTGCACAAGGCGCGCTGCCGAACCGTCAACCGCCAACTCGCTCCGGATCGAAGCTGGACGTACGCGTACGGAAAGACCTGCTCGGAATCTCGTTCGGATCTCGAAGCGTGGGCGCTGGCCGCTGGGAGTCGACCGGCCCAGGCATGCGGGATATGCCGGCCCGGGCCGCAGCCGACCATCGGGACGCCTCCCACAGCCAGGGTTGCCAGGGCATTGCCGGGTCCGCGGGCTCCACACGCGCTCGATGCCCCTGTGAGCATCGAGGGATCACCGACCACGGTCAGGATCAGACCGATGCCAGGTGCGGCCTCGGATGCGCCACCGCTCGTGATCGAAGGCGCCCAGTGGCTGGCCGAGACGTTCTTCCGGCGAGATCCGAGCGCCGTGGGCGCCTCATCTTTCGACGCGTGGATCCGCGGGACCCAACTGGATCCTGAGCGGCGCGACCGGATCATTGACGATGACATCACCGCGGTGAACAGGACGATGGCAGCGCGAACGTCGCACACACGATGGGCGCCGATCATCGTCGATGCGGATCAACGGTGGCTGACCGATCTCGACGCGCAGTGGGACCTGATTGACATGAGCGACACGGATTGGGCCGCGTCAGAAGTCACGAAGCGGTTGCGCCTCGCCTTCGCCGCGGTGCAGCGCCCAGGACTCGGGATCGCCGTCGTCACCAAGGTCCTGCACATCAAGCGACCGCGGCTGATCCGGGTCCTTGACAGCCTCGTGCTGAGTCAGATCGGCGCCCGGACCTCGGACGACGTCAAGACATGGGTCGTGGCAATGGAACACGTCCGAGCGATCGGGCGAGAAAATCTAGAGGCTCTATCAGCCATTCGAGATCACCTAGCCGGCCAAGGGGTCGGCGAGCGACCGCTCGTGCGGATCCTGGACTCACTGCTGTGGACGTGCACCCCAGGCGCCGCGCTGTTCGGACACCTCAGCCAGTGGGAACGCATCTTCCGCCCGCGGGATACGCCGTAAGTGTTCGATCCTCGAACCTTCGTTGAGAATCGGTGCCGCTTCGCCGGGCGACGATCGAAAACCCGGTCATCAACTCGCCGTCCGTCGAGCCCGAGCCGCGGCGGCGCGCCAGCGAGTCCCCTTGACGGGTCGCATGCCCGGGCATAGTGTACGGACAATTGCCGTACATGCAACAGGAGACGCCGCGTGGCACTCGCACGCCGATCGACAAAGAACGACCGCTTGGAATTGCGCCTCGAGCCAGACCGACGGCGACTGCTCGACGACGCCGCCGCACTGGAGGGCCTGAGCACGAGCGCCTTCGTCCTGTCGCACGCGACCGAAGCCGCGCGCGAGACCTTGGCGAGCCGGACCAGCTTCGTGCTGCCGAAGGAGCACTGGGACGCCTTCGTCGCCCTGCTCGGCCGCGAGGAGCAGCCGATGGATGGGCTGGCTGTGTTCCTCGCTCGCCCGAGCGTGCTCGACGAGGCGTGATCCGGTTCGACGGCGTTGGGCTCCTCGAGCCCGATCACGTTGTCGACGCATTCGATTGCGGGTCGGATGCCCAAACGGTTTGGCTTCGGGACCATGCCCTGCAGGCGCAACAGGCGGACACAGCGCGGGTGTTCGTGGTGTCCTTTGCCGGCACGAGGCGTGTCGCGGGCTACTACGCACTTGCCGCCGGCTCCGTCAGCCAGGAGGGCGTCCCACCGAGGATCGCGAGAGGCATCGGTCGCTATCCGGTCCCCGTCGTGATCCTCGCGCGGCTCGGCGTCGACATCACAGCTCAAGGTGGCGGCCTGGGCACGGCCCTGGTCCGCGACGCTCTCTTCCAGACGGCCGCCACGGCCGAACGCGTAGGCGTCCGCGCACTCCTGATCCACGCCGAGACTGATCGCGCGGCGGCGTTCTATCGGGGCCTCGACCCGGCGTTCGAGCCCTTGCCCTCGGAGCCGCGGCACCTGGTGCTCCTGCTGAAGGACCTGAGGAAGGCGATCCGCAAGGCGGCGGGCACACCGACGTTGCGCTGAAAGCGCGTGGGCTCGGATACGTGGGACCCTGTCGTTCCCTCCGGCTATGCGCGAAACACGACCTGAGAGTGCCAGTCGAGCGCCTCGCTGGATGGCTTCGGGTATGGAGGCTGCGGCTCCCGTATCTGGCGCCCGTCGAGAGCGTAGTACTCGCGCCCGTTGTCGAACTCGTCGTGGATCCGCTTACTGATCCGGACCCGGTAGTCACCCGGCGTCACGGTCATGTAGCCGAGATCGAAGAGCGTGTGGAGGTCGGACCGAAGCAGCAGGCCGTTTGGCAGCTCGTGCTTGCCGACGATGCTGTATGGCTTGATGTGCGCAGCCTCGAGCACCGGCAGCGTCTTCTCCCCGGTCACGACACACCGCCGCTCGTATGCGTCGGTGGCTCGTCTGAAATCGTCGACGCGGCGGATTCCCTCATCGATCGATTCAGTCCACCAGGGCGCATCCCGAAGACGCTCGCTTCGCTGTGGAGAACGGCAGCACCGCCGACCCGCGGAGTGGTGCACCGATGGCGGATTCCGTCGGGTCGCCGCGAGGCGGAGGTCGTTGCCGGGTCGATTCGGGAACTGATCGGCGCTGGGGTCAATCCGAAGGAGATCATGATCCTCCTCAGCAATCGGCGCCTGTTCCCGCCGATTCGAACCGAACTCGAGAACGCTGGCGTGCCCTTCACGCCTCCGAGGGAGGACAGTTGGACGGACACGGAGCCCGGCAGACTCGTACTCGGAATGCTGCGGGCGGCTCTGGATCCGAACGACTACTTGGCGCTACGTCTCATCCTTGGCTGTCGCCGCGGCGTCGGACCCGGCACCTGCGCCGACATCGTCCAAAGAGTCCTCGATAACCTCCTCACCTATCGAGCTCTCTTCTTTGATCCCCTTCCCGATGGCATCTTCAGCACTCGGGAGTTGGGGGCGCTTCGGCATGCTAGGGCGGTATGCGAAGCCATAGCGGGCTTCGATCGCGACGATCTCTTGACCGACCGATGCGACGAGATTCGCCGTCTCCTACTGGACGCTCGGTCGGCAGCCGAGGTGGCCCCTGGGATGCACTCGTGACCACTCTGCCGGCGGAGGCAACGCTCCAGGAACTCCGGGACTACATGGAAGCAGACAACGAGGAACATCATGAGACCGTCCTCAAGGCGATCTATGAACGGCTGGGCGTGCCCGTGCCCGCAGGAATCCCGGAGCCCCGGGTTCGCGTCATCACGATGCACGGTGCGAAAGGGCTACAAGCCGACGCGGTGTTCATCCCGTCCCTCGAAGAGCAAATCCTGCCTGGACCGCGTCGGGCGGCCAATCCAGGGTTGGTCCTGGAGGGCGCAAGACTTCTATACGTGTCTATGACAAGAGCGAGGGCCGCGCTTGTTACCTCGCTGGCGCGTCAGCGATTCTGGCAAGGTGCCGCAATCGCTCCAGCGCCATCGCGATACGCGAGGCATATGAACGGTCCATTCCTGGACCGTGCCGGCCCGCTCACTGCGCCAGAGGCCGCAGCCATCAAGGACGTTGTCGACGCGATGACGTAAGACATAACTCACCTTATCGGAAGTGCTGGAGCACTCCAGCAATGCCGAGATGGGCCCGGTGAGAGTCAGGTCGGCGCGATCAGCTTGAGCCGCGGAAACGACGTCCGGTAGCGCGCCGGATCGCGCGTGAGGAGCCGGTAGCCGGCGACGGCGGCGTGGGCGCCGATGTAGAAGTCCGGCAGCAGGGACTGGCGCGTCCCGCCGCGCTCCCGGTAGGCCCGGTAGGCCCGGCCTGCCAGGAAGGCCGCCGGCCACGGGATCGCCTCCCGGCGCATCTGATGCACGTCCAGGGCCGCGTTCAGCGCCTCGATCGAGTCGTAGCCAAGCGAGATCTCTCCGTACACGATCGGGTTGATGACCAGGGGCGCCTCGTCCGATGCGTGGCGCAGGGCATCCGCGGACCAGCGCTCCCACATCGGATCCTGCCCGAGGACATCAATGAGGACGTTGCTGTCAACGAGGACGCCGGTCAATCCTCGCCCCGCGTGAGCGCCATCAGCTCGTCAGTCGTCATCCCAAACTGGCCGCGATGCCGGCGCAGGTGTTCGACGAGCAGCTGTCCGCGGCTCGGTGCCTTGGCGCGGTCCGACCGCACCAGCAGCACCAAGTCGCCGTCGATCACGAAGTCCACCTCGGTGTTCGGCAGCAGGCCGGCGTGCTCGCGAACGGCCTGCGGGATCGTCACTTGGCCTTTCGAGGTGATGCGCACGGTCGCCTCCGTTCTTACTGCGGACAGTAAGAACGCCATCGCCTGCTGTCAACCCACATTCCCGCTGATCCGGTCAGCGCGGAGCAGCCGCAGTTCCGGCCGGAGGTTGCGCTGCCCCTTGATCCTCCGTCGAATGCCCCCGGAATCTGGCCGGCAGTCGCGCGAGGACCGCGAACAGCACAGCAGTCACGCCGAGGATCGCACCCTGCCCCGAGATGGCGCCCGACGACTGCGTCAACTCCCACAAGATCATCGGTGCGAACGCGACGATGGCGGTCAGGACACGTGCGTGCGCAGTACGGCGGGCCAGGTATTCGAGGCCGACGAGAACCAGCAGCAAGCCGGGCAGGACAAAGAACCACCGGACTAGGAGGAAGACGGCCACCACCGGCACCAGCACGACTGGCGGCAGGGGCGGTGGCGTCCCTTTGACGATCATGTCTGCCACGCCGACCAGAAGGGATACGACCTCGAACGCCAGCAACGCCAGGAAGGCATTGGCGAGGATCCGGACGGTCCCGGCGCGCCAGCCGTAGGGATCGGGATCCGTGGCGGCGCGGACCAGCCGCCTCGACATCGTCATCTCCCTAATCTGCCGGGCAGTCTTGCCGGATGCTCGCTGCTCCGATGACGCCCCAAGCGCCGCGGGAGTGTCGCTCGCACGATGCTGAGGGGTACGAGCCGCCGGCCATACGGGCAAGGTTCCGGAGCCCGGCGTCGGCGCGCCGGACTGTTTCGGCCAGCTGGGACCGCCCGTACGACCTCACCGACATTACCGACCTGATCACCGGCGCCGCGCCCTAGGGGCGCGACGCCTGGGTCGTGGAGCCCGCGGCGACGCTGCCCACGACCGCCTCGATGATCGTCGCGGGCTCGGGGAACCCGCCGTCGCGGGCCATGGAGTGCACGAGCCGGCCGTCCACGGAGACCTCGAACGTGCCCTCGAGCCACGGCACGAGCTCGATCGACGCCAGGTCGTGGCCGAACCGCCGCATCAGGGCATCCGCGAGCGCCAGCGTCTGCGGTTCGTACCCGCACTCGGCGCAGTAGACGATCCGGACCCTGGCGCTCATCGCGTGTGCGGCACGCGCTCGCCGACCTGGGGCGCGCGGGCGATCGCGTCGCGGATCGCGACGACGACCTGGCGGTTCGTCCACGGCGTGCTCGCGGCCCGCTGCGCCTGGATCTCGGCCATCAGGCGAGTCCGGACGTCGTCGGCCAGCTCGCTCGCGGGCGCGTCAGGCGAGCCGAACTCGGGGCTGGCCGCGTAGACGGCGCGGCGATCCTCCTCGCGGCGCTCGGTCACCGCCACGGGCCGCTCGATGAACACGCCGACCTCGTTCCAGTCGGCGTCGAAGAAGGCGAACACCGGCAGGGACTCGAACCGGCCGTGGTTGAGGTAGCGGGTCGCGAGATCGGGCACGTCGGCCTTGATGAAGCACCGCAGGTCGATGCCCGGGCCGACCTCGTGCGCCAGGACCGCGACGACCGGCAGGTTGGCGATGACGTCGCCGCACCAGTCCTCGACCAGGGCCACGCAGGCGAGCGGTCGCAGCGACCGGAAGAACTCGAGGTCGCGAGCGTCGATCACGACCGCCGACTCCGCCGCCTCCAGGCGTTCGCGGTTCTGGGTCATCGAGGCCTTGAAGGCCGCGTAGGTCAGGCCGGTGCCAAAGCGCGTTGCGTCCACGAGCGGTCCGATCCTCCCAACCCCCGTGTCGCCATGCGCCGCGCTCGGAGCGGCCGTATCGAAGGTAGCGCACGTGACGCCGCCCCGCGGTCCTCGGATGCGCCGCCTCACGCCACGCTGTTTCAGGTACCCCCCAGCGGCAGCGTCAGCCACCTGCCCGATGGCCCGGTGCGCCAACGTCTCGAGGATGACGGTCACCAGACGACGCTCGATGCAGGCCCCAAGGACGGGTGCCGGAGCGGCGTCAAGGAGGGCCAGATGACCGCAGCAACTCCTCGCGTGGCACAGGGAACACCGAACGGGCGCCGGCTCGGCGTCGCGGTCGGCGCGCTGACGCTTGCCGTCGCGCTCCTCGTCGGCGGAACGATCATCCGGTCTGGGTGGCTGTCCCCCGCGCCGTCCAGGCAATCGCCTGACGTCACCGTCACGGTCGGCGGCTACACGGGCATCCCGTACACGCCGACCCGGCAGCTCCAGAGCAACGCGACGGGCGGCTACACCGGCATCCCGTACACGCCGACCCGCCAGCTGCCCAGCGCCGGAACCGGCGGCTACACCGGCATCCCGTATACGCCGACTCGCGTTGGCAACCCTGAGCAGCTGCCCGGCCTCCACGGCGGGTCAGGTGCCTCGATCCGGATGCGCATCGCGCAGTGATCACGTCGACGTGAACGGCCCGCGGCCGCGTACGTCGACTAGGCAGCCCGAGACGCCGTCACATCTCGTGACGGCGTCTTTTTCTGCGTTCCTGCCTGCCGCTGTCATGTATGCAGCCGATCATCGAGGGCGGATCGAATGCGATGTGTCGTCCACTCAGGGGCACGCATGAGGAGGCTGCCATGACCGAGGTCCTGCTGTTCCATCACGCCCAGGGGTTGACTCCGGGCATCCACGCCTTTGCCGACGAGCTCCGCGCCGCCGGCCACACCGTTCATACCCCGGACCTGTTCGATGGCCGGACGTTCGGCTCGATCGACGACGGCATGGCCTACGTCAAGTCGGCCGGGTTCGACGACCTGCGCGCCAAGGGCGTCAAGACGGCCGACGGCCTGCCCAACGAGCTCGTATATGCCGGGTTCTCGTTCGGCGAGAGCGTTGCCCAGGAGCTCGCCCAGACGCGACCCGGCGCGCGAGGGGCCTTGCTGTTCTACTCCTGCATCCCGATCACCGGCGATTGGGCGTTCGGCCCCTGGCCCGACGGCGTACCGGTCCAGATCCACGGCATGGACAACGACCCGATCTTCGTCGGCGAGGGGGACATCGACGCCGCCCGCGAGCTCGTCGAGAAGGTCGACGACGCCGAGCTGTTCCTCTACCCCGGCGACCAGCACTACTTCTCGGACAGCTCGCTCCCCTCTTACGACCCGGAGGCCACGGCGCTGCTGACGAAGCGCGTGCTCGACTTCCTCGCGCGGGTCTGAGCTCAGCCGGGCCCGGCGGCGACGTTGGCGCCGGTCACGATGACGAGCGACGCACCCGGCCGCCGATCCCGGTCGGCCAGCAGGCCGGCCCAGGACGCCGCTGCCGCGCCCTCTGCGGTCAGGCCGAGCTCGGTCGTCAACACGGCCTGCGCAGTGCGGAGGTCCCCCTCCCCCACCAGGAGCATCTCGTCGACGCGGCCGTCCATGAGCTCGAGCGCCCTCGGCACCGGGACGCGCGTCGCGATGCCCTCCGCGTAGGTCGCGGCCTCGGGCGTCTCGACGGCGCGACCCTGCCGCCACGAGCGCGCCATCGATGGGGCACCCTCGGACTGGACGCCGACGATGCGGACCCCCTCCCCTCCCCGCTCGCGCAGCCAGGCCCCGACGCCGACGATCAGCGCGCCGTTGCCGACCGGCACGTATGCGTTGGCGATCGGCGGCAGCTCGCCGCGGTCGACGGCGTCCGTGACCTCGAGCGCCATCGTCGCGGCGCCGGTCGCGATCGCCACGTCGCCGCCGTCCACGAGCAGGGTCAGGCCGCGCTCCGCCGCGAACGCCTCGGACGCGGCCCGTGCCTCGTCGAAGTCCCGACCGACCAGCCGCAGGTCCGCGCCAAGCGAGCGGATCCGGTCCGCCTTGACCGGGTTGGCCGCCATGTCGCAGAAGACGATGGCGCCGACCCCCGCGGCCCTGGCCGCGTAGGCGACGCCCTGGCCGAAGTTGCCGCTGGACGCGACCACGACGGGGCGGTCGCTCCCGACGGAGCCCCCTTCCGCGAGCCGGCGCACCGCCAGCCAGGTCCCACGACCCTTGAACGCGCCCACCGGGTTCTCCGTCTCGACCTTGACCACGACCTCGTGGCCGGCGAGCGCCGACAGCCCGGCGTGCACGAACTGCCGGCTGGCGACGAACTCGGGGGCGATGTCGGGGACGGCGGCGCGGATCGCGGCGGCGGTGAGATCCGGATGCGGGACGACCGGGCGCGATCCCGGCTCGGGCTCGGCGGTCACCGCCGCCGGTCGCCGATCGTGACCATCCTCGGTCAGGGCAAGCCGGTGCCGGCCGGGGCCGGGCGCTCGGCCCGGGCGTCGCCCGTGGCGGGCTCGTCCTCGGCCACGACGAGGGGGTCGGGCTCGAGGGCCGGGATCTTGTCCGCGACGAGCGTCGGGATGAGGTCCGACCAGTTGTGACCACGCACGCGGATGCGCACCCGCCAGGCGGGATCGATCGCGCTCGAGAGCAGGCTTCGCTCACGTGCGCGGAGTGCGCCGTGATCCAGGCCGTCGATCCGGATCAGCGGTGCGAACGAGGCGAACGGCGGGAAGGTGTACGCGTCGTCGGTGTTGGCGAGCAGGCGGTCCAGGGTCGCGTCGAGCGTCGGGATCTCGGCCAGCGGCTCGCCGCGCTCCATGAGGATCACGCTGTCCAGCGCCGACCGGTCGACGATGTCGCAGTCGATGAGCGAGGTTACGTGGTACTTGGGCGGCGGGACCAGGATCTGGACCCAGGCGTTGATCGTCACGATCGGGACGGGCATCCGCCCCAGGGCGTGGCCCACGGCGCGCCCTTCCCGGGAATGGAGCCGCGACCGGACGCCGAGCATGATCCGATCGGCCAAGGGCAGGGCGCCCTCGTTGACCGCGCTCATGGTGTGCGACGACAGCGTCATCGGCTTCGGGAACCCGATCACCGTCCCATCGGGCGCCAGGATGGCCATGTCGTCCGACAGGAACCCCCATGAGCGGTGCATCAGCAGGCGCAACACGGTGCTGGTCTTGCCCGTGTCGGTCAGCGCCGACATCACCACGGCGCCCTGGTCCGAGTCGACCGCCGCGCAGTGCAGCAGCACGTAGCCGCGCGAGACGAGCATGAACCGCAGCAGCGGCTCGACCATGTTCGTGTACAGGACATGGTGGGACCACACGAGCAGCCAGTTGACGTCGAGGACCACGGGACCCTCGCGCGACGACGGGCTGCGCACGTCGAACGCGGCGGACAGCGCGCCCAGCTGCTCGCGATAGCGGATCACACCGTCGTCGAGGGTCGTGCTGATCCGCAGGCGGGGCCAGCCGCCGAGCCAGCGGCGACGGATGACGAGGTCCGGCTCGACCGGCGTCGACACGTTGAACGCCGACAGCTCCGGCAGCGCGACCGGCGACTGGAGGCGGATGAGGCCGTGGATGTCGTACTGATAGGCGCCGGCGGTCGTGCTCTGGTCGCGTCGGTCGCGGCCCGCCCAGATCCAGTTGTCGGCGACGAGGTAGCGGACCCCGAACGTGATGCCGATGGCGACCAGGTTGGAGATCAGATAGTTGACGCCGCCGAGGTCCGTAAGCACGTACATGACGGGGATCCGGACGACCAGGGTGGCCGCGTTGATCGCGTTGTAGGCCAGGTAGCGGAGCAAGATGTTGCCGCGCGTCTCGCGGCCGCGGAACACCCAGAACTCGATCAGCAGGAAGTTGTTGAGGGTCGAGACCTGCGACGCGAGGATCGCCGACAGCAGGTAGTAGATCCCCAGGCGCTCGGTGAACACGTACAGGGCGACCTGGTTGACGAAGATGCCGAAGATGCCGACGACGGCGAACTTCGACGGCGAGGCCAGCGCCCGGAGGACCCGACGGACCCGCGGCCGCCGGTGGCGGTGCGGGGCGATCCTCGAGGCGGGCGCGTCCGACAAGCAGTGGGCCTCGTGTTCAACCGTTCACGCGCGGATCACACGCGGTGTATGCGCGGATGGTATGGGCCGCCGTTCGCGAGCGCAAACCACGCCGGCGCTTGCGACGGCCGCCTGCGGGTGTCCCGGGTCAGGGGCTCGTCGACGGTGACGCCGAGGATGGGGTCTGGCCAGGCGATGGGCTGGCGCCATCGCCGGCGACGGCCTCGAGCGCGGCGCGGGCGGTCTCGCCCACCGCGTCGTCGGGCACCAGCACCAGGCGGTCCAGCACCGCCGCGGCCGCGCTGCCGTCGGAGCCGGTGAGGCGATCCGCGATCGACTGGACCGCGAGCGGCGCCGCGAACAGCGACTCCGTGTCGAGCTGGACGCGGTCCGGGTCGACCGTGTACGCGGCGACGAGCAGGTCGCGCTTGCCCGCCGGGTAGCGGAACAGCTGGGATCGATCGATGCCGGTCGCGTTGTCGAGCATGGCCTGCATCGGGCCCAGGGCCTGTCCGGACGGCAGGATCGCCGTCTCGACCCACACGCCGGGTCGGATGGCCGTGATCCGATCGGTCAGCTCGCCCGCCCCGAAGGCGTCCAGCGAGTCGACCCGGTGCAGCGCGGCGTCCAGCGCGACGACGTCCGTCGCGCGGCCGTCCCCCTGCCAGCGGAAGCCCGACGGCGAACGCGGATCTACCACGGCGCTCTTCGGCCCGATCCGGACGTACCGGCGATCGCGATCGGACACCGCCAGCTCGTAGCCGAGGCGGTGGCTGACGGCGACCACCGAGCCCGGCCCGGCGTTCGCCTGGACCCAGGCAGATACATCCTCGACGGCAGACGCCCGCCCACGGTCGAAGGCGACCGACCGCGTGCCCTGGTCCCTGGCCACGACGACGCCGACGATGAGCAGCATCGCGAGCAGCAGCGTCGCGCCGCCAGCAAGGACGCGCACGGCGTGGTTGGACGGCGTTTCGCCTCCCGCCCGTCGGGCGGCGAGCCACCCGACGACGAGCCAGGCCACGGCGACGACCGCCCCGGCTCCCAGCACCGCGATCTTGAACGTCCGGTGGCCGGGCAGCACCGGGTACGCGATCACGAGCGCCACGGCGGCAGCGCCGAGCACCGCGACGAGCCATCGTCGATCCCCGCGAACCGCCGACTCGGCGGCCGCGACCCAGCCACAGGCCCCCAGGGCGATCACGACCGAGACCGCCGCCACGTAGTGGCGTGGCGTCTCCCCGATCGCGAGCACCAGCAGCAGCAGCGGGATCCACGACAGCGCCGCGTAGAGCAGCGCTCTGGCGCTCGGCGATCTCGGCACGAGACGGAGCGCGAGCACCGCGCCCAGCACGCCGAAGGCGACCACGGGCGCCAGCTGCTCGCCGTAGACCCGCGCGTCGTCGGCGAGCTGGTCCAGCCTGACGAGCCCCGCGCCGCCCAGCTTCCCAGCCCGTCCGAACACGAACAGCTGACCCGCGATCCAGATGACCAGGCCCGCCCAGCCGGCGATCGCGAGCAGGCTGGACGATCGCGCCTCGGACACCGCCGGCCATCGTCCGCGCTCGACCAGCCACGCCTCGATCCGGCCGGCGCCCAAGCCGAGCACGATGAGCACGACCACCAGCACGGTGAGCGGCGCCAGCGTCCAGGCGGGCGTGCCCAGCCGGTACACCGTGCCGCCCAGCGCTGCGACCATCGCGAACCACCACGAGGTCGTCAGCGCGGCGGTCAGCAGCGCGGCTCCGCCCACGCGCGCCATGGTGCCGATCGTGACCGGCGCCGCGAGCGCCGCGAGGAACGGCACCGGCAGGAACGGCAGCGCCGTCTCCTTGATCAGGAACCCGGCGCCGAACAGCAGGCCGGCCAGCAGGCCGAGGCCGATCGACCCCCGGTCGAGCGCGCGCAGGGCCACCCACAGGTAGCCCAGGGTGAAGGCGACCGCGGGCATGTCCAGCCCGGCGGTCCTCGACAGCGTCGTGAGATACGGCAGGCCCAGCATCGCGACCGCGGCCAGGGCACCGGCCGCGGGCCGGACCCGCCAGGCGAGCAGGCCGGTGAGCGTGACGGTCGCGGCCGCCGACGCCGCGTTCACGAGGTGTCCGACGGTCAGGCCCTCGACGCCGAACCAGGCCTGCGGCGCGGCCAGCACGAGCGGCCAGACGGGCGAATGGTTGAGGAACTGCGTGCCGTAGTCGGTGACGATGCCCCGGCCGGCGAGGATGTTCAGCCCGAGGCCAACGTACTTCGCCTCGTCGCTCGTGTAGTAGAGCGGCGGCAACGCCAGCATGAGGACGAGGACCCCGATCGCCGCCGCCGCGATCACGATGGCCATCGCGCGCGAGCCGGCGGGTTCGGCGTTCACGGGCGAGGATCGTAGCAGGGCGTGCCCGCGCGGAGCGTGACGTCGGCGCGATCGCCCGTCCGGAGACAGCAAAACGCCCGAAGGAACTTCCGCCCTGACCCGGTCTCCGTCGATGCAAGCACCGTCGGCTCCGTTTTCAGTTCAGCCGCCCCTTCGGGCAAGGCAAACAATACGGGACGAACCGCGGCCTCCACAACGGCCTTATCCACGAGTTTGCGAGTTGGGGCGAGTCCGGACCGATCTTGTCCACAGCGCGTCCACGAACGGGGCCCGCGTGCCGAGGTTTACCGTGAATCGCGCGCCGGCTCCGCCTGCTCGAGCGGCCAGCCCTCGGCGTCGGACAGGACGGGCAGACCGGTCGCGTCCATCCGGAACGGCTGGCCGCCGGCGATCCGCCACGTCTCCTCGTCGATCCGCTCGACCTGCGCCGGACCGGTAGTGATCAGGAGCCCGGCCGAGATGCGCAACAGGGTCCGCCGCGCCGACCCACCCGGTTCGACCTCCCCTGCGAGCGACCGGACGCAGGCGCCGCCCGCGATCGTCGACCCCTCGATGTCGACGACGCCGCCGGCGTCCCAGGGCAGCCCGGCGACGTGGCGGATCCCGCCGGCTTCGATCGCGTTCCCGTGCAGCGTGCCGTCTCCCTCGGGATGCAGCGTCAGGAGCCCGGCCGGCGTCGAGAGCTCGAGGTGGCTGAACGACCCATCCGCCGACGTCTCGAGCAGCAGCGAGTGCCCCAGCCCGCCCTCGCCGACGATCGCCTCCCGCCAGCGGCGGCCGCGCCGGCCCTCGGCGACGGACCACCAGACCCGGTCGCCGGTCGCCGTCCGGCCCGAGCCCGCCCGCCGGACGAAACCGGCGTCGGTCGCCTCGCTCAGGACGCCACGCCCTCGGCGGCCAGCGACGCCTCCCAGCGCTCCGACGCGGCCCGCAGCTCGCCCGCCAGGCCGGGTGCCATGCGGCCGGTCACGCGCACGTCCCGGTTGCGGTACTCGAGGTCCACCGTCCCGCGTTCGCGGACCCGGGCCAGCAGCTCGCCCGCCGCGTACGGCACCGCGACGTCGATGTCCTCCCACAGCGACGCGAGCAGCGCCGCGATCTCGGCCCGCAGCGTGTCCAGCCCGAACCCCGTCTCCGCCGACACGAGGACCTGCCCGCTCACCGCCGGGGCCGGCTTCGATCCGTCGGCGCCCGGGTACAGGAGGTCGGCCTTGTTGAACGCGGCCAGCCGCGGCTTGTCGCCGGCCCCGAGCTCGTCGAGGACCGTCTGGACCGTCGCCCGATGCTCCGCGTTGTGCCCGTCCGCGGCGTCGATGACCTCGACGAGCACGTCGGCCCGGGTCACCTCTTCGAGCGTGGCGCGGAACGCGTCGACCAGCTGGTGCGGGAGCTTGTGGATGAAGCCCACGGTGTCGGTCACGATCGCGGTCTGCCCGTCGCCCAGCTTGACCTGGCGCGACGTCGGATCGAGCGTCGCGAACAGCTTGTCCTCGGCCTTGGCGACCTCGCTGCCGACGAGCGCGTTGAGCAGCGTCGACTTGCCGGCGTTCGTGTAGCCGACGATGGCGACGGTCGGGTACAGGCGGCGATCCCGGCCACGCGCTGTGGTCTCGCGCTGGCGGCGGACGTCCTCGACGCGCGCCTTCATCTTCTTGATCCGCTCCCGGATGATCCGGCGGTCCGTCTCCAGCTGCGACTCGCCGGGCCCTCGGGACCCGATGCCGCCCTGGGTGCGCGAGAGGTGCGTCCACAGGCGCGTGAGGCGCGGGAGCTGGTACTCGAGCTGCGCCAGCTCGACCTGGAGGCGCCCCTCGTGGGTCTGGGCGTGCAGGGCGAAGATGTCGAGGATCAGCCGGCTGCGGTCGATGACCTTGACGTTGAGCAGGCTCTCGAGGCTCTTCTGCTGGGCCGGGCTGAGCTCGTCGTCGGCGACCAGGATGTCGAACCCGGTCTCCGACCGCGCCTGCGCCAGCTCCTCGGCCTTGCCCTTGCCCACGTACCAGTTCGGGTCGACGTGGCGGCGGTTCTGCCACTCGGCGCCCACCACGTCAGCGCCCGCCGTGGTCGCCAGGGCGGCAAGCTCGGTCAGGCTGTCGTCGGCGGTCCAGCCCGCGTCGTCGCCGGTGTCGACGGCAACGAGAAACGCCTTCTCGGTCGGCGGGGCGAGGTCGATGGGGTCTCCGCGGCTCATGGCGCTGAGAGGATACCCGGTCGTGTCCGCCGCCCCGTCACCGGGCGAGGAGCGGTTCCACGGCCTTTCGTGCTGCCCCGCCCACCTCGTGCGTGGCGTCGAGCCAGGCCGTCGCGGTCTCGCCGCGGAACCAGGTGCGCTGCCGCTTGGCGAAGGCGACGTTCCGTCGCGCGTCGTCGTCGATCGCCTCGTCCCGCGTCCGCTCCCCGTCGAGGACCGACCAGGCCTCCCGGTAGCCGATGGCCGAGAACGCCGGCAGGGCCGGGTCGTACCGCGCGCGCAGGTGCCGGGCCTCATCCAGCAGCCCGGCGTCGAACTGCCGCCGCGCACGCACGTTGATCCGCCGGGCGTGCTCGGCCCGGTCGACGACATCCAGCCCGAGCCAGACGAGCGGCGCCGGGTACCCGCGCGGCGGCGGGAGGCGGGCGTCACCCTGGAGCGTCGCGATCTCCAGCGCCCGCACGACGCGCCGAGGGTTGCGCGGGTCCGTGCGCGACGCAAGCGCGGGCGCCATCGTGGCCAGCCGGGCCGCGAGCGCCTCGAGCCCGTCGCGCTCGAGGTCCGTCTCGATCGACGCCCGGACCGCCGCATCCGACGGCAACGCCTCGGTGTCGAGGCCCGCGGTCACGGCGCGCAGCCAGAACCCGGTGCCGCCGGCGAGGATCCCGATCCCACCGCGGTCACCGAGCGTGCCCAGCACCCCGAGGGCGTGCGCGCGGAAGTCGGCGACGCTGAATGGCTGGTCGGGGTCCACGAGGTCCAGGCCGTGGTGGACGACCCGGCGCCGCTCGTCGGGCGTCGCCTTCGCCGTGCCGATGTCCAGGCCGCGATACACCTGCCGCGAGTCGGCCGAGATCACCTCGGCGGGGCGGCTCATGTCGATCAGCCACTCGGCGAGCTCGATCGCGATGCCGGTCTTGCCCGTCGCCGTCGGCCCGGCGATCACCACCAGCGGCGCGAGCGTCAGGCGAGCACCCCGCGCAGCGCGTACGGTCCCGCGTGGTCGACGCTCACGCGGACCAGGCAGCCGACGAGGTCGGGCGACCCCGCGACGTGGACGAGCTTGTTCTCGCGCGACCGCCCGGTCAGGTGCGCGACGCCGTTCGGGAGCTGCGCGAACGCGTCGCGCGACTCCGCGCTGCCGGCCGCCTCCTCGTCGTCGTGCTCGTGGCTTCGCGGCGGGACGACCGTGTCAACGAGCACCTCCGTCGACCGGCCCACCCACGCCCGGTTCCGTTCGAGGCCGATGCCCTCCTGGAGCGCCAGCAGCTCGACCAGGCGCCGCCGCTTCTCCGCGGCGGGCACGTCGTCGGCGAGGCGGGTCGCGGGGGTGCCGGGTCGCTCGCTGTACGCCGCCGCGAACACCTGGTCGTAGCGGACGGTCTCGAGCAGGCGCAGCGTGGCCTCGTACTCGGCCTGGGTCTCGCCGCAGAACCCGACGATGACGTCGGTCGACAGCGCGAGGCCGGGCACCGCCTCGCGGATGCGGCCGAGGCGCTCGAGGTAGTGCTCGATCGTGTACTGGCGGCCCATGCGACGGAGCATCGTGTCGGTTCCCGACTGGACCGGCAGGTGGAGCGCCTCGCACATCGACGGGCAGTCGGCCATCGCGGCGATCAGCCGGTCCGACAGGTCCCACGGGTGCGAGGTCACGAACCGCAGCCGCGGGATCGCCGGCGCGCCGTCGGCGGTCCGCAGCCCGTCGATCGCGCGGATCAGCTCCGCGAGGTCGGGGCGGCCCTCGCGATCCTGCCGGCGTCCGACCGTCCGGGCGGTGTGGACGTGGCCGAAGCGCGCCTCGGGCGCGAGGTCGTGGCCGTAGCTGTTGACGTTCTGGCCGAGCAGCGTGACCTCTCGATAGCCGCTCGCCGCGAGCGCGCGCGCCTCCTCGACGATCTCGTCGAACGGGCGGCTGCGCTCGGGCCCACGGCTGAACGGCACGATGCAGTACGTGCACGTCTTGTCGCAGCCGTAGATGATCGGCAGCCAGGCGCTGATCGGCGAGTGGCGGGAGACCGCGCCGCCCGCGATCGCGTCGGCGCGGGCCCGCACGAGGTGCGTCGCGTCCGAGACCGGGGCGCCGTGGACCACGGTGGTGGCCGCGGTCGTGGCCGTCGCGCCGACCGGCCCCTGCGCTGACGCGAGGCCGAGCCGATCGACGAGCTCGGGCTCCTCGTCGGGCCGCAGGAACAGGTCAACGGCCGGGTAGCGACGGGCCAGCCCCGGGCGATTCGACTCGCGCACCGAGCAGCCCGTCATGACGACCCGCAGGCCCGGGTTCGCCGCCTTGAGCCGATTCAGCTGGCCCTGGCGGCCGATGACCTTTGCCTCGGCCGCCTCGCGGATCGCGCAGGTGTTGATGACCACGAGGTCGGCGGCGTCCATGGCCGGCGCCTCGGCGCAGCCGGCCGCGAGCAGGCGCCCCGCCATCTCCTCGGAATCGCTCTTGTTCATCTGGCAGCCCAGCGTCCAGACGAAGAACGACGGCAGCGAACGCACCTCGGGCCGGAACTGGTCGAGGCGCTCGTCGGGCGGCGCGAGCGGGTCGCGCGGGCCGGTCGGGCCGGCGACGGGCGGCGCGAGGTCGAGGACGGGCAGGGCTCGGGTCGTCATCCGGGCGCCATGGTAGTGCAGGCGTTCAGCGGCCGAGCGCCACCCGCAGGCCGGCGACCAGGTCATCGGGCATCACCAGCCCGGCGTGGCTCTCCGCGTACGGACCGTAGTCGCCGTGGTAGTCGGTGCCGCCGGTCTCCACCAGCCCGAGCGAGCGTGCGACTGCGCTCACCGCCTCGCGGACGGGCGCCTTGAACGACCAGTGGTGGGTCTCGAGGCCGTCGAGCCCCTCGTCGACGAGGTCGCGGAGCAGCGACGGGTGTGTCGTCGCCTCCGGGAAATGCGCCAGCGACGCGAGGCCACCGGCGGCACGGATCGCGCGGATCGCCTCGACCGGCCCGATCCCCTGCCGCGGGACGTAGCCCCGCATCCCGTAGCCCAGGATCCGCTCGAACGCGTCCTGCACGCTGTCGGCGTAGCCCGCCGCGATCAGCGCGCGGGCCACCGTGGGGCGGCCGAGTGCGTCGTCGCGGGTGAGGTCGATGCTCTCCACCTGGCGGTCCACGCCGATGCCCGCGTCGCGCAGGCGCTGCAGCGTGGCGTCGAAGCGGGCGCGCCGCGCGGCCCGCTGGCCGGCCAGCGCCGCCTCGAATGCGTCGTCGTCGGGGTCGACCCCCAGCCCGAGCACGTGCAGCTCGCCGCCCGGGATCTCAAGGCCGAGCCCGCGCGTCACGGCGTTGATCTCCACGCCCGGCACGAGGTCGAGGCCGGCCGGAACGCCGGCGGCGGCGACCTCGCGATAGCCCGCCAAATTGTCGTGGTCGGTGATCGAGAACAGCCGCACGCCGGCGTCGACCGCCTGGCGCACGAGCTCGTCGGGCTCGAGCACCCCGTCCGAGCGCGTGGTGTGGGCGTGGACGTCGCCGGTCGCGGACCCGGCGGCCGGGTCGATCACCCACTCGCCCGCCGCGGGCGCGTGGCGCTCGGTCACCGCCGTCAGACCTCGACGAGCCGCTGCAGCCGCTCGATTTGGACCGCCCGACCCGTCGCGGGGTCGACGTCGATCTGGCAGGCGTTGAGCACGACCGGGCCCTCACCCACCTCGAACCGCGTCGGCAGCGCGTTGATGAACCGCGGCAGCACCGTCTTGGGGTCGAAGCCGATGACGCTCCACAGCGGCCCGGTCATGCCGAGGTCGGTCTGGTAGGCCGTGCCCTTGGGCAGGATCCGCTCGTCGCCGGTGACGACGTGGGTGTGGGTGCCGACGACCACGGAGACCCGCCCGTCGAGGTACAGGCCCAGCGCGTTCTTCTCGGACGTGATCTCGCAGTGGAAGTCGACCAGGCGGATCGGCGGCAACGGCTCGGACGCCTCGTCCAGCAGGCGGTCGGTATCGGTGAACGGGTTCTCGATCTGCTGCATGTACGTGCGGCCCTGGAGGTTGATCACGGCCAGCTCGTTGCCGTCCAGCGCGTGGTACACGCCCCAGCCGCGCCCCGGGACCTCGTGGGTGCCGTAGTTGAGCGGCCGCAGTACCCGCTCGCTCGACTCGAGGAACGGGTAGATCTCGCGCTTGTCCCAGATGTGGTTGCCCGAGGTGATGACGTCGACGCCGGCCTCGAACAGCGCCTCGGCGGTCGACGGCGTGAGGCCCATCCCGCCCGCGACGTTCTCGCCGTTGGCGGTGACGAAGTCGATCCGCCGCTCGTCGCGGATGCCCGGCAGCGCCTGCTCGATCGCGACGCGACCCGGCTTCCCGATGATGTCGCCGATCATCAGGATGCGCGTCGCGCCCGGCGGACGCGGCGCGCCGCCGTTGGGCGGATTGCCGAGGGCCACGGCTCAGCTTCGCTCGGCGACCGGTATCGTGCGCACGATGTGAGCCTAGCAAGGGCTCGATCGATCCATTCGGCTCTGGCGCCGCCCGGCCCACGAGGCGCCTACTGGTCGCAGGCACACGCGTGTCGTGCTGCCCAACAAGATCGGTGGGCCCAGCATGCGACGACTTCTCGCGGCGACGGGTATCGCCCTCATCCTGCTCTCGCTGCTGGCGGCCATTCCAGCACCAGTGATTGCGGTCCCCGCCCTGGCGTTGCCGTTCGACTTCAACGGCGACGCCTACACGGATCTCGCGATCGGGACGCCTCAGGCCAACACCCGACGTGGGACGGTGAGCGTCCTGTACGGCGGGCCGACCGGCCTTACGGCCGCGGGCGACCAGCTGTGGAGCCAGGCCTCGCCGGGTGTCGTGGGATCGCCGGACGTCGCCGACCGGTTCGGCTTTGCACTCGCCTCGGGTGACTTCGACCTCGACGGCGACGCCGATCTCGCGGTTGGCGTTCCGGGTGAGGAGGCAAGCGGGGTCCAGGTCGGCGCGGTTGCGGTCCTGTATGGGTCCCGGCATGGCCTGACGGCCGACGGCGACCAGCTGTGGATCGCCTCGGATCTCGGGGGCGGCCACGACCTGCGCACGCTGGGCAGGTCAGTCGCGTCCGGCGACGTCAACGGCGACGGCTACTGGGACATCGTCGCCGGGGCGCCCTTCTCGCAGGATCTCGAAGGGGCGGCCGTCGTCCTGTTCGGCGGACCGGGCGGGATTCACGCCGACGGCATGATCCAGGTCGACCGGTCGATGACAAATGCGCCGGACGAACCGGTCTCGTACCACGAGTTCGGTCGCGCACTGGCCGTCGGCGACCTCGACGACGACGGGTTTGCCGACATCGCGGTCGGCATCGACGGCGAGGACAACCCGGGCGAGGTCGCGATCTTCCCGGGCTCGGCGGCAGGCGTCGCCACCAGCGCGGGCGAGCTGTGGAGCCGATCCACCGCCGGGATCCACACCGGGGCCGGGTTCGGGGCGGCGCTCGTGATCGGCGACTTCGACGGGGACGGGTACGGCGACCTCGCGGCAGGGGCGCCTGGGGAGCCGGTCTCGGGTCCCGGCAGCGGCTACGGCGCCGGCGCGGTCAACGTCATCTACGGATCGGCGGACGGGCTCTCGGCCGACGGCAACCAGCTGTGGCGGCAATCGAGCAGTGGCGTCCCGGGATCCGACGAGACGTTCGACCTGTTCGGCCAGGCGCTCGCCGCCACGGACTTTGACGGCGACGGCTTCGCCGACCTGGCGGTCGGCGTGCCCGGCGAGAACTGGAAGCGCGACTTCGGCCTCGGCCGGGGCGCCGTCGTGGTCCTCTACGGCTCCGGTGGCGGGCTGTCGGCCGACGGCGTGCAGCGCTTCACGCAGGACACGCCGGGGATTCCGAACCGGCGCGAGGACGGCGACTTGTTCGGCCATTCTCTTGCCACCGGCGATTACGGACGACGCGGCACGTTCGACCTGGCGATCGGGGTCCCGTACGAGAAGCACTCGGGCGTGAAGCAGGCCGGGCTCGTCACAGTCCTGTACACCAAGGACTCCAGGCTGACGGCGCGGGACGCCCAGGCCTGGACGAAGGCAACCGACGGCGTGAAGGGCGCCGTCGACCGCGAGTTCTTCGGCTGGGCCCTCGGGTCCTAGCGCCTCCGGGTTGGCTCCGCTCTCGGGAGAGGGCTCGCTACTTCGCGTACTCGACCGCGCGCGTCTCGCGGATCACGGTGACCTTGATCTGGCCCGGGTAGGTCAGGCTGTCCTCGATCTTCTTCACGATGTCGCGGGCCAGGCGCGTCGCCGAGAGGTCGTCGATCTCCTCGGGGCGGACCAGGATCCGGACCTCGCGTCCGGCCTGGACGGCGAACGAGCGCTCGACACCCGCGAAGCTCTCGGCGATGCCCTGGAGGTCCTCGAGCCGCTTGACGTAGGTCTCCATCGTCTCGCCGCGCGCGCCGGGCCGGGACGCGGAGATCGCGTCGGCGACCTGGACGATCGGTGCCTCGATGCAGGCGAACTCGACCTCCTGGTGGTGCGCAGCGATGCTGTTCACGATCTTCATCGGCATGTTGTGCTTCTGCGCGATCGAGGCGCCGATGGCGGCGTGCGGCCCCTCGACCTCGTGGTCGACGGCCTTGCCGATGTCGTGCAGCAGGCCGCCGATCTTCGCCGCGTTGATGTCGGCGCCGAGCTCGGCCGCCATGACCGCCGCCAGGTGGCTCGTCTCGACGCTGTGGACGAGCACGTTCTGCCCGTAGCTGGTGCGGTACTTGAGCCGCCCCAGCAGCTTGACGAGCTCGGCCGGAAGCCCGGGCACGCCGGCCTCGTACGCCGCCTGCTCGCCGGCCTGGCGGATCACGAGGTCGACCTCGGCCTTCGCCTTGTTGACGACCTCCTCGATGCGCCCCGGGTGGATCCGGCCGTCGGCGATGAGCTTCGTCAGCGACAGGCGCGCGACCTCGCGCCGGACGGGGTCGAAGCCCGACAGCACGACGGTCTCGGGCGTGTCGTCGATGATCAGGTCGACGCCGGTCGCCTGCTCGAGCGCCCGGATGTTGCGCCCCTCGCGGCCGATGATCCGGCCCTTCATCTCGTCGCTGGGCAGATGGACGACGGTCACGGCGTGCTCCGCCGTGTGGTCGGCCGCCACGCGCTGCATCGCGGTGACGATGACCTCGCGCGCCTTCTCCTGGGCCTCCTCGCGGGCCCGCCGCTCGATCGCGCGCGACAGCTTGACCGCGTCGTGCTCGGCCTCCTCGCGGATCGCCTCGAGCAGCACCCCCTTCGCGTCATCGGCCGACAGGCCCGACACGCGCTCGAGGGCGACGATCTGCTCCTGCGTCAGCCGGGTGAGCTCCTCGCGCTCCTTCTCGAGGTCGCGCTCGCGGTCGTTGATCTTGCGGCTCTTCTCCTCGAGCATATCGGCGCGCTGGTCGAGCTGCTCGTCCCGCGTCAGGAGCCGTCGCTCGAGGTTCTGGAGCTCGGTCCGCTTGGCCCGTGCCTCGTCCTCGGCCTCGCGTCCCAGGCGCAGCTTCTCGTCCTTGGCCTCGAGGATCATGTCCTTCTGCTGGGTCCGGGCCTCGGCGACGATGCGCGCGGCCTTGTCCTGCGCGGACTTGACGGTCTGGGCAGACCACATGCCGCGGGCGACGAATCCCACGGCAATGCCGACGACGGCCGCGACCACGGCCGCAACGGCGACAGCGAGTTCCATCTTCGGTTCCTCCCATCCGGCGGACGGTGCCGCCGGAGGCGTTGGCGTATCAGGTTCGGGCTACGCCGCACCGGCGCTCGCTTGGGCTCGGGACCGGGTAGGCGCTGACGAAGCTCCACCCGCTCTCAGCCGGTGCCACGGCTCGCCCGGAGGCGGCCCTCGGGTCCGCGTCCGGTTATCGCCGTAGCCTACTACGGAGTTTCCAAACCGGTGGCGGACGGTTCGCGGGTGTCGCGGTCCACCCAGACCCAGTCGACGGTGTACTGCCGGAACCCGACCCGCTCCTTGAAGTAGGCCAGTCCCTTCGTCGCCCCCCAGAACGTGTCGTACATGGCCCAATGGGGCGTCCCGTCGGGTCGACGGCCCTCGATCGTCGCCCGGATCGCCTCGCTGACGAGGAGGTACATTGTCCCCTGCTCGACGTCCTCCGCGTGCCCGAGCAGCATCGAGAACACGATCGCGTCGCCGATGTCGAGCACGAGGGCGTACGCGCGAAGTCGTCCCGCGGTATCGAGGATCCCGTGGACGTCGCCACGCCCCTCGAATGCCCGCACCACCGCCTCGCGGTCGAGGTAGCCGTCCTCCATCGGGCGGCCCTGGCGCTCCGGCGCCGAGCGGTTGATGTCCATGATCTCGTCGAGGCGCTCCTGCGGCGAGACGAGGGCATAGTGGAATCCCGCCTTCTCCGCCAGCCGCCGCTTCTGCCGCAGGACCTTCCGCGAGCCCCCGCCGACGAAGTCCTCGAACGAGTCCGGCAAGGGTGCCAGGGCCACGCCCCAGCGCTTCGTCGCGGTGACAAGGAAGCGCGGATGGCGAGCCGTGAAGGCGCGATAGACCGCGTGTGCACTCTCGCCACCGAAGACCTCGATGCGGACCCGCGGGGCACGGAGCACGCTGTTGGCGCGTTGCCAGCGCTCCCGCAGCCGATCGGCTCGGTCGCTCATCCGCCGAGGAGGCGCAGCGTGCGGGCGTGCGCGCCGGCTCGGCGCCCGCGGTTCATCGAAGCGTTATCCGGCAACAGGGGTTGACCTCCACGGGCCGATCGGGTGGCGTGAGCCGCGAATGGATCGTAGCGGGTCGTCGGACAGCGGCGACCGCCGGCCGGGTCGCGGCGGTGCTCCCGGCGTGGCCTGCGGGCTAGACGTCGGGGGTGTCGTCCATGAACCGGCGGGCGGCGTCGGCCGCGGTGGACGGGTCGAATCCGTTGCGGGCGAGCAACGCGTAGGCCCGTTGACGGCGGGCCCGGTCGTCCGCGACGCGGGCTAGGGCCCGGGCGTGGCGGGCCAGCAGGCGATCGGCCGCCGCACGATCGGCGTCGATCGGCTCCGCGTCCTCGTCGTAGCCCGAGTCATCGGGGCTGCCCCGGCGACGGTCGTCGAGCACCGCGCGCACGATCGCGTCGTCGACGCCCTTGAGCCGCAGCTCCTGCCGCAGCGCGTGCTCGCCGCGGGGCCGCGCGCGGTCGCGCGACTCCACCCAGGTCCGCGCAAACGCAGCGTCGTCGAGGTAGCCGAGGTCGCCGAGCCGGCCGATCGCGGCCTCCACCAGCGCCGGCCGGTAGCCGGCCGTCGTCAACCGCCGCCTGACCTCCTGCACGGAGCGCGGCCGCGCCTCGAGATAGCGCGCCGCGGCCTCGAGCACCTCGTTGACGTCCTCGACGGCCGCGCGGCGTTCGCGCCGCTCCTGGTAGCTCGCCCCGCGCCGCGGGCCCGTCGGCGTCTGCGGTCCCTCGTCCACCTCAGAACGGCTTGGAGAGCATCAGCACCAGCACGATCGTCACCGCCGTCAGCTCGTAGACGTGCGCGGCGCGCACGACCGGGTCCGACCACGCCGCGCGAAGCCGGTCGGTGACGACGCCGGCCGCCTCGGCCTCCTCGAGCGCCGCCTCGAACACCCGGCCGCGCGGCAGGAACACCAGCGGCACCAGCGGCAGGACCGACAGGAACAGCAGGAGCGCGACGAACAGCCAGTTCGCCTCGGCGCCGACGAACGGCCCCAGCAGCGGCAGGCCCTCGGCCCAGGCGGTGAGCACGCCCAGCACGAACACGACCATGGATCCGGCGATGACCAGCGTCTCGAATGGCGCGGCTGCCCGGGCCAGCAGGCGCATCGACGCTGGCGTCGCGGCCCGCTCCGCGGCCGCCAGCACCATCCAGCGGCCGAACAGCCCCACGATGAACGCGATCCCCGCCAGCGCGTGGAGCACCGCCAGCAACCCTGGGAGGGTCGCAAGGTCCATCGTCACCTCGCCGCTGCGACCGCCGGGCGCCGCGGCCAGACGCCGCGACGGGCCTATTCGGCCTCTTCGATGCCCTCGACGGGGAGGGTCACGTCCGAGATCTTCGCCCGGATCTTGCGGTCGATCTCCGCCGAGACGTCGGTGTTGCCCTTGAGGAAGTCCTTGGACGCCTCGCGGCCCTGGCCCAGCCGCGTCTCGCCGAACGTGAACCAGGCGCCGGTCTTCGTGACCACGTCCATCGCCACGCCGACGTCGAGCAGCCCGCCCTCACGGGAGATGCCCTCGCCGTACATCACGTCGAACTCGGCGACCCGGAACGGCGGCGACACCTTGTTCTTGACGACCTTGACGCGCACGCGGTTGCCGACCGACTCCGTGCCGGTCTTGATCGTCTCGACCCGCCGGATGTCGAGGCGGACCGACGCGTAGAACTTCAGCGCGCGGCCACCAGGCGTCGTCTCGGGATTGCCGAACATCACGCCGATCTTCTCGCGCAGCTGGTTGGTGAACACGAGCGCCGTGTTCGACCGGCTGACCGCCCCCGTGAGCTTGCGCAGCGCCTGGCTCATCAGCCGGGCCTGGATGCCCACGAAGCTGTCGCCCATCTCGCCCTCGATCTCGGCCCGCGGCACCAGGGCCGCGACGGAGTCGACGACGACGATGTCCACGCCGCCCGATCGGATGAGGGTCTCGGTGATCTCGAGCGCCTGCTCGCCCGTGTCCGGCTGGCTGACGAGCAGCTCGTCGACGTTCACGCCGCACGCCCGCGCGTAGCCCGGGTCGAGCGCGTGCTCGACGTCGATGAACGCGGCGATGCCGCCCCGCCGCTGCGCCTCCGCGATGACGTGCTGGCAGACGGTGGTCTTGCCCGAGGACTCGGGTCCGAAGATCTCGGTGATCCGGCCACGCGGGATGCCGCCCACCCCGAGCGCGAGGTCGAGGGCGATCGAGCCCGTGGGGATCGAGTCGACCTGCTGTCGCTGCGCCGACCCGAGCTTCATGATCGAGCCCACGCCGAACTGCTTCTCGATCGCGAGAATCGCCGCGCCGACGGCCTTGCCTCGTTCGGCGACGGCCTTCTCGGCCCCGCCGTTGCGGGTGTCCATCTCCTTGCCGGTGATCGTCATGCCAGTCCTCGCTCCGTGCGGCTGTTGCCGACTCGACGGCGCGGGACCCGGTCCCCGTCCGCCCGACGCCTAGCCCTCGCTGGACTCCGCCTCGTCCCACCGGGGCTTGCGCTGCTTCCGGATGACCTCCACCTGCTGCGGAGGCTCGGACAGCGGCGCCAGGCTTGGCTGGGACGACTTGTCCTTGGGCTTCTTCTTGACTTCCTTGTGGGGGCGATCCCGTGATCCCATTTCGCGCCTCCACGCATGATCGACGATACCGACAGGGACTTCACGCCGGCTTCGCGGCGCCTTCACCGCCACTCATCCGGACGGCGCGGGAGCGCAGCCGGGGGGTCTCGACGGGGAAGGTTCCGGCGCGCAGCGCAGCCCGGATCCTGACCATGAAGTCTAGGGTGAAGGTGAGGTTGTGACAAGTCGCGAGCCGGTAGGCGAGCATCTCCTTCGCCCGGAACAGGTGGCTCAGGTAGGCGCGCGAGAACCGGGTGCACAACGGGCACGGACAGTCGTCCTGGACGGGCCGCGGATCGTCGCGGAACTGCTCGTTGCGGAGGTTCAGCCGCCCGCCCGGCACCCACAGCTGGCCGTTGCGCGCCACCCGCGCCGGGAGCACCGAATCGAACAGGTCGATGCCGCGGTGGACGGCGTCGAGCAGGTCGAGCGGCGAACCCAGGCCCATCAGGTAGCGCGGGCGCGGGTCGCCGTCGAGGTACGGGACCGTCTCGTCGAGGGTGAGGTTGCGCTCCTCGGGCGTCTCGTCGCCCGCGAGGCCGCCGATGTTGATGCCGTCGAACGGCAGCCCGGCGATGAACCGCGCGGACTCGGCGCGCAGCTCGCGGTCGAGGCCGCCCTGGACGATTCCGAACAGCGCCTGGTCGGACCGGGTGTGGGCCTCGAGCGACCGTTCGGCCCAGCGATGGGTGCGGCGCATCGCGTCCTCGACGACCGCGCGCGACGAGCTGGGGAACACCGGCTGGTCGAAGGCGACGGCGACGTCGGCCCCCAGCGCCTGCTGGACGGCGATCGAGTGCTCGGGCGTGAAACGGTGGATCGACCCGTCGAGGTGGCTCTTGAACGTCACCCCGTCGTCGTCGATCACCCGCAGGTCGCCCATGGACACGACCTGGAAGCCGCCCGAGTCGGTGAGGATCGGCCGGTCCCAGCCCATGAACCCGTGCAGGCCGCCGAGACGCTCGATGCGTTCGTGGCCGGGTCGCAGGTACAGGTGGTACGTGTTGGCGAGCAGGATCGTCGCGCCGGCCGACGCGACCTCGTCGGGGTGGAGCGCCTTGACGGTCGCGTTCGTGCCCACCGGCATGAACTGGGGCGTCTCGACCACGCCGTGGGCCAGGGTCAGGCGGCCGAGCCGGGCGCGCGTCGAGCCGTCGGCCGGCGGCGGGACGAGGACCTCGAAGCTGGCGGCGCCGGTCACGGTCAGCGACGGGCCAGCAGGCTGAGGACGACCGAGGCCACGACCGAGACGACGAGCATCGTCCCGAGGGGGATGAACACGGTCACGTTGTCGCCCTTGATCGTGATGTCGCCCGGCAGGTGGCCGAGGATCGGGATCCGCGATCCGAACACCATCACGAGGCCAGCGGCGGCGATGACCAGCCCGATGACGATCAGGATGCGCCCGAACGGCTCGAGGCTGTCCACGTTCAGTGCGACGGGACGTCGTCCCAGAGCGCGGGCATGTCCGGCTCGGCGCGCCTCGGCGGCGGGATCTCGTAGCCCAGCGCGGCGAGGTGCTGGCGGGCGCCCTCGGTCGCGATTCGACCCTGCGGCGTGCGGTCGAGGAACCCGAGCCGCAGCAGGAACGGCTCGTACACGTCCTCGATCGTCTCGGTCTCCTCGGCGAGCACCGCCGCCAGCGCCTGGACGCCGACAGGCCCGGACTGGAACTTCTGGACGATCGCCGCCAGCAGCTTGCGGTCGGTGGTGTCGAGGCCGAGGTCGTCGATGTCGAGGACCGCCATGGCCTCGGCGACCGCCTGCTCGTGGATCCGCCCGTCGCCGTTGACCTCGGCGTGGTCACGGACGCGGCGGAGAAGCCGGTTGACGATCCGCGGCGTGCCGCGCCCGCGGCGGGCGATGAGCTGCGCGGCGGCGCTGTCGATCTCGACGTTGAGGATTCCGGCCGACCGGCGGACGATCGCCGCCAGCTCGTCCTCGCCGTAGAAGTCGAGGCGGTAGGTCATCCCGAACCGGTCCCGCAACGGACCGCTGATCCGGCCCGCGCGTGTGGTCGCGCCGACGACCGTGAACGGCTTGAGGCTGAGGCGCAGGCTCCGGGCGCTGGGGCCCTTGCCGATCATCACGTCGAGCGCGAAGTCCTCCATCGCCGGATAGAGGATCTCCTCCACCGCGCGGTTGAGGCGGTGGATCTCGTCGATGAACAGCACGTCGCGCTCGTCGAGCGCGGTGAGGATCGCGGCCAGGTCCCCGGCCCGCTCGACCGCCGGTCCGCTCGTGTACCGGACGTTCACGCCGAGCTCGCGGGCGATGATCGTGGCGAGCGTCGTCTTGCCCAGGCCGGGCGGTCCGTACAGGAGGACGTGGTCGGCCGCCTCTCCCCTCCCCTTCGCCGCCTGGAGCAGGACGTCGAGACTCGCCTTGACCTCGCGCTGGCCGATGTACTCGTCGAGGGTCCGCGGGCGCAGCGACCCTTCCACGGCGATCTCGCCGGGGTCCGAGGTGCCCGCCGCGAGGAGGCTCAAGCCGTCGTCGGTCATCGGCCGGAGTCTACCAGCATCGACACCATTTCGCACAGATGTTCGACGCGGCTCCGAGCTTCGGCCGACACGATTCCGTGAACGAGGTTCATGCGGACCCCGATGCTGCGTGCGGCGCAGGCTTTCCTGTCTCGCCGACGCGGAACTGGCGTGAGACGCACGCTCCGTCGCCGTTTCGGGGCCAGATTGGCCTCCATGACCGTCCGGATGCACGTAGACCTGCGCGGCACGCAGGAATGAGCGCTGACCGACACAAGAACCTGCGTCCGGCGCAGGCGCCCGGCCGTTGCCTCAGCGACCAGCTGGCAAGGCGCGAGCCATCGGTTCGTGGCGGCTCGTCATTCGTTGGGCGCTCTTGGCGTCGACCTGCCCGTGGCCGTGATGTCGCCGCAGGCGACCCACGATCCGTCGCCGGTCGACGAGCCGCCGATCTCGACGACGTCGCCCTCGCGCGCCTTGACCGTGCCGAACGCGTCCGCGACGACGAGCTCGCCACCGCTTTCGTGTACGCCGACGCCGAGCGGCCATTGGACGTGGATCGCGACGCCCGCCGGGTCCTGCTCGACCACCAGCTCGCCGTCGGCAGCCACGAGCGTGCCCTCCAGCCGGGCGGCCGGGCAGCCGCTCGCGCAGCCCATGACGGAGAGTCCCGCGAGGAGCGCCATGGCGATGACGGCGGTGACGCGCAACCGTCGACGCCCTAGTCGCGCAGCAGCGTCCGCAGCGCCGCCTTCACGCGTTCCTCGAGCCCGGCGCCCACGGACGGGTCGTTGAGCGCGAGCCGGGACGCCTCACGCGCCTCGCCGGGCGAGTACCCGAGCGCCTGGAGCGCCGCGACGACCTCGCCCTCGGACGCGCTCGACACGGCGGCCGCCGATCCAGCGGCGACGCCCGCCGCCGAGACCTTCTCCTTGAGCTCGAAGATGATCCGCTCCGCCAGCTTCTTGCCGATGCCCGGGATCGACACCAGCACCGCCTGGTCCTGCTGCAGGATCGCGAGCTGGAGGTCGGCGGTCGGGCGGGAGCCCACGATCGCCATCGCCACCTTGGGGCCGACGCCGGTCACCGTCAGCAGCAGGTTGAAGAACCCAAGCTCCTCCGACGTCCGGAAGCCGAACAGCGCCTGCTGGTCCTCGCGCACGAGGTGGTAGGTGTGGAGCTTGAGCCGACCCCCCGGCGTCGCTGTCGCGATCACGGACGGCGCCGTGAACACCCGGTACCCGATGCCGCCGAGCTCGATGACGATGGAATCCGCGGAGATGGCCCCGACCACGCCCTCGACCGACGCGATCATCGGGCCCGCCTACGGCTGACGACGGCCGGAGCCGGCGCCCGACGCGGTCTTCTTCTCGAGCGCGAGCGCCTCGCGCACCGATCGCTCGTAGGGCGTCTCGCCGCGAACGATCGGGGCGACGGCCGCACGGTCCATGACGGCGGCCTTCGCCCCCGCGCCGCCGTTCACGCGGTCCCCGGGGCGCTCGGCGTTGGCACACGAGATCGCGATCGCGAGCGCGTCCGAGGTGTCGTCGGGCGTGGGGACCTCGGCGAGCCGCAGGATCACGGCCACCATCCGGGCGACCTGGCCCTTGTCGGCCTTGCCATAGCCCGTGACCCCGACCTTGACCTCGTTGGGCGTCGCCTCGCGGACGGGCACGCCCGCCTGGGCGGCCGCGAGCAGCACGACACCCCGCGCCTGGCCGACGGCGAAGGCCGTCTGGGCGTTCTTCGAGAAGAACAGCCGCTCGACCGCGACGATGGCCGGGTGGTGCGTCTCGATCAGCTCCGCGACGTGGTCGTGGATGAGGAGCAGCCGCTCCGGCAGCGGCAGGTCCGCACTCGTCGTGAGGCAGCCGAAGTCGATCGCGCGCAGCCCACCGCCGTTCCGGTCGACGATTCCGTAGCCGAGGGCGGCCGTCCCGGGATCGATCCCGAGGACGATCACCCGGCGACCTCGGCAAGCAGCTCCTCGGGGATGTCGACGTTCGCGGTGACGCGCTGGACGTCATCGAGGTCCTCGAGCAGCTCGACCAGCCGGAGCGCCTTGCGCACGTGGTCGGCGTCGAGGTTGACCGTCTGCTTGGCCAGCATCGCTGACTCGGCGCCGTCGACGCCCACGCCCGCCGCCTCGAGCGTCTTGCGCACGCTCTCGAGGTCCCCGGGCTCGGTGTAGATCTCGATCGGGTCGACCTCGGTGTCCACGTCCACGGCGCCGGCGTCGATGGCCGCCAGGGCGACCTCGTCTGGATCGGCGCCAGCGCGGTCGACGGTGATCAGGCCGCGTGGCTCGAACTGCCAGGCGACCGCGCCCGACCCGGCCAGCTGGCCGCCGGTCTTGGCGAAGATCGAGCGCACCTCGGCGGCCGTCCGGTTGCGGTTGTCGGTGGCCGCCTCGACGAGGACCGCGACGCCACCCGGGCCGTAGCCCTCGTACACGATCTCCTCGTACTGGACGTCGTCGCCGCCGCCGGTCGCCTTCTCGATCGCCCGCTTGATGTTGTCGGCCGGCATGTTGATCGAGCGCGCCTTGTCGACGGCGAGGCGCAGGCGGTAGTTCGCGTCGGGGTCGGGCCCGCCGGCGCGCGCAGCGACCGCGATCTCCCGCGCAACCTTGGTGAACATGGCGCTGCGCTTGGAGTCGTTGACGCCCTTCTGGCGCTTGATCGTGGACCACTTGGAATGTCCGGACATCGGCCGGGAGTATACCGATATCATCGGAGCCAACGGGTTTCGTCGACCGGTGCCGGCCACCTCACGTTCCCTTCGCCCAGCCCAGTCTTCGTGACCCTCGATTCCGAGTCACCACGAGGTACTGCGCGCAATGACGGTGAAAAGCCACGACCTTGCCCACATCCGCTCCGTCGTGCTCGCGGGCCACGCCGGCAGCGGCAAGACGACGCTCGCGGAACAGGTCCTCTTTCGTGCCGGCGCGATCCCGCGCCAGGGCCGGGTGGACGACGGGACGGCCCACCTCGACTACGAGCCCGAGGAGCAGAAGCGCCATCAGTCGCTGAGCCTCGCGGTCGGGACGTTCGAGCACGGCGAGCACGAGATCACCGTCGTCGACACGCCGGGCTACCCGGACTTCACGGCCGAGATGATCGAGGGCTTCCATGCGGCCGATGCGGCCCTGTTCGTGATGGACGCCTCCGGCGGCGTCGAGGCTGGCCTCGAGGCGGCGGTCAACACCGGGCGGGCGACGAACACGGCGGCCTGCTTCGTGCTCAACAAGTGCGACCGGGAGAACGCGGACCCGGGCGCGGCGCTCGACGCCCTGCGGGAGGCGTTCGGGACGAAGATCGCGCCGCTCCACCTGGCGATCGGCGCCGCGGACACGTTCAGCGGCTACGTCGACCTCGTGCATCGCAAGGCCTGGAAGTTCGAGGGCGGCAAGGAGGTCGAGATCCCGGTCCCCGACGAGCTCGCCGGGGAGGTGGCTCGTCGCCGCGACCAGCTCCTGGAGGCGGCCGCCGAGGCGGACGACGTCGTGTTCGAGAAGTACCTCGGCGAGGAAGAGGTCACGGACGCCGAGCTCGACGCGTGCCTCCACAAGGGCGTCCGCGAAGCGATCCTCGCGCCGGTGCTGGTCGCGTCGGCCGCGAAGGGGATCGGGCTGGCATCGCTCCTGGACGCGATCGTCCGCTACCTGCCCTCGCCCGAGGAGGAGGGCCCGTACGCGGCCACCGACAAGGCCGGCAAGGAGGTCGAGGTCCCGGCGACCGGCAACCAGCTGCTGGTTCGCGTGTTCAAGACCTCCGCGGACCCGTTCGTCGGCCGGCTGACGTACCTCCGCGTCCTGTCCGGGACGCTGAAGAGCCAGGGCACGGTGTTCAACAGCGACAAGGGCGAGGACGAGCGGATCGGCCAGCTGCTGTACCTGCACGGCAAGGAGCAGGAACCGGCGGCCGAGCTGCGGGCGGGCGAGATCGGCGCCGTCGCCAAGCTGGGCGTGACCGAGACGGGCGACACGATCACAACCCGCGACGCCGCCCTGCGCCTCGGGCCGATTGAGTTCCCCGAGCCCACGCTCCAGGTGGCGATCGAGCCGGTGTCCAAGGGCGACCTGGACAAGATGGGCCCGGCGCTCCAGCGGATGCTCGAGGAGGAACCGACCGCGCGGGTCGAGCGCAGCGACACCGGCGAGCAGATCCTGCGCGCGATCGGCGATGCGCACGTCGCCGTCATCACGGAGCGGCTGAAGCGCAAGTTCGGCGCCGCGATCGCCACCAAGACGCCCACGGTCCCCTACCGCGAGACCATCCGCGGCAAGACCCAGGTCCACGGCAGGTACAAGAAGCAGACCGGCGGCCACGGGATGTTCGGCGACGTGTGGCTGGAGCTCGAGCCCAGCCCGGGCGCGGGCGTCGAGTTCGCCGAGAAGGTCGTCGGCGGGTCGGTGCCCCGCGGGTTCTTCACGGGCGTCGAGAAAGGCATCCGCGAGACGGCGGCCGAGGGCGTGTTCGCCGGCTATCCGCTGATCGACTTCAAGGCGACCCTGTACGACGGGTCGTACCACCCCGTCGACTCCAACGAGCTGTCGTTCAAGATCGCCGCATCGATGGCGCTCAAGGACGGCGTGCTGCAGGCGAAGCCGGCCCTGCTCGAGCCGATCATGGCCGTCGAGGTCACGGTGCCCGAGCAGTACATGGGCGAGGTGAACCGCGACCTCAACGGACGGCGGGGCCGGGTGATGGGCCTCGACTCCGCGAACGGGCTGCAGGTCATCTCGGCCCAGGTGCCACAGGCCGAGCTGTTCTCGTACGCGACCGAGCTGCGGTCGTTGACCGGTGGACGGGGGACCTTCAGCTCCACCCTCGACCACTACGAGGACGTCCCGTCACACCTCGCGGACAAGATCGTGGACGCGCACAAGAAGGATCACGGCGAGGGCCACTGACTCCCTGGCAGTTGGCCGACGCGCCTCCGGGCCGGTCGGCGCCGGACTGTCCCCGGCGCGGGTCAGCCGGCTCGGCGGCCCGCGCTGCCGACCGCGGCCATCGCCGCGCTGACGTCGAAGCGGCCCTCGTACAGCGCGCTGCCGACGATCACGCCGGCGCAGCCGATGGCCTGGACAGCGAGCACGTCCTCGATCGAGGCGACGCCGCCTGATGCGATGATGCGGCCCGTCTGGAGCACGACCAGCGACCGCAGCAGCTCGAGGTCCGGGCCCTCCAGGAGGCCGTCACGGGCGATCGACGTGACCTCGAACGTCGTGATCCCCGCGGCCGCGAGCATCTCGACCGCGTCCGTCACCGGCAGGCCCACCGCACCGGGCCGCCAGCCTTCGCCCAATGCGACGCCATCGCGCACGTCGATGGACGCCACAACGCGCTCGGGACCGTGCCGGCCGACGATCGCGCGGACGAACTCCGGGTCCGTGAGCGCGCCGGTCCCCACCGTCACCCGCGCCGCTCCGGTCCCGATCGCGCCGGCGACGGCGACCGCGGTCCGCAGCCCCCCGCCCAGCTCGACCCGGGCCCTCCCGTGGACCTCCGCGACGACCTCGGCCGCGATGTCCAGCTGGTGCGGCTCTCCGTCGCGCGCCCCATCCAGGTCGACGACGTGGAGCCAGGTGGCCCCCTGGCTCACGAACCGCGCCGCGACGGCGACCGGATCGGCCTCGTAGGCGATCTCGCGCTCGAAGTCGCCCTGGCGCAGGCGAACCACCCGGCCACCGCGGATGTCGATGGCGGGCAGCAGCTCGAACACCGCGAGCGGCCCGAAGTCCCCCATCGTTGACACGCCCTCCCCCCAACTGCTAGCGTATTAGCACGCTACTACGGTAGCATGGTCGACGACCACCCTGAGATGCGGGGTGGGATGACTGGAGGCATCGTACGCCGTGGCAGACGACTGGCGGACGTCGGAGACGGAGGCGCTGATCGACGCGCTCCTGCGCCTCGAGGACGCCGAGGAGGGCGGCCGCTTCCTGCGCGACCTGTGCACCCTGGGCGAGCTCCGCGACCTCGCGCAGCGCTGGGCGGTCGTCCGGCTCCTCGACTCCGGCAAGCACTACGCCGAGATCTCGCGCGAGACCGGGGCGAGCACGGCGACGATCACCAGGATCGCGTCGTGGCTGCATCACGGCGAGGGCGGCTACCGCCTGATGCTGGATCGAGTCCGCGACGCGGACGCGCCGACCCGATGAGGGAACGCCTCCGGCTGGCGGTGCCGAACAAGGGCCGCCTGGTCGACCCGACGCTGTCCCTGCTGCACGACGCCGGCCTCGTGTTCGAGGAGCACGACCGCAGCCTCGTGTCGCGGGTCCAGAACCATCCGCTCGACATCCTGTTCGTGCGGACCGGCGACGTGATCGAGTTCGTGGGCGACGGCGTGGCCGACCTGGGCATCACGGGCGGCGACCTGCTGGCCGAGACGGGTGCCGAGCTGCCGGTCGTGCGCGAGCTGGGCTACGGCCGCTGCCGCCTGGTCGCCGCCGTGCCGTCCGACTCCCCGTACCAGTCGATCGCCGATCTCGCCGGCCACCGCGTCGCGACGTCCCATCCCAACGTCGCGCGGCGCTACTTCGCGGGCCAGGCGATCGCCGTCGACGTCGTGCCGCTGTCCGGTGCCGTCGAGGTCGCGCCACGGCTGGGCGTCGCGGACGGGATCGTGGACCTCGTGTCGACCGGCTCGACGCTGGCGATGAACGGGCTGCGGCCGATCGGCGACATCCTCGCCTCGGAGGCCGTCCTGGTCGCGAACCCCACGGCGAGCCGGCAACGAGCGGCCGAGCTCGACGGGATCGTCACCATGCTGGGCGCCGTGATCGCGGCGCGCGGCCGCAAGTACCTGATGATGAACGCGCCCGCGACCCACCTCGCCGAGCTCGAGGCGCTCCTGCCCGGGCTCGAGTCGCCCTCGGTGATCCCCCTCGCGCACGCCGGGATGATCGCCATCCACGCCGTCGTCGGCGGGGACGAGGTCTGGGACCTGCTGCCGAGGCTCAAGGCGGCGGGGGCGTCGGGGATCCTGGTGCTGCCGATCGAGAAGATCCTGCCGTGAGCGCAACCGGTGCCGGGACCGTCAACGGCGCGAGCCTCGCCGCCGACCTCCGGCTGCGGCGCCTCGACCTCCGGGCGCGTCGCGTCGACGCGGACGGGCTCCGCGAGCGCGACGCCCTGTTCCGGCGCGGCGCCGTGCCCGATCCGGCCGTGCGCGAAGCGGCCCGCGCGATCCTCGCCGACGTGCGCGCGGGGGGCGCCATCGCCGTGAGCGAGGCCGCCGCGAAGTACGGCGGTGGTCGACCCGACGGCCGGCTGCTGCTCACCCGCGCCGAGCTCGCCGCGGCGGCCGACGCGCTGCCAGCGCAGCAGCGGTCGGCGCTCCAGGCGGCGATCGCCAACGTCCGCCGGTTCGCCGAGACGCAGCGTCCTGCGTCGTCGCGCACGGAGATCGTCCCGGGGGTCGAGCTCGAGCGCCGCTGGCTGCCGGTGTCGCGCGTCGGGGCGTACGTGCCCGGCGGCTCGGCGCCCTACCCGTCGTCGGTGGTGATGACCGTGGTGCCGGCCCAGGTCGCGGGCGTCGCGGCGATCGTGGTCGCCTCGCCCGCGGACCGGAACGGCCACGTCGACCCGGTCCTGCTCGGCGCGGCCGGGCTGCTCGGCATCGACGGCCTGCTGGTCGCGGGCGGCGTCCAGGCGATCGGGGCTCTCGCCTACGGGCTCCCCGAGGTCGGCCTGCCGCCGGCCGACCTGGTCGTCGGGCCGGGCAGCGCGTGGGTGACCGCGGCCAAGGTCGAGCTCGCCGGCGAGGTGGCCATCGACCTGCCCGCCGGTCCGTCCGAGGGCCTGGTGCTCGCGGATGCGTCGGCCGACCCCTCGACCGTCGCCGCCGACCTGATCACGCAGGCCGAGCACGGGGTCGACTCCCCCGCCCTGCTCGTCACGCCCGACGAGGCGCTCGCGGACGCGGTCGAGGCCGACGTCCGCCGACGGCTGGCGACCGCCCTCCGGCGCGACATCCTCGCCCGGGCCCTGGCCGACCACGGGCGGATCGTCCTCGTCAAGGACCTCGAGGCCGGCATCGCCTTCGTCGACGGCTACGGCCCGGAGCACCTCTCGATCGACGTCGAGGACGTCGAGGCCGCCGTGGCCCGGGTCCGCAACGCGGGCTCGATCTTCGTCGGACGGTGGTCGCCGGAATCGGCCGGCGACTACGCGTCGGGCGCGAACCACGTCCTGCCGACCGGCGGGCTCGCGCGGGCGTGTGGGCCGCTCGCCGTCGAGACCTACGGCAAGTTCTCGCAGGTCCAGCGGATCACCCGCGATGGCCTGTCCGCGCTCCGGCCGACGATCCGCACGCTCGCCGAGGCCGAGGGCCTGCTGGCCCACCGGGATGCGGTCGAGGCCCGCTTCGACGATGCTCCAACGACCGGCGGTCCCCGATGAGCCCGAGCCCGTTCAGCGTCTCCTCGCCCACGGACCCCGCCTCGTACAGCTGGGAGGCGACCGACGAGGGCGTCGCGGAGCGCTTCGGCATCCCGGTCGCCCAGGTCCTGCGGTTCGACCTCAACACGTCGCCCGCGCCGCCCGCGCTCCTTGCCGGCCTGCTCGCCGCGGGCCGGTTCGAGACGCCGCTGTCCGAATACCCGCCGGGCGACTACCGCCGGCTGGTCGAGGCCGGCGCGGCGGCCTACGGCGTCTCGACCGACGAGCTGGTGCCCGGCGCGGGCGCCGACGAGATCCTGGACATGTGCACGAAGGCCTTCCTGCCCGCCGGCGAGGCGGCCGTGATCTCCGTCCCCACGTACCCGATGTACCGGATCCACGCCGAGCAGCGCGGGGGGCGCGTGATCGCCGTCCCGCGCCTCGGCCGCGACGACGGCTGGGCGATGGACCTGCCGGCCGTGCGCAGGGCCGCCCGCGAGGCGACGCTCGTCTGGATCTGCAACCCGAACAATCCCACCGGACGCCCGGAGCCCGACGGCGCGGTCGAGACCCTGCTCGCCGAGATCGAGGCGGACGCCGACGCCGACGGCCGCCCGGCCCCTGCCGTCGTGGTGGACGAGGCGTACAGCGAGTTCAGCGG
Organism: uncultured Chloroflexia bacterium; assembly: GCA_963740825.1. Classification (GTDB taxonomy): domain Bacteria; phylum Chloroflexota; class Limnocylindria; order Limnocylindrales; family CSP1-4; genus CAIXZV01. Next base: position 1,602,353 of record CAVUFD010000001.1, on the reverse strand, counting down.
CCTGACCGTGATCGGGCTCCGCACCCGCTTCCCGAACCTCGTCGTGGTTCGGACCGCGTCGAAGGCCTATGCGCTCGCCGGGCTCCGGGTCGGGTTCGCCATCGCGGCGGCGGACACGCTCCGCCGGATTGCGCTCTACCGGCCGCCGGGATCGATCACCACGATCTCCGCCACCGCCGTCACGGCGGCGCTGGGCGATGAGCCGGGCATGCGCGCCAACGTCGAGCGCGTCGAACGGGAGCGTCCGCGGCTGGTCGCCGGGCTCGAGGCGGCCGGCTGGCGCCCGCAGCCGTCGGTGACCAACTTCGTGCTGCTCGATCTCGTCACGCCGGAGCGGGCCGAGCAGGCAGCGCTCGCGCTGATGGCGCGCGGCCTGGTCCCGCGCACCTTCGGCCACGACCATCCCCTCGCCCACTGCCTGCGGGTGACCGTGCGCAACCCCGACGAGGACGACCGCCTGATCGCGGCGGCGGTCGCGATCGCACCGACGCTGCCCGCGATCCCCGCCCTCGATGGAGCGACGCCCGCATGACCACGCCGCTCGGCACGATCGACGTCCTGGAGCGCGCGGAACGGCGTGTCCGGGTCGCCCGCAAGACTCGGGAGACCGACGTGACCATCACGCTCGACCTCGACGGGACGGGCGTGGCCGACGTCGCAACCGGGATCGGGTTCTACGACCACCTGCTGGGCTCGCTCGCCCACCACGGGCTGTTCGACCTCGAGGTGCGCGCGGCGGGCGACCTCCACGTCGACGAGCACCACACCGTCGAGGACGTCGCGCTCGTGCTCGGGTCCGCGTTCGCCGAGGCGCTCGGCGACCGGGCCGGGATCAACCGGTTCGGCGACAGCGCGGTGCCGATGGACGAGGCCCTCGCCACCGCCGTCGTGGACGTCGGCGGCCGCCCGTACGCCGTGATCGACCTCCCGTTCCGCGCAGAGCGTGCGGGAGCGCTTCCGCTCCAGCTCGTCGAGCATGCCCTCGAGGCGTTCGCCCGCATGGCGGGCGCGACCGTCCACGTCGGCGGCACGGGTCGCAACGACCACCACCTGGCCGAGGCCGCGTTCAAGGCACTCGGGCGCGCCCTCCGGGTCGCCTGCGAGCCGGATGCCCGCCGGACCGGGGTCGCGTCCACGAAGGGATCGCTCGGGTGACCGGGTCGCGCGTGGACGTCGCCGTGGTCGACTACGGCGCGGGCAACCTCGTCTCGATCGAACAGGCGCTGCTCGCCGCGGGCGCACGTCCCCGTCGCGCGCTGGTGCCCGACGACATCGACGGCGCGGGCCTGCTCGTCGTGCCGGGCGTCGGCGCCGCGGCACCGGCGATGGACCGCTTGCGCGCCGCGGGCTTCGTCGAGCCGATCCGCGCCTGGATCGCCGACGACCGCCCGTTCCTCGGCATCTGCCTCGGGCTCCAGCTCCTGTTCGAGGGCAGCGACGAGGACGGCGCCGAGACCCTGGGGGTGTTGCGCGGGCGCACGGTTCGCCTCGTCGGGGCCCCGACGCTGCCGCACATCGGCTGGAACCAGGTCGCGCGGATCCGGCCGCACCCCGCGTTCGACGGCATCGACGACGGCGCGGACTTCTACTTCGTCCATTCGTACGTCGGCGCACCGGAGGGCGACGCCGACCCGGCCGCGCTCGCCGTCACCGACCACGGCCGCTCGTTCGTGTCGGCGGTCGCGCGCGGCCGCCTCCTGGGCGTGCAGTTCCATCCGGAGCGGTCCGGCATCGACGGGTTGCGGCTGATCGCGAACGTCGTCGGGCTCGCCGGGCGGGCCGGAGCGGCGGCCTGATGCTCCGGCGGCGGGTCATCCCGTGTCTCGACGTCGCGAACGGGCGCGTCGTCAAGGGCACCCGATTCGTCGACCTCGTGGACGCGGGCGATCCGCCCGAGCTCTCCGAGCGCTATGCCGGCGAGGGCGCGGACGAGCTCGTGTTCCTCGACATCACCGCGGCCCCCGAGGGCCGCGCGACGCTGCTCGACATCGTCGAGCGGACCGCCCGGCGGGCGTTCATCCCGCTCACGGTCGGCGGTGGCGTCCGCAGCGTCGACGAGATGCGCGAGGTCCTTCGCGCCGGCGCCGACAAGGTCAGCCTGAACACGCGCGCCGTCGCCGATCCGGCCCTGGTCACCGCCTGTGCGGCCCGCTTCGGCAGCCAGGCCGTGGTGGTCGCGATCGACGCCCGCCGCTCGCCCGACGACCGGTTCGCGTCCGGGTTCGAGGTGGTCGTCAAGGGAGGGCGCGAGCCGGCGGGCCTCGACGCCGTCGAGTGGGCGATCCGGGCGGTCGCGCAGGGCGCGGGCGAGCTGCTCGTGACCTCGATCGACCGCGACGGGACGAAGTCGGGCTTCGACATCCCGCTGCTGCGCGCGATCACCTGCCGCGTCGCGGTCCCGGTCATCGCCTCGGGCGGGGCCGCGGACGCGGCCCACTGCGTCGAGGCGGTGCGCGAGGGCGGCGCCGACGCCGTGCTGGCGGCGGGGATGTTCCACCGGCGCGAAGTGTCGATCGCCGAGGTCAAGGCGGCGATGGCCGAGGCCGGGCTGCCGGTGCGGGCCGTTCCCGCCGGCGCCGCCGCATGACGACGCCCGGCCAGGTCGCGATCGACGCGCCGCTCGACCCGTCGGCGGTCTCCTGGGGCGCCGACGGCCTGGTCGCCGGCGTCGTCCAGGACGTCGCGGACGGACGCGTGCTCATGGTGGGCTGGCTGGACACGGAGGCGCTGGCGGCCACCCTCGAGACGGGCGACGTGCATTTCCACTCGCGCTCGCGTGACCGCCTGTGGCGGAAGGGCGAGACCTCGGGCAACGTGCTCCGTCTTCGGTCCCTCGCGCTCGACTGCGACGGGGACGCCTTCCTGCTGGGCGTCGAGCCGGCCGGTCCGACCTGCCATCGGGGCACCCGCTCCTGCTTCGATGCCGATGGCGCGGTCGCGTCGCAACCGCAGGGCTTCGCCTGGCTCGAGTCCCTGTGGGCGACGATCGCCCAGCGGGCGGCCGATCGGCCCGAGGGCTCGTACACCGTCGCCCTGCTCGATGGCGGCGTCGACGCGGCCGGTCGCAAGGTCGCCGAGGAGGCGACCGAGGTCCTGCTCGCGGCCAAGAACGACGAGGCGGCCCAGGTCGCGGGGGCCAGCCGCATGGAGACCGGGGCGCAGCTCGCCGGCGAGGCCGCCGACCTCCTCTACCACGCCATGGTCCTGCTCGTGGAGCGCGGCATCGAGCCCCGCGATGTGATCGACGTCCTGCGCGACCGTCACCGCTAGCGCGGCGGATCGATCACCGGCACTCGCACCGCGCCGACCGGGCGCCACCCATCGTCGTCCCGGATCGCGAAGTCGGCCTCCACCTGGAGGCTGTACCCGTTGCCCGTCGGGAGGTCGTGCTCGAACGGCAGCTCGGCGCGCCAGCCTGGCTCGGCCGTCGCCGGCGCGTCGATCGCGATGGGGCCGCGGTCCCAGCGGCCGGCCGGCTCGTAGTAGCCGTGCCAGGCGTTGACGGCGATCCGCGTCTCGGAGAGGTCCACCTCGACCGGCGTCGACCCCCGGTGGACCAGGCGGGCGCCCCGCCCGTCCTCGTCCACCTCCAGCGCGATCGCGGCCTCGGGGGCGTCGACGAGGCGGTCGACCAGGTCGCGCAGTCGCTCGACCAGCGCCGACCACGCCTCGGGCGCGTCGTCGAGGTCGCCCTCGATCCTGGTCCCGTCCGCGTCGATGCTCTCGGGCGAGGCTCCGGGCGAGACCGAGAGGTGCATCGACGTCGACCCGCGCACGGCGTCGGCGGCGGCGTCGACCGAGCGAGCGGCCCCCGCGGGAAGCTCGCCCGAGAAGCGCCCCACGACGGCAACGCCGGTGGTGCGCCGGAGCCGAAATCGGCCCCCGTCGATCTCCAGCCGTTCGTCGTGACCGGGAACGGACCGCCCGCCGGTGAGCCGGTATCGGATCGTCACCGCAGCTCCACGTGCCAGCGCCCGCCGCGCACCTGCTGGATCACGTCGACGAACTCCTGGACGTGACGCGCCTGGACGCCGTGGTCGTGCGGATCGAACGCGCGCGAGGAGTCGCCCATCATCGAGCCGCTGCTGTAGGTCAGCACCTGGATCGTGTTGTACTTGTCCAGCGCCGCGTTGTCCACGAGGGCCGCCTCCAGGTCCCGGACCAGGTTCGTCGTCAACGGGACCGCGGGCAGTGGGGTCACGCCAGGCGCCGCCACGACGGCCGGAACGGTGGCCGCCCCGAGCGTCGCGTACTGCGCCACGACCTGCTGGGCAAACGCGCCCGGTTGCACGCCGGCGACTGCCGTGAACGCGTTCGCCGTGTTGCGGGCCATCATCGCCGCCCGCAGGTTCGTGGCGATCGTCAGCGGCGTGACCCCGACCGGGCCGGCCGTCGACCCCACGTCCGGCTCACGGCCGGTGATGGCGCGGAAGTCGCCCGGGTGCAGCTGGTACTCGTCGCGCAGGCCGATCAGGTGTCCGAACTCGTGCGGGACGGAGTTCGCCGCGTCCGTGTCGGCCACGTACCAGGTGCCCGCGTTGGCGCGGTCCACCTTGGGAGGCGGCACCACCTTCACGGCGCGCGAGTCCCCGCCGCTCCCGCTGACCATGTCGAAGTTGATCAGCAGGGACTCATTGGTGCCCTCGCGCACGGCCTTGAAGACGTTCCACGCGCGACGGATGTGGCCGAACCACGCCGATGGTGGCGCGGCACCGGTGAACCGCACCTTCGACGTCACGTGGATGTCCCGCGCGCGGATCTCCCACGCGTAGCGCGAGCCGCCCCGGCCGGTGTTGTCCATCCCGTACGTCGCCCCGCCGACCTCCTCCTGCCACTGGCGTTCTCGGAAGCCCACGGCGACCGTCCCCGCGATCGCGTCGAGTGCCGTCCACGTTGGCTGGTCGCCGATGCCGGAACCCGGTGCGAGTCCCGGGGTGGCGACCTGGAATGCCACCGTCGCGGTCCGCGTGTCGTTGCCCCACTTGCCGTCGTCCGTGATCGGCGCCAGGCCCTGGCCGTTGCGCCACACGTTCAGCTTGAGCTGGAACTCCCGCACCGCCGACCCGCGCAGGAGCCCACCCGGGCCGACGGGCCGGTGCAGGGTCGTGCCTGCGAGCGGCGCCCCGAGCGGGCTGGCGCCTCCACGGTTGGCGACGTGCTGCTCGACGGGCGCCCCGCCCTCCATCCGGACGCCGCCGCCGGGCGAGGCGGTGTCGAGCTTGGTCCAGGTGGCGGCGTCGACCGTGCCGTTGACCGTGATGTGCTGTCCGGCCTGGAACGCGCTGACGAACGCCATCATCACGACCGTGAACACGCCGTCGATCGGCAGCGGCGCGGCCGCCCCGGCGAAGGCGTTGAGCTTCTGCTGGGCGAGCGCGACGTCGGGGCCGTTGCTGCCGACGGACAGGACCGGTCGAACGGGCGCCGGCAGTGCCGCGACGGCCGCATCGAGCGCCGTCCATAGTGCGGCATCGGCGACGTTGCTGGTCCCGAGGCCCTTCGACGTTCGAAAGGCGCGCAGCCGGCGGCGTGTCGCCGGCCCGAAGTCGCCATCGGTCGTGAGCGCCCCGCCAGCGGCCGTCGCGAGGCTGAGCTTCTCCTGCAGCTCGCGCACGGCCTCGCCCGTCATCCCCTCGCGCAGCTCCGGGTGCGCCGGCACGAACGCGCCCAGCGGGAACCCCCAACGCTGCACCGTGGGCCGGCGTCCCGCGAGATAGCCGCTGACCGCGGCATTGCCGGCGACGCGCTGGAGGTCCAGGACGCCGGCGGCCGAGAGCGCGGGCAGCGCCACCAGGTCGGGGTCCGCGTGGCCGTCGAGCAGCGCGGCATCGACGGCGTCCGCCGGCGTTCGGGCGGCCGGCGACGCGCCGCCGCCGTTCGGCCCCTTGACCGGCACGGGCGATCGGCTGGGGGCCGGCCTGCGATCGAGCCTCATGTCGGGTCCACGATGGACAGCGGTCATCGCTCGGGCAAGCAGACTCGGGTGCAGCCGGTCGGGCAACCGGGGCTGCCCGTTCGGGCAACTGCCTGCGCCGGCTCCGTCGAGACCGCCGCTAGCCGAGCGGCTCGGGCCCGCGCAACGGGAACGTCCGGGTCGAGGCCCACCCGCCATCCTCGCCTCGCACGATCAGCTCCACCTCGCTCACGGCGATCGATATCGGCAGGTCGTTCCAGGCCGGGTCGGCGTCGATGTCGGGGTCGTCCGCGGCCTCGCCCTCGGCGACCGTCACGTGGGGCACGAACACGTCGATCGTGCCCCCGTAGATCGGGAGCGACGGAAACGCGGTCGCCAGGTCGGCCTGGAGGGCGATGGCGGGGCCGTCGGGGTCGATCGAGGCGTACACCGTGTCGGGCCACCGGCGACGCTCGACCAGCCGCATCGTCCACGGGGCATGCCGGGCGACGACGTCCCTCACGAGGGCGACGACGCCGTCATCGATCGAGCCCGCCTCCGCGAACGGGTATGCCACCGTGAGGTGCGCGGGCAGGCCATCGGCCGCATCGGGGACGCTCCGCATCCGGAGGGCCTCGAGCCGAGGCGGCAGCGCCACCCGCAGGATCAGCGCGGTCGCCTCGCTCGGTCGCAGCGACGCGTGCGTCACTCGGCTGGCTCGACCAACCGCAAGTTCTTCTTGCCGGTCCGCACCAGCCAGAAGCGGCGGAGGAACGGATCCGGGACCGGTGCATTCGGGTCCGAAACGCGCACGTCGTTGATGTAGAACCCACCACCCGCCATGCCGCGACGAGCCTCGCTCTTCGACGCGTAGGCGTTCGAGCCGATCGCGAACTCGAGCACTGACCCCATCGCTTCGCGGCCGAGCACGAAGTGCGGCAGCGTCTCGCGCATCGCCACCCAGTCCTCAAGGGTGAGCTGCGCCGCCCCCTTGAACGCCGTGCGGCTTCGCTGCTCCGCGTCCCGGGCCGCCGCCTCCCCATGGACCCGCCTCGTGACGTCGAACGCCAGCTCTCGCTGCGCCGCCCGCTGCTCCGGGTGTGCCGCGACCTCGGCGTCGAGCGCCTCGATCCGCTCGCGCGAGAGCTCCGTGAACCAGCGCAGGTAGGTGCCCACGTCGCGGTCGTCCGCCTGCACCCAGTACTGGTAGAACGCGTAGGGCGTGGTGCGCTCCGGGTCCAGCCAGACCGAGTCGCCGCCCTCGCTCTTGCCGAACTTGGCGCCCGACGGCGACAGCAGCAGCTTGTACGCGATCCCATGGGCGGGGCTCTCGTCGGCGTCGCCGCTCGTCCGGCGGATGAGCTCGAGGCCGGCCGTGATGTTCCCCCACTGGTCCGCGCCGCCCATCTGCATCTCGACGCCGTGGTCCCGATACAGCGTCGCGAAGTCGAACGCCTGGAGGGTCATGTAGCTGAACTCGGTGAACGACAGCCCGCGGTCGAGGCGCTGCTGGACCGAGTCCTTGGCCAGCATGTACGGGATCGTGAAGTGCTTGCCGACGTCGCGCAGGTACTCGATCAGCGACAGCTTGCCCAGCCAGTCGAGGTTGTTCGCGAGCACGGCCTGGGTGGGTCCGGGCGAGAAGTCGAGGAAGCGCTCCAGCTGCGAGCGGATCGAGGCCACGTTGCGCTCGATCGTCGCCGCGTCGAGCAGGTTCCGCTCCGACGACCGGCCCGACGGGTCGCCGATCATCCCCGTCCCACCGCCCACGAGGGCGACGGGCCGCCCCCCGAACCGCTGGAAGCGGATCAGGCCGAAGATCGGCACCAGGTGGCCGACGTGGAGCGACTCCGCGGAGGGGTCGAAGCCGATGTAGGCGGAGATCGGACGACCCGAGGCGAGTCGTTCGGGGAGGCCGGGCGTGGTCTCGTGCAGGATCCCCCGCCACTCGAGCTCCGCGAGCAGCCCGCCGAGGCCCGCCGGGTCGCCGCCGACGGCCGAATCGATCACGCGGACGTCACAGGCTGAAGGCCGGAACCGTCGATGGTCCGGCCCGATCGACTCGGTCGGGCGTCCATTCCCTGCATGGTATCTTCACGCCCGTTATGCAAACCAGCCTCCGGAGGCAGCGTCGTCGCCGGCTCGGTGACCGCCGCCGCCCCCGCGGGAACGGTGCGAACGCGGCCAAGGCCGCCGCCGTCGCGATCCCCCTCTTCCTGTTCCTCGTCATCGCCCTGCTCGGCGTGGCCGGCGCCACCGCCTCCGTGGCCGCGTACACGTACCTGTCGCGCGACCTCGCCGACCCCAAGCAGGCGCTGGACGATCTCGGCTTCACCCAGCAGACGACGGTGTACGACCGCAGCGGCGACGTCCAGCTGGCCCGGCTCGGCGACGACCGGCGCGAGGTCGTCACCTTTCCGGATTTCCCGCCCGCCCTCATCGACGCGACGACGTCGATCGAGGACAAGACCTTCTGGGAGAACTCGGGCTTCGATCCGGCCGGCTTCGTGGCCGCGGCCATCGACACCATCCAGGGCCGCGACCGCGGCGGCTCGACGATCACCCAGCAGCTCGTGCGTGCCCGACTCCTCCCGTCGAGCGCCTTCGAGGGCAGCGTCTACGAGCGCAAGGCCAAGGAGATCATCCAGTCGATCCGGCTGACCGAGGCCTACCCAGGCGAGGCAGGCAAGCAGACGATCATCGAGAAGTACCTCAACCAGAACTTCTACGGCAACCGCAGCTACGGCGTCGCGGCCGCGGCGCGGAGCTACTGGCACAAGGACCTCAAGGAGCTGTCGCTCGCCCAGATGGCGATCCTGGCCGGGATCCCGCAGTCACCGACGCGCTTCGACCTCGTGAAGAACGCCGTCGAGGAGACCTACAAGGACAGCAAGGGCGTCGAGCAGGAGCACCTCGTCGTGCCGGCGACGAGCGAGATCGTCCAACGCCGCAACTTCATCCTCGACCTGATGAAGACCCGCAGCGTGCTGACCAAGGGCGACTACACCGACGCGGACTACGAGGCCGCGAAGACCGAGCCCGTGATCATCGCTTCGCAGATCGCCGACCAGTGGCGCGCGCCGCAGTTCGTGTGGCAGGTGCGCGATGAGCTCGGCCAGATCCTGTGCGGCGACTCGAGCGAGTGCCAGAAGATCGACACCGGCGGCTACAAGGTCATGACCACGCTCGACTACCGGATGCAGCGCATCGTCGAGAAGTGGGTCTACGCCGCGGCGATCGTGCCCAACGCTGCCCACCCCACCACGATCCTCAAGAACCGGCAGATCCCGCGCTCCGAGTGGAACTGGATCATGGGGCTCGCCGGCCACAACCTGCACAACGCCGCGGCGGGCGTCGTCGACTACCGGACAGGCGAGGTGCTCGCCTACATGGGGTCAGCGTCGTACACGTCGAAGGGCAACAAGAAGTTCCAGCCCCAGTTCGACGTGCTGTCCGACGGCTGGCGGCAGCCCGGGTCGTCGATCAAGCCGCTCGTCTACCTGATCGGGATCGACGACGAGACGATGACCGCGGCCACCATGTTCATGGACGTGGTCACGAACTTCGCGAGCCCCGGCGCCCGGCCGTACTTGCCGACCCAGGCCGACGGTGCGGAGCGCGGCCCCGTCCGACTCCGGAGCGCGCTCCAGTTCTCCCTGAACATCCCGGCGATCAAGGCCGGGATCATCAACGGCATCGACCACGAGTTCAACAAATTCCAGGACTACGGGCTCTCGTTCCAGGCCGGCACCGCGCCCGTGGTGTCCGAGAGCATCGGCACCCTCGGGGTCCACCCGATCGACATGATCAGCGCCTTTGGCGCGATCGCGGACGGCGGCGTCCTGATGCCGCGCCATACGATCCAGAAGGTCCTCGACTCGAGCGGCAACCAGGTGTGGCCGCTCAATGACGCGAAGCCGACGGGCGAGCGCATCGCCTCGCGCCAGGCCGCCTACGTCCTGACGGACATCCTGGCCGGCAACACGATCCGCAGCGTCAACCCGTTCTGGGGCAAGTGGCGCATCACGGACGGCGTGACCGGGTCCAAGGTCAGGCCCGCGGCGTACAAGACCGGCACGACCAGCGACAACAAGGACGTCCACGCGTACGGCTTCCTCGCGCCGCCGACCAACAAGAACCTGCCCGCGCTCGTCGCAGGCGTCTGGATGGGCAACTCCGACAACTCGGCCAACGACGGCAAGCTCTCGCTGGACACCTCGGCGCCGCTGTGGTCGGCGATCCTGTCGGACGTCTCGAAGGGCATGCCGATCGAAGGGTTCGCGAAGACGCGGCCCAAGGGCCTCGAGACGGCGAAGGTCGACGCCTTCACCGGCATGAAGCCGGGCGCCGGATCGCGGCGGACCGTCGAGGAGCTGTTCCTGCCCGGCACGGCGCCGCGGCGATCCGCGGACATGGGCGTGGCCGTCGACGTCGACGCGGCGTCGGGTCTCCGGTGGCGCGAGGGCTGCGCGGGACCGATGGTGACCCGCACGTTCATCGACTTCAGCAACGTCGAATCCGGCTACCGGTCATGGCAGCGCGCCGACATCGCGTGGCAGGCGCGCGCCGCCCGCGGACCGGGCGTGTCCGGTGGGCCGAAGGGGACCCACACGGCCTACCTCTACGGCGGCGGCTTCTACCCGTTCGGCGCCTCGTGGGGCGGCCGGTTCGCGCCGAGCAAGAACTGCAAGCTCGCACCGCCGCCGCCGACGCCGTGCGTGTCGATCGATCCGTTCAACCCGTGTCCCACGGCGCCGCCGGAAGAGAGCCCGACGCCGGACCCGGGCAACGGGGGCAACGGCAACGGCATCGGGCCCGTGCCCAAGCCCTGACGGGTTACAGCCGGACGATCGTCGCCCCGTCCCCGCCCTCGCCGCGCTCCCCCGGGCGGAGGTCCTTCACCAGCGGATTCGCGGACGCCTGTTCGCGGACCGCGTCGCGCAGCGCGCCGGTGCCGAGCCCGTGGATCACGATCACCTGCTCGAGGCCGGCCAGCGCGGCGTCGTCGAGATAGCGGGACAGCGCCTCGAGCGCCTCGTCGACGCGGGCCCCGCGGAGGTCCAGCGACGAGGCGACCGTCCGGGACTTCGCCAGCTGCAGGGCGCCGATGCCCGACCCTTCGGACCGCGACCGGCCGCCACCCCTGCCCGAACCGTCGTTCGCTGCCTCGCCACCGCCCACTGCCGGCTCGAGGTCGTCGACCGCCACCGAGACGCGCATGCCGCCCGCCTCGAGCGTCGCGCGCGTGCCGCCCTTCTCCAGCGCCGCGATCCGGCCCTCCCAGCCGCCGCTGCGGCTGCGGGCGCGGTCGCCCAGGCGCCACGTGTGTGGCTCTGCCGGCGCCGCTCGCTCGGGTGGGCGCTCGGTCGCGGGCAGCCGCTCGAGGGTCCGCTCCGCGCGTGACAGGGCGTCGTCGATGGCCGGTGCAGTCACCGTCTCGCGCTCCAGGCGGCGGCGGATCCCGGCGACGTCCGTGCGCAGGCCCTCGACGAGCCGCTCCGCCTCCTCGCGCGCGGCGCGGACGGCCTCGTCGCGCTCCTTGCGCGCTCGCCGGCGCTCGTCGTCGGCCGCTCGCATGGACTCGGCGGCCTTCGCCTCGGCGACCCTCGCCCGCTCGACCGCCCCCGCGATCTCGCCCTCCTGCTCGCGGATCGATGCCAGCGTGGACTCGAACGCCTGCTGGTTCTCGCTGAGGCGGCCGCGCGCGTCGGCGACGATCGACTCCGGCAGGCCCAGGCGCTCGGCGATCGCGAACGCCTGGCTGCCGCCCGGGAGCCCGATCGTGAGGCGGTAGGTCGGCGTCAGCGACTCGAGGTCGAACTCGACCGAGGCGTTGCGCGCGGCGGCCGTCTCGTGCGCGTAGACCTTGATCTCCGCGTAGTGCGTCGTCGCCGCGACCAGGGCCCCGGAGCGGATGAAGTGGTCGAGCAGCGCCTGGGCCAGGGCCGACCCCTCGGTCGGGTCGGTGCCGGCGCCGAGCTCGTCCAGCAGCACGAGCGTGCCCGGGCCGGCGTGCTCGACGATGCGGATGATCGACCGTAGGTGCCCCGAGAAGGTCGACAGCGATTGGGCGATCGACTGCTCGTCGCCGATGTCCGCGAACACGTCGCGCAGCACCGGCAGCGTCGAGCCCGCGGCGGCCGGGACGTGGAGGCCGGCCTGGTGCATCAGGCACAGGAGCCCGACGGTCCGCAGGGCGACGGTCTTGCCACCGGTGTTGGGGCCGGTGATCACCAGCGCGGTGTAGCCGTCGCCGAGCCGCAGGTCGATCGGGACGACGCGGCCGGTCAGCCCCGGATGCCGCGCCGACAGCAGCACGATCTCCGTCCGCTCGGCTGGTGCGGGGCGGATGCCGTCGAGCTCGGCCGCGAGGTGCGCCTTGGCCGCCCAGAAGTCGAACTGCGCGAGCGCCCCCAGCGTCTCGAGCAGGAGCGTGCCGTTGGCGCCGACGAGCGAGGACAGCTCGTCGAGGATCCGGCCCTCCTCCTCGTCGACGGCGGCCTGGGCCTCGCGCCAGGCGTTGCCCAGCTCCACGACCACCAGCGGCTCGACGAACAGCGTCTGGCCGCTGCCGGACGCGTCGTGGACGATGCCCTTGACCCGGGACCGCGCATCCGCCCGCACGGGGACCACGTAGCGGCCGTTGCGGAGCGTCACGATCGGCTCCTGGAGCGCGCCGCCGAGCTCCGACCCGACGAGGGAGTCCAGCCGGCGTCGCAACCGGTCGTACGCCACGCGGACCGCGGCCCGCAGCGGGCCCAGGCGGGGCGACGCGGTGTCCAGCAGCTCGCCCGCTGGGTCGAAGCTGCGCCCGAGCGTGCCCCGGAGCGCCGGCAGCGGGTGCAGCCGCCGGCCGAGGTCGCGAAGCAGCGACCGCCGCTCGTCGGCGAGCGAGGTCGCGAGGCGGGCCGCCGAGTCGAGGGTCTCGGTGATCTCGAGGAACTGCATCGCGTCGAGGCGTCCGCCGCGCGTCGCGCGCACGATCCACGGCTCGATGTCGTGCGCGGCGCCGATGCCGACGCCCGGCCGCTCCTGGATCAGCGCCCGCGCCTGGTCCGTCTCGTCGAGCGCGCGAGCGACGAGGACGGGATCGGCCGAGGGTTCCAGACCCTCGGCGAGCCGCCGCGACGGGTCGAACGAGGTCCGCTCCGCCAGGCGGGCGCGGACGGCCGGGAACTCCAGCAGGGCGATCGAACGGGCGTCCATCAGGCCGTCGGATCGGTGGCGACGCGGTGGCTCAGCGACGGGCTGCCCGCGGCGACGAACCGCCACGGGACGGAGACCCACGGCTCACCGGCGTAGGCGATGCCGATCCGCGGGGTCGCGAGCACCGCCGGCGCCGGCTCGTCGGCCGGCCGCGCCTCCAGCCGCAGCGCCGAGGACGGATCGCACAGGTCGACGCCCGTGTGCGACCGGTCGATGTCGAAGGCGGCCGAGGCGAGACCCGGGCCCGCGGCGAGGCGCGCGTCCGTGGCCCGCACCGGACCGCGGGCCTGGCGCTCGCGCGCCGCACGCATGGTGGCCACGCCCTCGACCGGCTCGACGGCGCGGACGAGCACGGCGGCGGGACGAGGGGCGGCCTCGGTGACGACGTTCAGGCAGTGGTACATGCCGTAGACAAGATAGACGTAGGCGATCCCGGGCGGCCCGAACATCACCGCGTTCCTCGCGGTGGGCCCCATGCGGGCGTGCGACGCCCGGTCGCCCTCGCCGATGTAGGCCTCGACCTCGACGATCCGGCCGACGCGGACGTCCGTGCCCTCGTGGCCCGGATCCGATCGCCCGGCACGCACCAGGCGGGCGCCGATCAGCGCCCGGGCCGCCTCGAGGGTGTCGCCGGCCAGCAGGTCACGCGGAAACGGCGTTCCGCCGGTCGCGGTCCTGCTGCGGGCCGTGGCCTGCGTGGAGCCCGGAGGCGGACGGCCGCCTCCCGGGCCCGCCGTCATTCCGCGCCGTAGACCGCGTGCACCGCACCGGGGATCAGGAACCCGAAGATCGTGAGGAACGCCGGGATCACCGTGCCGTGGAGCAGACCTCCGGTGTTGGAGGTGTTCATGGCGTCCCAGAACGTGCGCAGGAACGACAGCTCGTCGCTGTCGGGCGGGATGTTCGTGTACAGGTAGTACTGGTCGAGGATGATCACGAGGAACAGCAGCAGCAGGAAGCCCTGGACCACGCCCAGCACGCCGCCGAGGATCTCGTCGAGGACCGGGTACTTCGCGAACAGCGGCGCCTTCTTGTAGGTGCCCTGGATGACGATCGTGAACGCCACGACCGCCGCGACGAAGATCACGAGGTACCCGATCATGACCGAGTACTCCTTGGGATACTGCGTCCAGTTCGTTGAGAGGAAGTTCCCCAGCCAGATCGTATTGAGCTGCAACGCCAGGAAGAACGAGAACACGAGCGCGCCGATCCCGAGCAGCCGGCGGATGGTGCCCTGGATGAACCCGAGGATGAACCACCCGAACAGGTACAGGATGACGACGACGTCGAACAGGTTGATCTTCGTCAGGGTGTCGGCGAGATTCACGCAATCCCTCGGTGACGGCTGGCCCGCCCGCTCCGGGCCAAACTCCGCCGAAGGGTAGCAGCGGCCGAACGGGCCCCGCAATGGCTCCCACGGGTCAGGACCATCGGGTGGTGCGGTGCGGTCCGGTGCCCTCCGGGGCGGTCCGCACGGTCAGGCGCGGAGCCGTCCAGCGACCTCCGGCAGGCCGGCGACGATCGCCCCGACCGCCGCGTCGACCTCCGCCTCGGTGAGCGTCCGCTCGGCGCCGAGCCGCAGCCGGAACGCGAGGCTCTTCTCGGTGCCCGCGAGCGGCGTGCCCCGGTAGATGTCGAACAGGCGGGCGTCCCGCAACAGCTCGCCGCCCCGCCGCCGGATGACCGCCTCGACCGACGCCGCCGGCGTCGCCTCGGCGACAACGATCGCCAGGTCCCGCTCGACCTCCGGATAGCGGCCGACCGATGGCGCGCGCTCGGGCGTCAGCCGACCCTCGGCCAGCCCCTCGATGGCGACCTCGCCGACGATCACGGCGTCGCCCGTGCGGAGCTGCCACGCCTCGACCGTCGCCGGATGCAGCTCCCCGACGAGGGCGTGCAGGCGACCCGCGATCTCGGCTCGAGCCGTCCGTCCGGGGTGGAACACGGCCTCGCCCGACTCGGACCGGTACGCCGGTCGCCCGAGGTCCAGCCGGCGCGCGAGCAGCTCGAGGAGGCCCTTCGCGTCGTCGAGGTCGTAGGACCGCGGCGGGCGGTTCCAGGCCGGCGGCTGCGCCGACCCCACGAGGGCGAACCCGAGCCGCCACCACTCGCGGGCTTCGTCGCCGGCGCGCGCGTAGCCCTTGCCGATCTCGAACACGGCGATGTCGTCGATGCCGTGGCGCAGGTTCGTGCCGACGACGTCGAGCAGGCTGCCCAGGAGGTTCGCCCGCAGCATGGCGTGGTCGCGCGAGAGCGGGTTCGTGGCCGCGATCGGCGCGTCCCCGGGCTGCGGGTCGTCACCGACCGACGGCACCGGGGTCGTGAGCGCGAAGACCTCGAGATGCCGCGGCGACACCAGCGCGGTCGTGATGATCTCCGTGAGGCCGGCGCCGGCCAGCGTCTCGCGGACGAGATCGCGCACCTCGACCGGCGACGGGCGGAACGCCGGCATGGCCGTGTCGGGCGTCACCGATGGCACCAGCTCGTAGCCGCGCACGCGCGCGATCTCCTCGACGACGTCGACCTCGACGACGACGTCACGGCGCCAGGTCGGCACCAGGGCGGCGAGCGTGCCGGGCGTCCCGTCCGTCTCGCCCCGCTGCCCAGCCACGATCAGCGCCTCGGGCCGCAGGGCGACCGTCACCGGCTCGCCGGACGCCACCTCCGTCTCGATGCCGACGCGCGCCAGCAGGTCGCGCTGCTCGGCCGCCGACAGCTCGGTCCCGAGGAGACGGTTGACGCGCTCGGGCCGGAAGGTGACCCGCGACGGCCCCGGCTCGTCGGCCGCGGTGTCCACGCGGCCCCGGGCGACGACCCCACCCGCCCACTCGCGGACGAGCTGCGCGGTCCGATCGGCGCCGATCCGCGCCAGCCGCGGGTCCTGGCCCTTCTCGAACCGGCTGCTGGCCTCGGAGCGGAGGGCGAGCCGCTGGGCGGTCCGCCGGATGCTCACCGGGTCGAAGATCGCCGACTCGATCGCGACGTCCGTGGTCGTGTCGCTGACCTCGGACGTCGCGCCGCCCATGACCCCGGCGATCCCGATCGGGCCCTCGCGGTCCGCGATGAGCAGCATCTCGGAGGTGAGCTCGCGCTCGACATGGTCGAGCGTCTCGAGCCGCTCCCCGGCCGCGGCGCGACGCACGACGATCGTGGGTCGGCCGTCCGGCCCCGGGTGGACGGCCGCGGCGTCGAAGGTGTGGACGGGCTTGCCGAGCTCGAGCATCACGTAGTTCGAGGCGTCGACGACGTTCGAGACCGGCCGCTGGCCGGCGGCGAGCAGGCGCATCTGGATCCGGTCGGGCGACGGCCCCACCGTCACGCCGCTGACCCAGCGGCCGACGAACCGGGTGCACAGATCGGGGTCACGCACGTCCACCGCGAGACGTTCGGCGGTCGTGGGGCCGTCCCCCTCCCCGATCTCGACCTCCGGAAACCTGACCTGCCCGCCCGTCGCGGCGGCCACCTCGCGGGCCAGCCCGAGGATCGACAGCGCGTCGCCCCGATTCGGTTTGACGTCCACGTCGAGCACGTCGTCGCCATAGAGGTCGGCCAGCGGCACCCCGAGCGGGGTGTCGGCAGGGAGGATCAGAATCCCGTCGCCGTCGCTGGTCAGCCGCAGCTCCTCGCCCGAGCACAGCATTCCGTTGGACACGACGCCCATCTTCTCGGCCCGCTCGATCCGCCGGTCGCCCGGCAGCACGGCGCCGGGCAGCGCGACCGGGATCCGCTGCCCCGGGGCGATGTTGGTGGCGCCGCACACGATCTCGAGCGGCTCCCCGCCGTCGCCCAGGGTCACGGTCGTCAGCGACAGCCGGTCTGCACGCGGGTGCTTCTCTACGGTCAGCAGCTGGCCGGTGACGACGTGCTGCCAGTCCGCGCCCCAGCGCTCGATGGACTTGACCTCCATCCCCAGCAGCGTCAGCCGCTCGGCCAGCTGCTCCGGGCCCAGGTCAACGTCGACGAACTCGCGCAGCCAGGACAGGGGCACCCTCATCGGAAGGCACCCAGGAAGCGCAGGTCATTCTCCATGTACAGCCGCAGGTCGCCGACCGCATGGCGGAGGTTCGCGATCCGCTCAACGCCCATGCCGAACGCGAAGCCCTGGTAGCGCTCGGGGTCGATGCCGCCGTAGCGCAGGACGACAGGATGGACCATGCCGGCGCCCAGGATCGTCATCCAGCCGGTGCGCGAGCAGGCGGGGCATTTGGCGCCGTTGCAGATGACGCACAGGATGTCGAACGCGACCGAGGGCTCGGTGAACGGGTAGTAGCCGGGGCGGAACCGCGTGGGGCGATCCACGCCGAACATCGCATGGGCGAACTGGTCGAGGACGCCCTTGAGGTGGGCCATCGACGTCCCCTCGTCGATCATCAGGCCTTCGACCTGGAAGAACTCCGACGCGTGGCTGGCGTCCACGGCCTCGTACCGGAAGCAGCGGCCCGGCAGCAGGGCGCGGATCGGCGGCCGCTCCTGGTGCATGACCCGGATCTGGCCGGGGCTCGTGTGGGTGCGCAGGAGGTGGCCGTCGACGTCGAGGTAGAGCGTGTCCCACAGGTCCCGCGCCGGATGGTCGGGCGGGATGTTGAGCATCTGGAAGTTGGTCACGTCGTCCTCGATCTCGGGTCCCTCGTAGACGACGAACCCGAACTGGGCGAAGACGGCGGCGATCTCGCGGGCGGTCTCGGCGATCGGGTGAAGTGACCCGCGGCGGATCGGCCGGCCGGGGGTGGTGACGTCGGTGGCCTCGTCCGCCAGCCGGGCCGCGAGCTCGGCGCCGCCGAGGCGGGTTCGGGCATCGTTGAGCGCGGCCTCCACGGACGCGCGGACCTGGTTGGCGATCGCGCCGACCTTCGGGCGATCCTCGGCCGGCAGCGCGCCGATCCCCCGCAGGATCGCCGTCAGCTCGCCCTTCTTTCCCAGGACCTCGACCTCCTGGGCGTCGAGCGCGGTCGTATCCGGCGCGCCGGCGGCCGCAGCCACGGCGCGCGCCTGCAGCGCCTCGAGGTCGGTGGTCAGCTGGGCGAGATCCATCGAGCGTGCGTCCCTCAGGAACAGGGTCCGGGAATCACGAACCCTCGACCGTCAATGACGTCGAGGGTCCGACGAGGTGGCCCGGAGCGTCAGGCGCTTCGTGCGACCTCGGCGATCCGGCCGAACGTCGCGGCATCGCGGACGGCGAGGTCGGCGAGGATCTTGCGGTCGAGGTCGACGTTGGCCTTCTTGAGCCCCGCGATGAGCTTGCCGTACGTGATCCCGTTCAGGCGAGCGGCGGCGTTGATCCGGATGATCCATAGCTGGCGCATGTCGCGCTTGCGCTGCTTCCGGTCGCGCGTTGCGTAGGCGAGCGCATGGAGCTGGGACTCGCGGGCCCGCTTGACGAGCTTGCGGTTCGTGCCCGACCGGCCTTCGGCGTCGTTGAGCAGCCGCTTGTGGCGTTTGTGGGACGTGACGCCCCGTTTGACGCGTGCCATCGATCGCTCCTAGGCGTTCGGCAGGAGCCGGCGGAGCTGCTCCTGGTGCTGGGGGCCCACGACCGCCTTGCCCGCGTAGCGGCGGGTCCGGCGCGAGGACTTGATCTCGAGGTGGTGGCCGCGCCACGACTTCACGCGAATGAACTTCCCGCTGCCGGTGACGCCGACGCGCTTCTGCGTCCCCTTGTGGGTCTTCATCTTCGGCACGCTGGGCTCACTCTCCTACTGGCGCGGCTTCGGCGACTTTTGTCGGTGCGGCGACTGGTCCTGGTTCGGCTGCCGGCTCCGGCTTGACGACCGGCTCCGGTTCGGGCGCCGCGGCCGGCTTCGGCGCCGCCGCGGGCTTGGCTGTGGCGGCCGGCTCCGGCTCCGTGGCCGGCTCGGGCTCGGCGGCCGGTTTCGCCGCCGCGGGCTTCGGTGCGGCCACCGGTTCCGCTTCGACCGCCACCGGAGCGGCGGTCGCGTCGGTCGCGGCCTGTGCGGCCACCGGCGCGTCCTCCGGCTCGGTCACCGGAGCGTCGTCCGGATGCTCGCCGTCGGGCCGCTGGCCCTGGAGCTTGTGCTCGTGGACCCTCGGCTTGTGAACCGAGGCGAGCGTCATGAACATCGATTTGCCTTCGAGCACCGGCGTGCGGTCCACGGTGCCGTGGTCCTTGACCTTGTCGCCGAACCTGGCGAGCAGGGTCCTGCCGATCTCCGGATGGGTCAGCTCCCGGCCGCGGAAGCGGACGGTCACCTTGATCCTGTCGCCATCCTCGAGGAACTCGATCGCGCGATGGACCTTGGTGTCGAAGTCGCCCTGGCCGATCTTCGGCGTCAGGCGGACCTCCTTGAACTCAACCGCGCGCTGCTTCCGCTTGGCTTCCTTCTCGCGCTTCGTCAGCTCGTACTTGTACTGACCGAAGTCGAGAAATCGGACCACCGGAGGGGCCGCCGTCGGCGCAACCTCCACGAGGTCGAGCCCACGCTCCTGCGCCATGGCGAGCGCCTGTTGTGTCGGCATGACGCCGAGCTGTTGGCCCTCATCATCGACGACCCGCACCTGTGGGACACGGATCATCTGGTTCACGCGCAGGTCTCGGCTGATGTCTTCGTCCCTTCGTTTCGAGGTGGCTGATCACGGCGCGCACAGTCCCACGACAGGCGCGGTCGCCGCGGGAGGATAGCACAGGGATTCGAAGGGCGGCAACGGAGCGGAGGGCTCGCAGAGCCCCACTCGGCGGGCCCTTCCGGACCCTCGTTTCCCGCCAACGGCGACCGCCGACGTCCACTTATCGGACGCTCCACGTGGCCTGCACGACGCGGCGACAGTGCGCGTGCCGGATGCCGGCGTCAAGGCACCCAGTCACACGTCGCGACCGCGCTCGGTCACGCGCACGGCTACGATGCGGGCCGGCGACGCCGAAGCCGCGACGGGACGTGGCCCCGCCGCGCCAGGCGACCGCCGAGCACCGATGCGGCCCCAGACCACACGAGGGAACCCGAGACCTGATGGCAGACGGCGCCGTCTCCACGCACGGCCGTCGATCGCGCGTCGAGCGCCTGGGAATCGATCGACGGTTGTTGTGGCAGCTCGCGGCGATCGCCCTCGTTGCCTTCGCCATCCGGCTCGTGCCCGTCCTGCTGACGGGTGGCCTGCGCGGCTTCATCGACTACGACGACGGCGTCTACATGGGGACGGCGCTCGCCCTCGCCGACGGCCGGGTCGTCTATCGCGACTTCCCGATGCTTCACCCGCCTGGGATCGTGTATGTGCTGTCCCCGTTCGCGGCGCTGAGCTGGCTGGTGTCCGACTCGACCGCCTTCGCCGCAGCCCGGGTGGGGTTCATGGTCCTGGGCGCGTTGAATACGTTCCTCGTCGGTCTCGTCGGCTCGCGCGCAGGTCGCACGACCGCGCTCACGGCCGCGGCGCTGTACGCCGTGTGGATCGTCGCCGCGAGGGTCGAACGGTCCACGTGGTTGATCGCCCCGCAGACGGCGCTCCTCCTGCTCGCGCTGTTGGCCCTCACCTATCCCCGATCCGATGCGTCGCCGCCCGTGACCTGGCGCAGGGCGTTGGTGGTGGGGCTGCTCATCGGGGCGTCGTGCGCCATCCAGATCTGGGGCGCCGTTGTCGCAGCCGTGGTGTTCGTGTGGCTGCTGCTGCGGGTGGTGCGACAGCCGGGGGGATGGCTGCGGCCGATGCTCGCGTACGCGCTCGGGGGGATCGGTGCGGTGGTGATCGCCTTCCTCCCGTTCCTGGCAGCCGCCGGCGGGACGATGCTGCGGCTGGTCATCTTCGACCAGATCGGCCGCGGCGCCGGCGGTCCGCCGATCCCGAGCCGCATCCGCGCGATGGAAGGCCTGCCATCCGGCGTCGCCGACCACGTGGTCGGCGGGGCGATTCCGCTGCTGATCGCCTCCGTCGTCGTCGTGGCGGTCCTGTGGGTCGCGTGGCGCCGGCCGGTCGTTCGGCTGTGGACCGCGCTGTTCCTGGCGCAGTGCCTGTTCCTGCTCATCACGCCGTCATTCTTCGGGCATTACGCCGGATGGATGGCGGCCGCGGGCGCCTTGTCGATCGGCGGCGCGGCGGCGGCGTTGGTCGAGCTGCCGGGCGTCTCCGTGCGGAGCTCGAGGGCGATCGGTGCCGTCTACGTCGCCGGATTGGCCTGCCTGCTCGTGATCGCAGCCTGGCCGAGGCTCGTGGGGTTCAACCCACCGAGCACTCAGTTCGCGAGCCGCGACGTCGCCGACGTGATCTCCGACGCACGTTGCCCCACCGCCGACAACCCGACCATCCTGATCCTGACCGACTCGCTGCAACGCGTGCTGGACAACGGATGCCCGCTGCTGATCAGCCCCACGGGCGTCTCGTACGACACGGATCGCGACCTGCACGGGAAGGACCGGACGCGCCCTCGGCAGGTCGAATACCAGGCGATCATGCGCGACTACTTCGGCGGCAGCGACGCTGCCCTGTTCATCCGCCCCGCCTCCGCCCTGGGCCTGACGAAACAAACGTTGGCGGCGATCCGGTCGCGCCTGCCCATCGAGCGGCGCATCCGCGACGTCCGGATCCTCCTGCCGGCGGGCCGCTGAACCCGTCCGCCCCCGCTTGGTCGGGCGGGGCTCGAGACCGGTCAGTTCGGTCGGCGGTCGCGGATCTCCTCGCCCAGTCGCGCGGCGAGCTCCGACCAGGCGAGCGTCTCCTGGGGCTCGTCCTTCGTCGCCCCGCGGCGCCTCACCGAAGCCGTCCGCGCCTCGACCTCGCGGTCGCCGAGGATCAGCATGTACGGGACCTTCTGGCCCTGGGCCAGCCGGATCTTGTTCTGCATCCGGTTGTCCGAGGCGTCGACCTCGACGAACCGGACGCCGGCCGCACGCAGCTCGCTCGCCAGCTCCTGGGCGGCGTCGACGTGGCGGTCGGCGATCGGGATCACGACCACCTGCACCGGCGCGCACCACAATGGGAACGCCCCGGCGAAGTGCTCCGTCAGGACGCCGATGAACCGCTCGAACGACCCGTAGATCGCGCGATGGATCGCGACCGGGCGTTGCTGCTGGCCCTGCTCGTCGATGTAGTGGAGGTCGAACTGGTCGGGCAGCATCACGCGGTCGACCTGGATCGTCGCCGTCTGCCATTCACGGCCGAGCGCGTCGGTGATCTGGATGTCGATCTTGGGCGCGTAGAACGCGCCGTCCTTCTCCTTGACCCGGTACGTCAGGCCCGACCGGTCGAGCTCGGCGCGCATGATGGCCTCGGTCTCGGCCCACACGGCCGGATCGCCGAGCGCCTTGTCGGGCCGCGTCCCGAACGTCAGCGTCGGCTCGAGGCCGAACCACGAGTACGCCTCGCGGATCTCGCCCATCAGCGCCTCGATCTCCGAGGCGATCTGGTCGGGGCGCACGAAGATGTGCCCGTCGTCGGTGACGAAGTGGCGCACGCGCGTCAGGCCCGACAGCACGCCCGAGAGCTCGTTGCGGTGCAGCACGCCGTACTCGGCGAGGCGCAGCGGCAGGTCGCGATACGAGCGCAGCCGCGAGCGATAGATGAACGTCGACTCGGGGCAGTTCATCGGCTTGAGGCTGAACCACTGGCCCTCGACGTCGACGAGGTACATGTTGTCGCGGTAGAGCTGCCAGTGGCCGGACTGCTCCCACAGCTTCTGGTGCACGAGCGGCGGCGTGTAGATCTCCTCGTAGCCGCGGCGGTCCTGGAGCTCGCGCATCGCGTCGCGCAGCGTCTGGTACAGCCGCCAGCCCTTGGGGTGCCAGAACGCCGATCCCGGCGCGACGTCGTGGAAGCTGAACAGGTCGAGCTGCACGCCCAGCCGGCGGTGGTCGCGCTTCTTCGCCTCCTCGCGACGCCACAGGTACCGGTCCAGCTCCTCCTGCGTCTCCCAGACCGTGCCGTAGATGCGCTGCATCGACTCGCGCGCCTGGTCGCCGCGCCAGTAGGCACCCGAGACGGCGAGCAGCTTGAACGGCCCGATCCT
Source organism: uncultured Chloroflexia bacterium (assembly GCA_963740825.1). GTDB lineage: Bacteria > Chloroflexota > Limnocylindria > Limnocylindrales > CSP1-4 > CAIXZV01. The sequence goes on along the minus strand of CAVUFD010000001.1, from coordinate 1,579,308 downwards.
GCCCGTCGACTCGACGTGGGGCCCGCGACACAGGTCGTGGAACGGCCCGTGCTCGTAGAACGTCACGACCGGTGCCGGCTCGCCGGCGGCCTCGGCCTTCGCCCGCAGGTCGTCGAGGATCTCGACCTTGAACCCCTGGCCGTCGCGCTCGACGCTGTCCCTCGCCTCGTCGAACGGCAGCTCCTTCCGGACGAACGGGTGATCGGCCGCGACGCTCTCGCGCATGCGCGACTCGATCCGCTCGAGGTCGTCGGGGGTGACGGGTCTCGGCAGCTGGAAGTCGTAGTAGAAGGCGTCGTGGATCGCGGGCCCGATGCCCAGCTTCGCGCCCGGGAACAGGTCGAGCACCGCCTCGGCCATGACGTGGGCGGTGCTGTGGCGCATCGCGTCGATGGGCGCGTGGGCGCCCGCGTCCAGCAGTTCGTCGGCCGAGCCCCGCGCCGGGGCCTCGAGCGCGAGCTCCTCGTCCGGCTGCTCGTCGTCGGCCGCGACCACCGCCGCGGCGCCCTTGTCGTCCGTCATCGTCGTGCTCCCGAGAATCACAGAACCTCTCGTCCCGACAGGACGAGAGGTTCGACCTCCCGCGGTTCCACCCGCCTTCACGACCGCGCCGCTCGTCGCGGTGCCGCCGTGCGCTCGTGCCGCGCTAACGGGCGGATCCCGGGCCGGTTCACCGGCCGCTCGCGGGTGGTGCCGTCACCGGTCGTGTCGGTCGGGGCTCGCAGCCGATGGCCCCGGCTCTCTGGCGACGTCCCGGTGGGGTGCGTCCCGCTCGACGCGCGTCGTGTGCTCAGGCCCGAAGGCCAGAGATGGTGGGCGATACTGGACTCGAACCAGTGACCTCATGCATGTCAAGCATGCGCTCTAACCAGCTGAGCTAATCGCCCCTTCGGCCGCGCAGCGTAGCACGAAGTCGCCGGAGGCTACCCTTGTCACCGGGCCGGCGAATCGTCGCCGGCCTCATGAATCGAGAGGCGCCGAGTGATCGACACAGAGCCTCCGGAACGCACGTTCTCCGAGCGCTGGCCGGACTGGCGCTGGCTGCTGGCGCTCTCGGCGATCGCACTCCTCATCAGGCTGGCCTGGATGGCCTCGCACGGCGCGGTGATCGAGAACGAGGGCGCGGTCTACGCGCGACTCGCCCAGAGCCTGATGAACGGGGACGAGTACCTCGGCACCGTCGGTGGCCGCAACACGATCTTCCCGCCGCTGTACCCGATCGGCATCGCCGGGCTGTCGCTCCTCACCGGCGACACCGAGCTCGGCGCGAGGCTCCTGTCCCTCGTGTGCGGCGTGGCCCTGATCTGGCCGGTGTACGGCGTGGCGATGTACCTCGGGGGCCGGCGGAGCGCCCTGATCGCCGCCGTCCTCACGCTTGGCTCGGGCGTGCTCGTCGCCCTGTCCGCCTCGGCCTACTCGGAATCGACCTTCTTCCTCCTGCTGATGCTGGCGATCTACTTCAGCTGTCGCGTGCTCGAGGGTGCGTCCCCGCTGCGGCATGCGCTCGCCGCCGGGGTCGCCTTCGGCTGCGCCTACCTCATCCGGCCGGAGGCGGTCGCCTGGGCCGCTCTCGCCCTCCTGTTCGTGGGCGTCCATGCGGTCGTCGCGCGGCGGCCCTGGCCCCGTACCGCGCTGGCGGTCGGTGTCATCGGCGTGAGCGTGGTCCTGATCGCGAGCCCGTACGTGGCGTGGTTGTCCGCGAACAGCGGCTACCTCCGCTGGGAAGGCAAGTCCGTGCTCAACGGCGTCATCAACCACGGCATCAACGAAGGCAAGAGCTACCAGGAGGCGGCCTACGGTCTGGGTCCGAACCTCGAGCGCCTGGGACCCTACCTCGCGGAGGACCAGTTCGAGATCCCTGCCGCGGAGAGCGGCGGACCGGCGCTGGCCGTGGCGTCGAAGCTCGCCAACCCCGTCCCGCGGCTCGTGGACGTCGCTCGGAGCCTGGCGGCACCATCGGAGGCGGGCGGCCCCGCGCTCACGCTGTTCGCGCTGGTCGGGCTCGTGGCCTCGCTGCTGGCCCGGCGCGACCGGGTCCAGAAGCTGTTCTTCGCGGCCGCGGGGGCGTTGTACGTCGTGATCCTGTTGTCGCTGCAGTTCCAGTGGGACCGCTACCTGTTCCAGCTGGTCCTGCTCGCCCTGCCGTGGGCCGCGGCGGGGATCGCCGCGCTCGCGACAATCGTGTCGACCATCGCCGGCCGCTTCCCCGCCGCCGCGCGGAGACGTGGGCTCGTCGAAGGGGTCGTGATCGTCGCGGCCATCGCCGCGGTGCTGATTCCCTCATATCGATATGCGGGGACGGTCGGCGAGTTCGCCCAGTCCACGGCCGGCGACATGAAGGCCGCGGGTCAATGGCTGCGTGAGCGGCATCCGACGACGGTCATGGGGATGGGCAGCGTCGTGCCCTACTACGCCGGCGCCACGCTCAAGTACCTGCCCTGGACGGAGGACGAAGACGTTGCGCTGCGCTACGTCCACGAGATCTCGCCCGACTTCCTCTACCTGCGGCAGGGCGACGAGGTCCAGAACCCGTACATCGGCCGGTGGGTGAGCGACGGGATCCCGGACGCCTGCGCCGTCCCCGTCAAGGCCTATCCCCAGGCGGGTGGTGGCCAGCTGTCGATCTACGAGTGGCAGTGCCCGTCCTAGCGGGCCGGGGGGCGGCTAACCCGCCGAGGCGATCGCGCGCCGTGGGTCTATTCGCGGACGTGTGGCTTGGGCGTGATGTGCCCGACCTTCGCGGCATCCGGGTCGACGGTGGCGCCGACCTCGGGAGCGTCGATCGCTGCCTTCTCCTGGCGCGCGTCGTCCTCCGGCGACGTCTCCGGCTCCTGCGTGACCTCGTCGTCGTTCATCGCATCGGCTCCCGTGTAGGCGTTTCGCCGACCCTACCACCGCGCGAGGATCGGTGGCCCCGACACGTATCGCGATTGGTGCGGTCCGAGGTGGTGCGGGGATGCAACGGAACCTGCGGTTTGGTCCTGCACAGTTGGGGGTGGTTTGGAGGACAATCGGCCCGACAGACGGAATGACCGGGCCGGTAGTGCCCCTCCCAAATCGGTGACGAGATGACGGCGTCCCAGCGACGGTCCCTGGCCCGGGTGACAGTGCTGCTCGTCGTCGCCGCACAGCTCGTCGACCTGGCGACGTTCGGGATGGCGGCACGGGTCGCCGGCCCCTCCGGTGAGCTCGGTCCCCTGGGCACGGTCTACGCGGTCGGCGGGTTCGGTCCGGTCGTCGCGGCCAAGATCCTTGCGCTGCTGGCCGTCATGTGCATCTTCGCGCTGTACACCCGCCGGGTGGGCTCGCCGCGCCGGCTCGCGCTCCTCGTCGCCGGCGTCGGCCTGTTCGGCGCGCTCACCAACGTCTTGGGCGTCCTAGGTGCCGGAGCGGCCGCGTCGGTGCTGACGATCAAGCTCTGACGCGCGATCCCGTCGGGTCGCCCCGCTACGGTGACTCGACGTACTTGATCAGGGTCGTCCAGCCGGCCTGCGACAGGTCATCGAACGAGAACACGATCGGCGTGCGATCGGCGATCCCAATTCCATAACGGGTCGCATCCGGTGCCGGCACCTTCGTCACGAAGCTGCACAGGCCCGGACCGGTCTTCCGGCCCCTCGGCAGGGTGGACCTGGCGACGACGGTGCCCGACTCGTCCGCGACGACGACCGCCGTCCCGCGCCTGATGTCGGGGAATGCATCCCGGACCGGCGCGCATGGCCCTCCGTCCTTGACCTCGCTCCAGGGATCCTCGCCGGCTCCGAGCGTCTGGTCGAGCTGCACCTCGACGGCCAGCTCGTGCGTGGCCGGCGATGGGCTGCCGGCCGCCGCCTGGCCCGGCGATCCGGTCACCGATGCCCCGGGTCGCGGCGCGAGCATCAGGACCCCCACGACCACCGCGATGGCGATCACCACGATGCCGCCGACGGCCAGGGCGACGCGGCGGACCGGGATCCGCGAGGAGGGCTCGGTCCCGGGCTGGATCGCGGCCGAGGCCGGGACCAGCGAGACGCCGTGGTCCGGTCCGAGGTCGGGCAGCGACCGCCAGACGTTCACGCGATAGCCGCAGGTGGGGCAGAAACGCGCTCCTGGCTCGAGGGTCGTGCCACAGTGCTCGCAGGCGGCCCGCGCGTCGGCCGGCCGTCCCCCATCGGCCGCCAGCGGCACCGCGACGACGGCGGGCGCGACCCTCGGCACAGCGTCCGCCGGCGTGCCGTCGACCTCGAGCGCCGCGGCGTCGTTCGAGGCCGAGGACCCGGATGCCTGTGGGGTCAGCCCCTCGGATCGTGGCGCCGAGGTCGTTGACGTTGTCGGCGGACCGGCCTCAGTCGCCGTCTCCGTCACGGGAGCCGTCTCCATCACGGGATGCGTCTCCGTCGCGGGAGGCGTCGCCGCCACCCGAGCCGTCGTCGCTTTGGCGGCCCCTCGGCTGGGACGCGCTCCGCGGCGCGGGGCCGGCGTGGCCGCCTTGGGCGCTGCGGCCGCGGCGGCCGTCGTCGCGCTCGAGGACGGTGTTCGCGTTGACCGCGTGTTCGACGTCCCGGTGGATGCAGCCTTGGACGTCGATGCGGCCTTGGGGGTGGATGCGCCCTTCGACGTGGAGGCGGGCTTCGAGGTGGATGAAGCCTTGGAGATCGATGCGCTCTTGGCTGCTGCGGATGAGGGCTCCGCGGCGTTCGTCGATCCCGACGGGGTACGTCGACCGCGCGTGGACCGCGGCGGCGAGGACTCCGCCACCGGCGAGGTCTCCGGAACCGCCGTGGCCGATGCGGTCGGTGCGTTCGACGGCTCGGCGGTGATCGAGCCTGCCGGCTCGGGCTCGACGATTGGCGGGCCCGACGGCACCGGCGGACCGACCGGACGCGGACGCAGGATCGGCGGCAGCTCCTCGGACCGCGCTTCGGAAGCCACGTCCGAGGCGCGTCTGATCCCCCCGCCGGTGAGCAGCGACGCACCGGAGGTGGAGACCGCCCTCGCACCGGTCGTCGGTGGCGGCGGTGGCGGCGGTGGTGGCCGGGAAGGTTCTGCCCTGTGGTCGGGCATCCCGACGGTCCTGCCGGTGGCCGGCCGGATCGACAGCTCGAGGTCGGCCGGCGCGGCCATGGGTGCGTCCGGCCGCACCGCAGGCGAGGCCGGCGGGGCGTCCGGGGAAGCGTCAAGTGCGGCCCGCACCTCCGCCGCACTTGGCTTCTTCGCCTTGCAGCTGTAGCACCGCCGGGCGCCGCGAACGTTGAGCGAAAGGCAGGTGGGACACACCCACATGTCGTTCAACGGGACGGCTCCTCCGCTGCGGTCTCGGGCCTGACGAGACGACACTACACGTTCATGGCCCCCGGCACGGCCGTGCGCCGTCGGCCCGCCCGTGACCCGCGTCGGCCGTGACACCATGGCGACGTGGGCGACCTCGAGCTGATCGACTGCGGGGACGGCCGCCGCCTGGAGCGGTTCGGCGACGTGGTCGTTGACCGACTCGCGCCCGCGGCGGTGATGCCGCGGCGACTCCCTGCGGCCGAATGGCGGCGGGCGGCGCTGCGCTGGACAGCGGGCGCCTGGGCCAGGGGCGGTGACAAGACGCCGTGGGCCGTCGACGCCTCGGGCCTCCGCCTCGAGTGCCGGCCCGCGACCGGCGGCCAGCTCGGCCTGTTCCCCGACCACGCGGCCACCTGGGGTTGGCTCGACGGGGCGGTCCGTCGCCTGGCCGCCGCGCTCGACCGCCCGCCGGAGCTCCTGTCGTTGTTCGGCTACACCGGCGGGGCGACGTTGCTCGCGGCCCGAGCCGGCGCGCGGGTCGCCCACGTGGACGCGTCGAAACCGGCCGTCGCGTGGGCCCGGCGGAACGCCCTGGCGTCGGGGCTCGAGGATCGCCCCGTCCGCTGGCTGGTCGACGACGTCCGGACCGTCGTCCGACGCGAGCGCCGTCGCGGGCACCGCTACGACGGCGTGATCCTCGACCCGCCGAGCTACGGCCACGGGTCGTCGCCCTGGAAGATCGACGCGGACCTGCCGCCGCTCCTCGACGACCTCGCCGCGCTGCTCGGCCCGCGGCCCGGCCTGATCCTCCTGAGCGCCCACACGCCCGGCTACGACGGTGAGCGGCTGGCCGCGCTGTGCCGCGAGCATCTCGGTGCCGGTGCCGCGCCCGGCGAGCTCCGGCTGATCGCGAGGAGCGGCAACGTCCTGCGGCTCGGCGGCTGGGCGCGGACGCCCGAGCGCTGAGGCGTCTGCCAAGATGGACCGCGTGGCCGACGTCGCGCTGAGCAGCACCCGCAACCCCCGCGTGCGGGCCGCGGCGGCACTGCGCGAACGACGCGCCCGCGACGAGGCCGGCCTCACGCTCGTCGACGGGGCCCGCGAGCTCGCCCGGGCGGTAGCGGGCGGCGCCAGCATCGTCGAGGTCTACGTCGATCGCGGCCGGCTGGGCACCGACGGGACCGCGGCCGTCGACGCGGCACGGGCCGCCGGAGCCGAGGTCGTCGAGGTGTCGGGCATCGTCGTCGACCACCTCGCGTACGGCGACCGCGGCGACGGACTCGTGGCGGTCGCCCGGATCCCGGACCTCTCGCTCGGGGCCCTGTCGCTGCCCTCGGATCCGTTGCTGGTCGTCGTGGAGGGCGTCGAGAAGCCGGGCAACCTCGGGGCCGTGCTCCGGTCGGCGGACGGGGCCGGCGCCGACGCCGTCATCGCCGCCGACCCGCGCACCGACCTGTTCAATCCCAACGCCGTGCGCGCGTCGCAGGGGACGGTGTTCGCGGTGCCGGTCGCCGCGGGGTCCAGCGCGGAGGTGCGCGCCTGGCTCCGCGGCGCGGGGATCCGGGTGCTGGCGGCCCGCGTCGGCGGTGCCGTCGACTACGGCGAGGCCGACCTTGGCGGCCCCGTCGCCATCGTGCTCGGCAGCGAGGCGACCGGCCTGTCCGAGGCCTGGTCGGGCGACGACGTCGCCGCGATCGGCCTGCCGATGCTCGGCGTAGCCGATAGCCTGAACCTCTCGATCGCCGCCGCCGTGCTGCTGTACGAGGCGCGGCGCCAACGGGGCGACCCGCGTGACGGACGGGTCGCGACCAGCACCGCTCCGGGAGGCTGACCTCGATGCCCTCGTTCGACTTCGTCGTCATCGGCGCCGGACCCGCCGGCGAGGCCGCCGCGCACAAGGCCCGCGAGCTCGGTGCCACGGTCGCGGTCGTCGACAAGCGCTGGTTCGGCGGGTCGTGCCCCCACATCGGCTGCGTGCCCTCGAAGTCGCTGCTCCACTCGGCGGCGCGGCACCACGACGGCGCCGACTACTCCTGGCAGCGCGCCTCGGAGCGCCGCGACTACATGGTCAACCGCCCCGCAGACGCGGCCGAGCCGGACGACAGCTCCCACGTGCGATCGCTCGAGGAGGCCGGCGCCAGCACCTTCCGCGGGGCGGGCCGGATCACCTCGCGCGGGGTCGTGGAGGTCACGGGTCCCACCGGCACGACGACGATCGAGGGCCGGGAGGTCATCGTCGCGGTCGGCTCGAGCTCCAAGGTGCCGCCGATCGAGGGCCTCGCGGAGACCCACCCGTGGACGAACGCCGACGCGACGCTGACCCGGGAGCTGCCGCGCAGCCTGCTCGTGCTCGGCGGTGGGCCGACCGGGTGCGAGCTCGCGCAGGTCTTCGTCCGGTTCGGGGTGCCCACCGTCGTCGTGCAGTCGGGACCACGCCTCGTGCCGACCGATCATCCGCGCAACAGCGAGGTCGTCCGGTTCGCGCTCGAGCGCGATGGCGCGCAGGTCCGGACCGGCGTGCGGGCCCAGCGCGCGCGGACCGGGGCCGGCGCCGAAGGCGCCCACGTCGTCGACCTGGACGACGGCTCGACGGCGGAAGGGCACGCCATCCTGCTCGCCGTGGGCCGCGAGTTCCCGGTCCAGGGGCTGGGGATGGAGCAGTACGGGGTCGAGGTGTCGGGTCCGGACGCCTACAAGCGCGACGGGCGGCTCAGGATCGCCGACGGCCTGTGGGTCGCGGGCGACCCGGCGGGCCCGGAGCTGCACACCCACCAAGGCCACTACCAGGGCGAGCTGGCCGTCCGGATGGCGCGGGGCGAGGCCATCGTCCCCGACTACCGCGCCCTGCCGCGCGCGACGTACATGGACCCGGAGTTGGCGTCGGTGGGCATGACGCTCGACCAGGCGACGGCCGCGGGGCTCGACGCGTTCGAGTGTGTCGCCGACTTCACCAAGAGCGCGAAGGGCTACTCGGTCGAGGCCGACACGGGCCACGTCACGATCGTCGTCGACCGGGCAACGCGCGAGCTGGTCGGTGCGGCGATGGCCTGCCCGGATGCGTCCGCCGCGATCCACGAGTGCGTGGTGGCGATCCGCGCCCGGGTCAAGGTCGACGTCCTGGCGGAGACGATCCACGCGTTCCCGAGCACCTCGCGGATCTTCAACGGCCTGTTCGCCGAGGCGCGGACGCGGCTGGGTGACCGCCCCTAGGCTTCGTCACTGGCCCGGTGGGGCCTCGATCCGGACCGAGTCGACGATCGCCTGCAGCTCGGCGAGGTCGTCAGGTGACGTGGCTGGGAACGATCCGGCTCCGATGGCGATCACGCCGCCGGCCCCCGCATCGCCGTCCACGTCCACGATCCACAGCTGTTCGCGCTGGCCGGGGCCCTGGTGGTATCGCGGTTCACCCGCAACGTCGCGATAGCTGATGTATTGCCCGCCCTCGCAGGTGACGAACGCGACGTCCTCGGGGACCGAGAACTCGACGTACTGGCCGTCGTAGCCGGCGAACGACACGGGCTCCGGGTGGCTCGCGATCGGCGCCGTCGGCGCCCGATCGAACTGGGGCTCGACGCCCCACCAGTCGGACAGCGCCTCCGCGACCCCTTCGTCGGAGCGCATCAGTGGCCCGTCCGCGGTGCCGCCCGCCTCGCGATGGCATGGATCGACGTAGACCGTGCCGATGTCCCACGGAGCCATCCACATGCCTTCGGGCGGCCCCCCATCGCGCTTGGTGATCCCCCACCCCAGGCTCGACCAGCCGGCGGGCACGTCGAACGTGATCCGGTAGGGGGCCTCGAATGCGACCGGAACGCCATGCTCCAGATGGTGTGGGGTGAACGCGATCGTGTACGACCCCACCGTTACGGACCCACCGCTCGGCAGGCCCGTTCCGGCGGGCGGTTTGCTCGAACCCGGGGTGGAGGGCTGCGACGCGAGCGGGCCGCCAGCGACGTCCGATGAGCCCGAGAGCATGCGCGAGCCGACGATGACGACAACGACCACCGCGGCCGCCGCGAGGAGCAGCTTGCCGATGTTGTTCATGACGGGAACCCTCCGCATCGGCCACGCCGGCCGGTGCTGTGGGGTCGCGGGAAGTTGGTCGAGCACGGTGTCGAGGACCCAGTCCGAGGGGACCGTGCCGCCGTCCTTCAGCCACGACCGGACGATGCGCGTGGTCTCGGGATCGGAGCTCATCCAGCCACCTCCCGGGCGGTCGGGCGCGCGTCGGCGTCAAGCGCCGCGCGCAGCCCGCGCATCGCATGTCGAAGTCGGGATCGGACCGTCTCCACCGAGACGCCGAGCGTTTCGGCGACCTCCTCGATGGGCAGGTCAAGGTAGTGGTGCAACACGACGACGGTCCGATGATCGATGGACAGGCGCCGGAACCCGCGTTCCAGCTGGTCGCGGATGACGACGACGGAGAGGGGCTCCTCGCCGTCGGCATCGTCGGATGCAGTCAGGTGCAGGTTTGGTGCCCAGCGTCGAGTTCTGCGCCCCTCGGCGTAGCAGGCGCGCACGAGTAGCCGGTACGACCAGGCCTCGAAGCGGACCGGGTCCCGAAGCCCGGGAAGGTCCTGCCAGATGGCAACCAGCGCGCGCTGCGTCGCATCGTCGGCAAGGTCGGCGTCGCGGAGGATCCGGTACGCCACCGCGTGGAGGTGGCCGACGATCGACGACGCGAGGCTCGCGAACGCCTCCTCGTCGCCGTCCCGTGCCCGTTCCACCAGCGTCGGATCCACGTCGCCCTTCCGGACTCGTCCCCGCGACGCGCGGGGAGATGCTCGGTATGGGCGTCGCCGCGCGGCGGGCGGGTCAATCTTCCCCCGCCACGACCTCCCCGTCGATCAGGACCAGCCTCGGTCGCGCCCCCCACAGCGCCCCGCCCACCTCCACGGGCTCGCCGACCGCCGCCGCAGGCAGTACGGCGAGGTCCGCCCGATGCCCACGGGTGAGCCGGCCGCGATCCGCCTCGCCGGCCGTGAGCGCCGGGTCGAGGCATGCCGCGCGGATCGACCGCCACAGCGTGAAGGCCTGCGACGGCCCGAGCGGCGGGGTCCCCACCGGCCAGGACGGCGCCGCGCGCGTGATGGCGCAGGCGATGCCGGGCCACGGGTCGATCGGCTCCACCGGGGCGTCGGTGCCGAACGCGACCAGGGCGCCGGTGCCGGCCAGCGCGGCCAGCGGGAACGCACCCGCGTCGGCCCGGTCGCCCCACAGCGACCGCGCCTTGTCGACGTCCGAGCGCAGGTGCACGGGCTGCACGGACGCGGCGATCCCGAGCGCGGCGAACCGCGACACGTCCTCGTCGGCGACGAGCTGGGCGTGCTCGACGCGCGGGACGAGCGGCGTCGCGCCGACCGTCGGCGCCAGGGCATCGAGCGCGGCCCGGACGGCGGCGTCGCCGATCCCGTGGATCTGGGTCGCGATCCCGAGCGCGGCCGCCGACGCCGCCTGCTCGCGCAACCGCTCGGGCGGGACGAGCCATACCCCCAGGCCCTCGTTCGCCGGCGGTGCCTCGCCCGCCACGCGCTCCATCGGTCGCAGCAGCGCCGCCGTGCGCGATCCCAGCGAGCCGTCGGCGAACGTCTTGAGCCAGCCCAGTCGCAGTCGGTCGAGCGGGTCCGGACCCAGGGGCGACCCGCTGCGCAGCCCGGCCCTCGCGGCCGCGTCGAGCTGGGCCACGCGGAGGCTGGCGTGCACGCGCAGGGGCAGCGACCCGGTGGCCGCGAGCGCCCGGTAGGCGTCGAGCGGGCCGCCCAGGCCGACCGGCGGCACCATCGAGCCCGGGTCGTGCACCGCGACGACGCCCAGCGCGAGCAGCTCGGTCGCGAGCGGGACGAGCGCGTCGGCGATCGCGTCGGCCGAGGGCCGCGGGATCCGGCCGGTCACCAGGCCCGCGGCGGTCTCGTGCAGGACGCCGGTCAGCCGGCCGGTGGCATCGCGACGGATGACGCCGCCCTGTGGATCGGCCCATCCCTCGTCGATGCCGGCCGCGACGAGCGCGGCGGGACTGGCGACGAGGGCGTGATGGTCGTGGGCCCACAGGGCGACGAGGCGGCCAGGCGCCGCACGGTCGAGGTCGTCGGCGGTCGGCCATCGGCCCAGCGCGTCCGGGTCCCAGCCACCGCCCTCGATCCAGGCGCCGCCATCGTTCGACGGCCCGGCCTCGGGCCCCCGCCGGACGCGGCGCACGAGCTCGTCGATCGACTCGCACCCGTCGAGGGCCACGCGTGACCGCGCCAGCGCGGCGTCCACCAGGTGCAGGTGGGCGTCCGTCAGGCCGGGGATCGCCACCTCGTCCGGGCGGAGCGCAAGACGACGCGTGCCGGGGCCGGCCAGCCCTTCGATCTCGTCCGCGCGCCCGGCGGCCACGACCCGGCCCCCGCGCACAGCGATCGCCTCGGCCCATCCGGGCCCCTCCGACCCGCCGAGCGTGGCGATCCTGCCGACCACCACCAGGTCGGCGCTCGTGGTCATCCCGCGTCCACGGGTTCCGCTGATGAGTCGTCGACGGGCGCGGACGGGGCGCGATCGTGGCCATCGGCGGCGTCGGCCGAGGCTGAGCCTTCCTCATCGTCGGCGGACAGCCCGGCCCGCCAGGCCGCCTGGTCGACCCCGGAGGCAACCGCGACCGCCACCGGGTCCATCGGCTGGGTGGGGATGCTCCCGTCCAGGTGCGGCTCGTTCGCCCGGATCGGTCCCCGCCGCACGATCGACAGGACACCGGCCGTCGTCACGATGCAGCCGACGGCGACCAGCACGGTCGTCGTCCCGATGAAGTCCGACAACGGGCCCACGATGAGGATCGGCGCGAAGCTCGCGACCGACACCAGCATGTTGAGGATGCCGAACACGCGGCCGCGCACGTCCTCGGGCAGGTCCTCCTGCAGCTGCGTCTGCGACGGGATCGCGACCGCCGCATAGGCCATGCCGGCGAGGAGCGCGATGAGCACCACGATCGCCAGCAGCGACGTGAAGTCGGCGAACGACGCGAACCCGGTGGCCGTCTCGGCGCGCTGCACGAAGCGGGCGATCGGGCCCGCGATCGACAGCAGCACGAGCATGATCCCGAGCAGGACCAGGCCGCCCTCGATGATCCGCCTGCGCGGCGCCAGGTGGCCGAACGAGTTGAGCAGCAGGATGCCGGTCACGATGCCGAAGCCGAGCGGCAGCACCACGACCACGAAGTCCTTGGGCTCGAGGCCGAGCGAGTCGGTCGCGAAGTCGGGCCCCAGCACGCCCAGCACGCCGACCAGCGACGCCGCGAGCGCGAGGTACGTGAGCGACCAGCCGATCGACCGGTGGCCGCGGATGAACGAGATGCCCTCGCGCAGCTGGGCGAGCGTCGAGCCCATCGCCGCGTTGGCGTCGTGGGTCATGCTGCCCTTGGGGCCCTGCGCGTCCTCCGTCGACGTCGGCGGGGCGGGCGGCAGCGTCCAGCAGAAACCGGCGGCGACGAGGTAGCACGCGGCGACGATCAGGATCAGCGCCGGGGCGCCGACCAGCGTCACGAAGATCGGCCCGAGGAGCGCGAACCCGAGGGCGAACGCGGCGTTGACCGTCAGGGTGAACACGCCGTTCGCGGCCAGCAGCTGCCGGCGCGGGACGAGGAACGGGATCATCGCCGCCTCGGCCGGCCCGAAGAACACCGTGATGGTGGACACCGCGACGTTGAGCACGAGGATCGCCGCCAGCGTCTGGCCGGCGAGGAAGGTCAGCACGAACGCGCCCGCGCGCAGGACGTTGGTGACGATCAGGATCTTGCGCCGGTCGAACCGGTCGACGTACACGCCCGCGACGGCGGAGAACAGCACCGCGGGCAGGAGGAAGGTCAGGATCAGCAGGCTGACCGCGGTGTTCGACTTGGTGGCTTCGAGGATGATGACGGTCAGGCCGTAGATGACCATGTTGCCGCCGATCTGCGTGAACGCCTGGGCGAGCCAGAGCAGCAGGAACGGGCGGTTGCGGAAGACGGCGAGGGCGCCCCCCTCCTCCTCGTCGCCGGAGTCGCCGTTGGTGGCGGCCGTGGCGTCGAGCGGGACGGAGCTCACGGGCGACGGGGCCCCACGGCGGCGCTGATGGCGGGGTCACCGCGCCGGACGAACTCGACGATGCGGCGCTCGAGCGCGGGGCGCTCGATCAGGACGTGACGGTCGCAGGTCGCGCAGCGCAGGCCGATGTCGGCGCCCAGCCGATCGATCAGCCAGGTGTCGCCGCCGCACGGATGGCGTCGCCGGAGCCGGACCACGTCGCCCAGCAGCAGCGGGAGCACGGGATGGCCTGACATCGCCCGGCAGGTTAGCAGAGGGTGGCGGAGACCGGCCTCTCAGATGCCCGGCATGTCGTTACAGGCGCGGTCGGCCGAGGACCGGTGCGAGGTTGCGTTCGGTGGCCGGGAGGACGACCAGGTCTTCCGCGCTCACGGTGATCTCGACGTCCGGGTAGCGTGCGGCGAGCTGGGCGATCGGACCGCCAGCGCGGGTCAGCGAGCCGGCCAGGGTCTGCGGCTGGCCGACGGCCACGAGCTCGATCGGGTCCGCCAGCGGCGCGTTCCGGACGAGCACGGCCCCGCCCGGGCCATTCGGGACGTCGCCCGCCACGATCCTCGTCCCGCCGATCGCGATCGCCTCGGCGCCCGCGTTCCGAAGCTCGTTGAGCAGCTGGTCGAGTGCGTCGCCCGGCAGGGGGCCGGCGACCGACACCCGGACGCCCGCGCCGGTCACGCCGACGGCGCCGGACCAGCCCAGGACGCGGTTGAGGTCGGCGCGCACCTGGACGGCCGAGGTGTCGCCACGCTCGACCGCGGCGGCCACCGAGTCGTGCTGGAGGTCCAGCGCCTGAATCTCCTCCCGCAGCTGGTTGTTGCGGGTCGTCAGGTTCGCCACCAGCTCGGTCAGCTCCTGGACCGACAGTCCGTTGAGACCCTCGTCCGCCGCCTGCGAGCGGAGCTGGACCACGACGAGGAACCCGAGGACGAACAGGACCGCCGCGACGGCGATGCGGCCCGAGCGTTTGCGCATCAGGGCGCCGCCGACGGCGGTGGCGAGACGGTCGGCCGGCCGTAGCGCAGGTTGACCGAGCCGGCGTAGGCGGGCAGGTCGACGTCGGCGGGCGTGGCGTAGTCGACGCCGATGCCGAACGTCTCGGCGCGGGTGCGGATGAAGTCGACGAACCCGGGCGAGGTCGTCAGCCGGTCGAACATGTCGGCCGGTCCGATGGCGGACACCTGGTATGGCGGCGCGAGATACGCCGAGTTGACGAGGACAGATCCGCCGATGTCGATGATCGCGGTCGCCGACGTCACCCGCTCGCCGTTGACGGCCACGCCCTCGGCCCCCGCCAGCCACAGCTCCTCGACGACGGCAAGGACATCCTGCCCGGACACGAGGTAGTCGCGCTCGTCGCCGCCCGGGGGCAGGGCGGCGGACGAGTCGGCCAGCTGGATCACCAGGCCCGGCCCGGTCATCGCGACGAGGCCCGCGGCCATCCGCGCGTCCTGGAGCTGTCCATTGAGGTTCCGGGTGACCGTGGTCCCGCCCTGCCCGGCCGCCTCCAGGTCCTGAATCTGCCCGCGGATGTCGAGGATCTGCTGCTTGAGGCCCTCCTGCTGCGCCTGCAGGTCGAGCGCCGTGGCCATCAGCGGCGTCCGCTCCTGGCTCGTGATCCGAATCCGCGGGCCCTCCGACGACAGCTGGGCGGCGATCAGGAAGCCGAGCGCCAGCAGCGCGACGCCAAGCGTCAGCTGCCAGGTCGGGATCGCTCGGACGCGGGCGGCGATCGCCGTCACGTCAGGTAGTCCGGATCCGCCGGCGCGCGATCGCAAGGACGCCCACGACGCCCGCCACGACGAGCGCCAGGACCAGCAGCACCGGCCCGATCGACGAGGAGCCGGAGGTGGACGCCGGCACCGCGGGCACAAGGGTGGCGGTCGCCGAGGCCGTGGCGGCATCCGCGCTCGCACCCGGCGACGCCGCGCCCGGCGTGGCCGCGGAGCCGTTGGAGGGCGCGGGGCCCGACCACCCGGAAGGGAGCGGCCCGGCCGGCGCCGGCTGCGGGCCGTACTGGGTCGGGTCCGTGGCTCCGAGGTCGGCCAGCCAGCCGGCCTGGAACTCGCCCAGGTCCTGGCCCAGGGCGCGCTGGAACGCCTCGTCGTCGGTCAGCCCGTCGGCGTACGCGTTGACCAGGGCGACGAGCGCGTCCTGACCCTTCTGGCGGACGAGGTAGTCGATCGCCGACACCGACTCGGCGTAGGCGAGGAACGTGCGGTCGGAGTCCGTCGGGAACTGGCCGCCGAGCGCGACCAGCGGGATCAGCTCGTTGGCCGAGGCGGCCGACTCGACCCGGCCCCGGTCCTGCGAGCCGTAGCCCTCGGACAGGTAGACCGCCAGCCCTTCGTTGAGCCAGCGCGGCGGGAAGCGGTACGGGTTGTGGACCGCAGTGTCGAACACGAGGTGGACGAGCTCGTGCGGGATCACGACGCCGACCCAGGGCTGGTCGATCTCCTCGGGCGTGATCAGCGCGAACAGCGTCCGGATGTCGGCGTGCGCCTGGCCGCCCACGTTTTCGCGCGTCCCGGGGCCGAGCGCCTCCCGGAACGACTGCTGGTCGCCGTAGATGTAGAAGTCCACGGGCTCGGTCTCGGTCACGCCCAGCAGGGCTGCCGTGTCGCTGATCGCCTGCTCGCCGATCTGCAGCGCCTTGTTGGCGAACGTGTCCCCGCCCGCGTACCAGTGGACCGTCATCAGGTCGCCCTTGACCTTGCGCCAGTCGTGGGTCGTGTCCTGGTACAGCACCCGGTCGTCGCGGCTGAGGATCGGGTCGGCGCCGGGCGCCGTGAACGCCGCCCATGTCGCGGTGATCGGCGTGTTGGGCACGATGTGGCCCCCGCCGGTCACGTCCAGGTCGTACTTGAGCTGCGTCGTCCCGGTACCCGGGGGCACGGGCACGTCCACGATGAGCGGCCCGATCGTGTCCGGGAGGCGCAGGCGGAGCTCGACGCGGTCGAGCGGCACGGACCGGGTCACGTCGACCGTGAACGTGATCGCGGTGCCGTAGTCCGCCACGGCGTCGGGCTTGCCGAACGAGACCTCGTCCGCCGCGACGGCGCCCTGGGGCGCGGCGCCGATGGCGAGGATCGTGAGGCCGAGGGCGAGCAGCGCGGCCGGAAGCGCCCGGCGGCTCATCGGCCGTCCGCCCAGGCCAGCCCGGCCAGCCGGAGGATGCCGAGACCGTTCTGGCTTGCGCCCAGCAGCCCGTCGCGGACCAGCGAGAACGACGTCCCGTAGCTCACCGGCACCGCCGGGGCCTGGTCGCGGACGATCTCCATGGCCCGGGCGTAGGCCGCGGTCGCGGTCGCCGGATCGGCCGCCGACGTCGCGTCCGCGATGGCGGTGTCGAACTCCGGCGACGACCAGCCGCCCTGGTTGGCGGTCGAGCCGGTCCCGAGGAGGACGCCGAGGAAGTCGTTGGGGCCCGGATAGTCCGCGACCCACGAGATGCTCCACATCCGCGGGGGGTCGGACGCCAGCCGCGCCTGATAGGTCGCGAAGTCCATCGTGGCGTAGTCGATGGTGACGCCGAGGTTCTGCTCGAGCATCGTCACGATGCCCTGGTCGTAGCCCGCGCCGTTGGCGATGAACGAGATCGGACCGAGGTCCTTGCCGCTCGCGTAGCCCGCCTGCCTGAGGAGGTCGCGGGCCCCTGCCGGGTCGTAGGCAGGCATGAAGTCGCCGTCCGGCGCGCCGGGCATCCCCGCCGGCACCATGCCCGTCGCAGCCACCGACGAGCCGGGCTCGTCCAGCGCCGCGAGCCGCTTCCAGTCCACGGCCTTCGCGAACGCCTGCCGGACGAGCGGGTTGTCGAACGGCGGCTCCCGGACGTCGAAGCCGTAATAGGTCACCGACAGCGAGGCGTCGCTGCGCAGCGACGGTCCGAGGTCGCGGTCGTAGGCGATCCAGCCGGCGTCGACGAACCCGATCGGGGTGACGTCGACCGCGCCCTGGACGAACGCGTCGACGGGGCTCTGGCCGGCCAGGTCCGTCAGCATCCGGACGGTGTCGATGGCCGGCGTGCCGGCCCAGTAGTGCGGGTTGGCCTTCAGCACCCAGGCATCGGGATCCACGCGGTCGAGCGTGTAGCCGCCGCTCCCGACCTGCTTGCCGGGATCCGGGGCGATCTCGCCGTCACTGACGGTCGGCGGGACGATCGCGAACGGGGCGCTCGACACGATCGCCGGCAGGTCGCCGCCGCCGCGCTCGAGGTCGATGATCACCGTGCGGTCGCCGTCCGCACGGACGCCGAGGGTGGACACGTCGGTAGAGGCGCCACTGAGCAGGTCTCGCGCCCCCGTGATCTCGGCGACCAGCGACGCGAGCGGCGACGGGTCAGTGGGCGTGAACAGGCGTCGCCAGCTGTGCACCACGTCGTCCGCCGTGAGCGGCGTCCCGTCGCTGAACGTGAGGCCCTCGCGGAGCGTGAAGGTCACCTGGCGCCCGTCGTCGTTGACGGTCCACGACTCGGCGAGCGCCGGACGGACGGTGAGCGACGGGTCGACGGCGGTGAGCGTCTCGTACAGCTGGCTGACGAACGAGGCGCTGCCGAGGTCGCCATGGCGCGCGGGATCGATCGAGGCCGGCGTGCCGGAGACGATCGAGACCGTGCCCGGGTCTGCCGCGGCCACGGAGTCGGCGCCCTGCCCGCTCGCGGACGGCCACAGGCGGACGGCCATCGCCACGACGACCAGCACCGCCATCGCCCCGACGACCAGGCGTCGCCGGCCGGATGGTGCCGACACGGGACCGGGCGGTACGGCCCAGGGGTCGAACGCGTTGGGCCCGGGCGGTTCGGGCGGCGGCGGCGGCTCCGCGTATGGCGATGCCGCGACGGCGTCGGCGTCGTCCGCCTCGCGCGGCGTCAGGTCGTCCGCCACCAGGCTCCCTCCGGCAGCGCTGGATCGGGTCGCCGGGGATCGAGAAGGCGTTCGACCGGGACCGGGAGACGGGGCCTCGCCGACCACGCGTACCCCGTGCCGGAGAACCCGGCCAGCAGAGCCACGATACACACCCAGCGACGCACGGCGGGAGTATACGGGCGGGTCGTCGGAAGCCCCGCGGGCGGGTCGGGTGGCCCGTCCGAACGGCCCGTCCGGACGGCTCGTCGCGGCCGGTCCGCGAGTCGCCGGGCAGGAAATGAGGCCTCGCCGTGCCACACCGCCGGGGGAACGATGCTGTCTGCGAGGCCTCTGACATGGGAACGAGCCCTCGGGGGTTTCGTTATGGCACCGCCGAGGATATTTTCCCGGGACCCCTGCGCCGGACCGCTCGGGGCGGCGTCCCGCCGTAGGATGGGCCGGTGACCGACGCCCCGCCGATGCCAGTCCGGGCGACCGGCCCGGCCCTCCGCAACACCCTCTCGCGGCGCGTCGAGCCGGTGCCGCTGCCCGACGACGGCCCGGTCCGCATGTACACCTGCGGCCCGACCGTCTACCGCTGGGCCCACGTCGGCAACCTGCGCAGCTACCTGCTCGCCGACCTCATCCGGCGGATCTTCCTGTACCACGGGATCCCGGTCTTCCACGTGAAGAACATCACCGATGTCGGCCACCTGCGGGACGAGCGCTTCGACCGTGGCGAGGACCGGATGCTGGTCGCCGCCGGGCTCGAGTCGAAGTCGCCCGCCGAGATCGCCGATGCCTACGAAGCCGGCTTCCACGAGGACGAGGCGCTGGTCAACATCCTGCCGGCCCACGTGTTCCCGCGCGCGACCGAGCACGTCGCAGAGATGCTGGACTTGGCCGAGCGCCTGGAGGCCCTCGGACACGCCTACCTGTCGGCGTCGGGCAACCTCTATTACGCCGTCGGCTCGTTCCCCGACTACGGCCGGCTGTCGGGCAACACCCTCGACAGCCTTCGGGCGGGCCATCGTTCCGAGGTGGAGCCCGACAAGCGCGATCCCGCCGACTTCGCCCTGTGGAAGGCGGCCGGCGAGGGCAGGATCCTCCGCTGGCCGAGCCCGTGGGGCGACGGCTTCCCGGGCTGGCACCTCGAATGCTCCGCGATGGCGCTGCGCTACCTCGGACCGGGCTTCGAGATCCACACGGGCGGCATCGACAACGTCTTCCCCCACCACGAGGACGAGATCGCCCAGTCGACGCCGGTCGCCGGCGGTCCGCCCGTGCACCACTGGGTCCACGGCGAGCACCTGCTGGCGTCGGGCCGGAAGATGGCCAAGTCCACCGGCAACTTCGAGCGCGTCACGGAGCTGCGCGATCGTGGCATCGACCCGCTCGCGTTCCGCTACCTGACGCTGACCGTCCGATACGGCCGCAAGCTCAACTACTCCCCGGCCTCGATCGAGGCCGCGGCGGCGGCGCTCGGCTCGCTCCGCGCCCATCTCGTGGCACTGGGGCCCCCGCCGGCTGCCGGCCCGTTCGCCGCGCCGCACGCGCTGCGAGCCGGATCCGCCGGCCCGCGTCCGGCGGGGATCGCGATGGGCGCCGCCGGACACCAGGCCGACGCGTCGGTGGCCACCGCGTCGGCTGCCTTCCCGCTCGTCGACCGTGCCCACGCGCCAGCTGCACCCCTGTCACCCGCCGCCCGCCGCCTCCACGACCGGTTCGTGGCCGCCATCGACGACGACCTCGACCTGCCGACGGCGCTGGCGGTCGTCCGCGAGGCGCTGCGGACGCCGGAGATCGAACCGGACGAGCGCCGCTGGCTGGCGCTCGACGCCGATCTCGTACTCGGGCTCGACCTCGACCGGACCTGGGAGGCGGACGCTTCCGGGATGGGGGCTGAGGACGCCGGCGAGGCGCTCCCGGCCGGCGCGCAGACCCTGCTCGAGGCGCGATCGGCGGCGCGCGCCGCGCGCGACTGGAAGCGGGCGGACGCGCTGCGCGACGAGCTCGCGGGGCTGGGAATCGATGTCGTCGACGGCGCCGACGGCACCACGTGGCGCCGGCGGGCGCCGTGACCTACGTGCCGACGGGCTTGGTCGCCGCCCCGCCGTCGAGGAGCAGGTCGCGGCGCGACGCGTATCGCTTGAGCACGCGGTAGAAGTTCCGCTTCGACAGCCGGTCGCGGTCCGCCTCGGAGAGCGAGGTCCAGGCGCGGTGCTCATGGCGCGTGACATCGAGACCGGGCACGCACACGGCCCGCCGCGGGATCGGCATCACGAGCAGCCCGCCATCCGACCCGGGCTCGTCGCCGACCTCGCCGGCGTCTTCGTCGACTCCCCCGTCATCCTCGCCGGCGGCGAACGGATCGCGGAGCACGAGGCTCCACCAGATGTCGAGGTTGCGGTAGTAGGCGAAATGCTCGTCCAGGGGTCCCCGGGACACGTAGTCCTCGCGCCGGAACGCCTGCGCGTAGCCCTCGATCGCGACCACGTCCACGGTTCCCGCCGGGGGCTCCTCGAACGTGCGCAGGTCGTCGGAGACGAGCCCGAACGGCCCGGCGACGGCCACCGTCGGGTCCTCGAGCGCGGCGACGAGGGGCGTCACCAAGTCGGCCAATGGCTCGATGCTCGTGTCGACGAGCACGACGACGGCCGCTGAGGCCCGCCGGATGCCGGCGTTCAGCGCGGTCGCGTGGCCCAGCCGCGCGCTCGTCCGGACGACCTCGATCCCCACGCCCGGCGCTCCCGGCGCCTCGGCGGCAAGCTCGGCCAGCGACGCCGCCTGGGCGACCGAGGTGCCGTTCGCGACGACCACCAGCTGGGTGCCGTCGGGCGAGTGGTCGACGAAGGCGCCGACGGTGCGCGCGAGGTCCTCAGGCCAGTCGGTGGCCACGAGCACGATCGAGGCGACGCCAACGGCCGCCTCGTCGAGCCGCGACGGCACGGACGCGCTGGCCCCATAACGGGTGATGCCGGCGTCGACGAGATCCGGCGCGGCGGCGCGCTCGAGCGAGTACAGCGACGCCGCGTCGACGACCTTCCAGCCGGCGGCCTCGATCTCCGCGCGCAGCGCGTCGGCCGTCGCCCAGTCCCTGGCCCGGCGGGCCGCCGCGCGCGCATCGGCGAGCGCACGGACCTCGAGAGGAACTTCGTCAGCGGCCATCCCCGCGAGGATACCGGCAGCCCACCCCGCCCCCGCGCCACGACCCGGGACGCGCCTCAGGCGCCGCCGAGCGGGTTGATCTCGGCCTTGAGGCCGCGGTACGCGAAGAAGATGAGGTCCGTCATGTCGAACGTGGTCGAGTTCCGGCCCAGGCTCGGGCGAAACGTCGGGTCGCGGACGATCGAGAACCGGCTGCCCTCCATCGCCCGGTGGAACGTCTCGGCGACGATCCGGCCACCGACCCCCGTCAGGCGGCCGTTGTTCAGCTCCGCCTCGCGCAGGATGTAGAACCACAGCGGGGTGTTGTCCGCCAGGTCGTTCTTCTCGCCTGGCGTCAGCTTGTCGAGGTCGGCTCCCCCGTTGCCGCCGATGATCTGGGCCTTGGTCAGCGGGGTGACGTTCACCCCCAGGCCGTTGAGCTTGGTGGCCATCTGCTGTCCGCTGGCGAGCTTCACCATCTTGCCGCGGGTGATGTTGCGGAACGCGAGATTCCGCCGCAGGTCGTCGAACGGGATCGAGTTCGCGCCGCCGAAGACGTGGGGCGGCAGGTTCGCCAGGGGAACCGTGATCCGGGTGTCGATTCGCCGGGCGTGGTTGATGTTGCTCGCCGGCTTGAGGTTCGGATGCCCACCGGCGGCGAAGTCGTAGATGCGCCGGAAGTCGGCGATCCAGCTCGTGATCAGCCGGATCTCGCCGCCGAGGTTGCCGCCCAGGCCCGAGAACTCGAACATGTACTCCAGCAGCCCGCCGTTGCCCGAGAAGATGCGGTTCCAGTTGTAGGTCGGCCGGACCATGCTGTGACCGAGCCGGAAGGCGGCCACCGAGAACTCCACGGGCATCTTCGGCACGGAGTCGGGTGTCGCGTTGGGCTCGACGAGCTTGCGGCCGTTGGTGAACACGTCGTTCAGCACCGCCGCGCTGCAGATCCGCGGCAGGTAGTCGTGGCGGATCATCCACTGGTAGTGCAGGCTGACCTTCTTGCGCGCCCGGGTGAACCGCTTCGTGTCGGGGACGGAGGCCGGCAGCTTGTCGAGCACCCGGTTGTGAAAGTGGATCATCGCGAGATGGGTCTGCGCGACGATGAGGTTCTCGTCGTTGCGGGGGTCGGCGATCATGGCAACCCGCTTGGCCTTCTTGCTCGCCCCGGACCCGACGCGCGGCAGGTCGTGCCCGGCCTTGGCGCCAGCGGGGATATCCGCGATCGTCGTGCCGGTCTTCAGGTGGAGCCCATCGGCCTTGTAGAACTTCTCCGAGCCGGCGTCACCCGGCCCGTTGCCGTAGAGCGAGTCGAGGTCGAGCCGCGGCGAGCGGCCCTGCAGCATGTCGACCGGGCGGACGTCGTCCCCCAGCATCACGGTCGTGCGGTCCATGGTCAGGTCGTGGTCGACGAACTGGCCGAGGTAGGTGAACCCGGCGGGGATATCCCCGGTTCCCCCGCCCTCCGCGACCATCGCACGCGCCACCTTCCTGATGATCGCGGGGTCCAGCGCCGACCCCTTCGGGCCGACTCGCAAGAAGCGGAACGGCGGCGCCTCGTTGGCGGCCAGGCTCTTGGGCGCTGCGGCGGCCGGCGTCTCGGACACGTTGACGGGGTCGGTCTCGTCCCCCTCGCGGCCACCGAGCTCGGTGGTGATCAGGCCCTCGCCCTCGATGAAGAAGCTTTCCGACCCGTGCTTCATGTGGTCAACCCCCAGACCTCATTGCCTCACGCGTCACCGACGTCCGTCAGGACGGTCGCCGGGGGCTCCGATCGAGCCACGTCAGGGCGACGAGCGCGTCGTCCATCCCTTGTACGCCCACCTGTCAACGCACGGCGATCGGCGTCGCCACCAGGTAGCGCAGGCGCTCGCTGCCCGCGGGCTGCCGCCGCAGGTCGCCCGCATCGACCTGCGCGAACCCGACGTGGCCCAGGCGCGGCGCGACGGCGTCGAGGTCGAACAGGTGCCCGCCGTGCCGTCTCGCGCGTTTCGCGTGGAGCGTGTCCGGGTTCGGCTGGGCGCCACCGATGTCCACCACCAGCAGGCGCCCGCCGGGCTTGAGCACACGGCGGAACTCGGCGAACGCGACGTGCAGGGCGTCGCCCGGCAGCTGGTGGAGCACGAGGGTGCACAGCACGACGTCGGCGGTCCCGTCGGCGACCGGCAGGGCCTGCGCGGCCCCGGCCCGGAAGCTGACCGCCACGCGCGCCCGGCGCGCCTTCCCCGTCGCCCGGGCGACCATCTCGGGCGACGGGTCGATCCCGACGACCGACCCTCGCGGGCCCACCCGCCGCGCCGCCGCGATCGCGAGGGTGCCGGTCCCGCAGCCGACGTCCACCACCGCCTGGCCCTCCCCCACCCCGGCGATGTCCAGCTGCTCGCCGCGGAACGCCTGCTCGCGGCCGCGGGTGATCCACCACACCCGAAGGTCGTACCGGCGGGCGTCGTGGATGACGAGGCCGACCGACGCGTCGGGCGGAGCGGGCTCGTCGTTGGACATCGCCCGCGCTCGCGGGTCAAGCGCTCCGTCAGCGCCGATCCGTGGCGGCGTCGCTCTCGTCGTCGCCGTTGGCAACGGTCGGGAGGTCGTCGTCATCGTCCTCGTCTGCGTTCGACGGCAGGGCCTCTCCCTCGTCGCCGGTCGCCAGCCCATCCAGGGCGATGTCGGCTGCCAGCGAGGGGCGCGCCTTCTCGCGCAGGTGGGCGCTGAAGTACTCGAGGGCCGTCTTGGTCTTCGTCTGCTGCGTGCCGGCGCCGACCTCGATGCCATGAGCACCGAGGTACCCGCGGGCCTCCGCCGCGACCTGGAAGGCTTCGGTCGGCAGGCACTTGGTCGACAGCTCGAGGATCCGGCTGCCGTCGGGGTACAGCCAGAGCTCCGCGACGAAGCGGCGGAGGCTGGAGGTGGCCTGGAACACGGACTTGAGGATGAACGTCGGTCCGAGCACCTGCAGATCCTCAAGCTCGAGGTCGGCCGGCGCGTGGTCCTTGTAGAACGCTCGCTGATCCTTGCTGAACAGCTTCCGGAGCGGGATCTCGCCGCGGACCGCCGCGCGGATGTTGGCGCCCGAGATGCGCCCCTTGAGCGAGGCCGAGCACACGCCGAACAGGCCGGGCAGGACATCCACCTCCACGTTGAACGCCGGCGACTTGCGGAGCTCGTCTGGAAGATCGGCCGGGACCACTGGTCGGAGTTTCACGACCGTGTCGCCGCGACCGCCCTGGATCCGTCGCGCCCGGACGACGACCCCGGCCTCGTTCAGCCGCAGGTCGGGCGTGTCGAAGAAGTACACCTGGCGGGGCTGCGCTTCCACCGGATCGATCGGCAGGGTGGCCACCGTCGCCCGATGCTGGTCGGGGACGACCGTCATCTTCAGCTCGACCGAGTCGGACGCCTTCATGGTCTCGAGCAGCTGAGAGATCTCGAGGTTGGTCGCTCGCCGCTGCTCCTGGGATTCCGCCGTCATCGATGTCCCCTTCGCTCGTTAGGCGTCCCGGTCAGGCGCCGAAGCGCTCGACCAGGACCCCGTGTCGCAGGCCGCGGTCGCTCACCGTGAGCGAGTCGCGCCCGACCTTGTCCATGATCGTCCGCACGATGCACGCGCCGGCGAGGATGACGTCCGCCCGCTTGGGTTGCAGGCCGACGATCTCGTGGCGCGCGTCCACGTCCCGCGTCCGGTAGAGCTCGATCTGGCGGTCGACCTCCGAGCGATCGATGACGCTGCCCTGGATCCGGTCGGGGTCGTACGCTGCCATCGCGTGCATGACGGCCGCCATGTTGGTCACGGCGCCGCCCATCCCGACCAGGGCGTCCGGCACCGCGTGTCCGTCGACGCGCATGAGGCCGGCGACGATCGCGGCCCGCGCCCGCGCCAGGGCGTCATCCGGGACGACCCCGTCGAGGCCGAATTCCTCAGTGAACCGCACCGCGCCGACATCGACGCTGAAGCGGTCGTCGACGGTGTCACCGTGGCCGAACGTCAGCTGGGTGCTGCCGCCGCCGGTGTCGAAGACCGTCAGCGAACCGTCGGCGAGGCCCAACCCGCTCTTGATGGCCTGGAACGCGAGGCGGCTCTCCTCGTCGCCCGGGATCGCCGTGATCTCGAGCCCTGTCGCGGCGCGCACCGCCTCCACGACCTCGCTCCCGTTGGGGGCCATCCGCAGCCAGGCCGTCGCGACGCCGACGATGCCCCGGACGTCTGCCCGGTCCGCCTCCTCGACCATGCCCCTGATGGCCTCGATCGCGCGCGCCTGCGCTTCGGCCGAGATCTCCCCGGCCTCCCCCTGCCCCTCGCCGAGGCGCGTGATCTCGGCACGGTCGACGACCCGCCGCCAGCCCCGCTCCGGGAGGCGCTCGCCCACGTGGAACTTGATCGAGTTGGTGCCGACGTCGAGCACGGCGAACCGCTCGGGCTGCCCGTCGAGGATCGCCCGCAGGCCGACCGGGTAGCTCATGTTGCGGTAGCCGTCGAGCGCGACGGACGCCACCGCGGCCACGACCGCCGCCGCGTCCTCGGACTCGATCGCGATCGTTCGGCTGGGCGTCCCGTCGACGATCACGTCGGACACCTCAGACGTGCAGCCGCCGACGACGTAGCGCACGCGCCGCTTGTGGACGCGCACCGCGCGCAGGGTCCCCGACGTCGCGACGAGCTCGTCGAGGAACTGGTCGAGGGTGTACGCGTCGCGGTCGAGCGCCGGTCGCGGCAAGCGCAGTGCATCGAACACCTGGCCCACGTCCTCGGCGGACAGCGGGAAGCCGGCCTTCATCACGGGCTCCCAGCGCTCGAGGCCGTCGTCGTCGGTCTCGCGCAGGACCTTGATGTCCATCAGGTCGTCGCGGATCTTGACGTTGTCGCCGGCGCCGCCGACGAGGTAGACCTCGTCGCTCTCCTGGACGCCGCTTGGGCTCAGGGCGGCGAACCGCGACTCGGCGATCCCGAAGCGGCTCCCGAACGTCCGCCACTCCCACCGCGGGACGATGCCCGGCATGGCGCCTCGCTGCTGTGATGCCGGGGGCCATCCGCCCGTCCGGCCGGGCGAGTCTACCGCCGTCGACCCCGAGGGCGCGGCGCGGGTGTCCTCAGCGCAGGTCCCGTCAGCGGGGTCCCGTCAGCGGCCGACCTGGATCACGCCGTTCCAGAGCACGTAGTGCGAGATCCACGTGTCGCGGTGGATGATCCGGCCGCCCTTGCGGACCGTGCGCGTCACCGAGACGTCCATGCGATTGGACGGGTACTCGGTCTGCTCCCGGACGCCGCGCGGCAGCGACTCGACGTACTCCACGCGCGTCGTCGCCTTGACCACGCCCGACACCGACGGCCGCGTCAGGGAGACGGTCCGGCCGTCCGGGATGCCCCAGATCTCGTACTGGACCCAGCCGAGGCCGCCCGCGGTATAGCGGTAGGTGCGGATGGCGATCGGGTGCTTCATGTCGTTGGTGAACGACATCGTCTGCCCACCGCCGCCCGCCATCTTGGACACCGTGGCGTCGAGGCCCAGCGGATAGCGCGGGATGTAGTACTTGTGATTCGAACGGGCGCCCATCTGCAGGCCGGCGCGCATCGCGGCGTTGAACAACGTCGTCGAGCTCGAGCACATCCCGCCGCCCAGCGCGCCGGTCGGCTCGGTGTGGTCGCCGGCGATGAACCCGCCCGGCCCGAACCCGGTGCTGGTACTGACGGTCCCGACCGCGCTCCACCACTCGAACCGCTGGCCGGGGAACAGCACCGTGCCGTCGATGATCTTGGCGGGCTGCCAGATGTTGGCGCCGAAGAAGTTGTGGTCGCTGACGGGGAACCACGTCTTCCACATGCCGAGCCGCGTCATGAGGGGGCCCTTCTTGACGGCCTGCTCCGTCGTCAGCTTGGGCGGTACCTGCGCGACCTTGACGTTCACCGGGGTCGGGGCGGCGCCCTTCCCGCGCTCGGCGATCGCCCCCGCGATGGCCGCCGCCGTCGCCGGGACGTCGAGCCGCAAACCGTTCTTCGACGGCGCGACGCCGACCACCCGGCCACGCGACTTGAAGTAGACGGCCGACATGGGCGCGCGTTTCACGCCCTTGGCCACGGGTTTCAGGGCCTTGGCGATCGCGGCCGTGTCCACGACGGGCTGGACGGATCCGTTGGCGTCGTGGCCGAAGGAGATCCACTTGCGAATCTTCTGGCCCTTGAGCTTCCACTCCTTGCCCCGATAGGCGACCACGAGCTTCCCGTCCATCCGCTCGGCCGCGACCTTCGCGGTCTCGACCGCGACGGTTGTAACGGCGGGCTGGATGACGGTGGCCGTGGCCGGCACGCGGACCTCGGCGGGGGCGTCGAGCCGGCTGACGACGCGGAGCGCGGCTGACGCGGCCGCGGTACCGTCGAACGTCCGGCCCACCTGGGCGGGGACCGTGTAGGTCCCGTCCGTGCCCTTGACGATCTCGGCGTCGACGGGTGCCCGCGCGAGTCTCGCCAGCGCCTCGCTGACGCGCGCGGCGAGCGCGGCCGGGTCGAGGAGCAGGGTCGGCTCGATCGTCCGGTCCGTCAGCGCCAGCCGGACCTCGCCCAGCGCCCGCTCGGCGGTCGTGCCCTCGCGCCCGGCCCGGAGCGCCGCGTCGACCATCGCGGCCGTGTCGACGTGGCGCCCGAACTGCCGGTACGCAACCGACACGTCGCCGGCCTCCGTCTCGATGACGACCTGGCCGGTCGTCACGGGGTCGTAGGCCTCGTTCAGCGCGGCCGTGGCCTGCGCGCGGTCCATCCCCGACAGGTCGACCCCGCCGGCGTGGACGCCGTACAGGATCCGCCCCTCGTAGCTCTGGTCCCAGGCGTACAGGCCGGCCGCGGTGACGCCGCCCACGAGCAGCAGGCCGAGCAGGAACCCGAACACGAGGCGCGGGAAGATGCGCGGCTTCGAGGCCGCGGGCCCCTCGACGGGCTCGACCGGCTGGACCAGGACTTCGTCGGCGATGGCCATGAGGGACGCATCATGCCCGATGATTTGGGCGCCGACGACAGGAAAATAGGGGTAGTACGGAGCAATGCGGTGCGGTTGGGTGCGGCGCGACCGCCGCGCGAATCGCCGGGCGAGGCGTCAATCGCCGCCGACGACGATCCCGAGGTGCCTGGCGAGCAACGGCGCGACGTCGATCAGCTGTTCCGGGCTGATCGTCGCGCCCTTCAGGCTCGCGATCCCGCCGATCGTGCGCAGCTTCGCGCCGGACAGGTCCACGTCGGTGAACCGGGCGCTCGCGGCGTCGAGCACGTCGATCGAGGACGCCTCGAACCGCACGCTTCGGAGATCGGCCTCCGCGAGCTCCAGCTCGCCGATCGTGCATGACTCGAAGACGACGCCGCTCAGCCGCGCGCCGCTGAGGTCGAGGTAGTCGAGCTTGAGGCCGCGGACCCGGACATCCGTCCATGCGGCGCCCGACGCCGTCAGCGCCCCGAACCGGCCGCCCGCGAGGAGCGTGTCTCGCCAGACCGAGTCCGTGATGTCGAGCTGCGTGGCGTCGTTGTCGGCGAGGAGGGTGTCCGCGATCCGCGATCCGCGCAGGTCCAGCCCGTCCAGCCGGCAGCGCTCGATACGGCAGCCCGAGAACGACGCGCCGGTCCCCGACTGGTCCGCAAGGCTGAGGTCCACGAAGTCGATGGCCTCGTAGTCGCCGCGCCCCTCCAGCCGCGTCTCGGCGAACGGCGTCAGGGCCGGCAGCGAGATCGACACCGGCGGCTGCGCCGGCTTGGCCTTCGACCTGGTCACGCGCGCGTCCTCATCGTCAGGGCCGGCCGGTCCGGGCCAGCAGCCAGTCCATCGCGACGGACGTCCATGGGATGAGGGTAGCGGCGGTCCGCCTCGCCCTGCCGTCACGGGCGGGCCGTGAGCGAGGTCGAGCTGCTCGTAGAATGCGCGGATGGCCATCCCTTCCGCGGCGCTCCACGTCTCGCGCGACCAGAACCACCTCGTCTGGGATCCGGCGATCGAGGCGGTCGCGACCATTGGCTCCGGCGAGGTGGTCGAGCTCGACTGCCTGGACGCCTCCTTCGGTCAGCTGAACGCCGAGTCGACCAACGCGACCCTGGCCGCCCTGGACTTCGACCGGGTGGACCAGGTCACGGGGCCGGTGGCGGTGGAGGGCGCGGAAGCGGGCGACACGCTCCAGATCGACCTGCTCGAGTTCGAGCCATCGGACTGGGGCTGGACGGCCTCGATCCCCGGCTTCGGCCTGCTCGCCGACGACTTCCCCGATCCCGTCTACAAGGTGACGCGCCTCGAGGCCGGAGCGGACCGGGTGGAGTTCTGGCCCGGCATCCGGATCCCTGTCGCGCCGTTCTGCGGCGTGATCGGCGTGGCGCCGACGACCGGACCCCTGTCGACGATCCCGCCCGACGTCCACGGCGGCAACATGGACACGCGGCACCTCGTGGCGGGGTCGACACTGTTCCTGCCGGTCTTCCACCCGGGGGCGCGCCTGTCGGCGGGCGACGGCCACGCGACGCAGGGCGACGGCGAGGTCTCCGGAACGGCGATCGAGACCCCGATGCGCGCCCGGATGCGGCTCACCGTCCGCAAGGATCTGCACCTCGACGCGCCGGCCTTCCTCGCCGCGCCGGACCCGCACGCGGCCCTGCGCAATGGCGCCCGCTACGCGACCGACGGCATCGGGCCGGACCTCCTGGTCGCGGCCCGTGACGCGGTGCGGCGGATGATCGACTGGCTCGTGCGCGAGCACGGGCTGGAGCCGGTGCAGGCCTACCTGCTGTGCAGCGTGGCGGTGGACCTGCGGATCAGCGAGATCGTCGACCTCCCGAACTTCATCGTCACCGCCTACTGCCCGCTGGGGATCTTCGAGTAGGCCGTCACTCGACGGAGTCCGTGGGCGACGGCGCCTCTCCGCCGTAGACGTCGCCCATCCGCGCGAGCGCCTCCGGGCTCCGGGCACGCAGCACGAAGTACAGGGCGATGCCGATCAGCATCCAGATCCCGACGATCGGCGCCGTGTACTGCAGGGCGTTCCCGTATGGGGGCAGCTCGATGTCGAGGAACGGAATGGTGAGGCCCCCGATGACGGCGAGGCCGGCCGGGATCATCGCCAGGACTCCGAGCACCGGCACGATCACGTGCTTGATCGGTTTGAACAGGTCGCGCCGGACGCGCAGGAAGTAGCCGATGCAGGCCAGGTTCACGCAGATGTAGATGAACACGAAGATCAGCCCCAGCATCGTGCCCAGGAACACGTAGACGTTGAGGCCGCCGAAGCTCCCGGAGCCCGCAGGCGTCGGATACGGGTCGTTGGCGAGGATGACGCCCAGGACGACCGCAATGACGATCGCCGTGATCGCCTGGAAGTGCACGGCGTGCACCGGCGCGCGCGTCCCCGGGTTCACGGCTGCGAACCAGTGGGGCAGCAGCCGCACGCGCCCCATCGCGAACAGCGTCCGGGTCGCGGCGGTGGCGCCCGAGTTCGCGTTGGCGAGCGAGCTGTTGAGGATCGCGAAGATGATCAGCAGGCCGCCGATGCCGGGCAGCACCTGCTCGGCCATGTAGCCCCACGGATCGCCGCCGTTGAAGGTGTAGAACTCGGTCATCCGGTCAGGCCCGAAGAACACCGTGGCGGCGTAGTAGTTGAACACGTAGAACAGGCCGATCAGGACGGCCGACCAGATCACGGCGCGTGGGATCGTGCGGCGCGGCTCCCTCGTCTCCTCGCCGAGCGGCGCGGCCGCCTCGAACCCGATGAACGCGAGCAGGCAGAAGATCATCCCCTGGAAGGCCGGTCGGACACCGTCGGCACCCGGGAGGAACACGTTCAGCGTGTTCTGGTCGGCGTTGACGATGAGCAACGCCGACACCAGCAGGAAGATCGCGATCTCGATGATGCCGAGCACGACGCCGGTGCGCGTCGAGAGCCCGATGCCCCGGTAGATCAGGAACCAGACCACGAGGCCGCACAACACCGCGAGGCCGATCCACGCGTACTCGAAGTTGATGCCCAGGTAGGTCGAGAGGAAGATCGCGCCGTAGAAGCCGAAGCCGCCCAGCAGCAGCGGCATCACCAGTGGCTCGGCCAGCGCGTATCCCCACGCCACCAGCCAGCCGAAGAACGAGCCGAGTCCGTTGTCGACGTAGGTGAACAGCCCACCCGCGGACGGCAGGTGCCTGCCAAGCTCGGCCATGGCGAACGCCGTGAACAGCACGGCGATCATCGCGAACAGCACGGCCAGCGGCGTGATCCCGCCGGCGAAGGACGTGGCCGCGCCGATCGACAGCGCCGTCGCCACGGCCGGAGCCATGTGCGTGATCGACTGGAACAGGACCTCGGGCAAGCCGATCGCGTCGCGTTCCAACGTCGGGGCCGCGCCGCCCACGGGTCGCTCGTTCGCGGTCATCCCTGACCCTCCTCTCCATGCCCCGATCGGCAGGAAATGTTGGGCAGCCGATGCTGGGGCGATGCCGCAGGAAATCGTATGCGGTCTAACGCGGTTCGGGAAGGGGGCCGGACCAGACGCCTCGATCCCCATTCGCCCCGTCCGGGTGCCCGACCGGCCCGTCACGTGGGAGCGCGTTGGCGCCGTGACGTATTTGGAACGAAATCGCCGGTCAATCCACCCGTACCTGGTAGGGCCGTCGTCCGGGCTCTCGCCGGACCGGTCAAGACTGTTGGCAAACGGCACGTTCTTCACGATCGACCACAACGGTCTCTACAAGGACCTCCACGTCACCAACGTCGGGGGCACGCTCTACCAGTTCGTGTCAAAAGAGTCGGGACATCCCTACACGGTCCGCGACATGGCGGGAGCCATCGTCTTGAAGGACCGCGGGGTCCTGTTCACGACGTTCGTGGTCGATACCCTGGGCGACTCCGACCCCGACAACGACGTCTTCGTCGATGGGAGCTTCAGCCTGCTCAAGACGCGGGCTCACATCCCGCGTTCTACGCGGACTTCTGCAACGACATCGCGATCCCGCTGCTGAGCTGAGATCCGCATCGGGGACCGAAAGCGGGGTCATCGGGACGAGCGGCGCGCCCAGCGTTCCGGCGTCAGCCCTCGGACGGCCCGCCCCTCGCCCGTCTTCGGCCCCACCGTCCCGGTCATGAGATCGCGGTACCACGGGCGCCATGACCCGGTCCGTCGCTCGTGCTCGACGTAGGTCTCGTCCCTATCGGGGGCGTCGCTCCTGGTCGTCCGCCGGTCGGCGACGTCGTGGAGCGTCGGGAGCTCGTCCGGCGAGAGGCCGAGCGCCCGGTACACCGCCTCGACCTGGTGGAGCCACTCGTGCACGAACCCGTGCTCGGCATCGATCATCCCCGCCCAGCCGGTCCATGGATCGGACAGGATCGATGAGAAGCCGGCGCCGCCCAGCCAGCCGACGCGGCCCCACGAGTATCCCCACGCCCCGGTGAGGCTGCGGTCGCCGTCCGACGGGTACAGCGCCAGGACCGAATCGACGGTGGTCGCGTCGCGGAGGATCGGGTCCAGGAACGGGCGGGCGGCACCCGGGTCCAGCCACCATCCGCTGCTGACCGGGGCCAGCCTGCGGACGGGCGCATCAACGGTGACGATCGCGAGGGGGTCGAGCCGGGCGTTCCCCTCGCTCCACGCCGCGACCGCCGCCGGGAGACGCGTGAGCATGTCGCGGCATGCGGCGATCTCGGCTTCGGACATCATCCGGCGGTGCCGTCGCCAGCCGATCCGGACGTCGAGCTCGGGCACGACGAGTCCGAGGAAGCTCCACCGCGACGGTCGTCTCGAGGGGACGTCGGTCACCGGAGGGAGGAATTCAGCGAAGCGACGATCGAGCCAGCTGCGGGATGTCAAGCACTCGTCTCGCCATTGACGCCCAGCGTGAGCCCGGCCCGCTCCGCGATCACGGCCGCCTCGACGCGATTCGTCGCCCCGAGCTTGTCCAGGATGTGGGTCACGTGGCTCGAGGCCGTCTTGGTACTGATGAACAGCGCTCGAGCGATCTCGCCGTTCGTCCGGCCGTCCGCGACGAGCGCGAGGACCTCGAGCTCCCGGGCGCTCAGGCCCAGGTCGTCCCGGCGAAGCTTGGCTGGCGCCGCGTCCGCGGACGTGCCCGGTTCGACCGGATCGATGGCCGGCAGCGCATTCAGGTCGATTCTTGCGCGGCGCGCCAGGCTTTCGATCGACGCGGTCATCGGTGAGGCGCCGAGCGATGTACAGGTGGCATGGGCAGCCCGCAGCAGGTCTGTCGGAACCGTCTTGGTGCGATCCTTGACGAGGAGCCCCTCCGCCCGGCGATAACGCGCGTACGCGACCGAAAACGGCATCGGAACGCTCTCGTAGGCAACCTCGATCGCGGCCCAC
Source organism: uncultured Chloroflexia bacterium (assembly GCA_963740825.1). Lineage (GTDB taxonomy): Bacteria > Chloroflexota > Limnocylindria > Limnocylindrales > CSP1-4 > CAIXZV01. Next base: position 1,545,709 of record CAVUFD010000001.1, on the reverse strand, counting down.
ACGTCGGGGTCGGAGGCGCCCGCGAGTCGAGCCAGCTCAGCGTCGGCCAGCTGGGCGGCGGCGACCTTGGAGCGCGTCGGCTCGGGCCATCGGGAAAGGATTGCCCGCTGCCGACCGACCTCGGCGCCCAGGATCTCACCCGCGGCCATCGCCTCGGAGGCGGTCGAGTCGTCGCGGCGTGCCCGACCGGACTCAGCCAGGTCCGCGGCCGCCCGAAGGCCGCTCGCGGCGATTCCCAGGCGGAGACCGACGGATGGGTAGTCCGCGTCAAGGGCACGAGTCGCCATCTCGATGGCGCCCCCGAGGTCGCCTTGGACGAGGAGCACATCGACCCCCGACCGAACGAGCTCGAGCCGGGCGAGGTCCGGGAGGCCCTCAGGAAACATCTCGAGGATCGCCGCGAGCGACGCGGAGGCCTCCTCCGTGCGACCCGTGGCGGCGAGCAGTCGAGCTCGTACGGAGAGGGCCCAGACCCGTCCATGGCCGATGTCGAGTCCGTGGCTCATCGTGGCCTCGGCGTCGACCCATCTGCCCAGCTCGAACAGGGCCCAGCCGGCCTGACCCCGGAACATCGCACCGAATCGTCGATCGAGCCCGAACCGGCGAGCGTCATCCCCGCCCCGATTCGCCACGACGATGGCCTCCTCGAGGTGGTCGGTGTCGACGAGGCACTCGGCGAGGCTGTCCGTCGCGAACAGGAGCCCCTCGACGAGGCCGGCATCGGCGGCCGTCTGGCGCGCTTCGCTCAACCGATCGATCGCTTCGCGGTTGGAGCCGGCGAAGTGGAGGGCGTCGCCCAGGATCCCGAGCGCCTCGACCTCGAACGCACGCAGCCCACTGACACGGGCGGCTTCCACCGCTTCACGAGCGAGCTCGATGGCAGGTCCGAACCGGCCGCGCCAGAACTGCACCGCCGCGAACCGACCCAACACGTGCGCGCGGTCACGCATCGTCGTTTCGGGCCCGACGAGCGCCGCCGCCTCTTCGAGGGCGCGTTCTGCCAGGGCGAAATGTCCCGCGTACCAGAGGAGCTGGCCGTAGTCGGCCCGCAGGGTGCCGGCACGTGCCGGGTCGCTTGACGGGTCGATCAGGCCGAGCGCCCGTTCCGCGAGCTCGATGGCCCGGTCGTGCCGTCCGACCAGGTCTGCCGCCCACGCGGCCCGGACGAGGAGATCGATGTCGTCCAGTCCGTGCGCCGCGAGGATCTCGTTCCGTGCGTCGGACTCAACGCGATCGCGGAGCTCGAGGGCCATCTCCCAGTACTCGAGTGCCGAGGCGGAGGCGCGGAAGGCGGAGGCCGCGAGCGCGGCCTCGATCGACGACCGGTAGGCCTCGATCGGTCGGCCGGCCGCCTGCCAGTGCCTGGCAGCCTCTCCGCCGACCCAGCGAACGCCGTCGGGCAGCGCGGGCCGAGCCTCGAGCGCCGCGGCGATCCGTCCGTGCAGATCGCGCCGCTCCCCCGATGTCAGGTCCTCGACGATCGCCTCGGCGAACAGCCCGTGGCGGAAGCGGTAGCCGGCATCGTCGGCGACGAGCACCTGGCCGTCGACCGCCTGGCGGACCGGGGTCAGGTAGTCGCCCTCCGTTCCCCCGAGGACCGCCGCCAGCAGCCCTTCGTCGAACGGGCGACCCACCACCGCGGCGGCCCGCAAGGCGTCCGCGCTCGGATCCGGCAGCGCCCGGACCTTGGCGAGAAGCATCTCGGACAGCAGGTCCGGCAGCGTCCTGGAGCCGGAGCTCGCCGCGGCGACCAGCTCCTCGGTGAACAGCGGGTTGCCGCCCGATCGTTGATGGATGCGAGCCGCCAGCCGGTCGTCGGGCTTCTCGCCCAGGATCGCCTCCACCTGCATCGCCGTCTCCTGCGGCGACAGCGGCTCCACCGTGAGCGTCGTCGTGCGGGGATGCCGGCCAAGGTCGGCGATCCAGCCCAGGAGCGGGTGTCCGCGCGGGAGGTGGTCCGTCCGGAAGGTCAGGACCAGGAGCACCCGTTCGTCCCGGAAGTTGTGGAGGAGGAACGAGATCAGGTCACGCGTGGCCGGATCGGCCGCCTGGACATCCTCGAGGACGGCGACCGTCGGCCGCTCGGCGCTCATTCGACTCAAGGCGTCCAACAGCTGGTCGAACAGTCGCGACTGCGCCTCACGCCGATCGGGGTCGGGGTCGGGGCCGACGCTCGTGTCGTCGGCCGCCCCCGCCGCAGCACCGTTCAATGCGAGCGCCGGCACGAGACGGGCGAGCTGGTCCCGGGCCCCACCAAGCATCGTCGCGACCCGCTCCTGTCCCGTGGTCCGGACGAGATCGCGCAGGATCGTCGCCACCGGTCCGAGCGGGAGGTCCCCCGTCGTCAGCTCGAGGCAGTTGCCCACGAGGACGCGCACGTCGCGCTCCCGCGCCAGGTCCCCGAACTCGGCGAGGAGGCGGGTCTTGCCCACGCCGGACATGCCGAGCACCAGCACGACCGAAGGGTTGCCGTCGGCCGCGCCGGCGAGCGCGTCGGACAGGGCCGCCAGGTCCTTCGCGCGCCCGACGAACTGGGGACTCGACACCCCGGCGCTCATGCGCGCAGTATGCAACGTCAATCGGCCGACCCAACGCGTGGCCGATGCATTCGGGCCAGGGATTCGCGGGCCGCGGCGGCGGAGAACGCGGGGGCCTCCGCGACGTGCGCGACCATGCTGTTCCTTGCCCAGACTCGAGGAGGGCGCGATGGTGGAGGACAACGACACGGCCGGATGGAGCGAGATCGACGTCTCCAGGCTGGCTCCAGGCGACAACACGGGGGTCCCGTTCAGGCTCGTCGTCAACCGGTTCAAGAGCAGCTCGCCGGATTCCGAGGACTTCATCCACGATCCGCTGGGCGCCCTGACGCGGGCCCAGGGATCGGACAGCTCTTTTCTCGAAGGGGTGGGGCTGGACGATAGCTGGAAGGTGACGACGCTCGTCCTCAATCACCACCAGACGCTCAGCGCGACGCATCTCCACGCCATGGCCGCCGTCGACGAGGATGAGAAGACGATCGGTCTCACACTGGTGAAGAAGCGCCCCTAGTCACCGCAGGCCAGCGCGGCCGACGGCCGCACGTTGGCGACTGATCGTGGGTCATCAGCCGGCACCGGCGACGCGCACCAGCGACTTGATGGCGCGTCGCTCGTCCATCGCCTCGTCGCCATCGACTCGCGGCTTTCATCAAGGCAGCTCCTTGGCGCACGGGGAAGACTGTCTTGACCTGGTTGTCGGGCGACAGGGCGCCCGATCAGCAGCCGTCGATGGCATTCAGGTCCGAGCCGGGGCCGCCGCCATCGTCCGAGCCGGTTTCGTCGTCGTCTCCCCATAGCCGAGGCGGCCGCGAGTCACCACGAGCAACATGATGGCCAGGGCGCCAAAACCGATCAGACCTGCGACGTCACTGGTCGCGGCGCCCGGGAACAGCTGGTTCAGCATCACTTGCGACGTGTTCACGCTCGAATGCGCGAGGATCGCTACGAAGATACTCGCGCGAGCGTGGTTGACGATCCAGGTCATCAGCACGCAGATGGCCACCACGGTCAGGACGAACACGGCAACGCTCGAGAGCGTGACGCCGCCATTCTGATCGGCCCACTCGGGCATCAGGAACTGCGGGATGTGCCAGCCGGCCCACAGGACGCCGAGCAGCAACGTCGCGCCGAGCGGACCCAGCCGGGCCTGGAGTCGCGGCAGCGCAAACCCTCGCCAGCCCGGCTCCTCACCCAGTGGCCCACCGATGACCCCGCCCAGGGTCAACACGATCGCGTACTCGATGATCCAGGCGGCCGGCGCGACGGGCGTGAAGCTTCCGATGACCCCCGGCATCACGAGCGCCCCGGCCAGGTAGGCGAGCGGGATCCCGACGAGGGCGACGAGATACCACCGCCCGCCGACGCGCCACAGCCGCATCCTCGCCGCGAGCCGGCCGAGCCCCGGCCTGCCCTCGAGCGAGGCGGTCACGGTCACCGCGGCAACCGTCGGCCCGAAGGTGATGACCGGGACGACGAGCGCGGTCGGCGCGCCGAGGAAGACGAACAGGACCAACTCGGCCAACCAGCTCGCTGCATAGGCCAGCACGAAGAAGGCGACCAGCGGGTGCCGCCGGATCGCCGCCGCCAGCGATCGCCCATCGCTGTCCTGGGGTTCTCGCGGATCCACGTGCTCCTCCCGCTCGACGGGATGGCATGCGCCTCGTCTGCGACGCTCGTCCCATGGTGGCCGTCCGCCCAGCGCGTGGACCAGAGCCGATTGGCTCGTGTGCGTGGTCTGGACCGCCCGGTGCGGGCCGAACTCCAGGGGGCCCGCGGGTCGGGCCGGTTGGCAGATGCGTTCGTGACTGGCGGCAGATGTCGGCGCAGTGCCGAATGTTTGACCCTGAGGGTGGATGAATCTCCCTTTGGGAGGACACGACAATGTTCCGCCATCAGTCCCTCGTAGCCCTCCTCGTCATTGCACTCGTTGCAGCGTGCGCCTCACCCGCGGGAGGCCCGAGCGCACCGGCTTCCGGCACCCCAACCGCGAGCCTCCCGTCGCCGATGGCCTCGCCGTCGCTGCCGTCTACAGCTGCGCCCACGCCGTCGGCGACGCCGTCACCCAACCTCAATCCGGCGACGCCGAGCCCGACGGTCGCGCCGCCGACGCCCAGGCCGACGTCGACGCCCACGCCAACGCCCGCCACGATGATCGTTCGTGCGTACTTCCTGATGCGCGATGGCAGCGGCGGCGAGGTCGTCAACGAGCCGACTCTCGTTCCGGTCCTCCGGACGGTGCCGAGGAGCACGGCCACGGCAACGGCCGCGATGAAGGCGCTGCTCGCAGGACCATCGGCCAAGGAGCGAGCGCCGAAGTGGCCGATCAAGACGCTCATCCCCGCCGGTTCGAAGCTCCTCGGGATCGAGATCTCGGGAGGCCTCGCGACGGTCGACCTGTCCGCCGAGTTCGCCTCGCTATCCCCTGACGACGTCTGGGATGGCGGAAGCTACTCGCTTCACGGACGTGTGGCCCAGGTCGTATACACCCTGACCCAATTCACGACGGTGGATCGCGTCAACTTCAAGCTCGACGGCAAGCCGGTCAAGGTGTTGTTCGGAATGCCGGACCCGGAAAGCGGTGCGTCCGAGGCAATCGCCATGGACAAGCCCGTCACCCGCGCGACGTACCGCGACCACTATTCGTACCGCGACCACTTCCTGCCCCTGATCTTCGTCGATCGGCCGGCGTGGGGTGCCGCCCTGCTGAACCCCGGCCGGGTCACCGGGCTCGCCAACGTCAACGAGGCGCAGTTCCGGATCGCCCTGCTCGATCGCAACGGCAAGGTCCTGGTCGATGTTCCGGCGGTGGCAAGCTGCGGCACGGGCTGCTGGGGACGGTTCAACGTGACCCTGTCCTACCACGTCTCGCGGCCCCAGTGGGGAACCCTACGGGTCTGGGACATCTCGGAGTACTCCGGCAAGCCGGCTGCCATGCGCGAATATCCGGTCTATCTCCGGCCGTCGCCGTAAGACGGAGCCGAGGCTGCTGATGGCCGGTTCCCAGGGGGCCTCCTGGCCACCCGCGCGAGCATCGGTGTGGCGTCCCCGGACGGATTCGGGGCCCTGGGAGCACACAACCCTCGATCCTCTTGGTTCGTATGCGGAACTGCCCGTGTCGGGATGAGGCATCAGTCAGCGCGCGTCCGCTTCGCCTCGCAGGACCCCGTCCTGGTCTTGGCGGCCCGGACGGACTCAGGGAAGAAGGACCCCACGAGCACGGATGCGCTCCGATGGTACGCGACGGTTTCCGGCCGCTTCGAGAGCGACGCTACCTCGGTGGGACGATGAACAAGTTGACAGCATCCGTCGACGTTCGATTCGGGACGCGTCTGGCGGCCTCAGTAGATCAACGCCAAGGCGATCAACGCCACCACGTCGGCCCCGTAATGGGTCGCCCACGTCAGCGCGAGGTTGTGGGTCCTGGCGTAGATGATTCCGAACACCACCCCGTCGAGGATGACGCCCGAAACATCCGTAGCAATGACCAGCGGACTGCCGGTCGTTCCGGCCGCATGCGCGAGGCCGAACAAGGTCGCCCCGATGAGGATCGCGGCCGGCGTCCCGATGAACCAGCTCAGCCGCTCCTGGATCGTGACCCGGAAGACGATTTCCTCGACGAGCACGAGCACGGCGGCCGCCCCGAGCAATCCCAGCAGCGCGAGCAGGCCGGCGGGCGAGCCGAAGTCCAGCGCGAGCCGGCCGGTGATGTGCTGGATCACCTCGTCGGCGTAGCCAAGACCGGACGCGACGACGAGTGTCGGCGGAAGCACCTGGAACACCACAGCGACCAGAAAGACCAACGGCCAGACGCGGCGGAAGTCCGCGAGGAAGCCGCCTTTGACCCCCAGCTCGGTCCATGGACGTCGGTGGCGGCGCGGCCCGCTGATGGCGACGACGACCGTCACGATGTAGGCGAATACGAAGATGTCCTGGCCCTTCGCGAACGACACCGCCAGGGTGCCGATGAGCAGGGCCAGCAAGACGATCAGCTCGTTGCGCGCCCTCCGGTCGTGCGGGGTCGCTTCCCCGACATCAGCGTTCACCCCCGATGTGCCTGCACGCGTCGCGGTGTGATCCACGGGTCTTCCTCAGCGCCGTTGGGCGGGTCGCATCCGCGACGCCCCGGACGAGCGTAGGAATGTAGTCCAGGCCGCGACAGGGTCAAAGGTCGCCGAAGGCGGGAGCCGATCGGAACGTCGGTCGAGCGGGCGTTGCTTCGGTGGCGGCGCCGTTCTGCGGTGGGACGTTGCTCATGGCGCCCCCGGACGGACTCCGGGGCGCACGAAGCAAATCGCTCGACCCTCGTCGGCACCGCCGAAGGCCGTTGGGCTGCGTTCGAGCACATGACGCAACCTGACCACGCGCCGACGGGGCAAACGCGCATGACATCTCCTGAGTCATCCGCGCCATCGGCCCATCGCCTAGCGCAGCCCGAACAGGCTAAGCAACAGGATCGCCAACACGGCGAGCGTGATCCCGACGTAGAGCAAGTCACGCTCCAGCGAGAACCCAACGACCGATGCGATGACCCGCACGACGGGCGTTGCGATCAGCGCCAGCAGGCCGACCTGGGCGAGGGCAATGGGCCGCAGCTGGACCAGCCCCGATCCAATACCCGAGAAGTCGGTTCCAGAGGCTGTTTGCGTCGGCAGTCCACGAAGGGAACCATTCCAACCGACGGCGAACGATCCGATGAGTCCGAGGGCCATCAGAACTGAGCTGACGACCACGCCGACCATCAGGACGCCGCCAACCAAGGTGCGGAACTGCGTGGGGTTCACGGGATGGCAACCAGCCCGCGAGCGAGGGTCTCGATTCCGATCGCGACCAACACCGGGATAAAGACCAAACGGACCTTGCGGTTCGATAGCCGGGGCAGCAAGCGAGCCCCGATGCTCGCTCCGGCCAGAACGCCGAGGGCGACGGGCACCACGATGGTCGGGTCAACATCGTTGCGGCTCAGGTAGATGCCTGCCGAGGCGGCTGCGGTGACGCCGATCATGAAGTTGCTGGTCGCCGAGCTCACCTTGAGCGGCAGGCGCATTGCCGTGTCCATCGCGAGAACCTTCAGCGCTCCCGATCCGATCCCGAGCAGGCCCGACACCAGCCCTGCAGCACCCATCAGGACAAATCCGATGGGCACGCGCTGGGCGGCATAGCTGACCTCACGACCGAGTTGAGGATCTGGGTAGCTCCCCGACAGGCGCAAGCGTCGACCGATGCCCGACAGGGGGACCACGGGCGGTGTCTCCTCGCCGAGGCGGATGACCTGTTGGATCGCTGAGCCCAACAGCACGACCCCCAGCAGCACAAGCAGCGCAGCAGGTGCAATCAGCGCGGCGAGCAGTGCACCGATGACGGCGCCGCTGGTCGTGGCGAGCTCGAGGAACATGCCGACTCTCATATCGGTCATCCGGTCGCGGACGTAGGCCGCCGCGGCGCCAGAGCTCGTCGCGATGACGCTGACGATGCTCGCGCCGATCGCGAGGCGAAGATCGATCCCGAACAACACTGTCAACGCGGGCACAACGATGATCCCGCCGCCCACGCCCGCCAGCGCCCCGATCAGGCCCGCTCCAACACAGACGACGAAGACCGCGAACCCGACACCGACGGTCATCGGCACCCGCCACCCGACGCCTCAGGCACTGGATGGGCACCAGTTCCGCGTCGTCCGAGGGAATCGTCTACGCCCACGGTCGACGCACACGGAACGACATTCCCATGCAGCTATCGGAACCCATTGGCACCTATTCGTCCAACAGGTTGTTTGACTACAATCCATCCATCAGGCCTATGGATCCGTGGAGGCGCGGTGATGGAGCTGCGGCAGCTCGAGTACGTTCTGGCCGCCATCGATGAGTCTGGGTTCACGCGTGCAGCGGAGGTCCTGCACGTCGCCCAGCCCACCCTCTCGCAGGGGATCCGCAGCCTCGAGCGGGAGCTTGGGGTGGAATTGTTCGATCGGATCGGACGTGGTGTGCGCCTTTCAACCGCGGGCAGAGCCCTTGAACCTGCAGCCCGTCGTGCGCTTCGTGAGGCCGGCGCGGCGCGGATGGCCGCCGCAGAGGTCCTGGGCCTGCGCGCGGGGCTGCTCACGGTGATCGCGCTGCCCACGCTCGTCGTGGATCCTCTCGTCGGCTGGATCGGGGCATTCAGGCGCGCGTACCCGGGCATCGCAATTCAAATTCGTCATGCTGAGGAGGCCCACGCAGTCCCGGACTTCGTCCGTGAGGGACGTGTCGACCTAGGGCTTGGTGATGTCGACTCGCTACCGCCTGGACTCCATGCCGAGTCTGCCTTCGACCAGGAGCTGATCGCTATCTGTCCGCCCGGCACAAAGCTGCCGAACGAGGTGACCCTCGCCCAACTAGCGGAGATTCCACTCATTGCGACACCGTCTGGGACCTCGAGTCGGCGGCTGGTTGACAGAGCGTTCGGAGTTTCCCGGCCGATCGTCGCGCTCGAGGTTGATCAGCGCGAGGCGATCGTGCCCCTCGTGCTGGCAGGGGCAGGCATGTCATTCGTCTCGCGAGCGATAGCGGAAGAGGCCCAGAGGGCAGGGGCAGTCATCGGCTGGACGAGACCACGGCTCCGCCGCCGCGTTGGGCTGATCCGTCGCAGCGGCCCTCCGAGTCCCGTGATCGCTGCCTTCACCTCGATGGTGAAACACGCACCGGCTGCAGAGCCCTGAAGTCGACCAGGTGCGCCTCCGAGAAGGCGTTGACGTGAGGCCGCAAGACTCAATGCTGAGGGGCCGCGCGCGGCCGCCGAGCGTAGACGCTGAGGCGCTCGCCGGACGGACTCAAGGGCGCGCGAAGCAAATCAGCGGACCCGCTCGCTTGGTACGCGTTGGTATGACGACTCGCACCTTCGCTCGGCGGAGCCGACCACCGCGACCTCCAGTGTGAAGTCGCACAGAAGTGGCTCAGAAGACCTATCGCGGGTGCGTCATCGCACCGAGCAACGCCACCGCCTGGCGCGCGCCGACCTCGTGCTCCTTCGTCCGGTAGCGGTCGAGGGCGTCCTCGGCGCTGGCCCTGGCATGCTCGACGCGGCCGGCGTCGAGCAGGACGCGGGCGCGGTCGAGCGCCACCTCGGCCTTGATGATCGCGAGGCCGGTCGGCGCCGCCAGGTCTGACGCCTCGTCGATCGATACGAGTGCCGCCTCGAGCTCGCTCGCTCGGGCGAGGAGCCTGGCTCGGATCGAGCGGTGCGTGATGCGTTGCTCGGTGATGCGGCTCGTCTCGAGCGGGTCGATCGCCGCGCAGGCTTGCTCGTCCAGGCCCAGGTCGAGCAGGACGCGCCCGTAGGTGCCCAGCAGGAAGTTCCGGTTCAGCGCGTCCTGGTCGGGGTGTTGCGCGAGCGCATCCCGGCACGCCTCCGCGGCCGCGCGGAGGTCTCCGGCCGCGTGGGCCACGCCCGCTTCGGCCCACAGGTCGTCCTGGTCTCTCGAGAGGCCGAGGGCATCCCGCAGCCGGGCGCTCTCGTCCAGGTCCGCCCGGGCCCCGAGGGCGTCGCCAATGAGGGCCCGGGCCTGGGCGCGGAGTGTGAGGACGGGCCTCGACGCCAATCGGCCGGCCCACCGGTCCAGGAGCACTGTCGCCTCCGAGGCGAGGCGGCTGAGCGGCGACGGACCGGCGAACAGGGCGTTCAGCAGGTCGCCGGTCGCCCACCCGATGACGTCACGCCAGCCCAACTCCTCGGCGGAGCGGAGCGCCTCTCGCGCCCACGCATCCGTCGCCTCGGGATCGCCCGTGAAGTAGGCTCCCTGCTCGAGCCTCAAGAGGACGCCGGGCTCGAGGTGTCGAGCGCCGTGCGCCCGGTACAGCTCGAGCGCCCTGAGGTCGTCGGGGCGGCTGACCGCGCGGTCGATGGTGGAAGGGTCGGCAAATTCGCGCCGGAGCCGCGCGTCGCGGGCCGCGACGGCCTCGGCGACCTCGTCGCCGTACACCTCGCGGTTGAGGTCCCGGGGCCGGCTGTCTGCGGGCCGCCCGAGGACCACGAAGCCGATGTTCCAGAGCCGCTCGTCCCACAGCGCCGCCTCCGCGGTGGCCGGCGCGAGATCGACGGCGATCTCCAACAGACGCAAGGCGCTCTTCGCGTCTCCGAGCTCGTCGTAGGCGCGTGCCCCAGCCTCGGCCAGGGCCCTCGCGGCGCGCAGCCGCAGGTCTGGGTCGTCGGGGAAGCCGAGTTCCGCCTGGTACCGGTGCGCCTGCGCCAGGTGGTGCCCCAGGACCTCGCGGTGCTCGGCGAGCGCTGCGCCCGCGGCGGCCTCGAGCCAGTCGGCGAAGGCGAGGTGGAGCCGGGCTCGGGACGACTTCGGGATCGCTTCGTACGCGGCGTCGTGGATCAGGAGGTGCCGGAAGCGGTAGCCGTCGCGGCCAGGGCCGGAGCGGCGCTCCGGGACGATGAGGTCCTTGCGTGCCAGCGACCGGAGCAGCCCCGGGAGCGCGTCGCGCGACGCCTCGGGCAGGAGCGCCTCGAGCGCGCCTGCGGAGAACGACTGCCCCTCGACCGACGCCGCCTCCAGGACCGACCGCTCGCCCTCCGGGAGGCGGTCGAGTCGCGAGGAGAGCAGCGCGGACACAGTTGGCGGGATGCGGAGGCTCGAAAGATCGCCCTCCACGACCCAGGCGTCGCCCTGGCGGGCGAGTCGACCCTCGTCGACCAGCATCCGCAGCACCTCCTCGAGGAACAGCGGGTTGCCGCCGGCGGCCGAGGTCACCCGGTCGAGCGCGCCGGCGGGCAGGGCCGCGCCGTCGAGGAGCGCGCCCACGAGGGCGTCGGCATCGGCGGGCGCGAGCGGCGCGAGGTGGACGACGTCGGCCGGGACGGCCCCTGCACCCCAGCCGGGCCGCCCATCGAGCAACTCCGGGCGCGCCATGCACAGGAGGAGGAGCGGGCCGTCGGCGCGCTCCGCGAGGTGCTCCACGAGGTCGAGCAGGGCGGGCTCGGCCCAGTGGACGTCGTCGAGCACGAGGACGACCGGACGTGCCCGAGCCCGCGCCTCGAGGAGGCGGCGTACCGCCCAGGCAGTCTGCTCCGCGCTGCCCGAGCCCGCCAGACCGAACAGGCCGCCCAGGCCCTCGGCCACCGCCGCGGCGTCGGGCCCCTCCCCCGCAGCGACCGCGCGGATGGCTGCCGCGACGTCTTCTGGCCCCGCGAACTCCGCCAGCCCAAGGGCCGGCCGCAGCGCCTCGGCGAGGGGCAGCCAGGCGATGCCCTCGCCGTACGAGAGGCACCGGCCGCGCAGCAGCTCGGCCGCGTCCCCCAGCGGTCCCAGGAACTCCTCGACGAGCCGGCTCTTGCCGGCCCCCGCGGCCCCGAGCACCGTGAACAGGCGGCAGGCGCGCGCCACGACGACTCGGCGGTACGCGCCCGCAAGCAGCGCGGCCTCCCGGTCGCGCCCGACCATCGGCGCGTCGAGCCTTCTGGCCCGGGCCGGCGAGCCTGGGGCGAGCGCGAGGATGCGCCAGGCGGGGAGGGGCTCCGCCTTCCCCTTCGCGGCGAGCGGCGGTGCGGGCTCGGCAGCGACCGCATCCCGCACCAGCCGCCACGTCGGGTCGCCCACGAGCACCTCGCCCGGCGCGGCCCCTGACTGGAGCCGAGACGCGGTGTTCATCGCGTCGCCGATGAGGGGCCCGCCGCCGCCCGCGACCAGCACCTCGCCGGTGGTGATCCCGACGCGCGCCTCGAGCGGGATCGGCGCGCCCTCGCGCAGGCGCGCCAGCCGCTCCTGGACCTCCAGGCCCGCGCGGACCGCCCGGAGGGCGTCGTCCTCGTGGACCGCGGGCACCCCGAACACCGCGCAGACCGCGTCGCCGATGAACTTCTCGACGCGGCCGCCGTGCCGCTCCACCGCCTCGCGCGCCTCGGCGAAGTACCGCTCGAGCAGGGGGCGCAGCACCTCAGGGTCGTGCCGCTCGCCGAGCGACGTCGATCCGACGAGGTCGCAGAACAGCGCCGTGACGACCTTCCGCGACTCGTGGGCGGCCGCGGTCGGCCCGAGCTTGGTCCCGCAGCTCGAGCAGAAGGCGGCGTCCGCGGGGCTGCCCCGACCACAGGACGGACAGATCAGGGCCGACATGTCGCTCCGCGCTGGTATCGCAGCTCCCGCTCCACCGGCCGAGCATAGAGGCGAGTGGATGCCGCCGCGGGACTCCGCCACGCGGATCGATTGCTTCTGGCGCCCCCGGACGGACTCGGGGGCTCGGAAAGCAAAGCGCCCGACCGGCTCGCCTGGTACGCGGACGCTGGATGATGACTCTGGTGAGGCCGATCCGGCGGATCCCATCACGATGGCAGTCCAGGAGCGATCGGATGATCACCCGCACCGCACGTTACGAAGTCTGGCCATAGAGAGGTCGGGATCAGCCAACCGAGCCGCCGAGTGCTACGCCACGTTGTCCTGTTCGCCTTCAAAGAGATGGCGACCCCCACCCTGGTAGAGGCCGTCGAACAGGCCTTTGCCGCCTTGCCGCCCCAGATCCCCGAGGTCAAGGGCTTTGAGTGGGGCACCGACGTGAGCGTCGAACAGTTGGCCGATGGCTACACGCACTGCTTCCTGGTCACCTTCGCGAGCGTCCCCGACCGGGACACGTACCTTGTCCATCCCGCCCACCAGGCATTTGTCGCCGGGATCCAACCTCATGTAGCCAAAGCGTTGGTCATTGACTACTGGGCGGGCCGGCGTTAGCAGGCTTCTCTCGCCTCCAGCGGCTCCGAGCGCGTGCGGTCGGTGCCTTGGCACGGCAGCCGATTCGCACATCCTCATGGTTGCGCAGAAACTGGCGCCCCCGGACGGACGCCGGGGCCAGCCGGGCAAAGCATTTGACGCGCTCGCAGGGTACGCGACGGCACAGCGGGTCTGAACAGCGACGATCCGCCTGAGATGATATGGCGCCTGCGCTGCTTGCGGGCTATACCAACGCCATTCCTGATGGTCGGCCTTGAAGGGCTCTCGACCGGCTCCTCGTGCCCGGATCCTCCCTTTGGACTGCTTGCGCCCCGCGTGTGCGATGGGCAATGAGCCGGTGGCGGCCACGGAAGAGGTCAGCGACGCCGCCACGTCGAACCATCCGAGGACACGATGCGATGATCGAAGATGACCTCACCGCGCAATGGCGGGCGAGGCTGCTGGGAATCGATCCCACGCTCAAGAAGACCCAGGCGATCTGGCGCGGGGTCCCGGCGGCACCGCGATGCAAGGTCTGCGCGGCACCGTTCAAAGGCCTTGGCGGTCGGATCACGGGTCTCGTCCGGCATGGTCGTTCGCGCGACAACCCGCTGCTGTGTGCCGCCTGCTTCGCCGAGCTCATGGAGCATCCCGGGGGTGCGGAGATCGAGATCACGGTCCTGTTCGCAGACGTGCGCGGTTCGACCGCGATTGCCGAATCGAGATCGCCGGCAGAATTCCGACGCGGCATCCAACGCTTCTACGAGATCGCCTGTCGATACATCGAGGACAACGGGGGCATCGTCGACAAGTTCCTCGGTGACGGGATCATGGCCCTCTTCATCCCGGTCATCGCAGGCGGTCAGCATTCCGAGCGAGCTTTCGACGCCAGCCGCAGGATGGTTCTCGATCTGGAAGACTCCGAATTGCCTGCCTCGGGGATCCGTGTCGGCGTGGGCGTTCACACGGGCTCGGCGTTCGTCGGCGTCGTCGGTACCGATGAGCACCTCGATTTCTCGGCGCTCGGCGACACCGTCAATACGGCCGCTCGCCTCGGGTCGATTGCAGGCCCGGGCCGGCTGTTGATCAGTCGTGACGCCTGGAGCGCCGCAGGGAAGTCGAGTACGGACGTCAAGGCCGTCGACGTGGCTGGCCGCCATCGTCAGGTCGACGTCGTGGAACTGGGCTGGGACGACCTCAAGGTCCTGTAGTCGCGGCCACGTCTTCGCGGAGATCGCCGGTACCTATCCGCCTGGACCCTGGCCCGGCGGAGCGGCTTGCGGGCCATCGACGAACTGCGCCAGCGGCTGCCCGATCTCGACGACATAGGTCGAAAGCATCCGGCCCGTCTCGGGGCCGACATCCAGAGCGTTGTGCGGCGTGCGGGGTGGGATGAGGAAGCCGTCTCCGGCGTGCAAGGTGAGCGTGCGCCTGCCGGCGATCCTCATCTCGACGGTCCCGGCGACGATGTAGCCGACTTCCTCACCGGGATGGATGTGCCAGCCCGATTCGACCACGGCTGGAATCTCGGTGAGGATCTGGATGATCTCGCGTCCAGGGATCGAGGACGGGCCATGCTGGATCTCGGTGCGCTTCAGCTTGCCGGCCAACTCATCGATGGGCGGATCTTCGTCCACGTCAGGCCGTCACGCCGACCGCTGCCGGCCGGTGCAGGAATGCGAGCAGCTCGCGGTTGACCTCCTTGGCGTGGGTGACGCACATGACGTGCGGTCCGCCCTCGATCTCGACGTACCGGGCGTCCGGCAGCGCCGCATGCAGGCGTCGGCCCTGGCCCTCGACCGACAGGATCCGATCCGCCGTCCCGTGCAGGATCAGGGTCGGGATATCGATGCGCTTGATGTCCTCGTGGAAGTCGTCAAGCCATGTGAGGACGCACGCCCAGGTCGCGAACGGCGACGCTCCAGCCCCGGCATTCCAGTTGTTGCGCACGGTCTCCTCGCTGACCCGCTTGCCGAGATAGTCGTCGAGGTTGAGGAAGTCACCGAGCAACCCGGTGAGCCACGCCGGCCGGTCATCGAGGATCGCCTGCCGGACGCCGTCGACCCCCGCCCGGTCGACACCCTTCGGGTTCTCGTCCGACTTCACGAACGACGGCGCGAGGCTCTCGATGAAGACGCAACCCTTCAGCCGGGCGGTCCCATACCTGCCGATGTAGCGGGCCACTTCCCCCGTACCGAGCGAGAAGCCGATCAGCGTCACGTCGTGCAGATCGAGCGTCGTGAGCAACGTGTCGAGATCAGCGGCCAGCGTGTCGAAGTCATAGCCCTCGGTCGGCCGACTTGACTGACCGAACCCGCGCCGGTCGACCACGATCACGCGATGGCCGGCCGCCAAGAGCACCTGTGTCTGCGGCTCCCACGAACGGCTGTCGAGCGGCCAGCCGCTCAGCAGCACCACCGTCGGGCCGCTTCCATGGTCCTCGTAGTACAGCTCGATCGGCGTGGAGTTCTCTTGTCCGACCGTGATGCGGCTCAAAGCATGCTCCTCGGGTTCTTCGGACGGCCTGGTGGACCCAGTGTGGGGCTTGACCCGCGATGTCATTCGCCGACACTCGGCAGTTGGGTCGAGGTTGGCGCCCCCGGACGGATTCGAACCGCCGACGCCAGCCTTAGGACGGCTGCGCTCTATCCACTGAGCTACGGGGGCGCAGGGCCATGCTAACCGGTGGTCGGGGGATCCTCGCGGTTGCGCATCGCGTCGGCCGCCATCGTCATGTAGGCGTGGAGCTCCGCCCTGGCGTCGTCGGGCGCGACCGATTCGTCGATCGCGGACCGCATGTGGAGGAGCCACCGGTCGCGCTCGAGGCTGCCGATCGCGAACGGAGCATGGCGCATGCGCAGCCGGGGATAGCCTCGCTCCTCGTTGTACGTCGTGGGCCCGCCCCAGTACTGGACGAGGAACAGCGTCAGCCGATGGCGCGCGCCCGCGAAGTCTCCGTGGCCGGGGTACACGGCGAGGAGAACGGGATCAGTCTCGACGCCGGCGTAGAACCGGTCGACGAGCCGCTCGAAGTACGGCATGCCCCCGACCCGGTCGTAGAGCCGTTCGTCGTTCATGCCGACGATTGTCGCGCGATCGGCCTGCCCGTTCGGCCTCGGCCCCCGCCTCCCGGGGCGATCCGCGCCTCGCGCCTACAATGCGCTCGCCGTGACCCCTCCCCTGCCCGACCTGATCCTGTACGCGCGCCCCGGCTGCAGCCTGTGCGACGAGACTCGCGCCACGCTCGGCACCCTGCTCGCCGATCGCGCGTCTCGGGGGCTCCCGGTCGCGCGCCTGGTCGAGCGCGACATCGACACCGACGACGACTGGCAACGGCGCTTCGCGTTCACGATCCCGGTCGTCGAGCTGGGCGAGCGGCGCCTGGAGCTGGCAACCAGCCCGGGCCGGATACGGCGTCTCCTCGCCGAGGCGCTCGACGGCAGGACGGGCGCGTCCGCGTGACCGGCGACTACACGTTCCTCCTGGCCGTCGTCGCCGGCGTCATCTCCTTCCTGTCGCCGTGCGTGCTGCCGCTCGTGCCGGCCTATCTCGGCCAGCTGACCGCGGTGGCGGTCGCCGCGCGCCCGGACGCCAAGGGTGGCCCGTCGCGCTGGGTCGCGGTGCGCCACGCCGTCGCCTACGTGGCCGGGTTCGGCACGATCTTCACGCTGCTCGGGGTCACGGCGGCCTTCGCCGGTGGGGCGCTCGCCGACTACATCCCGCTGCTGCGCGTCGTCGGTGGCGTGATCCTGGTGGTCATGGGGTTCAGCCTCGCCGGGCTGCTGCCCATCCCGTTCCTCGAGCGCACGTGGCGCCCGCTCGATGCCGGCGCCTCCGCCGGCGTGACCACCATGACCGGCGGCATGACGCTCGCCCCCGTCGACGCCGGGATGGGCGGCCGGGTCGGCAGCCGGCTGGTCGGCGGCAAGGCCGGGCTCGGCACGTCGTTCGCCTTGGGAGCGATCTTCGCCATCGGCTGGACGCCGTGCATCGGCGTGATCCTGGGCGGGATCCTGACGATGGCGGCCGTGGCCGCGACCAAGCTCCAGGGCGCCCTGCTGCTGGTCGGCTACACGCTCGGGCTCGGGATCCCGTTCATCGTGATCGCCGTGTTCTTCGACCGCGCGCCGGCACTGATGCGCCCGCTGGTGCGTCACGGCCGAGTGGTGTCCCTCATCGGTGGCCTGTTGGTGGCGGCGATCGGCGTCGCGATGATCTTCGACCTGCTGGTGCTGCTGCCGCGCTACTTCACCTTCAACACCGCGGTCTGACGTGAGCGATCCCGCCGAGTCGTCGCCCGAGCCGCGGCCAACGTCGCAGCCGATGTCGCAGCCGCCTGCCCGCAGGGGCCTGATCGGTCCGTTCACCGGCCGCCAGCTCGTCGGGATCCTGGCCGTGGTCGTCGTCGCGGCCGTCGGCCTGACGCTCGCGACGCGCCCGATCGCCGCCGGCCCGGACAACGCCACGCCGCTCCCGGTCTCCACGCCGTTCATCGTGGGCCCGGTGACCGCTGGCCTCCAGCCGGGGCAGCAGGCGCCCGAGTTCGCCGTGACGCTGCCCGACGGGACGACCGGCGACCTCAAGGATCTCGACGGCAACCCGGTCCGGCTCGAGGACCTGAAGGGCAAGCTCGTGTGGCTGAACTTCTGGGCGACCTGGTGCCCGCCGTGCCAGTCGGAGACGCCGGTCCTGCGGGACATGGACGAGCGGTACGGCGACAAGGGCCTCGCGATCGTGGGTGTCGCCGTCCAGGAGACCACCCCGGACGACGTCAAGGCGTACGCCGACCGCTACCAGCTGGGGTACGACATCGCCTTCGACGCCTCGGCCGACGTCTTCAACCTGTACAAGGTGTTCGCCCTGCCGACGCAGTTCTTCATCGACCCGGACGGCCGCGTCCTGGAGGTCGTGAACGGGCCGCTGACGGACGACGGCGCGCAGGCCCGCATCGACGCCTGGCTGCCCAGGGACTGACGGCCGTCGCGCAGGACGGAACGGCGTCGCCTCGCGTCGATCGTCACGCGGGCGCTCGTCCACCCACCGGCGGCCCCATGATGGCCGCGAGTGCGAGGAGCCTGCAGCCATGCGCTACGTGATGCTGACGTTCCAGGGCGACGACCACCTGGCGGCCTGGGAGGCCGCGACCCCGGAGGAGCGACGGCTCGAGATCGAGCGGACGATCGCCTGGTTCCGCGAGCACGGCGCGGCCGGGCGGATCGTGGGCGGCGAGGAGCTGGGCGAGGCGCGGCTGGCGCGGACGGTGCGTCGCGGAGGCCTGGTCACGGACGGGCCGTTCGCGGAGACCAAGGAGCACCTCGGCGGCTTCATCGTGATCGAGGTGCCCGACCTTGCGACGGCGATCGAGGTCGCGTCGGCGTGGCCGGGCCTCGACTGGGCGGGCGACGGCGTCGAGCTGCGACCCGTCGGCGACTCCGCGGGCGACGCGGGGACCACGCTCGGGTGACCTCCGGCGCGCCCCGTCGGTCGTCCCGTGCCCGCTCCCGCATGCGCACCACGTTTAGCGGGGCAGCCAAAACGCGGCGCGCCGGCCGTCTGACGTCGTCCGCACACATGGTGGGCATATCCGCGCACGCTAGTGGTGCGAAAAGGGGCGAAACCGTCGGCAATCGAGGGCCGCCAGCGTCCGATGCCGGACCGCTAAACATGTCACGCATTACGGCATGGGGGATGCGCGCGTGGGACGCCGCGTGGCCCCAGAGGAGCTTTACCCGGGCCAGCGCTCGCGGAAGATCGCCTGGTCGCGCGGGAGCCGCGCCTCGCCCTTCGCCGCCTTGGGCGCCTGGGCGGCCTCGCTCGGGTGTCCCACGGCGATGACCGTCCGCACGCGGCGGTCCGGCGGCAGGCCGAGGAGGTCGCGCACCGCGTCGAGCACGTCGTCCCGGATCCACTGGATCCCGGCGCCGAGCCCGAGCATCGACGCGGCGGCGAGCAGGCGCTCCGCCGCCCGCCCGTCGTCGTAGGCATCGCCGATCACGTGGTCCTCGCGGACCGGCAGCACGATCGCGATCGCCGCCGGCGCGGTCCGCAGCGCGCGGGTCTGCGGTGGGCCCACCTCGGCCAGTCGGCGCAGCACGGCCTGGTCGCGGATCACGATGAACCGCCACGGCTGCGTGTTGCCTGCGCTGCCCGTCCAGCGGCCGACGTCGGCGATGGCGTCCAGCGCGGCGTCCGACGGCGGCTCGGCGGTGAACTCGCGCACCTGGCGCACGCGGCGGAGCGGGCGGAGGACGTCGTGCGGATCGGCGGGATCGGCCATCGTCAGAGCGCCTCGAACTTGAACCGGTCGCGGTCGAGTATGAGCCGCCCGACCGGATCGCGACGCTCGTGCGACAGCGCCACCAGCCAGTCCTCGTCGACCGCCCGCCGGAACAGCTCGCCCTTGACCTCGACGCTGTCCAGCGGGAAGTCGTCAAACGCCGTCACCCAGCGCGGGTTTGCTGCCCACGGCCGCATGCACAGGTCGCCGAAGAAGGCCAGCGTTCGCGCGCCCGGCCCGGTTCCCCGCACGACGATCGCCTGGTGGCCCGCCGAGTGGCCGCCGGTCCGGACGACGGACACGCCCGGCAGCAGCTCGCGGTCGCCATCGGCCCAGCCCTCGGCGCCCCAGTCGGCGACCAGGCGCAGCTCGGGCTGGTCGTACGAGGCGACGAGCCGGCTGTTGCCGCCCAGCGCGACCTCCCACTCCGCGCGCTGCGCGACGATCCGCGCCCGCGGGAACGCGCGCATGCCGTCGGCGAGCAGCAGGCCGCCCGCGTGGTCGAAGTGGAGGTGGCTCATGGCGACGATGTCCACGCTACCGGGATCGAAGCCCGCGGCCAGCATCGCCGGCACCACCGGCGAGCCCCGGTACTCGCGCATCGCGGTCGCCTTGTCGTCCAGCCGCTCCCCGATCCCGGTCTCGATGAGCACCCGGCCGGCAGGCGTCTCGACGAGCAGGCAGTTCAGCCCCTGCAGCAGCCGCCGGTTCGCGTCGAGCTCCCCCTCCGCCCAGTCGCGCCACAGGATCCAGGGCACCGGCCCGAAGATCGCGCCGGAGTCGGTCCGGAAGGTCCCCGCCTGCACCAGCGCGACCCGCGTCCCCCCGCCGAGATCGGCGCTCCAGTCACCGCCGCCGCTCAGTCCCGTTGCCTAACCCTCCGCGGGCGTCGCGGCTCGGCCCCGCTCGCGATCGGCGTGAATCGCGGATGCCGTCGGCTCAGACTGGCCCTGGTACTTCGAGCCGAGCTCTCTGCTGCCGTATGGTCGCTCGACCTGCGAGCTCATCCGGAAGAAGCTGATCTGGCCGATCCGCATCCCCGCATACAAGGCGATCGGGAGGTTGGCGACGTTCGAGAGCTCGAGCGTCAGGGTTCCCTTCCAGCCGGGATCGACGTAGCCGGCCGTCGAGTGGATGAGCAGACCGAGGCGCCCCAGCGAGCTCCGCCCCTCGAGCCGCGCCACGAGATCGTCGGGCAGCTCCACCCACTCGAGCGTCTGGCCGAGCACGAACTCGCCCGGGTGCAGGATGAACGGCTCGTCGCCATCGATGGCGAGCAGCTCCGTGAGATCGGGCTGCGGCTGGCGGGGGTCGATGAAGGCGTAACGGTTGTTGCGGAACACCCGGAAGGTGCGGTCGAGGTGAAGGTCGACCGACGACGGCTGGAGGTCCGCGGGATCGTAGGGGTCGATCCGGACGCGCCCCGACTCCAGCTCCGCGCGGATGTCGCGGTCGGCGAGGACGCTCATCCCGCCCGTCGGGCCTTCTTGGGCGCCGTCCCCTCCGCGAACAGCGTGTCGACTTCGCGCTTCAGGTCCTCGAGGTCCTCGAAGCTCTGGTAGACCGAGGCGAACCGGATGTACGCGATGTGGTCGAGCGCCCGGAGTCGCTCCATGGCCAGCACGCCGATCCGCGAGCTCGGGATCTCGGACAGGCCGGACGAACGGAGCTCCGCCTCGATGGCGTCGGCGGCGCGGTCGGCGGCATCCGCGGCGACCGGCCGGCGGGTGAGCGCCTTGGCCAGGCCGTCGGCGAGCTTGTCGCGGTCGAACTCCTGGCGCGTCCCGTCGCGCTTGACCACGATCAGGCGTGCGGCCTCGACGCGCTCGTAGGTGGTGAACCGCGTCGTGCACGACGGGCATTCCCGGCGACGCCGGATCGTCGTCGCCTCGTCGAGGTCGCGGGAGTCGACGACGCGCGTGTCGCGGGTGCCGCACTGCGGACAGCGCATGAGCCCTCCAGCTGGCCACACCACAATCCCTAGTGGTGTGTTCCGAGGATACCACTACATGCGGGGGTGTGGCACGCCCTCGTCCTCCGGTTCGGGGCCGTCGAAGCCGACCGGCGACGGGGCCCGGACCGGTACGGTCCCGCGGCTGTCGGGGCGGTTCAGGAGGTCGGCCGGCCGCACCATGCCGACGCGGGCGGCGATGGCCGCGGCCGCGCCGCGCGCGTTGCGGAGGTTGAGCGCCGCGCGCTTCAGCGACGTCTGGGCCTCGAGCTCGCGATGGCCGCGGTGCGCGAGCAGCGCGTCGAGGCCGTGCTCGACGAGGTCCGTCGCCCGCGAGGAGCGGTCGAGCTCCGCCAGGAGCGCGGCTGCCTCGTCCGCCAGCGGGCGCGGTGGCCGCAGCTCCCGGCCGCGCTGGACGAGTCCGCGCAGCTCGGATTGGATCGTGTCGAGGCCGCGTGCGAGCGACGTTGGGTCGCCGTTGCGGCGGCGGATGTCGTCGAGCTGGAGGACGAGCGGGTCGACGGCCGCGCCCAGGGCCCCATTGAGCTCGGCGACCGCCTTCTGGAACGCTTCGAGGTCGCGCGTCCGGGCGATCAACGACGACATGCGGCGCGTCGTGATCGCGAGCAGGATGACCAGGACCACCAACAGCAGGCCCAGCCAGATGAGCGCCGCCTGCGGCATCTCCCCTGCCCTACAGCCTGTCCGACGCCCGCTCGCCCGGCCGGCGGTCAGGCGCCGCGCCGGGAGCGCAGCTCGGCCACGAGCGCCGGTCCGACCTCGAACAGGTCGCCGACCACGAACAGGTCGGCGATCTCGGCGATGGGCGCGTCCGGATCGCGATTGACGATCACGATCGCCTCGGCCGACTGCATGCCCACCCGGTGCTGCATCGCGCCCGAGACGCCCAGCCCCAGGTACAGCAACGGCTTGACGACCTTGCCGGTCTGCCCGATCTGCCGGGCGTACGGGATCCAGCCCGCATCGACGGACGCCCGCGTGGCGCCGACCACGCCGCCCAGCAGGCCGGCCAGCTCCGTCACGAGGGCGAAGCCCTCCGGGCTGCCCACGCCCCGTCCGCCGACGACGACGATCCGCGCCTCCTCGAGCGACGCCTCCGCCCCGGCCTCCGCGACCCGGTCGAGCACCTTGACGGCCGGCGCGCCGCCGGCGTCGGACGCGTCACGCCGCTCGACCTCGCCGCCCGTTGCGGCCGGCTCGGCGGTGGTCGCGTTCGGGCGCACCGTGACGATCCCGTGGCCGCCGGTGAACGCACTTCGCGTGATCGCCTTGCCGCCCAGCACCGTCGCCTCGACAACGGGCCCATCGCCCTCCCAGGCCACGCCGCCGGCGTTCGCGAGCAGGCCCCATGACCAGCGTCCGACCACCATGCCCGCCAGGTCCTTGCCGTCGGTCGTCGCGCCGACGAGCGCGTGCGTCGCGCCGTCGTCGATCAGCCGGCCGAGCTCCGCCGTCGCGTACGGCGCCCACGTCTCGGCACCGGAAACGGCGGAGGCCACCGCGACGACCCGCGGCAGGTACGTGGCGAGCTCCGCGGCCGCCGCGTCCGGCTGGGGGTCGACGACCAGCCCGATCGCCTCGCCGCCCGACGCCTCGGCGAGCGAGCGCGCAAGCGTGGCAACCTCGGCCGACAGCTTGGTCAGCGCGCCGTCGGCGACCTCCCCGACCGCGACGATACCGGGCGCCATCAGATCAGCCTCCGGGCCGCGAGGAAGTCGGCGATCTCACGGGCCGCGTCGGCCGCGGGCGCCTTGACCACCCGGCCCTCCCCGCGCGACGGCGGCGGGTCGGCCGCGACCACCCGCGTGGCCCAGCCGTCCGCGCGCAGCAGCGGCCCGTCGGGCGGCGCGCCGAGATCGGCGAGGCCGCGCACGGCGATCTCGCGCGAGCGCGCGGCCATGATCCCCTTGAGCGACGGGTAGCGCGGCGCGCCCAGGGCCTGGGTGCACGAGACGACCGCGGGCATCGGGGCCTCGATCAGGTCGTAGCCCTTGGCGCTCAACCGCTTCACCCGCACGACGCCGGCCGCGGGATCCGGC
Organism: uncultured Chloroflexia bacterium; assembly: GCA_963740825.1. Classification (GTDB taxonomy): domain Bacteria; phylum Chloroflexota; class Limnocylindria; order Limnocylindrales; family CSP1-4; genus CAIXZV01. The sequence goes on along the minus strand of CAVUFD010000001.1, from coordinate 1,522,206 downwards.
TCGATCTCGGCGGCCGCGGACAGCAGTGGCAGCCCGAGCCGCGCGGCGACACCCGCGGCGACCGCACCTCCGGTCCCGTCCGAGGTGTCGAGGCCGGCGAGCAGGAGGTCGAACGGCTCCTGGGCCGCGGCGGCGGCGATGACCCGCACCGTGGCCGGCAGGTCGGCGCCGGCGAGCGCCGGGTCGGTGACCAGGACCCCCCGCTGGGCGCCCATCGCCAGCGCCTTGCGCATCGTCTCGGTGGCGTTGGCCGGCGCCATCGCCAGGATCGCGACCTCGCCCCCGTGCGCCTCGACGAGCTGCAGCGCCGCCTCGAGGGCGTATTCGTCGTTCCCGTTGACGACCGTCGGCGAGGCGGACCGGTCGAGGCGGAAGTCCGCGCCGGTCAGGCGCTCGGCGCCGGCCGCGGGGTCGGGAACGGGCTTGGTCAGGACGAGGATCTGCACGGGGCCTGATGCTCCTGGCTCGATGGCTGCCGGGACCGGATCCCGCTCACGAGTGCCGCGCGAGCAGCGCCCGGGCGACGATCAGCCGCTGGATCTGCTGGGTCCCCTCGTAGAGCTGCGTGATCTTGGCGTCGCGCATCATGCGCTCGACCGGGTACTCGTCGACGTAGCCGTATCCCCCGAACACCTGGACCGCGTCCGTCGTCACCCGCATCGCGGTGTCGCCGGCGACGAGTTTACAGATGGCCGCCCATCGGGCGGCGTCGGGGGCCCCCGCCTCGATCTCCTGGCACGCGGTGTAGAGCAGCTGCCGCGCGGCCTCGGTCGAGGCGTCCATGTCGGCGAGCATCGCCTGGACCATCTGCAGGTCCCCGATCGGGGCGCCGAACTGGCGGCGCTCGGTGGCGTGTCGGGCGGCCGCCTCGAGCGCGCCCTGCGCGATCCCGACGGCCTGCGCGGCGATCCCCGGCCGCGAGCGCTCGAACGTCTGCATCGCGATCGCGAAGCCCTGGCCCTCGTCGCCCAGCCGGTTGCCCACCGGCACGCGCAGCCCGTCGAAGGCGAGCTCCGCGGTGGGCGAGCCGCGGATGCCCATCTTGTGCTCGAGGCGGGTGACCTTGAACCCCGGCCGATCCGTCTCGACGAGGATCGCCGACAGGCGACGGCTCGCCTTGCTCGCGTCCGGGTTGGTGACGGCGAACACCACGACGTAGTCCGCGACGCTTGCGTGACTGATGAAGCGCTTGCCGCCGTCGATGACGTACTCGTCGCCGTCGCGCACCGCGCGGGTCCGCAGGCCCGAGGGATCGGATCCCGCGTCCGCCTCGGTCAGGGCGAAGGCGATGAGCTTGTCGCCCGACGCGAGGCCCGGCAGCCAGCGGTCCTGCTGCTCGGGCGTGCCGGCCACCTGGATCGGAATGGCCCCCAGGGCCTGGACGGCGACGATGAGGCCCGACGTGGCGCAGGCGCGGCTGATCTGCTCGATCGCGAGGCACAGGGTCAGCAGGTCCGCGCCCAGCCCGCCGTGTTGCTCGGCGAACGGGATCGCGAGGATGTCGTGGCTCGCCAGCAGCCGCCGGACGTCATCGGGCCAGGCGGCGTCGCGGTCGATGTCGGCGGCCCGTGGCGCGATCTGCGCGTCGGCCAGCTCACGCACCGCGTCGCGCAGGAGGACCTGGTCCTCCGTGAGGCGGATCGAGCCGTGGGGCGCGGCGTGCGTCGTCACCGGAACGCATCGTAGCAGTCGGTCAGGGGCCGATCGTAAGGGATGACAGTCGGCCTCGCGCTGCCTACGCTGGCCCGACCACCGCGCGGGCCACGGCGGCCGAATGAACCGACGGGAACGCGCTCGGAGGCAGACCGTGGACCAGTCGTATCTGCTGGTTTTGGGGCTCGCGGTCCTGGTGGCGCTCGGGGCGGGGGCCCGGATCCGGAACCGGATGCTGGCCGAGCGAGCCGCCGCGACGCCGACGGAATCGCCATTCGCCGTGTCGACCGAGGGGCACAAGATCTGCACGAAGTGCGGCATGGGCAACCTCTGGACCGACCGCACCTGCATCAGCTGCGGGGGCCCCCTGAAGGGCTGAGGTCGTCGGCTCAGACGACCGGCAGCCGTCGGCCCTCCGGCACTTCGCGGCCGCCCAGGGGGACGACCGCCGCGGCGAGCAGCTCGCTGATGTCCTGGGCCGAGACCTGATCCTCTGAGCCGATCCCCCGTCCCGCATCGTTGAGCCCGTCGCGCAGCATGACCATGCAGAACGGACAGGCCGTCGCGACCGTCTCGGCGCCCGTGTCCAGCACCTGGAGCGTGCGGGCGGCGTTGACCCGCGTGCCGCGCGACTCCTCCATCCACATCCGGCCGCCCCCGGCGCCGCAGCAAAACGTCTGCCGGCCGCTGTTGGCCATCTCGCGCAGCTCGACGCCGGGGATGGCGCCCAACACCTCGCGCGGCTGGGCGATCACCCCGTTGTAGCGCGCCAGGTAGCACGAGTCGTGGTAGGTGACGGTCCGACCGGGCAGCCCGTCGGCGCCGATCTGCAGCCGGCCTGCCGCGACCAGCTCGGACAGGTACTGGCTGTGGTGCCGGATCGTGAACGACCCGCCCAGCTGGCCGTACTCGTTGCCGATGGTGTTGAAGCAGTGCGGGCAGGCGGTGACGATCGTCCGCTCGCCCATCCGATAGCGGTTGAGCGTCTCGACGTTCTGCCCGGCCAGGATCTGGAACACGTACTCGTTGCCCATGCGCCGGGCCGGGTCGCCGGTGCACGACTCCTCCTGGCCGAGCACGGCGAACGAGACGCCCGCGGCATCGAGGCACGTGGCGACGGCGCGCGCCACGCGCCGGTTGCGGTCGTCGAACGCCGCCGCGCAGCCGACCCAGTACAGGACCTCGAGCGAGTCGAGCTCGCCGGCGGCCTGGACGGACGCCACGGTCCGGACCTCGAACGGCAGGCCCTTCGCCCAGTCGAGCCGCGCCGACGGCGGCTGGCCCCACGGGTTGGCGACGCTCTCCATGCCCTTGAACGCGCTGGTCAGCTCCTGCGGGAATCGGCTCTCCTCGAGCACGAGGTTGCGACGGATGCCGACGATCTTGTCGACGTGCTCGATGGTGACCGGGCACGCCTCGACGCACGCGCCACAGGTCAGGCAGTCCCACACGGCATCGAACGGGATCGCGGTGTCGACGAGGGGCTTCGCGAGCGCCTCAGCCCCCAAGTGATCGTCCAGCGCGGGCGCGATCGAGCGGACCGAGGGGGAGTTCGGGATGAGGGGGAAGCCGGCCTCGGCGTCCACCGCCTCGTGGCGGATGCCCATGATGAACGTCTTGGGGTTGAGCGGCTTGCCCGTGTTCCAGGCCGGGCAGGCCTCCTGGCAGCGCCCGCACTCGGTGCAGGTGAAGCCGTCGAGCAGGTCCTTCCACGACAGGTCGGCGACGGTCCGGATGCCGAACGTCGCATCCTCGGCCTCGAGGTCCATCGCCGGCAGCTCGCCCCGCGGCCGGATCTTGCGCAGCGCGATGTTGGGGATGGCGGTCGCGATGTGGAGGTGCTTGCTGAACGGCAGGTAGCCCAGGAACGCCACCACCAGCAGCATGTGCGCCCACCACAGGATCGCGAACGCCGCCTGCAGCGTCGCCGGATCGCCGCCCGACAGCGCGTCGCCGGCGGCGTTGGCGATGAACGCGCCCGGGACCTCACCGTACGCCGCGACCTGGAACACCTGGGCCAGCAGCTCCGCCGCGACGAGCCCGCCGATCATGGCCAGGATCAGCAGCGCGTCCCGGTTCAACGTGAGGCGCTTCGGCTTCGTCACGAGGCGGCGCCAATAGGCCCACGCGATCGAGACCAGGACGATGACGGCGACGATGTTCTGCATCGCGCTGACGGCGACCCACAGCGCCCCGTCGAACGGGATCGACAGGATGGCCTCGATCAGCCCGCCGGTGACGATGTTGGCGGTGCCGATCGTCAGCAGCACGAAGCCCCAGAAGATGCCCGCGTGCAGCAGGCCAGCCTGCATGTCCCGGAACATCCGCGTCTGGACGATCCCGTAGCGGAGCGTGCCCCACAGGCGCGCGCCCGGCCGATCGGTGGGGCTCGCGTTGCGGGCCGCCGCGAACACCCGCAGGTGCCGTGCCATCGCGAGCGCGAAGAACGCCGCGGCGCCCCAGAACAGCGGGAACACCAGCGGGTAGGCGGGGACGTCGGCGAAGGCCGGGAACACCTCAGCCGCTCGCGGGCTCGCCCGCCGGCAGGTCGGCGCGGCCGCCGGCTCGTGCCGCTGCGTGGTCGAACGGCCCGGCCAGCGTCTCGAGCGCGTGGTCGAGCAGCGGGACGACAACCTCGAACGATTCCAGGGCCCCGCGCGGCGACCCCGGCACGTTGACGACGAGGCTGCCGCCGCGGACGCCGACCAGGCCGCGGGACAGCGCCGCGAACGGGGTCGACCGCCGTCCCTCCGCGCGCATGGCCTCGGCGATGCCCGGGACCTCGTAGTCGAGCACGGCAGCCGTCGCCTGCGGCGTGACGTCGCGGGGCGTCAGCCCGGTCCCGCCGGTGGTCACGACGAGACGATGCGCCGCCGTCCCGGACGCGATCGCCTGCTCGATGTCCCACTGCTCGTCGGGCACGACCCGTCGCTCGACCTCGTAGCCGAGCTCGGCGAGCCGCGCCTCCAGCGCTTCCCCCGACGCGTCCTCGCGGGTGCCGGCCGCGCTGCGGTCGCTGACCGTCAGGACCAGCGCGGAACGACGGGTCGTCGCGGGACCCGGGTCCGGCATCAGGCGCCCCGTCGCTTGCAGATCCGGCCGGCGGTCCGGTCGCCCGGCTTGCGTCGCGCACGGGGCGGGGCCTCCCCGGACGACGGCCGGTGCCACTCGCCGTTCTTGCCGCCGGTCTTGGACAGCAGCCGCAGCGCCCGGACCTCGACGCCGCGCTCCACGCCCTTGACCATGTCGTAGACGGTCAGCGCGGCCACCGACGCGGCGGTCATCGCCTCCATCTCGACGCCCGTCGGGGCGGTGGTGGCAGCCTCGGCGCGGATCCGGAGGACGCCCGCGGCGCGGTCGGGCGAGATCGAGACCACGAGGTCGGTCAACGGCAACGGGTGGCACAGCGGGATCAGCTCGGCGGTCCGCTTGCCGCCCATGACCCCGGCCAGCTCCGCGACGGTCAGCACGTCGCCCTTCTCGCCGCCGCCGTCGATCACCAGGCTCATGGTCTCGGCCGAGACGGCGACCTCCGCCTCGGCCACGGCGCGACGCGCGGTGGCCGGCTTGGCGCTGACGTCGACCATGCGCGGCCGCCCCCGGCGGTCCACGTGGGTGAGTCGGCGGCGTTCGGCGCGCGTGACCTCGTGGGAATCCATGGACCCTCCTGCACCGACGATGCTACCCGGACGGCGCGCCCCCGTTCGGCCGGTGTCTCGTGCGCGACCGCTAGCCCTGGTCCAGCCAGCGGAGCTCGACCTCGGTGCCGGCTTCGGCACGCTCGAGTGGCTCCGGGATCACCGCCAGCGCATCCGCGGCGGCGAGGGCGGAGAGGACGTGGCTCCCCTGCCCGCCGGCGAGGCGCACACGCACGCGGCCACGCTCGTCGCGCAGCGGCAGGCCGTCCGGGTCACGCAGGGCGGAGACCCGCTGGTAGCCGCGCCGCCCCCGACTCTTGCTCACCGCGTCCTCGAGGACCGCCCGGTCGACCGGTCGATGGAGGCGCGGCTGGCCGGCGAGACGTCGAAGCACGGGCCGCACGAACAGCTCGAAGGTCACGAACGACGAGACCGGGTTGCCCGGCAGCCCGAACAGGAGCACGGGGGCGGCGCGGCCGTCGACGTCGGCCCGGCCGAAGGCGAACGGCTTGCCGGGCTGGACGGCGACGCGCCACAGGTTGATGTGGCCGACGGCGTCGAAGGCGAGGCGCACGACGTCGTACGGCCCGACGGACACGCCGCCCGAGACCACCACGATGTCGGCCTCGGCCACCCCGCGGCGCAGCCGCGCCTCGACGTCCTCGAGCCGGTCGGCGGCGATGCCCAGCTCGAGCGGCACGGCGCCGGCCTCCCGGACCAGCGACCGGATCCCGGGGCCGTTCGCATCCGGGATCCCGGCCGCACCCAGGTCGGCGCCGGCCGGGCGCACCTCGTCGCCGGTCGCGAGCACCGCCACGATGGGCCGACGGCGAACCACGATCCCGGCCAGGCCGGCACCGGCGGCGAGGGCGACCACCGCCGGTGTCACGGTCACGCCCGCGCCCACGATCGTCGCGCCGGCCTCGACGTCGCCGCCCCGCTCGCGCACGGCGTTGCGCACGGCGACGGGCTCGTGGACCAGGCACGCGGCGGGGATCGGGCCATGCGTCTCGCGGCCGCGCGGGCCGGGGCTCCCGGAGGAATCGAGCGGGGTCGTGATCTCGACCGGGACCACCGCGTCGGCGCCGGCCGGCATCGGGGCGCCGGTCGCGATCCTGATCGCGGTCTCGGGCAGCACCCGGGCGTCCGGCGCGGACCCGGCCCGCGACTCCCCGACCACGGTCAGCCGCACCGGGCGGCCCTCGGCCGCGCCGGCGACGTCGGCGGCGCGGACCGCGTACCCGTCCATCGCCGAGTTGTCCCACGGCGGCAGCGACACGGCCGCGATCAGCGGCTCCGCCAGCACCCGCCCGAGCGCGTCCTCGGGCGCGAGCCGCTCGACGTCGGCCAGCGGCTCGACCCCGGCCAGCACCGTCGCCTGGGCCGCCTCGACCCGGAGGAGCTCGCCGCTCACGCCGACGCGCCCGTCGAACCCGCGGCGACCGTCACCTCAGCCCACCCGACGCGACATGGGCCGCGGCGCGGATCCGGATGGCGTCGGCCAGGCCCTCTCGCGTCACGAGTCCCGCGAGGTGCCCGCCGTCGGCCACCGCCAGGCCGTCGAGCGCGCCCTCGTTCATGAGCTCGACGGCTTCCCACAGGGCGTCGTCCGGGGACAGGAACGGGACCTGCGGCGGCGTGGCCATGACCTGGTCGACGCGTGTCCGGCCGAACCGCCGGCGGCCCAGGCGCACCAGGCGGCGCCGCCCCAGGACGCCGACCAGCCGGTCCTCGTCGACCACGGGCATCGCCGCAACGGCATCGGGGCCTTCGAACCGGTTGGCGAACGTGTCGATCGTGAGGCCGGGACCGACGAACGGCACGTCGCGCTGCATCGCCTCGGACACGCTGACGCCCCGCAGGAGCTGCTCGAGCGCGAGCCGCCGCTCAAGAGTCCGGGCGCCGGTGTTGAACAGCCAGCCCAGCGCGATCGCGATCAGGCCCTCGGTGACGAAGTTGCCGAGCACGAGGGCGATCCCCACGCCCAGGATCGTCCAGCCGACCATCCGGCCGACCCGCGCGGTCGTGCGCGAGGCCCGGTCGCGATCGGCCGACCGGGCCCAGGCGAGCGCCCGGACCACGCGCCCGCCGTCGAGCGGCATCGCCGGCAGCAGGCTCAGCACCGCGAGGATCAGGTTCAGCACGCCGACGACGACCACGCCGCCGGCCACCGGCGCGGTGGACGGCACGATCGTCCCGACCAGCATCCCGGCCAGCAGCAGCACGACGCCGATCACGAGCGAGACGGCCGGGCCGGCGACGGCGATCACCAGCTCGTCGCGGGCCCGCTGCGCCTGGATCCCGAGCGGCGCCAGGCCGCCGATGAACCCCAGCACGATCGAGGTCGCCGGCACGCCACGTCGCCGACCCACGATGGCGTGCGCGAGCTCGTGGGCGATGACCGACACGAAGAACAGCAGGGCGACGGCGATCCCGATCAGCCATGGCACGATCGGGTTGAGGTCCGGGGCCCCGATCGTCGCCTGCTGGGCGCCGATCACCGTGATCAGGGCGATGAGCATCGTCCACGCGAGCGAGACACGGATCTCGATGCCCCAGATCCGGGCGATCGCCACGCCGCCGCTGATCATCGGCCTCCGTCCGTGACCGCGGCGCGCGACACCACGTCATCCGGCGCCACGTCGCCGGAGGTCGCCCCCGCCGAGGCCGCGACCCGCCCCTCGATCGTTCGCGCCCGGCGACCGCCCAGCCAGGCAAGCCCGGCGGCCAACGCCACGATCACGACCCCCACCGCGATCGTCGTCTCCACCCAGAAGGTCTCCGGGAACAGCTGGACGAGGCGGTCGGTCGATGGGTCGAACAGGAACGAGCCGGCCGGGAAGAACAGCTCGTGGAAGACCTCGAACGCGGTGTCGAAGAACAGGACCCCGACGATGCCGAGCGCCACGGTCGCGACCGCGATCACCCGTCCGGCGAGGCCGAGCCGCCGCCACAGCCGCGCCCTCGCCTCCGGGCCGCGAGCCACCAGGAACGCCGCGACGAGCACGAGGGCGCCGACGATCGCGAGCAGGTAGAACGCCGCGAACACGCCGCGCACGTCGCGCATGTGGCCGCGTTCGCGCTCGGTCAGGACGGGCACGCCGTCGAGCGCGACGTCGAAGTCCGGCGGCCCGACGACGAGGTCGGCGAGGATCGCGTCCGTGACGGTGCGAAGGTCGGCCTCGCCGAACCCCGTCCAGGCGGCGGCCTGCGCGCGCCCCTGCTCGAAGCCCACCCAGGCGGGCGTGAGGAACGGGAGGATCGCGATCGCGCCGATGACCAGCGCGGCGGCGATGCCGACGACGAGGGACGCGAGGGCGCCGGTCAGGGTGTGCATGGGGCGCCCGAGGCTACTCCTCCTCGAGGGTCCGCGCCTGCTCCCACCAGGTGTCGACCATGAGGTCCGCGGGGGCGGACCAGTTGAGCTCCACCGCCGCGCGGCCGAGCCGGTCCCGGAATGGCTCGAGGTCCTCGGCGAGGATGTCGTGCAGGCCCTCGATCCCGGCCTGGATGAACAGCTGGTGCTCGTCCGGCCCGAACCCCGCGAGGTTGAGCATCTGGGCCTCGTCGCGCCAGTTGAGGACGTCGGTCAGGTCGGCCCTCACGTGGTCGGCCAGGTACTGGCGGCGGGTCGGCGTCTCGGAGACCTCGAGCAGGATGCCCGTCGTGAACACGCCCTGCTTCTCGAGGCGGTCGAGGTACACGGGCTCGATACGCGTGAGCTCGGTGATGGGCGGCACGGGCGGGGTCGCCTCCGAAGGAGTCGGGATGGAACAGGGCGCCATTATCGCGGGTCGAGCAGGATCGCGGCATCGAAGTCTGGCAGGCGTGCGGGATAGGATCGTCCCATGGAAGACCTCGCCCAGGCGGCCGTCGAGGCCGCGCTCGCGGCCGGCGCCCGCTACGCCGACGCCCGGGTCATGGACCAGCGGGCCGAGACGATGAGCGCGCGCAACGGCACGATCGAGACGCTCGACCGCCGCGACCGGTCAGGGATCGGGGTCCGGGCCCTGATCGGCGCCTCGTGGGGCTTCTACGCCACGCCCGAGCTCGAGCCCTCGGCAGCCCGCCGGGTCGGGACGCGGGCGGCAGAGGTCGCGAGGGCATCCGCAACGGTCCCGGGCCCGGACCTGCGCCTCGCACCCGCGACGCCATCGACCGGCTCCTGGGCCAGCGAGGTCCGCGAGGACCCGTGGGCCGTCCCGCTCGCGGAGAAGGGCGACCAGCTCGAGGACGCGACGCGGACGATGCTCGCCAACGGCGCCGACATCGCCGAAGCCGGCCACCGCATCTGGGACACCCGCAAGTGGCTGGTCTCGAGCGAGGGACACCGCATCGACCAGCACATCGTCGAGTGCGGCGCGGCGATGAATGCGACCGCGGTCGGCGAGCACGAGACGCAGCGCCGCTCGTACCCCGGGATCCGCGGGCAGTACGGCACCCGCGGCTGGGAGCTCGTGCGCGAGCTCGACCTGCCGGGCAACGCGGCGCGGATCGCCGGCGAGGCACGCGCGCTGCTAACGGCGCCCGTCTGCCCCGCCTTCGACGCGACCGACCTCATCCTGGGCGGTGAGCAGATGGCGCTCCAGATCCACGAGTCGATCGGCCACGCCGTGGAGCTCGATCGGATCCTCGGCTGGGAGGCGGCGTACGCGGGGACATCCTGGCTCGATCTTGAGCAGCTTGGCGGCCTCCACTTCGGCTCCGACCTCCTGAACGTGACCGCGGACGCGACCCTGCCGGGCGCCCTCGGCAGCTTTGGCTTCGACGACGAGGGGACGCCCGCCCACCCGGTCGACATCATCCGCGGCGGCACGTGGGTCGGCGTCCTGTCCGGGCGCGACTCGGCGCCGTTCGCGGGGCTCCCGTCGGGTGGCGCGGTCCGCGCCGACGGCTTCGACCGGATCCCGATGGTGCGCATGACGAATGTCGGGCTCGTCCCCGGCAATGACTCCCTGGAGTCGATGATCGCGGCGACCGACGACGGGATCCTGATGGACACGAACCGCTCATGGTCGATCGACGACAAGCGCCTGAACTTCCAGTTCGGTTGCGAGATCGGCTGGGAGATCCGCGGTGGCAAGCGCGGACGCATGCTCCGCAACCCGACCTACACGGGCATCAGCCCGCGATTTTGGGGCTCCCTCGACATGCTCGGCAACCGCGACGAGTGGGTGTTCTGGGGGACGCCGAACTGCGGCAAGGGCCAGCCGATGCAGGTCGGCCACACGGGCCATCCCGCGGTCCCCGCGCGGTTCCGCGGCGTGCGCGTCGGGGTGCGGGGGTGAGCGCGGGGGCATCCAGGGCGAGCGCCGCGGCGACCGCCGACCGCGTCCTCGACCGGATCCACGACCGCGTCCCGGGCGCGGACGTCGAGGTTACTGCGCGCGAGGGCACGTCGGCGCTGACGAGGTTCGCGAACGGATTCATCCACCAGAACGTGGCGTCCGAGCGGCACGAGATCGACGTCCGCGTCGCGCTCGAGGGCCGGACGGCGTCCGCGGGGCTCGACGCGGTCGCGACCGACGCGGCGATCGAGCAGCTCGTCGCGGGCGTCGTCGAGGCCGTCCGGCTGTCACCGCTCGACCCCGAGTGGCCGGGCCTTGCCGCGGCCGCGCCGGCGATCGAGGTCGATCACTGGGACGACGCCACGGCCGACGCGGCCCCCGACGTCCGGGCCGCCCACGTCGCCGCGTTCGTCGAGGCGGCCGGCGGCCTGTCCACCGCGGGAGCATGCGCGACAGACGGCCTCGCCGTCGCCTTCGCGAACAGCGGCGGCCAGCGGCTCGCTGGCGGCTGGACCCGGGCGAGCTTCGACGCCATCGCGCGGACGGCCTCCTCGGATGCGAGCGCCCGCAGCGCCTCGACCTCGGTCGGCGACCTCGACGGCGCCGCGCTGGGGGCCGCGGCCGCCGAGAAGGCACGCTCCGCAGCCGAGCCGACGGACCTCGAGCCCGGCCGCTATGAGTGCGTCATCGAGCCACAGTGCGTCGCCGATCTCCTCGGCTTCCTGCTCCGCCACGGCTTCAACGGCCGGGCGGTCAACGACGGGACGTCGTTCGTTCGCCTGGGCCAGCCGCAGTTCGACGACGCGGTCACGCTCGTCGACGACGTCGGCCATCCGAGGACCCTGGGCGTGGCCTTCGACGACGAGGGCACGCCGCGCCGCCGAATGGTGCTCGTCGATCGCGGCGTGACGTCGGGCGTGCTCCAGAGCCGCCGCACAGCCGCCAGGGCCGGTACCGAGAGCACCGGACATGCGGGGATCGTGTTCGGCGAGCCTGGTGCCTACGGCTCGAACGTGGTCCTCGAGCCCGGCACCGGGTCGACGGCGGACCTCGTCGCGGCCATGCGGCGCGGGCTCCTCGTGACGGACTTCTGGTACACGCGGATCCTCGACCCGCGCACGCAGGTCGTCACCGGGCTCACCCGCAACGGGGTGTGGCTCGTCGAGGACGGCCGGATCGTGCGGCCCGTGCGCAACCTGCGGTTCACGCAGTCGTACCTGGAGGCGTTAGCGCCCGGCAACGTCCTCGGCGTCGGCGGCGACGTCGCGCTCGTGCCGGGCACCTGGGACGGCAGCCTGCTCGTCCCGTCGCTACACCTGGCGGCGTGGAACGTCACGGGCAACGCCAGGGGCTGACGACCCGAACCACATGACTCGCTTCCCGCCCGAACGGGCAACGAGTCCGCCCGAGCGGGCAGCGCCGCGATCGGGCTTCGGACCTAGGATCGAGGCGCGACGTTCGCATGCGGAGGGCGCCACGATGACCGCGATCCACGCCCGCCTCGGGCAGGCCGACGCCGACCTCGACGTCGACGGCGCCCGCCGGTCGGCCACGTTCGCCGATACCCATGCCGCCGCACCGGCGGCGGATCACGCGGCCATGCCGATCCTGGGTCGCCCGGATCCACGGCTCGCCAGCCCGGGCTCGGCCGCCGCGGGCCTCATGGCGCTCCAGCGCACGGCCGGCAACGCAGCAGTCGCGTCGCTGCTGGCGCCGCGCGTGAACGTTCAGCGCGACGTCCAGATCGACGAGATGACCAGCCGGGTCGACGTGTCCGACGCGGCGGCGGGCGCCGCGGGCGCCGTGGGCGCGACAGCCGGAGGACCCGGCGGGCCTGTCACGTCGGATGGGTCGAACACCACGATCAATGGCTCGCTGATCAACCTTGCAGCGCCGATGACCCAGACGGGCGGCGTCATCCGCGCGGGCACGATCATCGCGGACTCCGTCGTGGCGTCGAGCTACAGCCCGGGCGCCGGCAACATCTGGTAGCGCCGCCCTAGTCCAGCGGGCGCGTCTCCAGCACGACGTCCCAGTGCGCATCCAGCAGGGCGAACCGGTGCTGCTCCTCGCGCCGGAAGGTCTCCTGGTCCGGGTACAGGCGCGCGGCGATCTCGGCGTCGCTGTGGTCCTCGAGCGCAGCCCAGTCCCGGTACGTGATCGAGACCAGGACGTCCCAGTCCGCGCGCCCCTCCCCGTGGAAGCGCGGCGTCCACATCTCGACGTTGGTGAACCTCCCGGCGGCCTGCTGCTCGCGAAGAATCGGCCAGTGGTTGCGGCGGAACAGGTCGACGAACTCGTCGTGGGCGCCCCAGCGCGTGCGGTAGAAGTACAGGATCTCGACCGGTTCGGTCATGCGTCGCTCCCTCGTGCGGTGCCGGCCTCCCGGCGCGGCGTCTCGGCGGCCAGCCGGGCGGCCTCGGCGCGCAGGATCGCCCATGCCCGTTCGACGTGGCGCTCGGTCGTGCGCAGGTTGCCGACGGCGAGGCGGATCGCGAACCGGTTGCGCAGCCGCGTATGCGACAGGAACACCTCGCCAGTGCGGTTGACCGCGTCCATCAGCCGCGTGTTCAGGTCGTCGAGCAGGTCGGGCACGTCGCCCTCGTCCTCCCGCTTCGCCACGTACGCCGGCCGGTAGCGGAAGCACACCGTCGAGAACGGGACCGGCGCCAGCCGCTCCCAGTCGGGATCGGCGTCGACCCAGGCCGCGAACTGCGCCGCGAGCTCGAGATGCCTGTCGATCCGCCGCCGCAGCCCGTCGAGCCCGAACCAGCGCAGCTGCATCCACAGCTTCAGCGCGCGCATCCGGCGGCCCAGCTGGGGCTGGTATTCGTTGTAGTCGAGCACCGGCGACGTCCGGTCGAGCGTGCGCAGGTACTCGGGCACGAGGCTGAACGCGGCTCGCAGCTGGTCCATCCGCCGGGTCAGGAGCAGCGACGCGTCGAGCGGGGTGAACATCCACTTGTGGGGGTTCACGACGATCGAGTCGGCCCGGTCCCAGCCCGCGAAGGGCGCACGCCGCTCCGGGATGATCGCGACCGGTCCGGCGTACGCGGCGTCGACGTGCAGCCACAGGCCCTCGCGTGCGGCAATGTCCGCGATCGCGGCGACCGGGTCGACGGAGGTGGACGACGTGGTGCCGATCGTGGCCACGACGGCCACGGGACAGCGCCCGGTGCGGTGGTCGGTCTCGATCGCCATCGCCAGCGCCTCGGCGTCCATCTCGTAGTCGTCGTTGACCGGGATCTTCACCAGGGCGGCCCTGCCCAGCCCGAGGGTCATCGCCGCCTTCTCGATCGAGCTGTGGGCCTCGGCCGACGCGTAGATCCGCGGCTCGCCGACCTTCGCCCGGGCCGCCAGGCCACCGGCCGCCGCATCGAGGCCCGACGCCTCGCGAGCCGCCGCCAGCGCGATCAGCGTCGAGGTCGACGCCGTGTCCGTGAGCAGGCCGTTGAACGTGTCGGGGAGCCCGAGCGCCTCGCGCAGCCACCCGACCACCACCGTCTCGAGCTCCGTGCCGATGGGCGACGTCCGCCACAGCATCGGGTTCTGGCCGAGCGCGGCCGTGAGGAACTCGCCCAGCATCCCGGGCCCCGACGCCGTCGTGGCGAAATACGCCATGAACCCCGGGTGCTGCCAGTGCGTGGCGTTGGGGATGATCAGGCGATCGACGTCGGCGAGGATGTCGGCGAGGGGCTCCGGGCGCTCCGGCGGGTGCGCTGGGAAGCGGGGGCCGACGGAGCCCGGCTCGATCGACGGCAGGACGGCCTGCTCTTCGATGGTCGAGAGGTAGTCGGCGATCCGGTCGACCACGGTGTGCGCCGCCGCGCGGAAGGCCTCCGGGTCCATGTCGGTCAGGCCCTCGACCTGCTCGGCGTCGAGGCCCGACTCCCCCACGTCGCTCACCCGGCCAGTCTACCGGCGATCTCCCGGCCGGTCCGTCCGAATCCCTCCCAGCGCTACGGCGCCACGGGCGTGCCGACGCTCGAGATGATCGGGAAGACCTGGCTGCCCAGGAAGATCACCGCCAGGATCGCGCTCAGGAACAGCAGGCCAAGGAGGCCGATGATCAGCAGGCAGCCGAGCACGATACGGCTCGACGATCCCCCGACTGGCTGCGCGATCGCCGAGTTCGCGAAGCGGTCGTGGAGGCCCTGCTTCGTCGGGCTCGCCGCGGTCGTGACCAGCAGCACGATCGACCACAGGAGCAGGGCCGTCCCGGCGAACCCGGCGCTGGCCTGGGAATAGCCGAGGGCGCTCAGCCATCCGCCGAGCGCGATCCATCGGCGCACCGCCTGGCCGAGGTCGAGCTCGCGGCCGTCGAAGGCGTTGCCCACCTGGAGCTTGAGGAGGCGCATGCCCAGCGTCGCGCGCGCGTCGCTCGTCCAGAACAGGATGAAGTAGGCAGCCTCGATGGCGAGCGCGATGACCAGCTGGACGACGAACAGCCTCCCCAGTCCCGGCGCAATGCCCACGACGATCCCGAACAGGACGCCGGTCAGCAGCCCCAGCAGGACGCTGTCCACGATGTAGGCCACGAGGCGCGGCGTCGCGCCCGCGAGCTCGATGCCGGGTGTCCCCGGTACGGCGTACTGGGCACTGGCCGACACCGGTGGCCACGGGGCTGGGCCGGCAACGAACGGGGGCGGGGCGGCCGGCGGCGGGGACGCGGGCGGCAGGATGGCCCGTGCCGGCGGCGGGGCGTCATGAGGGGGGTGCGGAGCGTCGACCGGGGGCGGAGACGCCGGCCAGTCCACGCGCGTCTCGTCGGTCGGGTCATCACCGCCCGGCGGGCGGCCTTCCGCAGTCAAATTCGTCCACCTCCGACGCGGCGTGGCTGGCAGGCCGGTTCGGGCAATGGTGCGACGCCTGTCAACGAGCCACGCCCAGCGGAGCGGCGGTCGCGCGAATCGGCGTCCGCGCCGCATACTGCGGCGGACTGCCACGGGGAACACGCGAGAGGGTGCACATGGCGCGCGATGACGAGCGACTGGTCCGGTCCCAGCAGGAGCCCATCGTCGGAGGGCTGCCCGAGCTGCCCGGAATCCTGACCGCCCTGAACCTGACGCCCGGGTTGGGCGTCCACCTGCGCGGCCTCGCCGACGAGCTGCTCGTCAAGGACCATCCGGGGGCCACGATCAGCCGCGCCGAGCGCGAGATGCTCGCGACGGCCGTCTCGGCGGGCAACGACTGCTTCTACTGCATGGACTCGCACGGCGCGTTCGCCAGTGCGCTGCTGATGCGCTCGGGCGCGGACGACATGCTGCCGGTGGTCGACGACATCAAGCGCGGGTCGTCCGAAGGGCTGGACGACAAGATGCGCGCGCTGCTCCACATCTCCCGGACCGTCCGGCGTCAACCCCTCGACCTGACGGCCGGCGACATCGCCGATGCCCACGACGCGGGCGCGACCGACGGCGACGTCCAGCTCGCAGTGCTCATCGCGGCCGGGTTCTCGATGTATAACCGGCTGGTCGAGGGCTTCCGGGCCAGGACGCCACCGAGCGCCGAGATGTACCGGGACCGCGCCGGCGAGATCGCCGAGCACGGCTACAGCTCCCGCCAGGTGACATCGGTTCCGAGCTGATCCGCCGCGCGGGTGTCGGCCAGATGACGCCCGCAACCGGTCCATCGCGCGGTACCGTGTTGGCCTGAGGCCCGCGGCCGCTCCGCATCCCCGGCGGAGCAAGGTCGCGGGTCCTGCCTCTTCCCGGCCCTGTTCGGGCTGCCGGCACGCTCCATCCCCTCCGGCGCCGCGCTTTTCAGGCAGGGCGATCCTCATCCGTCAGGCATCTGCCCGATTACGCGCGCCTCCTCCGCGCCGAGGATCCGGACATCAGGGACGTCGGTCCGAGGAACGAGTGGTTCGGACCCGACCGGCACCCGAGGAGAGACCAGATGTCCGCATCGACCGGCACCATCAACAGTGGCATCGGCAGCCGCCAGGTTGGCACGGCGCTCGCCGGCGTCGCCCTCGCCATCGCCGTCGCCGCCGGGCTCGCGTTCGGCGTCTCGACCGCGTCGCGGTCCCAGGCCACGCAGGCCGCCGCACCCGCGCCGGGCTTCGACCACGGCTCGAGCATCGACCTCCCGACCAAGCAGGTCACGAGCGGTGCAGGCACGTTCGACCACGGCTCGAGCGTCGACCTCCCCGGCACGAAGATCCGGGTCCAGGGCTCCGGCGGTTCCGGGCCTCGCCGCTTCGAGCAGTAGTCGCGCCAACACGCGCCCAACCCACCCGCGAGGCTCGCACTGTCCGAATCGCGAAATGTAACGGTACGAAAGAGCGTGGGCCTCACATCGAACGGCCTCCGAGCCAGTCTCGGGGGCCGTTCGCCGTTCCCCGCTAGGGCGTGACGTCGAACTCGCCGACGGCCGGGCGCTTCACGATTGGCATGACCACCCTCGGCGACTGGCGGACCGTCGATGGCGGGAGTGTCGAGCCGAAGAAGGCGAACAGCCTCCTGGCCAGTCCCAGAGGCTGTTCTCCGTGCAGACGCCCGGTTGACGGCGTTTGGTACGGGCGCATGGAGCCGCCGGCATCCCGTTGATCAGTCTTCGACACCCTCGGGGTAGCTCTCTCGGAACACGTCGCCGCAGCGCCGGGACGCCGCCGCCGCCGCGTTGATCGTCGCGGCCACGCCGCGGTCCGCCTCTTCCGGCGACTGGGCCAGCCAGATCTGGGCCGCGCTCGCGAGGACCTCCCGGCAGAGCCTGCGGACCTCTTCGTCGAGCACCAGCGCGGACAGTGACTCGATGGCCATGTTGGCCTTGCGGCTGTCCTCGGTCAGCTCGGGCGTCAGCGTGGCATCGCTCAATGGTGTCCAGGCACCGGCCGCCGACGCCTCCGCATGTCGAGCCTCGCCAACGGCGAGCGCAGCCCGAGAGAACGCCTCCAGGGCTCCCTGGAGCTCAACGAGCGTCGACCGCTGAAACCGATCGCGCTCGGCGCGCCGGCGCGATGACCGCGAGTCGGGACCCGTGTCATTGCGGGCACGAAGCAGCTCGGCGCCGAGCGTGATCAAGGTCCCGACGACGACGCCAATGAACCCCCAGACCGCCGCATCCACGTCCGACATGATGACGCCCCGGCGTCGGGCGGATGACGTCGAACCGCGGCGCGCGCTCCCTTGCGCCAGGCTCCGCCCGATGGACGGGGTGTCCGCGGGCAATGATGTTGCAATGTCATCGCGCGGGGGCGGCACGGACTTGCTACGTCGCGGCCCAAACCCAATGCCGCGCCGGTCGTTTCAAGAAGAGAGTCGGCGTGTTCTGCCTTGCTGGGTGCAGGGACCGTGCGCCGTCGACTCACTCGGGGCTGACGTGGAGCGTGACCATACCCGGCATGACCACGTTGGCCTCGAGTCCGCTGGACCGCGGTGGTCAGGCCGTATCGTCGCCGCCCCTGAGTTGGGCCTCGAGCACCGCCTCCTGCTTGTCGAGGTCGTCAAGCTCGCCCTGCTCCTCCTCGATGCGACGGCGAGCCATCTCTTCGAAGTCTCCGCGCATCGCCAGGCGCTCGTTCTGCCTGATCTGATTCAGGATCGCCTCTTTCGTCCGCCGGATGTTGCCGATCGATCGTGCGCGTGATGCCGCAAGCCGGCCACCCCGTTCCGGGTCGTCCATTGGGGATCTCCGCCGCGTCCCCCGGATGTGCCCCCAACGCGCCCGAGTTTGCACAAGCGCAGCAAGAGCGTCGACGGCGGAATTTGTCGGCAACGTGTCGATCGGCTCGCAAACAGCGATGCCTGCGGGTCATAACGGTGGTCAGGCCCGCGAATCGAACGGCCCCCGAGCCAGTCTCAGGGGCCGTTCTGTGTTCAGACGAGTGGTCGGGGCGGAGCGATTCGAACGCTCGACCTCCTGAACCCCATTCAGGTGCGCTACCAGGCTGCGCCACGCCCCGAGGCGGACGAGTCTACCATCGGGCGCCCTGCCCGCCCGATCAGACTGGCCTCGAAGGGCGGGCTCGCGGCGACGGCGTTCCTCGCGGGCCTCGTCGGTGCCGAGGACGCGGCCGAACCCGACGACGGCGTGCCACGCCGCGAACTGGCGGCCGTGGGTCACCTCGAGCGGGTCCGGCCTGAGGGCGCGGACGAGACGGCGAAGGCGGTCGAACGGTCTCATGGCCGGAGTCTACGTCGCCGGTGTCGACCGCTCGGTGACCAGGCGGGCGGCCCAGCGGTCGTAGTCGGCGAGCTCGTCCTTCGACTCGCGGGCCAGGAGGTCGATCAGGCAGCGCTTGGCGCTCTTGCCCTCGAACAGCGCGCGGTGGACCTCGCGGGCGATCGGCATCTCCACGCCCAGCTCGTCGGCCAGCGCGAGCGCCGCGTCCACCGTGTAGGCGCCCTCGGCGACGCCGGGCAGCGTGGCCTCGATGTCGGCCCATGTCCGGCCGCGGGCGAGCTCGACGCCCAGCCGGTGGTTGCGCGACAGCGACGAGCCGCAGGTCGCGATGACGTCGCCGATGCCGGCCAGGCCGGCGAAGGTCAGCGGGTTCGCTCCGGCGGCGATGCCGACGCGGGTCATCTCCGCCAGGCCGCGGGTCATCAGGCCGGCCTTGCCGTTGTCGCCGAAGCCCAGCTGCTCCGCCGCGCCCGCGGCGATCGCCACGATGTTCTTGAGGGCGCCACACAGCTCCACGCCGAGCACGTCGCGATTGACGTACAGCCGGAACCGGCGGCGACCGAGCCGCTCCTGGATCCGCGCGGCGAGCTCCACGTCCTCGGCGGCGACGACCGCCGACGCCGGCAGCCGGCGCGCGATCTCCAGCGCGAGGTTGGGGCCCGAGAGCGCCGCGACGCGGCGCGGATCGAGCGATCCGGCATCGGCGATGACCTCGGTCATCCGCAGGTGGGTGCCGGCTTCGATCCCCTTGACGACCGACAACACGTCGGCGCTGGCCGGGATGTGCGCAGCCGTCCGACCGACGGTCTCGCGGACGTGGGCCGACGGGACCGCGATGACGACCAGATCGGTCGCCGCGGCGAGTGCCGCGGGATCGTCCGTGGACCGGACCGCCGCCGGCAGGTCGATGCCCGGCAGGCGCGCCTCGTTGCGTCGGGTGTCGCGGATCCGTGCCGCCGTCTCCGGGGAGTGGCTGAGGAGCGTCACCGGCTCCCGCTGGGCGAGGATCGCGGCGAGCGTCGTGCCCCACGCGCCCGCACCCACCACGGCGACCCGGGCGGGCGCATTGCCGAACGTGGTCGACGCCTTCGACCCCTCGGCAGCGCCCATCAACTCCGCCGCGAACGCGCCGTGCGACGCTTCGTCCGTTTCTCGCGGATCTGCTCCCGGAACACCAGCCGGATCGGGGTCCCGTCGAAGCTGAACGCGTCGCGCAGCCGGTTCTCGAGGTATCGCCGATAGGAGAAGTGGATCGAGGTGGGATCCGTCGCGAAGAACACAAACGTCGGCGGGGCGACGCCTGCCTGGGTCGCGTACCGGATCTTCGCGCGACGTCCACGGACCATCGCCGGCGGCGTGCGCTCCACCGCGGCGGAGATCAGCCGGTTGAGCTCGCCCGTCGGAATGCGACGTCGTCGCTCGCCCCACACGTCGACCGCCAGCTCGAGCACCTTCTGCACGCGCTGGCCGGTCTTCGCGCTGATCGAGACGACCGGGGCGTAGTCGATGAACGGGAGCTCGCGCCGCAGGTTGGCCGAGAACTCGTCGAAGGACTTGTGGGTCTTGTCCTCGACGATGTCCCACTTGTTCACCGCGATCACGAGGCCCTTCCCCTCCTCGATCACGTACCCGGCCACGTGTGCGTCCTGCGCGGTCAGGCCGTCGGCGGCATCGAGGACGAGCACCGCGACGTCGGCGCGCGAGATCGCCTTGAGCGCGCGCAGGGTCGAATAGCGCTCGGCAGCCGGCCCGGATGCGACCTTGCCGCGCTTCCGGATGCCCGCGGTGTCGATCAGGACCACCTCGCTGCGGCCCCAGGGGATCGTCGTGTCGATGGCGTCGCGGGTCGTGCCCGGCACCTCGGACACGATCGTCCGCGTCTCGCCCAGCAGGGCGTTGAGCAGGCTCGACTTGCCGACGTTGGGCCGCCCGACGAACGCGATCGCCGGCGGCTCGTCGTCCTCGGCCGCCATCATCGCGTCCCAGCGGGCCGCCGCATCGGGCGCCTGTCCCGGCTCCTCCTCGTCCTCGGCGTCGTCGGCCTCGTCCCCGTCGGCCGCCTCGTCGTCCTCGCCCGTCGCGAACGGCTCGATCCGGCCCGCCGCCATGTCCGCGGCCCAGGCCTCGGCCTCGGCATCGCGCGCCTTGCGGGCGATCTCGGCGTCGCTCTCCGGCGGCAGCACCCACACGACGGCGTCCAGCAGGTCCCCGACCCCGCGTCCGTGGTTGGCGGAGATCGCGAACGTGTCCTCCCAGCCGAACGCGTAGAACTCCGCGGCATCGAGCTCGCGCTTCTCGTTGTCCGCCTTGTTGGCGGCGACCAGCACGGGCTTGGTGGTGCGCCGCAGGAGGTCGGCGGCGTCCTGGTCGGCGGGGGTCGGGCCTGTCGCCGCGTCGACCATGAACACGATCACGTCGGCCTCGCTGATCGCGAGTCTCGCCTGGAGCTGGACCTGGGCCTCGATCGGGTCCCCCGGCGCGATCTCGAGCCCGCCGGTGTCGACGACGACGAAGCGCCGCCCGTTCCACTCCGCGTCGCCGTACAGGCGGTCGCGCGTGGTGCGAGCGCGGTCCTCGACGATCGCCGCGCGGTCGTCGCCCACCACCCGGTTGAACAGCGTGCTCTTGCCGACATTCGGACGTCCCACGAGGGCGACCACCGGCAGGCCGGCGGAGCGGGCGACCACGGGCTACTCCGCGCCGACGGACGCGACGGCCTGGGTGCTGGCGTGCGCGGGCAGCGAGGTCGTGCGGCCGGCCGGGTGCGCCGCCGCGTCGAGCGCGCCGCGCGCGAGGACGGCGGCGTTCGCGCGCGTGTCGTCGGTGCCGGCGAGCACGAAGATCCGCTCCGCGACGTCGCGCAGGTCCTCGATCGGCGTCGAGGTGCCGCCGGTCACGCCGACCACGCGCACGCCGTCGAACGGCACGGGGTCGTCGAGGTCGCGCGCGTTCTCGACCTGGAGCGCGGGCGTGCCGACGATCTGGCACAGCCGGGTGAGCTCCTTGGTGTTGGCCGAGTGCCGGCCCCCGACGACCACCATCAGGTCCACGTCGCGAGCGGTCTCGAGGGTGTCCTCCTGACGCCGGATCGTGACCGGGCAGACCGAGTTGATGACCTTCAGCTCGTGGGCGCGCCCGACCATGAACGCGGCCAGCTTCTCGAACTTCCAGGGTGGCTGGGTGGACTGCGTGATCAGCGCCATCCGCTTGCGACGCGGGATCCGGTCCCAGTCCTCCTCCTCGTCGACCACGATCGCATCGGGCGCGAAGCCGAGCAGGCCGACCACCTCCGGGTGGTGGGGCGTGCCCAGGAGCACGACGGTGTACCCGTCCGTGACGAGGTCCTCGAGCTGGCGCTGCTCCTGGATGACCCACGTGCAGGTGCCGTCGATGACCTCGAGGCCGCGGGCCTCAGCCCGGTCGAAGACCTCGGGCTTGACCCCGTGGGCGCGGATGACGACGGCCGCGCCGTGGTCGACGTCGTCGAGCGATTCCACGCTCTGGACCCCGATCTGCTGCAGGTCGCGGATCACGCCCTCGTTGTGGACGACCTGCCCCAGGGTGTGGGTGGCCTTCCCCGCGGACGCCGACTCCTTCGCCTTGTCGATCGCCTCGCGAACGCCATAGCAGAACCCGGTGCGCTTCGCGATACGGACATCGACAACGGTTCCCATGCCAGGTCGATGGTCGCACACGCTGGCCGTTCGCGCCGAACTACGGGCTACCTGCACGTGTCAGGTTTTCGGGATCAGGCCCCGGACACCGCCTCGTCGTCGACCGCGGCCGCATAGACGCCGCGGTGCCGAGGCTCGAGCAGCGCGGCGATGCGGCCCATGATCGCCGTGGTCGCGATGGCCTTTGCCGCCCGGCGATCGGCTCCGGCCGGGACGACATCGGCGGCACGGAACGGGGTCCCGACGCGGACCGTGATCGTCCGCCGCGGGATCGGCATCGGGATCTTGCGGCCCTTCGGCCAGACACGGTCACTGCCGCTGATTCCGATGGGCACGATGGCGGCGTTGGTGCGCAGCGCCAGGACCGCGAGGCCGTCCTTGGGCTCCTGGAGGATGCCGTCGGGGCTGCGCGTGCCCTCGGGGAAGATCAGCAGCACGTCGCCTTCCTCGAGGATCCGGATCGCCAGCCGGAAGGCGTCGACGTCGGCGGTCGAGCGGTCGACCGGATGGACGCCGCCGCGTGCGGCGAGCCAGCCGAACACCGGCCAGTCGAACAGCTCCTTCTTGCCCAGCCAGTGGATCCGCCGGGTGCGAAGGCCCGGGGTGATCCACGATCCCGTGACGAAGGCGTCGGCGTTCGAGATGTGGTTGATCGCGAGGATGGCGGCGCCCTTGCGCGGGACGTGCTCGAGGCCCTCGACGCGGACGTCGGCGAACAGCCGGGCGACGATGCGGGACAGCAAGGCGACCATGCGCATCCAGAGCGGGAGGTCGTTGTCGAGCTCCATCGCCCGTTCGAGGTTCGGGGAGCGCCTGGGGGGCGCCGGCTCGGCGCGGCGGTCGGTCGTCGCGGTCTCGCGGGGCATCGGCGGTTGGGCGAGCGGCGCGGTGGCGCCGTTGGTCGCGGTCGTCTCCGGCGGCGGCGGCTCGGCGACGGGGTTCGGGGCGACCGGAACCGGAACGGGCGCGTCCGTCGGGGCCGCCGCCGCGGCCTTGGGACGGCGGGCTCGCTTCGCGGGCGCCGGCGGCTGCGCGGGCACGATCGCCGTCTCGACGTTCCGGATCGCGCCCTCGACGATGTCGACCGTCCGCTCGAACGTGTTGCCGTCGGTCTCGATGATCACGGCGTCGTCCGCGGCGCGGAGGGGGGCGACGGCGCGGTTGCGATCGAGGTCGTCGCGGACCCGGAGCTGCTCGCGGACGGCCTCGGCCTCATCGCCGGCCGGGTCCAGGCCGCGCTCCCCGATCCGTCGTGCCGCCCGTTCCTCGACGGACGCATCGAGGAACAGCTTGAGGTCGGCCTTCGGCAGCACCACCGTGCCGATGTCGCGGCCGGCGACGACGATCCCGCCGCCCTCGGCGAGCGCCCGCTGGCGTGGGAGGAGGGCCGCGCGCACGTCGCCGATCCTCGATACCGTCGATACGGCGGCGTCCACGTCGGGTCCGCGCGCGTCGTCGGTCGTGTCGACGCCATCGACCAGGACGCGGGTGAGGCGGCCGGTCCCGTCGTCGGCGAGCGTGACCCGGTCGACCAGGTCGACGAGCCGCGGCGCGTCGTTCGTCGGGACGCCTTCGCGGAGGGCGGCCGCGGTCAGCGCCCGATACAGCAGCCCCGTGTCGACGAAGCGCAGCCCGAGACGGCCCGCGGCGGCGGCGCCGACGCTGCTCTTGCCGCTCGACGCGGGCCCGTCGAGCGCGACGACGATCCGCCGCCCGTCGTCGGGCTTCGCGGACTTGGCGCGCGATCGCGTGGGCCTGGCGGGCGCGGACATCGCCCGGAGCATACCGGCCGGTGATGCGTGCGACCATCGCCGGACCCGCTCACCCCCGACGTCCACGCGCCAGCCCCGCGGCGAAGGCGGGGTTTCTGGCAGATAGTCAGAGGACGGATCGTCGTCGTCGGCGCATGCGCCGACGACCCCTCATGGCCGCTGACCGCGGGTTCGGGTTAGCCGCTCACGACTAATCCAGCGGCGCAACGGGCTCCGCAATCGTCGGGCGCCCGGCCGGGCGCGGACTTCCAGTCGTCCATTGACCAGGTGACCGGTCCGGGCCGGACGGGACCGGACCGCGGCGCGGCGCGGGCTACTCCCGGGCCGTCGCCGCGAGGCGGCGCACCTCGGCAACGGACAGGGGGCGCACGTCGCCTGACGCGAGGTCGCCGAGGCGCACGGCGCCGATCCGCACCCGGACCAGCCGGCGGACCGGCGCGCCGACCTCGCCGAACATTCGGCGCAGCTGGCGCTTCCAGCCCTGGTGGATCGTCACCCGAACCCAGGTCATGCGGGGCTCGGGCGCGGGCCGGAGGAGCTCGGCGAGGAGCCGGTCCTCGGTGTGGGTCTGGCCGCGGAGACCGGTCACGGTCGCGACGCCCTCGGTGAGCTCGACGCCCATCTCGAGCGCCTCCGCCTGCTCGCGGGTCAGCGGGCGCGAGAGCCCGACGGCGTATTCCCGTTCGACCCGGTAGCGCGGGTGGAGCACGCGCTCGGCCCAGTCGCCGTCGTTCGTCAGCAGGATCAGGCCCTCGGAGTCCTGGTCGAGGCGGCCCACGGGGTACAGGCGCACGCCGCCCGACAGGTCGGCCGGGACGAGGTCGATGACGGTCGTCGCGGCGTGGCGGTCGCGGACGGTCGAGGTCACCCCGGCGGGCTTGTGCAGCGCGAGGTAGCGCGTCCGCGTCTCGGGCGCCCGGAGCGGCTTGCCGTCGACCACCACGGCCTGCTGCGCGGGGTCGACCTTCTCGCCCAGCACGGCGAGCCGGCCATCGACGGTCACCCGGCCCGATGCGACCAGCTCGTCGGCGCCCCGCCTCGAGGCCACGCCTGCGGCCGCGAGGACCTTGGAGATCCGCTCGGCCGCCATCGATCAGGGCTCGCCGTCGTCGCCGTCGTCGACGTCGTCGGACGCCATGACCGGGGTGCCGTCACTGCCGGGCGCACCGACGTCGACACCGGCCTGCGCCTCGGCATGCGCTTCGTCCACGAGCCGCGTCGCGACGTCGAGGTCGAGGGCCGGGAGCTCCTCCAGCGAGGTGAGCCCGAAGCGCTCCAGGAACTCGAACCCGGTCCCGTACAGGTATGGGCGCCCCGGCGCGTCGGACCGGCCCTGCTCGACGATCAGGCGCCGATGGAGCAGTGCCCGGACCGTGTAGTCAGAGTCGACGCCGCGGACCCGCTCGATCGTCGCGCGGGTCACCGGCTGGCGGTAGGCGATGATCGCCAGCGTCTCGAGCGCCGCCGGGCTGAGCCGCATCGCGTCCGCCCCGACGTACCGCGCGATCAGCGCGCCCGCCCCGGGTGCCGTCGTCAGCTCCACGTGCTCGCCCGACAGGATCAGGCGGATCCCCCGCCCCGCCAGGGCCACCTCGAGGTCGCCCAGCCGCGCGTCGACCGTCGCCCGATCGACGCCCGCCAGCAGCCCGATCTCCCGGCGCGAGAGCGGCTTCTCGGCCACGAACAGGAGGGCCTCGAGCTGGGCCTCGGTGAGCTCGCCGGCGGCCTGCGCCGCCGCCTCGTCGGGGCCCGGCGCATCGCCGTGGTCGGCCGCATCGCCGGGGTCGATCGTCTCGAGCTCGGTCACGCGAACGATTCCAGGGATTCGTCGAGCGGGGCGCCGTCGTCGACGGGGACGTCCATCCCCGACGCGGCACGCTCGGCGGGGGTCGTCAGGCGGGCGACGATCGGTCCCCATGGCTCCGCCTGCTCCACGACGATCTCGCGGCGCTTCATCAGCTCGAGCAGCGCCAGGAACGTGACCGCGACGACGACCCGGTCGCGGACGCCGACGAGCAGGTCCTGGAGGACGACCGCCGGCGCCCCGCGCAGCGCCTCGCGGATGATCGCCGCGCGCGACGTGAGCGTGACCATCCGGCGGATCGTCTCGGGCGGAGGCGCCGGGGGCGGCGCGATCCGGGCCAGGCCATCGAGGGCGAGGACGAGCAGGGCGGGCGACAGCGGCTCCGCGGCCGGCGGGCGGGCGCCGGCGACGCCCGCGGCGTGCGCGGCGGTCGGCTCCCGGTGGAACAGCCCGAACCGGGCCGCGGCGCCGTCGAGGAGGCGCGCGCCCGCGTCACGGAACGCCCGGTACAGGATCAGGCGCGCGCGCAGCTCCGCCTCGGGATCGGGCCCCTCGTCGGCCAGCGGCACCGGCCCGTCGACAGGACGCCGGGGCAGGAGCGCCCGCGACTTGATCAGGATCAGCTGGCTGGCGACCGCGACGAAGGCCGACACGTGGCCCATCCGGTCCTCGTCGAGGGTGGCCAACGCGTCGAGGTACGCGTCGGCGAGCGCGCCGAGCGGCACGGTGAGGACGTCGAGCTGGCGGGCCTCGATCAGCGACAGCAGCAGCGCCAGCGGCCCGTCGAAGGCCGGCAGCACGATGCGCGTCGTCGCCTCGGGGCGGCGACCCTCGCCGAACGCGACCGACGGCACGGCCGACATCGTCATCAGGCGGCCTCGTCGGCGAGCTGGAAGACCCGGCCGAACTCGGCATCCTTGGGATCGGCCTGGTGGCGGACGAGGTCGACGGCGAAGGGCGGCAGGCCCGCGGCCTCGACCATCGCGGCCGACGCCTCGGCGTGGTGGCGGAGCCGCTCGAGGGCCGCGCCCCAGCCGGGCACCACCGAGGCCGCGCGCCAGACCCACGACCCGTAGGCCTCGCCCAGCGACCACGCCACGCGCGGCCCGACACCGGTCTGGCCCTTGGCGCAGTCGTGCAGCAGGCCCGCCGCCAGGACGTCGCGATCGGTCACGCCCGCCCGCCGCAGGGACGCCACGACGTCCAGCCCATGACGGCGGTCCGCGACGTGCATGGCGTCGAACAGCTCCAGCTCCGGGGGACGCAGCCACGCCGCCAGCGCGGTGCGCTCCGCGGGGCGCACGCGTGCGGTCACATGCTGGCGGAACTGGCGGGCCTTACGCGCCCACCAGGACATTGGTGACCGTGTAGATGGCGGTGCTCAGCGGGCGGCTCGCCAGGAGCACCACGGCGAGCACCACGAAGATCCCGTACTGGGTCAGGAACGGCCGGACCTGCCAGGCCTGGCGGGGCGTGAGGATCCGGTACAGCAGGGCCGAGCCGTCGAGGGGCGGGACGGGGATGAAGTTGAAGATCGCGAGCAGGACGTTGTACAGCACGAACAGATAGAGGACCAGGCCGATCATCGTGCCCGGAAGGTCGACACCCGCGACATCGAGCACCCGGTAGATGAAGGCGCCCGCGAGCGCCATCAGGAAGTTCGAGGCGGGCCCGGCGAGCGCGACGAGCACCTCGCCGTTGCGACGGTCGTGGAGGTTGGCCGGGTTGACCGGCGTCGGCTTGGCCCAGCCGATGATGAACCCGGTGAAGACGACCGAGATGATCGTCATCAGGCCACCGGCCGGGTCGAAGTGGACGATGGGGTTGAGCGTCATCCGGCCGAACAGCTTGGCCGTGGCGTCGCCCTGCAGGTAGGCGACGGCGGCGTGGGAGAACTCGTGCACCGGGAACGCGATGATCAGGAAGATCCCGACGGTGATGAGCTGCGGGATCAGGTCGATGAGGTTGGGCACGCGGACCTCGAGCAAGGCGGTCGTGGAGTCGCGCGTATCGTACCGGCCGGATCGTCCGGACCGCGGAACGCGCCGCTCACAGCCGCGACAGCAGGTCCCGGCGCCCGCGGTCGAACGTCTCACCGTCGATCTCACCCGCCGCGCGGCGCGCGGCGAGCCGCGTGAGCTCGGCGACCACCTCGTCCGCCGTCATCGCGGGTTCGGCCGCCTGGGCGGACGCCTGCCCCGCGGACGACCCGGCGGACGGCGCGGCGGACGGCGCGACCGCATCCGGCGTGGCCGGGATCCGGATCGGCGGCATCGTGGGCCGCGCCCGCTCCAGCTCGAGCTCGTGCCTGGCCTCCAGCAGCGCCCGCCTGAACGACGCCGGGTCGCACAGCAGCCGGAGGCGCTCGCTGCCGGCGGCCGATGCCGTGAGGATCCGGAGGTCGCCGTACCCCAGCAGCCGGCCGAGGAAGGGCTCCGTCAGGATCGCGTCGGTGATCCGATCGAGCCCGGTGTCGCTCGCCCGCTTGTTGATGACCCCGTCCGTGTGGATGAGCCGGCGGGTCGTGAGCAGGACCTCCTCGCCGTGGAAGGCGAGCAGGCTCCAGCCCACGGCCAGCGCGCCGAACACGGCCAGGCCGAACGTGATCCAGCCCAGGACCCCGAACATCGGCGAGCTCCCCGAGACCGTCGCGCGCAGGTACAGGAGCAGGGCGGCGACCAGCAGCGCGAGGAGGGCCCACATCGTCCGACGGACCACGATCAGCCAGTGCTGGCGGCCGCGGCGCACGAGGCGCTCGCCCGGGGTCAGCTGCGACTCGGCGTAGCTCACAGCCTGGCCGCCGGACCGGCGACCTCGTCGGGACCGGTCACGCCCGTGGGTGGGCTCGCGCGTACACCTCGCGGATGCGCTCGCCCGTGAGGTGCGTGTACAGCTGGGTCGTCGAGATGCTGGCGTGCCCGAGAAGCTCCTGGACGACGCGGAGGTCCGCGCCGCCCTCGAGGAGGTGGGTCGCGAACGAGTGGCGCAGCGTATGCGGGGACACGCGATCGCCGAGCCCGGCCTCGTCGGCCGCCGACTTGACCACCGCCCACGCCTGCTGACGCCCCAGCCGCCTGCCCCTCGGGGTCAGGAACAGGGGCGCGTTGGCACCGTCGGGGATCCGCGCCGTCCGCACCCACTCGCCACGCGGCCAGGCGAGATACCGGGCGAGCCAGTCGACCGCGACCTCGCCGATCGGGACGACGCGCTCGCGATCGCCCTTGCCGATCACCCGGACCCACGCGGCGTCGAGGCTCGTGCTGCCGAGATCGAGCCCGAGCGCCTCGGACACGCGCAGGCCGGCGGCGTACAGGAGCTCGAGCAGCGCCCGGTTGCGGACGCGGACGGCGCGTGCCGGGGCCGCCTCACCGGCCCCCGCGTCGGCGAGGTCCGCATCGCCGCCCGCGGCCTCGAGCAGCCGCCCCACCTCCTCGACCGTCAGCGTCTCCGGCAACAGCCGCGGCTGTCGCGGCAGCTCCAGGTGCGCGGCCACGTCCACGGGGATCAGCCCGTCCCCGTAGGCGAACCGGTAGAAGCCGCGGATCGCCGCGGCGCGCCGGCGCAGGCTCGTCGGCGCCAGGCCGGGGTCGTTCGGACGGCCGCGCCGGGCGCGCGCCGCGAGATACCGCTGGGCGACCTCGGGCCCCGCCGACCAGCGAGCCGCGGCCCCGCGGCTGAGTGCGAAGTCGGACAGGTCGCCGCGATAGGCGCGGATCGTGGCGTCGGCCACGCCCCGCTCCACGTGCAGGTAGGTCAGGTAGTCGTCGATCGCCCGGTCCAGGGACCCGGCGGCGGTCACGGCGGTCACGAGCCGATTGTCGCTCGCCGCGGCGTCGCGCTCAGGCCGGCGCGTCCGCGAGCCGCCCGGCTCGCCACGCCTCCGCGCGGTCCAGGAGCTCGCGTGCCGACAGCCGCGCGGCCTCGCCGCCGGCCGCGCCGCCGATCATCAGGGCCAGCTCGTCCTCGCGCTCCACGCGCTCGAGGCGCGTGACGTCGGTCACCGTGCGCCCGTCACGCTCGCGTTTCGCGATCCGGTAGTGGGCATCCGCGTAGGCGGCGATCTGGGGCAGGTGGGTCACGCACAGGACCTGGTGGTCGCGGGCAAGCGCCCACAGGCTGCGCGCGACCGGGTCGGCGCTCCGGCCGCCGATGCCCGTGTCGATCTCGTCGAACACGAGGGTCGGCGTCTCGTCCACCTCGGCGAGCACCTGCTTGATGGCCAGCGCGACGCGCGAGAGCTCGCCGCCCGAGGCGATCCGCGCCAGCGGCCGGGCAGGCTCGCCGGCGTTCGGGCGGAACGTGAACACGACCGTGTCGATCCCGGTCACGTCGAACGCCACCGCGTCGCCGTCCACCTCCACGGCCGGGTCGTCGCGGGCCGCGGGCCGCCGGCCGAGGGCGACGTCGAACGCCTCGGCGGGAAACCCGAGCTCGGCCAGGACCCTGCCCACCGACGCGGCGAGCTCCGTCGCGGTCGCCGCCCGCCGGACCGACAGGTTCGCCGACGCGTCGGCGACCTCCAGCAGCAGTCGAGCGTCATCGGCGGCGCGACGCGCCCGCTCGTCCTCGAGCCCGCGCAGCCGCTCCGCCTCGGCCGCCGACCGGGCCGCATGCTCGATCACGGCCGCCTCGTCGTCGCCGTAGCGCCGCAGCAGCCGGTGGATCTCGCCCAGGCGCTCCTCGAGCCGCGCCAGGCTGGCCGGGTCGTGGTCGACGCCCTCGGCCAGCGTCCGGGCCTCGGCGGCCACGTCCTCGAGCTCCGCCTCGAGGCCGGCGAGCCGGTCGGCCAGCGGTCCCCAGCGCGCGTCGAGGCGGTCCAGCGACCGCAGCTCCTGCTCCGCCCTTGCCACCTGCTCCCGCGCCCCACGACCCTCGCCGAGCAGCGTCTCGCGGACCTCGGCGGCGCCGGCCATGATCGTCTCGCCGTGCTGGGCCGTCGCCAGCTGGCCCGTGATCTCCGCGGCTTCGCCGGGCCGGAGCCCGGCCGCGGCGATCTCGTTCGCCTCGTGCTCGAGCAGGTCGAGCCGCCGGATGAGCTCGCGCGGGTCCATCGCGAGCTCCGACTGCGCGGCCCGATTGGCGCGCCACCGCTCGACGGCGCTCGCGACGACCGACCGAAGCTCGCCGTGGCCCCCGTACGCGTCGAGCAGGTCGCGCTGCCAGCCCTCGTCGAGCAGCCGCTGCTGGTCGTGCTGGCCGTGGATCTCGACCAGGCCGCCGGTGGCCATCGCCAGCCGGCCCGCCGTGACCGCGTCGTCGTCCAGGCGCGCGGTCGAGCGCCCGTTCGCCCCGACCTCGCGCACGGCGATCAGGGGCTCCGGCAGGCGGTCGAACAACGCCTCCACCCGCGCGCCGTCCGCCCCGTGGCGGACCAGCGTCGCGTCCGCGCGCGCCCCGAGCGCGAGGCCGAGGGCATCGATGAGCAGGCTCTTGCCGGCGCCGGTCTCGCCGGTCAGCACGTTGAGGCCCGGCGAGAAGACGAGCCGCAGCCGGTCGATCAGCGCGAGGTCGTCGACCGCGAGCTCCAGCAGCCGTCCGGCCCGCTCGCCCTCGGGCTCGGCGATCATCGCCCGCCTCCGGTCACGACGGCAGCAGCTGGACCTTCGTCCGCAACAGGTCCCAGAACGGCATCGTCCCGGCCGGCTCGACGAAGCGGATCGGCCGCTCGAGGGCGCGCACCTCCACGATGTCGCCGACCTCGATCCGGTGGTCCTCGCGCCCGTCGATCGAGACGAGGGCCTCGTGCGCGTCGAGGATTTGGGTACGGACGACCTGGTGGGGCGACACGACGATGGACCGGATCGCCGACAGGTAGCCGGCGATCGGGGTGACCACGAGGTTGCGGCTCTGCGGGTCGACGATCGGGCCACCGGCCGAGAACGAATACCCGGTCGAGCCGGTGGGGCTGGAGATGACAAGGCCGTCCGCGATGAACGTCGCGAGGTGCGACTCGTCGATGGAGGTGGACATCCGCACGACCCGCGCGAGCGATCCACGCGCGATGACGATGTCGTTGAGCGCGGTGAAGGTCCGGGCGGCCGGCCGTCCCGCCGGCAGGATCGCCCCGGCCAGGCCCATGCGCGGGCTCAGCTCGAAGGCACCGGTCCGGAGCTTCTCGAGCACGGCCTCGAGCTCGTCGGTCTCGGCCCTGGACAGGAATCCGACCTTGCCCAGGTTGATGCCCAGGATCGGGACGTCGACCGCGATGACCGCCTGGACCGCGCGCAGGAACGTGCCGTCGCCGCCCAGCACCACCAGTACGTCGGTGTTCGCGAGCCGCGCGCAGAGTGCCTCGGTGTCGTCGGCCGCGGCCGCCCACTGGTCGACGTCACGCATCCGGCACCAGCCGGCGGCCCGCTCGCCGAGCTCGATCGCCTGCTCGATCGTCGGGTTGTACGCGAACCCGATCCGCGCGACCGTCACGCGCTCCCCTCCTCGACCGGTGCCCAGGCGGCCGCGACCGCCGCGTCGATGCGGTCGTCGATGTCGGCGCACGACGGCCCCGCCTGCAGGTGGACCAGGAACTCGCGGTTGCCCTCGGGACCCTGGATCGGCGACGCGATGACGTCCCGCGTCCCCAGCCCCAGCGTGGCGGCCGTCGTCGCGACTTCGGCGATGACCCGGCGATGCACGCCGGCGTCGCGCACGACCCCGCCCTTGGCCTCGGCGCGGCCCGCCTCGAACTGCGGCTTGACGAGGGCGACGATCGGGCCGCGCGCCTCGCGCAGCACAGACCGGATCGGGCTGAGGACCAGGCCCAGCGAGATGAACGAGACGTCCACGACGGCGATGTCCGCCGGTTCCGGCAGGGTCTCCGGGGTCAGCGTCCTGGCGTTCACGCGCTCCATCGACACCACGCGCGGATCGCGGCGCAGGCGGTCGGCGAGCTGGCCGTAGCCCACGTCGACGGCGTAGACGCGGACGGCGCCCCGGTCGAGCAGGACGTCGGTGAACCCGCCGGTCGAGGCCCCGACATCGATACCCACCATCCCCGCCACGTCGATCCCGAAGGCGTCGAGCGCGGCGTTGAGCTTGTGCGCGCCCCGGCTGACCCAGCGCGAGCCGCCGCTGACCGCCACCCGGGCGTCGTTCGGGACCAGGTCGCCCGACTTGAGGTCCGCACGCGCGGCGTCGCCCTCGCCGACCCGGACCTGGCCGGCCATCACCATGGCCTGGGCCCGCGCGCGGGACTCCGCCAGCCCGCGCTCGACGAGCAGCAGGTCGAGCCGGATCCGACGCCTGGTCGCCGTCGCCATCTGCCTATCGTGGCACACGCGCCCTTACCCGCGACGCACCCGCGGGAGCCCGCGCAGGGCCGCGGCCGATCGGGCCAGCCGGATCAGGCGGGTCGGGCCGCCGGCGACGCGATCCCCAGCTGGGCCAGCGTCTCCTCGACCTGCGCGGTCAGGCCCGGGACGTCGAGTCGGATCAGGCGGCGCAGGTCCGTCACGGACCCGTGGTCGACGAACCGGTCGCCGGGGATGCCGATCGGGCGCACCGGGATCGAGCGGTACGAGGGGTCGGCCAGCCGCGCCTCCTCGAACGCCTCGAGCACCGCGGAGCCGAAGCCGCCGGTGACCACGCTCTCCTCGAACGTCACGACCAGCGACTTGCCGCGGGCCTGGTCGAGGATCAGCTGGCGGTCGAGCGGCTTGACGAACCGGGCGTTGATCACGCCGACGGACCAGCCACGTGCCTCGAACGCATCGGCCACCTCGAGGGCCCGGCCGGTGATCGGCCCGAACGTCACGAACAGGAGGTCCCGGCCCTCGCGCAGCACCTCGCCGCGCCCGACCGGCAGCGCCTCGGCCTCGCGTTCCTCCACGCCGAATCCCGCGTCGCGGGGATAGTGGAGGGCGAAGGGATGGTCCTGGGCCAGCGCGGTGCGCAGGAGCGACCGCAGCTCCTGCTCGTCCCGCGGGCTCGCGACGACGATGTTGGGCAGCATCCGCTGGGCCGGCACGGTGAACATGCCCTGGTGGCTGGTGCCGTCCTCACCGACGAGGCCGGCCCGATCGACGGCGAGCAGGACCGGCGCGTCGTTCTGGCACACGTCGTGGACCGTCTGGTCGAACGCGCGCTGGAGGAACGTCGAGTACAGGGCCACGACCGGGCGCATGCCGCCCAGCGCGAGCCCCGTCGCGAGCGTCACCGCGTGCTGCTCGGCGATGCCGACGTCGATGAACCGGTCCGGATAGGCCGCCTGGAACTTCGCCAGGCCGGTGCCGGTCGGCATGCCCGCCGTGATCGCGACGATCCGCCGATCGGTCGCCCCGAGCTCGACCAGCTCCTTCGCGAAGAACGCCGTGTAGTTGGGGGTCTTGGCGGGCGTCGCCGTGGCCGCCGCGGGGGGCACGGCCGCGCCCTCGCCGCCGGGCGAGGACCGCCGGTCGGCCATCACGGACGCGGACGGCGGTGCCCCGGCCTCGGCCTTGCGGCCGGTGGTCACGTTCGAGCCCGCGGCGGCCGCCGACGCCATCGGGTCGCCGTTCGGGCCGGCGCTCAGCTGGTCGTGCGCGTCGGCCGTCGGCACCGCCATCGGCGGCAGCGCCGCGCCATGGAACGAGACCTGATCGGCCTCCGCCGGCCGGTAGCCCTTCCCCTTCTGGGTCCGGACGTGGACGATCACGGGTCCCGGCAGCGCCAGCGCTCGCCGGAACGTCTCCTCGAGCAGCCGCAGGTCGTGCCCGGGCATCACGCCGATGTAGGTGATCCCGAGATCCTCGAACAGCTGCCCGGGCTGGGCGAAGGAGACGACCGACTGGCGGAGGCGGCGCGACAGCTCGAGCGCCCGCGGGCCGACGATGGGCAGGTGCTCGGTGATCCGGTCGTAGGCGGACTTGCTCTGCTGCCACGCCGTGGACAGCTTGATCTCGGACAGGTACTTCGACAGCGCCCCGACCGACGGGCTGATCGACATCTCGTTGTCGTTGAGCACGATCAGCAGCTGGCTCTGGCGATGGCCGATGTCGTTGAGCGCCTCGAGCGACAGGCCCGACAGCAGCGCCGCGTCGCCGACGACGACCGCGACACGCTCGAGCGAGTGACGCAGGTCACGGGCGGTGGCGAGGCCCTCGGCAATCGAGAGGCCGGTGCCGGCATGGCCGCCGTCGAACACGTCGTGGGGCGACTCGGTGCGCCGCGGGAAGCCCCCCACCCCGTCGATCTGGCGCAGGGTGTGGAACCGGTCGAGCCGGCCCGTCAGCAGCTTGTGCGCGTACGCCTGGTGCCCCGTGTCCCACACGATCCGATCGCGCGGCGACTCTAGCAGCAGGTGCAGCGCGAGCGTGATCTCGACGACGCCCAGCGAGGAGCCGAGGTGGCCGCCGGTGACGGCGACGGTCCGGATGATCGTCTCGCGCAGCTCGGTTGCGAGCTGGTCGAGCTCGTCGTCCGAGAGGCCGCGGAGGTCCGCGGGTCCCTGGAGACGGTCGAGGATGGGCACGTGTCGGCTCCTGGCTGGCGGTTCACCTGCGGCGCCCCTGTGGGCGCCGGCGTGGGACGCCCGAGGATGCGGCTCGGTGACGATTATTTGTTATCTGATGGTAGCGCGATTTGGCAGGGCATCCCGCTGCCCTACTCCTCAGCCGCGTCCTCTGGTCGGACGTCGACGGCCGCGAGCGCGCCGCCCGCACGGGCGACGAGCTGTTGCACCCGCAACTCTGCGTCCGCGAGGAGCGTCGCGCATCGCTCGTGAAGGATGACGCCGCGCTCATAGAGCGCGATCGTCCGTTCCAGCGGCTGTCCGCCGGCTTCGAGCTCGGCGACGGTCCGCTGGAGCTCGGCCAGGGCCTGGTCGAAGGTCAGGTTCGCGATCTCGTCGGTGGGTGCCGTCGTCGGCTCGGTCGTCATCGGCGTGAAGGATACGTGGGTTGGGCGCGACCGCCAGCGTCAGGCCGGTTCGCCGTCGACCGTGGCGGCGAGATCCCCGCCGGCCAGCGTCACCCGCAGGCCCGTGCCGGCCGGCGCCTCGGCCGGATGGCGCACGATCCCGCCGTCGTCGCGCCGCCGGGCGATCGCATAGCCGCGCTCGAGCGTCGCCTGGGGGCCGAGGGCCGTGAGCGCCGATGCCGTCGCGTCGACCGCGGCTCTCGCGCGGGCCACGCGAGCGGCGGCGAGCGCGTGCTGGCGCCCCGAGACGCGCTCCTCGAGCGCCCGTGCGGCGGCGACGCGCACGAGCGTCGCCCGGGTCGCCCGATCGAGGAGCAGGCCGGCACGCTCGCGCGACTCGACGAGGCGGACGGCCGGATCGAGCCGGTCGAGGAGCCGCCGTTCCGCCGCGACCTCGCGCGATGCCGCGGCGAGACCACCGAGGGCGAGCGCGTCGAGGCGTGAGCGACGGCCCCGGAGCGTCGCGGCGGCGTCCAGGCGATCCGGCACGACGAGCTCCGCCGCGGCCGACGGGGTCGGCGCTCGCACGTCGGCCGCGAAGTCCGCCAGCGTCACGTCCACCTCGTGGCCGACCCCGCACACGAGCGGGACCGGGTGCGCGACGATCGCCCGCACGACCCGCTCGTCGTTGAACGACCACAGGTCCTCGAGCGATCCCCCGCCCCGGGCCAGGATCGTGACGGCCGGGGCGTCATCGTGCCGGCCGTTCGCGGTGGCTTCGCCGATCCAGCGCTCGAGGCGGCGCAGGGCCCCCACGATGCTCGCCGGCGCCCCGTCGCCCTGGACCTGGCAGGCGACGAGCAGGACGCGGGCCAGCGGCCAGCGGCGGGCGAGGACGTTGCAGACGTCCCGCCAGACTGCGCCCGTCGGCGAGGTCACGACCGCGATCACGGGCGGCCGATCCGGCAGCGGCCGCTTGCGCGCCGCGTCGAACAGCCCTTCCTCGGCCAGGCGCGCCTTCAGCTGCTCGAACCGGATGGCGAGGTCGCCGAACCCCGACGGCTGAAGCGAGTCGACGTACAGCTGCAGGGCGCCCTGCGGCTCGAACACGTCCATCCGCCCATGGACGATCACCTGGAGACCGGTCTGCGGCTGGAACGCCGACCGGACGCGCTCGTCGCGGAACCAGACGCACTGCAGCTGGGCCTTGGCGTCCTTGAGCGCGAAGTACGCGTGGCCCGCGGTCGACACCGTGACCCGCCCGATCTCGCCCTCGATCCACAGGTCCCGCAGCCCATCGTCCGCACGCACACGCTCACGGATCGCGCGACTGACCTCGGATACGGTGCGGATGCGCAGCCCATACGTTCCAGGCGGCGAGGCCAGTCGCTCGGTCGGTCCGTCCACGTGGGGCATGGTACCGACGGGACATGGGCACGACGTTCCCGGTCCTCTACCGTGGCCGCGTGATCTCGAACGACGCGTGGCGCGCGGCCTTCATCTTCCTGAACGGCGTCGGGCCCCTCATCGCGGTCGTCGCCTGGCTGATCGGGCTCGGGCTGCACGGCCTCGGGCGATCGACCGCCGGTGCCCTGCAGGTCACGGTCTTCGGGTTCGGCATGGTCATGGGGTCGACGATCACGACGGCGATCGGGATCACGCAGCAGCAGCCGACGATCCAGGCCGTCGTCAACGCCATGGTGGCCGTCGCGTTTCCGCTCGTGTTCGTCGTCGGCCTCGCGATGTTCGGCCGGCGCCGGGTAGCCGGGCTGCTGCTCGCCGGCGCAGCGCTGCCCTGGACGGCGTATTGGACGTTGTACGTGATCGACATCGCACTGGGAGCGCCATGGGAGCCGTTGTTCACCGGGGCGATGCTGCTCGCCGGCCTCGGACCGCTGCTGATCGGCGTGGCCATCGCCGCGAACGGCGATGCCGTGTATGCGCCAGACCCGACGGCGCCCGTCGGACGGCCAGGATCGCGCCGCCCTGGGAACCTCGGCAAGCGCCTGGTCGACCAGTCCCGGTACGGGGTAATCGGGCCTTCCCTCGTGCTCGCGTTCGCCGCGGCAACAATCGCCACCCTCGCGATCCCGTCGCTGCTGATCGGGCAGCTGCTCATCGCGATGGCGGCGGCCATCATCGGCACCGAGGTCGAGCTCCGCTGGATCCCGCCTGCGGTCCGTCCCGCCATCGAGGCATATCACTGGGTCGGTCGAAGCGAGATCGTTCGTTTTCGTCAGGGGACCGGCGACAAGGTCCCGACGTCGATGGCCGGGTTCCGGGCGTGGGTCGCGCGGACCCCCGAGACCGATGCCACCCGTCCCTACCGCGTCGAGGTCCTGACCGTCCTTGGCGACTTCGACCAGGCTCGCGCCGAGCTCGACCGACTTCCGGAGACGACGCCGTGGGAAACGTTCAAGCGCGCGATCGTGGCGCAGGAGCTGTGGTGGAGGCAGGGTGCGCCAGCAGACCTGCCCACCATCGCGAGACTTGCGTCCGAGGTCGGGCCCGACGCCGATCCCGATCGTGAGGCCGCGGAGGGCAACGTCGCGTGGTGGTCGGGCCAGGTGGCCCTCGCTGCGATGGATGCCTCGTGGCGGGCGCCGCTGGCAGCCTTCCGGGAGCGGCTGGGTCCGGCCGCGGCGGGGCTCCACGCCACCGCGATGCGCGCCCGGACGCTGCTCCTGGCCCTCATCCCGGCCGCGATCATCGTGCTCCTCAACGCGCTGCCGCGCTGAGCGCGCCGCACAAGACGCCTCAGCCGAAGCCGAGCTGCACGTAGCGCCACCGGTCGTCGCCCGAGAGCAGGCTACGCAGGTGGTTGATCTCGCCCGCGTGGTAGGCGTCGTGGGTGATCATCGAGGCGACGATCCAGCGGGTCGGACGCTCCTCGCCCCAGTTCGTCAGCCGGGGTCGGTCGAGCTCGTCATCGTCGCCCAGCGCCGCGACGTGCCCCCGCAGCGTCGCCTGCGCAGATCGGAGCCACGCGCGGACCTCGTTCATCGGCGCCGGGCCATCGGCGCCCCATGGCTCGACCTCGGGCGTCCCGAACTGCCGCTGGCCGGGGCCGAACGCGTAGTCGTCGTACATGACCTTGCACGCGCCCACGTGGATCGCGATCGCCTCGATCGTCCGCGTCGCGCCCTCGGGTCGTGCGCACCACTGCTCGTCGGACACAGTGGCCAGATTCGTCAGCAACGCCTGGCTCTCGTTCGAGGCCTCGATCCCGCCGCCATCGAACGCCTCGTCCATGAGGCCGATCAGCGCCTGGATCCCGCCGCGGCCCATCGGCTCACAACCGGGTCTGGTACTCGCCCGTCCGGGTGTCGATGCGGAGCGTGTCGCCCTCGTTCACGAACAGGGGCACGACGACAACGAGCCCCGTCTCCATCGTTGCGTTCTTGCGTGCGCCCTGGGCGGTGTCGCCGGCGAACCCGGGCTCGGTCTCGGCGACCAGGAGGTCGACGGTCACGGGGAGCTCGATGCCGAGGGTGTCGCCCTGGTAGCTCGTCCGGTCGAGCGTCATGCCCTCCTTCAGGAAGCCGACGACGTCGTCGAGCGTCTCGGCCCGCAGGCTGAACTGCTCGTACGACTCGGTCTCCATGAAGTGGAGGTCGTCGCCGTCGCGGTACAGGTACTGCACCGGACGCCGGTCGATCTGGGCGCGCGGCCAGCGCTCGCCGGCCTGGAACGACTTCTCGACCGTGCTGCCCTTCTTCACGTTGCGCAGCTTGATCCGGACCTGGGCCGAACCGCGGCCCATCTTGATGTGGTGGTAGTCGAGGATCTGCCACAGGTCGCCGTCAAGCTCGATGACGACACCCTTGCGCAGGTCGCCGGTGCTGATCATGTGGGGTGGGTGCTCCGGTGGGGCATGGCGCGAGTCGGGAGGCGTGCGCACTCCCCGCGTGGGTCGATTGAATTTCGGCCGATGCTACCAGAGGGTGCCGGGCGTCTCAGCCGGGCAGCGCGATGACGTCGCGCGGAAACCGCGTTAACCGCTCGACGAGCCGGCGGTCGACGTCGATGTGGACGAGGTCCTCGATCCGGACCCCGGTCTCACCGTCCAGGTAGATCCCGGGCTCGACCGAGAACACGGTTCGCCCGGGGACCGGATCGTCCGTCCCGACTCGGCCGAAACGAGGCTCCTCGTGCGTGGCAAGGCCGATCCCGTGCCCCAGCCCGTGCCCGTACGCCGGCCAGCGCCCGTCCTCGTCGATCACGGCGCGGGCGATCGCGTCCGGCTCGCGGCGGCTCGGCAGCACCGAACCCGCGGCAACCGACGACGCGATCCAGGCGATCGCCGCCTCCTGGGCCCGCGCGACGAGGCCATAGATGGCCAGGTCACGTTGGGTCGGCTCACCGACGAACAGCGTGCGGGTCATATCGCTGCGGTAGCCCTCGACCTGGGCGCCGAAGTCGAACAGCAGCACGGCGTTCGCGAGCACCGGCCGCTCGCCCGGGGAGCCGTGCGGCAGGGCGGCCTCCGGGCCCGCGAGGCAGGCGACGTCGAACGCGAGCGCCTCGGCGCCGCCGCTCCGGATCAGCCACTCGAGGCGCAGCGCGAGATCCGCTTCGGTCACGCCGGGCCGGATCTCGGGCAGCAGGGCAGCGAGCGCCCGGTCCGCGACCGCGCAGGCCGCCGCGATCCGCTCGACCTCGTCGGGCTGCTTGGCGGCGCGCAGCGCCTCGACCCAGCCCTCGACCGGCACGAGCTCCACGTCGGGCGCCGCGGCCTCGAGACGCAGCCACAGGGCGTGCGTGATCGAGGCGGCCTCGACCGCGACCCGCCGCGCTCCGATCGATCCGAGCAGGCGCGGCCAGGCCCCCGGCAGGTCGTAGCCGACCTCGTCCACGTCGGCCTCGGGCGCCTCGCGTCGAACCTGGATCGTGTATCGCGAATCGGTCACGACGATGGCCCGGTCGCCGCCGACGAGGAACTGCCCGGAGTGCCCCGACACCCGGTCCTCGCCCTCCGCGAGCGTGAATCCCGTCAGCCAGCGCATGTGCTCCCGCCGGGCGCCGAAGTAGGCGTCCACGCCCTCGGCGGCCATCCGGGCGCGCAGCGCCGCGACGCGTCCCGGACGGTGGCTTCTCTCGGCCTCCGTCCACCGCCGGCGGGTCGCGGCGTCCGGGGGTGCCGCGAAGTCGGCCGCGACCGGGAGGCGGCCATCGGCGCGCGCGCCCACGCTAGTAGCCGTACTTTGCGAGCTTCTGCTCGTGCTCGGCCAGTGACTTGCTGAAGTCGTGGGCGCCGTTGCCATCCGGGATCGCCACGAAGTAGGTGTACTTGCTCTTCGTGTCCGGCCTGAGGGCGGCATCGATGGAGGCGACGGTGGGGGTCGCGATGGGGCCGGGCGGCAGGCCGCGGACCTTGTAGGTGTTGTACCCCGCGAGCGACTCCGGCAGGACCTGGTCCTTGACGCCGCCGTCCGGGACCTTCCAGAAGAAGTAGTTCGCCCAATCCGGGCTGTACTTGCCGAGGTTCGCGGTGTCGACCGCGTAGATCACGGTCGGATCCGCCTGGAGCAGGCCGTGGGCGACGCTCGGGACGCGGTCGATTCGGTTCTGGTACACCCCGGCGATCTTGGCGCGCTCATCGTCGAGGACGGCCTCGCGCTCGACGATCGACGCTAGCGTGAGCACCTGGTAAAACGTCAGACCGCGCTTGTCGGGGACAGCGAGGCGGTCCGGTCCCACGCGGTCGTGGAACGCGTCGAGCATCATCCGGACCAGGGCGTCCGCCGTGGTCGGGGTTTCGTCGCCGACCTGGATCGTGTACGTCGCCGGGTAGAGGAAACCCTCGAGGCTCGCCCCCTTCGGTCGGACGTTCGTGTCCAGCAGCCACGGGTAGTCGCCGAGGAGCGCGTCCGTCGGATGCTCGACCAGGTCGTAGAACGCCTTTGGGTCGACCTCCGTGTTCGGGATCGTCTGGAGCTTGGCAACGATCTGCTCGAGCCGCAGGCCCTCGCGCACCGAGAGCTGGACGGTCCGCGTCTCGATCCGGTTGTTGACGAGGCCGTCGACGACCCCCGCCGGCGTGAGGTTGAGGGCGAGCGAGAAGCGTCCGGCGTTGAGCTTCGGCAGCAGGTCGCCCTGGCGCGCCTCGTACAGGAACGCCCGCTGGCTGGTGATGATCCCCGCCTCCTCGAGGCGCGGCGCGAGGGTGGCCGGCGTGTCACCCGGCTGGACCAGGAACTCCACCGTGCCGGCGTCGGCCGAGGCGGGCTCGGTCAGCGCGCTGCCGAGGTCCTCGCGAACGAGATCGGACACGAACCCGAGCTGGAGCGCCGCGGGGTTGTCCCACGCCCAAGGGACGACGATGGCCCGGAGCAGCGGGCGCGCGACGGTCGCCATGACCGCGAGCACCAGCACCGCGAGCACCACCAGGAACAGCAGGAAGCGCAGGATGCCGCCGATGCCGCTCCGCCGGTCGCCGTACCGCTCGTAGCGTCGCTGGTCCCCCGGGCCGCGGCCGTAGCGGCCGGTGCGCTGGTAGGGATCCGCGCGTCGGACCGGCGCCTGCGGGCCGGGGTTGACGGGCTCTCTGGGACCTTGACCGCCTCGGATGCTCACCGCGACTCCTGGCGGCGGGCGTCCAGCTCGTCCTGGAGGATGACCGCCGCGGCCTCGCGATCGATCCGGGCGCGGTACGCGTTGCGCTGGGCCCGGGAGGGCGCGCCACCCGACCGTCCGCGCGGCATGCGGCCGAGCCGGCGCTCGGCCTCGAACGAGGACAGCCGCTCGTCGCGCATCGTGACCGGGATCGCGAGGCGGGCACCGATCTCGGCGGCCCATGCCCGGGCGCCCGCGGCCATGGTGCCCTCATGGCCGGCCGCCTCGACCGGCAGGCCGACGACCAGCTCCGCGACCACCTGCTCGCGACACACGCGGGCCAGCGCCTCGGCGTCGGCGTCGATGGACGTGGCGCGGCCGATCGTCGCCAGCGGCCGGGCGCCGCCGATCCCCGAGTCGGCCACGGCGAGCCCGATCCGCCGTTCGCCGAGGTCGATTCCCAGGATGCGGCTCATCCGGCGGATGGTACCGGCTCGCCCCCGGTGCCGCCGTCGAGCGCGCCCGTCGGGGTGCCCGCGGGAACCGCCTGCGAGCTCGCGGGGGGCGGGTCGGACGGGGCGGGCGAGACGCCGGGCGAGGCCGCCGCGCCGACGGGCTTGCCGACGGTCAGGATCACGCGCTGCTCGAGCGACGGGACCGACGTCACCCAGCTCGGCCAGGGCTCGATGCGGACCTCGCCGTACGGCTCCAGCGCCGCCTTGGCCTGCTCGATCGGGAGGCCGAGGACCGTCCGTTCGAGCGCGGCCGCATCGAGCGGTCGCACCTGCGACGCCGACGCGGTCACGGGGAACTCGATCCTGCCGTCGACCACGGTGCCGTCCCCGATCTCGACATTGGTCGAGCCGGGCACGAGCTCGCGGCCCTCGGCGACCGACGCCTGGAGCCGCTGCTCCCCGATGGCCTCGGCCGGCGAGGCGTCCGCGGCCAGCACCGTGCCGTCGGCCGTCAGCCCGAGCGTGAACGAGTCGACCTCCTGGCCGAGGAGGGTCTCCGGATCCGGGTCCGGGGTGGGCTCGCCCAGCACGGCGGTCGCCGGGAACACCGTCGTGCCCTCGGGCAGGTCGCTCGGATGCTCGACCGCGGTCGCGAACGTCGCCTCGAGGTCCGCGTTCAGCTTGACCAGTGCCGCGTCGATGTCCTTCTGCGAGATGCGCGTGAACTCCTCGCGCGAGCCGCCTGTGGTCGGGTCCGGGTTGTTCACCCGCAGGACGTTGCTGTTGTAGCGGGGCGGGACGACCCGGATCGTGCCCGCGGCAACGTTCCCTTCGGTGCCCGCCACGTCGGCCGTCACCGACACCTCGCTCGACTGGCAGTCGATGCTGGGCGACGAGCCGCCGCCGGACAGGATCGCGACCGGCAGGAACACGTCCTCATCGGTCGTGAAGGCGGTCCCGTTCGCGGTCTTGACGACGGTGCCTTTCGGGATCGGGTACGCAGACGTCGGGTCGCAGTTGCTCCACCGCACCGCACCCTTGGCCGGGTGCTTCTCCACCCGCTTGCCCGTGGCCGGGAACTCGGATTGGGTCTCGACCGGGACCGTCAGCGTCACGGCGGGCACCACCCCGGCGGCCTCATCGACCGACGTCGCGGCCGGGTCGGCACGCACCGTGAACGTGACCGGGCCGAGATCCTCGATCCTGGGCGTGACGGTGATCGACGCCGACGGCAGCAGCAGGTAGGCGCCCGCGGCGACCGCCCCGACCACCACGACGAGCACGACCAGCGCCCCGAGGACCGTGCCGAGTCGGCGACCACCGCCGCGGCCGCGGGCCGCCGGCAGCGCGTCTGGCGAGCGGGTCGTGGACGCGCCG
Organism: uncultured Chloroflexia bacterium; assembly: GCA_963740825.1. Taxonomy (GTDB): domain Bacteria; phylum Chloroflexota; class Limnocylindria; order Limnocylindrales; family CSP1-4; genus CAIXZV01. Next base: position 1,478,032 of record CAVUFD010000001.1, on the reverse strand, counting down.
ACCGCGCCGGGCGCGTCGTACAGGTCGGTGTCCGCGAGGTCGCCGGCCGCGGCGTCTGCAGCACCGGCGCCGGCGGCGGCGGCCGTGGCGGGCCGGGCGGACGACCCGCCGCGCGCCCTCGCGCCCGAACCTCGGACGCCGCCCGTGTCGCGGACGCTGGGGCCACCGGTCGGCCGAGCCGTGTCGACCTGCGGTTCGCCCGGGGAGGCGGCCGCGGCCGCTCCGCCGGCTGCCTCGTTGCCGCCCGCAGCCGCGGCGCCCCCGGCGAGCGCCGCCCCGCCGGCGAGGCCGGCCGCGGCGCGCGACGCCGCGCGGCGTGCGTCCTTCTCGTCGTCCTCGGTGTCGAGCGCCCCCTCGTACTCCGCGACCGACGCGAACACCGGCAGGCCGGCGGACGCCGCGAGCGCCCGCCCCGAGGCGTCGGGCGCGACGATGTCGAGGCGCTTGCCGTGGCTCATCGCCTCGCGCGCCAGCAGCCGGAAGTTGATCCGCGAGGTCGCCACCCGCGACCCGAACGGCAGGACCAGGCCCACGCGCGAATCCGCCGCCGCCCGGATTCGTGCGGCGGCGGAGGTGATCTCGTCCTCGGCGTCGAGGTAGACGATGGTCGCCATGCGGGCCGCAGCCTACCCCGGCTCGGGCCTGGACGTCCGGCGCCGGCGGCCGGGCGCGCTCGCCGTCGTGCGCGGCGTGGTCACCGTCACACCTTCATCGCGCGCAGGACGCGCCGCAGGGTGGCGTCCAGCGGGTCCTCGGACGTCTGGAGCTCGATCGCCTGATAGGCGAGGCCGAGCGGCGTCACGTCCTGCTGGTCCACGAGCAGCTCCGTCGCGTCCTCGATCGCCTCGATCTGGTCGGGGGCCATGATCGCGACCTCGGGCGGGCGGGCGAACGGCAGTCGCTTCCAGAACCGCTCGGCAGCGAGCGCCTCGCTGATCTCCGGCAGCCGCGAGCCGCCGCCGCAGACGTGGATCCGGGACGGCAGCATCTCGCCCGCGGCCAGCTCCTCCATGACGAGCTCGACCCCAGCCGCCCACACGGCGACGTCGTCGCGCACGATCTCCGCGACCTCGTCGCGGCGCTCGACCGGCAGCCCGCGGGCGTAGTCCACCTTGAGCGACTCCGCGCGCGGGAACGGGAGGTCGAGCCGGTCGGCGATCGACTTCGTGAACGCCCGCCCGCCGAGCGCGAACATCCGCGTGCCCTCGATCCCGCCCTGGCGGACCAGCGCCACGTCCGTCGTGCCGCCGCCGACGTCGATGAACAGCGCGCCCGCCTGGCGCACGTTGTCGGCGCCCAGCACGCGGGCGACCGCGTACGGCTCGGCGACGACCTCGAGCAGCTCGAGATCGAGCTGGCTGGCGACCGACTGGAGGGCGCCGAGGTGCACGAGTGGCGCGAACGCGTTGAAGATGCCGATCTTGATGTGGCGGCCCTGGAAACCGATCGGATTGGTGAGCGCGTAGCCGTCGATCGAGGCGCCCACGATCGCGCTGTGGACGAGCCGCACGTCGACGTGGGGCAGCCCGGTCTCCCAGGTGATCGAGCGCTCGGCCTCGTGGAGCGCCTCGCGCTGGACGCTGTCGATGAGCTTCACCAGCTCGGCGTCGTTGATCTGGGCCTCGGGCCGCTTGCGCTCTTGGGTCATGGTCGTCGTGAAGCCCTTCACGAGCTCGCCCGCGATCCCGATGACGACCTGGTGGGGCCGGAAGCCGGCCATCTCTTCGGCTTCCTGCAGCGCGACCGCGCAGTTGTCGACCACCGCGTTGATATCGGCGACCGTGCCCGACTGCATGTGGCTCAGGCCCTGGCGCTTGCGTCCCACCCCGCGCACCGTACCGTGGCCGTCCTCGTCGATCTCGAACACGAGCGCCTTGGCGAACTCGGTGCCGATGTCGAGCGAGGTGCAGGCGGCCAGGGCCGAGGCGTCGTCCCGGTTCCAGATCCGGCGCAGGAACGCCATCTACCGTGCCTCGCCGCGCCGGACCGCGGCCCGCGTCACGCGGCGCCGGCGCGGGCGACAGCCGCGGCACGCACCGCCGCGATCGCGTCTCCGAGCCCCTCCCGGCGCGTGCCCTTGCCCTGGGCCATCTCGGGGCGCCCGCCGCCACGGCCATCGATCGCCGTCACGGCCCCCTGGACGAGCGACCCGGCCGCGATGCCACGCGCGACCAGGTCGTCGCTGACCGTGACGAACAGCTGGGGCTCCTCGGCGTCGAGGCCGAGGGCGATCACGCCCGAAGGCAGCGACCCTCGGATGTCCTTGGCGAAGCCCTTCAGCGCGTCCATCGACTCGAGGGCGAGGGCGGCCCCGACGAAGCGCAGCCCCGGCGCGGCCTCCTCGGCCCGTCCCGCGAGGTCGCCCGGCTTGGGCTTTCCGGCCGCGCCGCCCTCGCGCAGCCGGCGCTTCGTCTCGCGCAGCTCGCCCTGGAGGGCGGCGATCCGCTCCTCGAGCGCCTCGGGCGTCCGGGCGCCGACCGCCGTGGCGGCGCGTTCGAGCGTGGCGAACCGCTCGTCCATCAGTCGATCGGCCGCGGCGCCGGTCACGGCCTCGATCCGGCGGACGCCCGAGCCGATGCTCCGATCGCCGGTGATCACGAAGTTGCCGACCTGGCCACTGGCGCGGCAGTGGGTCCCGCCGCACAGCTCGTGGCTGAACCCCTCGACCCGGATCGTGCGCACCTTGTCGCCGTACTTCTCGTCGAAGAACGCGTCGGCGCCGCCGGCCTGGGCCTCGGCCATCGTCATCCACTCGATCGAGACCGGCCGGTCGTCGCGCACGATGGCCCGCACCTCGGCCTCGATGGCCCGCCTCTCGTCGTCGGTCAGCGCCCGGTCGAACGGGTAGTCGAAGCGCAGGTAGTCGGGGTGCACCAGCGAGCCCGCCTGGCGCGCCGACTCCCCGACCACGTTGCGCAGCGCCCGGTGGAGCAGGTGCGTGCCCGTGTGGTTGCGCATCGTGTCCGCGCGTCTGACGGCGTCGACCTCGAGCGAGACGGTGTCGCCCACCGAGACCTTCCCGTGCAGCACCCCGCGGTGGACGGTCAGGCCGGCGGTCTGCGTCCCGGCGACCCGCTGGACGTCGTCGACGTCGAACAGCACGCTGCCGTCGGCGGCCCGGATCGTGCCCGTGTCGGCGACCTGGCCGCCGCTCTCCGCATAGAACGGCGTGCGGTCGAGGACGAGCTCCGCGCGGGCGGCCGCGTCGGTCCGCAGCTCGATCTCGGGCACCGCCTCGAGGCTCTCGTACTCGGTCCCGTCGCGGAGGATCGCGACGACGCGGCCCTCGGCGGTCGTCGTGTCGTAGCCCAGGAACTCGGTCGCCCCCGTCCTCCCCAGGAGCGCGTTGTACAGGGAGGCGAGCTCGGCCGTCTTCGCGAGGTCCGCCTTGGTGCCCGCGCGGCTGCGGGTGCGCTGCTCGGCGAGTGCGTCCTCGAAGCCGGCCAGGTCCGTGCGCACGCCGCACTCGGCCGCCAGCTCGACGGTGAGGTCGATCGGGAAGCCGTACGTGTCGTGGAGCCGGAACGCGACGTCGCCGGGCAGCACCGGGGCGTCGGGCGGGAGCGACTCCGCCTGTCGCCCGACCATGCGCTCGGCGGACGTGAGCGGGATCAGCGCCTCCTCGAGCAGCCCGGTCCCCGCCTCGAGGGTCCGGTTGAACTGGCGCTCCTCGCGCTCGATCACGCTCAGGATCTCGGCGCGGCGCTCCGCGAGGTGGGGATACGCCCCGGCCATCGTCTCGATGACGACCTTGGCGGTCTCGCCCAGGAACGGCTCGGTCCGTCCGAGCAGCCGGCCGTGGCGGACGGCCCGGCGGAGGATCCGGCGCAGGACATAGCCGCGGCCCTCGTTCGAGGGGAGGACCCCGTCGCCCACGAGGAAGGTCACCGCCCGCGAGTGGTCCGCGATGACCTGGTAGCTGAACCGCTCGGCCTCGAAGCCCTCGGGGTCGTGACCAAGCAGCTCGCGCATCCGGGCGTGGATGGGCGCGAACAGGTCGGTGTCGTAGTTGCTGGTGACCCCCTGGACGACGCTCGCGATCCGCTCGAGGCCCAGGCCCGTGTCCACGCCCGGCGCCGGGAGCGGCGTCAGCGAGCGGTCCGGGTGGAGCTCGAACTCCATGAACACGAGGTTCCAGACCTCGAGCCAGCGCGGGCAGTGCTCGCTGTGGTCGGGCACGCACTCCGGGCCTTCGGACAGGTGCGCGCCGCGGTCGTAGTGGAGCTCCGAGCACGGGCCGCAGGGGCCGACGTCGGCCATGCGCCACCAGTTCTTCTCGTCACCGGCCGGGAAGTCCCCCCACCGGACGAGTCGCTCGGGCGGCAGCCCGATCTCGTCCTTCCAGACCGCGTGGGCGAGGTCGTCGGTGGTGTAGACGGTGGCGGCGAGCCGGTCCGCGGGGATCTTGAGGTCGCGGGTCAGGAAGTCCCACGCCCAGTGGATCGCCTCCCGCTTGAAGTAGTCGCCGAAGCTCCAGTTGCCGAGCATCTCGAACAGCGTGTGGTGGCGCGGCGTGCGGCCGACCTCCTCGAAGTCGTTGTGCTTGCCGGCGACCCGCAGGCAGCGCTGGTAGTCGACCGCCCGGACGTAGTCGCGCTTCTCCACCCCGGTGAGCGCGTCCTTGAACTGGACCATGCCCGAGTTCGTGAACAGCAGCGTCTGGTCGCCGGCCGGGACGAGGCTGGCACTGGGCACGACCGTGTGGCCGCGCTCGGCGAAGAACTCCACGAAGCGCGACCGGATTTCGGACGCGGGGAGATAGGGTATCGCCGTCTGCTCGGTGGGGCTCGCCATCGCAGCGCAATGGTAGCGAACGGGCCGGGCCTCTCCCGGCCTTCGCCGATCAGCCCGAGCCGATGTCCCGGTGGCGTCGGAGCATCGTCGTACCCGCGATCGCAGCGCCGATGAGCGCACCCGCGATGAGGCCGCCGAGAAACTTGCGGGAGCGGTTGCTGTCGCCGCCCAGGAGGTCCGAGAGGTCGGCCAGGGAGCCCAGCGGTCGCGGCCCGTCAATCTTGATCGGCGCGCCCGGACGGTCGCCGGCCATCAACGGACCTTCTGGGACTGCGGGCCGAGCGTGGCGAGCACGGCCACGATGCCGATGCCGACCCAGGCGAGGATCGTTGCCGGGATCAGCGGGAAGTCGCCGATGGTGAGCACGTCGATGCCGATGCGTCCGCCGATCGCGGCGCCGGCCCACGCGCCCAGCGCGGCCGCGACGTACGTGACTGGCAGCCGGCCACCGGCGTCGCCGCGGATCAGCACGTAGATGGCGGTGTTCACGAGGCCCACGAGCAGCGCGAGCGGCAGTGCGGGCCCGATGGTCATGCGATCGACCCGGCCGACGCGAGCTCGCCGGGGACGGTGTTCGACGCCGGCGCGAGCGACGCGATCCGCCCCCCGCCGAGGCATCGGTCGCCCTCGTACAGGACGCAGGCCTGACCCGGGGCGATCGCCCACACGGGGGCATCGGTCTCGACCCGCCAGCGGCCGCCGCGTGCCGGCTCCGCGGCACTCTCCGGGCGCACCGTGGCGGCGATGAGGGGCGATCGATGGCGGATCCGGACCTCGGCGCGGAACGGGCGCCAGGCGCCGTCGGGCCCGCGACCGGCCGGCGGATCGCCCGCGACGAAGGTGCCGCCGTCGAGCGGGATCGCGCGCGTCTCGAGGTCTTCGCGCCGCCCGAGGACGATCGCGTTGGTCGCGGGGTCGATCCGCGAGACGTAGCGCGGCTCGCCGAGCGCGACGTTGAGGCCCTTCCGCTGGCCGACCGTGTAGCCGGCCGCCCCGGCGTGCTCGCCCACCCGAGTGCCATCGGCGTCGTAGACCGGACCGCGCTCGGGCGTCCAGCCGCCGCGCGACCGCAGCTCGTCGCGGTAGTCGCCGCCCGGGACGAAGCAGATCTCCTGGCTCTCCGGCTTGTCCGCGGTCACGAGGCCGAGCCCGCGGGCGATCGCGCGCACCTCGGGCTTCGTCAGGTCGCCCAGGGGGAACCGGCTATGCCACAGCTGGTCCTGGCGTAGGCCGTACAGGAAGTACGTCTGGTCCTTGTCCGCGTCCTCGGCGCGGGCAAGCGTCGCGCGCGGGCCATCGTCGACCTCGATGACCACGCGCCTCGCGTAGTGGCCGGTCGCGACCGCTTCGCACTCGTACTGGTGGCGCGCCTTGCCCAGCAGCGCGCCGAACTTCACGTAGCTGTTGCAGTCGACGCACGGGCTGGGCGTCCGCCCGCCGAGGTAGGCGGCGATGAACGGCTCGATGACGCCGGCGGCGAACTCGCGCTCGAGGTTCATGACGTAGAACGGGATCCCGAGCCTCGCGGCGACGCGGCGCGCGTCGTCGGCGGCGTCCGCGGAGCAGCAGCTCTTGCGGACCTCGGAGTAGGTGTCGGCGACGTCGTGCAGGCGCATCCAGACGCCGACGACCTCGTGACCCTGCTCGTGGAGCAGCGCCGCCGCGACCGAGCTGTCGACGCCGCCCGACATCGCGACCAGGATCCGGGCCACCGCTCAGCCGACCTCGAGCGTGGCGGCCGTCGGCGTGCCCTCGGCGACGGCGGCGGCCTGCCCCGGAGGCAGCGTCGGGCTTGCCGCTCGGAGCCGCTGGATGACGGCGGGCACGATCCGCACCGCCTCCGCGATCTCCGCGTCGGTCGTCGTCCGGCCGAGGCTGAGGCGGAGTGCGCCGCGGGCCTCCTCCGGGGGGTAGCCCATGGCCGTCAGGACGTGGCTGACCTCGGTGGACCCGCTGGTGCACGCGGAGCCCGTCGACGCCGCGATCCCATCGAGGTCGAGCGCCACCGTGATCGAGCCGCCGTCGGTCCCGCGCGCGATCACCGACGCGATGTGCGGGAGCCGCTCGACGGGGTGGCCCGTGGCCTCCACGCCATCGATCGCGGTCAGCGCGGCCAGCAGGTCGTCGCGCCTCGCGCGGACCGCCGGCACCAGCGCCGCCCTCTCCGCGGCGCGGAGCTCGAACGCCGCCGCCATTCCGACGGCTCCGGCCACGTTTTCCGTGCCGGCGCGCCGGTAGCGCTCCTGCGACCCGCCCTGCTGCTGGGCGAGGATGTGGGTGCCGCGCCGGATCCACAGCGCCCCGGTGCCCTTGGGACCTTCGGCCTTGTGCGCCGCCAGCGCGACCAGGTCCGCCCCGAGCGCGTTGACGTCGAGGTCGAGCCACGGTGCCGCCTGGACGGCGTCGACGTGCAGGAGCAGGCCACGCCTCGCCCGGACGACCTCGGCCACCTCGGCGACTGGCTGGATGGTGCCGACCTCGTTGTTCGCGAGCATGACCGTGACCAGAATGGTTCGGTCCGTGAGGGCCCGCTCCACCTCCGCCGGGTCCACTCGGCCGTAGCGGTCGACGGGGACCTCAACGACCTCGAAGCCGAACTTCTGCAGGTGATCGAGCGCATGACCGATCGCGTGGTGCTCGACCGGCGTGGTCACGATCCCGTGGCCGCGCGCCCTGCCGGCCCAGGCGGCGCCCTTCAGCGCGAGGTTGTTGGCCTCGGTCCCGCCGCTCGTGAACACGATCTCGCGGGCATCCGCGCCGATCGATCGCGCCAGGCGCTCGTGGGCGTCGTCGAGGGCCTCCCGGGCAACCCGGCCGAAGCCGTGCGCGGAGGACGGGTTGCCGAACGTGCCGCCGAGGAACGGCAGCATCGCCTCGAGCACCTCGGGGCGCAGGGGCGTGGTCGCCGCGTGATCGAGGTAGACCGCCATTGCCGCGATTGTAGTCTGCGACCGGTTTCCTCCAGATCGCGTGACGTGCGCGTTTGCCTCGTCGCGGTAGCCTGCAGCCTGACGGTGGACACGGATCGACCACGGGGGAGGCACATGCTCCGCAGGCTGTCCGGGCTGGTCTCGATAGCGCTCCTCGCGCTGCTGCTCCTGCCGGCCGTGCACGCGCTGGCCGAGCCCGCGACCGTCACCGGCACGATGACGATCCGCGAGGACGTGACTCTCAGCCCGAACGCCGTGGCCGTGTTCTCGATCGTCGGCCAGCAGGCGACCACGAGCTCGGGCGGCATCGTCGGCTTCCAGCGGATCAACAACGCCACCGTCCCGGTGCAGTTCTCGGTGCCGTACGACACGACGTCGATCAACCCGAAGCAGAGCTACGCGATTTTCGGCTCGATCATCGACGGCTCGACCGTGTACCAGACCTTCGAGCCCGTCCCGGTGATCACGGGCGGGCCGACGAGCGGCATCACGCTGGTCGCGACCGCGGAGCCGCCGGCCGACGCCGGCGCGGTGACGGGCACGATCGTCCTGCCCGACAAGGTCGCCAGCCTCTCTCCATCCGCCGTCGCGGTGGCGGCCCTGATCGACTCGACGACCGGGACGACGATCGCGCGCCAGGTCATCCCATCGCCCACGAGCCTGCCGATCCCGTTCTCGATCGCCGTCGACACCGGCGTCATCGACCCCACCGACACCTACGTCGCGAAGGCCGGGGTCGTCGACGGCAGCAAGCTGTGGGCCGGTCTCGAGGGCGTGCCCGCCGTCGAGAACGGGCAGCTCCTGACCGGCGTCAAGGTCACGGTGACGAAGGCCACCCTGCCGTCGCCGCCGCCATCGGCATCGACCGCCCCGACCACGGCCCCGACCGCCGAGCCGACGACGCCGCCGACCGAGCAGCCGACGGCCACGCCCGAGCCGACGCCTGAACCCACGCCTGAACCCACGCCGGCTCCGACACCGACGCCGACGCCGACCGCTTCGCCGACGCCAACCGCCTCGCCGACACCCACCGCGAAACCGACACCCACCGCGAAACCGACCGCAACCCCGTCCGCAACGCCGACGCCGTCCCCCACCCCGACCGCGTCGCCGACGCCCACGCCTAGCCCCACGCCGACCCCGACGCCGACCCCGACCGCATCTCCGACCCCGACCGCATCGCCGACCCCGACCCCGACCGTCGCGCCCAACTCGGGCGTCATCAAGGGCACGCTCAGCTATGACGAGCCCCACCAGCTGACGGCGAACGCTCGCGCGGTCGTCGTGCTGGTCGATGTCACGGCCGGCGCGGACGACGGCACGGTGGTCGCGCAGACCTCGATCAAGGACCCGGGTCCCCAACCGGTGAAGTTCCAGCTCGCCTACCCGTTCGCGGTGATCAACAAGGGGGACAAGTACAGCGTCTACGCGGGCATCGTCGACGGCGACTCGGCCTGGGCGACGCCGACCGGCACCAGCGTCGACGTGCCGCAGCCGGAGATCACCGGGGTCAAGCTCCAGCTCGAGTACCGGCCGGACCTGCTCAAGGGGGCCGTGACCGGCTCGATCACCGGTGTCGGCCTCGACCCGGCGAAGGATCCCGACTCCTATGGCACCTCGTTGATCATCGACGTGAACACCGGGGCGACCATCGGGTTCCAGCTGATCGCGCCCACCGGGGCGGTCCCGATCCCCTACTCCGTGCCGTTCGACCCGAGCACGATCAAGCAGAACGCGTCGTACGTCGCCCGGGGCTCCGTCTGGGACGGCACGACGCTGTGGAACACGCCCGCCGGCGTGCCGGTGATCACCAACGACAACCCGAAGTCGAACGTCCTCCTGACGGTCGTCCCTGCCGTGACGCCGACCGCATCCCCGACACCACCGCCCGCGGCGCCGTCCGCGTCGCCCGCGCCCGAGCCGTCGAGCTCCGGTGGCCTCAGCACCGGCGCGATCCTGTTGCTCCTGGTGCTGATCGGGGCCGGGATCGTGGGCGCCGTGATCTACGCGATGCGCTCGCGGCAGACTGACGAAGGCCCGATCGCGCCGCCCCCGCCACCGGGTTCGAAGCCGACGTCGCCGCCGCCACCGCCACCGCCACCGCCCGGCGAGGGTGCAGCTGGTGCAGCCGGCGCGGCCGGCGAGACGGGTGAGGGCGAAGCAGCCGCTGGCGCGCCCACCGAGCCCACCACGCAGGCCGGCCTGGAGGACGACACCCCGCCTCGTTGACGAGCGGGCGGAGAATCGGCGCATGGGCCCCGAGGCCATCGTCGCGGTCGCCGCCTTCGTCGCGGTGTTGCTGTTCGCCGTGCGGGCGTCGGGTCAGGCGGTCCAGACGATGAGCGGGATGTTTCGCGCGCCGGACCTCGGCTGGCCGTCGGGCGTGCAGGAGGACGACGACCTCCATTGGTCGTGGGCACCGCCGCGCGCCCGGACCGCGGCGCAACCGGCCCCACCGGCCGTGGCGGACTGGCAGGAGCTCGACCCATCCACGCTCCGTCTGCCCGCCCGGCCGCTGCTCCGGCATCGGCATCCGTAGGCGGTTCGACCGGGCCCCCACACCCGAGCGCAGCCGCATACTGGCTCGATGCCCGACCTCGAGATCGTGCCCCGCGGTCCGTTCAGCCTCGACGCGGCCCGCGAGTTCGCCGGCGGCTTCCCGGCGGGCATCGGCGGCGGAGGCGTCGGCGCAACGTCGATCACGCTCGCCTTCCCGGTCAAGGGTGCCGACGCGAGCGTCGCCGCCGAGCTCTGGCAGGACGCTGACGGCACGGTCCGCGGCAGGACCGACAACCCGGATGAGCTGGTCCCGGCGCTGCTCCGCCAGGCCTCGCGATCGCTGTCGCTCGACCACGACGGCACCGGCTGGCCGGCCGTCGGCGACCGCGATCCCGTCATCGGCGGGCTCCACCGCGAGCACGCGTTCCTGCGGCCCGTCTGCTTCTACTCCGCGTACGAGGCGGCGACCTCGTTCGTGATCGGGCAGCGGATCTCGCGCCGCCAGAGCGCGGTGATCAAGGCCGACCTCGCCGAGCGGCTGGGCGACCGGCCGACCGTCGCGGGGACCGAGGTCCCCGCCTTTCCGCGCCCCCAGCGGCTGCTCGAGCTCCGCGAGGCTCGAGGGCTCAACGCGGAGAAAGTCAGCCGGCTGCACGGCCTGGCGACCGCAGCGATCGAGGGGCGGCTGGACACCGAGTCGCTGCGCGCGCTGCCCGAGGCCGATGCGCTCGCCCAGCTGCAGGCGCTGCCGGGTGTCGGGCCGTTCACGGCGAACGGCGTCCTCTATCGCGGCTGCGGGGTCGCCGACGGGCTGCCGGGCAGCGACGAGCTCGGCCGCGAGGTCGTGCGCGACCTGTACGGGATCGATGGCGCCACGGGCGCTGACGTCGAGCGGCTCGCCGAGGCGTGGCGGCCGTACCGGATGTGGGCGGTCGTGCTGCTGCGCATGGCGTGGACCCGGCGCGGCGGCGCCGCCGTGAGCTACCGCCGGGAGCGCCGGCCGGCCTGACGAGGCGTCGGGCGGAGCCCGACGAGGCGTCGAGCCGCACCCGACGATGACCTGGGCTACGCGCGCTCGGCGGACCGGGCCTGGTCGAACGCCCGGCCCCGCTCCTTCTCGCGGTCGGTCTTGGCGAGCAGCCGTTTGCGCAGCCGGATCGCCGAGGGCGTGACCTCCACCAGCTCGTCGGCGCCGATGAACTCGATCGCGGTCTCGAGCGTCAGCGGGCGTGGCGGCGTCAGGCGCAGCGCCTCGTCGTGGGCGTGGGTCCGGATGTTGGTGAGCTTCTTCTCCTTGGCCGGGTTGACGTCCATGTCCCCGGACCGGGCGTTCTCGCCGACGACCATGCCCTCGTAGACGTCGACTCCGGCGCCGATCAGCAGCTCCGAGCGCTCCTGGAGGTTGAACAGGCCGTAGGCATTGGACGTCCCCGCCCGGTCGGAGACCAGCACGCCGTTCGTGCGGTGGGTCACCTCGCCCGCCCACGGGCCGTAGCCCTCGCCGATCTGGTGCAGCAGCGCCGTCCCGCGGGTGTCGGTGAGGAGCTGTCCGCGGTAGCCGATGAGCCCACGGACCGGCAGCACGAACTCCAGGCGCACGCGGCCGTCGGCGTCGGTGGTCATCTGCTCCAGCCGGCCCTTGCGGCCGGCGAGCGCCTGCTGGACCTGGCCGATGTAGTCCGGCGGGATGTCGATCGTGATCCGCTCGTACGGCTCCTGAACCTCGCCGCGCACGGTGCGCAGGATCACCTCCGGGCGGCTTACGGTGAGCTCGTAGCCCTCGCGGCGCATCTGCTCGATCAGGACCGCGAGCTGGAGCTCGCCGCGCCCACGGACCTCGAACGTGTCGCCGGACTCGGTCGCGTGGACCTCGATCGAGACGTTGCCCAGGACCTCCTTTTCGAGGCGGGCCTTGATCTGGCGCGAGGTCACGTACTTGCCGTCCCGGCCCCCGAGGGGGGACGTGTTGACGCCGAAGGTCATCGACAGCGTCGGCGCGTCGACGTCGAGGCGAGGCAGCGGGCGCGGGTCGCCCGGCTCCGTCAGCGTGTCGCCGATCGTCACCTCGGGCAGCCCGGCGACCGAGACGATCTCGCCGGGTCCGGCCTCCGAGATGTCGACGCGCTCCATCCCGTGTGCGGTCTGGAGGCTGGTGACGGCCCCGGTGAACGTGATCATCCGTCCGGGCTCGATCTCGCCCGCGGTGTCGTCCGCCTCCTCGCGGACAACGGCGATGCGCTGGCCGACGCGGATGGTCCCGTTGCGGATCCGCCCGACGGCCATGCGGCCCACGTACTCGTTCGCCGACAGGTTGGTGACCAGGAGCTGCAGCGGGTGCCCCGGCTCGAACACCGGCGCGGGCGTGACGTCGACGAGCAGGTCCAGGAGCGGGCGAAGGTTCGTACCGGGCTCGGCGAGGTCGCGGGTCGCCGTCCCGAGCTTGGCGTTCGTGTAGACCACGGGGAACTCGATCTGGTGCTCGTCGGCGCCGAGATCCATGAACAGCTCGTAGACGGCGTCCAGGACGTCCGCCGCGCGGGCGTCCGAGCGATCGATCTTGTTGAGGGCGACGACGACGGGCAGCCGGCGGGCCATTGCCTTCTGCAGCACGTAGCGGGTCTGGGGGAGCGGGCCTTCCGCCGCGTCGACCAGCAGCAGGACGCTGTCGACCATCAGGAGGCTTCGCTCGACCTCGCCCCCGAAGTCGGCGTGGCCGGGCGTGTCGACAATGTTGAGGCGGACGCCCTCGACGTCGATCGTCGTCTGCTTGGCGAGGATCGTGATGCCCTTCTCGCGCTCGAGGTCGCCCGAGTCCATCACCCGGTCGACGACGGCCTGGTTCGCGCGGAACGCGCCGGTCTGGCGGAGCATCGCGTCGACGAGCGTGGTCTTGCCGTGGTCAACGTGGGCGACGATCGCGACGTTGCGAAGGTCCTCGCGGACGGCGGCGGTGGGTCGGGTCGGGGGGTTGGACGCGATGGCGGTGGGCATGGCGGAGCCGGGCGTGTCACTCATGGGCCGGCGAAGTGTCGCACATGGCGCGGTTTCGGGCGAACGCTGACGATCGTGGGCGAGCGGGCCGTGAAGCTCCCCCCTGTCTCCCGGTCCCCGTCGCGGTCACGGTCGCGGTCCGCGTCTGTGAGGCCCGCGATCGGGGTCGAAGCCCGGCGGAGACTGTCTCAACCCGCCGAGTTGGGACTGGGAGGCCCGCTCTCGGCAGCTGGGGCCGCTTGGGTGGCAGTCCGGCGCGCTTGGGACAGCATCGCGGGTCTGGCAGGCCCGCGAGACGCGAGGCGAGAGCTGCGCCCGGCCGGGCGCCAGAACGACTACCCGCGCGGCACGGCGCCCGCCGGCTGGAGGTGGGTCGGCGCGATCAGGCTGCCGTCGAGGAGCTCGATGACGGTGTCGGCGACCTCGATCATGATCGGGTCGTGTGTGGCGACGACCGCCGTCACGCCCTCGGCGCGGACCACGGTCCGGATCAGCAGCATGATCTTCTGCCCGGTCTCCGAGTCGAGCTGGCCCGTGGGCTCGTCCGCGAGCAGCAGCCGCGGCCGGTTCGCCAGCGCGCGGGCGATCGCGACTCGCTGTTGCTCGCCACCCGAGAGCTCGTGCGGCCGGTGCTTCGCCCGCGCCTCGAGGCCGACGAGCTCGAGCAGCTCGGCGACCCGCCGGTCACGCGCCTTCGGGTCGGCCCCGACCATGCGCAGCGGCACCTCCACGTTCTCGGCCGCGCTCAGGATCGGGATCAGGCCGAACGTCTGGAACACGAACGCGACCGTGCGCCGCCGGATGCCGGCGGCGGCCGTCTCGTCGAGGTCCGAGATCCGCGTGCCGTCCACGAGCACGCTCCCCGCGGTCGGCGTGTCGAGCCCGCCCAGGAGGTTGAGGAGCGTCGTCTTGCCGCTCCCCGAGCGGCCACGGACCGCGAGCAGCTCCCCGCGGGCGACCTCGAGGTCGATCCCGCGCAGCGCGTGGACGACGTCGCCGCCCGCCGGGTAGTCGCGGACCAGGCCACGCACCTCGACCATCGAGCCGTCGCCGGACGCGGCGGGCTCGCGCGGGATCTGCGGCGCGGTCATCGGGCCTCCTCCGCCGGATCGGCATCGGGCGTCGGAGCGTCGCTCGGATGGCCCGCGGGCACGGCCGCCGGCTTGTCGGGCCACACGCCGACGTGGTCCTCCTCGAGGCGGAGCCGGACGCGGTTGTGCAGGTCGAGCGCGTCGACGTGGGCCCGCGGCAGCTGCAGCCGGCCCGCCCGGTCGACGACCGCGTACTCCTCGGAGATGACCCGGTGATCGCCCTCCTCGGTCTGCTCGGTTCGCCGGAGGGTCTCGGTGCTGGTGCGGCCGTCGCGGATCGCCACCGTGCGTTGGACCTGCTCCGAGACGAACGCGTCATGGGTCACGATCACGATCGTGGTCCCCAGCTCGCGATTCACCCGTCGCAGCAGGCCGAACACGTCGCTCGACGTCTGGCTGTCGAGCTCCCCGGTCGGCTCGTCGGCGAGCACCACGTTGGGATCGTTGGCGAGGGCGACCGCGATCGCGGTCCGCTGCTGCTCCCCGCCGCTGAGCCGGTCAGGTCGGTGCGTCGCCCGGTCCTTGAGCCCGACGAGGTCGAGCAGCTCGAGGGCCCGGGCCTTCCGCCCCTTGCGTCCGTCGAGGATCATCGGCAGCTCGACGTTCTGGGCGGCGGTGAGATACGGCAGCAGGTTGCGGGTCGTCTGCTGCCAGACGAACCCGATGACCCGCCGGCGAAACCGGGTTCGCTCGGCGTTGCCGAGCCGGCCGAGGTCGTAGCCCGCGACCACCGCCCGCCCCGCCGAGGGCACGTCCATGCCGCCCAGGATGTTGAGCAGGGTGGACTTGCCGCTGCCCGAGGCGCCGACGATCGCGATCATCTCGCCGCCGTCGACGAGCAGGTCGAGGCCCTGGAGGGCGACGACCTCGAGCTCCGCCTGCTTGTAGATGCGGACGAGGCCGTCGCACGCGATCACGGCCCCGTCGCCGTAGCGCGCCGCGCGACCCGGCGGCGACGACGCGGCGGCCGGCGGTGGCGAGTCTGCCGGCGGGTTGCCCAGTCGCCGGCTCGGCAGGTCCTCGATCTCGTGCGTCATTCGAACCTTCCTCGTAGGGCCGCGGTCGGTGCCACCCGACGCTGGAGCGCCGCCCCGAGCCCGAGCCCGACGGCGACGACGGCGATCATGCCGATGAAGATGAGCAGGAGCGGGCCGGGCTGGAGGACGATCGGGACGTCCACCGGGGAGCCGACGAGGCCGGCGAGCCCGAGCGCCGAACGGAGCAGCGCGAACAACGCGACCCCGAGCAGCCCGCCGAGCACGAAGCCCGTGATCGTCGTGGGACCGTGCTCGGCGACCGCGAGCCCGACGGCCTGGCGGCCGGTCAGCCCCAGCGTACGGAGCCTCGCGACCTCGACCGTCCGGGCGATGCCCGAGAGGGCGAGCGCCGCGGCCACGCCGAGCGCCGCGTAGGCAGCGGTCACGAGGGCGGCGGCGAGGATCAGGCCACGCACGGCCTGGGTCACGGGGGCGGTCCGGAGCGCCGTCGCCTCCTCGGCCTCGCTGGTGGTCTCGACCGCCGGCGACATCGCGGTCACCGCCGCCCGCATGGCGTCGGGCGTCGTGGCCGGCGCGTCGACGATGGTCCAGATCGGCACGAGGCGCGCCTCCGGGGCCTGCGCGACGAACCACTCGCGCGGGGCGAGCACCCACGGCCGCCCGCGCGGGAGGCCGGCGAACCCGTCGCGGACCTCGGCGACCCGGTAGGTCAGGATGAACCCCTCGACGCTGGCCTGGAACTCCTCGCCCAGCTTGACCCCCCGCGGCGCCATCGCGAGCTCCGTGGAGATGATCACCGGGATCGGGCCCGTGCCGGGGGTCGTGAAGCCGTCCGGGAACTGGGGGTCGGCGGGCGTGCCGGCCAGCGCGGTCGCCATCGGGCCCGTCTCCGGGATCGCGAACAACGACTGCGGCCCGCTGCGGCCGACCGGAACGCTTCCCTCGAACACGCCGGCGACGGTGGTGACGCCGGGCAGCGCCGAGGCGTCGACGTTGGCCGGGATCGCGCCGTTCGGCGTCTGGAGGCGGTAGCTGCCGCCGACCGACTGCCAGGCCGCCACGTCGGCGCCCCGGTCGAGGCTGTCGAGGGACACGGCGGCGAACGCGGCGACCGTCGCCGTCGCGAGCAGGACGAGCAGCACCGCCGACGAGGCCCCGCCCTCCGTCGCCCGTCGCGTGGCGAGCATCAGCACCAGGCCGCGGCCGCGCCGGGCGACCGCCGCGACGCCGCGCAGCGCGATCGGGTAGAGGCGCACGACGACGATCCCGGCCGCCACGCCGACCAGGATCGGGACCGCCGCGATCAGGGGGTCGAAGCCGCCCACCGCGCCGGCCGAGCTCACGGCGTTCAGGCCGCGCTCGCGGAGCAGGTATGCCCCGCCGATCGCGAGCGCGACGATCAGCCCCTCGAGCACCACTCGGCGGGTGCCGACCCGGCCCACGACGCGGTCGTCCTCCCGGAGGCCCGGGCCGCGGGAGCGGACGATCGAGGCGACGGTCCCCGTGACGACGGTGACCGCGATCGCGACGACGGCCGCGGCGGCCACTACGGTCGGCGACAGGACGGCCTCGGGCACCAGCGCCACCGCGATCGCGGCCGCGAGGACCGCGCCCGGGACGGCGATCAGGAGGCCCTCCACGATGGCGGGGACGAACACCTGGCGGCCCGAGGCGCCGCGGCTCCGGGCGAGGGCCATGGTCGCCTGCCGCCGGCGCGCGGCGAGCACGGCGATCAGCCCCAGCGTCGCGATGCCGACCAGCGCCGGGCCCAGCGCCATGACCGCGATGATCCCCTCGGCGGCCGCCCAGCGGGCCTGGTGCGTCTCGAGCATCGTGGCCATCCCGGTGCGCAGCGCGGTGTCGGTGGCGGGGGTGACGTTGGCGGACGGGTACGCGACCAGCAGCCGGTGGAAGTCGGTGATCAGGCGCGCCAGCGTGCGGTCGCTGAGTCGCTCCGGGTCGAGGAACTCGCGCCACGAGTAGCGGAGGCCCTGCGCCCCCGGGCTCGCGTACTTGGCCAGGGCAGCGTGCGTGCCGTCGTCGACGAGCAGCGCCGCGTCCAGCAGCTGGACCTCGAGCGACAGCGCGCGGATGACCGGGTGGATCAGCTGGGGGTCGTTGAGCCACCAGTCGGAGCCCGGATCGACCGCTTCGTAGACGCCCGTGATGGTCGCGAACGCGTACTGCTGGCCCGGGGTGCGTCCGATCAGCTGGTCGCCCGGGTCGCCGACCAGCGGCACCGTCTCGCCGAGCTCGATGCCGAACTGCCTGGCCGTGTCCGTCGAGATCGCCGCCTCGTAGACCGGGACGTCGTTGACCGACTCGGGCCCGACGCCGTTCCGGGTCGTCACGGCGCTCGTCGGCGGGCGTCCCGCGACGTACCGGATGTGGTCGGCGATGCCCTCCTGGATCCGCAGCCGGACGAAGGCGGGATCGGTCGTGTCCTTCTGGACGCGGTAGCGGCCGCTCTCGACCTGGATGTCGCGCCGGGCCACCAGCGCCCGGATCGAGGCCGGGAAGGTGCTGAACAGCTGGTCGCCGGCGTCGCGCACCTGGGCCAGCGGGTCGTCGGTGGGGCCTTCGCCGAACGTCCGGTCCTCGATCAGCACGATCGAACGCGCGACGACCGGGGCCGACCGGACCTGTGCCCGGACCGCCTCGTCGGCCAGCGCCGCCAGGACCCGCGGGGCGAGGGCCGCGAGCAGCGCCGTCACCAGGACGAGGACGGCGAACCCGATCGTCGCCCCGCGGTCGTCGCCGATCCGCTTCAGCGCGACCCACGTCCAGCGCATCGCTACTCGTCCCTCGCGCGCAGCACCGCGCTCGTGCGTGCGGCCGGCAGCTGGCGCATCGCCAGCAGGACCGTCGCGAGGACCAGCACCGCGGCGAGCGCGATCGTCGGCACGGCCGCCTCGGGCGGGACGACGATCACCGGCGCCGGGACCGGCGGCTCCCCGGTCGGCGTCAGCGTGGCGAACGGCAGCACGAGATACGCGAGCAGCAGGCCCAGCAGCGTGCCGAGGATCAGGCCCGTCGCCAGCAGCATCAGGTTCTCGAGCGACAGCCACAGGAGGAGCTGGCGGGGCGAGAGCCCCAGCGCCTTGAGCAGCGCGAACTCGCCGATCCGTTCCGAGATCGACACGGTCGCGCTGACCAGGAACCCGATCGAGGCGAAGACGAGGGCCGCCAGCGAGCCCAGGCCGAGGATCCCGATCACGCCCAGGCCCAGCGGGTCGCCCGAGAGGTCGGCCGTGATCGCGGTCCTGTCGACGACGTCCTGGGCGCTGATCGGCGCCGACCGCAGCGCGGCGGCGACGGCATCCGCCTGCCCGGGTCCGGCCGCGAGCCACCACTCGTCGGCGTCGAGGATCGAGCCGCCGGCGCCGGCGCGGGCGAGGTCCAGCGACAGCCCGTCGACGAGCACGAAGGGCTTCGTCTGGTCCAGCGGCGGGAACGCGTCGGCGCGAGCGACCAGGTCGAGGGTGACGGGAACCCCGAACACCGACGCGTGCAAGGTCTCCCCGACCTGGGCGCCCGTCCGGTCGAGGAACGCCTGGTCGACCAGCACCGGCAGCGGCGCGGGCTCGCGCGGTAGCACCGTCATGTCCCAGCCGTATGAGAAGAACGGGAACAGCTGGTCGACCGGCAGGTGCACGGACGGTCCGGTCCCGGTCTTGAGCGGCATCCGGTTGCCGCCCTGATCCTGGGCCCAGCGTCCGCCTGCTGAGGCAAGGTCGAGGGCGGTCCAGCGCCCACCAGCGTCATCGGCGCTGGTCTCGACTCCCTTCAGGTCGACCGCTCCCTGGCCGACGACCTCGGGACCCAGGTCGGCGATGGACATCTGGAGATCGAGGCCGATGAGATGCAGCGGCCCGGTCGGCGTTGCCCCGTCGGGGGTGCTGAGCGGGATCTCGATCCGCGCCCCGTCGACGCCCACTGCACCAGGCTCGGACTGGAGCCGCGCGACGCGCCCGTCGCCATTCACGATCTGCACGGCCGCCGTGAGCCCCTTGTAGCCCTCCGGGATCGGCTGATAGCCCTCCACCTGAGTGAAGGCCGAGTCATAGGTCAGTGAGATCCGCTTGGCGTCCGCCGGCAGCTCGAGGCCCGGCGCGTCCGGTCGGCGGTCGCCCAGCGCGCGCAGGGCGGCCAGGGTCGCGGCGCCCGAGGCGTCGTCGCGCAGCCTGACGACGTCGGCCATCGCGGCGCCGTCGATCGCGACGAGCGTGCCGCCGCGGATCGTGGAGCCGAGGTCGACGGCCGCCTTGACAAGGGGCGTCGCGGCCGACACGCCCGGGATCGACCGCAGCGTGCCGCCGAGGGCCCAGGCCGGGATGTCGCTCCCCTGCCCGGGCGACATCCGGACGTCCGAGCCCGCGGTCCACGCCGCCTGGTCGGCCTGGCTCTGGGTCCATGTCGCCGCGTGCGCCGAGGCGAAGGTCCCGAGGGCCGCCGCGAGGATCAGCAGCAGGGCGGCGCGCGTGTAGCGGAGCGGCCGGCGGGCCACCTGGCGGCTGCCGAGCGAGGCGATCAGGCCGCGCGTTCGCGCGAGTGCCCGCTCCGCGAGCTCCGCGAGTCGGGGCACGATCCGGATCGCGAGCACCGCACCGCCGAGGAGGCCGATCGCGGGGGCGGCGACCAGCAGCGGGTCCACGCCCAGCGTCCCGCGGGCGTTGCGCGTGAGCGTCGCGCCGTACAGCCGGAGCTGGAGCATGGCGATCACGGCCAGCACGATCAGGGCGAGATCGAGCCCCAGTCGCTGCGGCAGCGTCCGGCCGGCCTGGCGTCCGATCGCCGCCCTCGCGCCCGCGATGCTGACGCCCGACACCAGCGTGGGGATCGTCAGCGCGACCAGCGCGATAATGCCGCCGAGCACGGCGGTCGCGAAGGTGGCCGGCCCGGGCAACGGCGCGCTCAGGCCGACGCCCTCCATGGCCGGGTTGAGCCTTACGGCCTGGACCAGCAGCATCGCCAGCCACGGAGCCGCGATCACAGCCGGCACCACGACCAGCAGGGCCTCGCCGAACGACATCGCCGCGAGGTGCCCCGTGCCCGCGCCACGCGACCGCAGCAGCGCGGTCTCGGTCCGTCGACGCTCCAGCAGCAGGGCCGCGACCAGGATCACGGCGTACGCCGCCAGCACCCCGAACTGGACGAGCAGGAGCAGGATCCCGGCCTGGGCGACGAGCACCGAGCGGCCGACCGAGGCCAGGATGTCGGGCAGCTTCGTGGCCACGGAGGCCTGGTTCGAGCCCGGCAGGGCGGCGTTCACGCGGCCTGCCAGCCCTCGCACGTCCGCCGCGACCGCGTCGAGCGAGTCCGGCGCGAAGCCGTTGACGTCGGGGATCGCGCGCCACTGCGCGTCGAGCGGCTCGCTCAGGGCGCCCGCAGTCAGGTCCGAGTCGTCGACGACGAGCGGCCCGCGGGTCGTGAACCGGCCGCTGGTCTGGGTGCCCTCGAGCGCGAGCGGGTCGGCCAGCCAGTACCCGTCGGCCGGGTCGGCCCGCCAGGTCCCGGTGATCGCGACGTCGATGCGCCTGCTCGCGTCGAGGCGGTTGACGAGGGACAGCGTGTCCCCGGTCCGCACGCCGAGGGCGGCGGCCGCGCCCTGCGAGACCGTGGCCTCCAGCGGCGTCTGCCCGGCCACCGGCCAGCGCCCGTCGACGAGCGCGGCGTGGCCCTCGATGCCCTGGAACGAGGCGAGCTGGGTGAGGTCGGTCAGGGTCTCGGGATCGTCCGCCGCGTCCGCGTATGCCGACGAGTGGAGCACCTCCGCGACCTCGCCGCCGCTCGAGGCGAGGGCGTGCTGCAGCTGCGGCACGACGGCGGCCGCGGCGACCGGCAGGCGATCCGGCAGGATCTTGGTGCGGACGACGATGGCGCGGTCGGCCGCCGGGGCGGACAGCAGCTCACGATGCAGGCCCGCGAGCGTCACGGCGCTCGTGTACAGCGTCCCGGCCGCGAGCAGGGACAGCGCGCTCGCGAGCAGGGCCCACGAGGCGAGCACGACGGGCAGGTCCGCCCGGCTGCGCCGGAGCACCGTGGACCAGAGGCCGAGCGACGTTGGCAGCTGACCTTCTCCCGGAGGGGGGCGCGGTGGGCGTCACCCGACAATAACCTGCCGCGCCCGGAAAGGTTCCACGCCGTGGCTACACTGCCTCGATCACGAGGGACATGGGAGCCGCCAATGACCGTCGCCGCCGTCATCCTCGCCGCCAGCCCGTCGTCGGCCCTCGCCGACGCCGACGGGACGCCGGGCGTCCGCCGACTCGCCGACGTCGCCTGGTCGGGCGGCGCGACCCCGGTCGTCGTGTGCTCGTTCGATCCCGACGGGGCGGTCGCCGCCGCCCTCGCGAACACCGAGGCGACGCTGGTCGACCCGGTGGCGCCCGAGCGGGGGCCGGTCGCGCAGATCGTCAACGGGATCGAGGCCGCGAGCCGGATCGTCGCCGAGACCGAGGCCGCGCTCGTGTGGCCGGCCCGCCTGGCCTGGGTGGACGCCGAGACGGTGACGACGCTGATCGCGGCCCACGGGGACGACCGGGACAGCGTCACGCGGCCGGCGTGGCAGGGCGACCCGGGGTGGCCGGCGCTGGTGCCGGTGCGACACCTCGATGCGTTCCGCGGCCTCGCGGCGACCCGCATGCCCCACGAGCTGCTCGAGGACCTCGAGGCGGCCGGCGTCCCGTTCCGCCTGATCGAATCCGGCGACCCCGGCGTCACCCACGACGTCTCGACGCCGCGCGCGGACCTGCCGCCCTACGACGGCCCGCCGCAGCCCGCCGACGCCCATGCCCACGAGTGGGGCGCCGCCGAGGCCGACCGGCCCGACGACTGATCGGCCGCTTCCCGTCAGCCCGAGCCGGCCCCGACGCCGAGGGCCGTGCGGATCCGTCCCAGCGAGCCCGTCGCGAGCGCGATCCCGCCGATGACGAGCGCGACCCCCGCGACCTGGAACGGCGAGGGCAGCTCGCGCAGCAGGATCGCGCCCAGGAACACCGTCGCGACCGGCTGGACGAGCAGCAGCACCGAGGCGATGACCGCCGGCAGGCGCGGCAGCGAGACCTGGATCGCGAGGTAGCCGACGGACTGCGACAGGATCCCGAGCGCGATCAGGTAGGCGTCCGCCGGCATCCCGGGCGTGAGGTCGAGGTCCCCGGCGAACGTGCCGAACGCGGCGGCGCACAGGGCGGTCACCGCGGTGGCGATGGCGACCGGCGCCGCCGGCCGGCGGTCCGGCGTCGCCCGGCGGATGATCAGGAGGTAGCCGGCGTAGGCGGTCGCGGTCAGCAGCCCGATCGCGACGCCCAGCTGCGGGTCGGTGCCGTAGGCGCCCGTCCCGATCACGCCCGAGATCAGGACGACGCCGAGCATCATGATCGGCAGGGCGCCCAGCACCTCGGTCCGCGGCCGCTCGCCGAACAGCGCCCACGCGGCCAGCGCCACGATCACGACCTGCAGGTTGCCCATCACCGTGGCCAGGCCTGCGCCGATGACGTCGACGGCGTAATGAAACGTGATCAGGTCGACGGCGAAGCACACGCCCGCGGCCGCGCACAGCCCGATCGAACGGCGGCTCATCGGGCCGAGGTCCCGCCACTCCCGCCACGCGACGATGAGCAGGATCGGCAGGCCGTAGACGCACCGCCAGAAGACCCCCGTCGAGGGCGACACGCCCGACCACAGGTAGAAGATCCCCGAGAACGCGATCGCGAGCGCCCCGAAGACCGCCGCCGAACGGGGATGCTCGACCGCGAGCCCGAGCGGGTTCACGCGTACAGCGATCCGCCCAGGTACTTCAAGCCGCTGTCGACGAGCACCGTCACGACCCGGCGTCCCTCGCCCAGCTCGCGCGCCACGCGCAGCGACGCCACGAGGTTCGCCCCCGTCGACGGGCCGGACCACAGGCCTTCCTCGCGGGCCGCGCGGCGGGCCATCGCCATCGCGTCGTCGCTCGAGACGCTCTCGACGGCGTCGAGGTCGTCCGGCCGGAGCTGGGGCGGCCAGAAGCCGACGCCGCCGCCCTCGATGCGGTGCGTCCCCGGCGCGCCGCCGGCGAGGACCGGCGACTCGGCGGGCTCCACGCCGACCCTGCGCAGACCCGGCACGCGGGTCCGCAGCGCGCGCGTCGAGCCGACGAAGCAGCCGGCGGTCCCGATGTAGCCCACGAACGCGTCGAGCCGGTCGTCGAGCTGGTCGGCGATCTCCAGCCCCAGCGCCGCATACCCGTCGAGCATGTCGGTGTTGTTGAACTGGTCGGTCGGATAGCCGCCGTCCTCGGCGACGATCGCCCTGGCGCGCCGCATCATCGACGGGACGAGGTCGGGGTGGATGCCGTCGGGGCTCGGGATCAGCTCGACGTCGGCGCCGAACGCCCGCATCGTGCGGATCTTCTCGGCCGCGTAGGCATCGGAGCTCACGATCCGCAGGCGGTAGCCCTTCACGGAGCACACGAAGGCGAGCGAGCTGCCGGTGCTGCCACCCGTGTACTCGACGATCGTGTCGCCGGGCCGGACGTCGCCCCGCGCCTCGGCGGCCTCGACCATCGCCCGGGCCATGCGGTCCTTGTACGAGCCCGTGGGGTTGTGCGACTCGAGCTTGACCCAGATCTCGGCCATGCCGGGTTCGACGAGCTTCGCGAGCCGCACGATCGGCGTATGGCCGATGGCGTCGAGCATCGGCGCCCGAGTCACGCGCGCAGTGCGGGTCGTGTCGGTCACGGCGTTCCCTCCCCCGCGATGGCCGGCACGGGACGCGCCCACCGCTCGCGGGTCGATGTCCGATGGAAGCCCTCGGCCTCGTACAGGCCGAGCGCTCGTGGGTTGCGCCCGTTCACGGACAGGGTCACCGTCTCGGCGCCGGTGCCCCGGAGGTGCCCGACGCCCCAGCGCAGCAGCTGGCGGCCGTAGCCGCGGCCCTGCATCGCGGGTCGAACGCCCACGGTCCAGATCTCGGCGCGCGGCTCGACGCCGCCCTGGGGAAGCCGCTTGGGCTCGGTCGCGCAGAACCCGAGCAGCTCGCCCGAGGAGCCTTCCAGGAGCAGGAGGTCGTCGCCACGGAACGGCGCGTCGGAGCGGTCAGCCTCGAGCCGGTCCGCGTCGAGCTGGAGCGGCGTCGCGTGATCGGCGAAGGCCGCGTTGAACAGTTCCACGAACGCCCGAACGTCCCGCGCCATATCGACGTGCCGCACGCGCAGGCCGTCCGGCCAGGCCGGCTCCGCCACGGTCACCCCGGGATCGAGGTCGAGATCCCAGAGCGTCGAATGGAACTCGAAGCCCGTGGCCTCGACGAACGCGTGGCCGGGCTGTTCGTCCGGGATGAGGCCGACGAGCAGGTTGGGGCGTCCTCGTTCCCGTTCGATCACCAGGCCCTCGGCGACGAGCGCCCGCCCGATCCCCCGCCGCCGATGGCCCGGCTCGACGACCAGCGCCTTGAGCTCGGGCAGCACGACGCCCACCAGCGCGCCGTCGACCTCGGCCACGGCGACCTGGTCCGGCTCGGACGTCGCGAACCTGATCACCCACTCCCCGTGCGGCGCGGACGACCCGAGGAGCTCGCCGGCGTCCGTCGCGCGCTCGACGAGCGGCGTCAGCACCGCCGCGTCCCCGGGTGTCAACCGCCGGATCCTGGCAGGGGGCATCGGTTCGCTAGCTCCGGCCGGGCACGCCCACGAACCGCAACCCGAGCTCCGCGTACTGCTCGGCATCGGGCGCCGACGGCGCCTCGAGCATCGGGTCCGTCCCCGACTGCGTCTTGGGGAAGGCCATGACCTCGCGGATGTTCGTCTGACCGGCGAAGATCATCGCCCAGCGGTCGATCCCGAGGGCGATGCCGCCATGGGGCGGGGCGCCGTACTCGAACGCCTCGAGCATCGCCCCGAACCGCTCCTTCATCTGGTCCAGCGAGTAGCCCTGCAGGCTGAAGCTCCGCGCGAGCAGGTCGCGGTCCCAGATCCGCACCGAGCCGCCGCCCAGCTCCCAGCCGTTGAGCGCGATGTCGTACTGCATCGCGCGAGCCCGCCCGGCGGGATCGTCGGGCGAGCGCTCGTCGAGGCTGCCCGAGACGGTCGTCAGGAGCGGCTCGTCCTCGGGCACCACGCCGCTGAACGGGTTATGCGTCGCATCCCAGCGCGTCTGCTCTGCATCCCACTTGTACATCGGGAAGCGGTGGACCCAGCAATAGGCGAGCTCGTCCGGGTCCGCCAGCCCGAGGCGTCCACCGAGCTCGACCCGCAGCCGGCCGAGCACGTCGTTGGCGGCGTCCGCCGCGTCCGCGACGACGAGGACGAGGTCGCCGGTCGCGGCGCCGGAGGCCTCGCGGATCGCCGCCTGCGTCTCCGCCGACAGGAACTTCGCCACGGGGCCATGGAGCTCGCCGGCCTCGACGACCGACAGGTGGACCAGCCCGCGAGCGCCGAACCGCTTGGCGAGCTCCGTGAGGTCGTCGATCTCGCGCCGGGTCGCGCCGCCCATCCCTGGCGCGACGATGCCCTTGACGCGGCCACCGCCCGCGAGCGTCTCGTCGAACACGCGGAAGCCCGACGCTGGAGCGCCGTCGGGCCCGGTGAGCGCGGGCGCGAGGTCGAACAGCTCCATGGCGAACCGGATGTCGGGCTTGTCGGACCCGAACCGCTCGATCGCCTCCTCGTACTCGAGCACGGGAAACGGAACCTGGCGGATCCGGCGCTCCGGCACGGTCGCCCGGGTCACGTCGATCACCATCTGCTCGACGAAGGCCATCACCGTCGCCTCGTCGACGAAGCTCATCTCGAGGTCCAGCTGGGTGAACTCGGGCTGGCGGTCGCCGCGCAGGTCCTCGTCACGGAAGCAGCGAGCGATCTGGAAGTAGCGGTCGATGCCGGCCACCATCAGCAGCTGCTTGAGCTGCTGCGGGCTCTGGGGCAGCGCGTACACGGTCCCCGGCTGCAGGCGGCTCGGGACGATGAAGTCGCGGGCCCCTTCGGGCGTGCTCTTGATCAGGTTGGGCGTCTCGACCTCCACGAACCCGTTCGCGTGATGCACCTCGCGGATCGCCTGGACGAGGCGGCTGCGCAGCAGCAGGCGCTGTTGCATCGGGTCGCGCCGGATGTCGAGGTAGCGGTAGCGGAGCCGGAGGGTCTCGTCGATCGGCGCGTCGGGGTCGTTGACGTAGAACGGGGGCGTCTTCGCGTCGTTGAGGATGCGGACCGAGCGCGCCTGGAGCTCGATCGCGCCGGTGGGCAGCTTCGGGTTCTCGGTGCCCGGCTGGCGGAGCGCGACCTCACCCTCGAACGCGACCACGAACTCGGGGCGCAGCCTCGCCGCAGCCTGGCTCGCTTCGGGCGCGTCCCCGGCGTCGATCACGACCTGCGTGATGCCGTGGCGGTCGCGGAGGTCGATGAACGTCAGCTTCCCGTAGTCGCGGCGGCGGTGGACCCAGCCGGCGAGCTTGGCCGTCGTCCCGGCGTCCTCGACGCGCAGCGCACCGCAGGTGTGCGTGCGATACGGGGTGGCGAACTGCGGGGCTTCGACGGGCACGGCGAACGGACTCCGGACTGCGGCATGCAACGGCTGCCTATCGTATGTCAGCCGTGCTTGTGGGCCGCCTCGGCTCGCGCGAGCTCACGGGCGAGGTCGTCAACGCCGACCGTCCGCTGGGTGCCCGCGAGGAGGTCGCGGACCTGGACCTGGCCCGACGCCAGCTCGTCGCCGATGATCACCGCGAAATGGGCGCCGTCCTTGCCGGCTGCCTCCAGCTGGCGCCCGAGCTTGCGGCGCGCGAGATCGGCGCGGACGCACAGCCGCGCGGCACGCAGGTCGGTGGCGATCCGGAGGCGCGAGACGGTGTCCTCAGGGTCCGCGCCGACCACGACCGCCAACGGGCCCGGCTCCGCGTGCTCGGCGCTCCCCTGCTCCCCAAGCACGAGGGCGACGCGATCGAGGCCGAGCCCGAACCCGATGCCCGGCGTCGGCTTGCCGCCGAGGAGCTCGACCAGCCCGTCGTACCGGCCGCCGCCGCCGAGCGCCTGCTGCTGCCCCTCGCGGCCCGCCACGTAGAACTCGAACGCGGTGCGCGTGTAGTAGTCGAGGCCGCGGACGAGGGCCGGCTCCACGCGCCACGTCACGCCGACCGCCGTCAGGTGGGCCTTGACCGACTCGAAGTGCGCCGCGCAGGCGTCGCACAGCCTGTCCGTGATCCGGGGCGCGGCCGCGTTCAGCGCGGTCATCGCCGGGTCCTTGGAGTCCAGCAGCCGCAGCGTGTTGCGCTCGAGCCGGTCGCGCTCCGTCGCCGGCAGGTCGCCGACGTGGCCGCGGTAGTAGTCGGTCAGCTCCGCGATGTAGGCCGGCCGGCAGCTGCCGTCGCCGATCGAGTTGACGAGAACCTGGACGCCCTCGACGCCGACCTCCGCGTAGAAGCGGTCGCCGAGCTCGATGATCTCCGCGTCGATCGCCGGGCCCGGGTCGCCGATCGCCTCGACGTCGAACTGCCAGAACTGGCGATAGCGCCCGGCCTGCGGCCGGTCGTAGCGGAACATGGGCCCGGTCGCCGTCAGCTTCACCGGCTGCGGCAGCGTCTGCATGCCGTGCTGGAGGTACGCCCGGACGATCCCGGCGGTCGGCTCCGGCCGCAGCGCCCACGACTCCGACTCCTCGGTCCGCGGCGCGATCCGGAACAGCTCCTTCTCGACGACGTCGGTCACCTCGCCGATCCCGCGCTCGAAGACGGCGGCCTGCTCGAACACGGGCGTCTCGATGGGGCGGTACCCGTAGCGGGCCGCGAGCTCGGTCCCCGTGCGGATCAGCCGGTCGAACAGCACCCGGTCGGCCGGCAGCAGGTCGCGGGTGCCCCGGGGGGCGCGGAAGGCGGGCATCGAGGCGAAGTCTAGGCGGCCGGGCCGCGCCCGGTCAGGCGGATCGCCGCCCCGACCGCTCCCGGAGGAGGACGAAGAGGCTCACGACCAGGACCCAGGCTGGCAAGACCAGGATCGCCCAGTCCACGAACGTCACGGCGATCAGCAGGACGGCGCCGAGCAGGTAGCTGATGCCCGAGAACCAGCGCGGGAACACACCGGTCTTGAGGCCGATCGTCGCGGTCGCGAACAGGAACACGCCGGCGGCACGGTTCTCGAACGCGAACGTGGTGGTGTAGGCGAGCGAGCGGAGCACGTCGATCGCCGCTGCCGACATCGCGGGCTGGTCCAGGTAGCGGTAGCTGACGCTCGGCGAGACCGCGATCGCCGACGCGACGAACAGCAGGGCGACGAACAAGATGCCACTGCCGAAGAACACGGTCGCGAAGAACCGATCCTCGCGCTCGCCGATCTGGTCCCGGATCACGGCCACGAACCACAGGAACATGATCCCGGCGAACGGCGCGAGGTAGAGCCCGCCGATGACGGCCGACAGATCTTCGCCACGGGCGAACAGCCGCACCAGCTCGGCGTCGTCGGCCTTGTAGATCGCCTCATTGCGCAGCAGTACCAGGCCGACGGTGTAGAGCGCCGCGAACAGGATCCCGGCGATGCCCGCGGCCGCCGGCGCTCGCAACTGCCGACCCGCCTCGAGGACGACGGCGTCGGCCCCGTGTTCCAGGTCATCCGTTCGAACGGTGGGCCCCCGGCCCGTGTCTGCCCCGCTGATGGCCGCCTCCTCCGTTCCTTGCCAGCCGCGCCGGACACGGTGATCCTGCCACAGCCGCCAGCACCAGCCGAACTCTAACCTTTACGTGAACGGTAAGGTTTGGTAGATTGAAGCGCATGACGCATCTCCGCCCGGCCACCCCCACCTCGGAGGTCGCCGGCGAGCGGCTGCTCCGGATCCAGGAGGTGGCCGCCGACACGGGCCTGACGCCGCGCACGATCCGCTACTACGAGGAGCTCGGCCTCCTCGCCCCCGCCGCCCGCTCGGAGGGCGCCTACCGCCTGTACGACGCCGAGGACCTCGAGCGCCTGCGCTTCATCCGGGGCCTCCGCGATGATGCGGGCTTCTCGCTTGCCGAGATCGGCCAGCTGCTCGAGGACGAGGCGGCCCGCGCGCGCAACCGGGCCACGTTCCGATCGTCGAGCGATCCCGGCGAGCGACGGGCGGTGATCCAGGACGCGTTGTCCCGGGTCGATCGCCAGGTCGGGTCCATCCGGCGCAAGATCGAGCGGCTCCAGGCGATGATCGCCGAGGCCGAGGAGCGACGCGACCACCTCGCCGGCCACCTCGCAGACCTCGACGCGGGTCGCGAGCCGACCCACGAGCACCCCCCGACGAGCCGGCACGCCGCCCAGCACGCACCGGAGTCCGACCGATGATGCGGCCCGGCGCCGGCCTGTCGTTCGCCAACGGCGCGCGCGCGTTCCGCCATCGCAACTACCGGCTCTACTTCGGCGGCCAGCTGATCTCCCTCATCGGCACCTGGATGCAGACGGTCGCTCAGGGCTGGCTGATCCTCCAGCTCACCGGCGACCCATTCCTGCTCGGCGTGGTCGCGGCAATGCAGTGGATTCCGGTGATGGTCCTCGGCCTGTTCGGTGGCCTGATCGCGGACGCCCTCCCCAAGCGGCAGACGTTGATGGTGACCCAGGCCATCAAGATGGTCCTGTCGTTCGCCCTGTTCGGCCTGGTCGCGACCGGCACGGTCCAGGTCTGGCAGGTCATGATCCTGGCGCTGCTGGGCGGCCTGACCAACGTCGTCGACATGCCCGTCCGCCAGGCGTTCTCGGTTGAGATGGTCGGGCGCGAGGACATCGGGACGGCGGTCGCCCTGAACTCGGCGATGTTCAACGGGGCGCGCGTCATCGGCCCGGCCGTGGCCGGGCTCACCATCGGCGCCTTCGACGTGTCGACGGCCTTCTTCATCGACGCCATCAGCTTCCTCGCCGTCCTCATCGCCCTGCTCGCGATGCGCCAGGGCGAGCTGCGGGTCGTGCCGCCGATCGCCCGACCCGGCTCTGCCCGCGAGGTCTACAGCGGACTCCGCGAGGGCCTCAGCTACGTCCGCCGCACGCCGCTCGTGCTGCTGGGGGTCTCGGTCGTCGGGCTGGTCGCGACGTTCGGCATGAACTTCCAGGTCCTCATCCCGCCGCTCACCGAGCAGGTCCTCCACTCCGATGCCACCGGCTACGGGTTCCTGATGGCCGCGTCCGGCCTCGGGTCGCTCGTCGCGGCTCTGTACATCGCCTTCTCGCCGCGGTCCCGGGTCGGCATGATCGCCGGCGGCGCGATCCTCGTCGGCATCGCGGAGGTCGCGCTCGGCCTGTCCGGCGTGTTCCTCCTGTCGCTCGGCCTGATGTTCCTCGTCGGCCTCGGCGCGATCGCGATGGCCGCGACCGCGAACACCACGATCCAGCTCGCGGTACCCGACCACCTGCGGGGCCGGACGATGAGCGTCTACACCACCGTGTTCGCGGGCTCGACGCCCGTCGGCGGCCTGCTCATGGGCTGGATCGCGTCGCGCTTCGGCGTCGCCGAGGCCATGGCGCTGGGCGGGATCGCGTGCACCGTGATCGGCTTCGCCGCCTACGGGTGGGTCCGCCGCCGTCGGATCACCCTCGCCACCGGGACCCGCGGGCAGCCGGCGATGGCCGGGGCCTCCACCGCGTCCGTCGGCGCGCGCCCTCGCTAGAAGCGTCCGGTCCGCCGCAACGCGGTCGCCGCCCGCCCTCGCAAGGGCTGCCCGACTCTCCGAAGCATCGCATTCATGTCTGAATGAGATCGCGGGTCGTCGAGCGCGGGGACGGACGCCAACCCCGGATTTCGCCCCGGCCTCACACTCGGACGAGCCCCAGCTCATTCGGCGGTGAATGGCCCCGCCGCGGCGCCGGATCAGCGGCGCGCTAGCCGAGCTCGCGCTGAGCGCTGATCACGTCCTTCAGCTGCTCGACGCGGCTCATGACCTTGGCCAGCTGCGCGACCGACGCCACCTGGATCGTCATCGCCACGACCGCGGTGTGGTCCGGGTTGACGCCGACGTTCGCGGCCAGGATGTTGACCTTGTTCTCGGCCATGACCTGGGTGATGTCCGACAGCAGGCCCGTGCGGTCGTAGGCCTCGACCCGGATCGCGATCGGGTAGGTCTGCGCCGGGGCCGCCTCCCACTCGACGTCGATGAGGCGGCTCACCTCGCGCTCGTTGAGGACGGTCGGGCACGACATCAGGTGCACGGTGATGCCCTTGCCGCGCGTGATGAAGCCCTGGATCGGGTCACCCGGGATCGGGTGGCAGCACTTCGCGAAGCGGACGAGGAGGTCGCCCACCCCCTTGACCCGCACACCACCGGTGCGGGCCGGCTGGGGCGGCGCGATCGTCGGCAGCGACGTCTCGCCGTCGTCGAGGACGCCCAGCCGGATGACGACCTGCGAGGTCGAGATCGCCCCGTAGCCGATCGCGGCGTAGAAGTCGTCGACCGAATCGTGCTGGTAGGTCTTGGCGACCTCGGCGATCCGATCGAGGCCCACGGCCTGGATGCTCGTCCGAGCGAGACGGCGGAGCTCTCGCTCGAGGGATTCGCGACCGTGGACGATGTTCTCGGCGCGGTCCTTCTTCTTGAACCATTGCCGGATCTTCTCGCGGGCATGCGAGGTGCGGACGATGTTCAGCCAGTCGCGCGATGGCCCGTGCTCGCCCTTGGTGGTGACGATCTCGACGATGTCGCCGTTCTTGAGCCGGTAGTCCAGTGGCACGAGGCGGTTGTTGATCTTGGCGCCGATCGTGCGGTGGCCGACGTCGGTGTGGATGCGGTAGGCGAAGTCGAGCGGCGTCGCGCCCGCCGGCAGGTCCTTGATGTCGCCCTTGGGGGTGAACACGAAGACCTGGTCCTGGAAGATGTCGAGCTTGATGCCCTCGACGAACTCGGTCGCGTCCGAGTCGCTGACGTCGCGCTGCCACTCCATGAGCTGGCGCAGCCAGGCGAGCTTGGCGTCGTAGTCGCGCTCGGCCTTGGAGCCCTCCTTGTACCGCCAGTGGGCGGCGATGCCCACCTCGGACACCTGGTGCATCGCGTGCGTCCGGATCTGGATCTCGAGCGGCTTGCCGTCGAGCGCGATGACCGCGGTGTGGAGCGACTGGTAGAGGTTGTTCTTGGGAACGGCGATGTAGTCGTCGAACTGGCCCGGGATCGGGCGCCACAGCGCGTGCACGATGCCGAGGGCCGCGTAGCAGTCGCGCACCTCGTCGACCAGCAGGCGGATGGCGTAGACGTCGTAGATCTCGCCGAACTCCGCGCTCTTGCGCTGCATCTTCTTCCAGATGCTGTAGATGTGCTTCGGGCGCCCCTGGAGCTCGGCCTCGATGCCCGCGTCGGCCAGCCTCGGGCGCAGCTCCTCGATCGCCCGTTCGATGTAGCTCTCGCGGCCCTTGCGCCGGGTGTCGAGCTGGCGGGCGAGCTCGCGGAACGCCTCGGGCTCCAGCGCCTTGAACGCGAGGTCCTCGAGCTCCCACTTCATCTGCCAGATTCCGAGCCGCTCGGCCAGCGGCGCGTAGATCTCCATCGTCTGGCGGGCGATGCGCTGCTGCTTCTCGATCCCCAGCGCGCCCAGCGTGCGCATGTTGTGCAGGCGGTCGGCGAGCTTGATCAGGACGACCCGGATGTCGTCCGCCATCGCCAGGAACATCTTCCGGATGTTCTCGGCCTGCTGCTGCTCGTGGCTGTGGGTGCTGAACCGCGAGAGCTTGGTGACGCCGTCGACGAGATGGGCGACCTCCGGCCCGAACCTGTCCTCGACGTCCGCCAGGCTGTACTCGGTGTCCTCGGGCACGTCGTGGAGCAGCGCGGCCGTCACGGCGACCGGGTCGATGCCGAGGTCGGCGAGGATCTGGGCCGAGGCGATCGGGTGGGTGACGTAGGGTTCGCCCGACGCACGGACCTGGGTGGCGTGGGCCTCGACGGCGAGGTCGAAGGCGCGCTCCACGATGCCGAGGTCGGCCTGGGGGTGCTGGCGATGGAGCTCGGCGAGCAGGGTGGCCCGCAGCCCGTCGAGGTCGACGGCCGCGGTCCTGGCCGCACCCGCCGTCGCGCCCGTCCGCCTCGGCCCCCGGCCGCGGGCCGTGCTCGCGCCGGGCGCGGTCGCGAGGGGCGCCTCGGGGTCGCGGACGACGGGCTCAGCCATGCGCGGAGTCTACCCCCGGGTCCCGCACGGGCTCCGTTCGGCCACGCTCGCGCCCGGTCAGCCGAGCAGGCTCACGGCGAGGTCGCCGGTGAGCTCGAGGTCGCCGTCCGCCGTCACCGAGGCCGCGGTCACCCGGAGCGGGACGTCCACGCCGCCCCGCAGCACCGTGACCGTCTGGCCGGCCGCGGGGCCGTTGGTGATCCGCACGAGGAGGTCGCCCGCGTCCGAGACCACGAACCGGCCCTTGACGGCGATCACGAGCTGCACCGTCAGCCGGTCCGGTGCCGCGAGCCTGACGTCCGTCGGACGGGTGCCGAGGGCGTCCTCGATCCGGTCGGCGATCATCGCCTCGACCTCGGGGCCCGGGACGGTCGCGGTGGCCGTCACGCTCGCGCCGCTGCCTTCGATGCCGATCGTCCCCAGGGACAGGGCGCGGCCGCCGACGTCGGGCACGACGACACCGTCCATCTGGCCGTCGATCGTGCGGGCTGTCCGGTCGGCGAGGTGGACGTCGTGCAGCGTGAGGTCGAGGCTGGCGATCTCGAGGCCACGGAAGGTGGCGTCGGTCGCGCGGACGCGCACGCGGTCGGCGCGGAGGCCCAGCAGGTCGGTCGGCGGGTCGCTGCTCACCGTGACGACGGTGTCGTCCGACTGCAGGCCGGCGGCCGTGACGCCCGCCGTGATCGCACCGGCGGCGATGGCCGGCAGCCCGATGACGACGAACACGGCGATCGCGATCGCGCCGATGAGCAGCGTGAACAGGCAGCCCCGCACGCTCAGCGCCCCCCGTGGCCCAGCGCGGCCAGGGCCTCGCGCGCGACCGCGGCCTCGTCCCACGGCACGGGGCCGTCCCCGTACAGGATCGACGCCTCGTGGCCCTTGCCGGCCAGCAGCACGACGTCGCCCGGGCGGGCCCGCTCGAACGCCGCCTCGATCGCCTCCCGCCGGTCGGGGATCGCCAGCACGTCGACCCCCCGCCGGCCGCCGCCCGCCTCCGCGCCGCGCACGATCTCGGCGACGATCGCGTTGCGATCCTCGCCGCGCGGGTCCTCGTCGGTCGCGACCACCAGGCGGCAGCGCTCCGCGGCGATCCGGCCCATGGCGGCGCGCTTGGCCGTGTCCCGCTCCCCCGCCGACCCGAACACCGCGACGAGCCCGCCGCCGCCCGCGGCGGCCAGCGGCGCCAGCAGGTCGAGGACGCCCTGCAGCGACGCCGGCGAGTGCGCGTAGTCGACGATCACGGCGAACGGCTGGCCCTCGTCGATCCGCTCCATTCGGCCCGGCACCCCCTCGACCGACGCGAGGCCGTCGCGGACCGCCGCGGGATCGAGGCCCAGCGCCTCGCCCAGCGCCACGACCGCCAGCGCGTTGTGGGCGTTGAACCGCCCGGTCAGGCGCAGCTCGACCCGCCCCGCCCCGGACGGAGCGGCGTAGGCGACGCGCAGATGCCTGGCGTCCTCCTCGATCGAGGTGGCGCGGACCCGCGCGGCGGGGTCCGCGCCGTAGGTGACGACGGTCGCGCCGGCCTCGTGGGCGGCGGCCTCAAACCACGGCGCCGCCGGGTCGTCACGGTTGACGATGGCGACCTTCGGCCACGGCCGCCCGGCGACGACCTTGTCCGGGTTCTCGACGCCGTCCGGGGTGTCCGGGGTGTCCGGGCGGGCCGGGCCGGGCGCCAGCGCGCGGAACAGCTTGAGCTTGGCCGCGCGATAGGCCTCGAACGTGCCGTGGAGCTCGAGATGCTCGTGGGTGAGGTTCGTGAACACCGCCGCGTCCCACGCCACGCCGAGCACGCGGTCGAGCTCCAGCGCGTGGGACGTCGTCTCGATCACGGCCACGGCGTTGCCCGCGCGGGCCATCGCCGCGAGCGTCGCCTGGAGCTCGGGGGCGCCGGGCGTGGTGACGTGGGCGGCGTGCCGGTCGCGCACGTCGCCCACCCGGGTCTCGACCGTTCCGATGAGGCCGCTCGACAGGCCCGCCGCCTCCAGGGCGGCGACGGCGAGGAACGAGGTCGTCGTCTTGCCGTCGGTGCCCGTGATCCCGATCGCGCCGAGGGCCCGCGACGGGTCGCCGTACCACCAGCCGGCGGCCCGGGCGAGGGCGGCCCGCGAGGCGCCGACGACGAGCTGCGGCAGGTCAAGGCCGCTGACCGGGTGCTCGACGATCGCCGCCGCGGCGCCGGCGGCCGCCGCCGACGCGACGTACTCGGTGCCGTCGACGTGGAAGCCCGGCAGGGCGGCGAACAGCATGCCCGCCCTGACCTTCCGGGAGTCGTCGGTAACGCCCAGGACCTCGACGTCGGCCAGCGCGGCCGCGCCGATCGGCAGGTCGTCGCGGCGGGCGCCGCGCACGATGTCGGCGTGACGCAGGCGGGCGATCAGGCCGTCCAGCGGACGCGGCGTGACCGGCTCCGCCGCGGCGAGGAGCGCGGCGAGGGACGGTGACAGGGCCTCCTCGGTCACCCGCCGCTCCCCCGCCCGATCGCGCGGGTGGCGCGCGCCGCGGCGCGGCCGGCCGTATACCGCCAGGCACGGGCGACGTGCTCCTGCGCGCCCGCCAGCTCCAGCCACGTCGCCCCGAATGACCGCTTGTGCTCGTACAGTCCAAAGGTCGGCTCGCCGGGCCGCGGCTCGCGCCGGGCGCCGGCGATGTCGACCCCGCCCAGGTCCATCTCGGTCCGCCGTTCCGCGAGGGCGAGCTCGATCGCCCGCCAGCGGAGCAGGTGCATGGCGCCCGGGTGGTCGTGCCGGCGCTCCGCCCGGTCCGCCGAGTGGGCGGTCGACAGGCGCCGGCCGTGGCGGTACAGCACGAGGCCGCCGAGCACGTCGCCGTCGACGGCCTCCTCGCGCGCCTCGAGGTAGACGAGGTGGCCCGCCGCCAGGGCCCGCAGCCACCAGGTGACGAACTCCTCGCGACCCCCGAACCCAAACCCGCGCCGCTCGCCGGTGGCGCGCAGGAGCCCGAAGAACCGGTCCAGCGCCGGCTCGGGCGCCTCGGTCGCCGCCTCGAAGCCTTCGTGGGCCGCGGCGCCCGGCGCGGCGTCCCAGCGGAGGACCGTGACCTGGTCGCGCTCGGCGCGGCGGATCCGCTGGCGGGTGGCCTTCGCGACGCCGCTCATGACCGCCTCCCTGTCGCCGTCGGCGGGCAGCGGCAGGGCCATGCGATGGCGCGAGGGCTGGATCTCGTCGATCGCGTGGAAGCCGGCGCCGCGGAGCGCCTGCGCGTATCCGGCATCGGCGGCGGCGACCTCCGGGTCCGCGGCGACCACGTCGATGCCGTCAGCCGCGAGGTGCGCCGATGCCGCCGCCAGCGCGTCCCCGACCGCGGCGCCCGCGCCGGAGCCGTCGGGCATCCACGGCTCGCCGGCACCCACCGGGCCGCGGGGCAGGTAGGCCGACCCGCCGCCGACGACGGGCCACGGCCGCGTGAGCGCGAGCGCACGCTGCTCCCCGATCGCGAGGAAGCGCGGCCGCCAGCCCTGCGACCTGCGATGCGCGGCCCAGGCGCGCGACTGGCGCACGTGCCCGCCCGGGGCGTCGACGGCCCGTGCGTCCCAGTCGCCGAGGGCCGCCTCGTCGAGCTCGACCACGCCCGAGGTCACCCGTCGCCCCCGAAGCCGGCTGTGCCGGGCGCGGTCGGCCGCGGCCCATCGGCGCCGTCGGACGCGGCGCCGCCGTACCCGGAGGCCGAACCTCCGCCGCGCAGCCCGTGGCGCAGGCGTGCGACCCGGACGCGCGCGGACTGGGCGACCGCGTACGTCCGCCGGCCGAGCGGATCGAGCACGAGGTCGAACGCCCCGATGTAGTCGATCTCGCGCCCGCCGAAGCCGGTCTTGAAATGCGCGATGCCGGCGTGGGCGAGGCCCCACAGGTCGTACGACGTCGCCCCCTGCTCGCGCGAGCTGCGGATCGCCTCCCACTTGAGCAGGTAGTTCGCGCGGCTGTCCGCCCCGGCCTCGGTCATGCCGCCGTATGGCTCCACGACCCGGGCTCCCGCGCGGACGAGGAACAGCGTCGCGACCGGCGTGCCGTCGGGCAGCTCGGCGAACAGCAGCCGCGCACGCCCGCTCGGCCCGAACGCGTCCCAGACGTCGCGGTACGCGGACTGGGCCCGGATCAGGAAGCCCGCCCGCCCGGCGGTCTCCTGGTAGATCCGGTAGAACTCGTCGAGCCCCTCGGGGCCCGCGTCGACGACGCGCACGCCGCCCGAGCGCGCCTTGTTGACGTACTGGCGCCACTTCTTGCGCAGGTCGGCCCACAGGGCGGCCTCGTCGGCCGCGAGGTCGATGACCCGGGTCGAGGCCGGCTGGATCGGCGCGGCCGGCTGCCAGCCCGCGGCGCGCAGGGCCTCCCGGACCGCGCCGCCCGCGTCGGGGCCGGTGTCGCGCTCGATCTCGGGGTCGATGCGCAGGTGGCTGACCCGGCCGGCGCCCGACGTCGCGGACCGCAGGCCGTCGCGGGCGAGCTCGGTGAACCGGCCGATGCCCTCGGCGTCCCAGCGATCGAGCACGGGTCCGCGAGGGGCGTAGGCGAACGCCCACGGCAGCGGTCCCGGACGCCGCAGCAGCACCTGGGCGCCGGCCCCGCCCGCGAGGAGCCGCCGGGACCGCCAGCCGTTGACGGCCTTCACGCCGGCCCAGCCCGACAGCTGGAGGTAAGAGCCGAGCGGGTTCGCCTCCACGAACGCGTCCCACGCGGCGGCGTCGCCGGGATCGG
Source organism: uncultured Chloroflexia bacterium (assembly GCA_963740825.1). Taxonomy (GTDB): domain Bacteria; phylum Chloroflexota; class Limnocylindria; order Limnocylindrales; family CSP1-4; genus CAIXZV01. Next base: position 1,439,941 of record CAVUFD010000001.1, on the reverse strand, counting down.
CGGTCGTCACCTCGGGGGTCGGTGCGGCATCGGCGCGGGCCGTCATGAGCGGCCGCGGCGGCGCACGAGGTCGACCACGATCGCGACGATAAGCCGCGGCTCCCCGATCCGCAACGCGAGCGACCCGCCGAGGATCACCAGGCCACCGGCCGCCGTCGCGACCGCCATCCGCAGGAGCAGGCGCACGATGCCCGGGTCGACGCCCCAGGCCGTCACGAGCCAGCCGTTGACCGCCCACGCGACCGCGCCGCCCGCCGCCGCCACGATCGCGGTCCGCAGCATCACGCTCCCCACCTGCCCGAGGCCCAGCGACGGCATCCGCCGCTGCAGGAGCAGGACCAGCGCGAGCGTCTCCAGCCAGGCGGCCGTCGCGATCGCGACCGCGAGGCCGTCGAGGCCCAGCGGCCCGACCAGCACGCTGGCCACGACGATGTTCACGCCGACCGCGATCAGCGCGGCCACGACCGGCGTGGCCGTGTCCTGCAGCGCGTAGAACGCGCGCGCCAGCACCGCGATCAGCGAGTGCGCGGTGAGGCCGACGAGGAAGATCGCCAGCGTGGTCCCGGTCTGGTCGAGCGCGGCCTGGCTCACGCCCACGAAGCCGAACAGCAGCTGGACGACGTCCTGCGACAGCGCGATCCCGAGCGCGGTGATCGCGAGCATCACGTAGGCAAGCATCGACAGGCCGCGCACGAGCAGGCGGCGGAACGCGTCCGCCCCGCCCGTCGCGGCCTCGCGCGACAGCGACGGCAGCAGCACGACGCCCAGCGGGACGCCGATCACGCCGATGGGGATCTGCAGGATCGCGAACGCGAAGTTGAAGATCGCGATCGACCCCGTGGCCAGCCCCGAGGCCAGGCTGGTCATCACGAGGAACACGATCTGGGTCGCCCCGAGGCCGAGCGCCCGGGGCGCCATCAGCACCAGCGTCCGCCGCGCCTGCGGGTCACCGAGGTCGATGCGCGGGCGGATCCGGGCACCGATCCGGCGCAGCGTCGGCACCTGGACCAGCAGGTGGCCGGCCGCGCCGATGACCACGCCCACCGCGAGGCCCGCGACGCCCATCGCCGGGACGAGGAACAGCGCCCCGCCGATGATCCCGAGGTTGTAGGCCAGCGGCGCCATGGCCGCCGCGCCAAACCGCCCGCGCGCGTTGAGGACGCTGGTCGCCACGGCGCCGGCCGCCAGGAACAGCGGCGCGAGCACCATGATCCGGGTCAGCTCCGTCGTCAGCGCGAGCTCCGACGCGTCGAACCCGGGCGTGATCGTCGCCACGAGGCCGGGCGCGAGGAGCAGCACAACGGCCGCGAGGATCGCGAGCGTGCCGAGCATCAGCGTGGTCACGCTCGACACCACCCGCCACGCCCGTGCCTCCTCATGGTTCGCGAGGAGGCCCGCGACGATCGGGATCATCGCCGACGACAGCGCCCCGGCGGCGACCAGCTGGAACAGGAAGTCCGGGATCCGGAACGCCGCGAAGAAGGCGTCGAGCTGCTGGCCGTTCGGCACGGCCGCCGCGATGGCGACGTAGCGCAGGTAGCCGAGGATCCGCGACAGCAGGAACGCCCCGGTGACGATGAAGCCCGCCCGGGCCAGGGCGAGCGTCGCATTGCCGACCCGACCCCTCCCGGCGGTCTCCTCGATCGCGGGGAGATCCACGCCGTCCTCGGCCGGCTCGACCACGTCGATGAACGTCGTCGGGTCGTCGCTCACGTCGCCCTGGCCCGCGGATGCGCCATCCGGTACGCCTCGCGCAGCCGCTGCGGCGAGACGTGCGTGTAGACCTGCGTCGTCGCGAGGCTCTCGTGACCGAGCAGCTCCTGCACCACGCGGAGGTCCGCGCCGCCCTCGAGGAGGTGGGTCGCGAAGCTGTGGCGGAGCGTGTGCGGGCTGACGCCCTCCGGGAGGCCGGCGAGACGCCGGAGCCGGTCCAGTCGGCCGCGGAGGCCGCGGACGCCGAGCGGGGCGCCGAGATGGTTGAGGAACACCGCGGTCGGCTCATCGGTCAGCGGCGCCCGGCGGGCGGCCAGCGCCGGCCGCCCGTCCTCGAGGTACCCCGCGAGGGCCTCGCGGGCGGGCCGGCCCAGCAGCCCGATGCGTTCCTTGCGCCCCTTGCCCAGGACGCGCACCTCGCCACGCCGCAGGTCGAGGCTGCCGAGCTCGGCGGCGGCCAGCTCGCTGATGCGCAGGCCGGCGGCGTACGCGGTCTCGACGAGGGCCAGGTCGCGCAGGGCGATGGCGCGCGCGACATCCGCGTCGACCCGGGCGACGCCCTTGCCGGTCGAGCGGCCCGCGGCCACCGCCGCGTCGGCCGCGTCGAGGTCGTCCTCCACGACGGCGATCAGCCGCTCCACCTGGTCGACCTCGAGCACGCGGGGCAGGCGACGCGGCAGCCGGGGCGTCGCGATCGCCCCCCACGGGTCGCCGGGGGCCAGGCCCGCCTTCGCCGCGTGGCGGTGGAACGCGCGGATGGCGGCCAGCCGCTGCGCGACCGAGGAACGGGCGCGCCCGTCCCCGAGCTCGGCCAGGTAGGCGCGCAGCACCGTGCGGCCCGGCGACCGCCAGTCGTCGCCGCGTGCCTCGAGCCAGTCGAGATAGGCGGCGATCGTCGACTCGTACGAGCGGCGCGTGTGGGGCGAGGTGTCGCGCGCCTCGAGCGAGCGGACGAAGCGACGCAGCGCCTCGCCGCCGGTCACGCCGTCAGGCATCGTGCATCAGGAGAGATCATGCCCGGACCCCGGACGACGCGGCGTCCTCGGCCCGATCACGCGGAGCGTCGCGTCCCAGCCCCCGACCGCGACGCGCCCGCGCCCCTCGTCCCACGACGGGCTCCCCCGCCGCCACGCGCGGCACCGCGACGGCCACCGCTGCCGCCGCCGCGCGCCGGCCGCTCCAGCGCTGCCGGATCGGGCGGGCCGCCCGCCAGCCGCAGGCCCACGAGGTTCCCCTCGGGCAGCTCGACGGTCGCCCCGCAGGTCAGGCACAGGCCGGACTCGCCGCGTCGCGCGACCGCGCCCTTGCCGTCGTCGTGGATGTCGTGGATCGCCCCCGTCGGCTCGTGGTTCGTGGTGAAGTCGCAGCGCGGGTAGTTCGAGCACCCCCAGAAGACGTTGCCGGTCCGCCGCGCGCGACGCGCGACCAGGCGGCCGTCGCCGTTCTTGGGGCACACCACGTCGAACGGCAGCTGGTCCGGGGGCGGCGGCCCGTCCTTGCGGATGTAGGTGCAGTCGGGGTAGCGGGAGCAGCCGACGAACGCCCCGAACTTGCCGCGCTTGGTCGTCAGGACGCCCTCGCCGCACTGCGGGCACGGGTCGCCGTCGCCCTCGAGCTTCGGCGCCTCCTCGCCCGGCAGCGGCCGCGTCTCCTTGTGGTCGGGGTAGGTCGAGCAGGCGAGGAACTTCCCGTTGCGACCGAGCCGGATGACCATCGGGTGACCGAGCGAGCAGACCTCGTCGGTGGCCTCGGTGGTGAAGTCCGCGCGCTTGAGCTCCTTGCGCTTCTCGTCCACGCGGATGCGCAGGGGCTCGAAGAACTCCCGCAGCAGCGGGACCCAGGCACGTTCGCCGCGGGCAACCTCGTCGAGCTCCTCCTCCATGCGCGCGGTGAACGCGAGGTCGACGTACTCGCCGAAATGCTCCACGAGCAGGTCGGTCACGATCTCGCCGATCTCCTCGGGGTGCAGGCGCCGCTCCTCGATCCGCACGTAGCCGCGGTCGACGATGGTCGAGATCGTCGCCGCGTAGGTGGACGGGCGGCCGATGCCGTGCTCCTCGAGGGCCTTGATCAGCGTGGCCTCCGTGAACCGCGGCGGCGGCTCGGTGAAGTGCTGGGTCGAGGTGACGTCGAGGACGCGCGTGACGTCGCCCTTGGCGAGCGGCGGCAGCGTGCGCTCGGCCTCCTCCGCGGCGGAGTCGTCCTGGCCCTCGGTGTAGACCCGCGCGAAGCCGTCGAACAGCGTGCGCGTCGCCGAGGCCCGCAGGCGGTAGTCGCCGGCCTCCAGCTCGATCGTCGTGGTCTCGAGCTCCTTGGGCGCCATCTGGGAGGCGATCGCCCGCTGCCAGATGAGCCGGTAGAGGCGGTACTCCTCGGGCTTGAGCGCCGATCGGAGCGTCTCGGGATCGCGCAGGAAGGACGTCGGCCGGATCGACTCGTGCGCCTCCTGGGCGCCCTTCGCGCTCGTCTTGTAGACCCGGCCCTTGCCCGTCCCGTAGCGCTCGCCGAACCGGTCGCGGATCACGCCCTGGGCCTCGGCCATGGCCACGCCCGCGATCGCCGTCGAGTCCGTCCGCATGTAGGTGATGAGGCCGACGTGGCCGTCGGGCGTGTCGGCGCCCTCGTACAGCCGCTGGGCGATGCTCATCGTCCGCTTGGGGCTGAAGCCGAGCTTGCGGCTCGCCTCCTGCTGGAGGGTGCTGGTGGTGAACGGCGGCGACGGGTTGCGCTTCGAGGGCCGGGTCGCCACCGAGTCGACGACGGGCTGGAGCTTGCGGAGCGCATCGGCATGGCGCCGCGCGGTCGCCTCGTCGCCGACGTCGAGCGGCTTGCCCAGGATGCGCACGACCTCGGCGGTCATCTGCGTGCCGTCGGGCGTGGCCAGGAGCGCCTCGAGCGTCCAGTACTCGCGGGCCGTGAAGGCGCGGATCTCGCGCTCGCGGTCGACGACCAGGCGCAGGGCGACGGACTGCACGCGTCCCGCGGACAGGCCGCCCCGGACCTTGCGCGACAGCAGCGGGCTCAGGGTGTAGCCCACGAGGCGGTCGACGATGCGGCGCGCCTGCTGGGCGTCGACGAGGTTGCGGTCGATGTCGCGCGGGCTGGCGAACGCCTCGCGGATGGCGCCCTCGGTGATCTCGTTGAACGTCACCCGGTGCGTCTTCGAGCTGGGGACGTTCGCGGCCTCGGCGACGTGCCACGCGATCGCCTCGCCCTCGCGATCGAGGTCGGTGGCGAGGTAGACGTCGGTCGCCCCCTTGGCTGCCTTCTCGATCGCGGACACCTGCTTGCGCCGGTCGTCGGGGATCACGTACTCGGGCGCGAAATCGTGGTCGACGTCGACCCCGAACTTGCCCTTGCCCGGGTTCTCGGGCAGGTCGCGGACGTGGCCGTACGACGCGAGGACCTGGTAGTCGTCGCCCAGATAGCGCTCGATCGTCCTCGCCTTGGCTGGCGACTCCACGATCACGAGGTGCTTCGGCATGGCGGCGCGGAGTGTAGCACCGGGTTCTTTGCCGCCCGTTACCCGGTCCCGGGCCGGTGGCTCTCGGGCCGCGCGCCGTGGCCGCTCGGACCGGCGCCGTCCGCGGCTCCGCGGCGGATGTGGCGCGGGGGGATGTCGCTAGATGTCGCGGACCCGCTGGAGGAAGTCCTCGTCGATCTCGATGTCGATGTCGATGTCGCCCTCGCCGTTCGCCTCACTCGGTCCGCCGAGCGCGATCGGGAGCAGGGACTCGGGCTGCGGGTCGGGCCGCTCGTCGGCGACGGCGGCGTGCCCCGAGCCCTTGCGCCGTGACTTCGTCGGGGCGGGTGCGGCGCCCTTCGGCAGCTCCAGGAAGCGGATCACGTGATACGGGAAGAAGAATGTCGACTCGATCTGGTCGATGAAGACGGGACGCTTGCCGTCCATCATCCTCAGGTTCGTGCACAAAAGGCCGGCGTCGTCCGCGGACGGCAGGTCGAACAGGTCCGCCAGCAGCGGCTGCTCGTTCGAGGCATGGATGACGACATTGCGGATCATGCGCCGATGCTCGCCGATCGCCGGTGGTCGCCGTCACCGCCCGATGGTCACCCGCCCGATGGTCCTCCCGGCGCCGCTCGCGCGTCCGCCGGGCGCCTCGATCAGGGGTGGTAGAAGTCGATGACCAGCCGCACGCGCCCGTTGTCGACCCAGACGCCGATCCCGCACCGGTCGTAGTCGGGGTTCATCAGGTTGCGGTAGTGGCCGCCGTTGTACGGCTTCTCGCTCTGGAAGTAGAGGTGCGACCCGAGGACGGCGTTGAACGGGTTGCCCGACCGGCAGCCGAGGTTTTCGGCCCAGCGGTAGCTGTCGTAGCCGGCGCGCCGCAGGCGGTCGCCCGGGGTGCCGCCGATGAAGTGGTCGCACTGGTTGTTGTTTGCCAGGTGGCGCGCGTACGGACGCGACACCGCGTCCGAGATCCCCTCGCTGAGCGCCAACGGGTCGACGTTCCGGCCCCCGGGCGAGCTGCAGTTGCCGCTGCCGGTGACCCAGCCGCCGGTGCGGGTGCAATTCATCAGCTGCAGGTAGTAGCGCTCGACCGCGCCCCAGCTGCCATCCGCCGCGCCACCGCCGCCCGCTTGCGGGATCGACTTGCTGCCACGACCACCGCCACCACCACCACCACCACCACCGGATGGGGCGCCAGCGGTCTGGGCCCGCGTGGATGGCTTCGGCACGACCTTGAACGTGGCCGACGCGGCGGGGACGCGGACGCCGCCGCGGGAGCGGGCCGATCCGGCGACCGTCATCCGGACGCTGGCGCCGTAGGCGAGCGGCCTCGCCGGCGTGAACACGAGAACGGTCCCCGCCTCGGCCCAGGCGATCTTGCCGGTGACACGATGGCCGCCGCTGGCGACCACGAACGCCGCGGCGGTCGTGGTGCGCTGCATCGGTTGCGTGAACCGGACCGAGAGGATCGCGGTGCGCTCCACCTTCGCCGTGCCGTTGACCGGGCGGAACCTGACGACCGAGGGCGGTTTGCTCGTCGAGACGAGGATCGCGAGGACCGCCTCAAACGGCAGGCCGTCCGCGTCCACGAGTCCCTCGAGCCAGATGCGGTACTTGGTGCCCGGGCTCAGCTGGCTCCAGGGCGTGAACCGATACTCGCCGGGGGCGGCGCCCGGCTGGAGGTCCCCACGCAACGCGGGCGTCGAGCGGAGCGCGGCCCGCAGGGCCGCGAGCGGGACGGCCCGATCCAGCTTGATCGTGAACGAGGTGTCCGCGCGGACGCGGTCCCCAAGGGTCCGCGTCGCGGCCAGCGACCCCGTGCCGGCCGCGGCCGTGAGCACGACGGTCCGGATCGGCGTGCCGAGCTTGCCGCCCGCCTCGGAGCGCGCGCTGCCGTCGACCGTGACGGTGTACAGGGTGTCCGGGCGCCAGTGCGCCATCGGCGTGATCGTCAGGTGGCGTCCGGCCGCGTCCCACGCGACGTTGATCGGGCCGTCGGGCGAGACCCGCAGGGCCCCGGCGACCGACGCCGCGTCCATCGGGGCGTCGAACTCGATCTCGATCGGGTCGCTGGCTCCGTGGCCGGTCTTGACCGAGTCGAGGACGCGGGCGGCGACGGGTGCCGGCTCGAACGCGGGCACGGCCGTGCTCCTGGCGGGCGGCATGCTGGCGGCGGCGACCACCGCGATGACCAGGGCGGCACCGAGCCCGGCGAACACGCGCTGGACGCCACCGTGCGCCCGGAGCGCCGCGAGATAGACGGCGGCGAGCACGGGAATGGCGAGCGCGGTCGCGCCGAGCTTCCGCAATACGTGTCCTCCATGTGCCCGCATCCCGCTCGGGGCGGCCCACCGCATTCGCGCCGCGAAAGGGATTGGCAGGCGAGCAAGGGGCGGGGGTTCGCGCTGCCGGGTTTGGCGGAGCGTAGCATCGCGGTCCACGGGTCGGCAACCTCGCGGGCCGGCGGTCACCCGGTCCGAGGGCCTTCGGGCGACGATCGCCCGGTCGCCCGGATGGCACGCGCCGCCCCCGACGGCGAGCTCGTCGGCGGCCCCGCCAGCGACCCGGAAGGCCGGTATCGCCCGTAGGTCTCCACGACGAGACCACGCAGCTCGAGCCCGGTGAGTGCGCCGAGGACCGTCGCGCCCGGCTGGCCCGTCGCGGCGACGAGCTCGTCCACCGACCCGCGGCCCACGACGAGCGATTCCGCCACCGCGCGCTCTACCGCCGGAAGAGCCGAGAGCACCGCCGCGACCGTCCGCGCCCCGTCGGCCGCGTCCGCCAGCGCCAGCGCGTCGGGCCGTGTGCCGGCCGGCGGCTCGAGCAGGCCGAGGTCCTCGATGAGCTCGCCGATCCCCGCCACGATCCGGGCCTCGGGACCCGCCTCGCGGAGGAACGCGAGACAGCCGGCCACCGCCGGGTCGTCGAGCCGGCCCGGCACGATGTGCAGGCCGCGGCCCTGTTCGAGCGCCCACGCGGCAGTGGTCAGGGCCCCGCTCCGGGCGCCGGCCTCGACCACGACCGTGGCGTCGGCGAGCCCGCTGATGATCCGGTTCCGGCGCGGGAAGGTGCCCCGGCTCGGCGCCGTCTCGGGCGGGAACTCGCTGATCACCGCCCCGCCCTGGGCGACGATCGCCCGGGCGAGGCCGCGGTGGGAGGCCGGGTACAGGCGCAGATGCCCGCCGCCGATGACGGCCACCGTGGTGCCGCCTGCGCGGAGCGTCGAGGCGTGCGCGGCCGCGTCGATGCCCAACGCGAGGCCCGAGACCACGGTGACCTCGAAGCCGGCAATCGCGTCTGCGATCCGCCCGCTGGTCGCGCGCCCGACCGCCGTCGGCCGTCGCGTGCCCACGATCGCGACGGCCCTGGGGCGGTCGAGGGCCTCGGCCGATCCCGCGACGTACAGCACCGGCGGCGGCAGGTCGATGCGGCGCAGCCGCGACGGGTAGTCGCGATCGACGAGGGTCACCGCCCGCACCCCGGCCCGATCGAGGGAGGCGAGCTGTCGCCCGGGGTCCGCCGCCGCGTCCGCGACAGCCCGGGCGATCGCGGACGAGAGCGACGACGAGCCGTCGTCGGGTCCGACGGACGCGGCCACCAGCCGGGCGGGGCCCCGCGGACCGCACGCCTCGCGAAGCACGCTCCGCGCGTCCCCGAATGCCGCGATCAGCCGCGCAAACGACACGGGACCGACGCCCTGGACGCCGTCGAGGACGACCCACGCGTCCCGCTCGCGGTCGTCGGCGTCCGCGTCGTCGGTGTCGATCGCCGACCGACCCGTTTCCGGCGTCGCGGGCGAGCCCGCCCCGGCGAGCGCGGTCCGACCCGCCGGCGGCTCCTCGCGCCGCCAGGCGCCGGCGCGTCCGACGCCGAGCATCAGCCCGCCGCCCGCATCGTCATCCGGTCCACCGGCGCCCGGAAGCGCGCGGCCTCGTCGAGATGCTCGATCGCCACGACCTCCGACCCGGCGAGGTCGGCGATCGTCCGCGCGACGCGCAGCAGGCGCTCGGTGCCGCGACCGGAGAGCCCCTCGCGCTCTGCCAGCGCGATCGCGCGGCCGGCGGCGATGTCGTCGAGGCCACAGACCGCCCGTAGCGACCGCCCGCGGATCCGGCCGTTCGGGGTGTCGCCGGACCGGTCGCGTTGTCGCCGTCGCGCGGCCGCGATGCGCTCGGCGACGCGCGCCGACGCCTCCGGCGCGACCGGCCCGATGAGGGCCGCCGGTGGCACCCGGTCGACGGCCACCCACAGGTCGATCCGGTCGCGGAGCGGACCCGACACGCGCCGCAGGTAGCGCTCGGGGACGCCGGGCGGGCAGGTGCAGGCGCGGTCGGCTGTCCCCAGCTGGCCGCAGGGACAGGGGTTCATCGCCGCGACGAAGGTGAACCGGGCCGGGAACACCTCCGCCCGGCCCACCCTGACCACGGCGACACTGCCGTCCTCGAGCGGCTGGCGCAGCGCCTCGAGCACGTCGCGCCCGAACTCGGGCAGCTCGTCGCACACGAGCGTTCCGTGGTCCGCGAGCGTCACCTCGCCCGGCGACAGGCGCGGCCCGCCGCCGATCATGCCGGCGTACGAGATAGTGTGATGCGGGCGGCGCACCGGGGGCCGCCGCACGAGCCGCGTGATCGGTCGCAGCGACGCCGCCGAGGACACGGCGGTCGCGGACAGCGCCGCCCGGTCGTCGAGGTCCGGCAGCAGGCCGGGGATCGTCCGGGCCAGGAGCGTCTTGCCCGATCCCGGCGGCCCGATCAGCAGCATCGCGTGGGCGCCGGCGAGCGCGATCTCCAGGGCCCGGCGAGCGACGGCCTGCCCGCGGACATCGGCGAGGTCCACGGGTGGCTCGTCGGACGCCGACACGCCCGCCGACGGCCCCGTCCCCTCCTCAATTCCCGCGATGCTCGCGCGCGGCAACGGTGCAGGCGCGGCCCGTCTCGAGCGCCTCGACCGCACCACCTCCGCGGCCTCGGCGACGCTGGCCACGGGCACGGGCTCGATCCCGGGCGCGAGCGCAGCCTCGGCGGCCGCCTCGGCTGGGACGACCACGCGCCGGATCCCGCGCTGGCCGAGCGCGATCACCATCGGCAGGATGCCCGGCACGTGGCGCACCTCGCCGCCCAGGCCGAGCTCGCCGATGAGCCCGACGCGACCACGGCCCGGGCGCAGCTGCTCCGACCCGAGCAGGATCCCGAGCGCGATCGCGAGGTCGAGCGACGCCCCGGCCTTGCGGACCTCCGCCGGGGCGAGGTTGACGGTGATCCGGCGTGGCGGGTGGTGGTAGCCGGCGTTCCGCAGCGCCCCGCGGACGCGCTCGCGCGCCTCGGACAGCGCGGCATCGGGCAGGCCGACGATCGTGAACCCCGGCAGCCCGGGGGCGACGTCGACCTCGACCCGGACGACCCGGCCGGCGATGCCGTTGAGCGTGGCGGACAGCAGCGTTGCGAGCACGAGCGGCACCCTAGCCGCGGCCACTCACCCGCGGCTTATCGCGTGCCTGGCGATCGGGGCCTGGGAGCTGCGGCCGACCCTTACGAGCTAGCGCCCGGCGACGGGCGAGAGCTGGGCGACCTGGGCGCCGTCGGTGCGGTCCACCGCCCGCGCGAAGTCGAGCACCGAGCGCCCCAGCACCGAGTCCGCCTTGCCGGCCATGAACGGAGCGCCGCTGTTCAAGGCGGAGATCGCGCCCCGGTACTCGTTGACGATCTGGTGCTCGATCGGCCGCCGCAGGGCCCCCTCCGCGCTCTTGACGTTGATGCCCGTGAACGCGTTCGAGCGGTTGAGGACCAGCTTGAGCTTGTTCTGCTCGTAGCCCAGGTGCCCGATCGTGTCGAGCACCATGCGCACGTTCTTGAGGCACGACAGGTCGGCCGTCATCACCGCGAAGATCGTGTCGGCGACGTCGAGGACCATCAGGTTGACGTCGTCGAGGCGCTTGTCGATGTCGACGATGATGTAGTCGTACATCCCGCGCAGCAGCTCGAGCACCTGGTGCATGTGCCCCGGCGTGACGAGGTCGGCCGACTCCGGGGACGGCGGCGCGAGCAGCAGGTCGATGCCCGAATCGTGCGTCTGGACGACCTTGCGGATCAGGTCGCTGTCCATCGCCGGGGCGCTGACCACGTCGACGATGCTCTTGCGGTCGAGCCCGAGGTCGAGGAACACGCGGTGGTCCCCGAACTGCAGGTTGCCGTCGACGAGGCACACGCGGCGGCCGAGCGTCTGGAGCGCGATCGCCGCGTTGATCGCGATCGTCGTCGTGCCCACCCCGCCTTTCGCGCCGTAGTAGGCGTGGATGCGGCCCATCGGCGGTCGCCCGACCAGCGAGTCGCTCGGCGCGAACCGCGCGATCAGGCTCTTCATGCGGGCCAGCAGCTCGGCCGGGTGGAACGGCTTGATCAGGTAGTCGTCCGCGCCCGCCCGCAGGGCCCGGACCTTCTGCTGTACGTCGCGTTCCGACGTGAGCATGATGATCGGGACGTGGATGCCGGGCCCTTCCTCCGCGCGGATGCGCGTGGCGACCGCGTACCCGTCGATCGGCACCAGGGTGACGTCCAGGAGGATCAGCGACGGCGCCTCGAGCTGCCACAGCCGGAGGCCTTCGTTCCCGTCGGCCGCGGTCGTGACGTCGTACCCCTCCTGCTTGAGGGTGTACTGCAGCAGGCGCTGAACGCTCGCGTCGTCGTCGACGACGAGGACTTTCCCGGCCAATCCGTTCTCCCGGAGGTTGCGTCTATCCGGCCGCGACGAGCAGGTGGCTCGGTCCCCGACGGCCGCAATTCAGTATAGGGACCGTGGACCGGCGCTCCACAGGACATCGGTCCGGGATGGTCCCACGCCTCGTCGCGCGGCGACGGGCTGCCCGCCCGATGCCGGTCACCCGCCCTGAGGGCATCAGGCCGTCGCGGCGCCCGAATCGGTGTCGCCGCCCGCCGGGGCCGGGAGCCCCGCGCCCGCATGGATGCCGGCCTCGACGTACTCGCCGACCCGCTCGGCGAGCCGCGTGAACTCCGTCGGGATCACGTACTTGGTCGACGGGCTGGCGCCGAGCTGCTTCAGCGCTTCCAGGTACTGCAGGGTCATCGTCTTCTCGTCGATGATGTGGGCGGCCGAGTAGATCCGCTCCAGCGCCTGGCTGAAGCCCTCGGCGCGCAGGATCGCCGCCTGCCGCTCGCCCTCGGCCTTGAGGATCTCGGACTGCTTCTGGCCCTCGGCCACGTTGATCGCGGACTGGCGGGCGCCCTCGGACTCCGTGATCACCGCGCGGCGGGTCCGCTCGGCGGACAGCTGGCGGTTCATCGCGTCCTGGACGTCGCGCGGCGGCGTGATCTCCCGGATCTCGACGCGCGTCACCTTGCCGCCCCAGGTCTCGGTGCTCTCGTCGAGCTTCGTCCGCAGGACCTCGTTGATCTGGTCGCGTCGCGACAGCACGTCGTCGAGCAGGATGTCGCCGATGACGGCGCGCAGCGTGGTCGTCGCCACGCCCTGGAGGGCTCCCGCGAAGTAGGCGACGTTCACGATGCTTTTGAGCGGGTCGACGATGCGCCAGTAGATCAGGAAGTCGACGCTGATCGGGGCGTTGTCCTTGGTGATCGTCGTCTGGCTGGGGACCTCGATGAACTGCTCCCGCACGTCGACCTTCATCGGCCGGTCGATGATCGGGATCAGGAACCGCAGGCCCGGGCCGCGGACCAGGCCCTCGTTCGTCTTGCCCAGCCGGAACACGACCATCTGCTCGTACTGCTGGACGACCCGCACCGAGAGGTACAGGACGATGAGCACGAACACCCCGAAGAACGCGAGGGCCGCCAGAACGACGATGAGCTCCATGGGTGCCTCCTGCGGCTACCGGCGGCTGACGACGCCCCTCACGCAGAGGGTAGGCCTTCCGAAGGCAACGGCGCGGTCGGCGCCGCGTCGCCGGTCGGCTCCACGATGGCCGTGAGCCCGTCGAAGCCGACGAGGCGGACCGGCGTGTCCCTCGCAAGATTGCTGGTGTCCGGTGTTCGGGCGCTCCAGGATTCGCCCGCCAGGTAGACCGTCCCGAGCGGCTCGAGCGGCGCCTGGACGACGCCCTCGGTGCCCAGCGGCACGGGGTTGCCGACCGTCCCCGCGGGTGGCGCCATGTGGCGAGTGCGGATCGCGGCCAGCGTGATGAGGCCCATCAGGATGGCCGTGGTCGCCGTGCTGGTCACGATCAGCGGCAGCGCCACGGTGGCGATCGGCTCGGTCGGGTCGCCGGGCGTCGTGTACAGCGCCGATGCGCCCAGCGCGAAGCAGATGATCCCGCCGATCGCGAGCAGCCCGTGGCTGGTGACGGTCGCCTCGAGCACGAACAGCACCACGCCCAGCACGATCAGCATCAGCCCGGCCAGGTTGAGCGGGAGGCTGCCGAAGCCGATGAACGCGAGGATGATCGCGAGCGCGCCGAGGATGCCGGTCACGAAGTTCGGGTTCTGGAGCTCGAAGATCAGGCCGTACACGCCGACCGTGAACAGGACGAAGGCGATGTTCGGGTCGGACAGCAGGTGGAGGAGCCCCTGGAGGGGGTTCATGCCGGCGTCCTCGACCCCGACCCCCGTCAGGTCCAGCGTCTGGGTGGTACCCCCGACCGTGACCTCCTGCCCGTTCGCCTGGGCGAGCACGTCGTCGATCGTGGTGGCGATGCCGTCGACGGCGCCCGCCGCGACCGCCTCGCTGGCGGTGTACGACTTGGCCTCGGACACGGTCGACACGGCCCAGTCGACGGGCCGGCCGCGCGCCTCGGCGATCGACGTGATGTTGGCGATCGCGTCGTTCTTGACCTTCTCACCGAGCGTTCCCGGGATGTCCTCGCCGTTGCTGCCGACCGGCGAGGCGGCGCCGATGTTCGTGCCCGGCGACATGTAGGCGAGGTTGGCCGCCATCGTGACGAACGTGCCCGCGCTCGCCGCCCGGCCGCCGCTCGGCGTGATCCACACGATCGTGGGCACGTCGGCCTCGAGCAGGGCGCTGGTGATGTGCTGGGTCGCGTCCAGGCTGCCGCCGGGCGTGTTCAGCTGGACGACCACGGCGGGCGCGCCCGACGCCGCGGCCTGCGCGATGCCCTCCTGGAGGTAGCTGGCCATCACGTTGTCGACCGTGCCCGTGGCCGTGAGCACGACCACGTCGCCGTCGGCCGCCCGCACGAGGCCCGCCGCGCCGGTCGCGAGCACGCCGATCAGCGCGAGTGACCGGGCGAGCCGGCGGACGACGGATCGAGATCGGGGCGACATGGCGACGACGCGAGTATGGCACCGTGCCCGGCGGAGGGTGGCCGGCGCGCCAGTCGGGGCGCGTCCGCTCAGGCGTTGAGGGCCTCGAACACCAGCCGGCTCCAGGTCTCCATCGCGTCGACGACCGCCGCGACCTCGTTGGTGGTCGCGAACGCCCCGGTCAGCTTGTCGGTCTCGCGGATCTCGACCGGGCGCCCCGCTGCATCCGCGACGAACACGATCCCGACGTGGACCGAGCCCACCGGCGTCGTGTCGTCGTTGAGCAGGCCGATCGGCGCGAACGGCGGCACGAATCCGGCGACCAGCTCCTCGTCCCACTCTCGCCGCAGGCCCCCGCCGACGTCGCCGTCGCCCGGGTTGAGGTGCCCCCCGACACCGATCGACCACCGGTCGTGCAGCCGCGCGTCGCCCCCGGCCCGCGTCCGGCGCATGAGGAACCAGCGGTCGCCGTCGCGCAGGACCAGGTACGGGATGACCTGCTTGTGGGCCGGATCCTCCTCGGCGATCGCCCGGTCCACGAACCGGCCCTCGCGGGCCACGACCTCGAGCGCCTCGTCGATGCCCTCGCGGCGGACGCCGATCCAGCCCGGCGCGGGCACGATGGACTCGCGGGGCACAACCAGGACCCGCTCCCCTGCCGCCCCCACCCTTCAGTCCCCGTCCGCGACGACGCCGCGCGCGGAGGCCAGCCGCCGGCGGATCGCGTCCGCGTCCGCCCCATCCCGGCCGTCGAGGTCGGCGAGCCAGCCGTCGATGACCGCGCGGACATCGCGCAGCCGCGCCGCGACCTCCTGTGCGTTGGTGGTCGCGATGCCGGTCCCCATCTCGACGTCGCCTCGCGCCAGCCTCGTCATGCTCTCCCAGCCGCCGGCCGTGAGCGCCTCGGCCGCCGGCCAGTCGGGTCGTGGGGCGTCGATCCCTCCCGCCACGGCCTCCACGAGCGCCGCCGACAGCACCAGCGGCAGGTGGCTGATCCCCGCCACGAGGCGGTCGTGCTCGGCGGCGTCCATCTGGATCACGCGTGCCCCGCAGGCGGTGGCCAGCGCCGCCACGCGTTCACGGCCGTCCTCGTCGCCGGCCGGGGGCTCGACGACGACCCATGGCCGCCCGTGGAACAGCCCCACATCGGCGGCCTGGAAGCCAGTCGCCTCCCGCCCGGCCATCGGGTGGCCACCGATGAACCGCAGGCCGTGGTCTGCCGCCGCCGCGACGATCGCGCCCTTGGTGCTCGCCACATCCGTCACGACGGCGCCCGGCGGCAGGGCATCGCGCAGCGGCCCGGCGAGCGCGCGGACATGCTCGAGGCAGTCGAGCGGCGGGGCGGCCAGCACGACGAGGTCGGCGCCATCGATCGCCTCGGCCGGCGTCGCCGCGGCGAGCGCGATGATCCCGGCCTCCTCGGCGACCGTCGGCGCGACGCCGGTCGGCGTCCACGCCGCAACGGACCACGCGCCACCGGAGTCCGCATGCAGGGCACGGGCGACCGAGCCGCCGATGAGCCCGAGTCCGAGCAGGGCGACGCGCATGCCGGTCGCGTCCGTCCGCGCTAGCTGGCGGCCTGGCGGCGCTTCCGGACGCGCCGCTCGGCGATCCGGCGCTCCTGGGTCTCGACCGGCGGACCGGGGTCCTGGGGCGGGTTCTGGCGGCGGATGTGCAGCCGGCGCTCGGTCTCGCGGCGCTCCGCGTCCATGTACGCGCCGCAGCGCGGACAGCGCCGCTCCTCGGCGAACAGCGACTCGAGGGGGGCGACGGTGTAGATCTGGCGGCCGCACGCGCGGCAGGCGAGCTTGGGCACGTCGTGATCCTAGGGCAGCCGGACGTTGCGGTGCGCCCGGCAATCGGCGATGGTCAGCCGACCGCGGGGAGGTCGGCGAGCGCGGCCGCGACCTTCCCGGCCGGATACTCGTAGTCCTCGAGCCGTCCGTGGAGGTAGGCGTCGTAGGCGGCCAGATCGAAGTGGCCGTGGCCCGACAGGTTGAACAGGATCACGCGGGATTCGCCCGCCTCCTTGGCGGCGAGTGCCTCGTCGACCGCGACCTTGATCGCGTGCGTGCTCTCGGGCGCCGGCAGGATGCCCTCCGCCCGGGCGAACTGGACCCCAACCTCGAACGCGGCTCGCTGATGGACGCTCCGGGCGTCGATCACGCCGTGCTCCTTGAGCAGCGATACCAGCGGTGCCATCCCGTGGTATCGCAGCCCGCCGGCGTGGATCGGCTCGGGGATGAACTCGCTGCCGAGGGTGTGCATCTTCACGATCGGGGCCATGTGGCCGGTGTCGCCGAAGTCGTATGCGTAGACCCCGCGGGTCAGCGACGGCGCCGCCTCGGGCTCGGCGGCGATCACGCGGTAGTCCGCCTCGCCGCGCAGCTTGCGGCCCACGAACGGGAACGTGAGCCCGGCGAAGTTGGAGCCGCCGCCGGCGCACGCGATGATGACGTCCGGCTCCTCCCCGGCCATCTCCATCTGCTCGAGCGCCTCGAGCCCGACGACCGTCTGGTGCAGGAGCACGTGGTTGAGCACCGAGCCCAGCGAGTACTTCGTGTCGTCCCGCGTCGCGGCGTCCTCGACGGCCTCGGAGATCGCCATGCCCAGGGAGCCCGGCGAGTCGGGGGTCGCCGCGAGCACGGCGCGCCCGTAGTTCGTCTCCCCGCTGGGGCTCGCCACCACCTGGGCGCCGTAGGTCTCCATGAGGATCCGGCGGTACGGCTTCTGGTCGTAGCTCGCGCGGACCATGTAGACCTTGACCTCGAGCCCGAACATCGCGCCCGCGAACGACAGCGCGCTCCCCCACTGGCCCGCGCCGGTCTCCGTCGCGAGGCGCTTGACGCCCTCCTGCTGGTTGAAGAACGCCTGCGGGATCGCCGTGTTGGGCTTGTGGCTGCCGGCCGGGCTCACGCCCTCGTACTTGTAGTAGATGTGCGCGGGGGTATCGAGCGCCTTCTCCAGGCGGTGCGCGCGATGCAGCGGCGACGGCCGGTACAGCGTGTAGGCCTCGCGCACCGGGTCCGGGATCTCGATCTCGCGGTCGCCGCTGACCTCCTGGAGGATCAGCGCCATCGGGAACAGCGGGGCGAGGTCGCCCGGGCCGATCGGCTGGTGGGTCCGCGGGTGGAGGGGCGGGCTCAGCGGCGCGGGCAGGTCGGCCGCGATGTTGTACCAGGCCCTCGGGATCCGCGACTCGTCGAGCACGAACTGGGTCCGCTGAGGAAGGACGCTGGCCATCGAGTAGGACCTCCGAAGAACGCCGGCTGGGATCGCGGAGCGTAGCGCCTCGGTGATCGAGCGGCAACGGCGGTGCGTCCGCGCACCGGCTCAGCCAGCGAGCCGGATCTCGTCGATCGGCTCGTACCTTGCGGGGCCGGCCCCCAGCAGGCTGCGGTAGAGGGTCACCGTCTCGGCCCGGAACGACACCCGCCAGTCGCTCGCCGCGGCCGCCAACGAGGACGCGACCGCGAGGCCGTCGCCGCCGTGCGCCGCGTCGCTGCGCGCGATCGTGAGGTGGGGACGGAACGGGCGCTGGTCCGGCGGCCAGCCCAGCGCCGCCAGGGGCGCCTCGAGACCGCGAACCAGCGCCTCGAGGGACCCCACGCCCTCGTCGATGCCGATCCACAGCGTCCGCGGTCGCTTTCGATCGGGGAACGAGCCGGCACCCGCGAGCGCGATCTGGAAGGTCGGCACGCCGTCGGCCGCGCGGCGCATCGCCGTCCCGACGTCCTCCACCAGCTGCGGCCGGGTCGCGCCGAGGAACCGGAGGGTCACGTGGAGGCCCTCGAGGCGGACCCAGCGGACTCCCGGCGGCGACAGCTGAGCCCGGACGCCGTCGATGAGGTCGCGACACGCGTCGAGCGCGTCTGGCGGGATCGGGACCGCGATGAACAGCCGGAGGTCGCCCTCAGCCACCGTGCTGGCGCGTGAACCGCTCCCGATCCTCCGTCAGCACCTCGAGCGCCCGGTCCAGCTCCCGCCAACCCACGACGTCGACCGACTTGTTCTCGAGCATCTTGTAGGTCTCGAAGAAGTGCTCGATCTCGACCAGCCGATGCGGCCGCACCTGCTCGAGCCGTTCGATGTGCTGCTGGTGCGGATCGCCGATCGCGACGCACAGGACCTTGAAGTCGAAGCCCTGCTCGTCGCGCATCTCGAGGCCGCCGATGGGCCGCGCCCAGACGTGGCAGCCCGTGAACGTCGGCTCGTCGATGACCAGCAGCGCGTCGGTGTGATCGCCGTCGCCCGCCCGCGTGCCCTCGATGAAGCCGTAGTCGAAGTTGTAGTACACCGCCGACGACAGCACGCGGTCGAGCCGGTACACGCCGGCCTCCTCGTCGTACTCGTACTTGTTCCGGCTGCCACGCGGGATCTCGACGACGATCTCGACGACACTCGGGTACTCGTCCGCGTACGGCTCGCTCACGGCTGAACCATAGCGCGACCCAGGCGGCCGGCGAGCCAGTCGAGCTCCGCGCGTGCCCAGTCGGCCCAGCGGTCGCGGAACGCGGGCATGTCGCGAGACTCGAGGACCCAGGCGAGGATCTGCAGGCCGCGCAGGACGATGAACGCGTCGACATGCGTCCCGGCATCGTCGGAGAGGTGCCGACGCCGGGCGTACGCCTCGAGCAGCGAATCGCGCATCGCCGGGTACGCCGGACGGAGCGTCACCTCGGACAGCGGCACCGCCAAGTCGTACAGGTAGAAGCCCCAGCCACAATCGTCGAAGTCGATGACGCCCACCGACGAGTCGTCGAACAGGACGTTCTCCTGGTGGAGATCGGCGTGGATCAGCCCGGCGGCGTCCGGTCGTGCGGCGAGGGCGGCCGTGGTCGAGCGGACGAGGTCGATGGCGTCGTCGACCAGGCCGGCATCGGCCGGCGATACGTGCTCGCGGACCAGCGCCGTCGCCCGTTCCCCGTCCGCGACGGACGGCCATGGACCGGCAACGGACGGCGCGGTCGGACCGCCGAGACTGGCCTGCTTCGCGGCGGTCGTCAGCGTGTCGACCCGCGGGCGAATGAATCCCCAGGGCGGCGACCATCGCGCGGCGTGGACCTGGAGCTCGGCCAGCGCGGCGCCGATGCGGCCCAGGTGGTCCGGCGTCAACCCGCGAGAGAGGAACCGGCCGTCGAGCCAGCGCAGCAGCACGCACGGGCGAGTCCCCGGGACGCCCGGGTGGGCCGCGGCGACCACGAGTGCGCCGTCGCGCGCCATGACCGGCGCCGGGACGCGCAGCGACGTGTCGCGGGCCAGCGCGGCGAGCCAGGACATCTCCGAGCCGATCGTCGCCGCGGTCTGCAGGTCCGGCCGACTGATGCGCAGCAGGTGCCGGCTGCCGCGGGAATCGACTCGGTACGTGACGTTCTGCTCATGGCGAAGCAGCGTCAGGTGACCCTCCTGCAGATCCCCCGGATACGCGGCAAGCGCATGGCGACCGAGGCGTCGAAGCCGCCCGAGCTGGCCGCGACCGCTGAGCGATTCGTATGGACGCATCGGCGAGAGCCTAGCGCCCTGGCCGCCCGGCCGGAGGCACGTCAGCATCCGCGAACACCCGGCCATTCACCGTTGAATGAAACCCGCCGATCGCGAGCGTGACCCCGCCACCAAACCCCGGCTCGTCCCGGGGTCGCACGCTCATCGGGGTCGGAACCCATTCCCTCCTGAATGTCGGGGTGCGGCCGCGGACCAGCGTCCCCACGAGTCGCTTCTGAGCCGAAACGGAGCGCGCCGGTCAGCCGCGGATCAAACCCAGCCGGAACGGAGCGCGTCGCTCAGCCGGCGTCAGCGCAAGGCGGAGGGGAGCACCGGAGCGAGCGCTTTTGATAGTGCGCGAGCGAGGAGCGGATGCGACAACGCAGCGATGGCGCCAGATCAGCGCCGCGCGTCAGTCGTTGTAGAGGCGTTCCTCGATGAGTTTTTCCTGCACGGTCCGACCGTTGGGGTCGAAGCAGGAGAACTCGAAGTGCTTCTCGAACTCGAGGTCGACCTGGTCCTGGCCGCCGCGGTTCTTCTCCACCGAGAGGATCACCCAGTCCCGGAAGCGCTGCGCCTGGTACGGGTTGAACTCGATGTTGACCTTGGCGACGATGTTGTACTTCTCGTTGAGGATCAGGATGATGTCGGCTTCGTAGTTGATCGCCGACGAGCCGCGCAGGTGGTAGTTGCGCAGGCGTGAGGCCTTGAGGCCCTCCTTGTCCGCGGCGACGATCGCGATCATCGGCACGTCCATCGACAGCGCGATGTCCTTGAGGCCGTTGACGACGTAGGTGACCTTCTCGCTCTCGGTCGGAGGCTCGGGGATCACCGGCACCTTCTGGAGGTAGTCGACCACCACCATCAGCCGGCGGTCGCCCGACAGCTCCTTGTGCTGCTGGATCAGCTCCCGCATGCCGTCGATCGTGCTGGCCGTCTGGCTGCCGCGCAGCAGGAACAGGTTCTGCCCGTAGCGCGCGATGCGGTCGAGCGACGGCCGGAGGCGCGGATTGGCGGCCAGCTGGGCGGCGCCGCCGCCTTCGGCCATCCAGGTCCCGAGGATCTCCTTGCGGACGTCCTGGATCTTGATCGCGCCCGTCTTGTGGGGCAGGTGCGCGAGCGCCGATTCGGCCGCGATCAGCCGGTTGAGCAGGTACAGCTCGTCGTGCTCGAAGCAGATGTAGAGGACGTTGGCCTGGCCGCCCGAGGCGACGTTGCGCGCCATCTGGAGGGCCATCGTCGTCTTGCCGGTGCCCTGGGCGCCGCCGATGAGCAGCAGCTCGCCCGCCCGGAGACCGGCCCCGATCGTCTTGTCCAGCGGCGTGAAGCCGAGGGGCACGGGCTGGTATTCACCGACCTTGCCCGTGGTCACCTTCTCGTTGAGGTCGACCAGCACATCGATCGCCGACCGGGGCGCCATGCTCCCGTTCGGACCTTCGAGGCGCCATGCAGCCTTCGCCGCTTCCCCCGTCTCCGTCGTCACGTGCTTGCGTTCCTCCAGCGATGGCCGTGGGTTGCATCCTAGCACCGGGTTTTTGGCGCACAGCCACCCGACCCGATGCCCGTGGATGGGCCGAAGGTACGGGGTGTCGACCTCGGCCGTCAGTCGCGGAGGCGGACCCCGGAGGCCTGCGCGAGCTCGTCCCACAGCCGGACGATGACCCGGGTGCCGCGCTCGAAGTTCTCGACCAGGAACCACTCGTTGGGCGCGTGGGCGTTGCACGCGGGCTGCGCGAACCCCAGCAGCACCACCGGCAGGCCGAGGTCGTGCTCGAACACCGCGGTGACCGGGATCGAGCCGCCCTCGCGGATCATCACCGGGTCGACGCCGTACTCGGCGTGGAGCGCGCGGGCGGCGGCCGCGGTCGCTGGGTGGTCCGAGGGCGTGAGGCTCGGGAGCCCTCCGTGGACGTAGGTGGTCGTCACGGTGACGCCGGCCGGCGCGACCGACGCCACGTAGTCGCGCAGGGCCTCGAACACGCGCTCGGGGCGCTGGTCGGCCACGAGGCGCGTCGAGACCTTCGCGTGGGCGTGGGCCGGGATGATCGTCTTGGCGCCCTCGCCCTGGAACCCGCTCCACATGCCGTTCACGTCGAGGGTCGGGCGGGCGCCGCGCCGCTCGAGCGTCGTCCAGCCTGCCTCGCCGACGAGCTCGGGCACGGGGATGCCGGCGCGGAACGCCTCGTCATCGAACGGCAGCCCGGCCATCGCCTCGCGCTCGGTGTCCGTCAGCGCCACCACGTCGTCGTAGAAGCCCGGGACGCGCACCCGGCCGTCGGGGCCCTTGAGGGCGGCGACGATCGCGGCCAGGGCGTTGGCCGGGTTGTGGACGACCCCGCCGTACATCCCCGAGTGGAGGTCGACGGGCGACAGCTCGACGTCGATCTGCGCGTACATCAGGCCACGCAGGCCGACGGTGATGGCCGGCAGGTTGCCCTCGAAGAACCCGGTGTCGCTGATGACGACGACGTCGGCCTCGAGCCGGTCACGGTGCTCGGGGATCCACGCCTCCAGGCTCGCCGAGCCGAACTCCTCCTCCCCTTCGAACACGAACGTCAGGTTGACCGCCGGCGCGCGGCCGACCGCGCGCAGGGCCTCCAGCGCGGCGAGGTGCATCACCAGCTGGCCCTTGTCGTCCGACACGCCGCGCCCGATGAACCGCCCGTCGCGGACGAACGGCTCGAACGGCGGGTGCTCCCACAGGTCGAGCGGGTCGACCGGCTGGACGTCGTAGTGGCAGTAGACGATGGCCGTCGGCGCGCCGGGCGCCTCGTGGATGCGGCCATAGACGATCGGGTGGAGGTCGGTCGCGATGACCTCGACCTCGGTCGCGCCCACGCCGCGCAGCCGCCCGGCGATCCACTCCGCGGTCGCGACCATGTCGCCGGCGTGCTCGTGGAGGGCGGACACGCTCGGGATGCGTGCCAGCTGGAGCAGGGACTCGATGCGGGCCTCGCGCGACGCCTCGAGCGCCGCCTCGACGGCGGCGTCGATCGGTGAGGTCTCGGAGGCGGTGCCGGTCTCGCTCATCGGACTCCTGCGCTACGGTCGCGGCCAGGCATCGATCGTAGCGCGAGACCGGACCCCGCCGGGAGGCGGCCGTTAACGGTCGAAGGGCGGACCGAGGGTCCGCCCTTCACGCGTATCGGGTTGCTGGCCAGCGTGGCGCCGCGTCAGGCCGGCTGCGGCGACGGGTTCGGGACCGGCGCGTTGGGGCCGGACGAGGTCCCGCCGTCGGTGCCTGGCGCGATGACCCGCGGGATCCCGGCCTGGCGAGCCGGCTTCGGGGGCAGGTCCTCGAACAGCTGCTCGAAGCCCTCCGAGTCGACGGTCTCCTCGGCGATCAGCTTCTCCGCCAGGCGGTCGAGCCGGTCGCGATGCTCCGTGAGCGTCTCGGTCGCGCGCACATAGGCGCGATCGATGATCGCCCGGACCTCTTCGTCGATCTGCTTCGCGACCTCGTCGGAGTAGTTCCGCTGCTCGCCGATCTCCCGGCCGAGGAACACGAGCTCGTCGCGCTTCCCGAACGAGAGCGGGCCGAGCCGGTCGCTCATGCCGAACTCGGTCACCATGCGGCGCGCGAGGTCGGTGGCCTTCTCGATGTCGTTGCTGGCGCCGGTCGTCGTGTCGCCGAACACCAGTCGCTCGGCGACGTTGCCGCCGAGCAGGCCGGCGATCTTGTCCTCGAACTCGGTCTTGCTCTGGAGGTAGCGGTCCTCCGTCGGGAGGGCCATCGTGTAGCCGAGGGCCATGCCGCGGCTGATGACGGTGACCTTCGCCACCGGGTCGCACTTGGGCAGGATCCGCTGCACGACGGCGTGGCCGCCCTCGTGGTAGGCGATGATCCGCTTCTCCTCGTCGGAGATGACGCGGCTCTTGCGCTCGGGTCCTGCGACGATGCGCTCGAGGGCCTCGGAGAACTCGTTCATCCCGATGACCTTCTTGTTGCGCCGTGCGGCGAGGATCGCGGCCTCGTTGACGAGGTTCGCGAGGTCCGCACCGGAGAAGCCGGGCGACTGGCGCGCGACCTCTTCGACCGAGATGCCCTTGTCGAGCGGCTTGCCCTTGGTGTGGACCTTGAGGATCGCGAGGCGCCCCTTCATGTCCGGGCGGTCGAGGATGACCTGGCGGTCGAAGCGGCCGGGCCGCAGGAGCGCCGGATCGAGGACGTCGGGGCGGTTGGTGGCGGCGACGACGATCACGTTGGTGTTCGTGTCGAAGCCGTCCATCTCGACGAGGATCTGGTTCAGCGTCTGCTCGCGCTCGTCGTGCGAGCCGCCGAGGCCGGCGCCGCGCTGGCGGCCGACCGCGTCGATCTCGTCCACGAACACGATGCACGGGCTGTTGCGCTTGGCCTGGTCGAACAGGTCGCGCACGCGGCTGGCGCCGACGCCCACGAACATCTCGACGAACTCGGAGCCCGAGATGCTGAAGAACGGGACCCCGGCCTCGCCGGCGACCGCGCGGGCCATCAGCGTCTTGCCGGTGCCCGGAGGGCCCACGAGCAGCACGCCGCGCGGGATGCGGGCGCCGAGCGAGTTGAACTTCTCGGGATATTTCAGGAACTCCACGACCTCCTGGAGCTCCGTCTTCGCCTCGTCGACCCCGGCGACGTCGGCGAACGTGACGACCGTCTTGTTGCCCAGGAACATCCGGGCTCGGCTCTTGCCGAAGCTGAGCGCCTGGTTATTGGTGCCCTGGGCCTGGCGCATCATGAAGAAGATGAAGCCGCCGATCACGATCAGTGGCAGCAGGCCCGTCAGCAGCAGCCCGATCCACGACGTGTCGGCGGTCGGCTTCTTCTGGTAGCTCGGCACCGTGTCCTGGTTGCCGGCCAGGGACGCCTTCTGCATGTCCGAGTACACGTCGCCCGTGATCGAGTTGGGGACGACGACCGTGTACGGCGCACCGGTCTTGGGCGTGACGTTGAGCGTCTCGCCGTCCTGGATCACGGACGTGATCTTGCCGGCCTTGACATCGTTGTAGAACTGCGAGTAGTCCGCCGTCGACTGGGGGGCCGACGACGTGACCCACGTGTACAGCAACGCGACCGTGCCCGCCACGAGGACGAGCATCACGATCCCATTGCGCAGGAATTTTGCGTTCAACCGGGGCGCCTCCGAGTCCGACTCACCGGTCCCGAGCCGGCGGTGAGCGCGAGTATAGCGCCGGGTCCTCCGCCGACCTGTGGGCCGATCGTTCCGACCGTACCAGTCGGGCGGACATCTGTCGCCCGCGCCGGGCGTCGATCCGATTGTGCGCCTGTTCAGATTTCGTCACGTGACCATTCCAGGCCGGCTCGACGCTCATCCAGCCCGTCGGGCGGCGCGCGGTATCGGTGTCCGCACAGGAGGGGGGTGGTAGCAGGGACAGGATTCGAACCTGTGACCTAGCGATTATGAGCCGCTTGCTCTGCCGCTGAGCTACCCTGCCACGGCTGGGGATTGTAGAGCGCGGGGGGCCAACGGTGCCAGCGACGCGCCTCTCGACCCCGCCGCATGCACGCGACCATCCCACGCTGCCCGACGAGAACGCGCCCGGGCATTGAGTCCGGGCCGTCGAACGTGGACAATGCGCCGCGTCGGCCAGTGGGGCACCACGGGGAGAGAAGCCAATGTCGAGCGAGCCGCCGAAGCCCGGCGCGATCCCCGGTTGGGGCGAGCCCAACGACGCCTCCCCAACCGAGCCCGTCCCACCGCCGACCACGCCCGCGGCGCCGGGAACGGGCTGGGGCCAGCCGCCCGCCCCGACGGAGCCGGCCGCACCGGCAGCTCCCGCCCAGACGGGCTGGGGCCAGCCGCCCGCCCCGACGGAGCCCGCCGCACCGGCAGCTCCCGCCCAGACGGGCTGGGGCCAGCCGCCCGCCCCGACGGAGCCCGCCGCACCGGCAGCTCCCGCCCAGACGGGCTGGGGCCAGCCGCCCGAGTCGGCTCCCCCGCCGTCCACGCCATCGGCTTCTCCGCCCCCGGCCTCTCCGCCTCCGCAGGCCCCGGGCCAACAGGCGCCGCCGCCGGGATGGGGAGCCCCACCGCCGGCGGGCCAGGTGCCACCGGGCCAGGTCCCGCCCGGCGGCGGGGCACCGTGGAACCCGGCGCCACCCCAGCAGTCCAACAACGGCTGCCTCAAGGCCTGCCTGATCATCGGCGCGATCCTGGTCGTCCTGTTCTTCATCGCGGTCGCCGGCCTCGCCTTCCTCGGCAACCAGATCATCAAGTCGGTGCCGATCGACGAGCAGGGGAACCTCCAGCCCTGCCCGTTCGTGAGCAACGAGGAGCTCAGCAGCGTGCTCGGCTCGGGGACCGAGGCGGTCCCGCTCCAGGGCTTCTTCGACGCGACGCTCGGCCTGGTCCTCGACAAGCGCGTGATGCCCGACGACGAAGACTGCTGGATCACCTCGGACGGCTCGACGGGCACCGGCCGGATCGCCCGCTACCAGGGACCGGACGCCGCCGCGAAGTTCCAGGCGGAGAAGCAGGCGGCGCAGCCCACGTCGCAGGACCAGGGAAACGGCCTCACGATCGAGAGCGAGGGCTACTTCGCCGGCGACGTGTCCGGGCTCGGCGACGAGGCGTTCTGCACCGGCATCTCGACCGCGATCATGGAGGGCGTGCTCGTCCGCCAGGGTGACACGCTCGTGTACGTCAGCCTGCTCGGGACGGGCGTCGGTCCCGACCTCAACGCGACCTCGAGCGGTGTGGTGACCTCCGACGCGACCTGCGCGCTGGCCCAGGAGGTCGCGAAGGCCATCCTCCAATGACGGACCGTCCAGGCCGGCGGCGGCGGCCCGACCGGGCCGCGCACGCCGTGTCGGGCGTCAGTGGCTCGCGCCGGGACCGCCCTGGCGGTGCTCGAGCTCGTCCAGCAGCGTGCCGATGGTGACGTCGCCGTAGCGCGCGTCGAGCTGCCCCTTCGCGGCGCCCCATAGCGTCCGCAGGGTCCGCGGCCCGCTGCGGTCGAGATCGCCCAGGCGCGTCCCGCCGAACCGCTCGATGCCCGGGATCCGGCTGAGCTCCTCGGCCAGCTTGACCGCCGCGTCGTCCAGCGTGGACGTCTGGTCGAGGCCGACGGCGCCGATGGCCTCGTTCGCGATCGCCCGCTTGTCGCCCGGCCGAAGGTCGGACACGGGCGGCAGCGGCGGCAGCGGCGACGACAGGCCGCCGAGCGCGCCAGCCGCCGGGACGGTCGCCCGAGCCGTGGCCGCGTGGATCGACGCGTTTGCCTGCGCGAGACGCTCCTCGGGCGTGGGCTCGCTCGCGGCGCCGGCGCCCGACGGTGCCACGCTCCCGGCCGCCGTTGCCGCGCTCCCGGCCGGCGTTGCCGCGCTCGCCTCCGACGTCGCGGCACCGCCGCCGCTCGGCTTGGGAGCGCCGCCGCCCGACCCGCTCGCCGAACCGGCCGTGCCTCCTCCGCCGCCCTCGTCGTCGCCGGCTCGCCTCGTCCTCGCGCGGCCGCGCGACGTGGCGGGCTCCGCCTTCCCGGCCGCAGTCGCCGTGTCGCTGCCGCCCAGGGCGTCGTTGAGGAGCTGCGGGATGTCGATGCCCGTCAGGGCCTTCACGGTCGTCGAGGCCTCGGCGACGGTGCGGGTCGCGTTACGCACGACATCGGTCGCGCCATCGGACGAGAGGACCGTCAGGCTGTCGATCGCCGCCAACGGCTCGGCAGCCGCCCGCACGATCTCGGGCAACATCGAGAGGACCGTCGAGATGATCGCGGCCTCGTTGAACTGGCGATAGGCGTCGGCGCGCAGCGCGAGGGCCTTCGCCTCCGCCTCGCCCTTGGTGAACGTGATCCCGGCCTCGGCGTTGCCCTCGAGGGTCGTCCGCTTGGCGTCCGCCTCGGCGTTCACGGCGACGACCCGGGCCTGCGCCTCGCCCTTCGTGATCTGGACCGCCGCCTCGGCGCTGCCCGCGAGCTTGACCCGTTCGGCGTCCGCCTGCGCCTCCGCGATCCGGGCCAGCTTGTCGCCCTCCGCCCGCCTGACCTGGGCGTCGGCCTCGGCCTCGGCCGGCCGGATCGTGCTGGCGATGAGCTCCTTCTGCGTGCGATCGGCCTCCAGCTGGGCGAGCTCGGTCTGCTGGCGAACGACCTCCTGCTGGGCGGCGGCCTGGGCGAGCGGTCCGGATTGGGCGGCCTTGGCCTCCGCCGCGGCCGTGAGCGCCTGGACCTCCGCCTGCCGGAGCGCCACGTCGCGCTGGGCGTTGAGCTTGATCTGCTGCGATTCGGCCTCCCGGACCGCGGCCTCCTGGTCGGCCGTGGCCTTGGCCATGCGCGCGTCCCGCTCGCGCCGGGCCGTCTCCTGCTGGCCGATCAGGTCCATGTAGCCGACTTCGTCGCGGATCGCCTGGATCGTGAAGTTGTCGATCGTCAGGCCCGAGGTCGCCAGGTCGCCCTTGGCCGCGCTCTGGACCTCCTGCTGGAACTTCTGGCGGTCGTAGTTCAGCTCCTCGACCGTCAGCGTGCCGACGATGGACCGGAGCGACCCCTCGAGCACGTTCTTGACGATCGACTCGATCTGGTCCTCGCGGTCGACGAACCGCTCGGCGGCGTTGCGAATCGACTCGTCGTCGCCGCCGATCTTGACCGTCGCCACGCCCTGGACCGCGCACTTGATGCCCTGCTTCGTGACCGCGTCCGAGAGGTTGACGTTGATCTGGCGTGCCGAGAGATGCAGGCGGCCGAGCTTGTGGACCAGCGGCAGCACCACGACGCGGCCCGCCCGGACCACCTTGAGCTGCGCCGGCGCCCGCACGAGGCCGCCCGTCCGGACCAGGGCCTCGTTCGCCCCGGCGACCTTGAACCGGCCGGTGACGTAGGCGACGAGGAGCACCAGGATCACGATGATGATCAGGACGGCGAGCGTCCCGCTGCCGATGAAGTCGAAGAACTCGGACACGCTCGGACTCCCTCTCGTCGCCGGTGGTTAGGCTTGCGGTGCGGGTGCTTGCGGCTCGGGTGGCTGGGCCGGTTGCGCGGCCTCGACGATCAGGCCTGTGCCCGCGACGCCAACGACCTGCACGGTGGACCCCGATGCGACCTCGGACGGCGACGTCGCCGCGAACTCGTGCGCCTGGCCCTCGGCGTGCACCATGACGGTGCCGTAGCGCCCCGCGGGGATCGCGACGCTCACGTAGGCGGATTCGCCGACCAGGTCCTTGAGCGAGAACGGCTCCTCGCTCTCCGAGCGGCGCAGCCAGGCGAACAGCCCGCCCGCGATCCCCGCCCCTACGATCCCGAACACCGCGGCGATCAGGGCGGCCTGCCCCCCGTGGACGTCGAAGACCTGGGTGGCGAGCAGCCCGCCCGCGCCGAACATCGCGACGAACCCCAGCAGCAGCGGGGTCACCGACGCGCCGCCGACCTCCAGGCCGAACGCGTCGAAGATCCCGCCCAGGATGTCGTCGAACACGACCGTGACGAGCAGCAGCACGCCGCCCACGATCGTGGCGACGGCGAACACGAAGTCCTCGACCGGGATCGTGATCACGCGATGCGGCCCTTCCTCCCCTGACGCCGGTCGCGGCCGTGCCGGCCGGTGCCCGCATATGGGTTCGCCCCGCGCCAGCATAGGGCGCGCTGAACCGGCGCGGAAGGTGCTCGGAGCGGTCGCCCCGACCTAGCCGGCGGCGGGCCCCGCGGCACCCTCGGCGTCGTCGGGTGAGCCGAACAGGAGGTCCAGCCACGACTCGATCGGCGACGGCCGGTCGATGACCTCCCCCAGGCGGACGGCCGCGGAGCCGGGGGCGTCGGCAGGGAGCGGCGGCGCATCGTCGGCGAGGATGAACGGGATCTCGCGGGGACGCCCCAATCGGTACTCGCGCGCCTGCTGCTCGATGTAGGCCTGCTGCTGGATCAGGTCCAGCTCGTGCTGTGCGGCCGCGACATCGCGCGCGAGGGTCGCGTTGGACGCCCGCATGTCGGTGGCGCGCGTGGTGGCCTCGCTGGCCTCGCCGACCTGGCGAGCGAACAGCACGATCACCCAGGCGGCGACCAGCGCACCGATGAGCAGGGCGATGCGCCGCCGGGTGAGCCCAGCGACGGGCAGGTCGGACAGGCTGCCGATGGCCGCGGCGGCGGCCGGGGTTGGGGTGCTGCTTGCCTCCGGCTCCGGCCGCTCCGCGCGATCGGGTTCGGATTCGGCGGCCTTCTGGCGTGCCGGGTGTCGAGACATTGGGCCGAGGGTAGGCTTCGCCGGATTCGGGTGTCAACTTCGCGCGGCCGCGATCGGTGGCCCGGGAATCGTCTCGCGCGATCGGGCGGAGTGACACGCGAGCTGTCACGGGCCGGGCTCAGGGTGGCGTAGACTGCGGCGCAAATCGCTCATCCGTTCCATATCGAGGCCGGACCTGCCATGCGCACCTATGCCCCCGCGCCCGCCATCGACGTCCTGGAGCGGCTCCTCGACGAGCCGTCGCTCGCCCGCGGCGTCGTCCATCACGAGGTCCGGCCGGCGGTCGAGCCACGGTACGGGGAGTGGCCGGGCTGGCTCGATCCGCGGCTGCGGGCGGGGCTCGCGAAGCGAGGTATCGAGCGGCCCTACATCCACCAGGCCGACGCCATCGAGGCAGTACATGCGGGCGAGGACGTCGTCGTGGTCACGCCGACGGCGTCGGGCAAGTCGCTGTGCTACATGGCGCCTGTCCTCCAGTCGTTGGCGGAGGATGCCTCGGCCCGTGCCCTGTTCCTGTTCCCGACCAAGGCCCTCGGCCAGGACCAGGTCGCGGAGCTGTCGGAGCTCGTGCGCGACGCCGGGCTCGAGGTCTCGAGCGCGGCCTACGACGGCGACACGCCGGCCCCGATCCGGTCGGCGATCCGGAAGGCCGGGCAGGTCGTGGTGACCAACCCGGACATGCTCCACTCGGCGATCCTCCCCCACCACACGAAGTGGTTCCAGCTGTTCGAACAGCTGCGGGTCATCGTCATCGACGAGCTCCACACCTACCGGGGCGTGTTCGGCAGCCACGTCGCGAACGTGCTCCGGCGCCTCCTGCGCCTGTGCGCGCACTACGGGAGCCACCCCGTCATCGTGTGCTGCTCGGCCACGATCGGGAACCCGTCCGAGCTGGCCGAGCTGCTCGTCGGCCGGCCCGTCCGCACCATCGATCGCAACGGCGCACCGGCCGGCGAGAAGCACCTGCTGTTGGTCGATCCGCCGGTGATCGACGGGTCGACGGGGGCGCGCGGCTCGGCCTTGACGCTGGCCGAGCGATGGGCGCTGCCGTTCCTGCGAGCTGGCCGCCAGACCGTGGTCTTCGGGCGGTCGCGCGTCTCGGTCGAGATCATGCTCTCGAACCTGCGCGAGGCGCTCCGGATGGACCTCGGGCCGCGATCGCGGCTCCGTGGCTACCGGGCGGGCTACCTGCCGACCGAGCGGCGCTCGATCGAACGCGGGCTCCGCGAGGGCGAGGTCCTCGGTGTCGTGAGCACCAACGCCCTGGAGCTCGGCGTGGACATCGGGCGGCTGGACGTGGCCGTGCTCGCGGGCTACCCGGGCTCGATCGCGGCGACGTGGCAGCAGATGGGGCGCGCCGGACGGCGGGGCGACGTGAGCATCGCGATCCTCGTGGCGTCACCCGCCCCCGTCGATCAGTACGTCATCCATCACCCGGAGTTCCTGCTGGGCAGCGAGCCCGAGGAGGCGCGCCTCGACCCCGACAACCTGCACGTCCTGCTGGCGCACCTGCGGGCGGCGGTGTTCGAGCTGCCGTTCGAGCCCGGCGACTCGTTCGGCCCGGAGCCGGCCGACGGCCTGCTGGCGTTCCTGGGCGAGGGCGGGCAGGTTCGCCAGGCCGACGACGGCCGCTGGTACTGGAGCTCGGAGAACTTCCCGGCCTCGGAGATCTCGCTGCGCTCGGCGGCGCCCGAGAACGTCGTGATCATCGACACGTCGCCCGACCGGCCGCGCGTGCTGGGCGAGGTCGACCTGTTCGCCGCCCAGGTCCTGGTCCACGAGCACGCGATCTACATGCACGAGTCGATCCAGTACCACGTGGACCGCCTCGAATGGGGCGAGCGGAAGGCGTACGTCCACAAGATCGACGCGGACCACTACACGTACGCGAACCGGGCCGTGACCCTCAAGCCGCTCGACGTGTTCGCGTCCGCGCCCGCGACGGGCGGGTCGCGGGTCCACGGCGAGGTGATGGTCGCGAGCCTCGTGACCCTGTACAAGAAGCTCAAGTTCATCACCGACGAGAACGTCGGCTGGGGCCCCGTGGACCTCCCGGAGATCGAGCTCCAGACGACCGCGTACTGGGTGACGGCCGAGGGGGCCGCCGCCGGCTGGCGGCGCGACGAGCTGGACGTCGCGCTCATCGGGGCCGGCCGGGCGATCCAGGCCGTGGCGTCCGTGCTGCTGATGGTCGACCCGCGGGATCTCGGGCTCGTGTCGCAGGTGCGCTCGCCCCACCACGAGGCGCCGACGATCTACCTGTACGAGGCAATGCCCGGCGGCGTCGGCCTGTCGGAGCGGCTGTTCGCCCGCCACGACGAGCTGGTCGCCGGCGCGTCCGACCTGATCCGCGCCTGCGCATGCGATGCCGGCTGCCCGGCGTGCACGGGGCCGCGCCTCGAACCCGGCGTCGACGGCAAGGCGCTGGCGCTCCGTCTGCTCGCGGCGTTGACCGCCGGCGTGCGCCAGGAAGCGACGGTCGCGTGACGATCGAGCCCGCCGGGGCCGTCACCCGCGAGCGCCGGCTTGCGAACCTCCGGGCGACGCTCGCCCGCCCGGGCGGCCCCCCGATCGGCCCCGACCAGCCGCCGGCCCGAGCTCCGTTCGCCGGCCGGCGCAGCCCCGTCCTCGCGGCGCGGCTCGCCGCCGCCCTCGGCGCGGACGTGGCCGAGGTCGCGGGCGGCTGGGTGGTGCGGCGGACCATCGCCCCGATCGAGCTGCCGCTGGACCGAGATCGGCTGGGCGAGCTGCCCGGTCATCCGCCGCCCGGCGCGCCGCTCGTGTGCATCGACACCGAGACGACGGGGCTCGCCACCGCGGCCGGGACGCTGGCCTTCCTCGTCGGCCTCGCGCGCTGGGAGGGCGATTCGTTCTGCCAGACCCAGCTCCTGCTCCCCGACCACGCCGACGAGCCGGCACTGCTCGCCGAGATCGCCTCCTGGGTCACGCCCGACGCCTGGCTCGTGAGCTACAACGGCCGCGGCTTCGACTGGCCGCTGATCGAGGCGCGCTATCGGCTCGCGGGCCGCGCGGCACCGGCGCACGCCGGGCACCTCGACCTGCTCCCGTTCGTCCGGCGCGTGTTCCGTCACCGCATGGAGGACGCCCGGCTGCGCACCGTCGAGGTCGAGCTCCTCGGCGTGTCGCGGATCGGCGACGTCGAGGGCTGGGAGATCCCGAGCATCTACCTCGACGTCCTGCGCGGCGGGCCCGTCGACGCGCTGGCCGGGGTCGTCATCCACAACGAGAAGGACGTCCGGAGCCTCGGCCTGCTGCTCGCGCACGTCGAGCGGCGGTACGCGGATCGGGCCGCCCGCCACGATGCGCCGCGGGGCGATCTCGCCGGGCTCGCCCGTGCCTACGGCCGCACCAAGCGGCACGAGGATGCGCTCGCCTGTCTCGACGACGCGCTCGCCTCGGCGCCACCGGTCCGCGACCCGTTCGGGCGGACGCCGCTGGCGCCGGCCCTCGCGCAGGAGCGGCGGGAGGAGGAGCGGGAGGCGTGGTGGACATCGAGGATCCGGCCCACGTACGGCGGGCGGCCGCCGCGGGCGGGCTGGCGGGGCGACCTCGCGAACGGCCGCGGCGGTTCGCTGGGGCCCGCACCCGCGGCGTCCGCCTGGGACCCCGGTGGCGCCTGGGAGGCCGCCACCCGGTGGACGGACGAGCGCCTCGCGGCCGAGCGTGCGCGGGTGCTGCGACGGCTCGGGCGATGGACGGAGGCGGCGGAGGCCTGGCAGACCGCGGCGGCCGCGGGCGGCGGGCTGGGCGTGATCGCGTGGATCGAGGTCGCCAAGCTTCGCGAGCATCGCCTCGGCGATCCGGGCGGGGCGCTCGCCGCGACGCGCGCCGCGTGGCGGCTGCTGGAGCGGCTGCGGACCATGGGCCGGGCGCATCCGCGCCTCGAGGCGGACCTCCAGCGACGCGGCGCACGCCTCGCGGCCCGGCTGCGCCGGCACGGGGGCGAGGTGCCCGGATCGGCGCCCTAGCGAGCGGCGACCCGCATCCGGCGGAGCACGGCGTCGCGGGCCGGCACGCCGAGCAGCCCGGGTCCCTCGCAGATGAGGGACGCGGCAGCCGCGCCGACCAGGAGGTCCGCGTCGGGCCCGAGCTCCGGTGGGCGCAGCGACGGATCGACGTGCGCGGCAACGACGCCGGCGAGGAACGTGTCCCCGGCGCCGACCGGGTCGACGAACCGCTCCACGGGGATCGGCGTCCAGGGCCGGCGGCGCGCCTCGCCCCCGTCCTCGCCCACCTCGATCGCCACGCCGCCGTGGGCGCCGTCGGTGAGCAGCATCGTCGCGCCCGGGTGCAGGCAGGCGAGCAGCGACGAGGCCGGCATCCCCGGTTCGATGTCGTCGCGGCCCACCCCGACGAGGTCGGACCGGGCCACGATCGGCGACGGGCCCGGGGGCCGCTGGGTGACCCGCTCGCCCGCGACGAGGAACCGCAGCAGGCCCTGCCAGCCGAGGGCGACCTGCGCGTCCGGCGGCGGGACGGCGGCCCACGCATCGGGAAGCTCCGCGGCGACGGGCCCGAACAGCCACGCGGACGCGTCGCGCCAGGCCGCCGGCAACGCCCCGGGCTCGACGGGGTCCGAGACCTGCGGCGAGCGCTGGATGCGGCCGGTCGGCGTCTCCGTGTTGACGAACACCGGCCCGCTGGCGAGCGGCGCGACGACGACCTCGACGCCCGCCTCTCGCAGCAGCTGCAGCTCGCGCGACTCCGCGGCCAGTCGATCGGCGCCGATCAGCGCCCCGACCCGCAGCCCCAGGCGGGCCAGCGTGAGCGCGGCGTACGACACGCCGCCGCCGAGCCGCCAGCCGCGTGGATCGTCGTCGACGAGGTCGCGGCACGCGGCCCCCACCACGATCACGACCGGCGCGTCGGCCATTCCGCCTCCGTCGGGTCCCGACCGGGCCCCGCCTATACTGGCCGGAAACCCCGCGCTGCCGCGCATCGGCGGGTCCACCCCGCCCCGACCGAGGACCTCCATCATGCACTTCTACGAGCTGCACGAGGGCGACACCGACGCCTTCGCCGACCTGCTCCTGGCCCGCGAGGACGAGATGGAGCCCGAGGAGTTCTTCGACCTCGTCCAGTCGATCCGCCGCCGGATCCTCGACACCTACGAGCACGAGACCCTGATCGAGGCGATCGCCGACGAGCTCGAGCGCGACCACGACTTCATCACGATCTCGGACGATCGGCTCACGGCCGCGGTCAACGTCTCGAAGGACGAGGAGGAGAACTTCCTCGCCGACCTCGAGGCTCCCGAATCCGACCCCGACTACGTCTCGATCCTGGCGGACCTCCAGGGCGGCGACAACCGCCTCAACTGAGGCCGGGGCCAGGTCCGCCGGCCGGCGCTCCTACCGGCTGAACAGGATCTCCATCACGTCCCCGTCGCGGACGCGGTAGGTCTTGCCCTCCGAGCGGACCTTGCCGTGCCGCTTCGCCTCGGCCATCGAGCCCGCCGCGAGCAGCTCCTCGTAGCCGATGGTCTCGGCGCGGATGAAGCCCCTGGCCAGGTCCGTGTGGATCGCGCCCGCGGCGTCCACGGCGTTGGAGCCGTCCGGGATCGGCCACGCGCGGACCTCATCGGGGCCCGCGGTCAGGAACGAGATCAGGCCGACCAGCCGGTAGGACAGGGCGATCACCCGGTCGAGGCTCGATTCCGACAGGCCGAGCTCGTCCATGAACACGGCGGCCTCGTCGGGCTCGAGCTCGCCCAGCTCCATCTCGATCTTGGCGGACAGCGCGTCGACCAGCGCGTGCTGGTGCCCGTAGCCGGCGCCGATCCGCTCGACCAGCGCCGGAGCCCCGGCGAGGTCGCTCTCGCCGACGTTGACCAGGATCAGGACCGGCTTCTGGGTCAGGAAGCGGAAGCCGCGGATCGCCTTCTCGTCGTCCGCGTCCAGCGGCTCGTCGCGGATGGGGCGGTCGCCCTCGAGCACCGCCTTGAGCCGCACGAGGACCACCTCCTCGCGCTCGTTCGCCTCGCGCTCCGCGGGCGTGCCGTGCCGGCCGCCGCCGGCGTGGAGCCGCTCGAGGCGTCGCTCGATCATCGCGAGGTCGGCGAGCATGAACTCGAGGTCGAGCTGCTCGATGTCCCGGGCCGCGTCGACGGACCCGGCCGGGTGCGGGTGCGCGGCGTCGTCCCACGCCCGGACGACGTGGATGAGCGCGTCGGCTTCGCGCAGCCGCGCCATGTGCTCCGCGGGCAGCTCGTCGGTGCCCACGCGGCCCTCCGAGGACGCGGGCGGCGCGGGGAGATCGACGTACGTGATGTCCGCCTGGACGATCTTCTTGGGCTTGAACACCTCGGCGAGCTTGCCCAGGCGGTCGTCGGGCACCTTGACCACGCCGACGTTGAGCTGGAGGGCGCCGTAGCCGCCGGTCTCGGCGTGGCCGCGCGTGAGCGTGTTGAACACGGTGGTCTTGCCCGCGCCGGCGAGCCCCACGATGGCGATCTGCATCGACCGATTGTGCCCGGGGTCCGGCCAGCGGTGCGATGGAACCGCGCCCTGGCAACGCGTGTCTCCTCGACCCGGCCCTCAGTAGCCCGCCGTCGGGTCCACCACGTTGACCAGGGGCTCGCCCGCGGCGTAGCGCCGCAGGTTGTCGCAGAACAGCGCGACGGACCGGTCCAGCACGCGCGTCGATGACCACGAGGTGTGGGGCGTCAGGATGACGTTGGGCTGCTCGTACAGCGCCGACGTCGCTGGCAGCGGCTCCTCGCGGAACGTGTCCAGCACGGCGCCGCCGATCCGGCCTTCGCGCAGGGCCCGGACGAGCGCACGCTCGTCGACGAGCTCCCCGCGCGCGACGTTGATCACCCAGGCGCCCGGCTTGAGCTGCCCGATCGCCGCCTCCCCGATGAGCCCGCGCGTGTCGTCGGTGAGGGGCGCCGCGAGCACCACGAAGTCCGACACCGCCAGCAGCTCGGGCAGGCGGTCGGGGGCGAGGACGCGGTCGAGCATCAGCTCCCCGAGCACCGGCTCGTCGCCGCCGCCGCCGGCCGGTTCGGTGCCCGCCTCCGGCCGCCGCCGCGTCGCGATGACGCTGCAGCCGAACGCGGTCGCCAAGGCGCCGACGGCCCGTCCGATCGAGCCGAGCCCGACGA
The DNA here is from genome assembly GCA_963740825.1 of uncultured Chloroflexia bacterium. Classification (GTDB taxonomy): domain Bacteria; phylum Chloroflexota; class Limnocylindria; order Limnocylindrales; family CSP1-4; genus CAIXZV01. Next base: position 1,402,754 of record CAVUFD010000001.1, on the reverse strand, counting down.
TGCCCACGGTCACGTCGCGCAGCTCCCGCGACTCGAGCGGCTGCCACGTCCGCTCGGCCTGCAGCTCCAGCAGCTGGGGCAGGCGCCGCGACACCGCGAGGATCATGAGCATCACGTACTCGGCGATCGGGCGCGAGAACACACCTCGGGCGTTGGTGATGACGAGCCCGCGGTCGCGGCTGGCCGGCGTGAGGACGCGCTCGACGCCCGCGGTCGCCGAGTGCACCCAGCGCAACGCCGGTGCGCGGGCGAGGATCCGGTCGAACGTGTCGGCCGGCAGCCGGCCACGCAGCATCACCTCGACGTGGTCGAGGGCGCCGTCCGCGTGGCCGTCGAAGCCGATCGTGACGATCCGCGCTCCGGGCGCCGCGGCCCGGATCGCCTCGACGTCCCGCGCGCGGTAGCGGGCCGCGAGGATCGGCGTCAGCGCGATCGCGGCGGGCACGCCGCCCGGCCCGGCACCGGGCCCCGGGGCGCCCGGCGCGGCGTCGCTCACGGCGCAACCCCGTCGTGCCGGCGGCTCATCGCGTGCCGGCGGCTCATCGCGCGCCGCCGCCGACCCGGTTGAGGCCCATCCGCCGGACCCAGCGGGCCGGGTCGTCGATCTCCTCGGGGGTCGGCAGCGTCTCGGGACCGTCCCACAGGCGTCGCAGGGCGGCCGCGCCGCCGAGGCGCTCAATGCCCGCCACGAACGCCTCGCCCTTCCGGTACTGCTCCATCTTGAGGTCCATGCCGGTGATCCGGAGCATGGCGCGCTCGAAGGTGGTGCGCTGCTCGCGCCGCCCGTGGAAGCGGGCCGAGATGCGCTCGACGCCGGGCACGAGGTCCTTGCCCACGGCGTCCATGACGTGGTCGCCGAAGCCCTCCAGCAGGCTCATCACCGCCTGGGTCTCCCGGAACAGCTCGCGCTGCTCGGTGGACATCAGGTGCTCGAGCCAGTGCTGGTCGTCGCGCCGGCCGTCACCCCGGAGCGCCGAGCCGAGCGCCCGGGCGGCGTCCCGGCCCATCGACGACGCGCCCTGGCTGAACAGCGTGAGCTGCCGCTCCAGCCGCTCGGCGAGGTACGGCCGGAGCCATGGATGGGCCTCGAACTCGAACGCGTGGGTGGTCTCGTGGAGCGCGATCCAGGTCCGGAACGGGCCGACCGGGACGCCGAGGTTCTTCGCGGTCTGGCGGATGTTCTCCTCGACGAACAGCAGCCGGCCCGGCGTCGTCTCCGCCGTCAGCAGCGCGAGATCGTACTGGCCCAGGACACGCTGGCCCATGAACCCCAGCAGCAACCCCAGCTGCCGGGTCGTGATCCAGCGATTGGCGAGCGTCACCGCGGCCTTGGTGAAGCCGCTGCCCGGCGGCAGCATCTGCTCGAGCAGCTCGCCCTCGAGCCGGCCGATGAGGCCGGCGAAGGCCGCGGTGTTGGCCTGGACCCAGCCGGTTCGATCGACCACCGCCACGCGCTCGACGACGCCGGGCAGCTCCGTGCCCAGGTGGGCGCCCAGTGCCGGCACCACGCGCGCCATCGCGTCCGCGTAGTCGCCCTCGACCGCGCGCAACTCGGCGGCCGTCAGCGCGCCGGGCGCACGCCGCAGGCGCGCGACCGCGAGGTCCTCGACCCGGCGCCAGTCGACGAGGCCGGCCTCGCGGGCCGAGCGCTCGACCTGGCGGCCGGCCACCGTGACCGCCGCGCCGATCACCGACCCGACCACGAAGCCCACCTGCCACAGGCGCTCCTCGGGGATCCCGCCGCGGCGCTGCGGGTCCGGTCCGCGTCCGCCCGTCCGGTCGGCCATCAGGCGACTCCCACGGCGGCGAGCTCGACCGCCTCGACGTCCGGGAACGACTCGCCGAACATCCGCGTCGCGATGGCGCGGAAGCGCTCGACGTCGCCCGTGGTCAGCTGCACGTGGGCCGCCGGTTGGTACGACTCGGCCGGTCGCTCGTGCCCGACGAGACCCGCGTCCGCCGCGGTCCCGCGCGTCGTCCCCGGCACCTCGAGCCCGTTGACCGACAGCAGCTCGGCCAGCGACGAGGCCGTGGCCGTCGCGGAGTCGACGATGGCCACCCGGTCGCCGACGGCGTCGGCGAGGACGGGGCGCAGCAGCGGGTAGTGGGTGCACCCAAGCAGCAGGGTGTCGATCTTGGCCGACGGCGGCCGCGGGAAGACGAACTCGCCCGCCCCGTCGCGCTCGCCGAGCAGCGGCGCGAGGTCCTCCGCGACGACCGACTCGAGCTCGGCTCCGGCGAGGATCCCGGCCTCGACCATCGGCACGAAGCGCGGCGTCGCGTGCTCGTAGACCTCGATCGCCGGGTTCTCGTCCTTGATCGCGTTGAAGTAGGCGTGGGACCGGACGGTCGCCGGCGTCGCGATCACCCCCACCCGCCGGTTCCGGGTCGCGAGTGCGGCCGCCGCGGCGCCGGGCCGGACGACGCCCAGGACGGGCAGGTCGTAGCGCGACCGCAGGTCGCGCAACGCGACCGCCGTCGACGTGTTGCAGGCGACGACCAGCGCCTTGACGTCGCGCGAGGCGAGCTCGTCGAGGGCCTCGGCGGAGAACCGCCGGACCTCGTCGTCGGTCCGGACGCCGTACGGGGCCCGCGCGTTGTCGCCGAGGTAGATCGTGGACTCGTGCGGCGACCGGCGCAGGATCTCGCGGAGGACGGTCAGGCCGCCGACGCCCGAGTCGAAGACTCCGATCGGCCTCGGGTCCGACACGACCGCGGGGCTACCGCCGCGTGGCGGCGGCGGGCACCCGCCCCACCAGCTCGGCCGCTATCTTCGCCAGGTCCTGGCTGATCGGCGCCGAGGGGTCTGCGAGCACGAACGGGATGCCCTCGTTGTTTGCCCGGACCACCAGCGCGCCTCCGGAGCTGACCGTGTGCTCCGGCACGCGGCCGAGCGCGCGGGACAGCGTCTCGGGGTCGAAGCCGCCGGTGGAGTCGGCGCGGTTCACGAGGTAGCGCACCTTGGTCGGCGGGTAGCCGATCATGCGGAACGCGTCCGCCATGACCATCGTGCTGTGGATGGTCGTGGAGTCGTAGGTGACCACCTCGAGGATGGTGTCGGAGGCGTCGAGGAACGAGAGGTTGATGTCGTTGACGACGGCCGGGGTGTCGACCACGACGACGTCGTACACGCGGCGCAGCAGCGAGATCGTCTTCTCGAGGTCGCGGACCGTGACCATCTCGGCCATCTCGACGCGTGGCGGTGCCAGCAGGATGTCGATGCCCGACGGGTCGCGCCACAGCACGTCCTGGAGGTCGGACTCCTGGATCCGGTCGGTCGGCAGGTCGAGCAGCGACGGCGCGTCGATCGGGACCTTGAGCAGCGCCCGCATGTCGCCGAACTGGAGGCTGCCGTCGATCAGCACGGTCCGCGGGCCCTGCAGGCCCATCGCGACCGCGAGGTTGAAGGCCAGCGTGGTCTTCCCCACCCCGCCCTTGGGGGCGAAGATCGTGATCATCCGGGCCGAGCCCGAGTGCTCGCTCGACGCGGCCGCCTGGCTGACCTGCTGGAGGCGGGTGACGAGCTCGTAGCCCGTGAACGGCATCGACAGCACGCCGTGGATGCCCTGCCGCGGGTCGACGGCCACCGGCTGCTGGGGCACGGTCAGCACGATCACGGGGATGCCCGCGCCGGTCTGGTTCAGCTGGTCGACGAGGGTCATCCCCTTCACGCGGCCCTGGAGCAGGGCGTCGACGAGCATGACATCAGGACGCAGCTCGGATACCAGACCGGCGACCCGCGACCCGTCGGTGACGACGTCGAGCAGCTTGATCGTCGACTGCGTATTGAGGAGTCCGCGGATGTACTGGGCGACCTGGGGGACGTCCTCGACGACGAGGAGTCTCAGCTGATCCGGCATTGGCCCGACTCTACCACGCAGGCCGGGCACCTCCACCCGGCCCCGATGGTCCCATCGTCGAGGGCCGCCCGGGGGATGGTCCCCCGATCAGGAAGCCCCGCGACCGGGCGGTCAGGGGTGCCTCGCGACCAGCACGACGCGCTCCGCGCCCCCCTCCAACGGGCCCAGGTCGTAGTCCCCCGCCAGCGTCTCGACGACGAGGCCCGCGGCCTCGGCGAACGCCACCAGCTCGTCGGGCCCGACCAGCCTGAGCCGATCGACCCGCACCCAGCGCGCCGGGGCCTCGCCGGGCGCCGACGCCTCGAAGATCGTCGTCAACCGCACAACGCCCGACGCCGGGTCGTAGATCGCGCTCGCCGTCTTGGTCACGGTCCGCCCCGTGGCCGGCTCGTCGCGGACCCACTCGAGCGACAGCCGCCCGTCGTAGCGCGAGAGGTCGTCGGCGTCGGTCAGCCACGCGTCGACGACCGCGAGGCCGCCCGGCGCGAGATGGGCCGCGAGCGTCGCGACCGCGTCGGCCTGCTGGCGGCGGGTGCCCATCAGGAAGATCGAGTTGAACGGGATCGTCGCAAGCCGGTAGGCGCCGCGGTCGGGCAGGCGCACCGTGCGGGCGTCGTCCTCGACCAGCCGCAGGCGACGGGCGGCCTCGAGCCCGGCCGCGTCGGCGGCGCTCCGGGCGCGGGCGAGCATCGCCCGGTCCGTGTCCACGCCGGTGACGTCCACGCCCGACGCCGCGAGGGGCACGGCGAGCCGGCCCGAGCCAACCGCGAGCTCCAGCACCGGGCCGCCGGTTCGGCCGGCCAGCGCGAGGTACAGGTCGAGGTCGCCCGGGTCCTCCGCCAGGTCGAGGTCGTAGAGCCTCGCCAGCGCCTCAGCGGTGGCCTCCGCCGCGCTCACGACGAGGCGGGACCCGCGAACCGCACGGGGTGGCCGGCCTGCCGCTTCGCCGCCAGCGCGGAGATCAGCTCCAGCGCGACGCGGTTGGCGGCCATCGCCGTGACCTCGGCGTGGTCGTACGGCGGCGAGACCTCGACGATGTCCATGCCCGCGATCTCGACCGCCGACGCGATCCGGCGCACCGCCCGCAGCACCTCGCGCGGCAGCATCCCGCCGGGCTCGGGCGTCCCGGTGCCCGGGGCGATGCCCGGGTCGATGACGTCGATGTCGACGGAGATGTAGACGGCGTCCGGCCCGTCGAGGGCCTCCGCGATCGCGTCGTCGATCACCGCTTCCGCGCCCCGCTCCTCGATCTCGCGCATGAGATGCCAGCGGAGGCCCTGCTCCTGCATCCACTCGAACGTCTTGACCGGCGGCCAGTAGCCGCGCAGGCCGACCTGGACGAAGTTGCGGCCCTTGACCGCACCCGACTCGATCAGCCGCCGCATCGGCGTCCCGTGCCCGGCGAGCACGCCCCAGTCGTCGTTCGCGGTGTCGGCGTGGGCGTCGAAGTGGACGATGCCGATGCTCCCGGGCCGCCGAACCTCGGCCACGGCCGTCGCGGACGGCCAGGTGATCGAGTGGTCGCCGCCCAGCACGATCGGGATCGCGCCGGTCGCCGCGACCTCGTGGACCTTGCGGTAGATCAACGCGTGGGCCCGGTCGATCCACGACGGGACGATGTTGGCGTCGCCCGCGTCCACAACCGTCAGGATCTCGAACGGCTCGTTGCCCAGCTGGAGCGAGTGGATCGATCCCGTCGTGTACTGGGCCTCGCGGATGGCGCGCGGTCCGAACCGGGCGCCGGGCCGGTGGCTGACGGCGTCGTCGAACGGGGCGCCGACGATCGCGACGTCCACCTCGCGCCGGCGAAGCTCGGCGGGGTCCGTCACCCACGGCAGCTTCATGAACGTGGGCAGCCCGACGTAGGTCGGCAGGTCGAAGTCGTCGTACGTCTCGTACGCGCGGTCCCATCCGTTGCGCGCCGCGAAGTCGACGTCACCCGGGGTCTGGGGACGGTCGGCCACGATGGTCCTCCGGAGACGACGGCCGTCGCACGGGAGCGGGCACTGCGCCCCGGCGCCGCCTCAGCCGGCGCGCCGCCGGTTCGGGTCCGCCGTCCAGCGGGGCGCGCCGGCGCATCGTACCCCGCCCGGCGGACGCGAACGGCTCGGACCGGCGTCAGCCGGCGGTCGTCGCCCGGAACTCGGCCCAGGCGGCCTCGACGAGCGCCGGATCGCACAGGAGGTCGATCGCCGTCTGGGCGACGAGCGTCGCGGCCAGCAGCGTGGTCCGATCGGCCGTCGGCCGGGCGGCCGCGTCCCGGAAGTCCGTGGTGTGGCCCGGTGTGGGCCGGTCCGTGATCGAGAGCTCGGGGTGGATCGTCGGCACGACCCACGACACGTTGGCCATGTCCGTCGAACCCGACGCCGGGTCCATCCCCTCGTCGACGACGCCGGCCGCCTCGGCGTTCGCTACCCATCGCTGCGCGAGCGCGACGTTGTGGTTCATCGTCGTGGCGCCGCCCGAGAACTCGACCTCGACCTCCACGTCGGACGCGCTCGCGGCCGCCTCGCACATCGCGATGAACCGGCGCTTCATGACCTCGTAGTAGGCCTGGTCGGCGCTGCGGAGCATGAACCAGGCCTTGGTCCGCTCGGGGATGATGTTCGCGGCCGTGCCGCCCTCCTGGATGATGCCGTGCACCCGCGTGTGGGTCGGCAGCTGCTGCCGCCACAGGCCGACCGACACGAACAGCGCGATCATCGCGTCCAGGGCGTTGCGCGCGTTCCAGGGGTCCGAGGCGGCGTGAGCGCCGAACCCGGTGAACGTGATGTGCACGTCCTCCGACGCCAGGGGCGCGATCTCGACGTGGCTGCGGTCGCACGGGTGGTACAGCAGCGCCGCGTCGAGCCCCTCGAACAGGCCATCCCGGATCATGATCGCCTTGCCGCTCCCACGCTCCTCAGCGGGCGTGCCGAGGAACACGACCTCGCCCGCCCAGGCGTCGCGGACGGCCGCCAGCGCGATCGCGGCGCCGACCCCCGAGGCCGCCATCGTGTTGTGGCCGCAGCCGTGGCCGAGGCCGGGCAGCGCGTCGTACTCGGCGAGGATGCCGATGCGCGGGCCGTCGGGGCCCTTGCCGCCGGTCATTCGGCCACGAACGGCGGTCTCGAGGCTGCCGGCCGGGCGTTCGACGGCGTAGCCGTGGTCCCGGATCGCGTCCGCGACCCAGGTCGACGCCTGGCGCTCCTCGAACGCCGGCTCGGGGTTCGCATGGATCCGGTGGGACAGGTCGAGGATCTCGTCGCGCGCCCCCCCGACGGCCGCGGCGGCCCGCGCCTTGAGGTCGGCGAACGGCTCGGCGGGTCGGGCGGCGGTGGTCGTGTCGGTCATGGGGCGATCGTACCGGGGTTCCGCCCTATCGCTCGGCCGACAGCGTGAGCTCGGCGACCAGGAAGATCGCGGCCAGGAACACGACGATCGCGGGCTGGAACGCGTCGATGAGCCGGAGCACGACGATCGCCGCCACGAACAGCCCGATCCAGCCGCCGCGGCGCGCGGCCCGGAACCAGTCGCCCTGGTAGGCGATACGTCGATGGCGTGCGAAAACGACCAGCCAGCACAGCGGGATCGCGGTGATGCCGATGGCAAGCCCGATCAGGAGCGCGCCGACGTAGCCCGCCATCGCGTCCTGGTATGGGTCGCGGGTCGTGACCAGGATGCCGACCAGGATCCAGGCGACGACGGCCGCCGCCAGCAGGCCGAGGTTGGCGAGGCGGTCGCGGCGCTCCATCGCGAGCGAGTCTACCGACGCCGCGGCGCCGCCCGGGCACGGCGGCGACGCCCCGCGCGGCGCCCGACCAGCCCGTCGTCAGCGAGCGGCTGCCCGCGACGCGAGGACTACCAGGCCCGCCTCGAGCCCGAACACGTCGTCGATCTCGAGGTCCGGCCGCAGCCCGGGATCTGCCGCGTCGCCGCGGGCGCTGCCCGGGAGCGGCGAATCGGACGGCCTGCCGAGGACGTACGCCGCCCGCCAGCCCATTCGCCTCGCCCCGACCACGTCGGCATCCCAGTCGTCGCCGACGTGCAGGATCGACGCGGGAGCCGGGCCGCCGAGCGCGATCGCGGCCGCCTCGAAGATCGCCGGCTGGGGCTTGATGGTCCCGATCCGCTGCGAGACGACGATCGCCGCCAGATACCCCGACCATCCGGCGGCCTCCGCGTAGCGGTCGATCGCGCTCGCCAGCGGCCAGTTGGAGAGGATCGCGATGCGGTACCGCTCGGCCAGCCGGCCGAGAAGCGCCGTGGTGCCCGGCGGCGGAGGCAGGGCATCGACGAACGCCCGCGAGTAGATGTCCATGGCCCACGCGACCTCGTCGGGCGACGAGCGGACGGCCGCCGCCCGGTCGTCCCAGCGGGCATCCGCGGGCGGCGGCGGCATCCCGCGCAGCCGCGCCAGCACGCGGACGATGCGCTCCCCGAGGTCCACCTCGCGGAACCGTGGCACGTCCTCGCGGAACTGGCGCTCGCGTTCCTCGGTCCAGACGCGCAGCACATCGTCGGCATCGAACGGCCCGAGGCGGTCCGCCATCGCGATTGCGGTGCGCCTGACCACCTCGCGCAGGCCGGCGGCCGGGACGGGGACCAGGGTGTTGCCGAAGTCGAGGGTGATGGCCTCGATACGCCCAGGGCCGGGTGCGTCGTCGCTCATCGCACCTCCCGCGCGAGCCGCGCCCGGGCGATCTCGACGGCGACGGGGTTGCGGTCGACCAGGATCCAGCGACGGCCGAGCCGCGCCGCGGCGACGCCGGTGGTGCCGCTGCCGGCGTATGGGTCGAGGACGAGGTCGCCGGCGCGGCTGGACGCGGCCACGACGCGCTCGAGCAGTCGGACCGGCTTCTGGGTGGGGTAGCCCGTCCGCTCGGCCGAGCCCGGAGGGACGATCGTCATCCACCACACGTCGGTCGGCAGCTTGCCGCGTGCCGCCTTCTCCGGTCCGACGAGCCCGGGCGCGAGGTACGGCACTCGATCGATCGCGTCGCGCTCGAACAGCCAGGCGTCGCCCTTCGCGTACCACAGGATCGTGTCGTGCTTGCGGGGCCAGCGATCGCGAGCGCGGCCACCGTAGTCGTACGCCCAGACGAGCTCGTTCAGGAATTGGCCCGCACCGAACACCTCGTCCAGCAGGAGGCGCGCGTGATGGGCGGTCCGCCAGTCCACGTGGAGGTACAGCGAGCCGTGCGGGGCGAGCACGCGGTGGATCTCGACCAGGCGGGCGTGGAGCGCCTCGAGGTGGACATCCAGCGGCAGGTCGTCGGACCAGGCGATGTCGGACACGACCTCGTAGCTGTAGGTGCGCCCGCCGAAGCCGCGCCGCGTCTGCTCGCCGCGGCCGGTCCGGATCGTGGACAGGCGCTGCGACCCGCCGGTCGCGAACGGCGGGTCGGCGTAGGCGAGGTCGACGCACGCGTCGGGCATCGCGCGCAGCACCTCGAGGTTGTCCGCCTCGACGACCGCGCCCGGCTCCTCGCCCGCCACGACCGCCTGGATCGCCCGCGCCGCGTCGCTCGCGAGCCCACCCACCTTCAGCGCGCCGCGCTGGACGGGCAGATCTCCCGGAAGGCGCACCAGCTGCACGAGAGGCGGTCGGGCCTGGCCGTGAAGTCGCGGGCGCGGATCCCGCTGGCGGCGGTGCGGATCGACGCCTTGGCCTTGTCGATCCGTCGGCGGTCCACCGCCGCCGTCCCCACCAGTCCGCTGTCCAGGAAGTGGAGCGCGACCGCATCGGGCAGGCGCCCGGTCATCGCCTCGTAGCCCATCGCGTAGATCGAGAGCTGGAGCGAGTCCTTCGCCCGCTGCCTCGCCCGGGCCGGGTCGCGGACATCCGACGACTTGTAGTCCGTGATCACGACCCGCTCGCTGGACAGGCCCAGCGTGGGCTCGACGACGTCCGCGCCCGTCCCGGGCTCGTCGGTCATGACCGGGACCGGGTCGCCGGGGTCGCGGGGGACGATGTCGACGCGGTCCATCCGGCCGCGGACGCGATCCCCGTCGAGCAGGAAGCTGAACTCGCGCTCGACCCAGGCCGGCGTGATCGCCCCCGGGGCCAGCTGCTCCTCGCGGAACCGGCGCAGCGCCTCGCGGCCGGCGCCCAGCCGCGCCTCCTCGTGCTCGCGCGACAGGAAGCCGTCGTTCGTCCACGCCGCCTCGAACGAGGCGTACAGCTGGTCCTCGGTCATCACGTCGCCGCGCGCATGGCGGCGGTGGAACTCCGCGACCGCGGCGTGGAGCGCGGACCCGTAGATCAACGAGTGGTGCGGGGCCAGGGGGACGCGCAGCAGGTGGGCGTACTTGTACTTCAGCGGGCAGGTCAGGTAGTCGTCGACGGCGTAGAACGACAGCACGAGCGGCTCGTCGCCCCTCGGCCGCGGCGCGGCCGGCGCGGCCTCGGTCCGCTCGAGGCCGGCCAGGCGCTCGAGCGGCGTGCTCGACCGGGCCCCGGCGCCCGGGGTCCCGAAGGCGACCGGGAGGTCGAGCGCCTCGAGCACGAACGGCGATACGCGACGCGCGCGCTGGCCGCCGTAGTCGGCCGCATGCGACAGGACCAGCTCGTCCCGGGCCCGCGTCATCCCCACGTAGAACAGCCGGCGTTCCTCCTCCAGCTGATAGTCGCCCTCGGGCAGCGTCTCGTGGACGAGCTCCAGCGGCAGGGCGAGCGGCTCCCGGCGCCCGATGGCCGGGAACCGGCCGGAGACCAGCCCGGGCAGGTACACGACGGGAAACTCGAGGCCCTTCGCCTTGTGGACCGTCATCACGGCAACGGCGTCGACGTCGGGGTCGATGTCGGCCGTCGGCGGGTCGTCGCCGGCCTGGATCAACGTCTGGAGGTGTCGCGCGACGAACACCGCGCGATCGTCCGCGAGCAGCGCGGACTGCGCGCGGATGATGTCGAAGAAGCGGGCGACGTTGGACAGCGCCTCCTCCGCGGCGACCGTGTCGGCCGCCGCCAGCCGCCCGAGCCAGCCCGACCCGCGCAGGAACGCGTACAGGACCTCGCCGGCCGGCCGCTCGTTGGCGAGCTCGACGTAGCGCCGCAGGTCGGCGACCAGCCGCGACGCCGCGGCGCGGGTCGCCGGGGAGAGGCGCAGGATGCCCGGCTGCCGCTCGAGCTCGTCGAGGATGTCGAACACCGACCTGTTGCGCCGCCGCGCGGTGTTGACGATGGCGACGAGGTCCTCAGCGCCCAGGCCGTAGAGGTCGGAGGCCGCGAGCGCGTACACGTCGACCGACGACGACAGGTCGGCGATCGTCCGCAGGAAGGCTAGAAGCAACCGCACCTCCGGCCGCGAGTACAGGCCGCTCGTGCCCGAGAACCGCCACGGGATCCCCTCGAGGTTGAGGGACCGCAGGACCGGATCCGCGGCGGCGTTGGTCCGCACCAGGACCGCCACGTCGCGCGGCCGGGTGCCCTCGCGGACGCGCCGCGCGATGTCAGCCGCGACCCAGTCGGCCTCCTCCGCGCCGCTGGCGAAGGCCTCGTGGCGCACGGGTGCCGCGCCGTCGCCGCCGCGCTCGGGGTCGAGCCGCTTCACGATCCCCGCGATCGCCTCCAGCCGGTCCGGGTCGTTGTGCCGGACCAGGCGGTAGGCCGCCTCGAGGATCGGCGCGCGGGAGCGGTAGTTCCGGCGCAGCACGACGACCCGGGCCTGGCGATAGCGCTCACGGAACTCCAGGATGTTGCTGATGGCGGCGCCGCGGAACTTGTAGATCGACTGGTCGTCGTCGCCGACCACCGTCACGTTGCGATGGCGCTCGGCGACCAGCGCCACCAGCTCCGCCTGCGCGCGGTTGGTGTCCTGGAACTCGTCGACGAGCACGTACTTGAACCGGCGCTGGACGGCCTCGCGGGCCGCCGGCGACTCGCGCAGGAGCCGGAGGGCCAGCGAGACCTGGTCTCCGAAGTCGATCGACCCGCTCACGCTGAGCAGGCCCTGGTAGCGGGCATACGCGCGGGCCAGCTCGGCCTGGCGACGGGCATCCTCGGCGAGGGCCGCGGCGGCGTCCCGATCGGCCTCCGTCGCCCTCTCCCCCGCCGCCTCGACCATCGCCGTCGCGTCGGCGGCCTGGGTCGCGAGCCGGTCGGCGTGGGCCCGGTAGGCGTCCGGCGAGACGTCCTCGTCCTTCGCGCGTGAGAACAGCGTCGCGAGCGCGTCGAGGAACCGCGTGGGGTCGCCCAGGGGTCGGTATTCGTCGAGCTCGAGCTCGAACAGGCGCTCGCGCATGAACACCACGGTCTCGGGGCGCGAGAGCACCCGGACGTCGGGCGGCAGGCCGAGCTCGAGCGCGAACTCCCGGACGAGCCGGTCGCCGAACGCGTGGAACGTCGAGACCGCCGTGTCCGTGTAGCCGTACGGGACCAGCTGGTCGACGCGCATCTGCATCTCGTCGGCCGCCTGGTCCGTGAACGTGAGCGCCAGGATCTCCGACGGCCTGGCCCGGCGGGTCGCGATCAACCACGCGATCCGGCGCGTGATCACCTGCGTCTTGCCGGTCCCGGCGCCGGCGACGACCAGCAGCGGGCCGTCCGCGTGGGTGACCGCCCGGCGCTGTTCGGGGTTGAGGCCCGCGAGGAGCGCGTCGAGGCCCTCGGGCTCGTCCGTCGCGGCCGCCTCGATCGGCGCCTCGTGGCCCCAGACGGGGATCTGCACGAGCGCCGACGGCTCGCCGCGCGTGGTCCGCCGGCTCATCCGCAGGAGCTCGTCGAACACGTCCTCGACCGGGTCTTCGGTCGCGGTAGGGGACGGTCGCTTGGGGGCCATGACGCGATGATGTCGCGCGCCCGTGCCAGCTCGGGTGTCACGGCGAGCGTCGGCATCACGCCCCCTTGGCCGGACCAGCTCCCGAGGCCAGCGCGAGGCGGAGGGCCTCCGCCTCCTCCTGGGAGAGTGCGGTCTCCGCCTTGCCGACGGCGACCGTCTTGCCGTAGATCCGCGTGCCGCCGCGCGAGTGCAGGCTGCTGACCACCAGCCCGTTGCCCTGCGCGTCCAGGATCGCGAGGGCGAAGCTCTGGTTGCCGCCCGTGTCCTCGAACGGGTTGAAGCGCACCATCCCGATCCGCTGCAGGGCCCGCCGCTGGTTGGCCTCGAGCACCGCCGACTTCGCCGCCAGCTCATCGAGCTCATGGGACACCTCGTAGACCTTGTCGAGGTGGTCGTCGAGGATCGACTCCAGGCTCCCCTCGGAGCCGCGCGTCACACCGGCCAGGCGCCGGTCGAGCCGTGACGTCCGGCGCGCCAGCAGGATCACGGCCGCGACGAGGACGATGCAGGCGATGGTTAGGGCGATCAGCGCGATCCCGAGGTACGGGGCGACGAGCGCGTTGAGATCGTCCAAGGTCTCCTCCGGGCGGGGCGGGCCGAGTCTAGCAGTCGGCCATCGACGCTCACTCCCCGTCCTGCGACCGCGGCGCAGGGTCCGGTGTATCCTCTGCCGCCGACGGCGCCGTGCCCACCGGCGTGCCGTTCCAAGGAGGACATCCACCCCGTCATGGCGAAGCGCGTTCGCGGCAGCACCCGACCCGGTCAGCGCAAGCCGATCGCGCGCCGTCCGGCCACGACGCCGGCCCCCACGGCCGCGGCTGCGGCCGCCCCGCGACCGTCCGGCCTCACCGACGCGGAGCTGAAGCGCGCGGCCGAGCTCGAGGCGCAGCTCGTCGCCGACGAGCAGGCCGCCGAGACTGCCCGTCGCCGGACGCAGGAGCGCGCCACCGCCGCCCGCGAGCTGTCCGCGCCGGTCCGCCCCCTCGACGACGCCCAGGAGTACGCCTACGTCGCGCGCGACCTCAAGGACATCGCGCGGATCGCGATCCTGCTGCTGATCGTCCTGTTCGCGCTGTACATCGCGATCGACGTCGCCGGGGTGCTCAAGATCACCTGACCCGGGGCGGACTACCATCGCCCCATGGCAACCCGGCGCGTCCCCGGCGCCCGTCCCGAGCCCCTGTTCCGACCGCCGCCCGAGCGGCAGCCGCTGGCCGCCCGCATGCGCCCGCGCACGCTCGAGGAGTTCGTCGGCCAGGGCAACCTCGTCGGCGAACGCGGGCCGCTGCGTCGCTCGGTCGCCCGCGGCCACCTCGCGAGCCTCCTCCTGTGGGGTCCGCCGGGCACCGGCAAGACGTCCCTCGCCCGGCTGCTCGCCGACGCCGTCGGCGCCGAGTTCCGGCCCGTCTCGGCCGTGATGTCGGGGGTCGCGGAAGTTCGCGGCGCGATCGCGGAGGCGCAGGACCGGCTGGCGCTCGAGTCGCGCCGCACGGTCCTGTTCATCGACGAGATCCACCGCTTCAACAAGAGCCAGCAGGACGCGCTCCTGCCGCACGTCGAGGACGGGACGATCACCCTGATCGGGGCGACGACCGAGAACCCCTACTTCGAGGTCAATTCGGCCCTCCTGTCGCGCCTTCGGGTGTGGCGCCTCGAGCCCCTCGCCGACGAGGACGTCGCCACCATCGTGCGCCGGGCGCTCGAGGACGAGGATCGCGGCGTGGCCGGCTCGTTCGGCCCGGCGGGGGGCGTGACCGTCGCGCCGGAGGCATTCGACCACCTGGTGGACCTCGCGGGCGGCGACGCTCGCCAGGCGTTGAACGTGCTCGAGGGCGCGATCGCGCTCGCCGAGGACGAGGACCACCGGTCGGCCGAGGGCGTGGTGTCCCCGACGCTGGCCGACGTCGAGGCCGCCGCCCAGCAGCGCGTCCTGGCCTACGACCGGGCCGGCGACGGTCACTACGCCACCGTGTCGGCGTTCATCAAGAGCCTCCGGGGCAACGACGCCGACGCCGCCCTGTACTGGCTGGCGGCGATGGTCGCGGCCGGCGAGGACCCCCGGTTCATCGCCCGTCGCCTGATCATCGCGGCCTCGGAGGACGTGGGCAACGCGGATCCCCGCGCATTGCAGGTCGCGGTGGCCGCGGCCCAGGCCCTCGACCACATCGGGCTCCCGGAGGCGCAGTACGCCCTGGCCCAGGCCACCAGCTACATCGCCACGGCACCGAAGTCGAACCGGGCCGGCGCCGCGTACTGGGCGGCGGTCGCCGACGTCGTCGAGCGCGGCTCGCTCCCGGTCCCGCTGCATCTCCAGAACGCCGGCGATCGGCGGATGAAGCACCACGGCATCGGCGTCGGCTATCGCTATCCCCACGACTACGAGGGGCACGACGTCGAGCAGCAGTACCTCCCCGACGAGCTCGCCGAGCGGCGCTACTACCTGCCCACCGACCAGGGCTACGAGCGCACGATCGGCGAACGCATGGCCGCCCGCGAGGCGGCCAGAGCGGAGGCCGCGACGAACGGCGGCAAGCCGCGTCGCAACCCCGTCCCCGGCCCACAGATCGACGCGATGAACGTCGGCTCGAAGATCACCAGGGTCCGCGAGGAGAACCGCAAGAAGCTGGGCGAGACGAACCGGGCGGACGCGACGACCGACTGACGGTCAGGGCGCGGGATCGGTCAGCAGGTCCGTGATGTCCTCGAAATCGTAGATGTGGTCGTTGTCGGGCCACGTGTAGCTGCGGTCCGGCAGCGGCGGCAGGTCGGCGCCGAAGTAGGCGCGGAACACGGTCCGGAAGGTGTTGACCGAGCTGAACGTGTCCGGCAGCTGCACGTCGACGCCGGGCAGGTACATCGCCACGAGGTTGCCCAGCCGGATCCGCAGGTAGTTCGCCGAGGTGCCGACGCAGTCGACGCTGCGGCACGCAAGCGGGCCCTCGTCGCCCTCGATGATGACGATCGGGCGCGTCGCCTCGGGTCCCGTGAGGAGGTTGTCCACGATGGCCTTGATCTGCGTGTTGGCGTACGCGAGCTGGCCCGCGTACAGCGTGCGCTCGTTGGTCTCGGCCTTGGCCTCCGCCTCCGTGAGGAACGAGCCGTCGGCCCGGAACACGTACGGGTCGTGGGGCAGCAGGATATGGGCGAACACGAACTTCGGGCCGGGCGCCGTGGACACTCGCTGGAGCTGGCGCAGCTCGAACAGGGTGCCTTCGCGGTGACGGTCGAAGAACGTGAGCTCGGGCGTGGTCCGGCCGAGCACGCGATCGACGGCGGGCATGATGGTGGTGTCGTTGAGGACCGTCTCGAACTCGCTCGTCACGCCCAGCACCAGGTTCTCGTCCGCCAGCGGGATCGCCCGCGTCGGTCCGAACCACGAGCCGAGCTGGTAGTAGCGGTAGCCCTCCGCCTTCAGGAACTCGCCGACCGCGTGGTCCTTGAACATCGCCTGCGCCGGCGTCCGGTCGCCGGAGGTGCGCCCGATCGTCTGCGTCAGCTCGTCGAGGTAGCGCATGTTGAGCGTCGCGGCGAGCGAGAAGTCCGTCGCCCGGTAGTTGGCGTGGCTGTGGGCCGGCACCTGGAAGCCTCGGCCCCGCAGCCAGTCATAGAGGCCGTTGTCCGTGATGCCGAAACGGCGTTCGATCGATTCCGCCGAGCCGTACCGGTCGAAGATCAGGAAGTAGATGTCGCGCGTCGTGCGGGTGGTCGCGTTGGCGAGGGCGACCGGCGTGAGGGCGACCGGCGTCCGCCCCGCGCGACCCAGCTCGTACGGGACGATCGACGTCCCGGCGATCACGATGAGCACGATCGCGAACACGTTCAGGCCCGCCGTCACGGACGGGAGCGAGCCACGCGCCCGGATGGCGTAGACGAGCGCCGCCACGATCACCACGCCCCACAGCGCGAGCTGGGCGTGGTCGTCGAGGCCGCGTGCCGAGAGGCCGCCCGTCACGTGGCCATAGGCGAAGAACGCCACCACGGCCGCCGTCGCCACGATCGCGCCCCGCCGGGGGTCGCGCAGGACCACCGCGAACACGGCCCACACGAGGGCGGCCCCGACGACCGCGCGGGCCAGCGGCGCCGCGGCATCGACCGGGAGCACGAGCGCGAGGTTGGCCGCGTACAGGAACAGCACCGCGTACGCCGCGAACAGGAGCGGGTGGACGGGGATCCTGCTCAGAAGGCGCATCGGGCCCCACCGGGTCGGCTCATCCGGAGGGGAATACCAGATGTCGACCGGTCGGCGCTCGCCGTCCCTCCAGGCGGGCGCGACAACGACGTTACAGTCGGCCCTCCGGGGCCGGGCCCTTGGCCGCGTGGGATGCCGTCAGGCGGCGCCCTTGGCCCGCGTCGTTGGGCCGGCCGTGGCCCGCGACGCGCGGCGTGCGCGGCCGATCTCGGTCACGGGTCCGGGTGCCGGGGTCGTCTTGGCGGGCTTGGCGGCATGCGCCTCGGCCGCGCGCCGACGACGCGTCCGCGAACGGGTGATCTCGGCGACGGCCTCGGCCTCGGCTGCCTCCTCCGCGAGTGCCGCGACGGAGACGCGCGCCACCGCGGGCAGGTCCTCGGGCAGCAGGGGCCGGTCGAAGAAGTAGCCCTGGCCATAGGTGCACTGCAGCGAGCGCATCCAGTCCGCCTGGGCCTCGGTCTCGATCCCCTCGGCGACCGTCTCGATGCCCAGCGAACGCGCCATCGCGATGATCGCGGCAGCCAGGGCCGATGAGCGGGCGTCGGCCTCGCCATCGATCTCCTGGGTGAACTCGCGGGCGATCTTGAGCGCGTCGACCGGGAACCTGCGCAGGTGGCTCAGCGGGAAGTACCCGGTCCCGAAGTCGTCGATGACGACGCGCACGCCGAGGTCGCGCAGGCCCTGGAGCGCCTCGACGGTCGTCGCGTTGGCGCGCAGGAGAGAGGCCTCGGCGATCTCGATGACCAGCGTCCCGGCGCCGATCTCGTGATCGGCGAGCGCCGCGCGCACGCCCTCGACGAACCCGGCCTGCTGGACCTCGCGCGCCGACACGTTGACGGCCACCGTCATGCCCGGTGCGGTGACGCCCTCGGCGGCCCACGCCGCGGCCTGGCGGCAGGCCTCGCGGAGCACCCATCGACCGATCGGCAGGATCGACCCGTGTTCCTCGGCGATCTGGATGAACTGGTCGGGCGCGACCAGCCCCCGCTCGGGATGGTGCCAGCGAACGAGCGCCTCGACGCCGGCCATCGTGTTCGTCTGGAGGTTGATGATCGGCTGGTAGCGCAGCTCGAGCTGATCGAGGTCCACCGCCTGCTGGAGGTCCGTCGCCAGCTCGCGCCGCTCGCGGATCTCGGTCGGCATCGCGGGATCGAAGACGGCGACGCCGCCCCGGCCGCCGGCCTTGACCATGTACATCGCGACGTCCGCGTTGCGCGCGAGGTCGGCGGCGCTCTCGGCGTCGTCCGCACCCGCGATCCCGATGCTCGCCGTGATCGACAGCGTGACGTCGTCGAGCTCGAACGGCTCGCCCAGCTCCTCCACGAGCCGATCGGCCATCGCGCGCGATCGCCGCAGGTCGGACTCGTCCTGGGTCAGGATGGCGAACTCGTCGCCGTCGAGCCGGGCGAACACGTCGCCGTCGCGGATCAGCGACTCGATGCGTCGTGCCACGGCGACCAGCAGCGCGTCGCCGACCGCGAACCCGTGGGCGTCGTTGACGGCCCCCAGGCCATCGAGATCGATGAACAGCACCGACGACGTCCGGGTGCCGCGCTTGCCGCCGGACCACACCGCGCGCTGGAGGCTCGCCTGGAACGTGCGCCGGTTCGGGGCGCCCGTCAGCGGGTCGCGTTCGTCGACGTCACGGACACGACGGAGCAGCACGGCGTTGCGGAGGTTGACCGCGGTCATGGCGGCGACCCGCGCCGCCACGCGGGCGGTCCGCTGCTCGAGGCCGGGCCGCTGGCCGTACCTGCGCTCGAGGACGATCGCGCCGACCGGACGACCGTCGGCGAGCATCGGGGCGACGATCAGCCGGCGCGCCCCCTTCATCAGCCACGCGAGACCCGGATCCGTCGCCCGGTCGAGCCACGAATGCGTGATCGGGTGGCCGGCCGCCCACGCCCGCCGGATCACCGGATCGAGCGGGATCTCGGTCCTCGGTTCGACGCTGACGCCGTGGGCGCCGAGCACCACGAGGCCGTCATCGTCGGCCCCGATCACGAGGCCGCGGGTCAGGGCATACGGTCCCACCAGGCCGTCGAGCACGATCGCCGCCTGGCGAACCGGGTCGCCCTCGTTCTCGATCTGCATCCCGATCCGGACGACGGCCTCGAGGTCGGCGCGCCGCTGGCGGAGCTCCCGCTCGTTGAGGGCGCTGAACGCGGCCAGCGCGACCGCGAACACCCAGAACGCGACGGCGTTCATGACCGGCAGGACCCGAAGGTCGAGGGCCTCGCCGGGACGCGGGTCGACCGGGGCGATCAGCCCGCCCGCCTGGGCCGCGAGCGCCGTCCCGAACAGCAGCGTGTCCCAGCCGGCGATGGCGAGGCCCGCGCGCGGCGAGGCCAGCAGCGAGACCGCGAGCAGCTGCAGGTAGAGCAGGAACCGCAGCGGGCTCGTCGAGCCGCCGGTGCCGTACACGGCGATCGTCAGGAACACGCCGTCGAGCAGCAGCATCCCGATCGTCGCGACCGAGCCGACGCGGCCGGCGCGAGGGCCGAGCCCGACCGCGACGAGGGCGACGACGAGATACGCGCAGGCGGCGGCCACGAGCGCCTGCGACGGCAGCGCGAGCGACGCGGGGCTCGCGAACGCGAACACGATCGTGATCGCGGCGATCAGGAAGCGCAGGGCGATCAGATACCGGACACGGTCGTCGAGGGCGGCGTCGAGGGTGGGCGTGCGGTCCGGGCGCGAGGCGGCTGCTGTCATCGGCTCGGGACCATCGCCCCTTCGTGCATCGATCGAGCCATCCGCGGCCGCGGCTGGCATGCCCTCTCCTCGAGAACGTGGCTCCACCATGACCGCGCGTGCCCGGGGCAACCACCGGTCGAAGGGGCCAGTTGCGCCGGCGCACCGCCGCCCGCTCGCGCAGGTCCGACACGGGTCCTGGCTCGCGACCCGGTACGAAGGTCCCGGCCGCCGTGCGATCCGGAGCGGTCGTGGGTGGTCCGGTGCGGTCCGCGGCCCGGGGCGGATCGCCGCCTCGGTGTCCCCGCGCACCGCGATCGCGTACCGTCCCACGAGGCCACCTTCGGCCGTCCAAGGCCAGACGCCGCCCCTCGGCCAGTGGAGAGACGTGATCGCGCGGTCCCGCACCCTGCTCGCCCGCTACGTGCCCCCCGGCGCCATCATGCTCGGTGTTCTCACGTTCGCGGCGTACGGCGCGGGCCTCGTGCGCGACCGGATCTTCGCCCGGACCTACGGCGCGGGCCCGGAGCTCGACGCGTACAACGCCGCCTTCGTGCTCCCGGAGCTTCTGCTCGACGTCCTCGTGGCCAGCGGCCTCACCGCGCCGTTCGTGCCGGTGTTCACCACGCTCGGTCGCGACCACCCCGACTCGGCCCCGCGCTTCGCGCAGACCGTGCTCACGCTGGCCGTCGCGGTCACCGGGGCGATGAGCCTGCTGCTGCTGATCGCCGCGCCGTGGACGGTCCGCATCATCGCGCCCGGGTTCGACGAGGTGAACCAGGCGCGCTACCTCGACCTGTTCCGGCTGATGCTGATCACGCCGATCGTGTTCTCGGCGTCGATCGCGCTGGGCGAGGTGCTCGTCGCCGAGCGCCACTTCGTCTACTACGCCCTCGCGCCGATCCTGTACAACGTCGGGATCGTCCTGGGCACCGTGCTGCTGCACGACCGGATCGGGATCGCCGCGGCCGCCGTCGGCGCCGTCATCGGCTCGTTCCTGCACCTGGGCATCCGGCTGGTCGGCATGCGCCGGACCACAGTCCGGGTCAGGTTCCGGCTGGACCTCCGGATGACCGCCCTCCACGAGTTCCTGCGCCTGATGGTACCCAAGATGATCAGCCATCCGATCGAGCCGCTGACGTTCCTGTTCTTCACGAGCGTGGCGACGACCATCGTCGCCGGCGGCGTCACCGCGGTGAGCTTCGCCCGGAACTTCCAGAGCGTGCCGGTCGCGCTGATCGGGGTCGCGATCTCGCTGGCCGCGTTCCCGGGCCTGTCGAGCTCGTGGGCGGCCGGCGACCGGTCCGGGTTCGCAAGGCTCGTGCGCACCAGCGCGGTCACGATCGCGGTCGTCTCCATCCTCGCGGCGATCGCCCTGGTCATCGTCGGGCCCCTGGCGATCCGGGTCCTGCTCGGCGGCGGCAAGTTCGACGCCGAGGACATCACGCTCACGGCGACCGTGCTCGCGGCCTTCGCGCTCTCGGTCCCGTTCGACGCGCTGGGCCACCTCCTGGCGCGAAGCCTGTACGCCACGCACAACACGCTGCTGCCATTGGGCGCCGCGCTGGCCGGGTTCGGCGTCACGGTCGTGACGACGCTCGCGCTGGTCGACCGGGTGGGGATCGTCGCGATCCCGCTCGGCTTCGCCGCCGGGCTGGCGGTCCGGACCGTGCTCCAGGCGATCGCGCTCGGCTGGCGGCTGCGGACGAGACCGCCCGACGAGGCCGTGGAGGCGGTGGCCGCCTGACGCCCGGCGCCGGCGATGGGCGCCGCGGGCGCCGGTCAGTCGTTGATCGGCTTGGTCGGCACGACGGCGATGAACAGGCCGTCGCGGTCCGGGTAGTTGCCCTCGGGCCGGTTCCAGGGCAGGTAGTTCTCGTGCATGGAGTTCATGTTCTGGAACGCGCCCGGCGGATCGGAGTAGCCCCAGATCGTCGAGAAGATCGGGTACCACGGGTCGAGGATGTAGCCGCCGCTGACCTTCGCGTCGTCGAACACGAGCGGGTCGGCGTCGGCGCGGAACCCGGTCATGACCCAGGTGTGGGCGCCCCGCCACGCGAGCAGCAGGACGGGGGCGTGCGTCTTCTCGATCGCGCGCGCGGCGTCGTACAGGGCGTCGCCGCGGGTCTCGTACGCGCGCACCTCGTAGCCGGGGACGCCGTACGCCTCGAGCGCCGCGACCATCGCCGATGGTCCCCAGCCGCCGTTGTGGCTGTCCCGGCGGCTCTCCCACTCCCCGATCCGCGAGGCGAGCTGCTTCTGGAAGGCAAGCGTCAGCGGCGCCTTGCCGTGAATCTCGAGGACCATCTGGGTGCCCGCCACCGCGCACCACTCATGGTTGAACTCCTCGCTGATGAAGTGGTTCTCGGGGTGCTTGAGCAGGTTGACGTCGACGCTCACGCGCTGCGGCTTCGGTGTCGGCGTCGGCGTGGGCGACGCGCCCGGCTCGAGCGTCGGAGCAGGACCGGACGGGGGCTCGGTCTCCTCGCTGACGGGACGCGGGGTGACCTTGACGATCGCCGCGATCGGGCGATCCGGCGGCGGGTCGATCAGGAGCCTGACCCGGGCCGCGAAGTCATGGAGGCTCTGGCCGACGCCGAGCGCATAGCCCGTCCCCACCGCCAGCAGCCCGAGGGCGAGCACGATGGCGACGACGTGGCGTCTCCGAAGGCGTCGGCGCGCGGTCATTCAGGATCCTCCGGTCGGTAACGGCCGCCGGAGAGACGCGCGAGGCCGTGACGCTGCGACGCGCGCTGCCCTCCGGTCAGCGGGCCTTCGGCTTGCGGCCGCCTCGGCCGCCGGGCAAGCGGCCGGTTGACAGGTAGATGGTGCGCCCGCGGATTGCCATGTTCGTCCCCGGCTTGTGCGCGGCGATCGCCTTCTTCACGGCGGCACGCATCGTGGGGATCTTCTCGGCCGGGTCGAGCTCGAGCGCGATGACGTCGTCATCGGTCTTCAGGCGCGCGAGCGCCTTGCGGATCTCCTCCTCGCGCTGCAGCGCCGCCAGCTGCCGCGGCGACAACGCGCGCTCTCGCGGCTTCGGCGTGAGCTCTTCAATCTTCGCTGCACGAACTCGCATGGAAACTCCTGGCTCAATTCCCGGCGCTGGGCCACGGGATGATGACATGAATCCGGCAAGTGGCCAAACAGTTAACTGCGACGGCCGAAGGGCGCGTCCTTTCCCCTGAAGCCGCGATCCCACACGGTGCTGATTCACCCTCTCAGTTCATGCTGGACCTGCATTCGGCAACCGAAGGGATCGGCGCCGTCGGCGCGTTCCGGGCGGCGCCACCCGCGTGGCGGCGCCGGACACGTCCTGTCCTACGGGGCTTCCGCTACGTCCTCGGGCGCCGTATCCTGACCCCGACGCGGCGCGCTCGCGCCGGCGAGGGAGAGGTGATCGATGACGGATCCCGCGGGAGGGGCGCCCACGCCCCCGCCCTCTGAGCCCACTCCGCCAACGGCCCCGCCGCCGGCCGGGGCCGCCGCCCCGCCCCCGAGCAGCTGGCAGGCACCCCAGCCCCAGACCGGGGGCTTCGCGACGGCGCAGATCGCCACGGGGCCCGCGCCGGGGGTGGCGTACGCCGACACGACGATGCGTGTGATCGCGTACATCATCGACTCGATCATCCTCGGGATCGCGATCGCGCTCGTCGCGATCATCCTCGGTGCCATCGCGTTCGGAATCGTCGTCAACGGGGGCTTCTTCATCGGCGTGATCATCGCGGTCGTCATCGCGATCATCGCCCTGCTGGGCAGCGCCTTCTACTTCGTCTACTTCTGGCAGAACCTGCGTGCGTCGCCGGGTCAGAAGATGCTCGGCCTGGAGACCGTCAACGCGGCCGACGGGGCGACCCTGACTCGCGAGCAGGCCATCCGCCGGTGGGCGTTCCTGTTCGGTCCGCAGGTGGTCGCCAGCGTGTTCCAGTTCTCGGGTTCGGTCTCGAACGGGCTCGGCGCGCTGGGATCGCTGCTGGGCCTGCTGGCCTTCCTGTACGCCATCTACCTGCTGTACACGGTGACCCAGAGCCCGAAGCGCCAGGGCTTCCACGACGTCCAGGCCGCCACGGTGGTCGTCAAGCGCGGCTAGGCCTTCCACCCGCGACCAACCACGGGGCCGGCCACGCCGGCCCCGTTTCGATTCAGGGCTCGAAGTCCAGCGTCCGGGCGTGACGCGGCCGGAACACCGCCAGCGGGCGCCGGTCGAACGCCGCGACGCGACGGATCGACAGGCGCTCGGCCGTGGCGACCAGCAGCGCGTCGGCGAGCCGAGGCCGGTGCTCGGCGGCCTCGCCGAGCAGCACCGACGCCCGGGCCAGGTCCTCGGGGGTCGGCGGCACGACGCGGATCGAGCCCGCGACGACGGACGCGAGGACCGCCCGCATCGCCTCGGTCCCGAGCTCGCGCTGCAGGAGGAGGTCCAGCTCCCCGAGCCCGAGCGCGCCCAGGAGCAGCGGCTCGTCGACCCGCTCGAACCAGGCGACGGCCGCGGCATGGTTGAGGTCCGCGGCGTCCGCGGCGGCGAGGACCGCGGACGGATCGAGCAGGATCGCCACTAGCGATCGCCCGGCCGGCGGCCGGCCTCCCGGCGGGCGATCGGCCGGCCGTCGAGCGACAGCCGGCCGTGGGCGCTCCGGCCGATCCCCAGGAACGGGAACTCGGGCGTCGCCTCGTGCGAGTCCAGCCACGTCTCGACCGCCGCCGCGATGACCGAGGTCTTGGTCGTGTGCTGGCGCTGGACGTGCCGGTCGAGGCGGTCGAGCAGGTCCGCGTCGAGGAGGATCGTGGTCCGTCGCGTCGTCATATGACGACATATCTACCACGCTGGACGGACACGTGTCATCTCCCTCACCATCGACTCCAGGCACGCCGCGACGATCAGGAGCTGCACACCGTGAGCCGATTCGAGCCGAACCTGCGCATCCCTGGCCCCACCGCCTTGCCCCCGACAGTCCGGGAGGCCGGCGGGCGCCAGATGGTCAACCACCGCGGCGAGGAGTTCAAGGCGCTCCTGCTGCGGGTGAGCGAGGGCATGAAGCCCTACTTCGGCACGACCGCCGACGTGATCATGCTCACCTGCGCAGGCACGGGCGGCCTCGAGGCGACCATCGTGAACACGCTGTCGCCCGGCGACCCTGTCCTGGCCGTGCCGATCGGCGCGTTCGGCGACCGGTTCGCCAAGATCGCCGAGGTGTACGGCGCCGCCGTCACCCGTCTCGACGTCGAGTGGGGCGAGGCCGCGGCACCCGCGGACGTCGGCCGGGCCGCGGCCGGGATCCCAGGCCTCAAGGCGGTCCTGCTGACGCACAACGAGACGTCGACCGGCGTGACCAACGACATCGCGGCGCTGGCGGCGGCGGCGCGCGAGGCGGCGCCCGACGCGCTGATCCTCGTCGACGCGATCTCGGCGCTGGGCGCGGTGCCGTTCTCGATGGACGCCTGGGGCCTGGACCTCGTCGTGACCGGGTCGCAGAAGGCGTGGATGGCCGCGCCCGGCATGGCGATGGCCGCCCTCGGGCCCCGCGCCTGGGCCGCCGGCGAGACGGCGCGGATGCCGCGCTTCTACCTGGACCTCAAGCGCCACCGGGACACGGCCGCCGCCGGCGAGACCCCGTGGACGCCGGCCGTCGCCGTGATGTACCAGGTCGACGAGGGCCTGCGCCTGATGCAGGCCGAGGGCGACGGCGTGTTCGCGCGCCACGCGGCCTGCCAGGCGATGACCCGGGCCGGGCTGCGGGCGGTCGGCTTCGAGCTGCTGGCGGCCGACGCCGTCGCCTCGCGCACGGTGACCGCCGCCCGCATCCCCGACATGCTCGACTGGTCGGCGTTCAACAAGGCCCTCAAGGCCCGTGGCCTCGTGCTGGCGGGCGGCCAGGGCAAGCTCAAGGGCAAGATCTTCCGGCTGGGCCATCTCGGCTCGGTCACGACGGACGAGATCCTGGCCGCCATCGGCGTGATCGAGGTGGTGGCGCTCGAGCACGGCCTCCCGGTGGAGCCCGGGGCGGCGGTCGCGGCGGCGCAGCGAGCGTTGGTGGCGGCGACACCGGGCGTCGCGGTGCCCGCGTGAGGATCCTGGTCGTCGAGCCCCTCGCGGCCGAAGGCCTGGAGCTGCTGCGCGCCCATCACGACGTCGACGAGAAGCTCGGCCTCGAGCGCGCCGAGATCGCGGCGATCCTGCCCGAGTACGACGCTCTCGTCGTCCGCAGCCAGGTGCAGGTCGACGCCGAGCTGATCGCGGCCGGGACGCGGCTCGTGGTCGTCGGCCGGGCGGGGGTCGGCGTCGACAACGTCGACCTCGAGTCAGCCACACGGGCCGGCATCACCGTCGTCAACGCCCCCACCGGCAACACGATCGCGGCGGCCGAGCACACGCTCGCGCTGCTCTACGGGCTCGCTCGCCGGACCGCGCCGGCCGACGCCTCGATGCGCCGCGGCGAATGGAAGCGATCGCAGTTCACGGGCGTCGAGCTGCGCGGCAAGACCCTCGGCATCGTCGGGCTGGGGAAGATCGGCCAGGCGATCGCCGTGCGCGCCCGCGCGATGGAGATGACCGTGATCGGGTCCGACCCGTTCGTGACGCTCGACCAGGCCGCGAACATCGGCGTCGAGCTCGTCGCCTTCGACGACCTCGTCGCGCGCTCCGACGTCATCACCGTCCACGTCCCGATGACCCGGACCACGCGCGGGCTGATCAACGCGGCCGCCATCGAGCGGATGAAGCCGGGGGTCATGCTGCTCAACGTCGCCCGTGGCGGGATCCTGGACGAGCAGGACGTCGCCGATGCGCTCACGGCCGGCCGCATCGCCGGGGCCGCCGTCGACGTGTTCGAGGCCGAGCCGCCCGTCGGCTCGCCGCTGCTCGACGCACCGAACACGCTGCTCACGCCACACCTCGGGGCCTCGACGGCCGAGGCCCAGGTCGCCGTCGCCGAGGAGGTCGCCGAGCAGATCCTCGAGGTCCTCGACGGACGGCCGGCACGGTACGCGGTCAACGCGCCGCTGCTGACGCCCGAGACGGCCCAGGCGATCGCGCCCTACCTGCCGCTGGCCGAGACCCTCGGCCGGTTCCTCGGCCAGTTCGCCCACGCCGCGCCGCGGACGCTGACGCTGGAGATCGCCGGCGAGCCCGCGGCCTACGACGCGTCGCCGCTCGTCGCCGCGGTGCTGCGCGGGCTGCTCGAGACGTCGACGACCGAGCGCGTCAACCTCGTCAACGCTGCGACCATGGCCCGCGCCCGCGGCATCCGGGTCGTCGAGCGCAAGACGTCCAACGCGGCGCCGTTCTCATCGCTGCTCACGGTCACGGCCGAGGACGACGGGCGGTCGGCGACCGTGGCCGGCACCGTCGCCAACGGCGAGCCCCACATCGTCCGCCTGGACGAGCACGCGATGGACCTCGCGCCGTCGGACTCCATGCTCATCACCCGCCACCAGGACCGCCCCGGCACGATGGGCCGGATCGGGGTCCTGCTGGGCCAGGCCGACGTCAACATCTCGGCCATGACGCTCGCGCGGTCCGCGCCGCGTGCCGACGCGTTCATGGTCCTCGCCCTCGACGACGACGTTCCCGCGACGGTCGCCGAGTCGATCCGCAGCGATCCCGCGGTGATCGACGTCTGGACGATCCGCCTCGGCGGCGAGCGGTGACCGGGGAACCTGACGCCGCCCCCCTGATCCCCGAGGGGCTCGACGCGACCCTGCTGCTGCTGCGCCACGGGGAGTCGGAGTGGATCCGCGAGGGCCGGTTCCAGGGCCAGGCCGAGACCCCGTTGTCCGACACCGGGCGGCGCCAGGCGGCGCTCGCGGGCGCGCGCCTCGCGACGCCGCATGCCTCGCCGATGCTCCCGCTGCCCGGCGGCCTGCCGCTCGAGATCGCCCACTCGCCGCTCGCCCGCACGGCCGAGACGGCGACACTGGTCGCGGCCGCGATCGCCGCCGGCGCCGACGAGGCCGGCGACGGCGCGCCCGTGCCCGTGCGGCCCGAGCCCGGCATCCTCGAGATCGGTCAGGGCGACTGGGAGGGCGAGACCCACGACGAGATCGCTCGCCGGTGGAACGCGGAGCTGGCGGCCTGGCGGCGCCGGCCGCACGAGGCGTGGGCGCCCGGCGGCGAGTCGCTGGCCCAGGTCCAGGCGCGCGCCCGGCCCGCCCTCGCCGCGATCCTCGAGCGGCTGGGCCGCGACTACCCGCGGGGGAGCCTCGACAGGCCGCACGTGGGCGGCTATCGCGGCGCGGGGCCCGACACCCGCCAGCCGTGGTCGATCCTCGTCGGCCATGACGGGGTGTTCAAGGTCGTCCTGCTGACGCTGTTCGACATCCCGCTCAGCCGGTTCTGGACGTTCTCGTTCGCGCTGTGCGGGATCTCGGTCGTGGAGTTCCGGGGCGGCCGGGCGGTCCTGCGTGCCCACAACCTGACCGAGCACCTGGCCCCCATGCTCGACGAGGAGGCCCAGGCCGAGGCCGAGGCGCGGACGAGGTCGGGCGCCCTCTAGATCGACTTCGGGCGCCGCGGTCGCCGACCCCGCCGGAAGGCGAGACGGAGCAGCGACACCCGCAGGCGTCGCGTGGCCTCGCCGACCGACTTGAGCCGGTCGCCGCCCAGGCGCGCGCGGGCATACGAGGTCTCGACCTTCGCGTCGGCGATGGTGGTCAGGTCCGCGGTCGCCACCGGCACGAGCTGGGCCAGGCTGTTCGCGTACTCGTAGACCGTCTGGTTCGCGCGCGGACCGAAGCCCAGCCGCGAAGCCGCCTTCGACATCGACAGCCACGCTCGGTCGGGCGTGAGCTCCCCGCGCGGGCCGCGGATCCAGGCCGCGATCGCGACGCCGCCGATGACCAGCACGAGCAGGACCGTCAGCAGCGCGAAGATCGCGCGATCGCCCGTCCCGTTGCCGGAGGGGACCGGCGTCGCCCCGGCGCCACCGACGGGCGGTTGACCGAGCGGGTCGGGACCCCGTTCATTCGGCGGGATCGGCGGGATCGTGAACGCGGCGACGGGCGCGCCGGCCCTGATCTCGCTCGAGCGCCCGACGCCGGGACCCGTCGGGTCGAACCGGATCCAGCCGAAGGTCGGGAAGTAGACCTCGACCCACGCGTGCGCCGCGCGGTTCCGGACGGTCTCGACGTTGCCGACCCGGTCGCCCGGCAGGAAGCCCTCGACCAGGCGCGTGGGGATCGGGTTGTCGGGGTATGCGGCGCGGAGCAGGATCGCCATCGTCGAGGCGTAGTGCAGGCAATAGCCGCGCTTGTACCGCGCGAAGCACTCGACCTTGCTGGGGCTGTCGCACACCTGGTCGGTGACGTCCGTCTCGTAGTGGTAGACAGTCTGGTTGCCGAGCAGCTGGACGATCTTCACGGCCAGGTCGTAGGGATCGCCCGACTTCGCCTGCGTCTTGACCTGATCGAGCAGCTTCTGGGCGTCCGGGCCGATCGCGCCGAGGGGAACGTCCGTGTACTCGGCGGTGATGTCCTTGGGATAGACCTCCGGTGCCGCCGTCAGCAGGTTGCCGCTGATCTTCGTGTCGTCCGCCAGCTCGAGCACGTCGCTGTCGACCGTGTACTCGGGGGTGCCGAACGGCAGCTCGGCGGCCGTGAACCAGCCCTGGTCGCCGGTCAGGCGCATGGTCGCCGGCTGGTTCACGCTCGTCGGTGCGCCGGGCGCGAGGAGCTCGTTGCCGTGGAAGTCGTTGGGCCGGATCGTGATCTTCACGGACCGAGAGATCCCCGGGCTCGGGTCATCGGCGCTGCCGGCCAGCAGCGGCGAGCCGGCCGGGACCTCCACGCCGCGAGCGTCGGTCTGGTCCCAGCCCTCGAGGATGAACCTGTTGAACGTCACGGCCCGCCAGTACAGGTTCTCGTCCTTCTTCTCGGTCGCCGGCAGGATGGCGGTGAACGCGACGTCGTCGTCGCTGAACCACTTGCCGGCGATCTGGGCGCTCGCCCCGAAGGTCACGCCGGTGCCCCTGGCGTCGCCGCCCACCGGGAGGAACCGCCCGAGCGTCTCGCCGACCTCGATGAGCTGGTCGTGGACCGGGGCCCACGCCCCCGCCAGCGGGCTCGACGCCGCGCGCTGCATCAGCAGCAGCGAGCCCACCATCGCGACCAGGATGAACACGGTCCCGCCCCGCAGGTAGAGCGACGAGATCGTGCTCGGGTCGCCGATCCGGCGCCGGATCCAGGTCGCCCGTTCGTCGAACGCGTGCATCTGGATCAGCAGGAACAGCGACGCACCCGTGAACACCACGAGGTACGGCTCCTCGCCTTTGGTCGTCGACGACATGTTCGCGAGCAGGACGATCCCGGCCAGGACGACGGCGTTCAGCGGCCGATGGTGGCCGAACACCGCGTACGAGGCGAACTGGCCGGTGCCCCACATGATGATCCCGAGTACCAGGATGTAGTGGACCTCCTGGGCCGTGAAGGCGTAGCCGCGCCACGCGATGTCGAGATAGGCAGAGATCGTCCCGAAGGCGGTGTGCCCGAAGGTCTGGCCGATCGACAGGCCGGGGTACTCGGCCCAGCCGGCCACGATCGGGATCAGCAGCCCGGCGAACAGCGCGCCGACGGCGTGCGTCGTCCAACGGCCCCAGCCAACCTTGGGCCCGATGAAGCCGACGGCCACGCCGAGCATCCCGAGCAGCACCATGCCGTCGGTGAGGCTGCCGCGACCGTTGACCCAGGCCGGGTCGTCGATCGCCGACGCGACCACGGCGATCATCAAGGCGACCAGCGCCAGCGTCAGCCAGCCTTCCTCGGGGCGCCGCGACCGCAGGTCGATCATCGTGCCAGCGCCTCCGCGAGATCCTGGTCGGGGCCGATCGTCGAGACCGGCACCTCGAACTCCGCCAGTGCGTGGCGCACGGCGCGACTGCGCTGGCGCGCGGCCTCGGCCGCCGCCTCGTCGGCCGGCGGCGCGAACGCCACCTGATCGAGCAGCACCACGACCGTCCCGATGCCCCTCGAGCGCAGCGTGGCGAGCGGTCGCACGAACGACGGGTCGGTGGTCGCGGTGATCACGATTGCCGTCATGCCCCGGCGCAGGCGGCTCACCCCCGTCACCAGGGCCTCGGCGAGCGGCGTCCGCCCGTCGGCTTCGACCGCCGCGAGCAGCTGGAGGATCTTGAGCCGCTGGCGCGCGCCGCGATCGGCGGGCAGGACCGTCAGTCGGTGGCCGCTCGTCGACATGCCCACCGCGCGGTTCTCGCCCAGCGCCTTGTCGGCGATGGACGCGGCCGCGCGAACGGCGACCTCCGTCGTGGACCGCTCGCCCTCGCCCGCCTCGGCCGCCGCGTCGAGGTCGAGGAACAGCCACGCATCGGCGGTCTGCTCGAGGTCGAACTCCTTGACCTGGATCTCGCCCAGGCGCGCGGTCGTCGGCCAATGGATCCGGTTCATCGAGTCGCCCGGGGCATAGGGGCGCACGGTCGACACGAGCGGCGTCGTCTGGAGGGTGCGCTCGGGGGTGGCGTGCGCGCCCTCGACGTTCGCCGGTGGCAGGCGCCACATCGGCAGCGCGTCGACCCGCGGGTACACCACCAGCGTCACCCCCTGCCCCACCCCGGCCGAGGCCTCGAAGAATCCGAACGGGTCCCCGGTGCGGATCATCAGCGGCTCGATCCGGAAGTGCCCGCGCCGGACGAGCGGGGTGCGCACGAGCCACGACCGCTCCTGGCGGCCGCGCAGCGACAGCGCGCGACCCGGCAGGCCGCCGGGCAGCGTGGTGGGGTTGTAGATCTCGAGCCATGGCTTCGGGATGCGCCCGGTGTTGCGCAGCGTGTAGGTGACCCTGAGCTTGTCGCCCACGTGGCCGCTCAGCTGCGAGACCGCGTACCCGGCCTCGAGGTCGGACAGGCCCAGGCGCGTGAGGATGTAGCTGCCACCGCCGACCAGCAGCGCAACGTAGACGAGGAAGAACAGGAACTGATAGCCGGTCGAGAACGCCGCCACCACGAGGACGACGGAGAGGATCAGCAGCTGGAGGCGCCGGAACAAGGCGGTCGCTCCTCCGTGGGATCGCGGTGGACGGTGGTCTGGGTCAGCCAGCGGTGGCGGTCGGTCGGACCTCGCGCGGGCCGCCGGTCAGGCGGGCCGCCTCGATCGGTGTGGCGTCGAGCAGCTCGCGGATCACGTTCGACGCGCTGACGTCGTGGATCGAGGAGCTGGTCTTGATGATCACGCGATGCGCGAGCGCCGGCTCGGCGAGGACCTTGACGTCGTCGGGGATGACGTAGTCACGGCCGAGGAGCCCGGCCAGCGCCTGGGTGGCGCGATAGAGGGCGATCGACCCGCGCGGGCTGGCGCCGAGGTAGACGTCGGGGTGGGTGCGGGTGGACGACACCAGCCGCACGATGTAGTCGCTGACCGCCGGGTCCACGTAGACCTCGCGCACGCTCGCCTGCATCGCCCGCAGCTCGTCCACGGAGCAGACCTCGCTGAGGTCCTCGAGCGGATGCGTCCGCTTCTGCTCGTCGAGGATCACGATCTCGTCGAGGAGCTGCGGGTAGCCCAGCCGGATGCGCAGCATGAACCGGTCCAGCTGGGCTTCGGGCAACGCGAACGTGCCCTCGTACTCGATGGGGTTCTGGGTCGCGATCACGAGGAACGGGTCGGGCATCGGGTGGGTGACGCCGTCGATGGTCGCCTGGCGCTCCTCCATGCACTCGAGCAGCGCGCTCTGGGTCTTGGGGGTGGCGCGGTTGATCTCGTCGGCGAGCGCGACCTGGCTCATGATCGGGCCTGGCCGGAACTCGAACTCCTGGGTCTTCTGGTTGTAGATCGACAGACCCGTCACGTCGGACGGCAGGAGGTCCGGCGTGAACTGGATCCGCCGGAAGGAGCAGCCGAGGCTGCGTGCGATGGCCTTGGCCAGCATCGTCTTGCCGGTCCCGGGGACGTCCTCGATCAGGAGGTGGCCGCGGCACAGCAGCGCGACGAGCGCCAGTCGGACTTCGTGGTGCTTGCCGACGATGACCCGCTCCACGTTGGCGAGGACCGTGTCGCCGACCTGCTGGATGTTGCTCATCGGACTCCCGTCGTGTGCGGCCAGACGCCGCGGGCTTCGCGTGTCCGGCCTGTGGACGCCGGTGGGGTCGTGCGATGACGTCGCGCGACGGCGAGATGGTGCGCCGGCGACATCTCCCTCTCAAGCCAGTGTACGGCCGCCGGTCGATCAGGGTTCTCTACGGGTCTGATCTGTAGGGCGTCCAAAACCGCGAAAGGGTTCCGGATTTCTCCCCGCCCGTGCCTGTGAGATGCACGACGGGCCTGATCGGTTGGGTCGGGATCGGGCGCGATTAACTCCAATAGGTGCCCGGCGCGCGGATTGCGTTCAACCTTTGAACAGCGTCAGAGCGCCGACCCAGATGACCATCAGGCAGCCGATGGCGCCCATCACGCCCAGGAACGGCTCCCCGCCGACGAACGACGCGACCGAGACGACCGCGAACAGCGAGGCCAGGACGACCGCGATGAGCGCGAGGCCGATCCGCTCGATCATCGGGCGCGGCCGGTCGTCTGGCTCGGGCTGGTCGGTCATCAGGGGGCACCGTACAGGTCGAAGTAGCGCTGGAGCAGCGATCCGGCGAGCGGCGCCGCGCGTTCGCCGCCACGGCCGCCCTGTTCGACGAGCACGGCGATCGCGACCTTCGGGTTGTCCACCGGCGCGAAGCCGATGAACCACGAGTGCGGCTCGCCCGACCCGCCCAGCTCGGCCGTGCCGGACTTGCCGGCCGTCGGCACCCCGGGGACGGCCGCCCCGGCCGTGAACTCCCGCCCGAGGTCGCCCTCGACGGCCGCCTGCATCGCGGTCTGCACGGTCTGCGCGTCCGCCGCGGCCATCACGCGCTGCCACGTCGAGGGCGAGATCCCGCGCGCGCCCGGCCCCTCGCCGGTGAGGCCGCTGACGAGCCGCGGACGCATGAGGACGCCGTCGTTCGCGACGGTCGAGGCCACCACCGCCATCTGCAGCGGCGTGACGAACGTCTCGCCCTGGCCGAAAGAGGCCGACGCGAGCTCGACGTCGTCGTTGAATCCGCCGGGCGCCGGCCCGTTGCCGTCCGTGACCCGGCTCACCGCCGTCGGCAGGTCGAACGGGATCGGCGCGCCGAAGCCCAGCAGGCTCGCCTGGTTCACCAGGTCGTCGCCCCCGGTCGCCAGCCCTGCCAGCGCGTACCAGATGTTGCAGCTGACCTCGGTCGCGCCGACGAAGTCGAGCGGCGTGTCGCCGGTCTGCGGGTGGTGGCCGTCGCGGACCCGGAACCCCTCGACGAGGAGCCCCTTGTCCTCGGCCTTCGGCTGCCGCGCGAACGTCGTGTCGGAGGCGATGGACCCCGTGTTCAGGCCGGCGATCGCCGTCACGATCTTGAACACCGAGCCGGGCACGTAGCGACCCATCGTCGCGCGCGGCAGGAGGGGGTCCGACTCGTCCTCGCGGAGCGCCGCGAAGGCCTGCGCGGCCGTGTCCGGGTCCGCGATCGCGGCGGCGTCGTAGGTGGGTGTCGAGGCGAGGGCGAGCACGTCCCCGGTCGACGGGTCGAGCATCACGACCGCACCGTGATCCGTGCCCAGCGCCTCGACGGCGGCGTGCTGCAGGCGCAGGTCCAGCGTCGTCTGCAGCCCGAGCGGCGAGCGGCGGCTGGCGTCGAACTTGTCGAGCAGGCCGGCGAACGGGTCCGACCCGCCGAGCCCGATCAGCTCCGCGTTGTAGGTCCGCTCGAGGCCCGCGGTGCCGAACTGGCGCGACGCGTAGCCGACGACGGGGCTGATCGACTCGTCGCGGTATTCACGCACGGCCTCGCCGTTCGCGTCGCGGGTGCTCCGGGCGAGCCAGCGCCCGTCGCGATCCACGATCGGCCCGCGCAGCGCGCGACGCGCGACGGCGATCACCGCGGGGTTGTCGGGTGCCCGGGAGAGGCGCTGGGCGTCGACGACCTGCCACCAGCCGGCACCGACGGCGAGCGTCGCGAACGCCGCGGCGAGCGCGACGCCCGTGCGCCAGATATTGCCGCCGATCGGCCGCCGGACCGGGGTCGCGCTCACGCCGGCCCCTCGTTCCGGCGCAGGATCTTGGCGAACCTGCGCCGGCCGGCGCGGGGCGGCTCCGGGGGCTCGGCGCCAGGGTCCGACAGGGCCAGCAGGAGGCCGATCACGAGCGCGTTGGCCAGCAGCGACGAGCCGCCGTAGGAGATCAGCGGCAGCGTGATCCCGGTGAGCGGGATGAGCTTGAGGTTGCCGGCCGCGATGATGAACGCCTGGACCGCGACGACCAGCGCGAGGCCCGCGGCGAGCAGCCCGCGGAACTCGTCGTGCGCCGCGGCCGCGATCCGCAGCCCGCGCTCGACGACCACGAGGTACAGGCCGAGGATCGCGAGCAGGCCGATCAGCCCCAGCTCCTCGCCCAGGGCTGCGAGCGGGTAGTCGGTGTGCACCGCCGGGACCGGCAGCCGACCCCCGATCGTCGGCAGCCCCGCGCCGAGCCCGACCCCCAGCACGCCGCCGCGGGCGAAGGCGTACAGGGCCTGGACCGTCTGGTAGCCCGCACCCAGCGGGTCGCGGAAGGGGTCGATCCAGTTGTCGACCCGCTGCTGCACGTGGCCGAACAGGTTGTACAGGACCCACGAGCCCACGATGAACAGGATCACCCCGCCGATCACGTACGACGGGCGGCCGGTCGCCACGTAGAGCATCGCGAGGAAGACCGCGAAGAACAGGAGCGCCGCCCCGAGGTCGCGCTGCACGACGACGATCACGAGGGCGATCGCCCACATGGCGACCATCGGGGCGAGGTACGGGATCGGCGGCAGGCGAATGGGGCCGATGCGCGTGCTCTCGTCGGCGAGCAGCGATCGGTTCTCCGACAGGTATCCCGCGAGGAACACGACCAGGATCACCTTCAGCAGCTCGGACGGCTGGCCGGACAGCGGGCCGACGGACAGCGTGAGCCGGGCGCCGTTGACGTCGCTCCCGAACGCGAACGTCATCAGCAGCAGGGCGATCCCGGCGGCGGCCCACGTGTACTTGTAGGTCCGCAGCCAGGCGTCCGAGCGGACCGCCAGGGCGAGCACCGCGATCACGGTCAGCGCGAGGAGCAGCCAGCCCAGCTGCAGCTGGCCGAGACCCAGCTCGGCAGCGCCGAACTGCTGGACCACGAGGTCCTGGGGCAGCCGCTGCATCAGCAGCAGCCCGATGCCGCCCAGCATCGCCGTCGCCGGCAGGAGGACCTGGTCGGTGCGGCGACCTGCGAGCACGAAGGCAAGGTGGACCACGAACAGGGCCAGCAGGTAGATGACCAGGCCCTGGAGGTCCGGCGGCGTCAGGTCGATCGAGCCGAGGGGCCGGCCGGCGCGCAGGTCCCGCTGGGCGCTGAGGCCGGCGCCGAGCGAGGCCCCGCCCACGAACAGCGTCACCGAGACGAGCCCGAGCAGCGCGAGCTCGGTGCGGCGCAGCCGCGGATGGACCTGCCAGCGGACCGACGGGCGGGCCTGTGCGACGGCGCTCATTCGCGACCTCGATCGAGGCGGAAGCGCACCTCGCCGACGTGCAGCTCGTCGCCGAAGCCGAGCGCCGCCACGCGGTCCACCGGCAGCCCGTTGACGAACGTGCCGTTGGTGCTGGCGAGATCCTCCAAATACCAGGCGCGACCGCGGAACGTCAGCACCGCGTGCTCCGCGGACGCGAACGGGTCGTCGACGACGATCGTGTTGTTGACGTCACGGCCGAGCGTCGTGACGGCGTCGAGCGGGAACGACGTCCCGACCGGCGGCTCCGCCCGGGGCGACGCGAGGACGACCAGCCGCCCGAGCTCGATCGGCCCCTTGCTGGCCGAGCGGAGGTCGCGCATCAGGACGCGCGCGACCGCGAACAGGAAGCCGTAGAGGAGGACGAGGAACAGGATCCTGATGAGCCACAGGGTCAGGACGAACCCGTCCACGTCAACCAGGGAGCGTCTCGACGACGAGCACCGTGTCGCCGACCTGGACGCGGTCGCCCATGCCGAGCGCGATCTCATCCACCCGGATGCCGTTCACGCGGCTTCCGTTCGTGCTGCCGAGGTCGGTGTAGACGAGGGTGCCGCGCCGTGCCTGCAGCCGGCCGTGGCGCCGGGACACTCGCGGGTCGGCCAGGACGAGCCGGTTGTCCCCCGCTCGCCCGAGGTCGAGCGGCGACCCGTCGACCTCGATCGTCCGCTCCGTGCCGTCCGCCGCGCACACGCGGAGCAGAGCTCGAGCCGCGGGCGGCGCGGGCCGCCGGTACACCATCGTGTGAGTGCCGTCGCCGCGAATTCCCGCCTCGACGGGCTCGGGTCCGGACTCGTCGGCGTCTGCGACGGGGTCCGACGCCACGCCGACGGCGACGGGCACCCCGACCGGTGCCGCCGGCGCCTCGAGGTCGGCCGGCGCCGCGGCCGCCGCGATGGAGGGATCCGGGCCGCGCGACGCCGCCGTCTCGGGACCTGCGGCGATCCCGGGGCCGGTCGCGACGAGGGGCTGGCTCGAGGCGGGCACGGGGCCGACCGCCACCCCGCCCACCTGGACGGGGCCGGCGTCGACCTCGACCTGGCCGCGGGCCAGCGACGGATCGGCGACCAGCACGACGACCGGTCGCGAGGGCACGTGATAGGCATGGGCGCGCGCGAAGGCGAGGGCCGCATCGGCGAGGCGCGCGGCAAGCGCGACCGCGTCGTCCGGGTCGGGCGCGAGCTCGGTCAGGTCGGCCGGGTTGAGCCGGACGCGGTACCGGCCGGGAACCACGGTCCGCGAGCCCTGGTGCGTCCGGGCGCGCTCCATCGACCGTTCCACCCGGCGCTCGAGCTGCACCGCCTGGATCCGCGCGCGGAACAGCGTCGCGCTCGAGCGCTCGAAGAACCGCTCGAAGAACCGCTCGACGTCGGCAATGGAGGCCATGGCGACGGGAACCGTACCAGAGGGAGGCGCCGCGGCCCCGCTGTCGACCGGGACCGTCACCCGAGCACGATCGGTGCCTCGGCGCGCCGCGGTGGTGCGCGGGACCAACGGCGGTGGGTCGGGGTACCTCGGTGTGGGGGGCCCGTTGAGGGCGTGGTTATACTCTGGGACCTGCCCGGCCGCACTCGATCGGGCGCTTGACCACGTCTGCCCGAGTACCTGATGACGGAAATCCTCACCGAGTCGTTCTGCGAACGGTGCGGCACCCGCTACACCTTCGAATCGAGCGCACCGCGACGGTCGCGGGTCGGTCGCGTCCGAACCTTCTCCCGGGGTGTGAAGAACTTCGTCATGTCGGACGAAGCTTCCTTCGAGGAGGCCATGGCCGACGCGCGAGGCGAGGAGGAGCTGGCGGCGACCGCCCATCAGCTCGACGCGTTCCACAAGACCTTCAACTTCTGCCTGACCTGCCGCCAGTACACGTGCGGCGACTGCTGGAACGTGACCGACGGCCGGTGCCTCACCTGCGCGCCGATCGAGGGGCTCGACGCGCCCGCTGCGACCGCCGGCGTGGCGATGGCCCCGGGTCTCGCCGCCACCAACGGGCACGACGCACACGCCCACGACGACCTCGCGCCGGACCTGTGGCCGGAGGCCGACCTGTCGCAGGATCGCCTCGCGCGGGCACTCGGCACCGAGGCCCCGGTCGCGGACGCGATCGATGACGAGATCCCCACGCAGCTCGAGGTCGACGCCGCCGCCGACGCGTTCGACGTGCCCGAGTTCGAGGCCACGGACGGCATGACCGTCGACGAGGCCTGGAGCGCGGCTGCCGCGGCCGAGGCGGCAGAGGCCGAGGCGGCGGGCGTGGTCCTGCCCGAACCCGAGCCCGAGCCGGTCGCCGCCGTCGCGGATGTCGCCACTGAGGCCGTCGAGGAACCGGCGTCGGCCGACCTGCAGCCCGACATCGGGCTCGGCGCGACCGAGGCACCCATCGCCGCCGCGGCGATCGAGGTCGAGGCGTTCGCCGAGGACGAGGCGCCGTCCTCGATCGCGGCGCTGGAGGCCGAAGAGGACGCCGAGTTCGAGGCGCAGGCGTCCGCGGCCGAGCAGGACGCGACGGCCGAGGCGGTGATGGATCCGGCCCTCGACTTCGAACTCGACGACGGCGGCGTCTCGGGCGTCGCCCCGGGCCAAAGCCTCGAGGAGGCCATCGCCGCCTACGAGGCGCGCCTTGCGGCCGAGGAAGCGGAGACCGTAGGCCAGGCCCAGGACCACCCGCTGGCCGACGTCGCCGCCGTTGCCGCGATCGCCGCCGTGACGGACCCCGACGTGCCGGCCGCGGCCGACGCGGTCGCCGCCGAGCCGCTCGCCGAAAGGGAGGCCGAGGTCGAAGCCGCCGCCGACGCGCCGGTCGATGCCCTGCCGGCACTCGCCGACGAGGTGCTTGCCGAGACGGAGGCTGTGGCCACGGAGCCGGACGTCGCTGCCGGCCTGCCGGTCGAGCCCCCGGTCGAGGCGCCGGCCGTCGAGGTCGCCGCCGCCGAGCCCGCGGACGATCACCTGCTCGCCGCCGCCGCGCTTGCCTCGGCGGTCGTCGACGAGCCCGTCGCACCGGCCGCCGAGGCGGTCGAGCCGGTCGCAGCTGCCGATCCGGAGCACGATCACGCGATCGGGGCCGCAGCAGCCGCGGCTGCTGCGTTCGCCGTCGCGCACCACCACGAGCCCGAGCAGACGGTCGTCGTCGAGCGAGTCGTGGAGCCGGAGCCGGAGCCCGTGGCCGCCGCGGAGCCCGAGCCCGTCGCGACAGCGCCCGAGCCGGCCGCGGTCGAGCCCGAGCCGCTCGCCCCGGAGCCCGAGCCACTCGTCGCCGAGGCCGAGCCCATTGCCGCCGCGCCCGAGACGGACCGCGAGCACGAGGCCATCGCGGAGCCCGTCGCGGCAGAAGCCGAACCCGTCGCCGAGCCCGAGCTGGTCGCGGAGCCCGAGCCGGTCGCGGCCGCGGAGCCCGAGCCCCTCGCCGAGCCGGTCGCCGCCGAGCCGGCCTGGCCGGCAGAGCCCGAGCCCGTCGCCGCGGAACCGACAACGCGCGACGATGTGGTACCGCAGCCGACCTGGCCGACGACGCCGGCCCAGGAGCCCGATGCCACGCCCGCACCGGCGCCCGAGCCCGCCGCTCCGGCTGCCGCTCCGTGGCTGATGGTCGCCCCCGAGGAGGCGAGCCGTCCCGAGCCACAGTGGCCCGCGGCGCCCGCGTGGCGCGCGAGCGCACGCAACACCGACGCGCCGACCACCCTCGCCGGACGGACGCTGCTGCCCCAGCCGGACGCCTCGGCCCTGTGGGCCGCGTCGGCGCGCGAGGTCCTGAGCGCGCCGGTCGCCGACCCGACCGTGGCGGCCACGCCCCA
Organism: uncultured Chloroflexia bacterium; assembly: GCA_963740825.1. Taxonomy (GTDB): domain Bacteria; phylum Chloroflexota; class Limnocylindria; order Limnocylindrales; family CSP1-4; genus CAIXZV01. The sequence goes on along the minus strand of CAVUFD010000001.1, from coordinate 1,362,944 downwards.
GCCGTGCGTCCAGTGCGGGCTGTCGCTGTCGGCCAGCGCCCGGTTCTGCCGCCGCTGCGGCACGCGCCAGGCCTAGGCTCCTCGGACCTCGCCGGCCTCGGGCCCGGACTCGTCGGCCGGCGGTGCGTCGGGCGACGCGGCCGCCACGGCCCGCACCCGCGTCCAGGCGGCGCCGATCAGCAGCATGTTGAATCCGATCGAGAGCCATGCCAGCAGCGCGAACACGGCGACGATCGCGCCGTAGAGCGCAGAGATCCGCGTCATCAACGGCGCGATGATCGTGAACAGCTGGGTGAACGCCGCGAGCAGAAGGCCGACGATGATGGCCGGCCGGCGCCACGCCGCCACCGGCACCCGCTCGGCCGGCACGGATCGGTACACCAGCACGGTGGCCACCACGAACAGCACGAACGTGCCGATCGGCGTCGCCAGCGCGACGATGAGGTTCGCGATCCCGCCCCGCGTGTCCCGGTCCGGGATCAGGTTGAGGATCGCCTCGACGACCGTCCCCGCGAACACGATGACGATCGGGAACGCCACCAGCAGCAGCGTCAGCACGATCCCGCGGACCGTGCGCACGACCTCGTTGCGTGTCTTCGCCTGGCGGAAGATGCGGGCGATCGCGTAGTCGAGCGCCGAGTAGAAGCGGCTCGACGCCCACACGAGGCCGACGAGCGCGATGATCCCGCCGGGGATCGCCCCGGCCGACACCTGCTTGAGCGCCGTCTCGGCGAAGTCCGCGATCGGCGGTATGGCGGTCGAGATCGCCTCGACGAACTTGGCCTGGACGGCGGCGTCCGTGACGACGAGCCCGAACACGGACAGGACCAGCAGCAGCCCGGGCAGCAGGGCGATCAGCGCCGAGTACGCCAGTCCGCCCGCCACGAGTCCCCCACCCGCCTGGTCGTAGGTGTCGAGCACCGCCGCCAGCGTCCGAACGGCGGGGACGCCGCCGATGCGGACCGCGATGCCGTCGGCGAGCACGCGCAGGCGGGCGACCCGGTCATCAGCCTCCGTCGCGCTCATGGCATCAGGAGCTCAGGTCCTCGAACAGCCCGGGCTGGACGTCCTCGGCCCTGACACGCCGAGGCGCGGTGAGCAGCGCCCGCACCTCGCCCCGGCGGACGTATCGCCGACCGCCAAGCTTGATGCTCGACAGCCGGCCCGACCGGGCCCACGCGCCGATCGTCTCGGGCCGGAACTTCACGTTGGCCGCGGCGAGGATGTCGGCGGCCTCACCCAGGGTGATCCAGTCGGCGGCGGCGGGCATCGGTCAGCCGTCCTTTCCGGCCGACGACCCGGAACCCGACTTGCCCGACGATCCCGAGCGATCCGACGATCCCGAGCGATCCGACGATCCCGAGCGATCCGACGATCCCGAGCGATCCGACGAGCCCGAGCGATCCGACGAGCCCGAAGAGCCGGACGAACCCGACGAGCCGGACGAGCCCGACGTCGATCCGCTCGACTCGCCCGACCCCGAGCCGCCGTCCGACGTCCCCTTCGACCCGCTGCCGTCGCCGCCGGACTCGCCCGACTTCGACGCGGCGGACGCGGCGCGCGTCGAGCTCGCGCTGCCTCGATCCTTCTTGGCCCAACCCGAGCCCTTGAAATGGATCGTGGGCGGCGCGAACTGCTTGCGCATGGTGCCCTCCCGTCCGCACGACGGACAGAAGAGCGGCCCCGGATCGTTGATCCCGAGGAGGATGTCCGCCCGATGGTTGCAGGCGGTGCAGAGGTACTCGTAGATCGGCATGGGGTCTCGGGAGGGTCAGCCGCGGAGCAGGCGCATCCCGCACTTCGGGCAGTAGAACGCCCGCTCGTGCCCGGACGCGAAGCCGCAATGGGCGCACACGAGGCCGCCCCGGCCGGCGGCGGGCACCGGCCGCTCCACGGCGGTCAGGCCGAGGGCGAACTGGTTGGCGAGGATGTTCGTCAACAGGCCGCCGAGGATCCGGCTCGCGATGCGATCGGTGTCGCCACGGACGCCGCGGCCACCCCAGCCGACGACGGCGCGCACGATCATGTCGCCGGTCGCCTCGTCCCAGTGCGACGCCACGCCGCCGATCACCGCGTTGTACTCCGGATAGTCCGAGGTGTCCGTCTCCCCGTCGAGGAGGCCGCAGGCGAACGTGTCGAAGGCGAGGTCGATGGCATCGATCGACTCGAGGACCACCAGGGCGTGCCGCGTGATCGGGTTGAGCTGGTGGTGCGCGTTCAGCCACTGCATCGCCTCGGACGGCCGCACGATGGATGGCAGGGCCTGCGAGAACTCCAGCGGGAGCGGCTCGACGACCTCGACGTCGCTCTTCGCGAGGCCCGCCAGCATCGACGGCAGCTCGGCGAGCGCTCGCGGGCCGGCCTTGAGGCGCACGCCCTCGCTGCTCTTGCCGGCGTAGTACAGCTTGAGCTGGTACTCCTGCGCGACGACCTCTTCGGGAATGCCGGGGGCGGCCTTCGTCGAAGCGGCCTGCGCGGGTTGATCGGCGTCGCCCCCGCGACGCTTCAGGAATTCGAGGGGCACGGCACCTCCGGACGCGAGCGGACAGGACGGGCAAATCGTAGCAGCGCCCGGGTGGCACGAGGGCGAGCCCCGGGTAGGTGCGGCCGCGGGCCGGTCCCGCGTCCCACCACGTCAGCGCTCGAGCCGGTCGCGCAGTCGCTCGGCCTGGTCGGCGAGCTCCGCCTCGCTGGCCCTGGCGCCCGCGACGATCGCGGGCGGCGCCTTCGACGTGAACGCCTCGTTCGCCAGCCGCGCACGGGCCGCCTCGAGCAGGCGCTCGGTGTCCGCCAGCTCCTTCTCCAGCCTGGCCCGATCGGCCCCCGCCGCCGCGGCATCGGCGGTCCCCAGGCCGACGATGGCCTCGGCCGGGCCGACGATCACGGACAGCCCGCCGGTCGCGCCCGCGGTCCCGTGAAGGTCTTCGCGGGTGAGGTGCCGTCGCAGCGGGCGACCCCGCCCGAGCCGCTCGATCGCCGGTCGCAGCGACTCCAGCGCATGGCCGAGCTCGGGCTCGACGAACACGTCGAGCGGCAGCCAGGCGCCGGGCTCGACCTTGGCGTCGGCGCGGGCGTTGCGGATGGCTCGCACCAGGTCCACGAGCGCACCCACCTCCGCCTCGGCGGTCTCGTCGCGGGCGGTCTCGCCCGGCCAGCGCGCGACGATCAGCAGGTCCGGGTCGGCGGCCCGGTGCGGCAGCGCCTGCCACAACCGCTCCGTGATGAATGGCATCACCGGGTGGAGCAGCCGCAGGTAGGTGTCGAGCGCCTCGACCAGAGCCCACCAGGTGGCCTCGCGTTCGGCCGGGCTCCGATCGTCGTCCGCCAGGCGGACCTTGGCCAGCTCGAGTCCCCAGTCGCAGAACTCGCTCCAGATGGCGTCGTACAGCAGCCGCGTCACCTCGCCGAAGTTGAACTCGGCCATCGCGCGGTCCACGGCCGCGACCGTAGCCGCGGCACGCGACAGCACCCAGCGGTCCGCCGGCCCGAGATGGGTCAGGTCCGGCAGCCGGCGCTCCGCGCCAGCGGGGATCGACGGAGGACGGGCGCCGAGCACGTAGCGGGCCGCGTTCCACAGCTTGTTGGCGAAGTTGCGGGCGTTCTCGACCTTGGCCGGACCGAACCGCTGGTCGTTGCCCGGCGTGGTGCCGTGGACCACCGCGAAGCGCAGCGCGTCGGCGCCGAGCTCGTCGATCGTGCCCAGCGGGTCGACGGTGTTGCCCTTGGTCTTCGACATCTTCTGGCCGTACGGGTCGCGGATCAGGCCCGACAGGTAGACGGTCCGGAACGGCGTGGCGTCGGTCAGGTGCAGGCCGAGCATCATCATCCGAGCGACCCAGAAGAACAGGATGTCGTACCCCGTCTCCATCACCGTTCCCGGGTAGTAGCGCCGGTAGTCGTCGGTCGGGTCGGGCCAGCCGAGGGTCGAGAACGGCCACAGCCCCGAGCTGAACCAGGTGTCGAAGATGTCGGGGTCCTGGACGAGCTCGCGCGCCGGACGGCCGCAGGCTTCGCAGGCGTCGGGCCCATCGGGCGCCGACGTCACGGTCACGTGGCCGTCCGGGCAGTACCAGGCGGGGATCCGGTGGCCCCACCACAGCTGGCGCGACACGTTCCAGTCGCGGATGCCCGTCATCCAGTGTTCCCAGGTCTTCTCGAACCGCGGCGGCAGGATCGACGTCTCGCCGGAACGGGTGGCCTCGAGGGCCGCGTCCGCGAGGGGCTTCGTGCGGATGAACCACTGGGTCTTCAGGCGCGGTTCCACGACGTCGTCGCTGCGCTGACAGCGGCCGATGACCATCTCGTGGGCCTGCTCACCCTCGAGGTCGCCGCTGGCGTCGAGCGCCGCCACGATCCGGGCCCGGGCCTCGTAGCGGTCGAGGCCGTCGAACGCGGTGGCCGTCCCCGCGACCCGGGCCTCGTCGTCGAGGATGGTGGGGGCCGCGAGCCCGTGTCGGAGCCCCGTCTCGTGGTCGTCGTGGTCGTGGGCGGGCGTGATCTTGACCGCGCCGGTGCCGAACGCCGCGTCCACCACCGCGTCCGCGATGACCGGCACGTCGCGCTCGACGAACGGGATGCGCACGCGCCGGCCGACGAGCGCGGCGTAGCGCGGGTCGTCGGGGTGCACCGCGACCGCGGTGTCGCCGAGGATCGTCTCGGGACGCGTCGTCGCCACGGTGATGGTCGCGCCCGGATCCGCCTCGCCCGTGCCGTCGTCGATCAGGTGATAGCGGACCCGCCACAACCTCCCCGTCTCGGGCGTGGGGATCACCTCGAGGTCGCTCACGCTGGTCCGGCAGCCCGGGCACCAGTTGATCAGGGCCTCCGTGCGGTAGGCGAGGTCGTCGCGATACAGCCGCTCAAACGCGACGCGCACGGCCTTCGCGCTGACGGCGTCCATCGTGAACCGCAGGCGCCCCCAGTCGCAGCTGCCGCCGAGGCGCCGTTGCTGCATCAGGATGGTCTGGCGTGTCTCGGCGACGAACGCGTGCATCCGTTCGAGGTAGCGTTCGCGACCGAGGCTGGCGCGGCTCTCCCCCTCCCTGGCCAGGATGCCGTCGAGCACGAACTGGGCGGCGATGCTGGCGTGGTCGAGCCCGGGCAGGAACAGCGTCGGGTGCCCGACCATCCGCGCGTGGCGGATCATCAGGTCCTCGACCGTGGTCCGCTGGGCGTGGCCCAGGTGGAGGCTGCCGGTCACGTTCGGCGGGGGCTGGATGATCACGAACGGGGGCAGCGACGGATCGGCCGTGGAGCCGGCGCCGTCCGGGGCGAAGACGTCGGCGGCGAGCCAGCGCTCGTAGATGGCGAGCTCGAACTCGGCCGGGACGTAGGCGCGCGCGAGCTCGTCGGCCTGCGTGGCCTGTCGCTCCGGCTGCGGCTGCGTCATCGATCGGCTCCCGTAAACACGAACGCCCCGTCGTCCAGCGGACGAACGGGGTCGTGGTACCACCTGCTGGTTCGACGCCGGTGCCTGCCGCTCATCGCAGCGGGACAACCTCCGGCGTCCTCGCGGCGCGCTATCGGGCGCCACCCGCACGGCTCGCGAGCGACCTTCGCGTCCGTCGTGCCCGCGCGGCTCGCACCGTCCCGCGCTCGCTCCGGGGCCGACCCGGACCTACTCTTCTCGGTCGTCGCCGTGAGGGCCGGAGTGTAGCACGCGGTCCTCGCCGAACAGCCGCCCCCAAGTTCGAACCGGACGGTTCATTGGCGCGCCAAGATGAGTGACGTCGACGCACGTGCGCCGATGAAGGGAGCAACGGTGGACGAGGCGCTGATCGAGCGGGCCCGGCGCGGCGATCAGGACGCGTACGCGCAGGTGGCGACGCTGTCGAGCCATCGCCTGTACGCGGTGGCGCTGCGCATCCTGCGCGATCCGGACGCCGCCAGCGATGCGCTCCAGGCCGCGCTCGTCCGGATTTGGCGCGACCTTCCCAGCCTCCGCGACGCCGCGCTCTACGACGCGTGGTCGTACCGGGTGATGCTTCGGGCCTGCAGCGACGCACGCCGTCGAGCGCGGCGGTCCGTGTTGTCGATCGACTTCGCCGCGATCGAGCCCGCGGTTGCCGACAGCCAATCACAGGTCGCGCTACGCGACGAGCTCGAGCGCGCGTTCGCCGCGCTCCGCATCGACCAGCGCGCCGTCCTCGTCCTCCTCTACTACCAGGGCCTCTCGGTCGTCGAGATCGCAGACGCGCTCGGCATCTCGGTGGGCACGGTCAAGTCGCGGCTCCACGCCGCGCGCCAGGCGATGCGGGCGGCGATCGACGCCGACGCGCGACTGCCGATCACGTTGGAGCGCCCGGTATGACCACGGATCTCGAGCTCGACCGCGTCCTGGCGGCCTGGCTGGCCGACGGCGCCGATCGGGCGCCGGACGACGACGTGGCGACGGCGCTCCGTCAAGTGGCGCGCACTCGTCAGCGGCGGGGCGTCCGCGCCGGGCGGCGTCCCCTCTCGTGGCTCGCGGAAGAACGCTGGTGGGCGGCGGCGGCCATCGTCCTGGTCGCCGTCGTCGCGACGTCGTCACTCGTCGGAAGCGGGTCCGTGCTGCCGGCCGCCCGGTCGATCGACGCGAGCCTGTTCGCTGCGGCGATCACGGATCCGGCCGCAGATGAGGTCGCGTTCCTCGCCCAGCTGCCTGCGGACGCACCGGAGACCCTCTGGTGGCGCGCCGCCACGTTCGACAGGGTCGGCCTGGACGCCTGGCAGCAGTCGGACATCGCGACGGTCCAGGTGCCGTCGGGCGAGCCGCTGCAGGCTGCGGGCGAAGAGGCGCCGTCTGCGGACCTGACGTCGCCGCTCACGGTCACGATCGAGGCGTTCGGGACCCCGGGCAACCTGTTGCTGAGCCCGGGTGTGCCCGTCGCCGTCGATGCCGACGCGACCGTGCGCCTGATCGGCCCCCACGGGTGGTTCGCCGGCGCCGACCTGCGATCCGGGACCACGACGTACGCGGTTCGCGCGCGCGTGCCGCGGCTCGGCGACGAGGCACGCATGAGCGCCAACCAGCTCCGGGCCGCCGGTCAGGGATACCCGAGCTCGGTGACCGACCGGTATACGGCCGTCCCACCTGGCGCGCTAGGCCCATCGTCCCAGCAGTTGTTGCGGGCCATCCTGGCGACGACGCCCGGGCGCGACCCGTACGACCTCGCAGCAGCCGTCGAGGCGTATCTCAAGAGCAGCCGATTCACCTACAGCGTTGACCCCCCGGCGGAGTCCTGCAGCAGCCCGAGCATCGTCGAGTGCTTCGCGCGCACCCGGACCGGGTACTGCTTGCACTACGCGACGACGATGGCGGTCCTGCTTCGGGCGGCGCTCCCGGACGACCCGATCCCGACCCGCCTGGTCGAGGGCTTCCTGCCCGGCGACCGCATCGGCAACGTCGAGACGGTCAGGAACCGGTCGGCGCACGCCTGGGTCGAGGTCTTCTTCCCTACCTTCGGCTGGGTGCCGTTCGACCCGACGGGCCCTGGGGTGCCGATCCAGGTCGTTCGGTGACGGCTCCGTAGATCGCGTTCAGGAACCGGCTGGGCACGCGGTGGATGAGGCGCGGGTCCGCGAAGCCGGCGGCCGGCGCGAGGCGCTGCCAGCGCGCGAACGAGATCGGGTGCGGGACCCAGGGGTTGCCGTGGTCGGCGTCGTACTCCACCAGGACGAAGCGGCCGCCCGGCGCGAGGACGTCGCGGATCGCCGCCAGGAGGGCGTCGGGCGTCCGGACGAAGTGGACGCTGTTGGCCGCGAGGACGCCGTCGACGGGTCCGGCGGGCAGGGTCTGTGCGAAGTCCCCGACCCGCGTCTCGACCGAGGCCGCCGGGAACCGGTCGGCCACCCGCTCACGCATCGTCTCCAGCGCCCGACCGTCCTTGTCGACCGCCACCATCTGCGCTCCCGGGCCGAGGACGTCGGCGAGGGCGAGGGTGAAGGCGCCCTCCCCCGCCCCGAGCTCGAGCCAGCGCGGTCCCGCGCCCTCGACGCCGCCACGGATCAGGGCGACGTGGTCGGTGTGGTCCATCGACCCATGGTGCCGGGTCGCGGCCGCGATGTCGCCGGCGCGCTACCGATCGGGCGGGACCATCCCATCCGCCTCGGACCGCTGGTCCAGCTCGCGGTTCGCGGACCGGAGCCAGTCCGCGGCGCCGATCAGGACCGGCACGAGGCCCGTGATCGCGAACCATGGCCCGAATGCGCCTCCCAGCGCGATCACGGCGATCCCGAACCCGACGATGAGCGGCGCGGCGCTGCGCGTGGGCACGGGCCCCGACTCGTCACCGAACGGCCCGTCCGGCCGAGGGCCGGGATCGAGCTCGGCGTGATCGTCGGTCCCCGATCCGTCCGCGGCCCGCGCCGCGCGGACCTTGCGGTCGCGGCGGAACAGGATGATGAACGCGAGCCCGGTGGCCAGCCCGAAGCCGAGCAGCATGACCGTGCCGACGAACTCGTAGCTCACGAACCAGTAGATCGTGCCCACGACGAGGGCGTACAGCGACAGGCGGCCGAACAGCTTGACCTCGTCGGCCATCAGGTCGCGTCCTCGGTCCTGGGGGCGCCCGCGTCGCGGGCGGCGACCCGCGCGTCGTACACGGGCCGCTCGGAGCGGATCGGCGGTAGCGAATCGAAGTTGTGGTGCGGGGGTGGCGACGACGTCGCCCACTCGAGCGAGTTGCCGCCCCACGGATCCGCCGGGGCGTCGGGCGGCCGGCGCAGGGCGAGGACGACGGCGGCGAAGAACGGCACCATGCCCGCGGCCAGCAGCAGCGCCCCGATCGTCGACACCAGGTTGAGCTCCGCCCAGCCGGGGTTGTCCGGGTAGTCGACGATCCGCCGCGGCATGCCCTCGGCGCCCAGGATGTACTGCGGCACGAACGTCAGGGCGAAGCCCACGACCCACAGCAGCACGTGGACCCGGCCCAGCGCCTCGGACAGCATCCGGCCGGTCAGCTTCGGGAACCAGAAGTAGATCCCGGCGAAGCCCGCGAACACCGACCCGCCGATCAGGACGTTGTGCATGTGCGCCACGACGAAGTAGGTGTCCTGGGCGCCGTAGTCGATCGGCGGCGAGGCGAGCATCACGCCGGTGATGCCGCCGATCGTGAACACGTAGATAACCCCGATGCACCACAGCATCGGCACCGGGAACCGCAGCCGGCCGCCCCACATCGTCCCGACCCAGTTGAAGATCTTGATCCCGGTGGGCACGGCGATCAGCAGCGACAGCAGCGAGAAGAACGGCAGGCTCACGAGTCCCGTCGTGAACATGTGGTGTGCCCACACGCCCATCGACAGCGCGGCGATCGCGACCACCGCCAGCACCATGTAGCGGTACCCGAACAGCGGCTTCCCCGAGAACACCGGGATGACCTCGCTCACGATCCCGAAGTACGGCAGCACGAGGATGTAGACCTCGGGGTGGCCGAAGAACCAGAACAGGTGCTGCCACAGGATCGGCGCCCCACCTTGCGTCGGGTCGAAGAACCCGCCGCCCAGGTGCCGGTCGAACAGCAGCAACGCGAGCGCTGCGGTGATCGACGGGAACGCGAACAGGATCAGGACGGAGGTCACGAGCATCGTCCACGTGAACATCGGCATCCGGAACATGTGCATGCCCGGGGCTCGACGACCGTAGATGGTGACCATGAGGTTGAGCGCCCCGAGGATCCCCGAGAAGCCGACCAGCGCCACGCCCACGATCCACAGGTCCATCCCCGCCTGGGGCGAGTAGAGGGCGTTGGACAGCGGCACGTAGCCCGTCCAGCCGGCCGCCGCCGCGCCGCCCGAGGTCAGGAAGCCCGCCATCACGATCAGCCCGCCGAACAGGAACAGCCAGAACGACAGGGCGTTCAGCCGCGGGAACGCCATGTCGGCGGCGCCGATCTGCAGCGGCACGATCGCGTTCGCGAACCCGATTGCGAGGGGCCCGGCGAAGAACAGGAGCATCAGCGTGCCGTGCACCGTGAACAGCTGGTCGTAGGTCGAGGCGTCGACCAGCTGCCGTCCGGGCGCCGCCAGCTCCAGGCGGATGATCTCGGCCAGCAGCCCGCCCACGATCGCGAAGCCGAACGCGGACGTGATGTACAGGATGCCGATCCGCTTGTGATCGGTCGTGGTCAGCCACTCGAGCAGGTCGAATCGATGGGCGGGCCCGGCCGCCGTCTCGGCCGCGGTCCCGGCTCCGACGCGGCCCTCGATTGAGCTCACGGAGCGCCGCTCGCCGGGGCCTGGCGTTGCTGCGCCAGCCATGCGTCGAACGTGGCCTGGTCGACCCCGCGGATCGTGAAGGGCATCTGGGCGTGGCCGATCCCGCAGAACTCGGCACAGGCTCCCGGATACACGCCGGGCGCGCTGACCTGCAGGTCGAACGAGGTCGGCGACCCGGGGATCGCGTCGCGCTTGAACAAGAACGCCGGGACGTAGAACGAGTGATTGACGTCGACCGAGTCGAGCGTCACGTGGACGGTCTGGCCGACCGGCAGTACCACCTCCAGCGGCCGGTCGACGGTGCCCACGAGGCGCACACCCGCATCCGCGTAGACCGCCTGCCACTGCCAGCGGAAGGCCGTGACGCGGAGGGTGACGTCGCCCGTGCCCTTGGCGTCCACCTTGCCGAGCGTCTGGATCGTCAGCCCGAACAGCACCAGGACGGTGACCAGCGGGATCACCGTCCATACGGCCTCGATGCGCACGTTCCCGTGTGTCTGGGCCGGTTCGCCGGTCCGGCGCCGTCGCCCGCGGAGGATTGCGATCGTCGCCAGCACCCACACGATCGCCCCGACCACGATCCCCGCTCCGAGGAACACGGTGTACAGGTTCGCGATGTCCTCGCCCTGGGTCGTCTTCGGGTCCGGCAGGCAGCCGGCGAGCACGAGGGCGATGCCGACGAGGCAGAGTGCCGCTGCCACCGGGTGCCACCGGCCCTGCTCCGTCGGCGAGGGGGCCGTCGTGACCAGCCTGCGCCTCACTCCTCGACCTCCGTGAAGCCGCCGTCGGCGGTGCGGACCAGCAGCACGCTCGCCGGTTCCGGGTCCGCCGCTCGATCGCGGCGATCCCTGGCGAGCCGGTAGACCACGAGCCACGTGACCACCGGGGCCACGATGAGCAGCACCCGGAAGACCATCGTCAGCGCCTCCACGGGCACCGCGATCAGGGTGGCCAGCACGTCGTTGCCGCCGGCCAGCGTGAGCACCAGGAACAGGGCCACGCCGGCGGCCCCGGTCGCGGTCCGGATCGGCGTCCGCCACGGCGGATCGAGCAGGTGATGCTCGACGTGGTCGTGGGTCAGGCGCGCCTCGAGGAACGGCCAGATGGCCAGCGCCGTGACCAGCAGCCCTGGGATCAGTACGCCGGGCACGAACGGCGACGGGATCGTGACACCCAGGATGGTGGGCTCGATCGGCAGCCCCAGGCGCAGCGCGCCCTCGAGCCAGCCGACGTACCAGTCCGGTTGCGCGGGCGTGGTGGCCACGTAGGGCACGTAGGGGCCGTAGAGCCACACCGGGTTGATCTGGATCAGGCCGGCGACCAGCGTGACGACCGCCGCGGTCATGAAGAACAGCCCGACCGACCGGAAGACCTGCCCCGGCCAGAAGGGCAGCCCGACGACGTTGTCCTCGCGGGTCCGCGGCGTGCGGTATTGGGTGTGCTTCTGCAGCCACAGCAGACCGAGGTGGGCGGCGATGCCCCCGATGAGCAGGCCCGGTAGCAGCATCACGTGGAACACGAACAGGCGGCTCAGGATCTCGGGCGTCGGGAACTCGCCGCCGAAGAACAGCGAGGCGACCCACGGGCCGACGAACGGGATCGACAGCATGACCGAGTCGATGATCCGGAGCCCCGTCCCCGACAGGAGGTCGTCCGGGAGCGAATAGCCCGTGATCCCCTCCCCCAGCGCGAGCAGGAGCAGGCCGATCCCGATCAGCCAGTTGATCTCGCGCGGCCGCCGGAACGCGCCGGTGAAGAAGACGCGAGCGAGGTGCACGGCGATCGCGCCGAGGAACACGAGCGCCGTCCAGTGGTGGACCTGGCGCATGAGCAGACCCGACTGGACCTCGAACGACAGCCGCATCACGGACGCGTACGCGGCCGACATCGGCTGGCCGTCCATCACCGCGTATGGGCCGTCATAGATCGTCTCGCGCCCGTCGGGCGTGTAGAAGAACGTCATGAACGTGCCGGTCGCGACAAGGATCACGAACGCGAACAGGGCGATCTCGCCGAGCAGGAAGCTCCAGTGGTCCGGGAAGATCTTGCGTGCGGCGCTGCGGGTGACGGCGGCGATGCCCGTGCGGCTGTCGAGCCAGCCGACCACGCGCTCGAGCTCGGTCGGTCGGTCGTCGGCCGGCGCCGGCGTCGTGGCCGCAGGCTCGCGCCCGCCATCAGCCATCGGTCATGTCCCAGAAGCCGGGCCCCACCGGCTCCGGAAAGTCGCCCAGTGCGACGAAGGTGCCGTCCGCGGCCAGCTGGATCGGCAGCTGGGGCAGCGGTCGGGCCGCCGGGCCGAACGTCGGCGTGGCGCCGTCGAGGACGTCGAACGTCGACTGGTGGCACGGGCAGATCAGCTTGTGCTCGGCGGCGCGGTACAGCCCGACCGGGCAGCCGGCGTGGGTACACAGCTTGGAGTACGCCACGCAGCCCTGCGGCGCCAAGGCCATCCGGTCGGGCGGCAGCTGTAGCAGCCCGTCCGCGACGCGGATCAGCAGGGTCTGCGCATCGGCGGACCCGACGGAGCCCTCCGGGAACACCGTGAGCACGCCGTCGACCGGCAGGCTGTCTATGTTGACCGGGAGGCCGTCAATGCCGACCACGCGGCTGCCCGGCTTCCAGGCGGTCTGGAACAGTGTCCGCCCCGGCGCCGGACCCAGCGACAGCGCCGGGATCGCCAGCGCGGCGCCCAGCCCCGTGAAGGCGGCGGCGAGGCTGCGGAGGAGGAACGTGCGCCGGGTGATGGACGCCGTCTCGTCGTTGGATCCTGCGGCTGCGTCGGCTGGGCTCGCGAGGGAATGACGAGCCTCGACCCGTTCGGTGCCGGACAGCAGCCAGTGTGACCAGGCGGTGATCCCGATGCCGATCCCTCCGAGGCAGATCGCCAGGAGCACGGCCTCGAGCTGGGTCTGGCCCCCGTTCAGGTAGAGGCCCAGCAGTGCGACGCCGGCGATCGCGGCGACGAGGAAGGCGACCCCGATAGCACGCTCGACCCGGCGGGTCGCCGGGTCCTCGGGGCTCACGGCGTGCACCCGGGGCTCATGGTCTGCCCTCGCGGCGCACGGCGACCCACCGGGCGACCAGGAGCAGCGCGAGCAGCGCGATGCCGGCGATGAATCCCTCGGTCACCGGCCCGGTCGCCGGCGTGGTCGCGCCGCCGGGGTGAGGGGCGTTGCGCAGATAGAGGGCATAGGCGGCGATGTCGTTCAGCTCCTCGGGCGAAAACGAGAACCGGGGCATCGGGCCGGGCCCGGTGATCACCGCTTCGCCGACGGTGGTCGGACCGGCTTCCGTGAGCGCCGGGGCCACGAAGCCGCCGCCGACCGCACCGCCGCCACCCGCGGGCCCGTGACACGCCGAGCAGTTCGCCACGTACAGCTGTCGGCCGTGGTTGACGTCGGCGCCGCTCACGACCACGTTCGGGATCGCCGGCCCGTTGCCGAGGGACGCGACGTACCCGACGAGCGCCTGGGTATCCGGCTCGTCGAACCGCTGCGGCCCGCTCAGCTGGGGCGTGTTGGGGTCGGCGAGGGGCATCCGGCCCGTGCGCAGCACGAAGTCGGCGAGCGCGGCGCCCGCCTGCCGAATGTCTGGGCCGCCGGTGCCGCCCTGTCCCTGCGGTCCATGACAGGATGCGCAGGTGGTGAGGAACAGCTCCTCGCCGCGGCCGGCGACAGCGACGCCCGCCGAGCTTGGCGCTTCCTGGGCGCTGGCCACGGCCCCCAGCCCGCCGACGGCGGTGATCGCCGCACCGACGATCGCGATCAGGGCCACGTAGCCCGCGATGAGTCGCCAAAGGGAGGGGCCGCGGGGGGCGCCGTGGGCGCGTCCGTCGCCGGATCCCGGCGCGCTGGACCCTGTTTCAGGCCGCGAGCAGCCGGGCTGCCCCGAAGTAGATCGGGGCGCATCCGGGACGCCTGCGTTCACAGCCTCGACCGGTCTACCCATCGCCTGCCCTGCTGGCTCCGCCGGCATCCTACTCTGGCACTCTGCAGTTCCGGCGTTGCAGTCTCATATCGCGACCTTCACGAGCCGCGGAGATCGATGTCAGGCCAGGATGTCCACGGAGCACTCGCGGTCGCGGTGGCGGTGATCGGCGTCGCCGTGGCGGCGGTCGCGATCGGCTTGGACCGTTTGGGGCGACCCGGACGGCTCGCCGTCGATCGCGCGATCCTCGTCGCGATCGTGGCGGCGCTCGGGGCGATCGGAAGCGGCCTGCTCCTGCTGGCCACCGGCGGGCGTCCCGCGGATGCGCTCCATTTCGTCTACGCGGCGGCGGCGCTCGTCGCGCTGCCCATCGCGCGGTTCGCGGGCGTGTTCGCGGGGCGGCGCGCGCTCGCCGTGGTCGTCGGTGCCCTCGTCCTCGTCGCGCTGGTGGTGCGACTCGCCCAGACCGGCTGACCGGGCGGCCCATCGGGCGGGGTCAGGCTTGACCCCGCGGCGGCGCCCCGACCAGGGCTCGACGCCGGGGCGCCCCAGGCGCCCGGCCGGCCCGGGCGCCGCTACGCCCCAGGTGCCGGCGCGATGTTGGCGTTGAAGCGGAACACGTTGTCCGGATCCCAGGCCCGCTTGACCTCGGCGAGCCGGTCGAACGTCCCGCCGTGGCTGGCACGAGCCTGGACGTCGCCCTCCTCGAGCAGGCCCGGGAAGTTCAGGTAGGCGCTGCCACCGACCCGGCCCACGATGTCGCGGGCCCACGCGAGGTTGGCGGCGTCGTCGTCGGCCGATTCCCAATTCGACTCCGGGCTGATCAGCCACGGCGCCGTTCGCTGGCCGAACGCGCTCTCGTCGGCCGGGACGCGGACGATCGCGCCGCCGTTGGCCCAGATGTCGATCGTGGAGTGGTGCGAAGGCCGACGCTCGAACGCCTCGGCGAGGTGGTCGATCAGGCCGTCGTCGAGCGCAGCCGCGAACGACGACTTCCAGTAGTACCGCATCGTGTGGGCCGGGTAGTCGGCGTCGAAGAACTGCTGGAACTCGACGTACGGGGTCGGGCCGCCGATATCGATCGTGGCGCCCCCTCCCAGAGCCGCGATCGGCCGGAGGAGCGCGGCGCCCTCGTCGACGGGCGCGGCCGCCATTGCCAGGATGAACAGCGCGTCGCCGCCCCGGATCGACGCCGGAAAGGCGGCGTCGTCGGGCACGGGCGACAGCACGGCGACGGGCGAGACCTCGTCGGGCAGCGACGGCGCGAGTTCGCGGAAGTCGCGCAGGCGGGCGGCCGCCTCGTCGATCGACCAGATGGCGACGGTCGTCGCGACGGTGGGCCCCACCGGGAACAGCTCGAACTCGAACTCGGTCACCACGCCGAAGTTTCCGCCTCCCCCGAGGAGGCCCCAGAACAGGTCGGGGTGCTCGTCGGCGCTCGCATGGACGACCCGGCCATCGGCCGTGACGACGGTCGCGCCGCGAAGCGCGTCGCAGCTGAGGCCGTGCTTGCGGCGAAGCCAGCCGAGGCCGCCGCTCAGCGTGAGCCCGGCGACGCCCGTGTCGGACACGACGCCTCCGGGGGTGGCAAGCCCGTGCGCCTGGCCGGCCGCGTCGAGGGCCTTCCAGCGCGCCCCGGCGCCGACCTTTGCGCGGCGAGCGGCTGCGTCAATCGCCACCCCGCTCATCGCAGACAGGTCCACGACCAGGGAGCCCTCGCCGACCGCGAGCCCGGCGACGTTGTGCCCACCGCCCCGGATCGAGACCGGCAGGCCCTCGGCGTGGGCGAGCGCGATGGCGGCGACGACCTCGTCCGTCGATTCGACACGGGCGATGACGGCGGGCCGGTGCGCGATCATGCCGTTCCAGACCTGGCGGGCCTCGTCGTAGGCCGCGTCGCCGGGGCGGATGAGGCGCTCGACAGGAAGAATCGGGACGTTCGGGGACGCGGTGGCTTCCATCGTGCTCCTCCTATCGGCTCCGGCGGGCGGACGTCGCGGCACCGCGGATAGATACCAACTGGTCGGTATGGTACGAACAGCTTTCGGGCCGCGTCAAGGGCTGTTTCGAGGTCGCGGATCGTCGAGACCATTCGGTCTGTTAGGCTTGTCCGCATGCCCCGGGATGGCACCGCCACGCGTGAACGCATCCTCGACGTCGCGACCGACCTCGCGCTCGATCGCGGCTTCGCGGCCGCCTCCCTCGACGACGTCCTGGGCAGGTCCGGCGTCACCAAGGGGGCGTTCTACCACTACTTCGAGTCGAAGGCGGATCTCGGCCGCGCGATCCTGGAGCGCTACGCGGCGGCCGACCTCGAGACGCTCGATCGCCTGTGGACCCAGGCCGAGCAGCTCTCACGCGATCCGCTCCAGCAGCTGCTGGTGTTCGTCGGCCTGTTCGCCAACCTCGACGAGCTCGCGACCGACGACCCCGGCTGCCTGTACGCGACGTTCGTCTACGAGCGCCAGCTCGGCGTCGACGGAGCTGGCGCGGTGATCGAGGCGTCCGTTCGAGCCTGGCGGTCGCGCTTTCGCGCCAAGCTCGACGAGGTGGTCGAGCGCTACCCGCCGCGGATCGAGGTCGACCTCGACGCCCTGTCGGACCTCGTGTTCAGCACCTCCGAGGGCGCCTACATCGTGGCGCGAGCGACGCGCGACCCGAACCTCGTCCGCGGGCAGCTGCTCCAGGTCCGCACCTACCTCGAGCTGCTGTTCGCGCCGGCCTCCAGCTAGCCCGCCCGCAGCCGCCGGCGCCACGCGAAGATCCGCGCCGCATCCACGGTCATCCACACCAGCCCAGGCTGGGTTGGTGGGTCGGCGCCGACCGTGAGGGCTCGGACCCACCCGGCGCTGCTGCCCGGGAACCGCGCGGTGAAGACCTCCGGGTAGCGCGCCACGAGGGCGCGGTTGCGCGCGGTCGTCCGCACGACCCAGACGAGTCCGACGGCATGGGGCCGTTCGCCCCACCTCGCAGTCGCGAGGTCCTCGGCCTCGGCCTCCTTCCTCGACGACGTTCTGGCCGCTCCCCCGATGTCGCCGATCGAGTTCCAGCACTCGACGACGAGCAGCCGCCGGCTGGCGTCGTCGACGAGGGCGACGTCGATCGACCGCCACGGCTCCGCCGGCCGCGTCGGCAGCTCGACGAGCCCGCGATACCCGGCGGCCCGGCCGAGCCGCAGGACACGCTCTTGCATGGCGAGGTGCCCCGCGTCGGCAACATCCGTCATCGCGTCCCGCGGAAGGCTCGCGCGCAGCGTCGTTCCGACGCCGATCGCGATCCGCTGCCAAGCGTCCATCGTCAGCCCGCCGCCGAGCCCGCGCTCGGCTCGACTGATTGCCGACTGGCTCAGGCCGACGCGCGCCCCGAGCGTCGCCTGCGTGAGACGCCGGCGGATGCGGCTCGCGCGGACATCTTCGCCGAGCCTGGCCAGCTGCTGGCGGTTCGCGCGGGCGGCATCGGCAGCGAGCCGCGTTCGGATCCGGGTTCCCATAGTCGCTGCATGCTTGCACCACGCACTGCGCTGCGACTTACGTGGCCCAGAGCAACGCCGTTCCGTGTGCCGCGGGCGCCATGGCGCCGCCGGCAAATCGCTCCAAGACTGCGGTCCGCGGTTGCGCGCAAGTTCAGGACCGGGTGCAAAGGCAACACGTGCCTTGGCCAGGTCGATGAGCGTCGTCTAGAAATGAAGCGACTAGGGCGCGAGCGAAACGCGGTTTCCCGTCTCGAGCGCTGGGTAGAGGTGTCATCCGCGGCGAACGAACGCCGTTGGGCGCGTTTGCCGCCGCGGACCGCCAGTCGTGGGCTCGGGACGAAGGGGGTTCCGCGGGACCGGCCGCAGCGGCCGAACGCGCCGTGCGTCAGGCCGTCTCGCCCCTGGCGGCGATCCACTCCCCGTAGTTGGTCTCGTCGACGCCCTTGTCGACGTCCGACTTCGTCAGGAGGAGCGGGGCGCGGCGCTCGCGGATCGTCTCCTCGGTGATGATGCACTTGCGGACGTCGGTGCGCTCCGGGATGTCGAACATCACTTCGAGCAGCGCCTCCTCGACGATCGAGCGCAGCGCCCGCGCGCCGGTCTTGCGGTCCAGCGCCACCTCGGCCGCGGCCTTGAGCGCGCCGTCGGTGAACACGAGCTCGACCTTGTCCAGCTGGAGGAACTTCTGGAACTGGCGGGTCACCGCGTTCTTGGGCTCGACGAGCACCCGCATCAGGTCCTCGGCGGTCAGCGGCGAGAGTGTCACGATCACCGGCAGGCGGCCGATGAACTCGGGGATCAGCCCGTACTTGAGCAGGTCCTCGGGCATCAGCTTCTCGATGATCTTGGCCCGGTCGGCGCGGGACATCCCGCCCTCGGACCCGAAGCCGATCGGGCGCTTCCCCACCCGCTCCTCGACGATCTTCTCCAGCCCGTCGAACGCCCCGCCGCAGATGAACAGGATGTTCGTGGTGTCGATCTGGATGAAGTCCTGGTGGGGGTGCTTCCGGCCGCCCTGCGGCGGCACGTTGGCGAGCGTGCCCTCGAGGATCTTGAGCAGCGCCTGCTGGACGCCCTCGCCCGAGACGTCGCGCGTGATCGACGGGTTGTCCGCCTTGCGCGCGATCTTGTCGATCTCGTCGATGTAGATGATCCCGCGCTGGGCGCGCGCCACGTCGAAGTCGGCCGCCTGGATCAGGCGCAGCAGGATGTTCTCGACGTCCTCGCCGACGTAGCCGGCTTCTGTGAGCGAGGTCGCGTCCGCGATGCAGAACGGGACGTCCAGGATGCGCGCCAGGGTCTGGGCGAGCAGCGTCTTGCCCGACCCGGTCGGCCCGACGAGCAGCACGTTGGACTTCTGGAGCTCGACCTCGTCGACCGCCGACCCCGCGTTGATCCGCTTGTAGTGGTTGTAGACGGCGACCGAGAGGACCTTCTTCGCCTTCTCCTGGGAGATGACGTACTGGTCCAGTGAGACGGTGATCTGGCGGGGGTTGGGGAGCTTCTGCTGGGCCGGGCGCGTCTTGGGCGCCTCCAGCATCTCCTCCTCGATGATCTCCTGGCACAGGTTGATGCACTCGTCGCAGATGTAGACGCCCTGGCCCGCGATGAGCTTGCGGACCTGCTCCTGGCTCTTGCCGCAGAACGAGCAGCGGTAGGGAACCTTGGTCCCCTTCGAGCCCGATGTGGTCACCGGCACGCGCAGATCCCCTGTGCTACTGGTCCGTGGCCGGACCCGGCTCGGCCGCTTCCGACTCCGCCTCCCCGGCCGGACCCTCGCCGCCCGACCGGCCGGCGTCGTGCGCCTGCGCGATCAGCGAGTCACCGGTCAGGGTGTACACCGCGTCGATGATGCCATACGCCTTGGCGTCGTCGGGACCCATGAAATAGTCCCGATCGGTGTCGTGGATGACCTTGTCCACCGGTTGGCCGGTGTGGTTGGCCAGGATCTCGTGGTTGACCCGGACCAGGTACTCCCATTCCTTCATCTGGATCGCCGCGTCCGGGGCGTTGCCGCGGAACCCGCCCGACCCCTGGTGGATCATCACCCGGCTGTGCGGCAGCGCGTAGCGCTTGCCCTTGGTGCCGGCCGCGAGGAGGACCGCCGCCATCGAGGCCGCCATGCCGATGCAGATGGTGCTCACCGGCGCCCGCAGGTACTGCATGGTGTCGTAGATCGCGAGGCCGCTGGTCACCACGCCGCCAGGCGAGTTGATGTACAGGCTGATGTCCTTCTCGGGGTCCTCGGACTCGAGGAACAGCAGCTGGGCAATGACCAGGTTCGCGAGGTGGTCGTCGATCGCATCGCCGAGGAAGATGATCCGCTCGCGGAGCAGGCGCGAGTAGATGTCGTAGGCCCGCTCTCCGCGGCTGGTGGATTCGATGACCATCGGAACGAGCATCTGGGGTCTCCCCTGCACTGGGTCGGGCGTCTGCGGCATCGGTCGGCGGTGACTGTGGTGGATGGTCGTGGTCAGGCTTCGGCGGCAGCGGGTTCGGCGGCCGCTGCGGCGGCGGTGGCACCCGGGATCGATCCCGGATCGGTGGCGTCGATCGATGCGGCGGCCTCGGCCTCGGGCGCCTCGACGCCGGTCGGCGCGTCGTCCTCGAGGTGCGGCAGGGCGGGATGGTCGGGATGGACGGCGAGCCAGCGGTCGACGAGCGTCTCGACCGTGCGCGACCGTCGCTGGGTGCTGCGGATGAAATTGCGCCCGCGCTCGGACTCGAAGTAGGCGACGGTCTTCGCGTCGCCCTGGTAGCGCGCCCGGGCGAGCTCCACCTGGGCCTCGACCTCGGCGTCGGGGACCTCGATGCCCTCGGTGTCCGCGATCTTGGACAGCACGAGGAGCACCTTGACCCGCTGCTCCGCGCGCGGCCGGAACTCGGTGTGGAGGTCGGCCTCGGTCTTCTCGGTGGCCTTGAGGTACGCGGGCTCCGAGATCCCCTGGCGCGCGAGCGTCGACCGGAACTCGTCGTGCATCACCTCGACCTCCTGGTCGACGAGGATGTCCGGGAGGTCGATGGTCGAGTTGGCGACGGCATACTCGATGATCCGGTCGCTGAAGTCGTGGCGGGCCCGGTCGAGCGCGTTCCGCCGCAGACGCTCCCCGACATCGGCCCGCAGGGCGGGCAGGTCGGCGTAGTCCCCCATCGACTGCGCGAACGCGTCGTCGGCATCGGGGAGGATCTTCTCGCGCAGCTCCTTGAGGTCGACCGCGAAGTGGGCCGACTGGCCCGCCAGCGACTCCTCCGGGTAGTCGTCCGGGAAGGTGATGTCGAAGTCGGTCGACTCGCCCGGCTTGAGGCCGACGAGGTTGGCCTCGAACCCCGGGATCAGGCGGTCCTCGCCGATGATCAGCGGCATCCGGTCGGTCGTGCCGCCGTCGAACGGCGTGCCGTCCTTCGTGCCGGCGAAGCCGATCACCGCCCAGTCGCCATCCTTGGCCCCGCGGTCCTCGACGGCGGCCAGCGTGGCGTTCTGGTCGCGCAGCTCGTTGACGACGTTGTCGATCTTCTCGTCGTCGACGGCCTCGATCTCGGGCGCGAACTTGAAGTTGGCGTAGTCGCCGAGCTCCACCTCGGGGCGCACCTGGACGGTCGCCTTGAAGCGCAGCGGCTTGCCCTCGACGGCCTCCACGACCTCCACGTCGGCGTTGGTCAGCGGGACGATCTCCTTCTCGAGGATCGCCTCGCGATACGAGTCCTGGACCAGGTGCTCGACGGCCTCGTCGAGGATGGCGCCGGGTCCGAGCACCCGCTCGAGAATGGGGCGCGGGGCCTTCCCGGGTCGGAAGCCGGCGACGCGGGTCCGGCGCGACAGCCGTCCGACGGCGTCGCGGACGGCGCGGTCGAGACGGTCGGCGGGCACCTCGATCTCGAGGAGGACGGAGCTCTTGGCAGCGGGGGTCGCGGTCACGTGCATCGGACCGCGAGTATAGGGTGGGTCGCCGGTCCGAGGCCGCCACGGCGCCGGCCGCGGGCGACGCGCGGACCAGAGGTGCTGGTAGGCGAGGTCGGGGTCGAACCGACACGCCGCTCACGCGGCACCGGCTCCTAAGGCCGGCGCGTCTGCCATTCCGCCACTCGCCCGTGGGCGAGTCTAGCGGTCGGCGCCGCGCCTACGCGCTGGCCGGCGTGCGCGGCGTGGTCGGCGTTGTCGGCGTTGTCGGCGTGGTCGGGAGGATGGACTCGGCCGCGACGATGCGCTCGGCCGCGCGGCGCTCGCGGACCTTGGCCAGCTGCGCCTCGAAGCTGCCGCCTGTGGCGAGCATGTCGTCGATGACCTGGCGGCCGAAGCGCAGGATCAGGACCCGGGTCAGGGGCAGGAGGAAGAAGAACGCCGTCGAGCGCAAGGAGCGCTTCTTCCGCTCCGGGGAGGCGTCCTCGAGGTAGTCGGCGAAGCTTCGCTCCAGGGCGCCGCGCACCTTGGTCCCGTCGTCGCCGAGCGCCCGCAGGGCCTTGTCGACCTCCTCGGGCAGCAGGGACTTGGGCAGGGGATCCGGGCGCCCGAAGATCGCGTAGCGGGTCCGTCGGACGACCTTCTGCGGCCCACCGACCGCGAGGAAACCGATGCCGGCCGCGGCCCCGGCCACCTTGGCGGGATTGCGCTTGATCCTGGCCTTGATGTCGAAGGCGGCACGCACGGCCGCCTCGAGGCGCTCGAGCTCGTCCTCCATCTCCTCGCGCATCAGGCGCGCCTGCGCCTGTGCGGCCAGCACGTCGGGTCGGCTGGCGGCCACCATCGCGGCGGCCTCGGCGGCCGCGCGGGCCTCGGCCTCCGCGAGCGCCTCCGGGCTTCCGGACGTGCGCGTCCCGTTCGGCCCGGTCACGACCGGCGCCCCGGCATCCGTGCCTGAGCCCATTCGAGGGTCTCCTTCGTCGTCTCGATCGTGGTCTCCGGGATGTAGCGCGCCTTGAGCGCCTCGAAATCGATGCCGCCGTTGGCCGCGAAGGCCCCCGCGATCGCCGGCGCCGCGGCCAGCAGGACGGCGAGCCCGATCGCGATCGCAACGTGCCAGGCGAACGTGATCGCCGAGAACGCGCCGAACAGGCCGCCAACGACGAGGCCGATTCCGGCACCTGTGACCGCCCCCTGGCCGCCGCCCAGCCGACCGCCGACGAACGCGCCCACGATCAGGCCCACGACCGCCCAGATCAGGATTCCCACGACCATCGGCCGGCTGTCGGGGTTGATCGCGAGCCGGACGAGGCCGGCCGCCAGGAGGCCCAGCAGGGCGCCCACGATTAGGCCACCGACCAGGCCCCCGACCGCGCCGCTGGGCGTGCCGCCGCGGGCGCCGAACAGGAGGCCTCCGATGCCGACGAGGCCCGCCCCGATGGCGGCGCCAACCGCGAACGAGACGTCCCCGGGATCGGCCGTGGTGGCGAACTGCGAGGCGATCTGCCGGTAGAGCGTGTTGAGGACGTTGGTGCCGAACACGATGCTCACGACGAGTCCGATGGCGAACGCGATCGCGAAAGCCCGGGCGAGTCCGCTGGATCGGAGCGCCGCCAGCACGCCGAAGACGGCCGTCGCGATGAGGAACTCGGTGCCGAGCAGGACGCCCCAGCCGAGCGACCCGAAGAGCCACTCCCCGAGGAACAGGAACAGTCCGATGAGCAGGAGGAAGACGACGAAGATGAGGCTGAGCGCCGCGAGCCCGCCGAGGGCGAGCGTCCGAAGGACCTCGTCCTTGATCTCGTTGGCTTCGGTCTTCGCCAGCTCGATGTGGGCGCGGACCATGCGGGTCGCCGCGACCCGGACGGCCTGCAACTGGGCGAAGAGGCCGGTGGGCGGCGGCTCCGGGGACGGTCGCGCGTCGTTGGCGTTGGGCTGATCGGGGTCCAGCGGTCGTCCTCCGCGGAGGGGGCGTTGCGTTCGGGAGACCGGTCGAGACTATAGCAGCGCCCGACGCGCTCAACCGTCGAGTACGCTCGCGCCATGGCCGATGCAACGGCGTTTCAACCGGGCGCCCGAGCCGGACGCGCGCTGGTCACCGCGGAGCTGGTCGCGATCGGCACAGAGCTGACGGTCGGCGAGACGACCGACACCAACAGCGGCGAGCTGGCCCGCTCGCTGGTGGGCCTGGGCGTCCGGATCGTCCGCATCTCGAACCTGCCCGACGACCTCGCCGTCGTCGTCGACGCGCTGCGGACCGCGCTGGGCCGGGCCGACCTGGTCGTCACCACCGGGGGCCTCGGACCGACGCCCGACGACCTCACCCGCGAGGCGGTCGCCGCGGCGTGCCGCGAACGACCCGAGGTCGACCCCGCCACGCTCGACTGGCTGCGCGGGCTGTGGGCGCGTCGTCGTCAGCCATTTCCCGAGGCCAACGTCAAGCAGGCGTGGGTCCTGCCCTCGGGCCAGATGCTCGCCAACCCGAACGGCACGGCCCCCGGGTGGTGGGTCGACCGGCCGGACGGTCGCGTCATCGTCACGCTGCCGGGACCGCCGCGCGAGATGCGACCGATGTGGGCGAACGAGGTCCAGCCGCGCCTGGCGGCGCGCGGGGTGGGCGTGGAGACCGAGGTCCGGACGCTCCGGCTCACCGGCATCGGCGAGTCGCAGGTGGCCGACCTGCTGGGCGAGCCGATCCTCCGGGCACCCAACCCGATCGTCGCCACGTACGCGCGCCAGGAGGCGGTCGACGTGCGCATCTCCGCCCGGAGCGACGGGGGCCGGGCAGCCCGCGACATGGTCGACGAGACGGAGGCCGTCGTGCTCGCGGCGGTCGGCGAGTTCGTCTGGGCGCGCGGCGACACCTCATGGGCCGGCGCCCTGGCCGAGGCGCTCGACGCGCACGGCTGGACGCTCGCGACGACCGAGGTTGGGACGGGCGGGGCGCTGGTCGGCCTGCTGCGCGGGCTCGAGGCGGTCCGCCGGTCCGAGGTGGAACGATCCGATCCGCGCGAGGTCGAGCCGGACCACGGCACGGGGAACGAGGCCCGCGACCTCGCTGAGGCGGATCGGATCCGCACGGCAGGCGCCACCGACGTGGGCATGTCGGTGCGCGCGGTGGCGGCGGGCGGCGACACGGCCGTCCACATCGGGATCGTGACGCCGGACGGCCGGCACGCGGAGCGCCGGCTGGCGTTCCTGCGCGGGACGACCGGCGCCGATCGGGCGGCGATCAACGGCGCTGCCGTGCTGCTGGCCGTGCTCCGGGGGCGCCCGGAGGGCTAGCGGCGGGCGGCCCGCCGCAGGCCGGTCAGGTCGACGATCACGATCGCGTCGCGCTCCATTCGGATCAGCCCGTCGTCGACGAACCAGCCGAGGAGCTTGTTGACGCTCTGGCGCGTGCTGCCGACCATCGCCGCGAGCTCCCCCTGCGTGATCGGCCCGTCGAGCCGGATCTCGCCGTCTCCCGTCCGGCCCTGCTCGTCGGCCATCCGCGCGAGCCGGGCCGCGAGCCGGCCGGCGATGTCGAGGAAGTGCAGCTCCTCCACGTGGTTGGTGAGCCGCCGCAGCTCGTGCGCGAGCTCCGCGAACACGTGGTCGCGGATCGAGGGCACGTCGTTGACGAGCTGCCGGAACTGCTCCCGGGGGAGGATCAGGGTCTCGCTCGCGTTGACGGCGGTCGCCGACGCCGAGCGGGATGCGCCATCGAGCAGCGCGAGGGCCCCGAAGAACTCACCGGGGCGCAGGGTCGCCAGGATCGCCTCGACGCCCGTCTCGGACGGGCTCGAGATCTTCACCCGGCCGCTGAGCACGATGTGCAGCGCGTCGCCCGGGTCGCCCTGGTGGAAGATGACCTCGCCCCGCCGATAGCGGTGCGTCCGGACGCTCGCGGCGACCCGGTCGATGTCCTCGTCCGGGAGGTCGCGGAACAGCGGCATCCCGACGATCGCCGCGCGGAGCGTCGCCGGATCCGTCGCCTGTCGGGCCTGGCTCACGCCGAGATCGTACGACCCCCCGCGAGCCCGCCGCCGCCGGATCGCGGCGGGCGCCGGTCAGGAGACGGACAGCACCGGCACCTGGACCGCGTCGGCGCGGATGCTCATCCGCGCCGCGACCTGCCCGGCGATCGCCTCGAGCGCCGCCGCGGCCGCTCCCGGCTCGCGCTGGGCGACGGCCGGCACGCCCGCGTCGCCGCCCTGGCGGACCGTCACGTCGAGCGGCACCTGGCCCAGGAAGTCGAGGCCGTGCTGCTGCGCGAAGCGCTCGCCGCCGCCCCGGCCGAAGATCTCGGTGGCCTCGCCGCAGTGCGGACAGATGAAGGCGCTCATGTTCTCGACGACGCCGATGATCGGCACGTTGAGCCGCTGGAGCATCGCCAGCGCCTTCGTCACGTCCGACAGCGCGACGTCCTGGGGCGTGGTGACCAGCACGGTGCCGCTGATCGGGACGGCCTGGGCCAGGGTCAGCTGCGCGTCCGACGTCCCGGGCGGCAGGTCGACGACGAGGTAGTCGAGGTCGCCCCACTCGACGTCGCGCAGGAACTGCGAGATCGCGCCGCCGATGAGCGGGCCACGCCACACGATCGGCTGGCCCTCGGGGACGAAGAACTGGATCGAGATCACCTTCACGCCGTGGCGCTCGAGCGGGACGATCTTGTTGGCGGGGCTCGAGGTGGGCTGGCCCTCGACGCCGAGCATCATCGGGATGTTGGGGCCGGTGATGTCGGCGTCCAGCAGGCCCACGGCCGCGCCGGCGCGTGCCAGGGCCACCGCGAGGTTGACGCTGACCGTGCTCTTGCCCACGCCGCCCTTGCCCGAGGCGACCGCGATCACGTTCTTGACGCCGGGCAGGAGCTGCTCGGGCGCCCGGGGCGTGGCACGCCGGACCGTGGCGCCCCAGGCGATCGCGAGGCCCTCCACCCCGACCGGATCCAGGGCCTTGCGGACCTCCGACTCGATCTGGTCCTTGAGCGGGCACGCTGGCGTGGTCAGCTCGATGGTGAACGCGACGTCGGCGCCCTCGATGACGAGGTCGCGGATCATGTTGCGGGCGACCAGGTCGCCGCCGAGCTCGGGCTCCTGGACGGTGCGGAGGGCGTCGAGGACCGCTGCCTCGGAGATGGCGCTCATCAGGGTCGGGTTCGCTCCAGTGCGGCGGGTCGGATCGTTGACCGGTGCACGACCCGCCCCCATCGTACCCTCGGCCACCCGTAACGGCACAGCGGCGTCCGGCCAGCGCGACGACGAGCGGCGGGCCGCGCCACGTCCGGACGGGTCGTCCTGCGAATCGCCGCGCAGGCGGCCCATCGCCCTGCGAATCTCGCAGCCGAATCGACCGGAATCGCGGTCGGTTCGTCTATTTGACACCCCTCCGGCACGCCCCTATCGTGCGAACGGTTGGGAGGCGGCGCGAGGGGGCTTGCTGCGACCGACCCTGGGGGACCGTCCGACCTCCCGGAGCGCCACGATCCGGCCCCGCCGCAGCAGGAGCTTCGCCACCGGTGAACGACGTCGACGTTCGGCTGGTCCAGGTCACGAAAGCGTACGGGGACGCCCTCGCCGTCGACCACATCGACCTTGACGTCGTGAAGGGCGAGTTCTTCAGCCTCCTCGGGCCGTCGGGCTGCGGCAAGACGACGACCCTGCGGATGATCGGCGGCTTCGAGCAGCCGACATCGGGCCTGATCGAGCTCGCCGGCGCCGACGTCACCTGGCTGCCGCCCTACCAGCGCCAGGTCAACACGGTGTTCCAGAACTACGCGCTGTTCCCCCACCTGACGATCTACGAGAACGTGGCATTCGGGCTGCGCCGGACCGGCGTCAAGGACAGCGAGGTCAAGACCCGCGTGACGCAGATGCTCGAGCTCGTCGAGCTGCCCGGGTTCGAGAAGCGCAAGCCCACCCAGATCTCGGGCGGCCAGGCGCAGCGCGTCGCGCTCGCGCGGGCGCTCATCAACCGGCCCGCCGTCCTCCTCCTCGACGAGCCGCTGGGCGCCCTCGACCTGAAGCTGCGCAAGCAGATGCAGACGGAGCTGAAGCGCATCCAGCAAGAGGTCGGGATCACGTTCGTCTACGTGACCCACGACCAGGAGGAGGCGATGACGATGTCCGATCGCATCGCCGTGATGAACAAGGGCAGGTACGAGCAGCTCGGCGACCCCGAGACGCTCTACGAGCGCCCGACGACCCGCTTCGTGGCCGGCTTCCTCGGCGTGAGCAACCTGCTCGGCGGGACGTGCGAGGGCGCGCAGGGCGACCACGGGAACATCCGCCTCGCCGACGACACGATGGTCCTCGCCCCCGCCGCGGCGGTCTACGGGCGGACGGCGGTCGACGTCGGCGTCCGGCCCGAGAAGATCCGCCTGCATCACGATGCGGAGCCCACGCCCGCGGGTCACAACCACCTCGCCGGCGTCGTTGCGGACGCGTCGTACATGGGCGTGAGCACCCAGTACATCGTCGAGACCCACAGCGGCGCCCGCGTCGCCGTGTACGAGCAGAACCGAGAACGCACAACGAAGGACGAGCTCTGGGCACGCGGCGATCAGGTGCACCTCACCTGGTCGCCGGACCACACGTTCGTCGTCGACGCCTCGGGTGCCCCGGCCGCCGAAGAGGCGGTCGCCTAGCACCCGTTTCCTGGAGGAGGTCATCCTGGTGGATCGCGAGACCCTGAACTCGACGCCGATCAGCCGCCGCCGCGTCCTCGCGGGTGGGGCGATGGCCGGCATGGCGGCCTTTCTGGCCGCCTGCGGCACGAAGGGCACCGCGTCGTCGGCGCCCACGGCCGCCGCCGGCGCGAGTGCGCCGCCCCCGGCATCCGCGCCGGCCGGCGCCAGCGAGGGCGCAAGCTCGTCGGCCGCGGCGGGCGGCGAGCCGGTCGCGACGGCGTCGGCCGAGCTCAACTGGGCGAACTGGACGTACTACATGGACGTCGACCCCAACGACCAGACCAAGCACCCGACGCTCGAGGCGTTCACCGCGAAGTACGGCACCGTCGTCCACTACCAGGAGGTCGTGGACGGGAACGACGAGTTCGTCGCGAAGATCGCCGACGCGGCCAAGGCCGGCAAGGACACCGGCTGGGACCTGATCACGCTGACCGACTGGATGGCCGCGAAGCTGATCGCGCGCGGCTGGGTCGACACGTTCGACACGGCGAACGTTCCGAACCTGGTCGCCAACCTCAAGGACGTCTACCGCAACCTCCCGTGGGACCCCGACAACAGCCAGCACGCGCCGTGGCGGTCGGGCACCACCGGCCTGGGCTTCAACTCCGACGTCACCGGCGACGTGACCAGCCTCGCCGCGCTGTACACGGTCGATCCCAAGACCAAGGGCAAGGTCGAGTACCTGACCGAGATGCGCGACGCGATGGGCCTGTCGATGCTCTACCTCGGGAAGGACCCCGCCAACCCGACCCGTGCCGACGCCGACGCCGCCGTGGCGCTGATGCAGAAGGCGAAGGACGACGGCATCATCCGCGACGTCAAGGGCCAGTCCTACACGACCGACCTCACCTCGGGCGACGCGGTGCTGGCGATGGCGTGGTCGGGCGACATGCCGTCGGCGACCATCGACCTGCCGTCCCTCAAGTTCAGCCTGCCGACCGAGGGCGGCATGCTCTGGACCGACAACCTGATGATCCCCAAGGCCGCCCAGCACAAGGGCACGGCCGAGCTGCTGATCAACTACTACTACGACCCGGCCGTGAGCGCGATCCTGACCGCGGGCGTCGACTACATCTCGCCGGTCAAGGGCACCGACGAGCTCATGATCCAGGCCAATCCCGACGCCGCCAACAACGAGTTCGTCATCCCGCCGCCCGACTGGGTGGCCCGGCTCCACATCTTCGGGGCGCTGTCCGAGGAGGACGATCTCTACTTCAACGAGCAGTTCGCGAAGGTGATCGGCGTCGGCTGACCGGCGCTCGTCGAACTCGGCCACCGGACCTGCAACGAGGGCTCAGGTTGGGCGTCTGGCTCAAGCGTCACTCGTGGATCGTCCCGTACGCGCTGCTGCTGCCCGGGATCGCCTGGCTGCTGCTGTTCTACGTGGTTCCCGCGTTCCAGATGTTCATCTCGTCCTTCTGGTCGGGTTCCATCGAGCAGGGGTTCACGTTCTCGTTCGACAACTACACGAACTACACGGACGCTCTCAACCAGTTCGCGCCGTTCTACGGTCGCTCGGTCGTCTACGCAGGAGCGGCGACGCTGCTGACGTTCCTGATCGCCTACCCGCTCGCGTACGCCATCGCATTCAAGGGCGGGCGCCAGAAGAACCTGCTGCTGTTCCTGGTCGTGGCGCCGTTCTTCACGAGCTTCCTGCTGCGCACGATCAGCTGGAAGATCATCCTGTCCGACAGCGGCCTCATCCTCGGGCCGCTCAAGGACATCGGCGTGGTGCCCGAGGACTTCCGGCTCCTCGCGACGCCGATCGCGGTGATCTCGGGGATCACCTACAACTTCCTGCCGTTCATGACGCTGCCGATCTACGTCGCCCTGGAGAAGGTCGACATCCGGCTGGTCGAGGCGGCGAAGGACCTCTATGCGGGCCCGTGGCGACCGGGCGGCGGGATCGTCGGCGCGGTCGTCGGCGGCGGGCTGGCCGCCGTCCTGGGCGTGATCTTCGAGTGGAACCCACTGATCATGGGCGTGCTGGGCGCGGCGGCCGGCGCGATCATCGGCTGGTTCCTGATCTCGGAATTGTTCGTCCGGATCACCTTCCCGCTGTCCCTGCCCGGGGTGTTCGCGGGCTCCCTGCTGACGTTCATCCCGGCCATCGGCGACTACGTGAACGCCGAGTTCCTGGGCAACCCGGACACGCGCATGATCGGCAACGTCATCCAGAACAAGTTCCTGACCCAGAACGACTACCCCACGGCCGCCGCCCTGTCGTTCATGCTGATGGCCGGGGTGCTCGTGGTCGTGGCGATCTACGCCCGCGTCCTGGGCACCGAGGACGTCTCGACGGGGAGGCTGTGACGTGAGCGACGCCGTCGTCGCGACCACCGCCCGACCGCGACAGGGCGCGGGCGTCCTGCAGCGGTTCCTCGACCGCTACCTGCTGATCATCTACACGATCCTGGCGGTCATCTACCTGATGCTGCCGGTCGCGCTGATCATCCTGTTCAGCTTCAACAACCCGGCCGGCAAGGCCAACGTCACCTGGCAGGGGTTCACGCTCAAGTACTGGCTGAACCCGCTCGGCGTCGACGGGCTGCCGCAGGCGGTCGGCCTGAGCCTCGTGATCGCGGTGCTGTCCACCCTGATCGCGACCGTCCTGGGCACGCTCATCGCCCTGGCCCTCGTCCGCTACGACTTCCGCGGGCGACGGTTCACGAACTCGCTGATCTTCCTGCCGATGGCGACGCCGGAGATCATCCTCGGCGCCTCCTTGCTGACGCTGTTCGTGTCGATCGGCTCGGATCCGTTCTTCCCGCTCAACTTCGTGACGATCCTGATCGCGCACATCATGTTCAACATCAGCTTCGTGGTGGTCACGGTCCGGGCGCGCCTGGCGGGCTTCCCGCGCCACCTCGAGGAGGCGGCGATGGACCTCTATGCCAACGAGGTCCAGACGTTCTGGAAGGTCACCTTCCCGCTGATCCTGCCCGGCATCGTCGCCGCCGCGCTGCTGGCGTTCAGCCTGTCGATCGACGACTTCGTCGTGACCAACTTCACGTCGGGCAACGCGCAGACATTCCCGATGTTCATCTACGCCAAGAACCGCGTCGGCGTCCCGGTCCAGGTGAACGTCATCGGCACGATCATCTTCGTGGTCGCCGTCGGCGCCGTGCTCCTGACCACCCTCCGAGCCCGCCGCCGCGGCTAGTCGCCAAGCGCGAAGGACACGCCGATGACCGCCGTCACCGATCCCGACGCCCGCACCGCATCGACCGCCCCCCTCCCCGACCGCTCGGTCGTGCCCCCGGTCTGGAGCCGGATCACCGACCTCGTCGTCGAGCGGGGCGATGGCTCGTGGCTGGTCACGACCGACGGCGACCGGTACCTCGACTACACCTCGGGCATCGGCGTCACCAACACCGGGCACGCACACCCGCGGGTCGTGGCGGCGATCCAGGACCAGGCGGCGAGGCTGCTCCACGGCCAGCAGAACATCGTCTACCACGAGGCCGGGCTCCGGTTGTATGAGCGGCTGCAGCACGTGCTGCCCGGCGGTCCGTGGTCGGCCTTCCTGTCGAACTCGGGGGCCGAGGCCGTCGAGGCCGCCGTGAAGCTCGCGCGCGTCGCGACCGGGCGGCCGGCCATCATCGCGTTCCGCTACGGGTTCCACGGCCGCACCGGCCAGGCGATGTCCCTGACCGCGGCCAAGGACGTGTACCGAGGCGCCTTCGAGCCGCTGCCGGGCTCCGTCTACCACGCGGCCTATCCCTACTGCTATCGCGCCGCCGGCGGCGCCCACGACCCGTCGGCCTGCACGTGCGACTGGGAGGCCCAACTGGACCTGCTGTTCCACCAGCTCGTCTACCCGGACAAGGTCGCCGGGATCATCGTCGAGCCGGTGATCGGCGAGGGCGGCTACATCGTCCCGTCCCCGACGTTCCTGCCGCGCCTGCGCGAGATCACGCGCGCCCACGGGATCCTGCTCATCGCCGACGAGGTCCAGACGGGATTCGGGCGGACGGGCGAGATGTTCGCGGTCCGGCACTGGGACGTCGAGCCCGACATCGTGGTCATGGCCAAGGGCATCGCGTCCGGGCTGCCGCTGTCCGGCATCCTCGCCCGCACCGAGCTCATGGACCGCCTTCCGCCCGGGTCGCACGGCGGCACCTACGGTGGCAACGTCGTGTCGTGCGCGGCGGCCAACGCGACGCTCGACGTGATCGAGGACGAGGGCCTGATCGGCAACGCCCGCAAGCGTGGCACGCAGCTGCTCGACGGCCTCCGGCGCGCGTGCGCCGGCCGGGCCGCGGTCGGCGACGTCCGCGGGCTCGGGCTGATGGTGGCGATCGAGCTCGTGAAGCCCGGCGAGGGCGACGGCCGCGTGCCCGACCCTGAGCTCACCAAGCGCATCCAGCGCGAGGCGTTCGCACGCAAGCTGCTGGTGCTCACCGCCGGCACGTACGTCAACGTGATCCGGATCATCCCGCCGCTGGTCACGACCGGCGACGAGGTGGACCGGGCCATCGGGATCCTGGCCGAGGCGTTGGACGCCGCGGGAGCCTGAGGGCACGGCGCCGATGAGCCAGGCGAGGGGGCGCATCGTGCCGCGGCCGGACGAGGACGCTGCGACCGCGGGAGCTCGCGAGCGAGCCGAGGCCGCGCTGGACGGCTTCAACCGCCTGTCGCCCGACGAGCTCGCCCGGGTCGGGCTGTCCCGCCGCGACCCGGCCGCGCGTGCAGAGCTCGTCCAACTGGAGGCGATGCTCGCGCTGCTCGTCGGCGGCGCGTTCGCCCTGCTCGTGCTGTTCCGCTCACGGCGCGCGATCGCCCGGACTCCGATCGACGACGCCTGACCACCCGAAAGGACATCCGTGACCGATCCCGCTCCGCCAGGCACACCCGCCCCGGCCGGCGACCCCGAGCCGACCCGGTTCGCCGAGCCCGCCGAGCCCGCCGAGCCCGCGGACCTGGGCGCGACGACGTCGTTCGAGGACCAGGAGCGCGCCGTGGGCATCGACCCCGACGCCCCGCTCCCCGGCGAGCGGGGGCTGCGGATCATCCTGTTTGGCGCGATCGCAGTGTTCGGGATCCCCGCGCTGATCGGCGGCGGGATCGCTGCCGGCTATCCGATCGTCGGGATCGTGCTCGCGATCGCCCTCGGCGCCATCTGCCTGCTGTTCGCGAGGCCGCGGGGCGGATGATCCAGCCCAACCGGCTGTCCGTCCCCGGCGAGGCCGCGGCGCGAGCACGCGTCGAGGTCGTATTCGCAGCAGTGGACGGGCTCTCGCCCCAATTGCTCGCCCAGGCGGTGATCGGACGAACCGATCCCGACGAGCGCGACCGGCTGCTGGACGTCCTCGAGGAGGCGGTCACCAGGAGCGGTCGCGAGGAGCTGCTGGACGCGGCGCGCGGGCCGGTGAACCGTGTCCTGCAGGCGAAGGTCGCCGACTCCATCCTGGGGGCGGCATACGGCGCCATGGTGGCCAGCTCGGGCCCCGTGGACGACCGTGTGGCGGTGTTCCAGGCGATCGACGACGCGGTATGCGTCGCGGTCGCCGAGGACCTGCTCGAGCTCGACGACGCGAGGGTGCTCTCGGACCCCGGGCGCGCCTTCCTGGGGCTGCCGCCGGTCGGTGACGGTGCCGAGCCGGCCCGGGCGCCCGGCCGCGAGCGGCATATGGAGCGCCATATCGAGCGCCGCGGTTGGGAGCCGACCGACGCCGACTGGACCGATGCCCAGCCGTCCCCCGCAGACCGTTCCGCGCTGCTCCCCGGCGTGCGCGGCCTGTGGCAGCTCATGCTGGGCGCGATCGCGGTGATCGGCATCCCGGCGGCCGTCGCCCTCGGCGCCTCCAGCGACCAGCTGTGGCTCGGGATCCTGGCGGCCGTCGCGATCGGCGTCGTGTGCTGGACGTTGGCGATGTTCCGTCGCGCGACCTGATCAGGTCCGCGTCGCGGGAACCCAAACCCGCCGGTCGGTGTACCTGAACGCAGAGTGAGCGCTCGCAGACTCGCCCGCCTCGCGCCCGGGCTCCTCGTGCTCGGCCTCGTCGCGTTGCCGGCCGTCGCCACCGCCGCCTCGCCGACGCCGTCCGTGCCGCCGTCGGTCGAGGCGTGGCTCGACTCATCGCTCATCGCCCCCACGGACACCCCGCCCGGCGGGCGGGTCGAGGTCGCGCTGACGCTGTGGGACCCGCAGCACCACGCCCTGTCGTCGCTCGATGGCGTGTTCGCCCGTCTCCGGCCGGCCACCGGCAAGGCGGCCCCGACGACGGCGGACGCGACGGCGGACTGGCCCGGGCACGTCGTGATCGACCTCGAGTCGCCGCTCGGAGGGCCGGGCAAGGTCGAGTTCGGCGTCCACGGCGCTGACGGCGACCATCGCCTCAAGATCGCCGGGGTCGGGCCGCCGCCAGACGCCCCGGTCGCCGACCTCGTCGGGGCGCAGCTGCTGCCCGTCGTCGGCGACGTCGTCGCCGGACGCCCGTTCCCGCTCGCCGTCAACGTCCTTGCGCACGGACTGTGGGACGTCGACGCCCTCCACCTCCCCGATCGCCTCATCGTGAGCGCCGCCCATCCCGGTGGCCCCGAGCTGTCACAGGCCGAGCTCGAGCCGAGCGGCGCGCCGGGAACCCCGTACACGGGCCACCTGACGATCCCCGAGACCGGCGACGTGGAGCTGACGATGCTGATCCCGGCGAACGGCGGCGAGGACCAGCCCATCGCCGGCTCAACGGCGAACGTGACGGTGATCGAGGGCGGGCGGGTCGACGGCGCGTCGTCCGCGAGCGTCGCGCCGGCCGCGACGCCAGCCGGAGCCGCGGCCGACGACACGCCGGCCTTCCTGTGGCCGGCCCTGATCGGGCTGCTCGTGCTCGCCGTCGTGCTGGTCGTCGGTGGACCCGCGCTGCGGCGGCTCAGGGACGGCAGCTGAGGGACGGGGACCTGCGCCGGCCCCCTATGTCGTCGCGCGCAGCCGGCGGAGGATCTCGTCGTGGAGCAGCCCGTTGGAGCCCACGAACGACTCGGTGTCGATCCTGCGGTCGCCGTTGACGTCCGTGACCCGCCCGCCGGCCTCCTCGATGACCACCTGCGGGGCCGCGAGGTCCCACGTGTGCGCCCCGGTCTCCATCATCGCCTCGGCGGCGCCCTCGGCGACCAGCGCGTAGCCCCAGAAGTCGCCGAAGCCGCGGTCGCGCCACGACGCGTCGATCAGGGACCGGAAGCCCGGCATCAGGCCACTCTCGACGTTGTCCCGGAGGCTGCCGTAGACGAGCTGGGCGTCCTCGAGCGCCGCGACCCGCGACACGCGGATCGCCCGCCGGCCATCCGGGTTCTCGGCCCACGCCCCGCCGCCGCGCGACGCGAACCAGCGCTCGCGCATCGCCGGCGCCGAGATCACGCCCGCCTGCATCTCCCCGTCGTGCTCGACGGCGAGCAGCGTCCCGAACAACGGCACGCCACGGATGAAGTTGTGCGTGCCGTCGATCGGGTCGATGTACCAGCGGGTCGTCGAGCCGCCCGCCTCCTCGCCGTACTCCTCACCCACCAGGCCGTGGTCGGGCCAGCGGGCGTGGATCGCCGACCGGATCTGGCGCTCGATCGCCCGGTCGGCCGCGGTCACGAACGTGCGGTCCGGCTTGCGCTCGACGTCGATGCCGCGCCGGAAGTGGCCCCGCGCGGTCTCGTCCGCCACGTCGCAGGCCGCCAGCGCGAAATCCAGCCACGCGCCAAGGGTCGCCTCGGGCACCCTGGCGCGGCCGGCGGACCAGGCGGGGCCGAACCCCGCGTCCGCGTCGTCCGTCATGGCGCCGATGATGCCCTGCTCACGCCCGGATCCGCGACCCCGTCGGGTCGAACAGCGGCTCCCTCGCCACCTCGAACCCGACCCAGGTGCCGAACACGTCGACCTCGCCGCGCGTCCCGATCGCAACGTCCGGCGGCAGGTAGGCGTACGCGATGCTCCGCTCGACGCTGAAGCCGTAGCCGCCGGACGTCACGCGGCCGGCGATCCGGCCATCGACGCGGACCGGCTCGTTGCCGAGGCAGACCGAGCGCGGGTCGTCGAGCACCAGGCAGCGCAACCGCTTGGCCGGACCGGCGGCACGGGCCGCGACCAGCGCATCGCGGCCCAGGAAGTCCCCCGCATCCAGCGACACGG
This sequence comes from uncultured Chloroflexia bacterium, assembly GCA_963740825.1. Taxonomy (GTDB): domain Bacteria; phylum Chloroflexota; class Limnocylindria; order Limnocylindrales; family CSP1-4; genus CAIXZV01. Next base: position 1,326,664 of record CAVUFD010000001.1, on the reverse strand, counting down.
CGAACCCCAGCCCGGCCTCGTACGGGGTCTCCTCGGGCGTGATGTCGGCGGCCCAGGCGCGGTAGCCCTTCTCGAGCCGAAGGGCGTCGATGGCGCGGTATCCGCCGGCCACCACGCCGTGCGGGGCACCCGCCGCCCACAACGTGTCCCACAGCGCCGCGCCGTACTCGGCGTGGGCGTAGAGCTCCCAGCCGAGCTCGCCCACGTAGGTCACCCGAAGGGCGTACACGGGCACGTCGCCAACCGTGATCGCGCGGGCCGTGAGATACGGGAACGCCGTATCGGACACGTCGTCGGTCGTCGTCGAGGCGAGGATGTCGCGGGCGTGCAGGCCCCACAGGGCGTAGCAGGCGCGGCCCGACGTGAGGTCGTTGATCAGCACCGACCCGTCGCGCGGCGCGTGGCGCCGGATCCAGGCGAGGTCGTGGTTGCCGAACGCGGTCCCGGTCACCAGCAGGAAGCGGTCAGCCGTGACCCGGGTGACCGTCAGGTCGCACTCGATGCCGCCGCGGCGGTTCAGCAGCTGGGTGTAGGTGACGCTGCCGACCGCTCGGTCCACGTCGTTGGCGCACAGCCACTGGAGCAGCGCGGGCGCGCCGGTCCCGACGACCTCGATCTTGGCGAACGAGGTCTCATCGAACAGGCCGGCCGTCGTCCGGGTGGCCAACGCCTCGGCGGCGATCGCCGGGCTCCAGTGCTGCCCGGCCCAGCCCCGCGGCCGCAGCGCCTCGAGGTCCGGTGCCGCGGCCACTCCCGCGCCGCCGGCGTTCGGATCGAACCAGTTCGCCCGCTCCCACGAGGACTTCTCCCCGAACGACGCGCCGAGCGCGGCGAGCCGCGAATAGGCCGGGGAGACGCGGAGCGGCCGGCCGGCGCGGCGCTCCTCGTTGGGGTAGTGGATGTCGTAGTAGGTCGCGTAGTTCTCGACGCTGCGGGCGAGCGTGTACGAGCGGCTGCGGTACTGCGCCCCGAAGCGGCGGATGTCCATCTTCCACAGGTCGAGCTCGGGCTCGCCCTCGACGATCCACGAGGCCACCTGGCGGCCGATGCCGCCGGCGCCCGCGATGCCGTGGGCACAGAACCCCGCGGCCACGAACAGGCCGCGGACGTCGGACTCGCCCAGGACGAACTCGTTGTCGGGGGTGAACCCCTCCGGCCCGTTGATCATCCGCGTCACCGGCGCGTCGGCGATCGCGGGCACCCGGCGGATCGCGCCGGCCATGATGTCGCCGAAACGCGGCCAGTCCGGATCGAGCAGGCGGTGGTTGAAGTCGGCCGGGATCCCGTCGAGCGCCCAGGGCATCGGGTTCCGCTCGTAGCCGCCCATGCACAGCCCGCCGGTCTCCTCGCGGAAGTACACGAGGTTGTCCGGGTCGCGCAGCTGGGGCAGGCCCGGCTCGACGCCGTCGATCGGCCCGGTCAGCAGGTACTGGTGCGCCATCGGGATGATCGGCAGCGTGATGCCCGCGAGGCGGCCGATCTCGGGCGCGTACATGCCGGCCGCGTTGACGACGACCTCCGTCTCGATCGTGGACCGCTCGCCGCCGTGCTCGACCTCCACGCCCGTGACCCGCCCGTCGCGCACGCCGATGCCGACGACGCGGTGGTGGTTGCGGATCGTCGCGCCGCGCGCGCGGGCGCCGGCGGCGAGCGCGAAGGCGAGGTTGGACGGGTCGAGCCAGCCGTCGGTCGGCAGCCAGACCGCGCCCAGCACGCCCTCGGTGGCCATCAGGGGGAACCGGTCGCGGGCCTCGGCCGCCGAGATCAGCTCGAGCGGCAGGCCGAACGTCCGCGCCCAGCCAGCCTGGCGCTGGAGCTCCTCGAACCTCGCCGGCGTCGAGGCGAGGCGCAGCGACCCGACCTCGTGCCACGACGGGTCCACGCCGGTCTCGTCCGCGAGCCGCCGGTACAGCTCGACGCCGTACATCATCATCCGGGTCAGCGTCACGGAGCCGCGCAGCTGGCCGACGAGCCCCGCGCTGTGGAACGTCGACCCGGAGGTCAGCTCCGCGCGGTCGACGAGGACGATGTCGGTCCAGCCGAGGGCGGCGAGATGGTAGGCGATCGACGTCCCCCCGACGCCGCCGCCGATGACCACCGCCCGGGCGTGCTCGACCATCGCCCGAAGCCTAGCGGCGCGCGGCGCGCCCCGGAGGCGCGTCCCGCCGGGCGCTCAGTGGCAGCGGTCGTCGCCTGCGTCGTTGAACGACCCGTCGGTGGACAGGAACCGCCACGACCAGCCGGCTGCGTGGAGCGTCACCTCGATCACGCCCAGCAGGCGTCCCTGGTGCACGAGCGAGTTGGCGACGATCGACGGGCCCATGTCCCGCATCTCGCCCCCGCCGGTCCCGACCACGATCTCGACGATGCCGCGGTCCTTGTCCCGGTTGCCGTTCGGGTCCTGTGGGGCGAACCGCTCGTAATCGTGGTCGTGGCCGTTGAGGATCAGGTCGGCGCCGGCCTCGTACAGCACGTCCCAGAAGGGCGCGACCGACGGGTCGTTGCCGTGCTCGCCGCTGCTGAACCGCGGCTGGTGCCACATCGCCAGCGTGCAGCGCGCGTCGCTCTGGCGCAGGTCCTGGCTGAGCCACTGGAGCTGCGGCGAGCCGGGGCCGCAGCCGCCTCTGATCTCGGTGCAGTTCGCGTCCAGGACCACGACGTGCCAGTCGCCGATGTCGCGCGAGTACCAGGTCTCGCCGTCCGGCGTCGCCCGCTGACCGAAGTAGTCGCGGTAGCCGGCGGCGTTCTGGATCCCGTAGTCGTGGTTGCCGACCACGGGGAGCTCCGTCCGGTCCTTGACCCGCCCCCACGACGGGTCGTAGCAGTCGCCGTAGTCGGCCGGCGACCCGCTGTCGTACGCGTTGTCGCCGAGCGTGAACACGATCCCGGGGTTGCGGGCGACCAGGCGGGCGGTCTGCTCGTCATTGTTCGTGTCGCAGCGCGCGATGTCGCCGGTGCCGATCAGGACGGGATCGGCGACGGCCGGGGAGGGCGAGCGTTCGACGGACGACGCGGGGCTCGACGGCGCGGACGCCCGTGGGCTGGGCGGCAGCGACGACGTCGATGCTCCGAGGCTCGCGGCAGCCTCGGCCGAGGGTGTCGACGTATCGGTCATCGACGCGGGCCGCGACGAACCGAGCCCCCCGAGCAGCCAGGCGACTGCGATGGTCAATGCGACCGCCGCGACCACGATCACCGCGACGCCCGGTGGCCGCAGCCTGCTCGACCATCGCGGCGTTCGCTGCACGCGGCTAGCCTACGTGGCAGTCGCTGACGGCGCAGGCCGACACGGACGTGCCGGTTGCGCGACGATGTAGCCATGGACGGGCAGGAGCGAGGGGCCGGCATCGACGCCGTGATCGAGGCGATTCCCGGCTGGCGCGAGGCCGGACCGACGGTGGAGCTCCTCGCCGGCGGGCTGACCAATCGCAACTATGCGGTCACGGTGGAGGGCGTGCGGACGTTCGTACGCGTTCCCGGGGCCGACACCGGGCTGCTGGCCGTGGACCGGACGAACGAGCTCGCCAACACGAGGTCGGCGGCCGAGACGGGCGTCGGCCCGCGCGTCCTTCACGCGGTGCCCGCGCTAGGCGCCATCGTCCTCGAGTGGATCGTCGGCACCACGATGTCCAACGCCGCCCTCGCGGATCCGGAGATGCCCGGGCGGATCGCCGCGAGCCTGCGCCGGCTCCACGCTGGCCAACCATTCCTCGCCGATTTCGACATGTTCCGACTCACCGACCGGTACATGGAGGTCGTCGACCAGCGTTCGATCCCGATCCCAGGCGACTATCGCGACCAGCTTCGCGCTTTGCCGGCGATCGAGCACGCCCTCGCGGCCCACCCACTACCCCCCGTGCCTTGCCACAACGACCTGCTGGCGGAGAACTACATCGATGACGGGGCATCGATCCGGATCGTCGACTACGAGTACAGCGGCAACAACGATCCCTGCTTCGAGCTCGGCAACACCTGCCAGGAGTTGGGCTGGGACGATCCTCGCCAGGAGCAATTGTGCGCGGCGTACTTCGGCGAGGCCGACGCGCGCCTCCTCGCCCGGATGCGCCTGAACATGATCATGTCCGATATGGGCTGGACGCTGTGGGCGGCGATCCAGGCGCAGATCTCCAGCATCGCCTACGACTTCGGCGCGTGGGCCGAGGAGCGCTGGACACGCGCCGCCACGAAGCTGGCGTCCAACGAGCTTGCGACCTGGCTTCGGGACGCGGCCGCCGGCTGACGACCCGGACATGTCGCATGCCCGGATTCCGAGGGCCCGGATCATGCCCCGGGCCCTCGGAACGCACGACATGCCGCCGATCACTCGGGCGGGATCTCGCGGAATGCGTAGCTCACGTCGACGCCGCTTCGGTTGCGCACGGTCTTGGCGATGAAGTACCACGCGGCAGAGAACAGCAGGATGCCGCCCACGACCGTGTAGGCCAGCTGGCTGGTGAGGCCCAGCTGTTCGTTGGTGAGGAACAGGTAGAGGAACGCGACGCCGGCGGCCGCGCCGAGCAGGCCGACGACCGTGACAAGCGGGGCGCCCCCCAGTCTGTAGCTGGCGCCTGGCGACGCTTCGTAGGCCGCCTTGGCTCGGAACGGCAGCAGCGCGCCAGCGATCGCCGTGGCAACGAACACGTAGCCGCAGGCGAAGGTCACGCCGAGCGTCAGGGACGCCCAGGAGATCGCGTCGTCACCCGTGCCGTACGCGAACAGGTTGTACCCGATGATGACCGGGATGCTCGCTACGAAATAGATGACGTGGGCATTCACCGGAGTATGGAAACGGTCGCTGACGCGGCTGACCATCTCGGGCAGCAGCCGGTCGAACGACATGGCGACCATCACTCGAGTCATCCCGATATAGCAGTTGTGGACGATCTGGTGCCCGTTGAGGATGAACCCCGCTGCGATCAGGAGCGTCACCAGCGGGTTGTTCGCGATCGCCGTCGCGATGATGTTGGGCCACAGGTAGGACCCCGCGAGCGAAACGTCGGCCGTACCCCAATAGCCGGCGCCGGCGACATACAGGAACTGGGAGCCGATCGCGTTCTCGAGGACGAACGCCAGCAGTGCGAGGAGCAGTCCGGTGAGCAGCAGGGAACCGATGATGATGAAGGCCTGGCTCCTGAACGAGCCGGCCGACTTGATCTCGCCATTCTGCTGGCTCGAGTAGGTCGCCCACTGGAGGGACGTCCACGCGATGGGCGCGATGAGGAGGGTTGCCAGCAGGCTGAACGGCGGATTGAGGTCGACCCCGCCTGCCTGGGCCGCCGCGACCGAGTCCTGCGTGAACGACGACGAGCCACCGATGGCCGCCGAGAAGGCGTTGAGCCGGGTCGAGGCATCGCTCGGGTTGGTCGTCGCGAGGACGACCAGCATGGTCCCGAACGCGAGCAGGATCGCGATCCACATCACGCGCTGGAATCGCACGTAGTTGCGGAACCCGGACACGAGGATCGCCAGGGCGAGCGCGGCATTGACGATGCTCGTGACAATGATGCCGGTAGGCGTCGTGAACCACGACGACAGGTCGACGAGCGTGCTGCTGCCGAGCGAGGCGCCCAAGCCCAGGAACAGGGGTGCAAAGCCGAGCGTGGCGAGCAGCCAGCCGGACAGCGCGACCCACTGCAGGATCCAGATCACGAAGCCCGAGAACACGACGGTGAACGCGAGCCCGCCGCCGAACACCCGGCTCTGGAACACGTAATCGCCGCCGGTTCGAGGGAACGTGGTGGACAGCCAGACGTAGGCCAGCGCGATCGGGATCTCGAGCACCATGGCCAGCAGGATCCCCCAGACGAGCTGGCCGCCCGGGAGCGCGCCCGGAGCCCACAGGTAGGTCCATGGGAAGATCAGTCCCATGGTCAGGACGTTGTAGACGAACGCCGAGCGCGGTGACATCACCCGTACGAGACCGGACGACTTCCTGACGAAGACTTCCGGTGTCGCGGTCGCTGTGGCAGACGCCATGCGTGACTCCTCGTTGCAGGGGCGGAAACCCACGAGCCCAGCGGCCGGTCCCTCCAGCACGGCCGCGCCGACCTGGTCGTTCGATCGCACCTCCTCCGCCTGCCCTTCTGCCGGCAACGGCCGGCCAGGGCTAGCCGGCGGTCATCTGGTAACTCGGAGCCTTGCCCACGACCAGCGTGAGCAGGCAGCCTCGCAAGACCCCTTCGCCGTATTCGCTGCCTGGGTTGACGCACAGGGTTCGCCCGATCCGCGCGGCCGCTTGCGACTCGTGGATGTGCCCGTGCAGCCCGAGCAGCGGCTGCCACTGCTCGATCGCCTCGCGAACGGAGGTGCTGCCCGCGCCGTGGAGGACCGGTTGACCGGCGGTCACGATCGGCGACGGCGGGTCGGTGCTCGCGTCGAGCATGGCGCAGGTGTCGAGCGTCGAGTCCTTGGGCGGAGCATGGAAGTTGAAGATCGTGCGCTCGGGCGTGGCCAGCCCCTCAAGGCGCCCGGAGATCATTGTTCGCAGCTCGCCCTCGGGCGCCTCACGCGGGGTGTGCCAGGGCGTCGGGTTCACGTACGGCAGGCTGATCATCACGTGATGCTCGTCAAGCTGGATCGGCCGTTCCTCGACGGACACGAACGAGCGGGTCCCGTCGCCCGGTCCCGGCAGCGCCTCCATGACTTCGAGCAGGTCGTCGTTGCCGCCCGACACGTAGCACGGTATTCCCGCGGGGCCCAGGCGGTCCTCGGCGAGCTCGATCCAGCGCCGAAGCCGCGTTAGGGCAAGGTCCCGCCACAGCGCGTCGATCCGCGCCGGATCGGTCCGGGCCACCTCGTACTCGTCCTCGTCCATCGAGACGTCATACATGCCGAGGCGTCCGATGACGTCGATTGCGCGGTCGACGTCGGCCTGGGTTTCGAGATTCTCGACCCGACCGTGGATCGTCGCCCGGCGCATCCCGCCTGCGCCACGGATGATCGGGATCGCCAGCTTTCCCATGACGTCGCCGCCCATCACGAGCACGTCCGCGTCGTAGAACGTTGCCGCGTTAAGGAACTTGCGCCACGTGCGCTCGGACCCATGCACGTCCGTCGCGAAGAAGACCCTCGTCCCCTTCGGGCGCCCCCGACCTCCCAGCAGGCGCATTCGACCTCCGATCACCCGCGCATCCGGAGACCACGCGGATCGTGAAGCGCGTCCGCCATGACCGTCGCGGGGACCCGGCTGGCGAACACGTCCACCTCCACCCGGTCACCGGGCACGAGGTTGTGCGGAAGATACCCGTATCCGATCGTCCTGCGGAGGGTGTGCCCGTAGGCCGTGCTTCGAAGGCGACCAACGACCTCACCACCAAGGCGGATCGCCTCGCCGCCATAGACCGGGCACCAGGCATCGTCATCGCCGATGACGACGGTGCGGAGGCGGACGGTCGGATCGGCGCGCCGGCGCTCGAGGAGCGCATCCCGGCCGATGAATTCCCCTTTGTCGACCCGCGTGAACGGCAGCATGCCGGCCTCGACCGGCGTATCAGACATCGTCAGATCCGTGCCGTAGTACCGGTAGCCCTTCTCCATCCGCAGCGCATCGACCGCACGGTAACCGACCATCTCCAGCGCATGCGGGCGGCCTGCGTCGACGAGGGCGTCCCAGGCCTGAACGGCGGATCCGCGGTCGACGTACATCTCCCATCCGAGCTCGCCCGCGTAGCTGATCCGCACCGCGAGCACCCTCGCTCCCCCGACGCGGATCCAACGCGCGGTTCGAAGGGGAAGGGCGGCGTCGGACACGTCGTCGGGTGAAGCCGCGGCGAGGACATCGCGCGCGAGCGGCCCCCACAACCCCAGGCAGGCCGTCTCGTCGCTGGCATCGCGAAGGGTGACCGGCTCATCGGACGGCCGGACGGAGGCGTGGAGCCAGCCGAGGTCCGCTGGGGCGTACCCAGCGCCGGTGACGACCCGGAACATGTCCTCCTCAAGTCGCGTGATGGTGACGTCGGCGACGAACCCGGCCCGGGTGTCAAGGAACGGCGTGTAGACGACCGAGCCGACGGGCCGATCCACGTCGTTGGCTGCGACGTACTGGATCAGCGCCAATGCGCCGCGCCCGGAGACCTCGAGCTTGCCGAACGACGACAGGTCGATGAGGCCCGCTCGCTCGCGCACCGCCCTATGCTCCGCCCCGACGCGCTCGAACCAGGTCGGCCGGGCCCAGCCGTATGCGCGCTGGTCCTCGCCGGCGCGGCGCCACGGCGCGCCCGGCTCCAGGTGCTCCGCGCGTTCCCACGCGTGTTTCGTGCCGAAGACCGCGCCGGCGTCCTGGAGGCGGCCATGGAGCGCAGAGAGTCGCCGCGGACGCCCCGCCGTGTCGGAGTCGTACGGGTAACGGAGGCGGTAGTAGTAGCGGTAAGCCTCGCGGGCGGTCGCCGCCGTGTACGTCGGATCGCGATACGGGTCGCCAAACCTCCAGGCCCGGTACGGGTGGACGTCGAGGCCGGGCTCGCCATCGACGATCCAGGACGCGATCGCCTTGCCGATCCCCCCGGCTCCACCGAAGCCGTTGAGGGACAGCCCCGCGGCGATCCACAGCCCACGGACGCCGGGCATCGGCCCGAGCAGCGGGTTCGCATCGGGAGTCATCGCGTCCGGATGGCAGAGCAGGCGAACAGCGGGCGCATCGGCGAGGAATGGGAACCGTCGGATGGCGCCCGCCATCAGCGGCTCGAAGCGCGGCCAGTCCGATTCGACCGGGCGCCCGCCGTGGTCCCAGGGAACACCGTCGAGCCAGCGCGCGTTCGGATTGTGCTCGTACCCGCCGAACAGGATTCCTCCGGTCTCGGACTTGCCATAGACGAGGTTCTCGGGGTCCCGGAAGCACGGCATGTCGCGTGGCAGCTCGTTGCCCGGCACGGCCTGGAGGACGACGTGCTGATGGTCGACAGGTGTCGACGGCACAAACGCGCCGGCCATCGCGGCGACCTGCGGCGCCCACATGCCGGCCGCGTTGACGACCGTTTCCGTGGCGATCTCGCTCCCTTCGGTGACGACGGCCGTCACCTCGCGCCGGACGTTCACGCGGATGCCGGTGACACGGACGCCCGTCCGGATGGTCACTCCAAGGCTCCTGGCCGCGGAGGCAAGCGCAACGGTGGCGGAATGCGGGTCCAGGTGGCCATCCCCGGGCACCCAGACGGCGCCGTGGAGATCCGCGGCCGACATCGTCGGGATGAGGTCGAGCGCTTCTCGCGGGGAGATGAGATCGACGTCCAAGCCGATGCCACGAGCACGGCTCACCCCCCGCTGGAGGTCGAACAGCTGCTCGCGGCTGGACGCGATCCGAACGCTACCCACCGTGTCGAACACGCCGAGTTCGCGGTACAGGTCGATGCTGTAACGGCGGAAGCGCATCATCGCCGCCGAGGCGTTGTACATCGTGACGAGGCCGGCCGCATGCATGGTCGAGCCGCTCGTGAGCTGGCCCTTCTCGAGCAGCATGATGTCCCGCCAGCCGGCCCGCGCGAGGTGCAGAGCGACGCTGCAACCGGTGATCCCGCCCCCGATCACGACCGCCTGTGCCTGGTCCACGCGGCTTACCGCCTCCTTCGTGCTCCGACGCAAGGCTCCGGCAGGCGTCGGCCTCAGCGACATCGTCGCGCGGCCGCGTCTGGAGGAAAACCCTACGCTCGGGCGGAGCTGCCCGTCAGGCGGGCGCGGCCTTTGCGACGCCGTCCTACTCTGGACGGTCCGATCCGCGACCCGGGTGCTTGTCGACGCCGGTCAGAGCGCGCCGGCTCGGCACTGTGGACTGCCTCGCCACCCTACAATCGCGCTATCCCTCCGGCACACGAGGTCCGACCGTTCATGGCGCGTCGTCCCATCCGCCCGTGACCTTCGAACGCGCGACGCTCGAGACCGAGGTCGACCGGCTGGTCGAGACAGCGGAGCGGGCCGGGGCCACGCTGCGCGTACTGGGTTCGATCGGTGTTTCCCGACACTGTCCGCACGCTTCGGCGTTGCTGCCCGCCTTTGCGCGGAGGTATGTGGACATCGACCTGGCCGCATACCGTCGCGACGCCAGGACCGTCGCGACTGCTCTCGCCCAGCTCGGCTTCCGGGAAGACCGGGAGGTCGAGGTGACCTCCGAAGGTCAGCGCGGCTACTACGATCACCCGAATACCGGGGTCCACGTCGACGTGTTCTTCGACAGGTTGGAGTTCTGCCACATGATCCCGATCACCGGGCGTCTTGAGGCCGACCGGCCCACGATCCCGCTCGCCGAGCTGCTGCTGTCGAAGCTCCAGATCGTGAGGATCAACGAAAAGGACGTCGTCGACGTCATCCTGCTGCTGCTCGACCACACGCTCGGGTCGACGGACGACGACGTCATCAACGCTGACGTCGTTGCGCGTCTGTGCGCAGCGGACTGGGGGCTGTGGCGAACCGTGACCGGCAACCTGGAGAAGGTGGCTACGCTGGCCGGCAGCTACCCGCAGCTGTCCCGCGATCAGTGCGCGGCCGTGGATCTGCGCCTCGTGGAGCTCGCGGCCCGGCTGGAGCTGGAGCCGAAGTCGTTCGGGTGGCGGACCCGCGCTCGCATCGGCGAGCGCGTCAAGTGGTGGACCGACGTCGACGAGGTGCGCTGACCCCGGACCTGGCGGCAAGCACCTCCAGCGCGTGCCTGAAGCGGGGCGACGCAGCATTGTCCTGGAGCCGCTCGAAGTGCTCGTCCGCATATCCGCGGAAGTCGACGTCGAGCGAGCTCACGCCCTGTTGGAGGACGCCCCACATCGCCTCGCGGAAGTCGGACACGACCCGGAACAGGGCCAGGCGGGCGGACGCCCCATCCGCAATGTTCGGCCGGGGATCGTAGGCGGCGAGCAAGGACGAGTCCTCCGCTTCGGTCAGGTCGTTGTTGACGCTGAAGTTGCCGAGGTCGAAGAACGGATCGCCCATCCCCGCGTACTCCCAGTCGACGATCCGGATCCGCGAGCCGTCGTCGATCAGGTTCCCGGGCAGGAGATCGTTGTGGCAGGGGCGCAAGTCCACCGGGTCCCCGATGAGCGCGAGCTCGATCAGCCGGCCGACCTCGCGAGCGCGATCGTAGGCCTCTGGGATGGGGACGCCGCGATTCTCAGCCAGCGACCGATAGGCCTCGCAGATGCGGAGCGGCACGAACAGGCCCGGGATCGCAGGGCCATCGTGGAACCGCCGGACGGCGGCCGCCGCGCGCGCGATCGTCCCGCCCTGGTGGACATCGAGACCCGCCAGCGGCGCGCCGTCGATGAAGCGCGTCACCAGGTAGCCCTCGGGTCGGATGAACGCGACGACATCGGCTCCCACGCCGGCGTCCGCCGCCGCGACGGTCGCTGCATGCTCCACCTCCCGGCTGATCCCCAGGACGTGTGTCTCGTCGCCGCCGACCCTGATCACGTACCGATCAGGGCGGCCATCGATGTCTACCCGGAAGTTGCGATTGGTGATGCCACCGGAGAGGGCAGCAAGCGTCAGCGCACCAACGGCCAGCTCGGGAACCCTACGCAGCGCACGCACGAGCTCGTCACGCAGCGGACCCTCAAATGTCTCCGCGGACTGAACCGCCACCCTCGACCAGCCTCCGTCTATGCGAGCGGCTCGAACGCCTCGTGGTAGCGAACCGTGCCCCGCATGTCGTCGGTCCAGGCGGGCAGCAGCCGGGCCATCCAGGCGGCGTCGGGCCAGGCCGCGGCGGGCGGCTCGAGGCCCGCGCCGCGCGCGGATTCGAACCCGAAGCGCGGGTAGTACGAGGGGTGTCCGAGCAGGACGAGCGCGGGCACCGCGCGGGCCACCGCGAGGCTCGCGGCCGCGGCCATCAGCGCGCTCCCGACGCCTCGCCGCTGGACCGACGGCTCGACCGCGACGGGGCCGATCGCGAGCACCGTCGCGACCCGGTCGCCGTTGTCGTCCTCGACCGGGCAGGGGCTCATCAGCAGGTGGCCGATGATCCGGCCGTCGGCACCCACGGCGACCAGCGACCGCCAGCCGTCCGGCGCGTCGGCACGGATGGCATCGACGATGTCAGCCTCCTCGGGACCCGGGAACGCCGCCCGCTCGACCTCGCGGATGCCGGCTTCGTCGCCCGGTGCCTCGAAGCGGATCGAGACCGCGACCGGCGACGCGTCGCCGTCGGACGCGGACGGCCCGTCGATCCCGGCCGTCATCGCAGGCGGCTCAGCCCGGGACCGTGACGCGGAGCGACTCGGGGATCGGCCGCGACAGCGGCACCGGCCGCACGTACCGCTCGACCAGCTCCATCGACCCGTTGACCCGCAGCTCCGTGCACAGGAACCCGAGCTTGGTGCTCTGCGCCGCCAGGATCTCGTCCCGGGTGTCGAGCTCCCACAGCTGCCGCTTGAACGGGCCGATCGCCTTCTTGCGCGTGGTGTACAGGAACTGCTCGTCCGTCTGGCCGTCCTTGCGCTCGTCGGCTGCGTTGACCCTGCACCAGGCATAGATCTCGTCCATCAGCGAGGATGGGAAGGCCGGGTGCTCGTACAGCGCGTTCTGGAAGCCCGTGGCGAGATGGATCTCGGCCGTCTCGACCGCCGGGAAGTGGTGGTACAGCTCGTCGGGCAGCGTGGACGCGCCGTGCTGGACCGCGCCGGCCAGCCCTCGGGCCCGCGCGATCTCGCCCAGGTGGCGCAGGACCTCGAAGTCGAGCTTGACCTCCGCCACGCCCCCGCCGGGCAGCGGCACGCCGCCGTGGGACGTCCCGGTCTGCACGCTGACCTTCGACAGCCCGGGCACGCCGGGCGCCCGCGCGGCGAGCTCGCGGTCGTAGCCGTCGAGGTACGCCTCGAGCTCATCGGCCGTCGAGTTCTGCTTCCCCACCTCGCCGATCTCGCCGCCGACGCTGACCGTCACGCCGTCGGTCTCGAGGCTCCGGATGACCGCGGTCAGCTCCGCCGCGCGGAGGTAGTTCTCGCGCTGCTCCTCGTCCCGGTTGGGCTTGGACAGGTCGACGAGCGTCGAGCTGTCGATGTCGATGTTGCGGTAGCCCGCGTCGATCGCCAGCCGGCAGGCGCGCCGGATCTCCTCCGTCATCGCCTCGGGGTCGGCCGCGTACTTCTTGGCGTTGAACTGGTAGTGGTCGCCCTGGATGAACACCGGGTGCCGCCAGCCGGCGGCGATCGCGCCCGCGAGCACGAACGTCGCGTAGTCCATCGGCCGCTGGAAGGTGTAGGTCTGTTCGCTGCGGGCGAGCTCGAAGATCACGGCACCGACGTCGGCGCGAGCGGCCGTCTCGAAGAACGTCCGCGCCATGTCGAAGGTCTGGGCACGGATGTTGATCGCGGGGACCGTGAACCCGGACACCTCGCCGCGGCCGCGAGCCAGGTACAGGTCCTGGATGCTCGCCGAGCGGGCGCCGAGGGCCTGGCTGGCTTCCCACACGATCCAGCGCGCGGCCTCGGCGGTCGGGTCGTCGGCGGTGAACGCGGCGGTCCAGGCGAGGTCGGCCGCCGCCTCGCTCCGGAACCGGGCTTCGTCGTCCACCACGAGCCTGCCGGCCGCCACGTGGGCGACGCCGGTCAGGCTGGCGAGGAGGTTGGCGGGCGACTCGGCGACGTTCGGCATGCGGCTGGCTCTCCTGTGGGTTCGCTGTCGATGGTAGCCGCGATGCGGTGCGTCGGGATCGGAGGCGCCCGCTAGAAGGGCTTGACCACCATCAGGAACACGATGATCACGACCAGGGCCGACAGGAAGATGCCGCCCGTCCGAACGCGCTTCGCGGTGGCGGGCAGCTCCGGCGGTGGCGGGGACCCGGGGGCGGGCGGCGTGGAGGTGAGCTCGACCAGCTTGCGGCCGGCCGGCGTCTGCACCGCGACGGCGAACACGATCGCGATGACATACAGGACGATCGCGACCGGCAGCCATAGTTTCGAGCCCACGACCGTGCCCCACCCCAGCACCGCGATCATGATGATCCCGGTCACGGCCATGCTGAGCGCCGCCGGCGTGACCAGCCGCGTCCCGACCGCCAACTGGCTCCGGGCGAAGAAGTTCGCGTGCTGCGGCTCCTTCGCGACCATCGCTCCGGCGACGGCCGCGGCGAATCCGGGGCCGAACGCGACGATCGCGCCGATCACGTGCAGGAACAGGAACAGCCGGAACACCGTGAGCGTATCCATCGACGCCTCCATCCTCGGCGCTGACCGCGCGCCGCGGCGGACTCTACGACACGCGCCGTGTGCGCCGCTGGACGAAATCGACGAGGACGTACTCGCCGAGGTGCTCGGGCTCGGCGTAGAACGCCCGGCCGCGGTTGAGCTCGGTGACCAGGCCGACGAAGTCGGTCAGCGCCGGCGTGCGCTCGAGCATGAACGTGTTGATCGTGATTCCGTCCTTGGTGCAGCGCACGACCTCGCGCAGCGTCTCCTGGATCGTGCGCCGCGTCGGCGGGTAGCTGAACTCGACCTGGCCGTCCTCGAAGTGCGCGGTCGGCTCGCCATCGGTGATCACCACGATCTCCCGGTTGGCCGCGTGGTGGCGGGCGAGGATCTGGCGGGCGAGCAGCAACCCGTGCTGGAGGTTGGTGCCGTACTCATACGTGTTCCAGCCGAGCTCGGCGAGCGCCTCGGGACGCAGCTCGCGGGCGTAGTAGGCGAAGCCGACGATGGCGAGGTGGTCGCGCGGGAACTGCGTGCGGATCAGGGTGTCGAGCGCGATCGCGACGCGCTTGGCCGCGAGGTAGCAGCCGCGCAGCAGCATCGAGCGGCTCATGTCGACGAGGAGGACGGTCGACGCGGACGTCGTCCGCTCCGTCCGGAACACCTCGAAGTCGTCCGGCCGGAGTCGAACCGACGAGCCCGGCGGTCGGCGCGCCGGCGCGTTCTCCTCGCGCATCAGCGCGTTGGTCATCGTGGCCCGCAGGTCCAGGTGGAACGGGTCGCCGAACTCGAACGGCTTGGAGGTCTCCTCGCGGTCGCCGCCGCGCCCGGTCCGGTCGAGCCGGTGACCCCCGAACGCGTCCTTGCGCAGCCTCGCGAACAGGTCGTCGAGGACCTTCTGCCCGATCCGCCGGCTGCCACGCGGCGTGAGCTCCATGCGCCCGCCCTCGCGGTCCAGGTAGCCGGCCTGCTCGAGCCGGTGCGCCAGGTCCTCGAGCGCGTCGAGGTCCCGGGCGGCGTCGGGACCGAGCAGATCGCGGACGTCGGACCGGTCGATGTCGGCCAGGTCGCCGTCCCCGCCGACGCTCTCGAGGTCCGCCTCGAGCCGGTCGAGCGCCTGGAGGCGGCCGAGCTGCTCCAGCGCGGCCTCGAGGCCCAGCGGCTGGTCGCCGCCGAACCGCACCCGGTCCCCGAGCCCGTCGGGCAGCAGCTGGTCGAGGTTCGCGGCCAGCTGGGCGAGGTCCCAGCGCAGGCGGTCGTCGCGCAGCAGCGCGTCGATCGTGTCCTGCAGCTCGGCCCGCTGCTCGGGCGTCAGCGAGCGCATCAGCGATTGCATCGCGGCCATCCGGTCGGCCAGCTGGTCGACCACGTCGTCCAGCGTCGAGGCGCCCGGAAAGAACTGCCCGTGCTGGGCGAGGAACTCGTCGACGTCCGAGCGGCTGGGCTCGTCGCCGGACAGCCGGCGCGCCAGGAGCCGGTTGAGGTCCTGGACCATCGATCGCTGGGCCGCCAGGTCCTCGGGCTTCATGCCCCGCACGGCGTCGGCCAGGCCCTCGCTCAACCGGTCGAGCATGCTGCCCCGGAGCCGGTCGACCAGGGCCTCGAAGCGCTCGCGGGCGTCCTGGTCCATGAAGTCGTAGTCCTGGAGCCGCCGGACCCGGGCACCGACGTCTGGCGGGAGCGAGTCGAGGGTGTCCAGCCGCCGCGACGCGATCTCGCGCAGCATCCGCTCGAGGTCCGGGTCGGGGCGCTGGGTCCCGCCGGCGTCCGCCCCGGCCGCCCCGTCATCGTTCGGCGCCGCAGCCGCCTCGGTCGCCGCCTGGCGTGCCGCGTCCGCCTCCGCGTCCAGCCGGCGCTGGACGCCGGCCCGTTCCGCCTCGACGATCTCGTCCAGCTCCCGGCGGACGTCCGCCAGCGGATCGGACAGCGCACCCTGTCGGAGCAGCTCCTCGCGACGGTCGCGCAGGCGGTCGAGCAGGTCGCGCAGGCCCCGGAGGTCGCCGCGCGACGGGTCGTTGCCGCGCAGGCCCCGCTCCATCAGCCGGCGCAGCGCCTCGCCCACGTCACCGTGCTCGAGGACGTCGTCCGCCAGCGCATCGACGATCTCGTCGGCCGTCAGGTCGGGCAGGTCCTGCGTGCCGTCCCAGCGCCGGTACTTGGCGGCGGGCGGCAGCGTGCGATCGCGACCGGGGACACCGATGTCCGACCGGTTGAGGTGGCGGGGGTCGGGCGTCAGGAAGGCCACGGGTCGGACTCGAGGACGTCGATCGTCAGTGACGGTAGGTCACGCCCGTCGCGCCGCGGTCCTTGTTCACGCGGCGCTGCAGGTGGAGGCCTTCGAGCAGGAACTCGACGGCGGAGGCAACCAGCGCGGGTTCCTGGGCGCCGTCGGTGACGTCGAACGTGCCCAGCCGCTCGACCGCCTCGCGCAGCCCGGGAACCTCGCCCATCCAGCGGACGTACTCGCGCGACGGTACGCGCTCGCCGGTCTCGATGACCAGGCCGTCCTCGAACGCCTCGATGACCGGGGCCAGGCGGTCCAGCGAGGCCCGGCGGTTGAACGTCGCGAACACGGCCTTGGTCACCAGCCGCTCGACGATCCGCTCCTCGGGCGTGTCCTCGCCCACCGTCTCGACCTCGACCTTGCCGGTCGTGGCGGCCAGCACCGCGCCGAGATCGGAGATCCGGGGCGCCGCCATCGACTCCCGCAGCCGGACGGCCCGCTTGATGGCCGCCGCCTCGAGCACCTCCATGTTGGCGACCGAGACCCGCACCGAGACGCCGCTCCGCTGGCTGATCTCGGGCGATCGCCGGGCGAGGTGGGTGAGCTCCGCGACGAGCTCCTCCATGAACGCCGGGGTGGCGACGGGCGGGATGTCGTCCTGCTCGGGGAACGACTGCTTCTCCTGCCGAACGATGGCGATCTCGTGCTCGAGCGAGCGCGGATAGTGGGTCCGGATCTGGGACCCGAGGCGGTCCTTGAGTGGCGTGATGATGCGGCCGCGGCTCGTGTAGTCCTCCGGGTTGGCCGACGCGACCACGAGGAGGTCGAGCGGGAGGCGGATCGTGAACCCGCGCACCTGGACGTCGCGCTCCTCGAGGATGTTGAGCAGCCCCACCTGGATGCGCTCCGCGAGGTCCGGGAGCTCGTTCATGGCGAAGATGCCGCGGTTGGCACGCGGGATGAGGCCGTAGTGGAGGGTCAGCTCGTCGGAGAGGTAGCGGCCCTCGGCGACGCGGATCGGGTCGACCTCGCCGATGAGGTCGGCGATGGTGATGTCCGGCGTCGCGAGCTTCTCCGCGTAGCGACGGTCGCGCGGAAGCCAGTCGAGCGGCGTGTCGTCGCCGGTCTCGGCCACGATCGCGCGGGCGGCGGCGCTCACGGGCGCGAACGGGTCGTCGTTGAGCTCGCCGCCGCGGACGACGGGCAGCCACTCGTCGAGCAGGCCCACCAGCAGGCGGGCGAGGCGGGTCTTCGCCTGTCCCCGCTCGCCGAGGAAGACCATGTCCTGGCCGGCGAGGATGGCGTTCTCGATGGCCGGGATGACGGAGTCGTCGTAGCCGACGATGCCCGGGAAGATCGGCGTGCCGGCGGCCAGCCGAGCGACCAGGTTGGCCCGCAGCTCCTCCTTGACCGTCCGCGGCTGCCAGCCCGTGGCGCGCAGCTCGCCGATGGTGGCGGGGCGTCCGGTGGGCGGCGAGGCGGGATCGGTGGTCGAGCGAACCACGGCAAGGCTCCGGGAACGGCGGTTTCGGCTCGGGCGGCCAGCGTCGCACCTCGTGCTCGGGGCGTCAATCGCGGGCTCGGGACCCTCCCGTGGCCAGCATCTCGGCCCGCCGCGCCTGCTCGCGCTCGAGCTCGAGCGGCGCGATCCCCACGCGATCCGCGAGCTCGTCGGCGATCCCCCAGGCGAAGTGCTCGAACCGGTGATTCGCCTCGTCCCACGTCGCGATCACCGCGGGCGCGAGGCGCTGGACGTGGCCGTGCACGTCGCGGGCAACCGGCCGGAGGTAGTGCGCCGCGGCCACCCGGCGGCCGCCGTCGCCGAGCACCAGGACCAGGCCCAGGCGGGAGAGCTCGTCCTCGCTCGCCTCGACCGGCTCGCGCCCCAGCCGCTCGAACACGTCCTCGAGGCGGTCGCCCCGGACGGTCGCCAGCATCCCGTAGCCCACCGACAGCGCCCGGATGACGATCCGCGCCCGCTCGCCCCACGTGCCGCCGGGTCGGTCGTCGAGGTCGGCGACCATCACGGTCCGGCCGCCGGTCGCGTGCGCTCGCGCCGGCGTCGACCCCCGGTCGCGATGCCAGCCGAGCTCGACGGCCTCGGGCAGCCACGTGAAGTCCTCGTGCTCCCCGCCCACGGCGACGGTGGTCGCGTCGCCCGGCAGGAAGGTCGCGACCGCGTCGCGCAACGCGGCCCGGCCGGTCCTCGGGCGGCCCGCGACCAGCAACGGGACGCCCGCCTCCACCAGCAGCCACGTCAACGCGCCGAGCTCGGCGTCAAGGAGACCTCGCTGGATCAGGCGCGACACGCCGGGTGCATCGGTCATCGGTCGTCGTCCATCGGCGACCCACGATACGTGACACGTCCGGGCGGTCGGATCGGCACAATCTGCGTCATGACGAGGTTTGTCGTGGATGCCGGTGTCGTCATCCGACTCGTGACCGAGGAGATCGAGGTCGCGGCGGGCCACGAGCTCCTCGCGCCGACGCTCCTCCGCTCGCAGACGCTGTCCGCCCTGCACGAGGCCGTCGCGCGGGGTGAGATCCCGGCCGACGTCGCGCGCGATCGACTCGCCCGCGTCGGACGGCTGCCGATCCGGCTGCTCGGCGACGGCGTCCTCCGGCGTCGGGCGTGGGACGTGGCCGAGCGGCTCGGCTGGGCCTCGACCTACGACGCGGAGTACGTCGCGCTCACCCAGCTCCAGGCGGACGCGTTCGTCACGCTGGACGCCGACCTGGCTCGCAGGCTGGAGGGAATCGTCGCGACGGCGTCCATCGACGCGCTCCGCTAGCCGTTCGGGTGGGCCGACCCTCGGAGCGACGTGGCACCATCGGACCCGACCCCTGCGTTTCCATGGAGGAGCCACGTGAGCATCGAGCGCATCGACCCGGGGCGACGCTTCGCCCAGGCGGTCGTCCACGGCGACACCGTCTACCTCGCCGGGCACACGTCCGGCAGCCCGGATGCACGGGGTCTACGAGCAGACGCGCGAGATCCTCGCCGCGATCGACGGGCACCTCGCCGCCGCCGGGAGCGACAAGTCGAAGCTCCTCTCGGCGTCGATCTGGCTCCCGGACATCGCGACCTTCGACGAGATGAACCGCGCCTGGGACGAATGGGTCGACCCGTCGAACCTGCCGGCGCGCGCGACCGTCGAGGCCCGCCTCGCCTCGCCCGACTACAAGGTCGAGATCGCGGTCATCGCCGCCCGCTGATTGCAGCACCATAGGCGGCACACGTGGGGGCGATCACCAAGTCCCGCGAGGTTGATGTGCGATGAGCGCGGAACGGCGCCTTCTTCTTCTCTCGCTCCTGACGGGCGTCCTGTGGCTCGTGGGAGCGTTCCTCATGCAGTCGGCGGTGGACGCCCACATGTCCTTCGCTCTCGCGGCGCTCATCTCAGCCGTGATCGGCGTGGTCGTGTTGGTCGCTGCCTTCGTCGGTGCCTTCCCGACGATGATGGCGTTGTCCATGTTCTTCTCGGGCGTCTTCGCCGTCGTGGCTGTCGTCCTTGCCTGGATCGAGTGGGACTGGCAAGCGCTGGCCGCCGCGGTCGCCTACGGGGTCGCGAGCGTCCTCAGCTTCCGGGTCTTCGCATCCATCGCTCGCACCCAACCGACCGGCGCGACACCCGTTGGAGAGCCCAACACGAGCGACGGTGGCCGTCGCCGCTTGGTCCCTGGGTATCGCAGGCACCGACGATCTGCTTCCGACCAGGACCCGGACGGTGCCTAGGCGCCTCACGAAACAGGAGCCGGGCTTGTCGCCGCGGCTCCTGGCTTCTTGTCCGGCCCGTGTCGGGCGTCCGTTGCTCAACGCGTGGTCGATGGCGGATCGAGCGTGATCGATCGGACCACGGCAGCCTGGGCCGGGTTGGCCGGATTGCTGAACCGGAGCTCGGCGGCGGCCTGGGCGATCGGCTGATCCAGGCCGAGCACGCCCGCGAAGCGGCCCGAGTACACCTCGAGGTCCGCGCCGCCGACGAGGCGTCCGCCGACGAACAGCGCAACGTGGACGACCCGAATGCGCGGACCGTGCGGCCGGCCGAGCGCGATGCCCGCCACCGGGATGCTCGCCGCCGAGAGGTAGTCCCGGTCGGCGGGCATGACCACGACGATCGACCGGGTGTGCGAAGCGGGACCATGTCCCGCCGCGGCCGCGACTCGCGAGGGCAGCGATGCGGGCGCCGGAACGGCGCCGGCCTTATGCGCGATAGGTCCCGCCTCCGCGGCCGCGACTCGCGAGGGCAGCGCCACCGGCTTCGGCGACGCCACCGGCTTCGGCGACGCCACAGCGTGATCGGCAGAGACGCCGACGGTCGCCGTCGCCGCGGCCGCGAGCATCAGCGCACCGAGCGCGATCGCCCAGCGACGCGCGTAGTGCGGAGCTCCGGCGCCCGTCCGGATCGAGCGGACCACGTCGTCGACGGTCCACTCGATCTCCGGCGCCCCGGAGTTGGCTTCGCTGCGCTCAGAGCCGGTGGATGCCTGGGTGGACTGGGTGGACTGGGTGATCGCCTGCGTGTCCATCGTCGCCTCCTTCGTCCCTGTCGAGATCGATGGAGGCAGCGTGTGGCGGGCGGGTCAGCCGATCATGGGGGAGGTGCCCCATCCTGATCGCGGGGTGCCAGCCCGGCCCGGCCGACCGCGGCCGCCAGCTCTGCGCGCGAACGCAGGCCGAGCTTGGCGAGCGCGTTCGAGACGTGGTGCTCGACCGTCTTGCGCGACAGGAACAGGCGCTCGGCGATCTCGGGGTTCGTGGCGCCGAGCGCGACGAGGTCGGCGACCTCGCGCTCCCGCGCCGACAGCGCGGCCATGCCGCCGTCCGCCCTGGCCGTCGGGCCCCGCCGCCACGGCCGCTCGCCGAGCGCCCGCAGCCCCTGATCGGCCAGCCGTCGGACCGTCTGGGCACCGGCACCATCGGATCGCTCGGCGACCCGGCGATAGGATGCGGCGGCTGCCGCCCGGTCCGATCGGGCGAGGCTCCGTGCGAGATCGAGGTCCGTCCACACGGCGTGGAAGGCCAGTCCCAGCTCATCGGCCTCGTCGCGCAGCGTCGCGAGCAAGGTCGCCGCTTCGCCGCCCTCGGGCCCGTCGCCGTCCACCAGCAGCGCGTCGACGCGGCGTCGCAGCCACTCGTTCTCGACGTACGACCGCCGTTGCGCGGCGTCCCAGTTCGCGAGCGCCCCGAGGGCGTCGGCGCGACGGTCGAACCGGGCGAAGACCTCGGCAGCGGCCATCTCCATGTCCCGTCCGCACCCTGGGCATCCCGCCAGCGCCACGAGCGACCGGGCCGTCTCCGTGTGCCCGATCGCCTCGTCCTCGTCGACGCCGACCCGCGCCAGCCACGTGGCCGCGAGCTGGTGATGGACGAAGCGATAGTGGGGATCGGGCTCGTCCTCCGCCGCCACCAGGATCGCCGCGATGGCCGCCCGCCAGTCGGACGTCGCCATCGCGACCTGGTATTTCACCAGCCGGGTCCGGTCTCGGACGCGGCCGTGGTCGCCGGCACGGGCGGCGAGCCGTTCGGCCTCCGAGGCGATGCGGCTCGCCTCGTCCAGCTCAAGGCCGTCGACCAGGACGGAGGCCAGGCGGTAGCCGGCATCGATGGCCTCGATCGGGAGCACGGCTCGCCACGCCTCGTCCCACGCCTGGCGGTACATGTCGGCCGCAGCCTGCGGGGTCGCCGCGTACTCGAGGGCCAGGCCGACCATCGTCCGCGCGTGCTGGACCTCGCGCAGGCCCAGCTGCCGCGACGCCTCCAGCGATTCGTCGGCGAGCGACACGATGGCATCGACATCCTCGGCCTGGATCGCCCCCTCCCAGGCCGCGACCAGGGCATCGACGTACGCGCTGCGAAGGCCCGGGGCCACGGATGCGGCCGCTCCCGGGTCGGCGATGGCCCGTCGCCCGCGGTCCACGCCGCGCATCGCCACCGCACGACCGTCTGCCAACCGCCCCTCCAGCCACAGCAGGATCCTCGCCTCGAGCGCGTCGGCAGCGATCTGCAGGTCGGGCGTCTCCCCCGCCGCGTCCCGGCACGCGTCGAGCCAGCGTCGCGCCTCCGCCGTGCGCCCGAGGTCGTACGCCGCGACCGCGGCCCCGAGGTCGGCGCGGGCGGCCAGCGCGCGATCGGTCGTGGCGCCGGCGACGTTCGACCACTGCTCGAGGGCGAAGGCCCGGTCGCCCAGCTCGGCGCATAGCGAGGCCGCCGCCTCGTCGACGCGAACACGGGGGCCTGGGTCGTCGAGATCGCGAGCGAGCGTCGCCACGCGACGAACGCCCTCCGACCCGATCAGCCTCCGCTGCGGCGCGCGGAGGATCCGCAGCGCGAGGTCGACGTCCAACGACCCAGCGGCCACGCGGTGCTCCAGCGCCGCCAGCATGACGGTGACCTCGCCGCCGGCCCGCTGCTCGAGCGACGTGGCGATCCGCCCCTCGAGCTCGCGGCGTGTCGCCGTGGGGATCCGCCGGACGACGACGTCCCGGATCAGGTCGTGGGCAAGCCGCGTGGTGCCGCCGTCGTCGATGACGAGCCCCTTCTCGACGAGGGCGGTCGTCGTCGCCAGCGTCCGCTCCGCCGGCCACCCGACCAGGCCGTCGAGCTCGAGGCCCTCGACCGGCCGTCCGAGGATCGCGAGGATCCCGAGCAGGGTGTTGGCATCGGCACCGAGCCCGCGTGTCCGGGCGGCCACGACCGCGTCGACGTCACGCTCGCCGCCGCTCGACTGCGCGAGCAGATCGAGCCAGAAGGGCGAGCCACCGGCACGTTCCCACAGCGCCGCCGCCTCCCTCGCGTCGATGCCGGCTCGGCTGGAGACGAGTCGGAGTCCGTCGTCCCGATCGAGCGGTCGGAGGTGCAGGGTGACGAGGGGCGACTCGTCGCCGACCACGGTCGACAGCGACGCCACGAAGCGATCGGTGACGGGCGAGGGCCGCGATGCGACCACGAGCGCGAAGCCTCGCCCCGATCCGGCCGTCGCCCGCGCAAGGAAATGGCACAGCGCGAGCGACGGGGGGTCGACCCACTGCAGGTCGTCGACGAACAGGGTCGCCGAACGCCGCCCGGCCAGCTGCCGATGGACCAATTCGAAGATCCGGATGGCGTCGAGGCCGCCGACATCGGCGCCCGGGTCGAGCAGGCCATGGAAGGTGCGATCCTCGGCGGTCGCCGCCAGCCCGCGGAGCAGCGGAGACGCCGCGGCCAGCGGTACGCTCGACTCTGGCTCGTAGCCGGCGAAGCGGAAGAACCCGTCGCCTTCGAGCGTCCGCCCGGCTTCGTCGAGCAGCCGCGACTTCCCGATCCCAGGGTTCCCCACGAGGAGCATCGCGCCGACGCGTCGTTCACGCCTCGTGGCAGTGACCAGCGCGCCGATGGCCGCCACCTCGTCCGTCCGACCGACGAACACCTCGCCCACGGGGGTCAGGCTACGCCGCTCCGCAATCCTCCGGACAGGACGGCTGCCCCGTGAACGTCCGGCTCAAGCGGCCCCACTCCCCGGTTTGAAGACCATCAGGGCGATGATGACGGCGAAGCTCACGAGCTCGAGCCGCGAGATGAGGAAGACGCGGCCCAGCAGCGCGCGCGCCGCCGTCGAGGTCGGCCCTTCCGCTTCGAACAGCTCGGCGATCTTCTTCGTCCGCGGGCCGATGTAGAACGCGCCGGCGATGACCGACAGCAGCCACAGGCCGATCGCCACGGCGACCCAGGTCTGCCCGAAGCTCCATTGCTGGGCGACCATCGCGGCGCCGGCCAGGAACAGCAGGATCGAGGCGGGCAGGAAGACGCGCAGCCCAAGGAACTCGAGGTTCCGCCCGAGCTTGGGCAGGTCAGCCGGGTCCGTCGAGCGCTCGACTCGCAGCGCCAGCAGCTGCGAGTAGAACGCGCCACCGACCCAGATGACCGCGCACACGATGTGAACGTAGAGCAGGACCTGGTACACCTGTTCTCCCTCTCGCACGGATACGTCAACCGACGACCTTGACCCGAGCACCCAGCGTGCGCCGCGACCCCTTCGCCGGTCGCTCCCGCCTACCCCGTCGCCACCGTGAACATGACACGGTCAGGCCCAACCCCGGAGGATGCTCCCTCCATGGAGATCGTACCCGCCACGCCAGACGTCTGGCCGCTGCTCGCGGAGCTGTTCGCCGCGGGTGGCGATCCGCGCTGGTGCTGGTGCCAGTTCTGGCGCAAGCCCGGCTCGAACTGGAGCAACACCACCGTCGACCAGAACCGGGACGACCTCCGCGCGCTGGTCGACGGGAGCGGCCCGGCGCCTGGCCTGCTGGCGATCGACGACGGCAAGGCGGTCGGCTGGGTCGGGCTGGGGCCCCGCGAGGACTTCGGGCGGTTGCCCCGGTCGCGGACCATCCCGCAGCTGGCGGGCGACGACGTATGGGTCATCAACTGCTTCGTCGTCGCGAAGACGGCGCGACGGTCGGGCGTCGCGGGCGCGCTGCTCGATGTTGCCGTGGCCTACGCGGCCGAGCACGGCGCGGCGATCCTCGAGGGCTACCCGGTCGACACGCGCGGCACACGCATCCCGTCGGCGTCGGTCTACTCCGGCACGGCCGGCATGTTCCGCCGCGCCGGCTTCGAGGTCGCCGCGCCCACGACGTCGAAGGCTGCCTCCGGGACGCCCCGCGTGGTGATGCGCCGGACACCGTAGGCGTTCCGCTCGCCTGGCCACGGTGATAGGTTGGCGGCACGTCAGCGGAGGTCAGGGTGGCGGGTGGACCCCGATCAATAGCGGGCATCCTCGCGGTCGTCGGCGCGGTAGCGGTCGCGCTGATCGCGGTGGGCCTGGTGTCGCAGTCGTCGGTGCACGACACGGCCAGCTTGCCCAGCAGCAGCGTCGTGGGCGCGGCACGCTCCCCCACCCCGATCGCAGACGCGTCGGTGGCGCCCGCCGCGTCCGCCGCCCCCAGCCCGACGCCGACGACCGGTACGCCGGCGATCCGGGGCGTCGTCCGGATCGACCAGCTGGGGTTCGTGCCTGACGAATCGAAGGTGGCCTACCTCCTCTCCGCGGCCCCGGCCGACGGCGCGCCATTCTCCGTGGTCGACGCTGCTGGAGCCGTGGTCCTGAGCGGCACCGCCGGACCCAATCGGGGCCCGTGGAACGACGCCTGGCCAGCCGTGCATCCGCTGGACCTGTCGGGTCTCCAGGAACCGGGGACCTATCGCGTGGTGCTGTCGGGCGCCGTGGCCGCCTCATCGCCCCCCTTCGCCATCGCGACGACCGAGGAGCTGTTCGCGCCCAGGATCGAGGACGCCGTCGCGTTCTTCCAGGCGCAGCGCGACGGGCCCGACGTCATCCCGGGGGATCTCGCCCGCAAGCCGTCGCACCTCAACGACCGCGACCTCGACGTGTTCGCCTGGCCGACCTACGAGGATCCGGACAGCGACACGATCGTGGGCCGCTCCCTGGATCACATCGGCGGCCACGTCGACCTGGGCGGCGGCTGGTTCGACGCGGGGGACTTCATCAAGTTCACCCACACCACGGCCTACAGCGTCGGCCTGATGTACCTCGCCGCCCGCGAGCTGGGCTCGGCGGCGCCGGCGGATCTCGCGGCGGAGGCGGCCTTCGGCCAGGACTGGCTCGAGCGCACGTGGGACCCGGCGACGGGGACGCTGTATCTGCAGGTCGGGATCGGCTCGGGCAATACCAAGGGCACGTTCAACGGCGACCACGACCTGTGGCGGCTGCCCGAGGCCGACGACACGCTCGCGGGCCGCGAGAACCGCTACCTCCGCTCACGTCCAGCCTTCCGAGCCAACGACCCGGGCACCCGGCTGCCGCCAAACCTCGCCGGGCGGATGGCCGCCGCCTTTGCGCTCGCCTCCCAGGTCCACGCGGCCGACGACCCGGTGCGGGCGCGGCGGGAGCTAGCGACCGCGGCCGCGATCTTCGCCCGTGCGAAGTCGAAGCACGTGACCGAGGCCGACGTCGCCACCGCCCTGCCCCATGCCTTCTACCCGGAGTCGTCGTGGCGCGACGATTTGGAGTGGGGCGCGGCCGAGCTTGCCCTGGCAGGGCAGGGCCTGGGCGACCCGCGCGCCGAGGGATGGTTGCGCGACGGAGCGCGGTGGGCCGCGTCGTACCTCGATCACGAGGCGGGCGACGACACCCTGAACCTCTACGACACGTCGGCCGTGGCGCACGCCGACCTTGTCCAGGCCATGCGCGCCGCGCGGCCGGTGAGCGGCCTCGCCGTGGACGAGGACGCGTTGATCAAGGACCTGGGTTCCCAGCTGGCAGCGGGCGCCGCCCGCTCCAACCGCGACCCGTTCGCGGCAGGCGCCATCTACGACGACTTCGACGCGGCGGCTCACACGTTCGGGCTGCTGGCAACGGAGCGGCTCTTCCGGAGCCTCGCCGACGATGCAACGTACGACGACTTCGCGACGCGCCAGCGGGATTGGGTCCTGGGCGCCAATCCGTGGGGCGCGTCGCTGATGATCGGCGTCGGGACCGACTTCCCCCATTGCCCGCAGCACGTGGTCGCGAACCTGTCCGGGAGTCAGGCCGGCACCGCGCCGATCCTCCGCGGCGCGGTGGTCAACGGCCCCAACAGCGCCGACCTGTTCGCCGACGGCCTCGACGAGTTCTTCGAGGAGGGGCATGCCTGCCCGCCGGATGGCGTCGACGCCTACGCGGGGTTCACCGGCCACGGCAGCCAGTACGTGGACAACGTCGCCTCATGGCAGACGGTCGAGCCCGCCATCGACTTCACCGCCGTCGCGCTCCTGGCCTTCGCGCTGCTCCAGTAGGGTCACGGGCCGCTGGGTCGGCCCGCCGCTACGTCATCCGTCGCGACCCGCGCGAGACGATTTCGATGGTTGACGCGACGGCGACGGCGCGCGTAGACTGCGCGGCGGTCGAGCAGGTCGCTCGACACGTCTACCTACCGGAGGCGCTTCGCCAGATGATGACGAACGCAATCTCCTACCCGCGAACGGCGGCCCTCGCGGCTGTCGACAGCGGGAAAGGTGTGCCCACCAGCAGGTAGGACGCGGGGCGTTAGCCCCAGGAGCGACCACCGAGCCGTGGGCCATCGGGCCCCCGGCTCTTTCGTTTTTTCGACGTCCTGACGTCCAAGCGACACGAGCCGCGGGCCTCCCGGAATCAACCGGGCCCGCGGCTCGTCCCATGTCTGGGGCCTCCCGCGGACCGGCTCACCCACTCGAGTCAGGCCAGCTACCAGGAGAGTCCCGTGACGACCCTCATTCCGGAACCGAAGACGACTCATCCGACGTCGAGCCCGCTGCCGGCGACCACCGCCGACCTCGCGCCCGCCGAGCGGATCCCGGCCGGACCGGATGCCGAGGACGTCACCGTCCAGACGCAACCGACGCCAGCCGGCCCGCCGGCACTCCTCGTCGAGCACGTCACCAAGCGGTTCAATGTCGACCGGCGCAAGCCCCCGGTCCTCGCGATCGACGACGTCTCGCTCCGCCTGGAGCGCGGCTCGATCCAGGGGATCCTCGGGGCCAACGGCTCCGGCAAGTCGACCCTCATCCGCCTGGTCTCGGGGTTGCTCACCCTCGACCAGGGCAAGGTCGAGGTCTTCGGCTACGACATCGAGCGCGACGAGCTCGCCGTGAAGCGGCTCATCAACCGGGTGTCGGTGGATGCCGCGTTCTTCAAGAAGCTCAGCCCGATGGAGAACCTCCTCTTCGCCGCCCGCCTGTACGGCCTCGATGGCACGCAGGCGAAGCACGAGGCGACGGTGATCCTCGGCCGGCTGGGCATCGCGCAGAACCGGCTCGGCCGTCCCGTGGAGCAGATGAGCCGGGGGATGCAGCAGAAGGTCGCCATCGCGCGAGCCCTGCTGACGAGCCCGACGCTGCTCCTGCTGGACGAGCCGACCACCGGCCTCGACCCGCGCAGCAAGCTCGACGTCCAGGCGTTCATCGAGGACGTCAACGCCGCGAACGACGCGACGATCGTCCTCACGACGCACGACATGGCCGAGGCGGAGCGCCTCTGCGAGCGGATCACGATCCTCGACGGGGGTCGGGTCGTCGCCGAGGACACGCCCGACGGGCTCAAGCGACTCGTCGCTGAGCAGCCCGGGCAGCCGCCGACGCTGGAGTCGGTGTTCATGGCCTTCACCGGTCGCTCCCTCGACGAGGACGTCGAGGACGACGACGACAACGACAACAACGACTGACGGATAACGCCACGAACAAATTCACCGCCAACCACTCGCAATCACCGCACGACGACCCGAAAGGAGGTGCGCCGATGACCATCACCGATTCGACTTCGACATCTCGTCATCCACTTCACCTCCGAAAGGATCCCGACATGCAGCACATCGAGCAACGAATGCGCGAGGTGCAGGAGCACCAGGCGCAGATGCGCGAACAACGCCACGCCGAACGCATGGCGGCGGCCGCTCGCATCGAGCGGCGCACCGTCCGGCGGCACGTCGGCGAGACGATCATCCGAGTCGGCCGCCGCGTCGCTGGTGACGCGCTCGGCTCCCCCGCCCTGACCGGCTGATGCCGGTTGGGCGGGGGCCCAGACCCTCGAACGGGAGAGCAGTCCCTTGACACTCCTGACGCACGAGCTGAAGGCGTCGTACGCCTTCGTCGAGCGCAACTTCTTCCTCACCCGCCGCTACTGGGGGTGGGAGCTCGCGTTCCTCGTCTACTCCGTCGCCGGCGCGCTCTCGATCTCGTTGATCGGCGCCGCGGCGGGTGACGACCGCCTGCTGCTCACGCTCATGATCGGCGCCATCTTCTGGAACTACCTGTCCGTGGTGTTCGGCTGGATCGCCGAAACGATCCAGGTCGAGCGCTGGGAAGGCACGCTCGAATACACATTCATGGCGCCCATCCGGCGCTGGACGCAGCTGCTGGGCTCATGCCTGTACGCCATGGGCTACGGGCTCGTCCACACGGCGGTGATCCTCGTCGTGATGATGATCTTCTTCCGTCAGCTGGACCTCCAGGTCCAGAACGTGCCGACGGCCCTGGTGTTCGTGCTCCTGGGCTCGTTCAGCTTCGTCGGCATCGGGATGATGGCCGCCATCCTGCCCCTGCTCTACGTGGAGCGGGGAGCCCAGATGACGTTCGTCCTCCAGTCGTGCCTGCTCCTGGTCTCGGGCGTCTACTACCCGGTGGACGTCCTGCCGCCCTGGATGCAGGTGCTCTCGAAGCTGTCGCCCGCGACCTATGTGCTGGACGGCGTCCGCGCCGGCCTGCTCGACGGGATCCCGGTGTCGGCGCTGTGGTACGACGTCGTGCCGCTGATCGTGATGGGCATCGTGCTCATCCCGGCCGGCGTCTGGGCGTTCGGCCGGGCCGAGCGGTACGCCAAGCGGACCGGCAAGCTGAAGCGGGTGGGCTGAGATGGACGAACCGATGACGGCCGCCGTCTCCCCCACCCTCCAGGACCTCGGCTGGGACCCGGGCTGGTCCGCCGCCTTCCTGCCGTTCGACGCGGCGGGCTGGCGGCCGGCCCGGGTCGTGGCCGCCCATCGCGACGCCTGGGTCGTGGCCACCCCGACGGGCGACCGCGACGCGGTGATCGCCGGGCGCCTGCGCCACGAGGCGCTCGGCCCGGCCGACATGCCCGCCGTCGGCGACTGGGTCGCCATCGGGCACGGCGGCAGCGCCGCGATCGACGCCGAGCCGGACGCGGCCCATGTCCAGCACGAGACTGCCGCCGGACCCACGGTGATCCAGGCCGTGCTGCCGCGCCGGACGGCCTTCGGGCGCAGCACCGCCGACTCCGGCCGCCGCACCGGCAGCCGTGCCGCCGACGAGCAGGTGCTCGCGGCCAACGTCGACGTCGCCCTGGTCGTGACCAGCCTCGACGGCGACTTCAACCTCCGCCGCCTCGAGCGGTACCTCGCGGTCGCGTGGACCGGCGGTGCAACCCCGGTCATCGTGCTCAACAAGGCCGACGTGGCCGACGATCCCGTCGGTCTGCAGGTCGCCGCCGAGGCCGTTGCGCCGGGCGTCGAGGTGCGCGCGATCTCCGCGCTGACCGGCGACGGCGTCGCGGCCCTGGCCGACGACCACCTGCCGCCGGGCCGGACCGCCGTCGTGCTCGGTTCCTCGGGCGTCGGGAAGTCGACGCTCGTCAACGCGCTGCTGGGCTACCAGCGCCTGCGCACCGGCGCGGTCCGCGAGGACGACTCCCGCGGCCGCCACACGACCACCCACCGGGAGCTCGTCCGGCTGCCGGCGGGCGCGCTGCTGATCGACACCCCAGGCATCCGCTCGCTCGGCGTCGCCGGCGCCTCGGACGGCCTCGAGACCGCGTTCGCCGACATCGCCGAGCTCGCCCAAGGCTGCAAGTTCCGCGACTGCCGCCACGACGGCGAGCCCGGCTGCGCGGTTCGCTCGGCGCTCGAGGACGGCCGCCTCGACCGGGCTCGTTTCGCGAGCCACCGCAAGCTCGAACGCGAGGCGGCCCACGTCGCCCGCCAGTCCGACCCCCTCGCCATGGCCGCCGAGCGCCGCCGCTGGAAGACCATCCATGCGTCGGTGGCCATCCAGATGAAGCACAAGTACGGGAGCGACCGATGACGACCGCGCTCAGCCCGTTGCCGACCGTCGCAGACCGCTCCGTCGGGTTCCGCCTCTGGACCGGCCTCGAGGAGATCCCCGGCATGGCCGGGGCCAACAACCGCCTCCGCGCCCACACCGGCATCCTCGAACCGATCGACATCGAGGGGATGACGCATCGCTACACCCACCTCGTCAACTCGGATCCACTCGAGGACTGCATCGTCGCCACGATGGACGGGACGACCGTCGGGTACGGCCGCGTCGAGTGGCACGACCTCGTCGACGGCGACCGGATCTACGACCACACCGTGCTCGTCGAGCCGTCGGCATGGGGTCGAGGAATTGCCCGCGCCCTCGACGCCTGGTGCCAACGCCGCAGCCGGGAGATCGCCGCCGGCCATCCCACCGACCGGCGGACCTGGATGGCCCAGTTCGCCTTCGGCGGCGACACGGAGCTCGAGGGTGCCCTCCGCGACGCCGGCTACGTCGCCGTCCGGTGGGACGCGGAGATGCTCCGGCCCGACCTCGAGCGGATCCTGGACGTCCCGCTCGCGGACGGCTACGAGATCCGGACGCCCACCGAGGCCGAGCTCCCGGCCGTGTTCGCGATGACCGTCGAGGCGTTCGCCGAGCACTGGGGCCAGTCGGAGGCCAGCGAACAGCGCATCGAGGAGTGGATCGACAGCCCTGACTTCCGCCTGGACCAGGTGGTCATCGCCTGGAAGGGGGACGAGCCGGCAGCGATGGTGAACGGCGAGCTCGAGAACAAGACCGACGGCTCCGTCTCGGGCGTGCTCGCCGGCGTGTGCACGCATCCGCGCCACCGCCGCCTCGGCCTCGCGCGTGCCTGCATCGTCGGGAGCCTGCACCGCCTTCGCGATGCCGGGGCCACCAGCGCCTACCTCGGCGTCGATACCGACAACCAGAACCGGGCCTACGCGCTCTACGAGTCGTGCGGGTTCCACGTCGCGTCCAGCAGCGCCAACTATCGCAAGCCGTTCACACCGGAGGCCACCTGATGCGCTCCCTTGCGGCGGCCGACCCGCTCGCAACCTCCGTGCCCGTCGCGCCCGACATCGCGGGTCTCACGTTCCGCCACGGCGTTCCCGGCGACTGGGTCACCCTGACCGACGTCGTCAACCGGGCCCGCGGGTCCGACGGCGTGAACGAGGTCTTCGGCCCCGACACGCTCCGCGCCGAGTACGAGCCTGCGGCGTGGTTCGACATCGGCCGCGACCTCCTGATCGCGGAGCTCGACGGCGAGATGATCGGGATCGCGTTCGGATGGCGCGTCCAGCGCGCGGCGTCGCTCTGGCTCGAGGGCTGGGGCGCCGTCCTGCCGGACCACCGCCATCGGGGCATCGGGACCGCGCTGCACCGCGCGACCCGCGCCCGACTTGCCGCCGAGGCCGCAGCCGATCCCCGCCCCGGCCAGCGGTACTTCGGGTCCTGGGCGCTCGACATCGAGCGGTCGGACGTGGCGCTGCTCGGCGACGAGGGCTACGTCCCGATCCGGTTCGGGTTCGAGATGCGGCGGTTCCTCACCGGCGAGCTCCCGGACCACCCGCTGCCTGCCGGGCTGGAGCTGCGGGCGGTCACCCCCGACCAGCATCGGGCGATCTTCGACGCCGACAACGAGGCCTTCCGAGACCACTGGGGCCATCGCGAGGCGGACGACGGCGACTTCAGGGCGCGCTTCGAGCACCCGGAGACCGACACCTCGCTGTGGTCCGTCGCCTGGGAGGGCGACGAGGTGGCCGGGTCGGTCATGAACGGGATCTACCCCGAGGAGAACGAGGAGCTCGGGATCAAGCGCGGGTGGCTCGAACACGTCTCCGTCCGGCGCCCTTGGCGAGGCCGGGGCGTGGCGAAGGCGCTGTGCGCGGCCTCGTTCGCGGTCCTGAAGGACCACGGGATGGAGGAGGCGTGGCTGGGGGTCGACGCATCGAACCCGACGGGCGCGCTCCAGCTCTACGAGGGCCTCGGCTTGCACGTCGTGCGCCGCTGGCAGGCGTTCGGGCGGCCGCTCGACCGGCCGGCGCCCGAGGGGTGGCGGCCCGAGGGCGACGAGCCCGGCTGATCGGGCCCGGCCGCCGGCCTGCGCGGGCGATCGTCCTCGCCGGCCTGCGCGATTTCGGCGTGGGGTGGACCATCTGCCCATGCGCGGCTCGGCGAACCCCCGCCCGATCGCGATCCCGGCGCTCGTCGCGCTGCTCGCGGTCGCGGCGTGCTCGGCGGGTCCGGCGGCCTCGCCCACGCCGGGGAGGTCCGCCGGAACGTCGGCGGGCCCGCTCGTTGCAAGCCAATCGACATCGCCGGCGGCCGAGTCGTCGCCGGCCTCGAGCCAGGTGTCGGCGACGATGACGGCTTCGGCCGCCCAGTCCCCCACCCCGGAGGCCACGATGCCCGATTTCGCCCTCACCTCCACCGCGTTCGAGCCCGGTGGCGCCATCCCGAAGCGCTTCACCTGCGACGGCGACGACGCGTCCCCCGATCTGGCCTGGACCGGGGCGCCCGATGGCACCGGCGCGCTCGTCCTCATCGTGGACGACCCGGATGCGCGTGGCTGGGTCCACTGGATCGTCCTTGACATGGCCGGCACGTCCAGCGGCGCCCTCGCGCGCGGCGTAGGCGTCTCGCCGGACGCACCCGCGCAGGGACGGAACGACTTCGGCCGGGTCGGCTGGGGCGGCCCGTGCCCGCCGTCCGGCACCCATCGCTACGACTTCACCCTGTACGCGTTGGACGGGCCGCTCAACCTCCCGGGCCAGCCGGACGGTGGCGCGGTCCGCAAGGCCCTCAGCGGGGCGAACGTGCTGGGCAAGGCCGTGCTCGAGGCGTCCTACAAGCGCGGCGGCTGACCGCCCCGTCGCGGCGCGCCCCATTCTCCTCCGAATGAGAGAGCGCGGTGTCCGAGCGTCGGGATGATGGCGAACCGCTGACAAGCGCGGGCCTCCACGCTCGCCCGGCTCCCGAGTCATTCGCTGGTGAATGACCGGCGCTGCCCCGGTCAGATCGGCAGGCGGCCAGCTCGGCGGACGAGGTCCAGCCACGCTCGCTCGCGGCCGATCGTGGTCGACGAGCCGTGCCCGGGCAGGA
Organism: uncultured Chloroflexia bacterium; assembly: GCA_963740825.1. GTDB lineage: Bacteria > Chloroflexota > Limnocylindria > Limnocylindrales > CSP1-4 > CAIXZV01. The sequence goes on along the minus strand of CAVUFD010000001.1, from coordinate 1,292,706 downwards.
CGCGAACGCGATCCTCGAGGTCCGTGAGGCGGGCCAGGGACGCGGCGATCTCGTCGGCAGAGCCGCCGGGGAGGTCGACCCGGCCCCAGCCACCGGCGAACAGCGTGTCGCCGCTGTACAGCACGCCGGCATCGGCGTCGAGGAGGCAGACCGATCCGGGCGTGTGCCCGGGCGTGTGGAGCACGCGGAGGCGGATCTCGCCGAAGCGGACCTCGCCACCCTCGGCCAGCTCGACGGCCGGCACCGACGGCACGAGCTCGAACGGCGGCGGAAAGATCGGGTTCGGCGACTCGAGCATCGCCCGGTCGGCGGGATGCACGGCGATGTCGGCGCCCGTGTGCTGGGCGACCGCGGCGTTGTCACCGATGTGGTCCCAGTGGCCGTGCGTGCTGACGATGAGCCTGAGGGTCCACGCCCGCTCGGCGAGAGCGCCGGCGATCCAGGCCAGGCTCGGCGTCGCCGTGTCGATCGCGATCGCCTCCCGTGACGACGGGTCGGCGAGCACGTAGACGTTCGTCGCGATCGGGCCGACCACGGCGTGGAGACGCTCCATCGCCTCTGAGTGTCGCACGGGCGCCTGCCGGAACCCGGGCGCGTGGCACCAGGGTGTGCCAATCCGCGCCGAGTCGTGCGAGAGAGGTGCCCGAACGCCCGGTTTCGCGCCCCGGCCACGCTCGGCGACCCGGCGGATGGCACATGTTCGAGCCACCCGGGCATTGCGAGGTTGGCGGCGACCGTACGGGAGCGACGGTCAGCCCGCCTCGAGCTTGGAGCGGATGCAGTCGAAGGTCTGGCCGATCATCTTGTTCGCCGTCCCCTCGATCAGCCGCGCGCCCACCGACGCCAGCGTCCCGGCGATCAGCACGTCGGCCGACCAGTCCATCGTGGTCGGACCCTCGGCGGGGCCAGACAGGGCCATGTTGGCCGTCGCGTCGACCGCCGACCCGGGCGCCTGGCCGTGGGCCTTGAGCACCGCGAGGTCCGGGGCGTTCTTCTCGGCGACCGTCATGTCCACGTTGAACTTCGCGGAGATGAACCCGATGCCCACCTTCGCCTTCGCCTTGAAATGGTCCTCGTCGACCACCTCGATCGACTCCACCCCGGGGCCGCACGAGCCGACCTGGTTCGGGTCCATGAGGAAGGCCCACACGGTGTCGCGCGGCGCGGCGATGTCGACGGTGCCCTTGAACTGCATCTGGGTCTCCGGGGAGAGGCGCGGTCAGGCCTCGGCGGTTGTCGAGCCGGGCACGTACGCGCCGGGCTCCTTGATGAACGCGGTGCGGCAGCCCATCGAGCAGAAGGCGTACACGACGCCGTCGTGCTCCGCGAGGTGCCGGGCGTGCTCGCGGTCGACGGTCATGCCGCAGACGGGGTCGAGCAGGACGATGTCGTCGATGACGGGAGCCAGCGACGCGGCCTCGAGCGCACCGGCCTCGCCCGCGCCCGCCAGCGTCGCCGGGCCCGGCGTCGCCACGAACGAGGCGCGACCCCGACGGACCTGGACCAGCTCGGCCAGGATCGAGAGCGCGATCTCCTCCGGCGTCTCCGCGCCCAGGTCCATGCCGGCCGGCGCGCGCAGCGCCGCCAGCCGCTCCTCGGGCACGTTGGCCTCGCCGCGCAGCCACGCCCGCACGACGCCGGCACGGGTCGGCGAGGCGACGAGCCCCACGTACGACACGTCCCGGCGCAGGGCCGCGGCCAGCGCCTCCTCGTCCCAGATCCCCTGCGTCGCCACCACCACGTAGGGCGACAGCTCGGGATCGACCCGCCCGAGGGCGGTCATCGTCGACACCCGCTCGGCATCGGGGAACGCCTCGGCGTCGGCGATCGGGTCGAACACCGACACCCGCCAGCCCGTCGCGGCCCCGAGGGTCGCGAGCGCGCCGACGATCGGCGTCGTGCCGGCCAGCCACAGCGAGGGCGCGGGAAGGTGCGGCTCCACGTAGATCTCCAGGGTGCCCCCCGAGTGGCAGGTCATGACGAGCTCGACGACCCCGTCGCCGCGTCGGCCCTCCGCGGGCGCCGTCTTCGATAGCCGAAGCAGCCGCGGATGGCCGTCGACGAGGGCACGAAGCGCCTCGCGGACGACGACGGGCTGGGCGCAGCTGCCGCCGACCCAGCCCTCGATCGTGCCGTCGGGATGGATGATCCCCATCGCACCCGGCCGGGCCGACGTCGGACGCTGCACCGCCACAACCGTGGCGACCGCGAACGTCCCGCTGGCGGCCTCGAGCTCGGCGACGCGGGGGAACAGGCTCCGTCCGGCCATCGGCGTCAGGCGACGCCCTTCTCATGCAGGATCGCCCAGACCTTCTGGGGCGTGATCGGGATGTCGATGTGGTCGACGCCGAGGTGGCTCAGCGCGTCGACCACGGCGTTGGCGATGGCCGGCGGGGCGCCGACGGTCGCCGACTCCCCCACGCCCTTCGCGCCCAGCGGGTGATGCGGCGAGGGGGTGATGGTCTTGCCGGTCTCCCAGGCGGGCGTCTCGACCGCGGTCGGCAGCAGGTAGTCCATGAATGTCCCGGCGAGGTTGTTGCCCTGCTCGTCGTACGAGATCTCCTCGTACAGCGAGGGGGCGAGGCCCATCGTCAGGCCGCCGTGGATCTGCCCGTCCACGATCATCGGGTTGATGATGTTGCCGCAGTCGTCGACCGCCACGAAGCGGCGGACATGTACCTGCCCGGTGCCCTTGTCGATGTCCACGACGCAGATGTAGCTGCCGAACGGGAAGGTCAGGTTGGGCGGGTCGTAATAGTCGACCGCCTCGAGGCCGGCCTCCATCCCCGCCGGGTGGTTGGTGTAGGCCGCGAACGCGAGCTCGGCGATGGTCTTGACGCGATCGGGCGAGCCCTTGACGTTCCACTGGCCGGGCGTCCACTCGAGGTCGTCGGGCGACGCCTCGAGGAGGTGCGCGGCGAGCAGGCGCGTCTTCTCCTTGATCTTGCGCGACACCATCGCGGTGGCCGCGCCGGCGACCGGCGTCGAGCGCGAGGCGTACGTGCCGAGGCCGTAGGGCGCCGTGTCGGTGTCGCCCTCCTCGACCTTCACCTTCGACGCCGGGATGCCCAGCTCCTCGGCGACGATCTGGGCGAACGTGGTCTCGTGGCCCTGGCCCTGGCTCTGGACGCCGAGGCGCAGGATCGCCGAGCCCGTCGGGTGTACCCGGAGCTCGGCCGAGTCGAACATCTTGATGCCGATGATGTCGAAGTCCTTCGACGGCCCGGCGCCGACGATCTCGGTGAACGAGCTGATGCCGATGCCCATGAGCTCGCCGCGGGCGCGCTTCTCCGCCTGCTCCTTGAGCAGGTCGCCGTACCCGATCGTGTCGAGCGCCTTCTGGAGCGCGGCGTGGTAGTCGCCCGAGTCGTACTCCCAGCCGGTCGCGCTGCGGTACGGGAACTGGTCCTTGCGGATGAAGTTCTTCATCCGGAGCTCGGCCGGGTCCATGCCGATCACGTCGGCGGCCTTGTCGACCAGCCGCTCGATCGTGTGGACGGCCTCTGTCACGCGGAACGAGCAGCGGTAGGCGACGCCGCCCGGGGGCTTGTTCGTGTAGGCCGCGTCGACCTCGACGAACGCCGCGGGCATGTCGTAGCTGCCGGTGATGACGTTGAACAGGCCGGCCGGGTACTTCGACGGATCCGCCGCGGCATCGGCATAGCCGTGGTCGGCCAGCGTCTTGACGCGCAGGCCGGTCATGGTGCCGTCGTTCTTGAGGCCGAGCTCCGCGTGGACGTGGTAGTCGCGGGCGAAGGAGTCGGCCTGGAGGTTCTCCGATCGGTCCTCGATCCACTTGACGGGGCGCCCGAGCGTGAGCGAGGCGACGATCGCGATCACGTAGCCCGGGTAGACCGGCACCTTGCCGCCGAACCCGCCGCCGATGTCGTGGGTCTTGACCCGGATCGACGACTCGGGGATCCCCGACACGAGGCTGATGACCGTGCGGTAGGCGTGGGGCGCCTGGCTCGTGACGTGGAAGTCGAGGTGGCCGTTGACGGCGTCGTAGTCCGCGATGCAGCCGCAGGTCTCGATGGACGCGACGTGGATGCGTGGGATGTAGACGTCGATCGGCACGATGCGGTCCGACGCGGCGAGCGCGGCATCCGCCGCGGCCCGGTCGCCGGACTCCCAATGCCAGATGTGGTTGTTGGCCTTCTCCGGCCCGCGATCGGGCCGAAGGACCGGCGCGTCGGGCTCGAGGGCCTTGTACGGGTCGACGACCACGGGCAGCGGCTCGTACTCGACGTTGACCGCCTCGATCGCGTCCGCCGCCTGGTAGCGGGTCAGCGCGATGACCGCCGCGACCTCCTGGGCCTGGTACATGACCGTGTCGACCGGCAGCACCATCTGCTTGTCGCCGGCGAGCGTCGGCATCCAGTGGAGGCCGGCGGCCTCGAGGTCCTTGCCGGTGATCACGGCGAGCACGCCCGGCATTGCCAGCGCTTCGCTGGCGTCGATGGACTTGATCTTCGCGTGGGCGTACGGGCTCCGGACGATGTCCATCCAGACCATGTTCGGGAGCGTCACGTCCTCGATGTACTGGCCCTTGCCCCGGATGAAGCGCGGATCCTCCTTGCGCTTCATCGAGTGGCCCATGCCGCTGACCTCAGCGGTGGTGGTCGGCGCCTGTGCCTCGGTGGTCATCGTCGTCTCCTCCGGGGCTCAGGCGGATGCCGCGGCGGCGGCCGGCGTGCCGGCCGAGTCGGCTTCGGCCGTCCTGAGCTCCTCCGCCGCCTGCTGGACCGCCTTCACGATGTTCACGTAGCCCGTGCAGCGGCACAGGTTGCCGGAGATGCCCTCGCGGATCTCGGCCTCGGTGGGGTCGGGGTTCTCGCCCAGGAGCCACGCCGACTGCATGATCATCCCTGGGGTGCAGAAGCCGCACTGGAGGCCGTGCTGGTCCCAGAACGCCTGCTGGAGCGGGTGCAGCTTGCCCCCGGTCTCCATGCCTTCGATCGTCGTGATCTCGGCGCCGTCCGCCTGGACCGCGAGCATCGTGCACGACTTGGCGCTGCGCCCGTTCACGTGGACGGTGCACGCGCCGCAGTTGCTCGTGTCGCAGCCGGTGTGGGTGCCGGTGAGCCCGAACGTGTCGCGCAGGAGGTGGACGAGGAGGAGCCGAGGCTCGACGTCGGCCTCGCGCGCCTCGCCGTTGACGGTGACCGAGACGTGCTGGGTGGTCATCGAGCCCTCCTATGCGTACGCGCGGGCGCGCTCGGCGGCCGTGCGGAGCGACCGCAGGGTCAGCTCCGCGACCATCGCGCGCTTGTAGTCGGCTGAGCCCCGGACGTCGCCGGCGGGCTCGCTGGCGGCGGCCGCGGCGGCACCCGCGGCGCGGAACGCGTCGTCGCCCGGTAACTGGCCCAGGAGCAGCGCCTCGGCGCTGGGGACCGCGAACGGCGAGGCCGAGACCCCGGTCACGCCGACGCCGGCCCTGCTGATCGTCCCGTCGGCACCGATCGTCATCAGCGCGGCGACGCCGGCGGTCGCGAAGTCGCCGACGCGCCGCTCGAGCTTCGTGTACGCGCCACCGGAGCCCCTCGGGCGGACGATCGTGCGGACCTCGACGAGCACCTCCGTGGGCTCGATGGCCGTCGTGAACGTGTCGATAAAGAAGTCACGCGCGGCGATCTCGCGGTCGCCGCCGGCGCCGCGGCAGACGATCGTCGCGTTGAGCGCGAGCAGGACCGCCGGCCAGTCGGACGCCGGGTCGGCGTGGGCGACCGAACCGCCGATCGTGCCCCAGTTGCGGACCTGCGGATCGCCGATGCCGCCGGACACGTCGTGGAGCAGCGGATAGCGGTCGACGACGATCTCGTTCTCGTGGATCTGGCGGTGCGTCGCGCGGGACCCGATGTGGAGACCGTCGGCGTCCTCGGTGATCCCGTCGAGGCCGGTGATCGCCGCGATGTCGACCAGGAGCGCGGGCTGCGCGAGCCGGAGCTTGATGAGCGGGATCAGGCTGTAGCCGCCTGACAGGATCTTGGCTTCCCCTTCGCGGTCCCGCAGGATCCGCAGCGCCTCGTCCAGCGAACCCGGACGGACGTAGTCGAACTGACTCGGGATCATGCGCTGCCTGCCCTCCTCCCCGTGCGAGACACGGGAGCGTTGGTCGAGCCCGCCGCCACGCAATGGCGGGCTGCACCTTGCCAACAGATTCGGCGGCCGTTCAACCGCGGATTGCGGTGATCCCCCCGGCCGGGTTGCGGGTGGCGTGCGAGAGGCTTGCGAAGCCGATCCCCGCGGTCGCGAGGCGGCGTCGACGTGATTGTGCGCGCAACCGCGCAACCGCGCTCTACTGTTTCACCCGGCTGCACATCCCCGTCGCCGGATCGTCAGCGCGGACCCCAGGTCACGATGCCGATCGAGCCGGCCGGGGGGTCGAGGAGGGTCCAACCGCCGTCACGGTTGACGATCCGGTCGGGCAGCACCGCGCGGAAGTGCAGGTCCTTCTCGCCGCCTTCGGCGATGAACAGCTGGCGGCGCAGGAACGCCGTGAGCGCGGGCACGGAGTCGAAGGTGCGCGGCGGTCGCTCGACGCGGACGACCTCCGTCTCGCGGCCGCGCGAGTGGAGGACCTCGAGCAGGTCGGGCAGGGCCGGCAGCGGCACCCGATCCTCGCCGTGAACGAGCGGCCAGAACGGGTCGGCCACCGAGGCCGGGCTGCGGTCCGTGAGCACGGCCACGCAGCGCTCGCGGGTCGCCGCCTCCATCGCGTCGAGGAACGGGCCGATGGCCTCGATGTCGTAGCCCACGTGGGCGATCATCGAGACGTCGGCGGCCGGCAGGTCGCCCAGGCGCTCCACCGACTCGGGCCACGCGCCGGCCACGACACGAACGTTGGCGATCCCGTGCTCGCCCATGCCCGTCCGCAGCGCGCCCCGCATCCCGGCCGACGGCTCGACGGCGATGACCTCGCGCACGACGAGGGCGAGCGGCAGGGCATAGCGTCCGGCGCCGGAGCCGATGTCGAGCCAGACCTGGTCCTCGGTCGCGGACGCCAGCAGCACGGCCAGGGCCGGCTCGTCGGTGCGGCGGGGGTCGGCGACGAACAGCGACGAGACCGGTGCGTAGAAGTCCGGCGACTGCGTCTCCCGGAACCGCACCGCCTGGTCGCGGTTCTCCCGGACGCGCTGGGCCCAGGCGGACTCGAGGCGGTCGGCGGAGGCGGGGCTCCTAGGCGACATCGCGGGTCACGATACGCCCTCGAGTCGCAGGAGGTCCGCGACGGTGTCGACGTCCGGGTTGGCGCCGTCGACGCGCACCTCCTGGACGAGGTCCGGCCGGGCGGCCAGCACGGGCCCGAGGCCCCGGTCGCCCTCGATCCCCTCGGCGAGCGGCCACGCGGCGCGCCGGAGGACCACGGGGTTGGGCGCGTCGTCGGCCGCGTAGCGCGGGCGCACGATCGGCAGCTGCGACGTCTCCGCCGCGTCGACGACGGCGCGCACGACGTCGGATCGAATGGCCGGCTGGTCCCCGAGCACGACGATCACCGCGTCCGCCGCCGCGTCGGCCATCGCGGTCGCGAGGCCCACCCGGAGGGAGCTCGATAGCCCGTCCTCGGGTCGCGGGTTCACGACGCGCCGCTCAGACCGCCAGGCGATCGCGGCCTCCACGTCCTCGGCGCCCCGGCCGAGCACCACGACGGCGTCGGACAGGCCCGCGTCGGCGACCGCGTCGAGGGCGTGCTGCAGGAGCGGCCGGCCGTCGAGCGGCGCGAGCAGCTTGGGCGACCCGAAGCGCGTGCTCGCGCCGGCGGCCAGGACGAGCGCCACGACCTTCACCCCGCCGCCCCGGCCGGGACGGCCGCGTCGCGGCCCTTCGCCAGCTCGCGCATCGGGCGGCCCGTGCCGGCTCGTCGTTCCGAGACGACCTCGGCCATGATCGCGAGCGCGGTCTCGGACGGGAGCCGCCCGCCGAGGTCGAGCCCGATCGGGCCCCGCAGGCGGTCGACCTCCGCCTCGGTGACGCCGGCCGCGAGCAGCCGGGCCCGGCGGTCGGCCTGGGTCTTGCGTGAGCCCACCGCCCCGACGTACCGGCAGCCACGATGGAGCGCCTCGACGATCGCCGGCTCGTCGAACTTCACGTCGTGGGTGAGCACCGCGACGGCGTCGGCAGGTCCGAGGCCGATCTCGTCGGCGAGCTCGTCCGGCCAGCCGACGAGGAGCCGGTCCACGTCCGGGAACCGCGCCTCGGTCGCGAACGCCGCCCGGCCGTCGATGACCACGGTCTCGTAGCCCAGCTCCCTGGCCAGCCGGACCAGCGTGCGCGCGACCTCGACCGCCCCCACGACGACCAGCCGCGGCCGGACCGGGTAGGCCTCGAGGAACAGCTGGCGGCCGGCGACGTCGATCGTCCGGGACACACCGTGCGCGAGCGCGTCCCGGGCCGCGTCGACGAGGGCCGCGTCGGCCGCCGCATCGCCGAGCGTGCCCTCGAGCTCGCCGTCCTCGTGGACCACCAGGACCTCGGCTGGCGGGGCACCGGCGCCGGGCGGGTGGGCGCCGAACGACGCCGGCGGCGCGTCCTCGGGCAGCGGGGTGATGATCGCGCGCCCGTCGCCTCGTCCCTCGCGGGTCTCGCGGGCGGCGGTCACCGCGACGTCGGGCACCCGCGGCGAGATGAGCACGTCGATGGTCCCGCCGCACGCGAGGCCGACGTCCCACGCCTGCTCGTCGCTGATCCCGTAGCGGATGACCCGCTCCAGGCCGCTTTTGCGCGACGACCAGATCTCCTCGGCCGCGGCCCCCTCGACGCAGCCGCCGGACACGGAGCCTGCGAGCCGCCCGTCGTCGGTCACCAGCAGGACGGCCCCCTCGGGCCGCGGCGCCGACCCGAACGTCCGCACGACCACGGCACGACCGACCCCGGCGCCCTCGGCGCGCCACCCGTCCAGCGTGTCCAGCAGCTCCTGCATCGTGTCCTCCGATTCGTCGGGTGGGCGCTCGCGGATCAGGTCCGGCGCGGGCGGTGGCGCCGGCGCCGATCGCCGCGCTCGGAATCACTCATGTCAGCGGGCGCGCCCGGCCCGAGTCGGCGGGTGCGCCGTCCAGGGGACGAGGCGGGGCGGCGTCCGGCGCGGCCAGGCCGAGCGACGGCGTCACGGAGGTCGCGTGGGTGACCGCGGCGCCGCGCCGCGCGGTCCCCTGGGACGAGCCGCTGAGCACCTCGCCCAGCCGCTCCAGCGACGCCAGCGTGCCCGCCGCGAGGAAGTCGTCGATGAACGGGTAGGCCGCCTTCATGCCCGCAGCCAGCGGCTGATAGCCCGGCGCCGACGCGAGCGGGTTGAGCCACACCAGGCGGTGGCAGTTGCGGCGCAGCCGGGCGGTCTCGGCGGCGACCAGCGCCGGGTCGCCGCGGTCCCAGCCGTCGGAGACCACGATCACCACCCCCGACGTCCGCAGCGTGCGGCGCGCCCAGCGGTGGTTGAAGTCCCGGAACGACTCCCCGATCCGGGTCCCGCCCGCCCAGTCGGTGACGGTGTCGGCGACGCGTGCGAGCGCGCGGTCCCGGTCGCGGTCGCGCATCAGCCGGGTCACCCGCGTCAGCCGCGTCCCGAACACGAACGACTCGGTGCGCACCTCGTTCGTCCGCGACAGCGCCTGGACGAACCGCAGCAGCAGCCGCGAGTGCCGCTCCATCGAGCCCGAGATGTCGCACAGGACGACGAGCTGGCGGGGCTCGCGGACCTGGCGGCGCCAGACCCAGTCGGTGAGCTCGCCGGTGGCGAGGTTGCGCCGGAACATCGCCCGCTGGGCCACCCGCCGGCCATGCGGGTGGAGCTCGAACCGTCGCGTCCGCCGGCGCTCGAGGCGCGGTCGCAGCAGGTCGACGAAGCGCTCGGCGTCGCGCAGCTCGGCCGAGGTCATCCGGTCGAAGTCGCGGTGGCGCAGCAGCTCGCCGCGGGAGTAGGCGTCGGGCGAGATCGTCACGCCCTCGACCTCGCCGTCCTCCTCGCTGTCGGAGGCCACCTGGACGCCCATCGTCGCGAGCTCCGACATCGTCGCCTCGCGACCCTCGCCACCCTCGTCGGCGGCCCCGGGCTCGCCCTCCTCGTCGCGATCGGCGTCCGGCGCGAGTCCCTCGAGCCGCGGCTTGGGCAGCTTCCGCCCCCGGCGGCGCCAGAACTGGGCGAACACGCGGTCGTAGACCTCGCGGTCGTCGCGGCGGCGCACGAACAGGGCGGCCCCGGCGTCCCGGACGACGCCCTTGTTGCCGAGGTCGACGAACGTCAGCGCCCGCGCGAAGTCGATCGACGCGGCCATGTCGACGGGGAGCCCGGCGGCCCTCAACGCGCGCCCGAAGCCGACGGCCTCGGCCAACAGCCGTCGCCCATCGATGACCTCGCCGGTCGGGGCGACCACCAGGGCGTCGGAGCCCGGTGCGTCCCCGTGCGCGTTCACGGTCAGATCGTGCCACGTCCTGATCCGGGTCGTGCTCACGAGCAGCCAGGCGCGGTCGATCGGGGGCAGTCAGTGCTTGCCGCCCTCCTTCTCCCACGTCGTATGGGCGGCCGCGGCCCCGGTGGAGAACGCCTCGCCGGCCGTCCGCGCGGCGGCCGCCTTTGTCCGCGCCGCGGCCGATTTCGCCCGCGCCGCATCGATCGCCGCTTGTTCCTTGTCGTTCTTGGCCTTGGACTCCGCGTCGGCGGGCGGCTCCAGGCATGCGTCCACGGGCATGATCTGATCGACGAGGCCCTGGACCTGGAAGTGCATCGTGTCCGCGGTGTGCCATGTTGCAGCGGGTTCGAAGCCGTATCGCGCCATGACCTGGAAGAATTGCTTGCCGAAGCCCGAGCGCGAGGTCGGCTTGCCCTTCTTGGTCGCCTCGAGGCCGGCGGTCGAAGTGCCGAAGAAGCCGCCACCGCCGAGGTCCGCCCGGGCCTTGGGATCGAGGCCGAGCACGCCCGTGATCTGGGCGACGCCGGGGTCGCGCGCGTCCTTCTCCTTGAACATGAACGACGCGTCGTTCAGCAGCCGGTCGGACGCCTGCTGCAGGTAGAACAGCTTCACCTTCAACGCCTGCAGCTGCTCGAACTGCGGCTTCGTGACCTTGGCCCGAATCGCCTCGCTCGCGGCCCGCTCGTCGCGCAGCGTGTGGGCGGACTGGATCGCCTCGGGTGTGAGCTTGGTGTTGGCCGTGGTGAGCGCCGCCTCGCCCGTATCCGCGGCGGCCTCCTGCTTTACCAGGTCCGCCTCCCAGGCGCCGACGCTCTTCGCCCAGGACGGCGCCTTTGCCTTGGCTGTCGGGGCTGCAGACGCCGCGGCCGGCGCGCCACCGCTCAGCACCTGGGCCTCGGAGCGGGTCGCGCCCACCTTCGTCATCACCTTTTCGGCGCGCGCCTCGATGTCCGAGAGCCGCGCCGACCAGTCGACCTTCTCCTGGGCGGTCCCCTTCTCGTCGAGGTATGCGCGGGCGGCGGCCACCTTCGTGCGGAGCGTCGTCGTGGCGGTCGCCGTTGCCGTCGATGACTTCACGAGCTTCGCCAGGTCTCCCGCCGCCGGCTTGGTCGCGGCCTTGACGGCCGCCTCCTTCGACGCGAGCCCACGATCGGTGATCACTTCCTCGAGCGGGCGTCCGCCGAGCAGCGGCTCGGCCTCCTTGCGCGTCGCCGTGATCGCGTCGTTGATCGCCTTGATCCACGGCTTGAACAGCTCCTCGAGCTGGGGCTTGACCTCGGCGAGCTTCGCCGGGAGGGCAGCCGTCGCCGAGTCGAAGGCCTCTTGCGCCTTCTTGACCGCCTCGGCCGCATCCTTGCCGCGCCGGCGCTTCGCCTTGGCGAGGTTCGCGGCGGCGGGAGGGATCGCCTTCTGCAAGTCGATCAGGGTGTGGTGCAGCTCGAGGACCTTCGTCGTGTCGAACGTCAGGCTGTCGCGAAGCTTGTCCGAGGCCCCAGCCAACCGATCGTACTCGCTGCCGATGGTCTCGATGACCTTGTCCCCTCCGGCCGCATCCTTCTGCTGCTGCGCAGTCAGCGTCTTGCCCATCGAGGCCTCGCCCATGGCGACGATCGTGTTCAGGTAGCCGGCGGGCAGGTTCATGTTGTGCGAGCCGCCGGTCACCGCGCCGACGAGGGCCATCAGAGCCTCGTCCTTGAAGTGGACGTTCTTGTACGCCTCCCAGTCGATGGCCACGCCGAGCGAGTGGGTCATCATCCCCGGGTACTTGTCCTCCTTCGCCGGGTGGATGTGCCGGCCGCGGAGGGCGAACCCGACCGACGTGTCGGGCATGGGGACGTTCTCGGCCTTGAGGTCGTCGCGGACCCGAATCAGGCGTCGCGCGACCTCAGGATGGACCCACAGGTCCTCCGGACCGAACGGGACGAGGGCCTTGTAGTAGCGCTCGACCCCGACGTCGCCGCCAAGCGAGCAGCCCATGTAGTCCATCAGGGCAATCCGCTTGGTCGCCCAGCCCTTGCCCTGCGCCGCGTTGAGGTCCGCCTTGGCCTTGACGTCGGCGTCCGACTCCATGGCCTTGGTCGCCGCATCTTTCGCATCCTTGGTCGCTGCCTTGTCGATGGCGGCCTTCTGTCGGGCGATGGATGCATCGAGCTTCGCGATGCGGTTGCGAAGCTTGTTCTCGCCGACACTGTCGATCGAGAGGCGGATCGTCGTCGGCAGGTCCTCGATCCACTTGATCCGGCTGTCCGCCAAGGGGTCGGGTGGAGTCGCCGTGACGGTCGGCGTCGCGCCCGTCTGCCCGGTCGTCGGCCCGCCGGTAGCGCCTGGCCCGGCCGTCGGCCCGGTCGTCGGCCCGGGACCGGGACCCGGTCCACCGGTCGGTCCCGGGCCCGGCTGGCGCTGGAGCAGCCCGGCGACCGCGCGATTCCCGGCGATCCGCTGCAGCTCCATGATCGGCGGGACGCTGAGCAGCCGCGGGTCGATGCCGTGCTGCAGGGTGTACGGAAGGGCCGCACCGCGCGCCGCGACGGGCCCGGCCTCCGCTCGCATCGCCAGCGGGAGGCTGCGCAGGGACGGCGCTTCGGTGAGGGCGTGGTCCGTCATGGGCAAGCGTTGGCGGCCGGGTCCGTGGCCGAGGTCGGTCGGCCGCTCGCCACGACCGTAATCGGGAGGCGGGGTGCCGTCGAGGTCCGATCGGGCAGGCGGGTTGCCCGTTCGGGAAGGCCGCTGTCGGCCCCTCAGGCCTGGGCGGTCGCCTCGGCGAGGTACTGGCGGGCGACGCCGCCGCGGACCTGCCGGATGTCCTCCTCGTACTTGAGGACGACGCCCAGGGTCTCGTCGACGATGTCGGGAGACAGCTCCGCCGCCCCCAGCGACAGGAGCGCCGCCGCCCAGTCGAGCGTCTCCGCGACCCCCGGCACCTTGGTCAGGTCCGCCGCGCGAAGCCGGTGGACGAAGCCGACGACCTCGCGGGCCAGGCGCGGCGGTGCGTCCGGCACCCGCGTCGCGACGATCTCGAACTCCTTGGTCGCCGTCGGGTAGTCGATCCAGTGGTACAGGCAGCGCCGCTTCAGCGCGTCGTGGACCTCGCGGGTGCGGTTGGAGGTCAGGACGACGCGGGGCGCCTGGGCGGCGCGGATCGTGCCGATCTCGGGCACCGTGACCTGGAAGTCCGACAGGATCTCGAGCAGGTACGCCTCGAACTCCTCGTCGGCGCGGTCGATCTCGTCGATCAGGAGCACCGGCGCGCTGCCGTCGGTCGACTCGAGCGCCTGGAGCAGCGGGCGCTTGAGCAGGAACTCGGGGCCGAAGATGTCGTGCGCCGACGCCTTGTCGATCTCGCCGCGCGCCTCGAGCAGCCGGATCTCCAGCATCTGGCGCGGGTAGTTCCACTCATAGACGGCGGTGTTGACGTCCAGGCCCTCGTAGCACTGGAGCCGGATCAGCCGCGAGCCGAGCGTCGCCGCGAGGACCTTGGCGAGCTCGGTCTTGCCGACCCCGGCCTCCCCCTCGAGCAGCAGCGGCCGCCCGAGCTCGAGCGCGAGGAACACCGTGGTCGCGAGCGAGCGCTCGGCGATGTAGCCGTGGCCGCGGAACGCATCGACGATGCCCTCGATCGAGCGGGTCGCCTCGGGGCGGTCGGCACGGGCGGACGGCGCGCGGGGTTCGGCGGGCTGGGGCTGTTCGGACTCCATGGGCGGCGATGCTACACCGAGGGCCCGGCGTCGAGCGTCGGCGGGCCGGGTGCGCGCTCGGGAGGTTGGCTCAGGGCGACGCGCCACCACCGCCGGGTGACGGATCGGGATCGGGCGTCACCTCGCCGGCCACCTCGCCGCCGGTGGTGAGGGTGACGATCCGGCTGCGCGAGACCTCGTGACCGTGCGGGCCGAGGGCGACGACCATGAGCTTGACCTCGACGACCGGGTCCAGGACGCGGAACCGGAGCCACCGACCCGGCGCGTTGGCGAACTCGCGGAAGACCTTCGCGCCCGGGTACACGGGATCCGGCGCCGGGCCGACGCGCGATCGGGTCACGATCAGCAGGTAGCTCGCCGCGCGGCGCGTGGCGGTCCAGCGGAACACGACCCGGTTGCCGGCGGGATTCGCATGCGCCCGCAGTCGCGGCCGGGCGGTGAGCGGGGCGGGCGACGGCGAGGGCGTGGGCGGCGGCCCGATCTCGACCGGCGGCGTCGGCTTCGGCGTCGGTTCGGGCGTCGCGGTCGGCGTCGGCGTGCGATCCGGGGCGGGCGTCGGCGTCGGCTTCGGCGTGGGCCGGGGGGTCGGCGGCGCGGTCGGCCTGGGCGTTCGTTCGGGGACCGGCGTCTGCCGCGGCGTGGGCCGGGGCGTCGGCCTGGGTGTGGCGCGGCCGGGCGTCTGCGTCACGACGCCGATCGGGCGGTCGTGAACGATCCGGGGTCGGCCGTGTTCGATCGTGGCGACGTCACCCGGCTGCAGCTGCTGGCCCTGGATGCTCGCGGATCCGCCGACGCCGACGGTGATCACCGCCCCGTCGGGCAGGCTGAGCCCGTCCGTGGCGTCGAGCTCGGTGCCGTCCGCGAGGGCGACCGTGACGTTGACCGGCTGCGCGAGCTCCGGGACAGGCACAGGTGTCCCGCTGGGACCCACGGTGAGCACGAGGGCGACGGCAAGTGCGCCCAGCGCCGCGGCGGCGAGCGCGATCGACCAGCGACGCCGCGCGGGCGACCGCCGCGGACCGGTGGGCTCGGGCGGGACCGGTGACGTTCCGCCGACTGCCAGGAGCCGCGCCTCCAGCCGCTCCGCGAACGCCGGGTCCGGCGGCGGGACGGGCCGCCCGCCCGCCTCCTCCAGCCGCTTCTGCATGTCGTCGCTCACGACCGGTCCTCCTCGGCCAGGGCGCGGCGGAGGGCGCGGGTGGCGCGATGAACCACGACGGCCAGCGTGGCCTTGGACGTGCCCATGGCGGCGGCCGCCTCGTCCGTGCTGAGGTCGGCGAGGTAGCGCAGGGCGAGCGCCTGCTGGTAGCGCGGGCTCAGACGGTCCATCGCGGCCAGCACCTCGGCGACGGCATCACGCTCGCCGACCTCCTCGGCCGGGTCGCGGGCTTCCGCCGGCAGCAGCCGGAGGGCCGCGTCGGCCGAGCGATCGGAGGCGGCGCGACCGGTCCGCCGGTAGTGATCGACGAGCTCGTTGGATACGATCCGGAACAGCCATGGCCCGAAGCCGCCGGGTCGCCAGGTGAACGCATGCAGGTTGCGGAGCGCGCGCTCAAAGGCCGCCGAGGTGATGTCCTCGGCGACCTCCACGGCACCGGTACGGCGGTAGGCGAAGGCGTGGACGCGGGGCAGGTATCGGCGGTAGAGCTCCGCGAAGGCCGTCGGATCGACCCTCGCGCGCTCCACCAGGTCCCGCTCATCGGCTTCGTCACCCGCTCGTCCGTCCACCCCGGCAAGTGTGCCGGTGTCGACGGCGCGGATCGCGCCGACTCCGCCGACTACGGGGTGACGACGGTGGGGACCAGGACGGTGTCCGCCCGGCTGACGCCCACGACCCGGCCGTCGCCCGCCAGCGCGAACACCTTGTAGCGGATGCTCTGGCCGGCCGCGACGTCGGTGTCGAAGTACGACCGGCGACCGTCCGCCGGGGTGCGGTAGATCCGCTCCCGCGGGCCGCCGTCGACCGAGCGCACGAGCACGAAGCGTGTCGCGTGCGGGCGATCCACCTTCGACCAGTGGCAGGCGACGCCCTGCCGGGCCGCGTCGATCACGAATGCGCAGTTGA
The DNA here is from genome assembly GCA_963740825.1 of uncultured Chloroflexia bacterium. Classification (GTDB taxonomy): domain Bacteria; phylum Chloroflexota; class Limnocylindria; order Limnocylindrales; family CSP1-4; genus CAIXZV01. The sequence continues at coordinate 1,276,543 of CAVUFD010000001.1, read as the reverse complement.
GGGCGATCTTCTCGGCCCGCCAGCCCACGCGCAGCCACTCGGCATTGCTGAAGCCGACACGGGCCCCGTCGGTTCCGATCGCGACGACCCGGTAGGTGTAGGTGTGCCCGCGCCGGATGTTGGGGTCGACGACGCGGAGCGGCTCGTTGGGCTTTACCCGGGCGATCAGATGACGCGGCCGGCCGATGCCGGCATCGACGGTCTTCCACACGCGGTAGGCGCGGACGTCGACGCCCGTGACCGCGGTCCAGCCGCAGCCGACCCGCTCGCGGGCGGGATGCCCTGCGGGGATCACCAGCGCGCAGTGGAGCTTGATCGTCGGGTCGCCAGGGGCCGTGGTCGTCGTGGGCACCGCCGCGACGGCGAGCGACGGGAGCAGCAACGCGGCGAGGAGCGTGCCGCCGAGCAGCGTGAGCAGACGGGATCGGCGCATCTGGGTCCTCCGGCAGATGGGGCTTGACGCCCATGACAACGCCGGTCGGGCGGGCCGATTACAGCCGCCCGCAGATCGTCTCAGCCGGCCGACGCCGTGACGGGCTCGACGAGCGTCATCGCGGCCTCCACCGCCGCGTCCAGCGTCAGCGCCTGGCCCTCGCCCCAGGCCGCCGCGACGGCCTCGGGGTCGAGGCGCTCGCGGGACTCGGACATCCGCGCGTCGATCAGTCGCTCGTCGGCCGGCATGTTGGCGAACCCGGACGCCGCCCGATCGGCCGCGGCGCCCGCCCACAGGCGGATCGCCAGGACGTCGTCACCACGGGCCGCCGCCAGTGCCCCGGCGCCCTCGAGCGCGAGCAGCACGATGACGCGGGCGCCGATGGCGTGGGCCCGCGGGAGCGACGCAGCGAGCGCATCGGTCGCCCCGTCGAGGTCGCCCCGCTCGACGTCGACCCGCACCCGGTCGGCCATCGCGTACGCCATCTCGGAGCGGTCGCCTACCCCGGCCGCGATGTCGTGGGCGCGGGTCAGCTGCCGCGCCGCGTCATCGTAGCGCCCGCGGTCCAGGGCGAGCAGCGCCGCGTTGTGCACGCCCACCGCGAGCCGCTGGCGGTCGCCCAGGCGGTCCCAGATCTGGATGGCCTCGTCGAACGCCTCCGCGGCCTCCTCCGGGTGCCCGGCGTCCCGCTCGACGAGCCCGAGGTTGGTCAGCGCGACCGCGATCCCGTTCGTGTTCCCGAGGCCCTCCTTGAGCGACAGGCTCTCGACGAACATCTCGCGCGCGAGATCGAGGTCACCGCGGAAGTGGTGCACGCCACCGAGTGCGTTGAGCGCGAGCGCGATCCCCGCCGGCTCGCCGATCCGGCGCCGGATCTCGAGCGCCTCCGACACGAACGCCTCCGCCGCGTCGAGGTCCCCGCTGGCGTAGGCGTTGGTGCCCAGCCAGTTGAGGCACGACGCCATCGCCTCCTCGTCGCCCATCGCTCGGGCGATCGACAGCGCCTCGCGCAGGTACGCCTCGCCCAGCCGGTAGTCGCCCTGGTACGACGCCAGCAGGCCGGCGCCGCTGAGGGCCTTGCGCCGCACGGCCGGCGGCGGGTCGACGGCCAGCGACAGCGCCGCGGCGAGGCGGAGCCGTCCCTCGGTATGGTGGCCGCGCGTCCGCCAGAACTCCGCGAGCGCCCCGGCGAGCCGGAGGGCGAACGTCCCGTCGCCCTGCGACATCGCCCACTCCAGCGCCTCCCGGATGTCGTCGTGCGCCTCCTCCAGCCGGTCGAGTGCCTCGAGGTCGCGGCCGGTCGGCAGCGCGCGCTCGGCCTCCTCGGCCACGGCGAGCACCTGGTAGGCGTGGGCCCAGCGCATCGCGACGGCCTCGCCGCTGCGCGCGAGCCGGTCCTGCGCATCCGCGCGCACCGTCGTCAGCATCGCGAACGCCAGCCCGTCGTCCTCGTGCCGCAGGAGCGAGGCAGCCGCCAGCTGCTGGAGGCCGGACTCCACCTCGATGCCGAGCGGGACGAGCCCCCGCCGCTCCCCGCCGTCGAGCATCGCGGTCGCCGTCGCGGCCCCGAACCTGCCCGAGATCACCGACACCCGCCGGTACAGCCGGAGAACGGGCTCGGGCAGCAGGCCGATGCTCCAGTCCATCGCCGCACGCAGGCTCCGCTGGCGCGCCGGTCCGGCGTTGCCGTCGTCCCAGCCGGCCTCGACGCCCGGCTCGACGCCGGTCTCCGCGATCCGGCCCTCCAGCTGGTCGACCAGCTGATGAGGCGCGAGGACCCGGAGCGCGGCCGCCGCCAGCTCGATCGCCAGCGGGATCCCGTCGAGCCGGCGGCAGATCGCGGCGGCGAGGGCGGCGTTGGTCGGGGTGGCCTCGATCTCGGGCCGGCTGATCGCCGCCCGGCCCAGGAACAGGGCGACCGCCGGGTTGCGCATCAGCTCGTCCGGGTCGAGCTCCGAGTCGGGCGGCACGGGCAGCGGGTCGACCCACACGACGCGCTCGCGCGGCACCCCGATCGCGATCCGGCTCGTGGCGAGGATCGTCAGGCCGGGCGTTCGGGCCAGCAGGTCGGCGAGGGCGGGCGCCGCGGAGCGCACGTGCTCCACGGTGTCGAGGACCAGCAGGCTCGGCGCGCGTCCGAGCGCCTCCGCGAGCGATTCGACGAGGGTCCGGCCGGGCTCGTCGGGCACGCCCATCGCCCCGGCGATCGCCGGCACCACCAGCGAGGCGTCGCTGACGCCGTCGAGCGGAACGAAGGCGACCCGCCCGTCGCGGCGGACGAGCGCGCGCCTCGAGACCTCGACCGCCAGGCGGCTCTTGCCCACGCCGCCGATGCCGGCCAGGGTCACGAACGTCCGGTCGCGCCCGGCGACGAGTCGCCGGATCGCCGCGAGGTCCGCCTCGCGGCCGATCAACGGCGCGTCGGGTGATTCGGCGACGGCGCCCGGCCAGCAGGGATCGACCGCGACGTCCGCGGCCTTCGTCGCGGCTGTCGCGTCGCGGGTCTTGACGATCGCGATCGATGTCTCGGGGTCAGCCGTCGGGTGCATCGAAGGCCCGAGCATACGCCGGGAACCGGAAGCGCATGTCGCGGGTGAGGATGCCGCCGTGGCCCAGGCGGGACACGGTCCGGAGCGTGGGCGGCTCCCCGGTGAGGAGGCGCGGCAACAGGAGATCCGCGGCGGTCGCCTTCGAGTAGGCGCCGCACGTCGGGAGGCCGAGGACGGCCGTGTGGCGCACCCGGCCCAGCCACAGCATCGAGCCCGGGTGGGCGGGTACGCCGCGCCGGATCAGCCGGCCGCCGACGGCCTCGAGCGCGACGAAGAACGGGTCGCCCGGGTCCGTGGACCGGCCGCCGGCGGTGAGCACGACGTCGACCGCGTCGCCCGAGGTGCCCGAGGCGCCCGCCCGCCCCGTCGTCATCGACGCCAGCGCCGTCTCGACCGCCGTGATCTCGTCGGGCAGGTACTCGAACCGGACCACCGACGAACCGAGGGACTCGACCTTGTCCCGTACGCTGCGCTCGAATCTCGTCCGGTCGGCGGCCCGCAGCGACTCCTTGACCAGCACGCCGACGCGCATGGGCACGAACGGCGCGACCCAGACCAGTGGTCGTCGCCCCGCCCGCGCGATCGCCACCCCGCGGTTGACGATCGCCGCCGGGACGACGTGCGGCGCCACCTTCACCGACGCGACCAGCTGGCCGGTCGTGACCACCGATCCGTCGAGCGCCGTGAACACCTCCAGCGGATCGATCCGGTCGAGCTGCTCGATCTCGCGCGACCGTACATGCAGCACGCCGGGCTGAGCAGCGAGCAGGTCGATCCGGCTCTCGCTGGGGCCGCGCTGGTCGAGCCCCGGGCCGCGCACGGCGGCGGCGAGCCGGAGCGCGGCGTCGTCCTCGTGCAGGTCGCCGGCGTCCATGACCAGCACCGTCACCGACTCGGCGCCCACCTCCGCCGGCGATGCCCCGGCGATCGCGTCCAGGTCGGCGGCGTCGAGGCGCCGGCCCTTCGACCAGCGAGCCCCGCCGACCCGCAGGTCGCGCGCGAGGACGGCGCCGGCCAGGTCCGCCGCCGGACGGCGGCCGGGAACGACCTGCTCGAGCCGCACCCCTCCGGTCCGCGGCGTCCGGCGCCGCTCAGCCCAGGCGGGCCAGCGCCGCCTGGATCGCGCGTCGCGTGTACACGACCGCCATCGCCGAGCGGTACTCGGCGGCGGCGTGGATGTCGCCGTTGACCTCGCGGTTGCCGACGACCGCGGCGGCGGCCGCGGCGATGTCGTCGGCCGAGCCCGCGGTGCCGACCAGGGCGGCCTCGGCCTCGGTCGCCTTGTACGGGTGGTCCGACACGCCGGTGACGCCGATGCCGGCCCACTCGATGGCGTCGCCCGGGCCGACGATCACGACCGCCCCGACGCCGACCATCGCATAGCCCGACGCCGGCTGCTCGAGGGAGGCGTACGCGGACCCGGCGTTGTCGCGCGGCGGCGGCAGCAGGATCCGGGTCAGCAGCTCGTCGTGGCGCATCGCCGTCGAGAACGGCCCCTCGAAGAAGCCGTCGGCCTTGACGGTCCTCGTCCCGCCCGACGACTGGAGGACGACCTCCGCGTCGAGCGCGAGCAGGGCGGCCGGCAGGTCCGACGCCGGGTCGGCATGGGCCACGGCACCGCCCACGGTCCCACGGTTGCGCACCTGGACGTCGCCGATCGTGGGCAGGGCGTCGCGGAGGACGCCGTAGTGGATCGCCGGCGAGTCCATGAGCTCGGCATAGGTCGTGAGCGCGCCGACGGACAGGCGCCCGTCTTCGAGCCGCTCGACCCCACGGAGCTCGTCGAGGCGGCCGATGTCGACGAGCGTCTCGGCCGACGCCAGCCGCAGCTTGAGCAGCGGCAGCAGGCTCTGGCCGCCCGCGATCACCTTCGCCCCGTCGTCGCCCGCGATCGCGCTCAGCGCCTCGTCGACGCTGCCCGCCCGCCTGTACCCGAACTCCGCCGGGATCATGCCTGGCCTCCCTTCGCGGAGCCGTTGCCGTTGGTCGCGGAGCCGTTGCCGTTGGTCGCGCCCTGGATCGCGCCCCAGACCTTCTGCGCCGTGTACGGCATGTCGAGATGCCGGATGCCGAGCGGGCTGAGCGCGTCGATGACCGCGTTGGCCACGGCCGCCGTGCTCGCGATGCAGCCGGCCTCGCCGACGCCCTTCACGCCCAGCGGATTGACGGGCGACGGGGTCACGGTCTCGCCGAGCTCGAACATCGGCAGCCACGACGCCCGTGGCAGCGCGTAGTCGAGCATCGACCCCGTGAGCAGCTGGCCGTCGTCGCTGTAGATGGCGCCCTCCCACAGCGCCTGGCCGACGCCCTGGGCGATGCCGCCGTGGAGCTGGCCGTCGACGATCATCGGGTTGATCTTGTTGCCGACGTCGTCGACCGCGATGTAGCGCACGAGGTCGACCACGCCGGTCTGCTCGTCGATCTCGACGAGGGCGATGTGGGTCCCGAACGGGAACGTGCAGTTCGGGGTGTCGTGGTAGGCGGTCTCGTCGAGGTACGGCTCCATGCCCTCGGGCGTGTCGAACGCGAGATCGAGGGCGAACGCGATCTCCTGGATCGTCTTCTTCTTCTCCGGCGACCCTTTCACCCGGTACTCGGCGCCGTCGACCTCGATGTCCTCGATGTTGGCCTCGAGCATGTGCGCGGCGTAGCGGCGCGCCTTCTCGCGGATCTTGGCGGCCGCCTTGAGCGCGGCGCCGGTGCCGACGTTCGAGGTGCGGCTGCCGTACGACCCGTAGCCGAACGGCGTGCCCTGGGTGTCGGAGTGCTGGACGACGATGTCGTCCATCGGGATGCCCAGCTCGTGGCTGATGATCTGCGCGTAGGTGGTCTCGTGCCCCTGGCCCTGCGGCTGGGTGCCCATCGTGACCACGGTCTTGCCGGTCAGGTGGACCTTGATGTTGGAGCTCTCCCACATCGCCGCGCCCCAGCCCTCGCCGACGGCGCCGATCCACTTGCTGGGTGCGACCCCGCAGACCTCGATGTAGGTCGAGAGGCCGACGCCCAGGAGCTTGCCGCGGGCCTTGGCCTCGGCCTTCGTCGTCGCCATGTCGGCGTAGCCGGCAATCGCCAGCGCCTTGTCCATCGCGGGCTCGTAGTTGCCCGAGTCGATGAACAGCTTCGAGCCGTTGACCGCGGTCAGCAGCCCGGACGGGTTGTCATACGGGAACGAGTCGGGCGGGAGGAAGTTCCGGCGCCGGACCTCGGCCGGGTCGATGTCCAGCTCGTCGGCCAACAGGTCCATCGCGCGCTCGACCACGTAGGTGGCTTCCGGGCGACCCGCGCCGCGGTAGGCGTCGACGAACGTCGTGTTGGTGTAGACGCCGGTGACCTCGCAGAACACGTTGGGGATCTTGTACGGGCCCGCGAGGATCCGGCCGTAGAGGGTCGTCGGGATGCCTGGGCCGATGGTCGACAGGCGCCCGCCGAGGTTGGCGAACGTCTTCACGCGCAGGCCCTTGACCTCGCCCTGCCTCGTCGCCGCGACCTCGACGTAGGTGATGTGGTCGCGGCCGTGGATGGTGCTGCCGTAGCTCTCGCGCCGGCCCTCCACCCACTTCACGGGCAGCCCGCCGACCAGCTTGCTCGCGAACATCACGAGCGCCATGTCCGCGTAGCAGAAGATCTTGGTGCCGAAGGCGCCGCCGACGTCGGGGCTGATGCACCGGACCTTGTGCTCCGGGATGCCGGTCACGAAGGCCGTCAGCAGCAGCCGCTGGATGTGCGGCGTCTGGCTCGACATCCAGACCGTGTACTCCTCGGTGCCCGGGTTGTACCAGCCGATGTCGCCGCGGACTTCCATCGGGTTCGGGATCAGGCGGTTGTTCACGAGGCGCTGCTTGACGACGACCTCGGCGTCGGCGAACGCGGCGTCGGTGCCGTCCTTGTCGCCGACGGGCCACACGAACACGACGTTGTTGGGGGCGTTCTCGTGGAGCTGCGGCGCACCCGGCTGGGTGGCCTTCTCCGCGTCGACGACCGCGGGCAGCGGCACGTACTCGACGTTGATCAGCTCGAGCGCGTCCTGCGCCTGGGCCGGCGTCTCCGCGACCACCGCCGCCACGCCCTCGCCGGTCCACTTCACCGAGTCGGTGGCGAGCGTGCGCGGGACGTTGACGTTGTTCTGGAGGCCGCTCGCGCCGCCGGCCGGCCAGGCCATGGGCAGCGGGTTGTACGGGATGTCGGCGCCGACGATCACCGCGATGACGCCCGGGGCCTGCTTGGCCTTCGAGGTATCGATCGACGCGATGTTCGCGTGGGCGTACGGGCTGCGCAGGATGGCGATGTGGACCATCCCCTGGAGCTGGATGTCGTCGAGGTAGCGGCCCTTGCCGGTGATGAAGCGCGGGTCCTCGACCCGCTTGACCGGTGTGCCGAGGACGTCGGTGGTCACGTCAGCCCTCCTCAGGCGTTCGCGGCGACGGGTGCGCCGGCACCCTCGCGCATCACGCGGGCCGCTTCGCGGATGGCCAGCACGATGTTGTGATAGCCGGTGCAGCGGCAGATGTTGCCCTCGATCGCGTGCCGGATCTCCTCCTCGCTGGGGTCCTGGTTGCGCTTCAGGAGATCGGCCGCGGCCATGATCATCCCGGGCGTGCAGAACCCGCACTGCAGGCCGTGCTTCTCCCAGAACGCGTTCTGGAGCGGGCTCAACGTCCCGTCGGCGCCGATGACCCCCTCGATCGTCGTGACGTTCACGCCGTCGGCCTGGACGGCCAGCATCGTGCAGCTCTTCACCGCCCGTCCGTCGACGTGGATGGTGCACGCGCCGCACTGGCTGGTGTCACAGCCCACGTGCGTCCCGGTGAGGCCGAGATCCTCCCTGATCACCTGGACGAGGAGACGTCTCGGCTCGACGTCGACCTCCCGGTGCTCGCCGTTCACCTCGAGCGCGACGTGCAACTCGCCCACCGGGGAGACCTCCTTTCCCCCGTCGACAACGGGGGTGGCGACGCGTGGGGTGCGCGCGACGCCGAGGCCTGTCCCGGTGCCACGCGGAGATTGGATAGTCCCACCGTGGCGCGTCGGCTGCAACCGCGTTTCGCACGGGTTGCGCGGCACGCTCCGTCAGACGCCCACCGTCGGCTCCAACCCCGGGCCTTCCGCGCCCTCCGCGGCACAGACATGTGCCATCGACGCGACGGCGCTGCACGGCCGGTCCTCGCAACCGCCGTTTCGAGACGTGGGCCAAGCACGCGACTCGGCCCGCTGGCACATACCGGTGCCACGCGAGGCGACTTGCGGCGCCCCGACCCGACCGCCCCGCACGCGGCACAGCGATGTGCCAAGGACGCGGCATCGCCGCACGGCCCGTGCTTCAAATCACCGTTTCGAGCCTTGGCGACACTCACCGACTCCCCCAATTGGCACATACCCGTGCCACGCGGAGTGGCCTGCAGCGCCGCATAAGCGCCAGGCAAGCCGGCGGCGCTATCAAGGGACGATGACGAACCCAACCGTCGCGCTCCGGCGGCACGGCTTCGCCGGGCAACTGGCCGACCTGGTCCGCGAGGCTCGCGCCTTGATCGGCTGGTCCCAGCGAGAGCTGGCTGCTCGCGCGAAGACATCCCATACGACGGTGTGGCGCATCGAATGCGGCTCCGCGCACCATCTCGACCTGGCCGCCGTCGAGCGCGTGCTGACGGCGCTCGGCATCAGGGCGAACCTCCAGCTCGACGCGCGCCACCTCGCCGATCGCCGGCGGCAGCACGACGCCGTGCATGCCCGGCTGACCGGCTACGTCGCTCGCCGGCTCGAGCGAGCCGGCTGGGACACGAGAACCGAGGTGCCGATCGGCATCGGCGCACCACGCGGCTGGATCGACCTGCTCGCATTCAGGGAGGCAGACCTGGCGCTGCTGGTCGAGGAGTCGAAGACCGAGCTCGAGGACATGGGCGCCATTCAACGAAGCGTCGCGTTCTACGAGCGCGAAGCGGTGGCCGCGGCCCGCCACGTCGGTTGGTACCCGCGGAGCGTCGTTGTCGCCTTGTGCGTGCTCGACAGCTCCGCCGTCGCGAGGCGCCTCGTCGAGAACCGGGACCTCGCTCGACGAGCGTTTGCCGGATCGGCGAGCCTGCTGCAGGCGTGGGTCGATCAACCCGGCCTGCCCCGCCCCCACGGCTGGACCGCCGCAATGGTGGACCCGGCGCGGCGGCAGCGCGATTGGCTGAAGCCGACGCCGACCTCGTCCGCGAGGCGCTCGTTTGCCTACGTCGACTACGCGGATGCGGCCGCGAGACTGGGGAGGAGGCGCTAGGGCTGGGCGCCCGGTTCCGGCGCGCGGCGGCGGCGGCCGGTCGGTGGGTCGAAGGGCTGGCGGATGGAGCGCGGGTCCAGGCCCTGAGCGATGGCCTCGTCAAGGGGCAGCGGCGCAAGGCGGGTCGCGCGCGCGAGCGCCTCGGCGGCGCGCCAAATCGTTTCGGGGGTGGCCTCCGAGATCGACGCGCCGTTGGCCACGCCGACGCGCTCGAGGCCCCGCGCGTTGGACGACGCCGCGTAGCGCGCCGCCCACACGAGCTCGGGGGACTGATCGGCGACGCTGTCGGCGCGGTGCGCGCCGCAGACGATGCCGCGGTCGCCCGGTGCCGCCCGCACGAGATACCAGTTGTCCGGCCCCTCGATGAGGTCGAACAGGTACGACTGGTACGGCGCGTCGAGGATCGTCGTGGCGCCCGCGGCCCAGGCGGAGCCGCCGGTCAGCACGAGCATCGCGTGCAGCGCCGGCCGGTCCGCGAGCAGCCTGGCCTGTGCGGCCACGAACAGCGCCCGCTCGGCGTCGTTGGTGGAATCCGCCGCGGCGCCGATCCCGATCGCCGCGGGCTCCTCGACCAGCACCATCGGACAGCCGGCGGCGGCGAGGGCGCCAAGCTCCCCGGCGAGGCGCGCCGCGAGCTCCAGGGTGAACTCGGTTCGCCGTTCCGCGTCGACCCCCGCGTGCACGCGGAGCCCGAGCGAGTACGGCCCGGCGATCGACTGGGCCGCGACCTTGTCCGTCAACGCCGCCGTCGAGCGCCAGGCATGGACCAGCAGCCCGTCGGCGCCGGCGTCCCCGTCGCCCATCGCGCGCAGCAGCGCCGCACCCGGGTCGGCCCAGCGCACCTGGCCGTCGGTCACGAGGTCGAGTCCCGCCGCGACCTGGACGCCGACGACCTCGGCGACGAGCTCGTCGGTGGCGGCATCGAGCCGACCGGCCGGCACGCGACCTGCGACGACGTCCGCCTCGAGATACGTGAGCGAGAGGCCGCTCCCGAGGATCCGGGGCCAGCGGCCGTGGAGCATCGAGAACACCGGCCTACCCCCAGGCCGCCGAGCCGAGCGTCCACATGACGAGGAAGGCCACGGTCAACGCCCCGAGCCCGGCGGCCCGGATCGCGAGATTCCCGCTCGCGCCGAACACCGGCACCGTCGTCCCTGGCGTCGGCCCTGGGCGCACCCAGAACGAGCGCAGCGTCGGCACCCGCGTCGGCGCGAACAGCACCCCGATGACCAGCCCGGTGATGAGACCGCCGATGTGGGCGAGGTTGTCGATGCCGGGGAGGAGGAAACCAAACAACAGGTTGATGATCACGAGACCGGTGAGCTGACCCATGAACGAGCGGCTCTGCTGGTCGAGGACCGGTCGGTGGACGCGCTCGGCTGCGACGAGGAGGCCGAACAGACCGAAGATCGCGCCGGAGGCGCCGACGGCGAACGGGCTCGATGGCGGGGCCGTGAACGCGAACGACGTCAGCGAGGCGCCGACGGCGAACAGCAGGTACAGGACGAGGAACGTCCAGCGCCCGTACAGGCGCTCGACGAACGGGCCTGCGAGGTACAGGAAGTACATGTTGAACAGCAGGTGGAGCGGCATCTGCTGGAGCGGCGCGTGGACGAGGACGACGGTCCACAGCCGCCACAGCTCCCCCGCCGCGACCAGCGGCTTGTCGAGCAACAGGAGATCGAACAGCTGCTGTCCCGCCTGGCCGGCGAAGTCGCACGTGAGCGAGACGATCACCGTGACCGCGAGGACGCCGATGGCGACCGAGAAGCCCTGCTCGCCGCGGGCACGCGCGAAGTACCGGCCGGCGGCGCCCTGGTCGCCGACCTCCTTCGACAGCCACCCCAGGCGCGACGCGATCTCGGCCTTGTCCGACTGCGGCGCCCGCTTCTCCGCCTCGCGGTAGGCGACGATCGCGCCCGGCAGGTCGCTGGCCCGCACCTTGGCGGCCGCGACGTTGCGCCACGCTGGGTACGTCGCCGGGTTGTCCGGCAGGCGGGTCGCCTCCTCCCAGGTCGCCAGCGCCTGCCAGTCGTCGTCGAGGCGATGCAGCGCCTCGCCGAGACCGACCATTGCGGCGCCGGTGATGGCGACGTCGTTGAAGCCGATGACCCGCTGGTAGAGGCGGGCGGCGTCGATGAAGTCGGCGGTCGTCATCAGCTCGCCGGCATGGTCGAGGGCGGCCATCGCCGTCTCGCGTGACAGCGGGCCGTCCTGCGCGAGCGTGGCCTGGAGGTCGAACGGCGGCGGCGGCGGCGCGGTCACGGGCGGGACTGTACAGGAGCCGGACCGGCCGGGGCGGCTGGCGGGGACCGGCTAGACTCCCCGCCCATGTGCGGCCGGTTCACGCAGCAGCAGCCGACGTCGGAGATCGCCCGGATCTTCGAGGCCGAGGACCTGTTCGACGACCCGGGCGGCCGTTTCAACGTGGCACCCACCGACGAGGCGGCGGTCGTCGTCCAGCGCGCCGAGAAGCGCGCGATCGTGGGCTACCGCTGGGGCCTGATCCCGGGCTGGGCCGACGACCCGCGGATCGCCTCCCGGTCGTTCAACGCCCGGGCCGAGTCGGTCGCCACCAGCCCGCTGTTCCGCGACGCGTTTCGCCGGCGGCGGTGCCTCGTCCCGGTCGACGGCTTCTACGAGTGGCTGCGCGACGGGACGAAGCGCCAGCCGATGCGGATCCACGACCCGTCGGAGCGGCCGCTCGCGCTGGCCGGCCTGTGGACCGGTCGCCAGGACGTCGAGTCGGGCGAGTGGCACCGGACGTTCACGATCGTCACGACGCAGCCCAACGCGTTCATGGCCCCGATCCACAACCGGATGCCGGTCGTGATCCCGCCCGAATCGTGGGCCGCGTGGCTCGATCCGGCGACGCGGGATCCCGGCGAGCTGCGCGCCTTCCTCGAGCCTCGCGACGACGTCGCGCTCGCCGCCTACCCCGTCCCGCCGCTCGTCAACAACGTCCGCAACAACGGGCCCGAGCTCGTCGCCCGCCTCGAGCCCGGCGAGGCGCAGCTGGAGCTGCTCTAGCTCGAGGGTTCCAGCGCCTCTCCGCCGACGGCGCCCACCGCGGAGGCGAACGCCGCGGCGGGTTCGGCGCCCGATTCGAGTGCTGCCGCGTAGGCCCCGACGAGCCTGGCGAACGCGCCCTCGTCATCGGCGGGGACCGCGAGCACCGTCGAGGCGGCCGGGAGCGTGAGTGCCGGGGCGTCGCCGTCGGGTCCGTCGGCGACGAGCAGGACGAGGTGGGCACCGGCGAACCCGGCAGCCTCGACCGCGACTGGCACGGCTGCCGCCGGGACGTCGTCGGTGACGACCAGCACCCCGAAGTCCGTCAGGTAGTGCAGGCCCAGCGAGACGTCGTCGGCGTCGAGCGCCGGGCCGGGCGGCGGGCCGGTCGGCGGTGGGGCGGATGGCTCAGCGGCGGCCGCAACGGCGTGGGCCGGCTCGTCATCGCCCGCGGCGGTCCGAGCCGCCAGGACGGGGGTCGGACGGGCCGGGTCCCGCAGGACCGCGACGTGGCCGATCCCCTCGCGGGCGAGCGCGAGCATCAGGGCATCGCCAGTCGGGTCGTCGCCCGCGCGCGCGACGATCTCGACGCGCGAGCCGGCGGCCGCCGCGGCCAGTGCCACCTCGCACGCACGCCCGGCGGGTCCCGACGGGTCGCCCTGCCGCCAGGCGAGGCCGCCAACGATCACGATCACCCGCCAAGCCTAGCGGTCGAGACGCCTCGCGATCTCCCGCTCGGGCCCAATGTCCGCGCCCCGGACCGACCGCAGGCCGATGCGAGTGACCGGCTCAATCGTCGCCGCCCGACTCCTCCCGCGAGCCCGAGACCGAACCGGAGCCCGAGTCAGAGCCCGAGTCAGAGCCCGAGTCAGAACCCGATCCCGAGCCGGAGCCCGAGCCGTCGTGCCCCGAGTCGTCGCTGCCGTCGTCGCCGCCGGGACCGCCGTGGTCGTCACCGCCGCCGCCGCCGGAGCCGGATCCGCTGCTGTCGTTGGTCGCCTTCGGCGTCGCCTGGCCGCCGGGCCCGTCGTTCCCGCCGCCGCCGTGGTCGTCGGTCCCGGTCGGTTGTTCGGTCCGGGTCGGCTTCTCGGTCGGGGCGTCGCTCGTGGGCGGCGTCGATTCGGTGGCATCGGCAGTGGGCGCTTCCTGGAACGGCGACGGCGCCGGCATCGCGGGGCTCGGGGTCTCGGTCACGGGCGTCGGTGCCTCGAGCGAGGGGCTCGGCGAGGGCAGGGCCTGATCGCCGCGGATCAGGCCGACGGCGCCGGCGGCCGCCACGCCGGATCCCGCGGCGAATGCGGCGACGACCAGCACGAGCGCGAGCGCCTGCGCCCGCACCATGGTCGGGAACCCGGACCGCGTGGCGACCCGCCAGGCGTCGCCGAAGGACGCGAGAAAGGCGCCGAACGCCCCGCGTCGCAGCGCGACACCGGCGGCCCGGGCGGGGGCGGGCACGGGCTCGGCGTCCACGGCGGCCATGACGTTGTCGATGAAGGCGGCGTCCGAGAAGCCCATCGACGGCCCGCCGAGCGCCTCGAGGTCCCGCGCGATGCGCAGCTCCGCCGCGAGGTCCTCGGGCGCCAGGCCATCGGCCCCCTCGAGCTCGCCGGGCCCGAACGGCCGCGGGGTCGTCATCGGTCCGGCTCCTCGATCGACTGGCGCAGTCGTGCCAGGCCGCGGTGGAGGTGCGTCTTCACCGTCCCGAGCGGCCTGTCGGTGACGTCGGCGATCTCCGCGAGCGATCGCTCCGCGAAGAACCGCAGCGCGACGACCTCGCGGTACGGCTCCTCGAGCTCCGCGACGGCGGCCCGCAGGTGCGCGTCGCGCTCGGAACGAAGCACACGGTGCGCGGGATCGGCCGACTCGGAGCCGGCTTCTGCCGCGGGTGCGGCGAACCGGTCGGCGTCGACGATGGGGTCCAGCCACACGACCTGCTTCCGCTGGGCCGCACGCCGGATCGCGAGCCGCACGGCGATCCGCGACAGCCACGCTCCGAACGACCCCTCCGACCGCCACGAGGCGAGCGAGCGGTAGGCGGCGACGAACGCCTCCTGGGCCACGTCCTCGGCCTCGGCGCGATCGCCGAGGATCCGCGTGCACGCCGCGATCACGCCGCGACTCTCGCGCTCGACGAGACGGCGGAACGCGTCACGGTCCCCGGCCAGCACGGAATCGACGACCTCGCGCTCATCGAACGCAGCTCGTGCATCGGCGGCCGTCATCCGCGCCTGTTCCGTGGTCCAGTCCTCCCCGCGACCCCGGTACGCCGCGTCGCGGGTACCGGATTGAGCCGCGCCGGCTCCCGATGCCATCATCGAGGATCGACGCGGCTCCCATCGCAGGACGGAGGTCATGGACCTCGCCGACCGGAAGAACCAGCGGGCTCAGTCGTCGCCCGACCCGTCGTGGCCGGAGCCGCTGGCGGAGTCGTCGCCCTGGTCGTCGCCTCCGTCGTGGTGGCCGCTGTTGTCGTCGACCTCGCCCTGATCGTCGGCGTCCTCGTTCTCACCCTGGTCGTCGTCGTTGGCGTCCTCATGGCTGCCGGAGCCGCTGTTGCTGCTCGGGCCGCTGTTGTCGCCGTTGCCCTGGCGGTGCTTCTGGTGATGGGTGGCTTCGGGCTTCACCTCGTCGGTCGCCGTGGGCTGCTCGGTCTCCTGCTCGTCGGTCGCCGTCGGCTGCCCCGTCTCGGCTGCGTCGGCCGTGTCGGTCGGCTCCTCGGTCTCGACCTGGTCGGTCTCGAGCGCGTCGGTCGCCGATTCCTGCGCGGCAGGCACGTTGGTCGCGGTGTGGCGGCCGCCCACGACAGCGGTCGTCGCGAAGGCGGCGCCGGCGATCAGGAACAGCGCGACGAGCGAGGTCCCGATGGATCGGAGCATGCGGTGGGTGTCATTCATCGCCGGTGGACTCCGCTGTTGGGCTGCGGCCTGCCTGTTGGCCGTGTTCATCCTCATCGAGGCAGACGCGGCGACAAAGGTTTCAGCCGCGAGGAGCGCGACGGCTGACAGGGCGTGGGGGCGGCGTCAGTCCGCGGCGTCCTCGATGACGGTGATCGGCCCCAGGCCCTCAGCGTCCAGCGCGGGACCGAACTGCGCGTGGTCGCCGACGAGCACGACCGCAGCGGCCTCGGGGCGGATGTGCTCTCGGGCGACGCGCTGGACGTCCTCCACGCCGACGGCCTCGATCGCGCCCCGGTACCGGGTCAGCTCGTCCTCCGGCAAATCGTGCACGAACAGTCCGGCAAGGGACCCGGCGACCGGGCCGGGCGTCTCAAACCGCAGCGGGAACACCCCGACGAGGAAGTCCCGGGCGGCCCGCAGCTCCTCGTCGCTGACCGGTGCCTCGCGGATCCGGTCGAGCTCGCCGAGCATCTCGCGGAGGGCCGGGACCGTGACCTCGGTGTTGACGGCGGCGCGGGCGGCGAACGGGCCGCGGGCGCGGCGCATGTCGAACCCCGCGCTGGCGCCGTACGTGTAGCCCTTCTCCTCGCGGAGGTTCATGTTCAGCCGCGAGTTGAACAGGCCGCCCAGAATCGCGCTCATCACCGACACGGGGTAGAAGTCGGGGTGCCGGCGGGGCAGCGCGGGATGGCCGACCCGGATCTCGGTCTGAACCGCGCCCGGCCGATGGACGACCTGCACGAACCGGGTCGCCACGGCCGACGTGTCGATGACGGGGCCGGGCGTCGCAGCCGTGGCCGCTGCCGCCCAGTCGCCGAACAGGACCTCGACGTCGCGGATGACGTCGTCCGGATCGACCTCGCCCGCGACGACGATGGCCGCGCGGGCCGGGTCGACGCCCCGGTCGTGGATCGCCCGCAGGTCGGCGGCGGTCAGCCGCTCGACGGTCTCGGCGAGGCCGCCGGCGGGCCGGTGGTACGGGCTGGACCGCCTGTAGATCGCCGCGACGAACGCCTCCTCGGCGCGCCGCCGGGGATCGGCCTTGGCCTGCAGCAGGTCGGTCAGCCGCTCGTCCCGCAGGCGGTCGACCTCGCGCGCGGGGAACGCGGGCCGGCGCAGCACCTCCGCGAGCAGCTCCAGGGCGGGCGTGAGGCGGCTTGCCGGCACGTCGAGGCCGGCAAACGTGGCGTCCCAGCCGGCCTCGGCATGGATCGAGGCCCCGAGGCGCTCGGCCGCCTCCGTCAGCGCGATCGCGTCCCTGACCGCTGTGCCCTCGGTCAGGGCCCGGGCGGCGAGGACGGTGGCGCCGCCGAGCTCGGCCGGCTCGTCGCCCGCGCCGGCGCGGATCACGAGCGAGGCCGCGATCAGCGCGCGGCCGGGCATCGGGGTGACGATGACGCGAAGGCCGTTCGAGAGCGACGTCCTGACGGTCGCCGGGAACTCGTAGTCGCGCGGATGCCCGGGGACGGGACGCTCCGCGACGAGCTCGATCCCGCTCATGCGGCCTCCTCCCCTGCCGCGTCGCCGGGCGTGTCCCCGGGCGCGTCCGCGGCCACCGGCACGTAGGTCAGGACGACGCGATTGTCGGCGCGGAACACCTCCCGCGCGGCGTCGCGGATCTGCTCGGCCGTGACCGAGAGGTAGCGCGGCAGCATCGTGTTCACGAGGGCCGGGTCGTCGAACAGGGTCGCGTACATCGAGAGCCGGTCGGCGCGTTCCTCCACCCGGGACAGGGCCCCCAGTTCGTCGGCCTCGGTCAGGGCCTTGGCCCGCTCGAGCTCGTCGGCCGACGGGGCCTCCGACGCCAGCCGCTCGAGCTCCTCGAGGTACGCCGCCTCGACCGTCGCGATATCGACACCGGGCCGGACGGTGGCCCAGCCGACGATGATCGAGGCGCCGCCGACGAACGGCAGGGTGAACACCGCGACGTCCTGGGCCAGCCGCTCCTCGCGGACCAGCCGCTTGTGCAGGCGGCTCCCCTTGCCCCCGGACAGCAGCTGCGAGGCGATGTCCAGGGCGTCGAGCCGACGATCCCCGAACACCGGGGCCCGGAACCCGACGTAGACGCGCGGCAGCGGGACGCGGTCCTCGACGACCTCGCGGCGCTCCTCGCCGATCAGCGGCGGCAGCGAGAGGTCCGGCTGGGCGGGCAGGTCGGGATTGGCGGGGATCGGCCCGAAGTAGCGGTCGGCCCACGCGCGCACCTGGGCGCGATCGCAGTCCCCGACCACGGAGAGAACCGCATTGTTCGGCGCGTACCACGTCCGGAAGAACGCCTTGACGTCGTCGACCGAGGCGGCGTCGAGGTCGGCCATCGAGCCGATCGTGGGGTGGTGGTATGGGTGGCTCTCCGGGAACAGGTGGCCGAGCAGCTTCTCGTTCCACGTCCCGTACGGCCGGTTGTCGTAGCTCCAGCGCTTCTCGTTCTTGACGACCTCGCGCTGGTTGTCGAGATTCTCCTGGCTCAGCGCGTCGAGGAGCGAGCCCATCCGATCCGCCTCGAGGAACATCGCGAGCTCGAGCTGGTGCGAGGGCAGCGTCTCGTAGTAGTTGGTGCGGTCCAGCCAGGTCGTCCCGTTGAGGGTGCCGCCGGCCGCCTGGACCAGCGCCATGTGCTCGGCCTTCCCGACGTGGGCCGACCCCTGGAACATCACGTGCTCGAACAAGTGGGCGAAGCCGGTCTTGCCCGGGACCTCGTGCTTGGAGCCGACGTTGTACCAGATGTTCACGGCCACGACGGGCGCGAGGTGGTCCTCGACCACGATCAGGCGCAGGCCGTTGGGCAGGCGCTCGTCGGAGAACTCGACGACGGGGACGGGCATGCGGAACGGATCCTCGGGGCGACAGGCGGGTTGCCAGCGATTGTATGGCGACCCCGCCACCGGGGCGGTCGGGGCGAGCCGGCCCGACCCTCGGGTCCACGTCCCGCAACCTGTCCACGCTGTCTCGGTCTCCGCGTTCCGGTCGCCACGCTGCTCGTCTACGCCTCCGTGTGGTCTTGTGGCGAATCAGCGCGTCGTTGGACCCCCGGCACCACGGGCAGGCGTAAGACGTGCGGGACAGCAGCACCGGCGGTCTACAGCACTCCGCGCAGGCGTAAACGGGGAAGGACGACGGGCGTGACGATCGGCGGGGCTTGACACGACGGCGTCGGATGTTAGATTGTTGTCTAACACGAGTTCGATGACAGAGACACCGATGACCCCCTCTCCCCGCCAGATCACCCCGGCCAGCGCGACCACCCAGAACGGCCGCGCCATGGTTCGCGACGTGGGCGCGGGCAACAGCCTCCCGACGCGCTTCGACGTGCGGACGGCGTTCGACTTCGCGATCAGCATGACCTCCGACGTCGGCGATCACGACGAGCTGCCCGCGGAGGATCGCCGATGGCTGGAGCGAGCACGCGCCGCGCTCCCCGACCGCGTGCGGCCGGCGGTGGACTCGGAGCTGTGCATCTTCGGCACCGGCCTCATCGTCGACCGGCCCGAGGTCGTCGACGCCGCGGCGTTCGTGGAGGTCCTCCGTGAGACGCCGGGCCGCGACTTCGCCGCCGCCGTGCTCGCGGACCAGCTGCGCGACCCGGCCCGCGAGGCCGAGATCGCGGCCGCGCTCGACGGCGACCGGGCGGCGATCGACGCGGTCCTCGGCTCATGGCCCGAGCACAAGCACGGCTGGTTGAGCCGGATCCTCGGTGATTCGGACACGCTCGCGGGCGAGGTCGCCGAGCTCATGGCGGCCTGGCTGCCGCTGTACCAGGAGATCGAGCCGCGGGTCGCGACGATCATCGCGCGCGACGTCGCGCTGCGGGCCGGCGACCGAGCGAAGCTGCGGCCCGCGGACCTCATCGAGCGCACGACGAACGGCATCCGGTGGCTGTCCGAGCCGGGCGTGCGCCGCGTCGTCCTCGCGCCGTCGTACCTGGCCCGGCCGTACAACTTCACGTTCGCCGGGGGCGACTGGCGGATGTTCGTCTATCCCGTCTCGGACGCCGCCCTCGAGTCCAGCGATCCGCTCGCGCCGCCGGTCGGGGTGCTGCGGCTGCATCGGGCCCTGGGCGACGAGACGAGGCTCCGGATCCTGCGGCTCCTGCGGGACCGCGACTGGTACCTCACCGAGATCGCCGAACGGCTCGAGCTCAGCAAGCCCACCATTAAGCACCACCTTGCGCAGCTCCGGGCGGCCGGCCTGGTGACGCTGACCGAGGAGGGCGGCCTCTCCTATTACAGCCTGCGGCGTGATCGCCTCGACGACGCGTCCTCGGAGCTCAAGCTCTACCTGACGTAAGCCCACCCGACATACATGTCGCGTTTCGACGCGACGCCGAGTTAGATGAACCCCTAACAGACGTAAGACCAGCGAGAGACAAAGACGGAGACCGCGAGGGCCGATCCGATGCACGACACCATTCATCCGACGGAGGTCAACCCGCTCGTCGGCGACCGCCTCCACGACCTGTACGAGACCTCGAGCGAGCTGCGCGCCATGCGCGGGCCGAGGAGCCTGTCCGACCGGACGGGCCTGCTCACCCGCACGCGGTGGACGATCGGACGACGCCTGATCTCGATCGGGAGCGCCGTCGCCGGCCAGCACGCCTGATCCCAGCCGGCCGGATGCCCGGCCACTCCGCGGGGCGGCCGGTCAGCCGCGACCCCGGTCGCCTTGCTCCTCGAGGCCCGACCGGTGTTGCGGGTGACCGGTCGTTTCGCGTCCGGGGGGCGCGAGTCCGGTTCGTCAGGCCGGCCGCACGAACTGCAGCAGGCCGACGACCACGAGCGCGATCGAGGCGGCGATGAGGAACCCGTCGATCGTCATGCGCCGGACGGTGCGCATGTCGGCGCGATGGGCGGCGTCGTCGTCGACGTGCTCGCGGCCGGCCTCGTCATCCGTGAAGTTCGACATCCGGGCGACGGCGAACCCGACACAGAACTGGCGGCGGGCCTGGAGCCAGCTGACGACCGACCCCCACAGCGGGAACACGACGAGCAGGCGCGCGAGCGCGGGCACCCCGGCGATCACGAGCGCGGCGAGGAGGACCGCGGAGATGACGAACCCGACCATCGCCGACCGCCGGCGTCGCCGGATCTCCCAGGCGCCGATGTTGCAGACACCCGCCTGGTAGTGGTCATCGGGCTGGTCGATGGGGGCGGGCTGGATCGGCGCGGCGGGCGCGGCGAGCGTCCGGCGGCCCATCGGCAACGTGACAGGGGCGGCGGGCGACATCGGCATCAGGGTTCTCCGCGGGGACGGCGGGCGGCACGGATTCGGGGGCGCCGCTAGACTCCGCAACCGTGAGTATCGCTCGCATCGCCCAGACGGGCCTTCGGGGTCGCCCAGCCGCCGGGACCATCGCCCGCCGGTCGATTCGCGCGACGCTGGCCGCCCTGCTGCTGGCCGTCGTCGGCGCCGGCACCACCCTCGCGCATGCTGAGCTGGTCGCGTCCGATCCGGCCGACGGCGAGGTCCTCGACACCACCCCGACGACGATCAGGCTCGCCTTCTCCGAGAACCTCGACCCGTCGAAGAGCTCGTTCCGGCTGCTCGGACCGGACGGTGGGGTGATCGGAACGGGCGAGGCGACGGCGGCCAAGGCGATGTCGCTGGAACCCGCTCCCCTGTCCGACGGCACCTACACGATCAAGTGGACGTCGGCGTCGGCGGATGACGGCGACATCGAGCGCGGGCAGTTCACCTTCACCGTCCAGCTCGCGGCCGCCTCGCAGCCCCCGTCCGCACCACCGTCGGCCTCGATCGCCCCGTCCGCCTCCGCGCCGGGCTCGGTCGCGCCCTCCATCGCGCCGCCGACCACCGCCCCGTCCGTCGCGCCGACGCCGGCCGCCTCCGCCGCCCCGACCACCCCGGCCTCGTCGACCTCGGACGTCCTCCTGCCGATCGTCATCGGCCTGCTGCTCGTCGGCGGCGTGGGGGGCTTCGTCCTGCGCCGGAGCCGCGGGGCCTAGCTCGATCGGCGTGC
Organism: uncultured Chloroflexia bacterium; assembly: GCA_963740825.1. Classification (GTDB taxonomy): domain Bacteria; phylum Chloroflexota; class Limnocylindria; order Limnocylindrales; family CSP1-4; genus CAIXZV01. The sequence continues at coordinate 1,255,428 of CAVUFD010000001.1, read as the reverse complement.
ACGCCGTCGACGGGCGCCCGAGGCGGGCGATCGCACGCCTCGCGGGTCTCGCGGCCGGCCTGATCGTCGCGCTCGGCGCGCCGGCGGTCGTCGCGGCCCACAACCTGGGCACCGTCTACCAGAGCCCGCTGCCGCTGGCCGTGTACCTCGCCGGCGCCGCCACGACCGTCGCGCTCTCGTTCGTGTTCGTGCTCGCGCGCGACATGCGGGCCGCCCCGACGCCGCCGGGCCGCGTCGTCCCCGTCCCGGCGGCCCTCCGGATCGTCCTGCGGATCGTCGGGCTGATCGGCTGGACATGGATCGTCATCCAGGGCATCGCCGGCGGCACGTCGGAGGCGTCGGTGGCGACGTTGTTCCTGTGGGTGTACGGCTGGGTCGGCGTGGCGATGCTGTCCGCGCTGCTCGCCCCCGTGTGGGAGTGGGTCAACCCGTTCGCGACCATCCACGACGTCCTCGCATGGGGGCTCCGGCGGATCGGGATTCGCGGCTGGGACGCCACCGAGCTCCCGGCGTCCGTTCGCCTGTGGCCGGCCGTTGTCGGGCTCATGTTCTTCATCTGGCTCGAGCTCGTCGCGGTGGCCGGCAACGGGACGCTGACCGTGGTGCTGGTCGGGTACACGGTGCTCACGCTCGCCCTGATGGCCCAGTTCGGGCGCGACCAATGGCTCGCGCAGGGCGAGACGTTCACGGTCTGGTTCCGGACGCTGAACCGGCTCGCGATCTACGGCATCGTGCCGGCGTCGACAACCGCCGAGGCGCGTGGCGTCGCGCCCGACGACGAGGACCCGGACGCCCTCGACCAATCCGCGGTCCTCCGGCGACCGTTCGCGAGCGGCCTCCTCGACGCGACGTGGGAGATCCCGCGGGTCGCCCTGGTGGCGATCGCGACGGCGTCGATCATCTTCGACGGCCTGTCCCAGACGGTGGCCTTCGCCACGCTGTTCGGCAACCCGGCGCTCGTCCAGAAGACGGTGCTGCTGATCGTGTTCCTGTGGGTGATCGCGGGCATGGCGCTCCTGGTCGGCCGGGCCGTCAGCTGGGGCGCCATCGGCGCGGGCCTCACGCCGATCGCCGTCGGCTATCTCGTCGCGCACTACCTGACGTACCTGCTGATCGACGGCCAGCGGATCGTCGTGGCGGTCTCCGACCCCCTGCAGACGGGAGCTGACCTGATCGGGACGGCGTTCTACACGCCAACCGCGTTCATGCCCCCGGGCCTCGTGTGGACCGTGCAGCTGGCGTCCGTGGTCGGCGGCCACGTGCTGGGCGCGTGGGCGGGCCACGTGACCGCGCAGCGGGACGCCGCGGCCATGGCGCACGCGAAGCCGCCGCGCGACATGCGCCATCGCAAGATCCCGGGGTCGTCGAGCCGCCGAATCCCGAACGTCCGGCAGCGCGAGATCCCGCTCGCCGTGATCATGGTCGCGCTGACGACGCTCACCCTGTGGTCGCTGGGCCAGTCCATCGTCCAGGAGCCCGCGGCCGGGACGCCGGCGCCGATCGCCCGGGTGCCCGGGAAGGGCTGACCGTCAGGCGGGGGTCGCGACCGCGCCGCCGGCAGGAACCCAGTCGGTGATCGGCCGGACCCTGGCGATCTCGTCGGCGATGTCCGGGGCGAGCGCCTCGGCCGCCGCGACCCCGGTCTCGATGGCGGTCAGGCACAACACGCCCTCGGCGATGGCGGCGTGCCGGATATCCGCCGCGTCCCGGACGGCGCCCGAGCGCGGGGTGGGCGTGTTGACGACCAGCCGCACGTGGCCGCCGGCGATCAGGTCGAGGATCCCGGACTCGCCCGGACCGGGCTCGGCGCCCAGCTTCGCCACGGGCTCGGCTGTGAACCCGGCCGCGACGAGCGCGTCCCGCGTCCCCGCCGTCGCCGCCAGCCGGTAGCCGGCGACGTCGAGCGCCCGGGCGAGGTCGAGCAGGCCCCACTTGTCGCGGTCCGCGATCGACAGCAGCGCGAGCGGCGCCTCGGCCTCGCCCCAGCGGGGCGGGATCAGCGACGCGCCCGTCAGCGCCTTGGCCATCGCGACCCGGGCGTCGTCGGCGATCCCGATGACCTCGCCCGTCGACTGCATGAACGGCCCGACCGACGGGTCCACGCCCTTGAGCTTGGCCGTCGAGAACGCGGGCGCCTTGACGGCGACGAACGACGGGTCGGGCCGGACGCCGGCCGGCCAGCCGAGGCCGGCGAGCGTCGCGCCGAGGGAGATCCGGACGGCCAGCTCGACCATCGGCACGCCCGTCACCTTGGACATGAACGGGACGGTCCGCGAGGCGCGCGGGTTGACCTCGATCAGGTACACGCCGTCGTCGCGCACGATGAACTGCGCGTTGACGAGGCCGCGGGCGCCGAGCGCGAGGCAGATGCGCTCCATCGTCCACACGACCAGGTCCCGGTCGCCCTCCGAGACGTGCTGGGGCGGGTAGACGCCGATGGAGTCTCCCGAGTGGACGCCGGCCCGCTCGACATGTTCGAGCAGCCCCGGGATCAGCACCGCGGTCCCGTCGCACACGGCGTCGACGTCGACCTCGATCCCCTCGAGGAAGCGGTCGATGCGGACCGGACGGTCGGGGTCGACGATCGCCGCGGCGGCCAGGTGCCGGACGAGGTCCTCGGGCGAGTAGGCGAAGTCGATGGCGAGCCCGCCGATGACGAACGACGGCCGGACGATGACCGGATAGCCGATGCGCTCGGCGAGCGTCAGCGCCTCCTCGATGGACTCGGCCATGCCGCCTTCGGGCTGCGGGATCCCGAGCCGGTCCAGCAGCGCGGAGAACCGCGTCCGCTCCTCCGCCTGGTCGATCGTCTCGAGGCTGGAGCCGAGCAGCGGCACGCCCGAATGGACCAGCGGCGCCGCGAGGTTGAGCGGTGTCTGGCCGCCGAACGCGACCACCGCCGGGATGACTCCCATTCCGATGCCGCCCACGCTCGGGCGCGCGGGCGCACCGCCAGCCCCGATGACACTCGCGTCATCGATGAGGCGAGTGTCATCAGAGATGAGACGCCCTGGTCCCGTCGCTGAGCTCTCGAACGTCACGATGCTGAGCACGCTCTCCGCATCGAGCGGCTCGAAGTACAGGCGGGTCGAGGCGTCGAAGTCGGTGGACACGGTCTCGGGGTTCGAGTTGACCATCACGGCGCTCCAGCCCTCGCGCCGCAGCACGTCGGCCGCCTGGACCGCGCAGTAGTCGAACTCGATCCCCTGCCCGATCCGGACCGGGCCGCTGCCGATGACCAGGGCGCCGGGGCGGGCGACGGGCGGGGCCTCCGGCGGCGAACCGGCCGACGCGTAGGTCGAGTAGAAGTACGGCGTCTCGGCGGCGAACTCCGCGGCGCACGTGTCGACCATCGCGTACCCGGGCTCGAGGCCGAGCTCGGCCCGCGCCGCCCGCACGTCCGCCTCCCCCACCCCGGCCAGCGCGGCGAGGTCGCGGTCGGCGAACCCCGCCCGCTTCGCCGTCGCGAGCAGGCGCGCGCCGTCGTCGTCGCGCGGGTCGGCAAGCCCGGCTCCGGCCTTGCGCACGTCCGCTTCGAGCCCGACGTTCCGGCCCATCTCGGCGAGGAACCAGGGCGAGATCCCGGTCGCGGCTCGGATGACCGACTGGGGCACGCCGCGCCGGAGCAGGCCCAGTACCCGCCACAGGCGCGAGTCGGACGGCTCCACGAAGCGGCGCAGGACGATCGGCGCCGCGGAGCGCTGCGCGAACCGGGTGCTCTCGCACGACTCGCCGCGCTCGTCGACCCAGCGGATCGCGGCGTCCTCGGCGGGCTCGAGCGGATCGGCGGGCAGGCCATCGGCAACGACTTCGTCGTCACCGGCCGTGTACACGGCCGCCAGATAGTCGAACGTCGGCCGCCACGACGGGTCCTCGCCCAGCGGCCCCGCGCCCGCCTGCTCCAGGCCCCGGAGCGCCTTGTTCAGCGCCGCCCCGAAGGTCCGGTCGATCGCCATCACCTCGCCGGTCGCCTTCATCTGGGACCCGAGCCGCCGGTCGGCGGTCGGGAACTTGTCGAACGGGAAGCGCGGGAGCTTGACGACGACGTAGTCGAGGGCAGGCTCGAAGGCGGCCACCGTGGTGCCCGTGACGACGTTCGGGATGTCGGCCAGCGTGCGGCCGGCGGCGATCTGGGCGGCGACCCGGGCGATCGGGTAGCCCGTGGCCTTCGAGGCCAGCGCCGAGGAGCGCGACACGCGCGGGTTGACCTCGATCACCGCGTACTCCGTCGAGTCCGGCGACAGCGCGAACTGGACGTTGCAGCCGCCCTCGACGCCCAGGGCCCGGATGATCGCCAGCGCCGCGGAGCGCAGCCGCTGGTGGACCTGGTCGGTCAGGGTCTGGACCGGCGCCACGACGATCGAGTCGCCGGTGTGGACGCCCAGCGGATCGACGTTCTCCATCGAGCACACGGCGATGCACGTGTCCTCCGCATCGCGCATGACCTCGTACTCGATCTCCTGCCAGCCGACGAGGCAGCGCTCGATCATCACCTGCTTGATCGGGCTCGCCCGGAGGCCCGAGCGGACACGCTCCCAGTACGCGTCCTCCGTCTCGACGATGCCGCCGCCCGTGCCGCCGAGCGTGAACGCGGGCCGGATGATCGCTGGCAGGCCGATGTCGGCGAGCGCCGCCTCGGCCGAGGCATGGCGCGCGCCCTCGTCGGGCCCCTCGACGATGAACGACGGCGCGTACGGCTGGTCGATCCGGTCCAGCAGGTCGCGGAACGCCTCGCGGTCCTCGGCCATGCGGATGGCCTCGAGGGGCGTCCCCAGGAGCCGCACGTCGTGGCGCTCCAGGACCCCGGCCTCGGCCAGCGCCGTGGCCAGGTTCAGCGCCGTCTGGCCGCCGAGCCCGGCCAGGAGGCCCTCGGGCCTCTCGCGGGCGATGACCGCCTCGATCGCGTCGACGGTGAGCGGCTCGAGGTACACGGCGTCCGCGACGGTGGGGTCGGTCATGATCGTGGCCGGGTTCGAGTTGACGAGGATCGTCCGCACGCCCTCAGCGCGCAGCGCGCGGCACGCCTGCGTGCCGGCGTAGTCGAACTCGGCCGCCTGCCCGATGACGACGGGGCCGCTGCCGAGGATCAGCACCGACGCCGGCTTGGCGCGGTGGGTCCCGGCGGCCGGCGTCACGCGCCCTGCCGGCAGGCCGCGACGAACCGGTCGAACACGGCCAGCGCGTCGAGCGGTCCCGGCGCGCCCTCCGGGTGGTACTGGACGGTCTCGATCGGCTTCTCGGCGTGGCGCAGCCCCTCCACCGAGCGGTCGTTGAGGTTGAGCTGGCTGACCCGGAAGCCCGACGACGCGGGCAGCGACGCGCCGACCACCTGGACCTCGTGGTTCTGCGCCGTGACCTGGACGTAGCCCGTGTCGAGGTCCTGCACCGGGTGATTGGCGCCATGGTGTCCGAAGCGGAGTCGGGTGGTCTCCGCGCCCGCCGCGCGGCCGACGATCTGGTGGCCGAGGCAGATCCCGAGCAGCGGCCGGCCATCGTCGATCACGGAGCGCGCGAGGGCGACGGGGCCGGCGAGCCGTGCCGGGTCGCCGGGTCCGGGCGACAGCACGACGCCGCTGACGTCCGATGCCAGCACCTCGGCCGCGGACGCCGTGTGGGGCAGCACCCGCACGCGGACGCCGCGCCGCTGGAGCGACCGGACGATGTTGGCCTTGAGCCCGAAGTCGACGATCGCGACCAGCGGCCCGCCGGAGTCGTCGCCCACCTCGCGGACGGCCGACGGCGACACCTGGGCGACGAAGTCCTGGTCCTCCCAGCGGGGCACGGCGCGCGCGAGCTCGACGGCCGCGTCGCGATCCGTCGCCCCGGGCTCGGTGATCACGCCTCGCAGGCAGCCGTTGGCGCGGAGGTGGCGGGCGAGGGCGCGCGTGTCGACGCCAGCGATGGCCGGGATGGCGTTGGTGCGGAACAGCGTGGCGAGCTGGCGCGCGTCGTCGAGGACGGCTGCCGTCGCGTGCGCGACGACGAGGCCCCGGAGCCACGGCCGCTCGGACTGATCGTCGTCGCGCAGCCGGCCGTAGTTGCCGATCAGCGGATAGGTCATCACGACGACCTGGCCGGCGTACGAGGGATCGGTGGCGATCTCCTGGTAGCCGGTCTGCGAGGTGTTGACGACGAGGTCGCCGCCCGACGAGACGGGGGCGCCGAACGCGATGCCCGGGAACACGGTGCCGTCCTCGAGCGCGAGGAGCGCGGGACCGGCGTCGCCGACGCGGGGGTCGACGAGCGAGTCGGCGCGGGGCAGCGGCGGATGCGGAATGGTCGGTGGGGCGATCACGGGATCCCGAAGGGTCGCGGCTGGCCACCGCGACGAGAGCGCGGCGAGCGGGCGCCGCGTACGGGCATGCGCACGAGCATCTGGCCTCCTACCCGGCCTCTCAGGACCGGCTTACCGGCCTCTCAGGACCGGCGATCAGGATGCCCAGACGATAGCACTTGGGACGGGCCCGAGGGCCGGGGTTCGTCCTCGCGGGACGCCGGCTACGAAGGGATGCGCACCGCGGCGGGCGCCTCGGTCCCCGGCTCGGCGGACAGTTCCACGCGGAACACGGCCCCGTTGGGGTCGCGGTTGGCGACGCCGATGCGCCCGGCGTGGCGATCGACGATCCAGCTGGCGATCGAGAGGCCGAGACCCGTGCCGCCGGACGGCGCACCCGGCGCGCGCCAGAACCGGTCGAAGACGTGCTCCATGTCCTCCTGGCGGATGCCCGGCCCCTGGTCGGCCACCTCGATGGTGGCGACGGGACCGACCCGGCGAACCGAGACCGTCACCGCGCCGCCGCGCGGGCTGTGCCGCACCGCGTTGTCGACGAGGATCGTGACCAGCTGGCGCAGCCGCGCCGGGTCGCCGACGACCATCGCCGGCTCCGGGTCCACCTGGACGCGGACGCCGCGTTCCTCCGCCATCCGGCCGAGCGCGGACGCCGCGTCGAACGCGACGTCGCCCACGTCCAGCGGCATCCGCTCCATCGCGACCGCGCCGGAGTCCGAGCGGGCGAGCAGCAGCAGGTCGTCGACCATCGCCGTGAGGTGCGCGACCTCGGCGTCAATGTCGTCGAGGGCCTCGCGGGACTCCGCCACCGGACGCTCCGGGTGGCGGAAGACGTGCTCCAGCGACGATCGGATCACCGTCAGCGGCGTCCGCAGCTCGTGCGAGGCGTCGGCCGCGAACTCCCGCTGGCGGCGGAGGGCCGTCCGCTGGGCGCCGAACGAGTCGCGGATCGGGACCAGGGCGCGCTCGGCGTAGATCCAGCCGAACGCGACGGCGACGACCACGACCAGCAGGCCGCCGACGAGCAGCACGGTCAGGAGCGCCTGGAGCGTCTCGACCTCGGTCGAGCGGTCCTGGAGCACCTGCAGGTAGTAGGTGTTGCCGTCCTGCTGGGCGACGACCTCGTGCGTGAGCACCCGGACGGGCACCTGGACGGTGGTCCCGGGCCCGCTCCCCGCCGGCCCGACGAGTGGAGCGGCGAGCTCGAGCGTCGCCGTCCGGATGTCGGTCCCGTCGGCGGACGCGGCGGCGGCGGTGAGGCCCGCCTGCTCGGGCAGGCCGGACGGCACGACCACGGGCCGGTCGCTCACCTGCACCGGGGCGCCGTTGGCGTCGAAGATGTAGAGCAGGGTGTTGCCGCTCCCGAACGCGAACCCCTGCTCGGGCCCGTTCCCGGTGTCGCCGCTCGGTCCTTCCAGCAGCGCGACAAGCGGCCGTGCCCGGTTCTCGAGCTGCTGCACGCTCGCCGCCTCGAGCGAGTTGGCCACGGCCGCGTAGAGGGCCGCGCCAAGGACCACGAGCACCACCAGCGTGGAGATGCCGCTCCACGCCACGAGGCGCCAGCGGACCCGCCGGATGAGCTTCGCCTCGTCGGCGAGGGCCGCCTGCTCCGCGTCGTCGTCGCTCGGGTCCAGTCGCCGGCCGTCAGCCATCGCCGAGCCGGTAGCCCACCCCCCGGACCGTCTCGACCTGCGAGCCCGCCTCGCCGAGCTTGGTCCGCAGGTAGTGGACGTACGCGTCGACGGCGTTGGGCGTGACCGCGACGCTGAACGGCCAGGCGTGGTCGAGCAGCTGATCGCGCGTCAGCGTCTGGCCGGGATGCCGCATCAGCGCCTCGAGCAGCGAGAACTCGCGGGGGCTGAGGTCGACGTTGCGGCCGTTGACGGTGACCCGTCGCGCCGCCTCGTCGAGCGTGATCGCGCCCACCTCGAGCCTGGGGTCGGGTCGCCGAGGCCCGGGCTCGGCGCGACGGGCGAGGGCGCGCAGGCGCGCGGCCACCTCCTGGTACGCGAACGGCTTGACCACGTAGTCGTCGGCCCCCGCGTCGAGGCCGGTGACCCGGTCGTTGACCGTGTCGCGGGCGGTGAGCATCAGGATACTGACGTCCACCTGGTCGCGCCGCAGGCGGCGGGCCACGTCGAGGCCGGACATGTCGGGCAGCCCGATGTCGAGGATGACGGCGTCGAGCCCGTCGATCGCGCCGGCGAGCTCGATGCCGGTGCGGCCGTCGGGCGCGTGCTCGACGACGTGGCGGTCTTCCTCGAGGAGGCGGGTCAGGGCACGGGCGAGACGCTCGTCGTCTTCGACCAGGAGCAGGTGCATGGTGAGCGTGGGTCCTCGATCAGGGAACGACGGTCACGTCGCTGGCGGTCCCGAGGCTGATCGAGCCGTTTCCGTTCCCGTTGCCGTTGTTCCCGTTGCCATTCCCGTTCCCGTTGCCATTCCCGTTCCCGTTGGCGCCGGGCCCAAACCCGCCCGACAGCTGCAGGATCACGGTCTTGCCGGGCTGCACGTCCGACGCGCTCGCATCGGCCTGCTGATGGTACGTGGTCGCGGAATCGAGGCCGATCGTGATGGTGTTGCCGCTCGCCGTCTTGATCGTCAATGCGTCGGCGGTGATGGCGTCGACCGTGCCCTGGATCGTCGGCGCGCCGCCGAATCCGAACCGGCCGAACCCGTTGCCATTGCCGGCCCCAGGAGCGGCGTTCGGGTCGAAGCTGCCGCCGGGGCCGCCGTTGGCGAAGAACCGGCCGCCGCCCGGGGTCAGGGCCGCCGTCTGGGAGGCGGCCGCGGGCGCCGTCGTCCGGCCGACCGCGAAGGCGACGCCCGCCGTCGCGACGAGCACCGCCACGCCCAGCGCGACGTTGAGCAGTGAGACTCCCGATTTGCGGGCGGGCTTCGCGGGCGCGGGGACGAGCGTCGGGGCCGCGGCTGCCACGGGAGCGACGCTGGGCACCGGTTCGGGCGGCGCGGGCTCGAGCGCCGGCCTGGCCGGCTCGTACGCGGGCAGCGCCGGCACGGGCTCGGTCGGCGACGCGGCCGAGGACGGGTTCGACGGGTCGTTGGGCGTGGTCATCCGAGGGGTCTCCTACTCGTAGCGCAGTGCGCTGATGGGATCGAGGCGCGCCGCCTGGCGGGCGGGCCACACGCCGAACACGATGCCGACGCCGAGGCTGAACAGGAATGCGACGGCGAGGGTCGTCGGGCTGAAGGCGAACGTGATGTTCCCGACGCGGCTGATCAACGCCGAGATGAGCAGGCCGACCGCGATGCCGATAAGGCCGCCGAGGCCGGACAGCGTCAGCGCCTCGATCAGGAACTGGGCGAGGATGTCGCGCCGCCGGGCGCCGACCGCCTTGCGGATGCCGATCTCGCGGGTCCGCTCGCGGACCGAGACCAGCATGATGTTCATGATCCCGATGCCGCCGACGATCAGCGAGATCGAGGCGATGCCCCCGAGCAGCAGGGTCAGCGTGCCGCTGATCGCGTTGGCGGTCTGGAGCAGCTGCGACTGGTCGAAGATCGAGAAGTCATCATCGTCGGTCGCGGCCAGGTCGTGGCGCGACCGCAGCAGGGTCGTGATCTCGGCCTGGACGCCCGTCATCTGCGCCTGGTCGGCGACGCTGACGCCGATCGTGCGGACGTCGTCGCCGGCGACGAAGTACTTGCCGACGATCCCGATCGGCACCATGACCTGGTCGTCGGGGTCCTGGAAGCCCGCGCCACCCTTGGGCTGGAGGATCCCGATCAGCCGGAACGGCAGGCCACCGATCGTGATCTGGCTGCCGATCGAGCTGGCGTCGAGCTTGAGGTCGTCGGCGGTCGTGGCGCCCAGCACCGCGACCCGCAGGTCCTGCTCGACCGAGGTGTCGGTCAGGAACGTGCCCTGCCACACGTCGTACGCGCGGACCGAGACGTAGTCGGCGGTCGTGCCGATGATCGAGGTGGTCGACGTCTCGCCGTTCGCGCCGACGACGGCCTGGGTCTGCGACTCGGGGGCGACGCCGGCCACGCCGTCGATCGACCGGATGGCCTCCGCGTCCTCGCTTGTCAGCGTGGAGCTCGCGCCGCCGTTGGCGCCGGCGGCCGAGATCGTCAGCAGGTTCGTGCCCGAGGCTGGACAGCCGCTCGGTGATGCTCGACGTCGTCCCCTGCCCCACGCCGACCAGCGCGACCACCGAGGCGACGCCGATGATCACGCCCAGCATCGTCAGGGCCGCGCGAACGCGGCCGGTCCGGAGGCGCGAGAACGCGAGGCGGATGAGCTCGAGGATCCTCATGCCACGAGCCGCCCGTCGCGGATGTGCACCTGGCGACCGGCCGCGGCGGCGACCTCGGCGTCGTGCGTGATCAGGACGATCGTGCTGCCCGCGCGGTTGAGCTCGCGCAGGAGCTCGAGCACGTCGTGGCCCGAGGCCTGGTCGAGGTTGCCGGTCGGCTCGTCGGCGAGGATCAGGGCAGGGTCGGTGACCAGCGCCCGGGCGATCGCCACGCGCTGCTGCTGGCCGCCGGACAGCTCCGAGGGCTCGTGGTGGACGCGATCGCCGAGGCCCAGCCGCTCGAGCGCCGCGGTCGCGCGGCGCGTCCGCTCGGCGCGACCGACGCCCTGGTACAGCAACGGGGTCGCGACGTTCTCGAGGGCGGTCGTCCGCGGCAGCAGGTTGTAGGACTGGAACACGAACCCGATCGTCCGGCTCCGGATGCGCGCCAGGCCGTCGTCGTCGAGCTCTTCGACGGGCGTGCCGGCGAGGTGGTACGTGCCCTCGGTCGGGCGGTCGAGGCAGCCGACGATGTTCATCATCGTGCTCTTGCCCGACCCCGACGGCCCGACGATCGCCAGGAACTCGCCCCGGCTGACGTCGAGGTCGACGGACCGGAGCGCCGGCACCGTCACATGCCCCATGTCGTAGGTGCGGCTGATGCCGCGCAGGCTGATGATCGCCCCGGCGGCGGCGGTAGCCATGCCGGCGGTGGTCGCCGCGTCCGTCGTCGTCGCCGTCATCACGGCCTCGTGAACGTGCCCGGGCCGCCGCCGTTGACGACGACCGGGGCGTTGCCGCCGAGGCCGCGGCCGAACCCGTTGTTGCCGCTGCCGCTGGTGGCCGTGCGATCCGCGGCGATGCCGGTGACGACGGTCTCGCCCTCGGTGAGGCCCGACTTGATCTCGGCGCTGGTGCTGGTGACGAGCCCGACCGTGACCGCCTTGAGCGCCGGTGAGCCGTCGGCCCCCATCACCTGGACCCGGTAGTCGCCCGCCGTGCCGCGGAGCGCCTCCGCGGGGATCGTGAGGACGTTGGTCGCCGACGCGGTCACGATCGTGATGTCGGCGGTCATGCCGGCCCGCAGCGCCGAGGGCGCCCCCGTGAGGGTGACCGTGACGGGGTATGAGACCACGCTCCCCGATCCGCTGCTGTCGCCGGCCGTCGGGGCGATCGCGGAGACCGTGCCCTGGATCGTCGCGCCGATGGCGTCGACCGTGACGGTCGCGTCCTGGCCGACCGACATCGAGCTGACGTCGCTCTCGACGACGTCCGCCGTGACCTCATAACCGGAGGACGCGATCGAGATCGCGGTGCCGGTCGAGTCGAGGCCCTTGGCGATGTTGACGGCGGTGATCGTGCCGTCGATCGGGGCGGTCAGGGTGGCGTACCGGATCTGGGTCCGCAGGTCGTCGACCTGCTGCTGCGCGTCGCGGCGGGCGTTGGCGGCGTTGTAGCGCCCCACCTTGGCCTGGCGGGTAGCGTCGGTGCCCGAGGCGTCCTTGAGCGCTTGCGTCGCCTGCTTCTCCTGGAGGCGCGCCGCCCGCAGGGAGGCTTCGGCACTGAGCAGCTGCTCCTGCAGGTCTGATGTCGAGGCCTTCGCCAGGACGTCGCCACGCTTGGCGGCCTTGCCCACCTGCGCGCTGACCTCGGCCACCGTCCAGGTGCCGGACCCGGCTGCCGCGCTCGAGCCGGTGGTGAGCACCGGGGCCGCCCCGAACCCGAGGTCGTACGCCTGGGTCGCGGCGATCGTGCCGGTGGCGGCGACGCTGTCGGTGACGTCGCCCGTGGTCGCCGCGGACGTGAGGTACTGGGTCGCGTTCGCCGGGCCGGCGAGCTGGATGCCGCCTGCCGAGTAGGCGACCGCCGCGCCGCCCGCGACGACGAGCAGGATGATGACGAGCAGCTTCAGCTTCATGGGCGTGACGGTCCTCTCCTCAGGGGTCTCGACGTAGGTGGCCGGGCCTCAGGCGCCCTGACCCGAGGTCGCGCGGGCGATGAGCGCCGACGCGTCGTTGATCGGGATCGCGAAACCCAGGCCCTGCGCCGTGGACGCCACCGCGGTGTTGATGCCGATCACCGCACCCGACGCGTCGAGCAATGGCCCGCCGCTGTTGCCGGGGTTGATCGCCGCGTCCGTCTGGATGAGGCCGGTCAGCTTGGTCGTGCGCCCGGTCGACTCGTCGGCGACGGTCACGTCACGGCCGAGGCCGGACACGATGCCCTTGGTGACCGTCTCGGTGTAGGTGCCCAGCGGGCTGCCGATCGCGATCGCCGTCTCGCCCACCTGGACGCTTGCTGAGTCGGCGATCCGCGCGGGGGACAGACCGGTGGCGTCGATCTTGATCAGAGCGAGGTCGTTGTCCTTGGCCTGCTCGACGAGCGTGGCCGGGTACGTGCTGCCGTCCGCGGTCTCGACGCTGAGGCTGGTGCTGTTCTCGGTCACGTGGCGGTTGGTGAGGATGTAGCCGTCGGCCGTGAGGATGATCCCGGAGCCGATGCCGCGGGTGGGCTGGCCGAACGGCGAGAAGCGGTCCGTGGTCATGCCGTCGGCGGTGATCGTGACGACCGACGGCTTGTCGGCGGCGACGATCGCCGTGAGATCGTCGGCCGTGACCGTAGTCGAGCCGGTGCTGGTGGTCGTGCCGATGGGCACGGTCGGCGTCACCGCCACGGGTGCGGACGGGACGAGCAGGCCCACGACGGCGGCGGTGCCGCCGGACGCGAGGACGGCGGCGAGGACGGCGGCCGCGACGACGCTGCCGACGCCGCGACCGGCCGTCGAGCGCGGATGCGCCACCACCGGGCTCGTCGGCACGGAGGGCCCGAGCGGCTCCGTCGGCGCGGGTGCCGCGGCGGACCATGTCGGCGAGAACCGAGGGGGGGCGGTGGGCGGCGTCGGGGAAGGGATCAACGGACCTACGGCCGGCGTCGGCGCCGGGCCCGGAGGCGGGGCGAACACCGGTCGGTCGGCCTCTGGCGCCGGGTCGACGGGCTGCATGGGATCGGTCATCAGGGATGCGCTCCTGGGGCGATGCAGGTCGATTGGACCCAGTCAACGCCGGCCGCCTGAGAGTGGCGTGAGAGCCGGGCGGCACGGGTTCGCCCGCTACCGGACCCGGAGCTCCTCGACGAGCGGCGTCCAGACGACGCGTCCGTCCCGCGTCACCGCGAGGCCGCCGTAGCCGGGCTGCCGCGCGATCCAGACGATTCCGCCCTCGCCCATCGCGAAGGCGGCGGTCGCGTAGGCGTCCGCGAGGGCGAGCGTCGGGCCGACGACGGTCACGCTCAGGAGCGCGTCCGGCACCCGGCCCGTGTGCGGGTCGCGGATGTGGCCGCCGCGCTCGTACAGGCCCGAGGTGGCCACGGCGCGGTCGCGGATGGCGAGCACGGCCGCGACGCGATCGGGTTCCGTCGGGTGCCGGATGCCGATCCGCCACGCGTTCCCGGGCGACGCCTCCCCGGCCACGACGAGGTCGCCGCCCGCGTTCACCTGGGCGTTGCGCACGCCGGCGAGACGGAGTCGGAGCATCGCCTCGTCGACGGACCAGCCCTTGACGATGCCCGTCGTGTCGAGGCGCCCGTCGGGCCGGTGCCGGCGGGCGTCGAAGTAGCCGTCGGTTCGCTCGCGGACCTCCTCGGCGAGGGTCGCCATCGCGCGGACGTCCGGGCTGGCGTCGTCGAGGCTGAGCGTCCCCGCGGCGACCCGGCTCGCCTCGCTGTCGGGCCGGAACAGGCTGAACCGCTCGTCGACCTCGTGGAACCACGCGACGATGGGCTCCAGCGCCGCCCGATCGACGAGCGGCGGGCGGACGTCGATGGTCACGACCGTGCCCATCACGGGCTCCACGACCACCATCCGGTCGCCCGGACTTGCACAGTCAACCCGGTCGGCGGCGCGACCTCCGGCCCGGTTCGGCGAGATCATCGGCCGCGACGTCAGGCGGGCAGGCCGGCCGCGTCGAGCGCGGCCTGGAGCGACTGTTCGTAGGCCAGGCTGGTGTACGTGGCGCCGGACACGCCATCGATGCTGGCGCTCTGCGTGCTCAGGGCCTCGCTGCGCAGAATGGGCTCGACCTCCTGCGAGATCCAGCCGGACCGGCCGCCCGACGGCAGCTCCAGCGCGGTCACGTCGGTCACCTGCCCGTTCTCGACCGTGACCGAGACCTGGACCGGGCCGTAGCGGGTGTCGACCTCGGGGCCGGTCACCGTCGTCGATGCCGAGGAATCGGAGGTGGTGCCGCCGGACCCGGCGCCCGCCGTGGAGCCGCCCGAGGTGGAGGCCGTCGGCGCAGCGCCCGCCGCGGACGTCACGCCCGAGCCGGTCGTGGACCCCGAACGCGCCGAGGATTCGAGCGTCGCGACGGTCCCCGGCGTCTGGAAGTTCAGCAGCAGGACGAGGGCGAGGGTGGTCAGTCCGATGGCGATGGCGCCGCGTTTCGGCATCGACGGGTCTCCGCGAGGTGCGCAAGGCAACGTGGTGAACGACGTTCCCCGAGCGTCACGGACGCCGCTGAGAGGGTCGTGAGAGCGCGATCGTCCCCAGCCGACCCGCCGGGCATCAGTAGGCGAACCGCTCCGCGTGCACGTGCCGCCGGGGCACGCCGACCTCATCGAGCGCGGCGCGCACCGCGTCCATCAGCCCGGCCGGCCCGCACAGGTAGACGTCCTGGTCCGCGATCGTGGGCACCAGCCGTGCCAGCGTGGCGGCGTCCAGCGACGGGCCGGGGAGGGCTCGCCCTGCCCCCGGCGCGGGGCGCGATCCCACCAGGTAGTGCACGCGGGCGCCGCGCTGCGCGGCGAGCGTATCGAGCTCCGTGCGGAACACGAGCTGGTCCGCGCTCGTGGCCCGATAGATCAGCGTGAGGTCGCCCGGCCCCGCCGGCAGCGACTCGAGCAGGGCGCGAAGGGGCGTGATGCCGATCCCGCCCGCGATCAGCGTCACGGCGCGCCGCGTCCGCCGCGCGCCGGTCAGGATGCCGTAGGGACCCTCGACGAACACCCGAGTCCCGACCGGGATCGCCCCGATGCGACGGCTGTCGTCGCCCAGGTCCTTCACCGTGAACCGGAGCCAGCGGCCGTTGGGCGCGGACGAGATCGAGAACGGGTGGGCGCGCCACCACGCGTCCCGGGTGAGGAACCGGACCACGAAGTACTGGCCGGAGCGGACGGCGAGGCGGTCGAGATCGCGCCCCGCCAGGTAGACCGAGACGACCCCGGCCGCCTCGGGAACGATCGCGGAGACACGCAGCCCGTGGCGCACCGAAGTGACCATGGGCTGGCCGAAGCGGAACGTCACCACCAGTGCCGCCGTGACGACGTACAGGCCGATCCAGTACAGCGCGGCCAGCTGGTCGTGCATGAAGTCGGCGCCGACGAACAGCTGGTGGAGGAACGCGAGGGCGATCGCGAGGTACGCGTAGAGATGGAGGCCGTACCACGTCTCGTACGAGATCCGGCGCCGGGCGGCCCGGACGGAGCTGGCGCCGACGAGGACGAACAGCCCGAACCCGGCCGTCGCCCACAGCACGTACGGGTAGGTCGTCAGCAGGGTCGCGAGCTCGTCGAGGACGCCCGCGCCGTCGCCCATCGCGTAACCCGTTGTCGTCAGGACGCCGTGAGCCGCGATCAGCCACACGGTCGCGAACCCGAGCCAGCGGTGCGCCGCCGCGAGGCGGTCCATGCCGAAGGCCTCGTCGAGCCACGGGCTGCGGCCCATCAGCACCAGCTGGATGAGGGCGAGGTAGGTGCCGAGGAGCGCGGTGAGCTGGCCGGCGGCGGTCAGCGCGCCCGCGGTCGTCCCCAGCTGATCCAGGCCGCCGTGGCGCACCCACAGCAGGACGATGAACGCGCCGTTCCCGACGAGCAGCGCCACGACGTCGCCCGGCCGGACGCCCCAGCGTCGGGGCAGGGGCACGGTCATCGGACGGGCGCCGGGCTGGCTGGCCATGGTCGAGGTCCTCGGTCGGAACGATCGCGGCGCTCTCGGTGGGGAGGAGTCCGCCGGGAGCGCCGCGTCGAGATCCAGTTAATCGAAGGTCGCTGAGAGGACCCTGAGATCAGCTGCGAGCGAAGTGGAGCTGGAGCTCGAGCGTGCCGTGGTCCTCGATCGAGAGCACGATCATCCCCTGGGGCGAGGAGATGTTGTAGTCCGCGAACTGGATCGGCAGCGAGCCGACGACGGTGATCACGTCGCCGTCGAGGCGGGCCTGGAGCGGGATCTGGACCTCCTTGGTCACTCCGTGCAGGGTCAAGTTCCCGGTCGCGGTCACGTCGACGACCTGGCCGTCCGCCGGGACCGAGCCGACGTCGATCGGCTGGGTCAGGCTGAACATCGCCGTCGGATAGGTCCCGGTCTCGATCCCCTGGCGCTGGAGCTGGCGGTCGCGATTGGCCTCGTCGCTGTGGAGCGTCGTGAGGTCCGCCGTGATGTCGACGGCGGTGATGGTGGTGCCATCGATCGTGAGCGTCCCGGTGACGTCGGACGTGCGGCCCACGGCCTCCTGCGCGCCGACCGTCGCCAGCGTCTCCTGCACGCGGTACCCGACGAACGTGCCGGTGTCGCCCGAGCCGACCGACGGGTCGACGGTCCACGTCCCGGCGATGCCCCCGGCGGTGGCGGCCGTCGCCGCGGGATCGTCGCTGGCGGCCGGGTCCGCGCTCGGATTCGCGATGGCCACCGAGCTGGAGCCCGGGGCCGACGGCGACGCCGTCACGGCCGGCACGGATCCCAGCGACACGGGTGCGGGCCCGGCCGGGCGGAAGAACAGGTACCACAGGCCGGCCGCCGCGGCGATGGCGACGGCGAGGACGATGACGCCGATGACGACGATCGCGCCCCGCGTCCTGGTCGGTCGTGCGGTGGTCATGAGGAGTGCTCCAAGGCTGGGTCGTTGCGGTCCCCATGCAAGCGACCCGCGGTGAGAGTCGCATGAGAGGCACCCAACCGCCACCAACCGCCACCAACCGCCACCAACCGCCACCCAACCGGCACACGACCGGCACACGACCGGGTCCAGGAAGGGTCAAGCCCACGGAGCTCGGAGCTAGACTTGCCGTCCCTGATCGCCTGTGAAGGCTCGTCAGGTGATTCGACGACTCTTGGGCATGTTCGCGTTGGTCACGATGGCCGTGAGCGCCTGCTCGTCCGCGGCGTCGAGCCCGCCCCTCCTTTCTCCGCCACCCGCGAACAGCGCTGCATCACCGAGTCAAGCGGCCCAGACCGCCGCGCCAACTGCCTCCGCGACGGCGATCGCATCTCCAGACCGACCAACGGGTCTGCGACCGCCGACGACTCGTACAAGCTCAAAGGGAACGACCTGACCCTGACATGGGTCCGCAACGATCCTGCCGCACCGCCCGGGGACGTCGGCGGTCCTTTCGCGACGATCCACCTCGCTCGTCAATGAGATCGTCGCGGGCCGCCCAAGAGGCGAGGGCACGGCCCAAGCGAAAGCCCCTCCGGGTGCGCCTGGAGGGGCTCGTTCGTGTTCGGAAATGGTGGTGAGCCGGCAGGGACTCGAACCCTGAACCTAGGGAGCTTGAGTCCGCGGCCAAACAAGATCCCTTTGCCTGCCTCGCAGCATGACGATCGGCCACACGAAGTGCAGGCCGAGGTCGGCATCATTGCGGCGCCAACGTCCGTCATCCCAGGGGAACGCAGGTGAGAAGGCTACTGATCGCGATTGCAGCGTTCGCCGTGATCGGCTGCGGTGGCTCGACGACCGTCAACCCGCTCGCTGCGGTACCGACCGATCTGGCCACCGAGGCGCCGGCGACCGCCCAGGCGGAGACATCCACACCAGCAGCCGAGCAAACGAAGAAGCCGACCGCAACGAAGAAGCCGCGGGCGACCAAGAAACCCAACTACTACCGGCCGAAGGGGTGGGACGGTTCCTCGGACGTCGACTGCTCAGACTTCAAGACCCACAAGCAGGCCCAGAGCTTCTTCAAGGGCACAGGCGGGTCGAAGGCGGATGATCCGTACGGCCTCGACTTCGAGCACGACGGGATCGCCTGCGAGACGCTGCCCTGACGTGAGGCGGGTAGCGATCGCAATTACGGTGGGCGCGGTCTTGCTGTTGGTCTTCGCGGCCGGATATCTGGTGCGCGGACCGACCAGCGTCCTGCCCACAGCGAGTGAGCCCCACGGGTCGCCGCGACCAGGGCTGCCGGACGCACGGATTACGCCGGGAGCCATAAACCCAGCCGTAACACCCGAGACGCTCGAAACGACGATCTGCATGGCCGGGTGGACAGCGACGATCCGACCCCCATCGGCCTACACGTCCACCTTGAAGGTCGCCCAAGTCCTCCAGTACGGATATCGCGACCGCGACCCGCGCCACTACGAAGAAGACCACCTAGTGCCGCTGGAAGTCGGCGGGGCGCCACGTGACCCTCGGAACTTGTGGCCGCAGCCGATGTCGGCCACGCTAGCGGACGGAACCGCCATCGGGGCCGACGAGAAGGACGACCTCGAGGATGACTTCAAGCGGCGCGTTTGTTCCGGCGAGATGGCGCTCGCAGACGCACAGCGGGCTATCGCTGGCGACTGGGTCGCCGCCTGGGATCGCGCTGGCCGGCCTTAGCTAACCGATCACTGTCGCCTTCGCGGCCCGATACTCCTCATCAGTGACGCGACCGTCTGCGTGTAGCGCCGCAAGCCGCTCGAGCTGGTCGGCAACGTTCACGGGCTCCTCCCCGACGATGAGGATCGTCGGAAGATGGTTCTGGAGCCTGATGGGGGTATGAACGGGGGTGGAGCCCAAAGGAAAGCCCCCTCCAGGTCGCCTGGAGGGGCTCGTTCGTGTTCGGAAATGGTGGTGAGCCGGCAGGGACTCGAACCCTGAACCTAGTGATTAAGAGTCACTTGCTCTACCGTTGAGCTACCGGCCCGGAACCGGCCGAGAGGATACCGCATGTGCCTCGCGGCGAGCCATCGGCGGGTCGGCATCCTGTCGCGAATGGATCGCGCTCCATCCGAGCGTAGGGTTGCGGACCAATCGGCGATTCGAGCCGATGGCCACGCTCGCGGCCCGGTCAGGTCATCCCGCGGTGAATGTCCGGCGGCGTGGCGTGCTCGCGCCGCGATCGGCGGGATCAGCCCGCCGCGAACGTGTCGCAGGCGCCCGGGTCGCCGCTCGTGTAGCCCTTGTTGAACCAGCTGGAGCGCTGCTCCGCGGAGCCGTGCGTCCAGGTCTCGGGGTTGACCGCCTGGCCGGCGCTCGCCTGGATCCGGTCGTCGCCGACCGCGGACGCCGCCTGCAGGCCCTCGTCGACGTCGCCCGGCTGCAGGTCGCCCTGCTTGTACACCGACTGCGCCCACACGCCCGCGAGGCAGTCGGCCTGGAGCTCGGTCTTCACCGAGAGCTCGTTCTTTCGATCGGGGTCCTGCTGCTCGAGCTGGCGGACCTGCGCCTCGATCCCGGTCTGCTGCTGGACGTGGTGGCCGACCTCGTGGGCGACGACGTACGCCTCGGCGAAGTCGCCCTTGGCGCCGAACCGGTTGCGCAGCTCCTTGAAGAAGTCGAGGTCGAGGTAGACCTTCTGGTCGGCCGGGCAGTAGAACGGCCCGGTCTCCGAGCTCGCCGGGCCGCAGCCGGACTGGGTGCCGCCGGTGAACAGCACCAGCTTCGTGGGCGTGTACGTCTCGCCCGCGTCGCGGAAGACGCCCGCCCAGAGGCCGTTGGCGTCGTCGAGCACATAGCCCATGAACTGGACCTCGTCGCCGTTCTTCGACAGGTCCGCGGTCCCGCCGGGCTCGACGGCCGCGCCGCCGCCCAGCTGGTCGAGGATCGAGCCGAGGCCGCCGCCGGAGCCGCCGCCCGAGCCGCTGCTCAGCAGGTTGAGGACGATGATCGCGATGACGATCAGCAGCCCGCCACCCCCGCCGACGCCGACCGGGATCGGAATGCCGCCCGTCCCGCCCATGCTCGCGCCGCCGAAGCCACCCTGGCCTCGGCGATCCTCGATGCCGCTCGTGTGCCCCCTGCTCCAGCGCATCGCGTCATGATGCCCGGCCCATCTTGCAGCCGCGTTACATGGGCATCGGGCGCATGCCAAACGCAGTCGCGGGCGGTGCCGCCAGGCCTCAGGCGGACGCGCCCGAATAGCGCCGCAGGCCGGTGCGCCACAGCCAGCGGGTGAACAGGAGCAGCCCCAGCGCGAACAACGCGGCCAGGCCGAGCGTCCCCGCCGACAGGCGCGACGTGAACGCCTCGGCGGGCACCGTCACGGCGAACGCGATCGGCACCAGGAACGTGAGGCCCACGCGCAGCCAGTCCGGGTAGATCGTCACCGGCCAACGACCCGCCTGGTAGACGCCCTGGAACAGGTCCACGATCTCGTCCATGCGCACGATCCAGAACGCCGCCGTGGTCAGCACCAGCCAGAAGCAGTAGACCATCGAGGCACCGAGCGCGAGGGCCACGAGGAACGCGAGCAGCCCCGACCCACCGAGCGTGCCCGGCACCTCGTTCGCCGCGATGACCAGGATCACGATGCCGAGGACGACGTCGACCAGGTGCCAGATCCGGATCTCGCGCACGCTCACCAGGACCTGGCTGTCGTCGGGCTTGGTCAGCACGTAGTCGAGCGTGCCCTGCCGGACGTCGTTGATCAGCCGCTCCATGTTGGGCTGGATGAACGTGCCGATGATCCCGCCGACGAGCGTGTACACGCCCATCACCGCGAGCAGCTCGGCGTGCGACCAGCCGTTGAGGTCGGCGACCTGGTTGAACACGAGCTGGAGCACGATCAGCCCGGTCGCGAGCGTGATCACGGACTCGATGACCTGGATCGCGAGGTTCGCCCGGTACTGGAGCTCGTTGAGGGCGCCGACGCGGGCGAACGTCCAGAACAGCTGCAGCGCGCGCATCAGCCGCCCACCGCGGAGTAGCGCTTGATCGCGATCGCGAACGACCGCTGCGCGAGCGACGCGCCGATCACGATCCACAGCCCCTGCATGACGAGGCCGCCGAGCAGCACCTCGGGCGCGAGGTCGCCGATCAGGGCCTCGATCGGGAACGCGAACGTGTACTGGAACGGCAGGATCGACGCCAGACGCTGGGCCCATTCGGGGAGCAGCTGGGGCGGCACGAGCCGGCCGGACAGCAGCAGCTCGGCGGCGAAGTAGATGCTGAACAGGGGCCCGACCCGGGTCGTCCAGAACGTCGCCATGCCCAGCGTCGACTGGTTGAGCGACCGGATGATGTAGGCGCCCCAGATCGCGATGAAGAACACCACCACGCCCAGCGGCGTGATGTGGGCGGTGGGGTGGAACAGCAGCGACAGGATCAGCGCGATCGGCAGCCACAGGATGATCACGACGACCTTCCAGCCGGCGAAGTACGCGAGGTCCCAGTGGATCGGGTGGACCGGGCGCAGCAGCAGGCCCGAGAACTGGCCCTCGCGGATCCGGAACTCCCACCCGAACGGCGTGAACACCACGTTCATGTTCCGGACGAGGGTCCAGACGATGTAGTAGGCGGCGAACTCGCCCGAGGTGATCCCGGAGACCGACCCGCCCTGCTGGTTCGCGACCGTCGTCCAGACGACGAGATACACGACCGGCTCGGCGATCATCCCGATCATGTAGAAGTAGTTCGCGACCCGGTACTGGAACTGCTCCGCGATCGCGATCCGCATCGTGGTCGCGTACAGGTCGATCCACGCGCGCGCCGCGGTGGCGAGGTCGACCGGCGGGTCGACCGGGGCCGCGGCGGGCAGGTCGCTCGCGGTCACCGCTCCTCGTCCGTGCCCGGCGTGGCGCCCGTCAACGCCTCCGTGTCGACGTCCGCGGCCGGCTCATCCGCTGGCGCCGCGTCCTCGTCTGGTGCGGCGCCCTCGACCGGCGACGCGCCGGGGGTCGGCAACGCGCCCGCGAACACGTGCTCGATCACGTCCTCGATGGGCGGGTCCTCGATCGTGAGGTCCGCGATATGCAGCTCGCGCAGCATCTTCGTGGTGATCCTCGGGGCGTCGGCGCGGCTGACCCGGATCGTCGTTCGCCCGTCCTCGCTGCCCAGGACCTCGCCGTACTTCGACAGGTCGGGCGTCCCGTCGAGCAGGGTGACCCCGATCGTCTTCGTGGCGGCGAACCGGTCGGCCAGGGAGGCCAGCGCGCCGTCGAACAGGATCCGGCCGTGGTGGATGACGATGACCCGCTTGCACAGCGCCTGGACATCGGCCATGTAATGGCTGGTCAGCAGCACTGTCGCCCCGGTCCGCTGGTTGTACTCGGCGAGGAACGCCCGGATCCGCTTCTGGGCGGTGACGTCGAGGCCGATCGTCGGCTCGTCGAGGAACAGCACCGCCGGCCGATGCAGCAGGGCGCCGCAGATCTCGGCCTTCATGCGCTCGCCGAGGCTCAGGTTGCGCACCGGCTTGGTGACCAGGTCGCCGAGATCGAGCAGCTCGATGAGCTCGTCGCGCATCTGCACGAACTCGGGCCGCGGCAGCCGGTAGATCGCGCGGATGAGCTCGAACGAGTCGAGGGCCGGCAGGTCCCACTGGAGCTGGTTCCGGTTGCCCATCACCATCGTGATCCGGCGCAACAGGCCGCGCTCGCGCTTGGACGGCGTGTGGCCGAGCACCCGCGCCTCGCCGGCGGTCGGGTACAGCAGCCCCGACAGCATCTTGAGCGTCGTCGTCTTGCCGGCCCCGTTGGGACCGAGGAAGCCGACGACCTCGCCGGCCGCGATCTCGAAGCTGATCCCGTCGACCGCTTGGACCTGGCGCGTCTCGCGGCGCACCAGGCTGCGCGTCGCGGCGCGGACGCCGCCCTCGCGCACCGGCACGTCGAACGTCTTGCGCAGCTCGACGGCCCACACGGCGACGTCGGCCGCGCCCACGGCCCCGGGGATCGCCTCGCGGGTCGCGAGCGCGGCGTCCTCCGAGGTCGTGAGGTCCATTACTGGTTGTCGATCTGGGCGCGCTGCAGCCGCCCGCTGTAGTCGACGTACACGGCCTTCCACTCGGTGAACGTGTCGAGGGCCACGTGGCCGGCCTCCCGGTGGCCGTTGCCGGTGTTCTTCCAGCCGCCGAACGGGAGATGCGTCTCGGCGCCCGTCGTGCCGGCGTTGACGTACACGATTCCGGTCTCGAAGTCGCGCATCGCCCGGAATGCCGCGTGGACGTCCCGGGTGAAGATCGACGCGGACAGGCCGTAGCGGACCTCGTTGGCCGCCGTCATTGCCTCGTCGTAGCCGTCCACCGGGACGACCGACAGCACGGGCCCGAAGATCTCGTCCTGCGCGATCATCGCCATCGGCGCGACGCCGGCGAAGATCGTCGGCTCGAAGAAATGGCCGTGCTCCAATCCGGTCCCGCCGGCCCGCCCGCCGCCGGTCACGAGCTCCGCCTCGCGGCGGCCGATCCCGACGTAGCGCTCGACCTTGTCGACCGCCGGCCCGTTGACCAGTGGCCCGACGTCCACGGTCTCGTCCAGCCCGTCGCCCAGCCGCAGGGCAATCGCCCGCTTCTCGAGGCGCCGGCACAGGTCGTCGGCGACCGGCCGGTCCACGATCACCCGTGAGCAGGCCGTGCACCGCTGCCCCGTGGTCCCGAACGCCGACCACAGGATCCCGTCCACGGCGAGGTCCAGGTCGGCGTCGCGCAGGACGACGACGGCGTTCTTGCCGCCGAGCTCGAGGCTGACCCGCTTGAGCAGGCGGCCCGCCCGCTCCGCGATGCCGCGACCGGTCTCGGACGAGCCGGTGAACGAGATCACCGGCACGTCGCGGCTGTCGACGATCGCGTCGCCGACCTCCGCTCCGGAGCCGGTCACGAGGTTCACGGTCCCGGCCGGGAAGCCCGCCTCGTCCATGAGCTCGACCAGCAGGGTCGCGCACAGCGGCGTCTCCGACGACGGCTTGAACACCACCGTGTTGCCGGCGACCAGCGCGGGCATCATCTTCCAGCACGGGATCGCGATCGGGAAGTTCCAGGGCGTGACGATCCCGGCGACCCCGATCGGCTGGCGGATGCTCATCGCCCACTTGTCGGGCAGCTCCGACGGGACCGTGTCGCCGAACATGCGACGCCCTTCGCCGGCCATGAGGAACGCGATGTCGATCCCCTCCTGGACGTCGCCGCGCGCCTCCGAGATGACCTTGCCCATCTCCCGCGTCATCGCCCGGGCGAGGCGCTCCTTGTGCTCCGCCATCAGGGCGCCGAAGCGATACAGGATCTCGCCCCGTTTGGGGGCCGGGGTCGCCCGCCAGGCCGGGAAGGCCGTCTCGGCGGCGCGCACGGCCATCGCGACGTCCGCGGCGGTGCCCGCCTGGAACCGCCCGACGACGTCCCGCGTGTCGGCGGGGTTGACGCTGTCGAAGGTGTCGCCGCGAACGCCGTCCACCCAGCGCCCCGCGATGAACAACCGATGGATCGGGGGCGCGGCGTTCGTCGCCGCCGGCTCGGTCACGGCTCGGGTCATCGACCGAGTGTAGCCAACGACCCTTCGCTCGAACCGCCGTCAGACCCGCTCGAAGGCCATGGCGACCGAGCCGCCCCCGCCGACCGCGCCGAGCTCGACGGCGGGCACGCCGGAGCGGAGCCGCCGAACTTGCCGATGGGCGTCCGGGCGGCGCTGACGATGTAGGCGTGGCCGTCCGGCCCGCTTGCTGGCTGCATGCGGCCGAGCGTCCATCGGGTTCCGCGAGGCCGAGGACGCCGCGTAGGATGGACCGCCCAGCCCGCACGGACGAGGCCGAGTCAGCCCACGTGGCCGCGAACGACGACCGCCCCATTCCCGACGACCCTGCCGCGACTCCGGAGCTCGTGCTGGCGCGCCGCATGCACGCGCTGGGGTTCCTCGCCGACGGCGTGGCCCACGACATCGCGAACCCGCTCGGCGCCATCCTCGCGTTCGCCTCGATCCTCGCCGCCGACGAGCGCATCCCGGACGACCTGCGAACCGACGCGCGGCTGTTGCGGGACGAGGCCGACCGCACCTACCGGTTGGTGTCGACGCTGCTGGAGCTGGCGCGAACCCGCCCGCCATCGGCTCGCCCGATCGCACTGGCGCCCGTGGTGCGGGCGATGCTCGAGCTCGCCGCCTACCCGCTGGCGGCGGTCGATGTCGAGCTCGACCTGCCGGCTGACCTGCCCGAGGCACAGGGCGACCCGTCGGCGGTGCGCCAGTCGGTGGCGACGTCGCTCGTCGAGGCGATCGAGGCCCTGGGCTGGCCCGACGCGCGTGGGCAGATCCGGATCTCGGGCTCGATCGTGGCCGACGACGCCATCGCGACCCGCAGCTCACTCCGGCTGGAGTTCGTCACCGACGCCGGGAGCCGGTCGGAGATCGTCCTCCCCGTGAACGATAGAGCCGGCCCGATGAGCCGGGGGGCCGCGATGGAGCCGGCCGGGGACGGTCGGCTCGCGGTCACACCGTCCGACGACGGATCCCCGCCGCCCACCGTCCTCGTGTGCGATGACGAGTCGTCCGTGCGTGCCCTGCTCGGCCGGGTCCTCGAGCGGGCGGGCTGCCAGGCGGTCGAGGCGGCGAGCGGCGAGGCGGCGCTGCTCCTCGTCGCAACGAGCGTCGTCGACGCCATCGTGTCCGATCACCGCCTGCCCGGGATGAGCGGGATCGCCCTGTTCGAGCGCACGACCGCCCTGCGCCCGGACCTCGCCGCGCGGTTCGTGCTGCTGTCCGGCGATCCCGACGACCCGGAGATCGCGGCCTTTACCCGCGCCACGGGCGTGCCGGTCCTCGCCAAGCCGTTCGAGCTCGCGTCCATCGAGGCGGCCGTCCGCCGCGTGGTGCTCCCGGTCACGACGGCCTGACCGCCACGCCCGGAGGGTCGGGCCTAGCGGGGTAGGTGTGGAACCCGCGGCCCGTCTTCTGCCCCAGGTGCCCTTCGGCCACCAGGTCCACGAGGATCCGAGGCGGCCCGAACTGCGGCTGCCCGAAGCCGTCCTCGAGCACGCGCAGGATCCCGAGGCACACGTCGAGCCCGATGAAGTCCGCAAGCTCGAGGGGCCCCATCGGGTGGTTGAGCCCGACCCTGGCGCCGGTGTCGATGTCCTCGGCGGTGCCGAGGCCCTCCTCGTAGGCGCGCATCGCCTCCGCGAGGAACGGCATCAGGATCCGGTTGACGATGAATCCCGGCCGGTCGGCCGACACGATGACCTGCTTGCCCAGCTCGCCGGCGAGCTCGCGGACGGCCGCCTCGGTCGCGCCGTCGGTCGCGGTCCCGCGGATGAGCTCGATCAACGGCATCACGGGCACGGGGCTGAAGAAGTGCATGCCGACGAACCTGGCCCGCCGCGCGTCGGCGACCGCCGACGCCAGTTGGTCGATCGAGATCGACGAGGTGTTGGAGGCGAACACGGCCGTCGCCGAGGCGATCGCGTCCAGCTCGGCCCACAGCCGCGACTTGACGTCGAGATTCTCGAACACCGCCTCGACCACGAGGTCCGCGTCGGCGGCCGCGGCGAGGTCGTCCGTCGGCACGAGCCGCGCCAGCGTCGTGTCGCGCTCCTCCGGGGAGAGCCGGCCCTTCGTCACGGCGCGCTCGAGGTTGCCGGCGATCCGGTCCCGACCGGCCTCGGCGCGAGCCAGCTCCGGCTCGTACAGGGCCACCCGCTTGCCGATCGCCGCGTGGACCTGGGCGATGCCATGGCCCATCAGCCCGGCACCCGCGACGAACACGCGCTCGACGGTCATGCGCCTGAGCGTACGCCGTCGGGATCGGGGGCGACGAGCGACTCGCGCCGGACCGCGAGCAGCACCGCTCCGAGCGCCGCGACCGCGGCCCCGAGCAGGAACGCGCCACTGTACCCCCAGGCGATCGCGAGCCCGCCGAACACGGCGGGTGCGATCCCGAACGACGCGTCGAGGAACACGCTCGTCGTGCCGACCGCCACGCCGCGTTCCGTCTCGGCGACCCGCGACACGGCGAGCGACAGGAGCGCCGGGAACACGAACGCGACGCCGCCCGCAAAGACCGCCGTCCCTACCACCAGGCCGATCGGGCTCGGGAACAGCACCGTCATCGTCAGGCCCACGGCCGCGACGGCGAGCGCGCCGCCGGATAGCCGGGCGGCGCCGACCTGGTCGGGCAGCTTGGCGAACGCGAGCCGGAGCCCCACCACGATGAGCGCGTAGACCGCCAGGGGGATCGCCGCGCCGTCGAGGCCGACCTGCCGCGCGTACAACGGGATGAACGCGAGGAACCCGGCCATCCCGAATGCGCCGCAGCCGACCAACATGCCGGGGAACGCGGCGGCCGGGTGGATGAGCCGCGTCCGCACGCGTTCGCCGGTGTGGGCGAGGACGGCGGGCGACGTCTCGGGGAGCGGGATCGCGAGGATGGCCGCGACACCGGCGAGGGCCGCGGCAGTGATCCAGACCGCCGCATAGCCACCCGCGCCGAGGGCCACCTCGCCCAGTGGCGGCCCGAACGCGAGCCCGAGGTAAAGGGCGAGCGACGCGAGGTTGAGCGCCTCGCCGCGACGGTCGGGCGGCGCGAGATCGCTGGCGGCCGCCAGCATCGAGACGAAGAAGAAGGCCTCGGCCACGCCGAAGGCCGCACGGACCGCGATGAACGCCGGCAGCGTCGTCGCTGCGAGGTGCAGCAGCAGCGCCACGACCGTCAGCAGCGCCCCACCGACGAGCAGCGGGCGGCGGCCGAAGCGGTCCGAAGCCCAGCCGACGACCGGGCGCATGGCGAGCGCCGCCAGTGCGAACGCCCCGACCGCCACGCCCGCCCCGATCGAGCCCGCCGCCAGGACCTCGACGGCGTACGGCGACGCGGCCGGCAGCACCATGCCACCCGCGGTGAAGAACGCGAGGCCGGTCGCGCCCAGGAGCACGAACGCCGGGGTGACGAGGCGGGCCGCCGGGTCGCTGGGCGTCACCGGGCCTCCCGGACACCCTCGAGCAGCCTGTCCGCGGCAGCGTAGGGATCGAGGTCGTGGCCCGCCACGGCGGCGATCGCGGCATCCGTGTCGGTCGCTCGATCGGCGGCCGTGAGCCGGTCCCACAGCCGCTCGACGAGCACCGCCCTGACCTGGGCCACGGCTCGGGCCCGCCGGGCGGAGGACGACGCGCCGTCGGCGCCCGCCTCGCGATGGCGCTCGAGCGCGGCCAGCAGGGCCGGCACGCCGTCGCCCGTCAGCGCGGTCGTCACGAGCACCTCGGGCCGCTTCGGCGCTGGCCGCGAGGGGTCCTGGTCCTTGCGGGCGACGGTGGGCACCAGCATCGCCCGGAGCTGCGCGGCCGTCCGCTGGGCGCCCGGCCGGTCGCCCTTGTTGACCACGATGATGTCGGCGACCTCGAGCAGGCCCGCCTTGATCGCCTGGACCTCGTCGCCCATCTCTGGCGCCTCGAGCACGACCGTCGTGTCCGCCGCGGCCGCGACCTCGACCTCGCTCTGGCCGGTGCCCACGGTCTCGAGCAGCACGATGTCGAAGCCGGCGGCATCGAGCACCGTCGCCGCGACTGTCGACGTCGCCGCCAGCCCGCCGGCGTGGCCGCGGGACGCCATCGAGCGGATGAACACCCCGTCGTCGCCCGCATAGGCCTGCATGCGCACGCGATCACCCAGCAGCGCGCCGCCGGTGATCGGCGAGGAGGGGTCGACCGCGACCACCGCGACCGTCCGGCCCTGCGCGCGCAGCGCCGCGATGAGGGTTGCCACGAGCGTGGACTTGCCCGCGCCCGGGGGGCCCGTGATCCCGATCAGGTGGGCGCCGCCGGCGAGCGGATACAGGCGCCGGAGCGCGTGCTCGGCCACGGGCGTGTGGTTCTCGACGGCCGTCAGCAGCCTGGCCAGCGCCCGCCGGTCGCCCGCTCGGGCGGCGTCGGCGAGGCTCGCGGCGCGCGTCGTCGGGGAGTCGGCCACGATCGTCGCCCGGCCCGCGCTACTCGCGTGGCGTCGCGTTGGCGCGGATGAAGTCGGCGACCTCGCGGATCGTGGTGCCGGGGCCGAATACGGCGGCTACGCCCTCTGCCTTCAGCGGTTCGACGTCGTCGTCCGGGATGATTCCGCCGACCGTCACCAGGACGTCGTCGAGCCCCTTCTCCTTCAGCTGGCGGCAGACCTTGGGCACGAGTGTCATGTGCGCGCCCGACAGGATCGACAGGCCGACGACGTCGACGTCCTCCTGGAGCGCCGCAGTCACGATCATCTCGGGCGTCTGGCGGAGGCCGGTGTACACGACCTCGAACCCCTCGTCGCGCAGGCCGCGGGCGAGCACCTTGGCCCCGCGATCGTGCCCGTCGAGGCCGGGCTTCGCGATCAGCACCTTGAGCGGTCGGTCGGACACGGAATTGCGCACTCCCCTTGAGCCCTTGGCGAGCATACCTTCAGGCAGAGGCAGCTGATAAGGGACAGCGGTTCGTCAGAGGACGTCCTTGAGGGTGCGGCCCTCGGCCGACGCTCCCAATGCCGGATTACCTCGGAGTCGCTCGAATTGAGGATGACGACATCAGGGCTGCCGACATCGAGCGCGAAGTTCGGACTCGGTCGAGGCCCCAAAGTGGAGGAACCGATGACCGGATCCGCTCGCACCGTCCAGGTAACGCTGGGCATCCGTCAGGCGGGGGCCGCGATCGTCGCGGTAGCGCTCGCCATCGTTCTCGCCGTTGCCCTGGCCGTCGGCCCGCTGGCCGCGACGAAGCCAGAGGCAGTTCCGGCCGCAGCCGTACCGGCCGCAACAGCACCGGCCTCCGCCGCACCGCCGATCGTCGCCCCGCAATCACACCCGGGCACCGGCGGCCGCAACCAGCGGAGACTGCCTCAGTAGCCTCGGGCGGGCCGGTCGATCGACCGGCCGCAAGACCTGACCGCAGAGACGCCGCTCCGTTCGGAGCGGCGTCTCGCCGTTGTCGCCCGCCCTGTCGCTTGCTCGTGTCCCCTACTCGGCCCCGTCGTCCCGCTCGACGTCGGGCAGGCCGAGGCGGACGCCGATCGTGGCCGCCTCCGTCCGCGAGCTCGCCCCGAGCTTGGCCAGGATGTGCGAGACGTGCACGCTGGCGGTCTTGTCGGTGATGTACAGGCGGTCGCCGATGGCCTGGTTCGAGAAGCCGGCCGAAACGAGCGTCAGGACCTCGATCTCGCGGTCGCTGAGGCCGCGACCGCGGAGCGCCGCGGTCCCCGGCGCCGGAGCCTCGTCGGGCACGGGCGCCGCGTCGTTTGTTGAACCTGCAGCGGCCGGCGGGCGCAGGTCGATCCGGGCCCGCCGGGCGAGCGCCTCGCACCGACGGGCGAGAGGTTGGGCGCCGATCTCGACCGCGGCCGCGTGGGCCTCGGCCACGACCGCCCGGACCTCATCCCGCGGGGCGTGCGTGGCGAGCATCGCCTCGGCCTGGCGATACCGGGCGTCGAGGGCGTCGACGGACGATGGCGGGAACGCCGAGGCGGCGGCCGCCCACAGCGCCGGTTCATCCCGGTTCTCGATCCGGGCGAGGTGGCCCTCGATGAGCAAGTCGTTGCCATCATTGAGGCCGATGTCCTTAATCCCGGCGGCGTCACGCTGACGCCGGACCGCATCGACATGGCCGCGCAGCCGCCTCGCGTCGGCCTTTGCGGCCTCGATCTCTCCCTCGGCTGCTGCAGCCCTCGCCGTCTCGCACCGACCGGCGACGGCATCAAGTCCAATTTCCACCAGGTCCCAGACCATCTCGCTCGCTTCCGAAAACCTTGGAGAACGACTGATTGCCTGGGCGGTGGTGTCCACGATGGATTGGACGTCGGCCTGGCGGCTCTCGGCTCTGGCGAGCTTAGCTTTGACGATCGCGAAGTAGCCGAGACTGTCCTCCTTCTCCTTCGTAGCGCTCGGCAGGCGTGCGGCCGCCAGATTCATGGCGGCGGCTTCAAGGGAGCCGCGTACGATCGCGACCTCGGCTGCAAGGGCATGCAGGCGCCGTAAGGCCCAGCCGTCCGGGGGATCGAGCAGCGCGCTATCGATGACCTGGCAGCTCTCGGCGATGCGTCCCAACTGGAACAGGGAAAAGGCTTCGAAGTACGACGCCCAGGGTCCCTCGCGGAGCGAGAGGCCGACTTGGTCGGCATAGTCACCGAGATCGCGCGCCTCCGCGATGGCTAACGCGTACTTCCCGGTATAGGCATGTGTCCCGCAGACGAGCCGTCGCGCCTGGACTTCCGTGCCGACATCGTCGGCAACCGACGCGTAGGACTCGGCCAGGAGTGCTTCGCGGACTACGCCCTCCAGGTCGCGGGCTTCCATCAGATTCCAAGCCAGGATCAGATGGGCATCACCCTCGAGCTCGGTGATGCCGCTCGCCTCGGCAACTCGGAGCGCCTCATGCGCGGCAACGTCCGCCGCACCAAGATCGGCCTTCCACCACAGGGCCCGGACGCGAGACTCCTGGACAATCATCTGTTCCCGGACGGGTAACCCATCGAGATCGATCCCGGCGAGCTTGAGGTCGTAGTCCAGGGCGTCATCGGTCAGGCTGTGCACGGCGCGGGCCATCTGGTCAAGCACCCGTACGCGCACTACCTTGTCGTCCCTGCTATCTAGCTCAGCGAGAGCATGCCGTGCGCAAGTGATCGTCTTCGCCGGCTTGCCGACAAGGTATGCGCAGGCGCCCGCACGCTCCAGCAGGGCCGCGAGCGACGTGTCGCCAGGATGGTCTTGTGCCTTGTCCCATTCTTCGATCGCCCGCTCGTAGTGATGAAGCGCCTCTGCGTACGCTGCTTGATAGACGGCCGCATTGGCTGCCACGAGCGAAGCCTCGAGCGATCGCTCGTGGTCTTTCGCCTCAAACCAGTGATGGGCGAGCTCGTACGTGAGCTCGGACTTGTCCTCTCGAGAATCAGCGCCCGCTACAAGAGCAGCAGCAACCAGGCCGTGAAGTCGACGGCGCTCTCCGGGCAGGGTGTCCTGGTAGATCGCCTCCTGCAGTAGGGCATGGCGGAACCGAAACCGCTGGCCACGGTGTTCGGCTTCGAGGATGTTGGCGTCGACCGCCTCGCGAAGAGAAGCGTCAAGCTGGTCGACGTCGAGAGATGTCACAGAACGCACAACTTCATAGGGCGCCGATCGCCCAGTGATCGAGGCGACGCGAACTACGCGCTGTGCGGCCAACGACAGTCCGAGCGTCCGTGAGAGCAAGGCTGCACCGATCGAGGACGGGAGCTCCGCGACCGGGTCTCCCGACGCCATGAGTTCTTCGGCGAAGAGGGCATTGCCCTCGGACCGCGCTTGGATCGCGGCAAGCAACCGATTACTCGGGGTCTCGCCGAGGATCCCCGCAAGCTGAGCGTGGAGCTCATCGACGTCGAATGGCCTCAAATCAATTCGTGTGGCAGCTCCATGACGGTCGAGATCGCGGAGCACGGGTCCGATTGGATGATCACGACCCATCTCGTCGGCGCGAAAAGTCAGGATGATCAAGAGTCTCGCTGCACGAGAGTTGGCCACCAGGTAAGGGAGGAACGCACGCGTCGACGGATCTGCCCAATGGACGTCCTCGAGTTCGAGCACGAGCGGTCTGTCCGGCGACGCTCGCTCGAGTAGCCCAACGAGCCCGTTGAACAGTCTCGTCTGGACGATCGGGGTAAGCCCGGTGTCGTCGCGAACAGCCTCGGCATCGACCACAAGCTCGGGTATCACACGGCCGAGCGTCGATCGGTCGGACCCGACAAGAGCATCGAAGTCGGTTGGGTCCAGTCGCCCGACCAGGTCACGGAATGCCTGGACGAGGGCCACGTAGGCAGGACCGCTCTCACCCAGGTCCAGGCAGCCACCAGCGACGACCCTCGCCCCGCGCTCTATTGCGCGATCGTTCCAGGCTGCCAATAGACGTGTCTTGCCGACGCCAGCGTCCCCGCCTATCAGGACGGTCGTGGTGTGTCCCTGCGCGGCGGAGTCGAGCGCTACGTCGAGTGTCGCCAGCTCATCGACGCGTCCGACGAGGCTGGGGCTCGAAATTCGAACCACGGCCCGATCATAAGCCCGGCCTGTCGCTCGGCCAGATGAAGCCGCCTCGCCCACGCGGGGCAAGTGAAGTGGGGTGACATTCAGCAACCGCGATCACGATCTGAGCGCAC
The DNA here is from genome assembly GCA_963740825.1 of uncultured Chloroflexia bacterium. GTDB lineage: Bacteria > Chloroflexota > Limnocylindria > Limnocylindrales > CSP1-4 > CAIXZV01. Next base: position 1,221,853 of record CAVUFD010000001.1, on the reverse strand, counting down.
AACCCTAGGCGTGGTGCGCGGTCTCGAGCCGGCGTCGGTCGGAGGTCTCGAGCTGGAACGTGGAATGCTCGATGTCGAAGTCGCCGGACAGGCAGCCGCACAGGTAGTCGAGCACCGTCGGTGCGTGGGCCGACTCGTCCAGGACCACGTGTGCCGAGACGACGTTGACGCCGGAGGTGATCGTCCAGGCGTGGAGGTCGTGGACGTCGGCGACGCCGGGCGCCTCGAGGATGTGCGACCGGACCTCGCCCAGGTCGATCCCCTTGGGCGAGGCCTCGAGCAGCACGTCGACCGCCTCCTTCAGCAGCGACCAGGTGCGCGGCAGGATCAGCACCGCGATGAACACCGAGGCGACAGCGTCCGCCTGGACCCAGCCCGTCGTCGCGATCACGATCGCCGCCACGATCACCGCCACCGAGCCGACGAGGTCGCCCATCACCTCGAGATAGGCGCCGCGCATCGCGAGGCTCTCTCGTTGGGCGTCGCGCAGCACCACGAGCGAGGCGGCGTTCGCCAGCAAGCCGATCACGGCCACCACGAACATCAGGCCCGAGGACACCTCCGGCGGCGCGTTCCAGCGACGCCACGCCTCGACCAGCACGTAGGCGGCGACGGCGAACAGGAGCATGGCGTTGACGATCGCGGCCAGGATCTCGAGCCGCAGCAGCCCGAACGACCGGTTGCGGTTCGCGGGCCGGCCGGCGAACCAGATCGCGACCAGCGTGAGCCCGATCCCGGCCAGGTCTGTCAGCAGGTGGCCGGCGTCCGCGACCAGCGCCAGGCTGTTCGCCGCGAGCCCGCCGGCCAGCTCGAACACGAACACCCCGAGCGTGACGAAGAACACGGCGGCCAGCCGGTTGCGGTTTGCCGCGGCGGGCGTGAGGTGGGTGTGGGCCATCAGGTGCGCGATGTCGAGACGGCGGCGGTCACGCGCCCGGCGCCGGCCGTCCGAGGTGGGCGAAGAACTCGGCGCGGGTCTTGTCGTTGCGCCGGAACAGCCCCAGGACCGACGCGGTGGTCATCACCGTGCCGGGCTTCCTGACGCCGCGCATCGCCGCGCACAGGTGGGTCGCCTCGACAACCACGCCGACGCCCTCGGGATCCAGTCGCTCCATCAGGAAGTCCGCGACCTGCTGCGTCAGGCGCTCCTGCACCTGGAGGCGGCGCGCATACATCTCGACGATGCGCGGGATCTTCGACAGCCCGATCACCCGGCCGTTCGGGATGTAGGCGACGTGCGCGTTGCCGAAGAACGGCAGCAGGTGGTGCTCGCACAGGGAGTAGAACGGGATGTCCTTGACGACCACCATCTCCGAGTAGCCGACCTCGAACACGGCGCGGTTGATCAGGCGCTCGGGGTCCACGTGGTAGCCGGCCGTGAGCTCGGCGTACATGCGGTGGACGCGGTCGGGCGTGGTCTGGAGGCCCTCACGGTCCGGGTCTTCGCCGATCTCGACCAGGATCTCGCGCACGGCGGACTCGATCCGGCCGTTGGGCGAGGCCAGGTGCGCGGTCGACTCCGCCGGGTCGCCGATCTCGCTCTCGATCTCCTCGACCAGCTCGCGGACGTGGTCCGGCAGCGCGCGGGTGTCGGTTCGGTCGGTCATCGCGGCCGATCGTACCCCCGCCCGCTCGGGGCGACGCGTCAACCGCCCGCGGACGGTGCCGGGACCGGCCGCGGCTCATGGGGACGACCGTCGACGCCGCGGAGCCACGCCCGCGCGTTCTCGCCCAGCGCCGGCACGTAGTAGCCGCCCTCCTGGAGGATGACCAGGCGCCGGCCGGTCGCGGCCGCCCTTCGACCGACCTCGTGGTAGACCTCGGTGGTCAGCGCGAAGTCGCCCAGGGGGTCGAGCCCATAGGTGTCGAAGCCGAGCGACACCACCAGGATCGACCCGCCGTGGTCCGCGATGCGCTCGATGCCGCGGTCCAGTGCCTCGAGATAGCGCTCGTCCGAGATCCCGGCCGGCAGCGGGATGTTGAGGTTCGCGCCCGCCCCCGGACCCTCCCCCGTCTCCTCTGGCCAGCCCAGGAAATACGGGTATTCGCGGTCGGGGTGGGCGTGGAGCGACACGTACAGGACGTCGCCGCGGCGCCAGAAGATCTGCTCGGTGCCGTTGCCGTGGTGGTAGTCGACGTCGAGGATCGCGACGGGCTCGCCGGTGCGGCGCGCGATCGCCTCGGCCGCGATCGCCGCGTTGTTGAAGTAGCAGTAGCCGCCGTACATCGAGCGCGCCGCGTGGTGGCCGGGTGGCCGGCACAGCCCGTAGGCGGCGCGCTCCCCGTCCAGCACGAGGTCCGTGGCGGTGAGCGCGACGTCCACCGCGGCGCACGCGGCCGCGTAGGTCCCGGCGACGATCGGCGTCGAGGTGTCCAGAGCCCGATAGCCCGAGCGGCCGGCGATGTGCACGGGGTCGCGGCGGACGGCGTCCGACATGCCCTCCGAGAGGAGCGCGTTGTCGATGGTCTCCGGGACCAGGAACCCGTGCGTGATCCGGGCGGCGACGGTGTCCGCCCAGGCGTCCCGCAGGAACGCGAGGAGGCCCGGGTCGTGGACGGCGGTGATGGGATCCTCGCCGTGCTCGGTCGGCGCGATCAGCTCGAACGCGCCGTCCGCGTCGAGCGCCTCGCGGATCCGCTCCGCGCGTTCGGCGATCTCGCTGGCCGGGACCTCGACGCCCATCTGCGTCTGCATCCGGATCTCGTGGCCGAGATGGAGGGGCGAGTACACGACGCGCATCCCGCGATCCTAGCGGCGCGCGCAGCGCGCAGGCCGGCGTCTCACCCGGTGCCCTCGGCGTCGCCTGCAGCCTCCAGGATCGCTGCGGTCACCTCAGCCGGGCGGTAGCGCATGAGGTTGTGCGCGGCGCCCGGGTAGCCGGCCACGCGGATTGGCGACCGCCCCGCGGCGACACGCGCCTCGCCGCACCGGCGGAGCTCCGCGAGGCGCGCGCCGTTGTCGCCCGAGCCCAGGGCGACCAGGGCGGCAACCGGCGCCTCGATCGCCGCGAGCGCAGGCGCCGGGTCGGCCGTGAACATCGTCCGCACGATGGCCTCGACGACGTGCGCCCGGACCGCGCGCACCACGTGCCCCGCGGCGGTCTCCACGACCGCATCACGGGCGGCCTGCTGCTGGTCCGCGTCCCAGGTCGCCGGGTCGAAGCCGCGGCGGTCCGCGAGCCACGCGTCCATCGACCGCATCACCTCGGGCGGCTCGTCGAGCCCGCGCAGGAACTCGTCGACGTCGACCTCGGTCGTGACCTCGACGCGCTCCCAGCCGCCGTCGACGAGGAGGACGCCCCGGCACCGCTCGCCCAGCGCCGCGGCGGCGGATGCGGCAACCAGCGCCCCGAAACCGTGGCCGGCGACGACGATCGGCCCGTCGCGCAGCAGGCCGGAGCCCTCCGCCACCGCGATCGCGTCGGCGGCCAATGTCGTCAGGTCGTAGCCCTCCATCGGGGCGTCGGACAGGCCCTGGCCGCGGAGGTCCGCGGCGACCGCCGGCGCCCGGCCCGCGAGACGGCGCGCCACCGGGGCCCAGGACCAGGCCGGCTGGAGGAGGCCCGGCAGCAGCAGCGTCCCTGCGAGACCGGTCGCGGGCGATGGGCCGCCCCAGTCGTGGAAGTGGAGTCGGACGTCGCCGTCGGCGACCACGATGAACCCGGCCGGCTCAAGAGTCGGATCCGGCGGCGGGCTCGTGGCCGGGTCGGGGGCCCACGGGTCGATCCCGGACACATGCGCCGGCGGATCGGGGCGGGCGGTCATCGCCGCTAGGATACGGGCGCCATGGCGAAGCGCAGACGCGGCTCCCGGCTCGCGGCGACCCGCCCGCGCGCATCGCACCACCAACGGTTCGAGCGGCTCGTCGATCGCGCTGTCGCCGGCATTCCCAGGCCCTTCCGGGCGGCCCTCGACGAGGTCGCGATCGTCATCGCCGACGATCCGACGCCCGACCAGCTGCGCGAGAACGGGCTCGAGCCCGATGAGACCCTGTACGGCCTGTACGAGGGCGTGCCGCGCTCCGAGTGGGGCGCCGACTGGGTGCCGATGCCGAGCCGCATCCTCGTGTTTCGGCTGCCGCTCGAAGAGGACTTCCCCAACCCGGACGACCTCGCCGACGAGGTGCGGATCACGATCCTCCACGAGCTGGCGCACCACCTGGGCATCGACGACGAGGACCACCTGGCCGAGCTGGGCATCGACTGACCCGGGCTACTCCAGCGCCAGCACCCCGCCGACCAGCGCGAGGATCGCGACCAGCGCGACCAGGGCGAGCCCGGGCGTGAGCCACGGCGCCCAGAGTCGCCGCACGTCGACCGGCGCGGCGCGGCCCACCTCCAGCCCGCGTGTGTAGTGGGTGAGCGACGCGAACGCGTGCACCGCCGGCGACGCGGCGACCGACTCGGCCAGGAACACGAGCGTCCCCAGCGCGAACGACAGCACCGCCGTGACCGGGATCACGAGCGCCAGCGGGAACGTCGCCAGCGCGTCCGGACCGCCCGCGACGCGGACGAGGAGGTCGAGCCCGGTGCCGATGCCGATGCCGATCAGGATCTGCGGCGCGGAGGCGAACAGCGCGAGCACCACGGCCAGCGTGCCGCGAAGGCGGACGAGCCGGAACGACCGGGAGATCGCCTCGCCGAGGCCGACCTCGCCCAGCACCAGCCCCGCCGGCACGTACACGAACGGCAGCGCCACGACGAGACCGACGAGCAGGCTGATGCCGACGTCGATGAGCTCGACCGGACCCACGTCGAGCAGCCCGAAGTCCACGACCAGCGTGACGATCGTGGCGAAGATGAGCGTGAGGATCGTCACGACGGCCTGGGCCAGGAACATCCGCCAGAACCGCTTGCGGGCGATCGCGATGGACTGCGGCAGCGCGAGCGGGCGACCCTCCATCCGCCCGCCGACGACGGCGGTCGCGAGCGTCCGCGCCTCGACGCTGGCGACGGCGTACCCGATCACCGCCGGGAGCGACGCCAGCGCGATCCAGCCGTCGACCGGCGTCGGTGGGGCCGAGGGATCGAACAGCGGGTAGCCGGAGGCCGCCTGCAGCCCGAGGATCGCGACGAACGGGGCGACGGAGACGAGCACGATGACGCCGACGTAGAACGACGGCAGCCGCAGTCCCGAGTCGCCCCGGAACAGCAGGTCCAGGGACCGCCCCACGAGCGCGCGGGTCTCCTGGGGGATCGCCAGCACGGCCTCGGGGACGCGCGGCCGGGACGCGGCCGCCAGCGCACCAGGCGACGGCGGTGGCACGAGGGGCCCGATGAACGGGCGCCGGTACGTGTATCGAGCCACGCCCGGCTGTGGGGGCGGTGGCGGTCCGGACCGCGACGAGGCTCCAGCCGGAGCCGTCGGACGCACCTCGGCCGGCGCGTCGTCGCTGGCGTGCCCGGCGTCCTCGACCGGGCCCGGGGCGGTCAGGCGGGCCCCGGGAGCGGCGCGGCCGCGGCGAGCAGCTCGCCCAGCCGTTCGACGGCCACGTTGCCGCCCGAGAGGATGACGCACACGCGCGCGCCCGAGCGCAGCGGGATCGCGCCCGTGAGCACCGCCGCGAGGGCCGCCGCACCGGACGGCTCGAGGACCTGCTTCAGCCGTTCGATGCCGAACCGGAGCCCGGCCAGGATCGTGGGGTCGTCGATCAGCACGACCTCCTCGACGTAGCGCTGCACGACGCCCAGCGCCAGGTGCCCGGCCGACGGCGCGCCCAGGCCGTCGGCGACGCTGACCGGCGAGACCTGCACCGGCTCCCCGGCCTCCAGGCCACGGGTCATCGCCTCGGACCCGACCGGCTCGACGCCGTAGATCCTGACCGCGGGCCGGCTCTCGTTGATCGCCGTCGCCACCCCGCCGATCAGGCCGCCGCCGCCGATGCCGAGCACGACCACATCGACGTCGGGCAGGTCCTCGAGGATCTCGAGGCCGCACGATCCGTTCCCCAGCAGGACCTCCGGGTCGTCGTACGGGTGCACGAGCGTCAGCCCCCGCTCCTCCCGCAGCACCTTGAGGTGCGCCAGCGACTCGCCGACGTGGGCCCCGTGGAGGACGACCTCGGCGCCGTAGCCGCGGCAGGCGGCGACCTTCGACGCGACCGCGCCCTGTGGCATCACGACCGTCACCGGGACGCCGGCCTGCGCACCGGCCCACGCATACGCCTGGCCCGCGTTGCCGGCCGAGATCGTGATCGCCCCACGCGCCCGCTCGTCGGCGGTCAGCGACGAGATCCGTGCGAGCGCCGCCCGCACCTTGAACGAGCCGGTCTTCTGGAGGTGCTCGGCCTTGAGGTACAGCCGTCCGTCCGCGAGCGCGGCGCCCGTCGCGTGCTCGACGAAGCGGGCCGCGGTCGCCGACGAGAGCATCGGCGTGCGGTGGATCCGGTCTTCCAGCAGGCCCCGCGTCTCGCGGATGGCGGCGAGCGTCACGGGCGTGTCGGGCATGCGGGCGAGTATGCGCAATGCGGGGACGCGTCGCGAACCGCTGCCCTCGGGCCCTCGGTCGGTCATCATCGGACGGTGACCCCGTTCGAACGCGCCGATGGACCTGGCTCGTTGCCGGTGGTGCCGGCGATCCCCGGGCTCCGGATCGGCCACTTCGACCGCGAGCTGGACTTCGGGCCGGTCGCCGCGATGTGGTCCGAGACCACCCTGGGCGACGGCACCGAGAGGGTGGTGGACGCGGCCGAGCTCCGGCAGCAATGGGAGCACGCGCCGGGATTCGACCTCGACGACGACGTGCTGGTCGCACGCGCCGGCGACCAGGTCGTCGCGCTCGTCTCGCATCAGTGGCGACAACGAGGCCGGCGCGTGTTCCATGAGGTCCTGCCGCTGGTGGCCCAGGCTCATCGTCGCCGCGGGTTGGGCCAGGCGCTGCTCGTCTGGGCGGAGCAGCGCGCGGCAGCGGGCCATGTCGCTGGGACCATGGGTCCGCCCGACCTCCCGCAAGTCGTGTTCTGCTGGGCCGACGTCGACGTCGACGGTGTCGCCCGGTTCGCGACGAGGAACGGCTACGCGCCCGATGGCTACGGCGTCCTGATGGCGCGCTCCCTGGCTGCCCCGCTGCCAGATGTGCCGCTGCCCGACGGAATTGAGCTGCGCCCGGTGCGGCCCCAGGATCACCGACGGATCTTTGAAGCCGACACGGAGGCCTTCCAGGACGATCGCGACCCCGTCGTGCGGACGGACGAGGACTTCCAGCGCTGGTTCGAGGCACCCGACCTGGACACGCGGCCGTGGCTGGTGGCATGGGACGGCAACGAGGTCGCCGGCTCGGCATGGAACGTCGTCTACAGGGCCGAGAACGAGCGGCTCGGGCACGCACGAGGCTTCATCGAGCACCTGTCCGTGCGCCGGCCGTGGCGCAGGCGCGGCCTCGCCTCGGCCCTGCTCGTCCGCTCGATGCAGGCCTTCCGGGACCTCGGTCTCGAGGAGGCCCGTCTCGGCGCCGACGCCGAGAACCTCAGCGGTGCGATCCGGCTGTACGAGTCGCTGGGGTTTCGGCGCATCCAGACCAGGGCGAGATACCTGAAGGCCCTCTGACGCGCCGCTGCACGTGCGGGAATACTTGCGTTATTGCGCAACCAGTGAGACACTTGTCGCGTGCTCGACACCCAGCCAACGACCGAGGCCGATCGGCAGCGCTCAGCCGCCGTCGCCCGCGCCCTCGGCGACCCGAAGCGCCTGTGCGTCCTCGAATCCCTCGCCGATGGCGAGGCGTCCGTGGGCGAGTTGGCGAGCCGGGTCAGCTGCCAGGTGCCGAACATGAGCCAGCACCTCGCGGTGCTTCGCTCGGCCGGCCTCGTCACGACTCGTCGCGACGGGAACACGGTCTACTACAGCCTCACCGACCCCCGGGTCATCGAGGCCTACCAGCTACTCCAGACCATCGCCCGCTAGGTCGGGCCTGGGAGATCCCGCCGGTCTGGCGGGGAGAAAGGAGCCGCCTCGTGGCGGAGATCAAGAGCGCAACCGACGACACGTTCGAGGCCATGGTGCTGCACAACGACAAGCCCGTGGTCGTCGACTTCTGGGCGTCGTGGTGCGGGCCCTGCAAGATGGTCGCCCCCGAGATGGAGAAGCTTGCGGCCAAGTACGACGGCAAGGTCGACGTCGTCAAGGTCGACGTGGACGCCAACCCGCGCCTCTCGCAGGCGTTCGGGATCATGAGCATCCCCACCATCGCCTACTTCAAGCCCGGCGCGCAGCCGCAGGGCGTCGTCGGCTTCCGGCCCCTGGAGCAGCTCGAGCAGGCCTTCGCGCTGGGCTCGGTCGAGGCCCCGGCGGCGACCAAGACGACGATCGAGGCCCCGGCGCAGAACGCCTAGGGCATCGCCCGCTTACCCGAAACCACAGGACCCCGGCCACCGGCCGGGGTCGTTTCATGCCCGATCCGATTCGGGCCCAGCTGACGAATCAGCGGGCATTGGCCGGTCGGCCACACGCATTGGAGGCGAGCATGGGCAGAGAGATCGTGCGGACCACGGAGGCACCCGGATCTGACGGGCGGCTCCCCTACAGCCAGGCCGTGAAGGCCGCCGGGCTCGTCTTCGTGTCGGGCCAGGCGCCGACCGACGCCGGGGGCAGCGTCGTCGGCGAGACCATCGGCGAGCAGACGCGGCAGTGCCTCACGAACGTCGAGGCGATCCTGCGGGCGGCGGGCAGCTCGATCGACCGGGTCGTCAGCGCCACGTTCATCCTCCGCGACGCCGACGACTTCGCCGGCTTCAACGAGGAGTGGGTCCGCTGGTTCGCGGCCGACCCGCCGGCGCGCCAGGGCGCGAAGCACCCGTTCGACCTGCCGACGATGCGGATCTCGATCGCCGTCATCGCCGAGGCCTGAGCACCGATCGGGCCCAGCGGGACGTCAGCGGTCGCCGCCGGCCCGACGGTAGGCGAGGCGGACCCAGGCCTCGGCCCGGTCGAGGGCGAAGCGGTCCGTGGTCGCCGGGGTGAACGCGATCCAGCCGGCGCCCCGGGGCGATGGCCGGGTGTCGGGCGTCGCGAGCGCGGCCCTGGCGATCGCGGCGTCGAGCGCGACCTCGAGCAGGTCGGTGCCGAGCACGGCGAAGACGCGCCCGTCGATCGCCAGCCGATCGACGCTGCCCTCGCTGGTGCGCGTCACGTCGGCGAGCTCCTCGATCACCGTTCCCACCCGCTCGTCGAGCGTCTCGTCCGTGTCCGCCGCCGCGAGGGCCGCCGCGTCGGCGGCCTCGGCCTCGTCCAACGGCGCGTCGTCGTCGAGCCCGTCGTCCTCGACGCCGTCGACGCCATCCGCGTCGCGTGTCATCGGCCCGCCGCCGCGAGGATCGCGCGCAGCTCGGACTCGTGGTCCTCGTAATGCTCGAGGGTCTCGCTGAAGAAGAAGTTCTGGTGGTCGGCGTGCTTGATCCAGCGGGACTCGGGCACGACGGTGAGATAGCCGCGCAGCTCGCCGGCCGTCTCGCGGAACAGGCGCCTGACCTCGGCCATCGGCAGCGCCCGGAAGCGTTCCAGGCCCTCCTCGTTCATCCGGTCCCCCACCCCGGGCTTGTCCCACTCGGCGTCGAGCCGGTCCTTGGTGGGACTCGTCTCGTTGACCGCCAGCTCCTTGGCGGTCGTCAGCGCCGCCTCCTGCCACAGGACCATGTGGCCCATGAGGTCGCGCCCGGACCAGCCGCCGGCGGCTTCGACCGGTTGGTCGAGCTCCTCGTCGGTCAGCGCGTCGAGGGCCTCGTAGGCGCGGAAGCCATCGCGCTCGTCCTCGAGGAACGACAGGGCGTCGAGATACATGCGGGCATCGTAGTCGGTCGATCCCGTGAACCCCAATCCACGATCGACCTTCGTGCAATCGCGCCATCAGGCGGCGCCGCGAGCGTGAAAGTCGCTACGTCAGGTTGCGTTCGCGTGCGGCGTCGCCGGTGACGAAGCAGGATCGTGCTCGGCAAACGGAATCCGCCGACGACGAGCGTGGCTCGTAGCTTGGTACCCATGAGCGCAGGCGACGGGTTGGCACGAGGGAGGATCGTCGGTCGCGATTTGCGCGCGCAGGGTCTGCGATACGACGAACGATGATCGTGAATGGGAACCCGTCGCGGCGTCAGACCGAGACCGGTTCCCGATACTCCCCGAAGACCTCGCGCAGCACGCGGCACTGCTCGCCGAGGGTCGCGTAGCGTTCGGCGCAGCGGAGGAAGTGCGGCATCAGGTTGGTCTCGCTCGTGCCCGGGCGGGACGCCGCCTCGCGCAAGCCCTCGAGCGCGGCCGCCACCGCCTCGGCATCGCGATCCGTCCGCGTGCGCTCCAGGCGGGCCATGTGCCGCTCGAGGGAGCCCTCGGGCACCGCGAGCACCGGCACGGTCACCGGCTCGTCGTTGACGAAGCGGTTGACGCCGACGATGACCCGTTCCCCGTCGTCGAACTCGCGCTGGAAGCGGTAGGCGGCGTCCGCGATCTCGCGCTGGGGGTAGCCCTCGGCGATTGCCGCGACCATGCCGCCCCGCCGGTCGATCTCGTCGAGGTAGCGCCAGACGTCCCGCTCGACGCGGTTGGTCAGCGCCTCGACGAACCACGAGCCGCCCAGCGGGTCGACGGTTGAGGCCACGCCCGTCTCCTCGGCCAGGATCTGCTGCTGTCGCAGCGCCAGCAGGGCGGCCTCGGCGGTCGGCACCGCCAGGGCCTCGTCGTAGGCATCCGTGTGGAGCGACTGCGTCCCGCCCAGGATCGCCGCCAGCGCCTGCGTCGCGACGCGGGTCAGGTTGTTCAGCGGCTGCTGGGGCGTCAGCGACACGCCCGCGGTCTGGGTGTGGAAGCGCATCCACGTCGAGCGCTCGTTCTCCGCCCGATAGCGCTCGCTCATGAGCTTCCACCAGATCCGGCGCGACGCCCGGAACTTGGCGATCTCCTCGAAGAAGTCCGAGTGGCTGTTGAAGAAGAACGAGAGCCGCGGCGCGAACTCGTCGACCCGCATGCCGCGGGCCATGCACGCCTCCACGTAGGCCATGCCGTCGGCGATGGTGAAGGCGAGCTCCTGGACCGCCGTGGAACCCGCCTCGCGGATGTGGTAGCCGCTGATCGAGACCGTGTTCCAGCGCGGCAGCTCGCGCGACCCGAACTCGATCGTGTCCACGACGAGCCGCATCGAGGGCTCGGGTGGGTACAGGAACTCCTTCTGGGCGACGTACTCCTTGAGGATGTCGTTCTGAGTCGTCCCCTCGAGCGCGGCGCGTGGCACGCCCTGCTTCTCGGCGGCCGCGATGTACATCGCCCAGATCGGCGCCGCCGGCGCGTTGATCGTCATCGAGGTGCTCACGCGGTCGAGCGGCAGGCCCTCGAGCAGCAGCTCCATGTCGGCGAGGCTGCTGACTGCGACCCCGCAGGTGCCGAACTCCCCTTCCGCCTCCGGGTCGTCGGTGTCGTAGCCGTACAGCGTGGGCATGTCGTAGGCGATCGACAGGCCCGTCTGGCCGGCGTCGAGCAGCTGCCGGAAGCGGACGTTGGTGTCCTCCGCGCTGCCGAAGCCCGCGAACATGCGCATCGTCCACGGCCGCGACCGGTAGCCGGTCGGGTGGATCCCGCGCGTGAACGGCGGCTCGCCGGGCAGCCCGACATCGCGCAGCGGGTCCATCCCCGCGTACCGGCCCGCACTCTCGCGCAACGGGTCGCCGTGGTGGTCGACGGCGGTCGGCCCGCCCGGGCCGGCGGGCTCGCCGTCCGAGGGTGCCTCCCAGTCCCAGAGCCCGTAGAGGCCGTCGACGGGGAGGTCGCCGAGGGTCGTGAACCGCTCGCGCCGCTCGGGCAGGCGCTCGAGCGAGGGGGCGAGGCGCTCGACCCGCCACGCGCGCCGGCGGGCCGCCCAGTCCGAACGGTCGCTCATGCCGGCGACTCTAGCATTCAGGGGTTGGCGAGCTCGTCGAGCGCCTGGGTCACGCCGGTGTCGCCGAGGTCGGACGCGAGGAGCACGAACACCGTGTCCGGCTGGTCAGCGGGCCAGGCAACGATCGTGTGCCCGCCCCCGTTGCTGGCCAGCACGTCCAGCCGGCGGCCCGCCTTCCCGCCCACGGTCACGTCTGCGGTCGACAGCTTCTCCGTGTGGCTGTCGCTGGTCGCGCTCTGCTTGTAGAACGCGAGCATCTTCGCGGAGTCGAGGCCGGCGGCCTGGAACGCGGCCACGGTGAGCCCGGTCGAACCCCCGAGGCCCCACGTCGCACCCGCGAAGCGGACGCCGTCGATGCCCTTGTCCGCGAGCGCCCCAAGCGCCGCCGGCGTGCAGTTCCGTCCGGAGTCGACGTTGTCGGGCGCCTTGCCCTCGTAGGTCTTGGGCAGCAGCGCTTCGAGCTCCGGGTAGGCGCCGGGCTGGCGGCCGTCGGTTGTGCACGCCGAGGCGGGATCGAAGGACACGACGGGAATCGCGGACCCGCAGGCGGCGAACAGGAGGCTCAGGGCCAGAAACGGTGCGACGGTCCGGGGCAGGCGCGGCCGCAGGCTGGCTCGTCGGAGCCATGCCCGGAGGGGATGGGTCATAGCCTGAGCGTACCGGGCGGTGCGCGGACGCGCCGGCAATCGCATCGATCCCCGTTCGGCCGACGCCACCGCCGATATCGGCCGTGGCCGATGGTCTCGGGACGAGGGGGTCCGATGGTCCCGGCGGTGCCCGCGCGCGCCTGACGTTCGCACCCGAAGGAATCGGGACAGGTTGGCCATTGTGATCCCATGGGGGCGGCCATACGTTGTGATCCGCGTTCGCAACGCACCGACCCGCGACACACCGGGGGAAACCTGGGGCATCGGCCACGGATCGAGAACCGGACGACCCGGCCATCTGGGACGCTAGGCGGCCCGGGGGTTCCGAGCTCACGATCACGAGTCGAGTAACAAGGGCTAATCGGCCAGCAGGCCCGAGTCGCGGGGCGGTCGGACTGATCGACTACATCATCTGCGCCCCTGGCGGTATTGCCAGGGGCGTTTCGATTCCCGGACCCTAGCGGAACGGGTTCGACTGCCACCCCGGTCGTGTCGGCCGATGCGCCCGTCGGATCCCCCGCCGGTCCAGTTCCCGGCAGATGACGCGCGCGGCCAACGTCAGCGCCGGATCCCGCGTCACCGTGCTGGCGAGCCAGTCGACGTAGGACGGCTCGAACGCCGCGACCTCGCCCAGCGTGTGGCCGTGGAACTTGCCGAAGTCGAGCTCGAGCTCGAGCGCCTCGTCCAGGCTCGGGGGCTCGGGCCGCAGGTGATCCGCGAGCATGTCGCGCTCGAGCGGTCCCGACGGCTGGGAGGCGCGCAGCTCGGGCACGGATCGGTCGATGCGCAGCGGCGGCTGGCCGGTCAGCGGGTTGCGGGCGCCGGGCGGCGTCGTCGTCTGGTTGCGCGGCCGGACGGTGCCGCTGAGGTCGAGACGGGCGGTGATCGGCCGGGTCGGCTTCTCGGGCGGCGGCCCGCCGCGTCGTTCCGTCGCCGATCCCGGGCGCGGACGCGTCGCCGTGCCGTTCGCGTGAGGCGGCGCCGTTCCCGCCGCGCCGCCGGCCCTCGATCGTCTCGCCGGCTCGGGTGAGCGCGGCATAGGCGGCATTGATCTCCGCCATGCGGCTGGTCGCCCGCCGAACCGCCTCCGGGTCGTCGCCGGTCAGGTCGGGATGATGCTGGCGGGCGAGGCCGCGCCAGGCGGCCTTGATCTCGTCGGGGCTGGCGCCGAGCACGACGCCCAGCACGGCATGGGGATCCTTGGTGGGCACCACGAGAGTGTACCGACCGGTCTGCGAGGCTCCGCCGGAACGTCGTCGCTTGACAGCCCTCGTCAGGCGCGGTCCTCTGTGCGCATGGCCCGTCGTCGACTCCAGCGCGCCCGCAGGGCCGGCCTCGCGGCGGCCCTCGCCGCCCTGCCGGTCGCGCTCGCCTATCGCTTCGCGCTGGTGTACCGGGTGCGCGCCGGGTATCCGCACCGCCACCCGCCCGTCTGGACGCCCGACAGCGTGGGGCTCGCCTACGAGGACGTCGAGATCCCGTCGTCGGACGGCCTCCGCCTGCCCGCCTGGTACCTGCCCGCCGGCCCCGCCCGGCGCCCGGGCGTCGTGCTGGTCCACGGCTGGGAGTCGGCGCGCGACCGGACGATCCCCCACGCCCAGGTCCTGCACGCCGCGGGGTTCCACGTGCTGACGTTCGACGTCCGCGGCAACGGCGCCAACGGGCCGGAGGCGCTGCCGATGTCGGTCGGCGAGTACGCCGCCGACGCGCGTGCGGCGGTCGCCGAGCTGCGCCGCCGGCCGGAGGTCACGACCATCGGCCTGCTCGGGCACTCGATGGGGGCGGCCGGCTCGCTGGTCGCGGCGGCCCAGGACGACGACGTCGATGCGGTCATCGCGGCCTCCACGCCCGCCGACCCGTACCGGCTCACCCGTCAGACCTTCCGGCTGGCCAGGCTGCCGATCCCGTCACCGATCGCCTGGCCGCTGGCCTGGCTGACGACCCGTGTCTACCTCCGGCCGCGGGGCCACACGGTCGATGCTGTCAGCGCCACGAGCGCCGTGCGGAGGATCGAGGTGCCGGTGCTGCTCATCCACGGCTCGGAGGACGGCGTGGTGCCGGTGAGCGACCTCGCCCGGCTCGCCGCGGCCCGTCGCGCCGCGCGACCCGGCGCGGTCACGGAGACCCTGCTCGTCGAGGGCGGCCGGCATTCGTGGCTGTACGAGTTCCCCGCGTACCGGTCGGCGGTCGCCAGATTCCTGACCGCGAACCTCGGCGGCCCGTTCACGCCCGAGGAGGCGGCCGCGGTCGCCGCGGCCGTGCCCGCCGAACGCCTGCCGGACCCGGAGCGGCTGACCACGCTCGACGAGGAGCCGGGCGGCTTCCGATCGCTGGCGCGGGTGCTCCGACGCCGAGAGACGATGGCGCCGGGGGCGAACGGGACGGAGGCGCCAGGGACCAACGAGGCAGCGCCGCCGGACGAGACGGCGGTCACGACCGGTGAGGCCCCGGCGATGGCGGTCCTGCCCGATCCCGCCGCGACGATCCCCGGATGAACGTCCGCGAGGCCGTCCAGGCCAAGCGCGCGATCCGGTCCTTCGACGGGCGCCCGCTCGCACCGGCCGATCTCGACCAGATCCTCGACGCCGGCCGGCGCGCCCACAGCTCGAAGAACCAGCAGCGCTGGGCGTTCATCGTCGTGGAGGACCGCGAACGCCTGCGGGCCCTCTCGACCGTCGGCCAGTACGCCGGCCACATCGCCGGGGCGGCCGCGGCCGTCGCGCTCGTCACGCCCGACCCGCGCGGCCCGGACGCCCCCATGAGCATCCTGTGGGACCTTGGCGGCGCGGCCGCCCAGATGATGCTGGTGGCCTGGGACCTGGGCGTCGGCAGCTGCCCGGCGACGGTGTACGAGCCGGACGAAGCGCGGCGGATCCTGGGCTTCCCGGAAGAGATGCACTGCGAGTACGTCCTCTCGTTCGGCTACCCCGCCGACCCGGCCGCCCTCACCGCGCCCAGCAAGGCCGGCGGGCGTCGCCCCCTGGACGACCTCGTGCACCGCGAGCGCTGGGAGCCCTGAGCTCAGTCCTCGAGCCGCGCGTCGTCGATCTCGGGAACCCCCAGCACGGCGCCCGGCCCCTCCTCGAGGTCGAGCCCGTCGAGCGCGGGATCGACGCTGTCCGCCGCCTCGCCGTCGCGCCGCTCGGGCGCCGGCGCACCCTCGGCGAGATATGACTGGATCGCCGCGTCCAGCCCGACGTCGCGCCCCGCCTGCTCCGACAGCAGCCACTTGTGCTCGAGGACGTCGCAGTAGGCCTGCACGAGGTCCCGGTCGCGACCGACGATCCCGGCGATGCGCGCCTGCGTCGGCCGGTACACCTCGCGCAGCCAGCGGTCCGCGGCCTCCTCGGGCATCACCGCCCGCCGCTCGTAGAACTCCAGCCACGCCTGGTACTCGGCGAGGTCGTGGAGCAGGATCCGGGCCTGGCCCTCGAGCGCCCGGATGCGCGTCCGCCGCTCGAGCTCGCTCGCGTGGTACCGACGCGTCGTCACGGAGGTCCGGAGGCGCACTGCGCCGTGCGGCCCGACGGGGTCCACCTCGAGATCCACGGAGAACCCGAGGTCGTTGAGGCCCCGCAGCCGCGCACGGATCGCCTGCCGGTCGCCCGGGATCATCTCGGGATGGTCGTGGAGCTCGCGCCACACGGCCTCGTAGCCGGTCCGAACGGACTGCGCCGCGTCGATGGCCTCGTCCATGTCCTCCTCGCGGCCGAGGTAGGCGGCGAGGTCGGCGAGGCCGAAGGCGACATTCTCGACCAGGATCTCGAGGTCGTACGCCCGCTGGCCGTCGGACAGGGTCGGGAACGTCTCGCTGGTCTCGGCGTCGACGAGGTAGGCCTGGATCCGGTCGCCGTCGCGCCGGAACAGCGTGTTCGCGAGCGAGCAGTCGCCCCAGTAGACGCCGGCCCGGTGGAGGTCGACGAGCAGGAGCGCCATCGCGTCGAGCAGGCGGCCGCGGTAGCCGGTGCTGCCCGGGCGCAGCAGCATCAGCAGGCGCCGGTACTGCATCGAATGACGCAGGTACTCGGTCACGAGGATCGCGTCGCCGCGGTCGGGCCGGGCCGCCAGGCCCACCGCCCGGACCGACGGCAGCCGGGCGTCCTCGAGGTGGCGCAGGACCGAGTACTCGCGCTCGGCGACCCCCTCCGGCAGCTCCTTGAGCGCGTACACGAGCCCGTTGACCACGAGGAACCGGACGAGATGGCGCGACGGCCCGACCGGCAGCTCGCGGAAGCGGTGGCCCGTGTCGCCCCAGGAGTCCAGGGGGCTCTCCCAGGGGAGGTCGAGCAGGTCGGCGACCTCGTCCCGCAGCACCAGGCGGGGGAAGGTCATCGGCGGACCGAGGCCGACATGGCCGGTCGCGCCTGCGACGCGGGTGGCGTCATCGGCGGGCGCCGGGCGAGGGCGACGCCTATGGCCGCTTGCGCAGGTAGGCCGTGACCCCCGCGTCGTAGCCCAGCGACTCGAACAGCTGCCGCGCCTCGGGCCGGTGATGGCCGGCCGTGACCTCGACGAACGAGACGCCCTCGTCGCGGGCCACGCGCTCGACGTCGGCGAGCAGGCGGTGGGCGACGCCGCGTTCCCGCTCGAGCGCGTCCACGACGACGGCGATGATCCGGATGAACCGCTCGTCGGTCTCGAACCGGGGCACCACGTGGAAGGCGACGAAGCCGACGACCTCGCCACCCGCCTCGGCCACGATGACCTGGGCGTCGGGAGTCGAGAAGCGCTCGATCCGCGCGACGAGGTCGCTGGGGCCTGCCGGATAGCCCTCGTCGGTCAGGAGCGTTGCCAGCCGCTCGGCGTCGTCGATGGCGGCGGCACGGAGCGTGATGCGGGCGACGTCGTTCATGCCCGGATGGTACCCGCCGGGGGCGGCGATCAGCGCCGGTCGACGACCAGCAGGTGCGGGCCGGCGGCTGGGCCGCCGGCGACGAGGACCGACCGCCCGAACGGCCCGTGCTCGACCGTGCTCGTCCCGACGCCCCGGCTCGCGCGCCGCCGCCAGCCAGGCGTCCAGGCCGCCCGCCGGGTGCACGTACAGCGCGCACGGCCCCTCGCCGTCGCGCACGAGCGACGCCGCGACGCGACCCTCGGTCGATGGCTCGAGCAGCACGATCTCCTCGCCGGGCAGGCCGTCCGCGAGCCGGAGGCGGGCCCGCGCGCCGAGGATCGGGTCGGCGGCGTCGTCCGCCGGGTCGGGCGCCTCGCCGGCCAGCCACTCCGCGAGCTCCGACTCCGCCCGGTCGAGCTCGACCGTCGCCCAGCCCACGCCGGCGAGCACGATCGGCGGCAGCTCCGCCAGCGCAGGCTTCGCCAGCCCACCCGGTACGCCCTCGAACACCAGGCGGCCGCCGGCGAGCGGGTCGTCTGACGGCGACTCGCGGCGCCAGGGCACCACCTCGAGCGTCGCGTTGCCGAGCGAGATCGCGAACGATCCCTCCTGCCAGTCGTGCGGCGACGCGTCGGCCCCGAGCCGCCGCGCGAGATCGGCGGCCAGACGCTCTGGGTGCTCGGCCTGCCAGGTCAGGCGGGCCCAGATCCTCATGCGCGCCGCTCCGTCGTACGCGCTCGCCGGGCGGTCACTCGAGCAGCAGGTCGGGCGCCTCGCCGCCCGAGGCGAACCCGAGCCGCTGGTACAGGCGAAGGGCGGGGGCGTTGCCGCTGAACACGCCGAGGTAGGCCACCTGGGTCTCCGTCCCACCGCCGATGGCGACCGCGTGGCGCGTGGCGAGCCCGGCCAGGCCACGGCCGCGGAAGCCTGCCCGCGTCCCGATCGACGACAGGTAGGTGAAGCCGTCGAACGACGTGGCCTTCGCGACGGCCGCCGCCACCCCGTCGACCCGGACCAGCACCAGCGCGATCCGCGGATCGACGAGCGTTCGCTGCAGGTCGGCGGCGAGCTCGTCGGCGCGGTCCGGCAGCGCCCCGAACGACTCGGCGAGCACCGCCGCGATGTCGTCGACGTCGCCGTCCAGCGCGTCGGACTCGCGGCAGATCCCGGCGATGGTGACACCTGCCGCGAGCTCGTCGGCCGCCAGTGGCGGGCAGGACGCCGGATCGGCCAGGACCATCACGTGCCCGCCCCCGACATCGCGGAAGCCGTGGGCGACCAGGCGGGCGGCGAGGTCCTTCGGCGCGTTGTGCGCGGGCGACGGCCAGATGTG
The DNA here is from genome assembly GCA_963740825.1 of uncultured Chloroflexia bacterium. GTDB lineage: Bacteria > Chloroflexota > Limnocylindria > Limnocylindrales > CSP1-4 > CAIXZV01. The sequence continues at coordinate 1,203,183 of CAVUFD010000001.1, read as the reverse complement.
CGGCTGCCGGGCGTCCAGGGCGAACATCGTGATCGCCTCGTCGAGGCGGCGGTCGAACGCCTCCCGGCTCGCCGGCCAACGGACGCTCGTCATGCGATTCCAGAACGGGTCCGGGTCCCGCGGGTCGTGCAGGACCAGCGCGTCGCCGAGATCGCGCACGAGCCGGCTCGGGATGGCGTGGGCCATCGTCTCGTGCCGTTCCAGGCGGCGGGTCGTCGCGTCGTCGAGGCGCACCGTTCGCATCACCGCTTCACGATAGCCGCCGGTCGATGCGCCGCCCGGCAGGCGAAACCGGGCCTTTGAATCCCGGCGTATGGTCAAGGGACGCGTGCGGCACACTCGCCCTCCCGTGCCCGCGCGAAGACAGGAGACCCGCAGATGAACACGCGATTCCGGCTCGGTGTGCTCGTCGCAACCGCCGCCCTCGCTCTCGCCGCCTGCTCGAGCAGCGGCTCGACGGCCGCTCCCGCGTCCCAGCCCGCCGCCGCCACCAACGCGGCATCGGCACCCGCGGCATCGGCGCCCGCCGGATCAGCGCCCGCGGCGGCCGCCGGCTGTGCCACCGGGTCCGGGTCGGGCACGGCGGCCCAGATCAAGGACTTCACGTTCCCGACCGGGCTCAGCGTTGTGGCCGGCCAGTCGATCAGCTGGACCAACGCCGACAGCGCGAACCACACGGTCACCCTCGACGACGGGTCGTGCGACACGGCGGTCGATGCCGGGGCGACGGTGACGGTGACCTACAACACGCCCGGGACGTACGCCTTCCACTGCAAGATCCACCCGAACATGACGGGGTCGCTCGAGGTCAAGTAGGAAACCGGCGCGGCTCGCCCGGCATCAGGCGCGCTGGGCGACGATCGCGGTCGCGCCCGAGGGCAGGTCGATCAGCGACGCCCGCGCGACGCCCGCGTCGGCGAACCAGCCGAGCGCCTCGCTGCGGCCGACCAGCCGCGTGCCCTGGATCAGCTCGTCGAGCTGGACCCCCGCGATCAGCTCCGCGTGGCGCGTGCGGAGCTCGTCGGGGTCCGTCGGCAGGTACCAGTCCAGCGCGAGCAGCCAGCCGCCCGGGCGCACCGCGGCCCAGGCCGACCGGATGGCGCCGACCGGGTCGGCGAGCTGGTGGAGCGCGTACTGGAAGTAGGCGAGCGTCACCTCGTTCGCGTGGCCCACGTGGCCCAGGTCACCCTGCTCGATCGTGATCCGGTCGGCGAGACCGGCCTCCTCGACGTGGGCCCGCGCCCGGGCGACGGAGTCGGGCTCGAACTCGACGCCGAGCAGGCGGGTGTCCGGGAAGCGCCGGGCCATCGCGATCAGCCAGCGCCCGCCGCCGCAGTGGATGTCGACGATGACCGCGCCGTCCCTGAGGTCGACGACGAGCTGCGGCAACGCCGCCAGCGCCTCCTGGAAGAACACGGCGATGTCCTGGACGGTCAGGCGCTCGATCGCCATCCGGTAGCGGTCGGGACGCGAGGCCAGCGGCCGGCCGCTGCGGAACACGTCGAGCAGGCTCGCGTAGTCGAGGCTGCCGATGGCGGCATGGAGGAACTGGCCGCCCAGGTACTCCGGCCGGTCGGCGTCGAGCAGGACGCCCGCAACGTCGTCGAACACGACGATCCGGTCGCCGGACAGCTCCACCAGGTCGTGGACGTCCGCGCCCCACGACCACTGCCGGGCGAGCGCGGCCTCCGTCCCGGTGCGCTCGGCGAGGGCCTCGACCGTCAGGCCCTCGGCGCCGGCGTCGTGCAGCGCCTCGAGGAAGCCCAGCTCGAGGCCCGACGAACACGTACCACGTCCGGTAGAAGCCGCCGAGGCTGACCACGAGCTCGTCGAAGCGGTCGTCCAGGCGCATGGCCGGATTGTGACATGCTGCCCCGGGGCTTCCGGGTGCCGATACGGTGACGGGATGCAACCGTCAGGGCGGCGCGCGTGTTCTGGGAGTTGATGGACGACACCGAGCTCACCGATTTGCTCGCGCGCGACCTCGACGCCTCGTTCGAGACCCTCGTCCGCGCCCACGCCGACCGCTGCTACTCGATCGCGCTGCGCGTCCTCGGCAACCCCCACGACGCGGAGGAGGTGGCCCAGGACGCGCTGGTCCGCGCGTACCGGGCCATGGCCGGCTACCCGGCCGACCGGATCCGCGCGCTCCGCCTGCGTCCGTGGCTCGCCACCATCGTGGTCAACCTGTGCCGCAACCGGACCCGGCGACACGCGCCCGCGACCACGCCGCTCGCGCCGCTGGTGGAGCTCGGCGCCGAGCCGGCCGCCGCGCCGGCCGACGAGCCGCCCAACGTGGCCGATCGCGCCCTCGAGCGCGAGCGGCTCGCGGCCCTGCTGGCGACGCTGCCGGACCGCTACCGCGTGCCGATCGTCCTGCGCCACGTCGACGACCTCTCCTATGCCGAGCTGTCCGAGGTGCTCGGCCGTCCCGAAGGCACGCTGAAGGCCCAGGTCTCCCGAGGGCTCGCGATGCTCCGGGCCGCGGCCGCCGGCACCGAGCTCGAGGAGCTGACCGCATGAACCGCTCGTATCTCCGATCCCTCGCCGACGACGCGCCGGGCGGTCTTCGCACGATCGCAGCCTCGGCCCCGCCGACGCTCGCCGACGACGTCCTCGTCGAGATCGGGCTCGCCGACCGCATGGCGCCCATCGACTCCCCGCTGGGCACGCTGTGGGTCGCCTGGAACGGTCGCGGCGTGTCCGAGGTGGAGCAGGCGGTGGACGGCCAGGAGGCCGCGCGCCGCCATGCCGCCCGGACGGGCCGCCCGACGACGGTCGTCGCGTCCCTTCCCCCTGCCCTGTCCGATGCCATCGCGCGGCGCATCGCCGGGGAGCGTCGTGTGCGCCTCCCGCTCGACCTCCGCGGGCGGACCGAGTTCGAGGTGGCCGTGTGGACGAAGGCGCTCGAGATCCCGCGCGGCGAGGTCCGGCCGTACGGCTGGATCGCCGCCGAGATCGGCCGGCCGAAGGCGGTCCGGGCGGTCGGGACGGCGCTGGGGCACAACCCGGTGCCGCTGATCGTGCCCTGCCACCGCGTCGTCCGCACCGACGGCACCATCGGCCAGTACAGCCTGGGCGGGCCGGGCAACAAGCGGACCATCCTGTCGGCCGAGGGCCTCGATCCGACGGCGATGGAGGCGGCGGCGCGGGGCGGCGAGCGACTGTCGGGCTCCACCACGACGCGGATCGTGTGCTGGCCGACGTGTCGGCACGCGCGCCGGGTCCAGGACCGGTACCGGGTCTCCTTCCGGTCGCTCGGCGAGGCCCGCGCCAAGGGCTATCGGCCGTGCAAGATCTGCCGGCCCGTCGCGGTCGAAACCGCCGCCTGACGAGGACGGACCCAAGGGCCGGTACTGTCGCTACCGGCGCGGCCAGCACTGCGGTTGCTGACGAGACGCGAATCCGGGCCCCCCGGTTCGCCAAGGCGCCTCCGCCAGCACGATCAGCACTCCGGGTGCTCGATGCGGCCGTGGACTGGGGGGTCGGTCGCGGCCGACCGCTCGCCGTGGGCGGATGAGCAGCGGGAGTGCTGACCTTTGGACGGAAGCCCGGGCACCATTGGGCGAACGATCCGTGCGACGCAGCACTTGGCCTAGTTGACTAGCACAACACGGTTACGGACCGGTACACTCCCGGCCAGCCGTCAGCGGGAGCCAGCGTCCGAGATGCGACCGTCAGCCAGCCCGATCGCCGTGTGGGCCGGATTGATCGTGCTCTACCTCGTGTGGGGCTCGACCTACCTCGGGATCAAGGTCGCCGTCGAGACCGTCCCGCCGTTCGTGATGGGCTTCATCCGGTTCGTCCCGGCCGGGATCCTGCTCGCCGGCGCGGTCGCGCTGCGCAACCGACGGACCATCCAGCGGCCGAGCCGCCGGGCCGTCGCCGACACCCTGATCGTCGGCGCGCTGCTGCTGATGGGCGGCATGGGCCTCGTGGCGTGGGCCGAGCAGACGATCCCCAGCGGCATCGCGGCGCTGCTGATCGCGCTGATGCCGATGTGGCTCGCGATCTTCGGCCTCGTCTTCTTCCGCGAGCGCCTGCCGAGGGCGGGGGTCGTCGGGATCGCCGTCGGCGTCGTCGGGGTCGCGATCCTCGCCTGGCCGACGGCCGGGGTCGACGACCTCGATCCGGCCGGGCTGCTGGCGCTGCTCGTCTCCCCGATCTGCTGGGCCCTGGGGTCGATCTACGCCGCCAGGCGGGCCGTCCTCCCGGCGCCCGCGCTGTTCGCGAGCGGCCTGGAGATGATCGCCGGCGGCCTCGTCCTGCTGGTCGCGAGCGCCGTCAGCGGCGAGCTGGCGACATTCGACCCGGCCGCGGTATCGACCGCGAGCTGGCTGGGCGTCCTGTACCTGCTCCTCGTCGGCAGCCTCGTGGGGTACACGACGTTCGCCTGGCTGGTCCAGGTGGCGCCGCTGCCACGCGTGGCCACATACGCCTACGTGAACCCGGTCGTCGCCGTGATCCTCGGCGCCATCGTCCTCCAGGAGCCGCTGTCGCCCCGGACGTGGGTCGCGTCGGTCGTGATCATCGTGGCGGTCGTGCTGATCGTCACGGCCAGGGCTCGCGTCCAGCCGACCGTGACGGCCCTGCCCTCGGAGGCGGCAGAGCTCGAGACGGAGCGGGAGCCGGAGCCAGCCGCCGCCTGAACCCAGCGTCAGCCGCCGGCCGTCTCCGACAGCACGGCGCGCGCGACGCGCCGGGCCCAGACCATCGTCGTGATCATCGGGTTGACGCCCAGCGCCGTCGGGAACAGCGATGCGTCGCCGACGTACAGCCCGTCGATCACGGCGTCGGGCCCGGACGCGCGTCGGGGGTCCGCACCCGGCCCCACGGATCGCACGGGTCGTCGCGCGGCGCAGCCCCGGCGCGCACGCTTGGCGCCCCTCCGGCAGCCGAATCCGCACCGCCCGCAGTCGCCGCAGTCCACGCCGTTGCGACGGGACTCGCTGGCCTCCTCGCCCATCGCCGCGGCCCCGCGCAGGATCATCCGATCCTTGGCCGGGACGTTGGGTGGCTCCCCCACCCGCAGCTCGCGCTCGATCGCGCCGACGTCCGCGTCGACCTGGGTGCCGTCGAAGCCCTCCACGCCGTGGTGCGCCGCCCAGCGGGCACGCACGGGCGCAGGCGGGGCGATACAGGTCGTCCAGTTGACGAGCGTGCCGCCGCCGACCGCCCCGCCGACGAGCGTCAGGATCGACGCGTCCCAGGAGACGTTGACGCCGTGGTTGAGGTGCAGGCGGTCGAACGCGGTGAGCTCGTCGACCGGCAGATCGGCCTCGGGGACGAACGGCCCGGCCTCGAGCACGACCACCGATCGCCCGGCCCGGGACAGGTCCGCGGCCACGACGCCGCCGCCCGCGCCCGATCCGACAACCACCACATCGGCCTCGAGCACGATCGGCTCGTCGCCGTGCCCCGACACGGCCACCGCGCGCAGGTCGAGGGGCACGATCGGCGTCGGCTCGGCGGCGACCGGCTCCGGGCGGTGTTCGTAGCCGATCTCGGCGAGTCGCGGGTTCTGGCCGTCCTCGCCGGGATCTGCGTAGGCGAGGAACGCCAGCAGGCGCTTGAAGCCCTGATAGGCCGCCCGCCGCTGGGCGATCCGCGACGTCGCCCAGCGGCGCAGATACGCCTCCCGGTCGGCGAGGTCGAGGCGACGGAACTGGACGGCGCGGCCGGTCAGCAGCAGGTTGGCGACCCGCGAGTCGAACGCCCTCAGCACCAGCCGCAGCTGGAGCACCTGGTCCGGGTCGGCGGCCACGTTCAGCGACTGCGCGGCGAGCCGGGCGTGGCGGGCGGCGTCGCCGGCGACGAACGTGTCGGCGACGGCCGTGAGCGTGCGCAGCTCGCCGGCGGTCCAGCCCGCGGGCTCGGGCGTCAGCGGGCCGATCGGGTGCGCGACCGGGGCCGCCTCCGGGATCGCGTCCCGGGTCGCGTCGGCGGCCGGCGGCCACGCCGGGCCTCAGCCCGCGGGTCGCTCGTAGCCCTGGGCGGGCCACGGTTCGCAGCGCAGCGGCCGGTCCTCGCGATAGCCGAGGGCGTAGTCGGCCTGGATCAGCGTGTGCAGCTGGCTGGTGCCCTCATAGATGACCGCCGCTTTCGAGTTGCGGAGGTAGCGCTCCACCGGGAACTCGTTCGAGTAGCCGTTGGCGCCGTGGATCTGGATCGCGTCGAGCGCCGCCTGCACCGAGTGGTCGGTGGCGTGCCACTTGGCCAGCGACGTCTCGCGGGTGTTGCGCAGGCCCCTGTTCTTGAGGGCGCCCGCCTGGAACACGAGCAGCCGGCCGATCTCCGTGCCCTTGGCCATGTTCGCGATCATCTGCTTGACCAGCTGGTGGTGGCCGATCTCCTCGCCGAACGTCTCGCGCTCGTGGGCGTAGCGGACCGAGGCGTCGAGGCAGGCCTGGGCGAGCCCGACGGCCCCGGCCGCGACCGTGAACCGACCCTGGTCGATCGCGCTCATCGCGATCAGGAACCCCTCACCCTCCTCGCCGATCCGGTGCTCGACGGGGACGCGGACGTCCTCCATGTCGATGAGTCCCGTGTTGCCCGCCCGGATGCCCAGCTTGCCGTGCAGCGTGCCGGTGGTCAGGCCCGGCATCCCGCGCTCCAGGACGAAGGCCGTGATCCCGCGGTGCTTCTTCTCGCGGTCGACGCTCGCGAACACGAGGAAGTGGTCGGCAAGGTCGGCGAGGCTGATCCAGATCTTGTGGCCGTTGAGCACGTACGAATCGCCGTCCCGCCGCGCGGTCGTCGCGAGGTTCGCGGCGTCGGTTCCCACGCCGGGCTCGGTCAGCCCGAACGTGGCCAGCTTCTCGCCCCGGGCCTGGGGGACGAGCCAGCGCTGCCGCTGCTCCTCGGTCCCCCACTGCAGCAGGGTCAGGCTGTTCAGGCCCACGTGGACGCTCTGGACGACCCGGTAGGCGGTGTCGGCCCGCTCGAGCTCCTCGCACAGCAGCGCGAAGCTGATGTAGTCCATGCCCGCGCCGCCGTAGCGCTCCGGGATCGGCGCGCCCAGGAACCCGAGCTCACCCATCCTTGCGAACACCTCGGGGTGCGCCTCGCCACGCTCGTCCCACTCGCGGATGTAGGGCAGGATCTCGGCCTCGGCGAACGCGCGAGCCGCGTCGCGGACCAGCCGCTGCTCCTCGGTCAGGGTGAAGTCGATCACGGGTGCAAGCCTCGCTGGCGTCGCGCAAGGGCGGGCGTAAGGCGTCCTCGGGGAAGATCGGGTCGCCGCGGCATCCTACCGCCACGGGGTGGCCGCAGGTTCTATCGAGGAGCCACCATGACCATCGTCCATGACCGAGCAGGCCGGCCCGTCGTGACACCTGCGGAGATCGCCCTCGGCATCGCGCCGCTGGTCGCCGGCACGGCCGTCGGGCTGGCGACCAACGCCCGCGGCCTGTCGTGGTATCGCACGTTGTCCAAGCCCGGCTGGACCCCGCCCGACGGGGTGTTCGGTCCGGCCTGGACCGTGCTGTACGTGCTGCAAGGGATCGCCGCCGTGCTCGTCCTCCGCGCGCCTGCGCGCTCCGCCGAGGCCGGCTCAGGGCCCGTCGGCGATGCCCAGCGGCGCAGCGCCATTGGTCTGTTCGCGGCGCAGCTGGCCCTCAACCTCGGCTGGTCGGTCGTGTTCTTCGGCCGGCAGAGGGTCCGTGCGGCGTTGCTCGAGCTCGTCGTTCTCTGGGTGGCGCTGCTCGCGACAACGGTGGCGTTCGCGCGGGTGCGACTCCGGGCCGGTGTCCTGCTGCTCCCGTACCTCGCCTGGACGACCTTCGCGGGGGTGCTGAACGCCGCGATCGCCCGCCGCAACCCGGGCGCCTGAGCCACGGGGGTCCATTGGCCCCGGCCGCCTCTCTATACTCGGCCCGTGAGCACCGCCGAGGATCCCGTCGCGCTGGACCTGGCCGCCCTGGCGGGCCCCAACATGTCGCCCGTCATCGGCCGCTACACGGACCGCAGCTGGTCCCATGGCGTCGGCCATCGGCTGTACGACACCGCCGGACGGGAGTACCTCGACTTCGCGAACGGGATCGCCGTCACGACGCTGGGTCACGCTCATCCCCGCGTCACGGCCGCCGTCCACGCGCAGGTCGGCCGGCTGATGGGCCCGGTCCACGCGATCGGCTTCTCGGAGCCGACGGTGGAGCTGGCCCGGATGCTCGCGGGCACGTTCCCGGACCCGCTCGACTCGGTCCTGTTCCTCAACTCGGGCTCCGAGACGATCGACGGGGCGCTCAAGCTCGCTCGGCGGGTCACGGGCCGCCCTGGGATCATCGCGTTCCGCGGCGCGTTCCACGGCCGCACGATCGGCGCCACGAGCGTGACCACGTCCAGCCTCAACTACCGCACCGGCTACGAGCCGCTCCTGCCCGGCGTCTACTTCGCGCCCTATCCGGCGACCTACCCCGAGTTCGACGGCGACGAGGCGGCCGCCACCGCGTCGAGCCTGCTCATCCTGCGATCGCTGCTGGCCACGATCATCGCGCCCTCCCAGGTGGCCGCGATCCTCATCGAGCCGGTCCAGGGCGAGGGCGGCTACTACCCGGCGCCAGTCGCGTTCATGCGCGCGCTGCGGGCGCTGTGCGACGAGCACGGGATCCTGCTGATCGCCGACGAGGTCCAGTCGGGCTACGGCCGAACGGGCGAGATGTGGGCGTTCGAGCACGCCGGCATCGTGCCCGACGTCGTGTGCGTGGCGAAGGCGATCGCCAACGGCCTGCCGCTGTCCGCGATCGTCACCCGGCGCGAGCTCGGCGAGCGCTGGGGCCGCGGCGCCCACGGGACGACCTACGGTGGCAACCCCGTCGCCTGCGCCGCGGGCGTCGCCGTGCTCGAGACGATCCGCGACGAGCGCCTGGTGGAGAACGCCCGCGCTCGGGGCACCGAGCTCACCGGTGGCTTGCGCGAGCTGATGGCGGACCACCCGGCGATCGGCAACGTCCGCGGGCCGGGCCTGATGATCGGCGTCGAGTTCGTGAAGGACCGCGCGACCGGCGAGCCGGATGGCGTCGCCGCCGAGGCCGTCGCCAGCCGCGCGATCGACGCCGGCCTGCTGCTGCTGACCTGCGGGGTCCAGCACCAGGTCATCCGCTGGATCCCGCCCATCGATGTCACGGTGCCCGAGGTCGAGGAGGCGCTCCGGATCTTCGAGGGGGCCCTGGCGGGCTGACGCTCGAGGGCCGACGGCCGATTGGGCGCTGGCGGCTTACTGCACCCGCTTGAAGTCGGTCGTGGAGCTGCGGTTCCGGCTGGCGGACTGCGTGTAGGCGGTCACGTGGACGCGGGTCCGCGTCGTCGACGTCGTGATCAGCTGCGAGCTCGAGGCGCGCCCGGCCGCATCCGTGACGGCCTTTGTCGTCACCTTCTTGCCGTCGAAGTCCCACACCCACCGCACCAGCAGGTTGGGCACCGCGCGGCCCTTGCCGTCGCGCGTGATCGACGTGACCGTGACGGTCTGCCCGGAAACGACCGTGTCGTCGCTGACCCTGGTCTTGAAGCCGGCGCGGCCCGACTTGAGCACGGGCGTGATCGCCCACCAGGCGTGCGCCGCCGTGGCCTGGCCGCGGACGGTAGCCGTCGCGACCACGTCGAGCGGCTTGAGCTTCGGAGACGTCCCGACCGGTCCCTTGCGCATCTGGAACCCGTGCGGGTCGGTCCACAACACCTCCTTGCGGGTGCCCGAGGTGGTCGGCCACGCCACGCTCACCATGAGGCCCTCGATCGGCTGCCCGTTGACGTCCTTCGCGGTCACGTACACCCACTGGGTCGAGTAGCCCGACTTGACGCCGACCCACCGCACCGAGAGCTTGAGCGACCCGACCTGCGGCTGGGCGCCCGTGCCCTGGGCGACGGACCAGATCACGTCGGCCAGGTCGTCGGCGGCCCGCTTCATGACCTTGCCGGTGATCGACTTGACGGTGTCGTTCATGTGGTGCTGGTCGGGGGCAAAGGCCCTGTGCAATGCCGGGTAGAACGAGCGCGAGTACTTCGCCGAGGCCACCGCCTTGGTGCGGATGTTGGCGAACGTCGACACGGTCCGGCGCGAGCTCTGCCAGGCCGGCATGTCGTTCGGATGGCGCGTCAGGGGCGCGACAACCTGCTCGTAGTTGTGGTGCTCGTCGTCGCGCTTGATCGCCGCATAGGCCGTGTGGTACGGCTGCAGGATGTCGCCGTAGATGTGGGACAGCAGGCCGATGTGGTAGCTGGCGTCCTCGTAGTCGCCTGCGGCATACGACGCCTGCGCCGCATCGAACTCCCGTGCGATGCGGTCGATCGCGCCGCCCCGCTTGCCCTTCTCGTGATACTCGTGGTCGCCCAGGTCGCCCCTGGACCGTTCGATCGTGTCGGGATCATCGCTGGCCAGGCGGGCGGTCTGGGCGTCGAACCAGCCGTCGACCCGGCCGTCGAGGACCCGCATCGCCTGGTCGACGATCCAGTCGTGCGTGCCGTAGCCGTCGCCGCCGCCGTTCGACCAGCCGGCGGCCGGGGCCGCCTGAGACGCGAACGCGCCCGCCGAGACGGCGAGCGCGATGACGGCGCGGGCGAAGCGGGACGCGGTGGTCTGCCCCATGTGGGGTGAGGGTATGTCGGCTAGCGGTTGCGAGCCAGGAAGGCCATCACGTCCTCAAGGCGGAACCGCCGATCACCGCGCTTGCAGACCCGGTAGTAGGGCAGCTCGCCGCGATCGCCAAGGCGCTTCACGGTGTTGACGTGGAGGTGGAGCATCTCGGCGACCTCACTCGCGGTGAGCATCGGGCCGAGATCGGTGATCGCCATTGACGCCATTCGGTGTCTTGCCTCGTCTGTGTGTTGAGCCGGGCGGTCCGTGAGGGCACTGCGGTGCGGTCCGGCTCGTTGCTGTCGGGAGTGTCGGAGTGAAGAGCGGCTCCGCCAAGCCGTACTCTCGTCTACCCGGTGGTACCAACGGGCCGTGGCCACGCTCGGGACGGGCCTGGCCGACCGGGATTCGCGGCGCTGAGACACCCGTCGACCGGGTCCCAGGGCCCAGCCGGACCGGCGCCACGACCCCGACGCTTGGGGGCACAACCATGCGTCGACCGTTCGCGGCGGCCGGTCCCGGGCATCGCCTCGCTCCGGGATCCGGTGCGCTCGACGGCGGCATCATGGGGCCACGACGGGCCGCCGACAAGATGTCGAACCGATTGCAGTCGCGTATCACCGGCGGAGGGCGACGTGGACTCGTCGGCGGCCCCGCGTGGACATGCCGGCGGTGACGCCGGTACCGTCGCCGGCATGGTGACCGCGTGACCCTCCGGATCGGCCTGTATGCCCCCACATGGCCCGGGACGGACCGCGTGCCGCCGCGCTGGGCGGGCATCCGCGCGCTCGCGATCGACGCCGAGGCGCTGGGCGTCGACACGCTGTGGGTCGCCGACGAGCCCGGGTTCTGGGAGTGCTGGACGGTGCTGACGGCGCTCGCCGCGAGCACGACGCGGGTCGAGATCGGGTCGCTGGTGGTGTGCACCCGCTACCGCAACCCCGCGCTGCTCGCGACGATGGTCCGGGCGTTGGACGAGACCAGCGCGGGCAGGCTCGTGCTCGGGCTGGGCGCCGGATCCGGGCCGACCGACCGCCGCTGGCCGGCGTTCGGCTGGGACGCGACCTCGCACGTTGCCCGGTTCGGCGAGGCCGTCGAGATCGTCTCGACCCTGCTGCGTACGGGGACCGCGACCTTCTCCGGCCGGTTCTATACGGTCGCCGAGCCCGGCATCGGCCCCGAGGGGCCACGCCCTGGCGGTCCGCCGATCTGGGTCGCCGGGGGCAAGCCGAAGACGATGGAGGTTGCCGCGCGTTGGGGCGACGCGGTCAATGATCATGGCTCGATCACGGACGTGGCCTCGGTGAGAGGGTTCCGCGAGCGCGTCGACGCCGCGTGCGAGACGGTCGGGCGCGACCCCGCGACCCTGTCACTGACGGCGTGGACCCGCGTCGCGCCATCGCCGGATGGCCGGCTCGATGCCGATCGACTCGACACCATCGCGGGAACTCCCGAAGCCATCGCGGAGCGCCTCGCCGAGCTGCAGGCCTTCGGGATCGAGCACATGACGTGCTTCATCGGCGACGCGGACGATGGACACCAGTACCCGGCCCTGACGGCGCGCGCGCTGGATCGGTTCGCCCCGATCCTCGAGGCCCTGCGCGCCTGATCGTCGCTCACGGCGCCCACCCTGGGGCGGTGGCGCCCCCGGCAGGAATTGAACCTGCGACCAACCGCTTAGAAGGCGGCTGCTCTATCCGCTGAGCTACGGGGGCGCGGCCAGCGGTCAGTCTACGCACGAACCGGTGCCGTTGACGCCCAGACTCCTGATGTCGCCCCCGAGGCTCGCCGAGAGGAGCGACGGATTGCTCGTACCACCGCCGCCAAGGGCGGCCCAGCCAAATGGTCCGGTCGACGCCTCACCCCAGCGATCCGGCCGGCGGTAGGGTTGGGCCATGCGCAGCGAAACCATCGCCCTCGTCGCCGTGATTGTCGTCGTCTCGCTCGTTGTCGGCCTTCTTGGCGTCATGTTCCTCTGGATTTCAGCGCCGTCGTGAGCAGTCGCCAGGACGTCGATCGTCGTCCTCGCGTTGTCCGGCCGGGCCAACGAGCCGTGCGTCGCAACGCGGATCCGATACGCCGCCTCGTTGATCAACGCGTCGCTGTTGTGGCCGTGCTCGAAGGCACACCGGACCCTCCGCGACGACGCCGGCCACGTGCTCTCAGGACTCGGAATCGCTCCTGAGCCTGCCCTTCGGGCGGCGAACTCAGTACCGGAGGTGTCGTGGACGGGTCGTGCGAGCGGCAAGGTGGGATTGCCGTCCACTTGGTCGTATTGGACCTGGGGACGTCCACCGTCAAGTGGAGGGCGGTTCGATCAGCTCGTACCTGACTCGGTAATAGGTCGCCCGCTGGCCGGGCGCGAGGATCACCGGCAACTCGTACTCGTCAGTTGAGACGACCCGGTAGCCGCGATCAGCCATGGCAAGGACATCTTTCTGCATCCGGTCGAGCACCTCGGCCTTGGAGCGAAGCCCTACCCGCAGGCCCAGCGACGTCTCCATGGCTGACAGGAGGGGGTTGATCCAGAGCAGCAGGCTATCGCGGCCGTACGACTTGACGACCGTGCGGGCTGGCGTACCCAAGCCGACGAATCGCATGCGTGGCAGGATACGCCGACCCTCGAGAGCGGCTGAGATCCTGACCACCGTGGTCCCCCGCCCTGGGCCGGAGATCCCGACCGGACGGAGCCCGCGACCGCAGCTTTCGATTGGTGCGCTGCCGCATGACGTCTCGCCAAGGCGAGGGTTCCCAGCGGTGGCGCGTCCGCATCTTTCGGAGGGCGGCCGCCCGCATAGCGGAGGGCCGCGCCGTGCCACACCGCCGGGGGACGATGCTCGAACGCGGACCTCCACCCGGAGGAACGGTTCCCGCTATCCAACCGTTAGTCCTTCGGGGAGGATGCGTCGAGGCCAATGATCGCGACGACTGCGATGACGAGCCGCGGGATCGCGATCGAGATCGTGAACGGACTCGCCATTTGCGTTCGCGACTCGCCCTGGCTCCGCGCCGCGCCCGCGCCGTCCGCTGGCCCGGCGCGCGACATGCGGCGAACGGCACACTGCCGGACCCCGAATCCTGCGTGGTATGCTCCCGGCCCTTCGCGCGGAGAGCCCAAGGTCCGTGCGTCCCACGAAGCGCGGGAATGCCCGACCAGACGATCCGCCAGGACCCCGGACAGCTCGCCCTCGAGCTGCCGAGCGCGCTCCCGACCCTCGCCCTCGAGCCCGAGTGGAAGGCGCAGGCTCGGCTGTGGGGCCACACCCTCCATCCGATGTGCTCGTATCTGGCGAGCTTTCCGGCCGCGCTCGCCCACGCCTTCATCGCGCGCTACAGCCGCCCCGGCGACGTCGTGCTCGACCCGTTCGCCGGCCGCGGCACCGCGCCCGTCCAGGCGGCCGCCGAGGGCCGGATCGGCGTCGGCAACGACCTCAACCCGCTCGCCCACGTCCTGACCTCGGCGAAGCTCGAGCCGGCCACGCCGGCCGAGGCGCGGACGCGGCTCGCGGCCCTCCGCCTCGTGTGGGCCGGCGAGGCCGGCCACTGGCTCGACCTCGCCGATCGCGTCGTGACGCGGCCCGGCCACCCGTCGGCGTTCGTGCCGGCCGCCGGCAGCGGCGACGGTCCCGATGCCCGGACCGAGCCCGTGCCCGACGAGGTCAGCGTCGCGTTCCACCATCGGACCCTCGCCCAGCTCCTCCTGGTCCGCTCCCAGCTACGGCTCGACGACCGGACGGACCGGTTCCTCGCCGGCGCGATGGCCGGCATCCTCCACGGCAAGACGCCGGCCTACCTGTCGACCGTCATGCCCAACACGTTCAGCATGGCGCCGCGGTACGTCCAGGACTTCGTGGAGCGCACCGGCTACCGGCCGCCGGAGCGCGAGGTGTTCAACTCGCTGGCGGCGAAGCTCGATCGCCTCTACCGCCAGCCGCTGCCCGCGTCCGACGGGATCAGCCTCCTGGGCGACGCCCGGACCGCCGGGCGCCGCTCGCGCGCCGCGCTGCGCGCCCGCGGGCTCCCCGACAGGGCTCGCCTGATCGTGACTTCGCCGCCCTACCTGCGCGTGCTCAAGTACGGCTACTACAACTGGCTCCGGACATGGCTGCTCGGTTTCGACGCTCGCGCAATCGACGCGGCACTGGATGACGCGCACCAGCGCGCGCCGTACCTGGCGTTCCTGCGCGACGTCCTCGCGGACCTCAGGCTGGCGCTCACTGACGACGGCATCGCTGTCGTGATCATCGGGGACGTGGAGACGGATCGGGGCAAGCCGTCGAAGGCGGGGCTCGGCCTGGCCGAGGCCGTGTGGGAGGAGGCCGCCTACCCGTCGGGGTACCGGCTGGCCGGCCTGGTCCGGGACGAGGTCGCCGCCAACCGCAAGATGACGCGGCTGTGGGGCGACGAGGCCGGACAGGCGACCAAGACCGATCGGATCCTGGTGCTGGGCGCCAACGAGGCAGGGCGACGACGGGCGCTGGCCGCAGCGGGCACGCCCATCGACTGGACCTGGCCGCCGACGAGGCTGCGCGCGATCTGACCGGGAGCGCGGCACGGTGATGGCGCCGGGCTCCCGACCGCCGGCGTCGGAGGACGCTCAGGGTACGATCCGAGCACGATGAGACCCCTGACGACGGCGCCCGCTCAGGGGAGCCGGACGCACCTCCGGAGGCGCGCAGGTCGCGCCGCGGGCGCAGCTCTGGCGCTGGTTGCGGCCATCACGATCGCCATGCCGGGGCAGGTCAGCGCAGATGGCGAACCCGTGCTGCGCGAGGCGGTCACCGATCAGGCCGACGTCCTCACCCCGGACGAGGAACGCCGGGTCGCCGACGACCTCGCGCGGCTCCGCGACGAGCGCGGGATCCAGCTGTTCGCGGCCTACGTCGACACGACGGGTGGCGCGACCGTCACCGACTTCGCCACCTCCACCGCCGAGATGAACTCGCTCGGCGGCAACGACGCCCTGCTGCTGGTCGCGATCGACGACCGGTCGGACGCCCTGTGGGTGGGCTCGTCGCTCGACGGCGTGACCGACGCCGAGATCGACGCGATCCTCGTCGACGCGGTGGAGCCAAACTTGCGGAGCGGCGACTTCGTCGCTGCCATCGTCGACGGTGGTGACGCGCTCGCGGACGCAGCCGTCGCGGAGGCGGTCACGCCGCCGGCCACCCTCCCTCCGACAGGCCAACCGACCGCGCCATCCGGGGGCGCGGTCACCGACGACGGCACCCGGTTCGACCTCACCCCGGTGCTGGTGGTCCTGCTCGTCGGCGGCGGCATCCTCCTGATCGGCTGGGCGGCCTGGACTCGGCGTGCGAGGAGCAGGGCCGCCGCGGCCCATGCCGACCAGCTCAACCGCGACGCGAACCGCGCGCTGCTGGGGACGGACGAGGCGCTCAAGGACGCGACCAACGATGTCGAGTTCGCCGCCGCCCAGTGGGGCGACGCCGAGGTGACCGCGTATCGCGACGCGATCGCCCAGGCATCCGCGGAGCTCAAGGCGGCCTTCTCGCTTCGGCATCTGCTCGACGACGCCGAGCCAGATACGCCGCCCGAACGAGACCGGATGCTGCAGGAGATTCTCAAGCGCACCGAGACCGCTCGAACGCTGCTGGACGAGCAGGAGCAGCGGTTCGACCAGCTCCGCGACCTCGAACGGACGGCGCCCCAGCAGCTCGAGGCGATCCGCCCGGTCATCGACGCCCTGCGCGCCCGGCAGGCGGCGGCCACCACGCTCGGTGCCCGGCTGGAAACGGACTATGCGGCGTCCGCCACGGGCTCCGTGTCCGGCAACCTGACCGAGGCCGACAAGGCGATCGCGTCGGCGGACGCCGAAACCAGTCGCGGACGCGACATCGCCGGCACGAAGCCCCACGACGCCGTGATCGCGCTCCGGCATGCGCAAGACGGCGTTGCCCAGGCGACTCGGCTCGTCGACGGCGTGGAGCGTCTCGCGCAGCAGCTCGACGAGGCCGCCGCTCGCCTGCCCGCCGAGCTCGCGGCGGCCACCGCCGACGTCTCCGCGGCTAGCGACGCCATCTCCGGGGCGCGTCCGGTGCCGCCGGCCGCCCCGACCGCGGCGACGCCCTCGCCGGCGGGAAGCCCAGCGCCAACCGCGATCGCCACGCCGCCCGCCACGCCCCCGGGAGTCGCCCTCGAGTCCGCACAACGGGGACTGGAGGAGGCACGCCGGCTCGCTGCGGCACGGCCCCTTGATCCGCTCGCCGCGCTCGCGCAGGCCACCACCGCGAACCAGGCGGCCGATGCGATCCTGGCGGGGCTGCGCGAGGCTGAAGCCCAGCGCCAGCGACGCGCCCAGCTCGCCACGAGCGCGATCGCGACCGCACAGGCCCACGTCGAGCGGGCGATCGACTTCATCACCACGAGGCGGCATGGAGTCGGACGCACCGCGCGCACCCGCGCCGCGGAGGCCGATGCCCGCCTCAACGAAGCCCGGAGTCTGGAGGCGGTCGACCCAGATGGCGCGATTCGGGCCGCCCAGGAGGCGACGCGCCTCGCCGACGAGGCCTACGACCGGGCCGCCAGCGAGTTCGGCGCGTGGGACGGCGGCGGCGGGCCGGTCGCCGGACCCTACTCGACCCGCAATGCCGGCGGCGGCGACCTCGCCGGGGCCATCCTGGGCGGGATCATCGGCGGCGTCCTGTCCGGCGGCGGACGCGGGAGCGGCTGGGGCGGGTCGCCGTGGGGCGGTCCGATGGGGGGCAGCTCGGGGGGCGGCGGTTTCGGCCTGCCGGGTTCGGGCGGGGGCGGCGGGATCGGCCTGCCGGGACCGTTCGGTGGTGGCGGCGGGGGCGGCGGCGGAGGTCGCGTGCGCGGCGGGCGCTGGTAGCCGACGGCGCACCTGATCACCGGGTCGACGTGACGAGCGGACGGCCCGACAATCGACCGAGACGTAGCAGCGGGAGATACCGACATGGCACAGACCTCGATCCTCGGGCGCATGAGCCAGCTCATGCGCGCCAACGTGAACGCGCTCCTCGACCAGGCCGAGGACCCGGAGAAGATGCTCGACCAGCTGATCCGGGACTTCACGAACAACATCGCGGAGGCGGAGGAGGCCGTCGCCCAGACGATCGGCAACCTGCGGCTCATGGAGGACGACGCGCGCGAGGCCCGGGAGGCCGGTGGCGAGTGGATGATCAAGGCCAAGGCCGCCTCTGACCGGGCCGACGCGCTGCGGGCGGAGGGCAACACGGCCGAGGCGGATCGAATTCGACGCCCTCGCCAAGCTGGCGCTGCGTCGGGAGCTGTCGTTCGAGCAGCAGCTCTCGAACTTTGAGCCGCAGATCGAGCAACAGCGCCAGTTCACGGATCAGCTCAAGGATGGGCTGAACAAGCTGCGCCTCAAGCGCGAGGAGCTGGTCCAGAAGCGGGACGAGCTGGTCGCGCGCGCCAAGATGGCCCAGGCGCAGATGCAGGTCACCCAGTCCCTCAAGGACGTGTCGGTGCTCGATCCAACCTCCGAGCTCAACCGCTTCGAGGAGCAGGTTCGACGCCAGGAGGCGCAGGCACGCGGCATGGCGGAGGTCAGCTCGGCGTCCCTCGAGGACCAGTTCGCCGAGCTCCAGAGCGGCGAGGAGGAGATCGAGGTGGATGCGCGGCTCGCCGAGCTCAAGGGCAAGGCGCTGCCGAGCGGCGCGCCGGCGCTGTCGTCGGGCGGGACCGGCGCCTGACGGGCGCCCGCTAGGTCGTCGCGGCGATCCAGACCGGGTCGCCGCGGGTGACCGCCATCCCGTCCGCGGCGCTCGCCTCGAACCGGATGACCGCCACCCAGTCCCACGCGTCCAGCAGCATCCCGTACTCGCCCGGCTGCACGTCGCCGTAGGCCACGATCCGCCGCGCCCGCACGGACGTGGCCGTCGTCGCCACCTCGACCATCGAGCCCACGCCGAAGCCCGCCTTGTCGAGGTCCGACGGCCGTGCGTTGAGCCGGATGTTGCCGAACCGGTCGACGTCAACGACCTCGCCGTGGATCTTGCCGGGCTCGGCCTCCGCGTCCTCGACGGTCATCGTCTCCAGGATCGCGGGGTCCAGTGCCATGCCCAGCCGCTCGAGCGGAGCGCCGGCCACCAGGTGCGCGGCGGCCGGCGCGAACACGTCTCGACCATGGAACACGGCGGACACATGGGTCGAGCCGACGGCCTGCGGATCGATCTCGACAGCCGCGGTCGCGCCGCCCAGCGCCTTCCAGGCGAGGGACAGCAGGCCGTTGTCGGGCCCGACGAGCCGGGGGCCATCCGCGGTGGCCACGGCGATCGCTCGCCGGCCCGTCCCGACGCCAGGGTCGACGATGCCCAGCCCGACGGCGTAGGGTCCGCCGTGGGCCATCCCGTTGGCGAGCATCATCGCCCCGGACTGGATGTCGTGGGGCGGCACGCCGTGCGACAGGTCGACGACGCGCGCCTCGGGCGCGATCCTCGCGATCACGAGGTGGCAGACGCCGACGAACTCGTCCCGCAGGCCGAGGTCGGACACGAACACCACCGGTCCGCTCAACGCACTCCCTCCTGAGCCTCGCCCTCACCCGACCCGCGCCGGCGGTCACGCTTGGGCTAGCATGACGCCTCGATGAAGCAGATGTACCCGCCGTCGGACCTGGCCGCCATGGACCCGCTGGTCCTGATGAAGAACCTGGATCACGTGCGGATGACCAGCCGCCGCCTGTCGTACATCCTGCAGCAGCAGGTCCACCTGTACACGCCAGAGGCGAACGAGCTGCGCGAGCAGATCGACCGCTACGTGGAGGCCGAGCGCCAGATCGAGGGCGAGATGGCCCGGCGCCAGATCCGCGCCTAAGCCGCGGACGCCGCCTGGAGGGCGGGCCTGACGCCGAACCCGGTCTCCGGGCCATCCACGGTGGAGCTCACCGCCTCCGCCTCGGCCGCCCGCGCCGCCTCGGATGCCTCGATCATCGCCGCGCGCGCGGCGCGCCGGGCGGCCTGCTCCTCGGTCACGATGCGGGTCACGAGCTGCGCCAGTCGGGGCGTCTCGAACAGGCTGAACCCGACGCCGATCTCCGACAGCGCCTCGTGGCCCATCCCCCGGTACAGCCCCCTGGTGGCAACGGCGCACATCTCGTCATACAGCTCCGGCCACCCTACGCGGCGGCGCTGGTAGCAGAAGCGCACGAAGGCCTCGGCCTCGGGCGACGAGCATGCGGCGGTGCCGACGGACAGCATCGATTGGGGTCTCCTCTCCCTCGGGGCGTGCGCGGTCGGTCCGGCGGCGGGCCGGGGCCGCCCGCCGCCGGTGGTGTCTGCCTGTACGCCCGGTGCTCCCTCCCTCGGGCTCCCTCGGGTCACCGGCGTTCGGCACATGGTAGGCCCTGCGCCGGGACCTCGGTAGGGGCTTCTCCACCATGTTGCCTCCCGACTTGTCCACAGCCCGCAACCCTCGGTGGACAGGCCATGGGAACGCCGGCAAAGCTGTGGACGGGACGAGCCGGGCCCCCCCGAACGGGGAATGGCAAGCTGCACGTCGGCAGCGGCGACTTCCGTCAGCGGGCGGCCGACCCCCGCCATCGCAGGCCGAGCCCGGGGGCGTCGGGGAGCAGCCATCGCTTGTCGGCCCCGAGCTCGAGGCCCTCGACCGGGTCGTCGGCGAGCAGCAGGCAGCCGTCGAGGTCCACCCAGTCGGCGAGCGGGGCGACGACCGCAGACGCCGCGATCCCGATCGACGTCTCCTCCATGCAGCCCAGGAACGTCCGGAACCCCCGCTCGCGGGCACGCTCGAGCATCCGCCAGGCCGGGCCGATGCCGCCGCACTTGGCGAGCTTGACGTTGACGCCCGCTACGACCCCGGTCAGCGCGTCGAGGTCGTCGATGGTCACGGCGCTCTCGTCGGCGACCAGCGGCAGCGGCGATCGGGCCTGGAGCGCGCGCAGGTCGTCGAGCCGGCGTGGCGGGTAGGGCTGCTCGATCAGCTCCACGCCCAGCCGTTGGAGCTCGGGGATGAGCGCCTCGGCCTCCTTCGGCGTCCAGCCCGTGTTCGCGTCCACCCGGATCGGACCCGAGAACACGCCCCGCACCGCCCGGACCGTCTCGAGGTCCGACGGACCGCCCACCTTGACCTTGAGGGCGGGGAAGTCGGCCGCCCGGCGCGCGCGCTCGGCGACCACGGCGGGCTCGTCGATGCCGAGCGTGAAGTCGGTGGGCGGGATCGGCCCGTCGATGCCGAGCAGGTCGCGGAGCGGCAGCCCCAGCCGCTTGCCGGCGAGGTCGTGGAGCGCGATGTCGATCGCGCACTTGGCGGCACCGTGGTGGGCGATCGCCGCGGCCATCCGGTCGGCCGCGTCGTCGAGGGCCGCGCGCACGTCGGCGAGGTCGCCCCGCAGGCCGGCCGCGACCGGCTCGATCGCCTCGAGCAGCAGGGGCACGACGACGCCGATCGTCTCGGGCGTCTCGCCGTAGAACAGGTCCGGAAACCCCTCCCCCAGCCCGACGGGCCCGGCCGGCCCGTCCGCGTCGTCGCGAAGCTCGGCGACGACCGTCGTCGCGTGCTGGCCCCCGCCGTGGGATCCCCTCGCGATCACGAACGGGTCGCGGAGCGGCAGGACGAGCGTCCGCAGCTCGATCGAGAAGGTCACGCCCTGGCGGGGTCGGCCGGCTCCGCCGGCTCGGCCAGTCCGACCCACGGCAGCGCGTCCACGCCGGCCTCGATCTCCCGCCACAGCCCGTCGCCGCCGAAGCGGACCGGGTCGTCGCACGGGAGCCCGGTCTCGGCCGCGGTCGCCGCGATGATCCGGCGGGCCTCGTCGTCGTCGGCGATCAGCGAGGTGTTGAGGGCGATCGCGACGACCTTCGACGGCGCCACCAAGCCGGCCGCGGTCTCGTGCGCCGCGATGAACGGCCGCAGTGGCGCGATCGGGAACCGGGCGTCCGGAAGGTGGTCGAAGTCGTGGTCGGTCATGCCTGGTTTGTGGACCATGACCATCGCGTGGGGCGTCGCGCCGTGGATCAACCCCAGCGTGACGCTGCTGTAGGCGGGGTGGTCGAGCGAGCCCTGCCCCTCGACGATCACCCAGTCGCCGCGCGACTCGCCGTCCTCGACCAGCCACTCGACCGTGCCCTGGAGGAAGTCGGACGCCACCCGGTCGACGGTCACGCCCCAGCCCTCGATCATCAGCCCGGTCTGGCCGGTGGCCACGAACACGGCCGACCGGCCGGCGGCCTGGGCGACCCGGCGCAGCTCGAGCGCGACCGACATCTTGCCGATCGCGCAGTCCGTCCCGACGGTGAGCAGCACCCGCTTGCCGGGCAGGTGGCGACGGCCGACGGCGGTGTCCATCCGATCCGGGGGACGTCGGAAGTCGATCAGCCGGATGCCGGACGTCCGCGCCACCTCGGCCAGCTCCGGGTCGTCGGCGAGGAACGTGTGGAGGCCGGACAGGATGTCGAGGCCGGACCGGATCGCCGCCAGGATGACCGGCCGCCAGTCATCGGGGAGCTTGCCGCCGGTGGGCGCGATCCCGATCAGGAGCGCGTCGGCACGGGGCAGGAACCCGAGGGCGTCGTTGAGCGTGCCGACGATCGGGATGTCGTTGCGGCCCGAATCGCCCAGCCACTCCCGGACGTTGCGCCCGGCCTGCGTCGAGTCGATGACCGCGACGACCTTGTCGTGCCCGAACCGGATCACGCCCATCGCGGTCTTGCCGTGGTGGAAGCCGAAGTTGCCCTCGGCGAGGATCACGAGGCGGCGCTCGACGCTCGGCGGCATGGACCCTTCCAGTGGGATCGGCGGCGCGCGCCGCACTGGACGGGGAGTCTATGCCATCGGCCGGGCCCGGCACGGCCGGCTCAACCGCCGACCTCGAGCAGGCGGCGCTCCAGCAGCCGCCGCTCCGCATCCGTCCCGACGAGGTCGAGCGCCTGCCGATAGGCGACGGCCGCCTCGCGTGGCCTGCCGGCGCGCCGCAGGAAGTCGGCGCGGGTCGCCTCGACCAGGTGGTAGCCGGGAAGGTCGACCTCGTCGAGGGCGGCGAGGCCCGCCTCGGGGCCGTCGCGAAAGCCGATCGCGACCGCCCGGTTCAGGGCGATGACCGGGTTCGGCGCCTCGAGCAGGGCGTCGTACAGCGCGACGATCAACGCCCAGTCCGTCGCCGCGGCCGTGGGCGCGGATGCGTGGCGTGCGGCGATCTCGGCCTGGAGCCGGTACGGCCCCGCCGGTCGTGCGTACGCCCGCGCCCGATCGAGCTCCGCGAGACCACGCTCGATCGATGCGCGGTCCCATCGGCCATGGTCCTGCTCCTCCATCGTCAGCAGCTCGCCGTCGTCCCCGGCCCGGGCATCCCGGCGCGAGTGCTGCAGCAGGAGCAGGGCGTGGAGCCCGGCCACCTCGTCATCGTCAGGCAGCAGCGCCGCCAGCAACCCGGACAGCCGGACCGCCTCCGACGCGACGTCCGGGCGAAGCGTCGTGCCTTCCGTGGCCGCGTAGCCCTCGTTGAACAGCAGGTAGACCACGGCGAGCACCCCGCTGGTCCGCTCTGCGAGCCGATGTGCCGGTGGCATCCGGAAGCTGATGCCCGCGTGCTCGATCTTCTGCTTGGTGCGGAGGAGCCGCTTGCTCATCGTCGCCTCGGTCACGACGAAGGCGCGGGCGACCTCGCGGGTCGAGAGGCCCGTGACCGTCTTGAGGGTGAGCGCAACGCGACCGGCCAGCGGCAGGGCCGGATGGCAGCACATGAACAGCAGGGCAAGTCGGTCGTCCCCGAACGCCTCGTCCTCCATCACCGGTCCGCCGACGTCGGCCATCGCCTCCAGCTCCCGCACCTTGTCCTGCTCGAGGCGCCGTCGCCGGAGCACGTCCAGCGCCCGCCGGTGCGCGGCCGTCGTCAGCCACGCCGCTGGGTTGTCGGGGACGCCGTCGAGGGGCCACCGCCGAAGGGCCCGCTCGACGGCGTCCTGGTACGCGTCCTCGGCGAGGTCGAAGTCCCGAGTCCGGCGGACGAGGCCCGCGACGATTCGCAGGCGCTCGGCGGCGACGACCTCGGCCAGGCGCGTCTCGATCAGTCGTCCGGCCCGCCCATCGAGTGGATCGGCCGCAGCTCGAGCCTGCCCTCGAACGCCATCGGGTTGCGGGCGGCAAGCTCGATCGCGGCATCGAGGTCCGGGGCGTCGAGGATCGCGAACCCGGCGATCCATTCCTTGCTCTCGGTGAACGGGCCGTCGGTCACGAGGAGCTTGCCGTCGCGCATGCGCACGACGGTGGCATCCTCGATCGACTGCAGGCGCACGCCTTGCTGGTACACGCCGCGCGCGGCCTCGAACCACGCGTCGAGCGGCGGTGCCGCCGCCTCATCGGCCTCACTGTGGTCCGGGTCGCCACAGACGAACATCATGTACTTCACGCCTGGCTCCCGTCGCCGTCGGCGAGCGGCCAGAAGGCGCGCACCTCGATCCGCCCGGCGTAGGCCATGGGGTGCCGGGCCGCGATGTCGATGGCCTGCTCGATGGTGTCGCACTCGAGGACGTCGAACCCGGCGATCCACTCCTTGCTCTCCGTGAACGGCCCGTCCGTGACGAGTCGCTCGCCCCCGCGGACGCGCACGGTGCGAGCATCCGCCGGGGGACGGAGCCGGTCACCGATCACCCAGCTCGGCTCGACCGACGTCCCCCACGTCTCGATGTCGGGCGCGGCCGCCGCGTCCTCGGCGCTGTGGTCTGGGTCAACACACACGAACATGATGTAGCGCATCGTGCCTCCGATCTGTCGGCTCGATCTGTCCGACTGCCCTGACGACGATCCGGAATCCGGATTCCGGACAATCGTGGCCACGAAAAAGCCCCCGGCGGCGGGACCGGGGGCGAGGAATGTTCGGAGTGGTACCGCATACCGGATTCGAACCGGTGATCTCCGCCTTGAGAGGGCGGTGTCCTGGGCCTCTAGACGAATGCGGCGCGCGGGGCCCTGGGGGCCGTGCCGGTGGCGGAGGATACCAAGATCGACCGCGATCCGCCACCCGGGCGGCCGGAACCTACAGGCGGTTCGTCTCCAGGAACATCCGCAACGTCTCGGCGACCTGGAGGTAGCTCTGCTCGCCCAGCACGAGGCCGTAGTGCGAGTGGGCGCCGAACGGCTCGTAGGTCGCGTCGAGCCAGTCCGCGAGCCGCTCCACGTCCGGCTCGGGGACGTAGGCGTCGAGCCCTGCCGCGACCACGAGGCGCGGGACGTCGGGCAGCGCGGTGCGGTCGACGGGAACCCCCTGCAGCACCTGGCGCCGGGCGCGCCCTGACTCGAACGGCTTCTGGCCGAGCATGTGCTGGATGCGCAGGACGTCCGCCAGCGTCAGGTCGCGATGCTCGCGGGTCAGCTTCTCGGGCAGGGTCTCCCAGCCCAGCTCCGCCCGGCCGTACGCGTCCTGGACGTCGCGCACGACGTGCGGGCGCGCCGGGTCGCGGAGGTCGCGCGGCAGCTCGGGCGCGATCAGCACGTACGCGGATGCGGGCACGCGCTCGAGCGCCTTGAGCGCGAGCAGGCCGCCGAGCCCGTGCCCGACCACGACGACCGATGGCCCCAGCCGCTCCATCGCGGCGATGACGTCTTCGGTGTAGGTCCCGACGTCGAGCGTGGACGGGTCGGCCGTCGCCGACCAGAAGTGGTTGCGCAGGTTGAGGGCGTGCCCCTCCCAGCCGCGGCCGGCGAAGTGGTGGAGGTAGCGCTCCCACACCCACGAGCCGCCGAGCTCGCCGTGCACGAACAGGATCGGCTTGCGCCGCGACCGCCGCTCGGGGAGCCACGACTCGATGTACAGGCCGCGATCGACGAGCTCGATCTCGTCCTTGCGGACGGGCCGGCCGTTCGACGGCACGGCGCGGGCGAGGAGGCGTTCGGTCGATGTGGGATCGGTCATGGGTCCTGCCGTTGGGCCTACCACTCGTGCGGGTTGAACACGAGCCCGGTGAGGGCCTTGGGATAGAAGTAGGTCGATTTCTGGGGCATGACGTCCCCCTCGGCGGAGACGTTGAGGATCGAGGCGACGGGCGTGGGCTCGAGGAGGAACGCGGCGTCGGCGCCATCGGTGCCGGCCTCGACCAGCGAGACGGCCTCGGCCGCTGACTTGGTGTAGCGGATCCGCTCGCCGCCCGCAACCGCCGCGGCGTCGATGCCGGCCAGCGCCTCCAGCGTCACTCCGAGCAGCGTCACGTCGAGTTGGCGTACCGCGCCGCCGCCCGCGGGAACCAGCCTCTCGAAGGCGTACCGCCGCGCGGTCAGCAGCCAGGCGAGGTCACGCGTCACGAACCCGAACCGGCCCTCGCCGCCGGCGAGCCCGCCCGCGGCGTCGAACCGCTCCACGACCTCCTGGGTCGTCGTCGGGGCCACCTCGAACAGGCCGTCGAGCCCGGACCTGAGGCCGGCCAACCCATCCGCGCCCAGGCCGCGTACCACACGGTGGGTGGGCAGGACCGTAAGCGCGTCGTCCGCGTCGAGCAGCAGCGCGAGGATGAAGTCGAACGGCGGATCCGGCTCGCACGAGCGCGTCATCCGCCGCTCGTCGCGATAGCGCAGCGCGGTCTCGTAGCGGTGGTGCCCGTCGGCGATGAAGACGGGGCCACGCGCGGCCATCGCGGTCAGGCGGGCGACCGGCCCGTCGGCGCCGTCGTCGACGAGGTGCCACAGCCGGTGGTGCACGGCGTCGTCGTCGGTGACCTCGGTGAGCGGGCTCGTGCTCGCGACCGCAGCGAGGTCGGCGGATGCGACCCCGGGCGGGTCGCGGTACAGCACGACCACGGGCGAGGTGTTGACGCCCGTCGCGCGCAACAGCCGGTAGCGGTCCTCCCGCGGCGCCGAGAGCGTGCGTTCGTGGGGCAGCACCCCGCCCACCGGCCCGAACGGCTCCAGGTGGAGGCGCGCGAAGAACCCGCGCTGGGTCCGCTCGATCGTGGTGCCGGGCACCCGGTAGGTCTGCTCGTAGACGTACACGCCGGGCCGGGGGTCCTTGCGCAGCGAGCCATCGGACCGCCACGCGGCGAAGGTCTTCGCGATCCGCCGGTACCGCTCGTCGGGATCCTCGCGGGGTTCCCCGTGGGGCAGGTCGAGGCGGACGGCGTTGTGCGGGCTGCGGGCGAGCAGCGTCCGTTCGAGGTCGGGGCCGATCACGTCGTACGGCGGCGCGACGAGAGGCCCGAGGTCGCCGACGACCTCGGGATCGAATCGGAGCGCGCGAAATGGGCGGATGTCGGGCACGGATTCCTCTGGGCGCGGACTCGGTCTGGTCATCGGCGCGGGGCGCTCGGACGACTCAGTCGGGCCGGGGGCCGATGCATCGTACGATAGGCGCGGTCGGACGGCCACCAGAGGGGGCGGCGACGGCCGAAGACGGGATGCAGGCGTTGCAACTTTTCAGGCCGCCGGCACGTCGATGCTCCGACCCGCCTCCCGTCCAGGAGCCCGCTTGACCCGTCCGACCCGTCTCGCTCCGGGCCGCCTTGCCGGCCTGCTCGCCTCCTTCGCGGTGCTCGCCACCGTGCTGCTGGTCCCCGTCGCGTCGGCATCGGCGGCCGACGGCTTGAAGATGGACGCGCGTGCCCTGATGCAGGGCCACGTGCGTGCGGGATCGTGGTTCGCCATCGCGATCGACCTCGAGAACGCGGGCCCGGCGGTCACGGGCGAGCTGCGGATCTCGGGTGGGGTCGATTCGCGGACGCGATTCGGCACCCCGGTCGAGCTGGCGACGGGGTCGCGCAAGGAATACCTGCTGTACGCGCTGCCGCCCCTGTTCGGCGGCAACATGACGGTCGAGCTCGTCAGCGGCGGCCAGGTGATCGCCAAGTCGCCGGTCGCGATCGCGCTGCACGACCAGAGCCAGCTCGTGGTTGGCTTGGTGGCCGAGAACCCGGCCCGCCTCGTGGGGCAGCTGGACCTGCTACCGAACCAGAACGGGCTCGCGCCGGTCATCGTCCCGCTGTCGGTCGCCGACCTGCCGGAGCGCGTCCAGGCGTGGGCGCCCCTCGACCGCCTGATCTGGCAGGACGTCGACGCCGCGTCCCTGACCCCTGCCCAGCTCGCGGCCCTGCGGACCTGGATCGCCGGCGGCGGCCGCCTCGTGATCGTCGGTGGCACCGGGGCGGCGGACGTGCTGTCCGCGTTTCCCGACGACCTCCTCCCCTACCGGCCGACCGGGCTGATCGACGTCGATCCTGCCGTCCTCCAGCCGCTGCTCGGCGCGCCGCCCGCGGGCGCGACGCCGCTCACGGCGCTCGCCGGCGACCCGGGCACCGGCCGCACCCTCGCCTTGTCCGGCGACCGGGTGATCGCCGCCGATGCCGCGTTCGGGTCGGGCTCGGTGACGCTGC
This sequence comes from uncultured Chloroflexia bacterium, assembly GCA_963740825.1. GTDB lineage: Bacteria > Chloroflexota > Limnocylindria > Limnocylindrales > CSP1-4 > CAIXZV01. The sequence goes on along the minus strand of CAVUFD010000001.1, from coordinate 1,175,304 downwards.
TCGGGTTCGACCCGGCGACCAAGTGGATCGCAGACGGCGACGCCGTGGACGTCCCGCTGTGGCGCCGCCTCCTGCCGCCCCGGTCCGGCGGCACCGTCGCACTGGTCGACGACCAGACCATCGTCAGCGCGGTCACCAACCTGCCGAGCCTCGCGCTGCCGCCGATCGGGGCACTGCTGGTGCTCCTCGCCGGCTACATCGTCCTCGTCGGCCCGGTCAACTACCTGGTGCTGCGCTGGCTCGACCGGCGCGAATGGGCGTGGGTCACGGTGCCCGTGCTGATCGCGGTGTTCACGGTCGGGGCGTTCGGGATCGGGGCGCTGCTCCGGGGCTCGGACGTGATCATCAACGAGGTGGCGATCGTGCGCGGCGCCCCGGGGACGGACGCGGCGACGGCCCAGTCGTACCTCGGGATCTTCAGCCCGTCGCGGGCGACGTTCCAGCTGCGCGTCCCGGGCGACGCCCTGCTCGCGACGCCGATGAACGGCGACATGTCGGGGGGCGGCACGGCGGAGCTGGACGTGCTCCAGGGCGATCCGTCGCGGGTCCGCGACCTGAGCGTCGGGTTCGGGTCGCTGCGCACCATCCGCGCCGAGGCGAGCACGACCGCGCCCAACGTGGTCGCTGCACTGCAGCTGGCGGACGGACACATCAAGGGCACGATCACCAACAACTCCGACACGGCGCTGGTCGCCCCGGCGCTGGTCCTCGGCTCGTCCGCCACGACGCTGAAGGACATCGCGGCCGGGCAGACGGCGAACGTCGACCTCAGGCTCACGAACACCGGCTTCAACGGGCAGGCGCTGTCGGACGTGGTCGTCGGGCCGTACGACTGGGACGGCGGCCAGATCAGCGAGGCGCAGCAGCGCAAGCTCATCCGGCGGTCGGTGATCGACCAGCTGTCCTACGACCCCAACACCGGGATCAGCGGCGTCCTGCCGGGCGACTCGCCGACGCTGCTCGCGTGGGGCAACCAGCCGGTCGTCCAGGCCGAGCTCGACGGCGCCGAGGTGCGCCGCGAGGCCAACGTCCTGTACGAGGTGCCGCTGCCGTTCTCGATCCACGGCCAGACCGCGTTCAGCGGCGACATGCTGCGCAGCAACGCGCTCGACGTCAGCGCGAACTTCTTCTCCAAGGACCCGTGGAACATCAGCTTCGGGATCGGCGAGGTCACGATGGCCTACCAGCCGCTGCCGTTCGACGGCAAGCTCACGCCGGAGCGGCTCGTGCTCGCGATGGGCTTCGGGGGCGACATCGGGTCGCTCGGCGGCGACCACCCGGTGCTCACGGAGCAGGAGCGCTGCGACCCGCAGGCCGACGGCTGCAACCCTGCCCAGGACGGGCTGCCCGAGATCGAGGTGCTGGACGTGCGCACCGGCGTGTGGATCCAGTTCGCGCACATGGCGGGCGGGCAGGAGTACGAGCTCGAGAACGCCGCCCGCTGGGTCGACCCGTCCACCGGGCAGGTCCAGGTGAAGTTCGTCAACGAGCGCCAGGACGGAATCGGGTTCCAGTTCCAGGTCGAGATCACGGGCAGCGTCGAATGAGCGGCATCGTTAACGCCACGGGGCTGGTGAAGCGCTACGACCGCACGCTCGCGGTCGCCGGCCTCGACCTGGACGTCGCGCCGGGCGAGATCTTCGGCCTCGTGGGGCCGAACGGCGCGGGCAAGACGACGACGCTGCGCATCCTGGCGACGCTGCTGGTCCCCGATGGGGGCGACGCCGAGATCGCGGGCTTCTCGGTGCGCCGGAACCCCAACGACGTGCGTCGCGTCCTCGGCTTCATGCCGGACTCGTTCGGGGTGTACGACGACATGAAGGTCTGGGAGTACCTGGACTTCTTCGCCCGCTGCTACGGCATCCCCGCCGACCGACGACGGCGGATGATCGGCGACCTGCTCGACCTCGTGGACCTGGGTCCCAAGCGCGACACCTACGTCCAGGGCCTGTCTCGCGGCATGCAGCAGCGCCTGTGCCTCGCCCACGCGCTCGTGCACGACCCGCTGGTGCTGCTGCTCGACGAGCCGGCCTCGGGCCTCGACCCGCGGGCCCGCGTCGAGCTGCGGGAGCTGCTGCGCGAGCTGCGAGCCCTGGGCAAGACCATCCTGGTCTCGTCGCACATCCTCCCGGAGCTCGAGGAGCTGTGCACGTCGGTGGCGATCATCGACCGCGGCCAGGTCCTCGCCCACGGCCGGGTCGCCGACATCGAACGCCGGCTCCGGGTCGGGGCCGTCTTCCGCGCCCGCATCCTCGGCGATGACGCGGCCGTCGCGGCCGCACAGGCCTGGTTCGAGCAGCAGCACAACGTGGTGACGGCACAGGTGCTCGAGGACGGGACGATCGAGATCGGGTTCCATGGCGACGATGAGGGGGCCGCGGCGCTGCTCGCGGCGGCGGTCCGCGCCGACCTTCGCGTGGCGACGTTCTCGAGGGCGGCCAGCGACCTCGAGGAGCTGTTCCTCCAGGTGACGGCGCAGGACCCGAGCGGCGCGGGAGCGGTGGCGTGACCGCCGTCGCGACCCGGCCCACCCGCCGCCTCGGCGCCCTGCGCGACGTGGGCACGGGCATCGCCGCCGTCGGCGTCAAGGAGCTGCGCGGCCGCATGCGTGGCCGTCGCGCGTTCATCGTGCTGACGATCCACCTCGTGGTCGTCGCGGGCTTCGCCTGGATGATCGAGACGCTCTCCGAGCGGTCGTTCACCAGCGGCTTCGGCGGCACCATGTCGGCGTCAGCGGAGATCGGCCGCACGATGTTCTCGGCGCTGATCATGCTGCTCACGTTGATCGTCCTCGTGCTCGCCCCGGCCTCGACGGCCGGCGCGATCAGCCTCGAACGCGAGAAGCAGACGCTCGACCTGTTGACTACCACCCCGATCTCGTCGCTCGCGATCATCCTGGGCAAGCTGCTGTCCGCCCTGTCGTGGGTGTTCCTGCTGCTGCTCGCGTCGATCCCCGTGACCGCCCTGGTGTTCACGTTCGGCGGGGTCGGCCCCGAGGACCTCGTCCGCTCATACATCGTCCTGTTCGCCACCGCGATCGCGTTCGGCTCGATGGGGCTGTTCGTGTCAGCGTTCGTGAAGCGGACCCAGGCGGCGACGGTCATCAACCTCGTGACGACGATCGTGGTCACGGCCGGCGCGACGTTCCTGTTCGTGTTCTGGTCGTCGATGACGGCGAACGGGTTGCTACCCAACCAGCCGGTCCAGCGCGACCGCTCGCTGATCTCGGAACTCACCCGCCGGCCGCCGGAGGCGCTGCTGTACTTCAACCCGTTCGTCGCCCAGCTCGACGTCATCTGCGGCACAGAAACGGGGTTCGGCGGCACCTGCCAGGTCATCGCGGCCGTGACGGACTTCGATTCCGTGGTCAACGGCAACATCGGCGACCAGGGGTTCGGCGTCGACCGCGACACGTTCTGGCCGCGGGCCGTGGCCGCGATGCTGATCGCGGCGGTCATCCTGGTGATCCTGTCGGTGCAGATGGTCGCCCCGACGCGCCGCTGGCGGATCCGACGCCACCGGCCGAAGGCGCCTCCGTCGCCGCCGGTGGTCGAGGAGATCGCCTGATGGCGCGCCTGCCCCGCGCCGGGCGTCCCCGGGGCGCGTCCGTAGCCTCGACCCCGGCGATCGTCCCCGCCGATCCGGCGACCCTTGGAGTTGCCCTCGACCCCGCCGTGACGACGCTTCGAGCCGGCCTGGTCGCCCATCGCCGGCGGCTGTGGCTGCGCCGGTCGGTCCGACGTGCGTGGTACGTGCTCGCGGGCGTGGCCGTCGCGGAGGTCGCGCTGGCGGTCGCCATGCGCGTCGCCCCGATCGAGTGGGCGCCGCAGCTCGCCGCCGCGGTGCCAATCGCGGGTCTCCTGGTCCTGCTCGTGCTGGTCGTCCGGGCCCGACCCTCGATCGGCGAGACGGCGCTCGCGGTGGACGCCGAAGGTGGCGCGGGCGACGCGCTCGCATCGGCGCTGGCGTTCGCGCAGGCCATGCCCGCCACCGCCGGTCCGGCCGGCGCGGACGACGACGACACGATCGTGGTCGGCGAGGGGTACGAGCTCGGGGCGGCCGAGGCGCGGTTCGTCCGGCGCCAGCGGCGCGACGCGGTGGCCCGCCTCCGGACCATCGAGCCCGGCCTGTTCCGACCGCGGTTGGCTGTCCGGCCCGCGCTGGTCGCGCTGGTCGCCGGCGTGCTGCTCATCCCGGCGGTACTGCTGCCGAACCCGCAGGATGCCGTGATCGCCCTGAACCGGCAGGTGCGCGAGGAGGCGCAACGCCAGGCCCAGCGGATCGACGACGTCGCCAAGGACCTGGGGACGAAGGGCGTCGACGCCAACGACCCACGGACGCGCCTGTCCGAGGAGCTGCGGCAGCTCGCCGAGCGGCTGCGGACGAACCCGGACGACATGGACATGAACCTCTCCCAGCTGGGCTCGATCGAGGACCAGGTGCGCGCGCAGCTCGACCCAGCGAACGAGCAGCGCGCGGCGTCCCTCGCGTCGCTCGCACGATCGCTGTCGCGCGCCGCCACCGGCGATCCGCAGGCGAACCCGGGTGGTGACCCCGAGAAGACGAAGGACGATCTCAAGGACCTGGGCGACGAGCTCGACTCGATGACCCAGGAGGAGCGCAACGCGGCGGCGCGGGATCTCGCAGAGCTCCAGGGCCAGGCGAACCAGGCCGACGGCGCGGCGGGCCAGGCGCTCCGCGACGCCGTGGCGAGCATGACCCAGGGCGACACGGACGGCGCGAAGTCGGCGCTCCAGCGGCTGGGAGAGGCCCTGGACGCCGCGCAGAACCGCGTCGACGTGAACCGTGACCTGGCGACGGCGGCCTCGAACCTCCAGGACGCGCGGCGCGACCTCGCGAACGCCGGCCAGCCGGGCGGCCAGACCGGCCAGGCGGGTCAGCAGGGCAACGGGCAGCAGGGCAATGGACAACAGGGCAACGGGCAGGGGAACGGACAGCCGAGCGGCTCGCCGGGTTCCAGCCCAGGCACCGGCCAAGCCCAGGGATCCGGCCAGCCCGGCGGCTCGCCGGGGACCGGCCAGGGCCAGGGCCAGGGCCAGGGGCAGGGACAGGGCCAGGGGCAGGGCCAAGGTCAAGGGCAGGGTCAAGGACAGGGCCAGGGGCAGGGCCAAGGTCAAGGACAGGGGCAGGGCCAAGGTCAAGGACAGGGGCAGGGTGCTGGGACCGGCTCGCTCGGCGGCGGCGGCTCGAACGCCGCCTACCTCGGCAGCGGGATGTCGAGCGGGCGCGCCGGCGGCCCGACCAACCCCAACCGCCCGGCAACCCTAGGGCCCGACATCGGCTCCGTGTTCGCGCCGTTCGATCGCATCGGCAAGCCGGGCGACCCGTCGTACGTCGCGGGCACCGGCGGCGACGGCCAGACCCAGCAGGGCAGCCAGCAGGGCCAGGGCTCCAACAACGGCTCCTATGTCCCGTACTCGCAGGTGTACGGCGACTTCTACCAGTACGCGCTCACGACGCTCGACCGCTCGTACGTCCCGATCTCGGTGAAGGACTACGTGCGCGACTACTTCAGCTCGCTCGATCCCCGCCAGTGAGCGACCGCCCCCACGGCGTCGCCCAGCCACCCGGAGGACCCATGGACGCATCCGTCGCTCCCGAGGCCGGCCCCGCCCGGCTCGCACCCGAGGCGTTCGCCGAACGCGCCCACCGGATCGAGGCGGAGATCGGCAAGGTCATCGTCGGCCAGCAGGAGCTCGTGCGGCACACCCTCGTCGGGCTGCTGGCCAACAGCCACGTGCTCCTCGAGGGCGTCCCCGGCCTGGGCAAGACCATGCTCATTCGCACGATCGGCGACGTCATCGACTGCACGTTCAACCGCATCCAGTTCACGCCCGACCTCATGCCCGCCGACATCACGGGCACGAACATCCTCGTCGAGGAGGGTGGGTCGCGGGTGTTCAAGTTCCAGCCGGGCCCGATCTTCGCGAACCTCGTCCTCGCCGACGAGATCAACCGCGCCACCCCCAAGACCCAGTCGTCGCTGCTGGAGGCGATGCAAGAGCACCAGGTCACGGTCGCGCGCAACCGGTACACGCTCGACCCACCATTCTTCGTCCTCGCCACCCAGAACCCGCTGGAGATGGAGGGCACGTATCCCCTCCCCGAGGCCCAGCTCGATCGGTTCCTGCTCAAGGTCATGGTCCCGTTCCCGTCCGAGGAGGACCTGATCGCGATCCTCGACCGGACCACGGGCGCCGACGCGCCGACCGCACGGAAGACGGCCACGGCGGTCGAGGTCGTGGAGATGCAGCGGCTGGCGCGCGCCGTGCCGATCGCCCCCCACATCACGGCATACGCGGTGTCGCTGCTGGCGGCGACGCACCCCGACAACCGCCGAGCACCGGGCCTCGTCCGGCAGTACGTCCGCTACGGCGGGTCACCGCGCGGCGCCCAGGCCCTCGTCACGGCCGGCAAGATCCTGGCCCTGATGAACGGCCGCTTCAACGTCTCGATCGACGACGTGCGCGCCGCCGCGCTGCCGGCGCTGCGCCATCGCGTGATCCTGAACTTCGAGGGCGAGGCGGAGGGCATCACGACCGAGGCGACCGTGCGCACGATCCTGGACGAGGTGGCGCCGCCCGCCGTCGAGTAGCGGACCCGGCACCCAGCGCGATGACCGCCTCCCCCACCCCGCCCGCCGAGACGCCGGACGAGGCGGCCGTTCCGCCCACGCGGGCGACCGGGGCGTCGACCGCACGCGCCGGCGGCACCAAGGCGTTCCTGCCCAACGAGCTGGACCCGACGGTCTTCGACGAGGGCTTCCTGCGCCAGCTCGAGCGCCTCGGCGTGCTCATGAAGCAGCCGGTCCGGGGCGGGCTCAAGGGCGGCCGGCGCAGCGTCAAGCGCGGCCAGTCCGTGGAGTTCGCGGACTACCGCGAGTACGCCCTGGGCGACGACCTCCGGCAGCTCGACTGGAACGTCCTGGCCCGCCTCGAGAAGCTGTTCGTCAAGCTGTTCATCGAGGAGGAGGACGTCACCATCTCCTTCCTCGTCGACGCCAGCCCGTCGATGGCGTTCGGGCGACCCGAGAAGCTGCTGTTCGCCAAGCGGGCCGCGGCGGCGCTCGGGTACATCGGGCTGGGGTCCGAGGACCGCGTGGTCGTGACCGCGCTCACCGGGCGGACGGCTAGGCGTCAGGGCGGCCTCCGGGGCTCCGGCCGCGTGTTCCGGCTGCTGGCCAACCTGTCGTCGATCCAGCCGACGGACGGGCCGACCGACCTCGTCGCATCGGCACGCCACGCCGCGGCCATGCTGTCCGGACGCGGGGTCGTCGTGCTGCTGTCGGACCTGCTCGACCCGGGCGCCGATCGCGTGATCCGGGAGCTGGCCGCGACCGGCTCCGAGCTGATCGTGCTGCACCTGCTGTCGCCGGACGAGCTCGACCCCGCGCTCGAGGGCGACCTCCGCCTGGTCGACAGCGAGTCGGGCGAGGGCGTCGACGTCACGGTGGACCTCGCCACGCTGGACGACTACAAGGCGCGGCTCGCGGCGTGGCAGGACGGCCTCGCCGACCTCGCCGCCAAGCGCCGGGCGTCGTACGTGGCGTTGTCCACCGACATGCCGCTGGCCGACCTCGTGTTCGCCGAGCTCCGCCGCCGGCGCGTGGTCGGGTAGGCGAGCGATGCCGTTCATCGCGCCGCTGACGCTCGTCGGGCTCGTCTTCGTCCCGCTCGTGATCGCCATGTACCTGCTGAAGCTCCGGCGGGACGAGGCGGTCGTCCCGTCGACGCTCCTGTGGCAGCGCTTGGTCGCCGACGTGGAGGCCAACGCGCCGTGGCAGCGGCTGCGGCGAAGCCTCCTGCTGCTCCTCCAGTTGCTGCTTTTGCTGCTGCTGGTGTTCCTCGCGGCTCGCCCGTTCGTCGAGCGGCCGGCCGGCCTCGCGGGCGACCTCGTGCTGGTCGTCGATACGTCGGCGTCGATGCAGGCGACCGACGTCACGCCCAACCGGCTCGAGGCGGCCAAGGCCGCGGCCGTCGACGCGCTCAAGGACCTCCCCGCAGGCGGCAAGGTCAGCGTCATCGCGGCGGGGCGGACCGCCAGGGTCGTCGCCAACGGCACGTCGGACGTCGGCCGGGTCCGGCAGGCGATCGCCGGCATCGAGCCGACCGCCGACATCGGCAACCTCGCGGACGCGCTGCGCCTGGCCTCGGCCCTCGCGGCGCGCTCGGGCGACGCCGAGATCCTGGTCGCCACGGACGCCGCGCTGGCGACGCCGCCCAGCGGCTCGGTGCAGGCGCCGGTCCGCGCGCTCCGGGTGGGCCGCGACGCCGGCAACCAGGCCATCGTCGCGCTCGCGGTCCGGACGGCGTCGAGCGGCCTGTCGCACAGCGCGTTCATCTCGGTCGCCAACCTTGGCCTCGGGCTGGTCGAACGCCAGGTCCAGCTGTTCGCCGACGGCCAGCTGCGCGACTCTCGGACGCTGCAGCTCGACCCGCAGCGCCGGACCGACGTCTCGATCGACGACATCGACGACCCGCAGCACCCGGCCTCGGTGATCGAGGTCCGCCTCCTGGGCCCCGACGGCGCGACCACCCCCGCACCCGACGCGCTCGGGGTCGACGACCGCGCGTGGGCCATCGTCCCGCCCAAGCAGCAGCGCCAGGTCCTGCTCGCGGGCGCCCCGGATCCGTACCTCGAGACCGCGCTCAGCTTCCTCCCCGACACCGAGCTGTACTTCCGCAACGGGGACGACTGGTCGACGCTCACCGGGCTCGACGAGTACGAGCTGGTGATCTTCAACCGCTTCCTGCCGCCGACGCTGCCGGCCAAGCCCACACTCGCGATCGCGCCGCCCCGGACGTCGGCCCTCGGCACCGTCAACGGGACGCTCACGAACCCGGGCATCGGCACGCTCGACCCGTCGGACCCGATCCTGCGCTACGTGGACCTGTCGACCGTCCACGTGGGCGAGGCGCAGGAGCTGGAGCTGCCGGCCTGGGCGCGGGCGGTGGTCCCGGGCACGGGCGGCGCGCCGCTGCTCTACGCGGGGGCGCTCGACGGCCGCCAGGCCGCGGTCCTCGCGTTCGAGCCGCGCCACTCGGACCTCCCGCTCCAGGTCGCGTTCCCGGTCCTGCTGGCCAACCTCGCGGGCGAGCTGATGGGCGGCTCGGACACGCCGGTCGACGCGGTTCCCCCGGGCACGCCCGTCACCCTGCCCGTGCCCGAGGGCGCGCTCGGCGTGCGCGTGGAGCGGCCCGACGGCAGCGTCGACGAGCTGGTCGCGCCGACGAAGGGCGCCGCGAGCGTGACCTTCGCACGAACCGACCTGCTGGGCGTCTACGCGGTCACCCCGCTGACGGGCCCGGACGCGTCGTCCGCCCCGTCGGGCGGGTCGTCGCCGGGGTCATCGGCGGCAACGGCGCCGCCCGCGTCGCCGGCCAACGACGGCGCGAGCCCGGGCGCACCGACCTTCCGCCCGCCCGAGGCCGGGACACCGACGCGCTTCGCCGTCGACCTCCTCGACGTCGACGAATCCGTGATCGCGCCCGGCGACCCGGCGGCGCTCACCGCCCTCGGGACGAGCCCCGGGGACGGCGCCGGCACGGACGGGACCCCGGTCGAGCGCCCGAACGCACGCGACGAGCTGTGGATCCCGATCGTCCTCATCGCCCTCGTCCTGCTGACCCTCGAGTGGCTCGTCTACGAGCGCGACACGCTCGCGCGCCTCCGCCGGGCCGTTGGGGCCCGCCTCGGCCGGTCACGCGCCACTGGGCGGAGCGCGTGATGGGCATCGCCTTCGACGCCCCCAGCGCCCTCCTGCTGCTGCCGCCGCTGCTCGCGGTGGTGGTCGCGCTGCACCTCTCATCGAGGCGCCGGCTGGGCAAGGGTCGCCGCCGCGCGGCGCTCGCGGTCCGGGCCCTGCTGCTGGCCGCCCTCGTCGGCGCTCTGGCGGGCCTGCAGCTGGTGCTGCCAGTCGACCGGCTGGCGGTCGTGTTCGTCGTCGACCTGTCCGACTCCGTCGGCACCCCGGGTCGGGAGGAGGCCCTCGCGTACCTCCGCCAGTCCCTGGCGCAGAAGCAGGACGAGGACGTCGCGGGGATCGTCGCGTTCGGCTCGGACGCGCTGGTCGAGCGGCTCCCGTCGGAGCTGGCCGAGATCGACCGCATCGCATCGACCCCGGTGCGCGACGCGACCGACATCGGGGCCGCCCTCCGGCTCGCGGGGGCGCTGTTCCCCGACGACGCCCAGAAGCGGATCGTGCTGCTGTCGGACGGCAACGACACTACCGGCTCAGGGCAATCCGAGGCGGCGCTGGCCGCCGCGCGCGGGATCCAGGTCGAGACCGTGCTGACCGGCCTCGGCGGGCGCGACGAGGTGCTCGTCCAGCGCCTCGCGGCGCCATCGACTGCGCGCCTGGGCGAGTCGGTCGACGTGTCCGGCGAGGTGACCTCGTCGGTCGCCCAGCCGGCTACGGTGCGCCTGTTCGTGAACGGCGAGCTGGCGGGGACCAAGCCGGTGGACCTCGAGGCGGGCACGACCCGGGTCACCTTCAACTTCACGCCCAAGGACCCGGGGTTCCTTCGCTTCCGCATGGTCGTCGAGGCCGCCCGCGACACCTTCAACCAGAACGACCGCGCCGAGGCCAACACGATCGTGAAGGGCGAGCCCAGGGTACTCGTCGTCAAGGGCGACGAGACCGTGGCGGCCGAGCTCGTGACCGCGCTCGAGACCGAGCGGCAGGTCGTCGACACGGTCATCCCGGAGGCCCTGCCGTCGGACCTCGCGGGACTCGCGGACTACGACTCGATCGTGCTGGTCGACGTCCCGCGCCTGCGACTCACCGATGACGCGATGGCGGCGCTCCAGGTGTACGTGCGCGACCTGGGACGGGGGCTCGTCATGGTCGGCGGACCGCGCAGCTACGGCGCCGGCGGCTACACCGACACCCCACTCGAGGCGACGCTACCGGTCGACATGGGCGTGCGGGATCGCGAGAAGCAGCCCGACGTCGCCCTGGTGGTCGTGATCGACAAGTCCGGCTCGATGGACGCCTGCCACTGCAACAGCTTCAGCGGCGGCGCAGGCGGCGGGTCCGGGATCGGGGGCGTGCGCAAGGTCGACATCGGCAAGGAGGCGATCCTGCGGGCGGCCTCGGCCCTCAGCGCCCAGGACGAGCTCGGGGTGGTGGCGTTCGATCAGTCGGCCCACTGGGTCATCCAGACGGCGCCGCTCGGCGGCCTCCAGGACATCCAGTCGGCGATCGCAGGCATCAACCCCAACGGCCAGACGAACATCTTCGCCGGCCTCGACCAGGCGGTGAAGTCGCTCGAGGACGCGACCGCGACGCGGCGGCACATCATCCTGCTCACCGACGGCTGGTCGAGCAGCGGCCAGTACGACGCGATTCTCAAGCAGATGAAGGCCGACGGGATCACGCTCTCGACCGTCGGCGCCGGTGGTGGCGCGAACCCGTTCCTGGAGCAGCTCGCCAAGCAGGGCGGCGGCCGCTTCTACGCCGCGACGAACCCCGCCTCGATCCCCGACATCTTCCTCAAGGAGACGCAGCAGGTCTCCGGCCAGCAGATCGTCGAGGAGCCGTTCTTCCCGATCCTCACCTCGAGCTCGCCCGTCCTGCGCGGCATCGACAACGGCTTCCCGCGGCTGCTGGGCTACAACGGCACCACCGCCAAGCCGGCGGCGCAGACGGTGCTGGTCACGGCTCGCGACGACCCGCTCCTGGCCCAGTGGCAGTACGGCCTCGGCCGGTCGATCGCCTGGACGTCGGACTCGACCGGACATTGGGCGCGCAACTGGGTGCCGTGGCAGGGGTTCTCGAAGTTCTTCAGCCAGCTGGTGGGCTGGACGTTCCCGGGCGAGGAGAGTGGCGGCATCGAGGCCTCGTTCGTGGATCGCGGGGGGCGGACCTACCTGCGGGTCGAGAGCCAGAACAGCGACGGGTCGGGTCGCGACTTCTACGCAACGAGCGTCGCCATCGTGGGGCCCGACCTCCAGCCCGCGACCGTCAACCTCAACCAGGTCGCGTCGGGGGTCTACGAGGCCCCGGTCGAGCACCTCGAGAGCGGCGCCTATGCCGTTCGGGTGACCCAGACGCAGGCCGGGAAGGCGCCGCTCGGGCGCACGCTCGGCCTGGTCGCGCCGACCGCCGCCGAGTACCGCCTCCTGGGCGCCAACGAGCCGCTCCTGGCCGCGATCCGCGCCGCCACCGGCGGGCGCGAGCTGGATACCCCGGCGGAGCCGTGGATCCACGACCTCGAGACGACCAGCCAGTTCACCGAGCTATGGCCGTGGCTGCTCGTGCTGGCGCTCCTCCTGTGGCCGCTGGACATCGCGCTGCGACGCGTCTCGCTGGGTCGGCGCGAGCTCGCCGACGGCCGCCGATGGGTGACCGACCGGGTCCGCGGCCGACGGGTTGCGCCGCGGTCTGAGCCTGTCGCGGGCCTGTTCGCTGCGCGCGACCGAGCGGGGGCGTCCGCCGCCCGCTCGGCGATCGTGCGCGAGGCGACGGACGGTCCTGCGACGGCGACCCCGACGCCGCCCGCGCCGGTCAAGGCGCCGGCCGCAGCGCCCGCGCCGACACCCGCCGCGGCCCCGACACCCGCCGCGGCCCCGACACCCGTGACGCCTGCGGCGCCGGCACCACCGCCGTCCGCCACCTCGCCCGACGACACGCTCGCGCGCCTCCGTGAGGCCAAGGCCCGCCGCCGGAGCTAGCGAGGCGGGGCGCGGATCGGCGGGTTCGTCCCGGCCGGACGAGCCGATCGGGCCATCGGCGAGCCCCCGCATGTGGGGGATGACGGCGCCATCGGTGTTCTGGCACGATCCACGTGCCCAACGGAGGGGACCGTCATCGCGGGAGGAGTCATGTCCACCGACGCGCCCATTCGGTCACGACGCGCCGTGCTCGGGGCCGCCCTCGGAGGCGCGGCGGCCGTCGCCGCGCAGTCGCTGGCCAGCCCACTCTCGGCGGCGGCGGCCAGCGGTGACCCGGCCCTCATCGGGGCCGCGAACACCGGCGACGCGACGACGAGCTTCGAGAACACCGACGCGGGCGAGACCTCGCTCGCGGCGGTCCACGCTGGTGCGGGCATCGGTCTCGAGGCGACCAGCGTCACTGGCCCGGCGATCCGGGCGATCTCGAGCGATGCGACGCCCAGGGACCCGGACACCGGCCCGGATCCCTCCCACCGGAACGGCGTCTATGCCGCGGTCGGCGACACCACGGACGCCAGCACCGTCACCGACGAGGCCGGCGTCTACGGCTTCGCCGACGTCTCGATCGGCTCGGTGGGCGTGGTCGGCGAGTCACTCCAGGGCGTAGGCGTGATCGGGCTCGGCGACACGGGCACGATTGGGTTCGGTGCCCAGAACGGTCTGTTCGGCATCGGCACCTGGGGCGCCTACGGGACGGGCGACGTCGGCATCGTGGGCGACGTCAACGGGACCGGCGTGGGCGTCTATGGCTTCTCCGGCTCGTCTGCGATCCCGAACCCTCCCACTGGGATCGGCGTCTACGCCCGTGCCGGCTCCACCAGCCAGCTGGCGCTCCGCGTCCAGGGCCGGGCGAAGTTCAGCCGCAGCGGCCGGACCTCCGTCCGGGGCGCGACCAAGACCGTCAGGGTCGCGGGCGTGAGCGCGGCCAACACCTTCATCGTGGCGACGTGCCAGGAGGACGCAGCGGGCGTCTACGTGCGCTCGGTCGTGCCCGCGAACGGCTCGTTCAAGATCCACCTCTCGAAGAAGCCGGCGAAGCCGGTGACCGTCGGGTGGATCGCCTTCGAGAAGCCATAAGTGCCGCGATGAGCTACCCGAAGCTGTTCAAGCGCGAGAAGTGGACCGGGCGCCGGATCATCGGGGCGGCCGACGACATGGCGTGGGAGCGCCACGTCGAGGGCGTCCAGCAGCGGCTGGGTCGCTATGAGATCCATCGGCCGGCCGTCACGGCCACCGTGACCGGGTGGGACCGGCACGTCCGCGATGTGAAGGCCCGGATCGCCGAGGCGAAGCACCGACGCTGAGGTCCCGGCGTCCCGCGGGGACCGGTGTTAGCCTCCGGGCGATGTCACCGACACCCACGGGGCGTGGCCGGCTGGTCGCGGCCCGGCGTGCGCTCGCCGCCATCCTGGCCGCCGCCGCCATCGCGGTGTCGGTGGCCGCCTGCGGCGCGCTCACCGTCACGCCCGAACCGGCGACGCCCACCGACTTCCCGGGGCTGACGGGCCGGTTCAACGCCGCCAGCGTGCAGGTCCGCGACTGGGTGTCCGGTGACGCGGGTTGCGACAACCCGGACCTCATCCCCGCGTCGATCAGCTTCATGGCCAGCGGCCTCGACCAGGCCCAACCGGTGAAGGTGTACCTGTACATCTTCCGCAACCGCGCGGCCTTCGACCGGCACCGCGACCAGATCGGCCCATGCGCGGAGGCCTTCGTCACCGACCCGCAGACGTACGAGGAGGTCGAGCAATCTCCGTATGTCGTCGCCGGCCAGGGACCGTGGGCTCCCGGCTTCGAGGCGGCCGTGCGGTCGGTGCTCGCGAAGGCGGCGGGAACCGGCGGCTGATCGAAGCCCCGTCCGGGGCGGGTTGACCGTCCCGAGCCAGGTCCCGCGCGGGTACTGACCGTATCCGCACCGGACCCCACACCAGCCCACAGGTACCGGGAAGACCGTCCCGGTCCGCCCGGGACCACCGAGCTGTCGAGCCCTCCGCGATCCCAACGGATGCTCCAGCCCATGGAGCTCACGCGGGGCCGCCGACGTGCCCTCTCGACGATCCTGGCCTTCGTCCTGGCCATCGAATCGGTGTCCGCCGTGGCGGCCGCCGCCCAGGTCGGGACCGGCCGCTTGGCCGCACCGGCCGTCCACCCGGCGCCCGTCGCCGCGGCGCCCGCGCCGGCCGGCCGCCTGACGGTCGCCCACGGGCTGCGTCCGCGCCTTGAGGATCGGGCCGTCGACGCGGTCGCGCGGGTCACCCTCCCTGTCGCCGCTCCTGTCGTCGTCACGACGCCGCAGCCCGCGTCGCACGAGGACCGGACGAAGCGGGCCGACCGGCCCCGCGCCAGGCATCACGACCAACGGGGCGCCGGGACGCCGCACCCCAAGGCCCACCCGAAGGCGCCGCACCCCGCGCGGACCCCGAACGACACCAAGCACGGGTCGTCGGGCGGCGCGCCGTCCTACTCGGGTCGCAATCATGTCTGGATCCCGTCGCTCGGGATCAACCGCTCGGTCGCGTGGTTCTCGTGCAGCCGCTCACGCGAGCCCGACAACTACGTCTACCGCTGGGGTTGCGCCGGCACCAACAACGTCTACCTCTTGGGCCACGCCTGGGGCGTGTTCGACCCCCTCCACGACGCCTACGTCAGCGGCCGGCTACAGCGCGGCATGAAGGCCGTGTACGCCGACGCCAACGGCAAGGTGCGCACTTACGCCGTCCGGTGGTGGAAGGTCGTCAAGGCCACGACGTCGGCCAGCTGGGCCTGGGCGTCGCTGCCGACGCCGTCGATGACCCTCCAGACGTGCGTGGGCGCGCGCAGCCAGTACCGGCTGATGGTGCGGCTGACCGTGGTCGGCGACTAGCACCGCCCACCGCGCGGACGACCCCTCAGACGATCCGCAGCCCCAGGATCTTCCTCGCGATCACGAGCCGCTGGACCTGGCTCGTCCCCTCCCCGATCTCCGTGAGCTTGGCGTCGCGCAGGAACCGCTCGACCTTGTAGTCCTCGATGTAGCCGTAGCCGCCGTGGACCTGGATCGCGGCGTTGGTGACGCGCGACGACACCTCCGACGCGTAGAGCTTGGCCTGCGCGGATGCCAGCGTGTAGTCGCGGCCCTGGTCCTTGAGCCAGGCCGAGCGGTAGACCAGCGCGCGGGCCGCCTCGACCTCCGTGGCCATGTCCGCGATCATGAACGCCACGCCCTGGAAGGTCCCGATCGGCCGGCCGAACTGCTCGCGCTCCTTCACGTACGGCACCGCCGCGTCGAGCGCCGCCTGGGCGAGGCCGAGGGCCAGCGCCGCGATCGAGATCCGGCCGCCGTCGAGGACCTTGAGGAAGGCCCGGAACCCGGCGCCCTCCTCGCCCAGCAGGTTGGCATCCGGGATGCGGACGCCGTCGAACCGCAGCTCGCCGGTCGCTGACGCGTGGAGGCCCATCTTGTCCTCCAGGCGGGGCACGCTGAACCCCGCCGCGTCCGCGGGCACGATGAACGCGGAGATCGCGCTCGAGCCGTCAGCCTGCTCGCCCGTCTTCGCGGTGATGACGTAGGTCCCGGCCTGGCCGGCGTTGGTGATGAACCGCTTCTGGCCGTCGATGACCCAGTCCCCGCCCGCGCCATCACGGCGCGCCGTCGTGCGGGTGCCGCCGGCGTCGGAACCCGCCGACGGCTCGGTGAGCCCGTAGGCGCCGATGACCTGGCCCGACGCCAGCGGCGTCAGCCACCGGTCGCGCTGCGCGTCCGTGCCGGCGATCATCAGGGGGCCGCAGCCAAGGCTGGTGTGGGCCGCGACGATGAGGCCAAGCGACCCCCACACCCGGCCGATCTCCTCGACCGCGATCGCGTAGGCGAGCGTGTCCATCCCCGCGCCGCCCCAGCGCTCGGGCACGTTGATCCCGAGCCAGCCGAGCTCGCCGATGCGGCGCACGATCTCGATCGGAAACCGGCGCTCCCGCTCGTGCTGGTCGACGACCGGCGCGACCTCGGTCTCCATGAACGCTCGGATGGTGTCCCGGAGCAGGACGAGGTCGGGCGAGAGGTCGAGGTCCATCGACCGAGCATACCGCCGGGGCGCTGCCGCGCTCGATGGGCGGCTACGCCTCCTCGCGCTCGACGACGCCGCGCGTGGCGGGCTCGCGCCGGGGACCGGGCACGTCCGAGACGTTGGGCACGAACGAGGCCGCGATCGAGGTCGCCGCCGCATGCTGCTGCTGGTCGAGGTCGAGGATCCCGAGCCGGCCCAGCGTCGCGAGCTCGTCGCGGATGTAGGTCTTGAGCATTTCCGGGCCGTCGGTGCTGATGACGTAGCGCACCCCGTTGCGGTGCAGCTGGTCGAAGATCCAGCGGAACTCGTCCCAGCCGGACACGACGCCGGTATTGAGGTTCGAGGTCGGGCACACCTCGAGCACGATGCCCCGCTCGCGGAGCATGCCCATCGCCCGCGGGTCGTAGGCGGCCTTGACGCCGTGGCCGATGCGGTCCGGCTCGAGCAGCTCGATGACGCGGGCGACCTCGTCGACCGGCCCGGACTCGCCCGTGTGGATCGTGATCCCGAGGCCGTACTGGCGGGCTCGCCGCATGAGGCGCCGATAGTCCGCGACCCGGAACGTGGCCGACTCGGGGCCCGCGATGTCGACGCCGATCACGCCCCGGTCGCGCCAGGTGATCGCCTTCTCCACGATGATCTCGTTGAGCTCGAACGGGAACGCGCGGTCGAGGCAGAAGATCAGGCCAGGCTTCACCGGGTACTCGAGCGTCGCGCGGTCCATGCCGCGCAGCGCCGCCGCGACGATGTGGTCGAGGTCCTGCTCCCCGCCCCGGTTCCGCTTCATCGGGTTGAAGCGGAGCTCCATGGTCGTGACGTTGTTCTTGCGGTAGGCGCCGCCCACGACCTCGTACACCGCGCGCTCGACGGCGATCGGGCTCGACTGGATGAGCTCGGTCCAGTGGAACAGCTGCAGGTAGCCGTCGAAGCTCTTGGGCCGGCCGGGATGGACCGTGATCAGGTCGCGGAACTCCCAGTAGTCGCGTGTCGGGAGCTTGATGCCCTGGGCGTGGGCGATCGACCACATGATCGCCGGGGTGACCGCGGCGCCGAGGTGGCAGTGGAGCTCAGCGAGCGGGACCTTGCGGCTGAGCTTGGCGACCATCGAGCCAAGGATAGCGGAGCCCACTGGCCGGAGGCCTCCCGGCCGTCCGCAGAGGTTGGCGGAGAGCGCGTCAGACGGCGGCGGGCACCACGCGGCCGTCGGCGTCGATCGTCGCCTGGCGGCGGATGGCCTTGAGCTCGGCGCCGGGGACCTGGTCGCGAGCGTGGTAGCTCGAGCGAACGAGCGGGCCGGACTCGACGTGCCTGAACCCCAGGCCCAGGGCCTCCGCCTTCATCTCGGCGAACTCGTCGGGGTGGTAGTAGCGGACGAGCGGCAGGTGCTGCTCGGTCGGGCGCAGGTACTGGCCGATGGTGAGGATGTCGACGTCGACCGCTCGGAGCGCCTCGAACGCCTCCGTCATCTCCGCTCGGTTCTCGCCGAGGCCGACCATCAGCGAGCTCTTCGTGTGCGCCGCATGCCCGTATTCGGCCGCATACGCCTTCGCGCGCTCGAGCACCCCCAGCGTCCGATCCCAGCGCGCTCGCTTGCGGACGGGCTTCTGGAGGCGGCGGACCGTCTCGAGGTTGTGGTTGAGGATGTCGGGGCCGGCCTCCATGACCGTCCGCAAGGGCGCCTCGACGCCGTTGAAGTCCGGGATCAGGACCTCGACGCCCATCCCGGGGCTGCGCTGCCGCAGCTCGCGGATCGTGGCCGCGAACGCGCCCGCGCCGCCATCGGGCAGGTCGTCCCGCGCGACCGAGGTGACCACAACATGCTCGAGGCGCATCTCCGCGACGGCCTCGGCGACCCTGCGCGGCTCGTCGTCGTCGAACCAGGTCGGCCGGCCCGTCTTGATCGCGCAGAAGCCGCAGGCCCGCGTGCAGACGTCGCCCAGGATCATCACCGTCGCGGTGCGCTGGTCCCAGCAGTCCCCGATGTTCGGGCAGCGGGCCTCCTCGCACACCGTGTTGAGGTTGAGGCCGCGCAACAGGCCCTTGAGGTCGTGGTAGTTGTCGCCCGAGGGCAGCCGCGCCTTGATCCAGTCGGGGTGGCGGCGGAGCGGGATCGTGCCGTCGGCGGCGGGACCGAACGGGCCACCGCCCATCGCAATGGAGATGTCGCCCGGCGACGGCGCATGGTGACCCGGCGTCGGATCGAACATCGGGAGCTCGCGAGCCATGGGTCGAGTGTAGGTCAGGGGTTCGCGAACGTGTCGCGGAACCCCTGCTCGATCGGGCGCGCGGTGAAGCCCAGCTCGGCCTTCGCCTTGGCGGGGGAGCCGAGATAGGTCACACCTGAGGCCGCCCGGATGACCTCCCGCAGGTTCGGCTGGCCGACGAGGCCGCCCAGGGGCGCCATCAGTCGGAGCAGTCCGTCCGGGAGGCTGATCCGCGGCGGGGGCTTGCCGCCGACCTTCGCCGCCAGCGCCAGGGCCTCGCCGAGCGTGGTCGTCGGGCCCGGGAGGTTGTAGGCCTCGCCGAGCCTGCCCCGGTCGAGCGCCGCGACGATCCCCGCGGCGAGGTCGTCGGAATGGGCGAGCCCGAGGGCGACGCCGCTCAGCGCCAGGTACGGGAGCTTGCCGGCATACGCGAGCCGGAGCTGCTCACCGAAACCTGTTCGATCGCCCGGGCCGTACACCTGGCTCGGCAGCCCGATGATCAGCGGCGCTCCAGCCTGGATCCGCGTCGCGGCGACCTCGTGGGCTCGGTACTTGGTCTCGTCGTACCAGCTCAGGAACCCCTCGCCCAAGTCCCGATGGTAGGTCTCGTCGACGTGCCGGCCGTTGGTGTTGCCGTACACGTTGATCGTCGACACGTAGACGACGCGCGGGACTCCGGCGGCCGCTGCTGCGTCGAGGAACCGGGTGGTCGTGCCCACGTTCGCGTCCCACATGGCCGGCTGCTCAGACTTCGGGATGCCGATGCGATAGCTGCCCGCCGCGTGGATCGCGCCGTCCGCGCCCCGGAGTGCGCTCGTCAACCGGGAGACCTCCGAGAGATCACTCTGGACCAGATCCGCACCCATCGCCGTCAGGTGAGCGGCCTTCGTGGGGTCGCGGACGAGGGCGACGACGGTGTCGCCCCGATCGCGCAGGTTCCGGACGATGGCACGTCCGACCAGGCCGGCACCACCCGTGACGACGACGCGCATCAGGACGGGCCCGGATCGCCCGGAACGACGCTCACGGGGAGCGTCCGCATCCCTAGTAGATCGCGGTGTCCGGGCCGACGCCCTCGAGCCAGGCCTTGATGTCGCGGAGCAGCGCGGCGCCGCCCGCGCCGTCGTTGGCCCGGTGGTCGACCCCGAGGACCATGTTCATCACCGGCCGGATCGCGATGACGTCGCCGTCGGGCGTCGAGACCACGACCGCGCGCTTGGTGATCGCCTCCATCGTGACGATGCCGACCTCGGGCACGTTGATGATCGGCATCACGAGGTTGGTGCCGAGGTAGCCCGTGTTGTCGACGGTGAACGTGCCGCCGCCGAAGTCGTCCAGCCTGAGCTTGTTCGCCCGGGCGCGGTTCGCGACGTCGAGGATCGCGGCGTTCAGGCCGTGGACGGAAAGCTGGTCCGCGTCCCGGATCACCGGCACGATCAGCCCGTCGTCGACCGCCACGGCCACGCCGATGTTGATCCTGCGCTTGGCCAGCAGGCCCTCGTCGGTCCAGTGGGCGTTGAAGGTCGGGTTGCGCTTGAGGGCCTCGGCCGACGCCTTCACGACGAAGGGGACGTAGCTGAGCGACAGGCCTTCCTTCGACTGGTACTCGCGCTTCGCCTTCTCGCGGAAGGCGACGAGGCGGGTGACGTCGACTTCCATCTGCACATAGGCGTGGGGCACGGCCAGGGCGCGGGTCATCTGGGCCGCGATGCCCTTGCGCATCTGGGTCATCGGGACGAGCACTTCGTCCGCGCCCGCTGGGAACTTGATGTCGGCGTTGGTCGCCGCGGCGGGCGCGCCGGACGGGCGGGCCGCCGGGGCAGCAGGCGCCGACGCCGCCGATGACGCCGGTGCGGCGACCGCGGTCCCGGTGCGCTGGGCCTCGACGACGGCGATGACGTCCTCGCGGGTGATCCGCCCACCGCCCCCGGTGCCGGCCACCTGCGATGCCTCGAGCCCGTGCTCGCGGAGCAGCCGTCGAACGGCCGGTGTCATCCGGGCGTTGGGATCGGCGTCGGCGGTCAGGGTCGGAGCGGCGATCGCGGCGGCCTGGAGGGCGGGGGCAGGCGATGCCGCTGCGGGGGCCGGGGTCGGGGCCGCGGCGTCCTGGACCGGGGCCGCCGGCGCTGCGACGGCCGCCACGGGCTCGGACACGGGGCGCTCGTCGGAGCCGGCCGGGCCGTTCGCCGGCGCGGGCGCGGCGGGTGCCTCGGTGCCGCCCGAGAGGGCCTCGTCCTCGGTCTCGATGATGGCGATCTCGGCGTTGTTGGGGACCGTGTCCCCCTCCTGCGCCAGGATCTCCTTGAGGACGCCCGCGAACGGCGACGGGACCTCGGCGTTGACCTTGTCGGTGATGACCTCGACCAACGGCTCGTACTTCGCCACCGAATCGCCAGGCTGCTTGAGCCAGCGCCCGATCGTCCCCTCGGCAACGCTCTCGCCGAGCTGGGGCATCGTCACCTTCGCCACTGGGTCTCATCCTCCGATGGGGCACTGCGAGTCGGCGCCGCCTCGCTCGCCGCCTAGTGTCGCGCATCCGCGAAACCCGCGCGAACGCGGATACGTGCGAGTTGAGCGACGTCCGCGACGATTGGCGCGTGGACGACGTCCGGCTGGGCAAGCAATTCCGCGCGCTGCGACATCGGCTTCGGTGGCGGCAAGTAGATGTCGGTGGCAAGGCCGGCCTCAGCCAGGACGTGATCTCGCTCGTCGAATGCGGGCGAATCGAGGACGTGTCACTGCGGGCGCTGCGCCGCCATGCCCGGGCGTTGGGCGGCGAGCTCCGCGTCGAGCTCCTGTTTCGGGGCGGGGAGCTCGACCGCCTGATGGACGAGGGTCACGCGGCGCTGGTCGGCGCAATCGCGAACCGGCTCGAGGGCCTCGGCTGGGAGACGCGGCCCGAGGTGTCCTTTGCCGTGTTCGCGGAACGAGGGTCGATCGACCTCCTGGCCTGGCACGCGGCGAGCGGGACCCTGCTGGTGATCGAGGCGAAGACGGAGCTGACATCGATCGAGGAGACGCTGCGCCGGCACGACGCCAAGGTGAGGCTCGCCGCGGAGGTCGCCGCCGAGCGGTTCGGCTGGCGCCCCCGCCGGGTCGCCCGGCTTCTCGTCATCACGGATGGCTCGACGCGTCGCAGCCAGGTGCAGCGCCACGAAGCCGTTCTCCGAACGGCGTACCCGCTGCGTGGCGGCGCGCTTCGGCGCTGGCTTCGCGAGCCGTCAGGGTCGGTGGCCGGCCTCGCATTCCTGCCAGTTACGATCGATGGTCGTGGTGCAGCGCTCGTCCCAGGCCGCAGCCGGATCCGTCGCCCTGCAGCTCCCTCACCCATGCAGGGTTCGTGAACAATTCACGGTCGACGACGATCCGTGGTCGTACTCCGAAGCCCCGTCCCATCGCAGATCCGCCGAGTACGAAGGTGGATCGTGGATCGCCGGTTCTTGTGGCCGCCCGCCTGATTGGACGAACCTCGTTCGTACTCTGCGAAATGGGCGCGCGACGCCTCGGATAGCACGACGTCGGGTCGTATCCGGGCAGATAGGGCGCAAGGATCGCGGCACTCGCCCGTACCTGACACGATTCGCCGGGCGCGTTCGGTAGGCTCCGAGGGTGATCGAGACCACCTGGGCGAAGCTCGCGGCGCTGCGGCTGCAACGCCAGCACCTCGAGCGGCGCGCGCCGCACACGACGATGCTCGACGTCGTCCGCGACCACGTCGCGGTCCAGGCGCAGGTCATCGGATCGGCCGAGCTGGCGATCCATGCCCGCGTCGAGCGCATGACCCGCGACGACGTCCGGAACGCCCTGTGGCGCGACCGCACGCTGGTCAAGACGTGGGCCATGCGCGGGACGCTGCATCTGGTCGCCTCGGACGAGCTCCCGGAGCTGGTCGCGGCCCTCGGGACCCGGATCAACTGGCTGCGCCCGCTGTGGCTCAGGTACTTCGAGGTCACGAGGGAGGAGATGCTCGCCCTCCAGGACGGGATCGGCGAGGTCCTGACCGACACGCCGATGACCCGTGCCGTTCTCGGGGACGCCCTCGCGAAGCGCCTCGGCAACGAGGCGTTCGCCGACCGTGTGACCTCGAGCTGGGGCACGTTCCTCAAGCCGGCGGCCAGCCGCGGCTTCCTGTGCTTCGGGCCCGAGGATGGGCGCAACGTCACCTTCGTGGATCCCCGCGAGTGGCTCGGCCGCGACATGCCGGAGCCCAGCGAGGACGCGATCGGCGCCGTCATCGAGCGCCAGCTGCAAGCGTTCCCCGGCTGCTCGAGGGGCGAGCTCGCCCGCTGGTGGGGCGTCCAGGGCGGCGCGCCGCTGCGCAAGCCGATCGCTTCGCTGGGCGATCGGGTGGTCGAAGTCGTGGCCGAGGGCACCAAGGTGCTGGTCCGGGGCGGGGACGTCGCCGAGCTCGCCAACATCGACCCTTCGGCCACGGTCCGTCTGCTGCCGGGCTTCGACCCCTACACGCTGTCGGTCCAGAAGGAGGCCGAACCCTTGCTCCCGTTGGCGCGGCGCCCCTTGGTGTCGAGGACGGCCGGCTGGATCAGCCAGGTCGTCATCGTCGGCGGCGCGGTCGCGGCCACCTGGACCCACGAGGTCAGGAAGGGCCGCCTGGCGATCCAGGTCGCGCCCTGGCGCCGGCTGACGAGGGCCGAGCGCAAGGCGATCGACGACGATGCCGCTCGGATCGGCACGTTCCTCGCGGCGGAGCCGGAGGTGGCGATCGGCGACCCAGTCTAGCCGGCGGCCACGTAGCGCTCGAAGGCGCGGGCCACCAGCGCCTCCAGCTCGGTGACCAGCGGCTCGTCGAGGGTGCTGAACCGCAGCGCCGACTTGGCCTGGCGATGCTTGAGCAACGCATCCGAGCAGTCGTCGAGCAGGTCCGGCCAGGTGACGATCGGCATCAGGAACAAGCTGACGTGCTTCGCGGCCGGCTGCACGAACGCGAACCAGTCGTGGGCCTTCGCTCCCGGGCGCCGCAGCGTCGGCAGGTTGTAGATCGTGGCGGGCTCGAGCCGATCGCGGTACGGGTCGAGGATGCGCCCGAGCCGGGCCGCGACCGCGGCGAGGTCCGAGGCCTGCGCGGGCGCCGAGGCCATCAGTACGCGGCGAGCTTCCGGATCGCGTCGGCGATCTTCGCCGGGCTGAGCATGAACCAGTCCTCGAGCGCGTGGTTGTAGGGCACGCCCGGGACGTCGGGGCCGGCGATCCGGGTCACCGGCCCGTCGAGGTAGTCGAACGCTTCCTCGGCGACGATCGCGCAGATCTCCGCGCCGTAGCCGCCGAACCGGTTGTCCTCGTAGGCCACCAGGCACTTGCCGGTCTTACGCACCGACGACAGGATCGTGTCCCGGTCGAGCGGCCGCAGCGAGCGCACGTCGACGACCTCGACGTCGATGCCCTCGCCGGCCACCCGCTCGGCGGCCTCGAGGGCGTACAGCGTCATCAGCCCGTACCCGATCACCGTGACCTGGCTGCCGGGGCGGCGGATGGCGGCCGAGCCCAGCGGCACCACGTAGTCGCCATCGGGCACCTCGCCACGGACGCTGCGGTACATCTTCTTGTGCTCGAAGAACAGCACCGGGTCGTCGTCGCGGATCGCCGTCCGGAGCAGGCCCTTGGCGTCGTAGGGCGTGGACGGGATCACGACCTTGAGCCCGGGCACGTGGGTGAAGAACGCCTCGACCGACTGCGAGTGATAGAGCGCGCCATGGACCCCGCCGCCGTAGGGCGCGCGAACGACCATCGGCACCGAGAACCCGTTGTTCGAGCGGTAGCGCATCCGGGCAGCCTCGGACACGAGCTGGTTGAACGCGGGGTGGATGAAGTCCGCGAACTGGATCTCGGCCACCGGGCGCAGGCCGTTGATGGCGGCCCCGATCGATGCGCCGACGATCATCGATTCGGTGAGCGGGGTGTCGATGACCCGGTCGTCGCCGAACTCGCCCCACAGGCCGTCCGTCGCCAGGAACACGCCGCCCTTCTTGCCGACGTCCTCGCCCAGGACCACGACCGTCTCGTCGCGCCGCATCTCCTCGGCCATGCCGTCGCGGATCGCCTCGATGAACGTCCTGACCGGCATCAGTGGGTCCCCCCGGCCTCGCCGGTCGACCCGTGCCACGGCGGCGGCGTCTCGCCCGGCCAATGCTCCCCGTAGACCCAGTCGAGCGCCGTGGCGGGATCCGGGTCGGGCTGGCCTTCGGCATAGTCGGTGGCGTCGTCGACGATGCCGGTGATCTCGGCCGTCAGCGCCGCCTCGATCTCGTCGGTCAACACGCCGCCGTCGCGGAGCGCGGCCCGGAAGATCGGCAGCGGGTCGTGGGCCTTGCCCTCCTCGAGGTCGTCGGCCGACCGGTACTTCGTCTGCTGGTCGTCCGAGGAATGCGCCGTGAGCCGGGTCACCTTGGCCTCGATCAGGCTCGGGCCGCCGCCGGAGCGGGCGAGGTCGACCGCCTCCTTCGCGGCGGCGTAGCAGGCGAGCACGTCGGTCCCGTCGACCACGACGCCCGGCATGGCGTAGCCGGACGCGCGGACCGCGACGTCCTTGACGCTCAGCTCCTTCTCGGCCGGGACGGAGATCGCGTAGCCGTTGTTCTCGACCATGAACACGAATGGCAGCTTGTGGATCGCCGCGAAGTTGAGCGCCTCGTGGACGTCGCCCTGGTTGGAGCTGCCCTCGCCCATCGTCGCGATCGCGACCTGGCCGGTCTTCCGGATCTTGGCCGCCAGGGCGATCCCGACCGCGTGCAGGATCTGGGTGGCGACGGGCGACGACACCGAGACCAGGTGATGCTCCGCGTAGCCGTAGTGACCGGGCATCTGGCGACCGCCCGACGAGGGGTCGCTGGCCGTCGCGTACTGCGCGGTCATGATGTCGCGCGCGCTCATCCCGAACGCGAGGCAGGTGGCGATCGAGCGGTAGAACGGCGCGATCCAGTCGTGCTGCTTCTGCAGGGGCCAGGTCAGGCCCACCTGCGCGCCCTCGTGGCCCTGGCCGCTGATCACGAACGGGATCCGGCCCGCGCGGTTGAGCACCCACATCCGCTCGTCGACGGCTCGGGCCAGCGCGACCGTGCGGTACATCGCGACCAGGTCGTCGTCGGTGAGCCCGACCGAGGCGGCGAGGGGGCTCGTCGCGGCGTTGCCGCTGCGATCCGTGACCGTCATCGCATCCTCCGTGGGCCGGTCGGGCGACCGGCGCCAGCGTACCGCGATTAGAAGTTGATCGACCGCCCGTCGACCGCCATCGCGGTCTCGCCGAGGACCTCCGACAGCGTCGGGTGCGCGTGCGTCGAGGCGCCGATCTCCCACGGCGTCGCGTCGAGGTAGAAGGCGAGCGACGCCTCGGCGATGAGGTCGGTCGCATGGGGCCCGATGATGTGGACCCCCAGCGTGTCGTCCGTGTCCTTGTTGCCGATGATCTTGGCGAAGCCCTCGTACTCGCCGCCGATGATCGCCTTGGCGATCGCCTGGAACGGCACCTTGGCGACCTTGAGCGGCAGGCCGCGTTCCTCGCACTGCTGCTCCGTCAGGCCGACCGACGCGATCTCGGGCCGGCAGTAGGTGGCCCGCGGCTGCGCGTCGTAGTCCATCGCGTGGACGTCGGGGTCGCCGGCGATCGTGTGCGCCGCGATGATCCCCTCGTGGGCCGCCGTGTGGGCGAGCATCAGGCCACCGACGATGTCGCCGATCGCGTACAGGTGCGGCTCCTTCGTCCGCATGTGCCCGTCGACCTTGACGATGCCGCGGTCGACCTCGGCCGAGGTCGTGTCGAGCCCGACGTCCTCGACGTTCGTCGCCCGGCCCGCCGCCACGAGCAGGATCTCCGCCTCGATCTCGGCGGCGTCCTTGCCTTCGGGCCCGACCATGAGCTTCACGCAATCGGCCTCGACCTTGACCGACTTCGCGTCGAAGCGGGCGTTGGTGACGACCTTGATCCCCCGCCGGCTGAACGATCGCTCCAGCTCCTTGCTGACGTCGCGGTCCTCGAGCGGGACGATCGCCGGCAGGTACTCGAGCAGGGTCACGGTCGAGCCCAGGTCGTGGTACATCGACGCGAACTCGACGCCGACCGCGCCGGCGCCGACGACGATGACGCTGCCGGGCAGCGTGTCCATCTTCAGCACATCGTCCGAGGTCACGATCCGCTTGCCGTCGGGCTCGATGCCCGGGAGCGACTTGACCCGCGAGCCGGTCGCCAGGATCACGTCAGTGGCGTTGAGGATCCGGTCGGCGCCGGCGCCCGGCGTGCCGTCCTCGCCCGCCATCTTGACCCGCACCTTGTGGGCGCCGTCGAGCCGGCCTCGGCCCTGGATCCAGGCGACGTCGTACTTCTTGACCAGGCTCTGGACGCCCTTCCACATGCGGGTCACGACCTGGTCGCGCCGCTTGGCCATCTGCGCGTAGTCGATGACCGCCTCGCCGGGCAGGTTGAGCCCGAAGTCCGCGGCACGGCGGATGCGCTCCGCGAAGGCAGCCGACTCGAGCAGGGCCTTGGTCGGGATGCAGCCGCGATGGAGGCAGGTGCCACCGAGCTTGTCCTCGTCGACGAGGGCCACCTTGAGGCCCAGCTGTGATGCGCGGAACGCCGCCGCATAGCCGCCGGTCCCCGCGCCGAGCACGACGAGGTCGAAGTCGTTGGAGGAGCCGACGGCCATCGGTCAGGGGGTCTCCGCTGGGGTCACGCGCGGGCCTGGGTCCGAGGCGCGCGCGATCGTGAGGGAACGGGACATCGAGATCGATCGTACACCGGGCGCTCGGCGCGGCGGCCGAGGCCCGAGGCCCGAGGCCCGGCGGCGGAGCGGCGGCCGGACTGCGCCAGAGCAATCACCGCCAGTGAACGCTTTCGCATCGAAGGCCGGGCTCCAGGATGGAAGCGGGGTCCACGAGACGTTTCGATCGGTCACAGCGATGGATCGGCGCGCTGCGGCACCTGATGTGGCCGTTCCACGACCAAGCGTTCGCTGACAGCGATGGGCGACCGATGTGGCCACGGACCGCGGTGTAGATTCCTGCGACAGACCGCCGGCCTCGTCCGGCGTCCACGAGGTGCGCCCAGGCGTGACCGCGGAGCAGATCGTCGTCGCCGTCGTGCTCGCCACGCTGTCGTACGTCGTGGGCTCGATCCCGTTCGGCATCGTCGTCGCGCGGCTCACCAACGCCCCCGACCCGCGGACCCTCGGCAGCGGGCGGACCGGCGGGACGAACGCACTCCGGGCCATGGGCCGCAAACGGGCGCTGCTCGTGGTCACCGGCGACGTCCTCAAAGGCGTCATCCCCGTCCTGGCGGCCCGGTACATCACCGGCAACGCGGCCGTCGAGGTCCTGTGCGCGATCGCCGCCATCCTCGGCTCCACGCGCTCGATGTTCGTGGGCTTCAGGGGCGGCCGGGGCGTGGCGACGAGCGTCGGCACGATGCTCGTGATCTTCCCGCCGGCGATCCTCGTCGGGGCGCCCGTGTTCATCGGGGTGATCCTGGTCACGCGCTACGTGTCGCTGGGCTCGCTGCTCGCGATCACCGCGGGCGCCGTTTTGGTCGGCATCTGGTGGCTGGCCGCCAACGGAGCCGTGCCGTTCGCCTACCCCGTGTATGCCACGCTGGGGACGACCCTGGTCTGGCTCGCGCACGCTGACAACGTCGACCGGCTGCTCCACGGCACCGAGCGGCGGTTCGACCTGGAACTGCTCAGCCGGGACTGACGCCCGCCGATTCGCAAAGGGCCTTAAACGCGAAGACCGGGCCGCGTCGCCGCGACCCGGTCCGGGCGAGGTTGCTGGTCAGCCGCCGCGCATCGTGCGGAAGCAGTCCGAGCAGTAGACCGGCTTGCCATTGGTCGGGCGGAACGGGACGCGGGCTTCCTTGCCGCAGCTCGAGCAGGTCGCCGTGAACATCTCACGAGGCCCGCTGCTGCTCCGGCCGCCGTAGCCGCCGCCGCCGCCACCGCCATAGCCACCGGCGGAATAGCCGCCACCACCGCCGTACCCGGAGTCATACCCACCGCCGCTCGAATACGAGCTGCCGCCGGCATAGCCGCCGTCGCCACCCGCACGCGCTGCCTTGCGGCTGGCGCGGCACGAGGGGCACCGTCGGGGCTCCGAGAATCCCTTCTCGGCGTAGAAGGCCTGTTCGCGCTCCGTGAATGCGAACTCCATTCCGCAGTCGGAACAGGTCAGGGTCTTGTCGGCCACGTGCCGATCTCCTCCGTAAAGTCGCCGCCTCTTGCCCGGGTCCTCGAGTGTCTGATGCCGGAGGAGACCAAGTGTCGAACGTGCGAACGAGTGTGTGCAGACGCGGCGTTCCGCGCCAACGGGCAGTCTACGGGCAATCCCCGATCGTGGCGATACCCTATTTTCGAGGCGCCCGATCGGGACGTTCGGGCTAGCGTGGTGCGCCGACGCCCCCGTCCGCGACCTCGTCGACCGCCCAGTCCTTCGAGCGCTCCACCGCGCGGTGCCAGCCGGCGAGCAGGGCGTTCCGCCGGAACGCCGCCATCTGGGGCGCGAACCGGCGGTCGACGGCGCGGATCGCCGCCAGCTCGTCGAGTGACTGCCAGAAGCCGACGGCGAGCCCGGCCAGCGAAGCCGCGCCCCAGGCGGTGGTCTCCGTCACCCGCGGCCGCTCCACCGTGATGCCCAGGATGTCGGCCTGGAACCGCAGCAGGTCGTCGTTGCGTGCGGCGCCGCCGTCGACCCGCAGCTCGCTGAGCGGCGCCCCCCGGTCGGCGGCCATCGCCTCGACGACGTCGCTGACCTGGTAGGCGATCGACTCGATGGTGGCGCGGGCGATCTCGGGCAGGCCGGTGCCGCGCGTCAGCCCGATGAGCAGCCCGCGCGCCCGCGGGTCCCAGTAGGGGGCGCCCAGGCCGACGAAGGCCGGCACCAGGTAGACGCCGCCGGTGTCCTCGACCCCGCGCATCAGCTCCTCGACCTCCTCCGCGCTCGACACCGCCCGGAGACCGTCGCGCAGCCACTGCACCGCGGCGCCGGCGACGAACACGGAGCCCTCGAGCGCATAGGCGGCCGGTGCGCCCTCGCCCAGACGCCACAGCACGGTCGACAGCAGCCCGTGACCGCTCCCAACCGGCGCGTCGCCCACGTTGGCCAGCAGGAACGCCCCGGTCCCGTAGGTGTTCTTGGCCTCGCCCGGCGCGAAGCAGGCCTGGCCGAACATCGCGGCCTGCTGGTCGCCCGCGACGCCGGCGATCGGGACCGGGCGGCCGAAGATGGACGCATCGGTCTCCGCCCACGACGCCGACGACGGAAGGATCGCGGGCAGCATCGCCCGCGGCACCTCCATCAGTCGCAGCAGGTCGTCGTCCCAGTCGAGCGTTCGGATGTTGCACAGCAGCGTCCGCGACGCGTTGGAGACGTCGGTCGCGTGGACGCGGCCGCCGGTGAGCCGCCAGGTCAGCCAGGCGTCGACGGTCCCGAACGCGAGCTCGCCCCGCTCGGCGCGCCCGCGCAGGCCGCCCGCCTCAAGGATGTGGCGGATCTTGGGTCCCGAGAAGTAGGCGTCGATCGGGAGGCCCGTGCGCTCGCGGACGAGCGGCTCGTGGCCCTCGGCGCGCAGCCGCTCGCAGAACGGGGCGGTGATCCGGCTCTGCCACACGATCGCCGGGGCGACCGGGCGGCTCGTGGCCCGGTCCCACACGATCGTCGTCTCGCGCTGGTTGGTGATGCCGATGGCCGCGACGCGGTCCGGGCCGCCGACCCCAGCCACGACCTCCTGCGCGACGGCGAGCTGGCTCGCCCAGATCTCGTCGGGGTCGTGGGTGACGTGGCCGGGCGACGGGAACCCCTGCGGGAACTCGCGCTGCGCGCTGGCGACCGGGATGCCCGAGCGGTCGAAGGCGATCGCGCGCGACGACGTGGTCCCCTGGTCGAGGGCGAGGACGACCGTGCGATCCGTCATGCGGGCACGTCGAACTCGCGGTGGGCGCCTTGCAGGTACGCCTCTACCTCCCGGCCGCACCGGGCGTCGTCCCAGCCGAGGAGCGGCGCCATGATCGCGGCGACCCGCGGGGCGATCGAGGCACCGCGATCCCGGAGCTCTGGGGCGAGCCGGATCCGGCGGGCCAGGACGTCGTCGAGGGTCTGCGCGAGCTCGTGGGAGACCGCCCAGGCCACCTCGGCCTCGAGGTATGGAAAGCCGTCGACGAGCGGCGTGGGCGCCGCGCCGATTCCGCTCCCCTCGTCCCCTGCCAGCACCGCCCGCGCCTCCGTCCCGTGGCGGTCGACCAGCGAACGCGCGGCGTCGCCCCCGATCCCTGTGTCGGTGGCCACGCGCGTCGCGAGCCCGTCCAGGTCCGTGCGGGGCGCCGCGCCGATCAGCGGCAGCTCCGCCGTCTGGCTCGGCCGCCGCCTGGCCTCGTCGGTCCCGATCGCCGCATCCACCGCGTCGCGGGCCATGACCCGGTACGTCGTGTACTTGCCGCCGCTCACCCGGACGAGGCCCTCGGCCTCGACGCTGACCCGGTGTTCCCGGGACACCTTGACCGTCGACGTCGCGTCGGACGGCGCGATCAGCGGTCGCAGCCCGGCGTACGTGCCGACCACGTCGTCGCGCGTCAGCCCAACGTCCATCGCCCCGTTCACCGTCCCGAGGATCTCGTCGACCTCGTCCCCGCTCGCGGACGGGCGCTCGACCGGCCCGTGGTACGGCTTGTCGGTCGTGCCCACCAGCCAGTGCCGCGGCCAGGGGACGATGAACGCGACCCGGCCCGGGATCCGCAGCGTCATGCCGCCACGAGCCGGGACCCGTTCTCGCGGCACCACGAGGTGGCTGCCCCGCGACGGCAGCACGCTGAACCCGGTCGTGCCGAACGGGCGGTCCGGCAGCGCACCCCAGACGCCGGTGGCGTCGAGCACGGCCGTCGCGCGCACCTCGATCGCCTCCCCCGTCGCCCGGTCCACCAGCCTCGCCCCGACGATCCGGGCGCCGTCGCGCAGCGGTCCGGTCGCGCGGGCGCGGGTCACGGCGAGCGCGGCGTCCGGGGAGACCTGGAGCGCAGTGCGGAGGACCGCGAGCGTGTAGCGGGCGTCGTCCTCCATGGCGTCGTGGTAGACGAGGGCCCCGCGCAGGCCGTCGCGCCGGAGGTCCGGCGCGTACTCCAGGGCGGCCGCGGTGGAGAGGTGCCGATGGCGCCCGCCCGACTTCGCGGAGCCCAGCACGTCGTACATCGTCATGCCGGCCGTGTAGAAGGCGCGCGTGGCCAACGGCAGGCCGTACAGCGGGAACAGGAACTCCTCGAGCCTGACGAGGTGCGGCGCGAGCCGCAGCAGCCGGGCCCGCTCGGCCAGCGCCTCGCGCACGAGTCCGACCTGGAGCTGCTGGAGATAGCGCAGGCCGCCGTGGATCAGCCGGCTCGACCGTGACGACGTCCCGGACGCGACGTCGTCCTGCTCGACGAGGGCGACGCGCAGGCCCCTCGAGGCCGCATCGAGCAGCGCGCCCGACCCGACGATCCCGCCGCCGACGATCAGCAGGTCCCAGCGCTCGTCAGCGAGTCGCCCGAGGTCCCGCCGGCGCCGGTCGAGCGGCGAGGGGACCGGACGCTCGAGAGGCGCGTCGGTCATGGCGGGGTTGCGGTCAGGTCCGCGGCGAGCGCAGGATGCGCCACAGGACCAGGGCGGTGCCGACGACGAGCACCGCGATCAGCAGCGGCGTGTGGAACACGACGGCCTGGCCCTCGCGCGGCAGGAGCGCCGTGACGCCCGCCGCCAGCAGCACGACGGCGACGGCGACGGCCGCGACCAGCAGCACGTCCCGGATCCCGGGCTGGCGGACGTCAGGCACGGTCGACCTCGGGCGGAATCCCGATGGGCGCGACGAGCACCCGGCCGGCCAGCGCGCGACCGAGCTTCGTGCGCAGCCCGAGCTTCGGGCGATGGAAGGTGACGGTCAGGTCGGCGCGCACGACCGGGTCGGACGGGTCGCCCGAGGTCAGGTCGACGGCGGTCGGCGTGTCGACGGCGAGGACGGGCACGCCGGCGGCACGGGCGCGACCGATGACGCCGACGGCGGTGGTGACTGGCTCGCGCAGGCGGCCGCTGACGCCGGTGCCCAGCAGCGCGTCGACGACCACGCCCGCCTTGTCGATCCCCTGCCCCAGGATCGCGACGTCGCGGGCGACGGGCGCGTGCATCCGGGTGACGGGCTCCAACCCCTCGAGGCGCTTCCAGTTCGTGGCGGCGTCGCGGGTCCGTGGCCGCTCCTCGGCCGCCACGAACACGACGATCGACGGCATGCCCCAGGCGGCGAGCCGCCTCGCGGCCACGAACCCGTCGCCGCCGTTGTTGCCGGGTCCGGCGAGGATCAGCACCGGCCGGTCCTCGCGGCCGTTGCGGACGGCGAGGGCGCGGGCCGCGGCCGCCACCGCCGTCCCGGCGTGCTCCATCAGGGTCTCGCCCGGGATCCCGCTCGCCTGCGCCTTGTGGTCGAGGCCCGTCATCACCTCGCCCGAGATCGCGGCGCGACCGGCCGCGTCGGCCCACCGCAGCTCGAGCTCGTCGAGCGTGAGCGCCTGCAGCTCGGGGTCGTCCGCGGGCAGCGGAACCGTCTCGGTCGGCACGGCGCTGAGGGTACCGCCCCGGACGGGTCAGGCGGGCAGGCGCGCCTCGGGCCCGTCCTCGGTCTCGCGCATCTCGAGCAGCCCCTCGCCCGAGAGGGCGACCAGCGCCTCGCGCACCGCGCGCCGGTCGTGGCTGCCGATGGCGGCGTCGAACGAGACCCAGTCGCCGTCGTCGGCGTCGCGGGCCCGGTCGACGATGCGGCCGCGAAGCCAGCGAGTGGTCGAGGGGAAGGCAGGCTCCGCGGGGCGGCCTCCCATGCGGCCGGCGCGATCCGTCATCGGCGACGGTCGGTCGCCGGCCGCGAACCGGCACCAGGCCCGCGCCGGGCAGTCGGGGCAACGCGGCGACCTGGGCCGGCACAGCCCGGCGCCGACGTCCATCAGGGCGTGCGTCCAGTCGCCCGGACGGTCGCGCGGCACGACGTCGTCGGCCAGCTCCTGGAGCGCCCGCGCTGGGATCGCCCCGGCGTCGCCGGCGGCCACGCGCCCCAGGACGCGCCGCACGTTCGTGTCGACGGCGCCGACGGGTCGCCCGAACGCGATCGCGGCGACCGCCCGTGCCGTGTACGGCCCGACGCCGGGCAGCGCCTCGAGCTCTTCGACCGAATCGGGCACCCGGCTGCCGTGCTCCTCCGCGATGACCTTCGCCGCCCGCTGCAGGCTCACCGCCCGCCGGTTGTAGCCCAGGCCGGCCCAGGCGCGGACGACGTCCGCGACGGGCGCGGCGGCCAGCGTCGCGACCGTCGGAAAGCGCGCCATCCACGCGGTCCACGCGGTGGCGGCGCGCTCGGCCTGGGTCTGCTGTGCCATCAGCTCCGACACGAGGACCGCGTACGGGTCGCGGGTCGCTCGGAACGCCAGCCGGCGGCCGTTGGCGTCGTACCAGGCGAGGATGGCGTCGCGGAGCGCGGGCGGGAGCGACGACTCGGGCTTGAGGGCCGGAGCGCGGCGCGGGACGGCGTGAATCGGGACAGCCACGTCCCTACGATACGGGCGAGGAGACGACCGATGGCGATGCGCTTCGGCGCGGCGTTCTGGATCCACCGCACCGGCTGGCCCGAGCTTCGCGACGCCGTGATCCGGGCCGAGGCCGCCGGCTTCGACGACCTCTGGCTCGACGACCACCTGCTCACGGACGAAGGCGACTGGCGCGACCCGAAGCTCGAGGGCTGGTCGACGCTGACCGCCGTCGCGACGGTCACGACGCGCGCTCGGCTCGGCCTGCTCGTGGCCGCCAACACGTTCCGGAACCCCGGCCTGACCGCCAAGCTCGCGACGACCGTCGATCACCTCAGCGGCGGGCGCTCGATCCTCGGCCTCGGCGCGGGCTGGTTCGAGCGCGAACACGACGCCTTCGGGCTCGACTTCGGCGCGGGGTTCGGCGAGCGTCTCGACCGGCTGGGCGAGGCCGTGCCGCTGATCCGCCGGCTGCTCGACGGCGAGCGAGTGACGCACGACGGCGGCTTCTACGCGATGCACGACGCGCTGTGCGAGCCGCGGCCCGTCCAGGCCCGGCTGCCGATCCTCATCGGCGGGGCCGGACCTCGCAAGACCCTGCCCCTGGTGGCGCGCTACGCGGATATCTGGAACGCCTACGGCTCGCCGGAAACGCTGGCGGCCGCCGACGCGATCCTGCGGGAGGCGTGTGCCGCGGCCGGACGCGACGAGCGCGACATCGAACGGACGACGAACCTCAACGTGGTCATGCGGGCCGGCGTCGGCGAGGCGGACGCCGCGTGGCCGGCGTGGCGCGACACCCACGGGCTTCGGCCCGGCCGCGACGACCTCGACGCCGGCGGCTCGCCCGGGGACGTCGCGGCGGCCCTCGTGCCGTATCGGGCCGCCGGCTTCGAGCACGTGATGTTCGTGCTCCGGAGCCCGTTCGACCTCGAGACCATCGACCGCCTCCCCGAGCTGCGGGCGGCGATCGCCGGCTGACATCTCGACGAGCCGTCGCCTATCCGCGCTGGTCGTCCTCGCGGAGCGTCGTCGCGCTCGTCCGCCGCCACAGCTCCGCCGCGAGCAGCTCGGCCACCGCCGGCTCCACCAGCGCGCGGACCGCGTCGTCCGTGAGGACCGAGTCCGGCAGCCTGACCGACGCGGCCGCGTCCTTGAGGGCCGGGCCGACGGCCACCACCCGGGCGCCCCTGGCGACCGCGGTCGCCATCGCCGCGTCATCGAAGGCCGCGCCGCCGAACAGCAGCACGGGGTCGCCGGGCAGCAGGGTGTACAGGCCCACGTGGAGCCAGTCTCCGCTCTCGAACGCCTGCGCGGAGACCCGCGGCGCCTCCCGCAGCATCAACGCCGCCTGCTCCACCAGGCCCATCCGTGCGTCGTCGCCCAGGGCGTGGACCTCGCGACCCACGTCGAGGACGTCGGCCGCCCCGGACAGCCATGCGTCGCGGCCGGCCAGCAGGGCCTCGAGCGCCGGCACGGCGGCGGGGAGCCCGATGCCCGGTGCCCGACCCTCGGCGCGATCGACCAGCATCGCCAGGGCCGCGACCGTCGAGCGGTACGAGAGGGTCGCGACGCCGGCGGCCTCCGCGCGCTCGGCGACCAGCGGCATGACGGCGTCGGCGCGGCTCGCCAGCGGTGCCGCCGGATCGCCGGTCACGACGATCACGAACGACCCCTTGCGGTGGCGGTCGGCGGCCGCCAGCACCTCCGGCGTCGAGCCCGAGTTCGAGATCACGACGGCGACGGTGTCGGCGCGGGCCTCGCTGGGCGCCGCCGCGGAGGCCGGCTCGGCGGCGGCGTCGAGGCCGGCCGCTCGCAGGCGCGTCGCCGCGTCGAGGGCGGCGAACCGCGAGCTGCCCATGCCGATCAGCCGCCAGCGCGGGCGCTGGAAGACCTCGGCGGGCATCGCGGCGACCTCGCGCGCATGCCGGTCGAGGACCGCGGCGAGCTCGTCGGGTCCGGCCAGGATGTCCTCGAGCAGCGTTGCGGCTCGATCTTCGGCTTCGACCTCCGGCGGCTGCTCGCCCTCGGGTCGCACGGCCTCGGTCACACGGTTCCTCCTCGGGCGAGCAGCCAGCGCATGCCATCGCGCGGCGCCCACAGCCACGACGGCAGCACCGTCGCCGCGTACTCGAACTCGTACGCCTCCTTGGCGACCTCGAACGCGTCGAGGAGGTCGAGGTCGACGGCGATCGGGGCGTCGGTCCGGCGGAGGGTAGCAGCGTAGGCGGCGAGGAACCGGTCCCGGGCGCGTTCGATCCACGCCTCGACGTCGATGCCGGGGCGTTCGACGCGACCGCCGGCCAGCACGTCCGCTCGCCGGCGGGCGCTGCGCGTGACGTGGTCCAGCGAGCGCAGCATCGAGGCGACGTCCCGCAGCGGCGAGTCCAGCCGGCGCCGGTCCTCGATGGATCGCAGCGGCTCGCCCTCGAAGTCGACCACGCGATAGCCGTCCTCGGCGACCAGGACCTGGCCGAGGTGGAGGTCGGCGTGGATGCGCATGACCAGCGGGGCCGAGGCGACGGCCTCGAAGCGCGAGAAGCGGGCCGTGATCTCCGGCGCATCGGCGCGCAGCTCGTCGGCGAGCCTGGGATCGACTTTGGCGAGGGCGGCGATCGCGGTGTTCAGCTGGCGGGTCGCGTCGATGCGCCATGCGTGAAGGTCGTCGTGACCGGCCGGGCGCGGCGCCAGGTCGGGTGCGTCGGCCGGCGGCGAGGCGAGCGCGGCGTGAAGCCCGGCGACGAGGATCCCGAGGTCTTCGGCGATGTCGGTGTCGGCCTCCTCGTCCGATGGCCTGGAGCCGGCGATGAGAGCGGCGAGGCGCGCCGCCGTCGACTCGTACAGGTCCTCGCCGGGCACGAACGCCTGGAGCATCGCGACGGTGGCGGCGCCGGCATCGCGGGTCACGGCCTCGGCCCAGCCGGCGACCCGGGGGACGCCCGGGAACCCCGCCTCCTCGGACAGGTACGCGGTCAGCTCGAGGTCCGGGTTGAGGCCGGGCTGGATGCGGCGGTACGCCTTCAGCAACAGGCGCTCGCCGAGCACCACCGACGTGTTCGACTGGTCGCGGCCAAGCGGCCGCTCCTGCGCGGCGGCGACGGGGCCGAGCGTCGGCGCGTCCCACACGTCGGCCAGGCCGGGCGATGGCGCGCACACCAGCGCCCCGGACGGTCCCGCCGGCTCGCCGTCACGCGGCATCGCCGCGAGCGTCCGGCCGTCCGCGATCGCCGCGGCCAGCGCCCGCCAGGTCCCGTCGCCCTCTACGGCAGGGCGTAACCCGCCGTCCGCAGCGGCGAAGGCCAACGCGTACCGGTCGGTTCGGTCGCCGACGCGTACGTCGACGAGCGCCAGCACGGCGGTGTCCGACAGCGCGAACGCGTGCGCGACGCGTGCGCCGGCCGGCGCCGAGCCGTCGGCGACGAACCACCGCTCGCCCGCGATCGCGGCGAGGTCGAAATCGCGGACGGCCGCGTCGACGGCCGCGAGGCCGCCCGTCACGACGGCTGCCTCGACAGGCGCGGCCTTGTCGGCCGTCGGACGAGCCGACGGCCCCAGGTTCGGGCCGTCAGATGCCCGTGTTGATCGTGATGTGCTTGACGGTCGTGTAGTCCTCGAGGGCGTACTTGCTGCCGTCCTTGCCGTAGCCCGACTCCTTCACGCCGCCGTGCGGGGTCTCCGAGGCGAGGGTGAAGTGCTCGTTGATCCACACGGTGCCGAACTGGAGCCGGCGCGCGACGCGCATGGCCTTCGAGATCGAGCCCGTGAACACGGACGATGCGAGGCCGAACTTGACGTCGTTCGCCCACTGCACCGCCTGCTCCTCGTCCGAGAAGCGCTGGACGGTCACCACGGGGCCGAAGACCTCGTCCTGGATGATCTCGCTCCGCTGGTCGGGGTTGGCGATGATCGTGGGCTCGAAGTACGCGCCCGGGCGGTCCGGCCGATGGCCGCCGACGACGAGCTCGGCGCGGTCGAGCGCCCGGTTGACCATGCCCTCGACCTTGTCCGCCTGCGCCTGCGCGATCAGCGAGCCCATGTCGAGGTCGTCGGCGTCGGCCGGGTTGCCCCACTTGATCGACTTCACCTGGTCGGACAGGGCGCTGACGAACGTGTCGTACACCGCCGGGCCGGCGATCACGCGGCAGGCCGCGGTGCAGTCCTGGCCGCTGTTCCAGTAGCCGGCCGACTTGATGATCTCGGCCGCCAGCTCGACATCCGCGTCGTCGAACACGATGACCGGGGCCTTGCCGCCCAGCTCGAGGTGCAGCCGCTTCACCGTGCCCGCCGCGATTTCCGCGATGTGCTTCCCGGTCACGGTGTCGCCGGTGATCGAGACCATGCGGACCTTCGGGTGTCCAACGAGGAGGTCGCCGATCGCGGCGCCCGAGCCCGACAGCACGTTGAGGACGCCCTCGGGGAGCTCGTCCGAGACCAGCTCGGCGAACCGCAGCGCGGACAGCGGCGTGCGGGCGGACGGCTTGAGGACGACGGTGTTGCCGGTCGCGAGCGCCGGTCCGAGCTTCCACGCCGCCATGTACAGCGGGTAGTTCCAGGGGGCGATCGAGGCCACGACGCCGACCGGGTCGCGGCGGACCATCGAGGTGTGGCCCTCGAGGTACTCGGTGACCGCGAGGCCCTCCATCACGCGGCAGGCGCCGGCGAAGAAGCGGAACAGGTCGGACGAGGTCGTCATCTCGTCGATCGCGGCGCCGGTCGGCTTGCCGGTCTGGCTCGACTCGAGGCGCCCGAGCTCGACAGCGTTCTCGTCGATGATGTCCGCGATCTTGAGCAGCGCGAGGCTGCGCGTCTGGGGCGTGGTCAGCGACCAGGATTCGAACGCTGTCGCGGCGGCCTCGACGGCGCGATCGACGTCCGTGGCGCTCGAC
This sequence comes from uncultured Chloroflexia bacterium, assembly GCA_963740825.1. Classification (GTDB taxonomy): domain Bacteria; phylum Chloroflexota; class Limnocylindria; order Limnocylindrales; family CSP1-4; genus CAIXZV01. The sequence goes on along the minus strand of CAVUFD010000001.1, from coordinate 1,135,948 downwards.
GCGGGGACGGTCGCCACGACCTCGCCCGTGGCCGGGTTCTCGACGTCCTGCGTGTCCCCCGACGCCGCGTCGACCCACTGGCCACCGATGTACTGCTGGTACGACTTGACGGGGTTGAGGGTCTCGGTCACAAGGGCCTCCATCGCGCGCCGACGAGCGCGCTTGCCGCGGATCCGGGTGGTGTTGCCCGGATTGTGCCCCTCTGGCTGGCGTTGCACCATTCTCGCCCGCCGGACGGGACGCAGCCCCGACGTGGCGCGTGGCTCGAAGATGTGCCAGTTCGACGCTCGCCGAACGTGAGGCGGCGCTAGAAAGGCGTGGTTCGGGCACATCGCCATGCACGAGCTCCCTCTCATTGGCACATGGCGGTGCCACGCGGCCCTCGGCCCCGCAGGTCGGTGGCGCCGCAGGTACTGGCCCGAATCGGTGGTGGTCGATAGGAAAAGGCGGGCATAGGGTCCGGGCGTGGATCGGCCCACGCAACGGTTTGGCGTGCCCGACGGCGTGTTCGTCGTCGGTCTGTTCGGTGGCGCCATCGTCCTCGCCGCACCGGGGATCGCGGCGATTTTCGGCCGGACCACGATCGGGCCAACGCCCGTGCTCCTGGTGTCCGCCGTTGCGGCGCTCACCGTCGTCATCGGCAGTGGTGCCCTCCTGGTCATTCGGCTGCGCGCCGCGGCCTCGAGCCTCGAGCGCACGACGCGCGATGCGAACGAGTCGGCGACACGTCTCAAGGTCCTCGTCGAGCACGTCCCCGCGGCGGTCTACATCGACGTGGCCGACCCGGACGTGTCGGACGGCGGTCGCCTCGCCTACATGAGCCCCCAGATCGCCGGCATCCTCGGATACCGGCCCGAAGAGCTCATCGACGACCCCGAGCTATGGCCAAGTCGCATCCATCCGGACGACCGCGCGGCCGCGATCGCGGCCTACGACGCGCACTGGCGAACGGGCGAGCCGCTCCGGGCGGAGTACCGGATGCTCTCTCGCGATGGTTCGGAGGTCTGGGTTCGCGACGAGGCGTTCGCGATGGCCGACGACACGCGGAGCGGCCGGCGGGTCTCCCAGGGCCTGCTCGTCGACACGACGGATCGCAAGCGCCTGGAATCGCGACTGATCCACGACGCGCTGCACGACCCGCTCACCGGGCTTGCCAACCGCGTGCTGCTGCGCGACCACCTCGAGCGCGCGCTGGCGAGGCAAGGACGCGAGCCGGGACGCGTCGCCCTCCTGTTCGTGGATCTCGACGACTTCAAGCGGGTCAACGACACCCTTGGCCACGCGGCCGGCGACGAGATCCTGTGTCGGGTCGCGGAGCGTTTGGCTCGCGCGGTCCGCGGAAGCGACGTCGTGGGTCGCCAGAGCGGTGACGAGTTCGCGGTCCTCCTGGTGAACGTCGTCGCGGAGGAGGAGGCTTCCGCTGCAGCCGATCGGATCCTGGCCGAGCTGCGCCGGCCGATCCAGCTTCGCGGGCGGTCGATCGTCGTGAACGGCTCCATCGGCATCGCCGTCGCGCCGCGGCATGCCCCCGGCGCGGAGATCAGCGTCGCCGCGAAGGAGCTCCTGGTTCGCGCCGATGCCGCGATGTACGTGGCGAAGGCCCTCGGCAAGGGCACGTTCGCATTCTTCGACCCCCGGATGCCGGTCCGCACCTGGACGGAGCTCGAAGCCGCGGGCTGAGGAGCGCGGTCGAGCGATCCATCAGCGATCGACCGTCGTTGCGGCCGCGACGTGGCCGTCGGGTCCCCAAGAACCCCGCGTCGGCCGGGCAAAATCGACTCCGCCGTCGCACCCACGGCTCGTTTCGACGTCGCCGCGCGTCCGAAGCCTACGATCGCAGCCTTGCGACTCGGACATCAGGGAGCGGCCGTCGATGGCCTCGCCCGCAACCGCGGCACATCAAGGCGACAGCTCGAACGGCCTGCCCACGGCCGATCCTCCCGTTGCGCGCTGGCTGCCATTGATGTTCGGTGCGCTGGCCGTCCTCGTGTATGGCCTGTGGTACTGGAATCCCACCTACCGCCACGACGAGTACCTGGTTGCGGTTACGCGAACCCGGCTCCCTTGGGATGAGCTGCTGCGGATGATCACCACTGCCGATCCCGGAGCGGGTCCGTTGTACCTGCTGATGAAGCCCTGGACGGCAATCTCGTCCGATCCGGCATGGACGCGCATCCCTTCGGTCGTCGCCATGGCCATCGCGACGGGAACCCTTGTCGCCTTCGTCAAAGGGTCGCTGGACACCAGGACGGCCGTGTTCGCAGGGTTCTTGATGCTCGCGTTGCCAGCCACGTCCCGGTGGGCGCAGGACAACCGGATGTATGCGCCGGCCACCGCCTGTATCGTCCTGGCCGTCGCGTGCTGGTGGCCGGCGATCAGGCGTCGCTCCGTGCGCTGGGCAGTTGGCTACGGGGCAGCTGTGGTTGGCGTGGGCCTGTTCCACCTGTACGGCTTGACGGTCATCCCCGCGCTGGTGGTTGGGGCCATCTGGGCACCCGGGCAACGCCGGTCGAAATCTCCTCCGGACGATCGTGCCCCCGGCCATCGCCTGCATCGTCCTGCTGCCGCACCTCTACCTGAACTTCGCGCATCCGACGGGCTCGCCGTCCAATCCCCCCGTCTCGCTGGACTCGCTGAACGCGATCCTGACCGCCAACGCGGGCCCAATCCTGTTCGGCATGGTCGCGCTGCTGGCCATGGGAGGTTCGATCTGGGCCTGGCGGTTCCGCGAACGTCGGGCGATCGTTGCCTTGGGTCTGGGCTGGGTGCTCATTCCCCTGGTCCTGTTCGTTTTCGCACGGGCTGCCATCGGGATGCCGACCCTCTCGCCGCGCTACGACGTCTTCGCCATTCCCGGCGCCTGCGTGTTGGCGGCATGCGGGCTCGCCGCGGTGCACACGTATTGGCGCCCGGGGGCCATCATCGCCACCCTCATCATCGTCGCAGTGGCAATCCCGATGCAGATCTCCGTCCGCACGAAGGGTGCCCACGACCAGGCAGCGCATCGGCTTGCCGTGCTGCTCGGCCAGCCTGGGCTCGCTGACCTTCCGATCGTGGCCGCCAGCGGGGGAATCAGGGACACCGTCGATGCCGCCAGGTACCCGCTCAGGATCATCACGCCGCCGTCTGCGAGCCCCAGTCCGGTTGTCGTGATCGTGGCCGCCAGCGCGGATTCGATCGCCCACGGGAGCTCCCCATACCTGCAGTCCGGTGGCCCGTGGCGGCCGGTCGTTCGGTGCGCACCGGGGGCCAACGCCCTGCTCGCGGTGTTGGCGGTTCCGGGAGCCATCCTGCCCGCTGGGGACCCCGAGTCACTCGCGCGGCAGCTGAACGCTGCCATGCCGCGAGCGAGGTGCGTGGCCACGCCGTAGCTCGTCGGCCGGACCGCGGCGTCAGACGGCGTTGTGCGTGTCCGCGGTCGGGTCCGCCACCGGCTGGCTGTCGGCTTCGGCGGCGATCCGGTCGAGCTCCAGCTCGGCGGCGGCGATCGCCTCTGCGATCGGGGTGGTCCCGGAGCGGTCGAGTGAATCGAGATGCGTGTACGCCTCTCGCATCGCGTACAGCCGCTCGAAGAAGGTGCGGCGCTCTCGTGACGTCATCGGTCTGTTCCTCGCCGCGGTCCTGGGCGGCTCCAGCCCCCGACGTTGGTTCGGGGTGCTTGCACCGTAGGTTTCCGGGCGCGCGGCGCCATCGGGCAGGTACCTGATCCGGCGGGTCGGCCCTGCCTGATTGGTCGGTCGCCGAGGTGCTCGGAGGCGTGGCTCCGATGTGTGCCAGATCGACCATTGCCGAGCGTGGCATGCGCGCGAGATCACGGCTTAAGGTGCCGCCCCCCGCACGATTCGCCGGCATCTGGCACATCCACGTGCCAGGGGACAAGTCGGCGACGGACGCCCTTCGGCCCTCGTCCCCGCTGTTCAGCTCTCGCGAACGACCGCCGCCTGGGTGGTCGCGACGCGCTCGATCAGGTCGGCCGCCCGCTCGGTCCCGCGAACGGCCTGCATGCGCGCGGCGATCCCGGCCATCCGCTCGTGCAGCGCCGTGTCCGCGAGCAGCTCGTCGATCGCCCCGGTCAGCTCCTCGTCGCGGAACGCATACGTCGAGAGCCGCCGCCCGAACCCCATCTCGTCGACGCGCTGGGCGTTGTCGACCTGGTCCCAGAACAGCGGCAGCACGATCATCGGCTTGCCGTGGTGAAACGCCTCGACCACGGTGTTGTTGCCGCCGTGCGTGATCACGAGGTCGACCTGCGGCAGGATCGCCGGCTGCGGCAGGAACGACTCCCCCACCATGTTGTCGTGGAGCCGGATCTGGTCGGCCAGCGGCCCCTTCGACACGATCACCCGATGCCGGGTGCGGCCCAGGACGTCGACCAGCCGCTGCATGAGCCCGACGTCGGCCGACCCGAGGCTGCCCAGGGACAGGTAGACCAGGGCGCCAGGACGGGTCGAGAGCTGCTCGGGCAGTGCCCACTCGCCGTCGGTCGCACGGATCGTCGACTCGAGGCGATGCCAGGTCGGAGGGAGCGGGTTCATGCGCCGGTAGTCGGCCGCGGCGGGGTAGGCGTAGAGGTTCAGGTACGGCGACTCGTGCATGAACTCCGCCCCGAGGGGCGTGTTCGTGAGCCCGCCGGCGCCGTGGTCGCGGCAGAAGGCGTCGAAGTCGTTCCAGGCGTCCGCGTGGACGCGGTTGTACTCCGCGCGGAAGATCGCCCAGCGGCTCGGGTCGGCGGCGGGGTAGCCGGACGAGAACGGCGCGACGATCGGGTCGCGGACCTCCGCCGGGTTGCAGGACACGATCCTGACCCAGGGTCGGCCGCTGGCCATCACCGCCGGGAACGAGACGACGTTGTCCTCGACGACGACATCCGGCTCGAGCTCGCCGAGGATCTGCTCGAGCCGCGGGTTGACGTACTTCGCGCCGTCGATCAGCGCCTGCCACGTCGGCTGCATGAACTCTGCGATCTGCTCGAGCGTCGACTTGCGGAACACCGGCGCCGTGTCGCGGATGAAGTCGATCCAGAACTGCCCCGGGACCTCGGGCTCGGCTGGCGGTGGGCCGAGCCGCATCAGGCGCTCTTCGAACCCCTTCGCCTCGAGGTTGCCGGCGAACGACTCCTCGACGATGAACACGACCCGGTGGCCCCGACGCCGCAGGATGTCCCCGATCCCGACGCAGTTGTTGGTCGGCCCGTACGCCCCCTCGGGAAAGAACACGATCGTCCGGCCGTCGGCCACGCTGGCACCTCGTTCATCGCTCCGTCGGTCGCCAATCCGATGATGGCATGCCTCGCAGGGAGCGATCCGATCGGTTGCGCCGCGCCTGGTCGCCGGGCGTTCACTGCGGCGGATATCGGGATCGTCCCGCACGCCCGGCGTTCAATCCGGCGGATCCGCGACCGGAAACCGCTGGCCTGACCGCTGGGCGACCAATCTGTGGGCGAACCGCTGCAATGAACGCCGGGCGCGCATTCGGCGCCCCTCGCTCGAGGTCAGCCGAGGCGCAGCGCGACGACCAGCACGGCCAGCGACCCGATCGGCACGATCGCGTCGAGCCACGTCCAATGCAAGACCCGGTAGCGCGACCGCGGCCCCGAACCGAACGCCCGGGCGTCCATCGCGAGCGCCAGCCGGTCGCCGTGGCGGATCGCCAGCACGAGCAGCCCGACCAGCAGCCGCGGGTGCCAGCTCCACCGCAGCCCGCGGATCCGCCGCGCCTGGCGCAGGGTCGTAACCTGGTCCGCGAGCCGCGGGACGGCCTGGTACGCGGCCAGCGCGCCGTACCCGAACCGCTCCGGCACCCGCGCCTGCTGCACGAGCGAATCGACGAGCCGCGTCGAGTCGGTGGTCTGGCCGAACACCACGCCGACGGAGGCGATCGCGATCACGCGCGCGGCGAGGCCGACGCCTGCCGCGAGCGCGGCCCAGGTGACGTGAAACGGGCCTAGCACGAATGCGACCGGCAGCGAGGGGTCGGCGTTGGAGCCCGAGAACAGGGCGTTGAACAGGCCGATTCCCAGCGCGGCGAACCACAGGGGGGCGACCCCGGCGAACAGGCGCGCCCATGGGATCGCGCCCAGGAGGCCGCCCGCGAGCAGCACGACCATCGTGACGAACGCGGGCGGAAGCAGGCGGGTCGTGAACGCGAGGCCCGCCAGCCAGACAAGGGCGATCACGAGCTTGACCAGCGGGCTCGTACGACCGAGAACGCTCAGCAGCTGGGTCTCGGACGGCTCCAGCCGCTCGATGATCGCGGTCACGAGGCCAGGCCCACCTTCATGCCACGATCTCCACGGTCGTGAGGCCGCCCTCCGCGAGCTCCATGTGCACGATCCGACCGCCCTCGATCCGGACGATACGGCCGGCGAAGTCCTCGACGAAGCGTTCGTCGTGAGTCGCCGCGAGCACCGCCGCGCCGTTGCCGACGTGGGCGGCCAGGATCTCGAGCAGCGCCTCGTGGCCTTGTCGGTCCTGGCCGTACGTCGGCTCGTCGAGCACGAGCACCGACGGGTTGCGGACGAGGGCCGATGCCAGCGAGAGCCTTCGTTGCTCGCCGCCCGAGAGCGTGTAGGGGCTGCGGGGGCCGAACAGACCGAGCGGGAGGCCGATCCGATCCATGAGGGCCTCCGCCCGCTGGCGGCCAGGCTCGTCGAGCCCGAGCATCACCTCTTCGTCCACCCGGAGCCGGGCGAACTGCTGCTCTGGGTCCTGGAACACGTAGCCGGCGCGGGCGGCCAGGTCCACGGGCGCGAGGTCGGCCGGTGCCGCGCCACCGAGCAGCACCTCCCCCTCGCTGGGTCGCAGCAGCCCGACCAGGAGCTTGGCCAGCGTGGACTTGCCGGACCCGTTGGTGCCGACCAGCGCCACCCGTTCGCCCGGGGTGAGGGCGAAGTCGACGTCGTGGACGACGGTCGGGCCGTCGTAAGCGAACGACACGCGGTTCGCGGTGAGGACGACCGGTCCGGAGGCGGATGCCGAGTGCGTCCGCGCTGGCCGAGGCGCGGCGTCATCGTCGGGGACCCACGCGCCGGCCGCGACCAGGCGCGCGCGAGATCGCGCGAGGACCTCGGCGGGTCGGCCGACGTCGATCGGGTGACCGTCCGGCCCGAGCGCGAGCACCCGGTCCGCGATCGGCCACGCGACGTCGACCCGGTGCTCCACGATGACGATCGTCACGGCCCGCGACCGGCGGAGCGACGCCAGCCGGGCGGCGAACGCGCGCGCGGCCGGCGGGTCGAGGTTGGCGGTCGGCTCGTCCAGCACGAGGATCCCGGGACGCGGCGCCAGCGCTCCCGCCAGTGCGAGTCGCTGCTGCTGCCCGCCGGACAGTTTCGTCGTCCGCGATCGCTCCAGCCCGGCGAGCCCCACCTCGTCGAGCGCCTCGGGCACGCGCGCGAGCATCGCCTCCCGGGGCCAGCCGCGGCTCTCCAGCCCGAACGCCACGTCGTCCTCGACGCGCTCCATGACCAGCTGGCTCTCGGGGTCCTGGAATACGAGACCGACGCGGGCCGCGACCTCGGCACCCGACGCCGTCACGGGGTCGAGGCCGTCGACCGTCAGGCGCCCGCGGAAGTCGCCCGGGAACTCCCGAGGGACGAGGCCGGCCAGGGCCAGGGCGAGCGTGCTCTTGCCGGACCCCGACGGCCCGACCACCAGCAGGCACTCGCCTGGGTCGACCTCGAACGAGACGTCCGCGAACGCCTCCACCGGGCGGCTGGCGAACCGGAAGCCCAGCCCCTCGGCGCGGATCGCCCCCGGCCGGCCGGCGCCCGGCTCAGGCGTCAGCTGGGAACCCGTCCAGCACGCCCGTCTGCCGCAGCGCCCGCACCAGCACCACCGAACCGCCCGCGACGATGACGACGGCGGAGATCGCCATCATCAGGCCCCGGAGGAGCTGCACCTCGAGCGAGACGTCCGCGTAGTACAGCGCCCAGTCGTGGAGCCACGCCCCGGCCGCCGATGCGACCGACGCCGCGGCCAGGATCGGGAAGGTCCACACGCGGTACAGCGTGAACGCGAACACCAGCTCGGCGGCCGCGCCCTGGATGAACCCCGACAGGAGCGCATCCGGACCCCACTGGCTGCCGAGAACCGCCGAGACGCCCGCCGCGACCATCTCGGCGAACAGCGCCGCGCCCGGCTTGCGGACGATGTACGGGGCAAGGACCGCCGGCACGAGCCAGACGGCGTACAGCAGGTCCTTGGCCGGCGGCGCGAACACGAACACCGCGTCCAGCCCGCCCCAGGCCAGGCCCCACACCCAAAACACGACACCGAACGTGACGCCGATGATCGCCGTGACCACGATGTCGCGGGTGCGCCACGCGGTCGACGGCGGGGCGGCCGTTCCCGGACTCGAAAACGTCGTCGCCATCGAACTGAAGCCTCCTGCTCACACACGAACGCCGCCCCCGTGCCGGGGACGGCGAGATGTGCTGCGGGCCTGCTTCCTACACCGGTACGAACCGGATCAGGTTCCGCGGGTCTGTGGTCTGCACCACACTCTCAGCGCGTCGCGCGCTCCCCGGAGGCGATCTTCTGTTGTGCTCCCGAGTCTACACCGCGGTCGGTACGATGCCCCGATGAGTAGCTTGTGGATCGAGGTCGGCGACCGCGTGTTCGTGCGCCGCTATCGCTTCTTCGACCAGGACATCGCGGCCGTCCTCGGGGGCGACGCCGCGCTCATCGTGGACACGCGCTCCACCCCCGCTCAGGCACGCGAGATCCTCGAGGACCTCCGGGAGCTGGGCTCGCCGCTCGTCGGCATCGTCGTCAACACGCACGGCCACGGCGACCACTGCTTCGGCAACTCGGTGTTCCGACCCGCCACGATCTGGGGGCACGAGCGCTGCGTGACCATGATCCAGGTCACCGGCGAGGCGCAACGGGCGTCGGGAATCGAGGAGACCCCCGACATCGCGGCCGACCTCGCCGAGGTCGTGCTCGACCCGCCCGACCGCACGTTCACGGATCGCGCCGTGGTGGACCTGGATGGGCGTGAGGTCCACCTCACCTACCTCGGGCGCGGCCACACTGACAACGACATCGTGGTGACGGTCCCGGACGCCGACGTCCTGTGCGCCGGCGACCTCGTCGAGAATGGGGCACCGCCCTGGTTCGGCGACGGGTTCCCGATGGACTGGCCGGCCACGGCCGAGGCGCTGCTCGCGCTCGTCGGCGATCGGACCGTCGTCGTCCCGGGGCATGGGGCCCACGCGGACCGCGCGTTCGTCGAGCGTTCGCTCGGGGAGATCCGGTCCATCGCGGACCTCGCGCTGACCGTGCAGCGCGGCGAGGCGTCGCTCGACGAGGCCGTCGCCGCGGCGCCCTACCCATCGGCCGCGGCCCTGGAATCGCTCGAACGGGCGCTGGCCCAGCTGCGGGGCGAGCTCCCGGCCTGAGCACGAGGGTGGCAGGGCCTACCCCGCGACGCGGACGACCCAGCGGCCCCTTGCCTCGCCGTTGACGATCGCGTCGAGAGCCGGCTCGAGCGTGTCCAGGCCGACCTCTGTGATGCCGTCGGCGATTCCGCGCGGCAGCAGGTCGGTCGCCAACCGCCGCCACAACGCGCGCCGGGGCTCGATCGCCATGTTGGCCGAGTCCATGCCCAGCAGCGCGACGCCGCGCAGGATGAACGGGAAGACCGTCGTCGCCAGGTCCGCGCCGCTCGCGTTCCCCGACGACGCGACCGCCGCCCCGATCCGCATGGTGCGCAGTACATAGGGCAGCGTCGCGCTGCCCACGGTGTCCACCGCCCCCGCCCAGCGGGCCGAGTCGAGCGGCCGTCCCGGCGCGGTCACCTCGTCCCGGCTCAGGAACCCCGTCGCGCCGAGGTCCCGCAGGCGGTCGTGCTCGTCGGGCTTGCCGGTGGCCGCCCAGACCTCGTGACCGCGTTGGGCGAGGATCGCGACGGCGGTCGATCCCACGCCACCAGACGCCCCGGTCACGAGGACCGGCCCGTCGCCCGGCCGCAGTCCCCGATCCTCGAGCGCCGCGACGCTCATCGCCGCCGTGAACCCGGCGGTCCCGATCGCCATCGCGTCGCGCGCCGTCAGCCCGTCGGGCATCGGGACGACCCAGCCGGCGGGGATCCGCGCGAACGTCGCGAAGCCGCCGTGTCGCGCGGTGCCGATCTCGTAGCCGTTGGCGAGGATCCGCGAGCCGGGGCGGACCGCGGGATCCGTCGACGAGGCCACGGTCCCGGCGAGGTCGATGCCGGGCACCAGCGGGTACGAGCGCGCGACGCGGCCGTCCTCCCGCGCGGCGAGGCCGTCCTTGAAGTTCACGCTCGACCATTCGACGCGGACGGTCACCTCGCCCGGCGGCAGGTCGTCCTGGGCGAGATCACGCATGCCGCGCCAGAACGCGCCGCCCTCGGGGCGGTCGACGACGAACGCGGGGAACGATCCGGGGACGTCGGGCATGGGCGGATGGTAGGAGTTTCGGGGCGTAGTCCGGGGCGCGATCTCACGGCAGGCTCACAGGAAACTCTCAGCCACGGAGCGTGAGATACGGCCATGCACGCCGCACCCGCGGGTCCAGCGCACATCCTGGTCGTGGACGACGAGCCCGCGATCACCGACCTGCTCGCGACCGCGCTGCGGTACATGGGCTACCGCGTGTCGACGGCGGGCTCCGGTCACGCCGCCCTCGCGGCGGCTGCCTCGGCCGCACCGGACCTCGTGGTGCTCGACGTGATGCTCCCCGACATCGACGGGTTCGAGGTGTGCCGGCGGCTGCGCGACGCGCGCGACTTCGTGCCGGTGATCTTCCTGTCGGCCCGCGACTCGGAGGACGACCGGGTCACCGGATTCGTCCGTGGCGGCGACGACTACGTGACCAAGCCGTTCTCGCTCGAGGAGCTGACGCTCCGCATCGGGGCGCTCCTGCGGCGGGTCCGGGGCGGCGACGGCGCCGACGCGCGACTCCGCTATCGCGACCTCGAGATGGACGAGGACCGCCACCAGGTCTGGCGCGGTGGTGACGAGGTGGAGCTGTCGCCCACCGAGTTCCGCCTCCTGCGCTACTTCCTGCTCAACCCCGAGCGGGTGCTGTCGAAGCAGCAGATCCTGGACCACGTCTGGCAGTACGACTTCAACGGCGAGGACAACGTCGTCGAGACGTACGTCAGCTACCTGCGCCGGAAGGTGGATACCGTCGAGCCGCGGCTCCTGCGCACCGTGCGCGGGTTCGGCTACGTGCTCCGCGCCGACGGTCGTGAGCGTGCGGCTGCCGACGCCGACGAGAGCCGGGCGTCCGCCGTCCGCAGCGGCGCCCGCGCCTGATCTCGATGAGCCTGCGCGCCCGGCTGCTCGTCTCGCTGGCGGTGATGCTGGCGGTCGCGCTGCTCGCAGCCGGCGTGCTCCTGGTGGAGCTGACCCGCGCGAGCCTCGTGGACCGGATCGACGGCGAGCTCCAGTCGCTCAACGGCCCCGGCGGCGGGCTCCAGCGGCTGGGCAACCTCGCGGCGCCCGACAACGACGCCGGGCGCCGGCTCGCCGTGCTCCGCCTCGACCGCCAGGGCAACGTCGTTCGCTCGTATCCGTCGGGGTTCGCGAGCGACCCCGACCCGCTGCCGGTGCTGCCCGTGTACGCGGGCGGGATCCCGGCCGACGCGTTCGGCCGGATCGAGCAGCGCCCCGCGGTGGACGGCACGACGAGCTACCGCGTCCTGACCCAGCGGGTCGGGCGCAACATCACGCTCGCGATCGCCGCGCCGCTGGCCGGCGTCGATGCCGCGGTTGCGGCGCTCATCCGGACGCTGCTGCTGACCGGCACGATCGCGCTCGTCGGGCTCCTCGTCGTCGCCTGGTTCGTCGTCCGCCACGACCTCCTGCCGCTCGAGCGCATCGCCCGGACGGCCGAGTCGATCGCGGGCGGCGACCTGAGCCACCGGGCCGGCGTGCCGCACGACGGCACCGAGGTGGGGCGGCTCGGGACGGCCTTCGACGCGATGCTCGACCAGATTGAGACGAGCTTCGGCGAGCAGCAGGCGGCGTTGGAGGCGAAGGCCGACAGCGAGGAGCGGCTGCGCCGGTTCGTGGCCGACGCCTCGCACGAGCTGCGGACGCCCCTGACGGCCGTCCGTGGCTACGCCGACCTGTACCGGGCCGGTGGCCTGACCGACCCCGACGAGCTGGCGACCGCGATGGCTCGGATCGGGACCGAGAGCCGGCGGATGGGCGCGCTCGTCGACGACCTGCTCCTGCTGGCACGGCTCGACCAGGGGCGTCCGGTGCGCCGCGACCGCGTCGACCTGTCCCGGATCGTCGATGACGCGGTCGCGGACGCACGCGCGCTCGAGCCGTCCCGTGTCATCACCGCGTCGATCGACCCGGATGTCACGGTGGCGGGCGACGAGGACCGCCTGCGCCAGGTCATCGGCAACCTGCTGGCCAACGTCCGGGTCCACACGGCGGCCGGCACGCCGGTCGAGGTCTCGGCGCGGATCGACGGCGACGCCGCGGAGCTGCGGGTGATCGACCACGGGCCGGGCATCGACGAGGCCGTGGGCTCGACGGTGTTCGACCGCTTCTATCGCGCGGATCCGGGCCGCTCGCGCGACAACGGCGGCACGGGACTCGGCCTGTCGATCGCCGCGGCCCTGATCCAGGCGCACGAAGGACGGATCTGGCACGAGGCGACGCCCGGCGGCGGGGCGACGTTCGTGGTCCGACTGCCGTTGGAGCGGGCATCAGCGGACGCCGCGGCCGCTCCGGAGACGACCGCCCATGGCCCGGCGACGACGGCGCCCGCCACGGCGCCGCTCACAGCAAACTCACAGCCGGAACACGGGGCGCCTACAGCGGACCCGGCCAGCGTGTAGCCAATTCCAGCGGCGCGCCCGTCACGGCGCTTTCATCCGGAGGCTCTACGTGAAGCTCAGCAAGACGTTCGTCATCCCGGTCGCGGGGCTGCTCGTGGTCCTGGGCGCCGGCGCGGTGCTGGCGAGCACCGGAACTTCGCCGACGACCGCCGGATCGGCCGTCGTGCCGGCTGCCGAATTGCCGTCGCCGGGCGCGTCCGGCGCCCCCAAGCGCGTGGTCCAGGACCCGGCGCTGACGTCCGTGCTCGACGACCTCGTCGCGAAGGGGACGATCAACGGCTCCCAGAAGCAGGCGATCCTCGACGGACTCCAAGCCGAGCGAGCGCAGCGCCTCGCCGACGCCAAGGCCCGCATGGAGGCCCTCCGCGCGCAGGCGGCGAAGGTCAAGCAGTTCCTCGCCGACGGGCAGATCACGCAGGACGAGCTGAACCAGCTCCCGGCGGACAGCCCGCTCCGCCAGCTCACCAACCTCATGGACGACGGCAAGATCACGACGGACGAGCTCCAGTCGATCGGTCGTGGCTGGTTCGGCGGCTTCGGCGGACGTGGCCACGGCTTCGGTCGAGGCTTCGGCCAGTTCGGTCACGACGGCGCCAAGCCAAACGCATCGCCTTCACCCAGCACGGGGACCGGCGGCTGACGAGCCCCTCACCCCGCGCGAGTCAGTGGCCCGCCGGCGACGGCGGGTCACTTCTTGTTGTTGAGAACGCGCCATAGTGGCAGCGTGATCGCGCAGCCGACCGGGACCGTCACCCTCCTGTTCACCGATATCGAGGGTTCGACCAAGCTCCTGGAACGGCTCGGCGCGGACGCCTACACCGGCGTGCTGCAGCTCCATCGGCGGTTGCTGTTGGAGGCAGTCGAGCGGCGTGCCGGCTACCCGGTGGACGAAGAGGGCGACGCCCTGTTCGTGGCGTTCGCGAGTGCCGAGGACGCGGTCACAGCGGCGGCCGACGGTCTGCGAGCCCTCGCCGACGCGGACTGGCCGCCCGGCGTCGAGGTCAGGGTCAGGGTCGGGATCCACTCGGGCGAGCCGCTCGCGGTGCCGCCGAACTACGTGGGCATGGACGTCCATCGGGCGGCGCGGATCATGGCCGCCGGGCACGGCGGCCAGGTCCTGGTCTCCGGAACGACGCGAGCCCTGCTCGACGGCGTCGACCTCATCGACCTCGGTCCCCACCGGCTCAAGGACATGCTCGAGCCGATCCACCTCTACCAGCTCGTCATCGCCGGCCTGCCGCACGAGTTCCCACCGCTCAAGTCGCTCCATCGCAACAACCTGCCAATCGCCGCGTGGCCCATGCTCGGGCGAGACGAGGAGCTGGCGGCGCTCCGGTCGCTCGTGACCGATGGCGCCCGGCTCATCACGCTCACGGGACCGGGCGGGACGGGCAAGACGCGGCTGGCGCTCCAGGCTGCGGCCGAGCTCTCCGATGCGTTCGCCGGCGGCACCTTCTTCGTCGCGCTCGCGGCGCTCCGCGACCCCGCGGACGTCAGGCCCGAGGTCGCGAAGGCGCTCGGTCTCACTCCGGACGACGACGTGCAGGCGCTCCTCCGGGCGGCCCCCGTGCTCCTTGTCCTCGACAACCTCGAGCAGCTGAAGGGCGTCGCGAGCGTCGTCGCCGAGCTCCTCGTCGGCGACACGGTCGTCGTGGCGACATCCCGTGCTCCGCTGCACCTCAGCACCGAACGTGAGCTGCCGGTCCCCCCGCTCGATACCGCGCCTGCCGTCGAGCTGTTCCTGAGCCGCGCGGCGGCGGTCGGACGGCGGTTGGACGGCGACGCAACGGTCACGGCCATCTGTCAACGGCTCGACAACCTGCCGCTGGCCATCGAGCTCGCCGCCGCTCGAACGCGGCTGCTGACGCCCACCGCGCTCCTCGAGCGCCTCGAAACCGCGCTGCCGATGCTGTCCGGCGGCGCCCACGACCTGCCCGAGCGGCAGCGCACATTGCGGGCGACGATCGCCTGGAGCTACGACCTGCTCGACGAGCCCCAACAGGCCGCCCTTCGACGCCTGTCCGTGTTCCGCGGATCGTTCGCGCTCGAGGATGCCGAGGCCGTGACCGGCGCGTCATTGGATGAGATCGAGGCGCTGGTCGACCAGAGCCTCGTCGTCGCCCAGGCGAGTGGCCGGTGCCTGCTGCTCGAGACCGTGCGTGAGTTCGCGCGCGAACGGCTGGAGGAGGCCGGCGAAACTCGCCAGTACGACCTTCGTCACGCCCACCACTTCCTCGACGGGCTCCACGCGAAGGAGACCATCCGCCAAACCGAGCGCGGCGCAGAGGCCATCGCGTGGTACCTGCAGGAGGAGCAGAGTCTCCAGACGATGCTCGACCGGCTGTGCCTCTACGAGCCGGTCGAAGCGGCCCGCGCGGCCTCCCTGTTGAACCCGTACTGGGCTCGGTCGGGCGCGACCATCGAGGCGAGAGCGCGGCTCCAAACGGTTCTGTCCCTCGATCTGCCCGACGCGTCGCGCGCACGGGTGCTCTATTGCCTGGCGCACGTTGACGGTCGCCTCTACAACCTGGACGCCGCATACGCGCACGTCCGAGAAACCGCGGAGCTCGCCGAGGCGGCGGAAGCGACGGAGGTCTTCGCCGACGCGGTCGGGGAGCTGGCGATCGCTGCCGGCAGACTCGGGTACAGCGACGAGGCCCTCCGCCATGCCATGCGCGCCGTCGACGTGGCCGAGACGCTCGACGCAACCGCCAGGCTCCACGCGCTGCACGACCTGGGAGACGTTCATGGGATGGCGGGCCGGGTCGACGAGGCCCGGGTGACGCTACGGCGTGCCGCGGACGAGGCGAACCGGCTCGGACACGCCATCGCCGAGATGTACATCTGGCACAACCTCGGCTGGTTCGAGATCGCTCAACGCGAGTTCGAGACGGCGCGAGTCGCGCTCAGCCACGCGATGGACCTCAACCGCCGGATCGTCGACCGCACCATCGCATCGGGGGGCCTGCTCGGGCTGGGCTACGCCGAGCTCGGCCTGGGGAACACCCTCGATGCCCGCTCACACTTTGCGGCCTTGCTCGACCTGGTCCTGGCAACCCCGACCCCCATTCCCCCGGACCTCGCGAACGCGTCGTACGGGATCGCGTTGGTCGCCGACCCCGCCCGGAGCCAGGAGTCCGATCAGCTTCGCCGGGGCGTCACCGCGTGGCGTGAAGCCGAGGGACTAGGATTCGATGTCGAACTCCATGCCCTGGAGGCCGAGTTCGCCGAGCGCCTCGATCGGGGCAACGCACAAGGCGTGTCGACGGCTGAGACGGTCATGTCAGTCGAGGAGGTGGTCCGGCTCGCACGATCGCTCGGTGATGGTGGCTGAGAACTCGCGCCGGCGGGTCGCGTTTTCGGTTGCATCCGCAATCAACGGTTGACGCCTGCGACCGCGTCCCGCATCCTCGGCAACCTGATGACGCACACGACCCTGTCCTGGAAGATGTGTATGTGTGGGCGGCCCCGCCGTGCGGAGGACGGGCGCCGAGACTTCCCGCGCTGACGATCAGCGAGTGACAGCGGGGATCTCGGGTGCCGAGGTCCCGGGGCCGTGAACCAGACGGGTTCACGGCTCTTTTGTTCTCCGGCCCACACGACGGGAGCCGCCCGGATCGAAAACCCGAGGGGCCTTGTTCACCGTAGTGCCGTGAAACCCTGTGACCGGAGAACCCACCCACCATGAGCTTCGATCCCACCGCCCTGCCGAACCTGCACCCGGAGACCCAGGCGCTCCACGCCGGCCAGAAGCCGGACCCCGCCACGAACGCCCGCGCGGTCCCGATCTACGCCACAACCTCGTACGTGTTCGACGACGCGGCCCATGCCGCGCGCCTGTTCGGGCTCCAGGAGTTCGGGAACATCTACACCCGGATCATGAACCCCACGAACGGCGTGTTCGAGGAGCGCGTCGCGGCGCTTGAGGGCGGCGTCGCGGCGCTCGCGGTCGCGTCCGGCCAGGCCGCCGAGACCCTTTCGATCCTCAACCTCGCCGGGGCGGGCGACAACATCGTCAGCTCCAGCAGCCTCTACGGCGGCACCTACAACCTGTTCCACTACACGCTGCCCAAGCTCGGCATCCAGGTGAAGTTCGTCGACGGCCTGGACCCCTCGAGCTTCGGGCCCGCGATCGACGAGCGGACCAAGGCCGTGTTCCTCGAGACCATCGGCAACCCCCGCCTCGACGTCCACGACATCCGTGCGATCGCGGACGTGGCGCATGCAAAGGGCGTGCCGGTCCTCGTCGACAACACCTTCGCCCCCCTGCTCACGAAGCCCATCGAGCACGGCGCCGACATCGTCATCCACTCGGCCACCAAGTGGATCGGCGGCCACGGGACGGCGATCGGCGGCATCGTCGTCGACAGCGGCAACTTCGACTGGGCGGCGTCCGGTCGCTTCCCGGAGTTCACCGACCCCGATCCCTCGTACCACGGGGTCGTCTACACCCAGGCGTTCGAGAACCTCGCGTTCATCATCAAGCTGCGGGTCCAGTGGCTGCGCGACGTCGGCGCGTCGCTCAGCCCGTTCAATGCGTTCCTGTTCCTCCAGGGCCTCGAGACGCTGCCGCTGCGGATCGAGCGCCACAGCCAGAACGCGCTGGCGATCGCCCGCTGGCTCGAGGACCGGCCCGAGGTCGAGTGGGTCAGCTATCCGGGCCTCAAGTCGCATCCGGCACACGACGTGGCCGTCCGCTACCTCAAGGGGGGCTTCGGCGGCATCGTGACGTTCGGCGTCAAGGGCGGCTCGGAGGCCGGCCGGCGGCTCATCGACAGTGTCAAGATCTTCAGCCTGCTGGCGAACGTCGGCGACGCGAAGAGCCTGATCATCCACCCCGCCAGCACCACCCATCAGCAGCTGACCGCGGACGAGCAGGCCGCGACCGGCACCACCGAGGACCTCGTGCGGCTGTCGGTGGGCCTCGAGCACGTCGACGACCTCATCGCCGACCTCGACCAGGCGCTCCGCGCCGCGACCGATCCGTCGGCCCCGCGCGAGCTCGTCACGGCCTGAGGCCCCGGCCGATGGCCACCCCAAAGCCAACCCGATCCGACACGAACCGGCCCCAGCTCGGGGCCGGTCGCGTCACCTCCGTCGACCTCGGGCCGTTCGAGCTCGAGGCCGGCGGCCCTCCGCTGCCCCTCGCGCTGGCCTATCGGCACGACGGGCAGGGCCCGCGCGCCCCACAGGTCCTCATCATCCACGCGCTCACAGGTTCGGCCGACGCGGCCGGCGACTGGTGGGCGCCGCTCATCGGGCCTGGCCGCGCCTTCGACACGGATTCCGTGGGCGTCCTGTGCGCGAACCTGCTGGGCGGCAACTACGGCTCGACGGGCCCTCCGTCGACGAACCCGCAAACCGGCCAGCCGTGGGCCGACGCCTTCCCCGAGGTCTCGGCGCGGGACGAAGCCAAGGCCCTGTGGCTCCTGGCGGACGCGCTCGGGATCGACCGCTGGGCCGTCGTCACGGGCGGCTCGCTGGGCGGCATGATCACGCTCGAGGTCGCGCTCGAGCGGCCGGCGAGCGTCGACCACGTGGTGCCGATCGGGGCACCCGCCGCCACCGGTTCGATGGCGATCGCCTGGAACCACATCCAGCTTGAGCTCGTGGACCGGCTGGGCGACGAGGGCCTCGCGCTCGCGCGCCAGCTGGCAATGACCACCTACCGGTCGGAAACCGACTTCGACGGCCGGTTCGGCCGCACGCTCGAGCCCGACGGCCGGTTCTCGATCAACTCCTACCTCGACCACCAGGGCGACAAGCTCGTCGATCGCTTCGACCGCGACACCTACCGGACGCTCGTCCGGGTGATGGACGGACACGACGTGGGTCGGGGGCGGGGCGGCGTCGAGGCGGCGTTCACCGCGCTGGCCGCGTTCGACGTTGGCCTGACCGGCCTCGGCATCCAGGACGACATCCTGTATGGGCCGGCCCAGGTCCAGGCGCTGGTCGCCGCGGCCCGCTCTGCCGGCGTCGACGCCGCCTACCGCGAGTTGCGCTCGACCAAGGGCCACGACGCGTTCCTGATCGAGTGGGACCAGCTGACCCGAGTGCTCGGGGATGCCCTCGCGGATGCCCGGGTCCGCCGGGCTCGACGCGGCGAGCGGGGCTGGGAGGACAACGACGTCGCCGCGGGTGCGGCGTAGGCGGAAGCTCGTATTCGACAAACAATGAATATCGACGGCGGCACGAGCGCCAGACTGGTAGACGCTCCCGAAGCGGGCGCACCCAGGACGGTGACATGGACAACAGCCTCGTCGAGAGAGCTCAGCGCGGCGACCGCGACGCCTACGAGGCGCTCGCTCGGGCGTCCGTGCGGCGTCTGTTCGCCGTTGCGAGCCGGATCCTGCGGGATCCCGACGCGGCCGAGGATGCCGTCCAACAGACCCTGGTCGTGATGTGGCGGGACATCGGGGGACTGCGCGACCCTGAGCGATTCGAAGCCTGGACGTACCGGATGGTCATCCGGCAGTGCCAGACGGAGGCTAGACGCCGTCGGAGGATGACTGGTCGCATTGTCGACCTCAGCGACGAGCTCGCGGGCACGACTGACGACCTGCGGGCGGTCGCCGTCCGCGACCAGCTCGATCGGGCCTTCGGATCGCTGTCGACCGACCATCGGGCCGTCCTCGTCCTGCACCACGTCGTCGGCCTGCCGACGGCCGAGATCGCAGCGATCCTCGGCGTTCCGGTAGGAACAGTGGGCTCCCGGCTGCACCAGGCTCGACAAGCGATGCGAGCGGCGATCGAAGCCGACGACCGAGTAACGGTCCACGAGGGCCACCCGGCATGAGCGAGATGACCGACACCGATCGCACGATTGCGTCCTATCTGCGCTCCATCGGCTCCGACGAGGTCCCCGTCGGATTGCTCCAGCGCGGACTGGTCAGCGCGGCGAAGACGCCGCAGCGTGGGCGGCTCGCCCGTCTCCTGGCTGGTTCGACGACGTGGCCACAGCACGGACCCACCACCCGGTTCATCCCCGAGGCCTCGCCCGCCCGCTTCATCCTCGTCGCCATCCTGGCAGCCGCCATCGTCGGCGCGTCGATCCTGATCGGCGGCCGACTGCTCAAGCCGCCGACGCGGACCCTGCCCGCGTATCAGGGGACGCTCACGATCGTGGGAACGGTCCCGAACGGGTTCGTCACCCTTGCCTTCGGCGCGGCGCAGCTCGTTGACGGTCGCGTCATCTCGGAGGGCGGTCGACCGACCACTCCTGCCGGCGGCGATGCCCTCGTGTCCTGGGACGACACCGGTGCGACGCACCGCGAACTTGGCCGGACCCTCGTCCCGCGGCAACAGGCCCACCTGCTGCCCCGAGCGGACGGACGGGTGCTCGTCGTCGGCGGAGACTTGGCGCCGATCGATGCATCGACGGCATCGGCGACCGCTTCGACCGCGGAGATCTTCGACCCGGCGACCGGACGGTCGGAGGCCGTGATCCCGTTGCAAGCGCCGCGCTGGGCGGAGGGTGTCGTCACCCTCGCTGACGGCCGTGTCCTGGTCGCCGGTGGATTCGCCTTCGATGCCGCGGGGACGTCCGTAGACGCGGCTGAGGTGCTCGACCCCGAGTCCGGATCGTCGCGGCTCGTCGGCATGATGCGGAACGGTCGCGTCAACCCATCAATGACGCTCCTCCCGAACGGACAGGTTTTCGTCGTCAGCATCGTCGGCGACGAACCGAACTGGGTGACGACGGCGGAGCTGTTCGACCCCGCCACGGAACTGTTCACGCTGGCCCCTGGCTTGGCGCCGGCCGCGCGAAGCGGTGTCGTGACGGCAGCACTCCCCGACGGACGAGTCATGATCGCGCGGGCATCCTGTGTCGAGGTCGACCTGGCGCCACGGGACGCCGCTGGGCGAACGGCCAATTACCAGCCGACGCCCATCGACGTCTACGATCCGGCGAGCGGCGCGTTCTCGCGGATTGGCGAGCTTCCTCATTGTGCGAGCACGGCCACGCCCCTGACCGGCGGAGAGGTCCTGGTCACGGGCTTCTATGGACAGCAAGACCAGCCGGTGCAGTGGGCAGGTCTCTACGACCCCGCGACCGGGCAGACCCGCATCATCGACACCCCGCTAGGCCACTATGTCCGCGTGGTCCCGCTCGCCGACGGTGGCGCGCTCCTGTTCACCTCACCCGAACTGGGCGGCTACGAGGGAGCCGTGGTGCAGCGGCTCAAATGAGGTCGGGCCTCCGCGGCGTCGCCCGAGGCCGATCGAGTCCCGTCCTCGTCGAGGAACCCCTCGTCGCCGAGGAGCGGCCCGAGCGATTCGGGAACCTTTCGCTAGCGGCACGACCTCCACGCTGGACGGTGGTGGGACACTGCGCCGATGAGCCTCGTCGACGACTATCGCGCCCGGACGCCGGGCTCCGCCGCCCTGTTCGAGCGCGCATCCCGCTCGATCCCCGGTGGATCCACCCGGACCACCGTATTCAGCCCGCCGTACCCGCCCTACATGGTTCGCGGCGAGGGCATCCGGACCTGGGACGTGGACGGCAACGTGTACCGCGACTTCCTGGGCAACTACACGTCCCTCATCCTGGGCCACAGCCATCCCGTCGTCGTCGACGCGGTCCGGCAACAGGTCGAGCGGGCGTCGGCCTTCGCGGCGCCGACCGAGGTCGAGGTCGAGCTGGCCGAGGAGATCAGGTCGCGCCTGCCGTCGATCGAGCGGATCCGGTTCACGAACTCGGGTACCGAGGCGACGATGTTCGCCATCCGCGCGGCGCGCGCCTTCACGGGCCGGCGCCTTGTGGCCAGGTTCGACCACTCGTACCACGGCACCCACGACACCGTGCAGGCCTGGACCCCGGGGGTTCCCGACGAGGTCTCGCGCCTCGTGGTTGAGCTGCCGTGGGGCGACGCGGATGGCGTCGACCGCATCCTCGGCCCCATCGAGCGCGATGTCGCCGCCATCCTCGTCGAGCCGGTGCAGGGAGCGGGCGGCGTCCGCGCCGCCGACCCGGCGTTCCTGGCCCGGCTGCGTGAGATCGCCAGCCGGATCGGGTCGCTTGTCGTGTTCGACGAGATCATCGCGTTCCGCGTCGGACCAAACGGCGCGCAGGGCCGGTTCGGCGTACGACCTGACCTCACGACGCTGGGCAAGATCGTCGGGGGCGGCTACCCGCTCGCGGCATTCGGCGGACGAGCCGACGTCATGGACCAGTTCGATGCTCGCCGGCCAGGTGCCCTGGGCCACGGCGGGACGTTCAACGGCAACCCCGTCGCCGCGGCGGCCGGGCTGGCTACCCTTCGGTACCTCACCCCTGACCGATTCGTCCGCCTCGACGAGCTGGGTGACCGCCTCCGGACGCGACTCGCCGAAGCCATCGGGCGGGCGGGCGTCGACGCGCGGGTCGAGGGGATCGGCTCCCTGTTCCAGGTCTACCCGGGCGGGTCGAGGGACGAGAGCGACCTGACGGCCACGTCAGCCCTGTTCCTCGGGCTCCTGATCGACGGCTTCCAGATCGCGCCGCGCGGCATGGGCGCCATCTCGACGCCGACCGACGACACGGACATCGACGCGCTCGTGGACGCAATCGTCGGTCGGTTGACCACGCTGTCGGCGCGAGCGACAGTCGCCTCCTGACGGACTGGCACCCCGATCGTCGTCGCGATCGATCCGCTCAGGGCCGCTCGAGCCCGTGGGCCTCCAGGAACTTGTCGTCGCCGAGGATCGCGCCGGTGAGGCCGTCCGCCACGATGCGGCCGTCGTCCATGACGACCGTCCGCGGGAACACCTCCTCGACCAGCCGCATATCGTGCGTCGACACGAGCAGCGTCTGCGACAGGCCCTCGAGGACGCCGATCAGCTCCCGCCGTCCGCGGGGGTCGAGGCCCGCCGACGGCTCGTCGAACACCAGCACCTCGGGGTCCATCGACAGCACGGTCGCGAGCGCGACGCGCTTGCGCTGCCCGAGGCTCAGGCGATGCGGCATCCGTCGCTCGAAGCCGGCCATGCCCACGGCCGCGAGCGCGCGTTCGACGCGGCCGTGGATCTCGGCCTCGGGCATGCCCATGTGCAGCGGCCCGAAGGCGACGTCCTCGAACACTGTCGGGCTGAACAGCTGGTCGTCGGGATCCTGGAACACGAGGCCGACCTTCGCCCGGATCCGGCGCACCGACGCCCGGTCGACCACCGTGTCGCCGATGCGCACGGTCCCGTGGGTCGGCTCGTGGATGCCGTTGAGGTGCAGCATCAGGGTGCTCTTGCCGGCGCCGTTCGGGCCGACCAGGGCCACCTTCTCACCCGCGCCGATCGACAGGTCGAGTCCCTTCAGCGCCTCGAACCCGTCGGGGTAGCAGAAGTGCAGGTGCTCGATCGTCACCGTCGCCGAGCCGGCCGCCCGCTCCTCGTGGCCGTGCGCGTGCTCGTGGTCGACGTGGTCGTGCCCGTGGGCGTGGGTGTGCTCGTGCACGTGGTCGGGCGGCACGGCCTCACGCGGATCGACGGTCGTCACAGCAGCGGCCCCCAGATGTGGACCGCGATCGAGAATGCGACGCAACCCAGCAGGATCAGCGCCAGGACCGCGTACTCCGCCGGCACCATCGCCCGGCTGTGCAGGTGGCGGAACTCGCCCTCGAAGCCGCGCGCCTGCATGGCCGCGTAGATCCGCTCGCTCCGCTCGTACGACCGGAGGAATAGGGAGCCCACCATCGAGCCCGTGACCTTCGCGCGCCAGGCGATCGAGCCGCCGCCCTTGCGCCCGTCGGGCGCCGCCGCCGACCGCGACGCTCGGGCGCGCGACATCCGCGTCGACTCCTCTGACAGCACCGCGAGGTAGCGGTACATGAAGCTGATGATCGCGACCATGATCCGCGGCAGGTGCAGCTGACGCAGCCCGTCGACGAGGTCGTGGAACGGCGTCGTGAACGCCAGCAGGAGCGCTGCCTGGACGCTGATCCAGCTCTTGAGGGCGATCGTGGCGAACTGCCGGAGGCCCTCGCCGCTGATCGTCAGCGTCAGGGGTCCGAGGTCGATGGACCCCAGGGGGTCGCCGGACTTCGTGAACACCAGCGGCAGCGCGGCCAGCAGGAACGGCGCAGCGAGGAACGCCCGGCTGGCGGGGCGGAGAGGACCGAGCCGCGCCGCGAGCGACACACCGATCACGACGAGCTCGGCGAGCCCGAGGGCGAGGAACGATCCGATCGGCAGCAGGCTGACCGTGACGATGAAGGCGACGGTGGCGATGAACTTCAGCCGCGCGTCGGCGGCGTGGATCGGGCTCTCGCGGGCGATGTACCGGTCGAGGTCCATGGCCGCCCTACGATCGGCGGCGGGCGAGGACCTGGCCCAGCAGCCACATCACCGCGAACACGACGGCGATCCCGATCAGGCCCGCCACGACCCTGGACAGGTTGCCGTCGAGGCCCGGGACCGAGTAGTCGGGGATGAGCGAGTAGACCGCGCCCTGCGCCGCGCCGATGAACCCGTTGTCCTGGGCGACGCGCTCGAGGCCGTCGGGGTCCGACGACGCGAGCGGCGCGAGGATGACCACGACGAGGGCGGCGATGGCGAGGCCGGCCACCCACCACAGGCGGCTGCGCTTCCGCGGGGTGGCGGCCTCGTCGGCGGTCTCCGCGGCCCCCGCGGCCTCCTCGTCCGGCGTCTCGACCTCGTGCATGTGGGGCGGCCGCCTACGCCGTCGACAGGCGTCGCTGGCTGACCAGCCGCGCGTCGCGTAGCTTGAACAGGTCGGCCCTTGTGGCCGCGATGAATGCCAGCGCGCCCATCGTGATCAGGGCCTCGCCGACGCCGATGAACAGGTGCAGCCCGACCATCGCCGGCAGCGCGACGGAGAGCGGCGTCGTGCCGCTGATGCCGAGCTCGAGGGCCATGCACAGGGATCCCAGCACCACCGATGCCCAGGCGGCGATCCCCGCGGCCGGGATGCGCGCCTTCTCCTCGCCGCCCATCACGCGGGCGAGCGACCGGTACAGGTAGTACCCGCCGAGCGTGCCGACGACGCCCATGTTGAAGATGTTGGCGCCCATGACGACGAGACCGCCGTCCTGGAACACCAGGGCCTGGACCGCGATCACGCAGGCCATGACGAGCGTGGCCGCCCACGGCCCGAGCAGCACCGCGGCGAGCACGCCGCCCAGCAGGTGGCCCGAGGTGCCGCCGACGACCTGGAAGTTGAACATCTGGGCCGCGAAGATGAACGCCGCCGTCACGCCCATCAGCGGGATCGCCCGCTCGTCGAGCGTCTCGTTGGTCTTGCGGACGGACACGGCCAGCACCACGATCGTCACCAGCCACATCGCCCCGGCGACCGGGATCGACAGGAACCCGTCCGGCGCGTGCATCTGGGGCGGCAGCGGGGCGGTGTCGAGCCCTCGGCCGACGAGCGCAGCGAACATGCATGTCTCCAGCGGATTGCCCGTTGATGGTAGTCGCTGCCCGTGCCTGTTGCAACGATAGGCAACAACAACCCGCGTCATATACTACGGTCGATGGCGGAGATCGGATCACCCGGGCGCGAGGGGGGCCACGGCGTCTCCGGCGCGGGGTCGGGGGCAACCGAGACGGGCGCGACCGACGCGGCCGCCCCGTGGAGCCGGATCCGCGACGACCTCCGTTCGCGCGGCCTGCGCTGGACACCGCAGCGGCGCCTGATCCTCGACGTCCTCGAGGCGACCAACGGCCACATCACCGGCAGCGAGCTGGTCGAGCGATGCCGCGAGCGCGACCCCGACACGACGCCCTCGACGGTCTATCGGACGCTCGACGTCCTGGAGGAGCTGGGCTACATCCGGCACAGCCACTCGGCGGCCGGCCGCGAGGAGTTCCATGTGCTGCCCGGGACGGACCACGGCCACCTGCAGTGCCGCGCCTGCCTCCAGACCTGGGAGCTCGGCGCGGACGTGACGGCCGCGATCGTCAGACCGATCGAGCGGCGGTTCGCGTTCATCGCGGACGTCGGCCATCTCACGATCACCGGCCTGTGCGCGCGATTGTGCCGGCGCCGCGACGACCGACGCCCACGGACCGGCCGGCCACGACCACTAAGCGTCCCCGACTCGCCGGACGCGGTCGCCGGCTCGTGGCCGTCGCCATCGGCGTCCTCGTGGTGATCCTCGTGCTCGGCGGAGCGGGGTTCCTCTGGTACGCACAGCCAGTGCCGCTGCTGCCGGAGGCCGCGGCCGCTCTTGCCTCGACCGACGCGGTCGCTGTCTCGGTCGAGAATGACGGGACCCTCCTGTTCACGCCGACCGCAGCCGAACCCACCGTTGGGCTCGTGCTCTATCCGGGCGGCAAGGTCCCGCCCGCGGCGTACGCCCCGGCCGCGCGCGCGATCGCCGAGGCGGGCTACCTCGTCGGGATCGTCGATGTGCCATTCAACCTGGCGGTGTTCGACATCAACGCCGCGCAGCGGGTGATCGGCGGACATCCTGAGATCGATCGGTGGGCCGTCGGGGGCCACTCGCTCGGGGGCTCGATGGCCGCCCAGTTCATCGACGGCCACCCCGGCGTCGTCGACGGCCTGGTGCTGTGGGCGTCGTACTCCGCCGCCGACCTGTCCGACGAGGGGCTCGCGGTCCTGTCCAGCTACGGCACCCTCGATCGCGGCGTGCCGTCGTTCACGAGCCCGGACGCCATCGCCAAGCTGGGCGGGCCGGACGCGGTCACGTTCGACCCGATCGAGGGTGGCAACCACGAACAGATGGGCTGGTACACCGGCCAGCCGAACGATCCGCCGGCCACCATCAGCCGCCAGACGCAGCAGGACCGGATCGTGGCCGCGACGAGGCGGCTGCTCGGCGAGCTCGCGTCCGGCTCGCCCCAGGCCGGTCGAGTGGCGACCCCTCAAAGCGGATCGCCCACCAACGCAGGCGGTGGCACCGGGGAGCCTGATTAGAACGTCTGTTCTATAGTAGGCGGACGATGCGTCCGGAATACCGCGAGGAGCCCTGCAAGATCGCGCTCAATCGCGTGAAGGGCATGTCCTTCGGCTGGTCGTTGAACCCGTACATGGGCTGCGCACCGCTGCACGTTCTGCTTCGTGCGCGCCTTCGAGGCCCTCGCCGACCGGCCGTCGGACGATCGCTACGGGTCGTCGATCCGGGTCAAGACGAACCTCGTCGAGGTGCTCAGACGGGAGCTGACCCGCAAGACCTGGCACCGCGAGCAGGTGGCGGTCGGCACGGCGACGGACCCGTACCAGCCCGCCGAGGGCCGATGGCGCCTGACGCGCCGCGCGATCCAGGCAATGGGCGAGTTCGCCACGCCGTTCGGGATCATCACGCGCGGGCCGCTGATCATTCGCGACCTCGACGTGCTGTCCGAGGCCGCGCGCATGGCCGAGGTGTCGGTGACGTTCTCGGTGCCGACGCTCGACCCCGAGATCTGGCGTCTGACTGAGCCCGGTACGGCGCCGCCGCGGCAGCGGCTGCGGGCCCTGCGGACGCTCGTCGACCACGGGATCAACGCCAGCGTTGGCATGGCGCCGATCCTGCCCGGCCTGTCCGATCGGCCGGAGCTGCTGGACGACGTCGTGAAGGCGGCCCGCGACGCCGGCGCGACCGGCGTGTGGGCCAACCTGCTGTACCTCAAGCCGGGGACGCGCGAGCACTTCCTCGATCACCTGGCGCGCGACTGGCCCGAGCTCATACCGACCTACACGCGGCTGTATGCGCGGGGTCCGTACGTCGACAAGGCTGTCGCGGGCCCCGTGAAGGCGCGCGTCGCCGGGCTCCGCGAGCGCCACGGCATCGATGACCGCCGGACCGGCCGTCTCGAGCCCGACGTGACGGCACCGCTGCCGATCGGCGCCCAGGTCCCCGCCCCCGGGCAGCTGCCCCTCGTGCTGGGCGAGGTGGCCTGACCGCGCCTGGACCGTTAACGCGTGCCGTAGCTCGCGACCACCTCGCTCAGGCGCTTGTGCCGGACCGGCTCGATCACGAGCTCGATGTCCGTCTCCTTGAAGTCGTTCCCCTTGAACAGCAGCGGCTCGCCCAGGTCGCGCGCAACCGCATACGCGAAGCAGTCGCCCATGTTCAGACGAGCCGCGCTGCCGCTCGTCCGCCCGAAACGGCGGTACGCGTCGCGGGCGATCGTCGCCTGCGTGGCCGTCAGCGGCTCGATGCGCAACCCCGCGTCCTCGAGGAATCGGTCGAGTGCGCTCGATAGGACCGGATCCTGCCGCCCGTCGATCACGACCCCAAGCTCGACGTAGGTCGCCGCGGAGATCCGCGCCACCGGCGCCTCGCTGACGAGGCGGGCATAGACCTGGGCGTCGGGCTCGCCGCGGATGATCGCGACGATGGCGGAGGTGTCGACGATCACTTGGGCAAGCCCGCTTCGTCGTAGAGCAGCGCATCGAAGTCCTGCTCGAAGTACCCGTCGGGCGCCCGTTCGCGCATCAGCGCCGCAAGCTCGAGCATGCGCTCGAGGCGAACGGCGGAGGCCTCGGCGTCGCGTCCCCTGACGCGGTCGAGGCGCTCTCGGAGGCTGCGCAGCACGGCCTCCGTCATCGACTCCCCTGTCTCGTCCGCGAGCTCGCGGGCCAGGCGATGGACATCGGGATGCTTGATGTTCAGGGTCTTCGGTGCGCCGCGCTCCGTTGTCACGGTAGAAGTCTACCACAACGAGGGTAGATCATGCAACTTGTCGGGCTTGACAGGACCTGTCGATCTGGCCATTCTGGCCACATGGAGACGGCGACGATTACCCAGGTCAAGAACGGCCTCAGCTCATATATCGACAAGGTCAAGTCCGGCGAGTCGATCCTGGTCACCGATCGCGGGGTCCCCGTGGCGGTCCTCGAGCCGGTGACCCAGCAGGTCGACTGGGACGATCGGATGAGGCGCCTGGAGCGAGCCGGGCTCGTCCGGCGCGGAAAGGGCCCGATCCCGCTCGAGATCCTCCGGACGCCGGGCCCAAAGGTCCGCGGGCCTGGAAATCCGCTCGTCGACGCCGTGATCGAGGAGCGGCGGTCGGGCTGGTGAGGTACTGGGACGCCTCGGCGATCGTGCCGCTGCTCGCACTCCACGAGGCAACGGACGCGATCCGTGCGGAGGCGAGGCGGGACCCGATGATCGTGACGTGGTGGGCCACCCGGGTGGAGTGCATGTCTGCCGTCGCACGCCGTGAGCGCGAGGGTCAGCTGGATGAGCACGGTGCGACGGTTGCGATGGACCGACTCAACGACCTGGCTGCCAATTGGGCCGAGATCGCACCATCGACGCGACTGCGGCGAGCCGCCGAACGCCTCCTTCGAATCCATCCCCTGCGGGCTGGCGACGCATTGCAGCTGGCGGCGGCGATGGTGGCTGCGGACGGGGATGCCGCCATGATTCCCTTCGTGACCCTGGACGAACGGCTCGCATTCGCCGCCCGGCGGGAAGGGTTCGTGGTCGTCGAGCCGGCCTAGCGGGCCTCGTCGCTCGCAGGATCGGAGCGGGGTCGGGCGCCGGGGCGGGCAATGCCCGACTCGTAGGCGAGGACGACGAGCTGCGCGCGGTCGCGCAGGTCGAGCTTGAGCAGCAGGTGCGAGACGTGGGTCTTGACGGTGGGCTCGGCGAGCACCAGGCGGTCGGCGATCTCGCGGTTCGACAACCCCTGCGCGACGAGCTCGAGGACCTCGCGCTCCCGCTCGGTGAGCTGGCCCACCTGCTGGTCCCGGTCCGCGTCGGCGGACGGCGCGGCCTGCACGAACCGCTCCAGCAGGCGGCGGGTCACCGACGGGGCGATCAGCGCCTCGCCCGAGGCCACGACGCGGATCGCGGCGACGAAGTCGGCGGGCGTCACGTCCTTGAGCAAGAAGCCGCTCGCCCCGGCGCGCAGCGCCTCGACGACGTGCTCGTCCGTATCGAAGGTCGTCAGCACCAGGACGCGCGGCGCCTCGCCCCCGGACCCGGTGAGCCGGCGGGTCGCCTCGACGCCGTCCATGACCGGCATCTGGATGTCCATCACGACGACGTCCGGCCGAAGCCGGGGCGCCGAATCGACCGCCTCCCGGCCGTTGGACGCCTCACCCACGACCTCGATCCCCTCCTCGTCGGTGAGGATCATCCGGAAGCCGGTGCGGACGAGCGCCTGGTCGTCGACCAGGAGCACGCGGATGCTCATGCCGCGGACGCCGCGCCGTCGATCGGCAGGCGCGCGGTGACGACGAAGCCGCCGGCCGTGGGATGCGCGACCAGTGAGCCCCGGAGCATCGTGGCGCGCTCCCGCATCCCGATCAGGCCGCGACCCTCGTGCGCGGGCTCCAGGGTGGCCGACGTGCCCGGGCCGCGCTCGTCCTCGATCGTGATCTCGAGGGCATCGACGCCGTAGCGGACGAACACGAGGGCCCGGCCACCGCGCGCGTGCTTCAGGGAGTTCGTCAGCGCCTCCTGGACGATCCGATAGGCGGACACCTCGAGCCCCGGGTCGAGCGGGCGCGCGTCGCCCTCCACGACCAGGTCGACGGCCAGGCCCGCCGATCGAAGCTGCTCGAGCAGCTCGTCGAGGCGGTCGAGCCCGGGCGTCGGGTCCGAGGCCTCCTGCTCGCCCAGGATCCCGAGCATCCGGCGCATGTCGATGAGTGCGAGGCGCCCGGTGGTCCCGATCGCCTCGAGGGCCGTCCGCGCCTCGTCCGGACGCTTCTCGATGACGCGCAACGCGCCGCCGGCCTGGATCACCATCACGCTCACGTGGTGCGTGACCACGTCGTGGAGCTCGCGGGCGATCCGGACGCGCTCGTCGCGGACCGCTCGTTCGGCGCGCTCGTCGCGCTCCCGCTCGAGCCGCTGCGCGCGTTCCTCCAGCGTGCCGGCGTACAGGCGGCGGATCCGCGTCGCGTCGCCGAGCAGCCACGCGACGATCAGGATCAGCTCCGTCTGGATGAGCGTGAGGGCCGCCGCCGCGATTCCGGCCCGCCCCACGAACACGAGGGCCAGCAGGGCCGCGGTCAGCGTCGTGGCGGTGAGCGACGTCCGGCGGTCCACACGCTCGCCGACGGTGTAGACCGCGACGAGGATGCCCAGACCCGCCGTGGGCGACTGGCCCGCCGGGAGCAATCCGAGGTGGACGATCGACGTACCCGCGATGACGGCCAGGACCGCGAGCGGGTACCGGCGGCGAACGATCAGCGGCAGGTTTTCCAGGAGCAGGAGGGCAAGGGTCACCGGGCTGAGGGGACCGACGTATTGGGCAGCGCCCACGTAGGCCAGGAGCGAGAGCGCGGCGAGGAACAACGCGATCGCGGTGTCCACGACGAGCGGGTTGGCGGCGAGGGCGGCGCGCGTGCGGGCGAGGAGTTCCATGGTCGTGGCGAACGGTAGCGGCCGCGAGGATGCCCCGCCATCCATCCCAGGGATGGACCCGACCGATACCCCGGTATTGCGCCACCACCACCGAACGGGCGCAGACGCCCGGTTCGATCGAGACGAGGGATGGACGACTCCGGAGGGGTCCCGGACGGACAGTGTGGCCATCGCGGCTCACCCGAGTCGCAACCCACCAGACAACCAGAGGTTCAACACCGGCCATGCGCTCCTTCGCCCGACGTCACCCCATCCGCACGTTCCTCGCGATCGTCTACACGGCGACCGCGGCGATCTTCGCCATCCCCTTCCTGTCCAACGCCGGCATCGGGGTCATCGACCTCGACCTGCCCGGTGCCGCACCGTTCATCCTCCTGTCCGCGATGTCCCTGGTCATCGCCGCCTTCGTCACCACGGCCCTCGCCGATGGCCGCAGCGGCGTCCGCGAGCTGCGTAGCCGGGTCTTCCGGTTCCGGGTCAGCCCGCGCTGGTACCTCATCGCATTCGTCGCCCTCCCCGGGGCGGCCCTCGCCGCGGCCTTCGTCCTCGCCGGCGCCGCGCCGGTCGTGGCCCTGGCATCCGATCCGTCCATCGCCCTCAGCGCGGTCCTCGGAGCGGTCATCGCCTTCGCGCTCATCAACTGGTGGGAAGAGGCCGCCTGGACCGGCTTCGCGCTTCACCGCCTCCAGGGCCGCATGGGCCCGGTCCGCGCCAGCGTCGTTACGACGTGGATGCAGGCCGCGCTCCACCTGCCCCTCGTGTTCATCGCGGACGGCGTCACCACCGGACGCGTCGCCCCCGAGAACATCCCGTTCTACCTCGTCGCGCTGTTCATCCTGCCGATCCCGGTCCGGATGACGCTGACCTGGATCTACAACGCAAGCGGTCGCAGCGTCCCGATCGCGGGCCTCTACCACGCGGGCCTGGGCGTCGCGGCCGGGGCCGGGTTCCTGCCCCTGATCGCGCCGAGCGTCGATCCGGTCATGGTCTACGCGGGCTTCGCAGTCCTCGGAGCGATCGTCCTCGCCGCCACCCGCGGCCGCCTGGGCCTCCCGGCCGAGACGCGGCCCGTGGTCACCGGCAAGGAGGTGGCCGTCGGAGCGTGAACCTCGACAAACGTCGGAGCCGGGCGGTCCTCACGGATCGCCCGGCTTTTCGTTGTCTGGCGCCGCGGGTCAGGGAGCGATGCGTTGCCAGGAAGGCAGGCTGTCGCTGGTCCAGGGCAGTGTCCGGGAGGTGCCGGCGACGGGGTCCAGCAGCACCTGCCCGAGGTAGACGTCGTTCTCGTTCGGCGTTCCCAGGATCGACGAATCGTCCGGTGCCCACTCCCAGGCCAGCGGGTCCGTGGGCGACATCGCCGAGCTCGGCCAATCGATCTCGACGCCCGTGCCCTGACCGTCCACCGGGATGGCCACCGGCCGCGCCCCATCGCTGGTGCCGCCTTCGCCGCGAATGACGAGCAGGCGGGTGCCGTCGTTCGACCAGCTCTCGGGCGCCTGCCATGTCGATACCGGGGGGACTGGGGAGGAGGCGCTCCCCGGTGCCGTCGGCCGCGATGATGTGCGTCTGGACCGTCAGGCCGCCATTGTCTGGGTCACCGTCGCCCCACTCTCCGAACGAGATCAGGGACCCGTCCGGCGACCACCGTGGGTGCCCGCGGAAGCGGCCCGGCTCGACTCCCAGAATCGTCCGAGCGTCACCGGTCGTGGCGTTGACCGCCTGGATCGCACAACAGCCGTCCTCGCCCTCGCGCTGGACGCCCATGAGCAGGATCTCGGACCCGTCCGGCGGACGCCAGGCGGCTGACCCGGCCGGCGTCGCCAGGCCGAGATCCCGGAACCCACTGCCGTCGGTCGCCACGATCAGGACCTGCGGGTACTCGCCCCCGTACTCGATCAAGAGCTCCGTACCATCGGGCGAGAAGTCGTAGCTCCCGATTTCGGCAATGGGCGCCGGGGTCTCCACCCGGAACAGGTTGGAGCCGTCGCCTCGGGCGATGTACACGAGGCCGGGGCCTGAGTCGCCCACGACCTTCCGCTCGAAGGCGAGGTGCGTCCCGTCCCGCGACCAGCGCGGGTTGATGTCCGTCTCGGGCCCGGCGACGATCGCGGTCGAAGTTCCCGTCACGGGATCGACCGTAAAGATGTCGCCTCCGGCCGCAAAGGCCACGTGGCCGTTGGCTGCGGGGCCGAATGGCGTCGGCACTTGGTGTCGCGAGCCGATGATCAGCGCGGCGCCCACCGCCAGCGCGAGCAGGAGCAGCGCGAGGATCGCCACGACCCGCAACGGGGTTCGCGGGATCGTCGCCGCCCGTGAGGTGAGTGTCGCCATGGGAAGCCACCTTTCGGGGAACGTCCACGTCGGCCGCTGGCGCCTGCGCGCCGTGGTCGTCAGGACGCTGTCGATGTAGTCGGGGTACGGACTCGCGGCGAGCTCGTCGAGGATCAGCGGAAGGTCGCGCTCGTGGCGCTGTCCGGTGGTCATGCCGGGCGTCCTTCCTGACCGACGACAGCGCTCATCGGTGCGTCGTCCGCGATCGCCACGCGCATCAGGCCGAGGGCCCGATGCAGGCGCGACTTGACCGTGCCGATCGGGATCCCGAGGGCCGCCGACACATCGGTCAGCGGCAGCCCCAGGTAGTAGTGCAGGACGACGATCGCGCGCTCCCGCTCGTCGAGCCGGCGGAGAACGCCGTCGATGAGCTCGCGCTCCTCGCTATCCGTGGAGGTGTCCTGCAGGTGCGGCGAGTGATCTCGGTCAACTCGACCTCGATGACCCGTCGCTTGCGGCGGCGGGCGAGGTCGAGGCATGAATTCACCACGAGCCGATGCAGCCAGGCATCGAATCGTTCGGGTTCGCGAAGGCCCCGAAGGTCCCTCCAGGCCCTGATCAGTCCGTCCTGGACCGCGTCGCGTGCGAGCTCTGGGTCCCGGAGGATGAGGCGAGCGGCGCGGTCCAGCCGCACGACGGCCGCGCGGGCGAGCTCGGCGAAGGCGTCATGATCGCCCTCCCTCGCGCGCTCGACGAGCCCTCGCTGGTCCACGGTCGCCTCGGTGTTGGCGCGACCATCCTGGTCGCCTCACAGCGTATGGCGTCGGCATCCGGGATCCGGTTCTCGACCGCCCGGCTCGTGCGGCGTCCGTCAGGGGGCCCGGCGCCAGAGGAGGCCGAGCCCGATCAGGCCGACGGCCATCACGACCAGGCCGAAGGCGAGCCAGCTGGTGAAGCGGTCCGGGCCGCCCAGCGCGACCGACGCGAACCCGATGACCGAGAAGAAGCCGCCGAACGCGATCACGGCGAGCAACCACATGACCGCGAGAAACCGCGCGCCGTGTCGCATCGTCGTCCTCCCTCGATTGTGGTGGGAGCATGGCGTGGTCGGCGCCACCTCGCTGTCATGGACGCGCAACCCGCCGACCTTCTACCGGGTCGCGGGTGCGTCCCCGCAGCCGCGACGATCGTGGTCCGCAACTTCGGAGGTGAGCTCATGACCACGATGCAGAAGACGACCGATCGCGAGCTCCTGGCGCTCGAGACGAGCTACTGGGAGGCGATCGGGTCCCGCGACGGCGCGGCCGTCGCCCGCTTGACGGCCGACGATTGCACGATCGTGGGCGCGAGCGGTGTCACGGCCATCGATCCGAACTCGATCTCGAAGATGGTCGAGTCGGCTCCGTTCGAAATCACCTCCTACGCCATCGATCCCGACACCGTCAGGATCGTGCACCTCGACGACGAGACCGTGACGATGTCGTACGGCGTGCACGAGGAGGTCGAGGTCGAGGGCAAGCACGTGACCCTCGACGCGTTCGACGCGTCTGTCTGGCGGCTGGCGGACGACAGGTGGCTGTGCGTCCTCCACACGGAGTCGATCGCGGGCGACGGGTTCGGTCGCGACCGAAGCGGGCGGTCGTCCTAGCAGCCGGCGGGCTAGCAGCCGGCGGGACCGTAGGTCGCCGCTAGCCCCTCGACCGCGGCCTTCGCCTGGGCCAACTGCTCGTTGCCGGCATCCATCTCGGCGCCGCCTGCGTGCATCACGATGGCGTCCAGCGATGCCATCCCGTCGATCAGCGTGCTCGCGCCGT
This sequence comes from uncultured Chloroflexia bacterium, assembly GCA_963740825.1. Classification (GTDB taxonomy): domain Bacteria; phylum Chloroflexota; class Limnocylindria; order Limnocylindrales; family CSP1-4; genus CAIXZV01. The sequence continues at coordinate 1,100,778 of CAVUFD010000001.1, read as the reverse complement.
GGCCGATGCTGTTGGCCGAGGCGGTGAGCAGCGCCATCACCTCATCGCCCGGTGGCCACGCCTTGGCCGCCGAGATCTGGTCGGTGGCCTGCAGGGCAAGCGCGACGATCTGGTACGCCTCCGCCCGGGCACCGGGGTAGTTCTGCTGGCTGAGTCGGGCGGCCGCCGCGTCGAGGTGCGGCTGCGCGTCGGTCAGGGACCCGACCGCGGAGCACACGTGCGACCGATACGCCTCGGTCCACGTCTCGGGCGTCGGGGTCGGCTTCGGCTTCTTCGTCTTGGCCGGCTTCTTGGTCGGCGGGGCGGCGGTCGGCGGATCCACCGTGGGCGTCGCGGTCGGCGGCGCCGTCACCACGGCCACCACCGGGGCGCTGGAGGGCGTGGCCGACGGCTGGACCGGCGAGCACGCCGCCACCATCGCCACGAAGAAGACGATCGGGATGAAGGATCGCCGGGCCAAATGTTCCCCTCGAGTCGGTGCCGCCGATAGACCGGTCAGGCACACCTTCGCCGGGACGCCACCTCGGCACAATGGCCCTTGCGTACCCCGGATTTTGGTCCCGTTGGGGTATCATGCCGCCCGGCCGCTGGCGCGTGGCTCAACGGTAGAGCACCTGACTCTGGATCAGGGGGTTCCAGGTTCGAATCCTGGCGCGCCAGCCAACCTCCCGAGATCACACGAGGCCCTCCGGACTGCCCGGAGGGCTTTCTCATGCCTGAACGAGTCGGCCACGGCCACGCGCGTTGGGTCGATTCGGCACTGTCTCGATGGCGCCGGGATGAACATGCTTGCGGAGCCAGAGGAGGATCGGCATGCGCAAGTACCTGGTCTTCGCAGTGATCGCCGTCGAGGCCTACGGCGCCGCGCGATGGTGGCGCAACAACCGTCGCGCGGGCGCGGACTTCGTGAACCGGACCGTCGACCCGTGGTTGGAGCGTCACGGTCTCGTTAGCGGCTCACGCGGTCAACTCGGCCTGATCGAACACGTCGGGCGGACGTCCGGGATCGTCCGTCGGACGCCCATCCGCCCGATGCCAACGGAAGACGGCTACCGGATCATCGTCCCGATCGGGGAGCGGTCGGAGTGGGCCCGCAACGTCCTGGCTGCAGGGCACTGCAGGCTGGTGCTCGGAGATTCCGTGCTCGAACTCGACGAGCCGGTGCTCGAGACGCCATCGGAGGTGCCTGGTCTCTCGGGTCCCGTGCGCGCCATGTTCGAGTGGCTCGGGTTCCGGTACCTGCGCCTGCGGACCTTCAGCGAGCCCCGTGTCGACGTCGTCACTCCGCAGAGCGAGCCGGCGCCAGTCGAGGCTGAGGCTGTAATCGCGTAGCGCGCCGACCCAGGACCGCGAGGATCAGCAGAATCCGGGTCGTTCCAGGTTCGCGGAATGGTTCCGCGTTTGGGGAACGACCCGGATTCGGCAGTTGTGGGCGCGCCGTTTCCGACGGGGCGCCGTGCGGCGAGGTAGCGAGCGTGGCCCCGCTAGGCCGCCGCGACCCGAGCGGGCACGCGCTCGTAGAGGCGCATCGCCCACAGGTAGCTCGCGATGGAGATCACGACGCACCAGGCGACCGCGATGAGCCCGTCGTTGCCGATCGGCGTCCCGGCGAGCAGGCCGCGCAAGGTCTCGATGATCGGCGTGAACGGCTGGTGCTCCGCGAACCAGGCGAGCGGCCCGGGCAGCGACGCCGTCGGGACGAATGCCGAGCTCACGAACATCATCAGCACCAGGAACATCGGCAGGTTGCTGGCGGTCTCGACGCTGTTGGTGACCATGCCGAGGCTCACGCACAGCCAGCTGATCGCGAAGCCGGTCAGCGCCAGCAGCCCGGTCGCCGCGAGCCACTCGACCGGCCCGGTGGTCGGGCGGAACCCGATCGCGACCGCGACGACGGCGACGATCGCCGTCGCGAGCATCGCCTGGAGCACGCTGCCGAGCACGTGCCCGGCCAGGACGGATCCGCGCGCGATCTTCATCGTGCGGAACCGCGAGATGATGCCCGCGGTCATGTCCATGGCGACCGAGATGGCCGTGCCCTGGCCGCTGCTGGCAACCGTGACCAGAAGGATGCCCGGCACGATGTACGCGAGATACGCCTCGCGCGTGTCACCGGCCGGAGCGAGCGCCGCGGCACCGGGCACCGGGCCGCCGAGCCCGGCCCCGAGCGTGCCGCCGAGCACGTACACGAACAGCAGCAGCACCACGACCGGGATCACCGCGATGAAGAACGTGAGGGACGGGTAGCGGCGCATGCGGCGGAGGCTGCGCCGGAACATCGTCAGGGAGTCGGAGAGGAGCGAGGCATTCATCGGGTCGAAACCTTCTCGTTCTCGGGCGCGCCGTCGGCACGGCCGGTGAGGGACAGGAACACGTCGTCGAGGTCGGCGGAGCGGATGGCGAGCGCATCGACCTCGATCGACTCGGTGTCGAGGCGATCGAGCAGCGCCCGCAGGGCGTGAACGCCGCCGTCGTTCGGGACCTGCAGCGCGAGGCCCTGGTCATCGCGCGCCCCGTTCGGAAGCGCGCGGGCCGCGTGCTCGAGCGCCGCCTCGTCGGCGAACTCGAGCCGCACGCTGCCGCCGGGCACCAGCCGTTTGAGCTCGGCCGGCGTGCCCTGGGCCACGATCCGGCCCCCGTCGAGCAGCGCGATCCGGCTCGCGAGCCGGTCGGCCTCCTCGAGGTACTGCGTGGTCAGGAGGATCGTGACCCCGTCGGCGACCAGGTCGCGGACGATGTCCCACATCACCCGCCGGCTGCGGGGATCGAGGCCGGTGGTGGGCTCGTCGAGGAAGATGATCTTCGGGTCGCCCATCAGGGTCATCGCGAGGTCCAGGCGCCGGCGCATGCCACCCGAGTAGGTCATCGCGGGCTTCGCGGCCTCGCCGGCGAGGTCGAACCGCTCGAGCAGCTTGGCGACGCGCTCGCGGCCCCGCTCCTTGCCGAGGTGGTTGAGGTCAGCCATCAGGCGTAGGTTCTCCTCGCCCGTGAACTGGCCGTCGACGGCGGAGACCTGGCCGGTGAGGCCGATGACGCCGCGGACGGCGTCGGGATCCTTCGTGACATCGAAGCCCGCGACGCGAACCTCGCCCGCGTCGGCCGAGATCAGCGTCGAGAGGATGTGGATCGCGGTCGTCTTGCCGGCCCCGTTCGGGCCCAGCAGCGCGAACACCGTGCCCTCGGCAACCTCGAGGTCGATGCCATCCAGCACGACCTGCTTGCCGAACGACTTGCGGAGGCCGCGAACCTCGATAGCCGAGGCCGCCCTCGTTGCCGTGGTCGCCGACGCGATCGCCGGCCTCGTGGTCGTGGTCGTCTGCGCCGTCATCGCGCACCTCCCGGGACCTGCACCGGGCGGCGCGGGTCAGATGTCGAGCTCCTCCACGGTCGGCTGGCGCGCGGAGCGGGAGACCATCTCGAACAGCTCGGGCGGGACCTTGTCGCGGAGCTCGTCGAGGGTCGCGAGGACCTCGAGGGTCGACTCCTTGGGCGCGGACCCGTAGCGAACATCGCCGATCCCCAGGGTGCCGCGCCAGCCGGCCGGCTTGCCCTCGGCGTCGACGGCCCACCACTCGGGCTGGCGCTCGACGTGGAGGACGAACTTGCCCCCGCGACCCCGCCAGACACGGAAGTGAGCGGCTCGCCTGTCGCTGCTGTCGACCCACTCCCCGACCAGGACCGCCGTGAACCGGACCTTGCGCCCGGCGCCCACGCCCACGCGGACGACGACGTCGTCATAGCCCTCCAAGAGCCCCACCTGGGCGTCGACGTAGCGTCGAACGGCGCCGGCGATCGCCGCCGAGAGGTTGCCGCCCGCGAGCTCCTGGGCCTTCTGGAAGTGCTTGAGGTCTCCATCGGAGACGTAGATGGTCTTGTTCGGCACGGCCACATCTTAACCTTCATCCTTTCCGAGCTGGATACGCATGAGTATACGTATAGTGTGGCGGATTGCAAGGGGGTCGTGAGACGAATGTCTGGGCGATCGCTGCGCGCTCCCTGGCCCAGTGGTGTCTCATTGGCGCCAAGAAGGAGGCGCGCATGATTGGGACACGACCGGCGTTCTCAGGGTTCTCGGCGAGCGACATCGAGGCGGAGCGGGCGTTCTACGCCGACACGATCGGCGTAGAGGTCCACGAGGACAACGGCTCGCTGATGCTCAACCTCGCGGGTGGCCAGCGGGTGTTCATCTACCCCAAGCCCAACCACGAACCGGCGACGTTCACCGTGCTCAACTTCGAGGTGGACGACATCGACGCGGCCGTCGACGAGCTCGAGCAGAAGGGCGTGCAGTTCGAGCGGTACGACGGGATGGGCCAGGACGAGCGCGGGATCATGCGCGAGCAAGGTCCGTCGATCGCCTGGTTCAAGGACCCCGCCGGCAACATCCTGTCGGTGCTCCAGGGCGGCTGAGCTCGGCGGCGCGGCTCCGCTACACTGGTTGCATGGTCAACGAACAGGCGAAGCCGCGCGGCGCCGATGACTCGCCACACCCACGAACAGGCTGAGCCCCGTTCGGCCGATGACACTCGCCTCATCGAGATGAGCGGAGTGTCATCACGACCCGGAGACGATGATCCCGCGCCCGCCGTCGCCGATGAGTCCGTGGCGCTCCCGCCGCTCGTGATCCTCGCCACGGACAACGAGGCGGTGTGCGTCGACGACCTCTGCCTGCCAGCGGACGCGGCGCGATGAAGGTCGAGATCTGGTCCGACGTCGTATGCCCGTGGTGCTACATCGGGAAGCGGCGGTTCGAGCGCGCACTTGACGCCTTCGATGGCGCCGACGACGTCGAGGTCCACTGGCGCGCCTTCCAGCTCAACCCGGAGCAGCCCCGCGGCGCGCGGACGACCCACGACGAGTACCTGGCGGCGAAGCTCCGCACCACCGTCGACCAGGTCCACCAGCTGAACGAGCGTGTCGTCTCGCTGGCCGCGGCCGAGGGGCTGGCCTACGACTTCGATCGGTACCAGGTCATCAACACGCTCGACGCCCATCGCGTCGCGTACCTCGGCAAGGCCCACGGGCTCGAGGACGCCATCCAGGAGCGGCTGCTCCGCGGCCAGCTGGTGGAGGGCGAGGTGCTCGACGATCCCGAGACGCTCGCCCGGCTCGGCTCCGAGGTGGGGATCCCGGCCGCCGAGGTCCTGTCGACGCTCGAGACGGACGCCTACGCCGCGGAGGTCCAGGCCGACATCGACGAGGCCCACACGCTGGGCATCGGCGGCGTGCCGTTCTTCGTCGTCGACCGGCGGTACGGGATCTCGGGCGCGCAGCCGTCCGAGCTGTTCCTGAGCGCCCTGCAGCAGGCGAGTGCCGCGGCCGCCGCGACCGGGTGAACCCTCGCGGCGCAACCGCTGGCGGCGCGACCGTGTTCTGGATGACGATGGACACGATGACGATCACGAACCAGGCAAGCTTCGAGACCGCCCTTGGACGCTGCGGCGTGCGCTGGAGCGAGACCGGGATCACGGGCGTGCTGCTGCCGGGCTCGCGGTCCATCGCTGGCGCGCGCTTCGAGGACGGTGCCGACGTGCCGCCGTTCGTCCGGCGGGCGATCGAGGGCATGACGGCGGTCCTCGCCGGCGGCTCGGATGACCTGCGCGACGTCCCGATCGACCATCGCGACATCGACGAGTTCCGGCGGAGCCGTGTACGCGGCGACGCGCCAGATCCCCGCCGGCACGACCCGGAGCTACGGCGAGGTCGCCCGAGCCATGGGCCTCGACCGGCCGGACGGTGCCCGCGACGTCGGCGCGGCGCTGGCGAGGAACCCGACCCCGATCATCGTCCCGTGTCACCGCGTGGTCGCGGCGAGCGGGGCGCTCCACGGGTTCTCCGCGCCTGGCGGCCTCGCGACCAAGCGCAAGATGCTCGAGCTCGAGGGCGCGCCCGGCTACGGCCAGCAGGTGCTGTTCGGCTGACGACGCCCGACTGCTATCGCCGTCCCCACCACGATCTGATCTGTTGACGCTGATGTGATGGGCGGCCAGACTACGGATCATGACAAGTCGATTTGGGAATCGCGGGCGGATCACGATCGCCAAAGCCATCCGCGAGGAGCTCGGCATCAGGCCGGGCGACGAGACCGTGCAGCGGATCGAGGACGGCCGGATTGTGATCGAGGTCGTTCCTGGCCGGCACCTGCGATCACTCGCGGGATCCTTGCGTGACAAGGTGAGCCGGACACCGAAGGATGAGGTGTGGTCCGCCGTGCGCGACGCCGCTTGGGCGACGCCGGATCCTGATCGGCGACCGTGATCGGCCTCGACATGTCCGTCGTCGGGCTGCCCTCGTGGCGGGCGTCGCCGTCCGTCAGCCCCAGCCGACGACGAAGCGCCCGGTGATGCCCGCGGCGCTCAGGAGCCCGGCGACGACGAAGACGGTGATCGCGACGACGGCCGTCCCAACCCACCAGCGGCGCGCGCTCGAGGGACCGAGGGCGAGCCAGGCGATCCCCGCCCACAGCAGGCCCTCGACGATGAACCAGGTCTCGTTGAACACGAGGTCCTGCACGTCGGCGGCGAACCGGTCGACCGAGACCCAGAGCTCGGGCGGGTAGTAAACCTCGGACAGGCCGGCCAGGCTGCCCACGCGCACGATGTCGTCGATCAACCCGTGGCCCACGCAGCCCACGAAGACGACCCAGGCCACCGCCAGCAGGACGAGGCGGATCCGCGGCCGGTCCCAGAGCGGCAGCGCGATCATCGGCAGCACCGCCGCGACGGCGAGGATTCCGGCGGCCAAGAGGTTGATCTCGCGCCAGGTCGCCTCGGAACGAACGACGCCGAACATGCCGAACGTCCCGCCGAGGCCGTAGTAGGCGCGATAGAGGGCATAGCCCAGCGCCCAGACCGAAGCCAGCAGGCTGATCCGGACGAGGCCGCGGGAGGCGGATCGGTGGTCCATGCCACCCACCCTGCCATCGGCCGGGTTGCAGGGCGATCGCATCTCTGGCCACGCAGACACGTGCACATCTGGAACACTTGCGCGGATGAGCTCGGACTCCCCCACCCCGGCCGCCGGATCGCCCGCCGACGCGCCCGAGCGACGCGACTTCATCCGCGAGATCGTCGCGGCTGACCTCGCGGCCGGCCGCGTCTCGGCCCCGGTCACCCGGTTCCCGCCCGAGCCCAACGGGCACCTCCACATCGGTCACGCGAAGTCGATCGCCCTCAACTTCGGCATCGCGAGCGAGTTCGGCGGCCGCTGCAACCTCCGGTTCGACGACACCAATCCGGAGAAGGAGGAGCAGGCGTACCTCGACGCGATCGAGGCCGACGTCAGATGGCTCGGCTACGAATGGGCCGGCGACGTCCTCCACGCGTCCGACTACTTCGACCAGCTCTACGACTGGGCGGTCCACCTGATCCGGACCGGCCACGCGTTCGTCGACGACCAGTCCGCCGACGAGACCCGCGAGACGCGCGGCACGCTGACGGCGCCGGGCACGAACTCGCCGCACCGGGACCGGACCGTCGAGGCGAACCTCGACCTGTTCGCGCGCATGCGCGCGGGCGAGTTCGAGAATGGCGCACGGGTGCTGCGGGCCAAGATCGATATGGCCTCGCCCAACATAAACCTCCGCGACCCCGTGCTGTACCGGATCGTGCACGCGAGCCACCCGCGGACCGCCGACGCCTGGTGCATCTACCCCACCTACGACATGGCGCACGGGCAGTCGGACGCGATCGAGGGCGTGACCCACTCGCTGTGCACGCTCGAGTTCGAGGTCCACCGGCCGCTCTACGACTGGCTGATCGAGCACCTGCCGGTGCCATCGAAGCCGCGCCAGATCGAGTTCGCGCGGCTGACCGTCACCTACACCGTGCTCTCGAAGCGGGTGCTCAAGCGGCTGGTCGACGAGGGCCACGTCCGCGGCTGGGACGACCCGCGGATGCCGACGATCTCCGGCCTCCGGCGGCGGGGCTTCCCGGCCGAGGGCATCCGCGACTTCGCGAACGAGATCGGGGTGTCGAAGGCCGACAGCGTCCACGAGATCGAGCTGCTCGAACACTCCGTGCGGTCCGTGCTCAACCGGACCGCGCCGCGGCGGTTCGGCGTGCTGGACCCGCTCAAGGTGGTGATCACCAACTGGCCCGAGGGCCAGGTCGAGTCGATGGAGGTCGTCAACAACCCCGAGGATCCGTCCGCCGGCACGCGCGAGGTGGAGTTCGGCCCCGAGCTGTGGATCGAGCGCGACGACTTCATGGAGGAGCCGGTCCCCAAGTTCTTCCGGTTGTCGCCCGGGCGCGAGGTGCGGCTGCGGAACGCGTACTTCGTCACCTGTGCGTCGGTGGTCAAGGACGAGGCCGGGCGCGTAACGGAGTTGCGCTGCACGTACGACCCGTTGACTCGGGGTGGAGACTCCCCCGACGGCCGCAAGGTCAAGGCGACGCTCCACTGGGTTTCGGCGGCCCACGCCGTCCCGGCCGAGGTCCGGCTATACGACCACCTCTTCATGCACCCCGACCCCGGCGCGGATGGCGACCTCTTCGCGGACCTCAACCCAGCATCCGAGACGATCCTCACTGGCGCAATGCTGGAGCCGGCGCTCGCCGAGGCGCCGATCGGCGAGACCGTCCAGTTCGAGCGGCTGGGCTACTTCACGCCGGATTCGGACTCATGGCCTGGCACCCTGGTGTTCAACCGGACGCTTACGCTGAAAGACTCCTGGGCGAGGGCGCAAGCTCGGGTCTAGCGCGGGAGGGTCCAGTGGAGACACACGAAGCGACGCCTCACGGGTGGGCGTCCGACTTCGAGGTCTTTCGCGGCGCATTGCCCGCGACGATCCGTGCGTCTCTGGCTGCATTCGTCCGCGACGCGAGCGCGGAACAGATCAATGCCTGGGATGAGTCGATACCGCCGTTTCAGTCAGAGGTCGGCGAGGCGATAGATCGCGATCCTGGCGCAGCCGACTTCACGACCATCTGGGAATACGAGTTACCTCTCGAATACCGGCGCACGGACGTGATCCTTCTGATCGGCGGCTCAGTAGCGGTGTTGGAGCTGAAAGGTAAGTCGGCCGTCACTCAGGCCGATGTCGACCAGGTCGCGGCCTATGCGCGTGACCTTCGCGCCTATCACGTCGAATGCGAGTCGCGGCCAGTCCTCCCGGTTCTCGTCCTGATGCGGGCCAAAGGCGACCTGGGCGAGCGAGCGGGCGTCCGCATCGTCGGGCCGGACGTAGTCGATTCCTTGGTCGTTAGTGAGGGCGAAGCCGCGACCGATGAAGCCGTGGGCATCGACCAGTTTCTCGCCATGGATGCATACCGGCCTCTCCCGAGCCTCGTCGAAGCTGCACGGGAATTGCTCGAGCATGGGGATATTCGGCGCATCAGGCGCGCGAATAGCGCAACGGAACCGACGGTCGAAGCCCTTGCGGACATCGCCAAAGAAGCGGCTCGGACCGGAAGTCGTCACCTTGTCTTGGTGACGGGTCTTCCTGGCAGCGGGAAGACGCTCGTCGGCCTACAACTCGCACATGCGCGCTTTCTCGATGACCTCGCGGTGCCTCGGGCTGCCGGCAAGCCCACCGCCCCAGCAGTCTTCCTGTCGGGCAATGGTCCTCTCGTACAGGTCTTGCAGTACGAACTAAGGAGTGCTGGTGGATCCGGCAAAGCGTTCGTTCGCGACGTGAAAGCCTACGTCGACCGCTATTCACGTCGTCCCGATCTCGTTCCGCCGGAGCACGTGTTGATCTTCGACGAAGCCCAACGGGCATTTGACGCCGATCAAGTCGCCGCCACCCACGACGGGCGAGGTGACGGCAAGTCGGAACCCGAACACTTTGTTGAGTTCGCTGAGCGCGTTCCAGAGTGGTGTGGTCGTCGGCCTCATCGGCACCGGCCAGGAGATCCATGTTGGCGAAGAGGGCGGCATCGGGCAGTGGCTAGCAGCCGTCGAGGGAGCCTCGCGAAACTGGACGATCCATGTTCCACCGATTCTCGCCAACGTCTTCAGGTCTTACGCGCGCACAACGCCCGATCCGCGCCTTGAACTCACTACCGAACTTCGGTTTCACCTCACCACGAACGTCCATCGATACGTTTCCGGTCTGCTCGGCGAAGACCCTGCTGTCGATCTCGCATCTCTTGCCTCCGCTCTAGATGGATCCGGCTATCACCTACGCATCACGAGGGATCTCGATCGAGCCAAGGGTTACCTTCGGTCTCGGTATGCCGAGGATCCAACGGCTCGATTTGGCATGATCGCGTCTGCCCGGGACAGCCTCCTCTGGGGATACTCGGTGCCGAACGACTTCAATTCGACGAAGCGAGTCAACTTTGGTCCCTGGTTCGCAGAGGGCGAAGGCGACCCGCGGGGGCGCTCGTGTCGACAGCTGCGGGAATGCGTTACTGAGTTCGGATGTCAAGGCTTGGAGCTGGATGCGACCTTGCTTTGTTGGGGAAACGACTTCGTTCGAAAGGGTGATTCCTGGAGCAACGAGTACGCGCGACGGTACCAACGCCCATCCGCGATCAAGGATGCGATGCGACTTCGAAGAAATGCCTACCGCGTTCTCCTGACGCGCGGGAGAGACGCGACCGTCGTGTACGTTCCAGATGCGAAGGTGATGGACGAAACGTTCGCTTTTCTCACCTCGGCAGGTTTGTTAGAGCTCCAGTCATAGGGATCAATCCACGGACAGCGATGTATGGCTCGTGACCCACTAACGCTCGATCAAGCCATGTTGGGTGCCGCGGAGGCGCCGCCGGATCGTCGGATCGAGTTCCGTGACCCGATTGCGCGCTATGGCACCGAGGGCATTCGCGCAGTCGAGCCGTGGCTCATCGACCCACTCATGTATCGCTTCGCTGTGAGAGTCATCGTCAAGGCTGGCGAGCTTGGCGCAGCGACAGACGCGAAAGCGACCCTTGCGAGGTGGCGTAAGCCTGATCTCGCCAGCGACATCAGCGCTGAGCTGGCTTGGGGGATTAGTCAGCTTGGCGGTCGACCGGTGCGAAAGCGGGCACAATCGAAGTCCGGCACCGTCCCGACCTCAGTTGGCCCGTCGGAACCACTTGTCAAAGGTCGCGTGTACAGGCGACGCGACTTACATCAAAGTGGCTGGGGAGGCAACCCGCAGAGTGGGGTCAGTTATCCGGCGAACGGCGACCACGTCCTGTTGTTCTCGGATCCTTCGGCGGCCCACGAACACGGTTATCGCGACGGCTGGGTCAGCGACAGGACGTACGCATACTTTGGAGCCTGGAGCGGCACGGGAGACATGATCCTCTCCGGCGTCAACAACACGATTCTGGAGCGAAGCCCGAACCTCCTGCTGCTAGTTCGAAGCGGAGATGGGTGGCGGTTCGAGGGCTACTTCTCCTGTGAAGAGTACAAACACGAACGAACAGAGCGCGACGGCGCCGAATACATGGCGTTGGTATTCTATCTAGAGCGGGTCCGCTAGACGAGATCACGTGCGGATGCGTGTCGACGACTAAACGCACTTGACCAGAGTCCCTCAGCCGATGTCGCGGCCGCTCGTGCTGTCGACGTACGCCGGGATGTCGCCCTCGTGGCTGTCGCCAGTCGAGGTCGTGCCGCTGGGCTCGAACATCAGGACGTCGGCGCCCTGGGATGACGGCTTGTGCTTGACTCCGCGGGGCACGACGAAGATCTCGCCCTTGCGCAGGACGACCGTGGTCTCGGCACCCTGGGCGTCGCGCATCGCGATGTCGAACTGGCCGTCGAGGACAAGGAAGAATTCGTCTGTGTCCTCGTGGACGTGCCAGACGTGCTCGCCCTCCGCGTGGGCGATCTTGACGTCGTAGGCGTTGACCCGGCCGACGATGCGCGGGCTGTAGATCTCGTCGAACGAGGCGAGGGCGTCTGCGAGATTGATCGATGCATTGTTCATGCCGACAAGGTCGGCCCCTCACCTCGATCGCGCAAGCGCGGATCAGAGCCGATCGAGTAGCGCCCGGCCGCGCGGTGAGAGCTCATAGCCGGGGTTGTGGCTGATCGTCAGGCCCAAGGCCTTGAGCTTGCGCACGTCCTCCTTGAACGATGGCGTGTCCCGACCCACCGAGGCGGCCAGTTCGGGTGCTCGCACGAACGGCCGATCGGCGATCAACCGGAGCGTCGGCCGCGTCCAAGGACCCCATGAGCTCGCCGCGTCGAGGCGGTCCAGCCGTGCCCGGAGCGTCGTGACGGTCGTCTCGTCAAGCGCGGCGTCCTCGCGGAGCGCGATCCGAGGGTCGTCCCCCGCCACGTGGAGCCGGACGCGGTAGCAGTCGCCCTCGGTCTTGGCGGCCAGCATCGCGAGGATCTCGTCTCGCGTCATGCCCGCCCGAAGCGCGTCGGACTCGGTGACCTCATCTGGCTCGATGCGCTCGACGCTGTCGATCGCGAGCATCCCGATCATCGTCCGCAGCGTGCCGCCGGCCTTGACCGTTGGCCGGCGTTGGCGGCGGAAAGCCGTGTCTACCTCACCCGAGGCGATGCGCTGCAGGGTCTCGTGGCGGATGAGCACGACGCCGATCCTAGTGCGGTCAGGGTAGGACGAACGACCGACCAGGCAGGAAGGTCTGGTCCAGATCGAAGACCAGCCGAGCCTGGCTCACACGTGCGGCGCCACGCCCTCCGCAAGTTCGGTCATGACGTCGAGCTGGGCCTCGAGCTCCAGCATCGGGAAGTAGCTCCGCGCGGCGAATTCGACGGGCGCGCCGGCCTGCCGTCGGAAGTCGAGCAGGGTGTCGACGATCTCACCCGGTGTTCCCGCGATCGTCGCCCGGCCGCGGACCAGGTCCTCGTCGGAGTCGGTGAACGGCGGCGGGGCGACAGGCGGAAGGGATCGTGTCGCCGAGGCCTCCATGTCCGAGTACTTCCACTGCATCGCCCACAACGCGTCGCGGTAGCGCGACAGCGCCGCCTCGCGCGATGGTCCGGGCAGCACCACCGAGTAGTGGATGAACCGGAAGGTCGCGGGGTCGCGGCCGATCTTGTCGCACTCGTCGAGCACCCAGTGCACCTGCTGCACGAACTTCGCCAGCGGGGCGTTTGCGAACAGGCCATCGGCGAGGCGCGCGGCGCGCCGGATGGCCACCTCGGCCCCGCCGCCGACGAGCACCGGGATCTTCCTCGGTGGCCGGGGTCGAACGGCGAGCGTCGGCAGTCGGTAGACGTCCCCCTCGTGCGTGAACGGGTCCCCTGACCACGCCTGCGGGAGGATCTCGAGGATCTCCTCCATCGCGACGCCCCGCCGGCGCGCGTCGGCACCCAGCCCTGCGTACTCCACCTCGCTCCAGCCCAAGCCGAGACCAAGGAGCAATCGGCCGTGACTCAGCAGCTGCACGGTCGCGGCATCCTCTGCAAGGCGCAGCGGGTGGTGCATCGGGGCGAGGACGACGCCGGTCCCGATCTCGATCGTGGACGTCGCCTGGGCGATCGCCGCGCTCGTGACGAGGAGCGAGGGCATGTACCCGTCGTCGACGAAGTGGTGCTCCGTGGTCCACACCGAGGCTGAAGCCCAGCCGCTCGGCCTCGACGGCGACCCGGATGGTCTCGTCGTACGCCCGCGTCCAGTCGGTCTCGCCCGGCCGAAGCTGGGCGCTGAGGAGTCCGAAGCCGAGTCCCATGCGACCGACGATAGCGCCCGGGCGCCGTTTGCGCGCAGCCGGACAGCAAGAGCGCCGCGGCCAGGGCGAACCCCGAGGCCGCGGCGCGGGAGTGACGTCAGCGAGGCGCCATCTTCAGCAGGCCGAAGCTCGCGCCCTGGGGATCGGCCACGATCGAGAAGCGGCCACCCGGGAATTCCTGCGGGGCGTTGAGCTCGTGCGCGCCGAGGTCCAGCGCCTTGCGATGCGCCGCGTCGACGTCGTCGACGTCGAAGTAGACCTGCCAGTAGCTCGGCACCTCGGCCGGAACCATGGCGTTCATCTCCCACGCACCGGCGACGCTCTGGCCGTCGATCTGGAACTCGTTGTAGTCCGGCTGGCCTTCGCCCATCGGACTCTTCTTGACCGTCCAGCCGAACACGGCCGTGTAGAACGGCAACGCCTTGTCGACGCCGCGAGCGTTGAGCTCCGCCCACCCGAACGAGTTCGGCATATCGGTCTGGAAGCCGCCCATCCGGGTACCCTGCCAGGCCGAGATGAAGGCTCCGGCCGGGTCCTGGAAGACGGCCATCTTGCCTTGGTCGCCCACGTCGAACGGCGCCATGATCACCGTGCCGCCGGCGCTCGTCACCTTCTTCGCCAGCGCCTCGATGTCCTCGGTCCCGATGTACAGGGCCCAGGCGGTCGGGCCGTTCGGGTCCATCTTGGGCCCGATCCCGGCCGCGTCCTTACCGCCGATCCGCGCCAGCGCGTAGCCGCCGTACTGCGGGTCCGGGTTGACCTCGACGTTCCAGCCGAACAACTTGCCGTAGAACTCGCGCGACGACCCCGCGTCTCCGCTCGAGAGGTCCACCCAGGACGGCTTGTTGGCGATATCCGCCATCGTCTGTGCCATGACAGTCCTCCATGGCTGCTACGTCTGTGGACGACCATCCTGCCACCGATGACGTAAGCGGCCGATGCCTCCGACCCGATCGACAGGGGTTTGCTCCTCTTGCTACTGGTGACAGCATGTCCTCGTGGACAAGACCACCGCCTACCTGCCGCTCGAGCTCAAGAACGCGCTCCGCCGTGTCGCGCGCCAGCGAGGCGTCTCCGAGTCGGAGGTGATTCGGGAGTCAATCCGCCAAGCGGTCATGCACGAGGCGCGACCGCGCCCGGCTGGCGGGCTTTACGCGGGCGAGGCGCCGGCGGCGCGGGAGCGGATGCCTGCTTGCGGGGGTTCGGCCGCGGCTGGCTCACGCTGCCCTCCTAGTACGAGATCACGCGGTCCGCCTCGAACGCCAGCTCCACGAGGCGGCTCGGCGGCGCCATCGTGACCTCCAGCCCGCCGAGTGCGTCCGGCGTGAGCCCCCGGGCCCTGCTCGACAGCCCCGACACGAAGAACCGCGCCTTGCCCGCGACGAGCACGTCGACGTGCTCGCGCAGGCTCCCCGTTCCGATCCCGTGCCCCGCCTCGAGCGTCTCCGGACGCAACACCGCGACGCCGTCGCCCGCGATGAACACGTCGACGTCGTGGCCGGCCTCGAGGGCGCTGCGGGCCACGAGCAGGCCGAGCGCGACCCGAGTCGGGTTCTCGGGTCCGGTCGCGATGTGCACCAGGAGACGGCTCATGAGGATCCTCCGAGCGATGCCACGTGAACCGGCCCATCGTGATCGTTCGTCGGCAGCAGGGAAAGCCTCGGGCTTCTTGGACGCGCCTCGTCTCGTCAAAACTAGACTAGTCGCCGACTAGTCGATAAGATCCCATCCATGCGACACGTCGGCGCCTACGAAGCCAAGACCCACCTCCCCCGGCTGCTCGACGAGGTCGCCGCCGGCGAATCGATCACGATCACCAAGCACGGTCAGCCGGTTGCCATCCTGATCCCGGCGCGTCCTGGTCGCGCGTCGGCTGCGGCGGCAGCGGCATCCTTGCTCACGTTCCGGCGGGACCACCCGCTGCGAGGCGTCCGAATTCGGGACCTTGTGGACGAAGGACGCAAGTGGTGATCGTCGTCGACGCATCTGTCGCCCTTGCCTGGTGCCTGCACGACGAACAGGACGACCTCGCGGAACGCGCCCTCGCGCACGTGGCCACCGATGGCGCGCTCGCACCTGCGCACTGGCCTTTGGAGGTCGCGAACGGCCTGTGGGCCGCCGAGCGGCGGGGTCGCATCGACCGAGGCGACGCAGATCGAGCCAGTCGGCTGCTGGTCGATCTCGACGTCGAGATCGTGCCCGTCGAGTTGGCAACGGCTGCCGGCGCGGTGCTCGAGACGGCGCGAGCCTTCGGCCTCAGCGTCTACGACGCCACGTACCTCGACCTCGCTCGGTTTCGAAGCGTGCCCCTTGCGACCATCGACGCCGAGCTATCGAACGCCTGCAGGACAGCCGGCGTCGCGCTGGCGACCTGACTCAGGCCGTCGCCGCTGCATATCGCGTCGACAGGGCTTGCACGGCCGCGACCAGCTCCGGCGGCTCCGTGACTTCGAAGTCGGCGTCGAGCATGCCGAGCCAGGCCGCCAGCTGCTCCACGGTGTCGGCGCCCGTGTGGATGACGCAGCTCGACGCGTCGACCGCCGTCACCGTGCCGAGCCACGGGCCGAACCGATCGAGCATCTGCTCCGCCGGCGCGCGCACGACCACCCGGGCCTGGTGCTGGCGGGCTTCGACCGGGAGGCCGCGCGCGACGAGCGCCTCGGCGTCGGCGTCGGTGAGCTCGCGAGGCGTGAATCGCGGACCCGCCGACAGACCCTCGCGCATCCGGTCCACGCGGAACGTGCGCCAGTCCTCGCGGTCGAGGTCCCACGCCACCAGGTACCAGCGTAGCCCCGCGTTCACGATCCGGTACGGCTCGACCCGCCGCTGCGAGGCCTCCTGGCGCCGGTCGGAATAGTCGAAACGCAAGGTGAAGTGGTCGCGCGCGAGGCGGGCGATCTCGGTGAGCATCGCGGGATCCACGGTCGGACCCTGCCGGCCGCGCCGCACGTGGACCGTCACCCCCTGCAGGGTCGAGACCTGGCGCCGCAGCCGCGGCGGGAGCACCTGCTCGAGCTTCGCCAGCGCCCGGAGCGACGTCTCCTCGATCCCGGTCACCGCGCCCTGGGTCGCCGTGCGCAGCCCGATGGCCACCGCCACCGCCTCGTCGTCGTCGAGCAGCAACGGCGGCATCGACGTGCCCGCCTCCAGCCGGTAGCCGCCGATCGAGCCGCGGGTCGCGTGAACGGGGTAGCCGAGGTCGCGCAGGCGCTCGATGTCGTTGCGGATCGTGCGCGGGCTGACCTCGAGGCGCGAGGCGAGCTCGGTCCCCGTCCAGTCGCGCGGCGTCTGGAGCAGGGACAACAGGCGCAGGAGCCGCGACGACGTCGTCATCGCCCGAAATCTACACCACCATTAGGAACGATATTGTCCTAATCGGTCGATAGGGTGGACGCACCTAGAACAACGAGCAGAGAGGTGCTCCCGGTGTCCAGCCCAACGACACAGGCCTGGGGCGGCGCAGAGGATCGTGCGCCGGTTCAACTCCCCCACCCCGTCCGCATGCGCGTCCTCGGCGCGGTCATGGTCGCCGTCTTCCTGTCGGCCCTCGACCAGACCGTCGTCGGCACGGCGCTGCCGACGATCATCACCGACCTCGGCGGCAACGGCCTCTACACGTGGGCGATCACGGCCTACCTGCTGACCGCCACGATCAGCGGTCCGCTCTACGGCAAGATCTCCGACCTGTTCGGCCGTCGTCCGGTGTTCCTGTTCGGGATCACCGTGTTCATGCTCGGCTCGGTGCTGGCGGGCCTGAGCCAGGAGATGTGGCAGCTGGTCGTCGCGCGCGGCATCCAGGGCCTCGGCGCCGGCGCGATCTTCCCGCTCGCGATGGCGACCATCGCCGACCTGTTCTCGCCGTCCGAGCGCGGCCGCTACCAGGGCCTGTTCGGCGCCGTGTTCGGGCTGTCGAGCCTGCTCGGCCCGGCCATCGGCGGCCTGATCACCGACACCGTCGGCTGGCCGTTCGTGTTCTTCGTCAACATCCCGATCGGGCTCGTGGTGCTGCTGACGATCCGGCGCTACCTGCCGGCCTACCACCTCGGCGGCGACAAGCCGAAGATCGACTACCTGGGCGCGGCCCTGTTCACGGGCGCGCTGGTGCCGATCCTCATCGGGCTCACGAACAAGCAGTCGGCCGACTGGACCGACCTCACGGTGGGCGGCCTGATCCTGCTGGGCGTGCTCGTGCTGGGCGCGTTCGTGTGGATCGAGTCGCGGGCGGCGGAGCCGATCGTGCCGCTCGAGCTGTTCCGGACCCGCGCGTTCGCGGTCTCGGTCGGCTCGGTGTTCCTGGCGATGTTCGGGTTCTTCGCCGCGGTCGTGTTCCTCCCCCGCTGGTTCCAGGTGGTCGGCGGGTCGTCCGCGACGATCTCGGGCTACCAGATGCTGCCGCTGCTCGGCGGGCTGATCTTCAGCGCCGTCGCGTCGGGTCAGATCGTGGCCCGCACCGGCCACTATCGCGTGCTGCTGTTCGCGGCCCTGATCGCGACCGCCGCCGGGCTGGCGATGCTGACCCAGCTCCGGGCAGACACGCCCCTGCCGCTGCTGTGGCTGGCGATGCTCGTGACGGGCATCGGCGTCGGGCCGACGTTCGCGGTGTTCCCGCTGGTCGTCCAGAACAGCGTGCCGGTCCGCCAGATCGGCTCCGCGGTCAGCAACCTGTCGTTCTTCCAGCAGATCGGCGGCACCGTGGGCCTGGCGATCACGGGGACGGTGTTCGCGACCTCGCTGACGCGCGAGATCCCGTCTGCGCTCGTGTCGGCGGGGGTGCCGCCGCAGATCGGCGGCGCGCTGGCCGCGGGCGGTGGCGGGGCCCAGAACCTCACCGGCGTCGGCGACGTGGGGGCGGCGATCCTGGCCTCCCTGCCCGCGGAGGCCCAGGCCGCCGTGGCGCCGTTCATCCCGGCGATCGTCGGGGCCATCCACCAGGCGTTCTCGATCGCGACGGCCTCCACGTTCGCCATCGGGATCGCGACGAGCTTGGTGGCCGCGGGCCTGGTGCTGCTGTTCCGCGAGGCACCCGCGACCGCGCAGGCCGCCTGGCCGGCCGAGGCGGCAGGAGCCGATGCCGACGAAGCAGATCAGCGCGGGCGCGCCGCGGCCTGACGAGCCGACGCGGTCCGCGACCCGGCGCCGGGCGTCCTTCGGGGCGTCCGGCGCCTCCGATTCTCGGGCGTGACCGCCCCTGGCGATTCACCCACCGCCCCGGTCGTGGCGGCCTCGGTCGACCGCAAGGCGGCAGCACCAAGTCGCTGAGGCGGGCACGATACGTCGCGGTCCGGCCCGATACCCGACGCGCCACCGACGGCGCCGCCGGCCGAACCACGGAGGCCTCGCCACATGCTCAGCGACTATCCGGTGTTCCCGATCCTGCTGTCGACGGACCTGGACGCGACCCGCGACTTCTATCACGGCGTGCTGGGGCTGGAGATCGCGCGCGAGGATGAGGACGACAGGATCGTGTTCCGGTCCGGTGGCGGGACCCAGCTCGTGGTCACGAAGAGCACGGTCGGGACCTCGGACATCCAGACGCAGATGGCCTGGCGCGTGCCCGACATCCACGCCGCGCTCGCCGACCTCCGGGCCCGCGGCGTCCGGATCGAGGAGTACACGGCACCCGAACCCGTGACGACCGATGGGATCGCCGACATGGGGCACTCGTGGGCGGCCTGGTTCATCGACCCCAGCCACAACGTCCTCGCGGTCGTGCAGCCGAAGGGCTGAGCCTGTTGGAGTCTCCAGTCCGGTGATCCTCCCCAAGATCCGGGATCCGCGGTTCATCACGGTTCGTCGCGGCGGGA
The DNA here is from genome assembly GCA_963740825.1 of uncultured Chloroflexia bacterium. GTDB lineage: Bacteria > Chloroflexota > Limnocylindria > Limnocylindrales > CSP1-4 > CAIXZV01. The sequence continues at coordinate 1,081,391 of CAVUFD010000001.1, read as the reverse complement.
CCCTCCAGGACGACGACCATCGGCTGCTCGCGATCTGGGCGGCGGACTGCGCGGAGCACGTGCTGCATCACTTCGAGCAGGCACGGCCGAAGGACGACCGTCCGCGTCGGGCGATCGACCTCGGGCGCGCCTGGGCGCGGGGCGAGGTCAGCTGGGCCGAGGCCCGCACGGCGGCCGGCCATGCCAACGGCGCGGCCAGGGACCTGACCGGGTCAGCGCGCCACGCCGCGTACGCCGCCGGCCAGGCCGCGGCGGTGGGCCATGTGGCGGCCCACGAGCTCGGTGCCGCGGCCTACGCCGTCAGGGCCGCTCGCGCGGCGGCTGCCGACGGTGAGCGCGAGGAGGCCGGCCGCCTGGAGTGCCGGTGGCAGCGCGCCCAGCTCCCCCAGGAGATCCGGGATCTCGTGCTCGACGACCAGCGGCTGCGCAACGAGCTGTGCTGGTTCGCGTTCGACTGCTGACCCGGCTGGCGCCAGGTGGGCACGGCACGCGACCTGTCAATCGATCATCACCAGCGGCGCGATGCCAGCCAGTGGCCCGTCGGCACTCGGCGCGGCGAGCTCGGGCTCGGGGGCGCCGCCCTCGGATCGGGCGGCGAACCGCTCCTCCAGCTGCGCGACCAGGCTCGGGACGCCGGACTCGAGGGCCGCGCCGTACGCGGGCCCGATGTGCTCCATCAGCAGCTTCTCGCGCTTGGTCTTCGGCGACCCGAACCGCATGTGGATGGTCGTGCCCGTGGGCGTCGGCTCGAGCTCGATCGTGTGGAGCACCTTCACCGGCCCGGTCGGGGTGTCCAGGATCGTCCGATCGGTGACGTAGTCGTAGGGGCGCCAGTCGAGGATCTCCTCGACCACCGCGTCCTTGCCGTGCCGGCAGTGATTGGCGGAGCCCGGCCCGCGCCGCCCGCCGGTCGCGCCCTCGATCCTGACCTCGGTCACCCACGGCTGCCAGGTCATCCGCTGCCCGGGCGTGGTGAGGAACTCCCAGGCCACCTGGGGCGGGACCGTCGTCGGGACGGACACGACGAGGATGGCCTCGTCCGGCGTGACGAACACCCGGGCGCGCGCCTCCTCCTCCTGCCAGCGCCGCTCGAGATCGAGCACCCAGGCCTGGACGTTGCCGATCCGGTCGTAGGTCTCGACATGCGGACGCAGGCCGAGCGCGGCGCCATCGAGCCCTGCAGCGTCGAGGCTGGCCTGGCTCAGCAGGGCGTAGGCCTCGATCCCCAGCCCGTCGACGACGTCGTTCTTGAGCAGCCGGTGGACGACGATCACGTCCGAGCCCAGCAGCTCCTGGCGCCCCGCGACCTTCTGGACGATCGCCTCGCCGTGGTGGACGACGAACTTGAGGTCGAGGTCAGGGATCCGGCTGCATGCGTTGCACTCGCACGACGTGGCCTGGCGGACGTCGCGCCGCCTGCGGCGGAACCCGAAGTAGCAGCGCTCGATGGTGTCGAGGAGCATCGACCCGTCGATGGTCTCGCCGGCGGCGTAGGTGAACGCCGCGTCGCCCTCGAGCTTGGCCAGCCGGAAGCCGGGTCGGAGGGCCGTGACCACGGCGCCGATGAGGTCGGCGAGGATGTCCTGGGCGTGGTCGAGCTCGACGTCAGCGAGGTACCCGGTGTACCCGGAGATGTCGGCGATGAGGAAGCAGGCGGGCTGGGCGGGAGCCATGCCCACAACTGTACGGCTGGGACGACGCGGCGTCTGAAGCCCGATGATGGTGTCGTGGACATGCCCTCGACTCGGACGCTCACCTTCTTGTTCACGGACCTGGAGGGCAGCACGCGCCTCTGGGAGCGGTTCCCGGCGGCGATGCCGGCGGCCCTGAGCCGCCACGACGCGATCCTGCGCGAGGCCATCGAGGGGTCGGGCGGCTCGGTCGTCAAGACGACGGGCGACGGCATGATGGCGGTCTTCGGCGGCGCGATCGACGCGACCGCCGCGAGCCTGGCGGCCCAGCGCGCGCTGGTCGCGGAGCCCTGGGGCGAGACGGGCCCGCTCCGGGTACGCATGGGCGTCCATTGCGGCCAGGCCGAGCAGCGGGGCGGCGACTTCTTCGGCACCACCGTCAACCGCACCGCCCGGATCATGGCGGCCGGCCACGGCGGCCAGGTGCTGCTGTCCTCATCGGCGGGGGCGCTCGCGGTGGAGCAGCTCCCGGACGGCGCCGAGCTCCTGGACCTCGGCGAGCACCACCTCCGCGATCTCGGCCGGCCCGAGCACCTGTTCCAGCTGGTGCACCCGGACCTGCCCTCCCGGTTTCCCCCGCTGGTCACCGCCCGTAGCGCGGGGACCGACCTCCCGTCGCGGGTCGCCGCGCTGATCGGTCGCCGGGACGAGATCGCGCAGATCACGGAACGCCTCGCGGAAGGGTCGGTCCGACTGCTGACGCTCACCGGACCCGGCGGCACGGGCAAGACGACCCTCGCGATCCGCGTTGCCACTGACCTCGCCCCGAGGTTCCGGGACGGCGCGTCGTTCGTCGACCTGTCCGGCGTCCGCGACACGAACGCGGTCCTGGTGGCGATCGCCCGAGCGGTCGGGCTGGGCGAGATCATCGACCGCGACCTGCAGTACGAGCTGACCGACCACCTCCGCGAGCGGCGGATGCTGATCGTGCTCGACAACCTCGAGCAGGTCACCGAGGCCGCCGCCGCGGTGGCCGGCCTGTTGAGCGACTGCCCAGGCCTGACGGTGCTGGCTACGAGTCGCGAGGCGCTCCACGTCCGGGCGGAGCAGGTCTTCGCCGTCCCACCGCTCGCGCTCCCGGCGGCCGGGCGCGGCCACGAGACGGCGCAGGTCGTCGGCGAATCCGAGGCCGTGCGGCTGTTCGTTGATCGCGCGCGCGTCGTCCGCCCGGAGTTCGAGCTCACGGACGACAACGCCTCGGCCGTCGCGGAGATCTGCCGCCGGCTCGACGGCCTGCCGCTGGCGATCGAGCTCGCGGCCGCCCGCCTCGGGCTGTTCTCGCCGGACGTGCTTCGCGACCGTCTCGACGACCGGCTCGGACTCCTGCGCAGCGGTCCGCGAGATCTCCCCGAGCGCCAGCAGACCCTGCGGGCGACGGTGGATTGGAGCTACGAGCTCCTCGAGCCCGCCGAGCAGCGCCTGTTCGAGCTGCTGGCGGTGTTCGCGGACGCGGAGGTAGCGGCGATCGAGGCCGTCGCCGACGACGTCGGGGCGTCCGCGGGCGTGGTCATCGACGTCCTCGACGGCCTGGCCGGGCTCGTCGAGAAGAGCCTGCTGCGCCGGGTCGATGAGCCGGGCGGCGAGCCGCGGGTCGCGATGCTCCAGACGATCCGGGCGTTCGCCGCCGATCGGCTCGACCAGCGCAAGGACCTCGCGCTGCGGGCCCGCCGTGCGCACGCGACCCACTACGCGGGGATGGCGAACCGGTTACGCGCGGACCTCACCGGGGGCGGGCGCGAGGTCGCCCTGCGCCTGCTGGGTGCGGATGTCGCAAACCTTCGCATCGCGTGGGTTTTCTGGGTCGAGGCGGGCGACCTGGAGCAGCTCGACAAGCTGGCGAAGGCCCTGCTGATCCTCGACGACGCCCACGGCTGGTACCTCGACACGGTCGGGCTGGCCTCGGACATGCTCACGGTCGTCGACGCCGTCCCATCCTCGCCCGAGCGGATCAACGAAGAGATCGCGCTGCGGACGACGCTCGCTCGGGCCCTCATCGCCACCAAGGGCTTCACTCCGGACGTGGAAGCCGCCTTGGCCGGGGCACTCGAGCTGTTCGAGCGCGGTGGCGACGTCCGCCAGCAGTTCTCCGTGCTGCGAGGGCTCGCGAGCCTGTACCTGTTCCGCGCCCAGCTCGACAAGTCCGCGCAGCTTGGCGAGCAGATCCTGGCGCTCGGCGCGTCCGAGGGCGACGCCAGCATGCTGATCGACGGCCATCTCCTGGTCGGAACGTTCCTCATGAGCTTCCACGACCTGCAGCGAGGGCTCGACCACTTCGACCAGGCCATCGCGCTGTTCCCCGACAGGCCGATCTCGACCCGGACCGCGCGCGTCGGCAACGATCCGCGCGTCTCGTGCCTCACGACGTCTGCGTTCACCCTATGGATGCTCGGCCGGTCCGATCTCGCCGCGGAACGAGCCGAGGCGGCGCTCGCGCTCGCGTCGGCGCTCGACCACCCGTTCACCACCGCCTACGCTCGCTACCACGCCGGCCTGCTCCGACTGTGGCGCCGCGAGCCGGAGGCGGCCCTCACGCTGGCGACGGGACTTCTCGACCTCGCCGACGAGCACGAGTTCCACATCTGGACCGCGGCCGGCACGGTCCTCCGCGGGGCGGCGCGCGTCGGGCTCGGCCAAGCCGACGACGGCCTGGCGGATATCCGGAACGGCCTTGGCCACTATGGCGAGCTCCGGTCGCCGCCGATCTTCTGGCCGTTCCTGCTGTTCGTGCAGGCTCGAGCCGCCGCCGATGCCGGACGACCCGCCGAAGGGCTCCCGGCCGTCGATCAATCGCTGGACATCCTGGGCGAGGGGTCTGGCGCGTCGCTCCTGCCGGAGCTGTGGACCGCGAAGGGCGACCTGCTTCGGTTTCAGGCCAACGGGACGGCCGGCGACACCGACGCGGAGCCCTGGTACCAGCGGGCCGTCGACCGCGCGACCGAGCTTGGAGCCCGGACGGCCCAGCTCCGTGCCGCGACCCGACTCGCCCGGTTGCGGGTCGAGGCCGGCGATCCGGCCGCCGCGTCAACGCTGCTTGCGCCGATCGTCGGGACGTTCACCGAGGGCTTCGACACGGCCGACGTGCGCGAGGCGCATGAGCTGCTCGAGGCGGCCGCCGCAACCTGAGGCACGTCGGCCGCAAGGCGACTGCAAGCCCGTCGCGCCGTCGCGTGTCGCGCTCGCCAGACCCCCGGCGCCCATGCTGGTCTGTTCCCGCCTCGGAAGGAGCCGCCGCATGGACCTCTACCCCTACGCCCTCCTGCTGCACATCCTCGGCGCGATCGGCGTGTTCGTCTCGCTCGGGCTCCAGTGGCTCGCGGCGACGCGCTTGCGCGGCTCGCAGACCCGGAACGAGCTGCTCACCTGGCGCGGCGTCATGACGCTGCCGCGAGCCATCGCGCCCCTGTCCATGCTCGCGCTGCTCCTGAGCGGCCTGTACATGGCGCTGACCCAATGGACCATGGATACGTGGACGGGAGCGGGCTTCATCGGGCTGATCACGCTGGCCGCGCTGGGCGCGCTGCTGACGGGCCGGACGATGATCCGGCTCAACCGGCTGCTCGAGGAGGAGCCCGACGGCTTCTCGCCGCGGCTTCGTGAGCAGGCCGGGAACCCTACGCTGTTGCTGGCGCTGTGGCTCCAGACCGGGCTCGCGATCGGCGTGGTGTCGATCATGGTGCTGAAGCCCGACTTCGTCGCGAGCCTCGGCGTGCTCGTCGCGGCGACGGTGGTGGGCGGCGTGCTGTTCGCAGCGACATCGGGCACCCGGGCGGTGCGCGCCGACCCGTCCGGCCGAGCCCAGAACGCCCGGCAGACCTAGTCTGGTTCAGGCGCTGCGCCGGCGGGCGCGCTATTGCTGGTAACGCTCGACGACCTCGGCGGGGCGGAGCTGCGCCTCCTCGGGATCGAGGCCGGCGTCGCGGCGCGCCTGGCGCTGGTGGAGGAGGTCGTAGCACCGGTCGAGCTCGACCTTGATCGTGTCCAGGCGCTCCTGGTCCGCCGTGCCGAGACCCCCGCCCGCGGAGGCGCGCTCCCAGAGCTGCGCCTCCTCGTTGGCGAGGGCGTTGATGTTGTCCAGGATCGGGCGGTCCGTCATGGTGATGCTCCGGTGCGGTGACTCGCGTGGAGCCTACCGCGCCCCGGCCCCTTGTCGCGCGCGGCTCGGGGGTGCCTACCTGGCGGCCGCGTGCGTCCGCGTGTCGAGCCGCGACGCCACACCCGGGACGGCGAGGGTCGCCAGCCCGACGACGATGCCTGCCACGAGCAGCAGCGCCCGAACGGCGGGATCGACCGAGATGCCGAGGACCGCGTCGAGGCTCAGAGCGCCCGGGCCGGCCAGGCCGACTGCGGCCGCGCCGACGCCCAGCACCAGCGGGAACTCGATCCCGGACTTGCTGTTGAAGAAGCCGTGCGGCAGGTGGACCTTGCCGATGATCACGACCGTCTGCGCGACGAGCACCGCGGCCACGAGCGGGGTCAGGAAGCCGACAGCGAGCAGCAGCCCGCCGACCAGCTCGACCAGCGCCGACACCGTCCCGAACAGGCGGGCGGGCCGGAAGCCCATGTGCGCCATCGCGCCTTCCCAGGCGGTCAGGCCGGGCCCGCCCCACCAGCCGAAGACCTTTTGCGCGCCGTGTGCGGCGAACGTCAGCCCGACCGCGAGCTGGAGGATGAGGAGGGAGAGATCGTTTGCGCCCATGTCCGTTCAATAGCCTCGATTTGTGTTGATGGCAACACCATTTGTCCGACACCAAGAACGCTACACCCAGATAGTTGCAATGTCAACGATCTGCGGTTGTGCGTGGCTCCGTCGTCGGTCCTATCCGGCCAACCCCGCCTGGGTTACGCCTGGGCGTGGTGTTCGAGGCCGAGCTGCGGCGATATCGACCCCGTGTACGCCTCCGGGTGGTAGGCGAGGCCGGTCGCGTCCACAACACTCCAGGAGGGCGTAGAACGGAGAGAGCGGGCTCGACCGCCGATCGGCCGAGGTGCGATCCTGCCCCGCATGGGCGAGCCTGGTCGAGTCGAAGTGGTCTGCGGGCCGATGTTCGCGGGCAAGACCGAGGAGCTGCTGCGGCGCGTCCGGCGCGCGGTCATCGCCGGCCGCCGGGTCGTCGTGTTCAACCACGCCCTCGATACGCGTCACGGCTCCGATCGCCTGGCCTCACACGCGGGGACCGACTTTCCGTCGCTCGCGGCGTCGAGCACCGCCGAGATCGAGGCGGCCGTCCCCGATGGCACCGACGTGGTCGCCATCGACGAGGCGCAGTTCTTCGGGCCGGCGCTGGTGCCGGTCGTCGGGCGGCTCGCGGACCGGGGGATGATCGTCATCGTCGCCGGGCTCGACGTGACCTTCGACGGCCGGCCGTTCGAGCCCCTCCCCTCCCTCATGGCGCTCGCCGAGCGGGTCGACAAGCTGACCGCGATCTGCACGGTGTGCGGCGAGGAGGCCGTGTTCCACGTCAAGCTCGCGGCCACCGCGGCCGGCCCCGAGGACCTCGTCGCCGCCAACGTCGGCGGCACCGACCTCTACCAGGCGCGCTGCCGGCGCCACGTGGCGCCAACGGCCTGAGCTTGCCTAGGTCTCCTCGGCCTGCGGCGCGTTCGCCCCTTGTCGGCGTCGGCGCGTGGGTGAGGGCGATGCCGCGGCCTTGGGCTTTCGCGTCCGCGGTCGTGGCGAGGTCGGCGCGGCTTCGACCGGCGGCTCCGGCTCCCGTCGAGCAAGCCGCCGTGCGGCGACGATCTCGAGGAGGGCCTCGAGCGCGATCGGCTCGTCGGCCGCCGCCGGGAGGTCGCGCTCGGTCGCCACGGTGTGATGGGCGCCGTTGTCGACCGCAGCGGCCGACACGGCCGCGAGCGTCATGCTGGGGACCCAGCCGACGAGATTGGTCGGCGTGCGGACGTAGGCCCAGATCTCGGCCCGCTCGAGCACTTCGACCTCGTCTCCCCCGTCCAGCTCTCGCACCAGCCATCCGAGAACGTCGTCCGGACGATCGAGGAGTGGCACCCCGTCATATCGAACACGCTGCCGTTCCGTGAGCTCGTCGCCGGGCGTGACGAAGGCCATCGGCACGCGAGCCGGCGCGATAGCCACGGCGGCGGCTGGCCCGGCGATGAGCGCTCGATCCGTCTTGTATCGAGCGGCTGCCACGGATGGATCGAGCCAGCGCGGAAGGTTCCGGTCGCGCCCTGACCAGGCGTCGACGGCAGGTTCGGAGCCCGTGCCGGTCTTGGCGGCGCCCGGTGACTCCCGCGCCGAGAGCCGCCGGCGGACGACGACGAGCCCGGCAACGAATACGAGACCGACGACCACGCCGATGGCGATCGGCGCGAGCGGGTCGATCCCGGCGGTCAGGCCGCCTGCGGGCGATAGAACGGCGAACACGGTGCGCAGCGTCCAGAGCCCTCGTTCTCATGGGGAGCAGCTTCGCTAGGATCGCTCGCCAAGACAGGCTCCGTCATTGGCCCATCCGTCATCGATCGGCCATCCAAGGGTCCAACGACGGTCCCGGACCGCGAGGCCACTTGAGCACCGAGCCACCGCCCTTGCCGGAAGGCGTACGGCCTCGCGTACCATGCATTCGCTTCGAAGATCGGCCTGTGACGGTGAAGCGGGCCAACCACTGGCGAGTGGCCAAATTGGTAAGGCACCTGACTCTGGATCAGGAAATTGAAGGTTCGAGTCCTTCCTCGCCAGCCAAACCACAACATCTTGTGGGTACCTGCGGGCCGCGCGGCCACATGTTGTGGATCGGTCGGCCTCGGACCCGGACAGGGCTCCTGGCACCTATCCCCTAGTCAGGTAACCCTCCTGCCACGCTTGCGGCCCGGCAATTCCAGCGCGCCGGTCACCTGACTCGTCAATCATTCGGTCACCTGACTCGGCAGACGGGTTGGTCATCTGATTCGCCGTCCGGTCAGCACGCCGACGCCGGATCCACCACCCACGGGCCCGACTTCGCTGATTGCCACGTCGCCGGCATCATCGGTGCCGACAGCACTCATGAGCCCCGTCGGCCGACCCAGTCGACGCAGAACGACGGCGACGTTGAGCGGCGCACCGCTTAAGTGAGGCCTATCGGGCAATTGCTTTGCTCGAGAGGGCGCGCGGATAGCTACCCGACGCGCGTCACGATCGACGTCTTCGACTCCATCTGAAGCTACCGACGCCGGATTTCGATGAGCTCGAGTCCGAGCGCTTCGATCTGAGCAAGGACTCCGTGGAGTGCGGCCTGGTCTGGGAGCCGGCCGATGAGCACCGTCTCGCCGCGATCCTCCTGGGCCAGGAGGCCCGGGAAGGCACCGGCGACCGTTCGACCCAGGATTCCGCGGATACGGATCTCGTATCGTGCATCCTTCCGAAGATCGCGCATGCCGTGAGCATCGCGTTCGAGCGGATGAGCCCGCATCAACCCAATCGGACGATCGATGTCCGCCGACGGCGTACCGATCGGCCAGGTCTGGCAGCTCCTGGGTGAGGCTGAGCAGATGTCGTGATCGCGACGACCGTCGCCCTGCTTGCGGCCTTACGCGGTCGCTTGGACTTCCTCGGTGAGTTCCGGCGTGAGACGATGCGCAAGGTGAGGGGATCCTCGATGACCTCGGGTATGCACCCTCCGTCCGTTGTCGCACGGCCGGAACTCTTCGAGCGCCTGTCCGCCGGGTTCGCAGGCGGCGTCACGCTCGTCTCGGCGCCGCCCGGCAGTGGGAAGACGATGCTGCTGCACTCGTGGATCGACGAAGCGAACCTCGCCGACCGCGCGGCGTGGGTCTCGGTCCGCCGCGACGAGCGGGACCCCCAGCGCTTCTGGCTTTCAGTCCTCGAACAGCTCCGCGCGGCGGTCGGATCGGACGCCGTCCTTACGCCACTCGCTCCATCACCGCATTTCGACGGTTCTGGCCTCGTACAGAGGCTGATCGCCGAGCTCGCCGGGCTCGATCGGCCGGTCCTGCTGGTCATCGACGACATCCATGAACTCCGCGCCGCTTCCGCGCGCGATGACGTCGCCGAACTCATCGCTGGCCGCCCGGAGCAGCTCTGCATCGTGCTGGCGACGCGCCACGACCCGCAGCTCGGGCTTCACCGACTGCGCCTGACCGGTCAGCTCACGGAGATTCGCGAGGCCGATCTGCGGTTCAACCTCGCCGAGACGCACAAGCTTCTGGAGGCGGCGCGCGTCCGGCTCGACGACGACAGCCTGTCGCAGCTCCATGGCAGGACCGAAGGCTGGGCAGCCGGGCTCCGGCTGGCCGCGCTCTCGCTGGCGGGTCATCCGGATCCGCGCCGCTTCGTCGCCGAGTTCTCGGGCAATGAGCGGACCGTGGCCGACTACCTGCTCGCCGAGGTGCTCGCCCGCCAGCCCGCGGACGTCCGTCGCCTGCTCCTTCGGACCTCCATCCTTGACAACGTCACCGGGCCGCTGGCAGACCACCTCCTCGGCTCCACCGGGTCCGAACGGATCCTCCTCTCGCTCGAGGACGAGAACGCCTTGGTTGTGGCGGTCGATGCGGCGAGGACGACGTTCCGCTACCACCATCTGCTGGCCGATCTCCTGCGGCTGGAGCTCCGCCGCACGAGCCCTGAGGACGTGGCCCAGCTTCACCTCGCCGCCGCCGAGTGGTACGTCGCCCATGGCAACGTGCTCGAGGCGGTCCGCCATGCGGTTCGATCCGAGGCGTGGGACTATGCGGGCCGCCTCCTCGCGGAACACGGCCTAACGCTCTCGCTCGACGGGCAGGGAGCGGCGGTCGACGGCCTCCTCGTGTCCCTACCGGCGGATGCTCGACGGAGGCCCGAGCTCGCAGCGTTCATCGCCTACCAGGAGCTCTCTACCCATTCGCTCGAAACGGCGGCGTCGTACATCGCCCTGGCGGAGCAGCAGGGCGAGGACGTTCCGCCCGAACGGCGGGCACGTTTCGGGCTCAACCTCGCCATCGCCCGGCTCGCCCTCGCTCGTCGTCGCGGCGACGACGCGTCCGTGCTCGCCGAGGTCCGCACGCTCCTCGAGCCGGCAGCCAGCACCTTCGATGGGATGCTCCTCGGGGACGACGCGCGCGCGGCGGCCTTGATGAACCTCGGCATCGTCGAGCTGTGGACGCGTCGCCCTGACGAGGCCGAACGCGACCTCGAGCGCGCCCTCGAGCTCGCGCGTCGAGCCGCACGGCCGTACCTCGAGATCGGCTGCCTCTCCCACATCGCACTCCTGCCGACGCGGCCGCTGACCCGGCAGCGGCCGGTTACGGCGGAGGCGGTCGCAATTGCGAAGCGCCACGGCTGGGAGACCGAACCGATCGCGTGCATGGCGCTGGCGACCATGGCGGCGGTCGACGTCGCCCAGGGTCGGATAGCCCAAGGAGGCGAGTGGCTCGATCGAGCGGAGCGCGCGCTGCGCACGGAAGTCGAGCCCGCCACCGCGCTGTTCCTGTTCCTGGTGCGCGGTATCCACCGCCTCGGTGAGGGTCAACTCGACGAGGCGGCTGGCGTGTTCGCGGCAGCCGAGCGAACTCAGGCGTCCCTCGTCACGATGCATGTCAACACCGCCCTCGTGCGGAACTTCCTCGTCCAAACGCAGCTGCGGATGGGCCAGCGGGAGGCCGCACGCGCCACGCTTGCTCGAGTCGGTCAGGAACAGCGCGACTGGGGCGAGACGCGATGCGCAGCGGCGGCGATCCACCTCGCCGACGAGGACGCGTCGTCGGCCATCGAGGTCCTCGCCCCGGTCCTCAGCGGCGAGGCGTCCGTGATCCGCGCGTTCACGCTGGTCCAGGCGCTGCTTCTCGATGCGCTCGCCCGGGAGCAGCAGGGCCAGGCGGCCGCCGCGGAGGCGGACGTCGAGCGTGCGCTCAAGTTGACCGAGGCCGACGCCGTCGTCTTCCCGTTCCTCATCACGCCCGTGCAGGATCTCCTCGATCGGCACCCTCGCCACCGAACGGCTCACGCCACCCTGCTGACCGACATCCGCGGCATGTTTGCCGGGTTGCCGCCAGCCCGTGTGGGGGAGTTGGCGGCCCTGGCCGAGCCGCTCAGCGTGAGCGAGCTTCGCGTCCTTCGCTACCTGCCGAGCAACCTGTCGGCACCGGACATCGCCGGGGAGCTGTTCGTCTCCACGAGCACAGTCAAGACCCACATGCGCCACGTCTACGAGAAGCTCGGCGTCCATCGACGCACGGAGGCGGTCGAACGGGCGCGCGATCTTGGGCTGCTGGCCGCGGCGACGCGGAGGCGCGAGTAGGCGCGGTCCAGGGCCCAGGCTTGTTCCGGCGAGGGCGGCAACCACGCACACCGGTGGTCGCGAGACGCACGCCGTGGTCAGGGCTTGAGCGCCTCCCGCGTTCCGGACTGCGCCTCGACGTTGTTGCGGAGCAGGGCCGCAAAGCCCCGCGAGGACGGAAACACCTCGAGGACCATGATCAGCCCGACCGTCAGCGGGACCGCGAGTAGCGCGCCGGCCGGGCCGAGGATCCACGCCCACGCGACGACCGCGATGAAGACGACCAGCGGGCTGAGGTTGAGCTCGCTCCCCACGACCACCGGCTGGAGGAACTGGTCCTGGGCGAAGTTGATGAGGGCGAAGCCGATGACCACCATCACCGCCGTCCCCAGCCCGCTGTCGAGGTAGGCGAGGAGCGTCGGCGGGATGACGGCGATGAAGGTGCCGATGTTCGGGACGAAGCTGGCGGCGAATACGAGGATCGCCCACAGGACGGGGAACGGCACGTCGAGCACGAACAGGAGCACGAACGAGAGCACCGCGGCGAACAGCCCGAGCTCGGTGCGCACGATGAGGTAGCGTCGCAGGTCGGTGCCGAACCGCTCCATGCCGAGCAGGAGCGCATGCTGCTCACCGAACGCCGCCACCGCCCGCGCCCGGAGCGGCGTCCCGCCTGCGAGCGCGTAGATCATGGTGAAGGCGAGGACGAACATTGCGCCGCCGGCCTCGGAGACAGCGGACGCCACCGGCTTGACGAGTCCGAAGATCTTCTCCGGCGAGATGATCGTCGTGATGGCATCGAGATCGGCGCCGATTCCGAGCTGCGCGAGGAGATCGCGTACGGCCGCGAGGGCAGCGCTCAGGCGGCTCTCGTAGGTGGGAATCGCGACTGCGAGCTCACCGACCGAGAGCGCGGCGACGCAAACCGCGACGAAACCGACGGCCAGGACGACCACGATCGTCCCCGCCAGCGCGACTGGGTGCCGGACGCCACGCCGCTCGAGCGCGCCGACCATCGGCCAGGCCGTGAGGGCGATGAAGAGACCGAACATCACCGGGACGACGAGCGACGCCACTTCGCGCAGGGCGAGCACCGCGACGAGGACGAGCACGAGCCCGCCGATCACCATGAGCGGGCCGGCGGACCGGATCAGCCCGTCCGCCCGGGATCCATCGTCGGGACGACTTTCAACGGCGTCGCCGCCCGCACCGGCCATGTTCGCCCTCCTTGATCTCGGGTCGGCTCAGCCGAACTCAATCAGCGGTGGGAGCGGCGTTTGCCACCGCTCCCACCGCTCTTGTCCCGTCCACCCGGTCGCCCAGTGCATGCAGCCCTCTTGGACAACCACGGGCCGGGCGGGGTCAGTGCGCCGCCGCAGGCTTGGCCAGCGTCGCGTCGATCCCATGGAGCCGATACGCGAGGCCGAGGCTCGAGACCCCGAACACGACCGACCAGAGCCCGACCAGCCAGACGAGCGTGATCAGCCCGGCGCCCGGGAAGGCGATCAGGAGCGCGCCGAACACGATCGACGCCACGCCGCCGAGCGCCATCCAGAACTCGCCCTCGAGCTCGCGCCGGAGGGCGATGGCCGCGATGATCTGGAACACGCCGGTCGCGATCGCCCAGAAGGCCACGATGTACAGCAGCGACAGGGCCGTCAGGCCCGGCCACGCGAAGGTCACGACGCCGACGACGATGCCGAGGACGCCCATGATCGCCACGGCCCAGGCGTGGCGCCGCGCGGCCGCGTCGCCGCGAACGAGCGCGATGAGCAGGGCGACGCCGTCGACGAGGACGTAGGCGCCGAACAGGAAGACGAGCACCGTGAGCGTCGTCTCCGGCCAGATGAATGCAAGGATGCCGAACAAGAGCGCGGCGATCCCCCTGATCGCGAAGACCCACCAGTCGCGAGCCACCAAACCAAGCATTGGAACCTTCTCCTTTCGATTGAACCCTGAAATGTGGACGGAGCGTCCGATCCGCCGGGATGAGCGGTCGTCCCACGATCCGGCTGATTTGGCCGGCCCGGTCCGGCAGGCCAGCCGTCGCGGACTCGCGGTAGCGTCGGGTTGCGGGTGGCTCCGCTCCGTCGGAGAACGAACAACGGGGGCCACCGGGGCCTCCACGTACCCCGATGGCCCCCGTCGCCGTAGCGGCCCGCGTCCGCCGTCTGTGTTTGGTCGCCTGGCGCCGCACATCGCCGGAGGCTGTCTCGAAATTGGGACCTCGATCCCGGCCCGCTGCGGCCCTTGGGCAGGCCGATGCGGTCGCCGATCCTTCGATCGACGACCGCATCTGGCGGCGGACGTCTTATCGGCTGGCCGCGACGGCCGCCTCGTCCGCGTCGCGCCGGGCGAGGATCGCATCGAGGACGGCGTACTCCGCCTCCTCGATCGCGGAATACGCGTAGTCGATCGACAGCTCGGCGTTCCACTCGGCCCATTCGGCCTGGGACTTCGCGTCCGAGGCGTCGAACTCGGCCTTTCGGTGGTCGATGTCCTTGCGGGCCTTGTCCATGTGCGCGTTCCAGGAGCGCTGCACGTCGTTCCAGCTGTCGGAGGCCTTCTGGCCGGCCGCCTGCGTCTGGGTCTGGAACTTCTTGGCCCCCGCCTCGGCCGAAGCGCGGACGCCGGTCACGGTCTTCTGGAGCTCGGCTCGCGCCTGGGTCTTGGCCACTGCGGCATGGTCCTCGGCCGCCTTGGCCCGATCGGCGAGCTTCTTCAGGTCGTCGGATGCTGCCATGTCTGGTACCTCCTTCTTGAGATTGGACACGTGTTGGATGGATCTGGACGCTTCCCTGGTGCTTCCCTCCTGCGGGGCTGACGGGGTCGGATGACCGAGGCGAAGCATCGCGGCGCGGAGGATGAGCGGTCGTCAGCCGTATCGGTCGATTCCGGGCCCCTGTGGGCCGGCATCGCGACGAGTCGGATGTCGGCATCCGATGGCCCGCCAGGAATGGCCGCGAGTGGACCGGACCGCAAGATGACCCGTCCGATGTCGCCGTCCGCGTCCGACGCGCGTTCCGATCAGCTCGAGGACGGCGTCGGGGCCGTGTCAGGGCCGCCGAGCAACTCGCCCCAGTGGCCGCGGCGCATCACGAGCAGAAGCACCCACCCGACCGGGATCGGGACGAACCACTGGGCGATCCGGAACAGCATCACGGCGGCAGTGAGCTGCTCGGTCAACCCCGACCCGGCCACGCTCGACAGGATGCCGATGTAGGCGACCTCGGTGACGCCCACGGCGCCCGGCGTGATGGGCACCAGCGACACCATCCCGACGACCGCCATCGCCGCCAGCACGGCCGACGGCGGGAGCACATCTGGGCCGACCCCGACGCACCAGAGGGCGACCTCGAGAACGACGAACCACGCGAGCTTGGCGACAACGGCCGCCGCGAACCCGCGCAGGCCGTGCTGCGTGAGGATGGCCTTCGAGCGCTCTCGCAGGTCCAGGATGCCCTCGACGATGCCCGTTGGCGGCGTCTTCCGAAAGAGCTTCCAGATGCGCTGGGCCATCCGGTCGAGCCAGCCGCCAAGCCTCCGGGCTAGGCTCTCCGAGCGCACGATGGAGACCAGCAGGACCGCCGCGGCGACCAGGGCGATGAGGCCGATCAACGCGAGCAGGAGCGCACGCGACTCGGCCGTGTGACCCGTGACGAGCAGACCGGCGGTGGCGATCAGCGGCAGGGCAAAGTAGGAGAACGTCTCGAACAGGGCCGCGAGGACGATCCCGGCGCTCGCGATAGCGGTGGGAATCGACCACTGGCGGTACAGGACAAGCCGCGTGGCAACGTCGGTCGGCCCGGGCACTGTGCTGACGACCGCCCGCGCGGCGAGGTCCGACCCGACTGCGTGCGGCCAGGAGAGCCCGGGTACGAGGACCCGGGTGGGGCCGGCGTTGGCGACGTAGGCGACGGCGCTGGTGGCGCCGAGCAGCCCGAGCTGTCCGGGGGTCAGCGCTGCGAGCGCGGCGCGAACGGCGTCGTAGTCAATCAGGCGCGGCAGCACGACCCCGAACACGAACACGAGGAGACCGACCAGCAGGAGCGCGCGCCCCGCGATCGCCCGACGGCTCGGCGTCGGCTGGGCCGGCGTCCCGCCCGGAGCGCTCGCGATCGCCCCTTCCGGTGCTGCGTCCCGCATCATGCGAGGCCCATGAAGCGCGCCACCAATCGATCGGTGTCTTGGCTGGTCATGCGCGCTGTCCTAACCGATCCTGTCCAGGGTCTCCGAGGACGTGTTCGTGGATCTCGCGGGTAAGCTCGTGGATCTCACGCGTCAGCTCAGTGTTCAGCTTCAACTCGGTGTCGCCCTCGACGAAGTCGTGATCGGCCTTCGCCTGCTGGAACGCGGCCTGGCGGTTCTGCCCGATCATCACGAAGGTCGACAGGAAGATCGCCTCGAGGGACACCGCCAGCGTCAGCGTCGGCCACGGACTCCTCTCGACCACGAGCATCCAGAGCGCGAACGCCAGGGCATGGAGGTACACGAACTTCATGGAGCCGGCGAACGCAGTGATGCGGTCGGCGAGCCGGGTCTCGAGCTCCGCGGCGCGCTCGGCGTTCAGCTGGACGACAACCGGGTGATGCAATGCGGGTGAGGTCACGGCCTGTGTTTCCCAGTCAAGCGGCGATCAATGCCGCAATGCTCCAACTCGACCGGACGAGCCGCCGTCGTCCGATCCGGGCGATTCGGCTCCAATCGGCGGACGGCGAGGGGGTCGATTGGCCCGCGCGCGCGGCGCAGGGCCCGGAATTGACCGATGCGGTTGACGACCGCTCATCCTCCGCGCCCCGATCCTTTGCCTCGGTCATCCGACCACATCAACCCCAACAGGAGGGAAGCACCATGGCACGAGACGTCATCATCGCGACGTTCGAGAACCGCAACCAGGCGTATGAGGCCGCGAGGGACATCGACAAGCTGGACGACAGCGTGATCAGTGTCCAGAGCGGCGTGATCGTCGAGAAGGACATGCTCGGCAACGTCACCCAGCTGGACTCGGAGGGGCTCGGGGATCCGTGGGGCTTCGTCGGCGGCAGCACGGCCGGCGCGCTCCTTGGGGCGCTGGTCGGCACGCTCGCCGGGCCGGCGGGCACCATGACCGGAGCCCAGATGGGTGCCGCTGCCGCCGCGACCGGCGGCGTGCTCGGTGGCACCATGGGCGCGACCGTCGACCTCGCTGACACGGGTATCAAGGCCGACTACATCGACGCGGTCTCCGGCCGTCTGCTGCCGGGCCACGCTGCGCTCGTGACGGAGGTCGAGGAGTACTCGACGCAGTCAGTCGACGAGGCGATCTGGCGGCACGGCGGCGTGGTCTTCCGCCACCCGGCGAGCTACGTCATCGCTTGACGCCCGATCGGGACGACCTTTCTCCCGAGGCCCATTCGCGCACACGGGAGCCCCGCGCGCCAATCGACGTTCGCTCTTAAGTTGATTGGCCCCTTCGGCGATCCGAAGGGGCCAACTGTCGAGAGCGTCGGACGGGCTATGTCTAGTGGTTCGAATGCGAACCATGACCATGGTTCGCCTGGTGCGTCTTCTTGTCCTTGGCGTCGTGGCCCTTGGCGTCGTGGCCCTTGGCCCCGTGCGTGCCGGTCACCTTGTCGTGGTGCACGGTCGCGTGCTGGCCGGTCGCCTTGTCGTGGTGCACCGTCCGGTGCTTGACCGGCGAGGTCGCCGAGGCAGCGTCTGCGGCCGCGTTGGGGTTGGCTGCGGTTGTCGGCGGCAGCGCCCCCGGGTTCTTGCCTTTGGTGGCGAAGTAGCTGACGCAGTCGCCCTGGTTCTTGAAGTGGTTGCCGGCACCGTCGATCATCGTTCGCCAGCCACCGTGCTTGCAGTCGTCCTTGGTCGGGACGATCTCGGTCACGACGACGTTATCGAGGGCTGGGCCGAATGGGCCCGACGTCATGCTGACGAAGCTCAGCGTGGTGCTCGTGCCCGTCGCAAGGAACGAGTACGTCTCCTGCGTCCAGTTCATGCTGGAGAGCGTGTTCCCGCTTGCGTCGTAGGAGTAGCTGCTCACCGTTCCGCCTGTCGCGCTGACGTCGAGCGTCTTCACCGCGGGAGGGCCGGCCGGGTTGCCGGACAGATAGAAGGCAACGGTGTAGGTGTTGCCGATCGTCGTCGCGAAGGTCTGGCTGAGCGTGCCCGCTTCGAGGCCGCTCATGTCGATGCTCATCGATCCATCCTGGGCAGGCCAGTACGTGCCGACCCAGTCGACGCTTCCAGCCTCGACGGTCCAGCCGTCAATGCTGGTGTCACCGGCATTCAGCTGTTCGAAGCCCGAGCCGTTGTCGACGTAGGTGCCCGTCTCGAAGCTGGCGTTGGTCGGCCCGCTGAAGGCCAGCGCGGCTCCCGAGAGCGCCACTGCAGCCAATCCGCCGATCGCAATGCCAAGGCCAGATCGTCTCTTCACGGGGGAACCCTCCCTGCCGTTGGCAGTTGTGCCAGGACGAGCCCGCTCGCTGACTGGCGTGCCCGCCCTCGGGATAGCAACCGCGTCCCCGCGGCGCCACCCGACGCCACTACCGTAGACGCGGAGGTGCATCCGCAGAGCAAAACGATGGTCCCGCCGTCGTGAGGATGATGTCCGGTGCGGCGCACCACGCCGGCGACCCAAACTCCCCTCGCCAGCCAACACTCCGAACGTGGAACGGCTACGGCGACCAGCCTCCGAACCTGATGCTGACGTTCAGCTTGAACACGAACAGCAGGAGCACCCAGACCACGATCGTCACAACGGAGATCAGGACGCGCGCGATCGTCTGATCCCTCGCCGTCGTACCCTCGGCGACGCGCTCCGAAGACGCGGCGAGGGCCGCGACGAGGAACGCGATCAGCCCACCGATGATCGCCCCGAGGATGAGCATCGCAATCACCCCGCCTGTGACGGCGAGGATGCGCAGGATCTGCGTGCCGCGACTCGACCGGATACCTTGGCGCTGCTCTACGCCGGCGCGACCGATGACCATTCCGGTCAGGATGGCGGGGATCCAGGCAAAGCCGGTAAACGGCGCGATCAACCCCATGGCAACGCCGATGATCGCGTGAGTCGCGACGTTCAACCGCTCGGGAGCGCGCCCGACGGACGGGGGCGCTGGCGGACCGGTATCGCTCATGTCCCCCCGCCTCCGTGTCGCGCACAACCTCGGCCAATCCGCATCCTACGCCGCTCGTCGACGTGTCATTTGGGCGTCCCGATCGTGCCCGACGGCTCTGGATTGGGCGAAGGGCGTGCTCGAGGATGGATCCGTTCGATCGCATGAGGATGGGCGCTGGGCCTGGCCCTTCAGCAACGGGAAGCGAGGAGACGCGAGTGAGCACGCCCTCACAGCCGCGTCCTGCGGGGATCAGTGTCGGAATCGGGTCAGGGATCGGCGGTGCCCTCGGCCTGATCTTCGCGTTGCTACTCGGGGCGGGCCTGCCGCTGGGGCTCGTCGTTGGAGCCGGCCTCGGCGTCCTGCTTGGATTGCTCGTGGACTCGATGGCGGCGTCTCGCGTGCGTCCCTAGGCCCTCGGGTCAGGCCTCAGCCGACGATGTGCCAAACGGCCAATTCACCGTCAGCAGCGACTCAGCCCGCCGGCCCATTTCCATCGCCACGCGTGGGACCGGCGCACGGACCTCGGCGCCCGCCAACGACGACCCGCCTCGGATCAGAAGGACGCGCTCGGGCTCGATCGGCGGTCGAGGCTCGGGTCACTCGCGTTCGCCGGTCACCAGGACCGCAGTCGCCTCGAGATCACCCGACGCCAGGCGGCGCAGGGCCTCGTTGCCCTGCTCGAGTGGGAACGTCTGGATCGCCGTCCGGATCGGGATGGATGCGGCGAGCTGGAGGAACTCGCGCGCATCGTTTCGAGTGAAGTTGGCGACGCTGCGAAGACCGCGCTCCAACCACAGGAGGTCGTACGAGAACTCAGGGACGCGGTCCAGGTGGATCGCGTTGATGGCGACGGTCCCACCGCGGGCAACGCAGCGGAGAGCCGCCACGACAACGTCGCCGGAGGGGGCGAAGGTCACCGCGGCGTCGAGTGGTGGGGTTGGCTCGTCGTACCCCGCAGCACTCGCCGCGCCGAACTCGAGCGCGCGCTGCTGCTCGCGCGCCGATCGGGTCCGGACGTGGACCTCGCAGTCCCAATGGCGAGCCACCTGGAGCGCCAGGAGGGCGGACGCGCCGAATCCGAACAAGCCGAGCCGGCCGCCGGCCTGGATCCCCGAGACCTTCAGTGAGCGGTAGCCGATGACACCGCCGCACAGGAGTGGCGCTGCCGCCAAGTCGTCGAAGTCGCTGGGAACCCTGAGAGCGAAGTCGGCGCGGACGGCGATCCTCGTCGCGTACCCACCGTCGCGGTCCCAGCCGGTGAACCGGGCGTCCGGGCAGAGGTTCTCGCGACCCGTGACACAGAACGGACACGACCCGCACGTGGAAGCCAGCCACGCCACTCCGGCCCGCTCGCCCACCTCCCAGCCAACGACGTCCTTGCCGACCTTCTCCACTCGCCCGACCGCCTGGTGGCCCGGCACGATCGGCAACCGCCGAGGAAGCAGATCTCCCTCCGCCAGCTGCAGGTCCGTCCGACAGACGGCGCAGGCGACGACGCCGATGACGATCTCGCCGGCCGCCGGCTCCGGGTCCGGGAGCTCGACCAGTTGCAGGCGCGACGTCGCCGTGGCGGAGCTGGGAAGCTGCAGAGCCAGCACCGGACGACCGTACCTCAGGAGCGGCTGAGGATCACCGCGCCCCGAACGGAAAGACGGGATCGCTCGCGGCGGTCTTCAGTTGCCTGTCGTCCATAGACCAGGAGATGGACGCCTGGACGTCCACGATCCCGGGGACCATGCGCACCGACTCCTCGAGCATCTCGGCAGTCGAGCGCCGCTCCACCCGCCCGCCGATCGTCGCCACACCGCCCTTGACCACGACGTCGAAGCCTGCCGGGTCGAGCCACAGGATCTTGAGGATGACGTCCTGGCGGATGGTCGTGGCGAGCTCGTCATCGGAGCGGACGTACGCGCGCACGAGGTCGGCCCGGCTGATGACGCCGACCAGCTTGCCGTCATCGACCACCGGCAGGCGATTGACCTGGCGGGACGTCATGATGGCGGCGGCCTCGGTGACCGGTCGACTCGATGTGATGGTGATTGGCGGCGAGGTCATTGCCTCGCCCGCCGTGATGGCACCAACCTTGGCGAGCTGGGCCCGCGACTGGCGCGACTCGCCTAGGAAGCGTGCCAGGGGCCGGTGGCTGATCGCGTCGGCTCCCTGCTCCTTGACCAGCAGGTCCGCCTCGGAGACCACGCCGACCACGGCGCCATCCACGTCCACGACGGGTAGCCCGCTGATCTCGTTGTCGATGAGCGCTTGGGCGACCTCCTTGAGCGGCGTACTTCGGTGAACCGAGACCACTGATCGGGTCATCACATCGCGGACGGTCAACATGGCAGTCACCTAGCCCTTTATGGACATGCTGGCCCGACCGCGCCTGACGCGACAAGGTCGAAGGATCCCTCGTCGCGGGCCGGTACGAGCGCTGGATAGTCGGGCCACCACATCGCCCGATCGACCGCCGGGCTGATCTCCTCGTCCCGATACTGGCGGCCGAAACCGGTGTCTCGTAGGTGCCTGACCACGGCGATGGCAATCGCCCGGGCGACCTGCCGTAGGTCGCCGACGGGTGGGTACATGGCGCCGGCGGCAAGGCGCTCGGGCGACACGAGGGCGGCAAGCGCCCGGGCCGCGACGAGGAAGGTCTCGTCCGTGATCTCGCGGGCCTCGGCCACGATCGCCCCCAGGCCGACGCCCGGAAAGATGAACACGTTGTTGGCCTGGCCGATCGTCCGAACGCGGCCGGACAGTTCGACGTCGCCGTTCGGACTGCCCGTCGCGACAAGCGCTCGGCCGTCGGTCCAACGGAGGATGTCGGTGGCCCCGGCCTCGGCACGATCGCCGGGATTCGAGAGGGGCAACACGATCGGCGTTCCGACGTGGCGGCCCACCTCGCGGACGAGGGCCTCGGAGAACGCCCCGTGGCAGCCGGTCGAGCCGATGAGGACCGACGCATTCATGGCCCTGGCGACCGCCACCGGATCCCTGAGGTCGTCGAGGGCCAACCCCGCTCCCATGAACCATGCCGGATCGACGGCGAACGGCCGCTGGTCGTCGGCGAGCTGTGCTCGCCCAAGATGGACGAGACCGCCCCGATCCATCATGGCCATGACGGGGGCGGCGTCGCGCTGGTTCGGGACGCCGGCGCCAAGCTCGCGACGGAGCAGCCCGGCGATGCCGATCGCAGCGGCGCCGGCACCGAGGAACAGGAAGCGGTCGCTCACCAGCCCGCAATCATCGCGGCGGGCCGCAATCAGGCCGGCAACGACGACGGCTCCGGTGCCCTGGATGTCGTCGTTGAAGCTCGTCAGCCGGTGGCGATACCGCTGCAGGACCCGCAGGGCGTTGTGCTGCTTGAAGTCCTCCCACTGGATCATCGCCGACGGGAAGACGCGCTTGACGCCCTCCACGAACGCCTCGAGCATCTCGTCGTAGGCGCGCCCGCGCAGGCGCGGTGCGCGGTAGCCGAGATACAACCGGTCCTCGAGCAGCTCTGGCCGGTCCGTGCCGACGTCGAGAGAGACGGGCAGCGTCCACGCGGGGTAGATCCCGGCGACCGCCGTATAGAGGGCGAGCTTGCCGACCGGGATGGCCATGCCGCCGGCGCCCTGGTCGCCGAGGCCCAGGATGCGCTCGTTGTCCGTGACCACGATCAGCCGGATCTCGTCGTCGGTCGCCGTCCGGAGGATGTCATCGATCCGGTCGATGTCAGCTGGCGTGATCCAGACGCCGCGCGGCCGCCGGAAGATGTGGCTGAAGTCCTGGCAGGCTCGACCGACGGTCGGCGTGTAGACGATGGGCAGGAACTCCTCGAGGTGATCTGCGAGCACCCGGTAGAACAGCGTCTCATTCCGATCCTGCAGGGCGGCGAGGCCGATGTAGCGCTCCAGGTCATCGGTCTTGCGCCGGACATGCTCGAGCTCGA
Source organism: uncultured Chloroflexia bacterium (assembly GCA_963740825.1). Taxonomy (GTDB): domain Bacteria; phylum Chloroflexota; class Limnocylindria; order Limnocylindrales; family CSP1-4; genus CAIXZV01. Next base: position 1,058,455 of record CAVUFD010000001.1, on the reverse strand, counting down.
GCTCGACCTGCTCCTCGATCGTCATGACCCGCGCCGGCAGCAACCCGCGGAGGCCGAGCGCGTCACGCTCCTGGTCCGTGAACGCCGCACCCTTGTTCAAGAGGCTCTGACCGACCAGGTCCCGTCCCCGCAGGCCACGCGCCGGGCCGCGTTGGCCATCCAGGACGCCGCGTGCCGAGTGGATCCGTTCGATCCCGGGCGGCGGATCCCGACGCTCGCGCTCCCCGACTGTGCGTTCTGCGGTTGTGACGCTCCGGATCTCAGCCATCGATGCATGCCCATTCCGGTCCGCAGTTGGTCCGGACCTGCACCGAATGTGGCCGTCGGTGTCATCCGTGCGTAGGGCCATCGGTCACGTGGACGCCTGCGTGACGGCCTGTCGCGACGACGAACCGCCCGACGTTGCTCCCGCTGTCGAGGACGCGCCGAGTGACCCGCCGGTCAAGGCCAAAGGGCACTGTGAGCCTCGTGGTGCAGGCGCACAGAGTTGACGCTGGCAGACGGGCGCTACTGGCGCGGCTGTCCTGAAGGAGGCCACGATGGACCCGAGGCGAGTCGTGATCATGGGCGCGGCAGGCCGCGACTTCCACAACTTCAACGTTGCGTACCGCAACGATCCGGGCGTGAAGGTCGTCGCGTTCACCGCGACGCAGATCCCCGGGATTGCCGACCGGCGCTACCCGCCGGAGCTGGCCGGCCCGCTGTATGAGAACGGGATCCCGATCCGTCCCGAGGCGGATCTCGAGACGATCGTCCGGGACGAGAAGGTCGACGCCGTCGTGTTCGCCTACAGCGACGTCAGCCACGAGACCGTGATGCACATGGCGTCGCGCGTCCTCGCAGCCGGGGCCGACTTCGAGCTCCTGGGTCCTGGGCGGACGATGCTCCGCAGCCGTCGCCCGGTCCTGGCCGTGGGCGCCACGCGGACGGGCGCCGGCAAGAGCCAGACGACGCGGTATCTCGCCGCCCTGCTGGCCGAGCGCGGCCTCAAGCCCGTGGTGGTTCGCCACCCGATGCCGTACGGCGACCTCGCCGCCCAGCGCGTCCAGCGGTACGCCACGTACGAGGACCTGGACCGCTATGACACGACGATCGAGGAGCGCGAGGAGTACGAGCCCCATCTCGACGCTGGGCGCATCGTCTACGCCGGCGTCGACTACGAGGCCATCCTCCGCCAGGCGGAGCTCGAGGCCGACGTGATCCTGTGGGACGGCGGCAACAACGACTTCCCGTTCTATCGCCCGGACCTGTTCGTCGTCGTCGCTGACCCGCTCCGACCAGGCGACGAGCGGCGGTATCACCCGGGCGAGACGAACCTGCGGATGGCGGACGTCATCCTGATCAACAAGGTCGACTCGGCCGATCCCGACGCGGTTGCGGCCGTTCGCCGCTCGATCGAGGACCTCAATCCAACGGCAGATGTGCTGACCGCCCGGTCCGACCTCACGCTCGTGGGTCCTCCGATCGAGGGCAAGCGCGTCGTCGTCGTCGAGGACGGACCCACGCTCACGCATGGCGGGATGCTGTATGGCGCGGGCGTTGTTGCCGCCCGCCGGTTCGGGGCTGCCCGGCTGGTGGATCCACGGCCGGCGGCCGTGGGGTCCATCCGTGACGTGCTCGATCGCTATCCGGCCCTCGAGCCACTCGTCCCGGCGATGGGCTACGGAGCGTCCCAGATCAAGGAGCTCGAGGCGACCCTCGACGCCGTCGAGGCCGACCTCGTCCTGTCGGCGACGCCGATCGATCTGACACGCGTCCTGAGCCTCAACAAGCCGATCACGAGGGTCCGCTACGAGCTCGCCGAGGCGGGCGGACGGCCGCTCCGCGAGGTCATCGAGCCGATCGTCTCGATGACCCGGCTGCCGGCCGCCATCGCGAGGTGAACGCCATGACAACAATCCTTTCCGCCGCGCCGCCTGACGCGCCGCCCTTCCATCTCCTGACCCTCGACGAGCTCGGACCTGGGCGCCTCAGCTCGTTGCTCGATCTGACCGGCCGGCTCAAGCGGGATCCGGAGGCATTCCGAAACCGTTTGGCCGGCGGCCGGATTGGGATGATCTTCGACAAGCCGTCCACCCGGACCCGCGTCAGCCTCGAGTCGGCGGCGTGGATGCTCGGGATGCTCCCGATCGTGCTCAGGCCCGAGGAGCTGCAGCTGGGACGCGGCGAGACGATCGCCGACACCGCACGGGCGCTGTCCCTGTACCTCGATGCACTCACCGTTCGCACCTTCGCGCAGTCGTCTGTCGAAGAGCTTGCCGACGCCGCGTCGATCCCGGTCATCAACGCCCTGACCAACGAGCACCATCCGTGCCAGGCGCTGGCCGACGTCATGACCCTCGTGGAGGAGTTCGGAACGTTCGCCGGCATCCAGGTGGCCTTCATCGGCGACGGCGACAACGTGTGCCACTCGCTCATCGAGGCGGCCGGCTTGGCCGGATTCGCGCTACGTGTCGCGACGCCGCCCGGCTATGAACCCTTGCCCGAAGTGGTCGAACGGGCGCGGCGGCGCGGTGAGCGGACCGGTGGCGGGATCCTGTTGACGAACGACCCTGCCGAAGCCGTCTCGGGGGTCGAGGCCGTGTACGCCGACGTCTGGACGTCCATGGGCCGTGAGGCCGAAGCCGGCACCCGCCGAACAGCGTTCGCGGGCTTCACCGTCGACGGACCGTTGATGTCGCTGGCTTCGAAGGCGGCGATCTTCCTCCATTGCCTGCCCGCCCACCGCGGGGAGGAGGTCACCGACGAGGTGATGGACGGACCAGCCTCGCGGGTCTGGCCGCAGGCGGCGAACCGGTTGCACACCGAGACCGCGCTGCTGTACGCGGCCCTGACCGGCGACTTCAACGGCAGTGGGCTCACATGAGCCGCATCGTCGTCGCCCTCGGCGGCAACGCACTCATCCACCGTGGCCAGGAGGGTTCCACAGCCGTCCAGCGCCGCAACCTGCTCGGCGCGGCCCGAGCCTTGGCCGAGCTTGTGTCGCTGGGCCACGAGCTCGTGTTGACACACGGGAACGGGCCCCAGGTCGGCTACCTCGCGATCCAGGCTGACGCCTCGCGGGACGTCGTCCCGCCGCCTCCGCTCGACGTCCTCGTCGCCGAATTGCAGGGCCAGATCGGGTACTTGCTCGCCCAGGCCCTGACGACAGAGCTCGCGCTCGGAGGCTGCGAACGCCGAGTCGTCGCGGTCTTGACGCGGACCGTCGTGGATCCGGGCGATTCCGCGTTCGCGGCGCCATCCAAGCCCGTCGGTCCGATGTACGACGAGGCAACGGCACGAGCACTGGCCGACGAGCACGGCTGGACGGTCGCGCCGGACGGAGCCGGTTGGCGCCGCGTCGTTCCGTCGCCGCTCCCGCTCGACATCGTCGAGGCGGAGAGCGTCCGAGCCCTCGTGGACGAGGGCATGATCGTCATCGCCTCCGGGGGCGGCGGCATCCCGGTCAGCCGGCGTGCCGATGGCGTCCTCGAGGGTGTCGAGGCGGTCGTCGACAAGGACCATGCCGCGGTGGTGCTCGCGGTCAAGGTCGACGCGGACGCCCTGCTCCTCCTTACCGACGTTCCTGCCGTGCACCTGGGTTGGGGATCCGGAGATCGATTGCCGATCCGACGACTCACCTTGGCGGGTGCCGCTCAGGGCGTGACGAATGGCACCTTCCCGTCGGGATCGATGGGCCCAAAGGTGACGGCCGCGGCAGAGTTCGTTCGCCGGACCGGCAAGTTCGCCGGGATCGGTGCCCTCGGGGACGCCGCCTCAATCCTGGCCGGCAGGATGGGCACGCAGCTCGTTGCGTCGATCGACGTGCGAACGATCGGCTTCGGCGTCAGGCGATCGGCGATCCGAACCGATCGGCGCGGCCGCGTCACTGCCGTGGGGGGCGGCCGCCGAGCGTAACGCTGATCGATTCGGGTCACACGGCCATGAGCTGCGTGTCTGGGACATCTCGGAGGCCAACGGGTCGACGATCGATCGGCGCGACTATCCCGTCTACCTGCGACCCTGACGTCCCTCAGACGGGCGCGGCGACGACGACGGGGACGATGGGCATCTCGATCTCGGTCCGATATTCGCTCGACCCGACGCGATCCCCCGGGCCGTTGAGGTATCGCTCCTGCACCGGGCCGGCGACCTCGAATCCGTGGCTCCGGATCCAACTCCATAGGGCGGTGTAGGCGTCCCCGAGCTTCTCGTAGGGCCCCAGGTGGACCGTCCGCGCGATCGTCATCGCCGGCACTACGCGACTCTCGATCCTCCCGCAGGTGGCGATTGGCTCGGCGATCGGGAGCGAGACCTCGGCGTCGATGCCCTCGGCGCCGAATTCGTGGTAGATGACGAACGGCGGGCCCGAAGGGGTCACCCCGAAGACGCGAAGTCTGTTCAACAGCTCGGGAAATGCGGTCCGCAGCAAGCCCGGCAGGTCCCGTTGCTTGCATCGGTCGCGGATCGAAACGATCGCCTGTGGCTCGACGTGGTGGGTAGCGACGCTGTAGTCCATCTGGCAGCTCCTTGTACGTTGCGACTCGGGCCGCGATCGACGACCCCACTGCGGGCGCGACGGGCGAGAGAAGCGGAGGTCGCGACCCCAGACGAGACCTCCGCCGTGTCTTTATGCCGTGGGATCCGCATCCTGACCGGGTCTCAGGAGACCTCGACCTTGACGTGGGTCGGCTTGACGTCCTCGGTCTTCGGCAGTGTCAGCGTGAGCAAGCCGTTCCTGAACTCTGCCTTGGCCGCGTCGGCCTTGATGGCCGTCGGCACTGAGAAGCTGCGGCTGAAGGTGCCCTGGCTGAGCTCCTTGTGGACGTACCCCGCGTCGCCGGTTTCCTTCTCCTCTTTGAACGCACCGCTGATGGTCACCAGGTCGTCGCCGATCGTGACGTCGACGTCTTCTGGCTTGACCCCGGGCAGCGCGAGCTTGGCGATCACCGCCTCTGGCGTGGTGTACAGGTCGAGCGCGGGAGCTGCCCGCCGCTCCTCGGTGCCAAGCCACATGGGACTGACGAATCGCTCGTCGAAGATCCGCTCCATCGCGTCCCTGAACGAGACGAGGTCCATGAGCGGTGACGGACGCCGGATGAGCGTCATCTGGCCACCTCCTGCTGCACGGGCGGATCGGTGGCACCGGTTTGACACCGCGTCAGATCGACCCGTCCGAGATCCACTCTCGGCGGTCTCATCGCCGCCGACGAGAGCCATCCGACACGAACGCGCCGAGTCACTCGGACTGAACCACCTCGTCGATGCCGTCGATCCTGGTTTGGGCCGTTCGGCAGGCGCCTGCGCACCCAATGGCCGATGCGCACCACGGTGGATCAAACGAGAGTTTGAGTGCCGGACATTGTGGAGAAGGTCACGACCGATGAACGCACAGACGACGCTCGACCAGCCCTACCAACCCCTCCTCGACTGGCTCGCCGGTCACGACATCGAGTACGAGATCCACGAGCACGAGCGAGCCTTCAGTGCCCGGGCCACGGCCACGGCCGAGGGCGTAGATCCGCGCACGTTCGCCAAGGTCGTCGCGCTCGCGACACCAGATGATCGCCGCGTCCTCGTCGTCCTCGACGCCACGGACCAGCTCGACCTGCGCAAGGCCCGTCGCGTCCTCGGGTCGATGGGGGTCCGACTGCTCAGCGAGCCCGAGCTGAACACGCTCGCGCCTGCCTGCGAGGTCGGGGCGATCCCCGCGGTCGGGTCGTTGTTCGGTCTGGCGACGTACGCGGACTATGCCGTACGCGATGACCTCGAGATCAGCTTCAACGCCGGCAGCCACCGATTCAGTGTCCGTGTGGAGCGAGCCACCTGGGAGCGCGCCAGCAACGTCACGTACGCCGACCTGGCGGAGGACGCCGACTCGGGTCCGGCATGGGCCCGTTGACGTCGCCCGGTCAGCGAGCGATGACCACGGTCATTCGGGCATGCGTTGCAACGTGTTCCGAGACGCTGTCGCCCATGTAGCCTGCCGTTTGGTTCCTGGGGCTTCGTGACCCGACCACGATCATGTCGTACTTGCCCTCCTCGGCGACCCGTTCGATCGTCTCGGCGGGATTCCCTGTGCGCTGGATCAGCGTCGGCTCCAGACCGCTGTTGCGGACGATCGACTGCGCCTCGCAAAGCTCGAGGGCATGGATCGATTCGTCGTCGCATGGATCGGTCGACGTCCACCCGACATGGCTCGGGATGACGCTGATGACGGCGACGTCCGCCCCGAGCGCCCTGGCCAGCCCGATCGCAAGGGCGAGGGCCGTGCGAGCGGCCTCACTTCCGTCGTAGGCGACCAGCACTCGCTGCATGGCGAGGTCCTCCCGGCAGACTCCCGAGCCTGATTGCCGTTCCCGACCTGCGGATCCCAGCGCCGTTCGGGCGGCCCGACCTGGACGGCGCGCGCTTCAGCCTGCGGGCGATAGGCACCAGGATCACGGGAATTCGGCTGTGCTCGAGGACGGATCGGACCAGCGCCGCGCGCTTCGCGACCAGTCGCTGGCTCCAGGCGAGGAGGATGGCGTCGGCCTGCATCTCCTCCGCGAAGGCGAGGACCCGATCGCGAGGCACGCCCATCCGGACCTCGAGGCGGACCCCCGGACGATCGCAGTACCGCCGGCGGAACTCCTCGGTCCAGGCTTCGACTTCGTGCTGCGGCTGATCAGTGAAGGGTGGCAACGCCTGCTCGGTCATGACGTGGACGACAACGACCTCGGCGCCACCGGTGGCCGCTGCGAGAAGGGCCGAATCCACGGCCGAGGCCGTCGCCATGACGGCCTCGAGCGGGACCAGGATGCGGCGGAACCGGACCGGGACCTCGCAATCGGGCGGCACGACGACGACCGGTTTGTGACTGGAGGTCGCAACTTGCGTCGCGATGTGACCCGCTGGCCGGGCGCCGCCTGGCGTCGCGCGAGCCCCCAGGACGACGGCCACGACGTCCGACCGCCCGGCCTCCTGAACGATCTGCTCGAGCGCCCGCCCTGACACCAGCGTGAGGTGCGCGCCGGCCGTATCGGCCGCTGCCTGCGCCGTTGCCCAACCCGGCTCCTGGACGTGCAGCGCGTCGACATGGGATCCGAACAGGTCGGCCATCGCCGCCGCCGCGGAGAGGACGGGCCGTGCAGCCGCGCTGCTGTCAATAGCTGCGAGCACCCGAGTCACGATCGCACCTCTTGCCAGCCGGCGCGTCCGCGCCGGAACCGGCCATGCCCGCTCACGACGCGAGCCGTTCGATCGCCCGGGAAGCGGAGTCGAACTCGCCCATCGGCGTCGACCTGGACCGACTCCGGCTCCACGCGGATCCGGAGGCGGGTCCCGTGATAGCGGATCGGGATGTCGAGCGCGGTCCATGTCGACGGCAGGCGCGGATCCACGATCAGCGCATCGCGTGTCGGCCGGATCCCGGCGAACCCATTGACGAGGGCCTGCCAGACGCTGCCCATCGCCGCCAGGTGGAGACCTCCGGCGGTCGTCCCGGTGCGGTCATCGAGGTCGAGGCGAGCGGTCAGGCGCAGCATGGCAACCGCCTCCTCCATTCGCCCGGCCCGTGCGAGGAGGCCTGCATGGATGCCGGGCGAGAGCGAGCTGCCGTGCGCCGTGCGCGGCTCGTAGAAGTCGAGGTTCGGCACGAGCGAGCCGGGCGCCGTGACCCCCGGGAGCAGGTGATGCAGCATCAGGACATCCGCCTGCTTCACGATCTGGGCCCGCGCCACACGCTCCCGGCCGAGCAGGAGATCGGCGGCTACCGGACGCTGAGGCACGATGTCCTTGATGACGAGCGGCTCCAGGCTCGCGAAGCCGGCGAACTGCTCGTAGAGCCGCGTTCGGGGGTTGTAGCCGTCGACGATCCGACCGGCGAGCCCGCCCCATCGGCGCTTCTCTTCGGTTGTCGCGCCCGGGAGACGCGCGGCCCGCCGCAGGTTCCAGCGCGCCATCACGTTCGTGAACGCGTTGTCATCGACCGGAGCGTGGTACTCGTCCGGCCCGATCACACCACGGATGTGCGCCAGGCCATCGCTCTCCAGCGCAATCCGCGACTCCCAGTAGCGAGCGGTCTCCACGATGAGCGCCCCACGCGGTCCGTCGCCAAACTCGTGATCGGCGGTCCAGGCCTGGTATGTCTCCGCGGCCCACGCGACGTCCGCCACGATGTGCTCCTCGAGGTCGCCGGTGAGGATCTCGAACGGCCGCCCGTCGTGGTCCACGGACGACCGTGGGGTGACATCGAATCCGGTATGGGCCGACTCCCACGGGAAACGCGCACCCCGTCTGCCGAGCGCGGCGGCGGCTTCGCGCGCAGCGGGAAGGCGTCGCAGGCGGTATTCCAGCATCGCCCGGGCGGAAGCTGGATGGGTGGCCGCCAGGAACGGCAGCACGAAGACGTCGCTGTCCCAGAACACGTGCCCTCGATAGGCGTTGCCGCTGATCCCCCTGGCTCCGACCGCGGCCTCGCCCGAATCGCCAGCCGAGCCCATGAGGTGGAACAGTCCGAAACGTACAGCCCTCTCGAGCTCGTCATCGCCCTCGATCCGGATATCGGCGTCCGCCCAGCGGCGCGCCCAGGTCGCCCGCTGCTCGACCAGGAGTCGGTCGAATCCCGTCGCTTCGACGTCGACCAGGTCTCGAACCGCGTGGACGATCGCGGGCGACGCTGGGACCTCGGCACGATACGTGGCCAGTCTGTCCAGCCGTCCGCGGGAGCGATCCGCCGTTCGAGTCTCGCTGGACGCGGCCACGATCAGCGCCTCGTCGGATCGGACGCTCATCGTTGACCGCCCCTCCACGTTGCCGCTGTCGGTCGAGCCGGCCCCAGCCGGAGCAACCAGCGGAGGACCGACCGGCATCAGGCGCCGGTGCCCCTCCGCACGCAGGGCGACCGTTCCCGGCCGGGCCAGCGAGACGAAGCGGAGCGTCCGGCGAGTCGCTCGCCGGTGGGAGATCTCGTCGGACAACACCCCCGTTCGGAGGTCGAGCGTTCTGCGGAGTCGGACACCTGGGGGGAGCGGCAATCCTGACCGATCCCAGAAGGGACCGGACAGCAGTGTCGTATCGGGACCATCGGCCGTGTAGGCGCCCGCGGCAAGGACTCGAGGGCTCAGTGCCGGGTGGTCGTCGAGCGGTGCACCGGCCGTGCCGAGACCACCAGCGGCCAGGCTCAGGAGCGTTTCCTGGGCCCGCTCCGTTTCAACGTCGAAGCCGTCGACGGGAACCGTCCAGTCGGGGCTGCAGTCGATCTCCGGGAGCGACTGGATCGCGCGGCGCCGCAGCTGATCGCGGAGAATGCGATGGAAGCTGGCCGGGCCTCCAGGGAACCGAGGCACGGTGGGAGGGAGACCACCTGGTTCGACACCGACCGATACGGTGGTGGCCCTCGTGGCCTCCGGAACCAGCATCATGGAGTCGCTGCCGGGCAAGCCGCCTAGCGGTCCGAACTCGTCCCCGGCGATCAGCGTGAGGCCCGGCCCGATCCCTCGCTCCCACAGGTGTCCGAACGCCCAGCGAGCGGAATCGGACTTGTCGGTCAGCCCGATCTCCACGTGCTTCGCGTCACTCGTCACCCTGGCGTCGAGGAGTCCGACATCCCGAGCCGCGGTCCTGGCAATCTCGACGACCTCGGCGATCGTCGCGATGCCGGCGACGTGAAGTCGCCCTTCGACCGCTGCGACGAGGTCACCGATACGCGCCTTGGGCGGGTCGGCCCAGGCGGGCAACGGAATGAGGTCGATCTTCCGCCTGTTCAGGCGCTGGGCCACGAGTTCCGCGCTGAGCCCGCGCCCGGCCAGGCGTTCGACGGTCAGCTCGGCTGCGGCCGAGAGGAGCCGGTCTTCCTCGGGCAAGGCGGCTCTGCGCTGAACGAGATGGACGCCGCCTCGGTCGACTGAGAACACCTCCGAACCGCGATTGAGGCACAGGTGCAACTCGCCGGGCCCGTCAGGGCGTGCACACAGCTGGCCGTCGACGTTGCCCACGTTCGTGCCGCTGACGACGACGAGGTCGACGCCCGCCGAGCTGAGGCTCTCGACGACTGTCTTCAGGTCCGCCGCATCGGCCCGGCGGTCTGGAACGGCCGTGCCGTCCCAGTCGAACACGATGGCCTCGAAACGGCGGTCGAGGTCCTCGGGCATGGATCCGCCGGTGGCGCCGAGTCCGCCTGTCGGCTCGCCGCTCGGACGGTCGCTCAGGGCCGTCAGCGCACATGCAGCGACGCGTGCGACGTCGCGCTCGGGGGTCTGTTTCCCGCCTGGCGTCCCAATGGCTGATCCGGCCCACTCGGCCACACGTTCCATGTTCCGAGCGTACGCGCGTCGCACCCAGAGGCCTCGTGTCGAAGCGCCCGTGCTCAAGTGCCGATGGACCCGTTGTCGGGCCTTGCGCGAGGGATCACAGGATCGGCGTTTGAATGCCGAGGAGGCCCGGTTCGCGCCAGGCCCGATCGGCTCCAGCTGCCGCCGATCGTTCGGCTCGTCGCCTTGTGCCAGCGAGGTCGCCGGCCGGCGGTCATGAGGGCAGGAGCGGGCTGGCAGTCCCGCGAGCGGCGCTCTGGGCCACTCCGGTCCGTTGGTCCTCTCCGGCCGGGCCGATCGGCAGTAGTGCGACACCGCGGTCAGGCCTAGGGTCGGACGAGGAGGACCCGACCGATGACAACCATGACGACGATGGATCCCACCGTTTCCCAATCGACACCCAGCGCCGTCGTCTGGATCGACGCCACCAGCGCCATCGTTGCCTGCGTGGAGGGCGACGGAGACACCTCGACGTGTGACATCGCGCGGGGCTCGTTGCACGAGTCGCGATACCTGGAGCAGGTGATCCGGGCGATCGGCGATCGCCAGCGGGTGATGATCCTCGGGCCCGACACGGCACGCCTGGCGCTGGAGCGCGAGTACGTTGCCGTCTTCCACCGGCCGGAGCGCCTGGTCGACGTGGAGCCCACAGGGCTCGTGGGGAGGGACGAGCTGCTCGACCGCGCTCGAACGCTGGCCGCCTAGCAGAACCGCGAGGCATCGAGCATGACCGGACGATTCGACGACCGATCCCACCATCGGGCAGAGGTCGCCCGCGACCTCGAGGCACTGGCCCTGGCCGTTGGCGTCCTGGCCGTCGTGCTTGGCCTGTGCCTGGTCGCCGCAATCTCGCCGAGATCGATCTGACCCGCGCGCGCCCGGCCGGCTCGATCGGGCCATTCGTCACCTCGAACGACACCGAACGGCCGATGTGCACGGCGACCTGAATGTCGAGAGTAGGGATTGACCACGCAGCACGGGAGGTGACGATCGTGAAGGCCGTCAGCCGAGTGCGATGACGACACCAGTCCCCCTCGCGGAGGGCGGCGTCGCCCCGCAGTCAAAGCCACGATGCGCGCTCGTCTGGATCGACGCCCGGGAGGCGGTCATCGTCCGCCGGGTCCAGGGGCAGATCCGCATGGAACGTGTGGCGTCGAACGTTCCTGCGCACCATCGGGCAACCGGACACGTTCGGCACGACCCGGCAATCCGCCACGGCGGAAGCGGCCCGCGGAGCTCGGGAGAGCCACATCGACTTGAGCACCTCAGGCGATTCGTCGCCACGGTCGGCGCCCGGGTCGCGACAGGCGGCGACCTGTTGATCCTCGGTCCTGGAACCGTGCGCCGGCGTCTCGTGCGCGAGATCGCCGAGCAGGACCTGCACGGCGGACGGCACCGCGACGTCGCGTGCCAGGTGTCCCCGCCGCTCACCGACCGTCAACTCGTCGCGCGGCTGCGGATCTTCGCAGGCGCGGATGCCAGGCGCCCGGGCGGGGCGGCGCACCGCAGGTACCTCGTTCGCCACTCGCCTGGCCAACCGTGGCGTCAGCCGCACCACGCAACACGCTGGGCGCGCCAGCGGCCCACGGCGCAACCATGACCGATGAGGTGCGGACGATGAACGGCCGAGCCATGCACGTGCTCGTCGCCTCCGACGGATCCGAGCGTGCCGAGATGGCCGTCGATCTCGCCGCGAACATCGCCTGGCCGCCGGGGACGGAGATCGTCGTCGTCAAGGCGGTCGAGTCCGAAATCGCGCTGACCGGTGACGTCTGGCCGGTCACGTTCATCGACGGCGCGATCGACACAGAGTCGGCGCGGCGAGAGGAGGCACAACAGGTCGTTCAGGCCATCGCCGGCCGCCTCGCGCGGCCCGGTGTCGACGTGCGAGCGGTGGTCCTCAATGGTCGGGCGGCCACGGCCATCGTGGACCAGGCGCGCAGCATGCAGGCGGACCTCGTCATCGTGGGCAGCCGGGGTCACGGAACCATCGAGTCGATGCTGCTGGGTTCCGTTTCCGCCGAAGTCGTCGACCGCGCACCCGCGCCCGTCCTCGTCGCCCGCCGTCGCGCGATCAACCGGGTGATCCTGGCCTGGGACGGATCGGCGTGCGCGGGGCGAGCGGCCGACCTGCTTCTCACTTGGCCAATCTTCGCCCGCTCGACGGTTCAGGTGTGCAGCGTCGCCGACCTCGGCGCGCCGTGGTGGACCGGCTTTCCGGAGCCCGGTTCGCCAGACCTGACGCAGTTCTATGCGGACGCCATGGACGTCACGCGCCAGCAGCACCAGGAGCTCGCCGTCGAGATGGCGGCGCAGTTGCGCAGCGCGAATATCACGGCCATCGCCGAGTCACATTCGGGCGATGCGGCCACCGCGATCCTGGGTGCCGCCGAAGACGCCGGCGCCGACCTCGTCGTCATGGGTACCCGTGGGAGAACGGGCTTGGCTCGTCTCGTCCTGGGAAGCGTGGCGCGCAACGTGCTCCAGCACGCGACGTGCTCCGTGCTCATCGCCCACGAGGGGCCCGCCGGGGATCGCATGCCGATCCCGGGGCTCAGATAACCCGAAGCCCACAGACCCTCGGTCCCGAGCCGATGGATCCGCGTGGGGTCGTGAGCATGAAACACGAGACCTGCCGGCGCGTGCCGGCAGGTCTCGGCTCCTCCGGAGAGACGGTCAGACCGCCGACGGATGACCCGCATACGTGCCGCCCGTCAGGTACCGGGTGATCAGCTCGACAGCGATGCCGAGGACCAGCCCGCCGATCAGGGCCGGAACGAGCGCCAAGCCGTCCCAGACGGGCCCGGTCGCCTGCAGCGCGACGATGAACTCGCTCGCGACCACGGCGCCGATCCCGAAACCGATCGCATCAGGGATCCACTCGAAGCCTGTCCGAGGCTCCCCGATGAACTGGGCGATGATGCCGAAGACCAGGGCTCCGGCGATGACGAGCACCCACGCTCCAATTCCGAAATCGATGGCGAACTCCATCGCTCCACTCCTTTCAGAGGCCTAGACGAAACGCCTCTGACGTCAGCATCGACCCGCGTGTGGAGGACGACTAGAGTCAAGTAGCCCGAAGTGGAGTGTCGGATCGGCCTCTCCGTGCCCGCCTCAGATCCGACCCTTCGGCACCGTGTGCCAGTAGGTCTTGTTGAACACGACCTTGCCCAGGTGCCAGATCCGGTTCGGCTTCGGCGGCCGCGGCGGGTGCAGGTAGTCGAACCGCAGCAGCGTCCCCTTGCCGTCGCCGATCTCGAGGAAGCACATGACCTTGCCGAGGTAGTCGCCTCGCACGTGGTCGACCTCACGACCCTCGATGGCGGCGACGATGCGCTCGGTCACGATCGGCGCTTCGAAATGAGCGGTCGACCCGGCCTTCGACAACGGCAGGTCGGTGGCGTCGCCCAGGGCGAACACGTTGGGCGATTGGCCCACGATGAGCGTCGTCCGGTCGGTCGGGAGCCAGCCGCCCGGAGCGGGCGCGAGCCCCGAATTGATCAGAAACTGCTGGCCCGCGTGCGGCGGGACGAGGATCAGGAGGTCGTAGGGAAGCTCCTCACCCTCGAGGCTCTGGACCACGTGGCGCTGCGGGTCGATCGCCTCGACGTTGAAGAACGTGTGCAGCTCGATGCCCCGCTCGCCGAGGATCGGCGTGGCCATCTCCGACACGCTCTCGATCGTGAATGCGCGGGCGATCGGCGAGCAGTAATGCAGCTCGCTCCGCTCGCGCAAGCCGCGCTCGCGCAGCTCGCTCTCGATCAGGAACGCGACCTCGAGCGGCGCTGGCGGGCACTTGTAGGGCATGCCCGCGACGCCGATCACGATCCGCCCGCCGTCGAACGCGTCGAGCGCCTGGCGAAGCTCGAGGGCCGCCTCGGCGGTGTAGAAGTGATGCGCCTCCGTATCGAAGTGCGGGATCGCATCGGGGACGATCCGGCAGCCGGTCGCGAGGACGAGGTACTCGTAGGCGAGCCGCTCGCCGCTCGTGAGCCGGACGATGCCGGTCGCCTCATCGACCTTCTCGACCTCACCGACAACGAGCGTAACGAGCGGGTCGAGGAGGCCGCGTTCGCGGCGCTCGAGGCGGTCGGCGCGCTCCCCGCCCATCGCGAGGTACATGAACCCCGGCTGGTAGACGTGGCGGCCCGTCTGGTCGACGACGGTGACGGTCACCTCGCCCGCCTTGACCCGGCGGCGCATCCGCCGCACGAGCAGGTTGGCGGTGAGCGTGCCGCCCACGCCGCCGCCGAGGATCAGGATGCGCTGCATGTCACACCTTCAGTGGGTCTGCTCGACCACGATGGCGTCGTAGCCGTCGCGCCGATCGACCTCGATGAGCCGATGGCCCGCCTTCTCGACCCATTTCGGGATGTCCGTCCGGCTGCCGGAATCCGAGCTGTAGACCGCGATGACCTGGCCGGGCCCGCCCTCGCGAATCGCGCGGATGAGCTCCATCAGGGGGCCCGGGCAAAAGCTGCCGCGGGCGTCCACGATCCGGGTGACCTCGGGGCCTGAGAGCGTGGCGATCATGGGATGGCCGTCCTTCCTAGATGAACAGCGAGGCGTCGGCCTCGGTCATGATCTCGATGGCGGTGGCGGCGCCGGCGGGCTCGCCCATCTCGTCGATGAGGTCCTCGCGCTTCAGCCCGAACATGTCCATCGTCATCTGGCACGGGATGAACTCGACACCCATGGCCGTCGCCGCCTCGAGCAGCTCGCGCGGGCTGGCCACGCCGTACTGCTTGCGCAGGCTGCCCATCATCCAGGGGCCCATGCCAAGGAAGTTCATCTTGCTGAGCTTCAGGTGGTCGATACCCGGCCGCTGCATCAGCGTGAGCATCTTCTGCATCCAGTTGTCGCCGACGATCCGCTTCTGGTCCTTGACGAACGGGAGCAAGCCCCAGAACGTCACGAACACCCGGCAGCGCACGCCGCTGGCGGCCGCCGTCGAAGACAGGATCAGCACCGGCCAGACCTTGTCGAGGTCGCCGGACCAGTTGACGATCACGAGCTCCTTGGTCTTCGCGACCTGGTCAATGGCGGCCTCGTGGGCGGGCTCGGGCACGCCTTCGACGTCCGCGATGGCGGCGGCGAGCGGATCGACCGGCATGGTCGCGGGCCGCTCGAGCGTGGTGGTGGTCATCGTGGGTGCCTCACTTCCGCCGCAGGACGAAGCGGTAGGTGCCGCCGTCCACGGATTGCTCGACGAGCTCGTTGCCGGTGCTCCGGGACCACGCCGCGAAGTCCTTGACCGACCCGGGGTCGGTCGCGAGAACTTCGACGAGCGCGCCCGGCTCGACAGTCTTCATGGCCTGCGCCGTCCTGACGATGGGCATCGGACACGACAGGCCCCGGGCGTCGACGCTGTGGAGCTGCTGAACGGCCATCTGGTGGCCTCCTTTCGCTAGATGAAGACGATCTGGCCCTCGCCGGCATTGAGGAAGAACGCGGTCACACCCTCGACACCGTCGACGAGCGGATCGAGGTCGCCAGGGTCGAGGCGCAGCAGGTCCATGGACAGCGAACAGGCCTCGATGTCGACGCCGCCCAGGTCCTTGGCCTGGCGGAGCGTGTCGGCCCAGCTCGCCTGCCCGGCGAGCCGGAGGTCATCGACGGCGACCCGTCCTTCGGCACCGGCTTCGGGCGCGAGCCCGTGATCGGCGGCGATCCGGTCGGCCCGGAACGCGTCGAGCGCCCAATACTGGAGGAACACGTTGACTGGCTGACCGAGCGCCGCGGCGCCGGCGGTGAGGACCGCTGCCGCCTGGAGCTTGTCGTCCGTCCCGGAGAAGAGCACGAGGTTCAGGGGCTGCGTCATGGCGCGGTACCTCAGGCGACCTCAACGAGGTCAGGGGTTGACGGGGCGACGTCGTCGGTGCGTGTGGCCATCGCGCCCAGCCGGGCAAGGCGCCGCTCGAGGACGCCGCGCATGATTCCGCAGGCCAGCGTCACGTCCGGGTCCGCGAGTCGATAGCGGACCTCGCGGCCCATGCGCTCCGCCTCGACGATGCCAGCGTTCCGCATCACGGCGAGGTGCTGGGAGACGTTGGGTTGGCTCGCGCCGATCGCCTCGGCGAGTCGGCCGACCTCCGCCGGGCCGCCGGCGAGCACGTGGATGAGCTCCAACCGGCGCGGGCTGGCGAGGGTCTTGAGGACCGCTGCCTGGAGGATCGTGATCTCGTCCATGGCCCGAGCATCGACATATGCGCATGTGCTGATGAGTGCCGCGCGGCAGGTGGCGATGGGCCGGATGTCACGAAGCCCGCGACAGGTCGTCGATCACTCGCTCCCGGCGGCCATCGAGCGAACGAGGTCGCTCACAGAAATGACGCCGATGGGCGTCTCACCGTCGGCCGATGTGACGACCAACCGGTGGATGCGGTGCTCCTCCATCAGGTGGGCGGCCTGCGTCGCGGAAACGCCGGCGCTCACGGTGACGGCCGGCTGGGTCATCACATGACGCACGGCCAGCCCGACCCAGACGGTCCACAGCTGTTCGGTGGCGCGCGCATGCAGGATGTCGGTCTGGCTGATCACGCCGATCAGAACGCCGCGGCGGTCGACGACGGGCAGGCCGCTCACGCCGTAGAAGTCCATCATTGCCGCCGCATCCGGGAGCGGCATGTCGGGCCGCACGGTCACCGGCTCGTGGGTCATCAGGTCGCCGACCGTCGGCCCCGTCTTCGTCATCATCGCGTCACCCTCGTTCCATCGCGGCGGCGCCGCGGACGAGGCCCAATCTCCGGAGCCAGAAGAAGGCGACGACGCCCTCGATCGCGCCGATCGTGAACATGGTCGGCTGGAGCGGGTGCGGCGGCATGAGCGCGACCTGGACCGCGATCCAGATCATGAGTCCCACGCCGAGCGCTCCGGTCAGCCAGGGCGCCAGCGGGTGACGCATGACGATCACCGCCGCGGCCACCAGCTGGCCGATACCGTTCATGGCGAACAGGAACAGGCCGGGCACCAGCCACGATCCGAACGGGGTGGCGTCGATCCAGGCCTGGGGCAGGCCCAGGGGAGCGCCATTGGCGTCCATCATCAGCTGCAGGCCGATCGGGATCGCCGCGAGCCCGACGACCACTTGCAGCGCGGCGGCGATCCAGGCGTAGCCCGGGCGCTCCACCCGGCGGTCTCCGACGATCGCATCCATCACGCGTTCCTCCTCTGTGGCAGCCGCGGGCTGTCCAGGATCAGTCAACCCCTCGCCGGCGCCGCCCACATGTGCCATCGGCCTCTGCGTGACCGGCCATTCGGACCGTCCGTCGGGAGCACGCCGTGCGGGCGCCCAAACGGGCCGATGGGCGCCGGAGGCCGATGTCCTTCGGCACTGGTCGCACGTGCTCGACCGCGCTGGAATCCCTGTGGAGGCAAGGAACGCTCGTCATCTCGTCGTGTCGCCCTGCCAACGGTGAATCCCTGGAGGTGACCCATGACCGCACTGACCCACCGCCAGAACCGGGAGGGCCTCCTCATCCTCGGCGGCGGCATGATGATCGTCGGCGTCGTCGCGCTGGCGATGTCGCTCGGGGACCTCGACCCAGGTCGCTGGCTCGGCGGCAGCGGCTGGACGCTGTTCGTCATCGTTCCGGGCGTCATCCTGCTGTCAGCCGGCCTGTTGACCGACCGGCCCGCCGCGGTCGGCCTCACCATCGCCGGATCCATCGTGACCACCATTGGCCTGCTGCTGCTGGCGATGGATCAGACGGGGCGCTACGACGCCTGGGCCTATGCCTGGGCCCTGATCCCGATGGCCGCGGGCGTCGGCATGGTGCTGCACGGCCTGCGGGCCGGGGATCGGCCGGCCGTCACGGCAGGCCTCCGGCTGGGTGGCATCGCGCTGGTGCTGCTCGTCGCGGGAGCCTGGTTCTTCGAGACCCTGTTCCGGACGGGCGAGCCGCCGGTCGCGCTGGGTGATGGCTGGCCGATCGTGCTGATTGCCATCGGCGCCATCGCGGTCGTCCTCGGTCTGTTCGGCGGACCGCGGGGAGATCGGGACCGGGCAGGGTCGTCCTGACCTGGGCACGCGGAGGACACCCATGACCGCGGTCCAACGCACGCACCGACGGCCGGCCCCGACGCTCGAGGCGGCCGTCCGTCGCGTGCGAAGCGAGCCCGTCGCCGGGGTCGTGGTGGCGGTCGCGACCTCGGCCGCGCTCGGACTCGTGACCGCGGTGGTCATGCCCCGCGGCCCCACGACGTCGCTGCAGGGTCTGCTCGTCATCGCCACCTGCCTGGTCGTTGGCGTCGTTGCCGGCGCCTGTTCGTCCTCCCGCTGGGCTGGCGTCGTCGCGATCGTCGGCTACGGCGTCGCCTTCGAGGCCGGACGGAGCGGCGCCGTCGGACCGACCGTCGACGCCCTCCGCCTGGACAACGCCTACGGCATCCTCGCGTTCGCGCTGGGTCGTGGGTTCCACCTGCTCCTCGCGGGGCTCGCGCTGCTCCTCGGCGCCTCGATGGGGCGGAGCCTGGCCGCTCGCCTCGACGACGCTTCACGCCGACCGAGGCGGAGCCGGCTCGGAGTTGTGGCTCGTGGGCTACCGAGGGCGATGCTCGGGCTCGCCGTCGCCGGGCTGACGATCGCCATCGCGTGGCCGGCATCGACGCCGCCGGTCCTGGGACCCGACGGGCGGCCCGTGCCGGGCAGCATCGCCGAGCTCGCGGCCGTGCGCCTGGGCGGGGTCGATCAGACGGTGATGATCCGGGCCGCCAACCCCGATGCCCCGGTCCTCCTGTACCTGGCCGGCGGTCCCGGCCAGTCGGACCTCGCGCTGACGCGGGTGGCCGCGCAGCCGTGGGTGGACGACGTCGTGTTCGTCGACTGGGACCAGCGCGGGACCGGCACGTCGTACGCGGCCCTGGAGCCCGTCTCCGCCCTGACCCTCGAGCAGGCCGTCGCCGACACGATTGAGCTGACGGAGGTCCTCCGCGAGCGGTTCGACGAGCGTCGGATCTACCTGATGGGCGAGTCGTGGGGCACGATCCTGGGCGTCCTCGCCGTCCAGCGGCGCCCCGACCTCTACTACGCCTGGATCGCCAGCGGCCAGATGGTGAACGTGGTCGAGACCGACAAGCGCGTCTATCGCGACCTGCAGGCCTACGCCGCCCGCACCGCTGACGACGCGCTGGCGGCAAAGCTCGCGGAGATCGGCGAGCCGCCCTACCGCGACATCCCGTGGGCCAACGCCAACCTGCTCGCCTGGTACGAGTACCTGTATGCGCCATACACGCCATCAGCGGGCTACCTGGCGCGCGGGGAGGCGGGCGGCCTCGACCCGTTCGGGATCCTGGGCTCGGAGTACAACCTCGTCGAGAAGACGAACGTCCTGCGCGGCCTGATCGACACCTTCGCGCTGCTCTATCCGCAGCTGTACGGCATCGACTTCCGGCTCGACGCCGCCCGGCTGGAGGTCCCCGTCTACATCCTCGACGGCTCGGCCGAGCTGGCCGGCCGGCGCGATCTCGCCCTCGACTGGTTCGATGGCCTCGAGGCCCCGAGCAAGGCGCTGATCACGTTCGACGGCGCGGCCCATTCGGTCGCGTTCGAGCAGGCCGATGCCGTCGACCGGCTCCTGGTCGAGCGGATCATCCCGGAGACGTACCGGCCCTGACATCCCCTGGTCGTGACCCCGTGCCGGGTCACGTCTCGGTGCCGAGCGGATGCCCTTGTCAGTGGTCGGAGAATCAAGGCGGGACATGAACTTGCGCCGCTTGGCTCTCGCGCTCCTGGTGGTCGCCCTGGTCGGAGGGGCCGCGGCCTGGATCGCCTTGAGCCGAGGGCCCGCCGCCGATCAGGCCGTGGCGGATCTCCTGGGCGTGGTCGAACGTTGGACCGCGGCACGCAACGCCGGCGACATCGACGCAGCTATGGACCTCGTGGCCGACGACGCCGTGGTCCTGGACGTGATCGTGTCGCGCCCCGGCGCACGGGACCAGCTCCGCGGCATCCTGGAGGCCCAGCGGATCGCCGCCTGGCATATCGACGAGACGGAGTGCCACGTCGATGGATCCCGAGTCAGCTGTCGATACGGGATGGACGATGCGCTCCTGCGGCGGTGCGCGCTGCGGTTCACGGGCATCCACACCTATGTCGTGGACGGCGGCCGCCTGTCGAGCGCGATCCGGGCCCACGATGCGGATTCGCGTGTCCGTGTGTACGCGGCCCTCGAGCTCTACCGTGACTGGGTCGAAAAGGAGCATCCCGCGGCCGCCGAGACGATCTGGATCGACCCGCGCTCGGCCCTGTACACGACACCGGACGGTGCGCGCGCCGTCATGGAGCTGCTCGACGAGTACCCGTGCCCCACGCCTGGCGAATAGGCGGCTGCTGGCAGAGCGCGAACGGACACGTCAGCGATCGCGAGGCGCGCGGAGTGCGCTTGACCAATCGCGCGGTTGGCGTCAAGGTCGGACGGACCCAGCCTCCTGACGACAGACCGATGCGCCGTCGTCTGCACCGAAGCGTCCGATGCCCAACCGACACGTGCGACCGCGCCTCCGCCGTCCGCCAAGCATCCCCGCTTCGTGGCGAGCCATGGGGTTCGCCCTCCTACTGGTCGCGCTCGCCATCGAGCCCGTGGCGGCTGCGCCGCGGTCATCGACGTCGCCAGCAGTGACGACCCCGACGGTCGCGCCGGCGCCTGCGACGGTCGTCGCGGCAGACGACTTCGAGGTCGCGATCTCGCAGTCGGCGATGACCTACGACTCTGCGACGAACCGATCGACCGTCGAGATCACCGCAACCGCGCCCGATGCCCAGCTCCCCTGGACCTGGGCCGTCGCCGTCCGCGGCGTCGTCGTCGCCTCCGGGTCCAGCTCGGCCCCGAGCACCACGACCACCGTCACCAACGCCTGCTCGATCACCTCGATGAGCGTCACGGCGCGGATCACCGACGGCCTGGGGCGGACCGCCGATGCCGCCGCGACGCTGAGCCCGTCGCTGTGCCCGCCGGCGCCCGTGCATCGCTACGACCGCGACAGGATCCTCGCACGGCCAACCCTGAGCGAGGCCTCGTTCGTCGATCGGCTGCGGGCCGCCGACTCGCCCGCGCTTCCGGCGGGACCCGCCATCTACCGCAGGCTCGTCCGCGCCGGCGTCAACCCGTCCTTCGCGCTCGGGATATTCCACGCGGAGAGTCACTCCGGGACGCTCGGCTATGCGGTCACCACGAAGAACTGGGGCAACGTCCTGTACTACCACTGGGTGAAGCGGTACGGCGCCACGCGGTACGCCCCCGGCAACGGCTACACCTACGCGAAGTTCCCGACCTGGCGCGCGGGCGTCCGGGCCTACGCCGCGCTGCTCAATCGCTACTGGAGCCACGGCTATCGGAGCGTGAGCACGGTGTCCGCGCGTTGGCTCGGTACCCGCACGGGCAGCAAGCGCCACTTGCGCTACCTGACCAACATCGTCGAGGCGATGCGCATCCTTCCCGATGACTCTCACCCGATCATGACCCGGCTCTCGGTGCCCGCCTCGAGTCCCGCGCCCATCACCGTCGGCTGGCTGGGAACGGACAACCGGGGCGTGACCGCCTACCAGGTCAGGCAGCGCAAGGGTTCACACCCCTGGTCCGCGCGGGAGACCGTGACCGGCCGCTCCAAGGTCCTCACGCTGACCACCGGAACGTGGACGATCGCGGTGCGCGCCAGGGACGCGGCCGGCAACTGGTCGACGTGGCGGCGGGACACCGTCAGGGTGACGCCGGGTTGACCGAGCGCGTGGCGACACCCGCGGACCTGGCCAATCCATCCGCACGAGCCAGGCCGAGCCGGAACCAGGTCATCCTCCGGATGCTGGTGCTCGTCGCCATCCTCGTGCTCGTCACCGTGCTGGTCCTGCCACGCGTGGTCGACGTCGGGGCCGTGGCCGCCGCGCTCCGCAAGCTGACCGCGGGACAGCTGGCCCTCCTCGCGGCCGCCACCGGCGTCGCCTACGTCGCCACCTCGGCACCGGCCCGGATCCTGCTGCCCGAGCTGTCCTGGCCGCACGCCGTCGGGGCGGACCTTGCCGGTCGTGCGGTGGCCAGCACGATCCCGGGCCCGACGGATCTCGCCACCCGGTACGTCCTCTACCGGCAGTGGGCCATCCCGGCCGACAGGGCGAGCGCCGGCATCGTGTTCGCCGGCCTGTTCGAGTCGTTGTCGTCCCTCGTCCTGCCCCTGATCGCGGTGATCGGCGTGATCGCGACCGGGAACCTCAACCGGCCACAGGTCATCCTGCTGGCGGGACTGTGCATGCTCGTCCTGGTGGTCGCGGTGCTGGTGCTCCTCGCCGTGGTGCGATCGGCGTCGCTCGCACGCCGGGTCGGCCGCGGGCTCGACTGGCTCGCTCGCCACGTCTGGACCGCGTTCCGACGCACGCCGCCGGCCGGGATCGTGGCGGGGGTCCTCGACTTCCGGGTCCGAGCCAGGGACATCCTCGCCGGGCAGGGATTCGGTGCCTTCGTGGCCTCGGTCGTCGCCAAGCTCGCCTGGTTCGTCGTCCTCGAGGTCGCACTCCTGATCGTCGGCGTGACCCCCGAGGTCCTGTCGCCGGCTGTGGTGCTGGCCACGATGGCCGTCGTCGGCATCGTGGCGCTGATCCCGCTCACGCCCGGGGCCGTCGGGGTCAGCGAGGTCGCCTACATCGGCATTCTCTCGGCGGTGGCCGGACCCGGCTACACCGAGGCGATCACGGCCGCCGTCCTCCTGTTCCGCATCGTCCAGTGGTTCGCCGTCATCCCCATCGGCTGGATCCTGCTGCTGATCATGCGCGGGGGCCATCTCGCCGGGATGCTCGGTGGTGACGAAGCCGTCCCGCCCTCGGACGGGCCAGAGGTGCCGGCGACGACGTAGGCCGAGCTCCGCCGCGGGCCGGGACGCCGGTCCGCCCGGTCTACGATGGTCCAGGACATGACACGCAAGCACGCTCGCGATCGGCCCGATGCTGTCGCGCCGGCCGAGGAAGCCGCCAAGACCGAGGCCCCGGAGCTCGAGCCCACCAGCGACGATCGGCACGGCGCGCCGTCGGAAGCCGCCGCCCAGATGACGAGGCGGGTCGTCGAGAGCGCCGCCAGCATGGCGGGGGCGGTGGTGGACGTGGCCGACGACCTCGTCGACAGCCTGCGACCGACGGCCGAGCACCTCGCGGCGAGCACGGGCCGGGCCGCGGTCGGCGGCGCCCGCCGCGTTCGCCATCCATCGAGGAGCCGGGTGCTGCCCCTCCCGAACCTGTACCAGCTCCATCCGGAGGCCCGGAACGCGCCGCTTCGTGAGCTGGGCCTGTTGTCGGTCCCCATCGACGAGATCGTGGGCACCGGGGTGGAGGGCATCGCGCAGCGCGGCACGGACTTCCGGCCCCTGCCGCCCTTCCGGTCGAAGAACTGGGAGGCGCGCTGGCAACGGATCCTCCGCGCGATGCAGCGGATGGAGTCGCTGCCGCCGGTCGACGTGCTCCACACGCGCGACGGCTACTGGGTGACGGACGGCCACAACCGCATCGCGGCGGCCAAGGCGATCGGCCAGCTCGAGGTCGACGCGGACGTCAAGGCCGTCGTGCTCCCCGGTGAGCCGCTGCCGCGGCCGACGGGTTCGCTGGCGCCCGTGCTGGCGGAGTCGGCGCACATCGAGGCCGCCGCCCGGGGCCGGCTGACGCGCGGCACGACGCTCGGCCGCACGGTCCAGGAGCGCGACCTTGGCCCCCAGCCAGGAGACGCCGACGAACCGGGCGCGGCCGCCGATGATGGCGACGACGCCGAGGCCGGGCGGTGACCCGGCGCCTGGCCGTCGACTGGCCGGACCCGCGCCCGTTCGCCGGCCGCGACGGCCGGCCGATCCGGATCCTGGCGGCGTCCGACGAGACCGACCCCGCCCTCGAGCGGTCGACGAATCGCGACGCCCTCGGGTCGATCGACCTGGTCGTGGGGTGCGGCGACCTCTCGCCCGACTGGCTGTGCTTCCTCGGCGACGCGTTCCGGGCGCCGCTGGTGTTCGTCCGGGGCAACCACGACCGGCAGGGCCCGTGGCCGACCCCCGACGACCTGCCGCCGCCCGCGACCGGCGTGGACCAGCGCACCGTGGAGGGCATCCCGCTGCTGGCGCTGCCGTGGCCGAGCTTCCGCAAGGATGCGGCGCCGCGCGACGAGCGCGACGCATGGCTCCAGGTCGGACGCCTGACGCCGGGCCTGCTCCTGCATCGGCGGCCGCCGATGCTTCTCGTGAGTCACGCCCCGCCGCGTGGAGCCGGCGACACCCCGACCGACGCCTACCACGTCGGGTTCGCCGGCTACCGGCGAGTCGCGGAACGCCTCCGGCCGCCGCTTTGGCTCCACGGGCACACCAACCCCGCCGCCCAGGCGGACTGGCGCACGCAGCTGGGCCCGACGACGATCGTCAACGTCACCGGGTCTGTGCTCGTCGAGCTGCTGCCACCCCGGGCCTAGCGACGCCGCGCATGCAGCCCCGGGTCGCCGTCGCCCACGTGGCCGTGTCCTCGCCCGATGGCACGTTCTCGATCGGGCGCGAGGCGTTTCCCCAGTTCGAGGAGATGCGCGCCATCGGCGTCCACGTGCAGTCCGACCGCGTCCGGGTCGCGCAACCGAGCGCGGCATACGTCGAGGAGGCGCTCGCGGCCCTGACCGAGGCGAGCATCGAGCTCGGGGTGCCCGAGGTGCTGGTGGCGTTCGTCGAGACGGTCGACCGCCCGCCGAGGTTCGGGCTGCGCTACGGGTTCCAGGGCGGGTTCACGACCGACCTGCCGAACCAGATCTGGATCTTCGTGAACTGGACGAGGCAGGACGAGCTCCGCCGGGTCGTGCGCCACGAAGCCGCGCACCTGGCCTTCGCCCGCACCCACACGCCGGAAGAGTCCGCCGGCCACGCCGGTCCGTCCGAGGACTTCGCCCTGGCCTTCGAAACCGCGTCCTGAACGGTCACGGAGGCGCGATCAGGCCTGCGGCCGGCGATCCGCGACCGGGATCCCGATCGGCTGACCGATCCGGGCAGGTCCTGGGCCGCGGCGAGGGACCGGATAGGGACGCGAGCGCGACGGTCAGGCAGCGGCCCTCGCGAGCGCCGCGCCCCACTCCCGCGCCCGGTCGAGCTCGCCGTCGCGGAGCGGTCCGTAGCTGCCCTCGACGAAGAACCGCATCGGGGCACCGGCGCGCCGGAAGCCGGCCTGCTTGAGCGCCCTGTCGATCGCGCCCTTGGCACCGCCGGGCGACCAGTGCAGCGCAGTCTCGAACGCGGCCTCGAGCGGGCGCCGCGTCGACACCGCGATCGGCGCGCTCGCGAGGTCGTCGAGCCACGAGCGCATCGACGGATGCGAGAGATCGCCCGGAGCGGGCGCCTTCGGGTCGTCTGCGACGTGCTTCAACATCGCGTCGGTCGGCAGGCGGAACGCCATCGTGGGCGCGCCCGCGATGACCAGGTCCGCCGAATCGAGCACGGCCGGCGTCGCGGCGTCGGTCGTCAGCACCTCGGTCTCCGGTCCGATCCCCTCGCCGATCGCCCAGGCGACGGCCGCCGTGTTGCCCCAATGGGACTCGTAGACCACGATCGCATGCATCACGCACCTCACCGCGCACCCATGTACGCCTTCGATGGCCCGAGCATCGCGCGGTGCGTGACACGCGGCCAGTGCCGAAGGAACCGCCGTGTGCGGCTGTTCGGCAGAACCTGACGCCCGACCCGAACGCCTAGGGGCCGGCGAGCCGCTCGAGCAGCCGGGCCCGGTCGGCGCCCCGGTGGCGCTCGATGAAGTCGATGGTCAGCGCCGCCGTCCAGCCGAACCCGTCGGTGCCGAACGCCTGTCCGTCGAACGGGTCGAAGTACTCGTGGAAGCCGGACAGGTCGACCAGCCGCAGGCTGCTCTGCAGGATCGCGTCAGCCTCCGCGTCCTGGCCGTGCTGACGGAGCCCGTTCCAGAGCAGCCAGTTGGTGTTGATCCAGACCGGGCCACGCCAGTAGCGGCGCTCGTCGAAGTCGGCGGCCTGCAGGTCGTAGGTCGGCGCCACGAAGCTCGTCGGCCGGTCCGGGTGGAAGTGCGCCGAGCGGAGGTCGGCCATGACCGCGTCCAGCTGCGGCTTGGGCAGGTCCGGGTCGAGCAGCGGCGCGAACGAGACGATGCTGTCCTCGACGCTCCGCTCGTTGCGGACGACGTCCAGGGCGCCGAAGCGGCTCGTCTCCGGGTCCCACAGCTCGCTCAGGAGCGCGTCGTGGATCCGCTGCGCGTCCTCGCGATGCGGGGTCGCGTCCGCGCCGACGATCTCGGCGATCTCCGCGAGAGCGTGCGTCGACCACAGGTGGATGGCGTTGAACAGTGGGCCGGCGACCAGGAACGGCACCTCGTCGAGCAGCCGGTCGTCGTCGTAGCCCGAGTCGCGGTAGCGCGCCGCGAGGAACACGAAGCCATCGTAGGCGGCCTGCGTCGGCCGGTCGGCGGGGTTGGCATGGTCGAGGTCGTGGCGCACGTACGGCGGCACCGCGCCCGGCGGGATCACCATCTCGGACAGGTCGCGGTCCCAGGCCGGCGAGTTGTCGAGGCCCGACTCCCACGGGTGCATGAACACCGGCAGCAGCGAGCCCCCGGGCCGGCGCCGACGGTCGAGGTAGTCGTGCTCGGCGACGAGCCGCGGGTACAGCCAGGCGAGGAACGCCGTCGACGCCTCCGTGTCGTGCGCGTGGCGGTGCATCTCGAGGGCGGCGCGGGCGTGCACGGGCGGCTGCGTGATGCCCGATGTCTCGACGTCGCGCGGCGCCATCGCCGACCGGCGTGACGATTGCCAGAACGCCGGGCCCGGGAAGTACGCGTCCTCGCCGACGGCCGGGTTGAACACGATGTGCGGGACGCGCCCGTCGGCCCATTGGGCCCGGAACAGCGACCGCAGCTCCTGTTGCGCACGCGGCTCGTCGTACCAGGCGCGGCCCATCGCGATGAACGCCGAGTCCCAGTTCCACTGGTGCGGATAGAGCGTCCGGGACGGCAGCGTCGAGGCGCCCAGCCAGTTCGCGTCGAGGACGGCGCGCGCACCGGCGACGAGCCGGTCGAGCGTGTCACCATTCGTCGCCATCGTCAGGACCTCCGGCCGGCAACTGTCCGGGCGATGCGGTCGGCCACGGGGATCCGATCACCACGGTCAAGGGGCCCGCCGCGGGCCAGCAGGTGGGCGACCAGGCCCGTCCAGCCGGTCTGGTGCGAGGCCCCGATCCCCGCCCCCGTGTCGCCGTGGAAGTACTCGTGGAACAGCAGCAAATCGCGCCACTCCGGGTCGTCGCGGAACTTGGCGATGGTCCCGGCGACCGGCCGATGCCCGTCGGCATCGGGCAGCCAGATGGAGACCAGGCGCGCCGACAGGTCGGCGGCGACGTCGCGCAGGCGGAGGCGCCGGCCCGACCCCGTCGGGTACTCGACCGTGAACGTCTCGCCGAGTGCCTCGTCCCAGCGCAGCATCGACTCGATGAACAGGTAGTTCACCGGGAACCACACCGGGCCGCGCCAGTTGGAGTTGCCCCCGAACAGGTTGTTCGTCGACTCGCCGGGCTCGTAGTCGATCGACGCGTCGTAGCCCTCGACCTCGATCCGGAACGGCTGGGCGAGGTGGCGGCGCGACAGCGCCCGGAGCCCATGCTTCGACAGGAACCCGTCGTCCTCGGCCAGCGCCTCGCGCAGCACGCGCTCGAGCCGCACCGGCGGCAGGAGGCTGAAGATCATCGCCTCGCCGCCCGGCGCGTCGACCAGGGAGCCACGGCGTCGCAGCACCTCGTCCGTCACGCCCTGGCCCGCCAGGAACTGGGCGAAGTGCTTGCCGAGCGCGGCACCCAGCTCGGTCGCCACGCGCGGCACCGTGACCGCCGGCAGGATCGGGAGCAGGCCGACCATCGAATGGATCCGCAGTGGCACCGACGTCCCGTCGGGCATCCGCAGCAGGTCGTAGTAGAACCCGTCGGCCTCGTCCCACAGGCCGCTCTGGTTGAGCGCGCTCGCGATCCGCACGGCGCGCTCGAGGAAGGTCGTGACCAGGTCGGCATAGGCGGCGTCGCGCTGGGCCAGCGTCGAGGCCATCGCGAGCATCGACATGCAGTACGCGTACATCCACGCCGTCGCGTCGGACTGCTCGAGCTTGCCGGCCACCGGCAGGTGGGACCGGTCGAAGGCGCTCAGGTTGTCGAGGCCGAGGAACCCGCCCGAGAACAGGTCGTTGCCCTCGGCGTCCTCGCGGTTCAGCCACCACGTGAAGTTCAGCAGCAGCTTGTGGAAGATCCGCTCCAGGAATTCGGTGTCCCGGCGGCCGTCGATGTCCCAGACCGCGAGGGCGGCCATCGCGTGGACCGGCGGGTTGACGTCGTCGAACGACCACTCGTACGCCGGCAGCGCGCCGTTGGGGTGCTGGAACCACTCGCGGCACATGACGAGCAGCTGGTACTTCGCGAATGCCGGGTCGAGGTGGGCGAGCGTCACGGTGTGGAAGGCGAGGTCCCAGGCCGCGAACCACGGGTACTCCCATTTGTCGGGCATCGAGAGGATGTCCGCGGCGTCGAAGTGGCGCCACGCGGCGTTGCGACCGGTCAGGCGCTCGCTGGGCGGTGGTGGGCTGGCGGGATCGCCGTCGAGCCAACGCCCGACGTCGTAGGCGTAGAACTGCTTGCTCCAGAGCATGCCGGCGAACGCTTGGCGCATGACCGTCGCCTCGTCCGCGGTGGCGCCGGGCCGGAGCAGGTCCGCGTAGAACGCGTCGGCCTCGGCGAGCCGGGTCGCGAACGTGGCCTCGAACGCCGCGCCGAGCAGGTCCGGCGCGTCCGTCGCCTCACCGGGCGCGACGACCGGCGGCCTCGGACGCAGCCGCAGCCGCAGCTCGGCGGTCGCGCCCGGCTCGACCGTGAGTCGGTACCACGCTGCCGCCTTCGTGCCCGTCCCGGCAGGGTTCACCGTGTGGGCCCCGGAGACGACGTGGTCGTTGATGCCGTCCTTCGGATAGGGCGTCGTCGCGGCGGTGCCGTAGATCCGGGGATCGTTGGTCTCGTTCTCGCAGAACAGCAGCTCCGGTTGAATGCCGTCCGGCCCCGCCCCGACGTGGAGCTCGTAGTCGCCGAGGGCGGGGTGGGACGCGTGGATCCGCGTCCCGCCACCGGCCGCCTCGAGGGCCGGGTGCGGCCCCGCCGGGTCCCACGACCATTCGTTCCGGAACCACAGCGTGGGCAGGACGTGGATCGTGGCCGCCTCTGGCCCGCGGTTGCGGACGGTGATCCGCGCCAGGACGTCGGTCGGGTCGGCCTTGGCGTAGTGGACCTCGACGATCCAGTAGCGGTCGTCGTCGAAGATGCCCGTGTCCAGCAGCTCGTATTCCGGCTCGAGCCTGGAGCGCCGGCCGTTCTCCTCGATCAGGTCCTCGTAGGGATACGCGGCCTGCGGATAGTGGTAGCGCCAGCGCAGCCACGCACTGCTGGGCAGCGCGTCGAGGTACCACCAGTACTCCTTCACGTCCTCGCCGTGGTTGCCCTCGCTGTTGGTCAGCCCGAACATCCGCTCCTTGAGGATGGGGTCGCGGCCGTTCCACAACGCGAGGCCCAGGTTGAGCCGCCCGAACAGGTCCGAGATGCCGGCCATCCCGTCCTCGTTCCAGCGATACGCGCGCGAGCGCGCGTGATCGTGCGGAAACGATGCCCACGCGTTGCCGTCGGCGCTGTAGTCCTCGCGCACCGAGCCCCAGGCGCGCTCCGAGACGTAGGGCCCCCACTGGTACCACGGGCTGGCCGAATCGAGCCCCTCCTCGAGGTGGCCGGCGTGCTCCATCCGCTGCCGCTCGACGCCACCGATCGCGTCCGCTTCGAGGCTCACGATGCCGGCACCCCCACGACCGGCGTCAGACCGCCGCGCCGCGAGCACGACCACGGACCGCGGCCCGGCGCGGTAGCTGCCGCCCTCGACGAGCGGGGCGTCCGCGGCCGCCAACAGGTCGTCCGGGCTGGCCAGGGTGGTATCGACGATCCGCCGCCAGGGTTCCATTCCGGCCTCCGGAGGCGGCACCGCGAAGTCGAGGGCCTCCCAGTACGCGTTGAGGATGAGGTGCAGGACGAGGTGCTCGCCCCACAGCGCAAGCGCGATGGCCCGCGACGATTCGCTGGTGTCGGGCTTGCCGAGTCGCGTCCCGTGCCACTCGACGCGCGAGCCGTCCAGCAGCTCGCTGAGCGTGACGTTGGTCGGCGCATCGAACAGGACCTGCGCGGTGCGCCGGCCCGCGATCAGCCCCTGCGTGAACCGTCGCAGGCCGGCCTCGCGCTCGACCAGCTCCCAGTCGAACCACGAGAGCTCGTCGTCGTGGCAGTAGCCGTTGTTGTTGCCCAGCTGCGTCCGCCGCACCTCGTCGCCCATCGTCAGCATCGGGACGCCAACCGCCAGCAGCTCGAGCGCGAGCAGGTTCCGCACCTGGCGCGCGCGAAGCGCCTCGATCGCCGGGTCGTCGGTCGGCCCCTCGACGCCGCCGTTCCACGACACGTTGTCGGCGTTGCCGTCGCGGTTGTCCTCGCCGTTCGCCTCGTTGTGCTTGCGGTCGTACGACACGACGTCGTTGAGCGTGAAGCCGTCGTGGCAGGTGACGAAGTTGATGGTCTTCTGCGGCTCCCGCCCGAGGTGGGCGTAGATGTCGGGCGAACCGAGGAGCCGCTCCGCCACGGCCCACGTCCTGCCGGGGTCGCTCTTCACGAACGAGCGGACGTCGTCCCGGAAACGACCGTTCCACTCGACCCAGCGGTCGCCCGCGAACGAGCCGACCTGGTACAGCCCCGCGGCGTCCCACGCCTCCGCGATGAGCTTGGTGCCCGCGAGGACCGGGTCCGTCTCGATGTCCCAGATGATCGGCGGCCGGGGAACGGGCGCCCCGTCCTCGTCCCGCGACAGCACGGACGCGAGGTCGAACCGGAACCCGTCGACGTGCATGTCCGCGACCCAGGCGCGGAGGCTGTCGAGGATCAGCCGACGGACGATGGGCTCGTTGGCATTGAGCGTGTTGCCGCAGCCGGTGTAGTCGGCGTAGCGCGCGCGGTCCGCCGGATCGAGGACGTAGTACTCGTCGTTGGCGAGGCCCCGGTAGGCGAACGTCGGCCCGTCGTCGCCGCTCTCGGCCGTGTGGTTGTAGACGACATCGAGGATGACCTCGAGGCTGGCCTGGTGAAGCGCCTTGACCAGGTCGCGGAACTCGTCGACGGCGGCCTGGGCCCCGGGCCGGCTCGCGTAGGCGCCGTGCGGGGCGAAGAACGAGACCGGCTGGTAGCCCCAGTAGTTGGGCCGGCCGCCGGGGGCGTCCTGGGCGTCGAACTGGTACACCGGCAGCAGCTCGACGGCCGTGATCCCGAGGTCGACGAGGTACGGGATCTTCTCGATGAACCCGGCGTAGGTCCCGCGCCTCGCCTGGTCGACGCCACTGTTCGGATGGGCCGTGAACCCCTTCACGTGCGCCTCGTAGATCACGGTGTCGGCGAACTTCCGGTCCAACGGCCGGTCGCCCTCCCAGTCGTACGAGGCGAGGTCCACGACCACGCTCTTCATCGCCCGCAGGTCCTGGTCGCCCGGGCCGTGCTCGCCCAGGCTGCCGGCGGATCGCCGGTAGCCGTCGGGCACGGCCACGCCCCGCCCATAGGGATCCAGCAGGATCCGGTCGCCGTCGAACCGCAGTCCGCGTTCCGGCGCCCACGGGCCGTGGGCCCGAAAGCCATAGACCTGCCCTGCGCGCAGCCCGGGTACGAACGCGTGCCAGTACGGCCCGGTCCGGTTCTGGTCGCTGTGCAGGTCCACGACGCGCGCGGGGGCGTCGTCGTCCACGTGGTCGAAAAACAGCAGCTCGACCGCGCGCGCGCGCTTCGCATAGACGGACACGTTCACGCCGTCGGGCGTGAGGGTCGCGCCGATCGGGTGGCTCGCGCCCGCCTGCGCGGGCGCGATGGCTTCGGTTGGCTGGAGGACGGCCTGCATCCTCGGGTCCTCGCGCGCGGTGCGCTAGAGGCCGACGCTCGACTGCATCATCCCGCCGTCCACGATGTACGTGGTGGCCGTCCCGTAGGACGCCCCATCCGACGCGAGGAAGGCGACGAGGTTCGCGATCTCGGCGGGCTCCGCGACGCGGCCCAGCGGGATCGCGCCCTCGAGCTTGGCGCGCGCAGCCGGGTCGGCGAGCGTGACCTCGTCGATCGGCGTGTGCACCGCTCCCGGCGCGACGCCGACGACCGTGATTCCGTGCGGTGCGAGCTCCACGCCCGCGGTCCGGGTCAGCATCCGGATCCCGCCCTTCGCCGCGCAGTAGGGCGAGTTGCCCGGCATCGGCCAGTCCTCGTGGATCGACGAGATGTTGATGATCCGGCCGCCGCCGCCTTGCTTGATCATCTGCTTGGCGGCCAACTGCACCCCGAAGAAGGCGCTCTTGAGGTCGATGGCGATCACGAGGTCGAACTGGTGCTCGGTCGTGTCGAGGGTCGAGGTGCGGGTCTCCATCCCGGCGTTGTTGACCATGATGTCGAGCCGGCCGAACGCCGCCACGGTCTTGTCGACCAGGTTCTGGATGTCCGCGACCGATGAGACGTCGCCCTGGACCGCCTGGGCCTTGCCGCCGGCGGCCTCGATCGCTTTGACCGTCGCATTGGCCGCGTCCGCGTTCTTGTGATAGTTGATGGTGACGGCCGCGCCCTGTCGGGCCAGCTCGAGGCTGATCCCGTGGCCGATCCCGCTGTCGCCGCCGGTCACGATGGCGGCCTTGTTCTCCAACGACATGACGTCCTCCTGCTTTCAGTGGAGCGAGATGCCCCAGCTTCCGTTGAACGATTCGCCCGGCTCGAGCCGGATGACCGCCTCTCCTGTCTGGAAGGCGTTGGGCGGGCAGGTCATCGGTTCGATCGCGAGGCTCCGCCGGTCGACGTCGGGCAGGACGTCGCCGGTCGACACCATGAGGTACGGGTAGGCGCCATCGAGCCACAGCGTGATCGCCGGGCCATCGGGCGCCGCGAGCACCACCCGGGCGATGCCGTCGGAGTCACGCTGGAGGTCGGTGAAGCCATTATCGATGGCAACCGTTCCGATCGGACGGGAGTTGCGGAAGTCGAGCTCCGTCCCGTCGACCGGGGCCGTCCGGCGCGGGGCCTGTCGCTCGTCGGTCCAGATGCCGAGCTTCGCCGGAATCCTCAGCAGGGCGGTGTCGACCGTGGGCGTGCCGACGCTGAGCCACGGGTGGGCCCCTGCGCCGAACGGGCACGCGGCCGAACCGACATTGGTCACAGTCGCACTGACGGTGAGGCCGGCGTCGCTCACCACGTAGGCGATCCGCAGGCGCAGCGTGAACGGGTAGCCGGGCCTGGGATGGATGACGTGTTCCATGGTGACGCGGTCCGCGCCGCGCTCCACGGCCGACCACGCCACCCAGCGGACGAAGCCGTGGATGGCGTTGCCGAGCTCGGGCTCGTTGATCGGCACCTGGTAGTCACGGCCGTCGAAGGAGTAGCGGCCGTCGCGCAGCCGGTTAGGCCAGGGCATCAGCACCTGGCCGCGGCCGGAGGCCGACATGTCATCACGACCGAAGCCGTCCAGGACCTCGCGCCCGTCGAGGACGACCGAGCGGAACCCTCCGCCAACCTCGACGACGGTGGCGCGGTACCGCCCGGACGCGATGACGTGCTGCTCGCCGGTCGGCGGGATGACGTCCGCCCCGGGAGGCGCGGTCCATGCCATCAGGCCGCTCCCGCGGGCTGATCGGCAGGCTTGTCAGGGGTCACCGACGTGAGTGGTTTCGTGACCTCCTCGAGCGACTTGCCCTCCGCGGCAATGCCGTAGACGAGCTCGACGATGCCGCCCAGGATCATGATGCCGCCGCCGATGACGTAGCCGATGAACAGGCCGGTCGTGCTCGAGCCGTCGCCGATCAGCGCGCCGTAGAACGCCGGGCCGAGGGCGCCGAAGACCTGGGCGATCGCGAAGAACACCGCGATCGCCTCCGCGCGGATCTCGATCGGCCACGTCTCGCTGACCGTCAGATAGGCCGAGCTGGCGCCCGCCGAGGCGAAGAAGAAGATCACGATCCAGCAGAACGTCTGCGTGGCGGCCGTCAGATCGCCCAGCTGGAACAGCCAGCCGCTCACGGCGAGCAGGACGCCCGAGATGATGTAGGTGCCCGAGATCATCGGGCGCCGCCCCACCTTGTCGAACAGCGGGCCGAGCAGCATCGGGCCCATCAGGTTGCCGACGGCGAACGCGAGGCCGTACAGCGGGACCAGCGTCGCGCTCACCCCGTAGAACTTCACGAGCACGAGGCCGTAAGTGAAGTAGATCGCGTTGTACAGGAATGACTGGGTGATCATGAGCGACGCCCCGAGAATCGCGCGCCGCGGGTATTCGCGGAACGCGAGGCGCAGGAACGTCATGTAGCCGTAGCGCTTCTCGGGGATCAGCTCGATCGCCTGCGAATTGGGGATCGGGGTGCTGAGATCCTGGCCGTTCTTGCGCGCGGCGTCCTCGATGACGGAGATCGCCTTCTCGGCGTCGTCCACTCGACCGTGGGTCATGAGCCAGCGCGGGCTCTCGGGAAGGGTCCTGCCGATGAGCAGGACGATCGCGGCGAGCGGGAGGGCCAGGAGGAAGGCCAGCCGCCAGCCCTCATTCGGCGGAAACGCGTTGAGGAAGATCAGGGACGCGAACGACCCGATGATCGCCCCGGCCCAGTACGTCCCGTTGATCCAGATGTCCACGCGGCCGCGGTAGTGGGCCGGCATCATCTCGTCGATCGCCGAGTTGATGGCCGCGTACTGGCCACCGATGCCCATGCCTGCGATGAAGCGGGTGGCGTAGAAGTAGATCAGCCAGAGTGGGGTGCCCCCGAGGCCGGTCAACGCGCTCAGCGCCGTGCCGAGCATGTACAGCATCAGCGTGACGATCAGCAGCCGCTTGCGCCCGAGCTGGTCGGACAACCTGCCGAAGACCAGCGCGCCCACCATCTCGCCGATGAGGTACACGGAGGCGATGAGCCCGACCTGCGTCGAGGTCATGGCCAGCGTGTCGGGCTGCGTCAGGACGCCCGTGACGGAGCTCGCGACGGTGATCTGGAGGCCGTCGAGGATCCAGGCCCCGCCCAGGCCGAGAACCATCCGGGTGTGGAACGGCGACCACCGGAGCCGGTCGAGCCGGGCCGGGATCGTCGAGCGGATCGATCCGGTTGACGCTCCAAGCAACGCCATGTGCGCCTTCTCCTCTCCCTGGACCTCGATGGCTCGCGGCAGGCCGCAGCCGGGTCCCGACGAGCCGTTGAGCCCGGATCAGCCCTCGAGGGCGGCCCGGCGACCGACGGTCATGACAGCTCCGCGACGCGCTCGGCGAGGATGATCCGCGTCGCGGCCTCGATCAGCGCGAGATGCGAGAACGCCTGGGGGACGTTCCCGAGGTGGCGCCCGGTCTCCGCCTCGAACTCCTCGGCGAACAGGCCGAGAGGGGATGCGATGCGAAGCAGCCGGTCCATCAGGTCACGCGCCCGGTCGAGCTCGCCCACGATGGCGAACGCCGACACGAGCCAGAACGAGCAGATGAGGAACGTGCCCTCCTTCCCGGACAGCCCGTCGTCGGTCTCCTCCGTCCGATAGCGGAGCACGAAGCCGCCATCGGTGAGCTCATCGGCGATGGCGTTGACGGACTTGCGCAGGCGATCGTCGTCGCCGGGCAGGAACCCGAAGATCGCGGCCAGCAGCGTCGACGCGTCGAGCGAGTCCGTGCTGTAGTGCTGGCGCAGGACGCCACGCTTGCTGACGCCGTGCGCCAGGATGTCGGCCTTGATCTCCTCGGCCGTGGCCTGCCAGCGCGCCTGGAGCTCAGGGTCGCCCCGGATCTCCGCGAGCTTCGCGGCCCGGTCCATGGCCACCCAGCACATCAGCTTCGACGACACGTAGTGCTGTGGCTTCCCGCGGGCCTCCCAGATCCCCTGGTCGGGGTCCTTCCACACCCGCATGGCGCCCTCGGCCTGCGCGTTGGCGATCGGCCACAGGCGTCGGGGCAACCGATTGCTGCGGCGCGTATGCAGGAGGATGGAGTCCAGCACCGCGCCGTAAACGTCGTTCTGGCGTTGGTCGAAGGCGCCGTTACCGATCCGGACGGGGCGTGCCCCGCCGTATCCGGACAGGTCGTCGCGTGTGGTCTCGGTCAGGTCCCGGCGGCCGTCGATGCCGTACATGATCTGAAGCCCGCCGTCGGCGTTCGGCTCGACGTCGGCGACGAACTGCATGAACTCGTCCGCCTCCCAGTCAAGGTTGAGGAAGTGGAGCGCTTGGAGCGTGAACGTCGAATCACGCATCCACGTGTAGCGGTAGTCCCAGTTGCGCTCGCCGCCCGGTGTCTCGGGCAGCGAGGTCGTCAGCGCCGCAACCGTGGCACCCGTCGGCATGTAGGTGAGCCCCTTGATCGCGAGCGCCGAGCGCTCGATCGGGACCCGCCAGCGGTGGTCGATCGACCGCGCCTGCCCCAGCCAGTCGCGCCAGAAGCGGTTCGTCTCCTCGAGGCGCGTCGCCGCAGCCTCGACCGTCTCGGGGCCGGCAAGATCCTTGGCCCATGACAGCGCACAGAACGCGCGATCGCCCTGATGCAGCGTGTGCTGGGCACGGGCGCGGTTGCCCTCGAAGCCGATCGACATGTCCGTGCGCAGCCGGACCGTCACCCCGGCCCCGGTGGCGTCCGCGGCGTGGCGATCGTCGCCGACCGTCGCCCACGCTGCCGGCTGTCGCCCGTAGTCGAACACGGGCTCGCACACGAGCTCGATGTCGGCCTGTCCTTCGGTGCACTCGACGGTGCGGAGCAGGACGTGATCGGCATCGACGTCCGTGGGCGGCCGGGTATGCGGGGTCACCACGTCCTCGCGGTCGGCCCGCGACCCGATCGCCAGCGTGTCCCGGACGACGACCCACCCGGTCCCGACGCTCCACGTCGTCACCAGCGTGTTCGTCCCCGGTTCGTACCAGCGTGCGGAGGGGACGTTGATTCCGAATGGACCGAACCGGAACAGGCCGGCCTCCCGGTCGAGCAGGCTGCCGAAGACGCTCGGGGCGTCGAACGACGGGACGCACAGCCAGTCGATGGCCCCGTCAGGCGCGACCAGTGCTCCCGTGTGGCAATCGGACAGGAACGCGTACTCGGCGATCGGCGTGAACGGAGACGCGAGGGACGCGCCCGGTGCAGCTCCGCCCGAAGGCGCCGCCGCCGGGCTCACGATGCCACCCCTATCTCGGCCGGCCGCTCGATGGCACGACAACCTTCCACGAGCCGATCCTCCTCCTGCCGCCGCCAGGTCCTACGCGTCCGCCGGCACGCCGGCTGGCGCGCGTGGTCGCCGCGGCACGACCACGAACGCGAGCACCCCCAACACGACCGCGACGATGGCCGTCACGCCATACAGCGCGGACAGGCTGATCCCGGCCAGGTCGAGCAGTGGCCCGACCCCGAACGCCGCGATCCCGTAGCCCACCTGGTAGAACGCGATGATCAGCCCCGCGGCGGATGCCGCGACGGCGGCCAGCCCCCGTTGGCTGAAGCTGATGGTGAGTGGAAGCAACGCCGAACAGCCCAGGCCCGCCAGCCCGAACACGAGCACCCCGGCCACCACGCTGCCACCGTTGAGCTGCGAGGTCGTCGCGAGCGCAAGGGCAACCACGAACGGCAGGAGCCGGTAGACCGTCGGTTCCGGCAACCAGCGCTCGATGGCCGCGAACAGGACGCGGCCCACAGTGACCATTCCCCAGAACGCGGTGAGCGCGAGCGATGCCTCGGCCGCCGATGCGCCGAGGGTCCCGGTCATGTAGACCGTCGACCAGTTGCCGTTCATCGTCTCGACGATCCCGTAGAGGAGCGCGAAGACGGCGAACATCCGGAAGGCGGGCGGCAGGCTTGGACGCTGGGTCCGGCCCAGCGGGGCGCTTGGGGCGACGTCGCTCGGGAGCGGCAGCCCGAGGCCCACGACGATCAGGACCGCCAGCAGGATCGCCGTCATGAGCGGGAGCCCCCACCACACGCCGAGGCCCAGGAACACCGCCACGAGCAGCGGCGCGAGCGCCGTCCCGAGCCCCAGCAACGCGTTGAGGTACAGCACTGCGCGGTCGGCGGCGGCCGGGAACATCCCGGCCGCCAGGATGTTCAACGCCGGCACCGCAAGGCCGAACCCGATCCCCAGCGCCGTCGTGGCGAGCAGCAGCATGAGGTATGGCAGCGCTCCGTCACCGATCGCGAACTGGCTGAGGACCAGCAGCGACATCGACACCAGGTCGCCACCCAACCCAGCCAGGAACACGCTCTTGAGGCCGAACCGCCGGGTCAGCCGCGCACTCGCGAGGGCCGAGGCGATCGCGGCAACGGCCTGCGGCAGGAACAGCGATCCGTAGGCCGTGTTGGTGAGCGCGTATTCGGTCGGGCTGGTGAGGATGGAGCTCGCGGCCGGGAACGTGACGAGGGCGATCCCCTGGATCAGCCCCGCCCCGTAGACGGCGGCGACCTCGCGTCGATCGGCCATGGGTCTGGGCGAAGCGGCGGCGGGACTCAGCCGGCGCGGCCGCTGATGGACCCGACGGCCTCACGATCGCCCCGTTCTGAGGCCGGGACCGCGAGCCGGTCGAGGAGGTGATCGCCGACCCGGATCGCGTTGGCGATCGCCGTCAGCGCCGGGTTCACGGCCCCGATGCTGGGAAAGAAGCTGGTGTCGACGACGTACAGGTTGTCCAGCTCGTGGGCCTTGCACGTCGGGTCGAGCGCCGAGGTCGCGCGATCGGTCCCGAAGCGGACCGTTCCGGCCTGGTGCGCCACGCCCGCAATCGGGATCTCGTTCTTGAGATAGGTCGTGCGCGGGATGAGGTGGTCGGGATGCATCCCGAGGTGGCCGAGCATCGACTTCAGCTGGTCGTACAGCCGCTTCTTCGGCTCCTGGTTGTTGGGTGTGTAGCTGAGGGTGATGCTGCCGTCCTTCGCGAGCGTGACCCGGTTCTCCGGTCGACCCAGGTCCTCGGTGGACAGCCAGAAGTCGACCGCGTGCGTGGCGACCTCGTCGAGCGTGAACTGCGGCGCGAGCTTGGTCTGCAGCGGCTTCTCGCCCCTGAACATCGGCGCCGACGACTTGCCGACCATCTGGATATTGCCCATCGGGAACTGGAAGTCCTTGGAGCCGAAGTAGAAGTCGTTGATGCCCAGCGTCTTCTGGAACTTCGTCGGGTTCGGCTCCTTGGAGACTGCCAGCACCGCGGTGCTGTTGTGGTACATGTAGTTGCGGCCCACCTGGTCCGAGCCGTTCGCGAGCCCGTTGGGGTGGCGGTCGTTGGCCGACGCGAGCAGGAGCTTGGCCGAGTTGGCGGCACCCGCGGAGACGACGACGATCGAGGCTCGGTAGGTCTCGGTGGTGCCGTCGTGCTCGACCTCGACGCCCGTGACGGCCTTGCCTGCGTCGTCGGTCACGAGCCGCGTCGCCCGCGCGTCGATGAGCAGGGTGACGTTCGAGTGCTTGATTGCCGGCCGGACGCCGAAGATCTCGGCGTCGGACTTCGCCTGCACGAGCGACGGGAACCCGTCGCACGTGGCGCACCGGATGCACGGGCTGTTGACCATGTCGTTCTCGAGCAGCCGGATCCCGCAGGGCGCGTGGAACGGGTGATAGCCCGCGCGGGCGAGGTCGTCGGACAGCTGCTGGATGCGCGGCTCGTGGGTGATCGCCGGGAACGGGTACGGCGCGCTGGCCGACGGATCGGTCGGGTCCTCGCCCCGGGCGCCATGAACCTCGTACAGCTGTTCTGCCTTGGTGTAGTACGGCTCGAGCTCGTCGTACGTGATCGGCCAGGCGGGCGACACGCCGTCGTGGTGTCGGAGCTCGCCGAAGTCCTCGCGCCGCAGCCGGTACAGGGCCGCGCCGTAGAACTTCGTCTGGCCGCCGACGTAGTAGTGGATCCCGGGCTGGAACCCCTTGCCCTTGTCGTCGTACCAGGTGTCCGCGGACACGTACCGGTTCTTGACGAACACCTCGTCGGCGTCCCAGTTCTCGATCTCGCGCGGCAGCCAACCGCCCCGCTCGAGGAGCAGGACCTTCTTGCCGGAAGGCGCGAGGTGCCTGGCGAGCGTCCCGCCGCCGGCGCCGCTGCCGATGATGATGACGTCGAAGTCGTTCGCGCTCATCCCGCACCTCCCGCGGACCCGGCCGTCACGACCGCGTCATCGTCTTCCCACCGCATGCGAGCCGTGCCGCTCCGGTCGAGCGCCTCGGGCGCGCGTTCCTTGCCGAAGTAGTCGATGGCCCATCGCCTGAACGCGTCGACGCGGTTACTGCCACCCGTCATCAGGACCGCGTGCACGCCTAGCCACGCGACGAATGCCGCCTTGCCGTGGAGCTCCATGCCGTGGACCTGGGCCACGGCCGCCCCACGGCCGATCATCGCCATCGTCCCCTTGTCGTGGTAATTGAACGGCTTGGTGGGCTTGCCCTGACGCAGCGCCTCGATCGTCTTGGCGGCCGCCGAGCCGCTCTGGAGAGCGACCGAGCCGAGCTGCGGGTGGGTCTTGCCGTCGCCGGCCGGGATGTTCGCGATGTCGCCGATGACGAGCACGCCCGGGAAGCCGTCGACCGTGAAGTCGGGGTTCACGTCGATCCGACCGCCGCGACCCTGCGGCAACCCCGCGGCGCCGGCCACGGGCGCGGCCATCAGGCCCCCGCCCCACACGACACACCGGGTGTTGATCGTCGAGCCGTCGGACAGCTTCACGTGGCCAGGGCCGATCTCGGTGACGCCTGTGCCCATCCGCAGGTCCACGCCGTCCTTCTCGAGGATGCGGGCCGAGTACGCGTGGGCCTTGTCGGCGAACATCCCGAGCAGGGCCTTGCCGTGGTCGACCAGGTGGACCTTGGCCTTCGGGGCCAGCGACGGGTACTCGTGGACCATCGTCGTGTTGATCATCTCGGACAACGCGCCGGCAACCTCGACGCCGGTCGGGCCGCCGCCGACCACGACGAAGTCGATGGCCCCTCCCTCGGCACGGGCGGGGTCGCGGTCCGCCTCCTCGAAGGCCTCGATGATCCGCGTCGCCAGGCGCTGGGCGTCGTCGAGCGAGTAGAGCGGGAACGCGTGCTCGGCGCCCGGGGTCTTGAAGAAGTTCGGCTGGGATCCGGCCGCGAGCACGAGGTAGTCGCCCGCGTAGGTGTCGCCGCTGACGGTCGTGACGGACTTGGCCGCCGGGTCGACCGACGCCACCTCCCGGCGATGCGCCTCGAAGCCGTCGAACTCGGCTGCGATCTTGCGCAGCGGGTAGGCGATGTCGGTCGCGCCCAGCATCGACGTCGCCACCTGGTACAGCAGCGGCTGGAACTGGTGGTAGTCGTTCTTGTCGATCAGGGTGACGTGGATGTCGTCGTGCTTGGCGAGCTCGCGCGCGCACGCGACCCCGGCAAACCCGCCGCCGACGATCACGACCTTGGTCGCCGGCCGGTCCTTCCCGTTATCCGCCATGATTCCTCCCTCCCTTCGCCGTGGATGTCGCGTCGTCGTGCGCCGGCTTCACTCGTGCGGCTGAGGACCGCACCGACGCCGGTCGCTTGTCCGCGTGGACATGGACCCGGCCACGCCCGAAGGCGTCGAGCCGGCCCCAGCGGCCCGGGATGTCCAGCAGCTCAAGGTGGCCGATGGTCGATGGCAGCGCCGGGTCGACGACAAGATGGTCGCCCAGCGGCTCGAGGCCGAGCATCGTCCGCAGGAGCAGGAGCGGCGCCCCGGTCGACCAGGCCTGCGGGCTGCAGGCGGTCGGGTACTTGACCGGATACCGGGTGACCTCGCGGTCATAGCCGCCGAACGCCTCGGGCAGCCGGCCGTCGAAGACCTCGGCGGCGTCGAGGATCCCGGACGCGATCCGTGCCGCGTCCTCCTTGAACCCGTACCGCCGCATCCCCCAGGCGATGAACGAGTTGTCGAACGGCCACACGGTGCCGAGGTGGTAGCCGACCGGGTTGTAGCGACCCTCGCCCTCGGCGAGCGTTCGGACCCCCCATCCGGACCACATCCGCGGCCCCATCAGGTGGCCGACGACCGACTTGGCCTTGTTGGCGTCGACGATGCCGCTCCACAGCAGGAGCCCGTTGTTCGAGGCCAACGAGTCCACCTGGCTCCCGTCAGCGTCGAGGGCGAGGGCGTAGTAGCCGCGATCGGCCAGCCAGAAGTCGCGGTTGAACCGGCGCTTGAGGTCGGCGGCCTCCTTCTCGAGCCGGTCTGCGTACGCGTCGTCCTTCCAGACGAGGCGGGCCAACCGGGCGCCGCGAACCTTCGCGTCGTAGGCGTAGCCCTGCAGCTCGCAGGTCGCCCGGGGGAAGCTCGGCAGCCGGCCGTCGGCGTACGAGATCGAGTTCCAGGAATCCTTCCAGCTCTGGTTCTCGAGGCCGGTCCGCTCGTTCCGCCGTTTGTACGAGATGTAGCCGTTGCCCATCAGGTCGGCGTACTGGTCGATCCAGTTGATCGCCGCGCGCGCCTCGTCCTCGAGGTCCTTGACCAGCGCCTTGTCGCCCGTCCAGCGCTCGTACTCGTCGAGCAGGATCACGTACAGCGGGGTCGCGTCGGCGGCGCCGTAGTACGGGGA
This sequence comes from uncultured Chloroflexia bacterium, assembly GCA_963740825.1. Classification (GTDB taxonomy): domain Bacteria; phylum Chloroflexota; class Limnocylindria; order Limnocylindrales; family CSP1-4; genus CAIXZV01. The sequence continues at coordinate 1,015,603 of CAVUFD010000001.1, read as the reverse complement.
GTGGGGCCGCTCCTCGAACGCGGCCATTTCCCCGTAGCGCATCTCGTGCAGGATCCGGCCCGGGTCCTCGTCCCGGAAGTCGTCGAGCCGGGTGCCTTGCCACTCGCCCAGCACCCGGAGCGTCGTCGCCGCGAGCTCCGGGGCGAACGGCAGCGCCTGGAGGCTGGTGAAGATGCTGTCCCGCCCGAACATCGTCATGAACCACGGCAAGCCCGCCGCCGGCAGGCTGCGACCGCCCGCGATCAGCGGCGAGAAGCGGAGGGCCGCCAGGTCGACGAGGCTGCGATGGTAGGTCGACTTGAGCGGCTCCCAGTCGCACTCGAGATGCGGCGCCTCGCTGATCCAGTCCTCGAGGCTCTGGGCCATGTCCGGCTTGGCCTTACGGTTCGTCCGGCCGTACTTCGTCTCGGTAATGCGCCTGCCGAGGCCGCCCAGCGACGTCACGACGTTGAGGTCCGTGGTCCAGGAGCCGTGCGGCTCGACCCTGACGTTGAACGTCAGGCCGTGCTCGTCGACGGTCGCGGGCTCCGAGGCGGAGATCGTCGTCTCGCGCCGGAAGGTCTCGCGCTGGTAGCCGAGGACCAGCGACCCGCCGTCCACACGGGTGTCGTAGGTGCCCAACTTCGGGAGGGCGTCCTTGACCTCGAACAGGTCGGCGAAGTCGGACGCGGCCTCGATCCGGATCGTCAGGTCCGCCGGCTCGGCGCTGTGGCTGAGGATCGTCAGCTCCTCGTGGAACCCGAGGCCGACGGCGCGTTGCCGGATCACCGACAGCTTGGGGTCGATGTACACGGTGCCCGTCGCCGGGACGAGGAAGAAGCGGGCCTCGAAGTACTGGAGGTCGTCGGTCGAGAGAGCGTTGAGCCGCAGGTCGTTGATCGTCAGGACCCACGTCGACAGGAAGCGCATGTCGTACGAGAACAGGCCCGTCGGGTCGGTCTTCGACGCCTCCATGTCGCCGCGCTCATCGCTCACGACGAACGTGTTTCCATCGAGGATCCGGACGAGGGAGGCAACCATCTCGTCAGCTCCGCCGCTTGCCCATGGATCGCGGGCCCGTCGACTCCGGCATGCCAGCGGGCGCCGGAAACAGGCGCTGGACACGGATCAGGAGGCGCGGGTTGCCCTCCATCGTCATGGCACCACGGAGCGCCGTCGCCATCGGGTTGCGGTGTCCGCCCGCCACCAGGTCGAAGTCGGCCTTGTTGGCCCTGATGATGCAGTCCGCCTCGTCATCACCACGCGACACGTCGAGCGCGCCATCCTTGATCGCCAGCAGCCAGCGGTCTGTCCGGCCGCCATCGACGATGTCGAAGCGCACGGTCGCCCGCACCTTGCTCAGCAGGGGCTCCTGCCCGCGCTTCGACAGGTCGGCGAAGAAGTCACCCGTCGCGTCAGCCAATCGCCCAACCTCCGGCAACCCCGGGCCGTCGTGTGGGTTCGCGCGCCGCCTTCACGCGGTCGCATCGCCCCGTCACTTGAGGATGGCTATCCACCCACCCTGCGCATCACCAGAACTGCACCATACTCCCTCTGACCGCACGGGGGAAAGCCGATCCGCAGGGCCGCTGTGCTGCCTCCCAAGCGACGAGCAGGCGCGTCCCGTCCCACGAAACGGCACGCAGGTCGGCGACGATCGCGTCCATATCGGCGACGCGCGCCCGCTCGCCCACCCCGATCACCGTGCGTACGCCGGCCGCCCGGGCCGCGAGCGCGCCGTTTGGCGCATCCTCGATCACGACCGAGGCCGCCGGGTCGGCGCCCAGGCGGCGGAAGGCCAGCGCGTACCCCTCCGGGTCCGGCTTGCCGTGGGTGACGTCATCGGCGGTGATGAACACGGGCGGGACATCGATGCCGGAGGCTGCGAGCCGCCCGGTCGCGAGGACCCGGTTGCCGGATGTGCAGAGGGCCCAGCGCCCGAGTGGCAGGGCGGCGAGCAGCTCGCGTGCGCCCGGCAGCGCGCGCGCTTCGGCGGCCAGCTCGAGCTCGAGCCGATCGATGTCCGCGAGCGCCTTGGTGACGTCGCCGGGCTCCACGAAGGCCGCCACCGTCGCCCGCGCCGGCTGGCCATGGCACGCCTCGACCACCCGCTCCGGGTCCAGGCCATGAGCACCGGCCCAGGCCGTCCACGCCGCGACGACGCTGGCGTCCGAGTCGACGAGGACCCCGTCGCAATCGAACACGATCGCTTCGGGGGCGACCGCCAGGGACCTGCCGTCTCGCGACACGCCGCTCAGCTGACGGGTCGGCTGCGATACCGGCCCACGAGCTCGCGCGCGGCGGGCTGCATCCTGACCGGCGGCAGGCCGCGACGGACCTGGTCGAGGTCGTCGAGGACCATCTCGCCAATCTCGAGGAACGCCTGGGGGATGCCGCCGGCGCGGTGCGGCGACAGGACCAGGCCCTCGAGCGCCCGCGCCGGGTCGTCCGCCGGCATCGGCTCCTGCGGCCAGACGTCGATCGCGGCCTGGAACCGGCCGGCCGCGACCCGTTCGAGCACCGCGTCGTCGTCGAACACCGCGGCCCGACTGACCAGCACCAGCCTCGCGCCGGCCGGCAGCAGGTCGAGCTCACGAGCACCGAGCAGGCGCTCGCTCTCGGCGGTGACGGTCGCGAGCACGAACACCACGCGGCTCCGTGCCAGGACCTCGTCGAGTGCCGCCGGGATCAGCCCGGCGTCGCGCATCGTGGACGCCGGCAGCCACGGGTCGAAGGCCCGGATCGTCGCGTCGAACGGGCGCAGGAGCGCGTGCAGGGCCCGGCCGAGGTTGCCGTACCCGACCAGGCCGATGTCCGAGCGGCGCAACAGGATCGCGTCGTTGTTGCCGGCCGCGACGTACCGCTCGCGGCCCTCGCGGAAGGCGCGGTCCTCTCGGCTGATCCCGCGCGCGAGGTCGATGGCCAGGCCGAGCGCGAACTCTGCGACCGCCTCGGCATACGCCGGGCCGCAGCCCAGGACGTGGATCCCGGCGCGGAAACAGGCCTCGTAGTCGACGTTCGGGTAGAAGTTGCCCTCGACGTTCATGACGACGCGCAGCGCGGTCGCGCGCGCGAGCCGCGACGCCGGCAGGTCGGGCTGCCCGACGACCGCGAACGCCCGCGGCAGGACCGCGTCGAGCTCGTCGTCGGTCGAGTTGGTGCCGAGCAGCACGACCTCGTAGTCGCGGAACAGTCGGGCCTGCGCCTCGGGCGTGAAGATCCTGTCGATGCCGTGCGGCGCGGGCTGCAGGACAACGAGGGGTCGGTCGCACATCGGATCGAACGATACCGGCCCGACGCCCCCCGAATGGGTCCCCCCACCCCGAATGGGGACTGACCACGTCCTGGCGATCCGGGATACAGTCCCGCGCGGCCATCCGCACGCAGACAGGACCAGTAACCGAAGAGCCACCGCTCCTTCGCGCGGTCCTGTGTCCTCGCGTCTTTGGCAATCCCGGCGCCTGTTGCGCCACCCCCTCGATCCGTCCGATGACCGGACGTCCGATCGGCATGCCCCTGGTCCGATGCGCCCCGGAGCGGTCCCCATCCGCCGCCGTCCGCCCCATGCGTGACGCGTTGGTAGAAAGGAGCACCGTTGGGCCACCGACGTCGCCTCTCCCGCGCCATCATCTCGATCGCGATCGCGATCACCGCCCCCATCGCCGTCACTCCCTCCACCCCAGCCACCGCGACCGAGCCCGCGCCCGGGGAGCCCATGCCGACGGCGCCCGCGCCCGTCGAGCCGGCTCCCGCGCCGACGGTCGTCGCACCGACCACCTCCACCGTTACGACCACGAGCACCCGGCGCCACCGTCGGACACGGGCCGACCGCCTGATCGCCGTCGCCCGCCGCAAGCTCGGCGACCGCTACGTGTACGGCGCCGCAGGTCCCCGCCGGTTCGACTGCTCGGGCCTCGTGCTGTTCTCCCTGCGCCACAGCCACAACCGCCACGCGGCCCGCCTCGGCGGCCGGTCGGCGGACTCCTTCTACGCTGCCTATCGCCGGCACCACCGGTTCGGCCGCCACCACGGCCACCCGGGAGACTTCGTCATCTGGGGTCGGGGCCGCCACATCGGCATCTACCTGGGCCACGGCCGGGCGATCAGCGCCCTGACCCGCCGCGGCGTCAGCGTCCACGGCCTGCATGCGGTGACCCTGCCGTTCACCGGCTTCCTGCACACCCGCCTCTGGGCGCGCCACCGCTAGGGGTGCTGCTCGCCGGCGCCCCATGCCGGCATCGAACCAGCGCCGCACATGAAGAAGCGCCACCCGCATGGGTGGCGCTTCTTCGTTCCGTGACCGCCTTGACTAGCGGTCGTCGGTCGCCTTGTCGGCCTGCTTGTGGATCTCGTCGCCCGCGTTGCCGAGGTCCTTGCGGATCTCGTCGCCGGCGTTGCCGACCTTATCGGCGACGTCCTCGCCATCCCAGTTGCGGGTTGCCTTCTTGGCGTCGGTCTCGACCTCGCGGCCGGCCTGCTTGATGTCGTCCATCCCGGACTCCTCGTGGTTCGGGGTGGCCCCCGATGTGCCTCCGAGGGTCAGTGCTGGCGCGTTGCGCCGAAGTCATGCGCATCGCCCTGCGGGTTGCGGATGGCTTGCGCGGATCGGGTGCCGAAACGGGGTTTGCGAGGCGACTGGCTCGTTGTAGCATCGCGGCGGGCGGTGACGAGCCCAGGCGACGGAGGACAGCGCCACGGATCCTGAGTTCCTGTCTCGGGTCCAGTTCGCCCTCACGGCGAGCTTCCACTTCCTGTACCCACCGCTCTCGATGGGCCTGGGGCTGATGATGGTCGTCATCGGCGTCGCCTACGCGCGGACCAAGGACCCGAAGTGGCGCCGGCTGTCGTTCTTCTGGGTCAAGGTCTATGGCCTGATCTTCGCGATGGGCGTGGCCACGGGCATCGTCCAGGAGTTCGAGTTCGGCATGAACTGGGCCGACTACTCCCGGTTCGTCGGCAACGTGTTCGGCAGTCTGCTCGCCGCCGAGGGCGTGTTCGCGTTCGCCCTCGAGGGCGGCTTCCTCGGCCTGCTGCTGTTCGGCGGCAACCGGCTCGGCCCGCGGCTGTGGCTGTTCGCAACGGCTGTGGTGGTGTTCGGCGCCCACTTCAGCGCGCTCTGGATCATCATGGCCAACTCCTGGATGCAGACGCCCCAGGGCTACACGATCGCCACCGATCCGGCGCCGGCGCGGGCGGTCATGACCGACTTCTGGCAGGTCGTGTTCTCCCCGTCGTTCGTGCCCCGGCTGCTGCACGTGTTCTTCGCCTCGTGGACGGTCGGGGCCGCGTTGATGATGAGCGTCAGCGCCTTCTACGTCCTCCGGAAGCGGCACCTCGAGCTGGCCGTTCCCAACCTGAAGGTCGGTCTGGCCGCGTTCATCCTGTTCGCGACGGCGAACTTCGGGCTCGCGGGGCCCCAGATGGCCATCGAGGTCACGCACGAGCAGCCGCTCAAGCTGGCGTCGATGGAGGGCCTGTGGGTGAGCACGTCGTGCGCCCCGCTGTACCTCGTGGGCTGGGTGGACGAGGCGACGCAGACCACGAACGGGATCTCGATCCCGTGCATGCTCAGCGTGCTCGCCTACTTCAACCCCCAGGCCACGGTCCAGGGCATCACCACGTTCTCTCCGCCAGACCCGACCCCACCCATCAACGTGGTGTTTCAGGTCTACCACTTCATGTTCGGCATGGGGTCGCTGTTCGTGCCGATTGGCCTGCTCGCCGGCCTCCTGTACTGGCGGAAACAGCGCCTCCTCAAGACGCGCTGGCTGCTCTGGATCCTGGTCATCACCGTGTTCTTCGTGGAGGCCGCGATCATCGCGGGCTGGTGGACGGCGGAGATCGGCCGTCAGCCGTGGGTCGTCTACAACGTGCTCGCGACGGCCGACGGCGTCTCGCCCACCCTGAGCGGCCTTGATGTCGCTGTCTCGCTCGGGATGTTCATCGCGCTCTACGCGATTCTCCTGGCCCTGTTCCTGTACCTCCTCAACCGGGCGATCCAGCACGGCCCGGAGCCGCTGGAAGACGTTGAGACGGTCGACCGGGCGACCCTGCCCAACACCTTCCGCGAGGTCTTCACGCGCCGGGACCGCGCTGCCGCGAGTGGAGAGGACTGATGCTGGCCGAGATCTGGTTCGCGCTATTCGTCGTCATCGTCGCCGGCTACCTGATCCTCGACGGCTTCGACATGGGCGTCGGGATGCTGATGATCCCGATGGGCAAGAACGACGACGAGCGGCGGACGATGCTCAACAGCATCGGCCCGATCTGGGACGGCAACGAGGTCTGGCTGGTGATCGCGGGCGGCGTGCTGTTCGGCGTGTTCCCGCTCGTCTACGCCTCGCTGTTCTCCGGCTTCTACCTCGCGTTCATGCTCGTGCTGTTCGTGATGATCCTGCGCACGGTCGCGATGGAGTTCCGGAGCAAGGAGCCATCGCCGCGCTGGCGCTCGTTCTGGGACATGGTGTTCGCGGTCGCGTCGGCGGGGCTGGCGTTCCTGTTGGGCGTGGCGTTCGGCGACGTCCTGTCGGGGGTGCCGCTGGACGCTGACGGCAACATGTCGGTCACCCTGATCGGGCTGCTCAAACCGGTCCCGCTGCTGGTCGGCGCGACGACGATCGCGATGTTCGCGATGCACGGGAGCCTGTATCTCGTCCAGAAGACCGACGGCGACCTCCAGGCCCGGGTCCGGCGGGCGGTGCCACGCCTGATCGGTGCCTTCTTCGTGCTCAACACGGTCGTCGTGGTCGCGATGCTGCTGTCCCGGGACCAGATCACGACCAACTACGTTGACGACATCTGGCCCGTCATCTTCCCGGCGGCGGCCCTGGTGGCCATCCTGATGGCCTACCGGTTGGTGCGACAGGGACGCGAGTTCGCGGCATTCCTCGCGTCGGCCGCGACGATCGCCCTGCTCGTCATCTCGGGCGCCGCTGGGATGTTCCCGAACCTCATCGTCTCGACCACGGATCCCGCCTACAACCTGACGATCTACAACGCCGCGTCCGCGGACAACACCCTGGCCGTGTGCCTGATCTTCGCCGTGATCGGGATCCCGTTCATCCTGGCGTACACGGTCGGCGTCTACTACTTCTTCCGAGGCAAGGCAACGGTCGACTCGCACGGGTACTGAGGCCGTCGCCGGGGCCGCGCGGCCAGGCCTGAGGCGGACAGGCCGGTCGACAGCGACGAGACCCGAGACCCGGCTGCTGGCCCTCGACCCCCACGCCGGTCGCCTGCTGGCGGCAGCCGTCGTGGTGGCGATTGCCGGCGCGGCGGCCGCGATCCCGGTGGCCATCGTCCTTAGCACGATCATCGCCGGCGTGGTGCAGGGCACGCTACCGGCGGGCGGCCCGGCGCGCCTGTTGCTCACCCTCGCGGCGCTGGTCGGCGCGCGCGCAATCCTTCTCGGCCTGTCTGATGGGCTCGCCGGCCGCGCGGCGGTCCAGCTCGTGGGGGACGTGCGCGGACGTCTGACCGGCCACCTGCTCGCGCTCGGACCGGCGTTCGTGACGGGCGAACGGAGCGGCGAGGTCGCCTCGACGCTCGTCGACGGTCTCGAGGCCACCGAGGCCTGGGTGCGATCGTTCCGGCCGGCGGCCCTGCTCGCCAACGTCGTCCCGGTCGTGATCCTCGTCGTCGTGCTCGTGATCGATCCTCCGACCGCCGTGGTGCTGCTGGCGACCGGACCCGTGCTCGTCCTGTTGCTGGGGCTGATCGGCCGGCGGGTCGGCCCGGCAACCGCCGCCCGGGCCGCCGACCTGCGCTGGATGCAGGGCTACTTCGCGGACATGCTGCAGGGGATCGCGACGCTGCGGGCGTTCGGGCGCAGCCGGGAGCAGGCGGACCGGATCCGCGAGATCGGCCTCCGCTTCGGCGACTCGACGATGACGGTGCTGCGGACCGCGTTCCAGGCCAGCCTCGTGCTCGAGTTTGGCGCCGCGGTGGCGATGGCGCTGGTGGCCGTGGAGCTGAGCCTGCGGCTGATGGGCGGCAGCATCGGGTTCGCGTCCACGCTCGCCGTGTTGATCATCGCGCCGGAGTTCTTCGTTCCGTTGCGGCGGTTCGCCGCGGCCTACCACGAGGGCGCAGCGGGTCGGGAGGCCGCGGCGCGAATCCTCGAGATCCTCGACGCGCCGCCGCCGCGCGCCGGCATCGAACGACCCCTCGGCGGCCCGCCGGTCGAGCCCCCGCGCTCCCTCGGGGACATCGTCCTGCACGGGGTCTCCGTCACCTACCCGGGTCGCGCGGAACGCGCGCTGCGCGACGTCGACCTCGTCCTGCCCGCCGGCCGGCGGACGGCCATCGTCGGCGAGTCGGGAGCCGGCAAGTCGACCCTCGCTCGGCTGTTGCTGCGCTTCGTCGATCCGGACGTGGGCCGGATCACGGTCGGCGGCGAGGCCCTCGCGGACATCGACGTCCACGCCTGGCGCGGCCGGATCGCGTACGTCCCGCAGTCCCCCCACCTGTTCCACGGAACGGTCGCCGAGAACATCCGCCTGGCGCGGCCGGACGCGACCCTCGACGAGGTCGCGGCGGCGGCACGGGACGCCGGCGCGACCGCGTTCATCGAGGACCTGCCCGACGGCCTCGAGACGCCCATCGGCGAGGATGGCGTCAGGCTGAGCGGCGGCCAGCGGCAGCGGATCGCGGTCGCGCGCGCGTTCCTGCGCGACGCCGACCTCGTCGTCCTCGACGAGCCGACCGCCCACCTCGACCCAGACGCCGAGGCGTCCGTCGCCGACGCCATCGACCGGCTCGGGCGCGGCCGGACGGTCGTCGTGATCTCGCACCGGTCGGCGCTCGTGGAATGGGCCGACGTCGTGATCGAGCTCGACCACGGGCGGGTCGTCCCGTGATCCGCGGGCGCCGGCGATGATCCTGCGGCGCGTCCTCGGGCTCGCGGCGTCCAGGCCCGGCTGGCTCCTGCTCGGCGCCACCGTTGCGGCGGTCTCCGTGATCGCGAACGTCGCCCTGGTCGGGACCTCCGCCTACCTCATCAGCCGCGCCCAGACCGTCACCAACGTCGCCGACCTCGCGCTCGCGATCACCGCGGTCCGGGTCCTGGCCATCGTGCGCTCGGGCTCGCGCTACCTCGAGCGGATCGTGATCCACGCCGGCACCTTCCGCGTCCTCGCCGACCTGCGTGCCTCGTTCTTCGCTTCGATCGAGCCGCTGGCCCCGGCCGGGCTCCGGTCGGCCCGAGGCGGCGACTTGCTCGCCCGCATCACGGCCGACGTCGGGACCCTGGAGGAGGCGTTCGCCGGGGTCGCCGTCCCCCCGATCGCGGCCGCGGGCGCGGTCGCCTTTGGGTGCGTGCTGCTGGGCTGGATCGATCCGATCGCGGGCTGGATCCTGCTCGCCTTCGCGGTCGCCGCGGGGCTGGTCCTGCCCGGGCTCGTCAGGGTCGTCTCCCGGGACCCCGCCCGTGAGCGGATCGCCGCGCGCGCGCTCACGACGGCCCTCGCGCTCGACGCCGTCCGGGGGGTCGGCGACCTCGCCGCGCTGGACCGCGACCAGGCGCACCGGTCCCGGCTGCTCGGCGCAGCGGGCGCGATGGACGGCGCGACGGCACGGCTCACGTCCGTCCGCGCGATCGCGGCCGGCGCGTCGTCGCTGTTGACCGGGCTGTGCGCGGTCGTCGTGCTGTGGGTCGGGATCGACGCCGTCCGACGCGGATCCGTCCCCGACGTGCTGCTGGCCACGCTGCCGCTGGCGGCGATCGCGACGTTCGAGGCCGTCGGTCCGCTGGCGGCCGCGGTCCAGCGGCTGGACGCGACCGAGGCCGCCGGCGCACGGCTGTTCGAGGTCATCGACGCGCGACCCGGGGTCGTGGACCCGCCCGTGCCCTCGTCGCCGCCCGAAGGGTTCGGGCTCGAGGTCGACGGCCTCCGGTTCCGGTACCCGGGCGGAGCGCGCGACGTCATCGACGGCTTGTCGATGACGATCCCGGCGGGCGGGCGGCTCGCGATCGTCGGACCCAGCGGAGTCGGCAAGTCCACCCTGGTCCAGCTGCTCCTCCGCTTCGACGACTACGCGGCCGGCGAGATCCGGGTCGGCGGCCGCGAGCTGCGTGGGCTCGCGCAGGACGCGGTCCGGCTGAGGATCGCCGTCGTCACCCAGCGGGTCGACCTGTTCGACGCGACGATCCGCGACAACCTCGCGCTGGCGGACGCGGACCTGGCGGACGAGCGCGCCCGGTGGGCGCTCGAGACGGCCCAGCTCGCGGACCTCGTCGACGCGCTGCCCGACGGCGACCGGACGCGGATCGGCGACGACGGCCTGCGCCTCAGCGGCGGCGAGCGGCGGCGGCTCGCGATCGCCCGCGCGATCGTGCGCGACGCCCCGATCCTGGTCATGGACGAGCCGACCGCCGACCTCGACGCCGCCACCGAGGCCCGCCTGTGGTCCGCGCTCGAGCCCGTAATGGCCGGGCGCACGACGCTGGTGCTGAGCCACCGACCCCCGCCGGGCTGGGACCCGGCCGCCGTCGCGACCATGCGTGCCGGCCGGATCGAACCAGCCTAGCGATCAGCGCTGCGGGCCCGCCTTGGCGATCGCCACAATGTCGTCGAGCGAGCCGCGCTGCGGCGTGACCGACTCGAGCCACCAGGTCGCGCCGGCCGCCTCGTAGTCCGCGGACGTGAACCCGCCCAGGCCCGAGACCCCGAACGCCGCCACGTCGAACGGCGCGCCGTCGAGGCCGGCGTCCCGGCGGGCCGCCCGCGCCAGCTCGACGCGCTCCGCCAGGCCGGACGGCGGCATCCCGAGCTCCCGCGGGTCGTCGGCGGTGGTCACCGCGATCCAGCCGTCCCAGCGCGCCGCCCGCCGGATGCCGCCGGGCCGGAGCGCGCCCATCCAGATCGGCGGCCGCGGCAGCTGGGCCGGCCGCGGCCCGATGCCCACGCCCTCGATCGGGTAGGCGGGCCCCGCGTGGGTGACGGTCTCGCCGCGCAGGAACGCGTCGACGATCTCGACCGCCTCGTCCATCTTCGCGACGCGCCCGGCCGACGCCCAGTCCTCGCCGAACGCCTCGAAGTCGGGCCGATCCCCGCCGGCGCCCACGCCCAGCACGAGGCGGCCGCCGCTAAGCCGGTCCAGCGTCGCGGCGGCCTGGGCGACGAGCTGCGGGCGACGCCGCGGCAGGACGATCACCGATGCCAGCAGCGCGAGCCGGTCCGTCGCCGCGGCCACCCCGGCCAGCGCGACGAACGGGTCCGCGGCGACCGTGTCCATCGCGAGCCCCAGCGTGTCCCAGGTGCTGAAGCCGTCCCAGCCGGCGGCCTCGGCGGCCTCGGCCAGGCGCACGATCGTGAGCGGATCCGACAGCTCGCCCAGCGGGGCGACGTCGAGGGCATATCGCATGCTCCGACCTTACCGGGTGCGGCGCCCGCATCGATGGCCCGAGGCACGAAAACGCCCGAAGGAACCGTCGATCACTAGGTGTTCCGTCACTGTAAACAACAACGAATCACTAGGTGTTCGAGGCCCCTTCGGGCGAATCCAACCTACCTGCCGGCAGGCCGCCCGGTCAAGTCACAACCGCATATCAACGTGACCCGCCGCCGACGGCTCAGGACGGTGCCGCCAAGTCCCGCCGCGGGAAGCGCCACAGCCCGTAGCCCACCGCGACGACGAACACCCCGAGCAGCACCAGCAGGTCCGACGGCTCTCCCTGGCCACCGAGGATCGCGAACGGCCGCAGGTAGTGGAACGGCGAGTACGGCTGCACCACCTCGGCGTCCGGCCACAGCTGGCCGAGGATCTCGAGGACGTACCCGAGCAGCACCACCGCGAGCCCGATGGCGATCGCAGGCCCCAGCCGGTCGAACGACGCCGACGCGGCCAGGGAGATGCCCGCCAGGGCCGCCAGCAGCAGCACGGTGTTGAGGAACAGCAGGCCCTCGTGGCCCGCGTCGAGCTGCCCCACGAGGCCGTAGCCCGCCGAACCGATCACGGTACCGACGATGGCCGCGGCCGACGTGACGACAACGATGCCGAGGATCGCCACCAGCAGCGTGAGGAACACCGAACGCCTCGAGACCGGGCGGGCCAGCAGGACCTCGAGCGTCCCGCTCTGCCGCTCGCCCGCGATCGCCGCCGCGGCGAAGCCCACCGGGTACACGACCTGGAGCGCGATGGCGATCGGATGGCCGACACCCAGGGCGATCGCGGCGTCGAGGCCGAAGACGCTCGAGCCGAGCAACCGCAGGAAGGCTTGCGGGATGATGCCCGACTGGATCAGCGACTCCATCTGCCGGCCGAAGGTCGCGTAGATGACGGGCATCAGCGACGACCAGATCCCCAGCGCGACCGCGATCACGGCGACCCGCGTGCGCTGCGCGCGCCACGTCTGGCGGAGGAGCGGGACGCTGATCATGCGATCGCCCCGCCCCGATCGTCCGCCGCAGGTCCGTCGTCGTCGCGGGCCGCGTAGAGCTCGAGGAACGCGTCCTCGAGGCGGGCCGGCTCGATCAGCAGGTCCGTGACGTCCAAGGAGGCGACCGCCGCGAGCAGGGGCTTCGGGTCCCCCTCCAGGTCGCACGTCACCCGCGACCCGTCGACGGCGACGGCCGAGATGCCGGCGACCCCAATCAGGTCGGGTGGCTCGCCCGCGAACAGCAGCTCGACGTGGCGCTTGCGCCGGGCGAGGAGCGTCGCGACGTCCTCGTTCGCGACCAGCCGGCCCGAGCGCACGACGGCGACCCGGTCGCAGACGCGCTCGACCTCCGACAGCACGTGCGACGAGAGCAGGACCGTCCGGCCGTCTCGGCGGATGTCCTCGAGGATCTCGTAGAAGGCGCGCTGCATGAGCGGGTCCAGGCCCTCGGACGGCTCGTCGAGGATCGCGAGCTCCGGGTCGTGCTGCAGCGCCTGGACGATCCCCAGCTTCTGGCGCATGCCGCGGGAGTAGTCGCGGATCGGCCGGCGCAGGGTCCGGGCGTCGAGCTCCAGGCGGTCGCACAGCGCCGCGCGCCGGACCGACGGTCGCCCCGCGAGTTCGGCGAGGTCGTCGAGATGGCGCTCGCCCGTCAGCCCGTCGTGGAACGCGATGCCGCCCGGCAGGTAGCCCGTCCGCGCGCGGATGGCCACCGACTCCGTCACGATGTCGCGCCCGAGGACGCTCGCCGTGCCGCCGGTCGGGTGCAGGAACCCCAGCAGCAGGCGGATGAACGTGCTCTTGCCGGCTCCGTTCGGCCCGAGGAAGCCGAACACCTCGCCGGTGCCAACGTCGAGCGTCACGTCGTTCAGCGCCGGGATCACCGCGCCGCGCCGCCGCGGTCCGCCGCCGCCGTAGTGCTTGGTCAGCGCGGCCGTCGAGATCGCTGGCGCCGTGGTTGCCGGGGTCGTCATCGCCGGAAGCCTACGTCCCGGGCGGCCAGTGCCGCGCGATACAGCACGCGGTTCAGCTGGGGTGCGCGCGGAGCCGCTACGATCGACCCGATGCTCTACCGCGCGGACCCCTGGCTGCACGTCATCGCCGGCTGCATGTCGTCGGGCAAGACCGACGAGCTGCTGCGGCTGCTCCGACGGGCCGAGATCGCCCGGCGGCGGATCCTGCTCGTCCGCCCGGACGTCGACGACCGCACCCCGGGCGAGTACGCGGAGAGCCGGAGCAAGGCGCGCTTCCCGTCGGTGCTCGTGCCGCGCAGCAAGCCGGTCGAGATCCTGTCCCTCGCGCGCGAGCGCGACGTCGACCTCGTGGGCATCGAGGAGGCCCAGTTCTTCGACCCGAGCCTGGTGTCCACCGTCGAGACGCTGCGCCAGAGCGGGCGCCACGTGATCGCGAGCGGCCTCAACACCGACTTCGCCGGCCGGCCGTTCGGCCCGATGCCCGAGCTCCTCGCCCTCGCCGACGACATCACGATGCTCAGCGCGATCTGCGTGGTGTGCGGCGAGACCGCGACCCGCACCCAGCGCCTGGTGGGCGGGCGACCGGCGGCGGTCGACGATCCGCTGATCGTGATCGGCGGGTTCGACGGCCCCGCGATCGAGACCTACGAGGCACGCTGCCTCCGGCACCACGAGGTCGCGCCGGCCGGTTCGGCGCGCGGGGTCGTCGCGGACGACGTCCAGGAGCGGATCGGGGCCACGCCCGGCGACGGCTGACGGTCGTTCGCCCGGCCCGGGACGTCGGCGGGCCGAACTGGCGAAGGTGGATCACGCACGGACTCGTCCACAAGTTGTCCACGCCGGCCGCGTTTCGTGGACAACTTCGCGGCCGGCCGGTCGAAGTTCGTGGACAAGCCGGTTGTTGCCCCCCGAGGCCCCCCGATATCGTTCGGTCTGCCCGAAGGGGCCGGTGGCACCGACGCCGGACTGATGAGCGATCATCGGGCCGGGTCCCCGGACCGCCGCCACGACGGCCGCAAGGCCGACGAGGTGGCTGGAGCACGGGGCCGCTATGACAAGGCCAGGCTTGCTTGGCATTGGCGTGGGCGTGACGGTGCGGTACGGTTCCTTCGGGCGCTTTCGTGTGCGCCGAAACCCCCGGATCCGCCATGCCCAAGCTGTCCGCAGGCCTCCTCCTCTACCGACGCGCCGGCGACGGCGTCGAGGTGCTCGTCGCCCATCCGGGTGGACCGATCTGGTCGCGACGCGACAGCGGCGCCTGGTCGCTCCCCAAGGGGGCGCCGCTCGACGGCGAGGACCTGCTCGAGTCCGCGCGGCGCGAGTTCCACGAAGAGACCGGCCACGAAGCCCCGCCCGGTGAGCCGGTCGACCTGGGCGAGGTGCGGATGCGATCCGGCAAGGTCGTCCATGCCTGGGCGCTCGAGGGAGACATGGATCCGGCCGATCTGCACAGCATGGTCGCGGAGATCGAGTGGCCGCCACGCTCCGGTCACCGCCTAAAGGTGCCCGAGATCGACCGGGTGGCCTGGGTGGGCCCCACCGAGGCCCGGCGCCGGCTCAATCCCGCGCAGGCCGGGTTCGTCGACCGACTGCTCCTGGTGCTCGCCCGCGAGGGCTGAGGGCCGCCAGCGGCAGCGGTGCACCCGGGCGCCGCGATCGGGCGATCGCGCGGACCCGCAGGTCGTATCGTCGAGGGATGCCGGCAGCCCGAGCCGGCCGCGAACGGAGGCGTAGCCGCATGTTCGGTGACTTCAAGGAGTTCCTGACCAAGTCCAACGCGCTCGCGCTGGCCATCGGCGTGATCATCGGCATCGCGCTGGGCGCGGTCGTCAACTCGCTGGTCAACGACATCATCGTGCCGCCCATCGGCTACGTCCTCGGCGGCGTCGACTTCGACTCGCTGCAGTACGTCCTCAAGCCGGCGGTCAACGGCGACCCGACGACCGAGGTGGCGATCCGCTGGGGCGCGTTCATCCAGACGCTGATCGAGTTCATCGTGATCGCGCTGGCGGTGTTCTGGATCGGGCGCATCATGCTCAAGGAGCCGGAGCCCGAGTCGACCGAGCCCAGCGAGGAGGTCAAGCTGCTGACCGAGATCCGGGACTCGCTCCGCCGGCCCTGACGATCGGCCAGCCCAGGACGCAGCGACGCCTCAGGCGAACATCCTCGACACAGATTGAGAGCCGCCCCGCTCAAGTTCAGCGGTGCGGCTCTCGTCCCCCGTAGGGGCCCGCCGGTCGCCCGTCGGACCGGGGTTCCCGGTACTCCCCCCGCGGTTGTACCGGGCGTCGCGGATGATACGCGGTCATGTCACGGTTGTCACGGGTTTATTGACTCAGCACTTGGGAAACCCGCCACCGCCGCCGTCGGCGAAGGCGACCGCTGCCGTTGCCAGGGTCAGCGCGCTGGCGATCGCGAAGGAAACGACGAAGCGCAGTCGGCGCATTTGCTCCCACCTCGCAGGGACCGCGGTTCGGAGGTCCGGCCAGGTGGTCGTCCTTGCCTCCGCCGCTCCTGCAATGGTAGGCTCGCCGTCGTGGTGGAGTCAACTATTAGTCAACATGCCCCCACCCGTCGCCAGTCTTCAGCGACCACCCTGGAATGGCGTCGTGCCCTGGGCGAGGAGCTGCGCCGGCAGCGCCAGCGGCGCGGCATGACCCAGGCGGCGTTCGGCGCGCCGCTGACCCGGGCCTACGTGTCGGCCGTCGAGCGTGGGCGCGCGGTGCCCTCGATCGCCGCCCTCGGGGTCATGTTGAGCAGGGCCGGCATCCCGCTGTCGGCCTTTTTTGCGCAAATCGAGGCGCAGATGGTCGACCAGGAGTTGACCGGGTCGTATGATCCGCGCCATGGAAGTTATCGAGACCCGGAAGCGCCGTCGCGTCGTCGTCGATCATCGTGAGCTCGCACGCGCGATCGGGGGACGCATCCGCGCGGCCCGCCTCGCGGCCGGGCTGACCCAGCAGGAGCTCGCGGGCGACCGCTACACCAAGGCGTACGTGAGCGCGCTCGAGCTCGGGCACGCGAAGCCGTCGATGGCCGCCCTCGACTATCTCGCGCCGCGCCTCGGCACGACATCCGACCGCCTGATCGCCGACCACGCCACCCGCTGGAGCCGACTCGACGCGGACCTCCACCTCGCCTCGGGACGCCTCGCCGAGGCCGCGGAGGCCTACGAGGACCTCGCCGAGCTGGCCAGCGACCGCGTCGCCCGCGGCGAGCTGCTGCTCGGGGCGGCCGAGGCGCACTGCAAGCTGCACCAGGCGCAGGCCGCTTCGCCGCTCCTGGTGGAGGCGATCCGCCTGCTCGCCATCGGCGGCCGGCCGGCCGACCAGCAGCGCGCGCAGTACTGGCTTGCCTACGTCCATATGGCCCTCGACGATCCGGAAGAGGCTCGTCGCCTGCTGCTGGCGATGCTCGGGACCGACCCGGACGTGGCCGAGGACCCGGACTTCGAGGTGCGCGTTCGGATCGCCCTCGCCCAGATCGAGACCGAGCACGGCGACCCCGCGCGCGGCGCCCTGTACCTCGAGGAGGCGCGCGATCTTGCGGGCAGCCTCGACCTGCGCAAGCGCGGGATCTACTTCGACGCCCTGTCCAAGGCCCGCTTCGAGGTGAACGACACCGAGGGGGCAATCCGCGCGGCGACCGAGGCGCTCGCGCTGTTCCGGGCCTCCGAGCAGGAGGTCCAGGAGGCCCAGCTCGAGAACGCGCTCGCGATGTCGTTCGTGCGGCTGGGCAACCTCGCCCGGGCCGACGAGCTCGCGGCACAGGCCGTCGCGATCGCCGAGCGGCTCAGCCACTTCCAGACCCTCGGCCACTACCTCGACACCCAGGCGACGATCCGGCTGGCGCGCGGCGACGCCGAGGGGGCGATCCGGCTGGCGGACCGCGCGCTCGCCCTCGAGGCGGAGCACGGGCCCGCGAACGAGCAGGTCGGCGCCCGGATCACGCGCGCCCAGGCGCTGACGGCCGCCGGCCGGCTGGACGAGGCCGCGACCGCATGGGCGGACGCGGCGGCGGTGGCCCGCGACCTGTCCTCTCCGCTCCGGCGGCGACGGATCCTCGCGGCGTGGGCGGAGTCGCTGGCCGCGCAGGGTCGCCACGCCGAGGCCTACGAGGTCATGCGCGAGGCCATCTAGGGTCTTCGGGGGCGGCTCCGGCGGCGCCCGCTGCGCCGTGCCCAGCACACTCGTGATCGGCCGTTCGCGATCCGTCCGCAACGCCGCCGGGCGGCGCCGTCGGCAGCACGAACTCGCCACCCACGGCAGACTCTGCGCCGATGAGCTACGCCTACCCCTCCCCGGCACCGGCCGGCAAGCCCCGTTCGCGCCGCCGCGGGATCGGTCCCGCCGCCACGATGGGCCTGGTCCTGTTCGGCGCCCTGCTGGTGGCCGGCCTCGTCGGGGCGGGCGCCGCCCTCGCGACCTTCGCCTCGATCAGCGCCGACCTGCCTGACCCCACGCTGCTCGAGCAGATCGAGCTGCCGGAGCAGTCGGTGGTCTACGACCGCACCGGCAAGGTCGAGCTGGCCAGGTTCGGCGAGTTCAACCGCGACGTCGTGACCTTCGACGAGATCCCGCCGGTGCTGGTCGACGCGACCACCGCCGTCGAGGACGGCTCGTTCTGGGACAACGCCGGGTTCGACACGATCGGCATCGTGGCCGCCGGCATCGATTCCCTCCGCGGCGCGCCGCGCGGCGCCTCGACGATCACCCAGCAGCTGGTCCGCCAGCGGCTGTTGACCAAGAGCGGCGAGGCGGTCACCGAGCTCTCGGCGACGCGCAAGCTCCGCGAGATCATCCAGTCGATCCGCGTGACCGAGGCCTACCCCGGCGTCGAGGGCAAGCAGAAGATCATGGCCGCCTACCTCAACCAGAACTACTACGGCAACGAGTCGTACGGCGTCGCCGCGGCGGCGAAGAGCTATTTCGGCAAGAAGCTCGAGGAGCTCACGCTCGCCGAGGCCGCGATCCTGGCAGCGCTCCCGAAGTCGCCATCGGCTTACGACCTGGTCCAGAACGAGGAGGTCGAATGCCTCGACCCGGGCGCTGAGACGTCGGATTCCGAGACCTGCGACAAGTCCCGGCTGGTGGTCCCGCCGGACGCGCCGATCGTGCTGCGCCGCAACCTGGTGCTCGACCTGATGGAGAAGGGCCGGACGCCGCTGACGCAGGGCGAGTTCACGGCCGCCGACTTCGACGAGGCGCGGGCTGCGCCGGTGGTGCTGGCGCCGCAGGTGTCCAGCCAGTGGCTGGCGCCCCAGTTCGTGTGGCAGGTGCGCCGGGAGCTCACGACGAAGATCTGCGGTGACGACGTCGAGACCTGCCCCGAGATCGAGCGCGGCGGCCTGTCGGTGACCACGACGCTCGACATGGCGCTCCAGGAGAACGCCGAGAAATGGGTCAAGGCGGCGACGGTCGTCCCCAACTCGAAGAACCCGCGAGTCACCGCGCGCGCGCTCGGGCTGCCGTACCAGAACTGGATGAACAACCTGCGCAGCAAGGACCTCCACAACGGGGCCCTCGTCGCGATGGACTACGAGACGGGCGACATCGTCGCTTACGTGGGATCGGCGGACCCGAACGCGCAGAAGGCGACCAAGAAGTTCCAGCCGCGGTTCGACGTCCTCGCCGACGGCTGGCGCCAGCCGGGCTCGGCGTTCAAGCCGGTCGTCTATTCGACGGGCATCGCCAACAAGAGCATCACCGCGGCATCGATGTTCATGGACGTCGTCACCAACTTCGGCGGCGGCTACACGCCGACCGACGCGGACAACCTCGAGCGCGGACCGGTCCGGATGCGCGACGCCCTCAGCTTCTCGCTCAACATCCCGGCCGTGAAGGCCGGCGCGGTCATCGGCAACGACACCATCCAGGCGCAGGCCGAGGCGATGGGGCTCCAGTTCCAGAACGGACGCGTCGACGCTGGCGCGGCGTTCCCGCTGGGGGTCGAGGTGGTCCACCCGCTGGACCTGGTGCGCGCCTACGGCGTGCTCGGCGATCGGGGCCGGCTCGTCGAGCAGACCACGATCCGCACGGTCACCGACAGCAACGGCACGGTCAAGGTGGAGGAGAGCCAGCGCCCCAAGCCCGCCGACGTCATGGACCCCGGCGCCGCGTACATCACGACCGACATCCTGGCGGGCAACACGAACCCGCGGAAGAACCCCTTCTGGGGCCAGTTCGCGATCACCGACGACGGTCAGCGACGCCCCGCCACGCTCAAGACCGGCACCAGCAACGAGGCCCGCGACCTCAACGCCTACGGCTTCATCGCGGCGCCCGACGAGCGCGGCCGCAAGGATGGCGAGTACGCGCTGGTGGTCGGTGCCTGGAACGGCAACTCGGACAACTCGCTGGTGAGCACGCCCGGCGCGCCGCTGTTCTCGATCGACGTCACCACCTACGTCTGGCAGGGGTTCCTCGAGGAGTCCACCAAGGGGTGGGCGATCAACGGCTTCGGGGCGGCGCCCAACAACGTGGAGCGCGCGGCCGTCGACCCATGGACCGGCCTCGCGTCGTCCGGCGGCGACGCGGTCGAGGAGCTGTTCCTGCGGGGAACGGTCCCCTCGGCGCGCCTGCCCGAGGAGGCGCGCTGCGGCGAGGCGGTGCTGACCACCGCGGGCTTCGAGGACGAGCACGCCGTGTGGCTGGCCGCGGACCACGGCTGGCTCATCCGCGCACGGCACGGCCCCGGCACGCGTGGCGGACCCGAGGACACCGCAACGGCCTACTTCTACAACCCCGTGTTCAACCCCTACGGCCGCTCCTGGGGGCCGCTCCTCGGGGGCAAGGGCTGCGGCAAGCCGGCGGAGAGCCCGTCCGCGTCGATCGACCCGTGTGCGTCGCCGGCGGCCTCGCTCGACCCGTCAGCGGCCCCGCCCGTCTGCCCGTCCGCGTCGGTCCCGCCGACCGAGGCGCCCACGGAGGCACCGACCGAGCCGCCGACCGAGCCGCCGACGCCGGAGCCGACACCCAAACCGACGCCGGAGCCGACACCCGCGCCCACGCCCGAGCCGTCGGCCGTCGAGCCCGCCGCCTCGTAGGCCTTGCCGCCCGACGGGCGGTCTCAGCACCTTCTCAGGAATCCGGCCTATCATCCGCCCCGGCCGCGATCGGTTCGAGGGACCGGCCGTGAGAGCCTCGTCGACCTGTCACCGTCCATATCGCGGAGATGCACGTGTCGGATCGCGTCCCGGGCCGGTCCCGCCGGTCCCGAACGGCGGCGAGGGCCGCCACCCTGCTGGGCCTCCTGGCCATCGTCGCCCTGCCCCTGGCGCCCGTCGCCACCGCCGCAGGCGGCCTCACCGTCACCACCCCGTTTCCTGCGGTCGTCGCTGAGCCCGGATCGACGGCGTCGTTCGCGCTCACCATCGACGTGCCGAGCGCGATGCGGGTGGACCTCAAGACCGCCGGCGTCCCCGACGGCTGGACCGCCCGGTTCCGCGGTGGCGGGCTCACGGTCGACGGCGTGTTCGTGGATCCCAAGTCCCCGCCCAGCCTCACCCTCGACGTCGAGATCCCGGACGGCGCCACGGCGTCCGCGAACACGATCACGATCACGGCGACGGGCGGCGGCCTGACCGACACGCTCCCGCTGTCGATCCGCATCGCGGACGCGGCCGCGGGCAGCGTCACGCTGACCACGGACTCGCCCGGCCAGCGCGGCCCGGCGGACACGACGTTCACGTTCAACCTGACGATCCACAACGACACCGCCGCCGAGATCGCGTTCACGATGGATGCCACGGGTCCTGCCGGCTGGACCGTCGCGGCCAAGCCGTCCGGCCAGGCCCAGGCGACGAGCGTCAGCGTCAAGCCCAGCAGCACCGGCGAGATGACCGTCACGGCGACGCCGGCGTCCGACGTCACCGCCGGCGATTACCCGCTCCAGGCGAGCGTCAACGGCGGCGGAAAGTCGGCCTCGATCGACCTCGGCGTGAGCATTACGGGGACCTACACGCTGTCGCTGTCCACGCCCGATCAGGTGCTGTCGACGTCGGCGAACGCGGGCTCCGTGAAGGACTTCCAGCTGACCGTGACCAACGAGGGCAGCGCGCCGATCACGAACATCGCCATGACGGCGGCGGCGCCGACGAGCTGGAAGGTGGAGTTCGACCCCGCCACCATCCCATCCGTCGATGCCGGCGCGACCCAGAACGTGACCGCCCACATCACGCCCACCAGCGACGCGATCGCCGGCGACTACGAGATGACCGTCACGGCCAAGGGCACCGAGGCCAGCGACGACACCACCATCCGCGTCCGCGTGGAGACGCCGCAGTTCTGGTGGATCGTCGGCGTGGTCCTGATCGTGGCGGTGTTCGCCGGCCTGTACTGGGTCTTCCGGACGTACGGCCGCCGGTAGCGCGATGAGCGACCAGCCGACACCCGCGCCCGACGACGGTCGGGGCGTGCCGCGGCGGCGCACCCGGCCGCGCAACACCGTGGGCACGACGCCCTCGACGGACCGCCAGGCGAAGGCCGGCACGGCCGCCGCGACGGCCGACCCCGCAGGCACGCAGGGCCAGCCACGCGAACGGCGCCGGCGGACCGTGGCCGAGGTCCTCGCGGAGGTCCCGGCCGACGCCGTCATCGTCGCCCGCAGGCTGACCAAGCAGTACGGCGACTTCACGGCCGTCGAGTCGCTGGACCTCACGATCCGGGCCGGCGAGGTGTTCGGCCTGCTCGGGCCCAACGGCGCAGGCAAGACGACGACGGTCCTGATGCTGCTCGGGCTCACCGAGCCGACCAAGGGCATCGTGCGCGTCGTCGGCCTCGACCCGACCCGCGAGCCGCTCGCGGTCAAGCGCAAGGTCGGCTACCTGCCCGACAACGTCGGCTTCTACGGCGGCCTGACCGGTCGCGAGAACCTGCGCTACACGGCCAAGCTCAACGGGCTGCCGCGGTCGGCCGCCGAGGCCCGCATCGACGAGCTGCTCCACGAGGTGCGGCTCGAGGACGCGGCCGACAAGAAGGCCGAGACGTACTCGCGCGGCATGCGCCAGCGCCTGGGCATCGCCGATGCCCTGGTCAAGGATCCGACCGTCCTCATCCTCGACGAGCCGACGATCGCCATCGACCCGGCCGGCGTCGAGGAGCTGCTCGCGCTGCTGCGCCGCCTGGTGGCCGAGCGCAACCTGACGGTCCTGCTCTCGTCGCACATCCTCGGCCAGGTGCAGTCGCTGTGCGATCGCGTCGGGTTCTTCCACGAAGGGCGCCTCGTGGCCTCGGGTCCATTGGAGGAGCTCGCCCGGGGCACGGACCAGCTGATCGAGCTCGAGGTGGCCATCGACGGCGACCCCACCCTGATCGACCCGGTCGTCATGGCGGTCCCCGGCGTGCGCTCGGTCAAGACCGACGAGCGCGACGACCGACTCCGGATCGTGACGGCGTCGGGCGACGTCGCCGCCCCGCTCGCCTCGGCGCTCGCGGCCGCCGGCCTGTCCATCGTCCACTTGCGACGGCGCGGCTCGGACCTGCTCGAGCTGTATCGCCGCTACGTCCCGGAGGCCACCGATGGCCGCGCCCGCTGACACCCAGCGTTCCGACGCCACCCGGTCGGCCCGCCGCGCCGAGCGCGCCCCGTCCGGCGGCTGGCGGACGATCGCGGCCAAGGAGTTCGCCGACCACCTCGGCAGCGTCCGGTTCTTCGTCCTGCTGATCGTGGTCGCGATCGCCGCGATCGTGCCGATGTACTTCATCTCCACCGACCTCAGCAACTCGGCGCCCCAGGTCGCGGGCTCCCCCGCCCTGTTCCTGGCCCTGTTCGTCGTCGGGTCGCAGAGCGTCGGCGGCGTGACCACCGTCGCCTTCGCCGCGCTGCTCGTCCCGCTGGTGGGGATCGCGTTCGGGTTCGACGGCATCAACAGCGAGCGCAGCCAGGGAACGCTGTCCCGGCTGCTGGCCCAGCCGATCCACCGCGACGACGTCGTCAACGGCAAGTTCGCCGCGGGGATCGCCGTGATCACCGTGATGCTCGCCGCCCTCGTGATCCTGGTAACGGCGCTGGGAATCGTGCGGCTGGGGATCATCCCCTCGGTCGAGGAGCTCGCCCGTGTCGGGACGTGGCTCCTCGCGACCGTGCTCTACGCGTCGTTCTGGCTCGCCTTCGCGCTGCTGCTGTCGGTGGTCATCCGTGGCGCGGCCTCGGCGGCGCTGGTCGGCTTCGGCAGCTGGCTCGCGCTCATCCTGTTCGGCCAGTTCCTGCTGCCGATCGTGGCGGGCGCGCTGTTCCCCTCGAACACGAGCGGCACCGCCAACGACTACTTCGCCTCGACCACGGCACAGCAGCTGTTCCTGCGCATCTCGCCGGCGACGCTGTACCAGGACATCGTCACCGCGCTCATGAACCCGACGACCAAGAGCGTGCTGGGCGTGGGCAACCTCGGCCAGTACGTCAGCGCCCAGGAGCAGCTGCCGACGCTGCTGTCGCTCGACCAGAGCATCCTGCTGGTATGGCCGCAGATCGTGATCCTCACCGCGCTGACCGTCGCGATGTTCGCGCTGGCATACGTGCTGTTCCTGCGCCAGGAGGTCCGCGCGTAGCGCGCCCGCGCGCCCCGACCGGACCCAGCGTCATGCGACCGTCACTCGCGACCGCGACACTGGTCCCATGAGCCAGCCCGTGCCCGCCGCCTCCGCCAGCGCCTCCCGGGGCGTCGGCGGCCAGGACGCCTCCACCTTGACCCTCGCGCCGCGCGCCCTCGCCGCGATCGCCGGCGCGGTCTCTGCGCTCGTGGCGCTCGCCGTCGGGGAGCTGTTCGCCGGCCTGATCGCGGGCGTCCCGTCGCCGATCGCCGCCGTCGGCGCCGCGGTGATCGACTTCGCGCCGCCGGGGTCCAAGGACTTCATGGTCGCCCTGTTCGGCACCAACGACAAGACGGCGCTGACGGTCGTCGTGGTCGGGGCCGTGCTGCTGGTCGGCATGCTGGTCGGGCTGATCGCCCGGCGCCAGCCGGCGATCGCGATCGCGGTGATCCTCGGGATCGTCGGGGTCGGGCTGCTCGCCTCGCTGCGCATGGCGGGGTCGACGACGACGCTGGTCCTCGTCTCGGCGACGATCCAGGCGGGCGCCGCGGTCTACGTCCTGAACGCGCTGATGGCGTCGGCCCTCGCTGCCGGGCGCGCGACGCCGGTCGCGGCCGGCGCGACGGCCGGGGCCTCCGCGTCGAGCTCCTCCGGGCGCCGGTCGTTCCTCATCCGTGCCGGGATCCTGGGCGGGCTCGCGATCGTCGGCGGCGGCCTCGGGCGGCGAATGCTCGAGGGCCGGGCCGCCCAGGTGACCGCGGCGGTGACCGAGATCCCGGCGGCCGTCGACCCGGTGGGCGCCCCCGGGCCGGACGCCTCGTTCGACATCCCGGGCCTGACGCCGGTCGTCGTCCCCAACCCGGACTTCTACCGCATCGACACGGCCCTGATCACGCCCGCCGTCGAGCTCGCCGGCTGGAACCTCCGCGTGTTCGGGATGGTCAATCGCGAGGTCACGCTGACCTTCGAGGACCTGATGCAGCTGCCGCTGATCGAGCGCTACGTGACGATCGCCTGCGTCAGCAACGAGGTCGGCGGCAACCTCGTGGGCAACGCCAAGTGGACGGGCGTGCGGCTCTCCGACGTGCTGGACATGGCCGGCGTGCAGCCCGGCGCGACGCAGGTCGTGCCCCGGTCCGTCGACGGCTGGACGGCCGGCTTCCCCACCGCCTGGCTGACCGATCCCGCACATCCGCGGGACGCGATGATCGCGGTCAAGATGAACGACGAGCCGCTGCCGGCAGAGCACGGCTTCCCCGCCCGGCTCATCGTCCCGGGCCTGTACGGCTACGTGTCGGCGACCAAGTGGCTGAAGGAGCTGGAGCTCACGACGCTCGAGGCGTTCGACGCCTACTGGGTGCCCCGCGGCTGGGCGAAGGAGGCGCCGATCCTCACCCAGTCCCGGATCGACGTCCCGAACGGGAACGTGCCGGCCGGGATCGTCCCGGTCGCCGGCGTGGCGTGGGCGCCGGACCGCGGGATCTCGAAGGTGGAGGTCTCGGTCGACGGTGGCGACTGGCAGCCGGCGACGCTCGCGACGGAGATCGGGCCGCAGACGTGGGTGCAGTGGAAGTGGTCGTGGCAGGCGGCGCCCGGCAACCACATCCTGGCCGTGCGCGCGACCGACGGCACCGGCCAGACCCAGACCGCGCAGGCGTCGCCGCCGCCCCCGGACGGCGCCCGCGGCTACCACCAGGTCGCGGTGCAGGTCGGCTGATCCCGCCGCGACGCGACGCTCGCCCGCCGGCCCGCGCGAGCCTGCGACCCGCATCCGGTACGCTCTCGACAGGGATGACTCGACGCCGCTACCTGTTCGACACACCAGACCGCTTCGTCGCCGGCACCGTCGGCGAGCCCGGCAGTCGCATCTTCTTCCTCCAGGCCCGCGACGGCTCGCGGGTGATCTCGGTCGCCCTCGAGAAGGTCCAGGTCGCCGCGCTCATCCAGCGCCTCGACGAGCTGCTCGACGAGCTCGAGCGGCGCGGGATCGAGGGGGCCGGCACCCTCGAGGCGTTCGACGCCGACCCGGCGCCCCTCGACGAGCCCATCAACGAGGCGTTCCGGGCCGGCACGCTGTCGCTCGGCTGGGACACGCAGGACGACCTCGTCCTCCTCGAGGCGCGCGAGCAGACCGAGGACGAGGAGGAGGACGAGGA
This sequence comes from uncultured Chloroflexia bacterium, assembly GCA_963740825.1. Taxonomy (GTDB): domain Bacteria; phylum Chloroflexota; class Limnocylindria; order Limnocylindrales; family CSP1-4; genus CAIXZV01. Next base: position 989,586 of record CAVUFD010000001.1, on the reverse strand, counting down.
GTTCGACGACGACGCCGAGGACGGCCCCGACCTGCTGCGCGTCCGGATGACGCCGCTCGCCGCCCGGGCGTTCGTCGGCCGGGCGCTGCGCGTGCTCGCCGCGGGCCGCCCGCCGTGCCCGCTGTGCGGCCAGCCGCTCGACCCGCAGGGGCACCTGTGCCCGCGGCGCAACGGCCACCGGCTGAACTAGGGATCGGGGCGGCAGCGTGGACGACGAGGACGACCCCGGGGCCGTCGATCTGACGGACGTCGACGACGAGGACGGCGACGAAGGCGACGAAGGCACCGCCTCGGTCGACGACCTCGGGCTGCCGATGCCGGTGCTGCCCGAGGCCGTCGCGCTCGAGCTGCTGACCGAGGGGGAGCTGACGGTCGTCGGGCGCCTGTGGGCGTCGACGAACAACGCCCTGCTGTGCCTCGCGACGCGCCCCTGCCCGGATCCCGAGCCCGATCTGGTCGCGGCGTGCATCTACAAGCCGGTCATGGGCGAGCGGCCGCTGGACGACTTCCCGGACGGGACCCTCGCCCATCGCGAGGTCGCGGCGTTCGCCGTGTCCCAGGCCAGCGGCTGGGGCATCGTCCCGCCGACGGTGCTCCGCGACGGCCCGTTCGGGGAGGGCATGGTCCAGCTGTGGATCAAGGTCGACGAGGCCGTTGACCCCGTGGGGCTGGTCATCGACGAGGACGAACGGCTGCGGTCCGTCGCCGTGTTCGACGCGGCGGTCAACAACACGGATCGCAAGGCCGGCCACCTGCTGCCGGTCCCCGGCGGCCACGTCTACGGCGTCGACCATGGCGTCACGTTCTCGCCCGTGCCGAAGCTCCGCACCGTCCTCTGGGCGTGGCGCGGCATGCGGCTGAGCGAGCCGGAGCTCGAGGTGCTGCGCACGCTCCGCGCCTGCCTCGACGACGATCTCGGCGACCGGCTGCGCGGCTTGCTGGCACCGGTCGAGGTGGCGGCCACGACCCGGCGGATCGACCGCCTCCTCGATGCGGGCGTGTTCCCGCAGCCCGACCCTCGGCGACCCGCGCTGCCCTGGCCCCCGGTCTAGGGTTCGGCGTCCTCGGCCATCTCGGCGTCGCTGTCGAGCGCCGCGTCGTCCCCGTCGGTGGCGGCCTCGGCGCCCAGCAGCGCGAGCTGGTCCGCGGGCGTGCGTCGCACGGCTCCCGATGCGTCGCGGCGGGAGGCCTTCTCGCCGGCCGTCATCCGACGCCGCGTCTCGACCTCGACCCGGGCGGCGTCGCCCTCGGCCGCGGGGTGCTCCACCAGCGCGACGACCCGGCTGGACATGAACCGCCCGGTCCGGACGGGCGTCCCGCCGCGGGTGACCTCGGTGACCTCGACGACCCCGCGGGCGGTCGTGACCTCGAGCCGCCGTCCGGCGCGCGAGGCCCGGATCTCGAACGTCTGCGTCCCCTGGCCCGTGTCGACCACGACCTCGATCCGATCGCCCTTCATGGCAGCGCACGATACTCCGCGCCGCCTGCCTTGGGCTGCACATCGGGCACGTTCGCGGTCCCGTCATGCCGCACGATGGCGCGATGCGGCGCTGGAACGGCTGGGGCGACGAGTCGGACGACACCCGTCTGACCCCGACCGCACGGCGGTTCATCGAGGCCAGCATCGGCCGCTCGACGCCCGGTCGCGACGCGTCGCTGGCGGACGTCGTGGCCGCCGTCGCGCCCTCGCGGCTCGACGACGACCCGCGGCTCTCGACCGACCCGGAGCTGCGCGTTCGACGCGCGCGCGGCCAGTCGTTCCCAGACCTCGTCGCGACCCGTTCGGGCCGGCTCCGGGCCGTCCCCGACGCGGTCGCGCGCCCGGCCGATGCGGCGGAGGTCCGCGGCCTGTTCGAGCTCGCGCGGTCGACCGGCGCGCGGATCGTCCCGTGGGGTGGCGGCACCAGCGTCGTCGGCGGGGTCACCACGAGGCCGCTGCCCGACCCGGTCATCACCGTCGACCTCGGGACGCTCGCCGGCGTGCGTGACGTCCGGCAGCGGAGCGGCCTGGTCACCGTCGGCCCGGCCACGACCGGCCCGGCGCTCGCGGCGCGCCTCGCCCCGCTCGACCTCGCCGTCGGCCACGAGCCGCAGTCGTGGGAGCTCGCGACGGTGGGCGGCTGGGTGGCGGCGCGCGGCGCGGGGCTGCGAAGCATCGGCGTGGGCCGGATCGAGCAGCTGTTCGCGGGCGGGACGCTCGAAGCACCCGCCGGCACGCTCGAGATGCCGACGTTCCCCGCGTCCGCGGCCGGGCCCGACCTGCGCCAGCTCGTACTCGGCTCGGAGGGGCGGCTGGGAATCCTGACCGAGGTCGTCCTGCGCGCGACGCCCGTGCCCGAGATCGACCGGCTCGACGCGTGGGCCGTCCGCGACTGGGCGTCCGCGCAGGAAGCCGTGCGCATCCTCGCGCGATCCAGGCTCGGGTTGTCCACCCTGCGCCTCTCGACGCCCGCCGAGACGCGGACGCTGCTCGCCTTCGCCGGCCGGTCCCGCGGGCTCGACGCGCTCCGGGCCTGGCTGCGCCTCCGCCGCGTCGCCGGCGACTGGTCGCTGCTGCTGGTCGGGACGGCCGGCTCGAAACGGGTCGCCAAGGCGGTGCGGGCGGAGTCGGGGTCGATCGTGAAACGCCTCGGTGGCGTGCCCGTCCCCGGGATCGCGAAGGCCTGGCTCGCGACGCGCTTCCGGTCGCCTTACCTGCGTAACGCGCTGTGGACCGCCGGCTACGCCGCGGACACGCTCGAGACCGCCACCGACTGGGCGCGCGTTCCCGCCCTGCTGGCCGCGCTCGAGGCGTCGGTCGGCGGCGCCCTGGCCGGCCGCGGCGAGCGCGTCCACGTGATGACGCACCTGTCGCACGCCTACCCGTCGGGATCGAGCCTGTACCTGACGTTCCTGTTCCGCCTGGCCGCCGACCCCGACGAGAGCCTCGACCGGTGGCGCGCCATCAAGCGCGCGGCGTCGGACACGATCGTCGCGGAGGGTGCCACGATCAGCCACCACCACGGCGTGGGCACCGACCACGCGCCGTACCTCGCGGCCGAGAAGGGCGAGCTGGGGATGGCGGCCATCGCGGCCGCAGTGCGGACGTTCGACCCGGAGGGGCTGATGAACCCGGGCGTCCTGCTGGCTGACCGAGGCGACCGATGACCGCCGATCGGATCCTCGCGCTCGACGTCGGCACCCAGAGCGTGCGCGCGATGGTGTTCGACCCGTCGGGCGCGCTGCTCGCGCGGTCGCGGGTCCCGATCGAGCCGTACGTGGCCGGCCCGCCGGGCTGCTGCGAGCAGGACGCGGACCTCTACTGGCGGGCGCTGGGCGAGGCGTGCACGGCGCTGTGGGCGATGCCGGAGGCCAGGCGGGACGCGATCGCGGGCGTCGCGCTGACGACCCAGCGCGGGACGGTCGTGATGACCGACGAGGCGGGCGAGCCGCTGCGCCGCGCGATGGTGTGGCTCGACCGGTGCCGGGCCGAGGGGCTGCCGCGGATCGGCGGCAAGTGGGGGCTCGCGTTCCGGGCGGCGGGCGTCACCGACACGGTGGCGACGTTCATGGCGGAGGCCGAGGCGAACGTGATCGCGCGGACGGAGCCCGAGACCTGGGCACGCGTCCGCCACTACCTGCTGCTGTCCGGGTTCCTCACCCATCGGCTGACCGGCGAGTTCGTGGACTCGGTCGCGTCGCAGGTCGGGTACCTGCCATTCGACTACCGCGGGCTGCAATGGGCCGGCTCGGGCGACTGGAAGTGGCAGGCGGTCCCGGTCCAACCCGGCTGGCTGCCCCGCCTCGTGCCGCCCGGCGACGTCCTGGGCACGATCTCCGCGGCGGCCGCCGACGCGACGGGCATTCCCGCCGGCCTGCCGCTGATCGCCGCGGCCGGCGACAAGGCGTGCGAGGTCCTCGGCTCGGGGGCGCTGGATCCGTCGATCGGCGCCGTGTCGCTGGGCACGACCGCCACGATCAACACCACCCACCGGCGCTACTACGAGGTGATCCCGGTGGTGCCGCCCTACCCGGCCGCGATCCCGGGCGCGTACAGCCTGGAGGTCAACGTCTACCGCGGCTTCTGGATGATCGAGTGGTTCAAGCGCGAGTTCGGCGCGGCCGAGGTCGCGCGCGCCGAATTCGAGGGTGTCGAGCCGGAGGTCCTGTTCGACGAGCTCATCGCCGCGACCCCGCCGGGCTCGATGGGCCTGATCCTCCAGCCCTACTGGTCGCCGGGCGTGCGGATCCCGGGACCCGAGGCAAAGGGCGCCGTCATCGGCTGGGGCGACGTGCACACCCGGGCGCACCTGTACCGGGCAATCCTCGAGGGCCTCGCCTACGCGCGCGGGAGGGTGCCGAGCGCACGGTCAAGCGAACCAGGGTGCCCATCCGGGAGCTGCGCGTGTCCGGCGGCGGGTCGCAGAGCCCGGCGGCCGTCCAGATGATCGCCGACATCTTCGGCCTGCCAACGGCGCGCCCGCACACGCACGAGACGTCGGGCCTCGGCGCGGCGATCGACGCGGCCGTCGGCCTCGGCCTGCACCCCTCGTTCGAGGCGGCGGTGGCGTCGATGACCCGCATCGCCGAGACGCGCGAGCCGCGACCGGCGACCCACGAGCTGTACGAGCAGCTCTACCGCGGCGTCTACCTCAAGCTCTACGAGCGGCTCCGCCCGCTGTACGGCGAGATCCGGCGGATCACCGGCTACCCGCCCGAGGTCTGAGCTCGCGGCCGATCGTCCGGGCCTGGTCCCCCGATCGGCTGAGTTGACAGTTCGACCGATCCGAACGATGATTCGTGCATCGCCCGATGACACGCGGCCACCTGGTCGTCGCCGAACACGCGAAACGATCGCCGCGCCGGGCTCAATTCGATCGCCGCTCCGGCCTCCGTATGAGACCGGCCGTTGGAGCGGCAGGGCGCTCGTCCCAACCCGACGCGCCTGGGAAAGGAAACCAACCTTCATGCTCACACGCGCCACCACGAATGCCGTGGCGCATCGCGCCAGCTCGATGCGCCGGTTGCGGCGCCGGGCCGTTCATTCCAACAAGCTGTATTGCGCCACCAACGGCTGCACCAGCTACCTCGTCGTCGATGAGCTCGGCGGCGTGGCCCACTGCGAGATCTGCGGCTACATCCGCCGTCTCAACTGATCCCCACCTGATCCCCTTGTCGGCGCCCTGCGCCGCGGCCCATGTGCGCCGTGGCCCGTGGCGACGCGACGGGGACCCTTTCCGCGATCGGGCGCCTCACCGGCCCCGACGGCTCTCATCGCCGTCCGTAGACGAACCACTCCTACGACGCGCGGTTCCCGGCCCGCAGGCACCCCTGGCGGTCCCCTTAGCGGTCCCCGACCGCTCGCACCGCCGTCCGTAGACGTTCCAGGTTTACGAAGCGGCAGATGCGCGCCCGCGGGCGGCACCGACGCCGTCGGCAGACCTACCACGTATGTAGGCGTCGACATCGCCGGCGGTTCGGGGCCTATTCCGCCGTATTCCAGCCGGATCCGCTGCTCGCTAAACGTGGTGCGAATACATTCGCGTTCTTGGGCCAGGTGCCGCCGAGGCCGGGCGACGGGACGGAGACCCACCGACTCCCCTCGACCCCCCATCATCTCCCCACCGATGCCGTGACCCGCGACGAAGGTGGAGGACCCGATGACGGGCAGGACCCTGGACCGAACCCGCCTCGAGCGCCTCATGGCCGCCGAGACGGCCGCGTTCGACCAGGCCAATCCGCGGTCGCGGGCCCTGTTCGAGCGCGCGAAGGGCTCGCTCCTCGACGGCGTCCCGATGAACTGGATGATCCGCTGGGCGGGCCCGTATCCGTTGTTCGTCGACGAGGCGAGCGGCGCGCGGTTCCGCGACGTCGACGGCCACGAGTACGTCGACTTCTGCCTCGGCGACACGGGCGCGATGGCGGGCCACGGGCCATCGCCGACGATCGCGGCCGTCGAGCGCCAGCTGCGCCGCGGGATCACTCACATGCTGCCCACCGAGGACGCGATCGTCGCCGCCGACGAGCTGCGCCGTCGCTTCGGCCTCCGGTACTGGCAGTTCACGCTCACGGCGACCGACGCCAACCGGTTCGCGATCCGGCTCGCCCGCCACATCACCGGGCGCTCGAAGATCCTCGTCCACAACCACAACTACCACGGGTCCGTCGACGAGACCTTCGCCTGGATCGGGCCCGACGGCGGCGTCGTCGCCCGGCGCGGCAACCTCGGCGCACCCGTGCCCCCGTCGGAGACCACGCGCGTCGTCGAGATCAACGACGTCGACGCCCTCGAGCGCGAGCTCGCCCACGGCGACGTCGCTGTCGCGCTCATGGAGCCCGCGCTCACCAACGTCGGCATCGTGCTCCCCGACCCCGGCTACCACGAGGCCGTCCGCGAGCTCACCCGCCGGCACGGCACGCTGCTGATCATCGACGAGACCCACACGATCTGCGCCGGACCCGGTGGTTACACCGCGGCCCACGGCCTGGAGCCCGACATCCTCACCATCGGCAAGACCATCGGCGGCGGCATCCCGGCCGGCGCCTACGCGTTCAGCGAGGCGCTCGGCGAGCGGATCTCGGCCAGCATCCCCGAGGAGGACGCGGACGTCGGCGGCGTGGGCGGCACGCTGGCCGGTAACGCGCTGTCGATGGCCGCCATCCGCGCCACGTTGACCGAGGTCCTGACCGAGGCGGCGTTCGGGCGGATGCTGCCGCTGGGCGAGCGATGGGCCGCCGGCGTCGACGGGGTCATCCGCGAGCACGACGTCCCGTGGCACGTCGCGAGGCTCGGCGCCCGGGCGGAGTACCACTTCATGCCCACGCCGCCGCGCAACGGCTCCGAGCAGTGGGCGAACGCCGACCCAGACCTCGAGCGGTTCCTGCACCTGTGGGCGATGAACCGGGGCGTGCTCATGACGCCGTTCCACAACATGGCCCTGATGTCGCCCGCGACGACGGCGGCCGACGTGGACCGCCACACCGAGGTGTTCGGCGAGGCGGTCGAGGCCCTGTTCGGGTAGCGATGGTGTCCGAAGACGGCGGGCGGAGGACCTGGCGGCGGCCGGCCGTGCTCCTGGCGATCGCCCTCGACGTCGTGATCCTCGTCGTCGCCCTGATCGCGCTCGCCAACGGCTTCTCGCCGATCGTGCTCGCCTTCGCAGCGATCCTCGGCATAGCGCCCTGGGCCTCGATCATCGACCAGCGCGAGGGCCCGCGGAAGCCCTGAGCGAGACGGCCTAGCTCGCCGACGGGGGCTCGCCCAGCCACCAGCGTCGCTCGCGGACGAGCTCCGCGCCCAGCTGCTCGTCGATCGGCTCGCGGGAAACGAAGCCGCGGGCCGCGTAGAAGGTCTCGCCACGCTCGTTGCCGATCAGCACGTCCGCGGCGATCGGCAGGTCCGGGTGTGCCGCCGTGACCGCGTCGAGGGCCGCGGTCCCGAGCCCCAGCCCCCGCTTGTCGGGGTCGGCGTAGATCGCCACCAGGGTCACCCGGTCGGGCTCGACCGCCGTCTCGGCGAACAGCGCGACCGTCCCATCGGCCTCGGCCACCCACATCTCGTGACGCTCGATGCGCAGGTCGACCCGCTCCTCGGCGTAGGCGCGCTCGAGGAAGGCCTCGATCGTCTCGTCGAGCAGCAGCCCCCGGTACGTCGCGCGCCAAGCGTCGAGGGCGATTCGCCGGACGGCCGGTGCGTCGGAGCCGCTCGCGCGGCGCACGCGGATGGACGGCCGGTCGACGGGATCGGCCATCGGATCAGCGGGTGGCGGCGTCGAGGCGGGCGAGCTCCGCGGCGAGGTCGAGCGGTCGGCGATGCTGGCGGTCGGTCGGTGCCTCGGCGTTGAGCCGCGCGATCGCCGCGTTCACCTGCCCGACGAGCGCCTCGAGAGCCTGCCGATCGCGGTGCCGGGTCGCCAGCGACCCGGCTGACGCGGCCGCCCTCGCGACCAGCGCATCGCGGCGCTCGAGGAGCCCTCGGACCTCCTTGTCGGCCTCGATCCAGGGCGGCGCGGCACCCGCGTTGCGCAGCATCCGGAACGCCATCGCCCAGTCGCCCGCGTACGCGTCGTCGTCCGCGGGGAAGGGGCGCCCCTGGTGCGGGAGGTCGTCGAACTTGCCCTCGTCCATCGCCTCGCGGAGCTGCCGCTCGATGAGGCTCTCCCACGTGGGCGCGACCATCCGGCGACCGTCGGGAGTGCGGTGCGTGGCGGGCCGGCGATCGGGCTGGGCCATGCACGAACGATAGCGGGACGGGACCGTCGGATGCACCGGGGCAGTACGAAGGCGGCATGCCAGCCCCTCGCAATCGGGCCGGGTCAGTCGCTATGGTCTTCGGGGACGGGGGCGGTCCGAGGGAGCACGGTTGACAGTCGCCATCAGGGTCGTTGGGCAGGCGTCGAGGCGCGGGCTGATTCCGCGCGTCCCGGCGCCCGACAAGCTGCTCGCGGACGCCCGCGACTGGATCTCGGGCGAGTACGGCCAGTTCGTGCGGTCGGCACAGGTCCAGGCAACCGGCAGCTGCTCCGAGCTCGTGCTCACCCTCCACCCGGCCGCCGAGCCAATCACGATCACGGCGGACGACGAGGGGCGCGTCGAGGCCTCGGCCGAGACGTCCGGCGCCGGGCCCGGCTACCACACGTTCGTCGGCCGGGTGCTCGACCGCGTCGGCGACGAGGTCGGCGTCGTCTGGTCCCACGACCACGACCCGCGCCCGGTCGGCACGCCCGCGCCGTGGATCGGCAGCAAGCAGCCGCTGGCCGGTCGTGCCGCGGTCGAGCGCGAGCATCTCGAGGTCCTCGATCGGCTGATCGGGCACGCCTGCGAGCAGCGGCGACGGGGCCTGCGCGACATCCAGGTCGGGACCATGCCCGGGGCGCAGTTCGAGTTCGACGGCGCGATCGCGACGCCGCTCGGCCCGCGCGACGACGCCTGGCTCGATCGCGCCTCGAAGGACGCGTGGGCTGCGTCCGACATCCGGCCCTGGTGGTTCGACGCGACCGACGCCCGCTACCTGCTCAACCGGGCGCTGGTGATCCTGTGGACGGAGATCCGGTGGCGCCCGCCCGCCGACGACGCCGAGCGCGAGGCGATGGACGAGGCCCTCAACCTGCTGCGGCGCGCACTGCCCAGCGACGCGTCGCTCGCCTATCCGTGGCGGGAGTGGGCCGAGCTCATCACGCTGCGGGCGATGCCCGACCCGATCGCACAACGGGTCTTCCGCCAGGCGGAGCGGGTCGACAAGACGCTGCCATTGATCGGCTACCGGCGCCGGCCGGTGACCATCTCCCATGAGGGCTGGATGGTGCCGGTGCCCGGCTCGTTCGGCGAGCAGCGGACGCCCGAGGAATGGCGCGGCGGCGAGCGTGGTCGCCGCGTGACCTTCGCCGCGACCACGACCCGGACCACGAACGGGATGCCGATGTCGGCGGACCGGTTCCTGACCATGGTCGCGGGCGACCTCGGCGAGGGCGTGCTCCAGCACCAGGACGGCGAGCTCCAGGGCCGCGCCCGGGTGACCTCCGATTCCACGTCCGGCCTCGAGGTCGCCGTGCTCGAGGGGTTCTCCGCCGTGACCGGCAGCGGCGCCGCCGTGCGCGTGGAGTTCGAGCACTCGGGCGACTGGGAGTGGGCCGTCGGCCTGTGGAGGTCGCTCCGCCCCGCCTGAGCCCGCGGTGACAGGCAACCTGGCACGGGCCAGGGCTACAGTGGATCGCGGTGCAGCTCCACGAAGACGGGACGCTCGTCGTCTCCGCCACCGATCTCGTCGGCTTCCTCGAGTGCGATCACCTGATCACGCTCGAGCAGCTCCGCGCCCTGGGCCAGATCGAGAAGCCTTTCCGCGATGACCCCGAGCTCGAGCTCATCCGCAAGCGCGGCTACGAGCACGAGCGTCTCTATGTCGGGATGCTCGAAGCCGGCGGCCGGACCGTCGTCGAGATGCAGCTGCGGGACCCGAAGACGCCGTCCGACCTGCGGGCGTCCGAGGCCGAGACGCTCCAGGCGATGCGCGACGGCGTCGACGTGATCTTCCAGGGCACGTTCTTCGACGGGCGCTGGCGCGGCCACCCCGACTTCCTCGCCCGGCGCGACGACCGGCCGAGCCGTCTCGGCTCCTGGAGCTACGACGTCGCCGACACGAAGCTCGCGAAGCGCGTCAAGGCGGCCGCGATCATCCAGATGTGCGTCTACGCGGACCTCCTCGAGCGGCTCCAGGGGATCCCGCCGGAGACGATCTCGGTCGTGACCGGCGATCGAGCGTCGCACGCGCACCGGCTCGACGACTACGCGGCGTACTACCGTTCCGCGAAGCGCCGGTTCGAGGAGCGCGTATTCCCGGCCGGCGCCGCAGGGGCGCCGCCCACCGACACCTACCCCGAGCCGGTCGACCACTGCCGCGTCTGCTCGTGGTGGCAGCTGTGCATGGACCGGCGGCGCGCGGACGACCACCTTTCGATCGTGGCGGGTGCCGCGAAGACCCAGCGGCGGCAGCTGGTCGAGGCCGGCGTGCCCACGCTCGCGGCGCTCGGGCGCCTGCCCGCCGACCGGCGCATCCGCGACCTCCAGCCGCGGATCCTCGAGCGGCTTCGTCGCCAGGCGGCGCTGCAGCTCGAGAAGCGCACGGACGGGGTCGACCGCTACGAGCTCATCCCGCCGAACCCCGACGAGCCGGGCAAGGGCCTCGCCGCGCTGCCGCCGCCGTCGCCACTGGACGTCTTCTTCGACATCGAGGCCGACCCGTGGGCCCTCGACGAAGGACTCGAGTACCTGTTCGGGTGGACCGAGACCTCGCCCGACGGCACCCGCCCGTTCCACGCGCTGTGGGCCCACGACCGCAGGCAGGAGAAGGCCATGCTCGAGGCCTTCGTGGACCTGGTGATGGACCGGCTCGAGCGAGATCCGGGCATGCACGTCTATCACTACGGCGGTTACGAGTCCGGCGCGCTCAAGCGCCTGATGCAGCGTCATGCGACCCGCGAGGACGAGATCGACCGGCTGCTGCGCGGACGCGTCCTGGTCAACCTCTACGACCACGTCGTGCGGCCTGGCGTGCGCGCGAGCGTCGAGAGCTATTCGATCAAGAAGCTCGAGACCTTTTACATGCCCCACCGCGAGGGCGGAATCACGCAGGCCGGCTTCTCGGTCGTGGAGTACGAGCGCTGGATGGAGGAAGGCGACCCCGCGATCCTCGATGCCATCGCCGCATACAACCGCGACGACTGCGTCTCGAACCTCCTGTTGCGGGACTGGCTGGAGGATCGCCGGGTCGAGGCCCTCGCGACGCACCCCGAGTGGTACCCGGACGGCGAGGTGCCGCGCCCCGGCCCCGTCGATGGGGCACCTCCAGAGGAGCTCGCGCACCAACAGGCCGAGACGCGGGCGCGCGAGGACGCGCTCCGGAAAGACGTGTCCGTCGACCGCGCCGCGCGCGACGACGACCAGCAGGGACGGTGGCTCGTAGCCGCGCTCCTGGATTGGAACCGACGCGAAGCGAAGCCGCAGTGGTGGGATCATTTCCGCCTGGCCGACGCCTCGCTCGAGGAGCTGGTCGCGGACCCGACCGCGCTGGGTGAGCTCGCCTTCGAGGCGGACCTCGGGGAGTCGAGCCGGTCGCGGCTCCACCGGTACCGGTTCGACCCAGCCCAGGAGGCGAAGGTCATCGAGGGCAAGTCGCAGATCGCCCTCGCGCCGGGCCCCGACGGATGGGAGCAGTCCGGCGTCACCGTGATCGCGCTGGACCCCCTCGCCGGAACGATCGACCTCAAGCGCAACCCAGGCAACGCGCATCCCGTGGCGCTGATCCCGACGAAGCCGTTCAGCACGGAGCCGATGCGCAGCGCGCTCGGGCGACTCGCGGACCACGTGATCGCCAACGGGCTCGACGGCCCGGGCCGCTTCCGGGCGGCCCGCGACCTGATCGTGCGCGCGCCGCCGCGAATCGACGGCATCCTGCCCGGATCGGCGCTCGCAGACGCCAACGAGAACCAGACTGACGTCGCCCGCCGGCTCGGGCTTGGCCTGCGCTCCACGGTGCTGGCACTCCAGGGGCCACCGGGAACGGGCAAGACCTACACGGCCGCGCGGATGATCCTCGACCTTGTCGCGAACGGCCGCCGGATCGGCGTCACCGCGCAGTCGCATCGGGTCATCGCCAACCTGCTCGAGGCGATTTGCGATGCCGCCGTCGAGGAGGGGGCGTCGCTCCGGATCGGGCAACGGGCCGACGCAGACGACGGCCCGCCGGCGGCCGGAATCGAGCGGGTCCCATCGCCGGACGCCGCGCGACTGGGCCTGGCCGCCCGGACCTGGGACGTCGTCGGCGGGACGTCGTGGTTGTGGGCGCGAGAGGACATGGAGGGCGCAATCGACGTCCTGTTCGTCGACGAGGCTGGCCAGCTGTCCCTCGCGACCGTGTGCGCGGTCGCCGGGGCGGCGGATTCGGTCGTCCTGCTCGGCGACCCCAACCAGCTGCCCCAGGTCTCGCAGGGAACGCACCCGGAGGGCGCAGCGGCGTCCGCGCTCGAGCACCTCGTCGGCGAGGCGAAGACCATCGCGCCGGAGCGCGGGCTGCTGCTCGACACGACGTACCGCCTGCACCCGGACGTCAACGCCTACGTCTCCGACGCGTTCTACGAGGGCCGACTGGTTCCCGCGCCGGGCAACGAGCTCCAGGACGTCGGCGAGGGCGATCCGGTCGGCGGGACGGGGATCCGCCACGTGCCGATCGCGACCGTGGGAGCCGGCAACCGCTCGCGGGTCGAGGCGGACTGGATCGCGGCGGCGATCGGGCGACTCGAGGGACGCCGCTGGCGCGACCGGAAGGGCAACGAACGACCGCTGACCGTCGACGACGTCCTGGTCGTGGCGCCGTACAACGCCCAGGTCGCCGAGATCGCGCGTGCCGGAATGGACCGCCTAGGGATCCGGCCCAACGTCGGGACCGTCGACAAATTCCAGGGGCGCGAGGCAGCCGTCGCGATCTACTCCATGACGACCTCCACGCCCGACGACGCGCCACGCGACCTCGAGTTCCTGTACTCGGCGAACCGGCTCAACGTCGCCGTGTCGCGTGCGCGAGGCCTGGCCGTCGTGCTCGCGAGCCCGGCGCTGCTCCGCGTCGCGTGCAAGACGCCGGAGCAGATGCGGCTCGTCAACGCCCTGTGCCGGCTGGTCGAGGTGGCCGCCGAGCAGGGTGGGGACGCGGAGGCCGCGCGGCCGGAGGACGTCATCGAGCGGGCGACGGATGCCGGTCCGGCCGGCGACGGGCACCTCGCGGACCTGCTGCTGTTCCCCGACCTCGGCCCGCTGGAGCGACGCCGCGCGCCCGATCGCTGAGGGCGCCACACTCGCCGACGCTGCCGTATCGTCTGGGCCATGACCCGCCTCGCCGGTGCCGAGCTCGACGCCGCTCGGCGGCGGGTCCGGAACGTGCTCGTCGCCGGAGTCGCGCTCGGCAGCACCGGGCACATCGCCGCGGTCACCGTCGCGACGATCGTCGCGCGCCAGATGCTCGGCTCGCAGGCGCTGGCCGGCGCGCCGGGCGCCGCCGTCGTGCTCGGCGCGGCGATCGGGTCCGTGCTGCTGTCAGGCCTCATGGCCCGCGCCGGCCGCCGCCGGGCGGGCCTCGCCGCGGGCTACGGCCTGGGCGTCGTCGGCGCGCTGATCGCCACCGCGGCGGTGCTGTCCGACTCGTTCCCGCTGCTGCTGGCGGGCACGCTCCTCATCGGCTTCGGCAACAGCTCCAACCAGCTCTCGCGCTATGCGGCCGGCGACATGGTGCCGTCCGATCGGCGGGCATCGGCGATCAGCATCGTGGTCTGGGGGGCCACCATCGGGTCGGTGATCGGCCCGACGCTCGTCCCGATCTCGGGCGACCTCGCGGTCCAGGCGGGCCTGCCCGAGCTGGCGGGTCCCTACCTCGTGCCGATCCTGTTCGTCGGCCTCGCCGCGATCCTGACGTTCGCCCTGCTCCGCCCCGACCCCTACGAGCTCGCCGACGAGGCGTCGCGGCTGGCAACCGGCGACGACCCGGGGCCGAGCACCGGACCGATCCGCGAGATCCTGCGCCGGCCGGGCGTCGCGGCGGCGATCATCGCGCTCGTCATCGGCCAGTTCGTGATGGTCCTGATCATGACCATGACGCCCCTGCACATGACCGAGCATGGCCACGACCTGGCCGCCGTCGGCATCGTGCTGTCGGCGCACACGCTGGGCATGTTCGCCCTGTCCCCCGTCTCGGGGCGGCTTACCGACCGCTTCGGCGCCGTGCCGACGATCCTCGCCGGGACCGTCGTGCTCGCCACGGCCTCGGTGCTCGCCGCGGCCGCGCCGGCGGAGGGCGGCATCGTCCTGCTGCTCGCGCTGTTCTTGCTCGGCTGGGGCTGGAACCTCGGGTTCGTGGCCGGCAGCGCGATGCTCTCGCACCACCTCGAGCTGCACGAGCGCACCCGCGTCCAGGGCATCGCGGACGCGCTGATCTGGAGCTCGAGCGCGGCGGCGAGCCTGGGCTCGGGACTGATCATGGCCGCGGTCGGCTACACCGCCCTGGGCATCCTCGGGGCCGGCCTGATCGTCATCCCGGTCCTCGCGCTGCGCGCCCAGCGCCGGGCCGCCGTGCGGGCCGAGAACGTGTCCGGCGGGATCGACATCGTCGCCTCGTAGGGTGCCGTCAGCCGGGCCCGATCTCCGTCGCGACCCACGTCGCCAGTACCCGGGCGCACGCCTCGACCTCGTCGAGCGGCACCGACTCGTCGGCCGAGTGCGCCAGGCGGACGTCGCCAGGGCCGAACACCACGCACGGCGTTCCACCGACGCCGATGAACAGCCGCATGTCGCAGCCATAGGGCACGCCGATCGGTCGCGGCGTGCGGCGGGTCGCTCGTCGGGCGGCCGCGGACAGGCCTGTCACGAGGCGGTGATCGGCGGGCACGGACGCCGAGGCGAACCGGGCGCCCGTGATCTCGACCGTGGCGGGATGGTCGCGCAGGAACGGGTCGGCCTCGCATGCCGCCGCGACGCAGGCGCGCAGCTCGTCGGCCGCCGCCTCGGTCGTCTGGCCCAGCCGCACGCCGTAGCGACCGTCCGCGGTGACCCGGTCCATCACCGTCGAGGCCCACTCGCCGCCGGCGACGATCCCGATGATGGTCGGATACGGGAGCCCGATGTCGGTCATCAGCGGATCGGTCTCGGCCGCATTCCGGCGCGCCTCGTCGGCCTCGAGCGCCAGCATGAGCGTCTGCAGGTTCGCGAGCGCGGACACGCCCTCGGTGCGGCGGCTCGCGTGGGCCGCCCGGCCCGGCACGGTGAGCCGGAACGTGATGGCGCCGGCGTGGGCGACGACGATGTCGAGGCCGGATGGCTCGGCGATGATCGCGAGGTCGCCCGTCGCACCGGCCCGGATCGCCGCCAGGGTCCCCTGGCCGCCGTCCTCCTCGGACGGCACCAGCGCCGCGACGAGCTCGCCCGTGAGCGCCTCGAGCGTCCCCGCGTCGCCCAGGGCCCGCACGGCGCCCAGGATCGCCGCCACGCCGCCCTTCATGTCGCATGCGCCGCGACCGAACAGCCGCCGGTCGCGAACCACGGCGGACCACGGGTCGTCCGTCCAGGTCCGCGGTTCTCCGGGCGGCACCACGTCGACGTGGCCCGACAGCACCAGTCGGCGGCCGCCGGCGGGCCCGACGCGCCCGAGCACGACCGGCAGGGTCGTCCGCGAGACCTCCTCGCCCGGCCAATCCGGGTCCGCTCGAATCGCCGCCGGGTCGGGGTGGAACACCTCGACCTCGAGGCCGAGCGACTCGAGCCGGTCGGCGAGGTTCGCCGCGATCGCGTCCTCGTCGCCCGTGACGCTCGGGATCCGGACCAGGTCCTCGAGGTCGCGCCGGACCGCCGGGCCGTCCACACGCGGGGTCGGCGTCGCGCGCCGCGCGCCGGATCCCGCCGCGGTCATCCGCGCAGGATCGGCCGCGTCAGGCAGGTCACGCCGCCCGACCCGTTCTCGCCCACCTCGCCGAGCGGGATCGCGTGCACCTCGCAGCCGGCGGCCTCGAGCCCGCGTCGCGTCCCGCCGTTGCCCTCGGCGACGACCACGACCCCCGGCCGGACCGCGAGCACGTTGCAGCCGAGCGTCGCGTACTCCGCCTCGGGCACCTCGACCAGCCGCACCCCGAGGTCCGCGAGGAGCGCGTGCAGGCCGGCCGGCAGCAGCGGCAGGAACACGACCGCGACGTCGTCCGCCACCGGCGAGATGACCGACAGCAGGTGGACGAGCTCCGCCGGCCCCTTCCAGTACGGGACGTCATACACGCGGGCGTCACCGCCGACGATCGAGGCGAGCTGGCGCGCGCCCTCGTCGTTCGTCCGCAGCGTGCGCCCGATGCACAGGAGGTCCGGGCGAAGCCAGAACGTGTCGCCCCCCTCGACGGTCCCCGGCGCCTCGATCCGCCCGAGGGTCGGGATACCCGCGGCGAGCGTCCAACGCTCGAGGACGGCGGGCTCTCCCGCACGATTGGGCTTGCCCGGCCGGAGCGGGATGGCGCCGCCGTCGGCGACCAGCAGCGGGTCGAACACGTACACGAGATCCGGGTCGTCGTCCGCCTCGGTGTCGAGGACGCGGACGGTGACGCCGAGGCGCTCGAGGGTCGAGACCAGGCCGTCGTGCTGGCGGCGCGCGAGATCGAGATCCACCGGGCGCAGGAACCCGCATGCCGGGTCGTCGAAGGCGCGCCCGAACGCCGGGCCGGGAGCCTTGACCAGCACCTCGCGCAGGGGCGCGGTCATGCTCTGGGCGCCGTAGGTCCGGTGGGCTACGGAAGTCACGCCACGCAGGATACGGTCCCGGCTCGACGCCCGATGGCCATTCAGGGCAGGATTCACCGAACGCCGGAAAGCGATCCGGGCCCCGTCCAACATTCGCCGCAGGGATGACGCTTCGTGACCATGTCCATCGCCGCCCGCGCGCCCCGCTCGCTCATTCGCGCCACGCTCATCGGCGGGGCGCTCGCCGCCGTCACGCTCGCCGGGCTGCTGCCTGCGCGGGCCTCGGCCTCGGCCGGCGCGAGGCCGCTGACCGATGGGACGGTAGCGCTCGCCGCATCGTCCCCGTCGACGATCAAGCTGACGACGTTCATCGACACGGGCCTCACGTCGCCGGTATTGATCACCAGCGCCCATGACGGCACGGGTCGTCTGTTCGTCGTGCAGCAGAACGGCGTCATCAAGGTGTTCAACGGCGGCGGCTCGCCCCTCGCGACCCTGCTGGACATCAAGAGCCAGGTGTCGAAGGGCAGCGAGCAGGGTCTCCTCGGCCTGGCGTTCCATCCTAACTTCGAGACCAATCGCAAGTTCTACGTGAACTACACGAACACCGCGGGCAACACGATCATTCGCGAGTACAAGACGTCGTTGTCGAAGCCGAACCGCGTCGCGGCCGGCTCCGGGCGGACGATCCTCAAGATCCACCAGCCGTTCTCGAACCACAACGGCGGCAACATCGCCTTCGGCCCGGGCGGGTACCTGTACATCGGCATGGGCGACGGCGGCAGCTCCGGCGACCCGGGGAACCGTGCCCAGAGCAAGAACAAGCTGCTGGGCAAGATGCTGCGGATCGACGTCAACGGCAAGTCGGGCAAGAAGCAGTACCGCATCCCCGCGTCGAACCCGTACGTCGGCCGGAAGGGCCGCAACGAGATCTACCTGCGCGGCCTGCGCAACCCGTGGCGCTGGTCATTCGACCGGGCGACCAACCGCCTGTGGATCGGCGACGTGGGGCAGAACCGCTACGAGGAGGTCGACCGCCTGTCCAAGCCGAAGGGGGCGAACCTCGGCTGGCACGCCGTCGAGGGCTACGCGTGCTACTCGCCCTCGAGCGGCTGCAACAAGTCGGGCAAGGTGAAGCCGATCCTCGCCTACGCCCACGCCGGCGGTCGCTGCGCGGTCACCGGCGGCTACGTGTACCGCGGGTCGAACATCCCGGCGCTGAAGGGCTGGTACGTGTTCGGCGACTTCTGCAGCGGCGACATCTGGGCGGTGTCCTCCACGGCCGGCACGCATGCCAACAAGATCCTGCTGCGCGACACGAGCCGCTCGATCAGCTCGTTCGGCGAGGGCGCCGGCGGCGAGCTGTTCGTCGTCGACCTGGGCGGGACGATCCTGCGGATCGACCACGGCTGATCCCGTCGCCCGGCTGGACGGGCGAGCCTGGACGTCGCCAATGGCCGGGTATGCGGCGTTCGGGCCGATGATGCGGGGACGCGTGTCCGCGCTCCCGACGGCGATGGAGCCGGGGGCTCGGCCGGTCGAGGAGCGGGTCGAGGCGGGGACGGCGACGATCGAGGGGTTCGACGAGCCGGCGTCGACGCGCCGGTCGCGCCTCCGCGACCGTGTGACGACAGCGCGGGAACAGTGGTCGATCACCACGTTCTACCTGTTCGACCCCCACGGCTGGCGCTGAGCCGGGACGGGAAGACCTCAGGCCGTCGGCGCCCCGAACCGGCCCGCGTCCGTCGCGGACCGGACGGCCGGCTCGCGCGGGTCCGGCTCCCCCAGCACCAGCGCCGCCACGTGCGCGGCCGAGGCCGGACCGGTCGAGATCCCCCACGGACCGTGGCCGGCGGCGATGAACACGCCCTCGATGCCCGGCACGGGCCCCACGAGCGGACGGCCGTCGAGGGCGAGCGGCCGGGCGCAGGCGCGGAGGCCCCGCGTCGGCGAGGTGCCGATCGCCGGCACGTAGCGTGCGCCGCCCTCCTTGAGGCGCCGCTCGTAGTCGCGCGGGTCGGGCTCGAACGGCAGGAACGTCGATCCCAGCGACGAACGGCCGCCCGCGCTCACGAGGCTGAAGCCGGTCGCGCCGTCCTCGGCCTCCGCGAGCCCGCCGTCGGGCTCGATCGCCGCGTCGATGTCGGCCTCCTCGAGGACGTGCGTCGGCGGCCGCTCGAGGCCGAGCTCCACGATCACGCCCCAGTAGGGCAGGATCGGCCGCCAGGCCCCCGATGGGTCGACGACCTCGGGCGACCACGGCCCGGCCGCCACGACCACCGCTCCCGGCCGCACGATGCCGCCGTCGGTGGCCAGGCCGACCCCGGCCCCGGCGCCCCGGAGCACCCGGGTCGTCACGCCCTCGTGGATCCGGGCGCCGCGGTGGACGGCCAGCGCGGCGAAGGCCCGGCAAGCCGCGTCCGGCGCGACGGGGTAGCCGATGTCGAGGCGCACCGCGGCCAGCCCCTCGGCGAGGCCGGGCTCGAGCCGGCGCAGGTCGTCCTGTCCGACGAACGTCGCCCGGAACGCGGGGCTGGCTGCCGCGAACGCCGCGGCCTGCGCGCGGAGCGCCGCGTCGGCCCAGCCGAGGGTGAGGATGCCGGCGGGCTCGTCGGCGAGTCGGAAACCGCGCTCCGGCACACCCTCCGGGAGCTCGGACCCGACCTCGTCGGACAGGCGGCGGTAGCGCTCCAGGGTCTCGAGGTACAGCTCGCCGAGCACCGGGTCGGCCGGGTACCAGACGGCGCCGGAGTTGCGTCCCGAGGCGCCGGCCGCGATCTCGCGTCGCTCGTACAGGTCCACATCGACGCCGCGCCCCGCCAGCTCGGCCGCGAGCGCGGTGCCCACGATGCCGCCGCCGACGATGGCGACGTCGGGCGCCGGCCCCCTCGCCGTCACCGTCGCGCCCTCAGGCGACGCGCGCGCCGGTGGCGATCTCGGCCAGCTCGCCCACCAGCCGGTCCACCTCGGCCGCGGTGTTGTAGTGCGTGAGCCCGATCCGGAGCACGCCCTCGGGCTCGAGCCCGAGCCGCCCGATCGGCCCGACCGCATAGAAGTTGCCCCACCAGGTCGCGATCCCCCGCTGGCCGAGTGCGACCGATGCCGCCTCCGCCGGGACGCCGTCGAGGGTCACGGCCGCGGTGGGGGTCCGCTCGTCGAACCGCGCCCGGTCGGCGATCCCCCACAGGCGCAGGCCGTCGATGACCGCGAGCCCGTCGAGCAGGCGCCCGAACAGCGGCATCTCGTAGGCGCGGATCGCCGCCATGCCCGCGTGCGCCTCCAGGCGGCGGCCGGCCATGCCCGGGAACCGGCCGGCGGACCCGGCGCCGAACCGGCGCCCGACCTCGGCGATGTACTCCACCGCCGCGAGCGACCCCGCGATGCCCTCGTGGTTCAGCGTCCCGGTCTCGAATCGGTCGTATGCCGGCAGGAGCTTGTACGTCGGCAGGCCGTCGAGGACGTCGGCCCGCCCGTAGAGGACGCCGACGTGGGGGCCGAAGAACTTGTACACCGAGCAGGCGAGGAAGTCGGTGCCGATGGCCTGGACGTCGATCGGGAGGTGGGGGGCAGCGTGCACGGCGTCGACGTAGGTCAGCGCGCCTGCCTCGTGGGCGCGGCGGACGAGCTCGGCCACCGGGTTGATCGACCCGACGGCGTTCGACGCCCAGCCGAAGGCGACGAGCTTCGGCCGACCGTGCAGCGCCGCGTCGAACGCCTCCACGTCGAGGGTCACGTCGTCAGGACGGATGTCCACGGTGCCGACCGTCAGCCCGCGATCCGCCGCCGCGCTGCGCCACGGGCCGACATTCGCCTCGTGGTCGAGGTTGGTGACCACGATCTCGTCGCCGGGCGCGAGGGAGGCCGCGATCGAGCGCGCGACGTGCATCGTCAGGGTCGTCATGTTGGCGCCGAACTTGATCTCGGACGGGTCGGCCGCGTTGAGCAGGTCGGCCATCGCCGCGTGCGCGTCGTGGAGGATCGCGTCGCTGCGCTGCGAGGTCAGGAACGGCCCCTCGTGGTTCGCGTTCGACTCGCGGTAGTACCGGGCGACCGCGTCGATGACGGTGTCCGGGACCTGGGTCCCGCCCGGGCCGTCGAACAAGGCGACCGGCGTCCCGTCCTGCTCGATCGAGAGCGCGGGGAAGCGGGCGCGCAACGCGTCGACGTCGAATTCGGGCATCGGGACCTCTCCGTGATCGTCGCCCGATGCTAGCGCGGCCACGACACGCGCCGCGGATGCCGACCGTCGATAGTTGTGTTGTCAACGACATTGCGGCGCGGTACCATCTCGCAATGCCGACAGACACCGTCGCCGGCCGATCGGAGGATCGCGCCGCGGCCAGCCAGCCGCACGCGCCGACGAGGGGCGCGGATCCGCGCCTCGGGACGTGGCGGACCTTCCTCCACGCCCATGCCCGCCTCACCAGGCGCCTGGACGACGAGCTGCGCGTGGCGCACAACCTGTCGCTCGCCGAGTACGACGCGCTGGTCCAGCTGGCGCAGGCGCCCGGACGCCGGCTGCGCATGAGCGTGCTCGCCGATCGGGTGCTCCTGTCGCGGAGCGGGATCACCCGGCTCGTGGATCGCCTCGTCGCCGACGGCATGGTCGAGCGCTCGACCTGCGCCACCGACGCGCGCGGCGCCGAGGCGTCCCTGACCCGAGCCGGCCTCGATCGCCTGCGCGCGGCGTCGACCACGCACCTCGACGGCGTGCGCCGCTACTTTCTCGATTCGATGGACGCGGCGGATCGCCAGGCGATCGACCGCGGCCTCGGCCACGTGATGGACGGGCTCGATTGCGCCCCGCCGTCGGCGCTCGCGGCGGATCGCGCGGCCGACGCCTGACCTCCCGCCCGTGACCGCGGCGGGTCGGATCCTCGCCGGCACGAGCGGCTTCTCCTACGCCTCATGGGCGCCGCTGTTCTACCCCGCCGGGACGAAGTCGCGCGACCTGCTCCCCGCGTACGCCGCGCGACTCTCGGCGTGTGAGCTCAACAACACGTTCTACGCGCGGCCGACGGTCGACAAGATCATCGGCTGGTGCGCCGCGACGCCGCCCGGGTTCCGGTTCGTGGTCAAGGCGCAGCGCGGCGCGAGCATCCGCGCCCTGTACGCCGACCCGGCCACCTCCGTCCCCTGGCTGACCGAGACGCTGCCGACCTTCGGCGAGCGGCTCGGGGCCGTGCTGTTCCGGGTCCCGGGCGAGGTCAAGCGCCAGGACGAGAAGCTCACCGGACTGCTCGCCGCCTGGCCGTCGGCGATCCCGCTCGTGCTCGAGGCGCAGCACGCGTCGTGGCAGGTGGACGAGACCTTCGTGGCGCTGCGGACCGCCGGCGTCGTGCTGTGCACCACCGACCTCGACGAGCTCGGGTCACCGCCCGATATCCGGCGCACGGGTCCGTTCCTGTACCTGCGGCTGCGCCGGACGACGTACGACGAGGCGGCCCTCGACGCCTGGGCGCGCCGGCTCGTGCCGTTCCTCGACGACGGGCTGGACGCCTACGTCCTGTTCCGGCACGACGAGGACGGCACCAGCGCGATCCACGCGGCGGCGTTCGCGGATCGCGTCGAGCGCGTGCGCGCGACCGGCTGACGGCGCGGCGCGTCGGGAACCTTGCCTCAGCCGCTCCCCCGCGACCCCTCGGCCGGGCCGAAGACCACGACCAGCTGCAGCGTCTCCGTGATGTCGTGGAAGCGGTGCGGGACCCCGGCCGCGACGAAGATCGTGTCGCCGGCGCCGACGTCCCGGGTTTCCGGGCCGGCGGTGAACCGGCCGCGGCCCGCGACGATCACGTACGCCTCGTCCTCGGCGTGCGGCTGCTGCCGGTCCACGGCGCCGGCCTCGAGCACGTACAGCCCGAGCGACAGGTCGGGCACGCGGAGGAACTCGAGATAGGGGCCACCCGACGCGGCCTGGCGGTCGGCGAGCGATTGCAGGGGAAACACGTCCATCCGGCTACCCTACGCGGAGCCATGCAGCCCGTCAGCCGCGTCCGACTCCGCGTCCCGCTGGTCGCGCTCGCCGTCCTCGCGCTCGTCCTCCAGGCGTGCGCGGAGCAGGGCACGCCGTCGTCGAGCGCAGCGGCCGCGCCACCGACCGCGGCGCCATCGGCGTCCGCGCCCACGCCCTCCGGCGAGCCCTCCTCGGCGTCGAGCGCGGGCCCCTCGCGCAGCCCGGGCGGGTCCACTGACCGGCCCGACCTGGCCGCGGCTCATGTCGCGGTGGAGGTCGTCGCCGACGGCCTCGACTCGCCGTTGTGGGTCGACCGGATCCCCGACGCCAGCGGCCGGCTCGCCGTGGCCGAGCAGGCCGGGAACATCCGGATCGTCGAGGACGGCCGGCTGCTCCCCGACCCCTATCTCGACATCACCGACCGGATCCTGTCGGGGGGCGAGCGTGGGCTGCTGGGCGTGGCGTTCCCACCGGGCTTCGGCGGCGACCACCAGACCCTCTACGTCCACTATTCGGACCTGTCCGGCGACACGACGATCGCGGCCTTCGACGCGCCCGCCGGCAGCACAACGCTCGACCCGGGTACGGGCCGCATCCTGCTGTCGGTGGATCAGCCGTACGCCAACCACAACGGCGGCTGGATCGGCTTCGACCAGACGGGCATGCTGCTGATCGCGCTGGGCGACGGCGGCGCCGGCGGCGATCCCGAGAACCGCGCGTCGAACCTGGGCGAGCTCCTGGGCAAGGTGCTCCGGATCGACGTCCTCAACCCCGGCGACGGGCCGTACGCCATCCCGTCCGACAACCCGTTCGTCGACCGGGAGGGTGCTCGGCCGGAGGTCCTCCACTACGGCCTGCGCAACCCCTTCCGCGACAGCATCGACCCCGCCACCGGCGACCTGTGGATCGGAGACGTGGGCCAGAACGCCTGGGAGGAGGTCGACGTCGCCCCGGCGGCCGCCCGCGGCCTCGACTTCGGCTGGCGCCGCTGGGAGGCATCGCACTGCTACAACCCGGCGCCCGGCTGCGACCCCACGGGCGTGACGATGCCGGTGACCGAGTACCCGCACAGCCTGGGCTGCGCCATCATCGGGGGCGTCGTGTACCACGGCGATGCGATCCCGGCGCTGCGGGGCGCCTACCTGTTCTCGGACACCTGCTCGGGCACCCTGTGGGCGATCGACGCCGGGCTCGAGGCGCCCCAGGCGCCGATCACACTCCTGGAGACCGGGCGATCGATCAGCTCGTTCGGCGTCGACGATTCGGGCGAGGTGGTGCTGACCGACCTGGCCGGCGCGCTGCTCAAGCTGGTGCCCGCCTCGTCCTGAGCGACCGGCACCGCCGATGGGGCGCTCCCCCGCGCGCAACCCGGGTGCAAGCCCATGACAGATTTCGTTGACCGGCGCATGATCGACGGCCGCTCACCATGCGCCGGTGAGCGAACAACGGGGTGGCGCGCGCATGCAGCAGGTGGGGGCGTCTCGGGGCACCGGTGGGGCTCGGCCCCGCCGGTCGTCGGCGAGCCACCCGCCCCTCCGCCGCGCCCGTCCCCGAGCCAGGCGTCGATCCCGCCCGTCGCTGATCCTCCGCGGCCTCGTCCTCCTGGGCCTGCTCCTCCTGTTCGTCGCGGTGACCGCGGTCGGCGCCACGGGCTTCGTGGCGATGAGCTCGATCGCGACCCTGTCGGAGAACCTCCCGGACCCCGAGGCCCTGTCGACGCTCGCGTTCGACGAGCCCACGCTGGTCTACGACCGGACCGGGAAGGTCCAGCTCGGCCGCTTCGAGCGCGCCGCGCGCCACGTCGTCGACTACCGCGACATCCCCGAGCTCGTGCTCGATGCGACGACGACCGCCGAGGACCGGACGTTCTGGGCCAACGACGGCTACGACGTCCAGGCGATGGTGGCGGCGGCGATCCAGACGCTGCAGGGCGACGGGCGCGGCGCCTCGACGATCACCCAGCAGCTCGTCCGGGCGCGGCTGCTGCCCGCCGACGTCGTCGACCCGACCGCCGACCTGTTCGTGCGCAAGGCGAAGGAGATCATCCAGTCGGCCCGCCTGACCCAGGCGTTCCCCGGCCAGACCGGCAAGCAGCAGATCATCACGGCCTACCTGAACCAGGTGTTCTACGGCCACGACGCGTACGGCGTCGCGGCGGCGGCCCAGATCTACTTCGGCATCTCGAAGCTGTCCGACCTGACGCCCGCGCAGGCTGCCCTGCTCGCCGCGCTCCCGAAGTCGCCCTCGAGCCTCGACCCGTACCTCTACGCGACGCGCAACAAGAAGGGCCAGCTCGTGGTCCCGCAAGATGCCCCGCCGATGATCCGCCGCGACTGGATCCTCGACAACCTCGCCGGCTCGCGCTGGACGCACCTGACGCCGGAGCAGCTCGCGGCGGCCAAGACCGAGCCCGTGATCCTGCGCGGAGACGTGCCGCTCATCTACAAGGCGCCACACTTCATGTGGCAGGTGCGGGGCGAGCTGGAGCAGATTCTCGGCTCGGCGGATGCCGTCGAGACCGGCGGCTACCGGGTGATCACGACGCTCGACTGGCACGCGCAGCAGATCGCGCAGCGCCAGCTGGAGGCCGCCGCGGTGGCGCCCAACCTGCCGCCGGCTCGGGCCACCCGCCTGCTGAACCGCCTGGGCATCCCCCGCGGGGACCGGGGGTGGATCAACCGGCTGCGAGGCAGGGACCTCCACAACGGGGCGCTCGTCGTGATCGACTACCGCACGGGCGACGTGCGCGCCTACGTCGGCAGCGCCGGCTACTACCTCGACGGGCTCCGGAGCCGCCGGTTCGAGCCCAAGTTCGACGCGGCGGGCGTGGGGTTCAGGCAGCCCGGGTCGGCGTTCAAGCCCGTGCTCTACTCGACGGCGTTCGAGCGCAAGGTCCTGACGCCCGGCTCGCTGCTGCTCGACATCACGACCCACTTCAACCGCGCCGAGAACTGGGCGCCCAAGGACGCCGACAGCCTCGAGCGCGGGCCTGTGCTCGTCCGCCAGGCGCTGCAGATGTCGCTCAACATCCCGGCGATCCGCGCGCTCCAGCGCGTCGGCAACGCGGCGGTCGCCGACCAGGCGGCGAAGATGGGCCTGGCGTTCCAGGGCGGCAAGCAGGCCTTCATGCAGGCCGGGCTGGCCGGCGCCCTCGGGACCGTCGAGGTCCGGCCGCTCGACCTCGTCTCCGCCTACGGGACGATCGCCAACGGCGGCGTCCACGAGCCGGCCCGGATGATCCTCGAGATCCAGGATCGGACCGGCAAAGTCGTGTGGAAGGCTCCCGATGACGGCCGGCGCGCGCTGTCCGCGGCGGCCGCCTACCAGGTCACGGACGTCCTCAAGGGCAACACGAACCCGTCGATCAACCCGATCTGGGCGGCGAAGCTCGCGATCCGCAACGGGCCGCACGGCACGCGTCGCCCGGCCGCGGTCAAGACGGGGACGGCGACCGACGCCCGCGACCTCTCCACCTACGGCTATCTCGCGCCGCCGGCCAACCCGAAGGGACCCGCACTGGCCATCGGCGTGTGGCTCGGCAACAGCGACCACTCGATGCCGCGCTCGTCGAACCCGGCCATCTCGCTGACGGCCGCGGCGCCGCTGTGGCGGTCCGTCGTCCGCCAGCTCACCAACGGCCAGCCGGTGACGGACTTCCGGCAGCCGGGCGGCCTCGTCCGCTCACGCATCGACGCCTGGTCCGGCGGTGCCCCCGGGCCGTGGACCCGCGAGACCCGCAGCGAGCTGTTCCGTGTCGGGACGCAGCCGGGCGCCCGCAACGCCATCGATCGGCCCGGGCTCCTGTACAGCCCGGCGTGCGGCACCTGGGTCGTCGACCCCCTCAAGGCGGAGCTCGGCCCGCGGTCGTGGGATTCCGACGTCGCCAACTGGCTCGCCCGAGCCCGGGCGGGGGTCGGCGTGGGCGGCGCGCTGGGGTCGCGGACGGCGTACTTCTGGGACCGCACCGGCTGGGGCGGGCCGCTTCTCGGAGCCTGCTCCGTCCCGTCGCACAAGCCCGCCCATGGAAACGGCCACGGGCCCCCGCCCGGGCACGGGCCGCCCGGTGGCCAGCCCGGAGAGCCGCCCGCCAGCCCGCCCGCGGGCACCCAGCCGCGCCGCCGGCGGGTCCGCGGGCGGGGTCCGCGACCGGGCTCCGTCACGCTCCCCGGCGTGGCCCCGCAGGCGCCGTCGCGCGATCGCAATGCGGAGTTGATGTGGCCCCGGAGATCTGTCACGCAGTCGAACGAGGGCCCTTCCTAGCATCTTGGTTGTCGACAGCACGACATCCGAAACTCATCACCCTCGGGGCGCTTGTGACGGGGCGTCCCTCTCTCCTCTCGGACGGCCGGAGTCCCCCTCCTCCGGCCGTCCGACTCCGTTTTGTGCCGGCCAACGCGACGATCGACCGCAGGGCTGGTCGCCAGCGCTGTTATGCCGCTGTAATGCGCGTGCAACGTTCTCAGCCGGTCACGGGTGGCGCGGCCACCATAGAATCACGGGACAACTGAATCCAACGCCGCGGCAGCGCCTGTGACGGGGCCTGCCGCGGGCCTCACGCCGCACGGTCCGGTCCCCTCCCGGGTCGTGCGGCGTTCTTCGTGTCCGCCACCCGCAGCCCGACGGGGGCCGGCTAGGCGCCGCCCGCCGCGGGCCTCACCCGGCGATGGCCATCACCGCGGCGCTGCCGGCGACCACGACCAGGGGCGGGACCCGCGCGAGCACCAGCAGCCCGACCCCGGCGACGGCGACGACCACCGCGAGCGGCGATGTCAGCGACCCGGTCATCACCGGCGAGATCAGGGCGCCAGCGAGGATGCCGACCACCGCCGCGTTGACGCCGGCCAGCGCCGACTCGACGCCCGGCCGGCGGCGGAGCCAGCCCACGACCGGCAGCGTCGCGAGGACGAGGAGCGCGCCGGGGAGGAAGATCGCGACGAGCGCCACGAGCCCGCCTGCGACGCCGCCGGGCCCGACCGACGCGACCGCGCCCAGGTAACCGGCGAACGAGAACAGTGGCCCCGGCAGCGCCTGGGCGGCCCCGTAGCCGGCGAGGAACTGGTCCTCCGTGACCCAGCCCGGCCGGACGACGCCCGTGTCGAGCAGTGGCAGCACGACGTGGCCCCCGCCGAACACGAGCGCGCCGGCCCGCACGAAGGCGGCGACCAGCCCGATGTCGGGGTTGCCGGTGACGGTTGCCAGGACCTGGCTGCCGAGGACGACGACGAGGAAGGCCGTGATGAGCACCATGGCCTCGGAACGGCGACCCGCGTCCGGCCGGTGACGATCCGGGTGTGCCTGCGCCTCGTCGCGGGACCGGAGCCGTCCCTCGAGGACCAGCCGGCCGACGACCGCGCCGACGGCGATCACGGTGACCTGGGCGATCGGCGACGGGACGACGAGGACGACGGGCGTCGCCGCGATCGCGATCAGGCGGCGTGGCAGGTCGGGGGCGAGCGTGCCCGCCATCGTGACCAGCGCCTGGCTCACGATCGCGACTGCCGCGACCTCGAGGCCATGGATGGCGCCGGCGACGGGGCCCGTCGCGGGCACGCTCGCATTGGCCGCGACGAGCCCCAGGGCGATCATGATCAGCGCGCTGGGCAGGGTGAACCCGAGCCACGCGGCGAATGCGCCGGCCCAGCCCGCCCGCAGGCGCCCGACGGCGATCGTCAGCTGGCTGCTGGCCGGCCCCGGCAGCGTCTGGCACAGCGCCGCGAGGTCGGCGAAGGCCGCGTCGTCCAGCCAGCCGCGGTCCACCACGAATGCGCGGCGCTGGTAGCCGAGGTGGGCGATCGGGCCGCCGAAGGAGGTCAGCCCGAGCCGGAGGGTGGCCGCGAACACCTCGCGCGCCGTGCCGTGCGGCACGCGCTCGGGACGCCCGGCCCTCATCGCGGTCTTCGACGTCGCGGCGGCGTCCCTGGGCGAGGTCAGCGGGTCAGCGGGTCGGACGTCTCGGGATCGACGCCCAGGGCGCGGATCGACTTCGCCGCCTGGCGGGCGTCGATGCTGCCACAGCGCGCGAGCCCGGCGAGGGCCGCCGCCGCGATGTGGGGCGGATCGATCTCGAAGTGCGCCCGCAGGCTCTCGCGGGTGTCGCTCCGGCCGAAGCCGTCCGTGCCGAGCACGATGTACGGGTCCGGGACCCACGGCGCGACCAGGTCCGGCAGCGTCCGGACCCAGTCGGTCGCGACGACGATCGGGCCACCGTCGGGTCCGAGCACCTGGCCGACGTACGGCACCTTGGGGGTCTTGTCGGGGTGGAGGCGGTTCCAGCGCTCGACCTGGACCGCCTCGTGGCGGAGCTGCTGGAACGACGTCGCCGAGTAGACCTCGGCCGCGATCCCGAGCTCGTTCGCGAGCAGGTCGCGGGCCGCGAGGACCTGCTGCAGGATCGACCCCGAGCCGACCAGGCGCACCTGCCCCTTCGCATCGTCCACGTCGGGCGCGGCATCGAGGCGGTAGATCCCGCGGATGATTCCCTCGTCGACCCCATCGGGCTTTGGCAGCTGCGCGTAGTTCTCGTTGTAGACGGTGACGTAGTAGAAGACGTCCTCGCCGTCGTGGTACATCCGCTCGACGCCGTCGCGGATCACGCCGGCCAGCTCGTAGGCGAAGGCCGGGTCGTAGGCGCGGACCACAGGAACGGTCGAGGCAAGGATGTGGCTGTGCCCGTCGTCGTGCTGGAGGCCCTCGCCGGTGAGGGTCGTCCGGCCGGCGGTGGCGCCGATCATGAACCCGCGTCCGCGCTGGTCCCCGAACGCCCAGGTCTGGTCGCCCGTGCGTTGGAACCCGAACATCGAATAGAAGATGTAGAACGGGATCATCGGCTCGCCGTGGGTCGCGTACGACGTCCCCGCGGCGATCAGCGACGCCATCGAGCCCGCCTCGTTGATCCCCTCCTCGAGCACCTGGCCGTCCTGCGACTCGCGGTAGGACAGCACGAGCTCGGAGTCGACCGGATCGTAGCGCTGGCCGTTGGCGGCGTAGATGCCGACCTCCTTGAACAGGGGGTCCATGCCGAAGGTGCGCGCCTCGTCGGGGATGATCGGCACGATCCGCTTGCCGACGTGCGGGTCGCGGATGAGGTTGCGCAGGATCCGGGCGAACACCATCGTCGTCGAGACGGCGGTCGTGCTCCCGGACGCGAACTCGGCGTCGACCGCCGGCTCGGGCTTCGGCAGCGGCTGTGATCGCACGACGCGGCGCGGGAGCGGCCCGCCCAGCGCGGCCCGCCGCTCGTTGAGGTAGCGCACCTCCTCCGAGTCGGGGCCGGGGTGGAAGTACGGCGCGTCCTTCATCTGGTCGTCGGGGATCGGCAGCTCCAGGCGGTCGCGGAAGACCTTGAGCTCGGTCTCGCTGAGCTTCTTCGCCTGGTGCGTGATGTTGCGGGCCTCGACGCCCGGGCCGAGCGTCCAGCCCTTGACGGTCTTGGCGAGGATGACCGTCGGGGCGCCGACATACTCGGTCGCCGCCTTGTAAGCGGCATAGACCTTGCGGTAGTCATGGCCGCCGCGGCGCAGCTTGAGGATGTCGTCGTCGGTCAGGTGCTCGACGATCCGGCGCAGCCGCGGGTCGGGGCCGAAGAAGTGCTCGCGGACGTACTCGCCGCTCGACACGGAGTACTTCTGGAACTCGCCGTCGAGGGTGTCGTTCATCTTCTCGACCAGCACGCCGTCGACGTCGCGTGCCAGCAGCTCGTCCCACTCGCGGCCCCACACGACCTTGATCACGTTCCAGCCCGCACCGCGGAACAGGCCCTCGAGCTCCTGGATGACCTTGCCGTTGCCGCGGACCGGGCCGTCCAGGCGCTGCAGGTTGCAGTTGATGACAAAGGTCAGGTTGTCGAGGCCGTCGCGCGCGGCGAGCGAGATGCCGGCGATGGACTCGGGCTCGTCCATCTCGCCATCGCCGAGGAACGCCCACACGCGCTGCCGGCTGGTGTCGCGGATGCCACGGTTCTGGAGGTAGCGGTTGAAGCGCGCCTGGTACACGGCCGCCAGCGGCCCGAGGCCCATGGAGACCGTCGGGAACTCCCAGAAGTCGGGCATCAGCCGGGGGTGCGGATAGGAGCTCAGCCCGTTGCCGCCCACTTCGCGCCGGAAGTGGTCGAGCTGGTCCTCGGTCAGGCGGCCCTCAAGGAAGGCTCGAGCGTAGATCCCGGGCGCCGCGTGCCCCTGGAAGTACACCTGGTCGCCGCCGCCCGGGTCGTCCTTGCCCTTGAAGAAGTGGTTGAAGCCCACCTCGTACAGGCTGGCCGCGGACGCGTACGTCGCGAGATGCCCGCCGAGGCCGGGGAACCGGTTGTTTCCCCGCAGGACCATCGCCACCGCGTTCCAGCGGATCAGCCGCCGGATCCGGCGCTCGAGCTCCTCGTCGCCCGGAAAGAACGGCTCCTGCTCGGGGCTGATCGTGTTGATGTAGCGGGTGCTGGTGAGGCTTGGCAGCCCGACGTGCCGCTGGCGCGCGCGCTTCAGCAGCTTGAACATCAGGAAGCGAGCTCGGTTCTCGCCCTCCTGGTCCACGACCTGGTCGAGCGAGTCGAGCCAGTCCTGGGTCTCGGCCTCGTCGATGTCGGGCAGCTGGTGCTTGAACTCGTCGAAGTACATGGGTGCTCCGTGACGCTGGGCGACGCTCGCCGGGAGACGGCAAACAGGGTAGCCCCGTTGGGCCGTCGATGCGCCACGGCCGAGGGTTTCGATTCGGATGCGGCCATCGCGTGGCGAGTCCGCGCTGATAGGCGGCTGTACGACCCCGCGGCCGTCCCGCGACCCGTCAGCATCGGCCGTGCGACACGCTCGCTCCGCAAGGTCAACGTCGACGTGAACCTGCCGACCATCGAGCCGGCCGCTTCCTGATCCGCCTTTCGCGGATGGTCTCGGGACCTCCCACCGGCGTCCCGCGGTCACCGCGGGGCGCCGGTTCGATGTCCGGGCTCGGGTCGTCGCCGCGCGGCCGCGCGCGTCGCGATTTGCCCGCCGGGCGCACACTTAAGCGCGCCGAAGGGGGCCGAAGCCATGACTACGCCGCCGCTCGTCCTCGTCGCGGACGAGCCGAGGGTCACTCGTCACGTCGCCGACACCCTGTCGCGTGACGGGTTCCGCGTCGTCGCCGCCCATCGCGGGGAGGCCGCGCTCGCCGTCGACGACGAGCTGCGGCCGGACATCGTGCTGCTCGCCCTCGCGCTGCCGGACCTCGACGGGTTCGAGGTCATGCGCCAGCTCCAGGAGCGCCGCCAGGTCCCGGTCGTCCTGTTGAGCGCCAAGGGCTCGACGGCCGACAAGGCACGAGGCCTCGACCTCGGCGCCGACGACTATCTCGCCAAGCCGTTCCAGACCGAGGAGCTCGCCGCGCGAGTCCGCGCGATCCTGCGCCGGACGCTCGACCTCTCAGTTGGCCAGGGCGTGGTCGGCTTCGACGACGTGGAGATCGACCTCGCCCGGCGGCTGGTGACTCGCGGGGGCAAGCTCGTGCACCTGTCGCGGACCGAATGGCTGCTGCTGAGCCACCTGGCGGCCAACGCCGGCCGCGTCGTGCTCCACGGAGAGCTGCTCACCAAGGTGTGGGGGCCCGAGTACCGCGAGGACCTGGGCTACCTGCGCGTCTGGGTGTCGCGCGTCCGCCGCAAGCTGGGCACCCCGCCCGGCCAGGCCGGCCGCATCCGGACGTTCCAGGGCATCGGCTACCTGCTCGACGTCCGCGACCCAGCTCCCGGGCCGGCCTGAGGGGATCTCCCGTCGGGCCCTCGGGTCGGGCGGGCGACTCCAAGGCGCCGCCTGACCGCCTGGCGTTCACTCCAGCGGTTGCGCCGCTAATCTGCCCGCCGGGCGACCAAATCGCCGGTTTCGAGCCACTGAACCGGCAGATTGCACGCCGCGCGTTCCAAACGACGACGCCACCCGCTGCAGTGCACGCTGCGCGCCCAGCCGAGCGGTGAGTGCGAGGTAAGGCCGCACAGCCATCCTCAAGGCATGCCGCCCAGGAACGACTCGGCCGCCGAGGGTCGCAGGCTCGCGACGCGGATCATGCGGCAGATCGGCGACGACCTTCGAAGCGCTCGCCTCGCCAGCGGCCTGAGTCAGGGCGCGGCGGGCTCGGCGGCCGGCATGTCGCACACGCAGCTCGGTCGAATGGAGCGCGGGCAGATCCCTCAGCTCACGATCGACCAGGTCTGTCGCGCCGGGTTCGCGGTGGGACTTCGGCTCGGCGCCCGCCTCTACCCCGACGGCGACCCCGTGCGTGACAGGGCGCAGCTCCGGCTCCTCGAGCGTTTTTGCCGCCGGCTACCCGTCGGTGCGACCTGGCGCACGGAGGTGCCGATGCCGATCGCCGGCGATCGTCGGGCCTGGGACGCCGTCGTCGGTCTGGGCGGACGACGTGCCGGATGCGAGGCGGAGACACGGCTCGACGACATCCAAGCGCTTGAGCGGCGGCTGTCGCTGAAGCTGCGCGACGGAGCGGTGGACGTCGTGATCCTCATCGTCGCCGACACCGCCCACAATCGGGCGATCCTCCGAGCCCACCGCGATGAGCTCAGACCGATGTTTCCTTTGGACGGACGGCACGTGTTCGCCACGTTCGCCGATGGTCGGCTGCCGGGGGCGAATGCGATCGTCGTGCTGTGAGGCCAACGGCCGCGATCGGCTGATCGGCGCGCTACCCTGTCGGCCATGCTCCGCTACCGGCCCGACGTGGCCCTGATCGTCGTCGACGTCCAGAACGACTTCGCGGACCCCGAGGGATCGCTCCACGTCCGCGGCGGCACGGACGTGATCCCGGTCATCAACCGGGAGATCTCGCTGGCCCGCAACGCCGGCGCGCTCGTCGTGTTCACCCAGGACTGGCATCCCGAGCACACGCCGCACTTCGCGAAGGACGGCGGGATCTGGCCCGACCACTGCATCCAGGACACCTGGGGCGCGGCCTTCCACCCGGACCTCGACGTGCCGGCGGACGCGCAGATCGTCCACAAGGGCGCCAACGGCGAGGACGGCTACTCCGCGTTCTCGATGCGCGACCCCAGCACGGGCGAGACGATCCCGACCGAGCTCACCGCGATCCTCAAGGCGCACACGATCCACGACGTCGTCATCACCGGTCTGGCGACCGACTACTGCGTGAAGGCGACGGCGCTCGACGCCCGGATGCTCGGCTTCGTGCCGACCGTCCTGACCGATGCGATCGCCGCGGTGGACCTGCAGAGCGGCGACGGGGTGCGAGCGCTCGACGAGTGCAAGGCGGCCGGCGTGCTCCTCCAGTCCACCCGGATGCGCTGACGGGCATCGTGCTGCGCCGCATCCTCGCCCTCGCCCTCCTCGCCATCCCCGTCACGTGGCTGCTCGACCGCTGGCTGGCCCGGAGCGGCGACCCCGCCGGCCGCCCCGCGCCGCTGGAGATGCTCGCCGTGGTCGACGCGCCGATCGACACCACGTGGGCGGTCGTCGCCGACATCCCGCGCCAGGTCGAGTGGATGCGCGAGATGAAGTCCGTGAGCGTGGACACGCCCGGTCCGGTGCGCGTCGGGACGATGGCCCAGGCGACCGTGCGGATCCTCGGCATCCCGGTCACCGACCCGGTCGAGATCACGCAGCTGGAGCCGCCCGGGCGGTATGCGATCCGGCATCTCGGGCTGTTCGCGGGCGAGGGCCTGATCACGCTCGAGGCCGGCGCCGACGGCTCGACGACGATCGTGCGCTGGGAGGAGCGGCTCGCGCCGCCGGTGCTGCCGGCGCTCGGGGCGGCGGTGCAGGCCCCGATCCTGCGCTCGATCTTCCAGGCCGACCTCCTGCGCCTCAAGCGCCTGGTCGAGACCGGCTCGGCGGCCGGCTGAGCCCTGCGCGACGGCGTCCGAGGAACCAGCGGCAGCATGCAGGTCCACCTCGTCGACGCCACCTACGAGCTGTTCCGGGCGCACTTCGCGCCGCGGCCACCCGTCCTCGGGCGGGACGGCAAGCCAGTGTCGGGCGTCAGCGGCCTCGTCGAGCAGCTGCTGTTCCTGCTGCGTGAGCAGGGGGCGACCCATGTGGGCTGCGCGACGGACCGCGTCATCCGCTCGTTCCGCAACGAGCTGTTCGACGGCTACAAGACCGAGGCGGGCATGCCGCCCGAGCTGCTTGACCAGTTCCCGATCGCGGAGCAGGCGATCGAGGCGCTGGGTCTCGTCCTGTGGTCGATGCTCGAGTTCGAGGCGGACGACGCGATCGGAGCCGCGGCCGTCCGCTTTGCCGCCGATCCCCGCGTCGAGCGGGTCGTGATCTGCACCCCGGACAAGGACATGGCCCAGCTGGTGGTCGACGAGCGGATCGTGCTGTGGGACCGACGACGCGACCTCACGTACGACGACGCCGGCGTCCGCGCGAAGTGGGGCGTGGCGCCAGAGAGCATCCCCGACCGACTGGCGCTGGTCGGCGACGCGGCGGACGGCTACCCCGGCCTGCCCGGCTGGGGCGACAAGTCGGCGTCCGCGGTGCTCGCGAAGTACGGCCACTTCGAATCGATCCCCGCCAACGGCAGCGCCTGGGACATCCCGGGGCTGCGCAACCCGGTCGGGCTGGCGACGACGCTCCGCGACCACCAGGCCGAGGCGTTGCTCTACCGCGACCTGGCGAGGCTCCGCACGACCGCCGACGGCGTGCCGATCCCCCAGCAGGACGTGGACGAGCTCGAGTGGCGCGGGGCCGACCGCGCCGCCTGGGAGGCGTTCTGCGACGAGTGGGGGCTGGCGCGGCTGCGCGGCCGCCCCCATCGCTGGGCCTAGCTGCCCCCGAAGATCCCCTTGATCCGGGCCCACAGGCCGGGTTTCTTCGGCGCGGCCGACTTGGCCCGCGCGGCCGACTTCGCCGGGGCCGCGGCGGCAACGGGCTTCGCCGCAGGGGCTGCGGGCTTCGAAGCCGCGGTCGGGGAAGCTGCCGACGCCGCCGCGGCGGCCGGCGCCGCCGATCCGGGCGAGGTGGGTTCCGAGGTCCCGCCGCCGTGCGAGACGGCCTTGTCCATCGCCTTCGCCTGCTCGATCCAACTCGCCACCGTCGTCTCGGACGGCACGCGGCGGATCCAGTTCGGGCGCGCTGCGTCGATCTCCTGGAACGTCGTCGCGAGGTTGGTCGCGTTGCGCTGCGCCAGCTCGGTCGGCGAGTCGACGCCGGCCGCCTCGAGCAGGTCCGCGTACTCCGATCCGACCCCGTCGATCCGCATCAGGTCGGCGTGGTTGACCCATTCCAGGATCAGCTTGCCGGAGATCCCCGTGGCGGCTTCGATGCCCGTGCGTCCGCGCGGCGTCGCGCCCCGCTCGAGGAGCTCGTCCGTCGTGTAGATGCCGGCATCAGCCAGCTGCTGGCGGTGCTCGGGCCCGATGCCCTCGACCTCGGTGATGTTCATCCCGGCCTCCCGATGCACCCCGACGGGCGGCGCGGACACCGCCCGACCTCGTGGCGCGAGTCTACTGCGGCATGGGTCCCACGCCGACGTGCCGCCGCGACTCAGCCGGGCTCGCCCGCGATCCGCAGGAGCTCCGCGTGGTGCCGGGGCGGGGCTGCGATCATGCCGAACGTCCGCGTCGCCTGCTCGACGTCGAACCATGGCCGGCCGGCCATGTCGGTGACGGTGGCCCCCGCCCGCTCGACGATCATGCCCGCGGCCGCGACGTCCCAGGCCGACATCCCCGCCGACTGGATGAACGCGTCGAAGCGGCCGTTGGCGACGTACGCCAGCGCCAGCGCCGCCGAGCCCATGTTGCGCGACACCCGGATCGCCTTGCGGATCGCGCGGACCCGGGTCGCGACGGCCTTCCCGCCGAGCGCGAGCGAGACCACGAAGTCGCCCAGCTGGGCCTTGTCGGACGCGCGCACGGTCGCGTCGCCGAGCCGCGCCGGGCCGTCGGCATCGGCCGCGAACGTCTCGCCCCGCATCGGGTCGTGGATCACGCCCACCGAGGGGACGCCGTCGATCACCAGCCCGACCGACACGCAGAAGAACGGGATCCCATTCGCGTAGTTGATGGTGCCGTCCAGGGGGTCGATGACCCAGGTGCGTCCGACGGCGAGGCTGCCGGCCCCGTCGCCGCCCGGTGTCCGGTGCGCGCCGGACTCCTCCGCCAGGATCCCGTCGCCCGGGAAGCGCGCCCGGATCGCCTCGAGGATCAGGGCCTCGGACAGGTGGTCGACCTCGGTCACCACGTCCCGGGCCGACTTGTAATCGACCTGCTCCACCCGCTCGTAGCGCTCGAGCAGGATCCGGCCCGCGCGCTCGGCCGTCTCGCGGGCGAACGCGAGGTCGGCCGCGAACCGGCTCGCGACCGCCACGGTCGTCACGGGGCGCAGTCGAGGTTGAGCGGCCTCGGCGTCGTCCCGAGGCTGGTCACGACCGCCTCGAACGTTGTCGTCGCGCCCGGCTGGACGACGGGGCTCTGGACGAACGCCGTCTCCGGCCCGATCCCACGCAGCTCCGGGTCGCCGATGCGGCAGGTCGTGGCGCCGGCGTTCGTGCCGCCGTTGGTGATCGAGATCGTCAGGCGCAGGCCGGCCGGGTCGGCGCCGACCGAGACCAGGCTCGACGTCCAGGGCCCGATCCCCGCCACGGCAATCCGAGCGATGACGGCCAGCACCACGACCGCGACCGCGACCGCGAGGATCGCCGTGCCGTGGGCCTGCGAGGCGGCCGGGGCCTTGAGGCCCAGCGGGTTGCACCGCTCGCACATCGACTCCGAGATCGGGATCCTGGCGCCGCACCGGACGCATCCGTGCATCGGCTCCGTGGGGGCCGGCGCGGCGGCGGGCGTCGGGGTGGTCGGCATCGAGGTCATCCGGTCGGCCGCGGCAGCCCCGTCTCGAAGATCCGGATGTCGTCGGCGCCGGCGGCATGGCCGTCGCCCCGGGTGTGGGCCAGCATGTCGCGGGCACCCAGCGTGTCGAGGTCGGCCGGCAGGCGACCGACCATGTCCAGCACCACGGCCCGAATGCGCTCCGCGTTCTGCTCGAACACCGCGAGCACGTCGTGGGCGGTCACCGCCTCGGTGCCCTCGAGCACGCCCGCGTCGTAGTCGGTGATCAGCGCGATGTTGACGACCGCCATGCCGAGCTCGCGGCACAGGTAGGCCTCGGGGTACTGGGTCATGTTGATGACCTGCCAGCCGGCGTCGCTGAACCACTTCGACTCGGCCTTGGTCGAGAAGCGGGGTCCCTGGATCACGACCACGGTGCCGCCGTCGTGGGCGGTGATTCCGTGCTCGCGGATGACCTCCAGCGCGATCCGGCGCAGCGTCGGGTCGTAGGTCTCGGCCGACGAGACGTGGGACACGATCGGGCCGTCGAAGAAGGTGTCCTCGCGGCCCGTCGTGCGGTCGACGAACTGGTCGCTGACGACGAAGTGCCCGGGCTCGACGTCCAGCTGGAGCGACCCGGCGGCGCAGGGGCTGATGACGGCCCTGACGCCCAGCGAGCGCATCGCCCAGACGTTGGCGCGGTAGTTGATCCGGTGCGGGGGGATGGTGTGGCGACGTCCGTGGCGCGGGAGGAACGCGACCCGCCGGCCTCCGATCGTCGCCAGGAACACGCTGTCCGACGGCGGCCCGTAGGGCGTGTCGACCTTCGCCTCGCGGACGTCCTCGAGCAGCGTGTAGAACCCCGATCCGCCGAAGACGCCGATCTCCGCGAGATCCGGCACCAGCCACCTCCTTCGATTGCCCGGGCATTCTCGCATGGGCCTACGATGCGGGGGATGGAGCCGGCGGACAGTGACCTCCCCGCGCGAGCCTTCCTCGCCGACTGGCGCCGTCGGATCGCGTCGCTGTACGTGGAGGTCCGGGTCGTCGCGGCGAGCGATCCGGCAGCCGCGTGGGCGACATGGCGCGCCGAGCGCGAGGCGCTGTACCGCGGTCACCCGTCCTCGCCGGTCCCGGAGCCGGAGCGAGACGGCTTCCGCGCGCTCCATTGGCCGTACGACGACCGGTTGCGGTTCACCGTCAGCGTCGAGCCGCCGGCCCCCGTCTCCGGGCTTGGGGGCCTCGCCGGACTCGAGCTTCCCAACAGCGGCGCCGACGTCCTCGCCTTCGATCGCGTCGGCTCGGCGACGCTGCCGCTCCCCGACGGCGAGGCTCCACTCTCGATGTTCTGGATGCGCGGCTATGCCGGCGGCCTGTTCCTGCCGTTCCGGGACGGGACCAGCGGCGACGAGACGTATGGCGCGGGGCGCTACGTGCTCGACACGGCGAAGGGCGCGGACCTCGGCGGCGACCCGGCCGCCGGCACGCTCGTCGTCGACCTCAACTTCTCGTTCCAGCCCTCGTGCGCGTTCGATCCCAGGTGGGCCTGCCCCCTTGCCCCGCCGGAGAACCGGCTCGTCGCGAGGATCGAGGCGGGCGAGCGGCTGCGCTGACCCGGGCTCACTCGATCAGCACCCGTTCCAGCACGAACGCCAGCGCGCACAGGGCGATCACGAGCGGCCAGCCGGCCACGACGCCCAGCGTGTCGGCGGCGGCGCCCAGCAGCAGCGGCATCACGAGGATCGCGACGCCCGACGCCAGGGTGAGCCGCGCACCGGCGGCGAGCGCGGCGTCGCCCGCGCGGTCGAGGGCCGTCGCCAGGCCCTGCGGATAGAGGGACCCGGTCCCGACCCCGGCGATGAACAGCCCCGCCGCGCTCGCGACTGGCGTCGTCGCCAGCCACACGATCACCCCGCCGACCGCCGCGATGGCGAGCGCGGCGTCCACCCAGTGCCGCCAGCGGGCGCTGCCGATGAGGCCGGCGCCGAGGGCGATCCGCCCGGCCAGCATCCCGGCGAGGAAGCACGTCGCGAGCGCCGTCGCCGTCTCCCGCGATACGCCGGTCCGTGCCGCCACCAGCGACGAGCCCCACACGACGTAGGCGAACTCGATCGAGACTACCGCGACGACGAACAGCCACGCGACCCAGAACGACCGCGGCAGCGATCGCGCGCCCGACGGCGACGAGCGGCGGCCGCCGGCGGGCAGCCCGCCCTCGACCTCGAGGGCCACGGCAGCGACGAGGGGAACGAGGAGCGCCGCCTGCCAGCCCAGCAATGACGACGCCAGGCCCGCGATCAACAGCGGCGCGAGCAACCCGGACAACAGCGCCCACGTGTTCGCCCGGGCGAACCGGGTCTCGGCGAGCGCGCCACCGGGGCTGCCGAGCACGATGTTCAGCGAGCCGAGCATCACGCCAGCCCCGAGGCCGATCGCGAAC
Organism: uncultured Chloroflexia bacterium; assembly: GCA_963740825.1. Lineage (GTDB taxonomy): Bacteria > Chloroflexota > Limnocylindria > Limnocylindrales > CSP1-4 > CAIXZV01. The sequence goes on along the minus strand of CAVUFD010000001.1, from coordinate 949,710 downwards.
GCGCCTGCGAGGGTGACTGGGAGCACGCCGCCGAGCGCGACGGCGGCGCCTCCCGCCACCACGAGCGCTGCCGCCAGGCCACCCGCCCGGCGTCGGCCCAGACGGCGCTCGACGGCGTCGGCGGACGACCCGGCGACCATGAGCCCGAGCGCGAGCACGGACGAGTGGAGCGCCGCCTCGGCGGCGGAAAGGTGGAGTGCGTCGCGGAGGTACGGCGTCAGTGCGCCGATCGCGTACAACAGGAAGCCGACGACGCACAGGTAGGCGTACGCGAACCACGTCACGCGGCGCCCGCTGAGAAGGGCGGGCGTCGACGGCATGCTCGAGATCGTAGCGCCGGGTCCGACGCGCCGGCGTCGGCTTCGGGCGGGCGCCGACGGGCGGATCCTCCGACATACCATGGGCCGATGCCCGCCCCGACCGCCATCCTGTCCGACGCCATTCGGGACTTCCTCGAGCAGCCGCACGTCGCCTCGGTCGCGACCATCGACGCGGACGGCTCCCCCCGCCAGGCCGTCGTCTGGTACCGCCTCGAGCCCGACGGCCGGATCCTGGTCAACTCGCGAACGCCGCGGCGCTGGTGCGCGAACCTGATCCGCGATCCGCGCCTGGCGATCTCCGTCATCGACGCCGCCGATGGGTATCGCTGGGTCGGCCTGAGCGCCGTCGTCGACGAGGTCGTGGACGACGTCGAGCGCGCCCGGGACGACATCGTCGCCCTCGCCCATCGCTACCGGCCGGAGGGGCCCACGGCGGCGGCGGTCGCGGCGTTCCGCTCGCAGCCGCGGGTGACGTTCCTGGCCCGGATCACCGGCGTGCACGATCACCTCGAGGACTGAGCGATGCCCTCGACGAAGGTCGGCTTCCTGCTGTGGCCGCAGACCTCGAGCTGGCCCGAGCTGCGCGACGCGGCCGTCCTCGCCGACCGCTCCGGGGCGGCCTCGCTGTGGACGTGGGACCACCTGAACTCGATCGTCGGCCCGTGGGAGGGCCCGATCCTGGAAGGCTGGTCGATCCTCTCCGGCTGGTCGCAGGTCACCGAACGCGCGACGCTCGGCCTGATGGTCGCCGCGAACACGTTCCGCAACCCCGGGCTGACCGCGAAGCTCGCCACGACCCTCGACCACCTCTCGGGCGGGCGGGCGGTCCTGGGTCTCGGCGGCGCGTGGTTCGAACGCGAGCACGACGCCTACGGGATCGACTTCGGGAGCGGATTCGGGGAGCGGCTCGACCGGCTGGACGAGGCCGCGATGCTGGTCCGGCGGCTGCTCGATGGCGAGCTGGTCACCCACGAGGGGCCGATCTACCCGATGCACGACGCGCTGGTGACGCCGCGGCCGGTGCAGGTGAAGCTGCCGATCATGATCGGCGGATCGGGGCCGAAGAAGACGCTGCTGACGCTGGCCCGCTACGGCGACCAGTGGAACTCGATGGGGACCGTCGACAAGCTCGCCCGGCGCGACGCAATCCTGCGCGAGCACTGCGCGTCGATCGGCCGCGACGACGCCGAGATCGAGCGCACGACCACGCTCGACATCGTCATCCGCGACACGCACGAGGCCGGGCTCGCCTACTACCGTGCGCAGCTCGCTGCCGACGGGGAGGAGTTCGACCCCGACTGGAACTTCTTCGTCGGGCCGCCGGCCGAGATTGCCGAGGGCCTCCAGCCGATCCTCGAGCTCGGGTTCCGGCACCTGCTCGTCGACATGCCCGCGCCGTACGACCTCGAGACCGTCGGGCGGATCGGCGAGCTCATCGAGCTCCTGAACGCGTGACGGCGTCGCGCGTCGTCGCGCTGGCGGGCGGCGTCGGCGGCGCCAAGCTCGCCGAGGGCCTGCTGACCCACCTGGGCGATGGGATGTCGGTCGTCGTCAACACCGGCGACGACTGCGAGCGGCACGGCCTGCTGGTCATGCCCGACCACGACACCGTGCTCTACAACCTGGCCGGGATCGAGCAGGTCGCGTGGGGCTGGGGCATCGAGGGCGACACCCACGCGACGATGACCCAGCTCGCGGCGTACGGGGAGCCCGACTGGTTCTCGCTGGGCGACCGGGACCTTGCGCTCCATGTGGCGCGGACCGCCCGGCTGCGGGCGGGCGGGCGGCTGACCGAGGTCTGCCTGGGCCTGCAGGCGTCGCTGGGCGTGACGGCACGCATCCTGCCGATGGCCGACGAGCCCGTGCGCACCGAGGTGCTGACCGACGACGGCTGGCTCGAGTTCCAGGAGTACTTCGTCCACCGCCGGCAGGCGCCCGACGTGCGCGAGGTGCGGTTCGGCGGCGTCGAGGCGAGTCACGCGACCCCCGAGGTCGCGGCGGCCTTGTCCGGCGCCGACTCGATCGTCGTCTGCCCGTCCAACCCGATCGTCTCGGTGGGGCCGATCCTGGCGGTGCCGGGCATCCGGGCGGCCATCGCCGCGGCCCGCGAACGCGGCGTCGTGGTCGCCGCGGTCAGCCCGATCGTCGGCGGTCGCGCGCTCAAGGGCCCCGCCGACCGGATGCTGGCCTCGCTGGGCCACGAGGCGTCGGCGCTGGGAGTGGCGCGGCTTTACGCGGACATCGCCGACGTGTTCGTCCTCGACGCGGTGGACGCGTCGCTGGCCGATGCCGTCGCCTCGCTCGGGATCCGGCCGGTCGTCGCCGACACGATCATGACCGACGACGCGTCCCGGGCCCGCCTCGCGGGCGTCGTGCTGGAGCAGGTCGGACTCTAGGCCTCGCTCCCTCCGGCGCCCATATGCGTGCCACGTTTATGAGGCGGCCGTCGGCGATCGCCCGGGTTCTCCGGCTCATCGAATCGCCCGCTTCGAGCGTCCGCATGCGTGGCGCGCATCTCAAAGCCCGCATCCGCCACAGCCGCGTCCCGACATGACACGAAATGCGTCCCGCTAAACCTGGTGCGCATACGAGCGATCGGGGGCGCGACGGAGAGCGCCGGGACCCCAGTCTTGGCAACTTTGTCAGGAGTCTTGACAAAGCGAGAAGCACGCGCGATCCTTCGCTTTGTCAACTCACTTGGCAAAGTCGACGGCACGTCACGGCCCGCGACTTGACCGGGTGAACCGGAGGAGGACGAGCGCGAGTGACGCTCCCGGGCAAGGCGACCCACCAACAGACGCGTGGGTTCAACCGCGGCCTGGTCCTGCGCACGCTGTACGACTACGGGCCCGTCAGCCGCGCGGAGGTCGCCCGCCTCACGGGTCTCACCCGGACGACCGTCAGCGAGCTCGTCGCCGACGTCCTGGCCGAGGGCCTCGTTCGCGAGGTCGGCCTCGGGCCGTCGAGCGGCGGCAAGGCCCCGATCCTGCTCCAGGTCGTCGACGACGCCCGGCTGGTGGTCGCCGTGGACCTCGGCGAGCGGGTGTTCGCCGGCGCCCTCGTCAACCTCCGAGGCGAGGTCCGCGCGACCCGCGAAGTGTCCGCCGACGGCCTCGACGGCGACGCGGCGCTCGCGGCGCTGACGGCCCTGGTCGATGATCTCGTCGGGCTCGCCCCGGACGCGGGTCAGATCCTCGGCATCGGCGTCGGTACGCCGGGCCTCGTCGACGCCACGACCGGCACGATCCGCTGGGCCGTCAACCTCGACTGGCGGGACCTGCCGCTGGCGGCGATCCTCACCGAGCGCACCGGCCTGCCGGCGAGCGTCGCCAACGACTCCCGCGCCGCCGCGCTCGCCGAGTACCTGTTCGAGGGACGCCGCCGCGCCCCGAGCCTGGTGGCGGTGAAGGTCGGCCTGGGCATCGGCGCGGGGATCGTGATCGAGGGCGAGGTCTTCAACGGCGACGGCTTCGGCGCCGGGGAGATCGGGCACACCGTGATCGTCGACGACGGCGCGGAGTGCCGCTGCGGCCGGTTCGGCTGCCTCGAGACCGTCGCCAGCTCGCGCGCGATCGTCCGCGCCGCGACCGAGGCCGCGAACGAGTCGCCCGACTCGGCGCTTGGCCGGCGGCTCGCGTCGGCGACGGCCGGCGTTCTGACGCTCGACGACGTCGGGCAGGCCCTGGACGACGGCGACGAGACGACCCGCCGCGTCGTCGTCGCGGCCGGTCGGTCGCTGGGTCAGTCGATCGCCGCGTTGATCGGCGCCCTCAACATCGGGCGGGTCGTCCTGCTCGGCAGCGTGACCTCGCTGGGCGAGCCGTGGCTGAGCGCCGTCCGCGACGAGGCGTCGCGCCGATCCCTCGCCCTGCTCGCCGACGACACGCGGATCGAGATCGGCCGACCCGTCGACAACGTCGTGATCCTCGGGGCCGCCGCGCTGCTGATGACCCGCGAGCTGGCGCTGGTGCCGACCCGATGACCCGCCACGAGACCCCGGGAGCCGCCCGATGACCGATCGAGCCGCCGGCAACGGCCTCCTCGCGGGCGTCGACGTCGGCGGCAGCAAGATCGCGGTCGTCCTCGCAACCAGCGACCTCGAGCCCGTCGCCCGGCACACGATCGAGACCGGCGTCGGAGACGCCGGCTACGCGGTCAACCGGATCGCCGAGGCGGTCGACGCGACGCTGGCCATCGGAGGCCGGACGGCGACCGACCTCGAGGCCATCGGGGTCGGCGTGCCCGGACGGGTCGACCCCGTCGCGGGCCGCGTGACCCTCGCCGTCAACCTCGGCTGGCACGATCTCCCGCTCGTGCGCCTCGTCGCCGAACGCTACGGCATCCCGGTGAGCATCGAGAACGACGTCCGGGCCGCCGCCGCCGGCCTGCACGAGCGCCGCGTGCTGCCGGACGTCGGCGACCTCGCCTACCTCAGCGTCGGCACGGGGATCTCCGCGGGCGTCGTGCTCCACGGGCAGCTCCATCGGGGCGTGCGTGGGCTCGCGGGAGAGATCGGCCACGTGGTCCTCGACCCGGCCGGCCCCGTCTGCCAGTGCGGACTGCACGGCTGTTTCGAGGCCGTAGCGTCCGGACGCGCCGTCGGCGTCCAGGCGGAGGCCGCGCTCGACGCCGGCGCCGTCAGCTCGCTCGCGCGACACCGGCCCGTCACCGCCATCGACGTCTACCGCGAGGCGGCCGCCGGCGACGCCCTCGCCCTCCAGATCGCCGACTCGGCCGGCCGGTGGGTGGCACGCGCCGTGCACGAGCTGGTGATGACCTACGACGTCCGCCGCGTCGTCCTCGGCGGTGGCGTGGCGGGCGCGGGCGACACGTTCCTGCGACCCGTCCTGGGCGCCCTCGACGAGCTGCGGTCCCGATCCGAGCTCGCCCGCGAGGCGCTGCCATCCGATGTCGTCCATCTCCTGCCCCCCGACGCCGACGCTGGCGGGTGGGGCGCCGTGATCCTCGCGCGCTCGGCCGCCACCGCGGTGGCGGCTCGGTCCGGGCCCGCGGTGATCCCCGGAAGGGAGGTGGCGACCGGGTAGCGCGAACGAGGGCCGGGCCCTCTTCGGGCCGCCCGCCCGCACCTTGGAGGAGGTGATCGCACGAGACACCCCGCGTCCCCGGACCGCCTGCGGAGACTCCGCCGCGGTCGCGGGCATGGAGGTTCGCTGACAACGATCGCAAGAGAGGAGCAACGCACGATGAGCTCACGCAAGATCCTGGCCCTCGGCCTGGCCGCCGTGTTCGCGGCGGGGGCCTGCACGAGTACCAGCGCCACACCCTCGCCCGCCAGCCAGGCGCCGGCGCCCACCACCGCCCCCGCGAGCACCGCTCCCGAGAGCGCCGCGCCGTCCGAGAGCGCGGCCGCCGCGAGCGCCAGCCCCGCGGCCCTCGCGCCCGATCCCGCCGAGGCGGTGATCCCGAACGTCGAACCGAATGCCGAGATCGGCTTCTGGACGTTCTACCTCCAGGACCCGTTCGGTCCCTGGATCCAGGACACGATCGCCCGCTTCGAGGCGACGTATCCGGGTGTCAAGGTCAACTGGGAGGACCATCAGGCCACCTTCAAGGATGACCTCAACAACGCGTTCGCGGCCGGCAACGCGCCGGACGTCATGAACCTCTCCGTCAGCGAGGGCTGGGTCAGCGAGTACGCGGGCAAGGGCCTGCTGCTGCCGCTCGACGACAAGGTCCCGCAGGCCGTCAAGGACACGTACTTCCCCGGGCTGTGGAAGGAACAGCTCATCGACGGCGTCAACTACCAGTTCCCGTGGTACCAGGGCCTCAACGTCGACCTGATCAACAAGGCCATCTTCGACAAGGCCGGCCTCACGGTCGACGACTTCCCGAAGACCATCGACGGCCTGCCCGCCCTGTGCCAGACGATCAAGGACAAGACCGGGACCCTGTGCGACATCCGCCTCACGGTCAGCGACCTGCTGGCGCAGATGGTCTACGAGGGCAACGTCAAGGTCATCAGCGATGACGGCAAGAAGTTCACGTTCGACTCGCCCGAGGCGGTCGCGTGGCTCCAGATGTACGTCGACATGGTCAAGGCCGGCACGGTCGACAACACCATCCTCACCACCAACGACGACCGCGTGGGCCTGAACGCGTTCGCGGCCGGCAACGCGGCGTTCTACGCCACGGGCCCGAACCTCGCCCGCACGGTCAAGGACCAGAACGCGACGCTGTACGACAACCTGGCCATGGTCCAGGCCCCGCTCGGCAAGTCCAACGTCGCCGGCAAGGGCCTCCACTCGATCTCGGTCAAGAACGACACCAAGTTCCCGAACGCCTCCATGGCGCTTGCCCAGTTCTTCACCAACGCTCGATCGATGACCGACTTCGCCAAGCAGGTCGCGATCTACCCGTCCACGCCCGCCTCGTACGACGATCCATTCTTCGCGTCGGCCCCCGCGGCCGTCGAGGACAGCGCCCGGCCGCTGGCCAAGGACATCGTCGGGACCTACGCGGACATCGTTCCCACCGTCCCCAACAAGGCCGACGTCAACGCCATCGTGCTTGACGCCATCGAGTCGGCGCTGTTCAACAACGTCGACGCGCAGACGGCGCTCTCCGACGCCGTCAAGAAGGCCAACGACACGATCAAGTAGCCAACCTCCTTCCACGACCGAGCGGCCGGGCGGCTACCGCCGACCCGGCCGCGCGTGGTTCCACAGGAACATGAAGCGACGGTTCACCGCCACCCCCTACCTGTTCCTCGCCCCGGCCCTGACGCTGCTGGGCATCTTCGTGGTGTACCCGATCATCGCCGTCGTCTACTACAGCTTCACCGACTACGACATCGTCCGGCCGCCGGTCCCCGTCGGCCTCGCGAACTACCAGAAGCTGCTCTCCGACGACACCTTCTGGCTCGCACTCCAGCACTCGATCGTGTACCTGATCGTGACGCCGATCCTGATCGTGCTCTCGATCATGCTGGCGATCGTGGTGAACCGCGCCCTGCGCGGGATCCAGATCTACCGGGCGCTGTACTTCGTGCCCGCGGTCAGCGGCAGCATCGCCATCGGCCTGGCGTGGACCTGGCTGTTCGAGCGCAACGGCTTCATCAACAGCGTCCTGCTCTCGTGGGGCCTCATCGCCGAGCCGGTCCAGTGGCTGGCGACGCCGGCCCTGGTCCTGCCGATCGCCATGCTGCTGACGACCTGGGCAGGCGTCGGGTTCTACTCGGTGATCTTCCTGGCCGGCCTCCAGAACATCCCCGAGGAGCTCTACGACGCCGCGCGCATCGACGGCTGCAGCGACTTCCAGAAGCACCGCTACATCAGCCTTCCCGGGCTGCGCCCGCAGATCGTGTTCGTCGCGGTGATCTCGAGCCTGGCGGCGCTCAAGGTGTTCGACGAGATCTACGTCCTCACCAACCGCACCGGCGGGATCCTGGACAGCGGCGTGACGATCGTGTTCTACCTGTGGCAGCAGGCGTTCCAGCGCAGCCACGCGGGCTATGCGTCGGCGATCGCGATCGTGCTGCTCGGGATCACGCTCGTGTTCTCGACAGTCAACGTCCGGATCCTCGAGCGCGGGCAGGCCGACGAATGAGCGGCTCGATGCCCGAGCGGGTGGAGATGGCCCCCGTCGTGGTGGGGGCCCAGCGCACGCCGCGGACGGTCCGCACGCGCCGGCTCGCTTCGACGATCGGCTGGTACGTCCTGCTGACCGCGATCGCCGTCATCACGGTGTTCCCGTTCTTCTGGATGCTGTCGACGTCGCTCAAGGGCCCGCTCGACCCGGTCTCGTCCGTCCCGCCGCAGTTCATCCCCAGCAGCCCGACGCTGGCCAACTACGAGCGCGTGCTGGGCGCCCTGCCGATCCCACGGTTCTTCCTGAACAGCGTGATCGTGTCGGTCTCGGTGGGGCTGCTCAACGTCCTCGTCGCCGCGCTGGCCGCGTACCCGCTGGCGAAGATGCGCTTCCCCGGCCGGACGGCGATCTTCTACGGGCTGCTGGCGACGCTGGTCGTGCCGGCCCAGCTGACCTACATCCCGAGCTTCATCCTCTCGGTGAACGTGTTCCACTACTACGACACGCTGCCGGCGCTGATCTTCCCCAACCTGGTCAGCGCGTTCAACATCTTCCTGCTCCGGCAGGCCTACCGCGGGGTCCCCAACGACCTGCTGGACGCGGCCCGGGTGGACGGCGCCGGCGAATGGCGGATCTGGTGGCAGATCGTGCTGCCGGTCGTGCGCCCGTCGCTGGCGGCGGTCGCGATCTTCACGTTCGTCACGACCTGGAACGACTTCCTGTGGCCGTCGCTGATGCTCCACACGCGCGACGGGATGACGCTGCCCGTCGGCCTGGCCACGCTGCAGGGCGCCTTCTCCGCGGACTTCCGGTCGATCGCGGCGGGCGTCACGATGACCGTGGTCCCGATCCTGCTGTTCTTCGTGCTCGTGCAGCGCTACTTCGTGCGCGGGCTCACCGGCGCCGTCAAGGGCTGACGGTTGGGCAGCACCGGCGACCCGCTCGACCCGCTGGGCCGCGTGATGCTGGCGTTCGACGGGCGCGAGCTGCCTGCGAACGTCGAGCGGCGGTTCGCGACCGCGCCGGCCGCCGGCGTGACGCTGTTCCGGTTCTTCAACTCGGACTCGCCGGCGCAGGTCCGCGAGCTGACGGCGTCCGTCCAGCGGGCCGCGTCGGCGTTCGACCACGACGCGCCGCCCCTGCTGATCGCCGCCGACCAGGAGGGCGGGCAGCTCGACGCGCTGGACGGGGCGACGCCGTTCCCGGGCAACATGGCCCTGGGAGCCGCCGGCGACGAGGACCTCGCCGAGCGGGTCGGGCGGGCGACCGGCCTCGAGCTGCTGGCGATGGGGGCGAACGTGTCCTACGCGCCCGTCTGCGACCTCGCCGACAATCCCGGCAACCCCCACATCGGCATCCGGTCGTTCGGCAGCGAGCCCGCCGAGGTTGCCCGGCTGGCGGCGGCGGTCGTCCGCGGCCTGCGCAGCTCGGGGATCGCGGCGGGCGCCAAGCACTTCCCAGGTCTCGGGGGCTCGGACCTCGACACCCACCACGAGCTGGCGGTGGTCGCCCACGACCGGGCGCGGCTCGACCGCGCGGAGCTGGTCCCGTTCCGGGCGGCGATCGGGGCTGGCGCCGACGTCGTGATGTCGGCCCACCTCGCGCTGCCGGCCGTCACCGGGGACGCGACGCTCCCGGCGACCCTGTCGCGGGCCGTGATGCACGACCTGATCCGCGACGACCTCGGGTTCCGCGGCCTCACGATCACAGACGCGCTCGACATGGGGGCGCTCCCGCAGGGCGACGCCCAGGTCATCGACGTGATCGCGGCGCTCCGCGCGGGTGTCGACCTGCTGCTGACGATGGGTGACCCCGCGGCGCAGGCGCGGATCGAGGGCGGGCTTCGCCACGCGGCCGCTCGCGGGCTGTTCGATGCCGCCGGCATGAAGGCGTCGGCCGAGCGAATCGAGCGGCTCCGCCGGCGGCTGGGCGGCGTCGAGCAGCCGCCCCTCGAGGCGGTGCGGTCCGCCGCCCACGGGGCGCTGGCCCGCGAGGTCGCCGAGCGCTCGCTCACGCTGGTCCGCGACGAGGACGGGTTGCTGCCGCTCCGCCCAGCCGCCGACGCGCGGATCGTCGTGGTCCAGCCGGTGCCACGCGACCTGACGCCGGCTGACACGTCGTCGTCGGTGCCGCCGCTGCTCGCGGCCGCGATCCGGCGCCGCCATCCGCGCGTCGACGAGGTGCTCGTGGACGAGGCGACGGAGGGCGAGGTCGCCGCCGCCAGGGACGCGATCGCGGGCGCGGACCTGCTCGTCCTGGGCAGCGTCAGCGCGTCGCTCCGGCCCGCGCACGAGGCGCTGTGCCGCGCGCTGCTCGAGACCGGCGTCCCCACGGTGACGGTGGCCCTCCGGACGCCGTTCGACCTCGCGGCCTATCCATCGTCGGCGACCCACGTCTGCGCCTACGGCATCCTCGAGCCGACCTGCGAGGCGGTGGCGGCCGCATTGTTCGGCGAGATCCCGTTCGCCGGCCGCCTCCCCGCCCCCATCCCCGGCCTCTACCCTGTCGGGCACGGGCTGACGGACGGGCCCACGAGGGAGCACTGACCGATGGGCCTGCGCGACGAGATCGGCGAGCAGCCGGACGTGATCGCGCGCCTGGTCGCTCGCTCGGCGGAGATCGAGGCCGTCGCGCGTGCGGTCCGCGTCCAGCACGTGGAACACGTCGTCATCGCCGCGCGCGGCACGTCCGACCATGCCGCGATCTACGCGCAGTACCTGTTCGGAATCCGCCTGCGGCTGCCGGTCGCGCTCGCGGCGCCGTCGATCGTGTCGCTGTACCACGTGGAGCCGGTGTTCGCGCGATCGCTGGTGATCGGCATCAGCCAGTCGGGTGCGTCGCCGGACGTGGTCGGCGTCGTGGACGCGGCGCGTCGCCAGGGCCAGCCGACGATCGCGATCACCAACGAGCCCGGATCGGCGCTCGCCCAGGCCGCCGAGCACGTCATCGACCTTGCGGCGGGTCCGGAGCGGGCGGTCGCCGCGACCAAGACCTACACCGCCGAGCTCGCCGCGATCGCGCTGCTGGTCGCCGCCCTCGGCGGGGATGACCCGCACTGGGACTTCGCCGGCGTCCCGGGCGCGATCGAGGCCGCGCTCGGGTCCGAGGACGCGGCTCGCGAGGCGGCCGCGGCACACGCCGCTTGGCGCGTGTGCACGGTGCTCGGGCGCGGGTACGAGTACGCGACCGCGCGGGAGTGGGCGCTCAAGCTGAAGGAGCTGGCCCGGGTCGTGGCTGACCCGTACTCCGCCGCCGACTTCCGCCACGGGCCGCTCGCCCTCGTGGAGCGCGGCTACCCGGTGCTGGCCGTCGCGACGTCGGGCGCGGTAGCCGCCGACCTCGTCATGCTGCTGCGCGAGATCCGCGAGGACTTCGGCGCTGATCTCGTGGTCGTGTCCGACCGGGAGGACGTCCGCGCGATCGGCCAGTGGTCGATCGCGGTCCCGGCGGGCGTGCCGGACCACCTGGCCCCGATCGTGTCCATCGTCCCGGCCCAGCTGTTCGCGTACCACGCGACCCGGGTCCGCGGCCTCGACCCGGACGCGCCGCGCCACATCAGCAAGGTCACGCTCACGACCTGACCCGGATGGGCGACCGCCACGTCGCCAGGATCGACCGATGCGGCCCCTGACGCGCCAGCGCGGGGTCGCGCGCTACGATCGAGCGATGGAACAGGCACGCGCGCGGGCGACGGGCCCGGCGACCCGGTCGACCGCGGTCGTCATCCCCGTGCGCTCGTTCGAGGACGCGAAGTCGCGACTCGGGGCGGTCCTCGACCCGGAGGAGCGCCGCGACCTCGTGGAGCGGCTGCTCCGCCGCACCGTGGCCGCGGCGCTCGCGACGGACGGCGTCACGGACGTGGTCGTCGTCTCGCCCGACGCCGAGGTCCTGGTCGTGGCGGCGGCCGCCGGCGCGCGCCCCGTCGCGCAGCGGTCGCGAGGCCTGAACCCCGCCCTCCAGGAGGCCCGTGGCGCCATCGAGGCCGAGCGGGTGCTCGTCCTGCCCGCCGACCTGCCCAACGTGTCGGCGGCCGCGCTCGCCCCGATCCTCGCTGCGGGCGACGCGGCCGGGACCCCGAGCGTCGTGCTCACGCCCGACCGGCACGGGCGCGGGACCAACGCCCTCCTGCTGGACCCGCCCGACGTCATCGACCCGGCGTTCGGCGTCAGCAGTCGCTCGAGCCACGCCTGGCTCGCCTCATCGGCGGACGCGGCCTTCGTCGAGGTCTCGGGGGTCCTCGCGCTCGACGTGGACACGCCGGACGACCTGCTGCTGGCCGAAGCCGAGGTCGCCGCCCAGGGCCGAGACGGGGTCGGCGTTGGCGACTGACGAGGCCGGCCGGGTCGAGATCCTCGCGCTCGCGGGCCTGCCCGAGATCCGCGAGGGCGACGACCTCGCGGCGCTGATCGGCGAGGCGCTGGAGGCCACCGACGACGCCCTGCCGCTGCGCGACGACGACGTCCTGGTCGTGACCCAGAAGGTCGTGTCGAAGGCGGAGGGCGCGGTCGTCGACCTGCGGACGGTGGACCCGCGGCCCGAGGCGGTCGCGTGGGCAGCGGCGTGGGGCCGCGACGCGCGCCAGATCGAGGTCGTGCTGCGCGAGGCGCGGCGGATCGTGCGGATGCAGAACGGCGTGCTGATCACCGAGACCCCGCACGGCTTCGTGTGCGCGAACGGCGGCGTCGACGCCTCGAACGTCGGGCCCGGCTCGGGCGACGTCGTCACGCTCCTCCCCCGCGATCCGGACGCGTCGGCGGATGAGATCAGGGCCGCGCTGCGTGACCGCTTCGGCCGCGACGTCGCCGTCATCGTGTCCGACAGCTTCGGCCGCCCGTGGCGCTGGGGCATCGTCGACGTCGCGCTCGGCGTCTCGGGGCTCCTGCCGCTCGACGACCTGCGGGGCACGCCCGACGCCGACGGGCGGGTCATGCGGACCACCGTGCGAGCCGTCGCCGACGAGATCGCGTCCGCCGCCGAGCTCGCGCTGGGCAAGACGGCCAGGCGGCCGGTGGCGCTCGTGCGCGGGGCTCGCCCCGGGCGCGGCGAAGGCCGGATCGCCGAGCTCGTGATGCCCGCGGAAAACGACCTCTTCCGGTGACGGCGGTTCGCGCTACGCTCGCGCCATGAAGGCAGGCCTGCAGATCTCCTCGTTCACGTGGCCGGGCGGCACCGACGCCATCGGTCCCACCCTCGGCCGCATCGTCCACGACGCCGACGAGGCGGGGTTCGACTCCATCTGGGTGATGGACCATTTCTTCCAGATCCGGAGCGTGGGTCGCGCCGAGGAGCCGATGCTCGAGGGCATGACGTCGCTCGGGTTCATGGCCGCGCACTCGAGCCGGGCGCGGATCGGCCTCATGGTCGGCGGCGTCCACTACCGCCAGGCCCCGCTGTGGGTGAAGGCGACGACGACGCTCGACGTCCTGTCCGGCGGCCGCGCCTGGCTGGGCATCGGCGCCGCCTGGAACCAGCAGGAGTCGAACGGGCTCGGGTTCCCCTTTCCCCCGCTCGGCGAGCGGTTCGAGATGCTCGAGGACACCCTGCGCTACGCCCACGAGATGTGGTCGGGCGAGCGGGGCGCCGAGGCGCCCTTCGAGGGCCGCCATGTCAGCGCGACCCACCTGCTGAACTCGCCCCAGTCGATCAGCCGGCCCCGGCCGCCGATCATGATCGGGGGCGGCGGCGAGCAGAAGACACTGCGCCTGGTGGCGAAGTACGCCGACGCCACCAACGTCTTCGGCGGACCCGAGACGATCCACCACAAGTACGAGGTGCTGCGGCGCCACTGCGAGGCCATCGGCCGCGACCCCGACGAGATCGAGCGCTCGACGCTCCAGTCGGTCCGGATCGCGGTCGATGGCGACGACGGCGAGAGCCCCCAGCAGGTCATCGACCGGTTCGGCGAGCTCGCCGACGCCGGCTGCCAGCACGTGATCTTCGGCGTGCACGACGTGTGGGACCCGCGGACCGTCGATCGCCTGGGCCGGGACGTGCTGCCGGCGGTCGCGAAGCTCTAGGGTCGGCCCTCACCGACCGCCACCGTGGCCCGCTACGCGGCGTGGGTCGCAGCCGGGATGCGCGCGGTGCGGACCGGCCGCACGAGGGCGAACCCGACGCCCGCGAGCGCCAGCGCGACGCCCATCAGCGCGAGGGTCGCCGCCCCGCCGATGCTGTCGAGCAGGATGCCGGCGGTCAGCGCGCCGATCGGCGTCAGGCCCACCGAGAGCGTCCGGGCGGTCGCGCCGACGCGGCCCAGCAGCGCATCCGGCGAGAACAGCGTCCGCATCGTGATGTAGGCGACCAGGATGTTGGAGTTCACCGCGCCGGCGACGAACGCCGCCGCGATCATCGCGGGCTCGGGCACGCCGGTCGCGATGACGACCAGGCAGGCGCCGAATACGGCCGCCCCGACGAGCATGACCACGCCGGTGGCGCGGAAGGCGAGCCGCGCCGCGGCCACGGAGCCGACCAGCGACCCGAGCGCGAAGCCCGACAGCACGGTGCCCACGACCGCGGAGCTGAGCCCGCGATCGATCGTGATGTAGTAGATCGTGACCGTGGTCAGGCCGGTCGAGATCACCGAGGTGGTCGTCCATAGGGCGATGCACGCCCGCAGCGTGGGCTGGCGGGCCACGAACGCGATCCCCTCCCGGATGTCGGCGAGGATGTGCGTCTGCTCCGTCCGGCTCTCCGCCCGCAGCGGCCGCCGGACCAGGAGCATCGCCCCGGCCGACAGCAGGAAGGTCACGGCGTCGATGGCGATCGTCGCGCCCGGGCCGATGGCGGCGGCGAGGAGGCCGGCCAGCGCCGGCCCGATGATCCAGCCGACGTTGAACACGGCCTCGAAGATCGCGTTGGCCCGCGGGACCTCGGCGCGGCCGACCAGGCCGGGCACGGCGGCCGTGTACGCGGCCAGCCACAGCACGCGCAGCACGTTCATCGGGAAGGTGACGGCGAGGATCACCGCCAGCGTCGGGCCGTCGAGCCAGACCGAGATCGGGACCAGGGCCGTGAGCACGCACCGGCCCAGATCGGCGTACAGCATCATCTTCCGTCGATCCCAGCGGTCTGCGTACGCGCCGGCCGGCAGCCCGACGATCAGGTCGGGTAGGGTCGTCAGCACGCCGACGACGCCCATCGCGAGGCCCGACCCCGTGAGAGCGAGCACGAGCAGCGGCATCGCCGTGTTCGTGATCGAGTCCCCGAACGAGCTGATCCCCTGCCCGAACAGCACCGTCAGGAAGTCGCGGTTGTCGCGTAGCCGGGGCGTCGCGGTGGCGGTCTCCGAGGCCGGCGCGAGGTGAACCGGGACCTCCTCGGGGCCGCCGGGGCCGGGGATGACGACGCCCGCATCCGGGCGTTCCTGCGTGGTGGACACCAGGCGAGGGTACCGGTGAATATACCCCCCGGGAGTATGCGGAACGCGTGCTACAGTTGCGGGGCGCATGAACACCCGACACGGACGACAATGGCCTCGATGACCGACCCGACCCAGCCCCGCACCGACGGGGCACAAACCTCCCGCAACGGCACGGCACCCGAGGCCGGCGATCCCGCCGCGAACCCCTTCGCGGGTATCTCGATCAAGTTCGGCGCCGACGACGGCGCGACCGGCCCAGGCGGCGGCGAAGCGGTCGCGATGGCCTCCGCGCCGGGCGCGGCCGCCCCGTTCGGCGGGGGGATCTCGATCATCGACGACTCGGCCGCGGCGAGGCCCGCGACGGGCGGACCGGGCGGAACCGGTGGCGGCAGCGGTCGCACCGAGTCCAAGGTCCTGATCATCGGCTCGGGCCCGGCCGGCCTCACCGCCGCGATCTACGCCGCGCGCGCCAACCTCGAGCCGATCGTGATCGCCGGCTCGGCGGCGGGCGGACAGCTGATGCTGACCAGCGACGTCGAGAACTACCCGGGCTTCCCCGAGGGCATCGACGGCCCCGACCTGATGAACCGCTTCCGGGAGCAGGCGCAGCGCTTTGGCACGACGCTCGTCGACGTCGACGTCGACCGGGTGGACTTCTCGAGCCGGCCGTTCCGGGTCTGGGCGCGGGGCGTCGAGTATCGCGGCGAGTCGGTGATCCTCGCGACGGGCGCGTCCGCCATCTGGCTCGACCTCGAGAGCGAGCAGCGGCTCCGCGGCCGCGGCGTGTCGGCGTGCGCGACCTGCGACGGCTTCTTCTTCCGCGACCGAGAGATCGCGGTGGTCGGCGGGGGCGACTCGGCGATGGAGGAGGCGACCTACCTCACCAAGTACGCGAGCAAGGTGCACCTCATGCACCGCCGCGACAGCTTCCGCGCCTCGAAGATCATGGTCGACCGCACGATCGCCCACCCCAAGATCGAGGTCCACACCAATACCGAGGTGGCCGAGGTCCTGGGCGACGCCAAGGTCGAGGGACTGCGGATCCGCGACACCGAGACCGGCCAGGAGCGCGAGCTCCCGATGGAGGGCCTGTTCATCGCGATCGGGCACAAGCCCAACACCGACGTGTTCAAGGACTGGCTCGAGGTCGACGCCAAGGGGTACCTCGTCGTCGACGACCACACGCGCAGCAAGATCGACGGCGTGTTCATCGCCGGCGACGTCCACGACCACCGCTACCGCCAGGCCGTCACCGCGGCCGGGGACGGGTGCAAGGCGGCGATCGACGCCGAGCGGTGGCTCGAGTCCGAGGGCATCGCGGAGGCGTCGACTACCACCGCCTGGTAGCCGCGATCGACTCATGACCCTGCGCGGCGGCGGCGTCCGCTCCATGGCCCGGGGAAGTGCCGGGCCCGGGCGCCTCACTCCACCGTCGGACGACTTCGAGCGGGTGCCGCGCGAACGGCGCGCGCCCACGGTGCGCCGGATCGTCGCCTTCTTCCGGCCCTACCGGCTCCAGGTCGCGGTCGTGCTGGTCGCGATCATCACGACCAGCCTCCTCGGCATCGTCAACCCGTACCTGCTCAAGCTCCTCATCGACAACGTCATCGTGGGTGGGCAGTACCAGGATCTGAACCTGTACGTCGGCCTGATGATCATCGTGCCCATCGTCTCGGGGCTGATCGGCGTCGGCCAGAGCTACCTCAACAACGTCATCGGCCAGAACGTCATGCAGGACCTGCGGAACGCGCTGTACGCGCACCTGCAGCGCCTGCCGCTGCGGTTCTTCACGGCGACCCGGACGGGCGAGATCCAGAGCCGGCTCGCCAACGACGTCGGCGGCGTGCAGTCGGTCGTCACCGACACGGCGGCATCGGTGACGTCCAACGTCGCGATCACGATCAGCACGGTCATCGCCATGCTCCTGCTCAGCTGGCAGCTCACGCTGCTGTCGCTGGGCATCACGCCGTTCTTCATGTACCTCACCTACCGCGTGGGCAAGGTGCGTCGCGAGGTCAGCGGCGAGACCCAGAAGCGGCTCGCGGAGATGACGGCCGTGACCGAGGAGACCCTCTCGGTCTCGGGGATCCTGCTGGGCAAGACCTTCGCCGCCCAGGACCGGTCCGTCTCGCGGTTCCGCGACCTCAATCGCGAGCTGGCCCGCCTCCAGATCCGCCAGGCGATGGTCGGCCGCTGGTTCTTCATGATCATCGGCACGATCTTCTCGATCATGCCGGCGTTCGTGTACTGGCTCGCGGGCACGATGGCCGCCAACGGCTCGCCCAACGCCCCGACCGCCGGCGACATCGTCGCCTTCACCACGCTCCAGAGCCGGCTGTTCTTCCCGCTCGGGCAGCTGCTCAACGTCCAGGTCGAGATCCAGGGGTCGCTCGCGCTGTTCGACCGGATCTTCGAGTACCTCGACCTCGACCCCGAGATCGTCGACGCGCCGGACGCGATCGAGCTGCGCCCCGAGACGATGCGGGGCGCCGTCGCGCTCGAGGGCGTCTCGTTCCACTACCAGCCGGAACCCGCGATGGCGCGGCCGACGGTCGGCGACGTCGCGGCCGCGGTGGACCTCGAGGCGAGCCCGGAGCTCGTGGGCGCGCTGTTCGAGGAGGGCGAGGCCGAGGCGTTCGAGAGCGCGACGGGGCTCGAGGTCGTGGACGGCGGGCGAGCCGACGAGCCCGCGCCACCGTTCGGCCTGGAGGACATCACGTTCGAGGCGAAGCCCGGCGAGCTGGTGGCGCTGGTCGGCCCGTCGGGCGCCGGCAAGACGACCACCACCTACCTGATCCCCCGCCTGTACGACGTGACCGAGGGCCGGGTGACGATCGACGGCGTCGACGTCCGCCAGGTCAAGCTCGAGTCGCTGGGCCGGGTGATCGGGTTCGTCACCCAGGAGACGTACCTGTTCCACGCGTCGATCCGCGACAACCTGCTGTTCGCCAAGCCCGACGCCACCGAGGAGGAGCTGATCGCCGCCGCCAGCGCCGCCGCGATGCACGACCGGATCGCCGAGATGCCGGATGGGTACGACACCATCGTGGGCGAGCGCGGCTACAAGCTCTCCGGCGGCGAGAAGCAGCGGGTCGCGATCGCGCGCGTGCTGCTCAAGGACCCCAAGATCCTGATCCTCGACGAGGCGACGTCATCGCTCGACACCGTCAGCGAGCGCCTGATCCAGTCGGCGCTGGGGCGCCTCACCGAGGGCCGGACGACGATCGCGATCGCCCACCGCCTGTCGACGATCCTGCGCGCGGACCGGATCCTCGTGTTCGAGCGCGGCCGGATCGTCGAGCGCGGCACGCACCGACAGCTGATCGCCCGCGGCGGGCTGTACTCACGCCTGTACGAGGAGCAGTTCGAGGCCGAGGCGGCCAACCTGGCGGAGCTCGCGTAGCTCAGCGCCAGTCTACGGCCAGCACCTCCACCGGATCCCGCACGCCCTTGAGCCGGATCGACCGAGGCGGTGCGAACCGATAACGAGCCTCGCCGGCGGCGTTCACCAACGGCCGAGTCACGAGGATCTCCTCGCTCGCCGCTGCCGCCCCCACCCGCGCCGCGACGTGGACGCCGCCGCCGACATAGTTCCGGCCGCGGCGGGTCGCCTCCGCGAGGTGCAGGCCGATCCTGACCCACGGTGCGAAGCCGTGCTCGCGACGGTGCCGGGCGAGCCGACGCTGGATGTCGATGGCGCAGTCGACCGCGGCCCCAGCCCGTTCGAACGACACGAAGAAGCCATCGCCCGTGTGGACGACCTCCAGTCCGTCGTGCCGGGCAAATGCAGCGCGCAACTCCCGATCATGCCAGTCGAGGAGCTCGGCCCACGCGGCATCGCCGATCACCCCGACGAGGTCGGTCGAGGTCACGATGTCGGTGAACATGAACGCCATCACGACGCGAGCTCCGGGCGTTGCTCCGGCACGCCGAGGTTCGGCTGCACCAGCCCCCAGGAGAGCGTTCGTTCGCTCGAGGTCGAGGGTCGCCCCGAGTCCCTCGAACACCGAGCGGGCTGCCCGGAGATCCCGTCGCGCCGTGGCATCGTCGCCTTCGGCGGCCAGGGCCTCCGCGTACTGCAGCCGGGCGCAAGCGCTCTCATATGGCAGGTCGGAGGTCCGCCACAACCGCCACGATTGGTCGAGCACGGGCGATGCCTCTGATGCCTTGTCCTCGCCCAACAACAGCTCGCCCCGGGCCGTGAGCGCCTCGGCGCGGAAGAGGGGCTGTCCATAGTCGGTGGCGAGGAGCTCGAGCTCCTGGACGGCAGCCTTCGCGGCGGCGAGATCCCCGCCGGCCAGGGCGATGTCGACCTTGGCCGGCAATAGCCGTGCCTCTCTGGCGCGATCGGCGACGCCGTCACTCCCGGCCGCGCTCGCCAGGGCCCGATCGATCGACCGACGCGCGTCGTCGATCTCGCCCCGCGCGAGCTGGAGCAGGGCCAGCC
The DNA here is from genome assembly GCA_963740825.1 of uncultured Chloroflexia bacterium. Taxonomy (GTDB): domain Bacteria; phylum Chloroflexota; class Limnocylindria; order Limnocylindrales; family CSP1-4; genus CAIXZV01. The sequence goes on along the minus strand of CAVUFD010000001.1, from coordinate 930,035 downwards.
CCGGCTGGGCGTCATGGCCGTATTCGTAGGCGCGATCGAAGGCCTCGGCCGCAGCGTCGAGGTCGCCCATCCGCAGACGAACCTCACCGACCGCGTAGTGCGCGTACCCAACGCCATCCATGAGGCGGAAACGCAACAGCTCCTCTCCAGCCTGGCGCGCCTCCCGTTCGGCCTCGGGCCATTCGCCGTGGAGCATCTTGAGCTCGGCACGGTGAACCCGGCAGATGCCGGGGTAGCCGCCGGCGCCCTGGCGGCGCATGAAGCGCTCCCCTTCCTCGGCCCACTGGCCGGCTCGGCCGAGATCGCCGATGCTGCGGCAAGCCGAGATCGTGTTGCAATAGATGTCGCTGGCCGTCCGCAGGTCCAGCTGCCCGGAGGACGCGGCGGCGGCAGCCTCGTCGATCAGGGCAAGCCCGGCCGCGGTATTGCCGGCCGAGACCTCGGCCATGCCCTTGAAGCTCATCGCCTGGTACAGCGCGCCCGGGTTATCGGACCGCCGGCCAAGATCCATCCCTTGCTGCGCGAGCTCGATACCTTCGGCGAAGCGCCCGGATATCAGCGCCTCCACCGTCCGGAACACGAACAGCCACGCGTGCTGGGACGAGTCAGGGAGCCTCTCGAGGAGGCGGCTGCCACGAGCGAGCCAGCCGCCGCCCACGGACTCTGCGAGTCCACGAAACGCCTCGTAGGCGAGCGTCAGGGCCACCCCGGCGGCCGCCTCGTCGTGTCCGTCGCTGACATGGCCCGCGAACGCCCGCTCGAGCGCCTCGGTCGCCTCGTCGGGGCGGCCGACCCACCACGAGGCCGCGCCGAGGAGCTCGAGGTCGGCCGGACCCAGGGCGCCATCGCGATCGGCCTCGGAGAGCGCCTCGATCGCCTCGAGCCATGCGTGGCGCCGGAACGCGTCGCGCCCGCGCTCGAGCGCGTGGGTGGCGGACGTGTGTGTCACTGCGATGCACCGCCTTTGTTGCGGTCAATCGGGCGTGTGTGCGTCGATTATCGGCCGCAGGGGAAATCCTCACCGTGCGAAACGGCTGCCTGCTGGAGCGGTGTCGGATACTGATCGTGCGACCGTCATCCAGCCTCTCGGAGCAGGCATTCCGTCGCAGGGGTGTGGCCATGGCAGCCATCGAGCAACCGTCGTCGAGCCGGCAGGCGCCTGACGTGCTCGAGTCGCGGGACCCCGCGACGGGCCAATTGCTGGGTACCGTGCCCGTGACGCCCGCGGCAGCCGTCGAGCAGGTTGCGGCCGATGTCGCCGAGTGCCAAGCTGCGTGGAGCCGCCAGCCGCTGCGAGCCCGTGCCGCGGTGATCGCGCGCGCGGCCGACGGCATGCTTGAGCGAAGCGACGAGATCGCCCGGGCGGTGACCCGCGAGACGGGCAAGACCCTGACCGAAGCCACAGCCGTCGACGTCGGCGCGCCGGCCATGGTTCTCAACTGGATCGGCCGCCATGGGTACCGCTATCTGCGCCCGGAGCGGCTGAGCTTCCCGCAATTGCTGCTCAAGCACAAGCGCGACTGGATCGTCTACCAGCCGCTTGGCGTCGTCGGCGTCATCTCGTCGTGGAACTACCCGGTCCTCGTCCCGGCCGGGCCCCTGGCGATGGCGATGGTGGCCGGCAACGGCGTCGTGTTCAAGCCGTCCGAGCACAGCCCGCTCGTCGGTGAGCTCATCGCCGATGTGTTCGCCCAGGCAGGGCTGCCACGGGGGGTGCTGCGCATCGTCCACGGCGGGGTGGATACCGGCGCGGCCATTTGTGCCGCCCCCTCGATCGCAAAGGTCTGCTTCACCGGAAGCGTTGCGACCGGTCAGGAAGTGATGCGACTAGCCGCCGCCAACCACAAGCCGGTGATCCTCGAGCTCGGCGGCAAGGACCCGGCGATCGTGTTCGCCGATGCCGACCTTGAGCGCGCCGTCGCCGTCACCGTGTGGGCAGCGATGGCGGGGGCCGGTCAGACGTGCGCCGGCGTCGAGCGGGTCTACGTCGAGCGGCCGATCTATGACGACTATGTCCGCCGCGCGGTCGAGGCGACTGCCGCCGTCCGCCCAGGCGATCCGAACGATCCGGCGACGCAGCTCGGCTCGCTCAGTACCGAAGCCCAGTACCAGCGAGTCGTCGCCCAGCTCGATGACGCCGTGGCGAAGGGCGCCACGGTGCGCCACGGGGGTCCGGTCACGCTCGATGGATTGCCCGGTCGGTTCATCGATCCGGTGATCCTCACCGAGGTCGACCACTCGATGCTGGTGATGCGCGAAGAGACGTTCGGACCCGTGCTCCCGGTCATGCCCTTCGACTCCGAGAACGAGGCGGTGCGACTTGCCAACGACTCGCGCTACGGCCTGGGCGCGAGCGTCTGGACGCGCGACCTCCGTCGCGCGCGGCGGACCGCAAGGCAGCTCGAGGCGGGCATGGTCTGGATCAACGACCACGCCTACTCGGCGGCCGCGGCGCAGACTCCATGGGCCGGGGTGAAGGAGTCGGGCATGGGTGTGATTCATTCGCGGTTCGGACTGTATGAGATGGTCCACAAGCAGTTGATCTCGGAGGATCGCGGCTGGTTCCCGATGCCGTGGTGGTATCCGTACGACGAAGCCAGACGACGTGGGTTCATCGTGCTGCTCCGCACGCTCCACGTATCGGGGCTCCGATCGAAGGTCAGGTACGCCTGGGCCGGGCGCCGAGAGCTTCGCGCGCTCGTGCGGGGTTTGCTGCAGTCGCGGACGCGGTTTCGGTTACGGCCACGGACCCCGATGGCGCGCCGCCGCCCGTCGGATGCCGGCACCATCGACGGAGCCCCGTGAGCCCGTCGATCCTTTGTCAAGCCGCGCTCCCGGTCGATGCTCCTCGAAATCCCGATGTGGCTCCGGCTCGAGGGGCGCACGGCACGGTCAGGTCGGGAGCACGCGGGACGATCTGAGTCGCGGCGCCATCGCGCCCCACCTCCGACCCTGGCGGCCAGCGACGCTTCGAAGGTAGACGGCTGTTCGACCGCGAGATTATGCTCGACGGGAGTCGACACGCGATCCGCTGTTGACGGCTCTCACGTGGCAACTCCCCGACGCCGAGCGGGTGTGCCATGGGAGGGACGAAGCGTGCGCAGATCGCGATTGCATGGACATTCCCCGAGGGGTGCACGGACAGCGGCGCGACGCGCGCTGACCGCGGCGGGCGGAATGGCTGTGATCACCATGTTGGTCGGTTCAGCGGCGGGCCAAGTCCCGGCGCAATCGTTTAGCGCCTGCATCCATTCCGCGGCCCTGACCAGCGTCGCCATTGGGAGCGCGCCGGCGTCGCCCTGCAAGGCCGGAGAGGTCGAGGTGCATTGGAATGCGGAGGGCCCCGCTGGTCGAGACGGCGCCACCACCCTGAATGGCGTCGGATCGCCCACGCCCGGCCTGGGTGCGGACGGGGATCTCTACGTCGACGTCGATACCGGACGGCTGTTCTCAAAGCAGGCGGGCACCTGGCTGTTGCGCGCCAACCTTTCAGGCCCCGCAGGCCCGGCCGGTCCGGTCGGCCCCGCGGGACCGAGCGGTATGCAGGGGCCTGCCGGCGTTGCCGGTCCGCCCGGCCCGAGCGGGCCAATTGGACCGGCGGGAACGGTTGACATCATCCATTCGTCGGACACCGCGCCAGCAATGGAGGTACGAGCCGTCGTGCCGGACCTGACGCAGGTTGGCCGACTTCACCTCGACAGTGGGACATACCTCGTCAGGGCCGATGGTGATATTGCGGCGCGAACTGGCCGCGCGGGCACCCTCGTCGTCTCTGCCGGTGCCCTTTGTCGGCTGACCCGGGCGGCAGGCCATGTGCTCGCCATCCAATCAGTCGGCGCAACCGCCACCGATTGGGCGATGCCCGTGAGCTTCCAGGCACAGGTCGTCGTTGCGGCACCCGAAGATGTGACGCTGGAATGCGGGGTCTTCGACGATCGTCTGTGGGGAAGCGGCGGCTTCGTTCGCCTCGACCTCCAGGACTGGGTGGCCATCGGCGTGGACTGAAGTCGTACGCATGCCGAAACGCATCAGCCGTCGCGCGTTCCTGGTCGCTGTGGGAGGGGTGGCCGCAACTGCGGCGGTCACGCGACTGCTGTCCGAGCCATCGGCTCCCAACTCGATCGGTCCCTCGACGCCACCCGGCGGGTCGTCCAACGGCGACCCGTGGTACGTGCCGCTGGGTGTCTGGGCGGAATGGCAGGCTGCTGCGCGGGCCAGCCCCGATCACTTGATCGCGACGGCTGATCGCCTCGCGCAGCAGGGGGACCCAGCGGCCATCCTCGCCTTCGTGCGCGATCGCATCGCTACCTACCCGCCGCGCAACCGTTCGCGGGTAACAACGGATCTCCGGTGGGGCGCAGGAGCCGCCCTCCGCGGCGGCGGAGGCACGCCGCGCGAGAAGGCAGATATCCTCCTCGACCTCTACCAGCGGGCGGACCTGGAGGCTCGAATTGTCAGCGTAGCCGTCGACGCCACGGAGGCCGAGCAGCGAACCTGGTACAGGCGCCCGGATGTCGCCTTCGAGCCCGTGGTACCCCCGGACGTTCTATCGCGGTGGGCGAGCATCCCGAGCTTCGAGAACTGGGTGACGATTGAGCAAGCCGACGTCGACGGATCGGATAGCAATCGTCTCGCAGCCCACCTGCTCGACGCCATTCCGGATCCGACAGCCCCGGGCCGTGAGGTGGCGGTCCGGAGCCTTCCGGCGGTGCGAGTCGTGACCGCCGAGGGTCCCATGATCGGCAATCCCGCAGACCCGCGCTCGTCCTTGCGAGCCGATCCGGAGCCGGATGAATTGGCCGGGGTGGACGAGGCGGACACGGCGATCCCGCTTGAACTGGCGGTCCTCATCACCCGGCTCGACGCACCGGAGGTGCCGGTCGAGCTCGTCTCAAGCGCATGGACGGCCGACGAGCTCGTCGGCCGCCAGGTCGCGGTGTCGTTCCTCGGGCTCGGCGGCGGTGCTGGCCCGTTCGCGGCGCAGGCATCCCTCATGGTCTTGGGTCCGGATGTCGAAGACCTCCGCGAGCGCGTCGCCGTGGTCGGAGACGTCGCAACTGTCACCGGGCGAGTCGTTCACGTCTCGGGCTCGGGAATCTCGGTCGACGGCGTGCCCCTGGCGGGTATGCCCCCGGAGGGCGACGCGGCAACCGCGACGGGCGTCGCGCTCACGGTCGCCGCCGGGGCGTTTCCGTCGATCAGCCTGGCGGCGTCGCTCACGTCGGCCGACGGGCGTGGGATTGACGGCCTTCCCGCAGGCTCGATGATGATCGAGGAGAACGGCGAAGCCGTGCCGTTCGTGCTGCGAGCGAATCAGCAGTCACGACTCCGGATCGTCTTCGTGGTCGACGCTTCTTCGAGCATGCCGCCGCTGTTCGTGGATGGTGCGCGTCGCCAGGCACTGGGCGAGGCACTGGCGCGCGGGATCGCCAACGTCGCGCCGGACGTCGAAGCACAGGCGACCGACATGTTCACGAAGTCTGCAACGCCAGATCGCTATGCGCGGCTTGAGCCTGCAGGTCTGGGTGCGGCCTTTGCGGATCTGTTCACGGTTGGCTCCGAGATCTACGCGGCACTGGAGGATGCCGCCGCCGCGGAGCCCTCTCTCGTCGTGCTGATCTCTGACGGGCTGGCGACCGACAGCCCGGCAAGCGTTGCCCGGCGTGAGGCCGCGATCCGTGCCGGACCGCCGGTCATCTCCGTTCTCGCGGCGTTGCCCGACGCTGAGACCGACCCATCGACGATGCGGCAAGTTGCGGACTGGACAGGCGGCTCAGTGATCGAGCTCAGCGATGGCGATCACCTCGAGGGCGTCATCGAGGCTGTCGTGGGTGCTCTGCGTGAGCGGGTCGCGACGCCATACCAGCTGGAATACCAGGCGCCCGCGAGTCCTGTCTCAAAGCGCGAAATCGTCCTGCGCGTCGGGCAGGCGACGGGCTTGGCCACGTACTCCGCGCCGCAAGCGGCACCCATCGTGAGGCTGGCCGGCATCCACCTCCGTGTCACGGTGGAGGACCAGACCGTCGTGCGCCGCATTGCCGGGTGGCCGATCCAGCCGTCGCCTCCAAGCGGTTCCATCCCGGCCGACGCGCTCGACGAGGCCGGCCGGTTCCTGCGCGCCGGTACGGCATTGGTGTCGATCGAGGGACCAGCCCCGTCGCTCGGAACGTGGATCGACGAGATCGCCACCTCATGCATCGCCGCTCGCCCATTCGTCGAAGCGGTACACGGCGGCGCGCCCGCCGCGGACGTGGCCGCAGCTTCGACCGCATTCGTGGGATTCCAGCCGGCGGCGTGGGCGATCCCGCTCCACCCGCCGATCCGGCCGGTCGCGGAGGCGTTCGTCCACGAGGCGGGATTGCGAGCGGTCATGCTCGTCCGCGTACCAATCCCGGACAACCGGGTCGAGCTGCGCAGCGACATCCTGCCGGTTACCAGGTTCCAGGGCATCGCTTCGGAGCGAGCCGCGGCATACCGGGCCGTCGTCAGCACCTCGGTTCGCCTCGCCTTGGCCGAGCAGGCAATGTTCCCGGCCTCCACGGTCGCCATGCTCGGTGATTTACGGCTCCATCCTCGGCGAGAAGATGCGCCATGGTGGGCAAGCCTCGATGAGCATGGGCGACAGCCCTGGATCCGCGCGCTGGACGCGTGGCCGCGGTATCAACGCCTCGTGCCGGACGCTGAGCCCGACGAGCCGGCCTTTTGGGCGATCGATGACGACGGATCGGTGTTCGGCGTGCTGGCCGACGGAAGCGGCGGCGGTCGTGCCGAGATCGAGTGCGCTGACGAACGCGCGAAGCGCATCGTCGACATCGAGACGGTGATGCGCCTCTATATGCAATACGAGAACCTGCCGGATGAGCACCCGCTACTCGCGCTCGGGAAGTTCGCTGGACGTGGTGCAGCCCTCGCAGCCCTGGCGATCACGCTTGGGCCCGACGCGGATGGGGTGGGGGCCGCGGCCGACGACCTGTGGACGAAGTTCCTGTGCGAGCTGGGTTCGACCGTCGTGCTTGGTTATCTGCCCGGTGGCGAATTGATCAGCCGCCTGATGTTTACGATTGGCGCTGGTCCGTCACTCGGGCGCCTACCGACCGTGGACTGCTTCGAGATGATCCCAAAGAGTCTTGACCCCGTCCGTCCAAGCTGCACCTAGGAGCCGCGTAGGAGCCGAGCCGTTCGCCCCGCGTCCGCCTCTTGCATGACTATGCATCGCACGTGTATAGTCATGAGGAGATGACGAGCCGCCCGATGTCCGATCCCTCGAGCCAGCCGCCGGTGAGCGGTTCGGCGCGCCGGTGAGCGTGGACTCGGCGGGCGCGGCGATCGCGGCGGACCGTCCTCTCGACTCGGCTCCACTCCCCGGGACCGCGGCGGCGCACGGCCTGCGCGCGCTCGACGGAGAACCGATCCGGGTCGCGATCGTCGGCGCGACGGGCTACGTCGGCGCCGAGCTCGTTCGCCTCCTGGCGCGCCATCCCCACGCGAGCATCGTGGGCCTCGTGGGGCGCGAGCGGCAGGGCGATCCCCTGGCCGGCATCCACCCGCACCTCGCGACCGAGGGCATGCGCGTGTTCGACGCGGTCCCCGAGGACGCCGAGGCGGTGTTCCTCGCCCTGCCGCACGGCGCGGTCGCGGCGCGCATCGACGAGTTCCTCGAGCCCGGGCTCGCCGTCATCGACCTCGGGCCCGACTTCCGGCTCCGCGATCCCGAGGCGTACCCGCGCTGGTACCACCTCGACCACCCGCGGCCCGACCTGCTCGGGACCGCGGTCTACGGGCTCCCGGAGCTGCATCGAGATGAGCTCGCGGCCGCCGGGCGCGCGCCACGGACGATCGTCGGCGCGCCGGGCTGCTACGCGACCACCACGATCCTCGCGCTGGCGCCGCTCGCGCGTGCCGGGCTCATCGGCGACCTCGTCGTCGACGCCAAGAGCGGCGTCTCCGGCGCCGGCCGCGAGCCGAAGGCCGACCTCCAGTTCGGCGAGGTCAACGAGAGCGTGAAGGCGTACGGGATCTTCACCCACCGCCACATCGGCGAGATCGAGCAGGAGTTGGGCGCCCTGGGCGGCGGGCCCGCGGCCAACCCGGGCGTCAGCGGCGTCGACTTCCTTCCCCACCTGATCCCGATGACCCGGGGCATCCTCGCGGCCGGCCACGTCCGAACGACGCGCAACGTGTCCCAGTCCGAGCTCGACGACCTGTACCACGACGCCTATGGCGAGGAGCCGTTCGTCACCGTCACCCAGGCCGCCCCGGCCACCAAGCACGTGCAAGGCAGCAACGAGGCCCGGGTGTGGTGCCGGCTGGACGAGCGGAACGGACGCGTGCTCGCGATCGGCGTGCTCGACAACCTGGTGAAGGGCGCGGCGGGCCAGGCGATCCAGGCCTTCAACGTCGTGCACGGCCTGCCGGAGACGGCCGGCCTGCTCCAGCTGCCGCTCGCGCCATGACGCTCGCGACCGACCCGGTGCTGGGGGCGTTGCCGTCCGAGGGGCCGGCGGTGGCCCGCGCCTCGCGGCTGCCCGCCGGATTCGCAGCCGCCGGCGCGACCGCAGGCATCAAGGCCTCGGGCCGACCCGACCTCGTCCTGATCGTGGCCGACGACGGGCCGGTGCCCGCGGCCGCCGTGTTCACGCCCAACACCTTCGCCGCGGCGCCGGTCCGGCTGTCGCGCGCGAACCTGCAGGCGACCGGCGGCGGCATGGCCGCGGCCGGGCTCGCGCGCGTCGTCGTGTCGACGTCGGGCTGCGCCAACGCCGCGACCGGCCCCGCCGGCGACGCGGACCAGGCGGCGATCGGGACGGCAGTCGCGTCGGCGATCGGCGCCACCGAAGACCAGGTGCTGCACCTCTCGACCGGGATCATCGGCACCCGCCTGCCGGTCGACCTCGTGACCGCCGCCGTCGCACGGGTCGCCGCCGGCGGGCTCGCCCGGACGGATGCGGCGCTGTGGCAGGCGGCCGAGGCCCTGCGCACGACCGATACCACGACGAAGGTCGCCACGACGACGGTTGCCCTTGCGGCCGCCTCGGGGGGCACGGTCGACGTGACCATGACCGCCATCTGCAAGGGCGTGGGGATGATGCATCCGAACATGGCGACGATGCTCTCCGTCGTCCTGACGGACGCCACCGCCGACCCCGCCACGCTGCACGCCATCCTGCGCGGGAGCGCCGCGCGGACCTGGGACCAGATGTCGGTCGACGGCGACACCAGCACCAACGACACCGTGTTCCTGCTCGCGTCGGGGCGCGCCGGCGCGGTCGACGCCGGGACGGATCCCGGGGCCCGGGCCGCGCTCGGCGGTGCCGTCGAGGCCGTCGCCCGGGACATCGCGCGCCAGCAGGCGGCCGACGGCGAAGGCGCGACCGCGCTCGTGACCTGCCAGGTGACCGGCGCGGCCGACGACGCGGACGCGCGGGCCGTCGCGCGGGCCGTGATCTCGTCGTCGCTGGTCAAGGCCGCGGTCCACGGCCGGGACCCGAACTGGGGCCGGATCGCCGGGGCGGCCGGGAACGCGACCGTCGCCGCGGCGCCCATCCTCGAGGCCGCGGGGCTCGACGCCCGGACCGCGGCGGCTCGGGCCGGGGCCCCCGCGCGGCTCGACCCGGACACGCTCCGCATCGCCATCGCCGGGCACCTCGTGTACGACGGCCGTGCCGGGGGGCCGGTCGAGGTCGACAAGGCCGCCGCGAGCGCGGCGATGGCCGGCGAGGAGGTGCTGATCCGGCTGGACCTCGGGCTCGGGGAGGGCATCGGCGAGGCCTTCGGCTGCGACCTCACCGAGGCTTACGTCCGCGAGAACTCGGAATACACGACGTGAGCGAGATCGTGGTCGTCAAGCTCGGGGGGACGACGCTCGCCGACCAGCGGCAGGTGCTCGCGGAGGTCGCGGCCGTCGCGCGCCAGCGGCCGGTCGTGCTGGTGCACGGCGGGGGCAAGCGCATGACCGAGTGGCTGGAGCGCCTCGGCGTCCCGACGCACTTCGAGGGTGGGCTGCGCATCACCGACCCGGCCGCGCTCGAGGTGGCCGCGGCGGTGCTGCGTGGCGTCGTGAACAGCGAGCTCGTCGCCGCGCTGCGGGACGTGGGCTGCGACGCGGTCGGGCTGTCGGGCGTCGACGGCGGGCTGCTCATCGGCCAGCGGCTGCCGGACGTCGGGCTCGTCGCGACGGTCGTCGGCATCCGGCGCGACCTCATCGACTCGCTGCTGGTCGCCGACCAGGTGCCGGTGGTGGCACCGCTCGCCCGCGACGAGGACGGCGTCGTGTGCAACGTCAACGCGGACGACGCGGCCGCGGGCCTCGCCGCCGGGCTCGGCGCGCGCCAGCTGGTGCTGATGACCGACGTCGACGGGGTGCGCGACGCCGCCGGCACCAAGCTCGACTCCATCAGCGCCGAGGAGGCCGAGGCCCTGATCGCCGACGGCACCGTCAAGGGCGGCATGGTGCCCAAGGTCCGCGCGGCCCTCGCGGCGCTGGCCTGGGACGACGCAGAGGCGATCATCGCCGACTCGTCCGCGCCCGACGCGCTCACCCGCGCCCTCGAGGACCGGACGTTCGGCACCCGCGTCTCGGCCCGCGCGCACGCCGGGGCGGCGTGATGGCCCTCGTCGTCGCCAAGCGCGACCGCCACGCCGCGATCCGCCGGCTCGTCGGCGCGCGCTCGATCGGCAGCCAGGGGGAGCTGGTCGCCGAGCTGTCCGCGCTCGGTTTCGACGTGACGCAGGCGACCGTGAGCCGGGACATCGCGGAGCTCGGCCTGGCCAAGGTCATGCGCGGGGATCACTCGGTCTACGTCAACCCGGAGTCGCTCGGTCCGGGCGCGCGGCCGGCGTCCGACGAGCGGCTGCGCCGGATCCTCGCCGACATCCCGGTGACCGTCGGCCGCAGCGGTCTCATCCTCGTGCTCACCGGCCAGCCGGGCACAGCCAATGTGATCGGCCAGGCGATCGACGAGTCGACCCTGACGGAGCAGGTCGGGACCGTGGCCGGCGACAACACGCTGATCGTGCTGTTCCCCGACGAGCCGGCGCTGGAACGCTGGCTCGACCGGTTCGACGCCCTCCAGCTGTCCACTGAACCCGCCTTGGAGGCCACGCTTCGATGAACAAGGTCGTGCTCGCCTACTCCGGCGGCCTGGACACCTCGGTCGCGGTCGCCTGGCTGCGCGACCAGTACGGCGTGGACGTCGTCACGCTCACCGTCGACGTCGGCGGCGGATCGCTGCGCGAGGGCGTCGAGCGGCGCGCGATGTCGGCCGGCGCGGCCAAGGCGTACGTCGTCGACGCGCGCGATACCTTCCTGTCGCAGTACGTGTGGCGCTCCCTGCAGGCCAACGCGCTGTACCAGGGCGTCTACCCGCTGGCCACCGCGCTCGCCCGGCCCCTGATCGCGCAGCTGCTGGTCGAGGTCGCCCAGCGGGAGGGCGCGGACGCGGTCGCGCACGGGTGCACGGGCAAGGGCAACGACCAGGTGCGCTTCGACGTGGCGGTGCACGCCCTCGATCCCGGGCTCGAGGTGGTCGCGCCGATGCGGGTGGGCATGGGCCTGTCCCGCGACCAGGAGATCGACTACGCCCAGGAGAGGGGCATCGAGATCCCGATCACGAAGGCGTCGCCGTACTCGATCGACGTCAACATCTGGGGCCGCTCGTGCGAGACGGGCGTGCTCGAGGACCCCTGGGTCACGCCGCCTCCCGACGCGTACGAGTGGACTGTTGCGCCGGGTGACGCGCCCGCGCCGGTCGAGATCGTGCTCGGATTCGAGGGCGGGATCCCCGTCTCCATCGACGGCGAGCGGCTGGGCTCGGTCGAGCTCGTCGAGCGGCTCCACGACCTCGGCGGCGCGCACGGCGTCGGCCGGATCGACCACGTCGAGGACCGCCTCGTCGGCATCAAGAGCCGCGAGATATACGAGGCGCCCGCCGCGGTGATCCTGCACGCCGCCCACCACGCCCTCGAGGGGCTGGTGCTGTCCAAGGAGCAGCTGCGGTTCAACCGCCTGGTCGCCGACGAGCTGGCGCAGATCGTCTACGACGGCCTGTGGTTCAGCGCCCTGTCGCGCGACCTGCGGACGTACGCGATGTCCTCGCAGCGGGTGGTGTCGGGCGACGTCCGCGTGCGCCTCGACCATGGGCAGGCCGTCGTCACGGGCCGCCGGTCCCCGTTGAGCCTGTACGACAAGGACCTCGCGACGTACGACGCCGGCGACGCCTTCGACCATGCGGCGGCGGTCGGGTTCATCGAGATCTTCGGGCTGCCGCTCCGTGTCGAGGCGGCGCGCCACGGCGCGGTGGGCGCGCACCACGGCGCCGCCTGGACGTGGACCCAGCCGCTGCTCGCGGACCTGCCGACGTCGGTCACGGAGGGCGCCGGCGCGGCGGCCGGCTGATGCCGTAGGGTGAGGCCGTGACCTCACCATCACGCAAGCCCAAGCTCGATGGGCCCGTCCCGCCCAGCCGCCTGACCCACAGCCGCCGGGCGACCGACCGGCTGCGCCAGCTCGCGTTCCTCCAGGAGTTCGCGCAGCTCCTCACCCAGGCGCGCGACTGGGACGAGCTGATGCGCACGCTCGTCGACCGCACGACGGTCGCGATGGGCGTCGAGGTCTGCTCCTTCTACCTGCTCGACCGGACCGGCGAGCGGCTCACGCTCGCCGCGACCAACGGCCTCGACGTGACCCAGGTGGGACGGGTCAGCCTCGGGGTGGGCCAGGGGATCACGGGCCGAGCGGCGGCGGAGCGCACGCCGGTCATGTCCGCCGACGTCACCACGGACCCGCGCTTCTCCTGGGTGCGCGGCTTCGACATCGAGGACCTCCACGCCATGCTCTCGGTGCCGCTCGTGTGGAACGAGGCCGTGGTCGGGGTCCTGAACGCCCAGACGACCGAGGCACGCGAGTTCGACGCCGACGAGGTCGAGTTCCTGGTGACCATCGCCGCCCTGCTGGCGGGCATCGTCGAGAAGGGCCGCCTCCAGGCCGAGGCGGAGGAACAGCTCGACCGCCTCTCCCAGCTGGACGCGGCCCGCGCCGAGCTGCTCGCGGTCGTCACCCACGAGCTGCGGACGCCGCTCGCGGTCGTGCGGGCCTACGTCGACCTCCTCGCCGACGCCGCGGCTTCGGACGACGCCGACACGCCGCGGGACCTCGTTGAGACCTGGCGCGCCGGCGCGAGCGACCAGGTCACCCGGCTCGACCGCCTGGTGGACTCGATCCTGGCCTCGGTCCGGGGCGAGGGCCTGACGGGCCTGCGCCGCGACCCGTTCGACGTCGTGACCGCGATCTCGGCGACCGTCGGCACGCTGGCGTTGCTCCTTCGCACCCGGCCCGTGCGCTGGGAGCCGCCGCACGGGTCGCTGGTGGCGCGAGGCGACGACGCCCGGTTCCGCCAGGTCCTCGAGCACCTGCTCGACAACGAGGCCAAGTACGCGCCGCCCGAGCAGGCCGTCTCGCTCGGCGTGTGGCGCGAGGGCGGCGAGATCCAGGTCTACGTGACCGACGACGGGCCGGGGGTCCCGATCGACGACTGGGAGGCCGTCTTCCAGCCCTACGTGCGCGTGGACCGCGTCCGCTCGCGCGGGTCGGGGATCGGCCTGTTCGCGGCGCGCCGGCTCATGGAGGCGATGGGCGGCCGGGTGTGGATCGAACGCAACGGCTACGGCGGCTCGCGCTTCGTCGTCGCCCTCCCGGCGGCGTAGCCGGCGTCAGCCCGCGATGGCCACCCGCGAGGCCTCGGCGCGCAGGTGTGCGTAGCCGGGCTTCACGACCTCGTTGATCAGGCGCAGCCGCTCGTCGAACGGCGCGAACGCCGACTTGAGCGCGTTGATCGTCAGCCACTCCATCTCGCCCAGGCCGAGGTTGAACGCCTCGTCGAGCGCGGCGAACTCGGACGAGAGGGTGACCCCGCTCATCAGCCGGTTGTCGGTGTTGACCGTGACCCGGAACCGCAGCCGGCGAAGGAGGTCGAACGGATGCTCGGCGATCGAGGCCGCTGCCCCGGTGTGGACGTTCGAGGTCGGGCACATCTCGAGCGGCACTCGCCGGTCGCGTACGAAGTTGGATAGCCGGCCGAGCACCACCGACCCGTCGTCGTTGACGGTGATGTCGTCGACGATCCGGACGCCGTGTCCGAGCCGCTCGGCGCCGCAGAACTGGAGCGCCTCCCAGATCGACGGCAGGCCGAACGACTCGCCGGCATGGATCGTGATGTGGAAGTTTTCGCGCCGGACGAGGTCGAAGGCGTCGAGGTGGCGCGTCGGCCGGTAGCCCGCCTCGGGTCCCGCGATGTCGAACCCGACGACGCCGGCGTCGCGCCAGCGGACCGCGCACGCCGCGACCTCGACCGAGCGGGCGGCCTGGCGCATGGCCGTCACCAGCAGCTTGACCGTGATCGGGTGGCCGTCGCGGGCGGCCTGTTCGCTCCCCCGCGCGAAGCCGTCGAGCATGGCCTCGACCGCCTCGTCGAGCGTCAGCCCGCGGTCGGTGCACAGCTCGGGCGCCATGCGGACCTCGGCGTAGACCACCCCGTCGGCCGCCAGGTCCTGGGCGCACTCCGAGGCGACGCGTGCGATCGCGTCCTTCTCCTGCATGACGCCGAAGGTGTGCGCGAAGGTCTCGAGGTAGAGCTCGAGCGACTTCTGGTCGGCGCCCCGGCGGAACCACGTCGCCAGGGCGTCGACGTCCTCGGTCGGGAGCTCGTGACCGTACTCGCGCGCGAGGTCGACGATGGTCGCCGGCCGCAGGCCGCCGTCGAGGTGGTCGTGGAGCAGCGCCTTGGGCGCCTCGCGGATCGTGGCCTGGCTGAGCATCCGTCCTCCCCCTACGCCGGCGGCTCGACCGGCCGCGTGTTTCCGTATGTCGGCCGTGCGCCATGGGCGCCCGAGGCCCAGCGCACGCTGTTGGCAATCAACCGCCGCATCCCCGGGTCGACGTAGGTGGGGTGCGTCTCGTGGCCCGGGCGCAGGTAGACGACGCGGCCGCGGCCGCGGCGCCACGTACACCCGCTCCGGAACACCTCGCCGCCCTCGAACCAGCTCACGAGCACGAGCTCGTCGGGCGCCGGGATGTCGAAGTGCTCGCCGTACATCTCCTCCTCGTCGAGCACGACCGACTCGCCCAGGCCGTCCGCGATCGGGTGCGACGGGTCGACGACCCACAGGCGCTCGCGACGGCCGTCCTCGCGCCACTTGAGGTCGCACGACGTGCCCATCAGCCGCCGGAAGACGCGTGAGAAGTGGCCCGAGTGGAGGACGACGAGGCCCATCCCCTCCAGCACCCGCCGGTGCACCCGCTCGACGACGGCCTCGGCCACCTCGTCGTGTGCGACGTGGCCCCACCAGGCGAGCACGTCGGTCGCGGCCAGCACGTCCTCGGTCAGGCCGTGCTCCGGCTCGTCGAGGGTCGCCGTCCGGACCTCCAGGCCATCGCCGCCGTCGGCCGCCCGCAGGCCCGCGGCGATCGCGGCGTGGATGCCGTCCGGATAGATCCGGCCGACGAGCGGGTCGCTGCGCTCCTGGCGGAACTCGTTCCAGACGGTGACCCGGACGGTCATGCGGCGTCGGCCTCGCGGGCCGGGCTGACGAGGGCCCCGCCGCGCGACGACGACTCGCGGATCGCGTCCCACAAGCGGGCCATCCGGAGGCCGACCTCGGGCGGGCTGGGGTTGTCCAGCCGACCGGCCCGCACGTCGGCGAACTGCTGCCACACGTGCGCGGGCCTGACCGATCGGACCGGGCGCAGGGTCGCGGCACCGTGGCGCTGGAGCTCCAGGCGCTCCCCCCAGATGCCGGTCCGCAGCGTGCCCCGCTCGCAGAACAGACGGATGTCGGACCCCAGCGACGGGATGGCCCGGCCGCAGCCGTTCATCGTGATCAGCGCCCCGGACGCCAGGCGCGCGATGACGGCGGCCCGGACGTCGACGGGGTTGCCGTCGTCCTCGAGCCACGCGGCGACCTGGACGACGTCCTCGCCGGCGAGGTCGGCGACGGTGTTGAGCAGGTGGGCGCCGGTATCGAACATGAACCCGCCGCCCGACATGACCGGGTTCTCGCGCCACGTGGCCTTCGACCAGAAATGCCAGTCCTGCCACACGAGGGCGTTCACGTTCAGGATCGCCCCGAGCTCGCCCGACCGGAGCATCGTGGCGGCGGCGCGGACGTGGGGCGACAGGCTGCCCTGGAAGCCGACCACGAGCAGGCGGCCGGTCCGGTCGCGGGTCCGGATGAGCTCGACCGCCTCGATCGCGTTCATGACCATCGGCTTCTCGAGCAGGACGTCGAGCCCGGCCTCGAGCGCGGCGCTCGCCTGCGCGAAGTGGAAGGCGTGGGGCGTGACGATCATGACGGCGTCGAGCTCGTGCTCCCGCGCCGTGACCTCGATGAACCGGCGCCAGTCCGGCTCGTTAAGCGGGCGCGGGCCGCCGGCGGCCTCCACCTTCGCCGCCGCGGCCTCGTAGGCCGGGACGGAGGGTTCGCACATGGCGGCGATGACGGTGTCCTCGCGCCCGACCATCGTGTCGAGGTGGTGGAGCGCCATGAGCCCGGTCCCGATCAATCCGACGCGCACGGGCGGAGGGTACCGGAAGCAGGGCGGGCCGTTAAGACACCGGTCACGCCCTCGCCGCGGCCCATCGGTCGATTGACCGATGTGATCGAGCGCAGGCGGGCCTACACTCCGCGACGATGAGCCAGATCGGCCCGCTCCTGAGCCCGCTCCTCGTCGGCCGCGACGACCTGCTCAACCTCGCCGATCGGCGGATCGCCGAAGCGGCGGCCGGGCAGGGGCAGCTGCTGCTGCTCGCGGGCGAAGCGGGCATCGGGAAGTCGCGCCTGCTGCGGGCGATCCATCGCAAGGCGAACGCGGCCGGCCTCACGAGCATGCAGGCCGACCTGGCCCCGCACGATCGACAGGTCCCGCTCGCCTCGTTGCGCGATCTGGCCCGGTCGATGCCCCTCCACCCGGGCTGGGAGGCGCTCGGCGCGGACCTCAGCGGGATGCTGACGCGGGGCGAGCTGGCCGAGTCCGACACGCTGGCGAACCGCCGCCTGCTCGTCCTCGACATCGCCGAGCGGATCGCGGATGCGTCGGTCGAACCGCGGATGCTCGCGTTCGAGGACCTCCAGTGGTCCGACGAGATGTCCCTCGAGGTGGTCTGGGAGCTGGCCCGACTGGCCCGCAATCGACCCCTGCTCATGGTCGGCGCCTACCGCATCGACGAGTTCCCGGTCGGCTCGATGCAGCGCGAGTGGCGCGCCCGGCTGCTGAGCCAGCGGCTGGCGGAGGAGGCGCGGCTGAGCGCCCTCACCTACGACGAGACCGCCCTGGTGACCTCGCTGATCCTCGACACGGGCCTGCCGGCACCGCGCGAGGTCGTCGACGCCGTGTATGCCCGGACGGACGGCATCCCCCTCCACATCGAGGAGCTGCTGGGGGCGATGGGCGACGACGCCCGCGGGGACGGCGAGGCGATCCGCCGGGCGCACGTTCCGGAGACGATCGAGGACGCCATCCTCGCCCGCTACGGGCGGCTGTCGGACGACGCGCGGGCGGTCGCGCGCGCCGGCGCCGTCGTAGGGCGGTGCTTCGTGCCCGACGTCCTGGCCGGCGTCATGGACCGGCCGATCGCCGACCTCGACGCGCCGCTCGAGGAGCTGGTCGCCAACGCGTTTCTGTACCCGTTCGAATACATGGACAAGGGCAACTACGACTTCCGCCATCAGCTCCTGCGCGACGCGCTGTACGGCACGCTTCCGGCGGCGGAGCTGCGCCATCTCCACGGGCGCGCCGCCGAGTTCGGGGCCGCGCTGGTCGGCGCGACCGAGATCCACGCGTCCGTCCACTTCGAGCGGGCGGGGCTACGGGCGGAGGCCTACCGGGCGGCCCTCGCCGGCGCCAACGAGGCGAGTGCCATCTCCAGCCGGCACGAGGCGTTCGAGCTCTATCGCCGGGCGGTGGCCAACGTGCCCGACGACCTCGCGCCGCTCGAGCTCGCCGAGCTCTACGAGGCCTATACCGGCGCGGCGTTCGCGGTCGACAACATCCAGGCCATCGATGATGGCGCGCGCAAGGCGCGCCGCTACTACCTGGACGCCGGCCGGCCGATCGAGGCCGCCGGCGAGCTCGTGGCCCTGTCCGGGATGGCGCGGCGCGACGTGCGGCCGGGCGATGAGCGGATCGCACTCCTGGCGCAGGCCGAGGCCGAGCTCGAGGTGCTGCCCGACACCCCTGAGCGGAACCTGGTCCTGTCGGACGTGCGCATGTCGCAGGGCATCATCGACCTCGACAGCGGCCGGCTCGACGCGGGCGGCGTGCGATTCGCGGAGGCGTCTGATCTGCGGCGTCGCTCGAGCGACCCCGACACGCGCGACATCGACTACATCGCGGCGGAGATCGGCGTCATGACGGGCCAGACGGACGCCGGCCTCGAGTCGATGCTGCGGATCGCCCGCGAGGCGCGATCGGAGCGCCTCGAGGCGCTGGGGGTCACGGCGTTCCGGTGGACGGCCGCGATCGCGGTGCGCGTCCTCGACTACCCGACCGCGGTGCTGGCGATGGAAGAGGGACTGCGCTACGCGGACGAGATCGAGCAGTCGTACTGCCGCCACGTCCTGGCAGCCACGTCCGCGCATGTTGCCTGGGCCGATGGCCGATGGGACGACGCGATCCCGATCGCGGAGATCGAGCTCGTCGAGAAAGGAAGCCGGCGCGGGACGCTCGGCTCTCGCGATGCGCTTGGGTTCGTGGCCTTCGGACGAGGCGACGTGGAGCGTGCGCGGATGCTGTTCGAGGCGTCGCTGGCGATCGGCCGGAGCAGCGGCGAGATCGAGCTCATCCTGCCCGCGATGTGGGGTCTCGCGGAGACCGCCCTTGTCGCCGGCGAGCCGGAGATCGCGGCGGCGCAGTGCGAGGCGGCCCTGGGGCTCGCCCGCGAGACCGGCGAACGAGCGCTTCTCGTGCCCTTCGTCGTGACCGGGGTGCGGGCATTCCTGGCGGCTCGTCGCCCCGACGCGGCCGAACGCTGGCTGCGGGATATGCGCGACCTCCTGTCGGACTGGCACCCGCGCGCGCACGTGGCGCTCGACCATGGCGACGGCCTCGTCCGCATGGCGGCGGGCGCAACCGTCTCGGCGAGGTCGAGCCTCGAGGCCGCGGCCACGGGCTGGGACGCCATCGGCCGGATCTGGGAATCGACGACCGCGCGCCTCGACCTGGCCAGCTGCCTCATCCGCGGCAATCGCCACGCCGATGCCGTGCCCGTGCTGACCGAGGTTCGCGAGACCGCGGTCGGCCTGGGGAGCAAGCCACTGATCGAGCGCGCCGACGAGCTGCTGTCACTCGCCCGACGGCGCGGGATCGCCGACGAGCCGTGGCGGCCGCTGACGGCTCGCGAGTTCGAGGTGGCCAGGCTGGTCGCCGAGGGAATGACGAATGCCGAGATCGCGGAGGCCCTGGGGCTGTCGCCCAAGACGGTGAGCGCGCACCTCGAGCACATCCTCGCCAAGCTCGGCGCGATGCGTCGGGCCGAGGTCGCGGCCTGGGTGACCGGCATCCGTTCGCATGCGGCGGCCGGCGCTCGCCGCTGAAGCGGCGACCGGGGCGCCCTTCTTCGTCCCGATCCTCTGGTCCGCGCGTCGGACACGGGAGCGCCGCGTCGCGCCTCGAGGAGCAAGGCGCGACGCGGCGGGATGATTGGCGGCCTCGAACGGGCCGTCGCCTAAACCTCGACGGTGAGCTCGTAGACCTCGGGCGTCGGGTGGCCGGCACGCTCGTGAATGCGCATCACGGCCTCCTTCGACGGCCCGGTCGCGAGGCAGAACACCTTGCCCATCTCGGGGTCGAGCCACGCCTTCTCGAAGTGGACGCCCTCGTCCTTCTCGATCGCCAGGTCTCGGTCGTGTGCCTCGCGCAGCTGCTCGCCGGTGACGCCGACGAACCCGTTGTGCACGTCCATGAACTTCGCCATCGAGGATCTCCCGTTCGGGCGGCGGATCGCCGCCTGTTGACGACCAGCGTCGTCGTCGGAGGCCCGCGTGGCATCGGTGAAACGACCGATGGACGGTGGGAATCGCTGGCTAGGGTCCGAGTCGCGCCCGGGCCGCCTCGAGCGCGCGGCTGACGCGGTCGGGCGCCGTCCCGCCGGTGACGTCGGCCGCGGCCATCGCGCCCTCGACGCTCGACGCCTCGCGCAGCGCCGCCGCGATCCCCTTCTCCTTCGCGAGGCCGCGGGCGACCGGGTCGTCGCTGCCGTCGAGCGCCGCGCGGTAGGCCTCGTCGGGGAGCGCCGCCAGCGACGGGATCCGCTCGGCCTCGGCGCCACCGACGAGCCCGCCGACGATGTGGTGGGCCGCGCGGAACGGCACGCCACGCCGGACGAGCACGTCGGCGAGCGCGGTCGCCGTGGTGTAGCCCTCCTCCGCGGCGGCGCGCATCCGCGCGCGGTCCACGGCCAGCGTCTCGACGAGGCCGGCCATCACCGCCAGCGACCCCTCGAGCGTCGCGACCGAGCCGAACAGCGCGGGCTTGTCCTCCTGGAGGTCGCGCTGGTAGGCCAGCGGCAGGCCCTTGAGCAGGGTCAGGACCGTGGTCAGGGCGCCGATCACCCCGGCCGTCCGCCCCCGGACGAGCTCCGCCGGGTCGGGGTTCTTCTTGTTGGGCATCATCGACGAGCCGGTCGAGAACGCGTCGGCGACGCGGACAAACCCGAACCGCGGGTTCGACCACCAGGTCACCTCCTCGGCCAGGCGGCTGAGGTGGACCATCGCGAGGGCCGCGGCGGCGAGCAGCTCGACCACGAAGTCGCGGTCCGAGACGGCGTCGAGCGAGTTGGCCGAGACGCCGTCGAAGCCGAGCTCCCCGGCCGTCGTCTCGCGGTCGAGCGGATAGCCGGCGCCGGCGAGCGCCCCCGCGCCGAGCGGCGAGACGTTGAGGCGGGCGCGCGCGTCCACGAAGCGGCCGCGATCGCGCTCGAGCATCTCGACGTAGGCGAGCAGGTGATGGGCGAACAGCACGGGCTGCGCCGGCTGGATGTGCGTCGAACCCGGCAGCACCGCGTCCCCGTCGCGATCGGCCAGCCCGACGAGGGCCCGCTCGAGGCCGACGATCGCCGCGTCGAGGCGGTCCACCGCCCGGCGGCACCACAGCCGCAGGTCCGTGGCGACCTGGTCGTTGCGCGACCGGCCTGTGTGGAGCTTGCCGCCGACCGGACCCACCCTCGCCGTGAGCAGCGTCTCGAGGTTGAGGTGCACGTCCTCGAGCGTCGGGTCCCAGGCGACCGCGCCGGCCTCGACGTCCAGGCGCAGCGCCGCGAGCCCGCCCTCGAGGGCGGCGACCTCCTCGTCGGCCAGGAGGCCGGCCCGGCCGAGGCCGCGGACGTGGGCGATCGACCCCGCGATGTCGTCGAGCGCCAGCTCGGCGTCGATGTCGATCGATCGCGTGAAGTCCACCATCCGCGGGTCCGGCTCGTCGTCGAACCGGCCGCCCCACATCCGCATGCGCCCTCCGTTGCACCGGTGGGCGCCATCGTACCGGCTGGGCCGGGGCGCTCAGGCCCGCGGCGTGGGCACCGCCGCCCGCAGCCGCTCGGCGGCCTCTTCGGGCGTGAGATCGCGCTGCGGCTCCGCGAGTAGCTCGTAGCCGACCATGAACTTGCGCACGCTGGCGCGCAGCAGCGGCGGGTAGAAGTGCGCGTGGACCTGCCACGCCTCGGTCGAGGGCGCGTCGAACGGCGCCTGGTGCCAGCCCATCGAGTACGGGAACGGCCGGTCGAACAGCGCGTCGTACCGGCGGGTCAGGTCCTGGAGGGCCGCCGCCAGCCCGTCGCGCGCGGCGCCGTCGAGGTCGGCGAGCCGTGCGGCGCGGGTCGTCGGGATCACCAGCGTCTCGAACGGCCATGCGGCCCAGAACGGCACGACCACCAGCCAGCCGGGGCACTCCGTGACGACCCGTGGGCCGCCGCGCTCCTGCTGGGCGTAGTCGAGCAGGAGCGGTTGTCCGGTCGCCTCGAACTGGCGGACCTGCTGCGCGTGCTCGTGGGCGGCCTCGACCGGCCACGCCGCGCCGGCCCAGATCTGGCCGTGCGGATGCGGGTTCGAGGCGCCCATCGCCTCGCCACGGTTCTCGAACACCTGGACCCACGGGTAGCGGCGGCCGAGCTCGGTGGTCTCGTCGGCCCACACGTCGACGATGTGGCGGATCTCGTCGGTCGCCATGCCGGCGAGGGTCAGGTCGTGGCGTGGCGAGAAGCACACGACCCGGCAGGTGCCGCGGGTGCCCTCGGCGCGGAACAGGCCCGCTTCGACGACCGCGTCCGAGGTGTCGGGCCGGAGGGCGGCGAAGTCGTTGGTGAACACGTACGTCTGGTCGTAGGCCGGGTTGACCGCCCCCTTGGCACGCGTGTTGCCAGGGCACAGGTAGCAGCCGGGGTCGTACGCCGGCCGGTCCTCGGGCGGCTCGGGCTCCTCGGCACCCAGCCACGGCCGGTCGGTCCGGCCGGCCGAGACGAGCACCCACTCACCGGTCAGCGCGTTGCGCCGTCGGTGCGGCTCGTCGGCGAGGGCCCGGACGGATGCGTCCGCGGGCCGGGCCGGGTCGTCAGTGGGCACGGCTGGCGGCCTGTGCCCGCCGCTCGTGGTGGTCGTCGATGCCGGCCGCCAGGCCCGGCGTCGATGGTTCGCTCGACGCGACGAGGATCACCTCGCCGACTGCGTCGTGCAGCGTCTGCTGGGCAACGGCGTCGAGCCCGGTATCCGAGACCAGCACGTCGGCCTGGTCGAGGCGGGCGATCGAGGCGATGCCGATGACGCCCCACTTCGTGTGGTCCGCGAGCACGACCAGGCGTCGTCCGGCCTCGATCAGCGCCCGGTCGGTCTCGGCCTCGGACAGGTTGGGGCAGGTGAAGCCGGCCTTGCCGTCCATCCCATGCACGCCCATGAACACGAGGTCGAGGTGCACCGAGCGCAGCTGCGCGACCGCGAACGGGCCGACCAGCGCCTCGGACGGGGTCCGCACGCCGCCGGTGAGGATGACCGTCTGGTCGCGCCGGCCGGAGCGGTACAGCACCTCCGCCACCCGCAACGAGTTCGTCACCACTGTGACCCCAGGGATCTCGCCCACGCGCGCCGCCAAGGTATGGGTGGTGGTGCCGGCCGAGATCGCGATCGCCATGCCGGGCTCGACGAGCCGCGCGGCCTCCGTCGCGATCGCCTCCTTCTCGACCTGCTGGAGCGCGGACTTGGCCACGAAGCCGGGCTCGTAGGCGGCCAGGCCGGAGATCGCCGTAGCGCCCCCGTGGACCTTCTCGAGCAGGCCGTGCTCGTGGAGGATCTCGAGGTCGCGGCGCACCGTCATGTCCGAGACGCCGAGCTCCCGGGCGAGATCGGCAACCCGAACAGCCCCGTTCTCTCTGACCCGGTCAAGGATGAGTGCCTGGCGTTGGCGGGCCAGCATGACTCCGCTCCACTTCCCCGCGCCGCGACCGGTGCCCTTGCGACCGCTTCAGTCTGCGGCCGATGGGCGACGCACGTGTATCTTGAAGGCGATCACGACCGAAGTCAACGAAGTCGCACAAATAAACCTGTTCGAATCCGCGCGAGTCTCTTGACATTGGGTGACTTCGTCGCAACAATTCGACTGTGGCCCCGACTCCGCCGATACGTCGCGGGTCGGTCCATCCAGGAGGAGCTCGTATGAACGACTTCGACGGCCTCCGGTCCGTCACGCGACGCCAGGTCCTGAAGGGTGGGGCTGCCGTGGCGGCCCTCGGCGGCGTCTCCGCCTTCCTCGCGGCCTGCAGCACACCCGGAGCAACCACCGCCCCTACGGCTGCGGCATCGCAGCCGGCAAGCGCGCCGGCAAGTGCGCCTGCCTCGGCTGAGGCCCCTTCGACGGGTGCCACTGGCAGCGTCACGCTCGGATCGAACTACTCGGACGCGGTCCCGAAGGGCGTCCTCGCCGGGATCGTCGACACGTTCACCAAGCAGACAGGCATCCCGGTCAAGATCAACACGGTCGACCACGGGACGTTCCAGGACCAGATCAGCGCCTACCTCCAGGGCACGCCCGACGACGTGTTCACCTGGTTCTCGGGGTTCCGGATGCGGTTCTTCGCCGAGCAGGGCCTCGCGACGGACATCAGCGACCTGTGGACCAAGGTCGGGAGCAACTTCAGCGACGCGTTCAAGGTCGGCTCGACCGGCAACGACGACAAGCAGTACTTCATCCCGATCTACAACTACCCGTGGGCGGTCTTCTACCGCAAGAGCATGTTCCAGGACAAGGGATACACCATTCCGACGACCCTGGACGAGTTCAAGACCCTCGCGGCCAAGATGCAGTCAGACGGGCTCATCCCGATGGCCTTCGGCGACAGTGATGGCTGGCCGGCGATGGGGACGTTCGACATCATCAACCTGCGCCAGAACGGGTACGACTTCCATGTCGGGCTGATGGCCGGCGAGAACAAGTGGACGGATCCGAAGACCAAGCAGGTGTTCGAGATCTGGAAGGACCTGCTCCCGTTCTACCAGGAGGGCGCGGCCGGCCGCACCTGGCAAGACGCCGCCCAGGCCCTGGTCCAGAAGAAAGCGGGGATGTACCTGCTCGGGATGTTTGTGTCCCAGCAGTTCCAGGAGGCCGGCGCGGCCGACCTCGCAGACCTCGATTTCTTCCCCTACCCGAACTTCGGGACCGAGTTCGACGCCGAGAAGGCGCTCGACGCCCCGATCGACGGCTTCATGATCAGCGCCAACTCGCCGACACTCGCGGCCGACCTCGATGCGTCGAAGGCGTTCCTCGAGTACCTCGCGCAGCCGGCCACGCAGGTCACCTGGGTAACGCAGGACCCGAGCAACATCGCGGCGGCCAAGGACGCCGACACCAGCGGCTACAGTGACCTCCAGAAGAAGGCCGCCGAGCTCATCGGCGGGGCACAGCGGATCACCCAGTTCCTGGACCGCGACACCAACCCGAACTTCGCGGGCGCCAACGGCATGCAGGCGTTCCTGCTCGACTTCCTCAAGAACCCCGACCAGGACCTGGACGCCTACCTCGCAAAGATCCAGGCCTTCTGGGACACCCTGTAGGCTTCAGGCTCCGGTCTGGCTAGAATTTCCGGACCGTGGCCGATCGCGCGAGCCAACCTGTCGCTCCCGCCAACGCCGATTCGAGCGGCGTGGCGGGGGTGCCTGCCACCGCCCCGATCGCCCAGCCGGCTGCCAGGCGCACCGGTCGGTTCCGGCGTCGCTACAGCCTGCTGACCGGGCGGGACAAGCTCGTCCTGGGGCTGATGGTCGGTATCCCGCTGACGCTGGACCTGATCTTCATCTGGGGCCCCACGATTGCCTCGTTCTTCGTGTCGTTCACCAACTGGAACGGCATCGGCAGCCCCTTCGACGCCAAGGTCATCGGAACCAAGAACTACGAGAGCCTGATCACCGCCTATCCGTTCTTCTGGCCCGCCCTCGCCCACAACCTCATCTGGCTCGCATGGCTGATGTTCATCGCGACCCCGATCGGCATCCTGTTTGCGGTGCTGATCGACCGCGTCGGGCGAGGGACCCGCTTCTACCAGACCGTGTTCTACCTGCCGGTCGTCCTCTCCCTGGCCGTCATCGGGATCATCTGGAAGCTGCAGTACGCGCCTGAGCAGGGGTTCATCAACAACGTGCTCGGCCGGACCGCCAACAACAACCTGATCGACTGGCTGGGCGACCCGAGCCTCAACCTGTGGGCAGCCCTCGTCGCGACGAGCTGGCGCCACGTCGGCTACATCATGGTCCTCTATCTGGCCGGCCTGAAGGCGTTCGACCCGACGCTGCGCGAGGCCGCCAAGGTCGACGGCGCCAACGAGCGGCAGACCTTCTTCCGCGTGGTGTTCCCGGTGATGATGCCGATCAACGTCGTCATCGTGGTGATCACGACGATCGAGGCCCTCCGCGCCTTCGACATCGCCTACATCATCAACCGCGGCAAGAACGGGCTCGAGCTGCTGTCCACGCTGATCACCAACAACGCGATCAGTGAGTCCAACCGCCTCGGATTCGGATCCGCGATCGCCGTGGTGCTGCTCGTCATCTCGCTGGGGCCGATCATCGCCTTCCTCACCCGCATGATGCGGGAGGACCGACGATGACCGCCGCAGCACCGGAGCTCGCGACCGCCGACGTCGCGGCACGGCGCAGGCGCCGCCCGATCCGGTGGGGCCGGGTCGCGATGTACGCATTCCTCACGATCATGGCGGTCGTGTGGCTGTTCCCGCTCGCCTGGGCCGTCTACACCGCGATGCGACCGTACGCGGATACGCAGGCCGCCGGCTACATCTCGCTGCCTCGGACGCTGAGCCTCCAGAACTTCATCGACGCCTGGAACGGCGGCGACTTCGCCCAGCACTTCCTGAGCACGCTGATCGTGACCATCCCGGCCGTCATCGTGACCCTGATCGTCGCCTCGATGGTGGCATTCGCCGTGTCGCGGTTCAGCTGGCGGTTCAACATCGTGATCCTGTTGATCTTCACCGCCGGCAACCTGCTGCCGCCGCAGGTGATCATCGTCCCGTTGTTCAAGCTCTACAACGTCGCCTTGGGCATTCCTGCACCCGTCAGCGACAACACCAAGCTCTACAACCAGTACTTCGGCCTGTTCCTCATCAACTTCGTGTTCCAGCTGGGCTTCTGCACATTCGTTCTCAGCAACTACATGAAGACGATCTCACACGAGCTGACCGAGGCCGCTCTCGTCGACGGTGCGAGCGTCCTGCGGATCTGGGGCGGGGTGATCATGCCGCTCTGCCGGCCGGCCATCGCCGCGCTCGCGACCCTGCTGTTCACGTTCATCTACAACGACTTCTTCTGGGCGTTGATCCTCATCAAGGACGGCGACAGACGACCCATCACGTCGGCGCTGAACAACCTCCAGGGGCAGTTCTTCACCGACACCAACCTGCTCGCCGCGGGCGCCCTGCTGGCGGCGATCCCCACGATCCTCGTGTTCCTGGCCCTGCAGAAGCAGTTCATCAGCGGCTTGTCACTCGGGGCGACCAAGGGCTGATCCCTGGTGCCGGGATCGCAACAGGGAGGACCGCAGCCGATGACGCCGCCGCCCTGGGCCGACCCTGAGCTCACGTCCCGGGGGCGGCTGCCGATGCACGCCGTTCCCCACGACGACCGGCTCCCGCTCGACGGCCGTTGGCGGTTCCAGCTGCTCCACAGCCCCGACGAGGCGCCCGGGGAGGCGTGGGACGAGGCGGACGTCCCGGGCTGCTGGACGATGCAGGACACGTGGGACCGGCCGATCTACACGAACGTCCAGATGCCGTTCCCCCACCGCCCGCCCGAGACGCCCGACGAGAACCCGACCGGCGTGTACGAGCGGTCGTTCGAGGTCCCCGCGGCCTGGGCCGGCCGGCGGGTGGTCGTCCACGTCGGCGCGGCCGAGAGCGTGCTCCTCGTCGAGCTCAACGGGCAGGACGTGGGCATCGGCAAGGACTCGCATCTGGCGGCCGAGTTCGAGGTCACCCGCCTGCTGCGGGCGGGGCCGAACGACCTGCGGCTGACCGTCGTGAAGTGGTCCGACGCCTCGTTCGTCGAGGACCAGGACCAGTGGTGGCACGGCGGCATCACGCGACCGGTGTTCCTGTACTCGACGGGGACCACGTACCTCGCCGACCTCGTCGTCGACACGGGCCTCGAGGCCGACGGCGCGACCGGCACGCTCGCCGTCGAGGTCGGCGTGGGCTGGGGCGACGCCGGGCCGGAGGCCGGCTGGCGGGTCGAGGCCTCGGTCGAGGGCGTCGACGAGGCGATGGCGACGAGCGTCGCTTCCGCCCAGCCGCCTGCGCCGGGACCCGGCGACTGGGCGGTGCCCGGGCCGCCCAGGCGCGGCGTGCTCGACCTCGTCAGCCTGAACGCGGCCGGGGCCCTGGACGACCCCGACGATGTCGAGCGCTGGCGCCAGGCCGAGCCGAGGGTCCACCCGCCGCGGATCGGCCGGGCGCGGCTGGCCACGCGGATCCCGGGCGTGACGCCGTGGTCGGCCGAGGTGCCGGCGCTCCGTCGCCTGACCGTGTCATTGATCGCGCCGGACGGCGCCGTGGCCGAGCGCGTGGAGCGGCGGATCGGGTTCCGGAACGTCGAGGTCCGCGGCGTCGAGCTGCTGATCAACGGCCGGGCCGTGCTGATCCGGGGCGTCAACCGGCACGACTTCGACCCGCGGACGGGACGCGTCGTCGCCCCTGAGGACCTGCGCGCGGACGTCGTCGCGATGAAGCGCTGGGGGTTCAACGCGGTGCGGACCTCGCACTACCCCAACGACCCGGCGTTCCTCGATGCCTGCGACGAGCTTGGGCTGTACGTGATCGACGAGGCGGACATCGAGTCCCACGGCTGGTATGACGACGTGTGCCGCGATCCGCGCTATCGCGGCGCGTTCGTGGATCGGGTCGCGCGCATGATCGAGCGCGACCGGCATCACCCGTCGATTGTCGCGTGGTCGCTCGGTAACGAGTCCGGGCACGGGCCGAACCACGACGCGGCCGCTGGCTGGGCGAGATACGCCGACCCGGCCCGTCCGCTCCACTACGAGGGCGCGGTCCGGTACGACTGGGCGAGCGACCAGCGCGTCAGCGACCTGACCTGCCCGATGTATCCGCCGATCGCCGCGCTGGTGGCCCATGCCACGGGCGGCACGCAGCGCCACCCGCTGGTGATGTGCGAGTTCAGCCACGCCATGGGCAACAGCAACGGGACGCTGGCCGAGTACTGGGACGCGATCGAGGCCACGCCCGGGCTCCAGGGCGGATTCATCTGGGAGTGGCGCGACCACGGCCTCGAGCAGCGGCTCCCCGACGGCACGATCCGCCACGCCTACGGCGGCGACTTCGGCGACCAGCCCAACGACGGCGTGTTCTGCATAGACGGGATCACGTTCCGCGACCGGAGCCCCAAGCCCGCCATCTTCGAGCACATGTATCTCGCCTCCCCCATCCGGGCCGCGGCCGGGCCGGCGGCGATCGCGGCCGCGCGCGAGGGACTGGTGACCCTGGAGAACCGGGGCGAGTTCCGCGACACCGGCTGGCTCCGGGCGACCTGGGCGGCGGAGGTCGACGGGGAGGCGGTGGCGTCGGGCGACCTGCCGCTGCCCGCGATCCAGCCGGGCGCGTCGGCGGAGGTCGCGATCCCGGGCTGGCGGCTGCACGCGGCGGACGGCGGCGAGCGCTGGCTGACGCTCCGGTTCCTGACGGGCGATGCGTCCGACTGGGCCGAGGCGGGGCACGAGATCGGTTGGGCGCAGGTGCCGCTGGACGACGCGGCCGCGGACCCGACCGCCCGCACCGCCGGTGCCACACCACATCAGGGCTGGACCGGCGACGTCGCGGTCGATGACGAGGGGTTCCTCCTCCACCCCTCGTTCGCGGCGCCGCCGATCCTGTCCCTCTGGCGCGCCCCGACCGACAACGACAGGATCGGCGGGATGGCTGCCCGCTGGGCGGGCTGGGGGCTCCCGTCGCTGACCCGCCGGCTGGACGCGCTCGAGCGGGCCGCGGACGCCGTCACGATGCGGGCGACCTGGACGACGGCCACCGGCCTCGAGGTGGCCCACACGCAGCGCCTGTCGTGCGCGGCGGACGGCCGGATCCGGGTCGAGGAGACGGTCGAGGTGCCGGCCGAGATCGAGGATCTCGCCCGGGTCGGCACGGTGCTCGAGCTCGCGGCGGGCCACGAGGCGTTCGAGTGGTTCGGGCGCGGCCCGCACGAGACGTACCCGGATCGTGCGCGCGGCGGCCGCGTCGGCCGCTGGCGGTCGTCCGTCGCCGGCCAGCTCGTGCCCTACGTCCGGCCGCAGGAGAACGGCGGCCACGCCGACACGCGCTGGTTCCGGGTCGGCGGCGCGGGCGCCGGGATCCGCGTCGACCTCGACCGCCCGGGCCAGGTCTCCGCCACCCACGCCACTGCCGCCGACCTCGACGCCGCCGGCCACGACGTCGAGCTCCGTCCCGCGCGCCGAGACCATCGTCCACATCGACGCCGCCCACCGCGGGGTCGGCACCGCGAGCTGCGGACCCGACACCCTCGCGCCGTACGTCCTCGGCGGCGGCACCTACCGCTGGGCCTGGACGCTGCGCTCCGAGGGCGCGGGCGGGTGACGATCCACTGGGACGCGGCCGCCCGCGAGTGGCACCTCGAGAATGGGCGGACGAGCTGGGCGATGCGGGTGCTCGAGAACGGCTGGCTGGGGCACCTCCATGCGGGCGCGCCGCTGCGGCCCGGCGCCCCGCGGCCGCACCTGGGCCCGGTGCCATTCGAAGGCTTCGACAACCGGGTCGGTGAGCCCGTGGCGCTCGAGGTCCCCGTCCCTGGTGTCGGCGACTTCCGGGGGCCGGGCCTGGTCGTCGAAGGCCCCGACGGATCGACCGTGCTCGACCTGCGCTACGCGGCGCACCGCATCGTGCCCGGCAAGCCCGAGCTGCCCGGGCTGCCGTCGACGTACGCGGAGGCCGATGGCGAGGCCGAGACGCTGGAGGTCGACCTCGTCGACGCGCCCACCGGCCTGCGCGTCACCGTCCGCACCACGCTGTTCGCGGATCGCCCGGCCGTCGCGCGCTCTATGACGCTCGCCAACGGCGGCGCCGCGCCGCTGCGGGTGACCTGCGCGATGTCGGCCGTCCTCGACCTCCCGGACGTTGACTGGCGGCTGGTCACCCTGAGCGGCACCTGGGCACGCGAGCGCCACGTCCATGACCGGGCCCTCGTCCCGGGCCGGCAGTCGGTCGGCAGCCTGCGCGGCGCCAGCGGCCACGAGCACAGCCCGTTCCTGGCCGTGCGTCGCGCGGCCACGACCGAGGACGCTGGCGAGGCGCTCGCGATGAGCCTCGTCTATTCCGGCAACTTTCTGGCCGAGGCCGAGGTCGACGCGTTCGGGACCGCCCGGCTCCGGATCGGCATCCACCCCGACGCCTTCGCGTGGTGGCTCGAGCCCGGGGCGACGTTCACGACGCCGGAGGCGGTCATCGCCTGGTCGGGGGAGGGTCTGGGCGCGCTCAGCGAGGCGTTCCACGGCCTGTATCGCGAGCGCCTGGCCCGCGGCCGGTGGCGGGACCGGCCGCGACCCGTCGTGCTCAACAACTGGGAGGCGACCTACTTCGACTTCGACCACGACCGGATCGTCGGGATCGCCGGCCGCGCGAAGGCCCTGGGCGTGGAGCTGTTCGTGCTCGACGACGGCTGGTTCGGCCGCCGCGACAACGACGACTCGTCGCTCGGCGACTGGGTGGTCGACCGGCGCAAGCTGCCGGGCGGCATCGAGGCGCTGGTCCGGGACGTCAAGGCGCTGGGGCTGCAGTTCGGCCTGTGGATCGAGCCCGAGATGGTCAACGCGGACAGCGACCTGTTCCGCGCCCATCCCGACTGGGCGATCGGCGTCCCCGGCCGGCCGCGGACGGAGAGCCGGCAGCAGCTCGTGCTCGACTACTCGCGCCCCGAGGTCGTGGACCACATCGCAGACGCGCTGACGGCGGTGCTCTCGAGCGCCCCCATCGACTACGTCAAGTGGGACATGAACCGCAACATCACCGAGCCGTGGACCTCGTCGGTCCCGGCCGACCGGCAGGGCGAGTTCTTCCACCGCTCCATCCTGGGTGTCTACGAGCTCTATCGCCGCCTGACGACCCGCTTCCCGGACATCCTGTTCGAGTCGTGCGCCGGCGGCGGCGGGCGCTTCGACGCCGGCCTGCTCGCCTACGCCCCGCAGGCGTGGACGTCCGACGACACCGACGCGGCGGAGCGGCTGGCGATCCAGTGGGGCACGTCCATGGCCTTCCCGGTCTCGTCGATGGCCGCCCACGTGTCGGCCGTGCCGAACCACCAGACCGGGCGCGTGACCCCGTTGTTCACGCGCGCCGCCGTGGCGATGTTCGGGGCGTTCGGCTACGAGCTGGACCCGACCGCGATGCCCGAGGACGAGCAGGCCGAGGTCGCGCGCCAGGTCGCGTGGTACGCCGAGCGGCGCGGGATCCTGCAGCGCGGCCGGTTCCTGCGCCTGCGCGGCCCGTTCGAGGACGGCGGCAACGAGACGGCGTGGATGGCGGTCGACGACGAGGGGTCGAAGGCGGTCGTGGGGTTCTACCGCGTGCTGGCGCGGCCGCTGCCCGTGCGGAGGCGGATCCGCCTGCGGGGGCTGGACCCGGCGGCGACCTACCGCGTCACGACGTGGCTGGACACGTTCGCCGCACCGGTCGCGGCGGCCGACCGCGCGGGCGACGAGCTGATGGCGGTCGGCCTGGGCATCGAGCCGCCCGACATGCCGATCCCGACCAACGAGTCGGCAGACGGCACGCGGCTCGTGCGCGGCGACTTCCAGGCCCGCCTGTTCGACGTCGTCCGGCGCTGATCCGACGGCGGGCGATCCCGTCCGACCCTGCGGGTGCTCTAGGATGCGCAGGGAAGCGAACGTCCGCCGCCAGTCCGGGCGTCTGACCAATCGTGGGAGGACCGATGAGCTCATCCGAGGCCGCTCGCATCCCGATCTTCGCGACGCTCAAGGCGAAGGACCGCGACAAGGTGCTGGGCAGCGCCACGCAGCGGACCTACGCGCCGGGCGCGACCCTCGTCGCGGAGGGCGAGCGGTCGGTCAACCTGTTCTTCATCGTCAGCGGGCACGCCCGCGTGGCGACGGCCCGCGAGGGCCAGCGCGCGATCTTGGGTCCGGGCGACTTCTTCGGCGAGCTGGGCCTGATCGAGATGCATCCCCGAACGGCGACGGTCGTGGCGGAGGACGAGATCACGTGCGTGCTGCTGCCTGCCTGGGAGTTCCGGTCCGTGCTGGCCGAGCACCCGGAGATGGCCGTGCCGATGGTGTTCGCCCTCGTCGCGCGGTTCCACGGCCTGGCCCCCCACGAGCACCCGGGCGAGGAAACGCCCGCCTGATCGGCGCCAGCGCCTCGCCGGCGCGAAGCGCGGATTTCCCCGGCACAGCCAGGTGCCAGGGACGCGACGTCGCCGCACGAGCGGTGCAGCAAACCCACGCTTCCTGGCCCTCACCACGCTCAGGACTCGCCCCTTTGGCTCATGCCCGTGCCAAGGGGCACTCCACGTGGCCGGGTGACGCGAATTCGCGGTGGTGCGATCGCGCGGCAGCGAGTACCGTGGGAGTGTCACCGCGCCGTGCGGTGATGCTCCGCGTGGTCGACCCAGTTTCTCGAACGGGCCGTGCGTCTGCTCCACAGTTCGGGAACGAAAGGGTCAGCAAGATGACCAAGGGCACCATCAAGAAGATCGTCGCCGACCGCGGCTTCGGCTTCATCACCGCCGAGGACGGGAAGGACTACTTCTTCCACCGCGGCGGCCTCCAGGCACCGCTCGACTTCGACCGCCTCACCGGCGGCGAGCAGGTCGCCTTCGAGATTGAGCAGAGCCCCAAGGGGCCCCGCGCGGTCCAGGTGAGCGAGGCCTAGGCCCCAGCCACCACCACCGGATCCCCCGGCCCGATCCGTCGGTTCAGGGGATCCGGGACGCACCCGCAGACGCCTCGACCGCGAACACGCGCGGCGTAAGCCCCGTGCGCGCGGGATAGTCGCGCAGCACCGCCTCGCGCAAGGCGCCGACGGCCCCTCGCCGGACGAGGTTGATCGTGCAGCCCCCGAACCCCGCACCCGTGAGCCGGGCGCCGACGACACCGGGCGTCGCGGCCGCGATCTCCACGAGCGCGTCGAGCTCCGGGCTGCTGACCTCGTACAGGTCCCGCAGCGAGGCGTGGCTCGCGTAGAACAGGCGCCCGACCTCGGCCAGGTCCCCGGTTCCGAACGCCTCGACCGTCGCGATGACGCGCGCGTTCTCGTTGACGATGTGCTCCGCGCGACGGCCGGGCACGTCCTCCAGCCGGTCGCGAACCGCGGCGAGCATCGCCGGCGTCACGTCGCGCAGCGAGCGCACCCCGGGCTCGATGGCCGCGATCTGGGCCACGGCCGCCTCGCACTGCGAGCGCCGCTCGTTGTAGGCGGACGTCTCGAGCTTGCGCGCCGAGCCCGAGTGACACGCGACCAGCGCGACGTCGTCGAGGGGCAGCGGGATCGACCGGTGCTCGAGCGAACGACAGTCGAGCAGCAGCGCTTGGCCGGCCTCGCCGAAGATCGAGGCGAACTGGTCCATGATCCCGTTGTTGAGCCCGATGTAGCCGTTCTCGCCGCGCTGCACCACGTGCACGAGGTCCATCGGGTCCACCGGCGGGCGGTCGCCGCCCGACAGTGCCCACGCCGAGACCACCTCGATCGCCGCGGAGGACGACAGCCCGGCGCCCTGGGGCAGGTCCGATGCCAGCAGGCCACGGAACCCGCGGGGGGCGATCCCGACGGCACGCAGGGCCCAGGCCATGCCCGCGACATAGTCGAGCCAGGAGCCTCGCCTCGGCCCGATGTCGGCGACGTCGAACACGCCCGTCTCGCCGCCAGCCGCCAGCGTCAGCGTCGCCCGGCCGTCGTACGTGGGGACCAGCGCGATCGAGATCCCAAGGTCGATCGCGACCGGCAGCACGAACCCCTCGTTGTAGTCGGTGTGCTCGCCGATCAGGTTGACCCGGCCCGGCGCGCGCACGACGCGGACCGCCGCCGGGTCCGCGGCGGCCAGCGGCTCGCGGGCGATCAGCGCGGCACGCAGCGCGACGGGATCGCGGGCGAGCTCAGCCGAGACGGTCGCATCGATCGACTTCATCGCCACCGAGACTAGCGACGCCGGCGCGGACGTGCGCAGCTCCAGGGTCGATCGGCCCGACGTCGCCGACGAGGTAGCGCTGGATCGTCGGGCCGACGGCGCGCACCACGGCCCATCGATCGGCCGACGCCAGCGGCTCCACGCCGACCACGAACCGCGCCAGCAGCAACCCGATGAACTGCGACCCGGCAAGAGAGGCGCGCAGCCGCGCGTCGGGACGGTCCAGCGCGGTCGCCAACGCGAGCAACGGTCCCTCCTCGATCAGCTGCCGCATCATCGCCCCGGCGACCGGGTCGGTGGTGGCCGACCGGACCAGCCCCAGCAGCAATGGCCGAGTCTCCGGGCGGTCCCACAGGTCCAGCACGAACGCAACGAACCGCTCCCCGACCTCCGCCTCGGGCCCGTCGAGCAGCCGCGGCGCCACGACCGCGAAGTCGATCGGCACCTCCATGGCGGCGACGAACAGGCGCTGCTTCGTCCCGAAGTAGTGGTGAACGAGCGCGGTGTCGACGCCTGCGCGCGCGGCCACGTCTCGGATGGTCGCGCCGTCGAACCCGTGCTCGCCGAACGCGGCCCGCGCGGCGTCGAGGATGCGGCCACGCGTGTCGGCCGACCCGGGGCGCCGGCCCCGGCCGGCGCTCACACCACGTCCCGGCGGATCGTGAGCGATGCGGCGACGGCGAACACGATCGCCGCGCCCGCGAGCACCAGGAGGTCGACCTGGAGCGCGGTCACCGACAGGTCCGCGCCCCGGATGAATACCTGGCGCAGCCCGTCGACCGCGTAGCCCAGCGGCATCAACCGCACGAGCGGCTGCAGGACCTCGGGCAGCGTGCTCACCGGGAACAGCACGCCTGACAGGAGGAACTGGGGCACGAGCACGAGCGGAATGAACTGGATCACCTGGAGCTCCGTGCGAGCGAACGTCGACAGGAAGATGCCGAGGCTCACGGCACCGACGGCGAGAGCGAGCACCACGAGGTAGGCGACGAGCGGTCCGCCGGCGACCTGGATTCCGAGCCCGATCGTGAATGCGGGGACCGGCCCGATCGACGGCACCTGGATCGAGCCGAGCGCCCACGCCATCAGGACCGCCACCTGGACCGTCGCGAACAGGCAGAAGCCGATCGTGTAACCGGCGACGACCTCCCCCCGGGTGATGGGCGTCGCCATCAGCCGCTCGAGCGTCCCGCCGGTGCGCTCGCGGAGGAAGCTGACGCCGGTCAGGAGGTACACGAAGAAGTACACGAAGAAGCCGACGATCGCGGGGGCGAACGCGGCGATCGGGTCGTCGCTGGGCGTCCCGTACACCGTCTCGCGCTCGATCGACGGCAGCCGGCCACCGAGCGCGCCTGCGGCGGCCGAGA
This sequence comes from uncultured Chloroflexia bacterium, assembly GCA_963740825.1. Lineage (GTDB taxonomy): Bacteria > Chloroflexota > Limnocylindria > Limnocylindrales > CSP1-4 > CAIXZV01. Next base: position 893,973 of record CAVUFD010000001.1, on the reverse strand, counting down.
GCACGGCCGTCGATACCACCCGCAGCTTGGCCCCCTCCGCGCTCGGGTCGAGGCCGTTGGTCAGCGCGGTGATCGTCGCCGATCCGGACGCGAGCTCCGCGGGCAGCAGGATCGCGACGTCGACGTCCCCCGTCTCGACGGCCGTCCGTGCGGCCGCCTCGTCAGACGCCGGCTCGACGATGACGCCGGCCGCCGCCAGCGAGCGCTCGAGGCCGCTCGCGATCATCGCACCGGCCGGCCCGCCTGCGCTCACCACGGTCGCCGAGACAGCGGGGTCCTGGCTGCCGCGGACGATGAACGTCACGAGACCCGTGATGACCAACGGCGCGACGAACAGCAGCGCGAGGGACGGCCGATCCCGCCGGATCTCCTGGATCACGCGTCGCACGAGCGCCCGCAACCTGCGTGCGCTCACGACGCCGGCTCCTGGTCGCCGGCGTAGTGGAGGAACGCGGTCTCGAGGTCGTCGCTGCCGGCGTCCGCGCGCAGTGAAGCGGCGGTGCCCCGCGCGATGATCCTGCCGGCCCGCACGAACAGCAGCTCGTCGCACCGGTCGGCCTCGTCCATCACGTGGCTGGACACCACGATCGTCGTCCCGCCGTCGGCGAGCGTCCGGAAGCGTCCCCAGAACTGGACGCGGAGCACGGGGTCGACGCCGACCGTGGGTTCGTCGAGGAACAGGACCTGCGGCCGGTGGATCAGGGCACACGCGAGCGACAGGCGACGCCGCTGGCCGCCGGACAAGGTCCCGGCCACGGTCCGCTGCCGGTCCGCGAGACCGACGAGCGAGAGTGCGTCGCGCACCCACCCATCGTTCTCCACCCCATAGGCCGCGGCAAAGAACCGGGCGTTCTCGCCGACGGTCAGCGCCGGGTAGATGCCGTCGCTCTGGGTCATGTAGCCGATCCGGGCGAGCATCGGCCGGGATGGCATCGTCGCGCCCAGGATCTCCGCGTGGCCGCTGGTCGGACGGGCCATCCCCGTGAGCAGCCGGATCAGGGTCGTCTTGCCCGAGCCGTTCGGGCCCAGCAGACCGTAGATGCGGCCGGCCGCGAGGTCGAAGGCGACGCCGTCGACCGCCGCGATCGGCCCAAACCGCTTGACCAGCTCGACCGCCCGGATCGCCGGTCGCGAGCCGGCGGCGATGGCGTCCGGAGCCTCGGCGGTGGCCCCCATGGTCGAATTCATCATGTGATGAATTATGACGCACGAGCGCAATGGGCCGTCGCAGACGCCCGATGTTTGGACTATCCCGATGGGCCAAGGCCTCGTATCATCCCGCCCATGGGACGGCGCGGGATCTCGGCCCTGTTCATCGCCCTCGGGTTCCTATGGGGCTCGAGCTACCTGTGGATCAAGATCGGGCTCGAGTCGCTGCCGCCGATGACGCTGATCGCCGCGAGGCTCGTCATCGGCGGCCTGTTCCTGGCGGCGGTCGTCGCGGCGACACGCCAGTCGCTGCCCCGCCAGCCCCGCGTGTACGGCCACCTGCTGGTGATGGCGATCGTCAACATCGTGGTGCCGTTCACGCTGATCGCGATCGGCGAGCAGTCGATCGACTCGGCGCTGGCCTCGATCCTCAACGCGACCGTCCCGCTCGCGGTCATCGTCATCGCCCCGATGTTCCTCCCCGACGAGCGGATCACCCTCGCCAGGATCGCCGGCCTCGCCGTCGGGTTCGCGGGCGTAATCCTGCTGGTCGCGCCGGACCTCGTGAACCTGGGCGACGCCGACCCGACCGGCGAGCTGCTCATGATCGGCTCGAGCCTCTCGTACGCCGTCGGCAACGTCTACGCCCGGCGCAACGTGCACGGTCTGCCCCCGGTGATCCCGGCGCTGTTCCAGGTCGCCTTCGCCGCCGCGATCGTCATCCCGATCGCGCTCGTCGTCGACCGGCCGTTCGCGACCGTCACGCTGGAGCCCAACGCGATCGCCGCCGTCCTGTGGCTGGGGCTCCTGGGCTCCGGGCTCGCCTACATCTGCTACTTCACGATCCTGCGGGCGTGGGGCGCCACCCGTACCTCCATGGTCGCCTACCTGCTGCCCGTGGTCGGGATCCTCCTCGGCTCGCTCGTGCTGGGCGACCCCATCACCGCCAACCGGATCGGCGGCACTGCGCTGATCATCGCCGGTATCGCCCTCGTCAACAGCGGCCCGGCGCTGCGCCGGCTCGCGCCGTCGCGGCGTCAGGCGGGCGCGGGGGCGGGCTCCACGTAGCGCCTCGCACCGCGATGCGGGAACGTCAGCCAGCCGGCGACCGCCCCCGCGACGCCGAACAGGGCCGAGATCCCGAACAGCACCTCCGGACCCCGGCTGGCGTACAGCAGGCCGCCGACGACGTTCGCGGTGAACGCGGCCAGCCCCACGGTGGTCATCGAGATCAGCGCCTGGCCCGAGCCCTGGAGCCTCGACGGCAGCAGCGTCTGGATCGCCATCACGCTCGCGATCCACAGCCCGGCGTAGCCGGTCCCGGAGATGAGCCGCGAGGCGATGATCGCGACCGGCGACGCGAGCACGGCCCACAGCAGGAACGCCACCGTGTACAGCAGCGACGACACGCTGAACAGGGCCCGCAGCCCGATCCTCGGCACGAGGCGGCTGGCGACGATCATCGCGCCGACCTCGGCCGCCGCCGCGACAGCCGACGACAGCGCGACCTCGGGCGGCCCGCCCCCGAGCGCGACGATCCGCAGCGAGAGGAACGTGAACCCGGCGAACACGCCGAAGTGCGCCAGGCCGACCGCGACCAGCACCCGCGGCAGCGTCGGCTGGATCGCCAGGACCTCGCGCATCGCGCCGCCGCGACGGCTGCTGCTGAGCGTCGCCCGGCCGAGGTCCGGGAGCCCGCCTGCGTTGACGGCGATCGCGACCGCCACGGCCACGAACAACAGGCCCGACGGCCAGTACCCGACGCGGCCGTACAGGAGGCCGAAGATCACCGCGGCGACGGTGAACGAGGCGCTCGCGAACGCGCGGACCTTACCGTACTGGCGGCCGGGATCGCGCAGGGCGTTGACCGCCAGCGCGTCCGACAGCGGCCCGACGGCGCCGTTGAAGGCCGCGTAGCCGACGTACAGGGCCGCCACCACCGCGAGCGGGAACGGGAGCATGAACAGCGCGAGCATGGCCGCGGCGCCGAGGATCGCGATCCGGAGGGTCCGGGCACGGCCCAGGACGACGTCCCCGACGTGGCCCCAGACGTTGATCGACAGGACCGCCGCCACCGACGTCATCGCGATCAGCAGGCCGATCTGCGTGGTCTCGAAGCCGCGACTCGCCAGGATGACCGCCGCGAACGGCCCGAACGCGGCCACGGCGATGCCGTTCATGGTGAACAGGAGCCGGATGCGGGCCATCCGGTGATCGTATGGCCGCGACCGGAGCCGCCGGGAGGCCGGTCCGGCGGTCAGCCGGAGCGGGCGGTCAGCCGGAGCGGGCGGTCAGCCGAAGCGGGCGCGCAGCCTCGGCAGGATCTGCTCGGCGTAGCGGTCGATCGCCTCCAGCTGGGCCTCACCCGGGAAGTGGAACACGAGGTGGTTGAACCCCCAACCGATGTACGGGGCGATCTGCTCGACGTGCTCGTCGGGGTCGGACGACACCAGCCACCGCGTATGGGCGTACGGCTCGGCTTCCTTGGCCAGGACCTCCATCTCGCGCGGGTCGTGGACGCCCACCTTCTTGTCGCCCGGCAGCGCGAGCGCGGCCCAGACCTTGGTGTCCTCCTTCGCCTGGTCGTAGTCGGTGTCGAAGCTGACCTTCATCTCGATCATGCGGTCCATGCCCGACACGTCGCGGCCGGCCTTCTCGGCGCCCTCCGCGAGGCTCGGCAGCAGCGTCTGCGTGTACAGCTCCTCGCCCTTGCCGCTGGTGCAGATGAAGCCGTCGCCGATCCGGCCCGCGAGGCGCGCGGCGGCCGGTCCGGAGGCGGCGACGTAGATCGGGACCGGGTTCTTGGGCCGGTCGTAGATGGTCGCATCGTGGGTCCGGAAGAACTGGCCCTCGAAGTTGACGAAGTCGTCCGCCCACAGCTCCCTGATCAGCGTGATGGCCTCGCGCAGCCGCGCGAAGCGCTCGCTCTGCTCAGGCCAGTCGATGCCGACCGGGACCTCGTTCATCGACTCGCCGGTGCCGACGCCCAGGATGATCCGGTCCTCGGCGAGGCAGCTGAGGGTCGCGAACGCCTGGGCCACGATCGCCGGGTTGTAGCGGAACGAGGGCGTCAGGACGCTCGTCCCGAGCGTGACCCGCGTCGTGGACGCGGCCGCCGCCCCGAGCCACACGAGGGCGTTCGGGGCGTGGCCGTCCGTGTGGCGCCAGGGCTGGAAGTGGTCGCTGGTCCACACCGAGTCGTAGCCGGCGCGTTCGGCGGCGATCGCGAGGTCGAGCAGGCGGCGCGGATGGAACTGCTCGGCCGACGCCTTGTAGCCGAGGGTCAGCGGGGGCTTCGCGGTCGACGTCGTTGGCTGCATGGCATCGATTGTTGCATCAGCGGGCGACCGCGAGCGACCGCGGCGCCGAGCAGCACCAGCAGCGAGCCGCCGATCCGCATCGACCGCTCGCGGCGGCCCGGCGCCTCGCCCAGCCGGACCACGCCCCACAGCGAGGTCAGCACGATCGCCGACTCGCGCAGCGGCGCGACGATGGCGAGCGGCGCTCGGCTGAGCGCGACCAGCACCAGGCCGTATGCCGAGAACGTGAGGAAGCCACCGGCCACCGCCGTCCGCCGGTCGAGCGGTGCGGCGGGCGGCGCGAACCGGCCGCCGGCCACGCGCGCCCGAGCCGCGACCAGGATCGCGAGCCCGATCATGCACGTCGGCCACAGGATCCCGGCGTAGACCCACACCGGCGTCAGCGACACACCCACGGTGTCGAGCGCCGAATACGTCGCGATCGTCGCGCCGGTGAGCAGGGCGAACCCGGCCGCCGATCGGTCGTTCGCGCTGGCGGCGGACCGGAGGAGCCGCCACGGCCGCTGGACGAACAGGAGCCCGGCGAGGAGCAGCCCGACCCCCAGCCATGCGCCCGGCGACAGGCGCTCGCCGAGCAGCGTGATGCCGATCGCGATCGCGAGCAGCGGCGCGGTGCCGCGGGCGAGCGGGTAGACGACCGACAGGTCGCCCCGCCGGAACGCCGCGGCGAGGAACGCGAAGTACAGGACCTCGACCCCGCCGGACAGGATTCCGATGCCCCAGGCTGCCGGCGGGATCGAGGGCTGGCCGAAGACCAGCCAGGCGACGATCACGAGCGGGACCAGGACTGCCGATGCCGCCGCGACGCCGACCGCAGCGGTCCGCAGCGGGTCGTCGGCCCCCTTGAGCAGGATGTTCCAGCCGGCGTGGAGGACCGCGGCCAGCGCGACACAGCCGAGCGCGATCGGGTCCACGGCCCGAGTCTAGGTCGTGGACCCTCGGTCAGGTGACGGCGCCGCGGAGGCCGACCGGCGAGGGCTGGTCCGGGTCAGCGCTCCACGTCGCGCCGCGACAGGCCCCACGCGCCGAGCGCGAGGCCGCCGAACGCGATGACCAGGCAGGCGCCCATGCCCGCCCAGTCCCATGTCCCCACCATCGGCTGCCCAAGGTGCGAGGTCAGCGCAAGCTGACGGATGAAGTCCGGGAGATCGAGCGCCGGGACGAGGAAGTCGATCAGGAAGGTGATGATCACGACCGCCGCGACAACCTCGCCGGCGAACGACGTCGTCACCAGCCCGCCGAACGCGAGCCCGATCCCGGCGAGGGCGAGGGCATACAGCCCGATGACCACGCTGCCGAGGACCGGCGTCGCGACGTCGCCACCGGTGATCGCGGACCCGAGCGCGACGCCGAGCGCGATGATCGCCGTCATCGCCACGATCGCCGCGAACACGCCGAGCCCGCCCCGGATCCCCCACCCCAGCCGGGACGTCGGCGTCGATAGGAGCATCTCGAGTCGGCCGCCGGTCTCATCCGACGCCCAGCCGCTGACCAGCGTCGCGGCGGCGAAGCCCGCGAGGATGAACCCGAACATGACGAAGGTGAGCTCGAGGAAACCGCCGGCGCCCTCGAGGTCGATGGTCGGGAACAGGCTCTTGAAGATCTGGAGCGCCTCGGGGGCCTGCTGCTTGAGCGTCTCGGTGAACGACGACGCCGCGCCACCGAGGACAAACGCGAACAGGCCGATTCCGATCCCCCATGCGGCGGCCGTCGGGAGACGCTCGCCGAACGAGCGGCTCGCGGGCCCGCGGAGCCCGAGCAGGGAGGCCGGCATGCTCGGCCACGGGATGCGCACCGTCACGCCGAGGTCACGCCGGGCGAACAGCTCGACGCCGACGATGAACAGGACGATCGCGACGAGCGCCGCGGGGATCAGTCCGATCCATTCGCCGCCGCCGGTGAGCGGATGGAAGTGCGCGGTCCAGCCCCACCACGTCACGTTCGCGAGCGGGGCGAACGCCGGCAGGGCGCCCTGGTAGCCGTTGATGAAATAGCCGCCGAGGAGGATCGCGCCGGCGATCGCCGTGGCCGCGCCCCGGCCGACGAGCGGCGCGAGCGCGAACCCGACCGATCCCGACGCGAGCGCCACGACGCCGACCCAGATCGCGAAGCCGAAGGCGGCGGCGGGCGGGATCTCGTCGCCCGGCAGCGTGTCGAACGCGAGGCCGGTGACGAGGGCAATCAGGGCGAGGGCCACGACGACGATGGCCATCCCCGTCAGGTGGGCGAACAGCTTCTCGACGGCGATCCGGCGCATCCCGAGCGGTGTGGTCGCGACGAACTCGAGGCTGCCGCGCCGTGACTCCGTGGCGAGCGTCGACGAGAGGGCGATGACGGACCACAGCGCGGCGATGAGCGCGAGCGACGGCCCGCCCTTCCAGGCGATCGACCCGGGCATCGTTGCGATCGCGATGGGGAACGGCTGGCCATAGATCCCGGCCATGACCGGCGGCAGGCTGTTGACGAGGTTGGCGAGCTCGAGGCGGGATTCGGGCGTCGAGTAGGCGCCCCCGAAGGCGGCACCCGTCGCGAGGAACATGCCGCCGATCAGCCCGCACAGGATGATCACCGCAAGCCGGGAGTCGCGGAGGGTCTTCGCGTAGACCGTCCCGAGGCCGTAGATCCGGCTCCAGGGCGAGATCGTCGTCCGTCCCGCCGACGGGACCGGACCGGTGCGCGCCGTCATGACGCTGCCACCTCCTCGGTCGCGTGACCGTACTGCGCGAGAAACGTCTCCTCGAGGCTCGGCTCGCGGCTCACGAAGTCGACCAGCTCGTAGCGCGCGGCCGCCTGGACCACCGGCGTGATCCCGCCGAAGACGCGCATCCGCAGGGTATGGTCCTCGACCTTCACGTCGGATACGCCCGGCAGCCCGGCGAAGGCATCGGCCGGGACGCCGTCGACAAACCGGAGCTCCACCTCGTGGTGCGCGAGGTCACGGAGCCCCTCGACGCTGTCCGTCTTGACGATGCGCCCGTCGCGGATGATCGCGACCCGGTCGCAGGTCCGCTCGACCTCGGACAGGATGTGGCTCGAGAGGAACACCGTCCGGCCATCGGCCTGTGCCTCGCGCACGAGGGCGTAGAACGACTGCTGGACGAGCGGATCAAGGCCCGACGTCGGCTCGTCGAGGATCAGCAGCTCCGGCCGGTGCTGGAGCGCGATCACGAGGCCGATCTTCTGCTTGTTGCCCTTCGACAGCTCCTTGAACTTGCGGGTCGGATCGATCTCGAAGCGGTCGATGAGCGCCTGCTGGTAGGCGCGGTCCACGCCACCGCGGAGGTTGGCGAAGTAGGCGAGCGTCTGGCCGCCCGTGAGGCGGTCGTAGAGCGAGAACTCGCCCGGGATGTAGCCGATCCGGCGGTGGATCGACACCGGGTCCACGGTCGTCTCGACGTCGAACACGAACGCCCGACCCGACGTCGGTCGGATCAGGTCGAGGAGGGTCCGGATGGTGGTGGTCTTGCCGGCGCCGTTCGGCCCCAGGAACCCGAACACCTCGCCCTCGGCCACCTCGAGGTCGACGTCGATGATCCCTCGGTGCTCGCCATACGCCTTGGTCAGGCGTTCGGTGCGGATGATGCTGGTCATGAATGTCCTCGTCATAGGGGGCTGGCGGGCGGTCAGGCGGGAACCTGGATGCCCACCTCGCCATCGGTGGCGGTCATGGCCACGGCCTCGGCCTGCTCCCGTTCCGCGACGTACTGCGCGATGAGCGTCGGGAAGACCTGCTCCACGAAGGCCACGAAGTCGTGGAACTCCTCGATGCGCCGCCGCGCAGGCGGCGGGAGGTCGGCGACGACGCCGATCCCATGCGACGCGATCTCGGTCATGCGGTGATAGATCTCGCCTGCGCCGGCGAGCAGGTTGCGGATGCCGCCCGGCGGGATGCTGAAGTACTCGCGCCGCTCGCCGCGCCGCCGCGACCGCCGGATGAAGCCCGCCGTCTCGAGGGCGCGAGCGGCGTTGCTGATCGCGCCGCGGCTTGCGCGGAGCGATTCGGAAAGGTCGGCCGCGGTCTGCTCGGCCGGGTCGCAGATCAGGAGCCAGGCCAGCATCTGGCCGGACATCGGGGTCATCCCCAGCGAGCCGAGGTACTGGCCCATCTCCTCGACGAAGGCCGCCTGCCTGTCGTTCATCGCCCGATGACGCTAGTCCGTTCTGAAATTTCTGTCAATACTGAAAGTTCATCACAGACAGCGCGGCAAGACGCCCCGGGGAGCGCCTACCAGCCGCCGAGCTGGGCCAGCGTCGGGGGGTCGGCGCCGGCTCGCCGGCACACCTCCCCCGACGCCCGGATCGCGAACCGCACGGCGGCCAGCACGGAACCCGCGTCGGCGACCGTCGCCCGGGTGATGCCCGCGTCCACCAGCCACGCGAGCATCGCCCCACCGAACGTGTCCCCCGCCCCGACCGTGTCGACGACCTCGACCGAGGGCACCGCGACCTCGTGTTCCTCGCCGGCCACGCGGACACGCACCGGCCCGCCGGCGTCCGTGACGACGACCACCGGCGCCGCGACCTCGATGCCCAGGTAGGCCTCGTCGGCCGTGCTCAGCTTGACGACGTCGGCGCGCTCGAGGATCCGCGCCATCCGCGTGCGATACGCGACGGGATCCACGATCGCCGACGGGCGGCAGTTCGGGTCGACCATCACGAGAACGTCAGCGTCGCTCGAGGCGACGAGCGCCTCGAGCGCACCGGCCATCGGATCGAACACCAGCCCCAGGGTGCCGACGTGGACCGCCTCGAGCGATTCCGGCAGCGACGCCCGGAGCCGCGCGCCATCGAGCGACGGCGCGGACGTGTCGTTGACCACGAACCGGTAACGCGCCTCGCCACGATCGTCGAGGTCGGCGAACGCTTGGGTGGTCGGCATGACCGTCCGCTGGACGAGGCCGAGCGACACGCCGTCGGCCGCCAGCGCCTCGGCCATCGCCCGCCCGTGGGCGTCGGTGGACAGGACGCCGGCCCACGCTACGGGGACACCGAGGCGGCCGATGGCCCGCGCCGTGTTGAACGGCCCGCCGCCGGGCACGGCATCGATCTCGCCGTCGCGCCGGGTGATCACGTCGACCAGCGCCTCGCCGGCGACGACGATCACGCGGGCCTGAGCCGGCTCATACGCCGATGGGGTGCCAGACGGTCTTCATCTCGAGGAAGGCCGCGATCCACTCAGGCCGCTCGGAGGCCCGGTCGTCCAGCCAGTCGAAGCGCGCGTCCGTGATCCCGCGCGGGCGGCGCGCGATGCGCTTGACCGAGTCGGCGGCCGCGACCTCCGCGGCGACCCGCAGGTCGTCGGGGATCCCGAACCCGTCGAGCCCGTCGACGTCCACGTGGGCGGCCAGGACCGGCACCAGCTCCTTGCGATACCCGGTGAGGACGTTGACGACGCCACCCGGGACGTCGGACGTCGCCAGCACCTCGGCCAGCGTGATCGCGGGCAGCGGCCGCGCCTCGGACGCGAGGACCACGGCGACGTTCCCGCCCGCCAGCACCGGGCCCAGCCGCGAGACGAGCCCCAGCAGCGACGAGCGCTCCGGCGCCACCAGCCCGACCACCCCGGTCGGCTCGGGGATCGTGAACGTGAAATATGGCGCATTGACCGGGTTCGCCGACCCGAGCACTTGCGCGATCTTGTCGGCCCAGCCGGCGTACCAGACCCAGCGGTCGATCGAGCGTCCGACGGCGGTGCGCGCCGCGGCGGCGGAGGTCCCTTCGGCCGCCGCGACCTCGGCCGTGAACTGGTCGAAGCGGCCCTCCATGAGCTCGGCGACCCGGTACAGGATCTGGCCCCGGTTCATCGCGGTCCTGGCGGCCCAGCCGGCGGCGGCGCCGCGCGCGAAGCGCACCGCGTCCCGCACGTCCTTGCGCGATGCCCGGCACGCGTTCGCCAGGGGCGCGCCATCGGCACCGGCGACGAGGTACGAACGACCGGACTCGGTACGCGGGAACTGGCCGCCGAGGTACAGCTTGTAGGTCTTGAGGACGGGTAGCCGGCCGGCGTCAGCGGCCGCGGGCGCCGGGCGGACCAGCGCGCGCGAGGCCATCAGCGGTCCTCCAGGCTGACGTACGCGTGCAGTCCGTGCATGCCGCCCTCGCGCCCGAACCCGGACTCCTTGTAGCCGCCGAACGGCGCTGTCGGGTCGAAGCGGTTGAACGTGTTCGCCCACACAACGCCCGCCTTCATCGCCTGGACCATCGCGAACACCTTCGAGGCCTTCTCGGTCCAGATCCCGGCCGACAGCCCGTAGGCCGTGTTGTTCGCCTTCTCGACGGCTTCGTCGGGCGTCCGGAACGTCAGGACCGAGAGCACCGGCCCGAAGATCTCCTCCCTGGCCACGCGATGGCTCTGGGCGACGTTGGTGAACAGCGTCGGGCGGAAGAAGTAGCCGCGCTCGGGCAGGTCGCAGGCCGGCTGGTACAGCTCGGCCCCCTCGGCGACGCCCGAGGCGACGAGCTCGGTGATCTTCTCGAGCTGCGAGCGCGAGTTGATCGCGCCAACGTCGGTGTTCTTGTCCAGCGGATCGCCCACCCGCAGGGTCGACAGCCGGGTCTTCAGGCGGTCGACGATCTCGTCCGCGACGGACTCCTGGACCAGCAGGCGCGATCCCGCGCAGCACACCTCGCCTTGGTTGAAGTAGATCCCGTTGACGATGCCCTCGACGGCCTGGTCGAGGGCCGCGTCCTCGAACACGATGTTGGCGGCCTTGCCGCCGAGCTCGAGCGTGATCGCCTTGTCGCTGCCCGCGATGGCCCGGTGGATCTTCTTGCCGATCTCGGTCGAGCCCGTGAACGCGACCTTGGCCACGTCCTTGTGGGTCACCAGCGCCATGCCGATCTCGCCCGGCCCCGGGACGATGTTGACGACCCCGGGCGGCAGGTCGGCCTGCCGGCAGACCTCGGCGAACAGGAGGGCCGACAGCGGGGTGGTCGACGCCGGCTTGAGGACCACCGTGTTGCCGGCGGCCAGCGCCGGCGCGATCTTCCACGCCAGCATCAGCAGCGGGAAGTTCCATGGGATGACCTGGGCGGCGACGCCCAGCGGGCGTGCGACCCGGCCCGGGAACGCGTACTCGAGCTTGTCCGCCCAGCCCGCGTAGTACCAGAAGTGCGCCGCGGCGAGCGGCACGTCGACGTCGCGGCTCTCCTTGATCGGCTTGCCGGAATCCATCGACTCGAGGACCGCGAACTCGCGCGAGCGCTCCTGGAGGATGCGGGCGATCCGGAACAGGTACTTGGCGCGCTCGCGGCCCGGCAGGTTGGTCCACGACCGACGGCCGGCGCGCTTCGCGGCGCTCACGGCGCGGTCGATGTCGACGGCCGTCGCCCTCGAGACGAGCGCCAGCGGCAGCTCGGTGGACGGGTCGACGCTGGTGAACGTGCCGCCGTCGGACGCCTCGACGTCCCGGCCGCCGATGAACAGGCCGTAGCGCTCCCGGAGCTTGACGACGTCGCGCGCCTCGGGCGCCGGCGCGTACTCCCACGGGATCGCCTGGCCCTCGCCCAGGCCCCACGGGGCCGAAGCGACGGGGTCCCGGCGCGTCACGGCCCGATCGGTGCTCACGCGGCCATTATGGCATCGGGCGACCGCGATTCCGCCCGCGGGCGTCGGCTACGCTGCGCCGATGCGCCGACTCGCCGGGGCCAGCGAGCTCCTCGATGGCCCCCTGGGCGACCCGGTCGTCCTGCGCGGGAACCTGCGCGACCTCGCCCGGATCAACCGCTGGTCCGGCGGCACGCGGGCGTCGACCGTCGCGCTCGAACGGCTGCTCGGCCGGCGGACGGTGCCGCACACCCTGCTCGACGTCGGGACCGGGGCGGCCGACATCCCGCTCGCGCTGATCGCCGACGGCGTGCGCCGGGACCGCCTGCTGCGCGTCACCGCCGTGGACTCGCGGCCCGAGGTGATCGACGCCGCGCTCGCGAACGAGCCGCGGCTGGCCGCGACCGATGGCCTCGAGCTGCGGCTGTCCGACGCCCGCGAGCTGCCCTGGCCGGACGGGTCGTTCGACGTCGTCCACTCGTCGCTCCTGGTGCACCACCTCGAGCCGCGCGACGCCATCGCGTTCCTGCGGGAGGCCGGCCGCGTCGCGCGCCTCGGCGTCGTCGTCAACGACCTCGTGCGGGCGCGCCGGAACTGGGTGGCTGCGCGTGCCGGGCTGCCGCTGGTCACGCGCAACCGGTTCACGCGCCACGACGGCCCGATGTCCGTCCAGCGCGCGTACACGCGCGTCGAGCTGCGTGCGCTGCTCGCCGGCGCCAACCTGCGGCCGGTGGCGGAGGTCGGCGCGCTGTTCGGGCACCGCGTGGCGATCGCGGCCGTGTCGATGCCCGGCTCGCCAAGGCCCGAGCCGCCGCGCGAGCGACCGCCGCGCGAGGCGCCCGGGCCGCGGCCCGGCGAGCCGTCAACGCCCTCCGAGCCGCCCCCGTCCGGATGACGGACTGGCAGACGCGCCTCGTCGATGTCGCGGTCGTCGGGGGCGGGGTGGCCGGCGCGGCGACCGCCGCGCATCTCGCCCGGGCCGGCCACGAGGTGGTCGTGCTCGAGCGGGCGCCGGCCTGGCGGTGGCGGGCCGGCGGCGTGTTCGCCTCCCCGGCGGCGATGCGCGAGCTGCGCCGGGTGGGGCTCGACGCGGCGACCCTCGACCGGGTCGCGCGCGCCATCCCGGCGATGCGCGTCGAGTCGGCGGGCGGGACGGCGTTCCGGCTCACGTATGGGGCGGAGATGGGCGGCGAGCGGGCCGTCGCGTTCGACCGGTCCGCCCTGGATCCGGCGTTGCTGGCACTGGCGGCGACGGCGGGAGCCACCGTGCGGCTGGGCGCGTCCGTCCGCAGCATCGAGCGGGCGGGTGCGGGCGGGCGGGCCTATACCCTGTCCGTCGATGGCGGGACCGAGCCCGTCGCGGCCCGGGTGGTCGTCGGCGCGGACGGGCCCCGGTCCCTCGTCGCGCGCGCCGCGGGCGTCGTCCGCTCGCCGGCCCTCCCCGGCCGGACGGGACTCACCTGGCACGTCAAGGACGGGGACGACGGGCCGAGGGACGCGCGGATGGTCGTGCTCCCCGACGGCGCCTACTGCGGCATCGCGCCGGTGCCCGGCGGCCGGGTCAACATCGGGATCGTGCTCAGCGGCCCGGCCTGGCGGGCCCGGCTCGCGGACGCGGGCGCCGCCGCGACGGCCGAGCGGATCCTCGCGGCGATCCCGTCGCTCCCCGGTGACCCCGAGGCGTGGCGAACGGGCCGGGCGACCGACGCCATCGCGGGCGCCAGCCCCCTCGGCAGCCGCGTGGCCCGGCGTTCGGGCCGTGGCTGGCTGGTGGTCGGCGACGCGGCCGGGTTCCTCGACCCGTTCACCGGCGAGGGCCTGCATCGGGCCCTCGTCTCGGCCCGCCTGGCCGCCGGCGCGATCGACGGCCACCTGCGGGGCTCCTCCAGGCGTGACGGCGCGGGCCTCGACGCCTACGAGCGCGCGATGCGGGGCCGGTTCGCGAGCAAGGACCTGGTCTCGCGCCTGGTGCTTGCGTTCCTCGCCCGGCCACCGCTGTTCGAGCGGGCCGCGCGCCACCTCGCCGACCGCGATGACATCCGTGCGACGATGGGCCTCGTGATGGGCGACCTGGTCCCGGCGTCGCGAGCGCTCGACCCGCGGTTCCTCGCCGGACTCCTCGGGCCGTGACCGTCGACCCGCCGGCGGCGGGCGGCGTCGTCCAGCGGACCCGGCTCGCCGCGTACGTCTGGTGCGAGGACGACGACGCGGTGCTGCTGGCGCGGATCGCGCCCGGCTATCCCGATCCCGGCGCCTGGACGCTGCCCGGCGGCGGGCTCGACTTCGGCGAGGACCCGGCCGACGGGGCGCTCCGAGAGCTCACCGAGGAGACCGGCCTGACCGGCCGCCTGGGCGCGATCCTCGGCGTCCGCTCCGAGGTGCTCGAGCCCGAGGTGACCGTGAGCGGGCATCGGATCCACTCCATCGGCCTCCTGTATCGCTGCGCGATCACCGGCGGCGTCCTCCGCGACGAGCCGGACGGATCGTCGGACCACGCGGCGTGGATCCCGTTCGGCCGGCTGGGTGCGCTGCCGCTGGTCGACCTCGTGACCTGGGCTCGCGGCGTGACGGGTCGCTGAGATGCGTTCGTCGATCGGAATCGACGTCGGGGCGCCGCCCGACCTCGTCTATCGCCTCGCGCGCGACGTCACCCGCTGGGACCGGTTGCTCCCCCACTACGCCCGCTCCCGGGTCGTTCGGCGCGAGGCCGACGGCTCGCTCGTGTGCGAGTTCGTCGCGCGCCGGGTCCTCGTCCCGTGGCTCGGGGCCGGGATCCCGGTCGCCTGGCGCAGCCGGACCTGGCACGAACCGGCGACGCGGCGCCTGCGGTTCCACCACGTGGCCGGCGCGACCAAGGGGATGGACGTGACCTGGACGATTGAGCCCGCGGCCGAGGGCACGCGGATCGAGATCGAGCACGACTTCCGGCCGCGGATGCCCGGCTTCGCCGCCCTCGTCGACCGCGCCTTCACCCGCCCGATCGCCGGCCGGACGCTGGCGACGATGCGGGCGCTCGCCGAGGCCCTCGCGGGCGACGAGGCCGTAGGCGAGCGGCGCGTCCCGTCCGAGACCGCCTCATCGGCGAGTGGCTGACGTGGACGATCGGCGCGAGGTCTGGATCACCGGGGTGGGCGTGATCTCGGCGATCGGGATCGGGTTGCCGGCCTTCCGCGCGGGCCTGCGCGCGAACGCCTCGCCGGTCAAGCGCATCGACCGCTTCGACCCGGCCCAGTTCCGGTCGCAGGTCGCCGCCCAGGTCGACGACTTCGACCCGGCCGACCACATGGACGCGCGGGCGATCCGGGGATTGGACCGCTTCTCGCAGTTCGGCCTCGCGACGGGCCGGATGGCGATGGCCGACGCGGGGCTGGCGCCCGGTGTCGGCGGGGCGGCCGAGGCCGACCGGATCGGGATCTACCTCGGATCGGCGCTGGGCGGCATCGCGTTCGCGGAGGGCGAGCACGAAAAGTACCTCGCCCGCGGCCTGCGGTCGGTCTCCCCCACCCTCGCGCTGGCCGTGTTCGGGGGTGCCGCCCCGGCCAACATCGGGATCGCGCTCGACGTCCGCGGTCCAATCCTCTCGACCGCCAACTCGTGCGCGTCGGGCGCAGTCGCGATCGGCGAGGCGATGGGCGCCATCCGGAGTGGCGAGATCGACGCCGCGATCGCCGGTGGCGTCGAGTGCCCCCTGTCGCCGCTCGCGTTCGGGGCGTTCGACCTCATCCGGGCCCTCAGCAGCCACCGCAACGACGACCCGCGCCACGCCTCGCGGCCGATGGACGCCGAGCGCGACGGCTTCGTCATGGGCGAGGGCGCGGGCCTGCTGGTACTGGAGGCGGCGGAGCTCGCCGAACGGCGCGGCGCCCGGGCCTACGGACGCGTGCTGGGCTACGGGGCGACGTCGGACGCCCACCACATGGTCCAGCCGCGCGCCGACGGCCGCGAGGCGGCCCGGGCGGTGCGGATCGCGCTCGCGGACGCCGGCGTGGCGCCGGCCGAGATCGACTGGGTCAGCGCGCACGCCTCGTCGACGCCGATCGGCGACATCGCGGAGGCACGGGCACTCGCCGCCGGGCTGGGCGACGCCGCGGCGACGGTCCCGGTCAGCGCCACCAAGGGCCTGACGGGCCACCCGCTGGGCGCGACCGGGGCGCTCGAGGCGGTGATGACGGCGCTCGCCTTCCGCGACGGCTGGGTGCCCGGAACCGCCAACCTCGTCGCGCCCGAGCCCGAGCTGGGTGCCCTCCTGCCGGGCCTCCTGCGCGACGGCCGCGACGGCACCTACGAACGGACCCTGTCGACCTCGTTCGGCTTCGGCGGCCTCAACGCAGCGCTGGTCTTCGGCTCGGTCGACGGGCGGTGACCCCCGGGTGAACGCGGCGCGGTACTCTCGCGACATGTCTGACACGCCGACCTGGGAGCGCCGATTCCGCGCCCCGATCCTCGCCTTCCCGTCCTGGGCAACCGACGCACCCGACCGCCTGGTCATGGCCTCGACCGAGAGCGGGAGCTACCAGCTCCACACGTGGGATCGAGCCACCGGCGAGCGGCGCCAGGTGACCGACGACCCGGTCGGCGTGCTCGAAGGGCGGCCGACGCGCGACGGTACCGGCGTCGTCTGGTTCCACGACGAGACGGGCGCGGAGTCCGGCAGCTACGTCATCGCGCCGTACGACGAGCGGACGGGGCCCGAGCCGCTGATCGAGGGGCTGCCGAAGGGCTGGCCCGAGGGGCTGGCGATCGGCCGGACGCGCTCGGTCGCCGGCGTCAGCACCGACGACGGGTTCTCGATCTGGACGGCGGAGCGCGGCGGGGTCGCGCGCCGGATCCACGAGCACCCGGAGCCCGTGCGGCTCGCTGGCGGCTGGGGGCTGACCAGCGCCGTCGACCGGCGCGCGCTGTCGAGCGACGAGACGCTCGCGGTGCTCGAGGTCATGGAGGACGGCGACGTGCTCCATCCGACGCTGCGGTCGATCGACGCCGTCACCGGCGCGACGGTGGCCGAGCTGCGCGACGAGGGCCTCGAGCTGTCGGGGTTCGCGTTCTCGCCGCTGCCCGGCGACACTCGGATGGCGATCACGCACGAGCGCACCGGTGAACGACGCCCGGCGATCTGGGACGCGCGCGGCGGCGAGGTGACCGACCTGCCGCTCGACCTCACCGGGCCGATCGAGCCGGTGGACTGGTGGCCTGACGGATCGGCGCTGTTGCTGCTCCAGCTCGTCGCCGGGCGGCATCGGCTGCATCGCTACGACCTGGGCACCGGAGCGGTCACGACGCTCGACACCGAGCCGGGCTCGATCACGGCCGCGGCTGTGCGGCCTGACGGCGAGGTCTGGTACCGCGTCCACAACGGCCTCCACCCGGCCACGATCCTCGCCATCGGCTCGTCGACGCCGATCGTGGAGGCCGACGGCGCGAAGGCACCGGCGGGCCGCGTGTTCGAGGAGTGGTGGTTCGAGAACCCCAAGGGCCAGCGGGTCCAGGGGTTCATCGTGCGCCCGGACGGCGATGGCCCGTATCCCGTCGAGGTTCGCGTGCACGGCGGCCCGCACTCGCTGGACATGGACCGCTGGTACCCGGACCTGCTCGCCCACGTCGATGCCGGGTTCCTCGGCGTGATGATCAACTACCGCGGGTCCGACGGGTTCGGCCAGGCGTGGCGCGACGAGCTGACCGGGAACGTCGGGTTCCTCGAGCTCGAGGACGTGCTCGCCGGGCTCGACGATCTGATCGCGCGCGGACTGGCCGATCCGGCCCGGGTCGCGCTCACCGGCTGGTCGTGGGGCGGCTACGTGACGCTGCTGGGCCTCGGCCGCCACCCCGAGCGGTGGGTGACGGGCATCGCCGGCGTGCCGGTGGCCGACTACATCGCGGCCTACGAGGACGAGGCGCCGATCCTGCAGGCACTCGATCGGGCCCTGTTCGATGGGTCACCCGAGACGAAGCCCGAGCTGTTTCGCGAGCGGAACCCGATCACCTACGCGGACGGCGTCGGCGTGCCGCTCCTGATCCTCGCGGGCGAGAACGACTCGCGCTGTCCGATCCGCCAGGTTTGGAACTACGTCGGGAAGCTGCGCGCCCGGGGCCTCGAGCCCGAGGTCTACACCTATTCGACCGGGCATTCGTCGTTCGACGTCGACGAACGGGTGAAGCAATGCGCGATCGCCCTCGACTTCCTGGCCCGGACCGTCCCCGGCATCGAGCGCCCCGACGGGCTCGAACCGCACCTCGTCGCGGCGGGGCTGTCGGCCGCCTGACGAGTCGCTCAGTCGATCGTGAAGTGGTCGGGGCGCTGGTAGGCGCCCGTCCGCTCCTTCTCGAGCTGCATCAGCACGTCGTTGAGCAGCGACGAGGCGCCGAACCGGAACCGGTCGGGCGTCATCCAGCGCGGGCCCAGGGTCTCGTACAGGACCACCAGGTACTGGATCGACTCCTTGGCCGTCCGGATGCCGCCCGCGGGCTTCATGCCGATGGCCTTGCCGGTGACGCGCTCGAAGTCGCGGATCGCCTCCAGCATCACGAGCGTCACCGGCAGCGTGGCGGCGGGCACGATCTTGCCGGTCGAGGTCTTGATGAAGTCAGCGCCCGCGGCCATCGCCAGGACCGAGGCGCGGCGCACGTTGTCGAACGTGCCCAGCTCGCCGGTCTCGAGGATGACCTTGAGGTGCGCCTCGCCGGCGGCCTCCTTGATGGCGACGATCTCCTCGAACACGGTCGCGTAGTCGCCCGCGAGGAACGCGCCGCGATCGATGACCATGTCGATCTCGTCCGCCCCGGCCCCGACCGCCGCGCGCGTCTCGGCGAGCTTGATGTCGAGGAACGACTGGCCCGACGGGAAGGCCGTCGATACGGACGCGACCCTGACGCCCGATGAGCCGAGCGCCTCCTTGGCCTCGGCGACGAACGTCGGGTAGACGCAGATCGCGGCCACGTGCGGGATCGACGCGTCGCCCGGCTGGGGCCGCATCCCCTTCGCGCACAGCGCCCGGATCTTGCCCGGCGTGTCTTTCCCCTCGAGCGTCGTCAGGTCCATCATCCGGATCGCGAGGTCGAGGGCCCAGACCTTGGACGCCTTCTTGATCGACCGGCGGGACAGCGACGTGACCCGCTCCTGGATGCCGACGGCGTCGACCGGCGTGACGCGTCCGAGCAGGCTGCCCAGGCTCCCGGCCCGGCCGTCGAAGGCGCGGATCAGCTCCTGGGCTCGCTCTCGCGTGGCCGTGTCACGGGCGACGGACGTGGTCATGCGCGGGAGTCTACAACCGGCCTCCGCCCCGACCCAGTGTCGACCGAGGTCGAACTTGACCTCCGAGGCCTGTCCGCGGTCGCCGATGACACTCGCGTCATCGATGAGCCGAGTGTCATCGGGGGACGAGGACGATGTTCGGCTGCCGATCGCCGGTTAGCGACCCGCGCGGTTCTTCGGCGGGGCTGGCAGGCGGCGCTCGCCGCGGACCAGGAAGTGGACGAACCAGTCGCGCACCTGGACCAGGTTCTCCGCGCGCCGGTACGGCACGCCGCCGCGCGTGAGCTCGTGGCTCTCCTCGGGCACGCGCATGAACCGGACCGGGCGCCTGAGGGAGCGCAGCACCGTGAACAACGCCTCGGCCTGGGCGACCGTCGTCCGCAGGTCGCGCTCCGAGTGCTGGACCAGGAGCGGCGTCCGGATGTTCTCCGCGACCGACAGCGGCGAGATCGAGTCGAAGTATTCCGGCTCCTCCCACGGGCTCCGCCCGAACTCGACCCGCGCCCATTCGGCCCCCGAGATGTCGCCGGTCAGGAACAGCAGCCGCATGTCCACGACCGACCGGCAGGTGATCGCGGCCTTGAACCGGTCGGTCTTGCCGACGATCCAGTTGGTCAGGTAGCCGCCATACGAGCCGCCGGTCACCCCGAGCCGATCGGGATCCGCCAGCCCCTCGTCGATCGCCTGGTCCACGCCCGCCAGGACGTCGGCCATCGGCCCGTCGCCCCAATCGCCCAGGTTGGCCCGGTTGAACGCCTCGCCGTACCCCTCCGACCCGCGCGGATTGGAGGCCAGCACGGAGATCCCGGAGCCCGCGAGGACCTGCCACTCGAGTATCGGCGCGTGGCCGTAGAGCGTGTGCGGGCCACCGTGGATCTCGAGCACCATCGGCTGTCGACCCGGGCCGGCGGGATACAGCCAGGCCTGGATCTCGCGCCCGTCGCTCGGCCAGCGCCGGTCGACGGGCTCGACCCAGGCGATCTCCCCGCCCAGCTCGGCGTTGAGCACCGTCAGCGTCCGACGGGCCTTCATGCCCCGCGCCGTCGCGCCCGCCTCGAACGCCACGACCTCGGGGAGCGTCGTCGCGTCGGAGCGGATCGCCGCGACCAGGTCCCGATCCCCGGCCGGCGCCGCGTCCCAGCCCGACAGGTAGTGGCGGCCGTCCGTCAGCCGGACCGGCTCGCCGCCGCCGTCGAGCCCGACCCGCCACAGCTCGTACGAGCCGTCGACGGGGGCCGTGAACAGCACCGTCCGGCCATCGGCGGACGCGACGACGCGCGTGCCCTCGGCCGGCGTCACGTCGCTGTTTAGGGCCGCATCGGGCTTCAGGCCGCTCTCGGCGAGCAGGTCCGTGCCGCCGCCGGGGCCGGCGTCGGAGCCATCCGCCGCGAAGGCCCAGATCCCGGTCCGGTAGTAGCCGCGCGGGAATCGCTCCCCGGTGACCAGGATCGTGGCACCGTCCAGGGTCCAGACGGGGCCCGCGAACAGCGCGTCGGCGCCACCGGCGATCGTCGTGACCTCGCGCGACGCGACGTCGACGACGTACACGGACGACCGGCCGTCGATGTCCGGCTGCGGCCGGCGGTTCGCCGTGAATGCGATCCTGGACCCGTCGGGGCTCCACGCGGGCTGGCCCTCGGCCGTCGGCCCGGCCACCAGCGATCGCGCCTCGCCGGTCGCGGCGTCGACCACCCACAGGTGCGCGTCGTGATCGTCGATGAAGCCGATCCCGTTGTACTGGTAGGCGAGCCGGTCGATGTAGCGGTAGTCGGACAGCGGGGTCTCGCCGGGCTTGGGCTTCGCCGGGCGTCCCCACCTCCGGGTGTCCTCCGCCATCGTCGCGCCGCGGGAGCTCGACAGGACGGCCAGCGAGCGGCCGTCCGGCGCCCATGCGACGTCGGTGACGCCGCGCGGCAGGTCGGTCAGCCGGCGCGCC
Source organism: uncultured Chloroflexia bacterium (assembly GCA_963740825.1). Taxonomy (GTDB): domain Bacteria; phylum Chloroflexota; class Limnocylindria; order Limnocylindrales; family CSP1-4; genus CAIXZV01. The sequence goes on along the minus strand of CAVUFD010000001.1, from coordinate 872,773 downwards.
TCGCCGCCGTCGAGCGGGAGCAGGAACAGCTGGTCGCAGTCGAGCCGGTCCTTGGCCTCCTTCGGCCGGTCGGGCTCCTCCTCGACCTGCAGCCGTCGATCGGAGATGAAGGCGAGGGTTCGGCCGTCCGGCGAGAACCGGGGATGGCGGTCCGCTCGCGACCCGAGGGTGACCTGGCGGGCCGGCCCCGAGCCGTCGGTCGCCGCGAGCCAGATGGCGTACCGGTAGCCGTCGCGGCCGATCGCGGTGCGCTTGACCGTGAACGCGACCAGGCGCCCGTCCGGCGACAGGCGGGGGTCGAACGGGACGGACAGGCGGTACAGGTCCTCGGGACGAGCGGGACGGGGCACGGGCACCTCCATGGACGCAGCGGGCGATGACGGGCGGGGTCCGGCGGCTGAGTCTATCTCCGGTGGGCGGGCTACCATCGGCGGGCGATGATCGAGCAGCTGAACCTCCGGCTCGAGCCGGCGCTGCCGCGCCCGGGCGACGTGGCCCCGATGTGGCCCACCTCGCGCCCGGATCCCTTCGACTCCCCCGACTACCTGTTCGAGCCCACCTGGGGCGGTCACCGGGTGCTCGCGTTCATCGGCCCGTCCGAGCGCGCCGGCGACGGCGAGGTGCGGATCGTCGACCCGACGGGTCGCGACCTGGCCGATCGCCTGCCGGAGCTCGCCGGGCTCGCTGTCCGGGTGGCCGCGCGGTCGGCCGTGCTCGACGGCGAGCTGGTGGTCGTGGACGCGAAGGGCCGGGCAGACGACGACGCCCTCCGCGAGCGCCTCAACGGCAGGCCCGGCCGGCCGGTCGCCTGCCTCGTGTTCGACGTCCTCCACCTCGACGGCAAGTGGCTCCTGAACACGCCGCTCGACAAGCGCCGGGTCGCGCTCCGTCGCGTGCTCCGGCCGGGCGACGAGGTAGTCGTCGTGCCGGCCATCGCCGGCGAGGGCCGGGCGCTCCACGCGGCGGTCACGGCGCAGGGCATCGCCGGCGTCCTCGCGCGCCGCCGGACCAGCCCCTACCTGCCGGGCGTGCACAGCGCCCTGTGGCGCTCGATCGTCGCGGGGCCGCCCGGAGACGCGTCCGCGCCGACCGGCGAGCCGGGCGACGAGTCGCCGGCCACCGATGACCTCGAGGGCGCCACCGGCACCGCGCCGGTGCTCGCGTTGTTCCGGCGGCTGCCGTTCGAGGAGGAGGCCGCCGAGTAGGTGCGTGGCCGGCGTGGTCCGCGACCGCGTCGCGCCGAGCGTCAGCCGCGGACCGCCCGCATGAACGTGCGCATCGTCGGCGGCTGCCCGTAGAGCAGGACGCCCGCGCGGTACACGCGGATCGAGAACCAGGTCACGATCGGCACGGTGACCAGGAGCAGCCCGACCGAGAGCGCGAGCTCCCACGGCTCGACCGACCCCACCGACAGCCGCGCCATCATCACGAACGGGCTCCACAGCGGCACGTAGGACGCGAACCGGATGATCGGGCCAGCGCCGCCCGACAGGGCGAGCACGGCCGGAAAGTAGCCCATGATCGCGGGGATCGACAGCGGCAGGGCCACGATCTGGAGGTCCTCGGGCCGGCTCAGCAGGGACCCCGCGCCGGCGTACAGCGCGGCGTACAGCGCGAAGCCCAGCACGAAGTAGACGAGGAATGCCGCCAGCAGGCCCGGCGACAGGCCGCCCAGGGACGGCGCCGCGGCGTCGCCTGCGCCGAAGATCGAGGCGGCGAGCCGTCCCGACAGCAGCAGCGCGAGCACCGCCGGCAGCAGCACCAGGCTCACCTGGGTCAGGCCGGCCAGCCCGATCCCGCTGATCTTGCCGACCACGAGCTGGGGCGCGGTCGCGGCGGAGATCAGCAGCTCCATGACCCGGCTGGCCTTCTCCGCCACGACGCCCGACGCGACCCACAGCCCGTAGAACACGAGCGTCAGGAACGAGAGCACCACGAACACGATGCCGACGATCCGGCGGCTGGCGTACTCGGCAGTGTCGATCGCCAGCCCGCTCCCGCCGCCGGCCGAGGTGGAGGCGGCATCGACGACGCTGAACGACGGCAGCACGAACGGCGTGTTCGAGGCGGGCTGGGAGGCGGTCCAGTCCAGGATGCCCACGCCGAACGCGCCGATCTGCAGCAGCTGGGCCCGATCGGGGCTGAGAGCGCCAGACGTCAGGACCTGGAAGTCGAGGCCGTTGTCGGGCTTCCGGACGATCAGGATCGCGCCCGCGAGGACGCCGTCGCGCACCTCCTGGGCCGCGGCCTCCGCGTCCGTGCGCGGCTCGAAGTCGAACTTCCGCGTCCCCGGGTCGCCGCCCGGCAGCGGCGCGTTGAGCGCGCTGTCCATGACCGCCACGGCCCGCGCGGCCAGGGCCGGGTCGTCGGTCACGACCCCCACCTGGGTGACCGTCGCCCGATCGAGCAGCCGGACGCCGAGCGGGATCAGCGCGACCACCACGGCCAGGCCGATGAGCAGCAGCGTCGAGAACACGAAGGCGCGGGACCGCACGCGCTCGACGTACTCCCGACGGGCGACCAGCCCGACGTTGGTGGCGTTGGAGCTCTGCGGCATGGCCTCGGGCGGGGCCGGCGGCACCGCGTGCGGACTGCCGCTCACGCCGCGTCCTCCGCCGGTGCGGCGGGCGCCGGGGCGGCCTCGACGGGATCGGCCTCCACGCCGTCGACCGGTGCGAGGTGGGTCTCCTGGTCCGCGGGGTGGCCGACGAAGTCGATGAATACCTGCTCGAGGCTGGGGTCCGCGACCTCGAAGTGGACGACCTTCGCGCCGGCGGCGACGGCCGCGGCGAGCACCACGTCCGGCTCGAGCCCGGCATCCAGCTCGACGGTCGAGCGGTCCATGCCCACCTGGATCATCCGCGTCCCGGGCAGGTCGGCCAGCCACGGCAGGCGGTGATCGTCCGCCACGGAGATCCGGACCATCCGCCGCCCGGTCGCGCGCCGGACCTCGCGGATCGGCCCGCCGACCACCACGCGCCCGCGGTCGACGATGGCGACCGACTCGCACAGCGCCTCCGCGACCTCCATCTGGTGGGTCGAGAAGACGACCGTCCGGCCGCGGTCGCGGAGCTCGAGGAAGGCCTCGCGCAGGAGCATCACGTTGACCGGGTCGAGGCCCGTGAAAGGCTCGTCCATGAGCAGGACCTGGGGGTCGTGGAGCACCGCGGCGACGAACTGGATCTTCTGCTGGTTGCCCTTCGAAAGCTGCTCGGCGCGGCGGTCGGCCAGGTCCTCGGCGCGGAAGCGGCGCAGCCAGTCCATCGCGACGCGGCGCGCGCGGTCCGGCGGCACGCCGTGGAGGCCGCCGAAGAACTGGAGCTGCTCGAGGACCCGCATCCTCGGATACAGGCCGCGCTCCTCGGGCAGGTAGCCCCACGTCGAGCGCGGGAGGCGGTGGCTCTCGACGCCCCGCCAGGCGATCCGGCCGGCGTCGGGCTCGAGCACCCCGAGGGCGATCCGCATCGTCGTCGTCTTGCCCGCGCCGTTGGCGCCGAGGAATCCGAACACCTGCCCGGCGGGGACCTCGAAGGCGAGGTCGTCGAGGGCCACGACGGTGCCGAACCGCTTGAACAGGTGATCGACGACGAGGGTCATGCGGGTACCAGGGACGTCATGCGGTCCCGAGCATAGCGGGCACCATCCCCACTGCCATTCGGGGAAGGTCCTGCATGCGAACTCGCGGATGGTCCGGGTCGTGGCAGCATCGCGCCATGGACCTCCGGCCGGTGGCGGCCATCCTCGTGGGGCTCGCGCTGGCCTGGGCCGGCTTCGTTGCGCTGCTGTGGGTGCTGCGCCCACGCGATACCAGCCTGCGGGAGCTCCTCGCGGTCGTGCCCGACCTGCTGCGGCTGCTGCGCGACCTTGTCGGCGACCGCTCGACGCCGCTCGACGTCCGCGCCGTGATCGTCGTCCTGGTGGCGTGGATCGTGTCGCCTATCGACCTGATCCCCGAGTTCATCCCGGTGCTCGGTCCACTCGACGACCTCGTCGTCGCGATCGTCGCGCTGCGCTATGTCCGTCGGCGCATGGGCTCGCAGGCGCTGCGCCAGCGCTGGCCGGGCTCGCCCGACACGTTCGAGGTCCTGGCGCGGGCCATCGGCCGCTGACCCGGTCGATCGAGCGCCGCCGATGGCTGGGTCGCGGCCCGCGGCGGTACGATCGACGCGTGCAGGACGCGGCCAGGACCACCCCCGTCAGGATCGACGCCAACCGCGGCGCCGGCACGGTGACGCTCGACTGGACCGACGGGCACGAGACCGTCTACGACACCGTCACGCTGCGCTGGCTGTGCCCATGCGCGTACTGTCGCGGCGAGGCCGGCCTGCCGGGCTGGCTCGACACGGCGCCCACCCTGACGCCCGACCAGACCCGTCTCGTGGACGTGTCGATGGTCGGCGCCTACGCGATCGCGCCGCTGTGGGGCGACGGCCATCACACCGGCTTCTACTCGTTCGCCCTCCTCCGCGATCGATGCCCGTGCGCGGACTGCACGAGGGACCGGGCGCCATCGCACGCATCGCATGCCGGAGGACCCCGATGATCATCGCGACCGCACCGTTCGTGGCCGGCTACCGCGTCACCGAGACGAAGGGCCAGGTGTTCGGCCTCGTCGTCCGCAGCCGCGGCCTGGGGGGGAACCTGATGGCCAGCCTCCGGTCCATCGGCGGCGGGGAGATCCACGAGTACACGAGCCTGCTCGAGGACACCCGGCGCCAGGCCATCGACCGGATGGTCCAGAACGCGACCCTGGTCGGGGGCAACGCGGTGATCTCGATGCGCTTCGACTCGTCCGAGCTGGCCGGCACGATGTCCGAGATCGTGGCCTACGGCACCGCCGTGGTCGTGTCCCCGGACGCCGGTGCGCCGCAGGGCGTCGAGTAGCAGGATGGGCGTCTCGCTCGCCCGCGGGCTGATCGGCGGGCTCGGCGTCGTCCTTGTCGTCGTCGGCCTGGTGGTCGCGGCGGCGGGCCCGGGCGGCAACGTCATCTCGTTCCTGTTCCTGATCCTGCCGGGGGTGATCCTGATCATCGCGGCGCTGTTCGAGCGGCTGCGATACCGCTCGCTGGTCGCCGACGGACCGGGCGACGACCACGGCCCCGGCGGCAGCGAGCTGGAGCCACCGGAGGCCCGGTTCCAGCCCACGGACGAGCGGTTCGTCGACCCGACGACGGGCGTCCAGATGCGCGTCTTCCTCGATCCGCGCACGGGCGAGCGGCGGTACGTGGCGGAGGGCTGACCGGGCACGGCGACGCACGGAATACGTGGTCCTCCCGGGGGGGTCCGGGCACGGCGGCGTGGTATTCTCGGCGGCCCCGACCGGGATCGGGTCGCGGTGTCGTCGCGTCCGCGTCCCGGGTCCGGGCCGCATCGTTGCGAGGACCATGACCGCCGTTCGCCCAGCACCCGGACCGCGCGCTGCCGCCCGCGGCCGCCGCCGGGCAGCGCGCGAGCAGCGCCACCCGATCCTGAACCGCGAGCTGTCCTGGCTCGAGTTCAACGCGCGGGTCCTCCACGAGGCCGGCGACGAGCGCAACCCCCTCCTCGATCGCGTCCGGTCCCTGTTCTTCTTCGTCAACAACCTCGACGAGTTCTTCCAGGTGCGCGTCTCGGGCCTGCGGCGCCAGGAGCTGAGCGGCTCGCAGGCGGTCTCCGCCGACGGGCGGACCGCCGCCGACCAGCTCGACGCGATCCGGGCCCGGGTCCTCGTCCTGATGGCCCAGCAGGGCTCGATCTTCGCGACCCTGCGCGGCGAGCTCGCGGCCGAGGGGATCGAGATCCTCGACTACGACGACGTCTCCGAGCACCACGAGGCGCTGCGCCAGCGGTTCCACGACGAGATCTACCCCGTGCTCACGCCGCTCGCCGTGGACCCGGGGCACCCGTTCCCGTACATCAGCACGCTCACGCTGTCGATCGCCGTCGGGCTTCGCGACCCGGAGACCGGGGAGCAGCGCTTCGCACGGGTCAAGATCCCGCCGCTCCTGCCGCGCCTCGTGGCGGTCAGCCCCGGCCGGTTCGTGCTGCTCGACCAGGTCATCGAGGCGAACCTCGACGAGCTGTTCCGGGGCATGGAGATCCTCGAGACGCACCTCTTCCGCGTCACCCGCGACGCGGATATCGCGATCGAGGAGGACGAGGCCGACGACCTCCTGCTGGCCATCGAGGAGGAGGTCCGGCGTCGCCGCTTCGGCGAGGCCGTCCGGCTCGAGGTCGAGCGGTCGATGCCCGAGGTCACGCGCCAGATCCTGAGCAAGGGCATCGGCGTCCTCGACGACGACGTGTACGAGGTCGCGGGGATGCTCGACCTCACCGCCCTGTGGCCGCTCGTCGACCTCGATCGGCCGGACCTCAAGGCGCCGCCGTACACGCCCGTGATCCCGCCGCGGCTGACCCCGCACGAGGAGGACGAGCCGGTCGACGTGTTCGCCCAGATCCGGGCCGGCGACCTGCTCGTGCACCACCCGTACGAATCGTTCTCGGCGTCGGTCGAGCGGTTCATCGCCCAGGCCGCCGACGACCCCGACGTCCTGACGATCAAGCAGACGCTGTACCGGACGTCGGGCGACTCGCCCATCGTCCAGAACCTGATCCGCGCGGCGGAGCGCGGCAAGCAGGTCGTGGTGCTGGTCGAGATCAAGGCGCGCTTCGACGAGGAGGCCAACATCGTGTGGGCCCGCCGGCTCGAGCAGGCCGGCGCGCACGTCGTCTATGGCCTGGTCGGCCTCAAGACCCACTCCAAGGTCGCCCTGGTCGTGCGCCGCGAGGGCGGCAGGCTGCGCCGCTACGTGCACATCGGGACCGGCAACTACAACTCGAAGACCGCCCGCTCGTACGTCGACCTCGGGCTCCTGTCGTGCCGCGAGGAGCTCGGCGCGGACGTCACCGACCTGTTCAACTCGCTCACCGGCCTGTCGCGCCAGCGGGTGTTCCGGCGCCTGATCGTCGCGCCGACCACGCTGCGCTCCCGGTTCCTGGAGCTGGTCGAGCGCGAGGCCCTCAACGCCCGCGCCGGCACGCCCGGTCGGATCGTCATCAAGATCAACTCGCTGGTCGACACCCAGATGGTCGAGGCCCTGTACGACGCCTCGGCGGCCGGCGTCGAGATCGACTGCATCGTCCGCGGGGCGTGCTGCCTGGTCCCCGGCGTCGAGGGGCTGTCCGAGCACATCCGGGTGCGATCGGTGATCGGCGAGTTCCTCGAGCACTCGCGCATCTGGATGTTCGCCAACGGCGGGCGGGCCGAGTGGTACATCGGGTCCGCCGACCTCATGGAGCGCAACCTCGACCGGCGCGTCGAGGTCGTCACGCCCGTCGAGGATCACGAGGCGCAGGCCCGCCTGGCCCGGATCATCGACGTGATGCTGGCCGACAACCGGCGTTCGTGGCAGCTCGGCCCGGACGGCGAATGGCGGCGAACCGAGATCATCGAGTCCGTCGAGGGCACCGTCGACACCTTCGCCGTGCTCAAGGACGACGCCGCGCTGTCGGTCGTGGGCGCCGACCACGCCCGTCACGGTGGCACGGCGGGGGCCGGATCGATGGATCCGCGGGCATGACCGACGTGCTGGACGGGCCGCGACCGACCGAGGTCGAGCTCAAGTACCGGATGACCGACGTCGCGACCGGGGAGCGGCTGCTCGCGGCGGACGAGCTGGCCGGGTTTGCCGCGACCGGTCCGACCGAGACCGTACGGCACGAGGATCGGTACCTCGACACGGAGGACGGCGCTCTCGAGGCGGCCGGCTACGCGGGCCGGCTACGGTCGACGGGGCACGGGACGATCCTCACCCTCAAAGGCCTCCAGCGCCACGACGACGGCGGCTCGCTGCACAAGCGCGAGGAGCTGGAGGGCCCGGCCGACCCCAGCCTGCCGCCGGCGGCGTGGCCGGTCTCGGACGCCCGGGATGCCGTGATCGAGATCGTCGGCGAGCGCGCGCTGCGCGACCTGGTGTCGCTGCGGCAGGTGCGCCAGAAGCGGAACTACGAGCGCAACGGCACGGTCGTCGAGGTGTCGGTCGACGACGTCGAGGTCCTCGTGGGCGCCGAGGTCGCCGAGCGGTTCGTGGAGCTCGAGCTCGAGTTGCGCGACGGCAACGAGGTGGACCTCGAGCCGCTGGCCGACATGCTGGGCGAGATCGAGGAGCTCGTGGCGGTCGACAGCTCGAAGTTCGAGCGGGCACTCGAGGTCGTCCGGCGCGAACCGCGCGAGCGCGAGCCCGAAGAGCTGGAGGTGGCGGTCGCCATCCAGGCCGATGCCGAGGTGCATCACACGGGCCGCTCCGGCGCGCAGCGCCGGCGACGCCGCAGGTCCGCCCAGGCGATGAGCGCCGAGGCGCTCGCCGATGGCGCGGCGCCATCGCTGGCGTCCCTCGAGGCCCTGCCCGCGGTCGGCCCGGACGCCATCCCCGATCAGCCGCGGATCCTCGTCCCGAAGTCGCCGGGCGTGCTGGCCGACGACCACATCGCGGAGGCGGGCCGCAAGGTCCTCCGGTTCCACCTTGCCCGCATGGTCGCGCGCGAGGCCGGGACTCGCGATGGGATGGACACCGAGGAGCTGCACGCGATGCGCGTCGCGACGCGACGCCAGCGCGCGGCGTGGCGGGTGTTCGGCGACGCCTTCGACGCGAAGCGCACGGCCCGACATCGCAAGCGCCTGCGGTTGGTGGCGGGAGACCTCGGGGCCGTCCGGGACCTGGACGTCCTGATCGAATTGATCGAGGCCTACCAGGGCCACCAGCCCGAGGAAGAGGCGGCCGCGCTCGAGCCGCTGGTGCGCTCGTGGCGCGTGCGCCGCGAGTCCGCTCGCGGCGTGCTGGTCCGCGAGCTCGACGCCGAGCGCTATCGGCGCTGGCTCGACGGCTACCTCGCGTTCGTCCAGGCGGAGGGCCAGGGCGTCCACGCGGTCGGCCCGACCGAGCCCCATCGGGTTCGGGACACGATGCCGTCGCGCGTCTGGAGCGCGTACGAGTCCGTGCGCGCCTACGAGCCCGTCATGCGCTGGGCGGACGTGACGACGCTCCACGACCTGCGCATCGCCGCCAAGTGGCTGCGCTACACGCTCGAGTTCGTGCGCGAGGCGCTGGGCCGCGACGCGGGTCCCGTGATCGAGAAGGTCGTCGCGCTCCAGGACCACCTCGGCTGGTTGCACGACGCGGACGTCGCGGCCGGCCTCGCGCGCGCGTTCCTCCTCGAGCACGCGGGCGACCTGACCGAGGTTGAGAGCGCCGCGATCGGGCGGTATCTCGTGGACCGGGAGCGGAGCCTCGCGAAGCTGCGCCGGACGGTCGGCACGCCGTGGCGCGGGGTGTCGAGCCTCGCCTTCCGGCGCGCGCTCGGGAGGCTCGTCGCCGGACTCTGACCCGCTAGCGCCGGGTCAGCATCTGCACGCCATCCTTGCTGTCGTACACGACCACGAGCGTGCCGTCGGACGCGTCCTGGCGGATGATCGCGCTGCCTTCGGCCGGGCTGTCCAGGAGCCCCTCCGACGTCCACTTGCCGCTCGGCGTCCGCTCGGCGTGCTCGAGGCGCCCGCCGCCCTGCATGTTGGGACTGCCGTTGACGAGGACGTGGACGGCCCCGGTGTCGGTGTCCAGGACCATCGAGGTCGGGCCGGTCGCCTTCGTGATCCGCTCGACGACCCACCGCCCGTCGACCTTCGTCCCGTAATAGGTGCCGTCAGCCGGCAGCGGGTCGGGCACCGCGCAACCGGCCGCGGCGGTCGCGTCGCGGGTCCACACGAGGTACGGCTGGTTGCCGGCACCGAGCACGAGCAGGGGGTTGAGGAGGTTGCCCTTCGAAGCGACGACCTCTGTGCTGACCGATGTGCCATCGACGGTCGCCAGCTGGATGTTGCCGTCGCGCCAGTCGACGTACGCGACGCGGGCCTTGCCATCGTCCCCGACCCGGAGCGACGTTCCCCCACTCGAGCGGGGAAGCGGGACCCGCGTCGTCGAGCCGCCGGCGACCTGCTCGTAGACCGCCGTCGATGAGCCCTGCGGCAGCACGATCGCATGAAGCGTGCCGTCCATCGCGCGGAAGGCGTCGAGGACGTCGCCGCTGCGACCGATCTGTCGCGCGTCGGACCACGCGCCGTCCGGGAGGCTGCGCGTCCGCTCGTACACCCCGAGGTCCTTGAAGCTGACCCCGCTGCCACAGGTCTCGGCATCGTTCAGCGGGCCGTAGCGGGTGTAGGCGAGGTGCAGGGTGTCGCCGTCGGCCACGAGCTGCGGGTCGGACTCGGTGCGGTGGGCGGGCGCCGCGAACATCGCCTTCGTCCAGGCGCCGGTCGCCGAACCCTCGGCGGTCCCGATCGAGCCGCCGCACGTCGCCGCCACGTGGTAGCCGTTCGGGTCGATCGCAAGCACGGGTGCGTCGCACCGCCTGGGCAGGATCGTCCGCGCCGTGCGCCACTTCGGGGCCGGCGGACGGTATTGAAGCGTCCGGGTGCCGTCCGGCGACGCGTCGACGCCTCCCTCGTTGCTCACGTCGAAGTCCACCCGCAGGGACCCACTCGGTGCCTTGAGCGCCGCCAGGTCCACCTCGCATTCCCACGCCGCGCCGCCGGCCTGGGCCGAGGCCTCGCACGCCTGCCGCGGTGGCGAACCCGGCCAGTCGACGCTGAACACGACGGTCGCGTCGTCGCTCGCCCCGGCGGCGTCCGCCACCGCCCGGAGCGTGACCTTCTTCTTCGTCACCTTCGTGCCGTCGGCCGGGGCGTCCCACCTGAAGACGGCGTCCGCGGCCGTCGACGGTGCCGGGGGATCCGATGCGGCCGGCGAGGAGGTCGGCCCGACCCGAGACGGCGTCGGCGTGGACCCGCAGCCGATGAGCATGGGGATCGCGCACAGCACGAGGGCGGCGCGGACGCGCACCGTCGTCACGCTTCCACTTCCACGCCAGCGACCGTAACCGAATCGGGAGCCACGGGGCAAGGCCGCCTCACCGGCGGCGCGGCACCGTTCGCCGGTCGCAACCGGACTCAGTCCGACGTCGGAGCGTGCTCGTCCCAGCCCGCGACCAGGAAGCGTAGGCGGTCGCGCCACGCCGGGCCGGCGGCCGCAGCCGCGAGGACGGCGCCCTCGCGGATCCCTTCCTCCGACACCTGCAGCCGGTCGACGCCGTAGCGCTCGAGGATCGCGTCCACGATGACCGCTCCCGCGGGGAGGATCCTGGCGCGCTGGGGCCGCAGGGCGTGGCGCTCGGCGGCGTCCACGCTCCGTTCGACGGTCAGCATCGCGAGCGCGACGGCGATGCGCCGGCGGGTGAGGACCCTATCGATGGCGGTCGCGGGCAGCAGGCGGAGGAGGTTCGACGCGGTGCCGCCAACCGCGATCATGTCGCGCGGGTTCGCGTCGGGCGCGTCCGCGAGCGCCGTGCGCGCGATCTCGCGCAGGGCGTCGATCTCGGCCGGGGTCGGCGGATCGCCGTGGATGTGGTCCTGGGTGAGCCTGGCCGAGCCGAGGCTGATGCCGATCGACCGGACCGGGCGCCCGGGCTCGGCGATCACGAACTCGCAGCTGCCGCCACCGATGTCGACGACGAGCGTGTCCGTACGGACGCGCCGGCCCTTGGTCACGCCGAGCAGGGTGAGCATCGCCTCCTCGTCGTGCTCGAGGACGTGGAGCGAGAGATCTGCGCGCGACTCGACCTCGCCGACCAGCGCGGTCGCATCGTAGGCCCGGCGGATCGGCTCGGTGCCGACGATGGTGATGTCCCGCGCCCCGAGCCGGCTCGCCGTGGCCGCGTAGCTCGCCAGGGCGTTCACCACGTCGCGGCGGGCCTCCGGGCCGAGCTTGCCGTCGCGCGCGACGCGGTCCCCGAGGCCGAGGAAGACCGACTCGTCGAGCAGCGGCTCGATGCGGTGCCCGGCGACCGCAGCGACCAGCAGGTGGATGCTGTTGGCCCCGACATCCATCGCGGCACCGATGACGGCCCCGTCGGCCACGCTGCCGGGGTCGATCGTCGCCGGGGCAGTGGCACCCGGCAGGGCCACCACGCTCGCGTCATCGACGGACGCCTCGGGCGCCGCTCCCGCTGCGAGCTCCGTCTCCGGTTCGGATCCGAGCCGTGGTTCGGGTTCGGGTTCGGGTTCGGGCTGTGGTTCGGGTTCGGGCTGTGGTTCGGGTTCGGGCTGTGGTTCGGGTTCGGGCTGTGGTTCGGGTTCGGGCTGTGGTTCGGGTTCGGGCTGTGGTTCGGGTTCGGGCTGCGGTTCGGGTTCGGGCTGTGGTTCAGGTTCGGGCTGCGGTTCGGGTTCGGGCTGTGGTTCGGGTTCGGGCTGCGGTTCGGGCTCGGGTCCGGACTCGGGCTGGGGCTCCGGTTCGGGCTCGGGTCCGGACTCGGGCTGGGGCTCCGGTTCGGGCTCGGGCGGAGGTTCCGGCTCGGGCTCGGGCTCAGGTTCGGGCTCGGGCTCCGGCTGAGGTTCGGGCGGAGGCTCCGGTTCAGGCTGAGGTTCGGGCGGAGGCTCCGGTTCAGGCTGAGGTTCGGGCGGAGGCTCCGGTTCAGGCTGAGGTTCGGGCCGAGGCTCCGGTTCAGGCTGAGGTTCGGGCGGAGGCTCCGGTTCAGGCTGAGGTTCGGGCGGAGGCTCCGGTTCAGGCTGAGGTTCGGGCGGAGGCTCCGGTTCGGGCTGAATGGCGACCGGGCCGGGAGGTTCGAACTCGCCCTCAGCCACCACATCGGCCACCGCCTCCGTCTCGACCGACGGTGTCGGAGGTGCGCGCCGGGCTCGACGCGGCGCCGTTTCGACGCGGTCGACGATGCGCGAAGCCGCGGGTTCCTTCGTGCGCTCGACGAGCTCCGCGGCCTCCTCGAGCGAACCGGATGCCGAGGACGAGCGGCGATCGGGCTTCGGGCGATGGCCCTTGGGGGCGCCTGACGACGTCTTGGCCTCGGCCGCCGACGTTTCCTCGAACGCGGCCACGAAGCCTTCGGCGACCGCCGCGGCCTCATCGGAGTCTCCGACCGGCTGATCGGGTTGGTACGTCGCCGCGAGCTTTGCTGCCGCCTTCTCCGCCTCGGCGGCCGCCTTCGCGTCCTCACGGGCGGCCCGCTCCGCCCGTTTGGCGTCGGCCCGCTCCGCCTTGGCCGCGGCCTTGGCGCCCTTGGCGGCCGCCTTCGCCTCGCGCTTCGCGGCCTTCCTCGCGGCCTTGTCCGCCTTCGCCGCGCGCTTCGCGGACTTCGCCGCGGCCTTCGCCTCCCGCTTCGCGGACTTCGCCGCGGCCTTCGCCGCCCGCCTGGCGATCTTCTCATCACGCTTCGCGGCCTTGCGGGCCGCCTTCGCCGCCTGGTCGTCCGGATCCGTGGCCTCGCGGGATGCGGACGTCCGGCCGTCGGGCGGCGTCGCGGCCTTCGCGGCCCCCGGTTCGTCCACCATGACCGCTCCTCGATCCACCGGTCGCCGGTGCGCGGCGTGCACCGAGCAGTCTGCCGCAGGTGGGACCCGTCCGCTCGCCCGAGCGGGTCCATCCCGGAAGCCAACTCCGACCTCGACCGACGTTGATGCAACGTTAACGGCCGCGGAACAGGCCGTTGACCGCGGCCCGGGACGCTCGTCTCGTGGTCGCCGCCGTCCCGCCGAGTCATGACTCCTCCGCGACGTCCGCCCCGATGCGTACCGGGCGGGCGGCGTGGCTGATCCTGGCGGCCGACGGCCCGGCCACCGAGGTGCCGGACCGCGTGCCATCGACGGCCGTCCGCGTCATCGCCGATCCGAGGCGCTTTCGCGACGTGTTGCTCGCCGAACGCCCCCGGATCGTCCTGTGCGCGCAACCGCCAGCGGACGCGGAGGCGCTTCACCTCGTAGCCGACGAGCGGCGCCGGCGCAGCGGCATGCGGGCCATCCATCTCGCGCCGCCCGACGCCGTCGCGGACCGGCTCGCCGCGCTCGCCGCGGGCTTCGACGATGCGCTGTCGACGACGACCGACTCGAGCGAGCTCGCCGGACGCCTGACGTGGCTCGAAACAAAGGCGCGGGCAAAGCCCGGGTCCCCGATCGTCTTGCCGATCGGCGAGGGCCTCGAGATCGACCTCGCGGCGCACGAGCTCCGACAACACGGACACGTCGTCCACCTGCGGCCCAAGGAGTTCGGCCTGCTGGCGCTCCTCGCCGCGCACCCGGGCCGCGCCTACACCCGTCGCGAGCTGCTGCACCTGGTCTGGGGGCCCAACCACGCGGGCGGCCCCCGGACCGTGGATGTCCACGTGCGCTGGTTGCGTTCCAAGATCGAACCGCTGCCCGACCACCCGACCTGCCTGGTGACGGTCCGCGGCGTCGGCTATCGCCTCGACGACGGGCCTCGATGAGGCTCGTCAGCGTTAACCGCCCCTTAACACGCTGCATACGAGCCGTTGACGCCTGGACTCGACCGTTGTCCACGTAGGGGACTGCACAGACCGAGATCGGCGCGCCCTGGCGCCGTCGGCGAATTGGAGGATGAACGTGTCGCTCGACAGACCGAAGCGCCTTGGGGGACTCGCGCTCGCGGCGGCCCTGTTCGTGGCCGCCTGCAGCAGCGGGTCCGGCGCGACGACCGCACCCACCGCGCCCGCCCAGAGTGCCGCCGCGCCGAGCATGGCCGCGAGCCCGGCCGGGAGCATGGCGGCCGGAGGCGCTCCGACCGTGCCGACCGCCGACGTCCAGCTGCAGGGCGCAGGGGCGACGTTCCCCGCGCCGCTGTACACGTCCTGGTTCGAGACCTACAGCGCCGCCAACCCGAACATCAAGATCGACTACCAGGCGATCGGGTCCGGTGGCGGGATCAAGGGCATCACCGACCAGACCGTCGACTTCGGCGCGTCGGACGCCGCGATGAAGGACGAGGAGATCGCCGCCCTCAAGCCGGGCGTGAAGATCCTCCACGTGCCGACCGCGCTCGGGGCGGTCGTGGTCATCTACAACGTGCCCGACGTGACGGCCATCAACCTCGACGCCGACACGATCGCGGGCCTGTTCGCGGGCACGATCAAGAACTGGAATGACCCGAAGATCGCCGCGCTCAACTCGGGCGTGACGCTGCCCGATCTCCCCGTGACCGTCGTCCATCGCTCGGACGGCTCCGGGACCACCAACGCCTTCACGTCATACCTGGACACCGTCAACGCTGACTGGCACGCCAGCGTCGGCGCGGGCAAGGAGGTCCAGTGGCCGACGGGCATCGGTGCCCAGGGCAATGACGGCGTCGCCGGCGGCGTCAAGCAGACCCCGGGTGCAGTCGGCTACGTCGAGCTGAACTACGCCACGCAGGCGAACATCCCGTCCGCGTTGGTCAAGAACGCCGCCGGCAAGTTCGTCCCAGGCAGCACCGAAGGCGTCACCGCGGCGGCCGACTCCGCGGTCGCGAACTTCCCGGCCGACTTCCGCCAGGCGCCGATCATCAACGGCGCGGGCGACGCGACCTATCCGATCGCGTCGTACACCTACCTGCTCATCCCCGTCGACTGGTCCGATGCAGACAAGGCGCAGGCAATGGTGTCGTTCACCTACTGGGCCCTGACCGACGGCCAGTCCGCCGAGGCAGCCCTGGGCTACGCGCCGCTGCCGGCGGCGGTCCAGCAGAAGTCCATCGACGAGCTCCACCAGGTCACCTCCGGGGGCAGCCCGGTCTGGCCCTCGTCCTAGGCGTCCTCTCCTCCAGCGCAGACCGACCCACGCCGCTCGGGGCGGGGTCGGTCTGCGCATTCCACCGCATCCGCGCAATGGAACGTCGGATCACAATGACGCTGACCGCCACGCACACTGAGGATCGCCGATGACGACGATCGCGAGCCCGAACAACCGACTCGGGGCAGGGCCCGGCAAGCTGGCCGACCGGCTGTTCCGCGGTGGGTCCGGGCTGGCCGCGCTCCTCATCATCGTGCTGCTCGTCGGCGTCGCCGCGATGCTGACGCTGACGAGCGTTCCGGCCTTCCGGGAGTTCGGTGTCGTCGGCTTCATCAGCGGCACGGACTGGAACCCGGTCGCCTCGGTCTACGGCGCGCTTCCGTACATCGTCGGCACCCTGCTGTCGTCCGGGATCGCGCTGCTCATCTCGACCCCGATCGCGATCCTGACGGCGATCTATCTCGCCGAGCTGGCGCCCCGCCGCGTCGCGATCCCGCTCACCTTCCTGGTCGAGCTCATCGCCGCGATCCCTTCGGTCGTCATCGGCCTGTGGGGCGTGTTCGTCCTGTCGCCGGTCCTGCGGAACACGGTCGAGACCTGGATCTCGAGCACCCTGGGCAAGCGGATCTCGCTGTTCGAGGGGCCACCGCTCGGCATCGGGCTGTTCGCGGCCGGGGTGATCCTGGCGATCATGATCCTGCCCACGATCGTGAGCGTCTCCCGGGAGGTGATCACCTCCGTCCCCATGTCGCAGCGCGAGGCGATGTTCGCGCTCGGCGCGACCCGCTGGGAGGTCGTGACCAAGGCGGTCCTGCCGGCGGCCCGATCCGGCATCGCCGGGGCCATCATCCTCGGACTCGGCCGGGCCCTGGGCGAGACGATGGCCGTCACGATGGTCATCGGCAATGCCCCCGACCTGCCGACATCGCTGTTCGATCAGTCCCAGACGATCGCCTCGAAGATCGCGACGACCTTCAACGAGGCGACCGGCGAGCTCCAGGTCTCGAGCCTCATCGCCCTGGGCCTGATCCTGCTGGTGATCACGATCGTCCTCAACGTCATCGCCAGAGCACTGGTCTGGCGGACGGCCGGCCCGATCGGCGCGGAGTGACGCGATGACAGCTGCAACGACGCCCGCTCCCGCCGCGCCGCGCGTGCTCGTCCGGACCTCGAGGGATCGACGACGGTCGATCGTCGACAGGACGTTCCGCGGGCTCGCGCTGGGCGCTTCGATCCTCGGGATCATTCCCCTGTTCGCGATCATCGCGTTCGTGGTGATCAACGGGATCCAGGCGCTGAACCTCGACCTCATCACCAAGGGCACCAAGGCGCTCGGGGTCGGGGGTGGCGCGCTCGGCGCGATCCTCGGCTCCCTGCAGATGGTCGGCCTGGCCACCCTGATGGCCGTCCCGCTGGGGATCCTCGCCGGCGTCTACGTCAACGAGTTCAGCAGCCGTCGGTCGGCCCGAGCCGTCCGGTTTGCCGCCGACGTGATGGTCGGCGTCCCATCGATCCTCATCGGGATCTTTGTGTTCACGATCCTCGTCCTGCCGTTCAAGCAATACAACGCGTTCGCCGGCGCGGTCTCGCTAGCGGTGATCATGATCCCGGTGATCATGCGGACCACCGAGGAGATCCTGAAGATCGTCCCGGGAACGCTGCGAGAGGCGTCGCTGTCTCTCGGCGTGCCCGTCTGGCGAACGGTGCTCTCGGTGGTGATTCCGACGGGACTCGCCGGTATCCTGACCGGCCTCATGCTGGCGATCGCTCGCGCGGCCGGCGAGACCGCACCCCTGCTGTTTACCGCGCTGGGGAGCCGGCTCGTGAACGTCGGCGACTTCTCGCGGCCGATGGACGCGCTGCCCCTGTTCATCTACAACAATGCGCGCCAGCCATACGAGGCCCTGAACCAGCAGGCCTGGGGCGCGGCGTTCCTGTTGCTGTTGTTCGTCCTGACCGTGAACGTGCTGGTTCGCTACCGCACGTGGGGCCGTCGGGCCGGATGAGGGAGTCATGACCACGAACTCGTTTGCCTCGCCCGAGACGGAATCCCTGACGGCGGCGCCGGTCGCGGTGGCCGTGCCACGCGTCGAGCCGCGAGCAGCGGCCGATACGCAGACCGGTCAGATGACCGGGCAGATCCAGATCGACAAGCTGTCCGCCTACTACGGCACCTTCCGCGCCGTCCGGGATGTCTCGATGACGATCCGGCCGCACGCGGTGACCGCCATCATCGGGCCGTCCGGCTGCGGCAAGAGCACGTTCCTGCGATCCCTGAACCGTATGCACGAGCTCATCGCGGGCGCCCACATCGAGGGCGAGCTCCGCCTCGACGGGATCAACCTGTACGCGAGCAACATCGACCCGGTCCAGCTGCGACGGATCATCGGGATGGTGTTCCAGCGGCCCAACCCGTTCCCCACGATGTCCATCTACGACAACGTCGTCGCGGGCCTGCGGCTGACCGGGCGCCATCCGCGCGCCGAGCTCGACGCGACGGTCGAGCGGTGCCTTCGATCGTCGGCGCTGTGGGACGAGGTCAAGGACAAGCTCAAGGAGCCGGGCACCTCACTGTCGGGTGGCCAGCAGCAGCGGATGTGCATCGCGCGCGCCCTGGCGGTCGACCCGGAGGTCCTGCTCATGGACGAGCCGGCCTCGGCCCTGGACCCGGTGGCGACGCTCCGGATCGAGGAGCTGATGCACGAGCTGCGCGCCACGTACACGATCGTGATCGTGACCCACAACATGCAGCAGGCCGCGCGGGTCAGCGACCAGACCGCGTTCTTCAACATGGGCGACGATCGCGCGGGGTACCTCGTCGAGATGGCCGACACGACCACGATCTTCACGAACCCAACCAACCAGCTGACCGAGGACTACGTGTCCGGCCGGTTCGGCTGAGACGGGAGCCGACGATGACCGAGAACGGAGAAGCCGGCACCGGCGGGCGATTCGAGAAGGCGGTGGCGGCGATCACCGAGGCCGCGCGGGAGGCCGGGACGCCGCTCACCACCGATGTCCTGCATCCGATGCGCAGCGGCTACGACCGCGACGTCGCCGAGATCAAGGACAATGTGCTGCGCATGGGCGCCATGGTGGAGGAGCAGATCCACGCCGCGATCCACGCCCTGGTCACCCACGACGCGGACGCCGCGCTGACGGTGATCGTCGACGATCGCCAGATCAACGAGGTGCAACGCAAGGCCACGGCGATGATCGCGGCGACGATCGCCACCCAGCAGCCGGTGGCCCGCGACCTGCGCTACCTGCTCACGCTCGACCACGTGTCCTATGAGCTCGAGCGAATGGGCGACCACGCGAGCTCGGTCGCCAAGCAGGCCCGCAAGCTGGCGCCGCACGCGCCGCTCAAGGACTACGTGGAGCTGCCGCGGCTGGGCGAGCAGTGTGCGGAGCTCGTCCACGGGATCATCCGCGCCCTGGTCGACGTCGACGAGATCAGGGCCCGCGAGGTCGCAGCGCTCGACGACCGCGTCGACGACCTGTATCACGCCATCTTCGATGAGGTGCTGCGGCTGATGCGCGAGGACCCGGCCAACGTCGAGCCCGGGACGCGGATCCTGTTCGCCTCGCACTACCTCGAGCGGATCGGCGACCGGGTGACGAACATCGCCGAGGACATCGTGTTCCTCTCCTCGGGGGAGGTCGAGGACTTGAACCCGTGAGCGACCAGCCCAACGGCCACGACCGCGCACCCGCCCCTCACGATCACGGCGCCCTGGTGGGCGCCTCGCCGGACGCGCCTGTCCGGGTCCTGTTCGTGTGCTGGGGCAACAGCGCGCGATCGATCATCGCAGAGGCCCTGCTCCGTCATCTCGGTGCCGGCCGGATCGACGTCTACTCCGCCGGCATCGAGCCGAAGGGCATCAACCCGCTGACGGTCCGGGTCCTGGAGGAGGCCGGGTTGCCGACGGCCGGCCTCCGGTCGAAGTCGGTCAATGACTACCTGGGGCAGCGGTTCGACTACGTGATCACGGTGTGCGACGACACGCGGGACGTGTGCCCGGTGTTCCCGGGCGTCCACGAGTCGCTGCATTGGGGCTATCCCGACCCGGCGAAGGTCGAGGGCTCCGAGGAGGTGCGGCTCGCGGCCTTCCGGTCGGTGTTCACGCAGATGGGCCAGCGGATCCACCAGTTCCTCCCGATCGCGGAACGATTCGCGGCGGAGCGACGGCCCGTCGAGCTGGCATGATCCACGGGTGATCGCCCTCCACCTCCTACGCCACGCCCACGCCGGCGACGCGACCCGGTGGTCGGGCGACGACGACGAACGGCCGCTGTCCGAGAAGGGGATCCGCCAGTCGGAGCGGCTGGGCCGGCTGCTGGCGACGTTCGACGACGCGCCCGACCTGTTCATCACCTCCCCCCGCGTGCGCGCGAGCCAGACCGCGGACATCGTGGCCAGGGCGCTCGACGTGAAGGTGGTCGTGGACGACCGGCTCGCGGAGCCGTTGGACCTCGAGGTGATCGCCTCGATCCTCGTCGGCACCGGGCGCGCCGCCCGTCCCTGCCTCGTGGGTCACGACCCGGACTTCTCGGAGATGCTCGGCGACCTCGTCGGCCTCGCCTCCGTGCCGATGCGCAAGGGGGCGATCGCGCGCGTGGACGTCACGGACGAGCACCTCGTCGCCGGCGAGGGAACGCTGCGCTACCTGCTGCCGCCTGAGCTGCTGCCCCCCAGGTAGAGCGCGGCGCTCAGCCGAGGCGATCCCAGGTCCAGCGCATCGTGTGCGTCAGCGGCCGGCCCGGCTCGACGACGTCGGGCGTGCCGTTGACGGCGTCGGGCGGGCCGCTCTGGGGCTCGACGCACACCGCGTTCGGCGGCGCCGTGTAGACCACCCACCACGGACAGGACGAAGACAGGGCGAGGCGCAACGCTCCCGGCCACGTGAGCGTGGGGTCGCCGCGGACGCCCGTGAACGCGTCGTCCCACGGCCCGGGCGGCGGCGGCACCCGCTCGCCCGTGGGCATGCCCTCGGCGTCGCGGACGAGCATCTCGTCGGCGGCGAAGTCGACCGCCACCTGGGGGCCACCGGGCTCGACGCTGCGCCGGAACCAGGGGTGCCAGCCGATCGTGGCGGGCATCGGCTCGGCGGCCTCGAGAGTCAGCTCGAACGTCATCGAGCCCGCGTCCAGCCCGAACCGCTGGACGACCCGCCCCGGGTACGGCCAGCGCTCGTCGAGCTCGATCGAGAGCGTCGTCGCGTCCTCGACCCGCCACGGCCGGTCCCAGACGACGCCGTGGATGGCGTGGGGCGGCATGCCCAGCGGCAGCTGGTGGTGGCGGCCGCGGAACGAGAACCGCCCGTCGCGGATGCGGCCCGCGAACGGCGCCATCGGGTAGCTGCCCCAGCGCATCCGGTCCGGGTCGTCGGTGAGGATGACCTCGTGACCGCCGATGACCAGCGAGCCGACCCGGCCGCCGGCCTCGGGCAGGATCGTCGCCCGGACATCGCCCGCCTCGAGGACGAGCTCGGTGGCGTCGCGGCTGCGGGTCGAGCCGCTAGCCATCGAGCGCCGGCCCTTCCACGCACACGGCGATGACCCCGAGCGCGCCAAGGCGCTCGACAGTCGGCGGACGGGTGACGGTCCACGCGGCGACCGCGAGGCCAGCGGCCGATGCGCGCTTGAGCGACGCGGCGGTGACGGCCTTCCACTGGACCGCGATCGCGCGACAGCCGAGGATCGTCGCCAGCGAGACCGCGTCCGCGTCGAGGTCGACGGCGTTGAGCCAGCGCGGCCACTCGGGCAACGCCTTCCCCATCGCGACCAGGGACGCCTCGTCAAACGATGACACGACCGCTCGCTCGGGAGCCCTCCCGCGACCGGCCCGCAGCGCGTCCGCGGTCGCCTTGGCGTGACTCGGGCCTTTGAGCTCGACGTCGAGGAAGGCCTCCGCCGGGAGCGCCGCCAGCACCTCGGCCAGCGACGGGATGCCCGCCTCGCGCAGCGCCATCGCGGTGAGCGCATCGACGGCCTCGTCGCGGCCCTGGACCCGCTCCAGCGTCTCGTCGTGGAGCAGCACCGGCACGCCATCCCGGCTCAGGCGGACGTCGAACTCGACCCCGTCGACGCCCGGCGTCCCGGCCGCGAGGACCAGCGCCTCGAGCGAGTTCTCGGGCGCGAGCCGCCAGTCGCCGCGATGGGCGAGGCGGAGCGGCTGCGCCGGCGGGCGCGCCTGTGGCGACGCCTTCGCGGCACCCTCGCTAGCGGGCTTGGCGGCGGCCTTGGTCGTTGCGGCGGCCTTCGGGCTCATCCGATCCGGACCCGTGTGGCGATCCCCACGTGGTCCGACCCGTACAGCGTCGGGTCGCCGACCGCCGGCCGGTCGAACGCGAGCCGCGCGTCCTCGACGGCGACCGCGCCGCGCAGCCAGACGTAGTCGAGGCAGTCCGGGTCGCCGTCCGTGTCCATCCCCTCCGCCTGCAGGCCGCTGGGCCACGTGACCGCCGGCTCGCGCCCGTTCGCCTCCTCGTAGGCCGAGCGGAACCCGGCCGCGCCCATGCACGCGTACGCGGGCTCTCGCGGGTCGGCGTTGAAGTCGCCGACGACGATCAGGGCGTCGTGCGCCGGCGACGCGTCGAGCCACGGCAGCAACGCCTCGACCTGGGCGACGCGCGCGTCGTGAGCGTCGGGCGGGTGGTGGAGGTGGGTCACGGCGAACACGAGCGCCGAGCCGCCGGGGAGCGCGAGGCGGACGCGGTGCGCGGCGCGTGAACGGCCAAGGTCCAGGCGGTCGACGTCCGTCGCGACCAGCGGCGCCTTCACCAGCAGGCTGTTGCCGTACTCGGGCCGCCCGGCCCAGCCTCGGACCGCCTCGTAGCGTCCCTCGCCGGCCGCTCCGAGCAGGCGGTCCTGCTGCAGCGGGTAGACGACCTCCTGCAGGCCGATCAGGTCGGGCTGGAGCGCCGCCATGTCGGCGAGCAGCAGCGGCAGCCGCTCCGACCAGCGGTCCGCGAGGTTGAGGATGTTCAGCGTCGCGATCAGCAGGCGGTCCATCGGGTCCTCAGGCTCCCGGCCGCGCGGCGCGCGCGGGCTCGACGACCGCGCGATCGGGCCTCGAGACGGATCCGGGCCGCGCAACGGGCGGCACGCCCGCCGGTGCCATCGGGATCGCGAACGAGAAGGTCGATCCCCGGCCCTCTTCGGACTCCACCCAGATCCGTCCGCCGTGCCCCTCGACGATGTGGCGCGCGATCGACAGCCCGAGGCCGGTCCCGCCGCCCCGGAGCCGGGCGCGGTCGGCCTTGTAGAAGCGCTCGAAGATCCGCGACCGGTCGGCCTTGGCGATGCCGATGCCGTGGTCGACGACGGCCGCGATCACCTCGCCGCCCTCCGCCCTCGCGGTCACCCGGACCTCGCCGCCGTCGGGGCTGAACTTGATCGCGTTGTGGACCAGGTTGACGAAGACCTGGCCGAGTCGCGCCTCGTCGCCCCGGATCGTCGGCAGCCCCGGCTCACGCGCGATGACCAGCGTGACGCCGTTGCGGTCGGCGAACAGCCGGAGGCGCTCGACGGAGCCCTCGGCGAGGGCGCCGAGGTCGACGTCGTCGCGGAGCTCGAGCTGGCTGCCTCCCTCGATGCGGGCGAGGTCCAGCATCTCGTTCACCATCTGGACGAGGTGGCCGGTCTCGACCTCGATCTTGGTGATCCGGTCGCGCATCCGCGCCGGGACGTCGGACGACTCCGCGTCGCGGGCGAGCGTCTCGGCAAGGAGGCTGACGTTGCTGAGCGGGGTACGCAGCTCGTGGCTCAGGTTGTCGATGAACTCCGACCGCATCTGCTGCAGGCGCCGGAGCTCGGACGCGTCCTCGATGACGACGAGCAGTCCCGCCGCGTCGGGCCGATGGACGCGGACGAGGAGGACGCGAGGCTCCCGGTCGCCCACCCTGACCTCGCCGGTCGCCGAGCCGCCGATCGGGACCCCGTCGAGGATCCCCTCGGCGCGGGGATCGAGGAACGCCTCCATGACCGTCCGCCCGATCAGCCGGCCGGGCCTGACGTCGAGCAGCGCGTACGCGCGCTCGTTCGCGCGCTCGATCCGCCGGTCCCGGTCGAACCGCAGGACGCCGACCGGCAGCATCGACTCGAGCGACGCCATCGCTTCGAGCCCGGCCGCGTCGGTCCTTGTCGCCTCGTCACCGGCGCGGCTCTCGGCCGTGCGCGCCAAATCCTCGCGCAGCGCGTCGAGCTCGTCCGCCCGGCGCCGCATCCCGATCAGGGCCGCGGTGAGGGCGATCGCCAGCCCGATGACCGCGATGAGCAGCACGTCGTCCACGCCGCGAGCATCGCATACGCCGATGATCCCGCGCGACCATGTGCGGCCCGCGACGCGTCAGGCGGCCGTCGGCATCCTCCGCTCGCCGCGACCGGCGCCGCGATTCAGCAGCAGCCGGACCCGCCGCAGCACCCGGCGTCTGCGATCGGGAGGCGCACCGGCGCGGCGAGATCGACGGGCGATCGCGAGTCGGCACGCTTCGTCGCCCGGATGATCGCGCTGACCATCCCGTCGGCGACCGCATGCGACGGCGCGATCGAGACGTCGGCCAGGCCGACGTGCTCGAGCCCGTCCCGGAACTCCGAGATCGAGAGCGCGCCCGCGATGCACCCGACGTACGAGCCCCGCTCGGCCCGCTCGGCCACGCTCAGCGTGTCCTCGGCTACGATGTCGCTGATCCCGAGTCGTCCGCCCGGCCGCAGCACGCGGGCGATCTCGCGGAAGACCGCCGGCTTGTCGGCGGCGAGGTTGACGACGCAGTTGCTGATCACGACGTCGATCGACTCGGCCGGCAGGGGGATCGCCTCGATCTCGCCCTTGAGGAACTCCACGTTGGTCGCCCCGGCCTCGGCCGCGTTGCGCCGCGCGAGGGCCAGCATCTCGTCGGTCATGTCGAGGCCGAACGCGCGACCGGTCGGGCCCACGCGACGGGCCGACAGGAGGACGTCGATGCCGCCGCCCGATCCGAGGTCGAGGACGCGCTCGCCGGGGCGCAGGTCGGCGATGGCCGTCGGGTTGCCGCAGCCGAGCGAGGCCAGCAGGGCGGCGTCGGGCAGCTCGGCCTGCTCGAGGGGCGAGTACAACCCCGCGCCGATGGTCTCGGGATCGCCGCAGCAGGTCGCACCCTGCGCTGCCGAGACCGCCGCCGCCGCGTAGCGCTCGCGCACGATCTCGTGGATGGATTCGGTGGTCATGGCCTCGCTCCCAGGGACGATATCTTCGGCTGTATCGATACTTGACTATATAGATGCATGTCAATACAGTTAAAGGATGAAGCGTCAGACCGACGCCGACGTGCGCCTGCTCCAGGCCGCCGCAGACCCGACCCGCCTCGCGATCCTGCGCCAGCTCAGCGACGCGGACGAGGTGTGTGCGTGCGACTTCGTGGACTGCTGCGACGTCAGCCAGCCCACGATCTCCCACCACCTCAAGGTGCTTCGTGACGCGGGTTGGGTCGACGCCGAGCGGCGCGGGACCTGGGTCTACTACGCGCTCAGGTCGGAAGCCGTCGAGCGGTTCCGCGCGCTTGCGGGCGGCTTCGGCCCGAGCGTCGGACTTCCGCTCAACGCACGTCGACTTCCCGTCGTCCACGCCCGCGCCTAGAGACGCTTGACCTTCGAGCGACTCGAAGGTCTACGCTCCCTGCATGAAGATCGCCGAACTCGCCAGGCGGGCCGGGGTGGCCGCCTCGGCGATCCGCTGGTACGAGCAGGAAGGCATCCTGCCGGCGGCGGCTCGAAAGGACAACGGCTACCGCGAGTACGCCGAGGTCGACCTCGCTCGGCTGCGGCTGGTCGTCTCACTCCGCCGACTCGGCCTCGCCCCGGAGGATGCCGGCCATCTGGCCCGGCGTTGCCTTGAGCGCGGGGCGGTCGATCTCGATCTGGCTCCGCTGCTTGTGAGCCAGCGCCATGCGATCGAACGGCAGCGGGCGGACCTCGATCGTCTGGAAGGTGAGTTGCTCGACCTCGAAATGACGATGGCGGCCGCCGGCCGCGTTGCGAGGAAGGAACGTTCCGTGACTGCCGATCCGATCCGCGTCCTGTTCGTCTGCACCCACAACTCGGCGCGCAGCCAGATCGCCGAGGCTCTGCTCGGGCGGTACGGCGGCGGCGACTTCGAGGTCCATTCGGCCGGCACGGAGGTCAGTCGCGTGAACCCGTATGCGATCCGCGTCCTCGAGGAGGCCGGCATCGACTGGAGCGGCGCCCGCAGCAAGGGGATCACGGAGTTCCTCGACCAACGTTTCGACTACGTGATCACGGTCTGCGACCGGGCTCGCGCCACATGCCCCGTCTTTCCGGGATCGTCAAACACCCTGCATTGGGGCCTCGACGACCCGGCGGCGATTGCGGGCACCGACGATCAGAAGCTGGCGGCATTCCAACTCACGGCAACCGAGATCTCAGCCCGGCTGCGCCCGTTCATCGAGGTGGCGCTCCGCGCGGCGGGTCGGCCCCGGCGACCCGCCCTCGCTTGAGGGCCTTCGCCGCCGAGTGCATCGGCACGTTCGCGCTCGTCTTCTTCGGCTGCGGCGCGATCGCCAACGGACTCCAGCCGACGTCAGTTGCCGTTGCGTTCGGACTGGCCATCGCGGTCATGATCTACGCGTTCGGACACGTTTCGGGTGCCCATTTCAACCCCGCGGTCTCGATCGCCTTTGCACTCGGAGGCCACCTGCCGTGGCCTCGACTGGCGGTCTACGCGGTCGCGCAGGCGCTTGGGGCGACCCTCGGGGCGCTCGCGTTGCGGGTCAGCCTGGGCCAGGGCGTGGATCTCGGGGTCACACAACCGTCCGGATCGAGCATCCAGGCGTTCGCGTGGGAGGTGGCCCTGACCTTCTTCCTCGTCCTCGTCATCACCGCGGTCGCCACCGACATCCGCGCTGTCGGCGAGGCGGCGGCGCTGGCAATCGGCGGAATGGTTGCGCTGGGCTCACTCGTCGGCGGTCCTGTGAGCGGCGCATCGATGAATCCGGCGCGCTCGCTCGGTCCGGCGCTCGTCGCGGGCAACTTGGATGATCTCTGGATCTACCTCCTGGCGCCCGTCGCGGGAGCCATTGCGGCCACGCTTGTCTACGGTCGAATCAGGGAGCGGATTGCTGTTTCCGCATAGCGACGCCCGCGGCCGGACGACGGCGGCCCCTGCTCGTCATCTGGCGCGCCGGACTCCCGGGCCATCGCCCTGGCGCTCCGCGGCCTGCGCGCGCGTCGCCGCGACGAACGGGGCCGTCAGCGAGACATACGTGCCTGCGGGGAACGCGTGCCGGAGCGCCGTCACGTGCCCGACCCTCGCCAGCAACCGGCGGGCTCGAGCCGCCGTCGCGGGTGCGAGGCCGTCCGCGCGGAGCGCCGCCGACACGTCCCTGGCCGCGAGCAGCGCGGAGATCCGGAGCGCTTCGTCCTCGTCGCGATCCAGCGCCGGCGGCCAGGGCCGGTCGTCGCCCGCCACGCCGACCGAGGCGCGGACCAGCGCAGCCGCCTCGTTCGGCGTCATCGCCGCGACCCGGTTCCTCGCTCCGACCACCTCGGCGCCGTTGGGCCCGTAGCGCGGCTGGTCGATCGACGCCTCCCACGCCCGCAACAGCCGGTCGCGGGCGCGGCCGCGGAACGGCTCCGCCAGCGTGTCGTCGAGGAACGGCGAGAGCACGAGCTCGGCGGCGACCCCCAGCAGCCCTTCCCGCAGCCCGACCTCGGTCCAACGCTCGCGCGGCACGCGCGCCGCGACGGCCGTCTCCGCCGCCTCGAACGCGGCCGCGGCCTCGGGTGTCACGAACCGCCGGATCGTCGCCAGGAATGCAATCGGCGGCGGCTCCGCGGCGGCGAGGCGGTCGAGCTCGTCGTCGGACAGCCGCGTGACGCGGTCGAGGAACCGCTCGAGCCGCTGCGCCGGCTCGCCGCGTACGAGGTCCGGGCGCGTGGACCGTCGGGCCCGCGGAGCGGTGGGCCGGGGCGCCGGCTGCGGCGGCCACGCGCGGGGCGGCCGGCCGTGCCGGACCCCTGTCCGGGCGCGTCGGGGCGGGATCGCGCCGAGGCCCAGCCGCTCGCGGTCGTAGCGGGCCCGCAGGCCGGCGTCGCTTAGCCAGTCGTGCGCGACGTTGATGCGCTTCGCGCGCTCGAGCGCGGCGTCGTCATCGCCCGCGACGTCGGGGTGGTGACGCTTGAGCAGGGCTCGCCAGGCGAGCTCGATCGCCTCCGGCGAGGCGTCGACGGCCACCTGCAGGCGCCCGTACAGGTCGTCCTCGGGGACCAGCGCGCCCGCCACGGCTCGACGCCTCCGGCCGGGCTCAGGCCGGGGTCGTCGCCCGGCCCTCGAGGAACGCCGTCACGTCCTCGATCGAGCGGACGGCCCGCTCCCCCGTCGCCCGCTCGGTCACCTCCACGCCGCCGGCCGCGAGGGACCGCGGGCTGACGGTGAGGATCCAGGGCATGCCCAGCATCTCGGCGTCGGTGAGCTTGACGCCAGGCGACTCGTCGCGGTCGTCGAACAGGATCTCGCGATCGCTACCCGCGCCCTCGGCAGCCGCGTACAGCGCCTCCGCGACCTCGGTGACCTTCGGCTCGCGGTTGGCTCCCAGCGCGACGAGGTGCGCGGGATAGGGCGCGACCTCGGCCGGCCACGCGATCCCCGTCTCGTCGTGGTGGGCCTCGACGACGCAGGCGACGTTGCGGCCCAGGCCGATGCCGTACGAGCCCATGACGATGGGGTGGCGCTCGCCGTCCTCGCCCAGGTACTCGGCCCCGAGCGCGGCGGTGTACTTGGTGCCGAGCTTGAAGATGTTGCCGACCTCGATGCCGTTGCGCAGGATCACGGGCGCGCCGCAGTTGGGGCACGCGTCGCCCTCGCGCACGTTGGCGATGTCGGCGATCAGGTCGGGCGTGTAGTCGCGGGGCACATTGACGTTGCGCGTGTGGACGCCCGGCCGGTTCGCGCCCGCGACGAGGTTGGGCGACCGCGCCGCCAGCTCGTCGACGACCACCACGGCGTCGCGGGCCCCGATCGGCGAGCCGTATCCGGGCTCCATGCCGTGCGCCTTGATCTCGTCGACCTGCGCGGGGCGCAGCCCGCCCGTCGCCTTGATCGCGTTGACCAGCTTGGTCTCGTTGACGTCGTAGTCGCCGCGGACGATCGCCACCACGAAGCGGCCGTCGCCGGTCACGAAGAAGGTGGCCTTCGCAGTGCGCTCGGGGCCGATGCCGAGTGCTGCGGCGAGGCTGTCGATGGTGGTGGCGTCGGGGGTGTCGACGTCCTCCGCCGGCAGCAGCTCCTCCGCGGCGGGGTCGGGGGCGACCGTGGGCGCGATCTGGCGGTTGGCCGCGTAGTTGCACGCCTCGCACAGCACCAGCTCATCCTCGCCGGCCGGGTTGAGGACCATGAACTCGTGGGCGAGCGAGCCGCCCATCATGCCGACGTCGGAGCTGACGGGGATCGCCTGGAGCCCGAGCCGCTCGAAGATCCGGGTGTAGGCCCGGTGGTGCGCCCAGTACGCGACGTCGAGGCCGGCCTCGTCGCGGTCGCAGCTGTAGCTGTCCTTCATGACGAACTCGCGGACGCGGATCAGTCCGCCGCGCGACCGCGGCTCGTCGCGGAACTTGGTCTGGAAGTGATAGAGCACGATCGGCAGCTGGCGGTAGCTGCGGATGATGTCGCGCAGCAGGTCGGCGACGACCTCCTCGTGAGTCATCGCGATGACCATTTCGCGCCCGGCCCGATCCTTGAAGCGGACCAGCTCCGGGCCGATCGCGTCGTAGCGGCCCGACTCCTTCCACAGCTCCGCGGGATGGTTGACGGGCATCTCCATCTCCTGCCCGCCGATCGCGTTGATCTCCTCGCGGATCACCTGCTCGACGCGCTTGGTGACCCGGAACCCGAGCGGCAGCAACGAGTACAGGCCCGCGCCGAGCTGGCGCACGTAACCGGCCCGAAGGAGGAGCCGGTGCGACGGCATCTCGACGTCGGCAGGGTCGTCGCGGAGCGTGGTGAAGAACAGGGTCGACAGGCGCATGGCGCGAAGGATACCGGGCGCCCGCGGCCAGGCGACCCGTGCCACCGAGCTCAGGGCCCGCATGCTTGACGCGCCTCGCGGTTTCACCCTGGGCGGCGTCCGGTATCACGCACTCGGCTGATGACACTCCGGTCATCGATGACGCGAGTGTCATCGCGGGGGGGGCCGTCGCTCCCGTCCCTAGCGGGAGGAGCTGCCAGGACGGGAGCGGACCCGATCCGCCGGGGCCGCGTCGCGGGGCGGGCCATCGGCGTGCCCGCACGATGCCCGTCGCCCGTGAACCCCCGTGCATTCGCGGCGTTAACAATCGGTCGTCCCTCGGGCTATCCTCGGGATCTGGCGCCCGATTCGCGGCCCGAGGGGAGTCGACCCATCGAACACGTGACCCTGACGCTGCTCGTCGTCCTGGGCCTCGCCGTCTTCTTCGACTACGTGAACGGCTTCCACGACACGGCGAACGCGATCGCCACCTCCGTCGCCACGCGCGCGCTGCGGCCCGCCTACGCCATCGCGATGGCCACCGCGTTCAACTTCATCGGGGCGTTCGCGGGAACGGCCGTGGCCAAGACGATCGGCGCCGGCCTCGTCAACGACGCGAGCACGACCCAGGCGATCGTCGCGGCGGCGCTGATCGGCGCGATCGTGTGGAACCTGCTCACCTGGTGGCTCGGCCTGCCGAGCTCGAGCAGCCACGCCCTCATCGGCGGCCTCCTGGGGGCGACGATCGTCGGCGCGGGGTTCGACCAGCTCAACCTGACGGGGATCCGGGACAAGGTCATCGTGCCGCTGGTGTCGTCCCCCATCATCGGGTTCGTGCTCGCGCTCGTCCTGATGGTCGGCCTGTACTGGCTGTTCCGGAAGGCGACGCGAAGGCCCCTGACCCGCGGGTTTCGGCACGTGCAGGTGCTGTCCGCCGGTTACATGGCGTTTGCGCATGGCTCGAACGACGCCCAGAAGACGATGGGCATCATCACCCTGTCGCTGGTCGCATCGGGCGTCCTCCCGAACGCCAACACGATCCCCTGGGAGGTCATCGTGATCTCCGCGACCGCGATCAGCCTCGGAACGGCGGTCGGCGGCTGGCGGATCATGCACACGATGGGCCATCGCGTGGTGGATCTCGAGCCGATCCACGGATTCGCCGCGGAGACCACGGGCGCATCGGTCATCTACGGGGCCGCCCTGCTGGGGATGCCCGTCTCGACCACCCACGTGATCTCGAGCTCGATCATGGGCGTCGGCTCGAGCAAGGGCACGCGCGGAGTCCGCTGGGGCGTCGCCCGCAGCATCCTCATCGCCTGGGTGGTGACGATCCCCGCGGCGATGCTCGTCGGCGCCCTCGCATGGTTCGCGCTCAACGCGTTGGGCATCAAGTGATCCCCGTTCGCGGACCCCTGCCCCCTGACGACCCCTGCTGGCCGGAGGCCAGGCGAAAGGAACGACGATGGTTCGACTGATCCCCAGGGACGAGAAGTTCCAGGAGCTGTTCGTCGAGGACGCCCGGATCGTGCTCGAGGCCGCCCGGAAGCTCGAGGACATGATCGCCGTCTACGACCGCCTCGACGAGCGTGTGTCCGAGATCCGGGTGCTGGAGCACGAAGGCGACGAGGTCGACAACGAGGTCGAGGTGCGGCTCGACCGGGCGTTCATCACGCCCTTCGATCGCGAGGACATTCATGACCTGGTCTCGCGCTTGGATGACGTGCTGGACGGCATCCAGGAAGTTGCCGAGACCTTCGTCATCTACGATGTCAAGAAGCCCACCAACGATGCCCGGCGCCTGACCGGGATCCTCGCGGCCCAGGCCCTGCAGCTCAGCGAGGCCATTGGAAAGCTCGAATCGCTCAAGGGCATCGAGCCCCACGTGCGCCAGATCCACGAGCTGGAGAACGAGGCGGACGGCCTCTCGCGGGCCGCCGTCGCCCGGCTGTTCCGTGACGGGATCGAGGCGATCGAGGTCATCAAGTGGCGCGACGTCTACACGGCCCTCGAGAACACCATCGACGCCGCGGAGGACGCGGTCGAGGTGATCGAGCGGATCGTCGCCAAGAACGCCTGAACCGGCCGGGCGCGCCGGCCGCAGCCTCCCGTCCGGGTCCGATCGTCACGGTATTCGCACCACGTCTACCGGGCAGTGAATCGGAGGAGCAACCGCCTAGACAGGCCATCCTGACGCCGCCGCGATGCGTGGCACGCATATTCCGCTCGGCAGGCGCCCGGATTTGCCCGCTCACCCCTCCTCGGATGGGCGATGCCGTGCGAGCTAAACCTGGTACGTATACGGCGGGACGCGGCTACGGCGTGGTCCGGGCCGCCACGCGCCAAGAAGGCCCTGCCCTACTGCTTGCGGGCGATCGTCATCCCGTCGGCGATCGCGAGCATCACGTGGTGCACGCGCGGGTCGCCGGCGATGGTCTCGTTGACCTCGCGCAGTGTCCTCGTGTCCTTGTCGTCCACCCGCGGATCGGCCACGTCGCCGCTCCACAGGACGTTGTCGAGGGTGATGAGCCCGCCTGGCCGCACCAGCTCGAGGCAGCGCTCGTAGTAGGCGGGGTAGCCGCCCTTGTCGGCGTCGATGAAGGCGAGGTCGAACGTGCCCGACCGGCCCTCGGCGATGAGCGCGTCGAGGGTCTCGACCGCGGGCGCGATCCGGAGGTCGACCCTGTCGGAGACGCCGGCCTCGGCCCAGTAGCGGCGGGCGATCGACGTGTACTCCTCGGAGATGTCACAGCACACCATCCGGCCGTCGGGCGGCATCGCGAGCATCACCGCGAGCGATGAGTAGCCCGTGAACGTGCCGATCTCGAGGCACTGCCGGGCGCCCAGCAGCTCCACCAGGAGCGAGAACAGGGCGCCCTGCTCCGGGGCGATCTGCATGACCGCGCGGGGATGGCCCGCGGTCTCCTCGCGCAGGCGGGTCAGGATCGGCGGCTCCCGCACGCCCCAGCGGACGACGTAGTCCTGGACGTTGTCGGGCAGCCCGATGGTCTTCGCGTTCATGCGCCCGATGGTGCCACGTCAGCCAGGACGCCGGAAGACGTACCCCACCCCGCGGACCGTGTGCAGGAACACCGGCGAGGCGGGGTCCTCCTCGATCTCGCTGCGCAGCCAGTGGATGTGGACGTCGACCGTCCGCGACTCGCCGCCGTAGTCGTAGCCCCACACGTGCTCGAGCAGCTGGTCGCGGGTGAATACCTGGCCGGGATGCCGGAGCAGGAACACGAGCAGGTCGAACGCCTTCGGCTTCAGCGGCACCGCCTCGCCGTCGCGCAGCACGCGGTGGCCGGCGACGTCGACCTGGACCTTGCCGAGGTCGACGAGGGGTGGCGTATCCGCCCCGACCGCCTGCTCGGAGCGGCGGAAGATCGCCCGGATCCGCGCGGTCAGCTCCCGCAGGCTGAACGGCTTGGTGACGTAGTCGTCGGCCCCGAGCTCCAAACCCACGACCTTGTCCACCTCGGCGTCCTTGGCCGTGAGCATGATGATCGGCACGCCGGATTCGGCGCGGATGATCCGGCAGACCTCAACGCCCGACAGCTCGGGCAGCATCAGGTCGAGCAGCACGAGGTCCGGGCGCTCGGCGCGGAACAGGGCGAGGGCCTGCCGCCCATCGGCCGCGGAGACGGCCCGGTAGCCCTCGAGCTCCAGCGCCTCGACCAGCGTCTCGCGCAGCGTCGTCTCGTCGTCCACGACGAGGATCGTTCGTCCCATGCCTGCCGGATCGTCGCGGGCGGGCGTTAACGCCGTGTTCATCGCGGGACCGGCCCGGGTCTCCCGTGTTAACGATCCGTTCATCACGGGACCGCGACCGGGACGGCGTGCTCAGGCACCGGCAGGTGCGGCCAGCCGCGCGATCGCGGCATCGAGGCGGACCAGCGTCCGCTCCCGCCCGAGCGCGACCAGCGTGTCGAACAGCGGCGGCGTCGCGGTCCGGCCCGTCGTCGCGACGCGCACGGCCATGAACAGGTCGCCGGCCTTCCAGCCGCGCGCCTCGACCAGCTCGCGCAGCGGCGGCTCCAGCTCGTCCGCCTCCCAGGTCACCTCGTCGTGGGCCGCCAGGCGGTCACGTGCAGCCGCGAGGGCCTCTGCCGTGGTCGCCGCGTCCCAACGCTTGGGCACGACGAGGGCCGGGTCGACCACGAGATCGTCGACCCACAGGAAGCCCATCAGGTCGGCG
Organism: uncultured Chloroflexia bacterium; assembly: GCA_963740825.1. Lineage (GTDB taxonomy): Bacteria > Chloroflexota > Limnocylindria > Limnocylindrales > CSP1-4 > CAIXZV01. The sequence continues at coordinate 838,977 of CAVUFD010000001.1, read as the reverse complement.
ATCGCGGCCAGGGTCGGCAGGCGCTCGCGCACGATCGGCAGCAGGGCGCGGAGCTCGTCCTCGGCGGGGATCCGGTCGATCTCGCCGTTGGCGGCCGCGGCCTCGAGATACGGCAGCAACCGCCCGACGAGGTCGTCGTCCTCGAGGCGCCGGATCCACTGGCCGTTCAGCCACTCGAGTCGCCCGCGGTCGAAACGGGCGCCGCCCTTCTGGACGTTCGCGATGTCGAAGCGCACCTCGAGCTCGGCGAGCGAGAAGACCTCCTCCTCGGTGCCGGGGGACCAGCCCAGGAAGGCGAAGTAGTTGATCAGCGCCTCGCGGACGAAGCCCTGGCCGATGTAGTCCGCGACGGCCGTCTGGCTCTTGCGCTTGCTCATCTTGGTGCCGTCCGGGTTGAGGATCAGCGGCAGGTGACCGAACACCGGCATCGGCTGGCCGAGCGCCTCGAACAGCAGGATGTGCTTGGGCGTGTTGCTGACGTGGTCCTCGCCCCGGATCACGTGGCTGATCGCCATCGCCGCGTCGTCGACGACGACCGTGAAGTGGTAGAGCGGCGTCCCGTCGGCCCGCACGATCACGAAGTCGCCGCCCAGGTTGTCGGTGTCGAACTCGATCCGGTCCCGGATCAGGTCGTTCCAGCCGACGACCCCGCGGCGGACCCGGAACCGGATGGCGGCACGGCGCCCCTCGGCCTCGAGGGCCCGGCGCTCGTCGGCCGTGAGCGAGGCGCAGCGACCGACGTAGCGTGGCGCCTCCTTCGCGGCCTCCTGCGCCTTGCGGTCGGCGTCGAGCTCGTCGGGCGTGCAATAGCACGGGTAGGCCCGGTCCTCGGCCAGCAGCCGGGCCGCGGCATCGGCGTACAGCTCGAGCCGCTGCATCTGGCGGTATGGTGCGTACGGGCCGGCCTCGTCGCGGCCCGCCACCGCCGGTCCTTCGTCCCACTCCAGCCCGAGCCAGTGGAGGCCGTCGAGGATGTCGCGCTCGAACGTCTCGGTGCTGCGCGCGACGTCGGTGTCCTCGAGCCGCAGCACGAACGTCCCGCCGGTGCGGCGGGCGAACAGCTCGTTGAACAGGGCCGTGCGCGCCGTGCCGATGTGGAGCGGGCCCGTGGGGCTGGGCGCGATGCGCACGCGGATGGCGGACATGGCCCGATTGTAGGGGCGGCCGCCCCCGGTTCAGCCGCCGAGCGGCGCCGGGACCTTGTGGAACAGGCCCGGATCGGCGGGGCCCGCGAGCACCCGGATGAGCGCGGCCGGCCGCAGGCCCAGCGTCGCGCGCCCACGCGGCCCGTCGAGGGTCAGCGAGTCGAGCGACTCGCTGCGCGAGAGGATCGTGATCGCCGCGCCCGGCGTCAGGGCCCTGGCCTCGAGGTAGGACAGCAGGCCAGCGTCCTCCTCGGCCTCCTCGGTGATGCGCAGGACCGTGGCCTTCGACCCCGACTCCATCTCGGACAGGGGCGTGCCGGCGGGCCGCCGGAGCGAGGTCTCGAGGTCGATCGGGTTGCCGTGCGGGCACGTCTCGGGGTGGCCCAGCAACTCGTCGAGCTTCGATTCGACGCGCGGCGAGAGCGCCCCCTGGAGCCGCATCGCCTCGACGTCGCTCTCCGCCCACGTGAGGCCGACGACCGAGGTCAACAGCCATTCGAGCAGCGCGTGGCGACGAAAGATGGCGTCGGCGGCGGCGCGGCCCGCCGCGGTCAGCTCGAGGCCGCGGCCCGTCGCCGGCTTGACGAGGCCATCGGCCGCGAGCCTCCGGCACATCTCGCTCGCAGCCTGGGTCGTGACGCCGACGTGGCGCCCGAGCTGGGCCGTGGTCGCGACGCGCCCATCGGAGCCCATCACCCGCAGCGCGAGCAGGTACTCCTGGGCCGCGGCCGAGATGTCCGCGGGGTCGTGACGACGCTGCATGCGCCCGAGTGTAGTGCCGCGGCTGGCGCTCGATGGCGTGCCACGGGTGGGACGCGGGATCAGGGAGGCGGGGCGGCCTCCGGCGGTCGGCGGCGCGGGCGCCAGATGGCGATCGCCCCGCCGACCATCGCCACGAAGTACGCGGCCGTGACGGCGACCCCAAGCAGCAGCGTCCCGACCTTGCCGCTGGGTCCCGGGCCCACCGAGAGCACGGTCGCCACCGGCACCGCGACGGCGAAAGACACGATCGTTGCAAACGCACCGACTGCTGCCGCCGGGGGCAGGACGAACAGCGCCGCGATCAGCAGCGGCTGGACGGCCAGCGACAGCAGCGGCAGTGGCTCGGGGCACGACGCCGAGAACTGGGCGCAGCCCGTGACGCTCGCCAGCAGCGTGCCGACCCCGTAGCCCACCGGCGGCCAGGCGATCAGCGCGATGAGCAGCCGCCAGCGCCAGCCGGGGCGGCGCGCGATGGCGAGCAGGTTCGCCGGCGCCGCCCGCCGCGCGACCGCCTCGAGGTCCGGCAGCGGCTCGACGTCGGCGTCGCCGGGATCGTCGACGGCGACTCGCGATCGCCGCCAGCCGCGCCGGGGTACGGCGCCGTCGACCGCCTCCTCGTACGCCCAACCGTGCGTCCCCCAGCCGGCGTCACCGCCGTCGGTCGTCGTCGACTCGCTGCCGCTCCAGCCCCAGCGCGGCTCGGCGGGATCCTGCCCGGCCGCCTCCGCCGCACCCGCTTCTGCCGTCGGCTCGGCGGTCGCATCGCGGGTCGCCGCGCCGGGTGCACCCGACGGACCGGTCGCCGCCGGCGCGCCGTCCGCCTCGGTGCGGGTGGCACGTCGCGCCCGCGCCTGGTACTCAGGGCCGTGCTTCCGCGGGTCGGCGTACTCGCGCGGGTTGATCGTCCAGTAGGTCCTCGACGACGGGCCGTACCAGGAGCCGCCCTCCCACTCCGGATCGAGCGGCGCGTCGGCGGCTTCGTCGTAGGTCGTCGAGCCGGGGGTCGCCTTGCGGAACGCGCGCCGCGTGTGGCGCTCGCGCGGCGGCGCCTCTCCGCCCGTGCCGGCGCTCGCGGCGGGGCCATCGTCCACGCCGGGTCGGGGCCCGGCGCTCCCCGCGGCTCCCGCCCCTCCCGGTGCCCCGGCCGAGCGGGACCCGCCCGTCGCCGTCGACCCGCCGGTACGACGCGCCCGCCACGCCTCGCGCGAGGCCCGGGCGCGGGACGCGTCCGCCCGCCACGGCTCCCTGGTCCGACCCGCCTGGGCTCCGGTGCCGGGCGGCGGACGCAGCCGTCCCTCGGAGTCGACGAGCCGTTCGTAGGCCGCCTGGATCGCGAGGAAGCGCGGCAGCGCGCGATCGCCGGCGGCGTCGGGGTGGTACTGCTTCGCGAGGCGCCGGTAGGCGGACCGGATCTCGTTGAGCGACGCGCCCGGGCCGATGCCGAGGGTGCGGTACGGGTCGCCCTGGAAGGTCATCGCGCTCGGCTCCTCTGCCGGTGGCGACCGGCGTTCCCGGCGTCGGCCGCCGCGGCCACCCTCAGTCGACCAGCTCCCCGACCGGCGCGAGCTCGAACTCGGGGATCGCCTCGGCGGCCTGCCGGCCGTGCGGGTCGAGCAGGACGGGCCGGTGGTAGCGGGACAGCACCCGCTGCGCCTGGCCCTCGATCACGCCCACCTGCCGAAGCGCCTCGACGGTCGCGGCCCACGGGCCCCGATCCTTGCCGTCGCCGTCCTCGATCTTGATCGCCATCCCGGACGCCGGGGCCGGCGCGCCGTTGCGCTGGCCGCGCAGCATCCCGATCCCGCGCAGCCCCTCGGCGCCGCTCTTGCTGACCAGCCGTCCGCTCGTCGCCTTCATCAGCGACGTGTCGAGGCGGTCGCGCGTCCCGGCGACCAGCTCCGGATACGCAGTCATCGCCTCGCGGATCTCGACGTAGTAGGGCGCGAGCGACACGCGCGGGTCGCCGGCGGGGAGCGCCTCGGGATCGGCGAGGATCGCGAACGCGCGGGCGACCTCGCGCAGCGGGAACGCGTAGGTGAGGATTCCGCAGCCGTCGATGCCCGTCCGGATGCGCGCCGGATCGACGGCGAACGCGGCCCCGATGGCGTCGCGGACCGCCGCCTGGGCCGGATGGTCGTCCTGCCAGTACGTCTCGAGCTCCCAGCCGCCGAGCTTGGCCAGCAGGATGAACACGCTGTGCTGGCCCGAGCACATGTGGCGCAGCGAGGACGGTCGCTCGCCGTCGCGGGCCAGCCGCGACGCGGTCAGGGCGTCGAGGGGCATCCCTTCGGTGCCGCAGGCGAGGACGGACTGCGGGATCGCGAGCCGCCGGAACAGCGCCTGCACGGTGCGCACATGGACGTCCTCGCCGGAGTGGCTCGACGTCATGATCGCGAGCTCCTCGCCCGTGAGGTCGAACTCCCGGCGGCCGCCGGCGCGGAGCAGGGCGATCAGGCCGAACGGCTTCATCGCCGAGCGCAGGTTCACGATCCGGTCCGGGTCGCCGAGGAGGTGCAGCATCCGGCCGGCGGCATCCACCTCGACGATGTCGCCGCGATGGACCGACTCGACGGTGCCGTTCCGGACCTGGCGCACGAGGACCGGGGGCACCGACCACTTCGCCACCCGCCCGTGACCCGCGGCGCGCCCGGCGTCGGCACGCGACGCCGCGGACGTGGACCGGGAGGCGGATCGAACGGCCATGGGCTCCGAGGATAGCGCGGGGCGCCCGTCGCGACGACCCACCGGTCCCCGCTCGCGCTAGGATTCGGCGGCGTCCGGCCGCCCGCCGGCCACTCCCGCCTGGAGCAGCTCGAGGGTCCCCGTGGCTACCTGGCCCAATCTCCACGTGTCCCAGCACCCGGCGGTGCGCCACAAGCTCGGCATCCTGCGCGACGAGGCGACCGAGCCCAAGAAGTTCCGCGAGGTCGTCCGCGAGCTGTCGTGGCTGCTCGGCTACGAGGCGCTGGCCGACGCCCGGACGCAGCCGCTGGAGGTCCACACCCCGATCGAGGTGATGGCCGGCGAGGAGCTGGCCGAGCGGATCGGCCTGATCCCCATCCTGCGCGCCGGCCTGGGCATGGTCGACGCGATGCTGGAGCTGATGCCGACCGCGGAGGTCTGGCACCTGGGCCTGTTCCGCGACGAGCGGACCCTGCGGCCGGTCGAGTACTACAACAAGCTGCCCGACAGCGCGACCGTCGACCTGTGCCTGATCCTGGATCCGATGCTGGCCACCGGCGGGTCGGCGACCGCCGCCATCGAGGTCCTGAAGCGGTGGGGCGCGGTGACGCCGGTCCGGATCAAGCTCGTCAACCTGATCGCGGCGCCCGAAGGCGTCGACGCGGTCACCCGGGCGCACCCGGACGTCGAGATCTACACCGCCGCCCTCGATCGCCAGCTGAACGAGAAGGGCTACATCATGCCGGGCCTCGGCGACGCCGGGGACCGCCAGTTCGGGACGGGAAAGGCGGGCTGACACGCGGAGCAGCGGCAGCGAAGGCCGATCGTTTCGCGTGATCGTCGCGGGTAGATCACCCGCACGACCTCCAGTCGACACCCTGCCATCAAGCCCTCCTGATCGGGCCGAACGCCCCATGCGGTACATCAGGCGTTCGTGTGATGTTCATCGCGTGATGAGACGTTCCCGAGGGTGTCGAGATGATCTGCCACGAATGCGCCCGTGACGGCCTGACAGCCGCCGCGATCGGCCATTGCCGGTTCTGCCTGGTCGGTCTGTGCAAGGACCATCTGGTCGCGTCCTTCCGCGGCGCGACGGTCCCGCAGTACGGGTGTGAGCACCACCCGGAGCGCGCGTTCGGGACCGGGTCTCGCGAAGGCTCCCGACCGGCGACGGTCCACGCGGCCGCCTGACCGATGACCGCCCGCCTGCTCGCGAAGCTCGAGAACTTCCGCCTCCTGCCGTTCTTCGTCCTGTTCAGCATGGTGATCGGCATCGCAATCGGGAACGCCCTGTCGGTGTCCGACTTCGCGCTGACCCCGCCGATCGACTCGATCAAGGCGATCGCGGCCGGGACGTTCGAGGCGACCGTGCCCAACCTGATCTCGCTCGGGGTCCCGATCGGCCTGTTCGCGATGATGTACCCGGCGATGACCAACATCCGCCTCGACGAGGTCGGTGAGGCGGCCCGGTCGCCGCGCCAGCTGCTCGTGCTGCTGGGCTTCAACTACCTCGTCGCGCCGTTCGTGATGCTTGCGCTCGCGAACGTCTTCGTCAGCGACCCCGAGCTGCACACCGGCCTCGTCCTGTACGGCCTGGCCCCGTGCATCGCGATGGTGATCATCTTCACGTACCTGGCGCGCGGCAACGCCGCGATGGCGCTCGTGTTCGTGGCGCTCAACTCGGTCATCCAGATGATCCTCATCCCGGTCTACGCGCGACTGCTCATCGGCAACGTCGAGTTCGACGTGACGGTGGTCGCCCAGAGCGTGGTCCTCTACCTCGGGCTGCCACTCGTGCTCGGGGTCCTGACGCGCTACCTCGTGACGAAGCGCGGCGGCGAAGCGGCGATGGACCGGCTCAAGCCCGGCCTGACCGCGATGTCGATCCTCGGCCTGCTGTTCACGCTCATCGTGATGTTCGCCCTCAAGGGCGACCTGATCCTGCAGCGCCCGGCGGTCGTCATCGAGATGGCCATCCCGATGATCCTGTTCTTCCTGACCATGTTCTTCGTGGTCTTGTTCGTCGGCTGGCGCCTCCACTTCAGCTACCCCGATGCCGTTGCCGTCGCCTTCAGCGCGACTGGGCGCGACTTCGAGATCGCCATCGCGATCGCGATCACCGCCTTCTCGCCGACGGTCGCCCTCGCCACCGTGGTCGGTCCGCTGATCGAGGTCCCGGTGATGCTGTTCCTCGTCTGGTCGGCGATGCGACTTGCCCCACGCTGGTTCGGGGTCAAGCCGGGCGAGATGACCTCGTCGCCCGTGTCCGCTGCCGCGCAGGTGGCGTGATGACCACCCGCATGGAGCTGCCCGTCCTTCCGGAGCTGCGCCTCCAGGTCGCGCCGCCAGACGTCGCCGACGTGGCCGCGACGGCCGCCCTCCTGGGCGATCCCATCCGGGCCGGCATCATCGCCATCCTGGGTTCCGGGCCGCACTGCGTATGCGAGATGGCGGCGGCGCTCGGCGAGCGCCAGAACAACGTCAGCAACCACCTCGCCAAGTTGCGCCGGGCAGGGCTTGTCCGCGCCAGCCGCCACATGGTCGATGCGCGCTGGGTCTACTACGAGCGCGACGAGGCCGCCTGGGCTGCAGCCCTGTCGGCGTTCGAACGCCTGCTCCGATGACAACGGTCGCCGTCCGCCGAGCCCACGTGCCGTTCTGGCCATCCGTCGCGCTGGCGGTCGTGGCGTGGCTGATCGGGTGGTTCATCACGCTCCCCCTGGCGAACTGGGTCGCCTACGAGCTGCTGGGGCTGCAGGAGGGCTCGCAGCTCGGCGATGCTGTCGCCTTCTTCCTGTACGACGTGCCCAAGGTGCTGCTGCTCCTGACCGGGATCGTCACGCTCGTCTCGTTCCTGCGCTCGTACGTGTCGCCCGAGCGCGTCCGGTCGGCGCTGGCCGGCCGTGGCGTCCTGCCCGGGACGCTGGCGGCCGCGGGCTTCGGCGTGGTCACGCCGTTCTGCTCCTGCTCGGCGGTGCCGCTGTTCATCGGCTTCGTCGAGGTCGGTGTCCCCCTCGGCGTGACGTTCGCCTTCCTCATCGCCTCGCCCATGGTCAACGAGATCGCGATCGTGCTCCTGTGGGGCCTGTTCGGTCCCGCCGTGACGGCGATCTACATCGCGTCCGGACTGCTGGTCGCGGTCGTTGCGGGCCTGGTCATCGGCCGCCTCCACCTCGAGCGCTACGTCGAGCCGTATGTCTGGCAGATCAAGGCAGCTGGCCCGGGAGCCATCGAGATGAAGCTGACCCTCGAGGACCGGGTGCGCGACGCGTGGGCGTCCACGCGCAGCCTCGTGTGGAAGGTGCTGCCGTTCGTCCTCATCGGCATCGGCATCGGCGCCGTCATCCACGGCTTCGTGCCGACTGACCTCGTCGTCTCGATCGGTGGCAGCGGCAACCCGCTCGCGGTGCCGGCCCTCGTCCTGCTCGGTGTCCCGCTGTACAGCAACGCCGCCGGGACCATCCCGATCATCGAGGTGCTCATCGCCAAGGGCCTGCCGATGGGCTCGGCCCTCGCGTTCATGATGGCCATCACGGCCCTGTCGTTCCCGGAGATGGTCATCCTCCGGCGGGTCATGAAGCCGCAGCTCATCGCGGTCTTCGCCGGCGTCGTCGCCCTCGGGATCCTGTTCGTCGGCTACCTGTTCAACGCCCTGTACGCCTGAAGGAGGACACCATGCGCGTCATCGAAGTGCTTGGTCCCGGCTGCCAGAAGTGCCAGTACACCGAGAAGGTCGTCCGCGAGGTCGTGGACGCCGCGGGCATCGAGGCCGAGGTCCGGCACATCACCGACTACGGTGAGATCGCCTCGCGCGGCGTCGTGTCGACCCCGGGGCTCGTCATCGACGATACGGTCGTCCTCGCCGGGCGGGTGCCGACGCGCGAGCAGGTCGCTCGCTGGTTGGGCGTCGCGCTCGCGTGAAGCCTGTTCCCTCAGGCTCGTAGCCGGGACGCCGCGGCGCCAGCACTACGTGCTCCAGGCCGGATGGCTGACTGATACACGTCCCGACGCGACGCGGGGGACCGCCGGCTCGCCTCACCGGCCTGGCTAGCTTCACATCTCGGCGCAGCAGCTCTACCCTTGGCGGACCCGGCGTGACCTGGCATTGAGCTTCGAAGGCTGCCGCTCTGCCTCAGTGGCGGCATGACCGACGCCGGAGCGACACGCAGCGAACTGGACCAGAGGACGCATCCCGATGACTACCTACGGCGTGAGCGGCGTTTCGCCCGTCGAGGAACGCAGGCGTTGGCGTCCGCAGTCGAACTCGATCCGGGAGTGGCGCGTAACCTCCGTCATCGCGGTTTGCGGCCGAATCCTTTCGCGTGCCGCCCAGCGCGGATCGTCGCGCTAGCGAAAGCACTGTCCCCTACTACCACGGATGGCTGGCAGTGGTAGTTCAAGCGCCCGAGGGACGGACGCCGCGGACGCGTTGACTGCGCCCGGACCGTCGAGGGCAGCCTACGTCGGCCTCGGCGCGGCCGCGGTGGTGCTGGGCGTAGCGACGGCCATCGGCGTCTGGCTGTTCAACCAGGCGTTCGGACTCGTCCATCGCGTCGTCTTCGACGGCGCGGCCGACGCCTTCGCGCCGCTCGGCGCCTGGACGCTCGTCCCGGTCGTCGCAGCCGCGGGAATCGTCGTGGCGCTGATCCTACGGCTCATGCGGCCCGAGCCGCTCGGCGCGCTCCCGCACATCATCGACGGCGTGGCCGAGCACGATGGCCGGCTCAACGGCCACAACGCCGCGGTCGCGATCGGCGGGGCGGCGGTCGGCATCGGGTTCGGAATGCCCCTCGGCGCCGACACCCCGTCGGCCATGATCGGTGGCCACCTCGCCTCGTCCGTCGCCACCCGGCTTGGCTGGCCGCGCCCGTTCGTCCTCGCGCTGATCGTGGCCGGCGTCGCGGCCGGCATCTCGTCGACGTTCCTCGCGCAGCTCGCCGCGGTCGTGTTCGCGTTCGAGGTCGTCCTCGGCGGCTTCGGTGGGATCGTGTTCGTGGCCCCGACGCTGATCGCTGTCGGCGTTGCCGGCTTCGTCACGTACGAGCTGGTCGGCACCCCCGCGACCTATCCGGTCCCACTGCCGGCGATCCATTGGGACGCGAGCCTGCTCCTCTACCTCGCGCCCGCGATCCTCGCCGGGCTCGCCGCGATCGCCTACGTCACCCTCCTCCAGCGGTCGAAACCGCTCTGGGCGCGCGTCCCGCTGCCGCCGATGGGCCGGATGGTTGTCGCGGGCGCGCTCGTCGGCCTCGTCGCGATCTGGTTACCCGAGGCCATGGGTACGGGGACGGCGACGATGAAGGACCTGTTCGGCGGCGCGACCATCCCACTCGCGACCCTGCTCGTGCTCGCCGCCGCCGAGACCTTGCTGACGCCGGCCAGCCTCGGCGCCGGATTCGTCGGCGGGGTCATTGGCCCGTCCATGCTCATCGGCTCGACGCTCGGGTCCGCCGTCGGGGCCGTGGTCATCGCGATCTTCCCGGACCTGCGGCTGTCGCCGATCGTGTTCGCCATGGTCGGGACAGCAGCCATGCTCGCCGGGAGCTTCCACGCCCCGATCTTCGGGGCCCTGATGATCTTCGAGATGACCGGCAGCTACGAGATGCTGGTTCCGCTCGTCATCGCGGCCGCGATCGGCTATGCGCTGGCTCGGCCATTCCAGCGTGGCTCGGCCTACACGATCGCACTGCACGGGCAGGGGATCTTCCTCGAGCCCGGGGTCTTCCGACGGGCCAGATGAACCCGTTCGGCAGCGCGTCTCCGCAGGAGGTGCTAGATGCCCCGCACTGCTGGCAGGCGGAGGACCTCGCCGGGACCCGGGCGATACCGGGTTCCGGCGCCGGTCGCGGCGTCAGGCCGACGGACCGCTGTCCTGGCCGTTCGATGCGCGCTCGAACAGCTCCCGGAGCCACGCCCTGACGATCTCACACGTGCCGTCGACGTCCGTCGCCGTGCCGATCGTCGCGAACTCGCCCGACGTGCTGACCCCGACGACGCGGACCTTGAGGACGACCCCGTCGTCCGGCTCGAGCCACGCCCGGATCAGCGCCGCGGCGGTATGTTCCGATCCTTCCACGGGTGCCAGCGTCGCAGGCCAGCCTCACCGCAACATCACCGCGGCGTCATCGGCTGCATCAATCGATCGATCGCAGGCTTCGGGACCGCCCCGATGAGCTCGGTCATCTGCTTCGTCGGCGGCAGGCCCAGCTCGTCGGCCATCAGCCGCGTGTAGATGCAGTACTGGCGGATCGCCTCGCCGCGGTTCCCCTGGGCAAGGTGCACGGAGATGAGGGCCCGGTGCGCGCTCTCGCGCAACGGCTCGCTCGCGACCGCCGCCAGCGCCGTGTCGACCGCCCGTCCGAACTGACCGACCTCCGCCAGCTGGACGGCGAGGCGCTCGAGGACCTGCAACCGGAGCTGTCGGAAGTGCTCCCGCTCGAGCAGCACCCAGTCGTCGTACCAGTCGCCCAGCAGGTCGCGGCTGCTCGCCAGGTGGTCGAGCTGCGACGGGTCGGCCGGCACGGACCCGTCGAGCCAGCGGCTGGCCGCGGACGCGAGCTGCTGGAAGTCCACTTCGACGTCGTCGCGGAGGGCGAGGTGCTCGCCCGAGGTCTCGACGATGTCGACGCCGGGACGACGGAGGCGCCACAGGGCGGAGCGGAGGTTGGCCATCGCCCGGTCCTCGGGGACATCGATCCAGAGGGTTCCCGCGACGTTCGGTCGAGTCGCCGCGCCGCGGTGGATCGCGAGGTAGGCCACGACCCGCTCGGCGCTCGGCGGGAGCACCACGCGGTGACCGCTCGAGCGGAGGTCGAACCCGCCGAGCATCGTCAGCATCACACGCTGAGTCACGCTACCTCCCCCCCGGGAGGTCCGGCCGGCAAGATTGGCCGCGGCGTTCCGGGTGAGCCGGCGGCAACCCGTCGGCTCAATTCAGCAGCAACGCACCGATCCTATGACTTGACAGTGGACAGGACAACCCGGTTATCCACAATAGATTGACCGAACAGTCCGGCCCCGGCCCGTACGGCGACGTGCGTGGAGAGTCGGGAGCATCGGCCGCAAGCGTCACCGGATCGTCACGGGGCCGTCACCCCCTGCGGACCGTGGGCGCCGGCTCGGGCCGCGGGCCCAGGCGGGCGCGGCCGCGCCCGCCTGGGTGGGTGTCCCGGCCCCGGTGACAACGCGGTGATGGAGCCGTGACGACCGGGAGCGACGCTTCGACGCGACCCGACGGTGCCCTCGGGTTGACCGTCAGGAGGACGCCATGCCGATCGCGCCTACCTACCCCGGCGTCTACATCGAGGAGCTGCCGAGCGGCGTCCACACCATCGCCGGTGTGTCGACCTCGGTGACGGCGTTCCTCGGCTCGTTCACGCGCGGGACGTTGAACCAGCCGTTCCAGGTGTTCAGCGTCGCCGATGTCGAGCGACGCTTCGGTCCGCTGGTCGCGTCCAGCGAGGCCGGCTACTCGATCCGCCAGTTCTTCGCGAATGGTGGCCGCGAGGCGTGGGTCGTCCGGGTCGCCTCGTCGACCCCGAACGCGCCGGCCGCGGCGGCGATCGCGATGAAGGACCTCGTCTCGGGTGGTGGCGCCGTCCTGCAGGCCACCGCCTCCAGCGAGGGCACCTGGGGCAACAACGTCCGGATCGACATCGACTACGGCGCGGACGATCCAGCCGCCCGGTTCAACCTGACGGCCCGCGAGGTAGACGCCCAGGGCCGGACCGTGGCCTCGGAGACGTTCCGGAACCTGTCCCTCGATCCGAACGCTCCGAGCTTCGCGCCGGCCGTGGTGAACGACGGCTCGACCCTCGTGCAGCTGACGAACCTCGCCGGCCAGCCGACGGCACGGCCCGCCCAGACCGGCACGACGACCACACTGCCGATCAGCGACGCGACAGCGGCCGGCCTCGCCAACAACAAGGCGCTCCAGGTCTCCGTGGGCGCCAACACCGTCGGCAACACCTTCACGCTCGCCGGCGGTGCGCACGCTACGGTCTCCCAGCTCGCGATCCTCCTCCAGGGCAGGATCCGGGCCGTGGACGCGTCGTTGCAGGGCGTGACGGTCACCGCCGTCGGGAGTGGAACGGCGACGCAGTACCTGCGCGTCCGCTCGCCGAACCCGGGCGACCTGATCTCGTTCAGCGGCGCGCTGGCGACGGACATCAACCTCGATTCCGCGAACGTCCAGGCCTATGCGCTCGGGGCGGCGACCCCGTCGGCCGCCCAGGTCCTCCCCGGTGGCAACGCGACGCCCGGCGTGGACGGCGGGCCGCCCGACGCGACGGCGCTGATGGGCACCCTGGCGGCCAAGACCGGGGTCTACGCGCTCGAGACGGTCGACATCTTCAACATCCTGTGCATCCCGGACACGACGGCCCTCGACGACACGAACGCGTCCGCGGTGATCACGGCGGCCGAGGGCTACTGCGCCGAGCGTCGGGCGTTCTTCATCCTCGACGTGCCCCAGCCACCCGGACCGCGTGACACCGTCGCCGAGATCAAGGCGTGGCTCGACGCCAACAGCAACCTTCGCCACCGGAATGCGGCGCTCTACTTTCCGAGGCCGCAGATCCCCGACCCGATCAACGGGTTCCGACTGCGGACCGTCCCCCCGAGCGGCACGATCGCCGGCCTCTACGCCCGGACGGACGCCGAGCGCGGCGTCTGGAAGGCCCCCGCCGGGACCGAGGCCGTCCTCCGAGGCGTGCCCTCGCTCGAGACGAAGCTCACGGACGCCGAGAACGGGACCCTCAATCCGCTGGCGATCAACAACCTGCGCACGTTCCCGGTCTACGGCGCCGTGTGCTGGGGTGCCCGAACGCTCGATGGCGCGGACCAGCAGGCGTCGGAGTGGAAGTACATCCCCATCCGGCGTACGGCGCTGTTCATCGAGGAGAGCCTGTTCCGGGGCACCAAGTGGGTCGTGTTCGAGCCGAACGACGAGCCCCTGTGGGCCCAGATCCGCCTCAACGTCGGCGCATTCATGCACGACCTGTTCCGCCAGGGCGCGTTCCAGGGGTCGACGCCGCGCGAGGCCTACTTCGTCAAGTGCGACGCCGACACGACGACCCAGACGGATCGCAACCTGGGGATCGTCAACATCCTCGTCGGCTTCGCGCCGCTGAAGCCCGCGGAGTTCGTGATGATCCAGATCCAGCAGATCGCCGGCCGGATCGAGACCTAAGCAGGACGGATGGTGGATCGATGGCGCAGTTCACGGTCAACGCGACCCGCTTCGACCCGTACAAGAACTTCAAGTTCCGGGTGAAGTGGGACAACCGGTACGTGGCCGGCGTGAGCAAGGTCGGCGGGCTCAAGCGGACGACAGAGGTCGTGAAGCACCGCGAGGGCGGCGATCCCAGCACCAGCCGCAAGAGCCCCGGCCGGTCCGAGTTCGAGGCGATCACGCTGGAGCGCGGCGTGACCCACGATCTCGAGTTCGAGGCCTGGGCTCGCAAGGTCTGGAACTTCGGTGCCGGCCTCGGCAGCGAGGTGTCGCTCAAGGACTTCCGCAAGCCCATCACGATCGAGGTCTACAACGAGGCCGGCCAGCTCGCGATCGCCTACAACGTGTTCCGATGCTGGGTCTCGGAGTACCAGGCGCTGCCCGATCTGGACGCCAACGCGAACGCCGTCGCGATCCAGCACCTCAAGCTGGAGAACGAGGGGTTCGAGCGCGACGAGGGCGTCGTCGAGCCGCAGGAACCGTCGTTCCCGTAGCGCCATGGAGGCGCTCGGGGCTGGGGACCTCCTCGCGCTGTGGGAGCGCGGTTCGGGGGCGAGCGTCCACGAGCGCGCGTTGCTCCTGCTCGGCGCCGCCCGCCCGGACCTGCCGAGCACCCGGCTGGGCGCGGTGCCCATCGTGGCGCGTGACGCCGAGCTCCTGAGGCTGCGCCGGGAGACCTTTGGGAACCGCTTGCAGGCGACGGTCGCCTGCCCCTCATGTGGGGAGGCCCTGGAGCTCGACATCCGCGGCGACGCGATCCAGGGCGACGCCCACGCGGACACCGCGTACCCGCCGATCGAGGTCGCGATCGGCGGTCGAACCTACGCGGTGCGCCTGCCGACCACGGACGACCTGATCGAGGCAGGCCGCAACGACGCGACCGACGACTCGCGGGTGCCCGACGCGCGACGCGCGCTCGTCGAGCGGCTGCTGCTCGACGGGTCGGATGGAGCCGGGCATCCCGCGGCGCAGGACGATGCGCCTGCGGCTGATCTCGAGGCCGCGGTCGCCGAGGTGCTCCAGCGGGCGGAGTCGGATCTCGAGCTGGCGATCGGAGTCACGTGTCCGAGCTGTGGCGTGGAATGGGACGCGGACCTCGACGTTGCCGACTTCCTGTGGACCGAGGTCCTCGCCGGCGCCCGGCGGATCGCCGACGAGGTCGCGGGCCTCGCCGCGGCGTACGGGTGGCGGGAGGCGGACGCGCTGGCGCTCTCGCCGTGGCGACGCCGGCTGTATCTCGACCTGGCCGCCGGGTGAGGCCGCCGTGAGCGACGTCCTCGGCCGCCTCGTCGACCGGGCGCTGGGCTCGTCGGGCGGCCTGCGGCCGCGGATCCCGGCGCGTTTCGAGCCGACGGAGGCCGTCGCCCCGTCGGAGGTGCTGGCTCCTCGGACGGCGGAGCCCGACGGGCCCATTCGACACTCGCCCGAGCCGTCGCCGGCCGCCGGTCCGGCGGCCGCGGGCGTGACGATCGCCGCCCCGACACCGGGCGACGACACGCGGCCGTCGGCGCCCCTCGAGCGTGCCGGGGCACGAGAGAACAGGGTCAGTCCGGACCCAGCCCAAGGGGCGGAGGCGGGCGATGCGCGGCCCGCCGCGCGACCGCGCCAGCTCGACGCCGCGCCGCGACGGCCCGAGGCCGGCGGCAGTCCCGAACCGCCCGGCCACCGCGCCCGGGCCAGGCTGGCCGACGCTCCGCTCGACGATGTCACGGCGGCACCTTGGCGAACGGACGAAGACTCGCCCCGGACGCCGCGGGTCGCCGCGATCGAGCGCGTCGTGGCCGCCGCGTCGATCGATCAGCCCCCGGCCACCCACGACCGCAGCGACGCGCCGGCGCTGTCGACGTCCTCCGGAGCGGTCCGCAGCGCGGACGACCCGAGCGATCCCGCTTCGCGTGTTCCCGAGGCCCCGGCGCGCCGGGCGGAGCCCAGGTCCCGGGAGCCCGACGACGTGGCCGGCACGCCGTCCGTCCTCGTCCGGCCGCGTGCCTTCGATACGGCGCAGCCACGGTTTGACGCCCCCGACCCCGGGGACGCGGGCCGGCATCGCCAGCCACCGATCGTCCGAGTGTCGATCGGGCGGATCGAGGTCCGCGCCGTCCACCCGCCGACTCCGAGCGAGCGGACGCCGGTGGCGTCGCCGACGACCGCCCCTTCGCTCGAGGCGTATCTTCGCGCCCGGAACGGCTCTCCGCGATGAGCAACTTTCTCGCCATCGCGACCGTCACGGCCGCCCTGCACCGGCTCCTCCAGGCGTCGGCCGGCGCGGACGTCCCCGGGGCGACCGTGACGACGGACCGGCCCGAGACGTCGGCGAACGGACCCGGCTCCCCGACCGTCAACATCTACCTCTACCAGGTCGTGCCGAACCCCGCGCTCCGCAACAACGACCTGCCGACGCGCACGTCCGGCGGCGATCTCGTGCAACGGCCGGTCGCGGCGCTCGACCTCCACTACCTGTTCACGTTCAGCGGGGCCGACGACGAGCTGGAGCCACAGCGACTCCTGGGCAGCGTGGTCCGGACGCTCCATGCCCAGCCGCTCCTCACGCCACAGCTGATCGCCGCCGTGAAGACCGCCGCCACGGCGAACCCGCCGGTCCATCCCGCGCTCGCGACCACGAACCTCGGTGACCAGGTCGAGCGGGTCACCTTCGTGCCGCTGCCGATGAACCTCGAGGAGCTCTCGAAGCTGTGGTCGGTCTTCTTCCAGACGCCCTACGCCCTGTCCGTCGCCTACCAGGCGTCGGTCGTCCTCATCGAGCCCGACCTCGACACGATCACGCCCCTCCCGGTCCTCGAGCGCACGATCGAGGTGGCTCCGCTCCGGCGCCCGGTGATCGACCGGGTCACGGCAACGATCGATCCCCTGTCGCCGATCACCGCGACGACCACGGTCGAGGTGCGTGGCCAGGAGCTCCTGGGCGACGTCACGCGCGTGCGCCTCGCGGGCACGGATCGCTCGATCGGGCCCGCCACGGGCGTGCGCATCCCGTTCGACCTGTCCGGGATCCCGATCACGGAGCTCCGGGCTGGACCCGCGACGATCCAGGTCGTGCATCGGACGCTGCTCGGGATCCCGCCGGCCGAGCACGCCGGGACGGAGTCGAACGTCGCCGCGTTCGTCCTCCACCCGACGGTCACGAGCGTCGCGACGGGCGCGGGGCCGGTCGTCACGGTGACCACCGACCTCACGGTGGCCGTGCACCAGTCGGCACAGTTGGCGATGGTGGACCCGGCGACCGGCGAGCGCACCCACCTCCTCGCCGCGTCGCCCCGCCAGGCCGACACCAAGACGCTCACGTTCCCGAGCGCCGGCGTACCCGCGGGCAGCCACGCGATCCAGCTGTTCGTCGACGGCGCCGACACGGCTCTCGTCCGCAACAACGCCGGCGTGATCACGGCACCCCTGGTGACGGTGTGATCGAGATCGACGCCGATCCATGGACCGCGGCCAACAAGCGGCGGCTCGAGGCCGCCCTTGCGCACGCGTGCGCCGCGCTCGAGCGCCACCTCGCGACGTCGACGGGGGAGCCCGTGGCGACGGCCGACTCACAGGCGCTCGCCGCAGCGGATCCGACGCTGACTGACGGCGCCATGCCCGACCGGCCGTTCGCCCTCGACCAGGTGGTCCACGCCTTCGGGCTGTCCCCCTTCGAGCGCGACGTCCTCGTGCTGTGCGCAGGCGTGGAGCTCGACGCCGCGGTGGCCGCCCTGTGCGGGCGGCTGAACGGGGACGACGGGCGTGCCTACATGACCTTCAGCCTCGCGCTGGCGGCCCTCGACGGTGCCCACTGGAGCGCGCTCGCGCCCAACGCGGCCCTGCGCCGCTGGCGGCTCGTCGAGCCTGCGGCGGGCGCGCTCGCGACCGCGCCGCTCCGGATCGACGAGCGCGTGCTTCACCACCTGGTCGGCGTCGGGGCTGTCGACGATCGGCTGGCGGGCTACTTGGAGCCCTTACGACGTTGGTCTGGCGATCTCGGCCCGGTCGATTCACACGAGCGGCTGGCCCACGGCATCGGACGCCTTTGGGCTGTGAATTGGGCGGCGGGGTCACGGACCCCGGTCATCGAGCTATGCGGCCGGGACTGGCCGAGCCTGCGCCTCGTCGCCGAGGTCGTCGCCGCGCACCTCGGCCTGGGCCTCGCGACGCTCCGCGTCGAGTCGCTTCCGACCGACCCACGCGAGCTCGAGGCGCTGCTCCGGCTGTGCGAGCGCGAGGCGGCGCTGGCGGGTGTCGCATTGTGTCTGGACGGAGACCGCCTGGATGGGATCGACGCGACCCACGAGGCCGCGGTGACGCAGCTGATCGAGGGGCTCGATGCGGCGCTCCTCGTGCTCATCCGCGATCGCCGACCGACCCGCGCGCGGCCGCTCATCGCGGTCGAGGTGCACAAGCCGACGGCCGGCGAGCAGGTTGATATCTGGCGCGCGGTCGTCGGGCCGGACCGGCTCGATGGCCGTGCCGCAGCACTGACTGCCCAATTCGACCTAGGGGTCCGCGGCATCCACGACGCGGCTGCTGAGGCCTTGGGCGGGCTGGACGGGGATGCGACTGCGCCCGACCTGTTCGGCCCGTTGTGGGACGCGTGTCGTGCCCAGGCCAGGCCTCGGATGGACGACCTCGCGCAGCGGATCGAGTCTGGCTCACGTTGGGATGACCTCGTGCTGCCGGCGGGGCAGCTCCAGACCCTGCGCGAGCTGTCGATCCAGGTTCGCCACCGGGCACAGGTGTACGAGTCCTGGGGGTTTGCGAGGGCCGGGCCGCGCGGGCTGGGGATCGCGGCCCTGTTCGTCGGCTCGAGCGGCACCGGTAAGACCCTCGCGGCCGAGGTGCTGGCCAACGAGCTGCGCCTGGACCTGTACCGGATCGACCTCAGTCAGGTGGTCAGCAAGTACATCGGCGAGACCGAGAAGAACCTGCGGCGCGTGTTCGACGCGGCCGAGGACGGCGGCGCCATTCTCTTGTTCGACGAGGCCGACGCGCTGTTCGGAAAGCGGAGCGAGGTCAAGGACAGCCACGACCGGTATGCGAACATCGAGGTCGGCTACCTGCTCCAGCGGATGGAGGGCTATCGGGGGCTCGCGATCTTGACGACGAACCTCAAGGAGAGCATCGACGCGGCGTTCCTTCGCCGGATCCGGTTCACCGTGCACTTCCCGTTCCCGGATGGACCGGCACGGGCCGAGATCTGGCGGCGCGCGTTCCCCGCCGCAGCACCGACGCACGACATCGACCCGGATCGACTCGCCCGGTTGAACGTCGCCGGCGGCAACATCCGGAACATCGCGCTCAACGCGGCGTTCCTCGCGGCGGACGCGGCCGAGCCGATTGGGATGGGCCACCTCCTGCGATCGACGCGTACCGAATACGCGAAGCTCGAGCGGACGCTCACCGACGCGGAGGTCGACGGATGGGCGTGACAGGTCGCCGCGAACGCCGCGCGCCGCGCGACGCAGACGCTATTGAGATCGTGATCGAGATCGAGCAGATTCTCTTGTCCGGGTTGGGGGGATCGCCGGCCCGGATCTCGGATGCGATCGTCGCCGACCTCGAGACACGCATCGTCTCGGCGCCGATCCCGGGCGACTGGGCGCCGGCAGAGGTCGAGACAGTGGCAGTGCGGCGTCGCATCGGACGGCTTGCGGGAGACCGCGAGATCGGCGCACACATCGGGGCAATCGCCCACGAGGCGATCGTGGGCTCCCAGGCCGGTCGCGAGCACGGGACGGATGACGGTGTTCCAGCACGTCTCCCGGACGCCTGACGCCGAGGTCGCGGCGCTCCGCCGTCGCGGCCTCGCGGCGCCGTGGACGTCCGCCGTGACCGATGCGGTCCAAGCGACGCCTACCGAGACGCTCCCCTCCGCCACCGTGGCCGGGCGGCCGACGGGCCACGCGCTGGAGGGCGTGCGAATCCACACAGGCGAGGCGTCCGACCGCGCGACCGATGCGCTGGGGGCGCGGGCGTTCACACTTGGGCGCTCCGTCGTGCTCGGACGGGATGTCGGCGCCGTCGGTTCATCCGGTCGTCGGGCCGCCCTGGAGCACGAGCTCGTCCATGTGGCGCAGCAGGCAGCCGCCGGGCCGATCGCGGATCGCCCGCTCCTTGGTCATGCATCCGACGGATTCGAGCGGTCGGCGCGGGCCGGGACCTCGCATCGGCTGGGCGGCGCCGTGCCGCTCGTCCAGCGTGACGAGCGCATCGGTCCCGCCGCCTCGCCGCCCGCCGACTGGACCACGCGCGTCGCGAACGCCCGGACCTCTGCCCAGCGCGCGGCATTGATCGCGTCAGCGACCGGCCTTGCGGTCTTGGACCGGACCGCAGAATCGGCATCGGATCGGAGCCCGGCTGCCGCGCACCTCGTCGAGCTCACGCCGGGGTCACGCCAGCTGAACTACGACGACGGCCTGAACGGCAAGGTCTCGCCCGTCGACGGGCGACGCCTCACCAGCAACGTGGCGTACACGCTGAGCTCCGGCAACCGGTCCTTCGTGATCATTGGCCCCACCGCGCTCGACGGGACGGACTTCTACGCGACCCGGATCAGCGTCAACCACGAGTTCGACCATGTCCGGCAGTCCCGCACCGGAAGCAGCTTGGCCTACGGTGCGTCAGAACTGGACGCCTGGACCAGCAGCTTCGTGCGGGAATTCCACCGCCAGTACACGATCCTGGTCCGAGGATCAGCGTGCTACATCGACCACACTGCCCTGTTCGCGCCGCTCGGCTCCTACTTCTCCAGGGACGACGTCAGCGAGCGCGATCGGCAGCGCGCGGTCGAGCGGATCGCTCAGTACTACCGGGACACGATCGCGAACCACGCCATCCATCGGGCGGTGTTCCGGCGCTGGATCCTGCTCTCCCTGAGGGGCAGCAGCGCCGATCTCGCTAACCGCGTCAACACGGCCCTCTCGCTCGGCGTGACGGCCGACGAGCGTGGTCCGCAGACGCGGGCCGTCGACTGCAGCCAGGCTCGCGCCGCGACCTTCCCGCCACCGCCTGAGGTCGGAGACCCGTTCGCCTCATCGCCCGGTGGTGCGGCGACGGGGGCGACTGGCGAACGGCGGCTCGGCCTCGAGATCCGCGGCGGTGTCTCCCAGCCCACCGGTGCGGCGCGTATCGCGCTCGGCCTCGGGACGCGCTATTCGCTGCGGTCTGACCAGCTCATCATTCTCAATCCGACCATCGGCGCCCAGCTCGTCTTCCTCCCGTCCACCGGCCCGACGTCGGAGCACGTCGCCGTCGCCATCGCCGAGCTCGGTTTGCGGATCCAGCAACCGCTCACGGGCGTGTATGGCGATCTCCGCGCCGGTGGTTTTGTCGGTATCGGCTTGCCAGGTGCGGCTGGGACGGGCGCAGGCCCACGGGCCGTAGGAGGGTTCGCCGGCGCCGCGGGCGTGGGGTATCGATGGGAGCGCATCGAGCTGGGCGTGGAAGGCCGTGCGCTCCTGGGTCCGAGCGATAGCCAGTTCATCGTGCTCGGCTCGGGCGCGCTGCGATTCTGAGCGGCTTGCTAGTGCTCCGATGGGCCTGATGCGTCGGCGGGCCTGCGGCCGCGCCGCGCGCCAGTGACAGGGCCGTGACGATCGCGTGACGAGCGACCCGTAGGTTCGGCGGGAACGCCGTGCCGCGGCGAAACTGGCCGCGCCAGCCGGAGAGGGATCGAGCCATGGAACAACGACTGCTCGCCATCGACCCGCCACCGCGCAGCGCCGCGCTGACGCTCGGACGGCATCTCCTCGGCCGGCTCTACAAGCCGGACCCGCGCGACTGGTCGATGGCACGACTGATGGAGATCGCCGAGCCGGACGCCAACACGCTGGGCATGACCGTCGAACAGGTCCTGACCACGACGCCGTACTTCTCGACCTGGCCCAACTACCTGACCTTCTGGCGCTGGCTGAAGAAGCAGGACAAGAAGCCGAAGCCGAAGCCGGGAGACACGACGCCCGGCTGGGACCTCAAGGTCCAGCTGGATCAGGGCCAGACGGGTCACTGCGTCGGGTTCGGCTGGACAGGCTGGGCGGACGCCCTACCCGTCGAGGCGAATTACCAGAACGCCGACGCACACGCCCTCTACTACGAATGCAAGGTGATCGACGGCGAGCCGCTGGCCGAGAATGGGTCGTATGTCCGGTCCGGGGCGCTCGCGCTCCGCAATCGCGGGCGGCTGTCCGCATTCGCGTTCGCGAAGACCACCGACGAGATCGACGACTGGATCAACAACCACGGCCCGGTCGTGGTTGGCACGTCGTGGACCGACGACATGTTCAACCCGGATGGTCAGGGGTACGTGAAGCCGACGGGCTCCGTCGCCGGCGGCCATTGCTACGTCATGCTCGAGAAGGTCGATGCCGAGGACGCCTACGTGTTCCAGAATTCGTGGGGTGCGTCATGGGGGCTGAACGGCCGGTTCCGCATGAAGCGGTCCGACTTCGGCAGCCTCCTCGCCGACTTCGGCGACGCATGCTGCGCGGCGGAGCTGCCGCACTGACCGCGACGGGACGAGGAGGCCGATGGCGACGATCGAGCTGAGCCAGGGCGACAACGGGGGGACGCGCACGGCGGCCGTCGGCGACGAGGTCGAGGTGGCGCTCGAGGAGACGGCGACGTCCGGCTACCGCTGGCGGGTCGAGTCATTCGATCCGGCGATCCTGCAAGCGGCAGACGACGACTTCACGCCACCTGAACCGGGAACCAGCGGCGGCACCGGTCAGCATCGTTTCCGGTTCAGCGTTGTTGGTCCGGGCACGAATCTGCTCCGCTTGACGCTCATCCGCGCCTGGGACCCGGGTTCGGTCGCCGAGTCGTTCGAGACGACCATCGATGCCGGCGCCTGAGCCGAACCCCGCGGCAAACGACCCGCCTGTACCGGTGAGCGCCGGAGCATCGTCGGCGTTGTCGGCGGACGCTGTTGGCGACCCGCGAGCCGTCCGGGACCAGCGATGAGCGTCGTGACCCCGGCAGTGGCATCGACTGTGCAGCGGGCATCGGCGTCCGGGTCGAGTTTCGGCCGGCAGAGCGGAGACCGTGCCGCCTCGCTGCAACCGGCGAGACGACCGCCCGCCTCGGACGGACTGCGCATCCAACGATGCGGCGGGCGCTCGTGTCCGCCCGGGACATGCGACCATCGTGACGACCGACAGCGGATCCATCGGCAGGGCCACGGCACGCCGACGGCATCCGCAAGCGCGTCGGTGCCGGCGGTCCTCGGCTCGCCCGGTCACCGGCTCGACCCTGGGACATCGGCCTCGCTCGGGACCCGGTTCGGCCACGACTTCACCCGGGTCACGATCCACACGGATGGCGCCGCGGCTCGGTCCGCAGCAGACGTACAGGCCAAGGCGTACACCGTGGGAGATCACGTCGTGTTCGCCCACGGGCAGTACGCACCCGGAACCCAGAACGGCATGCGTCTTCTGGCGCACGAGCTCGCTCACGTCGCCCAATCTTCCGCCTCTGGCGCCGTGACTCGGTTGCAGCACGCGCCCCTGACGGTCAGCCACCCAGCCGAGCCGGACGAGGTCGAGGCGACCACGTTGGCGGACGCAGTGATGCGCGGAGCGGCGCCGGGGCAGCTCGGTCCCGGTGCGCACGACCAGGTGCCCACGGCGGAAGGGGCGCGACCGACACCGACCTTGCACGGCTGGACGACGATCCGCCGCCAGGAAGGTGAGCCCCCTCCCTTCGAGCCCAGGCCGGGAGCCGCGCCACGCGGACCCGCCGTGCCCGTCCCGGACCTCGACGTCGATCCGACCCTCCTGACGGAGCCCAACTGTCCACCGTTGCCCACTCGCCTGGGCAATCTGACCCCAGCTCCGGCGTGCGACGTGGAAGGCGAGGACATCGACGGTGAGCCGCCGTACCTCTTCTGTCCCGACTCCGACACCTTCCGGAACCGGACCGACCTTGGACGTCTCCGCAACTTCGTCTCCGGCCAGCGCTCGGGTACGGAGTTCCGCGTGCGCGCCTACTCGAGCGTCGAGGGTCCCGGGCCTGAGGCGAACCGCGACCAATACAACCGAAACCTCGCGTGTCACCGGCTCAACCGGATGATCCGAGAGCTCCTCAACCTCGGGGTCCAGGATCAGCAGATCGACGCCGTCGCGATGGGGCCCACGACGCAGTTCGCAGAGGGCGCTGCCGGCCGGCCGGCAAACCGACGGGCGGTGATCCAGGCGGTTCCCCCATCCCAGGTCACGCGCCCGAGTGCCGCTGGCATGACGATGGACCAGATCCGCGATGCCGCCCGCGATCGCATCACCAGCGGCGACTACCCCCTCGCCGCGGACGCGTACACGTTCCGCTGGAGCTGCGGCCGCTTCCGAACGCTGGCTGAAGCCGTGGCGAAGACCACGATCGTCGTTGGGAGCGCGTCGCGAGCCAGCGCCGAGCTGGGGACGACCGAGACGGTCGGACCCAACTCGATCGTGATCTCCCCGGAGATCTCGAACGCCACTGACCCCATCGGGTGCGCAGCAAACCGGATCGTCGACCTGACCTTCCACCACGTGTCCCGCCCTGTGCTGTCGCGGTTCGACGACCAGCACCGCGGCGGGCTGCACCTCGTGTCTCTCGCGGGACTGCAGGCGTGCCAGATCCCGCTCGATCCGCTCAACTCGCAGTTCAATACGCGATCCCAGCCGTCGCGGGTCGACCCGTTTGTCGGCTTCCTGCCCAGCTGCGCCGATCGACCCCTATTCGGGCCGTTGCCTAGCCAGCGGGGGCCGGCGACGATGGATACCCCGCCCGTCTTCACCGTCAGCTCGCTGACCGTGACGAACGCGTCGGGAAGCGTGACCCCATCGCCACCGTCGCCTGGGCCGACGGTCGGCGCCGAGCCCGACAACCCCTTTGCCCTCGCGGCGACTGTTGATGCCACCGGGGATCCGGCGACGATCCGCCGCTACGAGATCGGGTTCCTCCAGACCGTGGCCGCGGAGAGTTGGAGCACGACCTACTCGGACGGCCGGCGGGAGCGTCGAAGGTTCCCGCTCCCGCTTCGCGACGGAGCCCCGACAGGCGATCCGAACCGGGAACCCCCGTGGTTTTCGCGCACGAGCAAGGTCCGGGCCACGCCCGGGACCAACCAGGTGGCGATGGACGACGCGCCAAACATGCGGGCGTTCAAGATCCTCCCAGACCTCGCGGCAAGCACCTTTGTGGCGACACGCGACCTCCCTCAACCAGGTGCGCCCCGTCCGATCCGAATCGAGCACGCCGACTTCCGCCCCAGCGCTGGACCGCTCCTTCCCGCGAACGCGCCACCCGACGAGGTACGAGCGGCCCAGGCGCTGCGGAACAACGCGCCCGACCGCGGCTTCCGACGGCTCGTGTTCAACACGTGGGTGGTGGCGCGGCGCGGCGACCCACGCGCCCCGGAGACACACGGGGCCACCGAGTTCCTGGCGGGTAAACGCCTCGTCTACGCGTTCGACGTTGACTGGCAGCCGACTGCGGCAGGCGTGCAGGGCAGGGGTTCTTGGAGCCTCGCCGAACAGGCCGTGGGGCCCGACGACGCGGCCGCGATGGTCCTCCGGGGGGCAGTGCCGGGCGACTTCGTATCGGACGGCGTTCCGCTGTTCGCGGAATTCCTCGAGATCGACGCCGCGCTGCCGCGCGCAGAGCAGCCCGGACGCCTGAGCCTGCGCGACTACATCGACGCAGTGCGTCGGATTGCCGCGCCGCGCAGGGTGACGCCAGCCCTTCGCCAGGAGTTGATCGTCGTCATTCGGGTCCAGGTCGCGACGGGTCGCGCCGACCTCGACACCCCCGACCTGCTGCGCGCTGTCGTCAGGATCGAGAACGCCCAGGGCAATCAGCTGGGGACGTCGGAGGCTACGGCGTTCGCCCGGGAGATCTTCCCGGAGGTTCGGAAGCTCGTCGCAGGTCCAGGCCTGGCTCCGAACGAGCCGCAGTCGGGCACGATGCCGGTCGCCGTCCGCCTTCCGGCATTGACCGGGCAGCCGTAGGGCGTCTCGGGGCTTGGGTTCCGGCTTCCAGGGGCGCCGCTCCCGTGCAGCGACCATTCTTGGGGCGCCGATCCGCCGTGACGGGTGCGTGACGGGCCGGTGACGCGTTCGCCGATACCGTCCGGCGATGACGTTTTCCGGCTCTCCGAGGCTGGTCAAGGGCGCGATCGTCGGGCTCGACCCGCTCAATCCCCTCGCGAGCGTCGTCATCTTCCAGTACAACCCCGACACCCTGACGCGGACCGTCCACGCGCGGGCGGCGGGCGGTGGCGGCGATTCGTCGCAGTCCGAGGCCCTCCGCCTCAAGGGGCCACCCGAGGAGACGATCCGGCTCGACGTCGAGGTCGATGCCACCGACCAGCTCGAGCGGGCCGACGCGATCGCCGGGCAGTTCGGCGTGGCCCCGGCGCTGGCCTCGCTCGAGATGCTGCTCTACCCGAAGTCGGCGCTCGTGATCGCCAACGAGGTCCTCGCCGCCCTCGGCGTGATCGAGGTCATCCCGCCGGAGGCGCCACTCACGCTGTTCGTCTGGGGCCTCAAGCGGGTCCTCCCCGTCCGCCTCACCGAGCTCACGATCACCGAGGACGCGTTCGACCCGTCGCTGAACCCGATCCGCGCCAAGGTGGGCCTCTCGCTCCGGGTGCTCAACTACGACGACGTCGGGCTCTTCAGTGTCGGCGGCGGCCTGTTCCTGGCACACCAGATCGTCAAGGAGGTCATGGCGACGATCGCGGGCGCGTCCGCGGTCGGCGGGGCGCTCTCGGGAACGGCCACGTTCTCGGCGAGCGCGAGCGTCGGGACCTAGGGCGATGTTCGACACGAACAGCCGGTACGCCCCCGTCCCCGACGCCACGATCGAGCGTCAGCTCCCCGACGGCAGCTCCCGGACGGTCCGCTACAAGCGGCGTCGCTTCCTCCCCTCGCCGGCCTCGATGACCCCCTTGACGCGGCACGTGATGACCGATGCTGACCGCCTCGACCTCGTCGCCGCGCGCTACGTCGGCGACCCGACGGCGTTCTGGCGGCTGTGCGACGCCAACGACGTCCTGCGGCCCGAGGAGCTGGAGTCCGTCGGCCGGTCGATCGTCATCGCGATGCCGCGACCCTAGTGGATTCGGGACCGACATGCTGACGAGCGAGCTCGGGATCCGCCTCATGCTCTGGACCGGCAGCACCATTCCGACGCCGCCGAAGCCGACGGTCACGGCCGCGCTGACGCGGGTCCAGGTCACGAACGACGAGGACAGCGGCGACGGTTTCCAGCTGACCTTCGCGCTCGGCCACGACAAGGCAGCCGACTGGGACCTCCTCGACGGTTCGCTCGCGCCGATGACGCGCGTGCTCCTCGCGGTCGTCCTGGGCGTCGTTCCCGAGGTCCTGATCGACGGGATCATCACCCAGCACGCCGTGACGCCCAGCAACGAGCCGGGGCAATCGACCCTGACCGTCACCGGCACCAACCTGAGCGTGATGCTCGATCTCGAGGAGAAGAACGTCCCGTACAAGAACCAGCCCGATTTCCTGATCGTCGGCCAGCTGCTCGCCGCCTACCCGCAGTACGGGCTCGTCCCGGCCGTCACGCCGACGACCGACTTCCCGATCGAGCTGCAGCGGATCCCCCGCCAGACGGAGACCGACCTGGCATGCATCCGTCGCCTCGCCGGCGCCAACGGATTCGTGTTCTACATCGAGCCGATCACGTTCGGCCTCAACAAGGCGTACTGGGGTCCGGTGATCCGCGCCGGGCTCCCCCAGCCGGCCCTCACCATGAACATGGGCTCGCGGACGAACGTGACCTCGCTCTCGTTCAACAACGACGCCCTCGCGCCGGTCGCGGCGAGCGGCGGGTTCATCGAGCCGTTCTCGAAAACCGTGATCCCGATCCCCGCCATGCCGCCGCTGCGGCTGCCGCCCCTGGCCCTGCAGCCGGCGCCCGCCCAACGACGCACGCTGCTGCGCGACACGGGCAACCAGAACGCGGCCCAGGCGGCGCTCTCGGCGGCTGCCGCGGCGACCCGGGCGCCCGAGGCCGTCAGCGGTTCCGGCCAGCTGGAGACCGTCCGCTACGGGTCC
Source organism: uncultured Chloroflexia bacterium (assembly GCA_963740825.1). Lineage (GTDB taxonomy): Bacteria > Chloroflexota > Limnocylindria > Limnocylindrales > CSP1-4 > CAIXZV01. The sequence goes on along the minus strand of CAVUFD010000001.1, from coordinate 811,108 downwards.
GTGCTCCGCGCGCGGCGTCTGGTGGGCGTCCGCGGCAGCGGGTTCAGCTACGACGGGCTGTTCTATGTCAAGAGCGTGACCCACCAGATCAGCCGCGGGTCGTACACGCAGAGCTTCCGGCTCAGCCGTGACGGGACCGGCTCCCTGCTCCCGCTGCTGCCGACATGAGCGACGGGCGCGGGACCTTCCTCGGCAAGTACCGGGGGATCGTGTCGGACATCCAGGATCCGTTGATGACGGGCCGCATCAAGGCGCGGGTGCGCGACGTGCTCGGCGACGACGAGAGCGGTTGGGCGCTCCCCTGCGCGCCGTTCGGTGGCAGCGGCGTGGGCTTCTTCGCCCTGCCGACGGTCGGTGCCGGGGTCTGGATCGAGTTCGAGCACGGGGATCCCGACTATCCGATCTGGAGTGGTTGCTGGTTCGGCTCGGCGTCGGACATGCCGACCGCCCTCCTGGCGCCGCCGTACAAGAAGGTGATGGTCGTCACCGAGGGCGGCCAGAAGGTGACCCTCGACGATACGCCCGGGATCGGCGGGATCACGCTCGAGACGTCCGGCGGCCAGAAGATCGAGATGACCTCGCTGGGCGTGAAGATCGACAACGGGATGGGCGCCAGCATCGAGCTGCAGGGTCCGAAGGTGTCGATCAACAGCGGCGCGCTGGACGTCATCTGATGCCGGCGCTCGCGGTCCAGATGGGGGCGACCGTGATCTGCGCCCACGCGGGCCAGGCGATGCCGAGCGTGCCCAGCACCCGGGTCCTGCTGGGGAACCAGCCGGCCATCACGCTGAGCTCACCCTGGACGGTGGCGGGCTGCGCGCTGAGCGCGTCGGGGACGGCGCCGCCGTGCGCGACGGCGCAGTTCACGGTCGGCACGACGCGGGTGATGGCGAACGGCACGCCGCTCGTGATCCAGAGCGGGACGTCGACGTGCGTGCCGACCGGGACGCCGCTCCAGATCCTCGTGACCCAGCTCCGGGTGACCGCAACATGACCCAGGTCGATCATCCGTTCCACGTCGATGGCCGCGGCCGGACGGCCTCGACGTCGGACGCCGACCACCTCCGGGACCTCATCGAGCAGGTCCTGTTTACGGCACCGGGCGAGCGCGTCAACCGCCCGACGTTCGGCAGCGGCCTGCTGCGGCTCGTTTTCGCGCCCAACGGGGACGCCCTGGCGGCGGCGACGCAGCTGACGGTCCAGGGCAATCTTCAGCAGTGGCTCGGGGACCTGATCCAGGTCAACGAGGTGCAAGTCGACGACGTCGACGCCGAGCTGCGTGTCGTCGTGCGCTACACGGTGCGATCCACCCAGGAGGCGCGGGTGGACGTCTTCGAGCAGGCCGTCTGATGGCGACCCAGTACCGGTGCGGCTCCGAGCGGCGGCGCCAGCTCGTCCTCGACGACGGGGACCTGAACGGCATCGACTACCTCACCGTCGACCCCGGCGAGACGGTGCTCCGGGCGACATTCCTCCGCCCCCTGCCGGGGACCGGCGGCAACGCGGTCCCCGCGGCGCCGGCGCCGGCGTTGACCACTGCGGAGGTCGCGATCGACGGCGGCGTCCGGTTCCCGGACATCCGCGTGGTCGCCGTCGCGTCGGCCGGGGCGGTGCTGACGGTCACGGTCGACCGGCCGGGCGACTTCTCCGTGTACACGCTCCGCCTGCGCCGGACCGACGACGAGGACCTGCCGCCGGAAGGCTTCGACGCCGCGCTCGCCGCCGTCCGGTTCACGTTCAAGGTCGACTGCCCGAGCGGCTTCGACTGCCGCACCGACGATGCCTGCCCGCCGGACGCGCTCGACGAGCCGGAGATCGACTATCTCGCCAAGGACTATGCGAGCTTCCGCCGCCTGATGCTCGATCGGCTGTCGGTGCTCATGCCCGACTGGCGCGAGCGCAACCCGGCCGACGTCGGGGTGGCCCTGGTCGAGCTGCTCGCCTATGCCGGCGACCACCTCAGCTCGTTCCAGGACGCCGTCGCCAACGAGGCGTACCTCGGGACGGCCCGCCGGCGGGCGTCGGTCCGCCGCCACGCCCGCCTCCTCGACTACCGGATGCACGACGGGTGCAACGCACGGACGTGGGTGCACGTGTCCGTGGGCGCCGACGTGCCGCTCCCCCGCGGGACCCGGATCCTGTCGGGGTCGCCGACGGGTGGAGACCCCCGGATCGCGACCGCCGCCCTCGACGGCATCGTGGCCGCCGAGGCTCCCGTGGTGTTCGAGACCACCGGGGCGCTGGCGGCGCGGGCCAACCACGACCGCATCCTCATCCACACGTGGTCGGAGCTCGGTTGCTGCCTGCCGGCAGGCTCGACGCGGGCGACCCTCCGCAACGACCCCAAGACCGGCCTGGCGCCGGGCGACCTGCTGCTGTTCGAGGAGGAGAAGGGCCCCTCCGGTGAGGCTGTCGACGCCGACCCGACGCACCGGCAGGTCGTTCGCCTGACCCACGTCCGTGACCGCGCGCTCGCGGGCGGCATCGAGGTGGCGCTCGAGGATCCGCTCGACCACACGCCGATCGTCGAGATCGAGTGGGACCGGCGCGATGCCCTGCGGTTCCCCCTCTGCATCTCGGCGGTCGCCGACGACGGCACAACACCGCTGGAGGACCTGTCCGTCGCGCGCGGCAACATCGTCCTAGCCGACCACGGGTTCACCCGCCCCTTGGACCTCCTTCCGGCCGAGGCGCCACTGGACCGCCCGTACCGGCCGCTCGTGGGTGGCGGGCCGCTGACGTGTGCGGCCATCGTCGACGCGACGTCGGCAGCGGCGGACGCCACGACCCAGGACCCCGCGCAGGCGCTCCCGGTCCTGGAGCTCCGCGGCGACGACGCGACGTGGCGGCCACAACGCGACCTCCTCGCGAGCGACCGGTTCGCGCCCGAGCTCGTGGCCGAGATCGATGCCGGCGGTGTCGCCCAGCTCCGGTTCGGAGACGGCGCATCGGCGCGGCGCCCGAGCGGCGGCAGCGCCTTCTCGGCCGTCGGCCGGGTCGGCAACGGGACCGCGGGCAACGTCGGCGCGGACAGCCTCGCCCGCATCGTCTCGGACGACACGGGCGTCGTGGCCGCGCGGAACCCCCTGCCGGCGACCGGCGGCGTCGATGCCGAGTCGATGGAGCGCGTGCGACTGCTCGCGCCGCGCGCCTTCCGGCGCCAGGAGCGTGCGGTGACGGAGTCGGACTACGCGGCGATCGCGACGCGGCGTCCCGACGTCGGCCACGCGGCCGCCCGCATCCGGTGGACCGGGAGCTGGTACACGGCGGTCGTCACGGTCGACCGGCCCGGTGGCGAGCCGGTCGACGGGACGTTCCGGAAGCGACTGATCGACTGGCTCGACCTGCACCGGATGGCCGGCGTCGACCTCGACCTGGGTCGCACGGTCGAGGTGCCGCTCGACATCGTGATCGAGGTCTGCGTCCGATCGGACCAGATCGCGGCCAACGTCGAGCGTGCCGTGCTCGAGGCGCTGTCGCCGCGCACGCACCCCGACGGCAGCCTCGGGTTCTTCCACCCCGACCGCTGGACCTTCGGCCAGCCCGTCTACCTGAGCCAGCTCTACGGCGCCGTGATGCGCGTCGACGGGATCGAGTGGGTCGACGCCCATCGCTTCCAGCGGCTGGGCCGGGCGGCCAACCGTGAGATCGAGAACGGTGTCCTTCCGATCGGCCCGCTGGAGATCGCGCGGCTCGACAACGACCCCAACTTCGAGGAGCGCGGCCAGCTCGTGCTCCAGGTGCGGGGTGGACGGTGAGCAGCGTGGGGGCGGACCGGCGATGACGACGCCCGAGCCCGTCCTTTCGAGCTGCGGCTGCTGCGCCGACGGACTCCACGGTCCGGCGTCCGTCGAGAACCGGCCGGGCCTGCCCGAGCTCGCCTATCGCGTCGGGACCCACGCCCGCTTCAAGCGGTCGATGCTCGCGGGCATCGCGACCCGGCCGGAGCTCCGGACGCTGACCACGCGCGACGACGACGACCCGTCCATCGCGCTCGTCGACGCCTGGTCGACGGTCCTCGACGTCCTCACCTTCTACCAGGAGCGCATCGCGAACGAGGGCTTCCTCCGGACGGCGACGGAGCGCCGCTCGGTGTTCGAGCTGGCCGCCGAGATCGGCTACGAGCCGCGTCCGGGACTGGCCGCCAGCGGGCACCTCGCGTTCGAGCTCGAGACCGGTCCGGGAGCGCCGGACAGCGTGGAGATCGCCGCCGGCGTGAAGGTCCAGAGCGTCCCGGGCCCGGGCGAGACGCCCCAGACGTTCGAGACGGCAGAGACGATCGAGGCGCGTCCACGCTGGAACGGCGTCCCGGTGCACGCGGCGGAGGACCGCGTGCCGCGAATGCGGGATCGCGAGGCCTGGCTCGAGGGCACGGCCACGAACCTTCGCCCCGGCGACATGATCCTGTTCGTCGGCCGCGAGCGGGACGAGGATGCCGAGAGCGACCGCTGGGACGCCCGGATCCTGACCGATGTCGAGCCGGATGCGGCGGCCGGGATCACGCGCGTCGCGTGGGCAGGCGGGCTGGGCTGGCAGGCGGCCGGACACGTGGTCCGGCCGGCCGCGAAGGACGTGCGCTGCCACGCGTTCCGCCAGCGGGCGGCCCTGTTCGGCGCGGCAGCTCCGGACTACCGGACCCTCGCCGCCTCGCTACGGACAACCCCGGACGACGCAGCCGGGCGCCGCACGGCCTCGGTGATCACCTACTCGGAATGGCCCGGCCTCACGATCAGGGCCATCGCCGCCGGCGAGGCGCGACCGGACCGGACGATCTTCCTCGACGCCCTGTACCCGCGGCTCGTCGCAGGCAGCTGGATCCTCCTCCAGCGTCCGGGCCACGGTGAGCTCTATCGACCGGATCCACGTCTCGGCGGGTCGGCGATCGCCGACGACGCTCGGACCGGGTTCACGCTCAGCTCGAAGACAACGCGGGTGGTGCTCGAGGGCGAGAAGCTCATCGACGAGTTCGACAGCCACGTCCGCGACACGGTGGTGTTCCTCGCGAGCGAGGAGCTGGCGCTCGCGGCGACGCCGATCCGCGAGGCCGTCGACGGGCAGACCGTCGACGTCGACGACCCCATGGACGGGTTCAGCGAGGGCCGCACGGTCGTCGTCCGCGGCCCGCGGGCGCGGCTGGCGGTGCGCCCGCGCGCCCGGCCGGACCTGCTCCGGTCCGACGGCTCGACGGTCACGCTCCAGCCTCGGGACGTCCTGACCGTCCTGCAGCCGGCGGAGTCGGCGGCCGGCATCCGCCGCTGGGTCGTCGAAACCCAGGCCGATGACCGCGGCGTCGTCGAGGATCCGATCGGCAGCGAGCGGCTGATGCCGATCCCGGCTCCCGACGACGCGGAGGTCGTCGCCGAGGCGCGACAGGTGGACCTGATCGAGCCGGTCACGGGCGACGCCCGCCGGGCGAACCTCCGGTTCACGAAGCCGCTGACGGTCGCGTTCGATCGGCGCTCGACCGTCGTCCTGGCCAACGTCGCCCTGGGCAACCACGGCGAGAGCCGGCGCGAGGTCCTGGGCAGCGGCGACGGCTCGGTCCCCTACCAGGCGTTCCAGCTCAAGGGTGCGCCGCTGACGTTCGTGTCCGGCCAGACCCTGACCGGTGCCGCCACGACCCTCGTCGTGGAGGTGGACCAGATCCGCTGGTCGCAGGTGCCGGGCCTCGATGCGGTTGGGCCACGCGATCGCGCGTACACGGCCCGGATTGCCGACGACGGGGAGGTCACCGTGCAGTTCGGCGACGGGCGCCTCGGGGCGCGGCTCCCGCCGGGCACCGAGAACGTCCAGGCGCGGTATCGCGTGGGCATCGGTGCCGGCGGAAACCTCGATGCGGGCCGCCTGACGCTGCTGATGACCCGCCCGCTCGGGACGCGCAGCGTGACGAACCCGCTCGCGACGACCGGCGGAACCGATCCGGAGAGCCGCGACGACGCTCGGACGAACGCCCCCCAGACGGTCCTCGCGTTCGACCGCGTGGTCTCGCTCCACGACGTGGCCATCGTCGCGCGGTCCTTCGCCGGGATCGCGAAGAGCGAGGCGCGCTGGGTCTGGGAGGGGCGGAGACAGGTGGTCCTCGTGACCGTCGCGGGCACCGGAGGGCTGCCCGTCGCCGAGGTGCCGACGATGCGCGACCTGGCGGCCGCGATCCGCGCGGCGGGCGACCCCCACCTCCCGATCCGCCTTCTCCCGGTCGACCGGCGCCCGTTCGACATCGACCTCGGGATCTTCGTCGCCGGCGACCACGACCCGGCCGTGGTGACGGCGGCCGTGCGTTCCGCGCTCCTCGACGGCTTCTCGTTCGATCGCCGCGGCCTGGCCCAGTCGGTCACGGTGAGCGAGGTCGGGGCGGTCGTCCAGGCGGTGAGCGGTGTCGTCGCGGTGGACCTCAACGCCGACGGCATCCGCATCACCGGGGAGGCACCGCCCACCGCGCCGGTCCTCGTCGCGCGCCCGGGTCGCGCCACGCCGGCCGGTCCGCGAGCCACGGAGCTGCTCACCGTGAACGCCGCCGATGGCGGGATCCGGATCGGGGTCCGGACGTGACCGCCCAGCCGACCCTGTACGACCTCCTGCCGGCGGTCCACCGGCTGCGCGACGCCGACAACGGCGACGCGCTTCGCGGGCTCATCGGCGTCCTGCAGGAGCAGCTCGACGTCGTCGACGCCGACATCGCCGCGCTGTACGAGAACTGGTTCATCGAGACCGCCGACCGATGGGTCGTTCCCTACATCGGCGACCTCGTCGCGACCCGAACGCTGGCGACGTCGGCGCACGAGACGGACACCGGCCTCTCGGCGCTGCCGCGCCAGTTCAGCCAGCGGGCATACGTGGCGAACACGATCGGCTACCGGCGGCGGAAGGGTACGGCGGCGGTCCTCGAGCAGGTCGCCTTCGACGTGACCGGGTGGCACGCCCGCGCCGTCGAGTTCTTCCAGCTGCTCGCGACGAACCAGTACGTCAAGCACGTCCGCCCCGGCAACGTTGCCGTGCCCGACCTGCGTGCGGGTGCGGCGCTGGCGCGTCTCGACGGCCCGTTCGAGACGGCGGCCCACACGGTGGACGTCCACGCCATCGATCCTGCGGGCGTGTCCGCCGCCGCGGCGGGTCGCCGCGGGCGATACGCGGTCCAGAACGTCGGCGTGTTCCTGTGGCGGCTCCAGCCGTACCGTGTCAGCGGCGCCTGGGCGCGCGGCGTGCAGCCGGCGGTGGCCGGGTTCACGTTCGACCCGCTCGGCCTCGATGAGCCGCTGTTCACCCCGCCGCGGACCGAGCGCGAGATCAGCCACCTCGCTGAGGAACCGGACGTTCCGGGCTTGCTCCCGCCGCGCGACCTGACCGCGGAGCTCGACGCCCTGCGCCAGGCCGAGGTCGATGACGCCCCGCCGATGCCGGGGGCGTTCTTCCGCCCGGACGCCGTCCCGTTCGCCGTCGCCTACGCCACGGCCGGCGCGCCCGAGACCCTCGTCCCGGTCCCGCCCGACCAGATCTCGATCTGCGACCTGTCCACCTGGCGGCGGCCGTCACCGACCCGGCTCGTCGTCCCCGCAGACGGCGGTCCGCCGCAGCCGCGGACCATCGTCGCCGGCGTCGACCCGGTCCTCGGCCGCATCGCGTTCCCGGCCGGTATCGATCCGGTCCGCGTGGTCTTCGATGCGAGCCACGGGTTCAGCGGCGATATCGGCGGCGGTCCCTACGATCGTCGCGACTCGACCGAACGGTGGCTCGAGCCGGACGAGGTCTCGTTCCAGATCGGCGTCACCAGGGACGGTCAGGCGGTGGCCGCGTCGACGCTCAGCGAGCGCCTCGTGCCCAGCCTCGCGGACGCGATCGCCGCGTGGGCGACGGAGAGCGCCGCGAGCAACCGAGGCTTCGGGCTGATCGTGGTCATGGACAGCGCGCGCTACGACGAGGACCTGGTCGACGTCGCGACCATCGAGGTCCCCGCGGGATGGCGGCTCGCGATCGTCGCGGCTGACTGGCCCGACGAACGGGCGCCCGACGCCGTCGGCGGGACGCCGATCCGGACGCGCGGGCGGATCGCCGCCGACAAGGGGCTGCGGCCGCACCTCCGCGGCGCCGTCAACGTCCGCGGCACCGCGCCCGCGAACGCGAAGAACCCGGGCGAGCTGATCGTCAGCGGCCTGCTCGTCGAGGGCCGCCTCACGGTCGTGCCCGGAAACCTGGGGCGCCTCACGATCGTCGACTCCACCCTCGTCCCCTCGGCAGGCGGGCTGTCGGTCGAGTCGACCGGCTCCGGCGGCCAGGCGAATCGCTCGCTCGAGGTATCCCTCGACCGGTCGATCACGGGGGCCGTGTCGCTCCCGTCACGGGTGCGCCGCCTCCACGCCGCCGACTCGATCGTCGACGCAGACGATGGTCCCTCCGCCATCGACGCTGCCGGCGCGCTCGTCGACCTCGACGCTGTCTCGGTCCTCGGCGCGCTGACGGTTGAGCGCCTCGAAGCCTCGGACTGCCTGTTCACCGCGCCCTTGGCGGTGAACCGGCGCCAGGAGGGTTGCGTGCGCTACAGCCACGTCCCCGACGCGTCGTCCACGCCCCGCCGCTTCCGCTGCCAGCCCGATCTCGCCCTCGCCGGCGAGACGGACCCGACCGCGATCGCCCGCATCCTCGCCGAGCTGACGCCGGTGTTCACCTCGACCCGGTACCGCGATCCCGGCTACGGCCAACTCGGCCGAGCCGGCTCCCCGTGGCTGCGGGTCGGGGCGGAGAACGGCGCCGAGATGGGCGCCTTCAACTCCCTCCTGCAGGCGCAGCGCGAGGCCAACCTGCGCATCGCCCTCGGCGAGTACCTCCGATCCGGGCTCGACGCCGGGATCTTCTTCGTGACCTGAGGAGGTTCGGGATGAACGGAGACATCAGCCGATCCACCTTCCGGCCGCGACGGCACTTCCACGACGTCGGGATGCAGCAGGGCCGCGTCCAGCTCGACGCGGACTGGAACGAGTCGCAGGCGATCGGGTCCTACCTCGACGAGTCCACGCGTGTCGACACGATCGGGCCGCGGGGCGTCCCCAAGGTCGGCGGTGGCTTCGCGATCGGCATCGCGCCGGGCGGCACCGACCTCACCATCGCCGCCGGGCGGCTGTACGTCGATGGGCTCATGTGCGAGCTCGACGCCTCCCTGGTGCCGGTCACGTCCCTCGCGGCCGGGGCGGTCGGCCTCGAGCGGCTGGTCGTCGACGACCGCCCGCTCGGTATCGGCGAGTGGATCGAGATCCGCGATCCCTCGGGTGCCGTCGCCTCGCAGCTCGTGCGCATCGCGACGGTGGACGCGACAGCCAGGGTCCTGGGCGTCGAGCCCGACCTCACCGCGATCGACATCGAGGGCGCCGTCGCGCGCCGCATCGCCTCGTACACCGCCCAGCCCGACCTGCCGGATCCCGAGCTCAGCTCACCGGCCGACACCACCTCCCCGGCGGTCGTCGACTTCGAGGACGGGACCTGGCTCGCCTACCTCGACGTGTGGCTCCGGCCGATCACCGTCCTCGACGACCCGGCGCTCCTCGAGCCGGCCCTCAACGGCCTGGACACGACGACCCGCACGCAGACCGTCACACAGGTCCGCCTCAAGCACCTGGGCGCGTCCATCGTGACCGACTGCGGCGCGATCGGTCCGCTCCCGGACCTGTTCGTCGGCAGCAGCTCGCCCGGCGACCGTCCACCCACCACGGGCCGTCTGGCCGCGCGGGCGACGCCGGTCGCGGACCAGGTGAACGTGTGCGAAATCCCGGCCGACGCCCGCTACCAGGGGCTCGAGAACCAGCTCTACCGGGTGCAGGTCCAGGACCCGGGCGAGCTCGGCAGCGCGACCTTCACCTGGTCGCGCGAGAACGCCTCGATCGCGGTCCTGTGGACCGGGCAGACGGCGAACCGGCTCGCTGTCAGCAGCCTCGGCCGGGACGCCGTGCTCGGGTTTGCCAGCAATCAGCTCGTCGAGCTGCTGGACGACACGCTGGAGCTCCACGGGCGTCCCGGCACCCTGGTCACGCTCGCGGCGCCACCCGCGGATGACGAGCTCACGATCGACCCGTCGTCCACCGCCCAGCTCTCGGCGTTCCGCGGCAACCCGCGGATCCGCCGCTGGGACAATCCGACCGCGGGAGCGATCACGGTCGAGCTCGGGTCGGGCGACGGCTTCCTGCCGCTGGAGGACGGGGTCGAGGTCCGGTTCGAGGCCGGCTGGTACAACACCGGCGACTACTGGCTGATCCCGGCGCGGACGGCGACGCGCGACGTCGACTGGCCGCGCGACGGCGACCTGGCGCTGCCGATGCCGCCGGCCGGCATCGTCCATCACTACGCCCCGCTCGCCCTGGTCGAGGTCGCGGGTGGCGTCGCCACGACGGTGCACGACTGCCGCGACCCGTTCCCGTCGCTCACCGCGATCACCGCCGACGACGTCACGTTCGACAACGACGCGTGCGCGATTCCCGGCGCCCGCACGGTCCAGGACGCGCTCGATGCGATGTGCGAGAGCAGCACCCTGCGCCGGCACAAGAAGCATCTCCACGGCTGGGGCATCGTGTGCGGCCTGCGGGTCGCCTGCAGGCCCGACGAGGAGGCCGCGCACCGCTCCGCGGTTACCGTTCGCGACGGGTACGCGATCGACTGCGAGGGCAACGACGTCCTGGTCCGCGAGGACCGGCCGCTGGACGTCTTCCGGCAGATGGAGATCGACGGGGTGTCGCCCGACGTCATCGTCGATGGGAGCGCCGACCTGTCCCTGTTCATGACCAACGACCCGGAGCAGGGGCCGACGTTCGGGATCGAGCCCTACGATCCCGACTGGGACCGCCGTCCCAACCCTCTCGCGGGGGCGATCTGGAACGACGTCTACGAGGACTGCGTCCGGCCGATCCACCGGTTCCTCGAGGACCAGCTCGGCGTTGGAAGCGACGTCCGCAACGCGAAGGTCGCCGAGCGCCAGTCGATCCTCGCCTCGCTCATCGCACAGGTGATCAACCCCCGCGCGAGCCAGACGATCTACCTCTCGCGTCGGGAGCACGACCTGATGGTCGCCTTCTACGCCGACCTGCGCGGGCTCCTGCAGAGCGAGACGTTCTGCGCGATGTTCGACGACGCGACCCCGTTCCCCGACTATCCACCGGACCTCCCCGAGATGGACACCATCTTCGCGACCGGCCACCACCAGCGTGTGCGGCTGAGCCCCAACGGGATGGAGGCATGGACCATCGGTGGCGGCATCAACCCGGTCAGCCCGTCGAGCGACCTCAACCGCTACGACCTGAAGGAGCGCGTGCTCATCGAGCGCCTGTCCCCGATCTCGGGCACGACGATCGACGATGCGGAGCCCGACGTCGGGGCCGGGCCGATCAGCGACGTCGCCTTCTCACCCGATGGCCGGACGGTCTACGTGGTCGCGCCGACCCAGAACGGCGAGAACACCCTGTTCCGATCCGGCCGGGTGCGGGACCGGGGCGTCGAGTGGGGCGAGCTGGTCACGATCTGCGACGTGCACCTGGTATCCCTCGCGACGAGCGCGGCGGACCCCCGGCACGTCTATGCGGTCGGGACTCGCAAGGGCATGTACCGGATCGATCCCGGCGTCGTCGATCCGAGCATGAGCCCGACGATCGCCTTCCCGGCATCCGGGCACCTGGTGATGACGGCCGCCGGCCGCGGCTACGCCACGGCCATCCACGATGGCGCCACCGATCCCGCCCCGCGGTACGACCGCGTGATCGCGTTCACGACCGAGAACTCGGCCACCATCGCGCTCGACGCGCCCGTGGCAGCCGGGAGCGACGACATCGCCGTGACACCCGTGCTTGTCCGCGGGCGTCGCCGCAAGGGCCCCGGCAACGACGTGGTCTACGCGGTCTCGGGCGCCGCCGGGTCCGGGGCGCGTCAGTTGGTCGCGTTCGACGGGACGACGGGGACGGTGCGAGGAGCCCCGATCGACGCCGGCGACAGCCCGGTCCGCCTGGTCCCGTTCCCGCCGACGGGCGTCCTCATGGTGGTGTCCGAGGACGACTGCAGTGTCAGCGTCGTCGACGTCGCCAGCAATGAGCTCGTCGACGACTACGAGGTGCCCGTCCAGGTCGGCCCCGTATCAGGCGCGGCGAGCGACGAGCCGCCGTTCGGCTACGTGCTGAACTACTGGAGCGACACGATCACGGTGCTGCCCGCGGAAGTCCTCAAGCCCACCTACCGATTCCCGCTCGAGGCCCTTGCCGCCTACCGGCGCCAGATCATCCTGGCCTTCCGCGACCTGCTCGCCGGGTTCCTGCAGTACCTCAAGGACTGCGTCTGCGACCACCTGATGGTGGCCTGCCCGGTGTGCCTCGGTGACGAGAAGATCTACCTCGCGTCGATCGCGATCCGGAAAGATCAGGTCTACAAGGTCTGCAACTTCTCGCGGCGGCGGTACGTGAAGAGCTTCCCGACCGTGGACTACTGGCTGTCGATCGTCCCGATCATGCCGACGATCCAGAAGGCAGTCGAGGAGCTGTGCTGTCTCGTCCTGCCCGACCTGTTCACGCGCTACGAGCCGCCCGCTCCCGAGCCACAGGCACCGCGGCCGGCTCCGACCTACCGCTACTCGACGGGCCGCGCGAACGTCGAGCTCGCGCAGCGCACGAACTTCGCCGCGACGTTCGCCGACGCGCGGACGCGCGTCGGCCTGGCCCAGCGGCTGATCGCCGACTCGGCGCGGCGCACGCTTACGGGCGTTGCGCCTGACCCGGCCATCCGGGTTGCGAACCTCGTGGGCCGGCCCCTCGACGAGGTCGTCGCCCCCCTCGCGGCGCGCGGCGTCGGCGCCGTCCGCTCGGAAACCGGAGCGGACGACCTCCCGTCGCTCATCGGCGACATCGTCGACCTGTTCCGGACCCCCCGGCCGGGCGACGAGGTGAGCCTCCACGAGGAGGCCGGCCGGGTCTCGTACTACACGGTGTCACGGGGCGAGCGGCCGGCGGGCGCCGGCGCCGACAAGGACATCGCGGCGCTGCGGCGCGCGGTGACAGCGCGGGACGAGGAGCTCGCAGCGCTTCGGACGGAGGTCCAGGGCCTGGGCGCCCTGCGTGACCAGGTCGAACGCCTCCTGAAGGCGCAGCCGGCAGCCGGCGGCTCGACCCCGGCGAGGGCGACGTCCGAGGAGGCGACGGCGACCAGCGCGGTGGACCGGAAGGCCGAGGCACCCAAGCCCGCGCCGGCGAAGTCCGCCGGCCGGAAGCCCTCGTCGACGACGCCCACCCGGGCGAAGCCGGCGACCACGCCGCGCACGCGGCGGCGGCGGACCCCACCTCCGGGCTGACGGCAACGTATTCGGGTCAGCGCCGGGATGCCGCGATGGGCGTCGCCGCCCTCGCGGCCCCGGGCTCACGGGCCCTGCTACTGTGGCCTCGATCCCGATCTTGTCCATTCGGAGGCGACCACCACGCCAGCAACGCCTCGGACGTCCAGGACCAGGCACGTGCCCGACGCGGCGCCGCCGCAGGAGGTGCTCGAAGCAGCCTACTGCTGGGAGGCGGATGACCTCGCCGGGACCCCGGCGATGACCGAGTTCCGGCGCCGGTCGCGCTACCACCAGGCGATGTGGCGCGAGGCCCGCGGGTACCCGATCGGCACCCAGCCGTACCGGCCGAAGCCCGACGGCCCGCCGGCGAGGCTCGTGGGCAGCCGCCTGCCGCTCGCCTTCGCCCAGGAGACCGGCGCCACCTTCATCACCGCGCACGCGCTCGATGCGGCGCGACGACGGACCGCGAGCATCGAGCGGCACCAGACCCTCGACCGTCAGCGGATGTGGGCGGACCTTCTCTCATCCGAGGCCCTGTCGATCAACCTGTTCGGCGACCTCGCCGCCGACCAAGCGCTGGCCGACCGCGCCGTCCACGCCTGGGTGCCCGACGCGCCCGGGTCCGTCAGCGACGTCCGGTTCGAGCACTCGCCCGGGCGCCTCGACCCCGCCTACCTCAACAGCCTGCGGCGGTTCGACGCGGCGTTCGTGCTCGGCGGCGACGGCGGGCCACAGGCGATCGTCGGCGTCGACGTCAACTACCACGAGCGCATGAAGAGCGAGGTCCCGAAGCCGACCAACCTCTGGCGGTACCTCGAGGTCGCCGCGCGATCCGGCGCCTTCCGTCCGGGCGCGGTGGACGAGGTGCAGGGCCGGTCCGTGCTGTGCGTCATGTGGCTCGAGCACCTGCTCCTGCTGTCGATGCTCCAGCACGAGAGCGGCGCCTGGGGCTGGGGCCGCTACGTCGTCGTCCACCCTGCTGGCAACTCGGACGTCACGGACCTGTGCGCGAGGTACCGGGAGCTGCTCGCGGACCCGTCGACGTTCGCGTCGATGACGCTCGAGGAGCTGCTCGATGCCGGCGTCCTCCGGGCGCCGGCGGCCGCGGCCCTGCGGGAGCGTTACCTGCCCGACTAGGGCGTCGCGCCCGCGCACCGGTTTGTGCGCGACGGGCGCACCCGGGCGATCGGCCGCTGCCATACTCCGCCGATGGATCTGACATTTGTGGGCTGGATCATCGTGGGGCTCATCGCCGGGGTCATCTCCGGCATCATCGCGGGCGGGCGGGACATGCGGGGCTGGATGCCCAGCCTCGCCATCGGCCTCATCGCGGCCGTCGTGACCGGCTGGCTGCTCGACAATGTGGTTGGCACCGACGGGATCACGAGCATCTGGCTCGCCGCGCTGCTCGCGACGGCCGCGGCGATCATCATCCGGCTGCTGATCAAGACGGTGTCGTTCTCGGACGACTGACGCGCGTCCGGCCGTCGCCCGGAGGAGTCCAGCTGCATGTGCTGCCTGTTCGCCGCCATGGTGCTGCTCGGGCCGCGCGCCGCGATCGTGCTGTGGTGGCTGTTCGACCCGGCCCGGTGGGGCGCCGCGTTCACCACCCTCGTCTGGCCGATCGTCGGCTTCGTGTTCGTCCCGTGGACGACCCTGATGTACGTGCTGGTGTTCCCGGGCGGCGTCGACGGCCTCGACTGGGTGTGGCTCGGGCTCGCCTTCCTGTTCGACCTGCTCAGCTGGTCGGGCGGCGCCTACGGCAACCGCGGGCGCTTGCGCGGCACGACCGCCTACTGACCGCGATCGGCTCCCGGCACCCGGCCTAGACTCCCGTCTGGGCCACCACGCGGCCGGAGTCGACGGCGTCCTTGAGCGCCGCGTAGTCGCGCTCGTTCTGGTCGGCGTACTTCTCGGCGAACACGGCCAGGGCCTTGTCGAACGAATCCGAGGTACCCAGGTAGGCCGAGATCGCGATGGCATCGCCCGACCGAGCGTGGGCCTTGGCGAGGGTCCAGCCACACAGCCGTGCGTACCCGGCCATCGCGGACGGGTCCATGACGTCGACCAGGGCCGATCCCTTGGCGTCCCACAGCTGGCGGAAGTAGAAGTCGCGAAGGGCACCGTCGATGCCCCGCGTGCGCAGCCAGCCGAGCAGGATGTCGCTCTCGGCCTGCATCAGCCGCTGGCCCTCGACCACGCGCTGGCCGTGATTGTTGACCGTGCTCTTGCCGAGGTACGGCTCAAGGACCGATGCCTGGGCCTCCTTGGCCTGGAGGAACAGCGGATCGTCGCCGTCGCGCCCGAGCATGAGCACGATCCAGGCGCGGGTGCCGACGCTGCCGACGCCGACGACCTTGCGGGCCATGTCCACGTACCGGAATCGCTCGAGCAGGCGTCGCCGGTCGGCGGCCAGCGACCGGCGGTACGAGCGGAGGAGCACCAGGAGGTTCTCGCGCATGTCCGGCGGAAAGCCCTCTGCGACGAGCTCGTCGACCGGGACGATCAGCGGCGGATCGCTGATGATCTTCGGCTCCCCGTCCACGAGGTGGGTCAGCTTCGCGAACGCCTTGATGCTGTCCTTCGCCCTCGCCTTCGCGACGTTGCCCTTCATCCGCGCGACGGCCTCGGGCGACAGGGACGACTCGATGTCCTTCATCAGCGACTCGATGTCGAGGCGGGCGTACCAGACGTCGAGGTTGCGCATGGCCGCGAAGCCCTGGAGCGCGAGCCGGTACCCCTTCGTCACTTCGAGGTTGATCGCGTTCCGCACTTTGGGGTTGAAGCCGCGGTCCCGCCCGGCGACGGCGAAGCTGGCCACCAGCCGCTTGACGTCCCACTCGAACGGCCCGGGCAACGTCTCGTCGAAGTCGTTGATCCCGAACACCAGGCGCCGGTCCGGCGCCGCGTAGGTGCCGAAGTTCATGAGGTGGGCGTCGCCGCAGAGCTGGGTGTGCAGCCCGGTCCGAGGGCCGTCGGACAGGTCGGACGCCATCAGGGCCGCCGCGCCGCGATAGAACGTGAACGGCGAGACGAGCATCCGGCCGTACCGGATGGGCACGAGGCCGGGCTCGCGCGTCACCGCCTGCGCCTCGAGGATGGCGACGGGGTCGGGCCGGACCGGCGACGGCTCCCATGCGCCGTGCGAGGTGCGAGGGACCTCGGCTCGGGTCGCCTTGCCGCGCGCAGCGCGCTCCGCCGGCGTGAAGTGCTCGACCCTGGGCGGCGGCGACGTCGGTGCCGATGCGGCGACGTCGGCTCCGTTGGTCGCGACCTCGAGCGCCGTCGTCGTTACGGTCGTCGTCGGTCCTTCGTCCTTGGCCATCGTTCGGCGTCCCTTCTGCGTGACCGCTCCCGGGCGGTCGGTCCCCGCGGATGCGCACGATAGCAACTGGCGGCCAGTTCGCAACGCGCTGATCTTGGTGAAACCGGGGCCGGTCGACCGCCGTACCTCCAGCCATCGCAGGTCCCCGACCGCGTTCCAGGCGGCCGCAGGACGGCGGCCCAGCCCTGGGATCCGGACGGCCGGCCCCTCGCGGGACCGGCCGTCTGTGCTTGCTCGGAGCGAACGGGCACCTAGTTGCCGCCGGGTGTGACCTCGACGGTGCCCTTGGTGAACGACTCGCCCTTCGAGTCGCCTTCGATGCCCGTCAGGGCCTCGGCGACGATCGAGGTGTCGTAGGCGGTGGTCGACGGATCCTGCTTGATCACGCCGGCGCCCTTGGCGACCTGGACGGTCTGGTTCCAGCCGATCGGATCGAGCACGCCGACGCCGTTCGGGGACGGCCAGACCAGCGCGTTGATCTCGTTCATCATCCAGTTCTGGTGCCCGGTGCCGAGCTGGCTGCCGGCATCGGTCGTGTACTTCACGCAGTCCGCCGGGTTGTCCCGGCAGTAGATCCAGCCCTTGAGCGAGGCCCGGACGAAGCGCACCGCGACGTCACGGTTGTTGCCCTCGTTGAGCCACGCCTCGCGGGCGAAGATCGCGTCCTGGAGCATCGACGACCGGTAGTCGTTCCAGCTGAACAGGTTGAGGTCCTCGGGCTTGTACAGCTCGCCCGTCGCCGGGTTCGTCGTCTCGAGGACCTGGGCGTACTCGTTGTAGATCATCGCCTCGGCGGCGTCGATGTCCTTGTTCAGGAAGGCGACCATGTCGAAGGCCTGGATGACCTTCTCGTACTGCGTCGCCGGATCGCCGTTGGCCTCGAGGCCCTGCGTCAGGCCGCAGTTGGAGCCGAGACCCGCGGTGACCTCGAACTCGTTGCCGAAGTCCCACACGCCCACCTTCTTGCCGGCGAGCTTGCAGATGTCGTCGAGCCCGGAGTCCTTCCAGGTCACGGTCTGGGTACCCGAGCGCTGGAAGATCTGGGCGATGTCGACGAGGTCGGACCCGGCCTCGCGGGCCTCGAGGACCTTCGGCACCCACGAGATCGTGAACTCGGGGCCGTCGGGCGCGGAGCCGACCTGCTGCGGGACGACCGTCGGCCCGCCGTCGAGGAACTCGACATTGAGGTTCTCCGCGTCGAAATAGCCCTGCTCCTTGGCCGCGAAGTACCCGGCGAACTGCGCCTGCGGCACCCACTGGAGCTGGAGCCTGACGTCCGCCTTCTCCGCCGTCGGCGATGCCGGTGCCGAGCTCGCGGGCGCCTGGCTGACGGGCGCCTGGCTGACGGGTGCCTGTGACGCGGCCTGGCTGGCGGGAGCCGGTGTGGCGGTCGTGCCCGAGCACGCAGCGAACAGCACCGCCGCCGCGGACACGAGTCCGAGGACGCGCGCTTGCTTCCTCATGCCTCTCCTCTGCTGTAGCGTCCCGGCGGCCGGGACGCCCTCTCCTCCGCCGCGGCGGTCACGCCGCGGATCGGGCGGAACGATACCGAATCCGGGGCGCGCGCGAAACCGGCGTAGCGGTGGCGGCCTGTGGACGCCGTCCGGCCGGAGCTCAGCCCTCGTTGCGGGCCGAGCTGTGCCAAGGGATGACGAGCCGCTCGACGAGCGCGATCAGCATGTAGAACACGATGCCGGCGATCGCCGCCAGCGACACCGCCGCCCACGTGATGTCGAACCGCAGCGCGCTCGCGCTCTGGACGATCATCCGGCCCAGGACGGAGCCCGAGCCGCCGAAGTACTCGGCCACGATCGCGCCGATCAGGCTGAGCGTGGAGGCGAGCTTGAGGGCCGTGAAGAAGTACGGCAGCGCGTTCGGGATGCGGACCTTGCGCAGGACGTCGCCCTCGGACGCGGCGTACGACCGCATCAGCTCCAGCGAGCTCGGGTCCACGCCCGACAGGCCGCGCGTGACGTTGGCCATCACGGGGAAGAACGAGAGCACCGCCGCCATCATCATCTTGGACAGCGGGTTGGTCAGCCCGAACCAGGTGTTGAACAGCGGCGCGAAGGCGATGATCGGGATCGCCCCGGCGGCGACCGCGGCGGGCAGCAGCACGGCCCGCATCCCGCCCCAGCGCGCGGCGAGGAACGCGACCCCGGTGCCGGCGGTGACGCCGATGACGAACCCGCCGACGGCCTCGAACAGCGTCGACTGCGCGGACTTGAACAGCGGGAACCGCTCGCCCGACCAGTTCTCGATCAGCGCCGCGAGGATCGCGGTCGGCGCCGGGAGGATGAACGCGCGCATGTTGACCGCCCGCAGCGCGACCTCCCAGATCACCAGCCCCGCCACGGCCACCAGCACGGCGGGCAGGTACTCGCGGACGACGCGGGCCGATCGTGCCGCGGCGCCGGGTCCGGGCTCCTGACCCGGTCGGCCGACCGTGCCGGTCGCGACGCTCATCCGACGGCGCCCTCGGCCTTCGTCCGGCGCGCAGAGGCCGCTGCTTCGTCGTCGATCGCCCCCGCGCCGCCCGCGCGGAGGGCCTCGCGCACCTCGGTGATCAGCGCGAAGTACGCCTCGGTCTCGCGGACCTCCTCGGTGCGCGGCCTGGGCAGGTCGACGTCGACGACCTTCGTGATCCGGCCCGGTCGCGCGCTCATGACCACGACGCGGGTGGACAGGAACACGGCCTCCGGGATCGAGTGAGTGACGAACACGACCGTCGTGCCCGTCTGCTCCCAGATCCGGAGCACCTCGTCGTTCATGCGCTCCCGGGTCATCTCATCGAGGGCCCCGAACGGCTCGTCCATTAGCAGGATCCGGGGCTCGAACGACAGCGCCCGGGCGATCGCCACCCGCTGCTGCATCCCGCCCGACAGCTGGTACGGCATGTGGCGGGTGAAGTCGCCCAGCTCGACGAGGTCGAGCATCTCCTGCGCTCGCCGGGCGCGCCACTCGCGCGGCTTGCCGAGGATCTCGAGCGGCAGCTTGACGTTGTCCTCGACGCTCCGCCAATCGAACAGCACGGGCGCCTGGAACACCATTCCGTAGTCGCGGTCGCGGCGCGCGCGCTCGGCCGTCTTGCCGTTGACGACGACGTCGCCCCGGCTGGGCTGCACGAGGTCGCCGATCACGCGCAGCAGCGTCGACTTGCCGCAGCCCGACGGGCCGATGAGGGACACGAACTCGCGCGGCCGGATGTCCAGGTCGATGCCCTGGAGCGCGACGGTCTGCCCGCGATCGCGGCCGCTGAACACCTTGTCCACGCCGCGGATGCGGACGACGGGCTGGTCGGAGGCCGGGACGGCCGCCGAGGAGGGGGGCCCGGGTTCGGGCACGGGTTCGGTCACGCGTCCACCCCCGGTCGTCCGCGGAGCACGAGGATCTCGGCGATCCGGATGACGGTGAAGAACAGGACCCCGAGGATGCCCGCGACGAAGATCGCCGCCCACAGCTTCTCGGGGCCGGTGGCGTAGTACTGGTTGAAGGTCGTGATCACGCGACCGAGCCCCTCCTGGATGGCGCCGGTGTCCTCGGCGATGATGGCGCCGACGATGCTCGCGGTGGCGGCGATCTTGAGCGCGGTGAAGAAGTACGGCATCGACGCCGGCAGCCGCAGCTTGGTGTAGATCCCCGTCTTCGACGCCCCGTACGAGCGCAGCAGCTCGAGGGCCCTTGGGTCGAACGACCGCAGGCCGCGCAGCATCGCGATCGTGACCGGGAAGAACGTGAGGTAGGTCGCGATCACGACCACCGACAGCACGCCCTGGCCGAGCGCGAACACGATCAGCGGGGCGAGCGCGATGATCGGGATCGTCTGGCTGGCGATGACATACGGCACGAACGCGCGCTCGGCGAGCCGTGAGTGGACGAACGCGGTCGCGAGCCCCAGACCGAGCAGGCTCCCGAGCACGAACCCGATGAACGCCTCCCGCCACGTGTACAGCGCCGCGCCGATGAGGTACTGGAGCAGGGTCGTCTCGGCCCCGCGCTGGAACGGCTGGCTCATCACGTAGACGATGTTCCAGATGTGGGGCAAGTTGAGGTCGTTGGCGAACGCCCACCGGAACGGCGGGTTCCACAGCACCGGGGATCCCGGCAGCGCGCCCGGCGTCCGCCACGGGGTGCCGCCGAGGAGCTTGACGCCTTCCCAGAGCACCAGCACCACCGCAACGGCGAGCAGGATCAGCAGCGGCCGGCGGATCGACGGCCGGACCGAGCGCGGCTGGGCCGCCTCGAGCTCGAGCTCGAGGCTGGTCTCCAGCTGCTGGATGTCGTGCTGCGCCGGGACGCTCACGCGCGCCGGTCTCCTGCTCGGGTTCCGGAGCCGCCGGTCGTCAGCCGGTCACGGCCTGGTCGGCGATGGCGAGGGCGCGGTCGATGACGTCGAAGCCCTCCGCGAGCTGCTCCGCGGTGATGCACAGCGGTGGGTTGGTGTGGATCGCGTTGTTGGCGATCATCGTGTACACGCCGTTGTCGCGCAGGAACTTGCCGACTGCCTTCATCTCGTCGCTGGTGCCGTTGAACGGCGTCATCGGTGTCCACGGCTCGCGGGATCGGACCAGCTCCAGGATCCCGAACAGCCCGAGGTTGCGGTGCGCGCCGACGGACGGGTGCTTCGCCGCCAGGGCCTCGTGGTGCCCGCGCATGACGCCGTCGAGGCGGGCGGCGTTGCCGATGAGGTCGTCCTCCTCGTAGACCGAGATCGTGGCCAGCGCCGCGGCGAGGCTGACGGGGTGGCTGCTGTACGTCAGGCCGCCGTAGAACATCCGGCCCTCCATCGCCTCGGCGATCGTGTCCCGCATCGCGACCGCGCCCAGCGGCAGGTAGCTCGACGTGAGCCCCTTGGCCATCGTCATCAGGTCGGGCACCACGTCCCAATGATCGACCGCGAACCAGCGGCCCGTGCGGCCGAAGCCCGCCATGACCTCGTCGCACACCATGAGGATCCCGTTGCGGTCGCAGATCTCGCGCACGCCGGCGATGTAGCCGTCGGGCGGGATGAGGATGCCGTTGGTGCCGACGATGGTCTCGAGGAAGACCGCGGCGATCGAGCTCGGTCCCTCGTACCGGATCACGTCCTCGAGCCCCTGGAGCGACTCGCCCACCGGGCGCGGCTCGGCCTCGCCCCAGCGGTGCGTGTCGGGGTAGCGGACGACGCCCACCAGCCCCGGCTCGTTCGCCCAGCGGCGCGGATCGCCGGTCAGCGTCATCGCCCCGAAGGTCGCGCCGTGATAGGCGCGGTAGCGGGCCAGGACCTTGTAGCGGCCGGTGTAGTGGCGGGCGAGCTTGATCGCGTTCTCGATCGCCTCAGCGCCGCCCAGCGTGAAGAACACTTTGTTCATGTCGCCGGGCAGGATCTCGGCCAGCTTCGCCCCGAGCCTCGCCCGGATCTCGGTGGTGAACGCCGGCTGCACGAACTGCAGCTTCAGCGCCTGCTCGTGCATGGCGTCGATCACGCGCCGGTCGCCATGGCCGATGTTGACCGACATCAGCTGGGCGTTGAAGTCGAGGATGCGACGCCCCTCGGGCGTGTACAGGTAGACGCCCTCGGCATGGTCGATGGCGATCGGGTCGAGGGCGTTCTGGACCGACCACGAGAACAAGGTGTGGGCCCTGGACAGCGAGACGATCTCCTCGCTCGTCATGCCCGGCGCGGCGCTGATGCCCATCGATCCTCCGTTCCGGGCGGCTGACGCTGGCCGCCCGAGCCCTGGTCGCAAGCGGGATCTGCGGCGTGGCCTGCCGCCGCAGCCAGTCAGCCAGGGCGGCGGCCGGTCAGCCGCAGCGGCCATTACAGCACACGGCCCGCCGGATCGACGGCCGGGCGGAGCGGTCCGTGGCTGATCTGCTGCGGCCGCCGTTCCGGGGGCTGACTGGCCAGGAGCGACGTCGCCGGGATCCCTCCCTCCCGACTCCCGATGACACTGCGCTCAAGACGATGACGCGAGTGTCATCGCGGGCAGGGACCAACTATCCGGTGCGGATCTCGTCGGCCACGCGGCGGATGACGGCCAGCGACGCGTCGACGTCGGCCTCGGAGGTGGCCCAGCCGGACACCGAGATGCGCATCGCCCGCAGGCCGTGCCAGCGTGTCCCGCCCAGCCACAGCGTGCCGTCGGCCTGGACGGCCGCGATCACGGCGTCCGTCCGGGCGTCGCCGGCCTCGACGCCCCCGGACGGGTCGTCGAACCGCACCAGCACCTGGTTGAGCACGACGTCGTTGAGCACGCGCGTCCCGGGCGCGCCGGCCAGCCCGTCCGCGAACCGCCGGGCGTGGTCAGAGGTGCGGCCGATCATCTCCGCGAGCCCCGACCGGCCGAGCTGGCGGAGGGCCGCCCAGACGGCGAAGCCGCGGGCGCGGCGCGACGACTCGGGCACCCAGTTGTACGGATCGCGCTCGCCGCCGGTCGTCTCGACGTAGTACGCGGCGCCCAACGTCATGGCCGCGTGGTGCGCGGCGGGGTCGGCGACGAACGAGAGGCCCGAGTCGTAAGGCACGTTCAGCCACTTGTGGGCGTCGGTGGTCCAGGAGTCGGCATCACCCAGCCCAGCGACGAGATGCCGGCGCGCCGGATCGGCCGCCGCCCACAGGCCGAACGCCCCGTCGACGTGGAGCCAGCCGCCGTTCTCGCGGACCGCCTCGACGATCTCCGGCAGCGGGTCGAAGCCGCCGGTGTTCACGTTGCCGGCCTGGGCGGTGACCAGCGCCGGCCGGTCCAGCGCCTCGAGCGCCTCGCGCAACGCGCCGGCGCGCATACGGCCCTGGTCGTCGGTCGCGACCCGGATCACGCGCTCCCGGCCCATGCCCAGCATCTGCAGGGCGGCGAAGATCGTGACGTGCGACTCGTCGCTGACGACGACCGGGATCTCCGGCGCCCCGAACATGCCCTGCCGCTCGACGTCCCAGCCCGACCGCTCGAGCAGCGCGTGGCGCCCAGCGGCGAGCCCCGTGAACGAGGCCATCGTCGCCCCGGTGGTGAACCCCACGCTGACGCCGGCTGGCAGCCCGAACAGCTCCGCGAGCCACGCCCCGGCCGCCTCCTCGGCGACGGCCGCGGCGGGGCCGATCACGTACAGGCCGGCGTTCTGGTCCCAGGCGCTGGTGAGCCAGTCGGCCGCCAGCGCCGCCGGCACGCCGCCGCCGATGACGAACCCGAAGTAGCGCGGTCCCGCGCTGGCGACCAGCCCGCCCTCGACATACGACGCCAGGGCGTCGATCAC
Organism: uncultured Chloroflexia bacterium; assembly: GCA_963740825.1. Taxonomy (GTDB): domain Bacteria; phylum Chloroflexota; class Limnocylindria; order Limnocylindrales; family CSP1-4; genus CAIXZV01. Next base: position 787,268 of record CAVUFD010000001.1, on the reverse strand, counting down.
CTCCAACGGGTCCTCGCCCGAATCGGGCAGCGGCCCGCTGAACCGGCGCCGGAGCTCGTCCAGCGGCACCGTCGGCGCCACCGGCCGTTCCGGCAGGCCGGCGATGAACGCGCGGGCGATCTCGGCGGCTCGCTCGAGCGCGGCATCGGTGGGGGTGGTGATCGGAGCGCGATTCATGACAGCTTCGGGCCTCTGCGCTTGTAACTTGACTGAGGCTGGTGATAGGTTACATCCGGCCGCAAGACGGACTGCATCGACTTCGTGAGGTTCCGATGACGCACGACGACGCCAACCGCTGGCTCCAAGCCTACGTCGAAGCCTGGCGCTCCTACGACCCCGCCGCGATCGCGGCGCTGTTCACGGACGACGCCCGGTATCGCTACCACCCGTGGGACGACGGTCTCCAGGGCCGCGACGCGATCGTCGCCGACTGGCTGGCGAACAAGGACGATCCGAACGCGTGGGAGGCGACCTACGAAGCGTGGGCGGTCGAGGGCGACCGGGTCGTCGCGACGGGCACCAGCCGGTACGACGACGCGGAGGGCGAGCGCACCTACCACAACGTCTTCCTCATGACGTTCGATACTGACGGACGATGCCGCGAGTACACCGAGATCTTCGAGACCGAACGCTGATGGCGTGCCGCTGAGCGGCCCATGCCGTCGCCGGGTCGCCCCGCTCGCGGCGGCCCTCGCGACGGCCGTCCTGCTGGGGGTCCCCGGAGCATCGGCCGCGCCGCCGGCCGAGGCTGGGTCGTCGCCCGTCGTCGCCCCGGCAGCGAACGACGACCCCGTGCTCGTCGGCGCCGGCGATATCGCATGGTGCCACCGGCGCACCGATGCGCAGACCGCCTCGCTGGTCGCGGCCATCCCCGGTCGCGTGTTTGCCGCGGGCGACCTCGCGTACCCGAGGGGCACGGCGAAGCAGTTCCGCACCTGCTACGACCACTTCTGGGGCGCGTTCAAGCGCCGCACGTCGCCGGCGATCGGCAACCACGAATACGAGACCGCCGACGCGCGACCCTACTTCGACTACTTCGGCACTCGCGCGGGGGCGCGCGGCAGGGGCTGGTACGCATACGACCGGGGGACGTGGCGGGTGTACGTGCTCAACTCCAACTGCGACATCGTGCGCTGTGGCCGGAAGTCGGCCCAGAATCGGTGGCTGCGCGCGGACCTCGCCGCCCACCCGCGAGCGTGCGTCGCCGCGATCTGGCACCACCCGCTGTTCACGTCGGGATTCCACGGGCCCAGCCCGATGGTCCGGCCGCTGTGGCGTGCGCTGGCCGAGGCCGGCGCAGACGTCGTGATCAACGGCCACGACCATGACTACGAGCGCTTCGCGCCGCAGACGATCGACGGCGTCGCGGCGGTCGACGGCATGCGGGAGTTCGTGGTCGGCACAGGCGGCTCGCCGCTGCGCGCCTTCACCGGCCTCTCGGCCAACAGCGAGGCCCGCAACGCCGGGACCTACGGGGTGCTGAAGCTCACGCTCTCGCCGGGCGCCTACCAGTGGCAGTTCGTGCCGATCCAGGGCCAGGCCTGGACGGACGCGGGGTCGGCTGCCTGCCACTGAGCCGGCGCGGCCTCGACGCCCCTCCGCGGACCGGCCTGTCGGGCCCATCGGCTGGCGTATTCTTCGCACTCTCGCCGGCCCGGGCCGGCCGGCCGACCCATCGAGCGCCCCCCTGCCCCGGGTGCGCATCTCCGAGGAGGATGTCCGATGCCTCGAAACGTCCGAGGCGCGCTGCTGCAGGCGAGCTGGACCGGCGACAAGGAGTCGATGATCCAGAAGCACGAGGGCTTCGCGCACGAGGCGGCCAAGCAGGGCGCCCAGGTGATGCTGTTCCAGGAGCTGTTCTACGGCCCCTACTTCTGCCAGGTGCAGGACAAGCAGTACTACAGCTACACGGAGCTCATCCCGGACGGGCCGACGACGAAGCGGATGCAGGACCTGGCCACGCAGACCGGCATGGTCCTCGTGGTGCCCATGTACGAGGAGGACGCGACGGCGTCCGGCATCTACTACAACACCGCGGCGGTCATCGACGCGGACGGCAAGTACCTCGGCAAGTATCGCAAGACCCACATCCCGCACGTCCAGGGCTTCTGGGAGAAGTTCTACTTCCGGCCCGGCAACCTAGGCTATCCCGTGTTCGAGACGGCGGTCGGCAAGGTCGGCGTGTACATCTGCTACGACCGGCACTTCCCGGAGGGCGCGCGAGCCCTCGGGCTCAACGGCGCCGAGATGGTGTTCATCCCGTCGGCGACGAGCCGCGGCCTGTCCGAGTACCTGTGGCGGGTGGAGCAGGTCAGCCACGCGCTCGCCAACGGCTACTTCGTCGGCACGATCAACCGGGTGGGCATCGAGTCCGACATCGGCCCCGACGACTTCTACGGGCAGAGCTACTTCGTCGACCCCCGCGGCCAGTTCATCGGGGCCGTCGGCAGCCCGCACGATGAGGAGCTGCTGATCCGCGACATGGACCTCGACCTCATCAACGAGGTCCGCCAGACCTGGCAGTTCTACCGCGACCGCCGGCCCGACGCGTACGGGGACCTGGTCGCGCCGTAGCCATCCCCGATCCGGGGCTTCCGCTCCGAGTACGGGTTCGGGTATCATCCCGCGCGGCTCGGCTGCCAGGAGGAGGACAGCCGAGCCCCTGCGTTTCCCGCGATCGGCCGCCGCGGCCTAGGATCACGCACGTGGGTCACCCGGTGCGCGCGGTCCGGCTGCTCGACGCCGTTCGTCGCGCGGAGCACGCGGTCGCGGTCTCATGAACGACCGGTCGACGCCGCCGTCGGGCGAACCGGCGCGCGCTCCGACGGCCCTGACCGCCGCGGGGCTGGGCAAGCGCTTCGGCGACCGGGTCGCGTTCGAGGGCGTCTCGTTCGAGATCGGGCGCGGCGAGGTGTTCGGCTTCCTCGGCCCCAACGGCGCGGGCAAGACGACGACCGTCCGGACCCTCGGCACGCTCCTCGCTCCGACGTCCGGTTCGGCCACGGTCTGCGGGATCCCGCTGACGCCCGGGAACGGCGTCGAGATCCGGCGTCGGATCTCGCTCATGCCCGAGTCGCCCGGCCTGTACCTGCGGCTGAGCGTGCTCGAGAACCTCGAGTGCTTCGCCGACCTGTACGAGGTCCGCGATCCCCGCACCCGCGTCCGCGAGGCCCTCGCGGCGGTGAACCTGGCCCATCGCGCGCAGGACCCCTGCGGGACGCTGTCCAAGGGGCTCCGTCAGCGCGTCGCGCTCGCACGGGCGCTCCTGAGCGACCCGGAGGTCCTGTTCCTCGACGAGCCCACGGCCGGGCTCGACCCGGTGGCCGCTCGCGAGGTCCACGACCTGATCGGGGGCCTGCGCGAGCGCGGCGTCACGATCTTCCTGACGACGCACCGGCTCGAGGAGGCCGAGCGCCTGTGCGATCGGGTCGGCATCCTGAACACGACCCTGCGCACGATCGGGCGGCCCAGCGAGCTGCGCGACCAGCTGTTCGCGAGCAGCCTTACGGTCCGGACCCTGGCGCCGCTCCCCGATCCCGCGGCCGTCTTCGGGTCACTCGCGGGCGTCGACGGCTGGCGGGAGGACGGCCCCGCCGCCTACGTCCTGGGCGTGTCGGACCTCGCGCTCGCCGCGCCGGCGACCACCCGGGCGCTCGTGGCGGCCGGCGCCGATGTGCTGGCGATCGCCGAGTCGCGCCATTCCCTGGAGGACGTCTACCTCGAGCTGATCGACGAGGACGTCGAGGCGGCTGCCCCGTGAGCCTGTCGCCGAGGCGCATCCGGGCGATCGTCCGCAAGGAGCTGCGCGACTACCGCCGCAACCGGTCGGTCGTCGTGACCGCGGCGATCTTCCCCTTCATCTTCCTCATCCAGCCGCTGATCGTCGTGTTCGTCGCGCCGGCCGGCTCCGGCGGCGCCCTCGCCAACGAGCACCTGCTGCTGTACCTGCTCGGGATCCCGGTGCTCACCCCGGCGATGCTCGCCGCCTACGCCGTGGCCGGGGAGCGGCAGCAGGGCACGCTCGAGCCCGTGCTGACCACGCCCGTCAGGCGCGAGGAGTTCCTGCTGGGCAAGGCGCTCGCGGTGCTTGCGCCATCGGTGGTGATCGCCTACGCGGTCTATGCCGCGTTCCTCGCCATCGTCGTGCTGTTCGCCGACCCGACCGTCGCGTCCGGGCTGCTGCAGGTCCCCGACGTCGTCGCGCAGGTCGTGTTCACGCCGCTCCTCGCCGCGTGGGCGACCTGGGTCGGCATCGCGATCTCGACCCGGGCGAGCGACGTCCGGGTGGCCCAGCAGCTCAGCCTGCTGGGGAACCTGCCGCTCGTCGTGGTGACCTCGCTGCTCGCCTTCAACGCGATCCCCCTGTCTGGGCGCCTCGTGCTGGTCCTGGCGGCGATCCTGCTCGTCGGCGACCTGTCCGGCTGGAGGATCGTCGCGCCGCTGTTCGACCGCGAGCGCCTCGTCGCCGGCCGCGGCTGACGGTCGCGGGACCGTGCCAGTCACGTCGTGAAGGCCCGGCGACCGGCCGTTGCCCCGGTGTAGGCTGGCGCATCCATTCGACCCCCGGAGGCGACACGCGGTCATGCAGTTCGGGTTCACGCTCAAGCCGGACCACACGATCGAGCGCACGCTCGCGCTGACCCGCCAGGCCGAGGCGGCGGGCTTCGACCATGGCTGGCTGTTCGATAGCCACGTCCTGTGGCGCGACCCGTATCCCCTGCTCACGCTGATGGCTGGCGCGACGACGCGGCTCCGGCTCGGCACTTGCGTGACCAACCCGGCGACGCGCGAGCCGTCGGTCACGGCCTCGTCGCTGGCCACCCTCGACGAGCTGTCGGGCGGCCGGATGGACCTTGGCATCGGGCGCGGCGACTCCGCTCGACGCGTGCTGGGCAAGCCGCCCACGACGATGGGCCACCTCGAGGAGGCGGTCCGGGTCATCCGCGCGCTGGTCGCCGGCGAGACCATCCCGTTCGAGGGCACGGACCTCCACTTCCCGTGGACCCGCGGCTGGACGCTGCCGGTGTGGGTGGCAGGCTACGGTCCGATGGCCCTGGCGATGACCGGTCGTGTCGCCGACGGCGTCATCCTCCAGCTCGCCGACCCGGACCTGATCGCATGGTTCGTGGGCCAGCTGCGCGAGGCCGAGGCCGCGGCGGGCCGCCCGGCGGGCTCGGTGCAGGTGCAGTCCGCGGCGCCGGCCCATGTCGGCGACCTCGCCGACGGCCGGGAGCGGACACGCTGGTTCCCGGCCCTGGTCAGCAACCATGTTGTCGACCTGGTCAACAAGTACCCGCGCGAGCAGCTCCCCGACGCGCTCATCGGCTACGTCCGCGACCGCGAGGGCTACGACTACCTCCACCACGCCGAGGTGGGCTCGTCCAATGCGGGTTTCGTCGGCGACGACGTGACCGACCGGTTCTGCGTGCTGGGCTCGGTCGCCGACCACGTCGCGAAGCTGCGCCGGCTGGCCGAGGTCGGCGTCGACCAGTTCAACATCTACCTGATGAACGGCGACGAGGAGGCCCAGCTCGAGATCTGGGGTCGCGAGATCATCCCGGCGATGCGGGCCTACGAGGCTGCCCGGGAGTGATCCCGGCGGGCTAGGTGGCCGCCGCCGTCGGTTTCAGTTCGCCGACCTTCTCTTCGGGCACCTTGTCCCCGGCGCGGGCCGGCAGGTTGCCGGTGAACGCGAGCGACGCGAGCGCGATGAGCGCCGCAGCCAGGAGCCCGGCCTTGAGCGCCTGGAGCTGGGCCGTCTCGTAGTCGTCGACGACGGCCGCGGTCGTCGCGGCGTCGAGCCCCGATGCCTGCGCGGCCACTTCGATGTCGGTCGACGAGACGAAGTCGAGACCCGACTCCGCGGCGACGCCGACCTGGGTCGCGACCTCGGCGCTGATCCGTTCGTCCCCCTGGACGGTGCTGACGAACGTGCTGGTCAGCCCGCTGAGGACGATCGCGCCGATCAGCGCGACACCCAGCGATGACCCGAGCTGCTGACCCGTGTACTGCAGGCCGCCGGCCTCGCCCCGGCCCGAGGCGTCGACGGACGACTGGACGACGAGGCCGAGCTGCGACGCGACGAACCCCATGCCCACGCCGAGCAGGGCCATCGAGAACGCGAAGGCCAGGTCCGCGAGGTCGGGCCGGATCGTCGCGAGCAGAAGCACGCACGACACGCAGATGATCGCCAGGCCCGACCGCGTGATCGCACGGACGCTGTAGCTCGTGGACAGACGCGACCCGGCGGCGGCGGCGAAGAACATGGCGATCGAGGCCGGCAGCATCTTCAGGCCCGTCTGCAGCGCGTCGAGCCCCAGGACGAGCTGGAGGTACAGGGGGATCGTGAAGAACACGCCCATGAGGATGAGGTTCTGCGAGAACAGGCCGACCAGGCCGGCCCGCAGCGTCGGGATCTTGACCAGGTCCAGGTGGACCAACGGGTCGCTCCCGGTGCGCTCCCGGCGTCGTTGCCACTGGACGAACCCCCAGATCAGGGCCGCGCCCGCGGCGATCACGAACGGCGTGAGCGCAAGCCCGAACGGCTCCACCGGGGAGTCCTTGGGCTTGATGACCCCCCAGGTGGTCGACTGGAGGACGCCCAGGACGATCAGCCCGAGGCCGGTCGCCGACAGGACGGAGCCGACGACGTCGAGCCTGGGCTTGGGGCCCGTACGCGGCGCGTCCTGGACGTAGCGGACCATCGCGAGGATGCCGAGCACGATGACGACCTCGCCGACGAACACCACCCGCCACGTGAGCTCCGTCGTCGCCCACCCGCCGAGGATCGGGCCGATCGCGATCCCCGCCCCGGCCACGCCGCCGATCACCGCGTACGCCGCCTTGCGCTCCTTGCCTTCGAAGTTGCCCGCGATCAGTGCGGCCATGGCCGGCAGCACGAGCGCCGCGCCGATGCCCTCAAGGATCGACCAGCCGAGCGTCAGCTGGGGGACCGTCTGCGACACGGCCGTCAGGCCTGAGCCACAGGCGTAGATCACGAGGCCGATCACGAACGCGCGACGGCGGCCGATGATGTCCCCGATCTTCCCGCCGGTCAGCATCAGCATCGCCATGACGAGGCAGTAGAGGGTGATCACGGCCTGGATCACCGTCACCGTCGTGTTGAACTCGGCGACCAGCTGGCTGATCGACACGTTCATGACGGACTGGTCGAGCACCATGATGAACTGGGCGCCCGCCAGCGCGACGAGCGGCAACCTCCGGTTCACCGGCGCCCTCCTGAAGTGCGAACCGCGTCCGCTTGCGTCGAAGGATACCGACTGCCCGGCGTGCCTCGACTTGAATTGCGGCGGTGCCGCCTCGACGGTAGGCCCGCACGGGCGACGCCCCGGCTTGGAGCATGTGGTGCGGCCGCGCACCACCTCTCGGTCCTGGGTTGGGCCGGGACGCCGCGCGCGCGGTGGGGTCCGGTGCCGCCCGGTGGACTTCCGTCGGGGGTCAGGGGGCCGGAGGTCACTCTCGATCTTCCGGGCCCCGAGGCAGACACTGGGCGTCCTTGGAGGTGCTCGAATGTCGACGCTGTCGCTGTTCCGTCGTCGTGATCCGTTCTGGGAGATGGACGGGCCTGCCGCCCGGGCCAGGCGACGACGGGACCGCATCGTCTCGAGCCTCGCGTTCCTGGCGGCGCTGACCGCCGTGGCAGGCGCCGCGTTCGCCTGGGCGATCCAGCTCGGCATCGCGGCGATGCTCGGGGTGCACACGAGCCTCGGCGTCGGCTGATCGCCGGAGCCGGCGACGCCGTCGGCGAGGTCGCACCCCCGTCTCCGCCCGGCCCCTGGCCTCGCTACGATGACCGCCACGCGGTCCACATCGGCCGGTCGAGGCCGGTCCAGCGCGAGGAGGCAGCATGCGCACCCTGATCGCCAACGGCACGATCGTGACGGCGGACGGCTCGTACGAGGCGGACGTCCTCGTGGATGGCGAGACCATCGCGCAGATCGGGACCGGCCTGGCGGCGGGCGGCACGACGGCCGACGAGACGATCGACGCTGCCGGCAGGTACGTCATCCCGGGCGCGATCGACGTCCACACCCACATGGAGCTGCCGTTCGGCGGCACGTTCGCCAAGGACACGTTCGAGACCGGCACCCGGGCCGCGGCCTTCGGCGGGACGACGTGCGTCGTCGACTTCGCGGTCCAGTCGAAGGGCCAGAGCCTGCGGGCCGGCCTCGACGCGTGGCACGCGAAGGCCGAGGGCAACGCCATCGTCGACTACGGCTTCCACATGATCGTGAGCGACGTTACCGACGACAGCCTGGCCGAGATGGACCAGCTGGTCGCCGAGGGGATCCCCGACTTCAAGCTGTTCACCGCCTACCCGGGCGTGTTCTACAGCGACGACGCCGCGATCTTCCGGGCGATGCAGCAGACCGCGCACAACGGCGGCCTGATCATGATGCACGCGGAGAACGGGCCGGCCATCGACGTCGTCGCCGCGCAGCTGGTGGCGGCGGGCAAGACCGACCCGTACTACCACGGCGTCGCCCGCTACCCGATCTTCGAGGGCGAGGCGACCAATCGCGTGATCCGCCTGGCCGAGGCGGCCGGCGTGCCGGTGTACATCGTCCACCTGTCGGCGACCGAGGCCCTCGAGGCGGTCCGCGACGCCCGCGACCGCGGCGCCCAGGCGTTCGCCGAGACCTGCCCGCAGTACCTGTTCCTGAGCCTCGACGACCTGGGCAACGGCTTCGAGGGCTCGAAGTTCGTGTGCTCGCCGCCGTTGCGGCCGAAGGACCCGCACTGGGAGCAGCTCTGGGCGGGGCTGCGCAAGGACGACCTGCAGGTGGTCTCGACGGACCACTGCCCGTTCGACTTCCACGGCCAGAAGGAGCTCGGTCGCGGCGACTTCCGCAAGATCCCCAACGGCCTGCCGGGCGTCGAGGACCGCGTCGACCTGCTGCACGACGGCGGCGTGGTCGGCGGCCGGATCTCGCGCGAGCGGTGGGTCGACGTGATCTCGACCGCGCCGGCCAAGCTGTTCGGGATGTACCCGCGCAAGGGCGCCGTCGCGGTCGGGGCGGACGCGGACCTCGTGGTCTACGACCCGAACCGCAAGCGCACGATCTCGGCCGCGACCCATCACATGGACGTCGACTACTCGTGCTACGAGGGCCGACAGGTGCAGGGGGCGTCCGATGTCGTGCTCAGTCGCGGCTCGGTCGTCGTGCGCAACGGCGAGTTCGCCGGAGCCAAGGGGCACGGCCGGTTCGTGAAGCGCGCGACCGCGGACTACGCCCGACTCGCCTGATCGCCGCAGGCCCTGCCCTCCGATGGCGGCATGGCCCGATGCGGGCGCGATCATCCTCGACGGCGGCCTCGCGACCGAGCTCGAGGCGCGCGGCCACGACCTGAGCGACCGGCTCTGGTCGGCGCGCCTCCTCCTGACCGACCCGGGGGCGATCGAGGAGGTCCACCTCGCGTACTTTCGCGCCGGCGCCCAGGTGGCGATCACCGCCAGCTACCAGGCGACCATCCCGGGCTTCGCCGCCGCCGGGCTCGACCGGGCGGAGGCGCTGGACGCGATCCGGACCAGCGTCCACCTGGCGCAGGCGGCGCGCGACCGGGCCGACGAGGAGAGCGCCCCCGGTGATGACACTCGCCTCATCGCGGGGTCGGTGGGGCCGTACGCCACGGTCCTCGCCGACGGGTCGGAGTATCGCGGCGACTACGACCCCGGCCCCGCCGTGCTCCGCGAAGCCCACGCGCCACGCATCGATGCGCTGCTCGAGTCAGGCGCCGACCTGCTCGCCATGGAGACGATCCCGACGGTGCGCGAGGCGGAGGTGCTCGTGCGGCTCGTCGAGGAGCGTGACGCCCGCGCGTGGCTCTCCTACCAGTGCCGGGACGGGCGGTCGACGGCAGCCGGCGAGCCCATCGCCGACGCAATCGCGGTCGCGGGCGCCGCGCCGATCGTGGCCGTCGGCGTGAACTGCACGGCGCCTCGCCACGTCCCGGCGCTGCTGGCCGTGGCCGCGGCGGTGACGAGCCGCCCGCTGATCGCGTATCCCAACGGCGGCAACGCCTGGGATCCGGTCGGGCGGCGCTGGCTCGAGAGCGCGCCGGGTGCCGGGTTCGACCCCGTCGAGGTCGCCGGGTGGACGACGCTCGGTGCCCGCTGGCTCGGCGGCTGCTGCGGAACCGGACCGGCCGACATCGCCGCCCTGTCAGCGGCGCTCGCCGATCGCGTCGCGTAGCGCCGGTCACGACGCCCTGCCCAGCGGCTCCGCCGCCCCGCGCGGCCCTCTGCTCGCTGGGCGTGCACTCGAGCGGTTGGCGTCTCCAATCCGCACGCCCGGCGTGCGGATCAGCGGTTTGAGGCCCCAATCGTCGTCAAACGGCTCGCCAGGCGACCGGATCAGCGGTTCGACCGCTGCAGTGCACGCTGGGCGAGCACTAGGCGGCCGGGCGTACCCGACGACGCGCCCGTACCGGTCTCTAGCCCATCGCGGCGGCCATGACCTTGTCGCCCAGGACCTGGCGCGCCTTGGCCGGGTCGCTGGTCGCGAACGCGACGTGAACGGTGTTGCCCGACATCCCGGTCGGCAGCGACGCCTCGACGTTGATCCCCGCGTCGGCGAGCTTGCGCGTGATCTCCGCGAGCGCGCCCGGCTTGTTCTCGAGCCCGACGGTCACCAGCTCGAGCTCGCGCACCTTCGAGCCCGTCGTAGCGAGCGCGGACCGGGTACCCGCCTCGTCGTTGGTGATCAGGATCGCGGTCCCGGACCCGCGGCTCGTCGCGCCCGCGAAGCCCGTGATGTTGATGCCCTTCTGGGCGATCGCCTCCGCGACGCTCGCAAGGGCCCCGGGCTTGTCTGCCAGCTCGATAATGAAGGCGTTCATCGACGCACCTCCGCACCGCCGGGCCCGGCGGCGGGACGGCGCCGCGTGCGGGCCGGTTGGGGCATCCGATTCTACGCCCGGGCCGTCCCTACCTCGTCCTCGGGAAGCCGAGGTCGACCGACGACGTGCCCGGATCCGGCCAGCGCGAGGTGACGACCTTGCCCCGCGTGTAGAACTGGATCCCCTCGGGACCGTACATGTGGAGGTCACCGAACAGCGACGACTTCCAGCCGCCGAAGCTGTAGTAGGCGACCGGGACCGGGATCGGCACGTTGATGCCGACCATGCCCACGTTGACGTCGAACTGGAACTGCCGCGCCGCGCCACCGTCACGGGTGAAGATCGCCGTCCCGTTGCCGTACGGGTTGTCGTTGATGAGGTGCAGGGCGTCCTCGTACGACCCGACCCGCACGACCGTCAGCACCGGCCCGAAGATCTCGTCCCGGTAGGCATCCATCCCGGGCTTGACGTTGTCGATCAGCGACGCGCCCAGGAAGTAGCCGGCCGAGCCGCGGTACAACGGGTGCTCGCGGCCGTCCGCGACGAGGGTCGCGCCCTGCTCCGCCGCGCTGTCGAGGTACGAGGCCACCTTGTCGCGGTGCTGCTGGGTGACCAGCGGCCCCATCTCGGCGGCCGGGTCCGTGCCGGGGCCGACCTGGATCTTGGGCAGGCGCTGGGCGATGGCCTCGACCAGCGGGTCGGCCACGTCGCCCACCGCGACCACCGTCGCGATCGCCATGCATCGCTCGCCCGACGAGCCGTAGCCGGCCGACACGGCCGCGTCGGCGGCCATGTCGATGTCGGCATCGGGCAGGACCAGCATGTGGTTCTTCGCGCCGCCGAGCGCCTGGACGCGCTTGCCGTTGCGGGTGCCGGTCTCGTAGATGTAGCGGGCGATAGGGGTCGAGCCGACGAACGACACGGCGGCGATGTCGGGGTGCTCGAGGATCCGGTCGACCGCGACCTTGTCGCCCTGGACGACGGTGAACACGCCCTCGGGCACGCCGGCCTCGCGCAGGAGCTCCGCCATGAACAGCGAGGCCGACGGGTCCTTCTCGGACGGCTTGAGGATGAACGCGTTGCCGCAGGCGAGGGCGTTGCCGAACATCCACATCGGCACCATGGCCGGGAAGTTGAACGGCGTGATGCCCGCGACGACGCCCAGGGGCTGGCGGATCTGGTACACGTCCACGCCCGTCGACGCCTGCTCGCTGAAGCCGCCCTTGAGCAGGTGCGGCACGCCACACGCGAACTCCAGGTTCTCGAGGCCACGGGCGATCTCGCCCAGCGCGTCGGAGGGGACCTTGCCGTGCTCGGCGGTCAGCAGCGCCGCGAGGTCCCGGCGATGGTGGTCGACGAGGTTCCGGATCCTGAACAGGATCTCGGTCCGCTTCGAGAGCGAGGTCGCGCGCCAGCCGGAGAACGCCGCCTTGGCCGCGGCCACAGCCGCGTCGAGCTCCTCTGCCGACGCGAAGTCGACCCACTTCGCCTGGGAGCCCGTGGCCGGGTCGAACACCGGCCCGCGCCGGCCGGACCGGCCCGCGACCTGGTGGCCGCCGATCCAGTGGCCGATGGACGGGAGCGACGCGGAAGTCGCGTCCTTGGGCTCGGCGAGCTGGGTCATGGCGTGCCTCCGGGGCGGCGAGTGGCGGTCGGGTGTAAGGGCGCCACTCTAGCGCCCCTCGCGCGCGCGAGCGAGGGTGCGGGTCCCGGGTCGAGCGGCCGGCCGGCGGTCAGATCCGCGGTCGCGACGACGGGTCGGCCCAGCTCGGTCCGCCGGGCTGGTCCGGCTCCTCGGCCACCGGGGCGTCCTCCACCGGCGCCGCCGGGCGACGGGAGGTGGCGACGACATTGAACACGAGCAGCACGAGCATCCCGGCCGCGACCGACAGGGCGAGCACCTGCCCCATGTTGAGCGGCCCCAGGACCGCGGCGTTGCGCCACGTCGAGGCCACCACCGCCCGCGCGATCGCCCATAGCGCGATCCCCAGCAGGAAGACGCCACCCGCCCGCCGCTCGAAGCGCCCGACGGTGAGCAGGGTCAGCACGAGGAGGATCACGAGCACCGTCCCGAACGCCTCGTATGCCTGCGAGGGGTGCGACGGAACCTCGGGCGCGAGCGAGCCCCACGGGCCCGGCCCGAGATAGGCCGTCGCCCAGCTGCCGTCCCACGGCTGCCCCTGGCCGTCGCCGCCGAGCATCATGGCGACCTTCCCGCCGCCGAGGGCGATGAGCAGTGGCACGATTAGCGCATGCATCCAGCGGCCGACGGGCGCGCCCAGCAGCCCGGCGACGATGACGCCCGTGATCGTGCCCCCCACCACCGCGAGCGACAGCTCGAAGCCGCCCTGGCTGACGTCGAGGAAGGCGCCGGTGTTCGCGCTGTAGTAGTCGTAGTGGAGGATCATGTAGCCGATGCGTCCGCCCGCGACCGCGCCCGGGATCGTCGCCACGGCGATGAACAGGAGGTCGTCCGGACGCAGGCGGTTGGGCTCGCCGTCCGGCGGCAGTCGGGCGTCGGGCTCGCGGCGCAGGTCGATGGGCGTCCGGCGGCCGCTGCGCGCCGCCAGCACGAGCCCGATGAACACGATGGCGGCCAGCGCGATCGTCTCCAGCCGGACGGTCCACGGGCCGACCTGGGCGATGGGGCTGAAGGTGAACTCGACGACGGCGATCGACGATGGCAGCACGACGCGGGCAGTCTACCGGCCCGGCGAGCGCGGCCGGACCCGGGAGCGCCGACGGGACCGGGAACCGCGACGGGTGCCTCGCGCGTCCGGGTGGACATGGTGACCCTGCACACACGCCCGGTTCGACCGGGCTCCCCGACCTTCCGCCTCGCCTCGATCGCCGCGGCCGGCGCCCTCGCCCTCGCCCTCGCCGCCTGCTCGTCCGGGTCCGGCGCGCCGGGCGGCTCGGGGCCCGCCAGCCCCTCCCCCTCGCTGGCTCCCGTCCCGTCCGCGAGCGAAGGAGCGCGGTCGCCCGCCGCGTCGAGCCGCCAGATGCCCCTGCCGTCGCCGTCGAACGGGTCGGCTGGGGCCGTGCCCGACGAGATCCTCCAGGCGGCCATCGCGGACGCCGCCCGGGAGACGGGCGTCGACCCATCCACGATCACCGTGACCTCCGCCGTGCCCGAGACCTGGACGAGCGGCGCGCTCGGCTGCCCCGAGCCGGGCGTGCTCTACACCCAGGCGCTGGTGCCCGGCTACCGGATCAAGCTCGACGCGGGCGGCAAGCAGCTCGAATACCACGCCTCGGAGAGCGGCACGGTCAAGCTGTGCAGGAACCTCGCCGGCTGACGCGCCGGCGCGATCCCGCCCGCGCGGCGGGTCAGGCGGGGAGCTTGTCGACCAGCTCCCGGACCGCGGCCGCCGAGGCGTCGAAGGCGACTCGCTCATCCGGCGTCAGCGTGATCTCGAACACGCGCTCCAGCCCGGCGCGGCCGAGGACGACCGGCACCCCGACGAACAGCCCGTCCACGCCGAACTCGCCCTTGAGCTGGACCGCGCACGGGAGCACGCGCTTCCGGTCGCGCAGGATGGCGTCGACCATCTCGAACGTCGACGCGGCCGGCGCGTAGAACGCCGAGCCGGTCTTGAGCAGCGCGACCACCTCTGCGCCGCCGTTCGCGGTCCGCTCCTCGAGGGCTCGCACCCGATCGGCCGGCAGCAGCTCGGTGATCGGGACGCCGGCGACCGTCGAGTAGCGCGACAGCGGCACCATCGTGTCGCCGTGGCCGCCGAGCACGAACGCGTGCACGTCCTCGACGGACACGCCCATCTCCTGCGCGATGAACGTCCGGAAGCGCGCGGAGTCGAGCACGCCGGCCATGCCGAGGACCCGTTCGCGAGGGAAGCCCGACGCGCGCATCGCGACGTGGCACATCGCGTCGAGCGGGTTGGTGACCACGATCAGGACCGCATCCGGCGATACCGCGGTCGCCTGGCCCACGACGCTGCTGACGATGCCCGCGTTCTTGGCCAGCAGGTCGTCGCGGCTCATCCCGGGCTGGCGGGCGAGGCCCGACGTGACCACGATGATGTCGGAGGCGGCGGTGTCCGCGTAGTCGTTGGTGCCGAGGACCCGGGCGTCGTGCCCGACGACCGGCGCCGCCTCGGCGAGGTCGAGGCCCTTGCCCTGCGGGAGCCCCTCGACGATGTCGACGAGGACGACGTCCGCGAGACCGGCCTCGGCGATCCGCTGCGCGGTGGTGGCGCCGACGTTCCCGGCGCCGATGACGGTGACCTTGTTGCGAGCCATGACGCGCGGGACCTCCAGGGACGGGCGGGAAACGATTCGATGGCGTGGCGTGCAGGCGCCGGATTCAGCCCTCGCCCGGGGCGGACACGGCGATGTCGCCATGGTCCTCGTGGACATCGATGGGGCCGGCGTGCCGGATCGCGTCGCTCACGCCGTCCGCGTAGCGCGCGAAGTTCTCGTGGAACATCGTCGCCAGCTTGCGGGCCGCCGCATCGTAGGCGATCGGGTCCGCCCACGTCGTGCGCGGGACCAGCACGTCGTCGGGGACGCCCGGGACGCTGACCGGGACCGCGACCCGGAAGACCGGGTCTTCGACGGTGGCGATGCCCTCGAGCTGGCCGTTGATGGCCGCGCGGACCATGTTCCGGGTGTGGTCGATGTGCATCCGTTCGCCGGTGCCGTAGGGCCCGCCGGTCCAGCCGGTGTTCACGAGCCACACCGGGACGTCGAACCGCTCGAGGCGGTCGACGAGCATCGCCGCGTACTCGCCCGGGTGGCGCGGCAGGAACGGGGCGCCGAAGCCCGCCGAGAACGTCGCGGTGGGCTCCTTGACGCCGACCTCGGTGCCGGCCAGCTTCGCGGTGTACCCGCTGATGAAGTGGTACGCGGCCTGCTCCCGGGTCAGCCGCGAGATCGGCGGCAGCACGCCGAACGCGTCGGCGGTCAGGAACACGATGTGGCGCGCACCCGGCGCGATGCCTGTCGGGTCCGCGTTGCCGATGTAGTGGAGCGGGTAGGCGCCGCGGGTGTTCTCGGTGAACCGCTCGGAGTCGAGATCGAGCTCGCGGGTGAGCGGGTCGATGTCGACGTTCTCGAGGATCGTCCCGAACCGCTTCGTGGTGGCGAAGATGTCGGGCTCGTACATCGGCGAGAGGCGGATGGTCTTCGCGTAGCAGCCGCCCTCGAAGTTGAACGTGTAGCCCTCGCCCCAGCCGTGCTCGTCGTCGCCGATGAGGCTCCGCAGCGGGTCGGCGGACAGCGTGGTCTTTCCCGTCCCGCTGAGGCCGAAGAAGATGCACGCGTCGCCGTCCTCGCCGACGTTGATCGAGGAGTGCATCGGGAGCACGCCCTCGTCGGGCATCAGGTAGTTCATCACGGTGAACGCCGACTTCTTGATCTCGCCGGCATACCGCGTCCCGACGATGATGATCTCCATCCGCTTGAGGTGGAGCAGGATCGCGGTGCCGGTCCGGGTCCCCTCCGTGGCCGGGTCGGCCTCGAAGCTGGGCACGTTGATGATCGTGAAGTTGGGCTGGAAGGTGGCCAGGTCCTCGCGCGGCGGCCGGCGGAACAGGTTGCGGGCGAAGATACTGGCCCACGCGGTCTCGGTGTACACGCGGAGGCTGCGGCGGTGGTCCGGATGGGCGCCGATGTACAGGTCCTGGGCGTACAGCTCGCGATCCGCGAGGTAGGTCATCAGGCGGCCGCGCAGGCGGTCGTAGCTCGCCTCGCTGAGCTCCTGGTTGACCTCGCCCCACCAGACCTTGGCCGCGCTCGACGGCTCGCGGACGATGAACTTGTCGCGCGGGGAGCGCCCCGTGTGCTGGCCGGTCCGGACGACGAGCGGCCCGTCGGCGGCGATCACGCCCTCGTCGGCGGCGATCGCGCGTTCGTAGAGCTCGGCGACGGAGAGATTGGTCAGGACGTTGCCGCCGAGCCTGGGCGTTGGGGCGGGCCTCGTCATCGTCACGATCGAATGTCCTCGACTGCGCCGTGGGCCGCACGCGCCCACGGAGGAACGGTGACCGGCCGCGCGTGACGGGCGCATGGCCCGGGAGTCGGCTTCCACAGTCAAGGTTGCGATTCGGTTTCAACGAATTGTAGCCGCCCATCCGTCAGGCGGCCAGACACCGATGGTCACGGTTCCGCGACGGCTGCCTAGCAGTTGACCCGATGTCGCGAGGTGTTCATCACCGACAAGACCGCGTCGGTCCACGTCACCCACATCCTCACCAAGCTCGGGGTCTCGAGCCGGACGGAGGCCGCGCTGCTCGCCGCGCGAGCCGGGATCGTGCTCGCCGACGCCCCGCCGGGCGCCGACTGAGGGCGCCGGACCTACGCCCGGTCGAGCGCCTGGGCGAGGTCGGCGATCAGGTCGTCCGCATCCTCAACGCCGACCGACAGCCGCACCAGCGCCGGGTCCACGGCGAGCGCGGACTCGGACACGGACAGGTGGGTCATCGCCGCGGGCACCTCGATCAGCGACTCGACGCTGCCCAGCGACTCCCCCAGCGTGAACAGCCGGACGGCCTCGCAGACGGCGATCGCCCGTTCTCCGGCGGACCGCCCGCCGGCGGCGCCCGCCGCCGGCGTGAACGACACCATGCCGCCGAACGCGGGCTCGCCGGCCAGCCGCATCTGGCGCGCGGCGGTCGCGTGGCCCGGGTGGGCCTGCGGCCCGTCGGCCAGCCCCGGATACCCCACCCAGGCGACGTCGTCCCGCAGCGCGAGGAATCGGGCGATCGCCATCGCGTTCGTGGAGTGGCGCTCCATGCGCAGCGGGAGCGTCCGCAGCCCGCGCAGGATCAGGAAGCAGTCGAACGGGCCCGGGACGCCGCCCATCGCGTTCTGGAGGAACCGCAGCCGCTCGGCGACGGCGTCGCTCGAGGCCACCGCGATGCCCAGGATCGCGTCCGAGTGCCCGCCGAGGTACTTGGTGGCCGAGTGGAACACGATGTCGGCGCCCAGCTCGATCGGCCGCTGGAGCGCCGGCGACGCGAAGGTGTTGTCGACGACGATCAGCGGCGGCGCCTGGCCGGCCTGCGCCGCGCGGTCGCGGACGAGCGCCGCCGAGGCGGCGATGTCGGTCACCTTGAGCAGCGGGTTCGATGGCGACTCGAACCACACCAGCCGCGTGCGGCCGGTCAGGCCCTCCCACAACGCGTCGGGCCCCGAGGCCAGGTCCACGTACGTCGCCTCCGCGCCCCCCGCCGGGCGGTGGACGCGCTCGAAGTAGCGGTAGGTCCCGCCGTAGACGTCGTCCCCGACCAGGATCTCCTCGCCTGCCGCGGCGAGCTGGGCGATGGCCGCGGTCGTCGCCGAGCCGCTGGCGAACGCGATCCCCTGCCGCCCGCCCTCGAGGTCCGCGACGGCCCGCTCGAGCCGCTGCCGGGTCGGGTTCTGGCTGCGCGCGTACTCGTAGCCGGCCCGCGGCCGCCCGACGCCGTCCTGCGCGTAGGTCGAGGTCTGGTAGATCGGGGGCGAGACGGCCCCCGTCACCTCGTCGGGCTCGGCGCCCGCGTGGACCGCCCGCGTCGCGAACGCGTCGCGCGGCCGCTCGGTCGACGGATCGGCGTCGTGCATGCCCCGATCATCGCATCGACGTCCCGCGAAATCAGGTACGCGACGCACGGCTGGTCAGGCATTGCCCGATGCCGGGATCGGCTCCGTACCGCGATCGTCCGGTCATGCCTCACATGCCAGCCATGGGACCGGAGGTCCGATCGATGCGCCAGAGCGGAGCGACCTATGCCGTCAGCCTGGACCTCGCCCAGGATCGCGCTGGTCGCGACCGCCAGGCTGCCGACGCTTGGCGCCGGATCCACGCGCAGCCCGATGGCGATGCGGGCGATGCCTCCGAGTCGACCGAATTGCATCGACTCCGGGGCGTCATCGCCCGCTTGCTCGCCAGCGCGCTGCTCCGCCAGACGCGCTCGGCAACCTAGCCCCGGCTGTGGGCAAGGAACTCGAGCAGGTCGAGCTTGGTGACGATGCCCTCCGGGCGGTCGCCGCGGACCACGAGCAGCGCGGCGGCGCCGTCCGAGAGCAGCCCGAACGCCTCGTCCACGGTCGCGCCCATGTCCAGGGTCGGCAGGGGGCGGTCCATCACCTCGCCGATCGTGCGCTCGACGAGCTCCGGATTGCGATACGCGCGGTCGAGCAGGCTCTTCTCGCTGACCGAGCCGACGATCCCGGCCAGGTCCGCGCCGTCGGCGTGCTCCGACACCGGCAGCTGGCTGATCCCGTATCGCTGGAGCAGGTCGATCGCGGCGCCCACGAGGTCCGTCGTCCGGGCGAGCACCACGTCGGGCATCGGCTGGCCGTGGTGGCGGGCGTCGAGCAGCTCGCCCACCCGGGCCACCGCGCCCGTCGTCGGCAGCAGGCTGTTCGCCCGCATCCACTCGTCGTTGTAGAGCTTTGACAGGTAGTTGCGGCCGCCGTCGGGCAAGATGACGACGATGACCGCGTCCGGGGCCGTCGCGGGCTCCTCGCGCATGAGCCGGCCCGCCTCGTCGAGCGCGGCGAGCATCGCCGTCCCGCACGACTCCCCGGCCAGGATCCCCTCCTCGCGCGTGATCCGGCGGGCCATCGCGAAGGCGTCGCGGTCGGACACGCGCACCCACCGGTCGACGGATGCCCGATCGTAGGTGCCGGGGAAGAAGTCCTCGCCCACGCCCTCGGTGAGGTAGGGCCGGGCGGTGTCGCCCGACAGCACGCTGCCCTCGGGATCCGCGCCGATCACCCGCAGGTCCGGGGTCTGCGCCCTGAGATACCGGGCGATGCCGCTGACCGTGCCGCCGGTGCCCACCGACGCGACGAGGTGGGTGACGCGGCCGGCGGTCTGCGCCCAGATCTCGGGGCCCGTCGTCCGCTCGTGCGCGTCGGGGTTGGCGGCGTTCCAGTACTGGTCGGGCTTGAACGCGCCGGGGATGTCCCGCGCCAGGCGCGTCGCGACCGAGTAGTAGCTCTCCGGCGACTCGGGGGCGACGTTGGTCGGGCACAGGACGACCTCGGCGCCGTAGGCCCGCAGCAGGGCCTGCTTCTCCGACGACTGCTTGTCGGCCATGACGAAGATGCAGCGATAGCCCTTCAGCGCCGCCGCGATCGCCAGGCCGTGGCCGGTGTTGCCCGAGGTCGGCTCGATGATGGTGCCGCCGGGCTTCAGCAGGCCCGCCCGCTCGGCGGCCTCGATCATCGGCAGCCCGATCCGGTCCTTGACCGAGCCACCCGGGTTGAGCATCTCCAGCTTCGCGAGGATGAGCGGCCGGCGCTCCTCGGGTCCCAGGTCGCGGGTCAGGCGCGAGATGCGGACCAGCGGCGTGTCGCCCACCAGGTCGAGGATCGAGTCGGCGTACTGCATCGGCCGCGAGGATACCGTGCCGCCGGGCCGGCCCCGTGCCCGCCGGAGCGGCTCCGCGCCGCCGAGTCAGGCGTCGTCGCGGTCGAGGCGGCCGCGACGGAGCAGCAGCCAGGTAAGCCGGTCGCGCAGCCGCCGTGGATGGCCGGGCGGGTCGACGGTGCCGGGGTAGAGGGCCTCGACCGCCGGTCCGAGCAGGGCCTCGAATCGGGCGGTCAGCCGGCGTGCGAGGTCGAGCTCGGCGCGGGAGCCCTGGGGCGGGAGCATGCCGTCCCACGCGTCGCCGAGCAGCTCCGCGGGGTTCGTCGGCGGGAGGATCCGCGACGCCATGCGGCGGCCGATGTACAGCTCCTCCGTGCCCGCGAACGCGAGCGGCACGATCGGGGCGCCGGTCCGGAGGGCGATCAGGGCCGCGCCGTGGCGGAACGGGCCGATCCGGCCGGCCGGGCCGCTCACCGTGCCCTCCGGCATCTGGACGAAGACCGCCCGGTTGCGCGTCACGGCGCGGGCCGCCGCCACGTGGCTGTCGACGCCGACGCCGCCACGCCAGACCGGCAGCAGCCCGCCGACCCGGTGGATCAACCGCTCGCGCCAGCGTGAGGTGAACGTCGACGGCGCGCTGCCGAGGAACCAGCAGCGCGGCTGCTCGGGCAGCGCGTGCATGACGACGAACGGGTCCATCCAGCCCCGATGGGCGGCCCCGATGAGGAGGTAGCCGCCGGCCGGCGGGAGCAGCTCCCTGCCGGTCGCGTCGATGCGGAACCGGAACAAGCCGAAGATCACGAACCGCGCGACGAGTCGCAGGAACCGGTAGAGCAGCGACGCCCTCGCCTCGGGCTCGCGACCGAGCCAGGCCAGCCCCTCGGCCGCCCCGCCCTCGCGCGCTCTCGCCAGGGCATCCGGGGAGAGCCGGGACGGCGGCGGTCGTCGTCGCGCGGGCGGCCGCCCGGGCTCGTCAGGCCGGTCGATCTCCGGGTTCGCCTCCGGTTCCGGCGTCGGGGCCGGGGTCGTCGTGTCCTTCGCCACGTCCTGGGTCCTCTGCGGCGGCTTCGCCGTCGGCTACGTCAGTGGCGGTTTCGCCGTCGGCCGCGTCTGTCCCCGCCTGGCCGTCCGACGCGTCGTCGACGGTCTCAAGGTCCACGGGCTCGCCGTCGACATCGCCTTCGACCTCGTCGTCACGCTCGTCATCGGGCTCGTCGTCCTCGATCCACTCCTCCTCATCGAGGAGCTCCTCCTCGGGCGGCGGGGGCTCGCCCCAGCGCTCGATCGTCGATCCCCGCCGGTGCCGCCAGGCCAGCACGATGAGCGACAGGACGATGACGACGATCGACACGACCATCGCCGTCGGCATCCCGAAGAAGGTCCAGTTGTTCACGCGAAGCGACTCGAGCGCGAACCGGACCGCGGCGTACCAGATGAAGAAGATCAGCATGAGGTCGCCCGGCCGCATCCGCGAGCCGTATCGACGCGCGATCCAGAGCAGCGTCACGGCCCCCAGCACGCCGCTCAGCGACTCGTACAGGAACAGCGGCTGGAAGCCGGTCGTGGCCTCGGGGTAGAGCGTGCACGGGTATTCGACCACGCGGTGGGCGCAGTCGATCGCGATGCCCCACGGCAGGTTCGTCGGCGGCCCGTACAGCTCCTGGTTGAAGAAGTTGCCGAGGCGCCCGATCGCCTGCATCACGAACAGGCCGGGGGCGATCACGTCGGCCCATTTTGCGAACGACTGGTGCCAGCGGCGCGTGAGGTACCAGGCGGCGATGGTGCCGGTGATGATTCCGCCGTAGACCCCGAGGCCCGTGTAGGGCGGCAGGAAGATCTTGATCGGATCGTCCTTGTACAGGACCCACTGGTCGATGACGTGGTACAGCCGTCCGCCGATCAGCGCCGCGATCGCGACGATGATGATTCCGTTGTCCACGAGGCGCGAGTCGAGCCCGCGCCGGCGCGCCTCGCGGGTGATCACGATGTACGCGGCGGTCAGGCCGAGCGCGTAACAGACGCCGTACCAGTAGACGGGCACGGGCCCGAGCTGGAAGGCGATCGGGTCGGGGGTGAGCGCGATCAGCGCGAGCACCGGGACGAGCGCCGCGAGGGCGGGAGCGAAGGGCATGGCGCGCAGCGTACAGCCCAGCCGCGGGTGCGCGTCGTCTCGGCTATCCTCGGCCGCGATGCACGGTCATCCCACGATCCCGTCCGACCGCCGATGAGC
The DNA here is from genome assembly GCA_963740825.1 of uncultured Chloroflexia bacterium. Classification (GTDB taxonomy): domain Bacteria; phylum Chloroflexota; class Limnocylindria; order Limnocylindrales; family CSP1-4; genus CAIXZV01. The sequence goes on along the minus strand of CAVUFD010000001.1, from coordinate 764,859 downwards.
GCCGAGTTCAACTGGTGGCTGCTGATCGTCGGCGTCGTGGCCGGGGCCGCGCTCACCTGGCTGGTTGTCGCCGACTCGAGCCGGCGCGAGCGTGAGGTGGGCGAGCGCGAGCTGCCGGCCGAGGCGGCGTGGATCGCGAAGTCATCCGGGCAGCCGCCGGTCGACGCCGACACCGCGGAGCGCGTCCTGCGGGCGCATCGACGCTATCTCGGCTTCCCGCCGCCCGACGTGCTCATCGCACCCGAGGAGCTCGAGGCGATCCAGTGGGGCCGGGCGACGGGCGCGGAGGCGGGCACGGCGGCGGGCGGTGCCGCTCCGGGCGCGACGATCGAGCCGGCCCCGCCGCCCGATGCGCCCCCCGCGCCAGGGACCCCGCCCGCCTGACGGCGTCGCCAGATCTGGCCTAGAGGTGCCCGGTCAGGACCGGCTCGCCCTTGGCGCCATCGGCCGAGCTGAGCGACACGCCGAAGGTGGCGCCCGGCGGCAGGCTGTCGAGACCCTCGACCGGTCCGGCCCAGGTCCACAGGTCGCCCGCCCAGAACATCGGGCCGAGGCGGCGTCGCTGGCCGTCGACCTCGACCCAGCACCCGTACTGCTCGTTGGGCGCCTCGGGACCGAGCCCCGTGGCGACGGCGACCAGCTCTCCCGTGTCGGCGGAGAACGCCAGCGAGCCCGATGCGTCGCCGCCCGCCGGGGTCGGCAGGAGCTGCACCTGCTGGGCGTCGGGCTGGGCGTGGATGCGCATGGCGGTCGCCGCGGCGTCGCCGAGGATCGCGACCTCCTGCGCGCTCCCGTCGAGGTTCGACTGCTTCGCCGCCCCGCCGGCGGCGTACCCCACGCCGACAGCGATCACCACCGCCGCGGCCACCGCGAGCAGGGCGAGGCCGCGCCGGGCCGGTCGCCTCGTGGCACCGGCCGGCGCACCGCCGATCGTCGAGCCGGCCGGTGCCGGAAGGACGGTGATCGACGGCGTGAGCGCAGTGGGCGCGGGCGCGAGCTCGGCCGTCGCGGCCGCCGATCGGTCGCGCCCCACCGACCGCACGAAGGCCAGCGTCCGCTCGCGCAGGGCCGGGTCAGGCTCGGCGCGGATGACGTTACGCGCGAGGGCGGCTGTCCGGCGGATCCGCACCAGCTCCGACGCGCACGACGGACAGCCGGCCAGGTGGCCGGCGATGGCGGCGGCATCGGGCGTGTCGCCCGCCATCAGCCGGTCAAGCCCGTCGGGCTCGGCCGCCGCGATCTCGATGCGCTCCAGCGCCTCGGCGTGTTCCATCACCATCCATCTCGGGGCTCTCCGCCGCGGCTGCCGACCGGCGCATGGCCCCCTTCCAGTGCGACCCGCAGGTGGGCGAGAGCCCGACGGGTGCGCGTCTTCACGGTACCGAGCGGCCATTCCAGCCGCTCGGCGATCTCCACCTGCGTCAGCCCCTCGCGGTACGCGAGCACGATCACGACTCGTTCCGGTTCCGGCATCTCCGCGAGCGCGGCGCCGACCGCGGCCCGGACGTCGGCGGCCTCGACGGCCGCTTCGGGGCTGGGGTCCGCGACGGCGCCGCCCAGGACCACAGCGGCCGATCCGAACCGGTCGAGATCGCCCTCGTTGTCGTCGCCATCCCCTCGACCCGCGAGCGAGACCAGGGGCGGACGGCGTCCCGCCGCCCGCAGCCGGTCGACGGTCCGGTTGCGGGCGATCGTCCGCAGCCACGTCGCCAGCGACGCGACGGACGGATCGAACAGCTCGGCGCGGTTCCAGAGTGCCAGGAACGTCTCCTGCACGACCTCTTCGGCGACCTGACGGTCGCTTGTCAGCCGGAGCGCGACGGCGTGGACGCCGTCGACATGCCGGTCATAGAGCGCCGCGAGGGCCTCCTCCGAGCCGTGAGCCACCGCCCGGACAAGCGTGGCGTCCTCGGACTCGCCGACCCGGCGCTCCGTCATGGATTACGTGCCTTCGTTCCGTGCGGTTTCGCCGGCGGCCTCGGCGGTGGCGGCCAACGGCAGCGGTCGGCCCTCGAATCCGGTGCTGAACACGACGTCGGTCTCGGTCGAGAACACGTGCTCGGTCGTCTGGACCCGACGCACGATCGAGCCCAGGTGGTCCATGTCGCGGGCCCGGATCTTGAGGATGTAGTCGGCCTCGCCCGCGATGTAGTGGCACTCCTCGATCTCCGGGATCGCGGCGAAGTCCGGCGTCAGGTCGCTCGAGATCGTGCCCGGCGCCTGGGTGACCCAGGTGAAGGCGACGACGCTGAGGCCCACGGCGACGGGGTCGACGTCGGCCGCGTAGCCACGGATGACCCCCCGCGACTCGAGCTTCTTCACCCGCTCGTGGGCCGACGGGCCGGCCATCCCGAGATCCGACCCGAGCTCGGCGTACGAGCGCCGGCCGTCGGCCTGGAGCAGCGACAGCAGCCGCGCGTCCGTCTGGCTGATCGATCCGTTCTTGGTCACATGATCCCTGTTCATTAGGGCGATCGTTTGCTGGACCTACGATTCTTAGGGTAGAATGCCGATGCAAGGGTCATTGGGACGTCGACCCCGCCGGATCGGCCGGTGGGTCCGGGCAACCGGTCCGCGGCAGTCCCCCCGAATAGGAGGGTGCACGACGATGGCTATCGTTGCCGTGTTCGCGCTCCTCGCGCTGTTCTCGATCATCAGCATCGTCTTGAGTGCCGAGGAACCGGAGCACCTGAGCGATCCGCGCCACAGCCCGTACCTGTGGACGATGCTCGGCCGCCGCTAGACGCGACCCACAGCCTATCCCATCGATGCCCCGGCTCCGGCCGGGGCATCAGTGATTCGCGGCGCGGCCCGTCACCACTCCCCGCCCGGCCGGTGCCGCAGCCCGGGCAGCGTGCCTGCGGGCAGGTGGGCCTCGAGGCAGGTCACCCCGCCCGCACCGACGACGGCGTCGTGCGCGGTGCCGGCGGGCAGCTCCAGGCGATCACCGGCGGCGAGGTCCACGGCCTCGTCCAGCTCGGGGAGGCCGAACCGGATCGAGCCCGACGCGCAGACGAGCACCTTGTCGTAGCCGTGGGCGTGGGCCGCATAGCGGTCGCCCGGGCCGTTCGACCACGACCCCGGGTCGAGTCCCTCGACACGCAGGCGCTCGACGGGATCGGTCGTCGCCATGCCCTACCCGCCGACGCTGACGCCGATGAGGGTCCCGACGGCGAACGTGACCGCCGCCGCGGCCGACCCGATCGCGAGCTGGCGCAGGCCCGAGAACAGGACGCCGCGTCCCGTCAGGAGGCTGACCCCGGCGCCGACGAGGAACAGGGCGACCAGGCTCAGGCCCAGGCTGACGACGAACGCCGTGGTTCCTTCGAGCACGAGGTACGGGATCACCGGGATCACGGCGCCGATGGCGAACGCCAGGAACGAGCCGATCGCCGCGCCCCACGGGCTGCCCAGCTCGTCGGGATCGAGCCCGAGCTCCTCGCGCACGAGCGTATCGAGGGCCGTCTGCGGATCGCGGAACATCCGCTCGGCGATCCGGTCCGCCTCCGAGCGTGAGAAGCCCTTGGCCATGTACAGGGCCGCGAGCTCGCGCTGCTCCTCGTCGGGCATCGCCTCGAGCTCCGCTCGCTCGAGCTCGATCTGCCGCTCGAACAGCTCGCGCTGGCTCTGCATCGAGATGTACTCGCCGGCGGCCATCGAGAAGGCTCCCGCCAGCAGCCCCGCGATCCCGGCCAGAAGGATGAACTCCGCCTGGCCCGAGGCGCCCGCGACGCCCATGACCAGCGACAGGTTGGACACCAGGCCGTCCGAGACGCCGAAGATGATCGCCCGCAACGTGCCCGAGCGCGCGCTCCGATGCCAGCGCTCGGCGCCGGCGATCGCCTCCGGTGGGCGCGGACGGCCGGCCGCGACCGCGGGGTGATCCGACGCCGTCACGAGGCCGACGGCGGCCGCGTGCCGGTCCCCTCCCGCGCGGTCATTGCCGTCGCCGTCACCGTCGAGGCGCCGCCAGATCTCCGCGTGCTCGCGCTCGTCGGCGGCGATCGCCTCGATGTCCGGGCTGTCGCCCTGCGTGTCGTAGAGCGCCTCCTCGTCGCCCTCGAGGGCCTTGACGAGGTCCGAGACCGCCCGCGTCCCGAACAGGCGCGCCGCCAGGATGATGAAGCGAACGCGGGCGCGCGGCCGGCCGGGCGCCGGCACCGTGGCACCCATGTCGCGCAGCCGGGTCGCCCACACGTCCGCGTGACGCCGCTCGTTGGTCGCGATGTGCCGGAACGCCGCCGCGCGGCGCGGATCCTTCTCGATCGTCGCGAGCTGGTCGTACAGCACGATCGCGTCCTGCTCGAGCTTGAGGTTCTCGAGGCTCTGCGCGATATCCACGCCGACAGCCTAGCGAACGTGCCCGGCATGGGCTGGTTAGACTCGGCGCATGACCGGCCTGCCGCCGCTGCGCTACCTGTCGGGCGCCGACGTGACCGCCGCGATGCCGCCGCTCGAGGCGCGCCTGGACCTCGCTGCGCAGACCCTGCGCGGGCTCGCCGGCGCCGCGGAGCTGCCGCCGAAGATCGGGGTGCACCCGCGGCCCGAGGGCTCGTTCGCCCACGCGATGCCGGCGTTCATGCCCGGCGAGGATGGTGCGGACGGCCTGGGCATGAAGTGGGTCCTGGGCTTCAACGGGAACCACGCGCTCGGCCTGCCCGCGATCCACGGGCTCCTCTTGCTGAACGACCCGGCCACCGGGGTCCCGACCGGGATCCTCGACGCGGGGCCGATCACCGCCCAGCGGACCGCGGCCATCTCCGGGGTGGCGATCCGGGCCTGGGCACCGGCGGTCGATGGGCGGAAGGCCCGCGCCGCGCTCATCGGGGCCGGCGTGCAGGGCGGCAGCCATGTCCCCGTCCTCGGCCACGTCCTCGGTGGCGTCGAGCTCGCGATCTACGACACCGACCCGGACCGGGCGGCCGCCCTGGCCGCGACCGCCCGCGAGACGTCCGGCATCGCGGCCGCGACGGTCGCCCCGTCCGCGCGGGACGCCGTCGACGGTGCCGACGTGGTGGTCAGCGCCGCGTCCTTCCTGCCGCCGCCGGAGCGACAGACGATGACGAACGCCTGGCTCGCCCCCGAGGCGTTGGTCGTGCCCATCGACTACGCCACCTACTGCGCCGCCGAGGTGGCCCGCGACGCGGCGCTGTTCGTCGTCGACCACCGCGACCAGTTCCGCGCCAACCGGGACGCCGGCCAGTTCGACGGCTACCCGGATCCGACGGCGATGATGGGCGAGGCGCTCGCGCGCGGCGAGCCACGACCCGCCGGACGAGTGCTGGCCACCCACCTCGGCACCGGCCTCGCCGACGTGGTGTTCGGCACCGCGATCCTGGATGCGGCCGCCGCGATGGGGCTCGGCACGGAGCTGGCGCGCTGACCGCGCGGCGGGCGGGCCGGCTGCGAGCCACGCGATGAGCGGACGACCCGGCGGCGACGCGGGGCGCGACGACCTCCAGGCCTGGATGCAGTGGTCGCCCACCCGGAAGCGGTGGCACGACGTGCTGCTGCTGACGCCCACTCGGGTCGTCGTCGGCGTGGGCGCCGCGCTCGCGCTCGTCGCGGGACTGATGCCCTGGGCGGAGGGTCGCGCGCCCGGCAACGCCGGCTTCGAGCCGGTCTTCTTCAGCGGCACGGGCGGCGCCGGCGACGGCGTCGTGCTCGTGCTCGTCGCGGCGGGCGTCGGGTTCCTCACCCTGCACCGCACGCCGGCGACCTCGCGGGTGCGGATCGTCCGGGTGCTGCCCGCGATCCTCGTCGCCCTGGCGGCGGCGTCGTGGCTCAACGGCTATCGGGCGGCCGGCAACGAGGTCGCGGCGTGGGTCCGCCGCGGCGGCAGCGGCGGCCAGTCGATCGGGCTGTGGCTGGCGGCCCTCGGGATCGTGCTCATGGTCGTCGGGACGGCCGTGCTGCTGCCCGAGGTCGTGCGCTGGCGTTCGGCCCCGGACGACCCGTCCGACGACATGCGCGTCACGTTCGCGAGCGTCGCGCGCGTGGTCGGCGGGATCGCCGGCACGTTCATCGGCGGGGCGGTCGGGATCGGCTTCACGCTGGGCCTGACCGCGACGCCCGTGATCGGGCTCATCGCGCTGGGCGCGGTGTTCGGCGGACTGGCCGGCGCGTACGGCGGCGCCTGGCTTGCCGGGGCGGCGGCAGATCGGGTTCGGCCGACCACCGACTGACGCGCCGGGCCGCTGCGGGGCGTGACGTGGTGCCGCCGGTACCATGGGCGGCCATGCCGCGAGATCGGAACCTCGTCACCGGCACGCTCGCGGCGGTGATCGCGGCGACGCTGTTCGGCACGCTCGGGCCGCTCGCCCGCTTCGGCGCCCAGGCCGGGGTCGACGGCGTGGCCTTCACCTCCTGGCGTGCCACGCTGGGCGTCACGTTCCTGGTCGTGCTCATCGTCGCCCGGCGCGGGGTCGGTTCGTCGCTGGACGCGATTCGCCGCCTCGATCGGCGCGGCAAGGCCGCCCTCGCGATCGCCGCGCTGATGGGCCTGCTCCTCAACGTGGCCGTGTTCACGGCCTTCGAGCGGATCCCGATCGCCCTCGCGCTGATGCTGTTCTACACGTACCCGGCCGGCGTCGTCGTGGTGGACGCCGCGCTCGGGCGCGAGACCATCACGCCGACGCGCCTCCTGGCTTTGCTGCTGTCGACGACCGGCGTCCTGCTCGTGCTCGCGGGCGGCATGGATGAGACCGGCGGCGGGTCGATCGACCCGGTCGGCGTCCTGCTCGGGCTGGGCGCCGCGGCGGCGCAGGTGGTGTTCGTCTCGATCAGCCGGAACGGGTACCGGTCGGTGCCGACCGAGACGGCGACGCTGGTGATCCTCGGCGCCTCGATGGTCGGCGGCGCGTTGATCGCGGTCGCCGTTGGGCAGGGCGACTCGCTTGTCGCGCCGCTCCGATCGCTGGCCCCGTGGCCGGCCGTGCTGTTCGCCGGGGTGGCGGCCGCGGGGCTCTCGTCGCTGCTGTTCCTGACCGCGATCCGGCGGATCGGCGGCACCCGGACGGGGATCCTGATGCTGTTCGAGCCCGTGGTCGGCGTGATCCTCGCGGCCGTCCTGCTGGGCGAGCGCCTGGCGCCCGTCCAGGTCCTGGGGGCCGGGCTCGTGATCGCCGGCGCACTGGTCCTGCAGGTCCGCTCGACCCCCGAGCGGGAACCCCTCGTGGAGGCCGGCGCGGGTCCCGTCGTCTAGGCCGTCAAGGGCGCGCCGGGCCGGACCTCAGCCGGTCCCCGCGCGGTCGGCCTCCCACTGGGCCCGCTCGATCGCGTACTCGACGTCGCCCTCCTCGTCGCCCTCGATCCGCACGGGCCAGTCCATGACGAACGTCCGCACGAAGCGCATCCCCGCCTTCTCCATCACGCGCCACGACCCGGTGTTGACGGCCATCGTCGACGCGTGGACCCGCCGCGCGCCGAGCTCGGCGAACGCCTTGTCGATGAGCGCACGCGAGCCCTCAGTGGCGTAGCCGCTGCCCCACGACGCGCAAATCAGGCGATAGCCGAGCTCCGGCTCGTCGTCCGGGTCCCCGGGGAGCGGCCGCAGGTGGAACCAGCCGAGGAACGTCCCGGTCTCCCGCTCGATGGCCGCCCAGAAGCCGTAGCGGTCGCCACGGTCGTAGTAGGCCAGCCAGGACGGGAGGTAGTCGTCGCGCATCTCGTCGCGCGGGGTCGCGGGCCCGCCGGTGATGTAGCGCATGACCGCCGGATCGCCGTCGAGCGCGACGAGGTCGTCGAGGTCGTCGGGGGTGAACCGGCGCAGGACCAGGCGGCGTGTCTCGAGGTACACCCTCGGGGCGGGCGCCGGGCCAGCCGCCATCGGCTCGTCGATCGCCTAGTCCTCGTTGAGCTCGAGGGGGCCGTCGCCAACGTCGATCGTGACCCGACCGTCCACGATCTCGACCGCGTACACCGCGAGCGGCAGCTCGGCGGGCGGATCGAGCGGCTCGCCGTCGGTCAGGTCGAACCGCGACAGGTGGAGCGCGCAGGTCAGCGTGCCGGCGGTCAGGAACCCCCGGTCGAGCTCGAAGTACTCGTGCGAGCAGGTGCCCTGGAGGGCGTGGAACTCGCCGTTGACGTGGACGACGAGGACGGGGTCGGTGGCATCGACCCAGACCATCTTCATCTCGCCCTCCGCGACCTCGTCGACCCCGAGGAGATCGATGCGGCGCGTCACGCGACGCTCGCGCGTGGCACCGGCGGCGTCAGGCGGCAGTGCCGGATCGCGATCCGGCGGCCAGGCCGTCGGCCCATTTCGTCTCGAGCGCCGCCCGGAGCCGGTCGCGCGCGTCCTCGAGCGGGACCCGGGTCACGACCGGCTCCAGGAACCCGAGCACGATGAACTTGCGCGCGTCGTCGGGCGGGATTCCCCGGCTCTCGAGGTAGAACAGCTGCGTCTCGTCGATCGGGCCGACTGACGACGCGTGGGCCGCCCGGCGGCAGTCCGGCTGGTCGATCTCGAGCGACGGGATCGCGACCGCGCGGGCGTTCTTGGACAGGTTCATGCCGAACTCGCCGAGGTAGCTGTCGGTGCCGACCGCGCTCTTCTCGATCGTGATCAGGCCCTTGAGGTAGCTCCGCGCGCGATCGAGCAGGACGCCCTTGCTCAGGAGCTGGCCCGTGGTGTCGCGGCCGACGTGGCGGGTGTACGAGGTGAGGTCGTGGAGCTGGCTCTCGGAGCCGAACACGATCTCGACCTGCTCGACCCGGCTGCGGTCGCCCGCGAGGACGTTGTCGACGCGCGAGCGCACGAGGCGTCCGCCCAGCTGCGCCAGCGCCCAGCGCAGGTCCGCGTCGTCGCCGATCCGCGCGCGTCGCTGCTGGAACACGACCTGATCGGGCCCCAGCTCCTGGAGGCTCGCCATCGCAAGCCGCGCCGCGGTCCCGAGCCGGATCTCGGTCGTCGCGGTGAACAGCGCCTGGCCTCCGGGCACCGCGTCCGGCGACGCGACGAGCTCCTCGACGAACGACGCGTCGGCGCCGTCGCCGAGCTCGATGATCGTGCGTGCGTGCAGCGCGCGACCCGGCGCCCCCACCGACCAGCGGACGACGATCGGCTCGGCGAGGACGACGCCCGCCGGCACGCGCACCACCACGCCCTGATTCCAGGCCGCGAGGCTGAGCTGCGTGAGCTTGTCGTCGGCGGGCAGGGCCGACGGGTCGACGATCAGGCGGCGGGCCGTGGCGGGGTCACGGCCGACGAGATCGCCCAGGGTCTCCAGCGTGACGCCGGCGCGCCGGGCGGAATTGCTGAGGGCGATCGATGCGAGCCGGTCCTCTTCGAACGCCGCGCGGGCGGCGATCCCGATGCCGGGACCGTCCGCCGGCGTGATGGACGCGGCGAGCGTCTCGTAGGCCCGCACGTCGCTGAGCGCGGCGGCCCGCAGGTCCACGTACGGCGTGTAGAGCCGGTTCGGCTCGACCAGCAGCGGCTCGTACGCCGCGAGGGCGCGGCGGCGCTCGGCGGCCAGCCAGGCCGGCTCCCCGGAGGCCCGGCGCTCCACGAGCGCCGCATCCAGCCGGTAGGTCAGGTCCTGGGGCCCGGTCCGCGTCGGACCGGGGCGCGACGTCGCGGTGGTCGAGGCGTCGGCCACCTCGGTCACCCGAGCGAGCCCTCCATCTCGAGCTTGACCAGCCGGTTGAACTCGATGGCGTACTCCATCGGGAGCTCCTTGGTGAACACCTCGAGGAAGCCCTGGATGATCAGGTTCTGCGCCTCGTTCTCGGTCAGGCCGCGGCTCATGAGGTAGAACACCTGGTCGGCGGAGATCTTGCCCACGGTCGCCTCGTGGGTCATGGTCGTGTCGTCCTCGCCGATGTCGATGTACGGGTACGTGTCGCTCCGGCTCTCGTCGTCGAGCATGAGCGCGTCGCAGCGGACGCTGGCGGTGACGCCGGTCGCACCCGGCGCGACCTTGAGCTGGCCCCGGTAGGTCGCCCGTCCGCCGTCCTTGGACACCGACTTGGACACGATCCGCGAGGTCGTGTTGGGCGCCAGGTGCACGGCCTTGGCGCCGGTGTCCTGGTGCTGGCCCCTGCCCGCGACCGCGACCGAGATGACCTCGGCCCGGGCGCCCTCGCCGCGCAGGTAGATCGCCGGGTACTTCATCGTCAGCCGGGAGCCGGTATTCGCGTCCACCCACTCGACGGTCGAGTGCGCGTGGGCGTGCGCCCGCTTGGTGACGAGGTTGTAGACGTCGTTGGACCAGTTCTGGATGGTCGTGTAGCGGACCTTGGAGCCCGCCAGGGCGACGACCTCGACGACGGCCGCGTGCAGCGAGTCGGTCGCGTAGATCGGCGCGGTGCAGCCCTCGATGTAGTGGACCTTCGCGCCCTCGTCGACCACGATCAGCGTCCGCTCGAACTGGCCCGTGTTCTCGCCGTTGATGCGGAAGTAGGCCTGGAGCGGCAGCGGCACCTCGACGCCCTTGGGGACGTACACGAACGAGCCGCCCGACCAGACGGCCGAGTTGAGGGCCGCGAACTTGTTGTCCTCGGGCGGGACGACCGTGCCGAAGTGCTGCCTGAAGATCTCCGGGTACTCCTTGAGCGCCTGGTCGGTGCCCATGAACACGACGCCGATCTTGGTCAGCTCCTCGCGCACCGAGTGGTAGACGACCTCGGAGTCGTACTGCGCGCCGACGCCGGCCAGGAACTTGCGCTCAGCCTCGGGGATGCCGAGCTTCTCGAAGGTCGCCTTGATCTGCTCCGGGACGTCGTCCCAGGACTTCTCCTCGCGCTCGGACGGCTTGCGGTAGTAGACGATCTTGTCGAAGTCGATGTCGTCGAGCCGGCCGCCCCAGGTCGGCATCTTGCGCTTGAGGAAGTGGTCGTAGGCCCGCAGGCGGAACTGGAGCATCCAGTCGGGCTCGTCCTTGAACCGGCTGATCTCCTCGACCGTCTCGCGCGTCAGCCCGCGCTTGGTCTCGCGCAGGTAGACGATGTCGTCGTGGAAGGCGAACTTTTCGCGCTCGTCCTGAACAAGCTCGCGGGTCGAGGTCATCGCTGCTCCGATCGCGGCTGGGCGGCCGCGGCATGGGTCCGAGATCCGGGACGCCGCGACCGCACGAGCCGGGCCGCGGGCTAATCCCTAGTGGAATTATCGGAATTCCGGGCCGATACGTCAACGGCGCCCGAAGGTCGTCGCGTCGCGCGCCCTAGAAGAACGTCGAGCACCAGGGCTCGTCGGCGGTGCGCAGCAGCGCGTCGACCGCGGCCAGGGCACCCGGCCGGTGCTCGTCGGCGCCCGTCGCGATCGTCGCGTTCCGGAGCCGCGCGCCGCCGAGGTACGCCGCCCCGAGGGCGGCCACCGGCAGCGTGAGGTCGGGTGAGCGGTCGGTCGGGCGGCAGGTCGCGCCATCGGGCGTCGCGTCGAGCTCCACCCGCAACGGCGAGTCGGCGGCGGGGTCCACGATCTCGATGACGGCCCGGCCCTCGCGCTCGTACGTCCGCGCGGCCAGCGCCCGCGGCACGTCGAACAGGCGGACCCACATCCCGTCGCCGAGCTCGCTCGCGATCGCCGCCCGGGCGTTAGTCAGCAGCCATGGCAGGCGCTCTGACGGGCTCCGGCCCTCGGCCTTGACCGTCGTGACGAGGTCGACCTCGGCGAGGAACCGCCACAGCGCGGCGTAGGCCTCGTCGTTCAGCGCGTGCAGCTCGTCGACGGTCAGCGTGCTCGCCGGCTGGCGATCGACGAACTGTTCCTGGCCCCGGTATCGCGCGTAGCCGTCGGGCTCGCCGGCCGCGTCGCGATGCACCGCAAGGAATCCCTTCCACGGCGGTCCCCACGGGCTGGGCCGGAGCCCGAGGTCGTCGTCCCAGCGGACGTCGCGGCGCCGGATCTCGCCCGGCTGTCGCGGACGCCACGCCTCGAACACGGCCCGCATCGTCGCGGCCGTGTCCTCATCGGGCGCCACGAGCGCGATGTTCGATGCCGGGTCGCCGTGGAACCCGGTGCGCGCGACCTGGAGGGTCCAGGTCGCCATCCGGCAGCCCGGCCCGTAGCCGAACCGGCCGTAGATCGGGTACTCGGAGGCATTCAGGAGCCCGACCGCCTCGCCCCGATCCCGCATCGCCGCATGCTCGGCTGCGGCGAGGCGGGTCAGGATCCCCCGCCGCCGATGGGTGGGCAGCACGGTGACTGCGGCGATGGCCGAGGCCGGCAGGGCCTGCCCGCCGGGGACCGTCAGCTCCGTCGCCCAGGATCGGAACGTGCCGCAGATCAGGTCACCGTCGAAGGCGGCCCAGGTCCGGGCGGGCTCCCACACGGTCGACACCTGCTCCGCGATCAGGTCGGCGTCCGGACGGTCGAGGAAGCCGGTCCCGATGGCCCGGACGTAGGCGGCGTACTCGTCGGTCCGGACGGTGCGGATCTCGATGCTCATGCCCGGACTCTACCGTGCCGCGAGGCCGGATCGGGGCGGGTATCCTCGGTCGGGTCGAGGACCCACGAACGGAGGCCATGGAGGCGACACCCGACGACGCCGCGCTCCTGCTGCCCGAGGGGACGCGCCTGCTCCACATCGGGCCCCCGAAGACCGGCACGACGACCGTCCAGGCGGCGTTCCACGCAGCGACTCCGCGGCTGGCGAGCCAGGGGGTCCACTACGCCGGGCGGACGCGGCATCCGAGGCGGGCCGCGTTCGCGGTGACGGGCCGCCGGTGGGTCGGGGGCGACCCGCCCCCGATCAGCGAATGGACCGACCTGGTGCACGAGGTCCGGACCGCCTCCGCGACGCGCGTCGTGATCAGCAGCGAGGCCCTCGCGCAGGCCGACGATGCGCAGATCCGCCGGATCGTGGAAGACCTCGAAGGGGCCCGCCTCCACATCGTGGTGACCCTGCGGCCGTTGGCGAGGATCCTCCCGTCGTCGTGGCAGCAGTCGGTCCAGACGGGCTCCGACATCCGGTATGGCGACTGGCTGGCGACCCACCTCGGATCCGACGCCGCCGGCGGTCCGCGGTCGTTCTGGTATCGCCACCGCCACGACCGGCTGATCGGTCGCTGGGCCGAGGTCGTCGGGCCCGAGCGCATGACCGCGATCGTCCTCGACGACAACGACCGGTCTCGCGTGCTGCGGGTGTTCGAGGGCCTGACGGGCCTCCGGCCGGGCACGCTGGAGGAGCGGCCGGACCTCACCAACCGGTCCCTGACGAAGCCCGAGGCGGAGGCGGTCCGCGCGTTCAACGCGGCGTTCTGGTCGGCGGGCCTGAGCGTGCGTCTCCACAACCGGGTGATGCACCTCGGGGCGAACGAGCGGATGAAGCGCCGCGAGCCGCCGGCCGAGTGGACGCGCATCGAGACGCCGCCCTGGGCGCTCGAGCGAGCCGACGCGATCGCCCACGAGATCGTCGCGGGGATCGTGGCGTCAGGGGTCCGCGTGGTCGGGGATCTCGAGTGGCTGCTGGCCGCGTCCGCCTCCCCGGTGGCCGCGACGGTGCCGGCCACGGAGGCGGGATCGGACGAGGACCGGGTCCCGTCCGAGATCGCCGCCGAGATGGCGCTCGGGATCCTGTTCGCCGGCGGCCTTGCCGATGGGGCGAGGTCCACCGGAAGCCCGGCGGGACGCAACGCCCACGACGTCACGGGCGTGCCATCGCGCGACCTGGCGCGAGCTCTCGCGCAGCGGGCTCGCGCGGCTGGGGCGCGTCGGGTGCGGCGCCTGAAGCGTGGCGCCCGGTGACGCAGCGCCCGGCGAGACCGGCCACGACCGACGCGCCGGCAACCGGTCCGGACACCGGCTCCCCGCCCGCGGACGACGTGCGGCTGCCCGATGGCACACGCCTGCTGCACATCGGCCCGCCCAAGACGGGGACGACGTCGCTCCAGTCGGCGCTGTTCGCCACGCGTCCGGCGCTTCGGGCGCAGGGAGTGCGGCACGCGGGACGTGCCCGCAACTCCGCCAGCGCGGCGCAGGCGGTGACCGGGCGGACGTCGATGTTCATCGGCGGCGCCGTCCCGCCGATCTCGCGCTGGGAGCGCCTCCTGCACGAGGTCCAGCACGCCCCCGAGCCGCGCGTGATCATCAGCAGCGAGTTCTTCGCGGACGCGAAGCCCGAGGCGATCCGGCGCATCGTTGACGACCTCGACCCGGACCGGATCCACGTCGCGGTGACGGTGCGGCCGCTCGCCTCGATTCTGACGTCACAGTGGGCGCAGTACGTCGCCGACGGCATGGGCGCGTCGTTCGACCGCTGGCTCGAGTCGATGCTGTCGCCCGGCGACCGGCGCCTGTCGCCCAGCTTCTGGGTCCGCCACCGGCACGACGAGCTGGTCGATCGCTGGGCGACAGTCGTCGGCCCGGACCGGTTGACGGTCGTGGTCGTGGACGCCGAGCGCGGCGCCGTGCTGCGCGCGTTCGAGCGCCTCCTCGGGCTCACCATCGGCTCGCTGGTGGCCGACCCCGACCTCGCCAACCGCTCGCTGACGTTGCCCGAGACCGAGGCCGTGCGCGCCTTCAACGTCCAGTTCAAGCGCGCCGGGCTGCCCAAGCCGCTCCTCTCCCGGGTCATGCATTTCGGGGCGACCCGTGCGATGAAGCGCCAGGCGCCGGACCCGTCGTGGCCGGCCATCGAGGTGCCGGCCTGGGCCCTGCCCGAGACCGCGCGCCTCGCCCGCGAGATCGTCGACGGCATCGCCCGGTCCGGGGTCCGCGTCATCGGCGACCTCGAGGGTTTGGCCCGGGTGCCGGATCCACCCGCCGGGGACGCCCCGGGAGCCGGCGCGCCCGCCCCGCCCCGGGTCGCGGCGGCGATGGCGATGGGCGTCCTGTTCGCCACGGGGACGGCGCGCAGCGGCGTTGACGCCGGCGCGGAGGCCCGCGAGACCGAGCTGGAGCGCGTGCCCACCTTCGTCCTCGGTGGCACGCTGGCGATGCGCACGCTCCGGGGGGCCGGCCGGCGGCTCGGTGCCGTGCGGCGATGGCGGCATCGTGGGGGCGAGCGACGAGGCGGCGCGCGTGCGGCGCCCGGCGCGGCCGGCGGTGCCTCGGCCGGCGGCCGCGGCGACCGGTATGGTAGCCGGCAGTGACGGCTGGAGGGACCGGAGGGACATGGAGCTGACCGACAGCCCCGAACGGGCGCAGGCGGCGTCGCTGCTCGTCCCGGAGGGGTCGTTCCTCGTCCACATCGGGCCGCACAAGACGGGCACGACATCGCTCCAGGCGGCGCTGTGGCGCGGGCGTTCGGCGATGCTCGAGCAGGGCGTCCGCCACATCGGGCCGTCGCGCAACCCGTCCAACGCCGTCCGCTCGGTCACCGGCCAGTCGTCGCCCTATGCCGACGACACGCCGCCGCCCATCCGCCACTGGCACAGCCTCGTGAAGAAGGTCGGCCACGCGCGCGAGCCACGCCTGGTGATCAGCAGCGAGTTCTTCGCCTGGGCCAAGCCGGACGTGATCCGGCGGATCGTGGACGACCTCGGCGTCGACCGCGTGCACATCGCCGTCACGCTCCGCTCGCTGGGCCGGGTGATGCCGTCGATGTGGCAGCAGAACATCCAGTCGGGCGCCGTCGGCGAGCTCGACACCTGGCTGCGCGGGCTGCTCGAGCGCCCGCCCGAGAAGCCCCGGGCGCCGTTCTGGACGCTCCACCGGCACGACGAGCTCATCGCGCGCTGGGCCGACGTCGTCGGTCCCGACCGGGTCACCGCGATCGTCGTCGACGACCGCGACCACCAGTTCGTCCTGCGCACCTTCGAGCAGCTGCTCGGGCTGCGCGCCGGGACCCTCGAGGCGCACCGGGACCTCGCCAACCGGTCGCTGACGCTGCCCGAGGTCGAGGCCGTCCGCGCGTTCAACGTCGCGTTCAAGGCGGAGCAGCTCGACCGTGCCCTCCACGCCCGGATCATGCGGTTCGGCGCCGCGCAGCAGATGAAGGCGCGCGAGCCCTCGCCGGACGAGCCGCGGGTCGAGATGCCGTCCTGGGCGCTCGACCACGTGGACGGCATCGCACGCTCCATGGTCGACGCGATCGCCGCCTCGGGGGTGCGGGTCGTCGGCGACATCGAGTTGCTGACCGAGCGGGTCCCGAGCCGCGCCGACGACGCGCCGACCGGCGTCGTGCCCGTCCCGCCGGTCGTCGCGGCCGCGATGACGATGGGGGTGCTGGTGTCGACCGGCGCGACACGGGAGGCGAGCAAGGTCCTCGGCGGGTACCAGGTCGCCGAGCCCGTGGAGCTGGTCCGCATCCCCACCTATCAGGTCATGGGCGTGATCGTGATCCGCGCCCGGCGGGCCGTCAGCTCGCGGGTCCGGGGCATCCGTCGGCGCCTCCGGCCCAGGCGCGCGTCGGAGGGCTGACGGGCCTCAGCCCGCCGCCGGGCCGCCCAGCTTCGCCTCGAGCGCCTCGCGGATCCGGCGCACCGCCTCGGGGACGTCGACATCGGTGGTGTCGATCACGACGTCCGCGTCGTCGGGCTCCTCGTACGGCGACGAGATCCCGGTGAAGTCGCTGACCTCGCCGGCGCGGGCTCGCGCATAGAGGCCCTTGCGGTCGCGCGCCTCGCACGCCGCGAGCGGGGTGCTGACCCAGACCAGCAGGAAGGCGCCGTGGCGCTCCGCCATCGTGCGGGCGTTCCGGCGACCCGCCGCGAACGGCGCGATCGGCGCGGCGACGGCGATGCCGCCGTGCTCGGCGACGAGCGAGGCGACCCACGCGATCCGGTCGACGTTGATCTCGCGCGATCCGGCGTCGAACCCGAGGCCGCGCGACAGGTGCTGGCGGACCTCGTCCCCGTCGAGCAGCGTCACGTGGCGGGGTCCCTCGTCCTCGAGCTCGTCGGCGAGCGCACGGGCGATCGTCGACTTGCCCGAGCCCGACAGGCCCGTGAGGAACACGACCGCACCGCCGGTGTCGGCGCCGGCCTCGCGCGCACGCAGCACCTCGCGCGCCGATGCCGCCGGATAGTCGGTCTCGACGTCGCCGCCGACCAGGCGGGGAAGGTGGAGGTCGCTCGGGGCCATCACCGAACCGAGCCCGGCCAGCGCCGGCGCGAGGTCGACCCGGGCGCCGATCGGCCACGGCAGGACGAGCCGGACGATGGCAAGTCCCGGTCTCGCGGTCGCGAGCGTGTCCGCGAATCCCCACGCGGCGCGGGTGACGCCGGCGGGACCGACCTGGCCGGGAGCCGTCCGCCGCCGGACCGCGGCGACCACGACCGCGGTCGCGGCCTCGGGAATGGCGGCGATGGCGAGCATCGCGTCGGTCTCGGAGCGAGTCGGTGGGTCGTCCACGATCAGCACGACTGTTCCCCCTCCGCCGGCGCCGGGGGTCGCGGCCCGCGCCGCCGCAAGCGACAGGCGAGCGTCCGGATCCCAGTGCGGCCCGGAGCCCGTCGCGAACGCCTGGAGGGCCTGGACGTCGGGGTGACCGTTCGCGCCACCTGCGCGCGAGACCCTTGCCAGCGGCGTGTTCTCGGCGTCGGTCAGCACGGCGTCGTCGGCCGCCGCGAGGTCGGCGATCGCCGACGACGGCAGCCAGCCACCCAGGACGAGCTCGAGCCGGTCGAGGCCGTCGGCGTCGAGGACGACGCGCGGCTGCCACGCGACGTCGGGGTCCGCGGGATCCGACGACTCGGACGCGCCGGTCACGGGGCGGTGGTGTCGTGCTCCGGCAGGCGCTCGTCGCCGCCGGGCGTCAGCGTCCCGAGGTCCGGGAGCAGGCTCGGCGTCGCGACCGGCGGGATCCGCGCGATGCGGTCCCGGATGAAGCGCCACGCGACGAACGCGAACAGGATCGCGGCGATCGAGATGCCGAGGACGACCGCGTCCGGCACGCCGAGCAGCTTCAGGCTCGAGGCGAGCAGGACCACCGCCAGCACGCGCCGGATGACGCCACCCGGCGCCCGGCTCGAGATGTGGGCGCCGATGTAGGTCCCGGGGATCGCGCCGACGAGCAGCGACGCGGCGATCGCCAGCGAGAAGCTCCCGAACAGGATGTGCCCGAGCGCGGCGGCCGCGACCAGCGGGATCGCCTGGGTGAGGTCGGTCCCGACCAGCGACGACGCCTTCAGCCGCGGGTACAGCATCAGCAGGACGACGACGACGATCGAGCCCGCGCCGACCGACGTGAGGCCGACCATCAGGCCCGCGACCGCGCCCAGGATCACGGTGGGGATCGGACGGATGACCACGTTCGGCCGGGTCTCGACGGCCGGTCCCTCGCCCAGGGGCAGGCGGTTGCGCCACATCTGCATCGCCGTGCGAACCACCAGGCCGCCGGTCGTGATCAGCAGCGCGACCCCCAACGCCCGCTTGAGGACCGCGTCCACGGACACGTCGGGCGGGATCAGGGAGATCAGCCAGGCGCCGGCGAACGCCAGCGGGACGGACCCGAGGCACAACCACCCGACCAGCTTGAGGTTCACGGTCCCGTGGCGGAGGTGCACGAAGGCGCCGACGGGCTTCATGAACAGGCTGACGACGATGTCGCTGGAGACCGCCGTCAGCGGATCGACCCCGAAGAAGAAGATCAGCATCGGCGTCATGAGCGCACCGCCGCCCATGCCGGTCAGCCCGACGATCGTGCCGACGAACAGGCCGCCGATCGCGAGGGGGACGTCCAGGGTCACGTGGTCAACCGCGCCCGCTGACCGGCGGCCGGGATGCGAACCATGCGGCGATGATACCTTCGGTCCCGCACCCGCCCGACACCCGCGACACGGGGTCCCGGACCGGCGGCCACCGGCCGCGTCCGACCATCATCCACGCAGCGAGGCCCCTCGACGACCGGTGATCACCCACGCTCCGAACGATCTCTCCGCGCTCGACGACGTGCGCCTGGCCGCCGCCCTCGCGACCGGCGCCGGCGACGTCCTCCTCGAGCTTCGCCGGCGCGCCGACGCGGATCGTCAGGCCGGCTCCCCCGTCGATGCCGGGGCCTCGGACCTCCGCCGGGCCGGCGACGCGGCCGCCCAGGCGTGGCTCGCCGACGCCCTGTCGGGCGCGCGTCCGGGAGACGCCATCCTGTCCGAGGAGGCCGCGGACGACCCCCGCCGGCTGACCACCGACCGCGTCTGGATCATCGACCCGCTGGACGGGACGCGCGAGTTCGGCGAGCACCTCGACGACGGCCGCTGGCGCGACGACTTCGCGGTCCACATCGCCCTGTGGCGGCGCGACGCCGGGCTGGCGGGCGGCGCCGTCGCGCTGCCGGCCTGCGAGCTGGTGTACAGCTCGGGCGACCCGATCGCCCCGGCCGCCGACGCCGCCGGCGAGGTCCTCGAGGCCAGGCGCCCGCTCCGGGTCGCGGTCAGCCGCAGCCGCCCGCCCGACGTCGCGGCGAAGCTGGCGGCGCGCGATGACGTCGAGCTCGTTCCGATGGGATCGACCGGGGTCAAGGTCTCGCGGGTGCTCGACGGCACCGTCGATGCGTACCTGCATGCCGGCGGCCAGCACGAGTGGGACTCGGCCGCCCCGGTGGCCGTCGCGCTCGCGTCCGGGTTCGTCGCCACGCGGCTCGACGGCTCGCCGCTGGTCTACAACCAGCCGACGCCATGGTCGCCGGACCTCGTCGTCTGCCATCCGGCGCTCGCTGCCCACCTGCGCAGCCTCTTGACCTGGGCCGGCGTGGTCCACGTCGCGGCAGACCTCGCATGACGGCACCGCGGATGGCGCCCCATTCCCTGTCGCAGCTCCGGACCCTCGAGGCGGAGAGCATCCACATCTTCCGCGAGGTCGCCGCGGAGATGCAGCGGCCGTGCCTCCTGTTCTCGGGCGGCAAGGACTCAATCGTAATGCTCCACGTCGCGCGCAAGGCGTTCGCGCCGGCGCGCATCCCGTTCCCCGTGATGCACGTGGACACGGGCCTCAACTTCGAGTCGATCCTCGCCTACCGCGACCGGTGGATCGAGAAGCTCGGCCTGCAGCTGGTCGTCGCCTCGGTCGAGGACGCGATCCAGCGCGGCCTGGTCCGCGAGGAGCCCAACGGCTCGCGCAACCGGATCCAGACGCCGGTGCTGCTCGAGGCCGCCGAGAAGCACGGCTTCGACGCGCTGTTCGGCGGCGGGCGCCGCGACGAGGAGAAGGCGCGCGCGAAGGAGCGGGTGTTCTCGTTCCGTGACGAGTTCGGCCAGTGGGACCCCAAGAACCAGCGGCCCGAGATCTGGAACCTCTACAACGGCCGCGTGTTCCCGGGCCAGAGCATCCGGGTGTTCCCGCTGTCGAACTGGACCGAGCTCGACATCTGGACCTACATCGCAGAGGAGCAGATCGAGATCCCCGAGCTGTACCTGGCGGCCGACCGCGAGGTCGTCGAGCGCGCGGGCATGCTGTATGCGCTCAACCCGTTCATCCAGCTCCGTGACGGCGAGTCGGCTCGGATGCTGCGCGTGCGCTACCGCACGGTCGGCGACGCGAACCTCACCGCTGCCGTGGCCTCGGACGCCGACACGGTCGCCAAGATCGTGGCCGAGATCGCGGCGGTCCGGATCACCGAGCGTGGCGCGACCCGCGGCGACGACAAGGTCAGCGAGGCGGCCATGGAAGACCGCAAGAAAGAGGGCTACTTCTGATGGCCGGAGAGCTGCTCCGGTTCGCGACGGCCGGTTCCGTCGATGACGGCAAGAGCACCCTGATCGGGCGCCTGCTGTACGACTCCAAGTCCCTGTTCAGCGACCAGCTGGCCGCCGTCGAGCAGGTCAGCCGCGACCGCGGCAACGACTACACGGACCTCGCGCTGCTCACCGACGGCCTGCGCGCCGAGCGCGAGCAGGGAATCACGATCGACGTCGCCTACCGCTACTTCGCCACCCCGCGGCGCAAGTTCATCATCGCGGACACGCCCGGGCACATCCAGTACACGCGGAACATGGTCACCGGCGCCTCGACCGCTGACGTCGCGCTCATCCTGCTCGACGCCCGGAAGGGCATCACCGAGCAGAGCCGCCGCCACGCGTTCCTGGCCACGCTGCTCGGCGTACCTCACCTCATCGTGTGCGTCAACAAGATGGACCTCGTCGACTATTCGGAGGCCCGGTTCGACGAGATCCGGGTCGAGTTCGAGGAGTTCGCGACCCGCCTGCGCGTGCGCGACATGACCTTCGTGCCGATCTCGGCGCTGCTGGGCGACAACGTCGTCGTGCGGTCTGAGCACACGCCATGGTACGAGGGCGCCACGCTGCTCAGCCACCTCGAGCGCCTCCACGTCGCGAGCGATCGCAACTTCGTCGACGTCCGGTTCCCCGTCCAGTACGTGGTCCGGCCCCAGAGCAAGGAGGTCCTCGACTACCGCGGGTACGCCGGGACCGTGTCCTCGGGGGTGCTGAAGGCCGGCGACCTCGTGCGGGCGCTGCCCAGCGGCCTCGAGTCGACGATCGCCTCGATCGAGACCGCGGACGGGCCGGTCGACGAGGCCTACCCGCCGATGGCGGTCACGATCCGCCTGACCGACGACATCGACCTCAGCCGGGGCGACATGCTGTGCCGCCCGCACAACTCGCCGCAGGTCGCGCAGGACATCGACGCCCAAGTCTGCTGGATGGACGAGAGCGCGCCGCTCACGGTCGGTCGCAAGTACCACATCAAGCACACGACGCGCTGGGCGCGGGTGCTGGTGAAGGCGATCGACTACCGGATCGACGTCAACACGCTCCATCGCGACGAGCAGGCGACGGAGCTCGCGCTCAACGAGATCGGGCGCATCCAGATGCGCGCGACGCAGCCGCTGTTCGTCGACCCGTACCTCCAGAACCGCGCGACCGGCGCGTTCATCCTCGTCGACGAGGGCAGCAACAAGACCGTGGCGGCGGGCATGATCGGGCGCCAACCCGGCAGCTGATCGGCAGGGCGGATCGGTCCCCGCCCTTCGCACGGGTGCCTGGCTCCGCTATGGTGGCGTCCGGACATCGTCGGAGCGCACGGAGGATGGTCGCCCTGACTGCCCAGATCGACGTCGCCAGCGACACCACGCTGCCTGCCGTTCCGGTGGGCACCCGGCTCGTGCACATCGGACCGCCCAAGACCGGCACGACCGCGCTGCAGGGCGCGTTGCATCGGAGCCGCGAGGCCGTCCAGGCCCAAGGCGTGCGTTACGCCGGCCGCTCCCGTCATCCCCGCCGCGCCGTCGAGGCGCTGGTCGGTCGCAAGCGGCCCCACGACGACGCCCCGCCGCCGATCGCGCGCTGGGAGGGGCTGGCCGCCGAGGTACGCGAGGCGGGCGACGCGCGGGTCGTGGTCAGCAGCGAGTTCCTGGCCGGCGCGACGACCGAACAGATCCGTCGCCTCGTGCGGGACTTCGGTGGGGGACCCGTGCACGTCGTGGTCACCCTGCGCCCGGTCGCGAAGATCATCCCCAGCCACTGGCAGCAGCTGATCCAGACCGGCCTGTCGATCTCGCTCGACGAGCTCGTGCGCCTGCTGCTCGATCCGTCGCCCGGTGGGTCGGCCTACCAGTTCTGGTGGCGCCATCGCCACGACCGCCTGATCCGTCGCTGGGCCGACGTCGTGGGCATCGACAACGTCACGGCGATCGTCGTCGACGACCGGGACCCGACGCTGCTGCTGCGATCGTTCGAGCGGCTCCTCGACCTCCGACCGGGAAGCCTCGAGCCGGACGACGCGCTCAGCAATCGCTCGCTGACCGCACCCGAGGCCGTCGCGATCCAGTCGTTCAACCGGGCGTTCCGGGCCACCGGCCTCAGCCGGCTGACCTATCGCCGCGTGATGTACAAGGGCGGACGACGCGCGATCAAGGCGAGGATCCCGCCGCCCGACGAGCCCCGCGTCGCGCTGCCGTCGTGGGCCGCGTCGCGGATCGGCCAGATCTCGGCCGAGGTCGTGGACGGCATCGCGGCCACGGGCGTCCGGGTGATCGGAGGGGACCTCGACCAGCTCCGGGTCGTCGCCGCCGATGCGGGCGTCATGGCACCCGATCCGGACCTCGTGCCCGCCGAGATCGCGTCCACGCTGGCGATCGGCGTCCTCCGCGGGTCGGGGGCGGGAGCGACGCCCGGGTCCAAGAGCTCCGGCAAGGCGGCCACGCTGGCCGGCGTGTCCTCGCGGCGGCTGGCACGCACCCTGCTTCGACGCACGACGGCCCGCCTGCGGGCGCGGATCACCGGGATCGTCCCCCGCCCACCGGCTCGAAGCTGATCGGGCCGGCTCGAGGCTGATCGGGGGCGGCTCGCTACAGCCGTTCGCGAACCTGGCGCGCGAACGCCCGGTGCCGGGCCTCGCGCGGCAGGCCCACCTTCGAGAGCCCGGCGAAGTCGGCGTGGGCGCGCAGCGCCGCGGCGACGGACGCCGCGAGCCCGGCGTGCGCGGCGTCGAGCGGATCGAACCACGCCTCCCACCACAGGCCCACGACCCGCAGCGTGCCCGTCGCCCGGTCGACCCGCGGCTCGATGCGGCCGACGAACCGGTCCCCGTACAGCAGCGGGAGCACGTAGTAGCCCCAGCGCCGCTTCGGCGCGGGCACGTAGACCTCCCAGCGGTACTCGAACTCGAACAGCCGCTCGAGCAGGTCGCGGTCCCAGACGAGCGGGTCCAGCGGTGCCAGGAAGGCCGCCCCGGGCTCGCAGCCGCCCGGTCGCGCCGGATCGTCCAGCCGCGATTCGAGCGCGACCTCGGCCTCGGCGGCGTCCAGCAGCGGCAGCTCGTCGGTGACCACGAACCTCGATCCCCGGAGGCCCTCGACCGCCACCGGGGTGATCGCGCCCGCCTCGACCAGCTCCTCGTGCACGCGCCGGCGCTCGGGGGCCTTGCCGAGGCCCATCCACAGCGTGTACTCGCCCGTCGCGCCCAGCAGCCCGTTGCCGCGATGGCGCGACAGCAGCTTGTGCCGCAGCTGCTCGTCCGTCGGCACCGTCCGGGCCAGGAGCTCGGCGGGGAACAGCCGCTCGGTCAGGTCGTAGACGCGGCGGTTGCCCTCGCGTCGCGAGATCGCGATGAGCCCTGCCTCGGCGAGCGCCTCCAGCAGCGCGCGCACCTGGTTGGTCGGGCGCCAGTACCAGTCGATCGCCTCGCGCGGCTCGATGTCCGTCGACGACAGCGGGCCACCCGTCCGGATGCGCTCGAGGAGCTCCTCGACCAGCGGCGCGTGATCGTCAAACGCCCCGCCCCGGTGCGCCTCGTGGTGGCGGTCCCACGTGATCCGGTACCACGGCAGCTCGGCCGTCGGCACCAGCGACAGCATCTTGTTGTAGGTCTCGTACAGCGTGCGGTCGCGGTACAGGAGGTCGTCGGTCCAGGTGCGCCGGTAGCCCTCGATGCGCGACAGGAGCGTCAGGTCGTGGTTGCGGCCCACGACGTCGATCGGGTCGAACTGCAGCGACCCCAGGCGGTCCACGACGCGCATGACCGACGCCGGCTCGGGCGGCAGCGAGCGCGGCGGCACGAGCAGGTGGCGAGTGACGAGGAATCGCCGCGCGACGGCGGCGGAGACGGATCGGGGCTCTGCGTTCACGGGCTTCGATCGTATCGACGATGGCGGCCCGGAGCTGTCATGTACCGCGCGCCGGCTGACATCCTGCCCGCCAGCCGATGGCGGCCATCCGGTCCAGCAAGACCGGGACGGCGGGGCGAGTGGCGGAGGGCGGCGCAGCGGTCACGTCGTCGGCGGACGCGCCGCCCTCCGGGTCAGGGCGTCAGATGGGCGTCAGCCCTCCATCGCCTTCTTCTTGAGCTCGTTGTACTCCGGCTCGGTGATCGCGCCGGACGCCTTCAGTTGGTTGAGCTTCTCGATCTGGTCCGCAGGCGTGACTCCCGCGGCGGCCTTCGTGGCCGCGTCGGCCTGGGTCATCATCTGGACGTCCTGGGCCGTGACCTTCGGGCGCGACACGATGTAGATCAGCGCGCCGAAGAACGGGATGATGAAGATCACGATGATCCAGATCGCCTTCCAGCCGCCGGTCAGGTCGTTGCGCCGGAAGATGTCCGCGAAGATCGAGATGAAGATCCAGATCAGCATGAACCAGAAGAAGAACGCGACCATCGCCCAGATCACGTCCCAGAAGGTCAGGGACTGCGTCCCGACCGAGCTGCAGGCCGCGACCAGGAGGCCGAGCACCGCCAGCGCCGGCAGCGCCGGCTTGATCAACAGGTTGCGCAGGTCACCGAATCGCATCGCGTTGTCCTCCCTCGAGCTGGTGTCTTTCGCCTGATTGCCGCACGCCACTCCGGGCCAGGGCAGAACGCCACCTCCGGGCGTGCGGCGAGGCCATCACAGTACACCGCACCACCCGCTGCGGGGACGCTCGTCGGCAACGACCGCTAGGTGCCCCGGATGAACGTCAGGGAGGGCTTCCCTTCGGGGTTGGTGATCACGAGCTGGTTCCCGGTGACGGTGTAGGTCGTCGACAGGTTGAGGGCCTGCAGGAAGGCCGCCTCGACCGTGGCCATCGGGTCCTCGCACGGGTTGTCTGAGCTTTGGACGGTGTCGAACCGCAGCTGGTCGCCCTGGATGTTGGCGACGGCGTTGAACGTGTTGCAGCCGGCCTGGCCGGAGGCGGCGTTGCCGTCGAACCGGATGTTCGGCGTGACGGCCGCGGGCACCTGCTGCTCGGTGCCGTCCACCGAGGTGTAGTCGGTCAGCAGCCACACGCCGTCCAGCCCGACCGTGTCCGCGCTCTCGACGGCCGGCGGCACGGTCGGCGACGAGGCGCCGCAGGCGGCCACGAACAGGCCGATGACCAGGCCGAGGGCCAGCACCGACACGCCCCGGAGGCGCTTGGGTCCCTGCGCCATCACATCCCTCCTGTCCCTGGACGCCACGCGAACCGCGTGAGGCGCCGCCGGAATGATGCCACCTCCGCGGGTGCGCGCCACCCCCGCGGCGCGTGTGGTGCGGTCCCGGTCGCGATCGGGACCAATGTCCCGGGCGGCGTCGACGCGATCTGATGTATCGTCTCGACCGAATGGTTCGGTCTGACCGAACAATCAGGACCCACCGAAGGAATACGACCATCGACCCCAAGGACCGCGTCGCCGCCATCGAGGAGCTGGTCGCCGGCTTCGAGGCGCTCATGCACAGCCTCGCCGAGCTTCACGCGCCCGAGTTCCTCGAGATCGCCGTGACCATGCCCCAGGCGAAGCTGCTGTACCTGTTGGGCGCATCGGGCGACATGCACATGTCCGACCTGGTCGCCCGGCTCGGCGTCTCGCTGTCGACCGTGAGCGGCCTCGTCGACCGGATCGTCGACCAGGGCCTCGCGACGCGCCGGGACGACCCGGCCGATCGCCGCCAGGTGGTCGTCGCCCTCACCGAGCAGGGCACGGCCTTCCTCGACCGGTTCCGCGACCTCAACGCCGTCCAGATGCGCGCGCTGCTGGGCCTCGTCGACGACGACGACCTCGCCAGCGTTCACCGCGCCCTCGCCGCCCTCGCCCGCGCCGCCGACCGGGCGTCCGCGGCCGGGCGCACCACCACGCGAAAGGATCCCGCATGAGCCGCCTGTCCGAGCTTGCCGTCGCCAAGCGCAGCGTCACGCTGCTGCTGGCGGCCGCCCTGTTCATCGCGGGCATCGTGGCCTGGGGCGACCTCAAGCAGGAGCTGCTGCCCGACATCGAGCTGCCGGTGATCACGGTCATCGCGCCGCTGCCGGGCGCCGGTGCCGCCGACGTGGCCGAGCAGGTGACCAAGCCGATCGAGCGGGCGATCTCCGGCGTGCCGCGCCTCGAGGGCCTCCAGTCGACCTCCGCCAACTCGCTGTCGCTGGTGATCGCCCAGTTCGCGTTCGGCACCGACGTCAAGGAGGCACGCGCGCAGATCGAGCAGAACGTCCAGGCGGCCAGCCTGCCGCCGTCCGTCGACGCCACCGTCAGCGCGCTCAACATCAACGCGTCGCCCGTGATCATCGCCTCGGTCGCCGCGACGTCGTCCGACGGCCTCAGCGAGGCCGCGCGCATCGTCAACACGGAGATCGAGCCCGCGCTGCTCGCGATCGACGGCGTCGCCGGCGTCGACGTCAGCGGCGGCGACGAGGACCAGGTCCGGATCACGCTCGACCCGGCCAAGCTCGCCGAGGCCGGCATCTCCGAGTCCCAGATCGTGGGCGTGCTCACCGCCAACAACCTGACGATCCCGTCGGGCCAGGTCCAGGGCGACGGCACCAAGACCCCGGTCTCGACGATCGGAGCCTACGGCAGCCTCGAGGAAATCCGCGACCTGGTCGTCGGCGTCAAGGCGCCGGCGGGCGCCGCAGGACTCCCCGGCGCGCCCGCCCAGCCCGGGGCTTCGGGGCAGCCGGCTGCATCGGCCCAGCCCGGCGCATCGGCCGCCCCCGGCGCATCGGCCGCCCCCGGCGCATCTGCCGCGCCATCGGCCCCCGCGCCCGTCCCCGCCGCGCCGCAGCCGGTCACCATCGGCGACCTCGGCAGCGTCGAGATCGCGGGCGTCCCGACCACCGGCTACGCGCGGACCGCGACCCCCGAGGACGGCGGCCAGCCGGCGCTCACGCTGTCCGTCACCAAGACGTCCACGGCCAACACCGTCCAGGTCGCCGACGAGGTGACCGCGAAGCTCAACGAGCTCGGCGCCCAGCACGCGGACGTCGTCACGGTCGCGGTCGTGTCCGACCTCTCGACCTTCATCAAGGAGTCCCGCGACGGGCTGCTCCGAGAAGGCGCGACCGGCGCCCTGTTCGCCGTGCTCACGATCTTCCTGTTCCTGTGGAGCCTGCGGTCGACCCTGGTCGCCGCGGTGAGCATCCCGCTGTCGCTGCTGGCCGCCCTCGTGATCATGCAGCTGACCGGGATCACCCTGAACATCATGACCCTGGGCGGCCTCGCGGTCGCCGTCGGGCGCGTGGTCGACGACGCGATCGTCGTGCTCGAGAACATCTACCGCCATCGGGCGATGGGCGAGGACCGGCTCACCGCATCGGTGCGGGGGCCTCGCGAGGTCGCCGGCGCGATCACCGCGGCGACGATCACGACGGTCGGCGTGTTCCTGCCGCTCGGCTTCGTCGGCGGCTTCGTCAGCCAGTTCTTCCTGCCCTTCGCGCTCACCGTCACGTTCGCGCTGCTCGCGTCGCTGGTGTGTGCGCTGACGGTGGTCCCGGTGCTGGCGTACCTGTTGATCAAGGACGTCCGCTCCAACGTCGACGAGGACGGCGAGCCCAGGAACTCGTTCTGGATCCGCGCCTACACGCCCGCGATCAAGCTCGCGCTCCGCAGCCGCTGGACCAAGCTGGCGGTCGTCGGCGTCTCGCTGGCGCTGTTCATGCTCACGGGCCTCATCGCGCCACTGCTGCCGACCCAGTTCATCAACGCGGGCTCGGAGAAGATCCTCGCCGTCACCGTCGCCCCGCCGCCCGGCACCTCGTCCGACGCTGTGCTCGCCCGGGCCGTCGAGGCCGAGACGATCCTGCTCGCCGATCCCAAGGTCGTGCTCGTCCAGACCAGCATCCCCGGCGAGGGCGAGGCCGGTTTCCAGACGATCATCGCCGCGTCCAGCGGCCAGCCCGCCAACAGCGCGCGGATGACCGTGCGCCTCGAGGACGACGTCGACCTGACCGCCTACACGAAGCAGCTCACCGACGAGCTGGCGCCGATCCGGACCGACGGCTTCGACATCGCGGTGGCCCAGGCCGCCGGCTTCACCTCGAACAGCATCAACGTCATCGTCTCGGGTGACGACGCGGCCGCGATCCAGCAGGCCAACGACCAGGTCCTCGCGGCCATGTCGGACGACCCCGACCTGCTCAACCTCAAGTCCGACCTGTCGAAGGGCACGCCCGAGATCCGCGTCACGCCCGATCCCAACAAGGCGATCCTCGCCGGCCTCACCACGGCCCAGGTGGCCCAGGAGGTGCGTGGCGCGCTCGTCGGCACCACGGCGACCCAGGTCCAGCTGCCCGACGAGGACGGCACGCTCGCGATCGTCGTCCGGGTCGACCCCGACCAGGTGACCTCGGTCGAGAGCCTGCGGACGCTGCCGGTCGGGACCGTCGCGAAGGTGCCGCTGGGCTCCATCGCGACCGTCGAGCAGACCGACGGCCAGGGGTCGATCACCCGGATCGACGGCTCGCCGGCCGCGTCCATCACCGCCGAGATCGCGGACGTCGACACGGGCGCGGTCAGCCAGGCGGTGCAGGCGGAGCTCGACGACCTCCAGACCGCGGGCGCGATCCCCGACGGCGTCGACGTCCGCCTCGCGGGTGTCACCCAGCAGCAGAACGAGGCGTTCGGCGGGCTGTTCGTGTCGATGGGCGTCGCGATCCTGCTCGTGTACGTGGCGATGGTGCTGACCTTCAACTCCCTGGTCACGCCGTTCATCATCCTGTTCACCCTCCCGCTCGCGACGATCGGCGCCTTCCCGGCGCTGTACCTGACGGGCCGGCCCATCGGGGTCAGCGCCCTGATCGGCTTCCTGATGCTGATCGGGATCGTGGTCACCAACGCGATCGTCCTGCTCGACCTCGTCGAGCGCCTCCGGCGCGAGGGGATGTCGACCTACGACGCCCTGATCGAGGGCGGCCGCACCCGCGTGAGGCCGATCCTGATGACGGCGATCGCGACGATCCTGGCGCTGGTCCCGCTCGCGGCGGGCTTCAGCCAGGGCTCCATCATCGCGGCCGAGCTGGGCACGGTCGTGATCGGCGGGCTGTTCAGCTCGACGTTCCTGACGCTGCTCGTGATCCCGGTGGTCTACTCGCTGGTCGACAGCGTGCGGAGCCGCGTGTCGCGTCGGTTCGGGCCGCCGGCCGTGGCGGACGCGGGCGAGGCGGCGCCGGCCGCCTGACCGGCCCCGCCTGTCGCCGCATGGACATCGTCCACGTGGCACGCTAGTTCGCGAAGTGGAGGTGACTTGATGGCCATCACGCGCTACGCCGACGTGACCTGGTCCGGCGGCCTGACGGACGGCGCCGGAACGATCAACTACGTGTCCTCGGGCGCATTCTCACGCCTCGCCGTGACGTGGGGCTCGCGAACGGAGGCCCACAACGGGCGAACCAGCCCCGAGGAGCTCATCGCCGCGGCTCACGCGTCGTGTTTCTCGATGGCCTTCAGCAGCCGGCTGGCGAAGAACGGGACCCCGCCCACGACGCTGGACGTGCGGGCGACGATCACGTTCGACAACAGCGGCGGCGGCTGGAAGATCCAGCGCAGCGATATCACGGTGCGCGGCACGGTGCCGGGCATCGACCAGGCGAAGTTCGCGGAGCTCGCGGAGGACGCCAAGGAGAACTGCCCGGTCTCGGTGGCCCTCAAGGGCAACGTCGAGCTGGCGGTCGACGCGCAGCTGGCCTGACGCGGCGGCGCTTGCAGCCCGATGGACGAGCCGTACTACCGGCCCGACCTCGCCCGCGTACACCACGAGGGCTTCGACTTCCACGCCGCGGCCGTGGCGCCCGGGATCCTGCGCGTCCTGGAGCCGGTGCGCGCGTACGGCGGGCTGGTCCTCGAGTTCGGCTGCGGCAGCGGCCTGCTGACCCGGCAGCTCGTCGCGGCCGGGCACCGCGTGCTGGCCACCGACGCCTCGCCGGCGATGCTCGACCTCGCCCGGGAGACGGCGCCGGGCGCGGAGGGGTTCCAGGTGCTGGCCCTGCCCCGCGACCTGGTGCCACCCGCCGACGCGATCGTCGGCGTGGGCCACCCGATCAGCTACCTGCCCTCGCTTGAGGCGATCCACCAGGCGCTGCGCGCGATGGCCGACGCGCTGCGCCCGGGCGGGATCCTCGCCTTCGACGTCTGCGACCTGGCGTGGGGCGAGTCGCGGCGGGGGGACCCGTCGCGCGGCTGGGTGCGCGACGACTGGGCGCTGATCACCCAGTTCTCTGTGCCCACGCCCGACCGGTTCGTCCGCCAGATGGCGATCTTCAGCCGGAACCCGGACGGCTCGTGGCGTCGGGACGACGAGCGGCACGACAACGTCCTGCTTGACGTCTCCACGATCCCGCCCCTGCTCAGCAGCCACGGGGTCGAGGCGACCGTCGGCACGGCGTTCGGCGACGAGACGAATCCCGCCGGCCTGTTCGCGGTGGTGGGGCGCAAAGCCGGCTGAGGCGGGCGGCGCGGCCAGCGGCTCGATGCCACGCTGCTCGCCCAGCGTGCACTGCGCCGGTTTTCCCGCCAATGTGCGCGCTTGGCGGTCCGTTCACCGGTTGCCGGCCGATCCAGCCGCTGTTCTGCACGCCCGGCGAGCAATCGACCGGTTGAACCGCTGCAGTGCACGCCTGGCGAGCAGCGCGAGGCCGGAAGCCAGCCGGCGCCGCGAGCCGGCGGAGCGAGCCGCCGCTGCGTGCTGCCGCCTTGACGCCGATCGGAGCCGGCGCCCCAAACCGCCGTTTACCCATCACGCGACTGTTCGCGCCTGCTGGCGCCTCGTTTCCACCAGTTCGGGCGCCTGGCACCCGCCTGAGGGGTGAACGGTGCGAACACGAGCCATCACCGGGCCTACGACCCGCTAGAGGCATCATCGGTGGAAACGGGCGGGGCCGCGGCGGCGAAGCCGCGAGCGGCGGCGAAGCCGTGGAAACGGGGCCAAGTCGCGAGCGGGGCCCGGGCACGCCCTAGCCGATCGTCAGGATCCGCCTCGGGTTGGCGATCGTCATCCGGTCGATCTCGGCGTCGGACACCCCCGCCTCGCGGAGGCGCGGCAGGAAGGACGCCTGCAGGTAGGTATAGCCGTTGCCCTCGTAGCGCCGAAGCTGGCTGTTGTGGCACACGTCCTGGCTCAGGAGGATCCGGTCGCCGTGGCCGCGATGGAGCAGCTCCAGCAGCAGCTCGACGATCCGGCCCTCGCCGTGGCGCTCGACCGGCGTGAACGACATGCCGAGGAAGTCGAACTCGATCGACGCCCCACGCCCGATCAGCGACAGGTAGTGGTCGAGGACCGGGTAGCTGTCCGCGTGGCCGATGACGACGCGCCCGGGATCGACGCCCTCCTCCTCGAACACGGTCAGCTGCGCCGCGCCGACGTCGGACATGACCGCGTGGGTGGTGATCGCGAGGCCCGTCCGGAGGGCGGCCCGCGCCGCGGCGCGATGGACGCGCTCCTCCGAGGGCGACAGCCACGGCTTGTCGGTCCCGATCTCGCCGATGATCCCCGTCCGGATCCCCGTCTCCCCCACCCCGACGGTCGCGTCGGCGACCAGCTCCTCGGCCAGGGAATCCACCGACCGCCGCTCGATCATCGCCTCGGGCGGGTAGTAGGCGGTGCGGTACCAGCCGCCGCCCATCACCACGTGCAGCCCGCTGCGCTCCGAGATCCGCTTGAGCCACGCCGGGTCGCGGCCGACGCCGGGCATCGTGAGGTCGACCAGCGCGCCGCCGCCGGCCTCCCGGTAGTGGGCCAGCTCCTCGAGGATCACCGGCTCGTCGCGCGTGAGCTCCCAGTAGTCCCAGCGATCCTGGACGTGCCACAACGCGATCTGTGTGTGCTCGTGCGGAAGGACGAAGCCGAGGGCCGAGGGTTCGACCGGGCCGAGGACCGTCATCACGTGGGGCATGCCGAGATCGTAGCCGCGGGATGCGCCGCCGATGGCCCAGGCGCGCGGGGGCGACCTACGACGCGAGGGTCGCCGGCCGGTGCGCGACGGTGTCCAGGCAGCGGGCGAACATGAGGTGCGGCGGAATGGATGGCAGGCCGATGCCGAACGGGGCCGTCATCGTGTTGCGCTCGATGTCGGCCTCGGCGGCCTGCAGCGGCCACGCGGCGTGCTCGACCCGGGTCGCCGTCAGCCGGCCCCGGTGGATCGCGAACAGGGCCATGCGGTCGGTCAGGAACGCCTCGAGACCCCCGGGCTCGGCGTGGCGAATCGGACCCGTCGGCCGGTAACGGATCCGGAGCTCGGCCGGCGCGGCTCGGGTGCATCGGCTCGCGTGCACGATCCAGCCAGCGTCGGTCCCGGACGTGACCTGAGCGTGGTGGTAGGGCACCCCGAAGCCGAGCCGAGCCGCCGTCGCGCCCGCGAGCTGCGCGCCGTCGAGCGACAGGAACCAGGTCCCGCGCGTGCCGTCGGGCCCGGTCGCGTACGTCCGGACGTTGGTCTCCGCGAACGCGAACGCCTTGCCGGGCAGCGGCAGCCCGAACGGGCGGACGTGCGTCATCCGGAACGGCACGACGCCCAGCCAGGCCGAGCCGTCGAACGTGTCGAGCTCGAGGCCCGGTGGGATCAGCGGCTGGAGCACCGCCGGCTCGACCGGCCAGTGTGCGAACAGCAGGTCCCGCCAGCGCATCGACAGCAGCGCGCCGCCGACTCGGGAACCGTGCGTCATGCTGCGCGCGTCATCGGGCCGTCCATGCGGATACGATACATGCTACTTCCAGGTATCACAATACGTCGATCGCCCGTGGCCGGTGCCCTGGTGGCCGCGATCGCGGTGCTGGCCGCCTGCGGGGGGCGAGGGACCGACCCGTCGCCGGCAGTCGTGGGCGGCGAGGAGCACATGCCAGCGTTCGCGAGCATCTGGCTCACGTCGGACCCGGTCGCACCTGCGATCCCGGTGCGCGTGGAGATGATGGATCCGGGCGACGCCGCCAAGCATCGGTCGCACGTCTTCCCCGCAGGCCTCGACCTGCGGGCGACCTTCCCCGTCTCGATCGGGGCATACCGGCTGATCGGGCTCGATGGCCGGTGCGGGATCGACCTCAAGCTGCTGCCCGACCGCGAGTCGGACGTCGTGCTCAGGGTCGGCGGCGACGGGTCGTGCTCGTTCGCCCTGGCCGACGACCACGCCGTGGGCGACGACGTCGAGCACGAAGAGCCCGCGGTCCTCGTCGCTCCGGACTCGGTGCCCTAGGAGAGGCGGGGCTTCGGCAGCTTCTCGGTGATGCTCCAGGTCTCGGCGGGCACGCGCGGCACGACCGGTGCCTCGGCCGCGGCCGCCGAGGCGAGGATCGGGCGCAGCAGGGCGAGCGCGCGACGCTCCGCCTCCTCGCGGCGATAGGCCGATCCCTGCTCGAGGCTCCACAGCAGCAGGCCGTCGAGGAACGTGACGTAGGCGGCGGCGAGCGCGGGGGCGTCGGTCCATGCCGGCAGCTCGCCGGTCGCGATCCCCTCCCGGATCAGGAGCTCGCCGGCGGTCGCGATCTGGTCGCGGCGGCGGGACAGCGACGCGCGGACCGACGGCTCGGAATCGGCGCGGGCCCACTGCATCACGAGCATGCCCGCCATGTCCGGCTCGCCAGGGGCGCCCGCCATCGCGTCGAGGAAGAAACCGATCGCGATCGCCAGCCGCTCCGCCACCGTCCGGCCCCGGACCAGCCGGTTGCCCAGCTCGCCGAGGCCCTGGCCCGCGGAGAACTCGCAGGTCGCGAGGAACAGCTCGTCCTTGCCCCGGAAGTAGGTGTAGATGGCGCCGACCGAGAGGCCGCTGTCGCGCACGACGTCGCCGATGGTGGCGCCGTGGTAGCCCTTCTCCGCGAACACCCGCAGCGCGGAATTGACGATCCGGGCACGGACGGCCTGCTCGTGGGCGGGGCTGACTCTCGGCATGGACCGAGGCTAACAGAACGAATGCTCGTTCTGCAAGATGCAACGGCTGACCGCGCCTACGACACTTGTCGGGGTTGACAAGGAGAATGTGCGCTCTCTATTGTCCGACGATACCCGCAGACACCGCGGGCCAAGCCCATCACCTCGACCAGGAAACGGAGCCCGCGATGTTCAGCCGCTGGGGAGCCTTCGTCTACCGGCACCGCCGGGTCGTCCTCGTCCTCGCCATCGTCGTCGGCGTCGTCGCCGCGTCCGCCGCCGGGCGGGCGGCCTCCGTCCTGTCCGCGGGTGGCTGGCTCGACCCGGATTCCGAGTCCGCCGCCGTCGCCGACCGGCTGGCCGAGGAGTTCGGCGCCGGTCGCGGGGCGCTGATCGCGGTCTACCGCGGCGCGGACGGCACGGATGCGCGCAGCGACGCCTTCCAGGCCGGCATCGCGGCCTCGCTCGCCGACCTGGTCAGGGATCCCGACGTCTCGGGGACGATCGGCTACGCGGAGACGGGCGACGTCCGGTTCATCTCCAACGACGGCCAGTCGGCCTATGTCGTCGTCGACCTCAACGTCACCGACGAGGCGTCCGTCCCGCTGATCGACCGGTTCGAGTCGGAGATCCACGAGCCCACCGACGGCACCCAGCTGCTGCTCGGCGGCTACGCGGCGCTGACTCGCGACTCGACCGACCAGTCCGAGCAGGACCTGGTCCGTGCCGAGACCGTCTCCCTGCCCATCGCGGCCTTCGTCCTGATCCTGGTGTTCACGTCGCTGATCTCCGCGGGCATCCCGCTGCTGGTCGCCGGCCTCGCCATCCCGACCACGCTCGCGCTCGTGTATGTCGTCGGCCAGCAGGTGGAGATGAGCGTCTACGTCCAGAACGTGTCGACGATGCTGGGGCTGGCGCTCGCGATCGACTACTCGCTGTTCATGGTCAGCCGGTTCCGCGAGGAGCTGAAGAAGGGCCGCGACGTCGGCAGCGCCGTCGAGATCGCGGTCGCGACGTCGGGCAAGGCCGTGACCTTCTCCGGCCTCGCGGTCGCGATCGGGCTCGGCGGGCTGCTGGTGTTCAGCGCGCCGGCGCTCCGCTCGTTCGGCATCGGCGGGATGCTGACGGTGTTCGCCTCCCTGTTCTACGCCATGACCTTCCTGCCGGCGCTGCTCGGCATCCTCGGACCGCGGGTGAACTCGCTGTCGGTGACCGGGCTGGTCAACCGCATCCGGCGTGCGCTCGGCCGCCCGTCGAGCGAGCAGGCGGCCGCGTCCCGGCGATCCCGCTGGGAGTGGATCGCCAACACCGTGATGGCCCACCCGATCGTCGTCATCATCCCGACGCTGTCGCTGCTGGTGCTCGCCGGGCTGCCGTTCCTGCGGCTCCAGCAGGGGATCCCGGACGCCTACACGCTGCCGGCGGGCCTCGAGAGCCGCGAGGCGGCCGTCGCGATCCAGTCCGGCTTCGAGGCCGGCACCACGGCACCGATCATCGCCCTCGTCGACGTCGCCGGCGATCCCGCGTCCGAGGCCAACGTTCGCGCGCTCGTCGCGTACGGCGAGGGCCTGGGCGGCGTGTCCGGGGTCGAGCGCGTCGAGAGCCCCTTCAGCGCCATCCCCAACCCCACCACCGGGCAGCCGATGACCACCGATGAGCTGGTGGCCCTGTACGGCCAGCCTCGGGCCGCGTGGCCCGCGCAGCTCGCGGCGCTGTGGGATCGTTACGTGCACGCGTCCACCGTCCGCTTCGACGCCATCAGCCCGCTCCAGCCGTCGTCGCCGGCCGCGACCGCCGTGGTCGCCGCCGCCCGGGCCGTCGACCCCGGGCCCGGCCTGACGGCGATGATCGGCGGCCAGGCCGCGACCGGTCACGACTTCCTGGTCTCGCAGACCGAGCGCATCCCGTATGCCGTCGGCGTCGTGCTGCTGGCGATGTTCTTCGTGCTGTTCCTGCTGTTCGGCTCGGTCGTGCTGCCGATCAAGGCGATCCTGATGACGCTGCTCTCGATCAGCGCCTCGTTCGGGGCGATGGTGTGGATCTTCCAGGAGGGCAACCTCAGCGGTCCGCTGGGCTTCACCAGCCCGGGGTTCACCATCGCCGGCAACCCGATCATCATGTTCAGCGTGCTGTTCGGCCTGTCGATGGACTACGAGGTCCTGCTGCTGTCGCGGGTCCAGGAGGCGTACCGCCGGTCCGGCGACAACCGCGCCGCCGTGGCCGAGGGCCTGTCGAAGACCGCCGGGGTGATCACCGGCGCGGCCGCGATCATGGTCACCGTGTTCGCCGCGTTCGCCCTGGCCGACACGATCACGATCAAGAGCATCGGCGTGGGCATGGCGATCGCGGTGTTCGTCGACGCGACGATCGTCCGGATCCTGCTGGTCCCGGCGACGATGCGGCTGCTCGGCAAATGGAACTGGTGGGCGCCCGGGCCGCTGGCCCGGTTCGCCGATCGGCTGGGCTTCAGCCACGCCGAGGACGAGGCCACGGTGCCGACGGGCGACGGTCCGGTGCCCGGCGACGGCGCCGCCAGGCGTGCCGCGGACCCGGCCTGACCCCGCCACCGCCCCGGACGCCCCGGCCCCGGCCGGGCGGTCGTCCGCCGTCCCCGACCTGCTCGCGCCAGGCCTGCGGCTGGTCCTGATCGGGATCAACCCGGGGCGCGTCTCGGCGGCCGCCGCCGCGCACTTCGCCAACCCGCGCAACGACTTCTGGCGCCTGCTCGAGGCCTCCGGGCTCACGCCCGGGCTGCTCGACCCCGAACGCCAGGCGGAGGTGCTCGAGCTGGGGATCGGCATCACCAACGCCGCGCCGCGGACGACGCCCGGTTCCGGCGACCTGCGCGCGGCCGACTTCGCGGGCAGCGCCGAGCGGCTCGAGCGGATCGCCGGCGAGCTCCATCCCGCCGTCATGGCGTTCGTGGGCAAGGAGGCGTACCGCGGGCCGTTCGGGGAGCGGCCACAGCTCGGGCTCCAGGCGCGGACCCTCGGGGACACAGGGCTGTTCGTCCTGCCCTCGACCTCGCCCGCCAACGCGTCCGTGCCGTGGGCGGAGCGGCTGCGCTGGTTCCGGGAGCTGGCGGCGCTCGTCGACCGCGTGGCTCCGAGGCCGGCGCCGCCGCCGGGTTCGACGCGGCCGGCGCAGGAGCACGACTCGGCGCACCCGCGCGAGCGGCGCGCTACGCTGCCCTGACGAGGGGCACGGAGGTGACATGAGCGAGCCGCGCAATGAGCCGCTGACCGGCGAGGTCTACGACGCCGGCGGCGTCAAGATCTACGGCTGGGAGTGGAACGACATCGGCGGGCCGAGGGGCCGCAGCCGGCTGCCGTGGTTCGGCATCTTCCTCGTCGTGTTCGGCGCGCTGCTGCTGCTGCGCCAGGTCTTCCCCGCCCTCGACACCGCCGGCTCGCTCTTGTTCCTCGCGGTCGGCGTCGCGTTCCTCGTGTCGTGGCTGGTCAACCGCGGGCTCGGCTCGCTCTACCTCGGGGCGATCATCACGGCACTCGCCGCACCCGACCTGCTCGCCGCCGCCGGCGTCATCTCGGGACCCGGGGTCGGCACGCTGTGCCTCGGCATCGCCTTCCTGTTCATCGCGCTCGTCCGGGGCATGAGCGGCGCGGGGTGGGGCTGGCAGCTGGTGCTCGGGCTGATCCTGTTCGCGATCGGGGCCACCAGCGTCGCCCTGCCGAACTTCAGCGACATCGTGTGGCCGGTGACGCTGCTGGTCCTGGGCGTGATCGTGCTGGCCCGGGCGATGGCCCCGACCCGCCCCTGATCGTTCGCGGATCGCGCGCGGCGCGCGGTTGCCTCGGGCGGCGTCCTCAGGGGCTCCAGAAGCCCGCCGAGCCCGGGGCGAGCACCCGCGGTGCGGACCCGTCGGCCGGCAGCACCTCGAGCGATTCGATCCCGTCGTCGCCGATGACGGGCAACAGGATCGACGTCCCGTCCGGCGACCAGACGCGATGGCTGAGGGCGTACTGATCGAAGTACGGCAGGATCTGGTTGACGTACAGCGGCGAGAGGCTCACGACCTCGGTCGGCGTGGCGGTGCCGGCCGCGACGTCGACGAATTGGAGCCCGACGTCGATCCCGGGCGCGTCGGCGACTGGAGACCCGGAACCGCGCTCGGCCCGGGTCGACACGAGCCGGGCCGTCGCGTGCGTCGTGCCCGTCGGGCCCCCCAGGCGAGCGGAGCCCGGGTCCGCGGGCGTCACGATGCCGATCGTCGCGATCCGCTTGCCGTCGGGCGACCAGAAGAACGAGACGACGTCGTTCACGGGCAGCTGGCGCACGTCGCCGGATGCCGCGTCGACGATCCGCAGCGGGCTCAGCGGCACCGGCGCCGAGCGGTCGTCCTTCCCGGCGCCGATGTAGGCGAGCTGGGCCGCGGCCGGGGCGAACTCGAAGGCCGCCGGCCCGAAGACGGGGGCTTCGTGGCTGCTCGAGCCGTCGCTCGCCGCGACGACGACGGCCGCCGTGCCGTCCGGCTTGCTGGTGACGTATGCCTCGTACTGGCCGTCGGCCGAGGCCGCCGGCACGCGGAAGCTGCCCGGCAGGCCGGCGACCGTGGTGACGGTGCTGCCGTCGGTCGCCACGCGCCCCAGGAACGCCGACGTGTCGGCACCGGTGTGGACGAGCATCCGGCCCCCGCCCTCCCACGTCCAGTACATCGGGTTGCCCGAGCGCAGCAGCGTGGCCCCGGCGCTGCCGTCGGCCGGCGCGGAGCGCAGAGCGAGGCTGTCGGCCTCCTGCGTCAGGAACGTGATCGCCCGCCCGTCCGGCGTCCAGTAGAGGTAGAACGGCGCCGATTCCTCACTCTGGTACACGACGGTGCCGTCGGGCGACGCCGACCCGTCGGTCGCGGCCGAGAAGACCCGGATGGCCGCGCCGGTGTCGGTCGTGGCGACCGCGGCCACGCGCGTCCCGTCCGGCGACCACGCGGGGAAGCGGAACGCCGTCCCGGCCGGGGAGTAGACGACCCGGTTGCCGCCCTGCCCGTCGACGATCGCGAGGGCGCCGTCGGGATCGACCAGCGCGACCCGGGCGGCGGGTTTCGAAGGCTGGCCGAGACGCCCCGTCGCGACGAGGACGGCCGCGACGCCGGCGACGGCGATCAGGCCCACGGCCATCGCGGCACCCAGCCGGCGGCGGCCACGGCCGTGCGGACCCGCGGCCGGATCGACGACGGGCGCGGGCTCAACGGCGTACGCCGGCGGCTCCTCGACCATGTGGGTGACGATACGGCCTCCCGCCCGTCGCGGATGCGCCTCAGGTCCGGGCGGGCTCCCCGACGGCGGGCACGGCCGCGTCGATCGCCTCCGCCAGGCCGTCGGCGATCCGGGCCAGCTCCGCGTCCGTGACCACGAACGGCGGCCCGAGCAGGACCGTGTCGCCGTCGACGCCGTTCGCGTTGCCCGTGCCCGAGTACAGCAGCAGGCCGCGCTCGCGCGCGGTGGTCACGACGGCCTCGACGAGGCGCGCCGACCGCGGGTACGGCTCGCGCGTCGCGCGGTCCCGGACGAGCTCCACGCCGACGAACAGCCCGCGTCCGCGGATGTCGCCGACGGCCGCGTTCGCGTCCAACCGGTCGTGCAGGAGCGCCAGCAACCGCTCGCCCTTGGTCGCCGACGCCGGGATCAGCGACTCGGCCTCCAGGATCCGCAGCACCGTCAAGGCGACCGCCGCCGCGGTCGGCTGGTGCGAGTACGTGAACCCGTGCACGAACGGCCCGGCCCCGGTCACCGCGTCGAACACCTCGCCCGACGCCGCGACGAAGCCGAACGGCCAGTAGCCGGAGGTCGCCCCCTTGGCGGCGACGAGCAGGTCGGGCTGGACGCCGTAGTGCGTGAGGCCGAACCAGGCACCCGTCCGGCCGAAGCCCGTCATCACCTCGTCGGCGATCAGGAGCACCCCGTGCCGGCGGCACACGTCGGCGATCGCCGGCCAGTAGCCCTTGGGCGGCTCGACCGCCCCGAGCGTCGCCCCGACGATGGGCTCGGCGACGAACGCGGCCACCGTGCCCGGCCCGGCCATCGTGAACGCCTGGTCCAGCTCGTCGACCAGCGCCTGCGACGTCCCCAGCGCCTCTGAGCCGGGGTCGTCGCCCCGGTACGGATAGGCCGCGCTGACGTGGCGGAAGCGGCCGAGCCAGCCTTCGTACGGCCGTCGGAGCGGTCGCCGCCCCGACAGGTCGAGCGCCCCCAGCGTGTTGCCGTGGTAGCTGCCCCAGCGCGCGAACACGACCAGCCGATCGGCCTCGCCGCGCGCGAGCTGCGTGGCGCGGGCGAGCTTGAGCGCCGTCTCGATGGCCTCGGACCCGCCGGACACGGGGTAGATCGCCGGGTCCGCCATCGGCAGGTGCGGCGCGACCTCCGCCGCGTAGCGCTCGAGCGGCTCCGTGGTGAACGCGCTCCCGTGCGCGTAGGCGAGGCGGGCGGCCTGGTCCGCGACGGCGTCCGCGATCTCGCGCCGGCCGTGGCCGACGTTGACCACGATCGCGCCACCCGCGGCGTCGAGGTACTCGCGCCCCTCGGCGTCAACGATGGTCGAGCCGTGGGCCTCCACGGCGACGGGCGGGTCCGCGGCCGCCGTGCGGCGGAAGACGCGGCCGCTCACGGGCGCGGCACCGGGGCGGGGGTGGCGGGACGGGTCACGAGCCGATTGTAGGTTCGGCGGCGTCTGGGGCCGGCGGCTCGTCGCCGGCCGGCACGGCGTCGGCCGGCGGCTCGCTCTCCCGGCCGAGGAAGGCCACGAACCACGCCGTCCCCGGGAACGGCAGCAGCATCGCCCGCAGGGCGATCGTCAGCGGGACCGCGAGCAGCGCACCGGCGGGGCCGATGAGCAGCGTCCAGACGAGGATCGTGACGATCGTGACCACCGGGCTCACCTCGAGCGTCGTCGCCACCACCCGCGGCTGGATCACGTAGTCGAAGGCGAGGTTGATCACGATGTAGCCCGAGACGACCGCGATCGCGGACGCCGGGCCGTGCTCCAGCAGCGCGAAGGCGGCCGGCGGGATCAGGGCCAGGATGAAGCCGACGTTGGGGACGAAGCTGCACAGGAACGAGATCAGGCCCCACAGGACCGCGTACGGGACGCCGAGCAACAGCAGCAGCACGGTGTCGGCGACGGCGGCCCCGGCCCCGAGCACCGCCCGGACCTTGACGTAGGTGACGAGCTCGGTGGCGAGCACGTCGTAGCGGGCGATGACCTCGGCGCTCGTCGCCCTGAAGATCCGGCCGTGCAAGCCCTTCGCGCCGAGCAGGACGTAGATGACGATCAGCACCGAGAACGCCAGCGACGTGACGGCGGGGGCGAGCGCCGACACCGCGCTCCGAGCGACGCCCAGCGCCGCCTGCGGCTCGATCGGCGGCAGCGTGGCGCCTGGGACGCCCGTGACGGTCCCCCAGACGGCCTGCAGCTGGTCGATCCAGTCCTGGACCTGCGCGGCGTCCTCGACCAGGCGGAAGCCCACCGCCGCGATCGAGGCGACGACCGCGACGGCCATCACGACCAGGATGAGGATGAAGCCGCCGACGGTGACGAGCAAGGCCAACCATGGCGCCAGGCCGCGGTCCAGCAGCCACAGCTGGGCACGCCGCGAGACGATCGCGGCCAGCGCCGAGAACGTGAGCAGCGCGAACAGGCCACCCGCCAGCGCGATCCCGACCGTGACGATGACGACCGCGGCGGTGATGAACAGCGGGCCGCGCAGCTCGCGGGCGCCGCTCCCGGCGGCAGGCAGGTCCATGTCCCGATCCTACGCGGTCAGGCCGGGGCGCAGCGCGGCGCCCGGCCGCCGGCTCACGGCGCCGCCGGACGCAGCTCGAACGACGGTCCGGCCCCCAGGTTCTCGGCCGGCGTTCCGTAGCGGAGGATCAGCGACCGCACCGCGTCCGCGTGCTCATCGCCGTCGAGCGGCCGCGCGGTGGCCGCCCACGACGCGTCGCCGAGGGTGACCCGGCAGGCCGGGTCGGCGAGCAGGTTCAGGGCCCAGCCAGCGTCCGGCGACCCGGCCGCGACGACGAGCGAGCCGTCGGCCCGCTCCACGAAGCCCACGACCGCCGAGGCGGCGCGGCCGCTGCTCCGACCGAGCGTCTCGAGGCGGATCGTCCGGCCCCACGCGACGAGATCGTCCTCCATGCGTTACCGTCCGGCGGCGCGGCGGCGCGACCGGGTGCAGGGCGGACAGGCCATCTGTGGCAGCCTAGCAGCCGACACGCGCCCACCTCCGCAGGCCGCCCGTCCGCCCGAATCGGGCCAAAGGTCACTACGCACACGAGGGAGCGGCCCCGGACACTGTCCGGCGCCCAGCCCCTCGCACCACCCGGAGCCAACGCCAGTGGACAACCCCGTCACCACGTCCGCGCCCGACCCCACCGAGCCACCCGAGCTGTCGGCGCTCACCCGCCGCGGCTTCCTGCGCGCGGCCGGGGTCGTCGGGATCGCGGGCGTCGCCGCCACCGTCGCCGCGTGCCAGGCCACGGCCGCGCCAACCTGGAGCTTCGGGCCGGCGCCCAGCCCGACGCCGACCCCCACGCCTCCGCCGGCCACCCCCGAGCCGTCGGGCTCCGTCGCCCCCGGGCCGTCGGCTTCGCCGATCGCCAACCTGCCCGCCGGCTGGACCGAGCACGACCTCAACGGCCAGGTCAAGGTCCGCCGGTTCGTTGGCAACCTCGCCGGTCCGCTGGGGATGTCCGCGTTCCTCGACAACGTGCTGGGGCCCAACCTCGACGACCCCGAGTTCACGATGGTGCCCCAGGGGAACCAGCCGCTGCAGCCCGCGCGCATCGACCCGGACGGCGCGAAGGTGTTCGAGCTCACGGTCGACGAGATCGAATGGCAGATCGACGCGGTGAACCCGCCGGTCAAGGCGCTCGGCTACAACAAGATGTGGCCCGGGCCCATCCTGCGGGTGACCGAGGGCGACAAGGTCCGGATCACGTTCACGAACAACATGAACGAGCCGACGGGGGTCCACTTCCACGGCATCGAGTTCACGGACTTCACGCAGGACGGCGTCCCGTTCGTGACCCAGCTGCCGTTCGTGAACGGCGAGTCGTTCACCTACGAGTTCACCGCCACGCCGGCGGGCTCGCACATGTACCACTCGCACCACAACGCCACCGACCAGGTCGGGCGCGGGCTGCTGGGCGCGTTCATCGTCGAGCCCAGGCGCCCCGCCGAGAGCTATGCGCGCAAGTACGGCGTGACCCAGGAGGTCGTGTTCATCCACAACGACGCCGTGGGCGGGTTCACGATCAACGGGCACGGCTTCCCGGCCACGACCCCGATCGTCGCCAAGGTCGGCGACAAGGTGCTGATCCGGTTCATGAACGAGGGCACGATGATGCATCCGTGGCACACCCACGGGTTCCGCATGAACATCGTGGCCCGGGACGGGGCCCAGCTCGGATCGGCCGGGTTCAAGGCGGACACGCTGGGCGTCAACCCGGGCGAGCGCTGGGACGCGATCATCGACTGCGACCGCGCCGGGGTGTGGGCGTTCCACTGCCACATCCTGCCCCACGTCGAGGGGGCCGACGGCATGTTCGGCATGGTCACCGCGCTCGTGATCCTGCCGCCCGACGCCACCTGATCGATCCCTGATCGATCCCTGGGCATGACGAAGCCCCCGGCGGTGCCGGGGGCTTCGACGCGAGTGGCGGGAGAGGAGCCCTAGGGCAGGTCGCCCACGGGCACCAGGTCTGCCTGCGATGCGCCGTTGACGTCATCGAGGGCGACGATCATCCAGCCGAGCGACGGGTTGTCGCCCTGGCCGGCCTCGTTCACGGACAGACCGAGCGTGTCGCTGCCACCGGCGTTCAGCGGGATGAAGTCGCCGGTGGAGACGGCGGGATCGAAGACGGACAGCGATGCCCGGCCCTCGACCTCGTCCTCGAACGCGTCGGACGGGTTCGAGGAGTCGCTGAGGTTATCGGCGACCAGCTCGTAGTCGACCGTCGAGTCCGGGTCCGTGCGACCGATGTCGCTCGCGAGCGCCGGCAGCAGGATCGTGGAT
Organism: uncultured Chloroflexia bacterium; assembly: GCA_963740825.1. Taxonomy (GTDB): domain Bacteria; phylum Chloroflexota; class Limnocylindria; order Limnocylindrales; family CSP1-4; genus CAIXZV01. The sequence continues at coordinate 720,473 of CAVUFD010000001.1, read as the reverse complement.
CCGTTCGCCGGAGCGTCGGCGGTCCAGGCGTCGACGACGTTGCCGTCGGCGTCGACGATGATCGAGACGGGCTCACCGCTGAGCTCGCCCGTGCTCGCCAGGCCGAAGTCGATCCCGATCACCGAGAAGTCGGGATCGGGCCCGTTCCCGAAGATCGAGATCGTGAAGATGTTCTGATAGCCGGCCGACCAGCGACCGTAGGTGTTGATCGCGAAGATCAGCCCGCGATCGTTGGCGTCGGGAACCCCGGTGAGGAACTCGACCGGGAGCACCTGGAGGCCCGCGGCGCGGACGTCGTTGGTGGCCGTGACCGCGCTGGGCAGGTCCCTCGGATCCGAGAGGCCCCACGCGTACACGTCCGCGAAGGACGCGTGCGTGCCGTTGTTGGTGAGGTGGATCGTCGCGCTCGAGGTGCCGCCGGCCGAGGTGTAGGCCGACTTCGCCGAAGCCACGACGTTCGAGGCCGCCCGCGGGACGGCGCGCCACGGGATGCGGAGCGTGTAGCGCCCTGGGCTGCTGCCCTTGGGGTTGGCGGTGATGACGCCGCCGTAGCTCGTCAGGCCGCCGAAGTCGGTCCCTCCGGGGAGGGTCTGGCTGGCGAACCTGCTCGCCGCGAGCTGCGCGGCGGACAGCGTTGCGGTCGCTTCGATGGACCGGCTGCTGTGGCCCCGGACGGTCACCTTGTCCTTGCTGAGGGTGACGATGCCGCCGGCTGTCAGCTTGTAGGTGATGTCCTTGTTGCCGGTGTTGTAGATGGTGAACTTCTTGGTCTCACGGTAGGTGCCGATGCGGACCTGGTCGTAGCCGAACGACACGTTCGGCGTGTCGTCCGTGGCCAGGACGTAGGCCCGGGTGTCGGCCGCGCGTCGCGGCTGGACCATGCCCGAGCCGGCGAGGCGGGGGCTGTACGGGCTGACCTTCGACTCCACCGCCGTGCCGACGATGGCCGCCTTGATCTGCTCGGGCCGCCACGTCGGATGGCGGGAGTGGACGAGGGCGGCGACGCCCGCGACGTGCGGCGAGGCCATGGACGTGCCGGACAGCGTGTCGCCCTTGTAGCCCAGGCCGACCGCCGTCGAGGTGATGTTCACGCCCGGCGCGCTGACGTCAGGCTTCGCGGCGTTGTCGCCCAGGCGCGGGCCGCCCGACGAGAAGTCGGCGGTGTTGAGGTAGGTGGGGTTCGTGATGCTGGGGCCGGACTTCAGCGTCGCGCCCACGCCGTCGGAGGCGGTGAGGGTGGCCTTGGCGCCGCGCCCGACGCCGATCATCGGGATGTCGAAGATCGAGGGCGTGTAGCCGATGAACGTCGGCAGCTCGTTGGGATCGGTGATGTCGTCGCGGTTGATGACGATGACGCCGATCGCGCCCGCCTCCTCCGCGGCCGCGCCCTTGTCGACGAAGGTGCAGAAGCCGCGCTGGATGACGGCGATCGAGTTGGCCGGCAGCGCGCCGTAGTCGGCCGCGACGCAGCCCAGGTGCTCGTCACCGTCGCCCAGCGGCGTGCCCGTCGCCGGGTTGTCGGTGATCACCTTGAGCGTGCCGTTCACCGGCAGGCCGGGCCAGTCGTTCTCGTTGATCCCGTTGACGTCGGTGCCGGTCGCGCGGTCGACGATCGCGCCCGGGAAGCTCTTGATGATGTCCGACGCCGCCACGGACAGGACGCCCGTGGCGTTGCCCGGCGAGCCGGTCATGAACGCGTTGGGGCCCTCGTTGCCGGCCGAAGCGACGACCACGACGCCCGATGCCGCCAGCGTGTTGCTGGCCTGGGCGTCCGGCTGCTCGTTGCCGCCGACGCCGCCGATCGACATGTTGACCACGTCGATCGGGTCGGCATGGGTCGCGTTGTAGGTGCCGACCCACTCGAGCGCGTCGGTGAGCACGTTCGTGCCGCCCTCGCACCCGAAGACCTTCAGCGAGACGAGCTTGGCCTTGGGCGCCACGCCCGGGCCGATGCCGAACGACGTCGAATAGGTCGATGCGTTGTAGGGGCCGGTGTAGGTGGTGTGATCGGACTTGACGCCGAACCCGGCGGCCGTGCCGGCGACATGCGATCCGTGGCCGTTGCAGTCGAGCGGATCGGGATCGGGCTCGGGGACGTCCGACCCGTCGCCCGGGTTGTAGTCGTTGCCGACGAAGTCCCAGCCGTCGATGACCTTCGCGGTCGGGAAGGACCCGGGCTCGATGAACGTGGAGTCGTTGTCGTCGTACGCGGCCTCGGTGCCGGGCCCGCCGAAGTTGGCGTGGGTGTAGTCGATGCCGGTGTCGATGACGGCGATCGTCTGGCCGTTGCCGGTGTCACCGAAGTCCTGCCACACCGCGGGGGCGCCGATGAACGGCACGCTGCGGCGGTTGTCGACCGTGTACGTCGGGACCGCGTGGATCGCCTTGACGCCGGGCTGCTTCGCCAGGGCCGCGACCTTGCGGCTCGGGATGCGGACCTTGATGCCGTTGTAGGCGTACTGGTACTTGGCCTCGACCGTGCCGCCCATCTTGCGGACGGAGCTGGCGAGGGCGGCCTGGTTGGCCTTGAGCCGGCCGGCGAGGGCCACCTGCTGGACCTTCGAGCCGCCGCGCGCCGTCGCGGACGGGCCGGTCATCTCGACGATCACGTTGAGAGCGTGATCCGCGAGGACCGCCTTGATCAGCGACTTGTCGATCTTGCTGGTGTCGATGCGCTCGAAGTGCCTCGTCTGGCCCTCGAGACGCGGTCTCGCCGCGGTGGCGCCCGCGGGCATCACCGTGGCCGCCATCAGCGCCGCTGCGCCGAGTGCGGTCAGCAACCGTCGGTTCATTGCTCCTCCCAGTCCGGTCGAGCCGGATCTCCTGGACGGCGCCGCGGATTGGCACCGTCGACAGACCCCCGATGCGTGCGCCATGCGGCGTCCGGGAACATGCCCGGCGTCACGTGCTGGTCCCCCAGGTTCCTCCAAGCGCCGGGTCGTGCGCGGCCATGGCGAGGGCGGCCGCGGTCATCCGGAGAGCGAGGCGGCGGGCCCGGGCCTCTGCATCCCGGGCGGAGTCAATAGCGTGAACCTACCGGCCCGTGGCTCGCCGGTCAACATGCAAGAATTGCCGCCCTGCGAGCGCTGCTACGCCAGGTGAGGGCGCGCGGATTACTTCGTGTACACGCCGCCGGGATCCAGCTCCTCGCGAACGAGGCGCAGCTCCTCGGCCGTCGGCGGCGGGGTCTCGGCAAGGTCGTCGCTGATCTTCGGCTGCCACGCGATCGTCTTCCGGATCTCGTCCAGCGTCACGCCGGGGTGCAGGAAGTCCAGGCGCATCTCGCCGGTTTCGTCGAAGTGCCAGATCCCGAGGTCCGTGACGACCACCGACGGGCCGCGGCCGTGCCAGCCGCCGGCGCGCCGGATCGCCTCGGCCTGCTCGGCGCCGCCGAGGTTGCCGGGCGACGTGCGGAAGTCGATCCGCTTCACGAACGAGCGCGACGACTGGCGCATGATCACGAACACGTTGCGGGCGTTGATCGCGATCTCGCAGGCGCCGCCGGAGCCCGGCAGCCGCGTCGTCGGCGCCGCGTAGTCGCCGATGACCGTGGTGTTGATGTTGCCGAAGCGGTCGATCTGCGCCGCGCCCAGGAAGCCGACGTCGATCAGGCCGCGCTGCAGGTAGAACGCGAACAGCTCGAACATCGAGACCACGGCGGTCGCGCCGGTGACGATCGTCGGGTCGCCGATCGAGAGCGGGAGGCGCGCCGGCCGCGCCCCGAACACGCCGGCCTCGTAGACCAGCTCGAGGCCCGGGTTGACCGTGCGCTTGGCGAGGTTGACGGCGATGTTCGGCAGCCCTACCCCGACGAAGCACACGCCCTGGCCGGCGAGCTCGCGCGCCGCCGCCACGATCATCATCTCGGACTTGGAGAAGCCCGACGCGGTCACGCCTCGGCCCCCCGGGTCGAGCCGCTCTCCCAGCGAGCGTTCCGACGGAGATCCCGCCGCTCGGCCGTCGGACCGCTCGCTCGGCGAGCGGCGTTCGCCATCCGGCTCGCTGCGCGAGCAGGGGCCGCGGGACCGCTCTCCCTGCGAGCAGCGGACGTCCGCAGCGACGAGCGTTCGACGTCCGACACGAGGTAGCGCACCGTCGCCATCAGCCGTAGCTGCCGTAGTCGACCGAGCCCGAGGGGGCGCTGCCGGGCTTGAGGGAGGCAACGCGCTCGGCGCCCAGCTTCTCGACGTAGGCGCGGCGGTCGTCGAGGTCGTAGACCCACTCCCGCAGCCATGCCTGCAGGGCGTCCTCGTCGCGGCTGATCGGGTCCCAGTCGAGGTAGAAGCGGTTGTCCCGGTCGTACGCGCCCTGGACGTAGGAGGGGTGGGCGCCGAACGGGTCGACGACCACGGCGTCGACGATGAGCCCGGGGATGATCGTGCGGTTGGGGTCGGCGCGGATCACCGCCTCGTCGACCAGCTCCTCCACCACGACGATCACGCGGTCGGCGGCGAACGCCGCCTCCTTCTGGCAGCCGAGCAGCCCCCAGACCTGGGTGTTGCCGTCGGCGTCGGCGCGCTGCGCGTGCACGATCGTCACGTCGGGGTTGAGCGGCGGGACGGCGTACACGACCTCATCGGAGTACGGCGACTTGATCTCCCGGATCTGCGGGTTGGCGACCGGCAGGTCCGTCTCGAAGTAGGAGCGCAGGGGCATGAACGGCAGGTTCGCGGCGCCCGCCGTGTAGCGCGCGACCATCCCGAAGTGGCTGTACTCCTCGATCTCGAGCGCGCTCCCCTCGCCCACCGACGCCGGCTCGATGCGCCGGCGGATCGCGTTGAGCCCGCCGACGCCGGGGTTGCCCAGCCACGAGAAGACCAGCTTGCGGGCGACGCCGCCGGCGATCATCTGGTCGTAGATCACGTCGGGCGTCATGCGGGCCAGGGTGAGGTCGCGCTTCCGCTGGCGGATGATCTCGTGACCGGCCGAGAACCCGATCAGGTGCGTGAAGCCCTCGATCGCCACCGTGTCGCCGTCGCGCACGAGATCGGCGATCGCGTCGCGCATCGAGGCGACCTTGCCCGGCATCGTCCGTGGAGCCTCTTGGTGCGGGTACCAGCGGCCAGTGTGCAGGATCAGCCCGACGCGCCGAACCCCTCGCTGACGAGCCCGGCGCGCTGGTCGGCGACCACGGCCTCGTGATCGGCGACGCGATGGGTCGCGACGTGCTCGACGGCCTCGGCGAAGATCCGGACCGCGGTGGCCGCCTCGGCCTGCGAAACGACCAGCGGCGGCGACATGCGGACGCAGTCGTCGCCGGCCTCGAGCACGAGCAGGCCGCGCTCGAACGCCTGCATCTGGACGGCGTCGGCCGTCTCGCCGGAGTCGAACTGGATCCCGATCATCAGGCCCTTGCCGCGAACGTCCTTCACGAGCGCCGGGTGGCGCTGGAGCAGGGGCCGGAGCGCGTCCTGGATCTCGCGCCCGCGGATGCCCGCGTTGGCGATGAGGCCGTTCTCGAGCAGGCGGACGGTCGCGAGCAGCGCGGCCAGGGCGACGGGGTTGCCGCCGTATGTGCTGCCGTGGGCTCCCGGGCCCCAGGTCATCAGGTCGGCCTTCGCGATCATCGCGCCAACCGGCATCCCGGACCCGATGCCCTTCGCCGTCAGCAGGATGTCGGGCTCGACGTCCCAGTGCTGGACGGCCCACATCTTGCCGGTTCGCCCGGCGCCGGACTGGACCTCGTCGGCGATCAGCAGGATGCCGTGGCGGTCGCACAGCTCGCGCAGCCGCGGAAGGAAGTCGTCCTCGGGGACCACGTAGCCGCCCTCGCCCTGGATCGGCTCCACCACGACCGCGGCGAACTCGTCCGCCGGCATCAGGCGCTTGAAGACCCGGTTCTCGATCTCGTCGAGGCCCTCATTGCCGAACGGCACGTGGTAGACGCCGGGCAGCAGCGGACCGAAGTGGGCGTGGTACTTGGCCTTCGACGCGGTCAGGCTGACGGCGCCCATCGTCCGACCGTGGAAGCCGCCGAGGAACGCGATCACGTTTGACCGCTTCGTCACGTAGCGCGCGAGCTTCAGCCCCGCCTCGACCGCCTCCGCGCCGGAGTTGCCGATGAACACTCGGGCTGGCGACATCGGCGCGATGCGGGCGAGCTCGGCGGCGGCCTCCGCGTAGATCGGCAGGTAGAAGTCGCTGGCGCTGAAATGCTGGAGCTCGGCGGCCTGGCGCTGGATCGCGGCGACGACGTCGGGATGGCTGTGGCCGGTCGAGTTGACCGCGATGCCGGCGGCGAAGTCGAGGAAGACGTTGCCGTCGATGTCCTCGACGGCGCAGCCGAGGCCGCGTACCGGCACGAGCGGATAGGCCCGCGGGAGGCTCGGGCTCGTCCAGGCGTGGTCGAACTCGATGTGCGCCCGGGCCTTGGGCCCCGGAAGCGCGGTGACGATGTCCGGGACGGTGCGCGCCTCGAGCGGGGTCGTCACGTGGCCTCCTTGGTGATGATCCGAGCGCTGATGGCCCCGGACGCCGTTCGCCGGGCACCATGGAACGCATAGATGTTATGCAGAGTGAATACGACAATAGCAGAGCCGGACCGCCCGTCGCGACGACCCGAAGGTCCCGAATCGAGGGACGGGTCAGTCGCCTCGGCCGTCCTCCCCGGCCACGCCGCGCAGGACCGTGCGGGAACCGAGCAAGCCCAGCAGCAGGACGACCGCGCCACCCGCGATGACCGGCTGGCGCCGCTGGCTAGTTGCCGTCGAACTTGAGGGACGCGGCCACGGCCGCGAGCTCGTCCCGGGACGCCTGGCTCGCGGCGAGCGAGTAGGTCGCGTCGGCGAGCAGGCGGTGCCCGTCGACGTCGAGGATCCACAGCTGGTCGACCTGGCCGGCCTCCTGCTGGTACCGCTCGCCGTGGCCGTCGGGCACCCAGGAGACGAAGTCCCGATGGCCGTTGTCCTGGACGTCGCAGCCGACGAAGTCGGAGTCTCGGACAACCTCCGCGTCCTTGGGGACCGACCACTCGAGGTACTGGCCCGGATGCCCGTCGACCGTGACGGCCTTCGGCGTCGAGGCGTTGCGTGACTTCTGGGCCACCAGCGCCGCTACGAGGTCGTCGACGGTGGGCCCCGGATCGCGCATCGTGGTCAGGGGATGGCAGGGGTCGGTGGGGACCAGGCCGACGTCCCACACGCTGAAGCCGGTCACCGGTCCGGGATCCTTCACCGTGAAGGTCCCGTCGGACGTCCAGCCGGGTGCCGCGATCTCGACCGTGTACCCGGGGTTGTCAGGGGCGCCGAGTGGCCGGCCCGCGACCAGCCTCGGGCCGGCGTCCGTGGCGACCGCGGCGGCGCTGGCCACGCTGGACGGCGTCGGCCCGGCGGTCGCCCGCGCGGACGCGCTCGGTGTCGCAGCCGGAGGCTCCGCCGCGGTCGCGCACGCCGACACGGCGAGCGCGATGCCCGCGATCAGGAGCGATTGCGGGTAGCCGCGGCCTCGCGTGCGGTTCGTGGTCATCGGTCAACCTCCTTCGCCCGCCGTCAGGCGGTCGAAGGACCAGATGCCGCCCAAGCGCATTGGGTTGGCCCGACCGCTGTTGGTCGTTCCGGTGGCAACCCGACCCAACGCCACGGCATCGACCGACATCTGGCCATCGACGAGGTCAAGATGGCCCCGCGCATCGAACGAGCCACACGAGGCATGGAGTGGACCTGCTGGCGACGCGCGACGGCACGAGCGTGGGGGAGGACGCCCTCCTCCGCCTCGCTGCGCGCGGCGACGTCGGCGCGTTCGACGCCCTCATCGCGGGTCGTGTCGACCGGTGCTATCGGATCGCGTGGTCGATCCTGGGCAACGAGGCCGACGCCGCCGACGCGTCCCAGGAGGCGTTCGTCATCGCGTGGCGCGAGCTGCCCCGCCTGCGGGACCGCGCCGCCTTCGACGGCTGGCTCAACCGCATCGTGGCCAACGCCGCGCTGATGTCGCACCGCAAGCGCAAGCGGCGTCGCGAGGTGCAGGTGGCGCCGGCGGCCGGTGAGGACTCGCCATACCTCGAGCCCGAGTACGCGACGCGCGCGCCCAGCGAGATCGATGCGGTCGCCGACAAGGACGCGCTCGGGCGCGCGTTCGCCCGCCTGCGGCCACAGGAGCGGGCGATCCTCACGCTCCACCACGTCGACGAGCGTCCCGTCGCGGAGATCGCGCGGACGCTGGGCATCCCCGAAGGCACGGCCAAGTGGCGGCTGCACGCCGCGCGCCAGGCGCTCGAGCGGGCGATGGAGGCCGAGGCATGAGCACGCCGCGCATGACCGACGCCCAGCTCAACGCGGCGCTGCGCGCGCTCGCGCCGGCGGAAGCGCCCGCGGGCCTTCGGGCAGGCATCGTCGCGCGGGCGTCCGACACCCGGCAGCGGCGGCCGGTGTCCGCGCCGCTCGCCGCATTCGTGGACGTGGACGCGTCGGTGCGCAGGCGAGCCCTGCTGATGGCCGCTGCCCTGCTGCTCATCATCGCGGCCGCCGGCACGGCCGTCGTCGGCTCGCTGCTGTACGAACGCAAGCAGGACCCGTTCAAGGACCTGTCGCTCGCGCCGCCGAAGGACCTGCCGACGTTCGTCCGCTCCGCCTACGACGCGATGCCGGGGCTGGCGCCGATGACGATCGGCCTCGTCCACGACGACGGATCAAGAGAACGGATCAACGTCGACGGGTCGGGGGCCGTCCGCATCGAGGACTTCGCCTCCGCCGACGCGACGACGCCCGAAACCTACGAGATCCTCAAGGGAACCGACGTCGCGAAGACGATGATCGTGGACGGCCAGGCTCGCTTCTACGAGCAGGCCGACTACATCTCGGAAGACCCGCGCGTGTTCGTCTTCGCAGCCCTGGGGGCGGGTCGAGGCGCCCCGACGCCGGGCTGCGAGGTGGCGGTGAGCCCCGGCGAGACGTACGGCTACACGCCGGGCTCGGGGTGGGTGTATGTCGGTACGGAACGGGTCATCGGTCGCCCTGCCCACCACGTGCGCTGTGGCGGCGTGGACATGTGGATCGACGTCGCGACGCGGCTGGCCCTGCGGAGCAGCGGCCCCCGCATCGACGACAACGGCTTCCCGATCGACGGCCAGCTCGAGACGGTCGAGGTCACGTCGATCGATCCCGGGCAGCCGCCGGCCGCGCTGTTCGACATGGCCCAGCCGGCCGGGATCGCGGCGATCAGCGGCGACGAGTACGACTGCGCGTCCAACCCGTACTGCGGGGCGTCGACCGCGCCGACCGTGACCCCGCCGCCGGCGTCCGGCGGGCCACCCGTCGACGTCGACACCGTGATCCGACGGGCGGTCGACGTGACCGCGCTGCCCGCCTTCGAGGTCGTGGTGTCCGACTCGAACGGCAACTACCCCGACGCGACGACCACGGTGTACGCCGACGGGGCCGGCCGGTTCCGGGTGGAGCGGCTGGACCAGGTCGGCACGGCGTACGAGGCGACCACGATCACGCTGACCGGCCCGGATGGGGCGGTGGGGTCGCAGATCGAGATCGACGGGAGCACGACCTGGCACCAGCTGCCGGAACGAGCGGAAACGACCGGGTATCCGCTGGAGCTCCCGAGCGAGTGCAACGCCGGCTGGGAGCTCGTCGGCACCGACATCGTCAACGGGTCGCCCGCCGACCACGTGCGCTGCGCGGACGAGGGCGTGGACCCGGACTATTGGCTCGACCGCGAGCTGCGCCTCGTCGTGCGGATCCAGGGACCCGACGACCCGCAGTACGGCACTCGCGTGCAGGAGGTCACGGCCTTCCGAATCGCCGAGCAGCCGGCCCAGCTGTTCGAGCTTCCAGCGCGGGTGGTCGTCCAGCCCTGACGGCGCTACGGCGCGCAGTCCCCCGGGACGCCCGGTCCCGGCACGGGGCCCAGCATGGGAACGCCGGACCACACGTCGATCCGGCCGCAGGACAGGTCGACGCGGTTGCCCGCGCCCTGGGCCTGGCTGGCGCCGCCGCCAAGGTCGACGCGCCACACGTCGCCCGCGTGGACGGTCGTCGAGACGAGCACGCGACCCGCCGGCGATCGGACCTCGACCGCCCACGGCAACGGCGGCAGCTCCGCCGCCGCGATGTCGAACCGCCCACCGCCCGCCTCGAACCGCTCGACGACGATCCCGTTGACGACGAGGGCGACGGGAAGCGTCGACCCGTTCGAGACGTTGAGGGTCATCTGATCGGGCGGCACGACGACGGCGCCGCCGGGCGGCCGTTGCCCGGCCGGCCCGGGGGTGACCGACGGCAGCATCGAGCAGCCCGCGGCCAGGGCGGCGAACGCGATCGCCAGCCCCGCTCGCCCGATCACGACGCGGAGCCCGCGGCCTCAATCGACGACGGTGTGGCTCTGCTCCCGCAGGAACTGGGCGACGTAGTACATCGACAGGCCCGCCTTGCCGGTGGACCCCGACCCCTTCCAGCCGCCGAACGCCTGGACGCCCGGCCATGCGCCCGTCGTCGCCCCGGCGCGCCGGTTGACGTACAGGACGCCGGCCTCGATCTCGTCCAGGAACCGCTGCACCTCGGCGGGATCGGACGAGTACACACCCGCCGTCAGCCCGTAGACGCTCTCGTTGGCGAGCGCGAGCGCCTCGTCCAGCGAGCCCACCGCGTGGACCGCCGTGAACGGCGCGAACAGCTCGTCCTGGAACAGGCGGTGCGACGACGGGAGGCTGCCGACCACCGTCGGCTCGACGTAGAAGCCGCGGGCGAGCGCGCCGTCGGTGAGGTGCTCGCCGCCGGTGAACACCGTCCCGTCCTTGCGCGCGTCCGCGACGGCCCGCTGGTGGCGCTCGACGGCACGTGCGTCGATCACCGGGCCGAGGAACGCGGGCCTGGGCAGCGGATCGCCAACCGTGAGCTTCTCGGTCTTCTCGACCAGCAGCCGCACCAGCTCGTCGTGGACCGGCTGCTCGACGTAGACCCGGCTGTTGGCCGAGCACTTCTGGCCGCCGAACCCGAACGCGGACCGCATGATCCCCTCAGCCGCCTCCTCGAGGTCGGCCGAGCGCAGGACGATCGCCGGGTTCTTGCCGCCCATCTCCACGATGCACGGGCGCGGGAACCGCTTCGAGAAGTTCCGGAACAGCTCGAACCCGACCTCGTACGAGCCGGTGAACACGATGCCGTCGATGCCCGGGTTGTGCTGCAGCTCGTCGCCCACGGTGTCGCCCGGGCCCATGACGAGGTTGAACACGCCGTCGGGGACGCCCGCGTCGCGGTACGCCTCGAGGATCGCGATCGCCGTCATCGCCGACGCCGAGGCCGGCTTGAACACGACGCTGTTGCCGGCCATCATCGCGGCGCACGACGGGCCGACGGCGAGCGCCATCGGGAAGTTGAACGGGCTGATGACCGCGAACACGCCGTGCGGGCGCAGGATCGTCCGGGTGTGGACGGCGGCGTCGCCGAGGTTGTCCATCGGGTGGTCGTAGAACGCGTTGTCCTCGGCCGTCTTCGCGTAGTAGCGGATCAGGTCGGCCGCCTCCTCGACCTCGCCGAGGGCCTCGAGCCGCGTCTTGCCGACCTCGATCGCCATCAGGCCGGCGTACTCCATCTGCCGCTCGGAGATCAGCTCGGCAGCCTTCCTGAGGATCTCCAGCCGGCCCTCCCAGCCGAGCCGGAACCAGGCCGGCTGCGCGCGCTTCGCGGCCGCGATCGCCTCCTGGACGTCGGCGCGGGTGCCCTTCGCGAAGGTGCCGACGAGGATGTCGGTGTCGATGGGCGAGCGGACCTCGAACGTCCCGTCGCCGTCGCGCTCGTGTCCGGCGATGTAGTTGCGGTGGGACGCGCCGAGGCGGGCCTTGGCGCGCTCGAGGCCGGCCTCGTACGCCGCCTGCAGGTCCTCGTTGTCGGCGCGCAGGGTCGCGTAGGTGATCTTGATCCGCTCAGCGGTCATCGCAGGGCTCCCGTGAAGGCGCCGCCCGCGGGATGCGACGGAGGGCGCTCGTGGTCGTCGTTGGGCGCCAGTCTATGCCGGAGGGCGAGACCGGCTGTGGCCGGTCCGCAGGCCGCCGCGGACGATGGTCACGGTCGCGCTGGGGGCCGTCACGCCGCATGCTGGTCGCATGCATGGACTCGTGCGCCGCCTCGTGCTTCTGCCGTCGATCGCCATCGCCCTCCTCGTCCCGGCCGTCGCGCCGGCCGGGGCGCTCGCCAGGGACTTCCCGGCCGGCTGGAAGGGATTCCACACCTACCCGGAGATGGTCGCGGACATCCGGGCCGTGGCCGCCGCGCACCCCGGCATCGTCCACCTGTTCTCGATCGGCAAGTCGTACAAGGGCCGCACGCTGTGGGCGGCCAAGGTCAGCGACAACGTCGGGACCGACGAAGGCGAGCCCGAGGTGTTGTTCGACGGCCTGCACCACTCCGACGAGCACATGGGCCTCGAGATGACCCTGCACATCCTCCACTGGCTAGCCGACGGCTACGGGTCGAGCTCCCGGATCACGTCCATCGTGGACTCGCGCGAGATCTGGATCGTGTTCGCGATGAACCCCGACGGGGCGCAGTTCGACATCAAGGGCGGCCACTTCCACTACTGGCGCAAGAACCGCCAGCCCACGCCCGGCTCGAGCGCCATCGGGACCGACCTCAACCGGAACTACGGCTACCGGTGGGGCCTGGGCGGCCGGACGAGTCGCAACCCCGAGGCGATCACCTACCACGGGCCAAAGGCGTTCTCCGCGCCGGAGACCCGGGCGATGCGCGACTTCCTCGCCTCACGCGTCGTCGGCGGCCGGCAGCAGATCCGCGTCGCGATCACGTTCCACGAGGCCGGCCGGCTGGTGATGTGGCCATACGGCTACACGCACAAGAATGTGCCCCGGGACATGACCAGCCTCGACCACCTCGCCCTGCGCGACATCGGCCGCCACATGGCGAAGACCAACGGCTACAAGCCCGAGCAGGGCAGCGACCTGTACATCACCCGCGGGGGGTCGCGGGACTACCTCTACGGCACATACCGGATCTTCGCCTACACGTTCGAGATGTCGAACCGCGACTACCCGAAGACCCCGCTGATCGCCCCCGAGACCGGCCGCAACAAGGAGGCGGTCCTGTGGCTGGCCGAACGGGCCTGGTGCCCCCTTTCGGTCCTCGGCGCCTCCGTCCGGCAGGCGCACTGCGGCGCGTTCGACGACGACTTCGAGGTCGGCCGCGGCTGGACCGTCAACCCCGACGGCACCGACACGGCGCCGGCGTCGGGGCGCTTCGCGCGGGGCGACCCGTCGGGCACCAGCTCCGGCGGCACGACGCTGCAGCCGTCGTCGACCGCGTCGGGCCGGGCCGCGTTCGTGACCGGGCTGGCGGCCGGCTCGTCGGCCGGCTCGAACGACCTCGACGGCCTGACGACGATCCGGTCGACCGCGATCACGCTGCCGTCGGGCACCGGCCAGCGGTTGGGGTTCCGCTTCCTGCTCGGCCACGCGGCCAACTCGTCCTCCGCCGACCACCTGCGGGCGATCGTCGAGGAGGGTGGCACCCAGACGGTCGTCTGGGAGCGGGCCGGCTCGAACGACCGGCTCGTCGGCGCCTGGCGGACCGCCTCGGTGGGGATGGACGCCTGGGCCGGGCACACGATCCGGCTGCGGTTCGAGGCGCTCGACGGCGGCCCGGACTCGACGATCGAGGCCGGCATCGACGACGTGTCCATCTCGCGCCCGACGAGCTGATCCTTTCCCCTCAGCCGAGCGCCGCGACCACCTCGACGATCGACGGCGCGACGGCGTCGGGCGCGAAGCCGCGCGGCCCCGACGCCGCGGCGGCGAGCTCCGGGTCGCCGTGCTTGCCGGATCTCACGAAGATCGTGCGCAGGCCGGCCCGGCGCCCGCCGCGGATGTCCGAGCCGACGTCGTCGCCGATCATCGCGAGGTCGCCGCGCCGCGGTCGCGGCTCTCCGCGAGCGGCCGCCTCGCTCGCCAGCCGCTGGATCGCCTCGCGGAAGAACGCGGGTGCGGGCTTGCCGACGATGCGCGCCTCGCGGTCGGTCGCCCATTCCAGCGCCACCAGGAACGCTCCCGCGTCGAGCGTCGGGCCCTCGGGCGTGATCCACCACGGGTTGCGGTGCATGCCGATCAGCGCCGCGCCGCCGCGCACGAGCCGAAACGCGCGGTCGAGGTTCGCCTTGGTCAGCTGGTCGGGCGAGTCGCCCAGGACGACCGCCGCGACGGCGTCCGGGTCCGCATCGACGCCCGCCGCGTCGACGACCGTCAGCCCGGCGAACTCGGCCCGCGCGTCGTCGGACGCGATCACGAACACCGGCCGATCGCCGAACTCGCGCCGCACCATCGCGGCGGACGCCGACAGCGCGGACAGGAACCGATCCGGCGGCGTCGTGTAGCCGAGGCTCCGGCCCCAGCCCGCGAGCGTGGTCCGCGAGACAAGGGAGGTGTTGGTCACGACCAGGTACGGAAACCCGCGCCGGTCGAGCTCCGCCAGGGCCTCGGGCGCGCCCGGGACGGCCTTGCCGGCAAGGACGAGCACGCCGTCGAGGTCGAGCAGCAAGCCCCGGACCCCGTGCAGCGCTGCACGCAGGGTGTCATCGGCGACCGGCGTCTCGGGCATGATGGGGCGAGGGTAATGGAGCCGCGAACGGCTCGGCAGCGAGGAGCGAGATGGGACTGCTGGAGGGCCGCAAGGCGCTCGTCTTCGGGGTGGCGAACGACCACTCGATCGCCTGGGGCATCGCCAAGGCCTTCCACGACCAGGGCGCGACCGTCGGCTTCTCGTCGGTCGAGAGCCTGATCGATCGCCGCGTGCGTCCGCTCGCCGAGTCGATCGGCAGCACGTTCGTCGAGCCGTGCGACGTCCAGTCGGACGCCGACATCGAGCGCGTGATGGACCGCTGGCGCGAGGCGTACGGCGAGATCGACATCCTCGTCCACGCGGTCGCCCACGCGAAGCGCGAGGACCTCGAGGGGTCGTTCGTGGACACGTCGCGCGACGGCTACCTGTTCGCCATCGACGTGTCCGCCTACTCCCTCGTCGCCATGGCCCGCGCCGCCCGTCCCCTCCTCCATCGGGGCAGCTCGATCCTCACGCTGACCTACCTCGGCGCCGAGCGGGTCACGACGAACTACAACGTGATGGGCGTCGCCAAGGCGGCGCTCGAGTCGACGGTCCGCTACCTCGCCGCCGACCTCGGCCCGGACGGGATCCGGGTCAACGCGATCTCTGCCGGCCCGATCCGGACGTTGTCCGCGTCCGGCGTCCGCGACTTCCGCAAGCTCTACGGCCCGTTCGACCAGATCGCCCCGATGCGTGCGCACGTCACCAAGGAGGACGTCGGCAACACGGCGGCGTTCCTCGCCTCAGACCTGGCCGGGGCGATCACGGGCGAGATCACGTTCGTCGACGGCGGCTTCAACATCATGGGCGTACCGTCGCTCGACTGACGTCGATGCAGCTTCTCCTGGTTGGGCTGGGCGGGTTCGCCGGCGCCGTGCTGCGCTGGCTCGTCGACGGATGGGTCAGCGAACGGAATCCGTCGGCCTTCCCCGCCGGCACCCTGGTCGTGAACCTGACCGGGTCGTTCCTGCTTGGCATCATGTTCGCGTGGGTCATCGAGCGGAATGTCCTGCCGGCCGATGTGCGCGCGCCGGTCATGATCGGATTCATCGGCGCCTACACCACGTTCAGCACGTTCATGCTCGAGTCCTGGCGGCTGGTCGAGGAGGGCGCCTACGGCCTCGCGGCGGCGAACCTCGTGGGGTCGGTGGTCCTCGGCCTGGTCGCCGTGGTCGCCGGCCTCGCTGTCGGGCGGCTCGTGCCATGAACGGCCCGGGCCGCGAGCGCTAGCAAGGAGCGGCGATGACGATCGAAGGCGAGGCGCTCCTGGTGCGCATCTACATCGGCGAATCGGACACGTTCGAGGGCCGGCCCCTGTACGACGCCATCGTCCGCCGCCTCCGGGAGCGCGGGATCCGCGGCGTCTCGGTGTTCCGCGGGATCGAGGGCTTCGGACGCTCCTCGCGGGTGCACACCACCCGGATCCTGGCCCTGTCCGAGGACCTGCCGATCCTGCTCGAGGCCGTCGACGAGGAATCCCGCCTCCGGCCGGTGCTCGACGAGCTCGAGCCGATGATCGGAGGCGGCCTCGTGACGATCGAGCGCGTCCAGGTCCTGGTGTACCGATCGGGCAGCGAGGGCGCGGCGCGGGACGCCTAACCCCGGCGTGCTACCAGCCGCCGGAGCCCGGCTCGCCCTTGACCGGCCCAACGATCGGCGACGTCATCCAGCCGCCGTAGAAGCCGCCCGGCTGCGGCGTCGCTCGCTCGTGGCCGACCCACGCCTCGTCGACCTTCGCGGCGTAGAACGCCAGGTAGCCGGTGATCGGCTCGAAGCCGGCCTTCGGCCGCTGGTACGACCACGCGACATCCTCGATCGACCGGTCGTCGATGGTCACGGTCCAATACGTCGCGTCGCCCTTCCACTCGCAGTGCGTGGCGTGGCGCGTGCGGGCGAGGAGGTCCGTGCGCACGTCGTCCGGCGGCAGGTAATACACGGGCGCACCGGCGGTCTCGAGGACCCGCACCGCACGAGTCGAGCTCGCGACGTCGACGCCGCCGACCACGACCCGAATCCGCTCGCGCACGGCCTCGACCCGCGGTGGCCGCGGGTAGTCCCAGACCGACTCCTCGCCCGGGCCCGGCACGGTGGGCTCGACGCCGGCGGGGACGCGGCCGGCGAACGGGTACGGGGCGGGGTCGGCGGCGGTCACGGCGCCAGCATAGGCGGAGGCCCGGATCGCCGTCGGGCTCGCCCTTTAGACTCGGGCCCGATGCCACCCGAGAACGACGACGACCGCGACAGCAGCGGTCGCGACCGCGGCGACCCCAGTGACCCCACCGATCGCGAGCGCGCCGACACGGCGACCGCGGCGCTGGCGCAGCTGGTCGCGACCACCGAGGAGTTCCAGCGGCGCGCGACCGCCGCCGAGGCCCTCGCCCGCGCGACGCAGGGAGAGGCGCAGCTCGGCAACGAGCGGGTCGCCCACGCGCTCCACGACACCGTCGCCCAGTCGCTGGTCAGCGCCCACCGGTTCCTCGAGGCGGCGCGCACGTCGATGGCGGCCGGCCGACCCGATGCCGCGACCCAGCAGCTCGAATCCGCCCAGGGCGCGGTCCTCGAGGCCATCGCGGAGCTGCGGAGGGTGATCGACGGCCTCGCGGCGGGTGATGATGCGCGATGACCGGCCGCAGCGCATGATCCCCATGCCGGGCGATCGGCGCGAGCCGCGCGATCGACGCCTGCCGGGCCGCGACCGGCCATCTGCTGCACGGGGGACGAGGGTGACGAGCATCGCGGCCACAGCGCGACCACGGGCATGACCGGGCAAAAACGCGTCCTGCTGGTCGATGACCACGAGATGTCCCGCCGGGGCCTCGAGGCGATGCTGTCCTCGGCCGACTGGGTCGAGGTCGTCGGCGAGGCCGGTGCCTGCGAAACGGGCCTGAGCCAGATCTCGACCCTGCGTCCCGACATCGTGCTGCTCGACATCCGCATGCCGGGCGTCGACGGCCTGGCCTGCCTCGCCGAGATCAAGAAGCTCGACCATCCCGTCGCGGTCGTCATCGTGACGCTGTACGACGATCGCCACTACGTGCTCGAGGCGATCCGCCGCGGCGCCGCCGGCTACCTGCTGAAGGAGGCGACGACCGGCGACGTGCTCACGACCCTCGCCGCGGTGGGCGACGGCCAGCTGGCGATCGAGCCCGGCCTGCTCCGGGAGGCGCTGAGCGCGCCGGCCGAGCCCACGCCCGCCCAGACGGCGCGTGCCCGGATCGAATCGTTCTCGCTCACGCCGCGCGAGCTGGACGTGCTCCGCCTGCTCGCCGAGGGCATGACCAACAAGGAGATCGGCGTGAAGCTGTCGATCGCCGAGGACACCGTCAAGAAGCACGTCCAGAACATCATCTGGAAGCTCCGCGCGGCCGATCGCACCCAGGCGGCGATCGTCGCCTATCGCTCGGGCCTGCTCGACCCCCTCGACGACTGACGGGCCCACCCGGCTCCGGCACCGCGAACTCGTCCCGGTCGTCCCGCGGGCCCTTTCGCAAGCTCTCCCGGCGTCGCCTGGTACTCGTGGACCGAGTATCGACGTGGACCTGGCGGCGCGTCCGCGCGGGGTCGGCTTCCGCTTGAGCACGCGCGGTCAACGCGTGTTCGCCTTCCACTCGCCAGGTGAGTGGTAGGCGAGCTATCGGACCGCCTTCTTCGCCCAGCACTCGCCTCACGAGTACATGGCACCGTCCGGGCATCGATCTTGCCGTTCGTACTCATCTCACGACTACCGGACGAACTGCCGCGCGATTGCACTCGCCTCACGGGTGGATGGCGCGAAGCCGCGAAGTCGGCGCCAGCCGCGAAGACGGCGCAGCCGGCAGGTGCGATGACCAGCGGGGCTCCTAGCTCACGCGATTGAGCGCCGGGACCTCCATCGGGCGGAGCGCATCGGTCCGCCGGAACAGCTTCGCGAACAGCGACGGCACCCACCAGCGCAGGAAGTACAGCCGGCAGCCGACGCAGATGCCGGTGACGGCGAGCAGCGTCTGCAGCCCGGCCACCGCGGCCACCAGGAGCCAGCCGAGCGGCGTGACGCCGACCAGGAACGCGATCCCGGCCAAGCCGAGGAACGTGGCCCCCAGCGCCTGCGCGAACCGCGGCGGGTATTCGTGCTCGGGCTCGGCGGGGCCGAGGCGCAGCGCGCGCTTGAGGTACGGCCACGGGCGGCTGGGCAGGAACAGGCGGGTGCCGAAGAACGACGACAGCGCGAGGTTGACGCCGACCAGCACGGCCAGCCAGGGCAGGTTCAGGAGGAACGCGACCGCCAGCACGATCGCCGACACGCCGGCGCCGAAGCGCATGCCGCGTGGGTCGATGTGTCTTGCGGGCGTCGGGGTGAGCAGGGACATCTGGGTCTGTCTCCGGGCAACGAGAACGGGGGATCAGGAAAGGTGGGATCAGGGCGCGTGTCGATGACCGCGTCCACGACGTCGGTGCGAGGCCCGGAGAAAGAGCTGAGGTGGCGGCCCCGTCAGGCGGCCGCGTGCTCGACCCTCGCCGGCACTCGCCGACGACAGGAGCACTGCAGACACGTACAGCCCACGCGGGCGACCTCACTCACGGGCGGAAGCGTAGCAGGCGTGTCGCCCGGTTCAAGTGGTTCGCGGGGCGTTTTTCGGTGCCGACGCGCATCGCGTACGCTCCGCAGCACCCCGCAGGAGGAGCACCGTGCGCGTCACCGTCACGCCCGACCAGGTCCGCTCGGCGTTCGAGGCCGTCAAGGACGACCCGTCGTTCGACCAGAGCCGCGGGCTCTGGGAGCGCGGCCAGCCGCCGGTCGAGATGCTCCAGGCGATGTGCCTGCGACCCGAGATCCTGCGGGCCTTCGGCGGGTTCGGCGATGGCGTCTACCCGGGCGGGCTGCTGGAGCGTCGTATCAAGGAGCTCGTGATCATCACGGCCTCGCACACCAACGAGTGCCAGTTCTGCACCAACGCGCACTGCGACATCGTCGACATGGCCGGACTGGTCGACGAGCCGCTGTCCGTGATCGAACGGCCGGCGTCCCTCCCCGCGCGCGAGCGCCTCGCCGTCGCCTACACGCGCGCAGCGATGGCCGACTCGAACGCGATCCCGGAGCCGCTGTGGGCCGAGCTGCATGCCGAGTTCACCGATCCGGAGCTCGTCGAGCTGACCTTCCTGATCGGCTACATCAACATGCTCAACCTGTTCAACAACTGCCTGGGCGTGCGCTACCGGGGCGACTACCGGGTGCTCGGGCAGGCGGCCGGGCCGAGCGGCGCGGCGGAGGCGTCGAGGCCGTAGCCCATCGGGAACACCGTGCCCTCGCAGGCGGGCTTGCCGGTCCGCGGCGCGTCGTCGGGCGTCAGCGGCCACGTGTACGGCGAGGTCGCCGTGAACGGCCGGTCCCCGAACAGGACGTCGCCGACCCCGGCGCCCTCGGTGCCGGGCAGCCAGGCGGCGACCACGACGTCGGCGGCCGGCAGGATCCGATCCAGCATCACCGGGCGGCCCGAGAGGATGAGGACCACGAGCCGGTCCACGAGCGGCCGGACGGCGTCGATCGTGGCGAGGTCGGCGTCGGGGAGCTCGAGCGTGGCGGAGTCGCCCACGCCCTCGGCGTACGGCGGCTCGGCGACCACGACGATCCCGGTCCGCGCGTGCGTGCCGTCCGCGATCGCCCGGTCGCCGGCGTCGACGAGCCGATCACCGAGGCGTGCGCGGAGGTCGTCGGCGATGGTCGTGCCGGGCGTGGTCGGTCCGGCCGAGCCCTGCCATGAGATCGTCCAGCCGCCGGACTGCAGGCCGATGTCGTCCGCCCCGGACCCCGCGAGCAGGACGTCACCCTCGGTCGCCGACAGCGGCAACAGCCCGGGGGCGGTCTTCAGCAGCACCGCCGACTTGCCGACCGCCTCGCGGGCGATCGTGCGATGGGCATCGGAGCCGACCTGGTCGTCGGCCTGGGGCGGCATCG
Organism: uncultured Chloroflexia bacterium; assembly: GCA_963740825.1. Taxonomy (GTDB): domain Bacteria; phylum Chloroflexota; class Limnocylindria; order Limnocylindrales; family CSP1-4; genus CAIXZV01. Next base: position 699,989 of record CAVUFD010000001.1, on the reverse strand, counting down.
GGTGCTCGAACAGGCCCATCTCGAACTTGACGGTCAGGATGCGGGTCACCGCGTCGTCGATCCGCGCCTGGGTGATCGTGCTGGCGGCGAGCCCGGCCTTCACGGCCGCCTGGAAGCGCGCGCCGTCGGTGGGGACCATGACCATGTCGATGCCGGCCGAGATCGCCTTGGCGACGGCCGCGCCGTAATCGGGATCGACCTGGTCGACCCCCGCCCAGTCGGACACGACCAAGCCGGTGAAGCCGAGCTCGCCCTTGAGGACGTCCGTCAACAGGTGGCGGTCGCCGTGGACCTTGCCCGCCGACGTGCTCGAGAACGACGCCATCACGATTCGTGCGCCCGCGGCAAGGGCGGCCGTGTAGGGCGCCAGGTGGATCGCGCGAAGGGTGGCGTCGTCGGCAGGGTTGACTCCCTGGTCGATCGAGTAGCCGGGCGTCGTGGACGAGCCCCATGCCGTCCCGCCGTCGCCGACGAAGTGCTTCGCCGTCGCCAGGGCCGAGCCGGGCGCCGCGAGGTCGCCGCCCTGGAGGCCGGCGATGAACGCGCTCGCCATCGCCGACACGAGCCCTGGATCCTCGCCGTAGCCCTCGTAGGCGCGCCCCCATCGGACGTCCTGCGGCACGGCCACCACGGGTCCGAAGTCCCAGCGAATCCCGGTCGCCGCCAGCTCGGCCGCCGTCGCCTGACCGATCCGCGTCACGAGGTCCGCGTCATGCGCGGCCCCGAGCCCCACCTGGTGCGGAAAGATCGTCGCGCCGACGACGTTGTTGTGGCCGTGCACGGCATCGACGCCGTACAGGATCGGGATGCCGAGGCGCGTCCCCAGCGCGGCGTCCTGGTAGGCCTTGACCATCGCGTACCAGCTCGCGGCGTCGTTCGGTGCCGGCGCTCCGCCGCCACCGCTGAGGACGGAGCCCAGCAGGAGGTCGGCGACGCCGTCCGGGTCGACGGAGCCCTTCTCGAGCTGCGTCATCTGGCCGATCTTCTCGTCGATCGTCATCTGCGCCAGCAGGGCCGAGGCACGGACCGGGGGCGGCTGGCCCGCGTCGTGCCAGTCGATCGTGGTCGTGGCCGACGAGGCGTTCGAGGGCGGCGCCGACGATGGCGGAACGGTCGTCGTGGTCGACGATGCGCAGCCCGCGACGAGCGCGATGCCCAGGATGATCGCGCCGCGAGGCCCGCGTCCGGTCACGCGTCAGCTGCCCTGCGCCATGCTCCAGATCGTCCAGTACTGGGTGCGCAGTCGGCGCGGTTGCTCGAGGACCGTGCGGATCGCGAACGCGATGTCCTCGGGCTCGAGGTAGGTCTTGAGGGCCGGCATGTCCTCGGTGCGGCCCGCGCCCATCGCGAACTCCGTCGAGGTCCCCGCCGGCCCGATCGTCGTCACCCGGATCCCCTGCTCGCGCAGCTCGCGATCGAGCGCCCCGGCGAGGCCGACCTGGGCGAACTTGGTCGCCGCGTAGACGGCCTCGTCGCCGCCACCGCGGAAGCCGGCGACGGAGGCCACGATGACGATGTCGCCCCGGCCGGCCTTGCGCATCTCTGGCACCGCGGCCCGGATCGGCCACACGGTGCCGGCGACGTTGGTGTCGAGCATCCTGGTGAGGTCGTCGTCGGTGTGGTCGAGGATGCCGCCGTACATGCCGATCCCGGCGTTGGCCACCAGCGCGTCCAGTCGCCCGAACCGCTCGACCGCGGTCTGGACCAGCCGCCGGCTGTCGTCTGGCGACCGGACGTCCATCTCGACGGCCACGATCCGGCCCGGGTGCTCGGCCTCGAGGGCCTCGAGTCGCTGCCGCCGGCGCGCGCCGACGACGACCCGGGCACCGACCCCGGCGAGCTCGCGCGCGGTCGCGCGGCCGATCCCGGCGCTCCCCCCGGTGATGGCCACGACGGTGTCGTTCAGGTCTTCCATCGCGCCAGTCTAGGGCGCCGAGACCCCGTCCCGAACGGGCGCACGGGTCAGCGCCCGCGACCCTCCGGCGGCCAGGCGATGCGGTACATCACGACCAGCCCGAGCAACGCCCCGAGCCCACCGACGACCTCGAGCGCGTAGGCGATGGGCAGATAGGCGGGCCGGTCGAACATGGGTTGGCTCATGCGTTGCAGCTGGATGATCGTCAGTGCGACCGTCAGCGAGGCTGCGATGAGGCCGATCGACATCTCAACGCGCGTCGCCCACCAGACGAGTGTCCGGGCATGCATCTCGCGGGGATCGTACTGCGGTCATGCAACCTGGAGGACGGCATTCCAGGTTCAGCAACGCCTTCGGTCAACCCGCCGCCGGTGCCGCGGCTGCCGGATGCCCGCCCGACACGACGCCGAGCTGGCGCATCAGGGTCAGGTCATCGCGGACGCTCCACTGCTCGACGACCCTGCCATCGCGGAAACGCAGGAAGTGGACGTACTGGTAGGCAACCTCTCGCCCGGTCGGCGGGATGCCCATGAGCTCGCCGGTCTGACGGCCGTGGTGGGTCAGTCGCGTCGCGACGACATCGCCCTCGCCGATCACGTCGTGGACCTCCCAGCGCTGGTCGGAGAACACGCTGGCCAGCCAGAGCATCGTCCGCTTGACGCCCTCGAAGCCGGCCGGCTCGTCGGGCCGACGGCCGCGGGACACCGCGTCGGGATCCACGACCTCGGCCAGGGCATCGACATCGCAGGTGGGGAAGATCTCTTCCCAGGTTCGGCGGGCGATCGCCTTGTTGCGCTCGACGTCGGTCATTGCTCGATCCTCCGTTCGCTACGCTCTCGCTTGACCATACCCCTCATTTGGTGCAAGTATCATTCTCACCAAATGACGGACGACGTCAAGCCCCGGCGCGCCTACCGCTCAACCCGGCGGGCCGAGCAGGTCGCCCAGACGCGCCGCGAGATCATCGCGACGGCCGGCGTCCTGTTCCGGCAGCATGGCTACTCGGGCGTGTCCATGCCGGCCATCGCCGACGGCGCGCGTGTCGCGGTGGAGACGATCTACCGGGCGTTCGGGAGCAAGGCCGGTCTGTTCAGTGCGGTCGTCGACGCGGCGGTCGCCGGCGGCGCGTCGCGTGCCGAGGTACCGGTCGTCGAACGGCCGGCCATCCGGGCGATCACCCAGGAGCCTGACCCGCGTCGCCAGGTGGAGCGGTACGCCGCCACCCAACCGGGCATCCACCGCCGCGCCGGGCCGCTCCTCCGCGTGCTCCGCGACGCCGCACCGACCGATCCAGAGCTCGAGACCCTCTGGCGGTCGATCGAGGACGGCCGGCGGCATGGGCAGGGCGGGTTCGTGGGGATGCTTGCCGGCCGCGGGGTGCTTCGACCGGGATTGTCGGTCGAGGAGGCGCGGGACGGCCTTTGGGCGCTGACCTCCCTCGCCGTCTTCGACATGCTCGTCGGCACGTGCGGCTGGACGGCCGAGCGTTATGAGCGCTGGCTGGCCGAGCGCCTCATCGACCTGTTGCTCGAGTGACCGACGGCTGCTGGATCAGGTCGTGTGCCGCTGGCTCTTGTTGGCGCGCCGGATGGCTTCGTAGGCCTCGAGCGAGCGCCGGATCTGTCGACGCTTGACCTCCGGAATGACCTCGACCAGCACGACCACGACGGCTGCAGTCCAGAGCGCAAAGCCAAGCGTGTACAGCAGGTCGGCCAGCAGCCCGAAGGGTTCCGTCATCGCGGCCGTCTTGAGCAGGTAGCCGATGACGTATGCGGCGAGGCCCACCACGAAGGCGACGCCGAGGGTCCAGTACAGGATCCGCTGGCCGTAGGCGTCCTGCCGCAATTCTGCGAGGTGCTCCTCGAACCAGGCCTGTGCGGCTGGGTCGCTCAGGAGCGGGCCGAGCTCGCTGTCGGGAATTTGGGTTGGCTGCGACATGGTCGGACCTCCGATCCAGGTCGACGAGCCTGCCGACCGTGGCATCGGTCGGCTCGCGCCTCGTCTCGTTGACGCCCGAGTCTATCGGGAGTCGGCGAAACGACCGCCTGGGTCCTCCCTCCCTCGTGCTTCGCCGCCGAGGGTCGGTGACGTCAGGTCAGCTCCTCGGCCAGCAGATCCAGCAGGAGCCCGTCGTGCCAGGTGCCGTCGGGGCCACGTTCGTAGCGCCGCATGACGCCGACATCCCGGAAGCCAACCCGCCGATAGGCGGCGATCGCCCGCTCGTTCGCCGCCGACGGGTCGATGGTGACCCGGTGATGGCCCCGCTCCTCGATCAGCCAGCGGGCCATGGTTCGCACGACGTCCTGGCCGAGGCCCATCCCCTGGTGCGCCGTGTCGAGGAACAGGTCGATGCTGCCGTGGCGATAGTCAGGCTCGAGCTCCTCGGACGCCTGCACGCTCCCGATGACCTCACCATCGAGCTCGACCACGAACATGTGATCGGCCTCGTCGCCGTCCAGCCAGTCGAGGGCGACGTCGAACGTCGGATCGTCGGGTCGCGGTCCACCCCACCACCGGGCGACCGCGGGCTCGGCCAGGATGCTCCGGAGGCGATCGAGGTCCTCGGGTCGGTCCGGGCGCAGGGTGACCCGCTCCCCGCGCAGCACGGGTCCATCGTCGGTGCGCTTGTCCATCCGGTCAGGCACCGTCGGGATAGCCCCCACGGTGCAGCACCATCGGGGCGTGCGGGAGCACGCGGGTCGCGGGCTCCGCGGCCCGCCATCCGTCCGGCGGGGCGGGGAGCCCGACGCGGATCGGCGCCAAGCCCGAATCCAGCGGTTCGACGAGGGCGGCGAGGGCGGAACGCAAGGCATCCACCCGGGCCGCGCCGTGCCGCTCGGTCCAGCGATCGTCCACGGCCTCGACCGTCGCCTGAAACCGGGCGAGGGCCGTCGCGCCGGCTGCCGTCAGGCGGACCGGCTTCGATCGCCCGTCCGTCCCCGCGGATTCGACGAGCCCGCGCTTTGAAGCCGCCTCAAGCGCCGTCGCGATGGCCGGCCGGGATATGCCCGCTCGCGACGGCAGCAGGCGACGTTCCGTCGGCTCCTCGTCGACCAACCGGAGAAGGTTTGACGCGACGGCCATCGGCACCGGTGACGCCGTATCGAGGTCGAGGGCGAGCGCCACGAGCACGCGCCCGAGGTGGATCGCGAGTGAAGGCTCGGAGGCCGAACCGGTTCGTTCGATCACGTCGCGGGCGCGTCCGGCGTTCGACAACCCAGGCCCGAGGATCGGCAGGCTGTCCGGCGTGGTCGAAGGCAGGGACGCGTCGATCGCCGCCAAGGACCGGGCCAGCCTCGCTGCCGGTTCGCCGAACCGGTCGTGCCAACGCCGATCGACCTCGTCGAGGGAGGCGACCCATGTCCGCTTCGCCCGCCGGCCGGCGTCGGTGGCACGAAGGACAAGCTCCGGCCCCAGCCGCACCGCCGCCCGGTCGTCCGGGGCGCCGTCGACGCTGACGTAGCCCCACCGCCGCATCCCGTTGAGGTTGGTCTCGAGGCCCGTGCGGGCGTGGAGCTCCGCGAGCGTCACCCCGTCGTCGAGACGCCGGAGGCATGTCCAGTACATCGCACAGGACGTGAGCCACGGTGCGCCGGGCTCGGCCGACCGGCGATGGGCCGACGTCATGTGAGGCATCGTCGCCTCGAAGACGTTATCGACCTCGATCGTCCAGGCGAGGAAAGCCTGTGACAGCAGCGTCGGCAGATCCGGCGAGCCCATCGAGACAGTCTGCCCCGCGGGCGACGACCGTGCCTCAGGCTTCCGCGAGGAACTCGCCGAGCGACACCCCGCGCGGGAACGACCGCTGCGTGCCGGGTCGCTGCACGCTGTCCGAAGCGCAGCGGACGCCCAATCGGACGGCGTCGATCTCGCCCAGACCTCGGGCCAGGCCGTAGGCGAACGCGCCGACGAACGCGTCGCCGGCACCGGTCGTGTCGGACGCCTCGACGGCGGGCGCCGGGATCCGGTGGACCGTCCCGTCCCGAGCGAGCAGCGCCGCACCACGCGCTCCGAGGGTCACGACGACGCGCGTCCCGGTGCGCCGGGCGAAGGCGGTGATCTCCTCGTCGGTGGCGTCGCTCGACGCATCGGCCAGCCTGGCGAACTCGACCTCGTTGGGGATCACCCAGTCCGAGACCGATAGCAGGGCCGCGTCCATGTCGGCGGCCGGCGCCGGGTTCAGCACCGTGACCGCCCCCACGGAGCGAGCGGCCGCGAAGGCGGCGGCGGTCACGGCCTGCGGGATCTCGAATTGGCCGATCACGAGCGCGAGCGGCGCGAGCTCGCGGACGGCTCGGGCCGCATCGGAGGGGTTCATCGCGTCGTTCGCGCCGGCCACGCAGATGATCCGGTTCGTGCCGTCCGGCTCCACCCAGATCGACGCCACGCCGCTGGGACCGGGGACGCGGGTCAGGTGCGTGCCATCGATGCCGAACGACGCGAAGTTGCTTGCCGTCATCTCGCCGAACACGTCGTCGCCGAGCGCGTTCACCATCGCGACCTCGGCGCCCAGCAGGCGGGCCATGACCGCCTGGTTCGCACCCTTGCCGCCGAACCCGAGCTGGAAGTCGCGACCCTGGATCGTCTCGCCGGCCGCCGGGACCCGCGGCGGGTAGACGATGAGGTCGATCATCGTGCTCCCGACGACGGCGATGCGCGGCTGGTCTGCCACTGGGTGAGGCTCCCGACGGCGGCAAGAATTCGCCGACAATGGTGCCCGATACGCCGCGCGGCGGGACGTCGTCGGGCCGATCACGGGACTGCTGGTGACCTGACGTGAAGATCTACCTGGCCGGGCCACTGTTCACGACGCCGGAGCGCGAGTTCAACGTCCAGCTGGCGACGCGCCTGCGCGCTGCCGGGCACGAGGTCTTCGTGCCACAGGAGAACCCGGCCTCGGAACGGACCGGGGCTGCGATCTTCCTCAAGGACCTCGAGGGCCTCGACTGGGCCGATGGCATCGTCGCGGTCATGGACGGCGCCGACCCCGATTCGGGGACCTGCTGGGAGTGCGGCTACGCGTATGCCAGGAACAAGCCCGTGGTGCTGTTCCGGAGCGACTTCCGGGGTTCGGGCGACGCCGACGACATCCCGTACAACGCGATGCTCATCGGGGCCGCGGACGCCCACATCGAGCTGCGCCTCGGCACGGTCGACGAGGCCGCCGCCGCGATCGACGCCGAACTGGTGCGCCTGGCGCCGCGGTGATTCCGGCGGGAGTCCCGGATCTTGGTCCGCACACCACAGCTCGCCCGGCGTGCACTGCAGCGGTCGAACCGCTCGATGGGTCGCCCGGCGTGCAGTCTGACGACGAATCGGGCCCGAAACCGGCGATCTGATCGCCCAGCGTGCCGATCGAGGACGAACGCTGCTGGAGTGCGCGCCCAGCGGCCAGGGCCACGTGGCGCGGCGCCGCACGCCGAGCCGAAGGCGCCGGGTCGGAGGGGTTGGAGCGGGAGACGGGGATCGAACCCGCGACATGCAGCTTGGAAGGCTGCCGCTCTGCCAGCTGAGCTACTCCCGCCCGAGGCGACGGCGAAGGTACCGAGAGGGGGACCATCTATCGACGGTATGGAGACCCTGCCGAGGTTCCCTCAGCCAACGGCGAATGAGGACCTAGACCAGGTCAGCCGAGGCGCACCTGGAGCCTCGGATGGACAAGCCCGCAGATCCCGCCACGCAGTTCTGCGAAGTGTACCAAGCGTTCCTCGACGACCTCGCCCTCGAGGGCACCAAGCCCACGACGACCGCACGCTACCGCTGCAACATCGTCGGCTTAGAGCGATGGCCGGCGTCTTCACGGCGGTGGAGGCGATCGCTGCAGACGACCCGTGCTTCGCGGATCACGCCCACATGGTGGAGTTACGGCAAGTCGCGACAGAGGCGGCCTGGTCGCATGCGCAACAGGCCTGAGCCCCGTCGCCGAGGTCTCGGGCCCAACACCGATGGCGACTAGATCCCGAGAGCCTTGGCCTTCGCAGCCGCGTACTCGTCGTCACTGAGGATGCCCTGCGTGTGTAGGTTCGCGAGGCTCTCGAGCTGGGCCGTCATCGGGTCCACCTCGGGCGCCGGGGCAGCGGCCGGCGCCTGGGCCGCCTGCTGCTCCGCCGCAGCTTGTTGCTGCGCAGCCGCGTCCGCCTGCTGATCCGCAGCAGCCTGCTCCGCCGCGCCCCGCTTGCTCGCGTGGTGCGCCACGGCGGCCACACCCACGATTCCTACGCCTCTGCGTCGCATCATGTCGTCTGCTCCTTCTCTGGCGCCGGCGGATCAGGCCGGGACAGCTTCCAGCTCCGCGTTGACGAGTTCGAGGATCTCCGGTGCGACCGTGGTCCTGCTCACGAGGAACCCGCCGGCCCCGCCGATCGCGTCCTTGAGGCCCTCCGCCCAGCGGTGCTCGAAGAGCACGGCCAGGGCCGAGGTATTGGCGGGCAAGTCATCGGCGATCACGTCGATGTCCTCGTCCGTGAACAGGCCATGCAAGCCCTGGAGGAGCGACGCGAAGCCGGCGAACCGCGGGTCGTCCCGGTTGTCCAGCTCGACAGCCTTGACGACGCCATCGATGTCCTTCGTGATGAACACGAGGTCGACGAGGCGGATGACCTTCGAGCGGTCCAAGTGTCATATCGACTCCTATCAGCTGGATGCGCAGTTGGGTTGGGACGGCACGCCTGTGCGGCGCCGATACGTCACGTCCACGATGTGGTCTTCTGATCGCCGCGCACCGCCCGCAAGCGCGGCCTCGCCGGTCCCCGCTCGATCCGATACACGCTCACGCTTTGATCCTGCGCGGCACGAGGTGTGGTGCCATCACCCATCCAAGATGAGAACGAGCGGTTCGCCGCTATCGAGGACCGCGAGCCGGTGAACGCCTCAGCCGGGCTGGGGCGCCGGTGTGGGCGGAGCCGCAGGCGCCCCGGCAGCCGCCTCGTCCTCGGCTAGGAACTCGGTCCGCAGTCGGCGTTCGTCGTCCTTCTTGGGGAACAGGAAGAAGGTCAACCCGACGCCGACCAGGACGGCGCCGAGACCCGCCAGGTAGGCCAGTTGGTCGCCCTGGAGGAACGACGACGTGGCGGCCGTCTTGATCTGGTCGGCGTATTCGGGGTATTGGGACGCGAGATCCTCTGCGCTCGAATACGAGAGCTGCAGCTCACTCTGGGTGGTCGCCGTAATGTCCTGCCCTGACGCGGCAATCGCCGTTCCCATCGCGGCCGCATAGCCGGCAGTGAGCAGGGTCCCGAAGAGCGACGTCATCAAGGCGCCACCGAGGTCGCGCTGCAGGTCGGCGGTCCCTGACGCCATGCCAACGCGGCGAACCGGCACCGACCCCGTCAGCGAGTTGGACGACGGAGTCCCGGCGAGTCCGACCCCGGCGCCCATCAGTGCGAGCGGAATGGCGACGAACAGGTAGTTGGTCCCCTCGCCCCACAGCAGGAGCATGCCGACGAAGGCGAGGCCGAGGACGCATTGGCCGAGGAGCAGAGTGAAGCGGGAGCCGCGCTCTTGCACCAGGTGGGCGGACCGCGGGGCGACGATCACCATGAACAGCGCCGCCGGCAGGATCGCAGCGCCGGCCTGAAGCGTGGAGTAGCCAAGAACGTTCTGGAGGTACTGCTGGTTGATGAACGCCACGCCCATCAGCGACCCGAAGACGATGATCCCGGCCATCGCCGCCACCCAGAACGTCCGCCGCGAGGCAACCTTCAGGTCGTAGAGGGGATTCGCGACCCCCTTCTGGCGGAGCACGAACAGGACCAGACCCACGACGGCCACCGCGAACAGCCCGATCGCCAAATCATGGAGCGAAGGGACCGTGATGAAGTTGAGGGCGATGACCAGCGACCCAATCATGATCGCGGACAGGACGCCGCCGATGTTGTCGACGGGTTCCGTGCTCTCGCTGACATGCGCGGGAACGTGCCGGTTGGCCATGTAGAGGGCGAAAATGGCGAGCGGCACGGTGACAATGAACACCGATCCCCAGGCGAAGAACTCGAGCAGCAGGCCGGCGATCAGCGGTCCGAGCACGGCCACGCCGCCGCCCAGCGCCGACCACAGCGCGATCGACCGCGTCCGAGCGGGGCCGGACCACAGGGCGGTGATGAGGGCCAGGGTCGTCGGGTAGGCCATGCCGGCCGACAGGCCGCCGACCACGCGGGCACCGAACAGGATCGTGTCGCTCGGCGCCACTGCCGCCGTGATCGAGGCCGGGATCGTGATCAGCATCCCGAGCACGATCATCCGCTTGCGCCCGTACCGGTCGCCAAGGGCGCCGAACCAGAGCACCGACGCCGCGAGGCCGAGCGAATAGCCCACGGCGATCAGGTCGAGCGTCGTCTGTGAGGAGTCGAACGACGCCCCGATCGACGGCAAGGCGACGTTCGCGACCGACAGGTTCAGGTTCGCGACGGCCGCGACGAGGATCAGGGTGCCGAGAGCGACCTTGGCGTTGGGCGGCGCGCTGCCCTGCTTGGCCGCGGTGCCCGGCGGGGTCATCGGATCAGCCTTCGGTCAGCGAGAGCTGCGTAGCGGCCCGTCTGCAAACCCGGCCACCCTCGCAGGCCGATCAGTGGCCCTTCCAATGCCACGGCACCTCCTCTGCTGACGCGTCCGCCCCTGATGCAGCGCAGCGTCATGTTGCCCGATGACGTCCACCCTCTGCGAGCAAGGACAGGCTCGGGCGCGCGTGCCCGCGTGGCATCCCCCATTCCGTACGAAAGAAGGCGACCAGGCGCGTGTCGCGCCTGGCGCGGACGCTTTATCAGCCTAGAAGGATGATGACGGGCGGATTGCGCATGGCTACGGTGCGTCACGGGACCGTCCAACCCGGGTCCGCACCACCCGGCGCGGCGGCATTCGTTCGAGGTGAGGGAGTCCATGAAACGACCGATCGGGGTCACCATCCTCGCGTTCATCTTCGCGGCGGCCGGGCTGAGCTACATGATGCTCGGCTTCCAGATGACGACGGCCGTCACGTTCGGCCCGCTGCCGACCGGCACGGGCACGTGGATCTGGGGCTGGCTGATCGTGCTCACCGGCCTGGCCTTCTGGGCCGGCGGCCTCGCCGCCTGGCGCCTGGAGCCGTGGGGCTGGGCGCTCGGCCAGATCATCGCCATCATCGGGATCGTGGAGGCCATCTTCGCGCTCCTGGGCACGGGTAACCTGAGCTACGCGCTGGCCAGCACCGCGTTCCCGGTGATCCTCCTCTGGTACCTCAACCGGGCCTCCGTCAAGCAGGCGTTCGGCCTCGCCGACGAATAGGACCCGGACGGGACGTCGACACGGACTCGTGGTCATCGGGGCGACGAGACGAGCCACAGGAAAGGAAGTGCCATGACTGAGCGAACGCTCGATGAGCTCGGGCCCGTCGACTACGTGATCGTCGAGTTTCCGAGCGGACAGCAGAACTTCACCGGGGAGGGCATTGACGAGCTGCTCCGGCTGCACGACGCCGGCATCATCCGCGTGATGGACATGCTCATCCTCGTCAAGGATGAGGACGGCTCCGTCGAGGGCCACGAGATCTCCGATCTCGGCGAGCTCGGCGAGCTGCAGCGGATCGAGGCCGAGCTGGCCCAGACGCTCGCGGTGGACGATGTGGTGAACCTCGCGGCCGCCATGGATCCCGGCACCGTCGCGGGCGTCCTCGTCTACGAGAACACGTGGGCCGCGCCGTTCGCATCCGCGATGCGTCGGGCGGGCGGGCAGCTGATCGCCAACGGCCGCATCCCCATCCAGGCCCTCATCGCGGCCGTCGAGGCCGACGAGGCCGAAGCGCTCGAAAGCGCAGGAGTCTGACCATGCCGCTCGGAGTTGGACGCAGAGGCGTTGGAGTCGTCGGTGCTCCCGTCGCCAAGACCGCCGCCGTCGTCGCCATCGCCAAGCCCGGCCCGTCGCCGGTCGCCAAGGCCGCCGTCGTCGGCGCGGCCGTCAGCCCGGGGCCATCCCCGGTCGCCAAGGCCGCCGTCGTCGGCGCGGCCGTGACCCCCGGCCGCCGCCGGTTCTAGCCCGCACAGACAGCAGCGCGGACCGCTGAGACAGGCCCGGCCCTCGATGCGAGGACCGGGCCTCTTGCTGTTCGCCGATTCCGGTCCGGCCAGGGCGGCAGGGCCCTCGGTCAGCCCTCGACCGGGTCGAGCCTCGCGGTGAGCTCGCTGGATCCGCGGCCATCGACGCTGAACGCCGCGGTCCGGCCGCGCCAGGCGACCTCGTAGTCGCCGAGGAACCCGGTCACGCGGATGCGCCCGAGGTCATCGGTCCGCATCGTCGTCGGCGGCAGCCACCACTCGCCCTTGATCAGGCCACGCAGCCGCGGGTAGGCGGGCTTGGGCGACCCGTCGGCGCGCATCAGCCCGCTGGGCGCGTTGAGCCAGCCGCCGTCGGGGAAGCCCCACCACGTGATCGCCTCGACGGCGGGGTGCGCCACGAGCGTCCGGTAGTGGGTCTCGACCTCGTCGGCCTGGCGCGCCTCGCCATCGGGCGTCGTCGGCCAGTCCGTCACCTGGTAGTCGTTGAGGTCCACGATCTCGGGCGGCATCAGGTGGCCCGACACCAGCGTGGTCTCGGTGAACTGGATCGGCAGCCCGAAGCGCGCGAACCGCTCCAGCACGCCGAGGGTCTTCTCGACTCCCCAGTAGCCCTGGTGCATGTGCGACTGGAGCCCGAGGGCGTCGATCCGGATCCCGGCCTCGAGGCACGCCTCGATCAGCCGCTCGTAGTCCGCGGACATGTCGAAGTCGTTGAGCAGGAGCGTGGCGGCCGGGTTGGTCTCGCGGGCCGCGTCGAACGTCGCCGCCACGATCCCGACCCGACCGAGCGCCCGGGCCATCCGCGTGATGCCGTTCTCGCCGCGGTCGAACACGGGCATGATCACGACCTCGTTGATCACGTCCCAGGAGTCGATCAGGCCGGCGAAGTCGGCGACGTCGCGCCGGATCCGGGCGAGCTGGAGGTCGATGACCTCGTCGACCGGCAGGTCCAGCAGCCAGTCCGCGGTGACCGTGTGCCAGCACAGCGGATGGCCCTTGACGAGCATGCCGCGATCGACGAGCCAGCGCGCCGCCGTGCGGATCCGCTCCGTGTCGGGCCGGCCGCGCACCGGCTCGAACCGGCCCCAGTAGAACGGCAGCGTCGCGAACCCGAACAGGTCCGTGAACGCGGCCGCCGACCGCTCCACGATGGCCAGCCGCTCCCCGTCGAGCTCGCCGTTCGCGAGGTCCACGAGGTCGAAGTCCGTGCCGCCGAACAGGAACCGGTGGCGGCGCTGCGACACGGTCACGACCTGGTCCGGCGACGGCCGCGCCGAGCTCGTCGAGCACGGTGACGGTGGCGTCGGCCGGATCGATGGCGCCGGATCTCGCTCTGCGACGGTCAACGGGGCCTCCTCCCCGGCAATCCTGCCGGTTCCCGTCGGGCGGCGTGCGAGGATCGGGGCATGACCGGACCCGTCCTCTCGACGCGCGTGCTCAACCGGACCCTGCTGGCCCGGCAGCACCTGCTCGAGCGCGCCGACGATGCCGGCGCTCGCCATGATCGAGCACCTCGCCGGGCTGCAGGCCCAGGTGCCGAAGGACCCGTACGTCGCGCTGTGGTCCCGCCTCCAGGCGTTCGAGCCGGCCGAGCTCGAGGCGTTGCTGCTCGAGCGCCGCGCCGTCCGCTCGGTGCTGATGCGCTCGACCGTCCACCTCGCCTCGATCGATGACGCCCTCGCCTTCCGGCCGATGGTCCAGCCGGTCCTCGACGGCGAGCTGTTCAAGAACAAGACCTGGAGCGTCGGCCTGGTCGGGGTGGACCTCGAGCCGGTGATCGCCATCGGCCGGGAGCTCCTCGAGGAGCGTCCGCGGTCCCTGGCCGAGCTCCGCGTCGCGATGGCCGAGCGATTCCCCGATCGGGATGCCACGACGCTCGCCTACGCGTGCCGAGGCCGCCTGCCGACGCTGCAGGTCCCGCCGCGCGGCCTGTGGACGACCAGCGGCCAGGTCAAGCTCACGACGCTCGACCACTGGAGCGGACGCCCGCTCGGCACCGACGCCGCCCCTGACGCGATGGTCCTCCGCTACCTCGCCGCGTTCGGCCCGGCGAGCACGAGCGACGTCGGGGCGTGGTCGCGGCTCGCGGGCCTGAAGGAGCCGATGGAGCGGCTGCGGCCGACGCTGCGGACCTACCGCGACGAGCGGGGTCGCGAGCTGTTCGACGTCCCGGACGGGCCGATCGCCGACGAGGACCTCCCGGCGCCGGTCCGCTTCTTCCCCGACTACGACAACGTGTTCCTGTCGCACGCCGACCGCTCGCGGATCATCCCGGAGACCCTGCGCGCGTCGGAGCGGAGCCTCATCGGCGGGTCGTCGTTCTCCGTCGACGGGTTCATGGCCGGGTTCTGGACGACGGCGGGCAAGGGCGCGGACCGGACCATCGCGCTCGAACCGATGGCGACGCTCACGCCCGCACAGCGGCGCGCGGTCGAGGCCGAGGCGCTCGCGCTGCTCCGGTTCCTCGACGACGGCCGCGATCCCGGTCCCCAACCCCTGCGCTGGCAGGGCTGACCCGGGTCGGACGCCGGACGAGGCGTCAGCAGCGCTTCGGGTGGGCCTTCGGATTCGCCTCGTCGTGGGACACGGCGGTCGACCCGACACGCTCGGCCACGACGATCAGCTTGGGGTAGGTGTGGTTGGGACCCTCGGAGGTCTGGAGCCACAGCCGCTCGTCGGTGATCTTGAGCGAGGAGCCGATGTCCCGGACGTGCCGCCGGACCTTGGTGATCCGGTACGTGTAGCGCATCGACTTCGACGTGTAGACGTAGACGGTCTTGCCGATCATCGCGGCCCCGTCGTTCTTCTTGGATGCGTTGAGCAGCGGCAGGAACATGCCGGTCCGCGCATGGGCGTAGATGAACGTGACCCCGGGCTCGGTCGGCTGGTACAGGGACCGCATGTACATCGCGACGTTGCAGTACGGGTAGCCGTTGGGCCCCCGAACGACGGGCAGGTTGATGTCGTAGCCCGGGATCCGGACGCGGGTCGCGTGGTAGTACCAGAACGTCGCGCACTTGAGGGCGCTGCCGGCCGTGAACCGGGCGGTGATCTTGCCGCTCCGGGCCCACCAGACCCAGGCCATCTGGCTGCTGCTGATCGACTTGGACACCGACGCTGATCCGGAGCCGTCGGTCGTGAACGACCCGAGCTTGCCGAGCACCGTCTTGGGGTTCGAGCACGACCCCTTGCGCAGCACGATGTGATAGGTGGTCCTGGCCTTGAGTCCCTTGACGTTCGCCGTCAGCCGGCCCGTCCCGTTCGTCCAGGCATCGAGCATCGTGGTGCCGTTGGCACCCCCGCCGATGGATGCTCGCCACTCCCGCTTCAGGGAGAGGGCGTCGACCGGGCTTGCGGCCAGGACGACGAGGAGCAGGGCGATCAGGGGCGTGAGTCGGCGGAGCATGGGCAGTCCCCAAGAGCGGCAGATGGGTGCGCGAGTGTTCGCGCGACGGAGGAGTGTGGGCCGCGAGCGGCCGGGCCTGAGCCCTCAGGATGCCGTGCGATCGGCGCCCTGGGTATCCGTCTGCGCCAGTCTACGTTGTCTGGACGCACCACCCAAGTTCCCTATTCCGAGGGTCCGCGAGCGTCAGCGGCGCTCCAGGATCGGGCGCGCCTTCTCCGGGTCGTCGACCACGAACGCGAACGTCGCGCGGTCGCTCCAGCGTCCCATGAACAGGTGCCCGTGCACGTTGACGCCCGCGTCGGCGAGCTCCCGGGCGAGCTTCGCCATGCCACCCGGCCGGTCGTCCACCTCGACCAGCAGCGACTCGCCCTCGAAGTAGGTCCAGCCGCCGTCCTCGAGGACCTTGCGGGCGGTGTCGTCGTCCGCGGTGGTCATGATCATGTGCCCGAGGTCGCCGATGCCGCCGCCGCCGATCGCCCGCAGGTCGACCCCGCGCGCGGCCATCTGCTCGGCGAGGAGCGCGAGCTGGCCGGGCTGGTTGGTGACCTGGACGACGAACTGCCTGGGCATCTTGGCCTCCGGGCTGGGCGTGGCGCGCGGATCGGACGAGGATCGGACGAGACCGGATTCTCGCACGCCGGGACCGGGCGCTGCGGCCGGCGCGCCGCCGATCGGGCGCGTCCGCCGAGATCGAGCGGCTAGGCCTCGCCCCGCCGGAGCGCGATCGCTTGGCGGTACGCGGCCAGATATCGCGGCGCCGGACCGGTGTCCCAGCGGAAGTCGACCGCCATGCCCCGGTCGCGCAGGGCCGCCCACCCCGCCGGATCAGTTGCCCGCATCGCCGCCGCCCGCTCGACCGCGGCAACGAGTGCTGCGGGCGTGGCCGCGTCGAACACGAAGCCCGTCCCGTGCGCGGGTCGGGCGGTGACGTCGACGACCGAGTCGGCCAGGCCGCCCGTCCGCCGCACGACGGGCGGCGTGCCGTAGCGGAGCGCGATCATCTGGCCCTGCCCGCTGGGCTCGAAACGCGAGGGCATCAGGAACAGGTCGACGCCGGCGTAGATGCGGCGGGCCATCTCGCGGTCGAAACGCTCGATCAGGGCGACCTCCGCCGGGTGCGCCGCCGCGAGCGCGCGGAACGGGTCGGCGAGGGACGCGTGGCCGCTCCCCTGCACCACCACCCGCGCGCCGCGCGCGAGCAGCGCCGGCATCCCGTCCGCCAACAGGTCGAAGCCCTTCTGGGGGTCCATCCGGCCGATCATCCCCAGCACCACGCCCTCGTCGTCGGGATCGAACCCGACGCGCGTCAGCAGGTCGCGGCGGCAGGCGGCCTTGCCGGCCGGGGCGTCGCGCGAGAACGGCGCGGCGAGAGCCGGGTCGTCGGCCGGGTCCCACACGTCCGGATCGATGCCGTTGAGAATCCCGATGAACCGGTTGCCCTTGGCGCGCAGCGCGCCGTCGAGGCCCATGCCGAACGCGGGCGTCAGCGCCTCGCGGGCGAACCCGGGCGAGACGGTGTTGGCGATCTCCGAGCGCTCGATCGCCGTCAGCAGGAGGTCGATGCCGGCGGGGTTGGCGCCGGCCAGCGCCTCGCCGGGGCGGAGCCCGAGCTGGCCGATCGCGCCCACGTCGGTCCAGCCGTGGTAGGCGAGGTTGTGCAGCGTCGCGACGACCGCGGTCCGGGCCAAGGACGCGTCGCCCGCCGCATCGGCCCGCGCGCGCTCGATGAGCGCGGGGCCCGTGTGCCAGTCGTGGACGTTGAGCACGTCGATCGGCCCGGCCGTCGCGGCGCAGCGCGGCGAGTGCCGCACGGCAGAACACGGCGAACCGCCACGGGTCGTCCGGGTGGTCGTAGAACGCATCGCGGTCGAAGGCGGCGGGGACGTCGACCAGGCGCAGCCGGTAGCCGTCGGCGGCCACGTCCACGATCGAGACCTCGATCGTCGCGCCACCACGGGCGAGGTCCGGGTCCCGGATCGACAGGGCAGGCTCCGTCACCGCCTCGGCGGGCACGGGCACCGACCGATAGCGCGGCAGGAACACGTCGACGGGGGTTTCGAGCTCCGCGCCCGCCTCCGGCAGGCGGCCGAGCGCTCTCGCCAGCGCGTCGACCACGTCGGCCAGGCCGCCCGTCTTCGCCCACGGCTCGCACTCCGCCGTGAGCATCGCCACCCGCATCGTCATCGGCCCGATCCTACCGCTCGCCGGGGACGTAAACCGGTTCACGACCGACCATCACGCCGTCTATCATGGCCGCGCATGGAGCCATTGGTGCACGTGCCGGTCGCCCCCGGCGCATCCTTCCATCTGCCGCCCAAGCTGGAAGGCCTCCGCACCCTCGCCTACAACATGTGGTGGAGCTGGCATCCGGAGGCTCGGATCCTGTTCTCGCGCATCGACGCGGGCGGCTGGGCGCGCTACCGCAACCCCATCCCGGTGCTGTCCGGCCCGGTCGCGTGGGCGCAGCTCCTCGACAACACCGCGTTCATGGCCGACTACCAGGACATCCTCGGCGAGTTCGAGGCGTACATGTCCAACGGCACGGACCACTGGTTCCAGCGGCGCCACGCCAAGGAGCTCGAGGGGCCGATCGGCTACTTCTGCGCCGAGTACGGCCTGCACGAGTCGCTGGGCATCTACTCCGGCGGCCTGGGCGTGCTCGCCGGCGACCACATGAAGACGGCCTCGGACATGGCCCTGCCGCTGATCGGCGTGGGGTTGATGTATCGCAAGGGCTACTTCCGCCAGACCATCGATGCCGACGGGCATCAGGAGCACGCCTACCCCGACTACGAGCTGGCCCGCCTGCCCATCCGGCGCGCGCTCGATCCGCTCGGCGAGCCGCTCACCGTGAGCGTCCCGCTGCCCGGCCGCGACCTGTTCGCTGCGGTGTGGGTCGTCCAGGTCGGCCGCGTGCCCGTCCTGCTGCTCGACACCGACGTCCCCGACAACGACGACTCCGACCGCCCGATCACGCACATCCTGTACGTGCGCGGCCGGGAGATGCGCCTCCACCAGGAGCTCGTGCTGGGCGTCGGCGGCGTCCGGGCGCTGCGGGCGCTCGGCCTCGAGCCCGCGGTCTGGCACCTCAACGAGGGTCACTCCGCGTTCCTGCTCGCCGAACGCACGCGCGAGCTCGTGGCGGAGGGTCGCACCCTCGACGACGCGTTCGCCGCCGTCCGGCGTAACAGCGTGTTCACCATCCATACCCCGGTCGCCGCGGGCAACGAGCGGTTCGACGCCGACCTTGTGCGGCGGGTCGCCGGGCCGCTGCTCGACGGCGACGGACGCCCGAGCACCGGCGGCGTCCCGGTCGAGCGGCTGCTGGGCCTGGGCCTGGGCGTCGAGAACGACCCGTCGCAGTTCGACATGACCGCGCTGTGCCTGCGGATGACGCACGGGGCGAACGCGGTCTCGCTGCTCCACGGGCACACCGCGAACGCCACCTGGCAGGGCGTCAGCCCCCACGAGATCCTCGGGCTCACCAACGGCGTCCACACCCCGACCTGGCTGGGCCAGCCCATGCGCGACACGCTCGAACGGTTCACCAACGCCGACCCCGACGCCATGGACGACCAGCCCGCCGCGCGGCGCTTCTGGGAGCGGATCAACAAGATCCCCGGCGACGAGCTGTGGGAGGCGCACCAGCGCCAGAAGCTCGAGCTCGCGATCTTCGCCCGTGGCCGGCTGCGCAACCAGTTCGCGCGGCACGGCGAGGCGCCGTCGACACTGGAGGAGCTCGAGAACGTCCTCGATCCCTCGATCCTCACGATCGGCTTCGCCCGCCGGTTCGCCACCTACAAGCGCTCGGCGCTGCTGTTCACGGACCTCGACCGCATGGCGCGCCTGCTGTGGGACGAGGAGCGCCCCGTCCAGGTCATCTTCGCGGGCAAGGCCCACCCCGCCGACCGGCCCGGCCAGGGCGTGATCCAGGACATCTTCGGCCGCTCGCGCAGCACCAAGCTCCGCGGGCGCGTGTTCATCCTCGAGGACTACGACATCCGCATCGCGCGGTTCCTCGTCCAGGGCGTCGACGTCTGGCTGAACAACCCGCGCCGGCCGCTGGAGGCGTCCGGGACGTCGGGCATGAAGGCGGCCGCCAACGGCGTCGTCAACGTCAGCGTCCTCGACGGCTGGTGGGACGAGGGCTGGACCGGCGACAACGGGTGGGCGATCGGCGGCCGCGAGACCAACCCCGACGAGGGCGCCCAGGACTGGGCCGACGCCCAGGACCTGTACCGGATCCTCGAGACCGAGCTCATCCCCTCGTACTACGAGCGCGACGCCGACCGCCTGCCGCAGCGCTGGTTGCAGCTGATGCGCAACTCCATCGCCAGCACGATCTGGCGTTTCTCCACGACCCGAATGCTCCATGAATACGTGGAGCGCCTGTACCTGCCGGCGGCCGCGGCCGATGATGACGTGCCCGCCAGGCGCGGCGTCGCGACGGCGGCCCGCTGACCCACCCGGACCCGCCACCACCCGCAGACCTCGGCCGAAGGGAGGACGCAGCTTGGCCCCCCGGATCTCGCTGGCCCTCGCCATCCACAACCACCAGCCCGTCGGCAACTTCGGCTGGGTGTTCGCCGAGGTGTACGAACAGGCGTACCTGCCGATGGTCGAGGCCCTCGAGCGCCACCCGGGCGTCAGGCTCTCCCTGCACTACACCGGCCCGCTGCTCGAGTGGCTGGCGGCCGAACGGCCCACGTTCCTCGAGCGCCTGCGCGCGCTGGTCGACCGCGGCCAGATCGAGATCCTGGGCGGCGGCCTGTACGAGCCGGTCCTCGCCTCGCTGCCGGAGCGGGACCGGGTGGACCAGCTCACCCGGATGGCCGAGGTCGTCGAGGGGATCGCCGGCCGGCGTCCGCTCGGGGCGTGGCTGGCCGAGCGCGTCTGGGAGCCGGACCTGCCGACCGCGCTGGTCGGCGCGGGGTACCGCTGGACGATCCTCGACGACCAGCACTTCCGGGCGGCCTCGATCCCCGAGGAGAACCTGTGGGGCGCCTACACGACCGAGGACCAGGGCGACCTGCTGACGGTGTTCGGCACCGAGCAGGGCCTGCGCTACCGGATCCCGTTCGGCGACGTCGAGGACGTCATCGGCTACCTCCGCGACCACGCGACCGAGGCGGGCGACCGGGTGGGGATGATGGGCGACGACGGCGAGAAGTTCGGGGCCTGGCCGACGACGTTCGAGCACTGCTGGGGCTCGCGACGCTGGGTCGAGCGGTTCTTCGAGGCGCTGGAGGCCAGCCGCGACTGGCTGACGACGGTGACGCCATCCCAGTGGCTCGAACGGGAGCCGCCGATCGGTCGGGTGTACGTCCCGACCTCGTCGTACGCGGAGATGGGCGAATGGGCGCTGCCACCCGCGGAGACGCTCGTGTTCGCCCCGCTGCTCCATCGGGCGGCGGCCGAGCACCGGCCGGAGGCACGCTGGCTACGCGGCGGTTTCTGGCGCAACTTCCAGGTGAAGTACCGCGAGATCAACGACCTGCACAAGCAGATGCTTCGGACGTCGGCGAAGGTGGCGGCGATGCCGATGGGCCCCTCGAAGGCGCGCGCGATCGACCACCTCCACCGCGGGCAGTCGAACGACTGCTACTGGCACGGGCTGTTCGGCGGCATCTACATCTCGCATATGCGACTGGCCACCTACGAGCACCTGATCGCGGCCGAGGACGCCGCGGACCATGCGCTCGGGACGCAGCGCGAGGCCGAGCTGCGGGACCTGGACCTCGACGGGCTAACGGAGGTGCTTGTCAGCGACGAGGGGCAGGTGGTCGCGGTCAAGCCGGGCGAGGGCGGCGGGATCGGGTCGTGGGACATCCGGGCCGCGCGGCACGCGTTGGCCGCGGCCCTCCGGCGGCGGCCCGAGGCGTACCACGAGACGCTCCGCGCCCACGAGGCCGCCGGCACCACCGGCCCGCCCGAGGGCGAGGGGGCCGGGCATGGCACGGACGACGGTGGCGCGGACGGCGCGCCCGCCTCGATCCACGACCTCGTGATGGTCAAGGAGGCCGGCCTCTCGGCCCGGCTGTTCTACGACGACCACGAGCTCCGGTCGGGGCTGGTCCGGTTCCTCGCGCCCGACACGACGCCCGACGCGTTCGCGAGGGCGGCGGCGACCGAGCTGGGCGACCTGCGCGACGGCGAGTTCGCGGTCGACCACCTCGCCCCGCGCCAGGTCTCCCTGTCGCGCAACGGCACCGTCGCCGGCCAGCCGGTCAGCGTCAGCAAGTCGATCCGCCTCCTGGGCGACCGGCTCGCACCCGAGCTTGTCATCGAGCTCGAGCTGCACCACCGGGGCGACCGGCCCCTCGACGCGCGGCTGGGCCTCGAGCTTTCGGTCCACCTGCTGGGTGGGGGCGGCAACCCGTCCGCCTGGTACGACGTCGGCGGCGCCCGCTCGGCCCACGACGGGAGCGGGCAGGCCGCGGGCATCGACGCGATCGGCTACGGCAACGACTGGGTCGGCGTCTCCGTGCTCGCGACGGCGGACCCGCCGGCCGACGCCTGGTGGAGCCCGATCGAGACCGTCTCGAACTCCGAGTCCGGCTTCGAGCGCGTCTACCAGGGCAGCAGCCTGCTGCTGTCGTGGCCGCTGCGGCTCGCTCCGGGCGAGGCCCGCCGGTTCTCCGTGCGCCAGGCGGTCAGCGTCGCTCGCGACCGGGCGGTCGAGGAGGCGCAGGCACCCGCGTGAGCCACGTCCCCGGGGACCGGCGGTGACGCGGGGTCGTCTCGTCGTCCACGCCCACTTCTACCAGCCGAGCCGGGTCGACCCGTTCACGGGGCGCGTGCCCGAGGACGCCTCGGCCGCGCCGTTCCGCGACTGGAACGCCCGGATCACCGAGGAGTGCTACCGGCCGATCGCCGAGCGCGGCACGGCCGCCCACATCTCCTGGAACATGGGCCCGACGCTCACCGGCTACCTCGACGCCGTGGCGCCCGAGGTGCTGGCCGGGTTCGCCGCCGCCGATCGCGAGGGCGGCGGGACCGGGATCGCCCAGGCCTTCCACCACTCGATCCTGCCGCTCGCCGCCGCGCACGACCGGCGGACGGAGATCCTGTGGGGCGCCCGCGACTTCGAGGTGCGCTTCGGACGCCGGCCGACGGCGATGTGGCTGCCGGAGACCGCGGTGGACCTGGCGACGCTGGCGGCGCTGGCGGACGCCGGGATCGAGTCCACGATCCTCGCTCCGTGGCAGGCCGACGTCGCCAACCTCGACACGCGATGGCCGTACCGCGTGGACGTCGGCGGCGGTCGCCACGTCACGGTGGTCCTGTACGACGGCGACCTGTCGGGCGCGGTCTCGTTCGAGCCGGCCGCGACCGCCGACGCGGACCGCTTCGCGCGGGAGCGCATCCGTCCGCGCCTGGCGGTGCCGTGGGCGGCGGACCCGGCGGCGGGCGACGGCCTCGACCCCCTGGTCATCATCGCGAGCGACGGCGAGCTGTACGGTCACCACCAGTCGTTCCGCGACCTGTTCCTGGAGCGGCTCGTCGCTCCCGAGGACCCGGCGCCGGACCGCGGCTTCGACATCGTCGACCTCTCGACCGCCGTCGCCGAGCCCGACGGCCGCCCGTACCCCGTGATCCGGATCCGGGAGCGGACGTCGTGGAGCTGCCATCACGGCGTCCTGCGCTGGTCCGCCGAGTGCCCCGACGTGCCGGACGGCCGTTGGAAGGCGCCGCTCCGGTCAGCGCTGGACCGGCTCGCCGGCGGAATTGACGCTGTCAGCGTGCAGCTCGGGCGCGACATCCCCGGCCTGGGCGACGTGTGGGCGGCGCGTGACGGCTATGTCGACGTGGTGGTGGGCGCCGTCGACGGCGATGCGTTCGCCGCCCAGCGGCTGGGTGGCCGGGCCGCCGCGGCGGACCGCCGCCGGCTCCTGGAGCTCCTCGAGGCCCAGCGCTGGCGTCTGGCGATGTTCGCCTCGGACGGGTGGTACTGGGACGACCCGTCGCGCCCGGAGACACGCCAGGTGCTTCGATCCGCGGCCCGCGCGGCCAGGATCGTCGACCGGCTCGCCGGCACGGCCCTGGAGGCCCGCCTGGTCGCCGATCTCGCGACCCTCCGCTCGCCCGCGCTCGACATCGACGGGGGCGCGATCTACCGGCACGCGCTGAGCGAGGTCGGCCAGCCGCCACCCTCCGGCTGACGGAGGCGTGCGAAGATCACCCGCATGGCGAGTCAACGAGTCGGGTCCGTGAGCGGCGCAGACCGGCCGCAGGCGGGCGCGTCCGCCGGCGGGCACGAGCTCGACATCGAGCGCGGCTCCGACGTGCCGATCTCGACCCAGATCTACTGGCAGCTCGCCTACCAGATCGAGTCGGGCCGCCTCCAGCCGGGCACCCGGCTGCCTCCGGTGCGCGAGCTGGGCGCCGCGCTGCGCGTCAACCCCAACACCGTACGCGCCGTCTATCGCCGGCTCGCCGACGCCGGCTACGTGGTCGGCCGGCACGGGGCCGGCACCCGGGTCGTCGACCGCCCGCCGGTCCGGCGCGGCTCGGACGCGCTGGCCGGGATCGTCGCTGAGACGCTGCGGCGGGCCGCCCAGCTCGGCTTCACGCCCGACGAGGTCGCCCAGGCCACGTTCACCGCGGCCACCGAGCACAAGCGCCCCGGGCCGCTGGTGCGGGTCCTGTTCGCGGAGTGCACGAGCGCCGACGCGACGTTCGACGCCGAGCGCATCGTCGAGGCGTTCCCCGACCGGATCGAGGCCACCGGCGTGCTGCTGGAGGAGCTGCCCGACCGCCTCGACCGCTACCACTTCGACCTGGTCGCCACCACGACGTTCCACGCCGACGAGGCGCAGGCGTACGTCGGCGGCGCCGTGCCGGTGGTCGCGATGCTCGTCGGGCCGGGCTACATGTCGCTCGTCCACGAGGTCGCGGGGCTGCCGCCGGGCTCGAAGGTCGGGCTCGTGTGCGGCTCGCAGCGCGGCGTCGAGAACATCGCCGAGGTGCTGCAGCTCGCGGGCGCCACCGGCGTGGAGATCGTGTCCGCGGTCGCGCACACGGAGGCCGAGATGGAGCTGGTCGACCGGGACGCGGACATCGTGCTGCTGTCGCGCGAGGCGATCGCGCTCGGCCTCGACTCGCGGTTCGAGCGCCCGGAGCGCCTGCGCGAGTGGAGCTACGAGTTCGATCCCGCGGGCCTCGAGCTCCTGCGTCGCGCAATCGAGCGGGTCGACGCCTCCCGCGAGGCCGTCCCGGCCTGACCGTCGCCCGGTCGCGGGCGCGACGCCGTGCGACACTCCGTGGCATGCGAGCGCTGCCCATCTCGCGCACGGCACGCCTCCGGTTCGGGCTCGATGCCGCCGGGCCGGCCGTCACGCCCCCCACGACCCCTGCACTGGCGGCGGACATCGTTGCGGCCCGCCAGGTGGCTGCCGCGCTCAACGCCACCCGGCGGGCCGGCGAGCCCAGCGCGCAGGCGGGCGAGCTGGCCGCGTTCGATCTCCTGCACGAGATCTTCCGCCTCCTGATCGTGAAGGCCGCGGAGCTCGTGCCCGACACCTCCATGGCCGCCTCGACCGAGGCGGTGGAGGAGGTCGTCGGGGAGCCGGTGCTGGACGACCTGCTCGAGGCGGTCGCCGAGGAGTTCCCGGAGGTCGACGACCGCCCGCCCCCCGTCCGCCTCGAGGAGCTGCTGCTGGTCCGGGTCGCGAACGAGAACCCGGCGGCGCGGCCGCTGCGGGACCTGGTCGACGACGCCTCGCTGCCTGCGGAACCCAAGTCGGCGACGATGACCGCGCTCGAGGCGTACCAGGGCGAGCTCAGGCCGATCGGCCCCAACGGCGAGACCCTGGTCGAGCTCCTGCGGGCGCCCGCCCGCGCCCACCCGACGTCGATCGCCGGCCAGCTGCGCTACGTCCGCGAGCACTGGCGGGCCCTGCTGGGCGACGACCTCGACGCCATCCTCGACCGCCTCCTCGTGACCCTCGACGTCATCGCCGAGGAGGACCGCGGGCTCCACCTGCGGTTCGGCGGCGGCGGCGACGGCGGGGCGGGCGGCCGCGGCGAGGCGCCCGACCTGACCGGCCTCGACGCCGAGCCCGAGCGGTTTTCCAGCGATTCCGCGTGGATGCCGCGCCTCGTGCTGATCGCGAAGAGCACCCACGTCTGGCTGGACCAGCTGTCGCGGCGCTACCAGCGCGACATCCGGACGCTGGACGCGATCCCCGACGAGGAGCTGGATCGGCTCGCCCGCTGGGGCGTCACCGGCCTGTGGCTCATCGGGCTGTGGGAGCGGAGCCCGGCATCGCGCCGGATCAAGGCCTGGCGCGGCAACCCGGACGCGGCGGCGTCGGCGTACTCGCTCGACGACTACCGCATCGCCGACGACCTGGGCGGCGAGGCGGCGTGGGCGGACCTGCGCGGACGGGCGTGGGCGCGCGGCGTCCGCTTGGCATCCGACATGGTCCCCAACCACATGGGCATCGACTCGCGCTGGGTGGTCGACCACCCCGAGTGGTTCATCTCGCTGCCCCAGCCCCCATACCCCGGCTACACGTTCGGCGGCGAGAACGTGGCCGAGAACGACCGGGTCGAGATCCGCCTCGAGGACCACTACTGGGACAACAGCGACGCCGCCGTCGTGTTCGAGCGGCTCGACCGCGGATCGGGCGACCGGCGCTACGTGTACCACGGCAACGACGGCACCAGCTTCCCCTGGAACGACACGGCCCAGCTCGACTTCAGCCAGGCCGCGGTCCGCGAGCAGGTCATCCGGACCATCGTCGACGTCGCCCGGCGGTTCCCGGTCATCCGCTTCGACGCCGCGATGGTGCTGGCCAAGAAGCACGTCCGCCGGCTGTGGTTCCCGGGACCCGGCGAGGGCGGCGGCGCGATCCCGTCGCGGGCCGAGTTCGGGACGATGTCCCAGGCCGAGTTCGACGCGGCGATGCCCATCGAGTTCTGGCGCGAGGTCGTCGACCGCGTCGCCGTCGAGGCCCCGGACACCCTGCTCCTCGCCGAGGCATTCTGGCTGCTCGAGGGCTACTTCGTGCGCACCCTCGGGATGCACCGCGTCTACAACTCGGCGTTCATGCACATGCTCCGGGACGAGGACAACGCCGGCTACCGGCGCGTGCTCAAGGAGACCCTGGAGTTCGACCCCGAGATCCTCAAGCGCTACGTCAACTTCATGAACAACCCGGACGAGAAGTCGGCGGTCGAGCAGTTCGGCAAGGGCGACAAGTACATCGGGGTCGCGACGCTGCTGGCCACGCTGCCGGGCCTGCCGATGTTCGGGCACGGCCAGTTCGAAGGGTTCGCCGAGAAGTACGGCATGGAGTTCCGGCGGGCGGCGATGGACGAGCAGCCCGACCAGTGGCTGATCGAGCGCCACGAGCGGGAGATCGTCCCGCTGCTCCACCGGCGGGGTGACTTCGCCGAGGCACGCGACTTCCTGCTGTACGACGTCGCGGCCGACGGAGGCGGGGTCGACGAGCACGTGTTCGCCTACTCGAACGGCTCGGGCCCCGGGCGGTCGCTCATCGTCTACCACAACCGGTACGGCGAGACGGCGGGCTGGATCCGCGACTCGGTCGGGTTCGCGCTCAAGGCGGCCGACGGGTCGAAGTCGATGGTGCGTCGGACGCTGGCCGACGGGCTCGGGCTGGCCGACGGGCCGGCCGACGGCCGATGGCTGGCCGTGCGCGAGCAGCGGTCGGGCCTCGAGTCCCTGCGGTCGGTGGCCGAGATCCGCGAGCGCGGGGTCCGCGTCGAGCTCCACGCCTACGAGACCCGCGTGTTCTGGGAGATGCGCGAGCTGCACGACCCGGCCGGGGTCTGGGGCCGGCTGGCCGAGCGGCTGGCCGGCCGGGGCGTGACGTCGCTCGAGGGGGCGCTGCGGGAGCTGCAGCTGGCGCCCGTGCACGACGCGCTGCGGACGGCGATCGCCGCCCCACCGGACCTCGCGGTCGAGCGCCTGGTCGCCGTCGTCGCCGAGGCCACCGGGACGAACGGGGATCGGGCGGCCGTCGCGGCCGCGGTGCTCGCCCTGGTCCGCACGACCGAGCCCGTGGCGACGACCATCGACGATCCCTCGCAGGCGGCGGCGCTCCGGGTCTGGGCGCTGCTCCGGCCGCTCGGGTCGCTGCCCTCGGGCGCAAGGGTCGGGGCGACGAGCCGCGCCTGGTTCGAGGAGCTGCGGATGGCGCCCGCCGTGGTCGACGCGCTGCGGGGCCACGGCGTCGACGAGGCGGGGGCCTGGTGGGCCGCGGAGCGGGTGCGGATGCTGCTCGACCTGCCGCTGCCGTCGACCGTCGGTGGGCGCGCCGCAGGCC
Source organism: uncultured Chloroflexia bacterium (assembly GCA_963740825.1). Lineage (GTDB taxonomy): Bacteria > Chloroflexota > Limnocylindria > Limnocylindrales > CSP1-4 > CAIXZV01. The sequence goes on along the minus strand of CAVUFD010000001.1, from coordinate 672,347 downwards.
TGCCGCTGCGGCTCGTCGACGCGTGGCTGGCCGACCCGGTGGTGCGCTCGTTCCTGCGGGTGAACCGCTGGGACGACGCGGAGTGGTTCCATCGCGAGTCGTGGCTCGAGCTCCTCGCCTGGGTCGATCGCCTCGAGCGTGCCCTGACCCCCGCCGAGGCGCGCGTCCGGCGCCCGGTCGAGCGCTCGGTGGTCGTGCGGGCGCTCGCGGAGGCGGGTGAGGCGTCCGGCTATCGCCTCGACGGCCTGCGCGACACGCTCGCCTCGGGGTCTGCGGCCGGCACGCCCGGGGCCGGGACGGCGTCCCGCGCGGGCGGCTCGACCTCGCGCCTGCCGAAGGCGACCGGGCTCCCGCCCGGCCCGAACGACCCGCCGAAGCGTCGACAGCCGCCCGGCGGCTGACCGGGTCAGCGGTTGACCGCCCAGCGGTTCATGGTGGCGCCGGGCCGCCCAGCGGACAACCCGTGGCACGGTGACATCGATGGGTCACGTGGCGCGCAGTCCGTCGCAGGCCAGCCGCAACGACGCCACGAACGGTTCACCGGCTGGCCCGTGCGTGGCACGGTGCCCCGCGTTGTTCACCCGGCGGCCAAGCCGGCGCTCAGCCCATCGAGGCGATCTGGATCAGGTTGCCGCAGGTGTCGTCGAACACCGCGGTGGTCACCGGTCCCATCGCCGTCGGCTCCTGGGTGAACACCACCCCAGCATCCCGCAGGCGGGCGAACTCGGACTGGACGTCGGCGACCGCGAACGACGTGAACGGGATGCCGTCCTCGACCAACGCCGCCTTGAACGGGCCGGCCGCCGGGTGGGCGTCGGGCTCGAGCAGCAGCTCGACGCCGTCTGGCGCCTCGGGTGACACCACCGTCAGCCAGCGGTGGTCGCCCAGCGGCACGTCGTTCTTCATCACGAAGCCCAGGACGTCGGTGTAGAAGCGGAGCGCCTTCTCCTGGTCGTCGACCAGCACGCTGGCGAGGTTGATCCTCATCGTGGGTCCTCCGAATGGGGGCGATCGATCCAATGGGCAACCGCGGCTTCGATCGGTCGCGTGTCGAGGTCGTGGAACTTGTAGCGGCCCGCGCGCCGGACGGTGATCAGCCCCGCGTCCTCGAGGACGTCGAGATGCTGCGACACCGCCTGGCGCGTCGACCCGAGGCCGTGTTTGGTGATGAGCCGCGTGCACAGCTCGAACAGGGTCTGCCCGTCGCGATCGGTCAGCTCGTCGAGGATGGCGCGCCGCGTCGGGTCGGCCAGCGCCCGAAACACGTCGCCCACGGCACCCACAATAGGCAAGTCACCACTTGCCTGTCAAGAGCGGGCGACGGGCGTTTGACCCCCGCGCGGCCATCGACCACGATCGATTCATGACCGAACATGCCGTGGTGATCGCGGGAGGCGGCCCGACGGGGCTGATGCTGGCCGGCGAGCTGGCCTTGGCGGGCGTCGACGTCGCCATCGCCGAGCGGCGCCCCAACCAGGACCTCCCGGGCTCGCGCGCGGGCGGCCTGCAGTCACGCACCATCGAGGTCCTCGATCAGCGCGGCATCGCGGATCGGTTCCTGGCGGAAGGGCAGGTGGCCCAGGTCGCCGGGTTCGGCATGATCCGCCTGGACATCAGCGACTTCCCCACGCGGCATCCCTATGGGCTCGGGCTGTGGCAGAAGCACATCGAGCGCATCCTCGCCGGCTGGATCGCCGAGCTGGAGGTCCCGATCCTCTACGGCACCGAGGTGACCGGTTTCGCGCAGGACGACGCCAGCGTGGACGTCGCGCTGAACGACGGTCAACGCGTGCGGGCGCAGTATCTCGTCGGGTGCGACGGGGGACGCAGCCTGGTTCGAAAGAGCGCAGGCATCGAGTTCCCCGGCTGGGATGCGACGACGAGCGCCCTGCTCGCCGAGGTCGAGATGACCGAGGAGCCGGAGCTGGGCGTCCGCCGCACGCCCTCGGGCACGCATGCCCTGGGCAAGGTCGACTACGCGGTGAAGGACGGCGCGGTTGTCTACAAGCCAGGAGGGACGGTCGGGGTCATGCTGGCCGAGCCGCAGGTCGGCACCAGCGAGCCCACCCTGGAGGACCTTCGCGAGGGCCTCGTCGCCGTGTATGGGACCGACTACGGGATCCACAACGTCACGTGGATCACCAGGTTCACCGACGTGACGAGGCAGGCTGCTGCCTACCGCAAGGGTCGGGTGCTGCTGGCCGGCGACGCCGCCCACGTCCATTCCCCGATCGGTGGACAGGGCCTCAACACCGGTGTGCAGGATGCGGTGAACCTGGGCTGGAAGCTGGCCCAGGTGGTCAAGGGCGTCTCGCCGGAGACCCTGCTGGATACCTACCATGCCGAACGGCACCCGGTCGGTGCCCGCGTGCTCCGCACCACGATGGCGCAGGTCGCGCTCACGCGCGTCGACGATCGCACCGAGGCGTTGCGCGACAGCGTGTCGGAGCTCCTGAGCATGGACGAGCCTCGCCGCCGATTCGCCGCGATGATGTCCGGCCTGGACATCCACTACGACCTCGGCGAGGGCCACCCGCTGCTCGGTCGCCGCATGCCCGATCTCGACCTGGTGACCGCCAGCGGTCCGTTGCGGGTCTTCACCCTGCTGCACGATGCCCGGCCGGTGCTGCTCGATCTCGGCGGGGCCGGCGGCCTCGACATCACGCCGTGGGCGGATCGGGTTCAGCTGGTCGACGCCAGCTATGACGGTCCGTGGAAGCTTCCGGCACTCGGGGCGGTAGCCGCACCGTCCGCCGTGCTGATCCGGCCCGACGGGTATGTGGCGTGGGTGGGAGACGGGGCGCGCCTCGGGCTCACCGACGCGCTGACGACCTGGTTCGGAACGCCGACTGGCGCGTAGCGCACCAGTGCGTGCCGGACAGGCGCCGCTAGCGCCCAGCCTCCAGCGGGTTCCCGACCACGAGCCTGGTCGTGGCATCGGCGGCGGCCGACGCGAGCTCGGCGCGCGTCTCGAAGCCGAGCTTGACGTCCCGCGCATCGATCATGGCCTTGAGGTCGTCGAACACCCTCGGCGGGAGCACACGGAACGCCTCGTAGCGGGCCATCGCGGCTGCGAGCACCTGTTCGTCGTCCATGCCCTGAACCCCTCAAATGGTGGCTGTCTACGACGCCTCGTCGAGCAGGATCCGGCGCAGGATCGGGATCGGCGGCGCGCCGTGCGAGATCACGGCCTCGAGGTGGGCACGCGGGTCGAAGCCGGGCGTCTCGGGGTAGCCCCCGACCACCCGGGGCGTGGGCACGGTGTCGGCCGATGCGCCCGACGCCACCGCCGCCCGCCGGCGCGCCTCGTGCTCGATGTCCCACATCCCGAGCGAGCCCAGGAAGTAGGTCGACAGCTGCGTCGACGACAGCCGGGCGCGCTCGTCCTTCTGCACCGCCTCGGCCCGCTCCTGGAACGCGCCCTCGACCATCAGCGCGACCGCCTCGTCGGTGGTCATGCCCAGCGTGTGGATCCGCACGTCGAGGATCGTGTTGGTGACGCAGCGCAGGTAGTACTTCCAATGGTTCAGCCACAGCGCGGGGTCGCCGTCGCCGTAGCCGCGGTCGAGCATCACCTGGGTCACGTAGACCGCCCAGCCCTCGGCGAACAGCCCGGACCGGAACACGCGCCGGGCGAGCGACGAGCCACGGTTCGAGTAGACCATCTGCAGGTAGTGGCCGGGCACCGCCTCGTGGATCACGAGCAGCGACATCTGGCGCGTGTTCATCTCGCGCAGGTACGACTCGACCAGCTCGGGCGGCCAGTCGTCGGGCACCGGCGTGATCGAGAAGAACGTCTTCTGGCCCTTGTCCAGCGGCCCCGGCGAGTCCAGCATCGCGCCGCCGAACGAGCGCATGAACTCCGGTGTCCAGTCGATCTCCAGCGGCTCGTCGACGAGCCCGATCACCCCTCGCTCACGGCAGAACGCCTCGACGCGGACGAGCTCGTCGCGGCTGTACGACACGAGCTCGTCGGTGGCCGGGTGCTGGGCGGCGATCGCGTCGAGCACGCCCCGGACGAGGGCGCCATCCTCGTCGGGGACCGGGCGATCGCCGCACCACGCGGGCCACGCATCGCGCGCGATCCGCACCATCTCCGCCCGGACGGCCGCGAACTCGGCCTCGGCGCGGGCGAGGATCGCCGCCGGCGTGATCTCGGGGTCACGCAGGGTGTGGCGCAGCTTCTCGGCGAACAACGCCTCGCCGATCGCCGCGGCGCCGGTGGCGGCGGGCGCCACTTCGTCGGCCAGGAACCGCTCGAGCTCCGCCAGCGCCTCGGCCGCCGCGTCGGCTGCCTCCCGCAACCGCGGCAGCAGCAGGGCAACCGCCGCATCCGTGGACGCGGCCGCCTCCGCCGTCTCGACCGCCTGCCGGCCGAGGTCGGCCACCCCGGCGATGCGCTTGCCGGCGACCTCCGCGTGGAGCGACGACACGGGACGCTCGGGGACGCTGCCGATGGTCGCCTTGGCATCGGCGACGAGGGTGGGGATGCCTTCCAGCCGGCCGATGACCGAGGCGAGCCGTTGGGGCAGCGGCGCGAACTCGCGGGCGAGCAGCGGGTGCAGGCCGCCGCCGACGAGGTAGACCCAGAGCATCGGGTCCCAGGCGTCCTCGCGCAGCGTGACCTCGCCGAACACCGCCGCGTCGAGCTCGCCGAGGATCAGGTCGCGGTCGATCCGGTCGTCGCGCGACAGCGTGGCCGGGTCGAGCTCGCCGAACGCCTTGCGCCAGCGATCCGCGAACGCGAGGCGGGCCAGCCGACCGGCCTCGCTGGTGTCGGGCCACTGGTCGTCGTAGCGGTGGTCCCCGACGGCGGTCGCGACGTCGGGCTGCAGGGTGAACAGCTCGTCGAGGAAGTACGTGACGAGGTCGGCGAACGCGGGCACGGGCTCTCCTGTCGGTCGGCGGGCGGGCAGGCGATCGATGGGGCCCTCCGAGTCTAGCCCGCTCGCGCGCCCCGGCCCGTCTGCCATGATGGGCCCCGGCGTCGCATCGGACGGGCGCAGCGGCCCGATCGTCACCGCAGGGAGGCAGGCGTGAAAGGGTTCCTCATCACCCTCGTGGTCACCTCGATCGCGATCGTGATCGTGAGCTACATCCTGCCGTCCGTGAAGTTCAAGGACGCGGCCGATCACATCCCGCAGGTCGTGATCCTGGCGGTCCTGATCGGGCTCGTGAACAGCTTTATCAAGCCGGTCATCGGGCTCCTGTCGTTCCCGGTCAACGCGATGACGCTCGGGCTGTTCGGCATCGTCGTGAACGGGGTCCTGCTGCTCGCGATCGCGTACGTGGCCAACACCTGGTTCGACGTCCCGTTCACGATCGCCGGCTTCCCGAACACGGCGCTCTCGGTCGACGCCGTCGTGGCCGCGATCGTCGCCTCCATCGCGCTCGGGCTCATCACCACCGTCATCGGGATGGTCGTCCCCGACTGAGGCCGCCCGTGACCCCAGACGCGCTCCGCGCCGCGGCCGTCCGCTTCGGCACCCCGGTCTACGTCACCTCGGCCGCCGCCCTCGACGCCGCCGCGGCGGAGCTCCGTGACGCCTTCCCCGACCCGTGGCTGCGCGCCTACTCGGTCAAGGCCAACGACGTCCCGGCGATCATCGCCCGCCTCGGCGCGGCCGGCCTCGCGGCCAACGTCGTCTCGTCCGGCGAGTGGGCGGCCGCCCGGCGGGCCGGAATCGGCAACGACCGGATCACGCTCGAGGGGATCGGCAAGACCGCCGCCGACCTCCGGGCGGCGGTGCGGGCCGCGAGGGACCGCGACCCGCTGCGGTGGTTCGCGGTCGAGAGCCCGGAGGAGCTGGACGCGCTGCTCGCGCTCGCCCGGCGCGGCGGCCTCGGCACCGGCGGCCGGCCCCGGCTGGACGTCCTGCTCCGCCTCAACCCCGACGTGACGCCCGAGACGCACGCCGGACTGGCCGTCGGGCGCGGGACGTCGAAGTTCGGGATGACCGAGACGGAGCTGACGGCGGCCGTCGCCGGGATCGCAGACGACGGCCCGCTGGTGGCGCGCGGCATCCACCTCCACGTCGGCTCGCAGCTGGGCGCCGTCGACGCCTGGCGCGACGCCGTGCGCCGGGGCCTGGCCGTGCTCGCACTCGTCGGCGCGGGCCGCGAAGGGTTCGACACCTTCGACGTGGGCGGCGGCTTCCCGGTGGGCGACGCCGGCACCGTCCCGACGCCCGCCCACTTCGGCCGCGAGGTCCGGCCCCTGCTCGACGCGCTGCCGCCCGATCGCCGGCCCGCCCGGCTCGCGGTCGAACCGGGCCGGTTCCTGGTGGCGGCGAGCGGCCGCCTCGTCGCGCGCGTGCTGCACGTTCGCGAGCGGGCCGACGCGGAGCGGGTCGTGGTCCTGGACACCGGGATGGCCGAGCTCATCCGACCCGCCCTGTACGGCGCCACGCACCCGGTCGTCGCGCTGTCCTCGCTCGGCCGCCCGCTCGACGACGCCGGCCGCGACGCGTCGGGCGCGGTCGTCGCGACGTCCAGGGCGCGCGTCGACGGCCCGATCTGCGAGAGCACCGACACCCTCGACCAGCACGACCTGCCGCCGCTCCGGCGCGGCGACCTGGTGGCGATCGGCGAGGCGGGGGCGTACGCCGCGTCGATGGCGATGACCTACAACGGCCGCCCGGCGCCCGCCCAGGTGCTGCTCGAGGCCGACGGCACGCTCACCGTCGGCCGGCGCCGGGGAGCCATCCGCGTCCGTTGATCCGCGGTGCCCGATCCGCCACGGCCGATGCGCCGCGTCGCCCCGGTACGGCTGACGGGTTCCGTTGATCGGGCGGGACCGGCTAGGCTTGCGGCGATGAGCCTCCCCCGCGACCGATTCGCCACGCGTCTCGCCACCGCCCCGTTGCTCGCCGACGGCGGGATGGGCACGCTGCTGTTCTCGCGCGGGATCCCGCAGCGCGCATGCCTCGACGAGCTGGCGACGACCCGCTCCGACCTCGTGGCCTCGCTCCATCGCGAGTACCTCGACGCGGGCGCCGACCTTATCGAGACCCTGACCTTCGGCGCGAACCGGATGCGCCTCGACGCGTTCGGCCTCGCCGCCGACGCGGGACGACTCAACCGCCGCGCGGCCCAGGTCGCCCGGGAGGCCCGGGACGTCAGCGGCCGGGATGCCTGGGTCGGGGGCAGCATCGGCCCGCTGGGCGCGCCCACCCGCGAGCTGCGCCACCCCGACGAGGCCGCGATCCGGGCCGCGTTCCGGGAGCAGATCGACGGCCTGCTCGAGGGTGGCGTCGACCTCCTCGTCCTCGAGACCTTCTTCGACCTCCACCACCTCCTGCTCGCCGCGGACGAGGCGCGTCGGGCGGCGGACGTGCCGTTGATCGCGTCGATGACCTTCGGCGAGGACCTCGTGCTGGCCGACGGGACGACCCCCGAGGCCGCGGTCCGGGCGCTGACGGCCGCCGGGGTCGACGCGATCGGCGTCAACTGCGGCGTCGGGCCGCTGGCCTGCCTCGATGCGCTGGCTCGGTTCGGCGAGCCCGGCGACGGGGAGCCCGCCCGCTCGATCATGCCCAATGCGGGCCTGCCGCAGCGCCTCGAGGGCCGGTTCGTGTACGCGGCTGAGCCGCCGTGGTTCGGGTCGATCGTGCCCAGGCTGCTCGACGCCGGGGCGCGGATCATCGGCGGCTGCTGCGGCACGACGCCCGCCCATATCGCCGCCATGCGCGCCACCCTCGACGGCAAGCCCGCCGCGGCCGGCACCATCGCCCCCACGTCCGGGTCCTCCGTCGTCACCGGGGCGACCCCCCGCACCGCGCCGTCCGAGACGCCGGCGGCGATGGAGATCGAGCGCGGCACCCGCCTCGGCTACGCGCTGGCCGAGGGGCGCTACGTGATCTCGGTGGAGATCGACCCGCCCCGCAGCGTCCGCATCGAGCGCACGATCGAGGCCGCTCGCCTGCTGCAGGGCGCCGGGGCCGACCTCGTCAACGTCTCCGACTCGGCCATGGCCCGGGTGCGGATGGGCGCGATGGCCGTCGCCTTCGGGATCCAGCACGACCTCGACCTCGAGTGCCTCGTCCACGTCACCACGCGCGACCGGAACCTGATGGCGCTGGAGTCCGAGCTGCTCGGCGCGCACGCGCTCGGCGTGCGCAACATCCTCGCGCTCACCGGCGATCCGCCGCGGATCGGCGACTACCCCACCGGCAGCGGTGTCTGGGACGTCGACTCGATCGGCCTCATCGAGATCCTGGCGCGCCTCAACCGGGGCGAGGACCAGGCCGGCTCGCCGATCGGCCAGCAGGCCACGTTCACGATCGCCTGCGCCCTCGACCCCACCGCCGCCGACACCGCCGCCGAATGGGACCGCCTCGAGCGCAAGCTGGCCGCCGGCGCCCACCTCGTGATGACCCAGCCGCTGTACGACCACGCGCAGGTCGAGACGATGCTCGCCGAGTCCCGCCGCCGCTTCGGCCCGCGCGGCTTCCCCGTCCCGCTGCTGCTCGGCGTCCTGCCCCTCGTCTCGGCGCGCCACGCCGAGTTCCTGCACAACGAGGTGCCGGGCATCACGATCCCGGAGGAGACCCGTGCCCGGATGCGCGCCGCGGGCGCCGCCGGGACCGAGGCCGGGATCGACATGGCCGACGCGCTGCTGGCGGCCGTCGGCGACGAGGTGTCGGGCACGTACCTCATGCCCAGCTTCGGCCGCTACGAGCAGGCGGCGGAGCTCGTCCGCCGGATCCGCGTGCGACATCCGATGGAGGCGGCCGCCGCCTCGTGAGGACCCCGCGTATGCACGGGCTCGTCGTGGCCGGCGGTGTCGCGATTGCGGTCGCGTCGATGGTCGTCGCGACGCTCGGGCTCGCAGCGGGTGCCGCCGCCGCCGGCCCGCCGTTCCCGCCGCCGGTCGAGGACCAGGCCGTCTATGACACCACCGGCGCGTTCCGGCCGGCGACCGTCCAGCAGGTCGAGGCCACGATCGACGGCATCGAGCAGCGGACGGGCGCCGAGATCGCGGTCTACACGCAGCTCGTGCCCTGCTGCGAGACCACCGAGGACGCGGAGCGCAACGCCCGGGCCCTGATGGACCAGTGGGGCGTGGGCCGCCGCGGGTTCGACGACGGCCTCGTGATCCTGTTCGACCTCCGCGACGACGACCCGTGCCACGGCCAGGTGCAGCTGTACGCCGGTCCCGGCTACGCCGCCAAGTTCCTGTCGAACAGCGAGCGCCAGGCGGTGTTCGAGGACGAGATGCTGCCGCTGCTCGAGCGCTGCGACCTCGACGGGGCGCTGCTGGTCGCCATGGAGCACATCGACGCGGCCGCGACGCCCGAGCACGCCGCCCAGCTGAACTTCTTCCGGATCCTCAACGCGGTGCTCGGCCTGCTCGTCGCGCCGCTGGTGTTCGTGCTGATCGTCGGCGGCGCGCTGCTCGCCTGGTACCGCCACGGCCGCGACCCCGTCTACCTCGACGACCCCTCGATCCACATCCCGGCGCCGCCGGTCGGCCTCACGCCCGCGGCCGGCGCGGTCGTGCGCGACGGGAAGTCCACGCGACGGGCCCTGACCACGGCCAGCCTCGACCTGGCCGCGCGCGGCCTCATCGAGTTCGATGCCCAGCAGGCGGGCCTCCTCGGTCGCACCACCGAGCTCTCGATCCACACCCAGGAGGCGGCCACCGACGACCCCGTCGAGATGGCACGCCTCACCCGGGCCCGGGCCCGCCCGCTCGACGATGCCACCTCGTTCCTGCTGCAGCGCCTGCGCTCCATCGGCGGCGGGGGCGAGGTGATCGACGCCAAGGAGCTGCTGAAGCTGGGCTCGGACGTCGGCGGCTTCGACAAGCGGCTCGAGGAGCACGTCGTCGGCCAGGGCTGGTTCACCGAGACGCCGGCCAAGGCGACCAGGCGCTGGGTCGGGCGGGGCGTGCTGGCGATCATCGGCGGGGCGATCGGCCTGTTCATCGGCTTCCAGCTGCCGTCCGACGGGCTGGTCGTCGTCGGCGGGGCGCTCATCGGCGCCGGGATCGTGATGCTGGTCCTGGCCTCGAGCATGCCTTCGAGGACGATGCCGGGCGCGATGATCCGGGCGATGCTCGAGGCCTACCGACGGACGCTCGAGAAGACGATGGCGCAGGCGCGATCGATGGGCGAGGTCGTCCAGACGGCGGCGATCCCGCTGATCGAGAGCCCCGACGACGCGGTCGTGTGGGGCGTCGCGCTCGGCCTCCAGTCGGAGGTGGAGCAGGTGCTCGAGCGGACGGCCGACGACGTCAAGTCCGGGGTGGCGCCGTTCGGCTACTTCCCGGCCTGGTACGGCAGCACCTCCGGCGGCGGGTCGGACGGCGGTCCGAGCGGCTGGGCGCCGGGCCTGATGAGCTCGTCGCCGATCCCCAACTTCGGCGGCATGATGGCCGCGCTGGGCACCATCGGGAACTCGCCCTCGTCGTCCGGCTCGGGCGGCGGTGGCGGCGGATTCGGCGGCGGCGGATCGGGCGGCGGCGGAGGCGGAGCGGGCGGCGGCTTCTGATCGCCGCGGGTACACTCGCGGCCATGGGAGCCACGGACACGATGGAGGTGTTCTTCGAACGCCTGAACGAGGGTGACGTCGCGGGCGCGGTCTCGATGATGGACGAGCGCACCGAGATGCGGATCCACGTCGGCGACAACGCGCGCACCCTCCGTGGCGTCGAGCAGGTCGGCGGCTGGTTCCTCCGCGCCGACAAGGGGATCAAGATGATCCCGGGCGATGTGCGCGACCTCGGCAACACGTACCAGGCCGACCTCGTCGTCCTCCGTCCGGGAGCCCCCAGCCAGCACCTCGACGCCCAGTTCCGCGTCGAAGCCGGCAAGATCACGTCGATCAACCTGACGCCGTTCTCGCGCTGAACGCGGCCACGGCCGGACGCGTCGCCGGCGTGCGAGAGACCCGCATCCGTCAGTTCTATACCTAGGTCGCCGGCGGGCCGGCCGCCACGCTGCCGCTGCTGCCCCCCGCGTCGTCCTCCGGGACCGGAATGTTGATCGAGTCGCCCACCCCGATCTTGTTCGGGTTCTTGATCTTCGGGTTGGCGGCCAGCAGCGCATCCATCGTCACGCCGAACTTCTTGGCGATCTTCAGCATCGTGTCGCCCCGGGCGACGACGTAGACCTGCGGGGTCGGAGCGGGCTTCTCGGTCGGGATCGGCGTGGGCGACAGCTCCTCGGCGGGCTGCGTCGCCGGTGCGCCGCCCCCGCCGCCGGGGTTGCTGCCACCGATGCCGAGCAGCATCGGCCCGACGAAGAACAGCGCAACCGCCGCCAGGACCACGGCGACCGCGGCCACCCCGAGCCGCGAGATGCCGCCGAACGACGGCAACCCCACCCGGGTGCGGAGCGAGGGGTAGGCCTCGTAGCGCCGCGGCGCTTCCCATGCGGGACCGAACAGCTCGGCGGGGTCCTGCGGCGTCTTCGGCGTCCCCGGCCTCCGGCCGTCCGGCGACGGGGAGGCGGGCGTCGCCGGGCTCGACGAGCGTCCCGAACGACCCGATGGCGCGGCGGCCGGCTTCGGCGAGGCGTCAGGAACGGGCTGGCGCGAAGCCGCCGCTCCCTCCGCGACAGGGGCCGAGGCCGGGGGCCGGTAGCGCTCGTTCGGATCGTTGACCACGGGCGCCGCATACGAGGCCGCCTCGTACGCCGCGGGCAAGGGCGCGACCGGCTCGTCCGCCTCGTCCACGTAGCCGCCCGCCAGCCGGTCGGCCGCGCTGCCGGCGAGCCCACGCGACGCGGCGCCCCACGCGGCGGCCTCGGCGGCGCGCTGATCGGACGGCTCGGGCGGGCGCTCGGCAAGGAAGGACGGGGGCTCCGCCTGATCGCCGTCCGCCTCGTCCGCCCACGGCGGCGGGTCCGCCCATGCGCGCGGCGGATTGCGTCGCGGCGGCAGGGGCGGCGGCGTGTCGGTGTCCGGCGCGTGACGGGGCTCGAGCTCGCGCGGCGGCAGTGACTGGCTGACGGGCTCCTCGTAGGCCGGCAGGTCGGATTCCAGCTGGGCGGCGCGGGCGGTCGCGGCCTCCCGCCGTGCCCAGTCCTGGAACGTCGGGCAGACCGGGAACGCCGACGAGAGGCAGTACGCCTCCTGGTGCGCGAGCGCGCGCGGCGCCGGACGCGGCTCGGCAAAGCAGCGGTGGCGGTGGTCGGGCGCCTGTCCGCGCCCGTCCCGATCGTCTTCGAAGGCCACGAAGGGACACGCGGGGGCGCCGTCGACGATCGGGAGCCCGCGGTCGGTCATCGGGGCCGATGATAACGGGAGGCCGACGAGACGACCGGTGAGACCGGGCTTCATGCGCATCCCAACGGGCGTTTGACAGCCCTCACGGGCGACTCGACACTTCTCGCACGGGCCATTGATCGGCCCGACCCCACGCGGGCACGCCCGCCCCCATTCCCGGAGGTCGCCCAGATGTCGGTCCTTACCCGGCTCCTCGCCCCGACCGCGGTGGCCCACGCCCACTGCGATCTGCCCTGCGGCGTCTACGACCCCGAACAGGCCCGCATCGAGGCCGAGTCCTGCTACCGCATCGTCGAGAAGTACGCGGCCAACGAGGACGCGGCGTTCCGCACCCGGGCGATCGCGATCAAGGAGGAGCGCGCCGAGCTGGTCAAGCACCATCTCGACGTCCTGTGGCACGACTACTTCAAGCCCGAGCACCTCGAGGCCGTCCCGAACCTCCACGACCTGTTCTGGAACGCCACCAAGCAGGTGTCCAAGGTCAAGGCCTCGACGAACCTCGACGACGCGAAGAAGCTGCTCGAGCTGATCGACGAGGTCGATGCCGCCTGGAAGAAGACCGGCGGCGAGGGCAAGACGCGGGTGGCCGGCCGCCCCAGCTGAGCGATCGGCACATGGATCCCAGGGGCCCCGTCGGGTGACGGGGCCTCGGCACGTCCGGGGCCTCGAGCGGACCGCCGGCCTGGTCGAGCGTGCCGCCGGCCCGTGGCGGGTGGCCGTGGTCGAGGGGTCGATGGCGCCGACGATCCGCGCCGGAGATTGGCTGCTGGTCGACCCGACGGTTGGCCGCTGGCCGAGACGGGGCTCGGTGGTGGTGTTCCGCGAGCCCGAGTCCGACGTGCTGGCGATCAAGCGGCTGGTCGGGCGGCCGGGCGACTGGGTGCACTTCGCCGACGGCTGGCTGCAGCTGGGCGAGGACGAGGCGTGGCTCGAGGGCGACGCCACCGACGAGGCGCTCGCAGCGGCCGGCTATGGCGCGGCCGTCGACTCGCGACGTTACGGGCCCGTCATGGTGGATGCGCTCGTCGCGCGGGCGTGGTTCCGGTACTGGCCCGCGGAGCGCATCGGACCGGTCGGTCGCGCGGGCGCGCCGCTGCGGAGGGTCGGGTCGGCGTAGCCCGGCGGCCGGTGCGGACCGGGACCATCGCCGCATGGCGCCCCCGACGGCGACCCCGCACACTCCGGCCACCGCGACCCGGCTGGCGACGTCACGCCCGCCACCCGCATCGCAACCGGAGCCTCGATGGCCGCTCGACCGCCCGCCGTACGCCTGGCCCTCGGGCTCGCGCTCCTGCTCGCCGGCTGCACCGCAGCATCTCCCTCGGCCGCGCCATCGGTCGACGCCGTCGGCCAGGTCGCCACCGCGGCGCCGTCCCCGGTCGCCGTCACGTCGGCGCCGGCCACCCCCGTCGCGTCTCCGTCGCCCGACCCGACCCTTGATCCGACCGTCGCGCCCACGCCGTCCCCCACGGCCGAGCCCACGCCCGCGCCGACGGCCAAGCCCACCGCGAAGCAGGGCGTGCCGTCCGGCCGGACGGGGCGCATCGTCGTGGACGGCGAGGACCTCGCGGTGCGGTTGCCCAAGGGCTGGAGGACGCTCGCACTGAGCGAGTCCGATGTCGAGCAGGTCGTCGACGCGCTCCCCGACGGCGTCGTCCCGGCGACGCTCAAGGACCAGCTGCCGGCGCTGATCGCGGCCGGGCTCAAGCTGTGGGCCTTCGACACGCGGCGTGCCGACCTCGGCGACAACGTGAACGTCGTCGGGCAGCCGGTCTCGGTCCCGTATGCGTTCATGAAGACCGTCGCCGAGTCCGCGATCGCGCAGTACCCGTCGGTGAGCCACGTCACCTACCGCGACACCACGATCGACGGCGAACCGGCCCTCCGGGTGGGCTACACGATCCTGCTGGCGACAGGCGATGGCCGGTCGTTCAAGGGCGCCGGGACCCAGCTGTACATCCCGCGCGCCGGGCGCCTGCTCGTCGTCACGATCACCACCCGGGCCGGCCACAGCGCGGACGACGTGAAGAAGCTCATCAACGGCATCGAGCTCCTGGACTGAGGCAGGCCCGGCCGTCGGGTCCGTCGGGCTGCCATCGGGAACCGGCGGTCGCGCCGGGGTCGCGCGCGCGTACGATCGGCAGATGGATGACCTGCGCTCGACACTCGCCGGCTTCGACGCCGACGCCCCGCTCCCTCCCGCCCCCGACCCGTGGGACTTCATGCCGACGCCCGCCGCGCGCACCGGGCCGCCATGGGCCATGGCCGAGATGGTCGCGGTCGAACCCGGGCTTGCCGATCGGGTAGCGGCGCGCCTGGTCGCGAACGGATCCGCGGGCGCGCTGGCCGCCGCCGTCCGTGGGTCCGCGTCCGACCGGGTGCCGGTCGTGATCGCGGGCTGCGGCACGTCCGAGCACGCGGCGATGGCGGTCGCGGAGATCCTCGACCATGCCTGGCGGGCGTCGGGGCTGGCCGGGCGAGGGCCCGTCGCGGCCCAGGCGTTCGAGCTGTCGCTCGACCCGCCCGCCGACGGGTTGGTCGTGGGCATCAGCCACGAGGGCGCGACGACCGCGACGATCGCCGCGATGGCGGCGGCCCGTGCCGCGGGCGCGCGGACCGCGTTGATCACGGGCAGCGCGGCGTCGCCCGCGGCCGCTGCGGCGGACGTCGTGGTCTCGACGGTCGAGATGGACCGCAGCTGGTGCCACACGGTGGGCTACGTGTCGCCGATCGTCGTCGCCGCCGTGGCCGCCTCGGTCCTCGGCGGGGAGCCGGCGGCTCCGGTTGGTCTCGGTCGGCGCGTCGCCGATGGGATCGAGGCGGCGCACGGTGCGGGTGCCGACGGAAGGCGCGGGGACGAGGTCATCGCGGAGACGATCGCAGGCGGGACGCACGTCCTCGTCGTCGGCACCGGTGCCGACCGCATCGCCGCACGCGAGCTCGCCCTCAAGCTCGAGGAGGCGTCCTGGGTCCCGGCCGCTGTTCGCGACCTCGAGACGTTCCTGCACGGCCATCTCCCGGCGACCGGCCCGGACACCGCGCTGGTGCTGCTGCTGACCGAGCGATCCGGCCTGGAGGCGCGTGCCCGGCGGGCCCGCCAGGCGCTCGCGGCCGCCGCCGCACTGGGGATGCGACCGGCGGCGATCCTGGGCGCCGACGCGGCGGACGCGATCCCCGCCTCGCTGACGCCGGGCGGCCGGATCGTGGTGCCCGAGTCGCCGGACCTGTCGCCGGCCGTCGCGTCCCTGCTCGGGACCGCGGGCCCGCTCCAGCTCGTCACGCTCGCGGTCGCGGCTGCGCGCGGGACGAACCCCGACCTCATCCGGCGCGACGACGCCCGATACCTCCGTGCCGCCGAGCTCGCCGACGACCCGAGCCTGTAGTGCGAGCGTCGTCGCCACTCTCCGGCTGCTCGCCGACGACCCGACTCTAGAACGCAAGCCTCGCCCGCCGCTCCTTCCCGATCTCGCCGGCCCTATGCGCAGCACGTTTAGCCGGCTGCGAAGCCGAGGCTTGCGCGCGAACCGGGTACGTGGCGCTCGGCGGCTCGTGTTGGCCGGTGCAGCGCGGATCTCGGTGCGCGCTAGACCTCGTACGCATACGCGGGCAGCGCGGAAGGACGGCCCGCGCGCCGCCGCGCTCCGGCTGCTCGCCGGGCGTGCACTGCAGCGGTTATCGGGCCTGATCTGCACGCTGGTCGAGCAGTCCGCCGGATATCGCCTCCAGAACCGGCAACTGGAACGCTGGGCGAGCAGTTCGCCGGGCGAACCGCTGCAGTGCACGCTGGGCGAGCAGCGCGGCGAGCGTCACGCGGGGGGCGAGCGGCGCGGCACATGGCACGCGAGGTCGAGCAGCGCGGGGCAGGGCACGCGTGGCGAGCAGGCGCCGGGCAGGCCGCGGGGCCGGGCCGCTGACCCCTCAGCCGAACAGCGACTCCGCCGCGAGGTCGATCATCTCGAGGTCTCGGGGCAGGAAGTCCTGGAGCATGATCCGCTCGACACCGGCCGCCTCGAACGCGGCCAGCGACGCACGCGCCTCGTCGGGCGTGCCGTGGATCCACCGGGCGCGCCGGGGCGCGAACCACGCCTCGCCCGACTCCGCCTGCCCGAAGGCCGACAGCAGCGCCGCTTCGCGGGCCTGGATCTCCCCGGCGGTCCGGCCCATCAGCAGTCCGACCATCGCGGAGTGGACGATCGTCGACGGGTCGCGGCCCGCCGCGCGCAGCGTCTCGTCGAGCGCGGCGTACTTCTGGATGGCGACCTGCGGGCTCGACGAGGACAAGTTGAACTCGTCGGCGTAGCGGGCGGCGATCCGGAACGAGCGCGGCGACCCCTCGCCGCCGACGAGCAGCGGCGGCCGGCCACCCTTGCGCGCCGGCAGGGAGCTCGGCTTGGGGCGGAACAGGGCGTCCTCGATCGCGTAGTGCTCGCCGATGAACGACCAGCCATCCGGCTCGTCCCACAGGCCGTGCAGGATCTCGAGGGTCTCCTCGAGCATGTCCGCCCGCTCGCCGATCTCAGGGAACGGGAACCCGTGGCGCCGGTGCTCCGCCAGGTGCCAGCCGGCGCCGACACCCACCTCGACGCGCCCGCCGCTCATCTCGTCGACGGTGATCGCGACCTTGGCCAGGTTGCCGGGCGTCCGGAACGTGACCGGCGAGACGAGGGTCCCGAGCCCGATGCGGGTCGTGTCGCGAGCGAGGCCGGCGAGGACCGCCCAGGCGTCGGTGGTCGGCTCGCCGGTGGCGCCCGGAAAGCTCTCGTAGTGGTCGGAGCGTAACAGCGTCTCGAACCCGGCCGCCTCGGCCCGGCGGGCGACGGCAAGCTGCTCGTCGTAGGTCAGGCCCTGCTGGGGCTCGATCATCAGCGCGAACCGCATGTCGACTCCTGCATTCGGCGTGGATCATCCATGTTGACAGAATGATTCACGGGCGTACCATAGTTCACGTGACACAAATTGTTAACGCGACCGCGAGGACCACCACCAAGGCTCCTGCGGCCGACGAGCTTCGAGAACGCATCATCGCCGACTTCCGCGTCACCATCGGCGCGATGAAGTGTGCGATGAGCGAGCGCCTCGTGCGCCTGGGCATCAGCATGGCCCAGCTCCACATCATGTACACCCTCCAGCGCGACGGCGTGATGACGATGAGCCGCCTCGCCGACGTGCTGGGCGTGTCGCTCTCGAACGCCTCGGGACTGGTCGACCGGATGGAGGAGCGCGGGTACATCGAACGCACGCGCGTCCCCGAGGATCGGCGAGTCGTGCTCGTGCGCGTGACGGAGGCGGGCTCCCGGATGATCCAGGAAAACGACGCACTCAGCGATGGGCTCATGCGCGACATCCTGGAGCGCCTGAACCCGGCGGAGCTGCCGGTCATCGCCCGCGCAACCGCCGAGGTTCGGGCAGCGATCGAGGCCACCACGACCCTGCCTGCACAAATCCTGCACGAAACCCCGACCCCTAATTCACGATCGCGCTAGACGATCGACCTCGCAGCAAGGCGCCTGGCCCACGGGGCGGCCGCACGCCTGATCCGGCCCTGAAGGAGGGATGGACCTAACTCATGGAAAGTATTCCCAGCGCCTACGAGGGCGGTCCCTCGCTGGCGGAAGATCCGGCTCTCGGCCTGAGCCACCGGGCGAAGATGGAGATCCTCTTCGCCGTCATGCTCGGCCTGTTCCTCGGCGCCCTGGACCAGACGATCGTCGGTCCCGCGCTGCCCACCATCGTGACCCAGCTGTCGGGCAACGACTACTACGTCTGGGCGATCACGATCTACCTGCTCACCAGCACGATCAGCGTCCCGTTCTGGGGCAAGCTGTCCGACCTCTACGGCCGCAAGCCGATCTACATGCTCGGCATCGTCGTGTTCCTCATCGGCTCGGCACTGTCGGGACTCAGCCAGAACATGGGGATGCTCATCCTGTTCCGGGGCATCCAGGGCGTCGGCGCCGGTGCCCTGTTCCCCGTCGCGCTCGCGATCATCGGCGACCTGTTCACCCCGCAAGAGCGCGGCAAGTACCAGGGCCTGTTCGGGGCCGTGTTCGGCATCGCGTTCGTCGCGGGCCCGCTGATCGGCGGCTTCCTGACCGAGAACGTCGGCTGGCACTGGATCTTCTACGTCAACGTCCCGATTGGGATCATCGCGCTCATCGTCATCCAACGGCTGCTGCCGACGGTCAAGACGAAGTCGGCAACGCGCAACTTCGACCTGATCGGCGGGATCATCTTCACGATCTCGATGGTGTTCCTGCTGCTTGGCCTGACGTTCAAGCAGTCCGGCGACTGGGCCGAATTCAATGTCGGCGGCTTCATCGCCATCGGCCTCGTCGGGACCCTGCTGTTCATCTTCGCCGAGGCGCGCGCCAAGGAGCCGATCATCCCGCTGGACCTCTGGAGGGGCCGCACCTACTCGGCCACCATGGTCGCGGTGTTCTTCGCCGCCTTCGCGTTCTTCGGGGCGATCGTGTTCCTGCCGCGCTGGCTCCAGGTGGTCGAGGGCTTCTCCCCGACCAACTCCGGCCTGGGCCTCTTGCCGCTCATGGTCGGCCTGATCTTCAGCTCGATCGTGTCCGGCCTGATCGTTTCGCGGACCGGCCACTACAAGTGGCTGATCGTCGGCGCAGTCGTCCTCATGGGCTTCGCCGTGTTCCTGATGACCAACCTGACCAAGGACACGCCGGTGCCGTTGATCTGGCTGTGGATGCTGCTCGCCGGCCTGGGTGTCGGCCCCACGTTCTCCGTGCCGACGATCGTCATCCAGAACGCCGTGCCGTTCCGGCAGCTCGGCGTCGCCACCTCGAACCTCACGTTCTTCCGCCAAATCGGCGGCACGATCGCCCTCGCCTTCGTGGGGACGATCTTCGGGACGACCTTCGCCGACCAGCTGGTTCCCCAGATGGCCGCGGCGGGCGTGCCGCAGCCGGTGATCGCGGGCTTCGGCGCAGCGAGCGCCAGCGGCAACTTCGACTTCAGCTCGCTCACCGGCGTGGGCGACATGGGTGCGGCGATCCTGGCCGCGGTGCCCGCGCAGTTCCAGGCGATCGTCGCGCCGGTCGTCCCGCAGATGATCGAGGGTATCCACGGGGCGTTCAGCCTCGCCGTCGGCCAGACGTTCTGGCTGGGCGTGGTCGGCTCGATCGTCGCGGCCATCGCGGCCGTCGCGATCAAGGAGATCCCGCTGCGCTCGTCCAACACGCAGCCCACCTACGCCGAGGCGGCGGCCGGCAAGCCCGCGGCCGTTGCTCCGGCAGCGAGCGCCTCCACCGCCCAGTCGACCAAGCCGGCGCCAACCGCCGACTGACCTCCACACGTCCCCAGCTCCGGCCCGGTCGCCCACGGCGGCCGGGCCGTTCCATTTCCCGCGCTACCATCGGCCGCGTGACCGAGGTCCTCCCCTTCCCGCCCGCGCTGCGCGCCGCGGGTGCCGGCGATGCGGCGTTCCGGGCCACGATCCCGGTTGGCGAGCTTCCGCCGGGCTCGATGCGCCGGGTCACGTTCGACGACCTCGACGTCCTGCTCGCCCACACCGACCTCGGCATCGTCGCGGTCGACGACCGCTGCCCGCACATGTCGGCCCCGCTCTCGATCGGCGAGCTGGACGGGTGCGTCGTCGCGTGTCCCCTCCACTCGGGCCGGTTCGACCTGGCCACCGGCGATCCCGTCCAGATGCCCACCACCGGGGGCCTGTGGCCCGACGGCCGCTACGAGCCCGTGTGGAGCCCGCCCGGTCGCGAGCCCAAGGAGGAGCCGCCGGGGATCAAGGCCGAGGCGCGTCGCCACACCCGCGTCCGCCGGATCCGCTACTACCCGGTCCGGATCGTGGACGGCGTCATCGAGGTGGCTGTCCCCGCCTGAGGCCGTCAGGCGGGCGGCGTCCCGATCCCGTTCGCCGTCGCGAACGTCGTGATGATCGAGACGGCCTCGTCGGGATCGTCGGTGACCCGCAACAGGTCGAGGTCCGCCTGGCTGATGGTCCGAGCCGGCAGCTGGGTCTCGCGCATCCAGTCGAGCAGGCCGTCCCAGTAGGCGTGCCCCATCAGGACCACCGGAAAGTGCCGGATCTTGCCGGTCTGGATCAGCGTCAGCGCCTCGAACAGCTCGTCGAGCGTCCCGAAGCCGCCGGGCAGGATCACGAACGCGTCCGAGTACTTCACGAACATGGTCTTGCGGGCGAAGAAGTAGTGGAACTCGATCGACACGTCGACGTAGGGGTTGAGGTGCTGCTCCTGCGGCAGCTCGATGTTGCAGCCGATCGACATCCCGCCGGCCTCGTGCGCGCCCCGGTTCGCCGCCTCCATCACGCCCGGCCCGCCGCCCGTGATCACGGCGAAGCCGGCCTTCGCCAGCGCGGCGCCGATCGTCCGCGACAGCACGTAAGCGGGATCGGTCTCGGGGACCCGCGCCGACCCGAACACGGCGACGGCGGGCCCGACGTCGGCCAGCGCCTCGAACCCCTCGACGAACTCGGACAGGATCCGCAGCGCCCGCCAGGTGTCGGTCTCGAGGAACGCCGGCCGCTCCGGCGCGCGGCTCGCGAACAGCTTCTCGTCCTCGGTCCTTCGACCTCCGGGCAGGCGCGCGGCGGCCTCGGGGCGCATCGACACGCGGCCGCGCCGGATCGTGCGGGGCGACTGCGAGGAGGATCGACTGCTGTCCGTCATCCGCGCAGGATGCCACCCCGCCATCGGCGGCGTTACGCGAACGGCATCGTCACGCGCGGCAACCGATGCGAGTCACAGCACGCGGCATCGACCCGCGACCGCCCCCCGGCCGACCGGCCGCGGAGAGCCAGGAGCCTCGGCCACGCGCTCCGAAGGTAGTCCAGCGATGCGCCCCATGACCCCCTCCGACCGCCGGTCGCCAATTTCCCTGCGAGCGACGGCACTGGCCGTCCTGTTGCTGGTGGCGGCCTGCGATTCCAGCGTCGTTCCCAGCTCCAGCCCGTCGGCGCCCGCGGATTCGGCCGCACCCAGCGCCGCGGCACAACCGTCACCCTCCACCGCGGCATCCGGGCAGCCGTCGCCCGCATCGAGCCCCGACGCGTCGGCCCAGCCGCAGGGCGACTTCGCCCCGGGCGCCCTCGCCGTCACCGTGTCGGACCGGCTGCGCGTGCGGTCGAAGCCCGAGGTCGACACCGCCTCCATCAAGTACCAGCCCGTGCTCCCGGTCGGCACGCAGCTGCAGGTCCTCGAGGGGCCGGTCGAGGGCAGCGGCTACCAGTGGGTTCGCGTCGCGCCGGTCGACGTCACGCTCGACGGCGGCGTGAGCGACGGCTGGGTGGCGATCGCCGACCACGACGGCACGCCCTGGGTCTCCGTCTCGGCTGCGCCGCTCACCGGCCTCAACGTCGCCGAGGCATCGGTCAAGCTCGATACCCCGAGCCTCTCCGACGCACGCCGCGCCGCGTCCGAGCTCAACGCGTTCGGGATCAGCCTGTACAAGCGGATGCTCGCCGACCCGAAGGCCGGGCTCGACGGCAAGGGCGTGACGATGTCGCCGACGAGCATCGCCCTCGCGCTCGCGATGGCCCGGGCGGGTGCCGACGGGGCAACGGCCACGCAGATGGACGACGTCCTGCGCGCGAACGGCTGGAACGACCTCGGCGGCGGCCTCGGCTCCCTCCAGCAGATCCTCAACGACCACAACGCGACCTGGAAGGACGACGAGGGCACGAGCCACTCGCTGTCGCTCAACGTCGTCAACCGGGCCTTCGCCCAGGACGGCTGGCCGATCGAGCAGGCCTATCTCCAGCGGATCGGGCGCGCGTTCGGCGCCGGCATCGGCCTCGTCGACTACATGCGGGACAGCTCCGCCGCGCGGGACCTCATCAACGGCTGGGTGGCCCGCCAGACCGCGAACCGCATCCCCAAGCTCCTCTCGCCAACGGACGTCACGGAGCTGACGCGCCTCGTGCTCGTGAACGCCATCTACCTGAAGGCCAACTGGGTCCACGAGTTCAGCGAGGACGGCACCCACGACCGCCCGTTCTCGACCAAGGGCGGTACCGTCCGCGTCCCGACCATGTACCTGCTCGGCGAGCAGGACGTCAGCCTCGCGACGGGCGAGGGCTGGCAGGCCACCGAGCTCCGCTACAGCGGCGCCGATGGCTCGTCGCCGCTCGCGATGACGCTGATCCGCCCCGACAACATGCGGGCCTTCGAGCGGGGCCTGTCTCCGTCACTTCTCGCCCTGGTGCAGGCCGAGCTCCGCCGTGAGGCGACGCGGCAGGCGAAGATCACGCCCGCCGACGATGGCGACATGCACTGCCCGCAATACGCCTACAACGTTCGCCTGTTCCTGCCGAAGTTCGGCATCGACACGGCGGCCCAGCTCGGGCCGGAGCTCGCGGCGATGGGCATGCCCAACGCGTTCGACCCCGAGCGGGCCGACTTCTCCGGCATCACCAAGTCGGACCGGCTGGTGATCGCCAAGGTCATCCACCAGGCCAACATCGACGTCGACGAAAAGGGCACCGAGGCCGCCGCCGCGACCGCCGTCGTCGGCGACACAACGGGCGGGTGCGGTCCCGCATCCCCGCTCAAGACGAAGACGCTGCGGTTCGACAAGCCGTTCGTCTACCTGATCCGGGACGTCCGGACGGGCGCGATCCTGTTCATGGGCCGGGTGCTCGACCCCTCCAAGCGCTGAGGTCAAGGTCCCGAGACCGGGGTCCCGGGGCTCGTGCGTCATCGTCACATTCCTGACCCGCGGCCCGGGCTCGGGACACCAAACCGGTCGAATGTGTGCGTCACGGGAACGTTTCGCGCACCTGACCCGACACCACGGTTGGTTCGCCCTGAGTTTCGTGGAGACCTTCGATGGGGGTTAGGCGGCGTCGGCTGGAGCTGCTCTTGCGCGATGGTAGGCCGCCTCGAATTCGACCGGGGGGATCTGGCCGCAGGCGCCGTGGAGGCGGCTGACGTTCCACCAGCCGACCCAGGCAGCCGTTGCCCGCTCGACCTCGCGGGTCGTGGGCCAGGTCCGGCGCCGGATGAGCTCGGCCTTGTAGAGGCTGTTGACCGACTCGGCGAGTGCGTTGTCGTAGCTGTCGCCCCGGGAGCCGACGGAGGGGGCGGCCCCGGCCGCGGCCAGGTGCTCGGTGTAGCGGATCGCGACGTACTGGGTGCCGCGGTCGGAGTGGTGGACGAGGCCCGGCAGCCGGCCGCCCCGCGCCGCGAGCGCCATGCCGAGCGCGTCGAGCGCGAGGTCCGCGCCGAGCGAGCCCGCGACCTTCCAGCCGACGATCCGACGGGCGAACACGTCGGTGATGAAGGCGGTGTAGCAGAACCCGCCCGATGTGAGCGGGACGTAGGTGATGTCGGCGACCCACAGCCGGTCGGGTGCCGGCGCCCGGAAGTGGCGCCCGACGAGGTCGTCCACCGACGGCGTGGTGCGGACCGGCCGGGTGGTCGTCGTCCGGCGATCGCGACGGATGCCCGCCAGGCCCTCGGCCCGCATCAGCCGAGCGACCCGGTCCCGCCCGGCCTCGATGCCCTCGCGGGCGAGCGCGGCCCACATCTTGCGCACCCCGTACACGCCGAAGTTGACGGCGTGGATGCGCCGGACCTCGACCGCGAGCTGCGCGTCCCGGACCGCCCGGGTCGATGGCCGCCGTGCCCGTGCCGCGTAGTACGACGACGGAGCGATCCCCAGGGTTCGGCAGATCGGCTCGACTCCGAACGTGGCACGGTGCTCGTCGATGAAGCGGGTCATCGCGTCTCGGGGCGGTCGAGCTCCGCCGCGAAGAAAGCCGATGCCGCCTTGAGGATCTCGTTGGCCCGCCGGAGCTCCCGGTTCTCGCGCTCGAGCTCGCTCACCCGCAGCTCGAGGTCGGGCGCGATGCCCGGCCGGTGGCGCAGGTCCCGGCCCGACCGGCGGAGCCAGCTGTGCAGCGTCTCGGGCCGCACGTCAAGCTGCCGCGCGATCCGGGACACGACCCCCTGCGAACGGCCCTCGGCCTCGATCGTCTCCGTGACGAGCCGCATGGCCCGCTCCCGGAACTCCGCCGTGTATGTCCTGGGTGCCGGGCGTACTGCCCGCGCCTGGCCCATGTCAGATCCTCCTTGTGCACGTGGAGTCTCCATCAAAGTCAGGGCGGTTCAGGTCGGAACGTGCGCGGGGCGCACATCGGTGACAGGTCCGGGCCTGTGGAGCTCAGGAATGTGCGTACCACGCACGCGGTGGTCGTAGGTGCGCGCGGGACGCACGTTGAGGACGCCCGAGCCGTCCCTCAGCGGGGCCGGGCCAGCCAGGCCTTCCAGGTGTCCTCGGCCTTGCCGGCGGTCACGTCCTCTCCGTAACGGACCAGCGGCAGCCGCAGCAGCCGGACGTCGGCGAGCAGCCGCTGCGTGATCGCGGCGTTGTCGGTCGCGAGGCAGGCGAGGCCCGCGTCGCGATAGGCGCGTCCGTCCGTGTCCATCACCATCAGCGCGCCCAGCCGGTCGACGAACCGGCGCAGCTCCGCCGCGGCGATCGGCTTCTTGCGGAGGTCGACATAGTGGACGACGATCCGTCGCTCGCGGAAGAAGCGCAGCGCGCCCCGGGTCGGGTTCGAGTCGTCGAGCCCGAACACCTGGATGTTGGGCATCTTCTTCGTCGGCGTCTTGCCCAGCGGTGCCGGCACCTCAGGCGTCCTCGAACGACACGAAAGCCACGGCGACCATCGGGGCGCAGGGTAACTCGCCGCCCGCGTACCATGGGCGGGCAGGAGGTTCCGCGTGACGATCTGGTTCACCGTGCAGCTCGACGACCGCCCCGGGTCGCTCGCCCGCGTGGCGCAGGCGCTGGCCGACCGCGGCGTCAACATCACCGGGATCGTCGGGGTCGCCGAGGACACGGACGGCGCGCTGATGCTCACGACCAGCGACCCGGAGAAGACCCGCGAGGCGTTCGCGTCGATCGGCACCGCGTTCGAGGAGCACGACCCGACCGGCGGCTCGCCCGCGGACCTCTCGATCAGCGACGTCGTCGCCGGCCGATCGGGCTGACCGCGCCGATGCCCGGCCGCTCCCCGGAGCCGCTGCCCCCTGCCGTCGCGGTCCATCTGGAGGTGGTCGACCTGCCGGGGACGATGGCGGTGATCGCCGCGCGAGTCGCCGAGTCCGGGGGCCGGGTTCGGAACCTGTCGACGGTCGAGCGGACGCCGTCGGCCGGCATCGAGCCCGACGACCGGCCGACCGCCGAGCTGGAGCTCGAGGTCGAGATCGACGACGCCGACGAGCACGCCCTGATCGCGACGCTCGAGGACCTCGACGTCGTCGTGGCCATCCGGTTGACCCGCGCGCTGGCCAAGGTCTTCGGCAAGCGCGTGATCGTCGTCGGTGGCGGGGCCCAGGTCGCGCAGGTCGCGCTGGGCGCCGTGTCCGAGGCGGACCGCCACAACCTGCGTGGCGAGCGGATCTCCGTGGACACGATCCCCCTGGTCGGCGAGGAGGCGATCGCCTCCGCGGTCCGGGCCGTCGCCGACCTGCCGCGGGCCAGGCTGCTGGTGCTCGCGGGATCGATCATGGGCGGCGAGATCAGCCGTGCCGCCGAGGAGCTGCGCGCGGCCGGCATCCCGATCATCGCCCTGAACATGGTCGGCTCGATCACCGACCATGTGGACCTCGTCGTCAGCGACCCCGTCCAGGCCGGCACGATGGCGGTGATGGCGGTCGCGGACACCGCGACCTTCGACCTCGCGCGGCAGCGCGGCCGCCGGTACTGACGACCCGGGACCGACGACCCATGATCCGCCCGACCGTCGCCACCCGGCGCGGCCGACGGCGCGGTACGGCGCGCGCGGCGGGTGCGTGTGCGATCGTCATCGCGCTCGCGCTCGTCGGCTGCGGCTCGCCACAGGCCCGCGTCGCGCCGACCGAGAACACGACCCCAGGGGTCTCCCCGACCGTCGATCCGGACCTCGACGACGCCCAGGCGGCCATGACGGCGTTCAAGGCACTGATCGCGCGCCGAGACCTCGCGTTTCACCTCGATCAGGCCTCCACCGTCATCCAGCGGGGCCAGTCCACCGACGTCAGGTCCGTCCTCGACGTGAGTGGCAAGGACGTCAGGGCGGCAATCACCGCGGCCGGAACCACCGCCGACCTCGTGATCGCCGACAGGCAGACGTGGGCCCGTGAACGGGGTCATCCCTGGCAGCGCGGCAAGAAGGCCGACGACGCAACGATCGAGGGGATCGTCGACCCGTGGCAGTTCCTCCGTCCGCTCGACCAGCTCCAGTTCGACGGGCGCGTCGACGGAACGCCCGCTCGGTACCGCTTCCGGGCGACGAGGGCCATCCCCTACCAGACCCGCTTGCTGAAGTCCCTGAATGCCCCTGGGTCGATCGACGCCCTCGAGCTCGTCCTCGAGGCTGACGGGACGCCGGTCCAGTACACGTTTCACGCGAGCGCCCGGCCGGTCAGCGGTGGCCTGGCCGACCTGGCCTTCGACATGACGTCCACGGTCGAGCTCAGCCGGGTCGGCGAGCGGATCAGCATCAAGCCGCCGAAATAGCGCTGCGCACCCCACCAGCGGCGTCGAGCCGCCGGCGACCCGTGCCTCCGCCCGAAACCTGGTTCACGCTACCCTGCGGCGGTGCGGATCGCGACCTGGAACGTCAACTCGCTGAACGCCCGGATGGAGGCGGTCGAGAAGTGGCTCGCGCGCGCCGAGCCCGACGTCCTGCTGATGCAGGAGACGAAGCTGGCCGATGCCGACGCGCCGGTGATGCCGTTCCGCATGCTGGGCTACGAGCTCGTCCACCACGGCGAGGGACGCTGGAACGGCGTCGGGATCCTGACCCGGGTGGGCGCCGAGGACGTGATCACGAACTTCGGCGACGGCCCGGTCCGCGACTCCAGCGCGGGCTCCGCGGCCGGCCTCGACGAGGAGGACTTCAACCCGTTCGACGAGGCGCGGATGGTGTCGGCGGTGTGCGGCGGCGTGCGCGTGGTCAGCCTCTATGCGCCCAACGGGCGGGTCGTCGACTCGCCGTTCTACGTCGGCAAGCTGCGCTGGTTCGAGCGCGCGGCGCGCTGGCTGGCCGAGACCCGGAGCAAGAACGAGCCGTTGCTGCTGGGCGGCGACTACAACGTCACGCCCGCGCCCGAGGACGTCTGGAGCGAGGTCAAGGCCCACGGCGGAACCCACGTGTCGCCGCCGGAGCGGGCGGCCCTCGCCACCCTCCGCGAGTGGGGCCTCGTGGATACCTATCGATCCGTGCGCCCGGAGCCCGGTCGCTTCTCGTGGTGGGACTACCGGGCCGGCATGTTCCACCGCAACGAGGGCATGCGCATCGACCTGCTGTACGCGACGGCGCCGCTCGCCGAGCGCGTCGTGTGGGCCGAGATCGACCGCGAGGCGCGCAAGGGCCCCCCGACGCCGTCCGACCATGCGCCGGTTGCCATCGACCTCGACGAGCCGGGCAAGCCCTTCGACGCGGGCTGGGAGGAGGCGCTCCAGCGGATCGCGGCGAGGACGAAGCCCCGCCGATAGCGCGTCGGCCGGGCCGCCATTCCGGGCCAGTCCGCGCCAATCCGCGCGAATCCGCTCCGGCGGCGATACTGCGCGGGCCCCCGCCCGTCACAGGAGGTCCGCGTGTCCCACAAGGCAGGACTGGTCGGCGCGCAGCGCGGTCCGGCCGCGTAACGTCCGGCCCGATGGCGACTGCCCCCCGCGCAGCTACGCCCGAGATCCGCCTCGACAACCTCGAGAAGCGGTTCGGCGACGTGCTCGCCGTCGACCACGTCTCGCTCGACGTGGCTGCCGGCGAGTTCTTCTCGCTGCTCGGGCCGTCCGGTTGCGGCAAGACGACCACGCTCCGCATGATCGGCGGCTTCGAGCTGCCCACGGGCGGGCGGATCCTGCTGCGCGATCGCGACATGACCCGCGAGCCGCCCGACAAGCGGTCCGTGAACATGGTGTTCCAGCACTACGCCCTGTTCCCCCACCTGTCCGTGGGCGACAACGTCGCGTTCGGCCCGAAGCGCAAGGGCATGGCGAAGGACGAGGTCCGGCGCCGCGTCGGCGACGCGCTGGGGCTGGTCCGGCTCGAGGGCTACGAGAAGCGCAAGCCGAACCAGCTGTCGGGCGGCCAGCAGCAGCGGGTCGCGCTTGCGCGGGCGCTGGCGAACCGGCCCGACGTCCTGCTGCTCGACGAGCCACTCGGCGCGCTGGACCTCAAGCTCCGCCGCCAGCTCCAGACGGAGCTGAAGCGCATCCAGCAGGAGGTCGGGATCACGTTCATCTACGTGACCCACGACCAGGAGGAGGCGCTCACGTTGAGCGACCGGATCGCCGTCATGAACGCGGGGCATGTGGAGCAGCTCGGCACGCCCGAGGAGCTCTACGAACGACCGGCGACGCGGTTCGTCGCCGACTTCATCGGCACCACCAACCTGCTGCGCGCGACCATCGACGCCGACGGGCGTGCGCGGCTCGAGTCCGGGGAGCCCGTGGCGATCGACCGCGATGGCCACACGCCGGGGACCAGCATCGAGATCAGCGTCCGACCCGAGTCGATCCGGCTCCTGCCGGCCGCCGCCGAGGACGCCATCGCCGCCCGGGTGGAGCAGGCCGCCTACCTGGGCACCAACGTCTCCTATCAGCTCCGGACGACGGGCGGGACCGGCCTCACGGTCCTCGCCCCGAAGGCCGGGCCCCGCCTGCCTGTCGGCAGCGACGTCGCCGTCGCCTGGGACGCCGCCGATGCCCTCGTGCTCGGCAGGGGCCCGTCGGCGCCAGCCCCCCTGGAGGACATCCCATGACGCATCACCCGCACGACGGCTCATCCATCGACCTCGAGCGCGCGCTCGTCCGCCACCTGGCGGAACGACGCATCAGCCGCCGCTACCTGCTGGAGCGCATCGCCATCCTGGGCGGCGCCGCCGCGCTGGCGCCGGTCATCGCGGCCTGCACGAGCTCGAACAGCGCCACGCCGTCTCCCGCCGCGGCCGCGTCCGGCGGGACGCCCGCCGCGTCCGCGCCGCCGCCCTCGACTGGAGCATCCGCCTCCGCATCGGCCGGCCCCACGCCCGAGCCCACCGCGCCGCCGACCCCCGAAGGTGAGCTGTTCATCTACAACTGGGCGCAGTACATGGGCAAGAGTGTGATCCCGTCGTTCGAGAAGAAGTACAAGGTCAAGGTCACCACCGACTTCTTCGACAACTACGACACCATGCTCGCGAAGATCGGCCAGGGCGGCGGCGGCTACGACATCACGTTCCCCACGTCGACCGACATCCCCGGCCTCCTCGAGCGGGGACTCATCCAGGCGCTCGATCCGTCGTTCATGACGAACATCGGCAACCTGGGCGTCGAATGGCAGAACCCGGGCTACGACCCGGCCAACGCCCACTCGATCCCGTACATGTGGTGGACCACGGGCGTCGCCTACGACACCGCCAAGGTGTCGGAGAAGCTGACCAGCTGGAACGCGCTGTGGGACGAGAAGTACAACCAGCACATCGCGGTCCTCGACGACATGCGCGAGGCGTTCGCCGCGGCCCTGTTCCTGCAGGGCAAGGACCCGAACACCACCAACGACGCCGAGCTCGACGCCGCGCTCCAGCTGCTCCAGGAGCAGAAGCCGCTGGTCCGCATCTACACCACCGACGACATCGGGGTGCTCTCGACGGGCGACGCCTGGGTGGCGCATGCCTGGGGCTCGGACGTGTACCAGGTCGTCACCGAGCGACCGACGGTCAAGTTCTACATCCCCGATGAGGGCGGCATCCGCGGCTCCGACACGGCCGTGCTGCTGGCCAACGCGAAGCACCCGATCGCCGCGCAGCTGTTCATGAACCACTTGCTCGACGCGAAGGTCTCGGCCAGGAACACCAACTACATCGGCTACATGGGCCCCAACGCCGCGGCCAAGGAGTACATCAAGCCGTACATCCTCAAGGACCCGGCCGTGAACCCCGACCAGTCGGTCATCGACTCGCTGGTCGAGCTGCTCGACCTGGGCGCCGACCTCGACAAGTACGCCTCGCGCTGGACGACCCTCCGCTCCGGTGCGTAGCCGCCTGGGCGCCGGCCCGCTCGTCCTGCCCGGGATCGGCTGGCTGGCGCTGTTCTTCCTCGTCCCGCTGGCGATCATCTTCATCGTCAGCCTCGGCACGAAGGACCGCTTCGGGGTCGTCCAGTTCGACCACCTGACGCTCGACCACTACGCGAGCGCGCTCTCGCCCACGTTCCTGCCCACGGTCTGGAACTCGTTCCGCTACTCGGCGTTGACGACCGTGTTCTCGATCGCCATCGGCTACCCGATCGCGTACTGGATCAGCCGCTACGGCGGTCGCAACAAGACGCTGCTGCTGATCCTCGTGATGCTGCCGTTCTGGACGAGCTACCTCATCCGGACCTACGCCTGGATGATCATCCTGCGCGACAACGGCGTGGTGAACTCGATCCTGACGGCGCTCGGGATCATCCACGAGCCGATCATCCTGCTCAACACCGACCTGTCCGTCGTGCTGGGCATGACCTACGGCTTCCTGCCGTTCGCGATCCTGCCCTTGTACGTCTCGATCGACCGGCTGGACGACTCATTGATCGCGGCCGCCCGCGACCTCTACGCGAGCGGCCGCCAGGCCTTCCTGCACGTGACGCTGCCGCTGACGATGCCCGGCATCATCGCCGCCGCGATCCTGACGTTCATCCCGGCGATCGGCGACTACGTCACGCCCGACCTGCTGGGCGGCGCGCAGACGACGACCATCGCCAAGGTCGTCCAGACGCAGTTCCTGTCGGCGCGCGACTGGCCGTCGGGCGCGTCGCTGGGCTTCCTGCTGATGCTGGTCACGATCATCGGCACGCTGCTCAGCCTGCGCATCCTGCGGCGCGAGGTCCTCTAGGTGCGACGGGAGCGCAACCGCTGGCTGACCGCCTACGCCCTCGCGGTGTACGTGTTCCTGTTCCTGCCGATCGCCATCCTGATCCTGTTCTCGTTCAACGCCTCGAAGCACAACTTCGCCTGGGTCGCGCCGACCCTGCGTTGGTATCCGCGCCTGTTCGACAACCGCGACCTGATCGCGGCCCTGGTCGTGACGCTCGAGGTCGCGCTGGTCGCGGTCATCGTCGCGACCGTCCTGGGCACCCTGCTCGGCCTCGGGCTGACGCGGCTGCGCAACCGGAAGCGCGGCTCCGCCGAGGCGCTGCTGCTGCTGCCGATGGTGGCCCCGGAGATCGTGATGGGCATCAGCCTGCTGCTGTTCTTCGGCCAGCTGTTCAACGGCCAGGGGTCGATCCAGCAGATCTCGATCGCCCACATCACGTTCTGCATCTCGTACGTGGCCGTCGTCGTCCGGGCGCGCGCCGCGAACCTCGACCCGCAGCTCGAGGAGGCCGCCCGCGACCTGGGGTCGTCCGCGTGGGGCGCGTTCCGGTACGTGACGCTGCCGCTGCTGCTGCCGGCGATCGCCGCGGGCGCGATGCTGACGTTCGCGCTCTCGTTCGACGACCTGATCATCACCTCGTTCAACGCGGGCGTCGGGTCGTCGACGCTGCCGATCTACATCTACTCGAAGATCCGGTTCGGCGTGACGCCCGAGATCAACGCGATCTCGACCATCATCGTGTCGATCACGGCGATCCTGATCTTCATGGCCTGGCGGCTGGGCGCGCTGCGCGGCGACCAGCGGGGCAGCGCCGCCGGGATCTGATCGCCGGTCAGCCGGTGCGGCTGGCGGCGGCGCCCTCGCTGCGGAGCTCGGCGACGGTGGTGCGGTGGCCGTTGGCGCCGTTCGTGGTCGGCTTCGGCGGCGGGGTGTTGTAGCGCTCGCGCACGGCGCGCTGGCTCGCGACGCCGTCCTCCGCGTAGCGGTCGGCGACCATCAGGTCGAACGCCTGCACCGAGGCCTCCTGGTTCGAGTAGCGGCCGGCGACCCAGCTCCGGGACGCCGTCCCGCGCTGCTGGAGCTCGCACACGTGCCAGTCCTGGCGATTGGTGAGGTCCCAGAAGGCGATCGCATCCGAGGGGTCGAAGCCCTCGGCGTCGATGGTCTCGCCCTCGAACAGCCAGTCGCACACGACCTGGGTGTGGTTGGCGTCGACCGGCACCAGCCGATGGACCAGCAGGTAGTCGGGGTGGATCGACAGGAACGTCGTCGGCCACAGCACGTAGTAGTAGACCCGCTGCTCGTCGGTGGGCGTGATCCCGCACATCGGCGGGCGCCCGTCACGTGAGCCGTGGCCGCCGTCGAGGGCCATCGTCTCGGCCCCCTCGACCAGCTCCATCCAGCCGCCCTGCCAGGCGCCGTTGGGGTCGAAGTCGCCGCCCAGGTCGTAGGGCGTGAGCTTGTTCAGCTGGGGGTGGACGCCCGGGCAGTGGTAGCACTCGCTGTAGTTCTCGGCGATCAGCTTCCAGTTGGCGCCGACCTCGTACACGATCTGCCTGGCCGACCGGAGCGAGGTGAAGTCGAACCGGGCCATGTTGTCGACGAGGTCACCGAGCTGGGTCTCGAGGCCCGCCGTGACGGACTCGTCGGCGAAGCACAGGAACACGAAGCCCTGCCAGGTCTCGCACCGGATGGGCGCCAGGCCGTAGGTGTCGAGGCTGAAGTCGTCGAGATCCTCGGTGTGCTTGGCCCGCACGAGCCTGCCGTCGAGGTCGTAGATCCAGGCGTGGTAGGGGCACTGGAAGCGGACGGCCTTGCCGCACTCCCGCTCTTCCACCGCGGTGCCCCGGTGGCGGCACACGTTGTAGAACGCGCGGATCTCGCCGTCCCGGCCGCGGACCAGGAGCACGCTCTCGCCCAGCACCTCGCGCACCAGGAAGCTGCCGGGCTCCGGGACCTCCTCCGCGCGGCCGACCGCGAGCCAGTCGCGCTCCAGGATGTGCTCGCGTTCCCAGTCGAGGACGGCCGGGTCCTGATAGGTCCGCGCAGGCAGGAGGGAGGCCGCTCGGTACTCGCGGCGGACGGACGCGAGCTCGTCGGCGGTCAGGATCGCCATGCGCGTATTGTCGGCTGCCTGACGCCCACTCGCCAAGGCCACGGCCCGGTGGGCGGATCGACCGGCGCGCCCACGCACCCCTCGGGCACACTGGCCGCCCATGACGGCCGCAGTGTCCCGGACCCGCAGCACGCTGCAGATCGTCCGCCGCGTGCTCGGCAACCCGACCCTGCGACGGGTCGAGCTGGCATTCCTCGCGTTCAACACCGTCGAGTACGGGTCGTGGGTGGCGATCCTGCTGTACGCGTATGCGGAGACGGGACCGGCGTCGGTCGGCCTCGTCGCCCTGGCCCAGCTGTTGCCAGCCGCCGCCATCGCGCCGTTCGGGGGCACGCTCGGCGATCGGTTCCGGCGCGAGCGCGTCCTCCTGGGTGCGTACTCACTGTTCGCGGCCTGGACCGCCTTGGTCGCCGCCGGGATGCTGCTGGCCTGGGCGGCACCGGTGGTCTATCTGGCGGCGATCGCGGCCTCGATGACGCTGACCCTCGTCCGTCCGGCCCACAACGCGCTCCTCCCCGGCCTCGCCCACGATCCGTCCGAGCTGACCGCCGCCAACGCCGTCACGAGCATCGCGGAGGCCAGCGGCCTGCTGCTCGGGCCCCTGTCGGCGGCGGCGATCCTGTCCGTGGCGGGGCCGGGCGCCGTCCTCGCCCTCCTCGCGCTGGTCGCCTCGAGCGCAGCCATCCTGGTCCTTGGGCTCCGCCCGCATGCCCACGCGGGGGCGCCGCACGTCTCGGACGCCGCGTACGACGCTGCGCTCCATACCGCCGAGGAGGACCACCCGGAGGCGAGCGGCCCCGCGATCCTCGGCGGGTTCCGCGCCCTCGCCGAGCATCCCGACGCCCGGCTGATCGTCGCGATCCTCTCGTCGCGCATGCTGCTGATCGGGGCCTGCGACGTGCTGTTCGTGCTGATCGCGATCGAGCAGTTCGGGACCGGCGAATTGGGAGCCGCGATCCTGTCGGCGGCCATCGGCGCCGGCGGGATCCTGGGCGGGATGGCCGCGTTCGCGCTCATCGGCAGGCAGCGGCTCGCGCCCGTGCTCCTCGCGTCCGGCCTGGCCTGGGGCGTCCTGTTCGTGCTGTTCGGCGCCGTGGCGCCGGCCGTGGTCGCGCCGGCGCTGCTCGTGGCGTGCGGGATCGCGCTCACGCTGATGGACGTCGCCGGTCGCACCGCTCTCCAGCGCGCCGTACACGACGAGGTGCTGGCCCGCGTGTTCGGGATCCTCGAGGGGCTGATGACGGTGTGCCTCGCCATCGGCTCGATCCTGCTGCCGCTCGCCGTCGCGGTGCTGGGGATCCCGGCCGCGGTTGTCGCGTTCGCGGCCGTCATCCCGCTCGTCGTCGTGCTCGCGTCGCCGGGCCTGCGCGGCATCGACCGCCGGGCGAACGTACCCGTGCGGGCCCTCGCGCTTCTCCGCCGGCTGGCGCTGTTCGCCGGCCTGGACCCGCCGACGCTCGAGTCGCTCGCCCGCTCCGGCGTCTGGCAGTCCGTGCCGCCGTCGACCGTCGTGATCCGGGAAGGCGACCCGGGCGAGCGCTTCTTCGTGCTGGAGACGGGCTCGCTCGACGTCAGCCGGGGCGGCCAGTTCGTGCGCACGCTGTCGGCTCCGGGCGACGGGTTCGGCGAGATCGCGCTGCTCCGGAACGTGCCGCGGACGGCGACGGTCACGGCGACGCGCGAGTCACAGCTGCTCGGGATCGGGCGCACCGAATTCCTCGCCGCGGTGACGGGACAGGCGGTCGTGAGCGCGACGGCGGGCCAGATCGTGGATACCTACCTCGACCACGACCGCGGGCTGGCCGGAGACCCGGACTCGACGGACGTCGCGCGCGAATCGGCGCAAGGCTGACGACGTCGCAACGGGGTCAGCCAGCGTTCGCGAATGGCCCTCGGCACTACGACTCGAACAGCCGCCAGTGCCCCTCTGAGATCACGTCGGCGACCCCATCGACCACCTTGATCGCGGTCTCGTCGTCGATCGCGTAGCCGGGCCCGGTCAGGCCGGCCGCCCACCGCTCCGCATCGGCCGTGGTGTTCTCCGGCAGGTCGGGGTTGTCGAGGTGCGGGAAGATCTCGAAGTCGACGAAGCCCAGCCCTTCGCCCCCGACAGGCCGGGTCCACGAAGCGAAGACGTCCCCGACCGAGGGCGACATGACCAAGCTCCCGGCGCTGAGTCCCACGTACACGAGGTCGAGCGACGGAAGGAGCTCAGCCAGCCCGGACTCGCGCATCCATCGGTCGAGGTAGATCGTGTCGCCGCCGTTCACGAGCAGCACGTCGGCCTGTTCGACCCAGGAGAGCCATACGGTTCGCGCGATGGTGGGCAGCGCCGTGAGCTCCAGGACGCCGACGGACTTCCAGCCGAGCTCGGCCATCGGCGTCTCGGGCTGCTGGCCGGCAGTGAAACTCCACGCGAGCTGCGAGCCGCGCCGGAGCGGCCAGCTCGCGGTGGAGTTGACGAGGGCGGTGCACTCCTCGATCGGCCTACCCAGGAGCTCCAGCAGGGCGGCTCGAATGCTGGGGTTCGTCATCCCGGCGGACGTGAGAAGGAGCTTCAAACGCGCGTCTCCATGCACTGGTGGCGCAAGGCTGGCGTGGCGGGTCAGCGGGCCACTCAGCCGCTCGCCTCGGCGGCCTCCGCCTGCTGGGCCGGACCGAGGATGCCGGTCACCCGGCGCCGGTCGCTCGCGGACTCGGTGCGCCAGCCGCGCGTTGTGCGCGAGCCGTCGTTCGCGTAGCGGTCCGCGACCATGATGTCGAACGCGTGGACCGAGGCTTCCTGGTTCGAGTAGCGGCCGGCGACCCAGCTCCGGGAACGCGTCCCCTGCTGCTGCGCCTCGACCACGTGGTAGTCCTCGCGGTTGGTGATGTCCCAGAACTCGGTCGCGCCGCTGACGTCGATCTCGCCCAGCCGGTCCGCATCGACGTACAGGTCGCAATGGACGGTCGAGCGGTTGGGTCCGTCGGGCCATGCCTGGTGCGTGAGCACGTAGTCGGGATGGACCGAGACGATCAGGTTCGGCCACAGGATGTAGTAGTAGATCCGCCGCGCCTCGGTCTCGTCGCGGGCGTAGAGCAGCGGACGGCCGTCGCGCTTGCCGCTGATCGACATCGTCTCGCAGCCCTCGGCGAACGGCATCCAGCCGCCCTTCCACGGGCCTTCGGCCAGGAAGTCCTCGCCCAGGTCATAGGGCGTGAGCTTGTTGAGCAGCGGGTGGACCGGCGGGCAGTGGTAGCACTCGCTGTAGTTCTCGGCCACGATCTTCCAGTTGGCGCCGACGTCGTAGGTCATGCGCGCGGCGCGCCGGAGCCTGGCCATGTCCCGGCCGAAGCTCGCGTGGTGCTCATACCAGTCGCCCATGTAGGTCTCGAGGCCCGCCGTGACGGACTCGGCGAAGCACAGGAACACGAAGCCCTGCCAGGTCTCGCACCGGATGGGCGCCAGGCCGTAGGTGTCGAGGCTGAAGTCGTCGAGATCCTCGGTGTGCTTGGCCCGCACGAGCCTGCCGTCGAGGTCGTAGATCCAGGCGTGGTAGGGGCACTGGAAGCGGACGGCCTTGCCGCACTCCCGCTCTTCCACCGCGGTGCCCCGGTGGCGGCACACGTTGTAGAACGCGCGGATCTCGCCGTCCCGGCCGCGGACCAGGAGCACGCTCTCGCCCAGCACCTCGCGCACCAGGAAGCTGCCGGGCTCCGGGACCTCCTCCGCGCGGCCGACCGCGAGCCAGTCGCGGAAGAAGATCTCCTCCGTCTCCCACGCGAAGATGTCGTCGTCGTGGTAGGCCTTGCCGGGCAGCAGCCGGGCGCCGCGGAACGGGGCGCGGATTCGCGCGATCTCCTCGGGCGAGAGCGGGGCGGGCGTGCGCGGCGCCGGGTGCGTGACGGCCAAGGTGATCGATCTCCTAGCGGACGCCGCGATCGTAGCCGAGCCGCCCGCATGCGGGCGACCGACCGCCTGGGCCGAGGGCAAGGCGCCGGGGCGGTCGAATGATTCGCGGAGCGGTCGGACCGTGCGCCGCGCGCAGGAATTCGCGTCACCGCGACAGGAAAGCGGCATCCCACGCATCATCGCAACCTGGATTCGGGTCGCTTGGCCCAATCAGGGGTCGTCGCCGTGCGTGGCACGCACGACTGCCGTCCGAGCGACAAGAAAAGCTGCGTGGCGCGCAGGAGGGTCGATGTCGATCGCGGCGCGGCCGGTCGACGCAATGGCCGATGCGGTGGCACGCACAGCGGGGGCCCGACGGGCGGCGATCGTGGGCGCGCCGGGGTCAGTCCAGCGACACCGTCTGGTGCCAGGCCGGGATCTCGGCGTGGAGGCCCAGCGCGTCGACCTTGGGTTGGAGCGCCTGCTGGGCCGGCGGGTCGCCGTGGACCAGGTACACGTCACGCGGCACGCCCGGGTCGCCCGCGCGGCGCCCGCCGATGAACCCGCCGAGCCACTGGAGCAGCTCAGGCTCGTCGGCGTGGGCGGAGAAGCCGTCGAGCGACCGGATCGTCGCCTTCACCTGCATCTCGTGGCCGGCGATGCGGGCGGTCGGCGTCCCGCGGACGAGGTGGCCGCCGAGCGTGCCCTCGCCCTGGTAGCCGACGAACAGGATCGTCGCCGTCGGGTCGTCGAGCAGCCGCTCCGCGTGGCCCACCGAGCGGCCGCCGGTCAGCATCCCGTTCGAGGCGATGATGATCAGCGGCTGCGGGGCCTGGGCGATCCGCTCCGACTCCTGGACGTTCTGGACGATGTGCTGGCCCGGGAAGTCGAGCGGCGCCTCATGCGCCTTCAGGAGCGCATCCGTCTCCTCGTCGTACGCCTCGGGGTGGTTGCGGTAGACCTCCGATGCCGACTTCGCCATCGGCGAGTCGAGGTAGACGGGGATCTCGGGGATCCGGCCGGCGTCAAGGAGCCGGCTCAGCTGCCACACGATCTCCTGCGTCCGGCCGATCGCGAACGACGGGATGAGCAGCACGCCCTTGCGGCGCACGGCGTCGTTGACGACATCGGCCAGCGTCGCGGCCGCCTGCTCCGCCGGCTCGTGCTCGCGGCCGCCGTAGGTGGACTCGCACAGGACGATGTCGCCCTCGGTGACCGGCGTCGGGTCGCGGAGGATCGGCGTGCCGGGCCGGCCGAGGTCGCCCGAGAACACGACGATCGTGTCCCGCCCGCCCCCCGGTCGGGCCAGCCGCATCCGCACGATCGCCGAGCCCAGGATGTGGCCGGCGTCGGCCAGCGTCACATGGACGCCGTGGGCAACCTCGTGCTCGGCCCCGTAAGGCACGGTCTGGAACATCGAGAGCGTGAGGTCGACGTCGTCCTCCGTATACAGCGGGTCGCCGAGGTGCAGCACGACCTCCGGGCCGGCCTCGCGCAGGAGCTCCTCGGGGTCGGGCCCGCCCGGGCTCTCGGCGCCCTGGGCGGCGAGGTGGAGCATCTCGTCGTAGTCCGACGCGCTCCGGGCGGCATCGTGAGCCGCTTTGTCCGGGTCGCGCTTGGCGCGTCGCGTCGCGCGCTTCGCGAACTCCACCTGGAGCTTGGCCGAGTCGAGCAGCACGAGCCGGGCGAGCTCGGCGGTGGCGGAGGTGCAGACGATGGCGCCCCGAAAGCCCTCATGGACCAGGAGCGGCAGCAGGCCGCAGTGGTCGAGGTGGGCGTGGGTGAGCACGACCGCGTCGAGGGTCTTCGGGTCGACGCCCAGCGGCACGCGGTTGCGCATGGTCTCGTCGGGGCCGCCCTGGAACATGCCGCAGTCGATGAGGACCCGGGCCCGGCCGGTGTCGACGAGGTGGCGGGATCCCGTCACGGTCCGCGCGCCCCCGAGGAAGGTCAGCTCCATGGGCCGATCGTGACACATCGCCACCCGTTGGGAGACCCACATGGCACGATGCGGCCATGCCCGACCCCGAGCCCCTCGCTGAGCTGGAGGCCGCGTACCTCGCCGCCCGCGACGCACGCGACCGGCTCGACGTCGCGCAGGCTCGAGGCGTGCCGGCCGATGCGTCAGGTCTCGAACGCGACGCCGAGGCCGCCGAGGCCGGGCTCCGGGGGCTGCTCGCAGCGTTCGATGCGCATCCGGCTCCCGAACTCTCCGCCGACGATGCCCGGGCCCTGGCGGCGATGCGAGCCGGCGTCGAGGTGGCGTTCGGGCCGGACGC
This sequence comes from uncultured Chloroflexia bacterium, assembly GCA_963740825.1. GTDB lineage: Bacteria > Chloroflexota > Limnocylindria > Limnocylindrales > CSP1-4 > CAIXZV01. The sequence goes on along the minus strand of CAVUFD010000001.1, from coordinate 633,023 downwards.
CGAGCTGCCGGTCGCGCCGCCGGTCGAGCGGAACACGTGCGAGGACGAGGCCGCCTGGGCCTCGGCCATCGGGGCCGGCGGCGCGATCCTGCGCGAGCGGCTCGAGGGCTGCTACGGGACGCTCGCGGACGCCCTCGAGGTCGACGGCGAACGGCTCGGCCGCCCTCGGATCCTCGCCCGCCTGGCGACCGAGCCCCACCAGGCGAGGCGGCGGCGGCTGTTCCTGGGCCTCGAGCCGCTGTGGCGGGCGATCGACGGCGACCAGGGCACGGCCCCCCCTCCGTCGCCGTATGCGGCGCTGATCCGAGAGTCCCGCGTCCGCTGGGCCGCCGGCGGTTCGCCGATCGCGGCGAACGAACGGGCGCTCGGGCTCGCGCCCGGCGACATCGAACGATGGGCCGTGGCCGCCCTCGAGGCGTGGCGGGACGCGGTGACCCGGCCAGCGCGCGACCGTGGCGAGCCCGCGATCGAGCCGTGGGACTGGTGGTGGCGGGCCGGCGAGGCCGACCGGGCGGTCCGCGGCACGCTCCCGCTCGACCGCGTGCTCGACGTCAATCGCCGGTCGTTCGCCGCGCTCGGCATCGACTTCGACGCGCTCGGGGCGACGTTCGACACGACCCCGAGGCTCGGCCGCCCGACGGTCTCGGTCGCGTTCACGACCTTCGGCGCGCGGCCGTTCCGGCGGGCGGACGGGAGCTGGTCGCCGGGCGACCCGGTCGTCCTCGCGACCTACGTCGACGGCGGCCTCGGCGACCTGGCGGAGCTCGTCCACGAGGGCGGGCACGCCTGCCACATCGCGGCGATCCGGACGCGGCCCGCCTACGCCGACTGGCCCGACTCGGACGCGCTCACCGAGGCGCTGGCGGAGGTGGTCGGCCTCGACGTCGCGGAGCCCGCGTGGCTCGAGCGCTGGATCCCGGAGGCGACCCGGCTGTCGGACGCGACCTCACTCGGCTGCCGCTACGCGGACGTGATGCTGGACACGGCCTGGGCCCTGTTCGAGATCCGGATCCACGCCGAGCCCGACCGCACGCCGAACGAGGTCTGGACCGCGATCACGGCCGACTACCTCGGGATCGCGCCCCACCCGGAGTGGTCGTGGTGGGCGATGCGCGGGCAGCTGGTGCAGGAGCCCGGCTACATGGTGAACTACGCGGTGGGGGCCGTGCTGGCCGCGGACCTGCGGTCGGCGATCCGGGCAGTCCGTGGCGACTGGATCGGCGGCGACCCCGGCTGGTACGACTGGGTCTCCGAGCACGTCTACCGGTTCGGGCTCGAGCGCTCCGCGGGCGACGTCCTGCGCGACGTCCTCGGGCGCCCACCCGACGTGCGCGCGCTGGTCGCGGAGATCGAGCGGGCCCGCGGCTGACCGCGCGGCCAGGACGAGAAGCCGCGGTCCGGCTCAGCGCATCCAGTCCGGCGGCCGCTTACGCCGGCGCAGGATCAGGATGTAGGCGACCACCGCGATCAGCAGCGCCAGGACGAGCCCGGCCGCCAGTGCGAGGTCGGACGAGCCGATGGCGTCCAGCGGCGAACCGGACGTCGAGCCGGGTGCCTGGACCACGTCCGACGGCCGGTAGCGACCGAGGTCGTCGGTCCACGCGGTCGTCGCCGAGCAGCTCGAGTCCTGCAGGTAGGGCCCGACGTTGGTGACGTCGAACAGGTATCGACCCTGGGTATACGCCCGATCCGTGGGGCTCTCGATCCCCGCCGCGGGTCCGCCGCGAATGTCGACGGTGTCGGGCAGGCCCCCGGCGTTCTGCCACCGCTCGTCGACCAGCACCCTGACCCAGCGGTTGTCGTTGTCGAGGCTGAACACCGTGCCGACGAACACGATGTCGCCGGTGCTCTGCGCGTCGGGGATCGTCAACGGCGCCGCGCAGTCGGCGGCGACCGGCGCCGTCGTGAGTCCGGGCACGAGCAGCGCCGCAAGCGCGATGGCCAGCGCGGCGGCGCCGACGCGCACGCGGACCGCCCGGCGCACGGTCGACCCGGGTCCCCGCATCCCCTCCCCTCGCCCGGCGCTCAGGTCAGCGTGCCGAACAGGAGGCTGTCGATCGCCACGGCCGCGAACAGCAGCGTGAGGTAGCTGATCGAGTACTTGTAGAGGCGGATCGCCTGGGCCAGCGAGCCCTCGGGCGAGGTCGCCTGGCGCCACAGCACGAAGGCGCGCCACAGGAACACGGCCCCCAGCCCGACCGCCGCCACGAGGTAGACCACGCCCATGTGCGCCACGGCGTAGAAGACGAGGCTGATGGCGACCAGCAGGATCGTGTACAGGCCGATCTGGCGCGCGGTCTCGGGCACGCCGCGCACGACGGGCAGCATCGGCACACGGGCCGCCTCGTAGTCCTTCCGGATCCGCAGCGACAGCGCCCAGAAGTGCGGTGGTGTCCAGTAGAAGACCAGCGCGAACAGGAGCAGGGCCGGGATCTCGACCCGGCCGGTGACCGCGGCCCAGCCGATGACCGGCGGCAGCGCGCCGGCCGCGCCGCCGATGACGATGTTCTGGGGCGTCGTCCGCTTGAGCATCATCGTGTACACGAACACGTAGAAGCCGATCGCGAGCAGCGTGAGGAACGCCGCCACGAGGTTGACGAACCAGGCCATCAGGACGATCGACACGACGCCCAGCACGATGCCGAAGATCACGGCGTTCTCGGGCGCGACCGCGTGGGCCGGCAGCGGCCGGCGGCGGGTGCGGGTCATCAGCAGGTCGATGTCGCGGTCGAGGTACTGGTTGATCGCGTTCGCCGAGCCGGCCGCGAGCGTGCCGCAGACCAGCGTCCAGAAGACGAGCCGGAACCACTCGGTCGGCGCCATGCCGGGCAGGCCGCGCGTCGCCAGCACCATCGCGGGGATCGTCGTGACCAGCAGGAGCTCGATGATCCGCGGCTTCGTCAGCGCGACGTAGGCGCGAACCGTGTCCCCGGTCGTCCGCCGATCCGACGCGCCCGCGTCGTCGTCCGTACGCGTGCCCGCGTCGTCGCCCGGGTGCCCGCCGCGAGCGGCGAGCCCCGACGCGGCCGTGACCGCGATCCGCGCTTCGAAGTAGGCGACGATCGCGAGTGCGGCGGCGAGCCCCCAGATGACCGCGCCGAGCGCGAGGTGGAGCGTCTGGGTCCAGGCCGCGAGGCCGGTCAGGACCTGGAGCCCGCCGACGACGGCCTGGATCGTGAACAACACCGCGGTCGTGAGCGCGAGCCTGACCGTCCACGGGTGCGACCGTTGCGTCCGCCACGCGGCCAGCGCCGTCGCCCACACGATCACGCCGACCACCACGGCGACCCAGCGGTGCAGCACGTGCGCGCTGTTGGCGTCGGTCAGCGGTGGGATCACGGCCCCGTTCATGAGCGGCCAGTCGGGGAACACGTACCACTGCGAGGTCGCGGTGACGTGCGACCCGAACAGCAGCAGCGCGTAGATGGCGATCGCCGTGAAGGTCGCGAGGAGCGTGAACCGCTGGCTCGCGCCGCGGCCGGCGATCCGGGCCGGGTAGAAGCTGCGCACGAACACGAACACGAGCAGGCCAAGCAGCGCCATCGCGGCGGCGAGGTGGGCGGTCACCGACTCGCCCGAGTTGTTGAGCCGGACGGTCTCGCGGCCGAGCCAGGCCTGGAAGCCCACCAGCAGCACCGCGGCGAGCGTCGGCCACAGGATCGAGCGACGGTCGCGATGGTCGAGCCAGGCGAGGATCGCGAGGCCGAGGATCTCGAAGCCGATGACGGCCGCCACGGTGCGGTGGATCCATTCGAGCCACGCCTGGTAGTCGTCGAGCGGCGGCAGGACGCCGTTGTGGCACAGCGGCCAGTCGGGGCAGCCCATGCCGGATCCTGTGGCGCGGACGACGACGCCGATCGTGACGAGCAGCACCGTCGTGACGATGGTGGCCGCGGCGAGCTTCTGGAACCGGGTCACGGGCGCAGGTTCGACCTCGGGCGCGAGTTGGAGGGACGCGGCGGCGAACGCCGCCGCCATTCTACGCGGAGCCGCCGACGATCACGCTGGCACCGTCCCCGGCGGATTCCCGGGTCCCCGGCTACGCTTTCCGTGTGCCCCGATCGCTCGCCGTCATGCTCGCGCTGCTCGCCGCCGTCGTCGTCGCCTGCGCGCCTTCCGCGTCGTCCGGCACCCCGTCGGCTTCGACGTCGGCCGGCGACCCCAGCGTGATCCCGGTCATCGTCAGCAGCGAACAGGTCGTCGGGCCCAACCGGTTCGTGTTCTCGTTCATCGACCCGAAGACCAACCTGCCCGCTGCCTCGCCCGATCGAAAGGCGTCGGTGGCCTTCATCGCGCCCGGCGAGACCGAGCCGGGCCCCGCCGTCCCGGCGACCTTCGTGTGGGCCATCGAGGGGTCGCGCGGCGACTACGTGGCGATGACCGACTTCCCCGCCACGGGCGACTGGAAGGCCGTGTTCGTCACCCAGGCGCCGAACGAGGCCCAGGAGGCGATCGGCGTGGGGTTCACGGTGCGCGACAAGGCCACGACCGTGGGCATCGGGCAGCCGGCGCCTGCGACGACCAACCCGACGGCCGCCGACGTCGGCGGGGACCTGTCGAAGATCTCGAGCGACGCCCACCCCGATCCGGCCTTCTACCAGACGACCGTCGCGGACGCCCTCGCGGCGCACAAGCCGTTCGTGCTGGTGTTCGCGACGCCGGCGTTCTGCACGAGCGCCCAGTGCGGCCCGACGCTCGACCGTGTCAAGGCGACCGCGGCCACCGCCCCCAACGACGTCGCGTTCATCAACGTCGAGCCGTACAAGCTCGCCTACGCCGACGGCAAGCTCCAGCCGGTCCTCGACGCCAATGGCCAGCTCCAGACCGTCGACGCGAGCAACCAGTGGGGCCTCGTATCCGAGCCGTGGATCTTCACGGTCGGGGCGGACGGGATCGTGAAGGGCTCGTTCGAGGGCGTGGTCGGGGACGCGGAGCTCAAGGCGGCCATCGCGGACATCGCCGGCGGGTAACGCGGCGCCCCCGTGCCGCACCGGCGGTCTGCTCGTCCGGCCCCCTCCCGCGGCCCGCCCGAGGGTCCCTGCTCGCTGGGCGTGCACTGCAGCGGTTTTCGTCCTCGATTCGCACGCTGGGCGAGCAGATCAGCGGTTTCAGGCCCGAATCGTCTTCGACCTGCACGCCCGGCGAGCCATTCAGCGGTTCGTCCGCTGCAGTGCACGCTGGGCGAGCAGCGGCGGCTGGGCGGCGCGGGAGCGACGGGCGCGAGCACGCCGGATCAGCTCGGCGGCGCGTCCTCGAGCCGGTACACGACCAGGTCCGGGCCCTCCGCACGGAAGTACACCCGCACCGGCGACGACGTCGCGAGATGCTCGGCCAGGTGGCCCGGCGGGAACTCGGCCCCGTTCTCGAGCGTGCCGATCTTGAACGTGATCGACTGCCCGTCGTTCGTCCGGATCGTGAAGGCGGTGACCTTGGTGAGGCCCTCGGAGTCGATGTCGGTCAGGATCCCGTCGACGGGCGAGGTCGCGTCGACCGCCGGCGTCCCGCTGGCGGGCACGCTCAGGGACGCCGTCCCGACCTCACCCGGCGTCGAGGCGGGCGTGGGCGAGCAGGCAACGAGACCGAGGGCCAGAGCCAGGCACGCACCGGCGGCCGCCGCCCGAGGGCCGGCGTTCACCCGGGTCCCAGGCCGGTGCCGCTGCTCCCGGGCTTGACCGCCGGCTCGCCCGCCGCGCAGGGCGGGCAGGTCTCCGCCCCTGGCTCGTACGTCGGCAGCTCGAGCTGCCACAGGGCCCGCAGCGGATAGACCCGGCCGGTCGACGGCGACGTCAGCGTCGACAGGCCGCCAGACCGGTCGACCAGGACCACGCACTCCACGACCTCGCCGCCCGCGGCTTCGACGGCCGGAAGCATCGCCAGCAGCGAGCCGCCCGTGGTCAGGATGTCGTCGACCAGGAGGACGCGCTCCCCTGCCCCGATCGTGAACCCGCGCCGGAACTCGCGCCGCGGCGCGCCATCGTCCGAGGCGACCTCCTCCGCGAAGATCGCCCGCGTCCCGAGCTGGCGGCCGGTCTCGAACGCGAGGATCACGCCGCCCGTCGTCGGCCCGGCGACGAGGTCGACGGTCGAGGCGCCGTCGTCGTCCCGGTGCGCCGCCGCCCAGAACCCGCACAGCTCGCTCGTCGCCGCCGGGTCCTGCAGCACCTGGAACTTCTCGAGGTACGCGTCGGAGTGGCGGCCGCTCTTGAGGATGAAGTGCCCGTCCCGAAGCGCGCCGCTCGCCCGGAACAGCGCCTCGGTGCGGGCGGCGATCGCGCGGCGTGCCGTGTCCTCGATCGTGCGGCGAAGCGTCGTCATGACCCGGAGTCTATCCGCGGCGGCCCGCCGACCCTACGCGGCTGCCGACCGACCCCGCCGCCGACCCGTCGACCGGCCCCGCCGCCGCATCGACGCCGTACCGGCCCAGCGTGTACTCCGCGAGGCGCCCGGCCCAGGCCTCGATCATCGGGGCGGCGTAGTGCGAGGCCTCCCACGCCGCGACGATCGGGATCGCCAGCACCTCGCCGCCGGCCTCGATCGTCATCGACCGCAGCCCGTACCGCGCGTCGTCGGAGACGATCGCGACCCCGGCGCCGCCGGCCGCCAGGGTCTGAGCGACAGCTGACAGCCCCGACTCGCCGGCCGCGTGGTACTTGAGGCCCGCGTCGGCCACCACCTGGTCGAACACCCGCCGCGTCCCGTGCTCGGTCGTCACGAGCACGAGCGGCTCCGTCACCAGCTCCTCGAGCGCGATGTGCGAGCGGCGCGCCCAGCGGTGGGATCGCGGGACCTGCGCGAGGATCGAGAACCGCGCCACCGGCAGCGACGCGAGCTCGCCGGGCGGCGGCCCGACGGAGACCCCGAGGTCCGCGTCGCCCGACCGGATGATCCGGAACACGGCCAGCGACGGCGCGTCGCGCACCGACACCTTGAGCGCCTCGCGTCCGAGGGTCGCGAGGTACGGCGCGATGACGTCCACGATCGTGATGTGCGGCGCGACCACGCTGAGCCCCGTGCCCCGGCTTGCCTCGAGGTCCAGCATCGCCGCCTCGGCGGCTTCGGTGCGGGCGACGATGTCACGGGCCAGCGGCACCAGCTGGCGGCCTGCGGGCGTGAGCCGCAGCCGGCCGTCGGACCGGTCGAACAGCTCGCGGCCCACCGAGGCCTCGAGGCCACGGATCTGGCGCGACAACGACGGCTGCGCGACGCGCACGACCGCCGAAGCGCGCGTGATCGACGCCTCGTCGACCACCGCGAGGAAGTAGCGCAGGACCCGAACGTCCATCGTCACCCGTTCCTGAGAGCGCATGCCCCGGAGGCATGTATGCTGACCGCGGAAGTATTGGACGCGCGGGGACTCGCTGACAACACTGCCCCCATCAGGGAGCGGTCACAGACGTCATGTGCCGCTCGATGACCAGATCGAGGGACTACATGCACGCGGATCCGTCCTCGCCCCGCGCCGGAACCAAGCGCCTGTTCGCCCTCGCGGCGGCGGGCGCTCTTCTTGTCGGCGCCTGCGCCTCGAACGCGGCCACGCCCGCCGCGCCCACGACGGGTGCCTCGTCGGCTCCCGCGGCGTCGGCCGCCGCCCCGACACCCGAGCCCAGCCAGGCCGGGCCCGTGGTCCTCAAGGTCGCCGCGACGGCGAACATCACCACCTGGGACCCGGTGAAGTCGTTCTCCACCGAGGCCCTCTACCTCGCCAACCTGTACGAGCCGCTGCTGCGGATCAACCCGCCGGGCTCGGCCGAGCAGTTCACGCCGGTCCTTGCCGAGAGCTGGGACGTCAGCGACGACGGCCTCACGTGGACCTTCCACCTGCGCGACGGCGTGACCTTCCACGACGGCGAGCCGCTCACGGCGGACGCGGTGAAGCAGTCGATCGAGGCCGCCGCCGCCAAGGGCGGCGCATCGTTCATCTGGGCGGCGCTCGACACGGTGACCGCCGTCGATCCGCTCACTGTCGAGATGAAGCTCAAGTACGCGGCGCCGATGGACCTCGTCGCGTCGTCGCTCTACGGCGCCTGGATCGTCAGCCCCAAGGCCCTCGCGGCGGCGGCCGCGGACGACACCTACTTCGAGAAGGGCATCGACGCCGGCACCGGCCCGTACACGATCGAGTCGTACACGCCGGACAAGGAAGTCCTGCTCACGAAGAACGACACCTACTGGGGCGGCTGGGACGGCAAGCACTACGACAAGGTGCTGGTCTCGATCACCCCCGAGGCGGCGGTCCAGCAGCAGATGCTCGACGGCGGCGAGGTCGACATCGCCCTCTCCCTGCCGACCGAGAACGTGGCGTCGTACAAGGACAACCCCGACTACACGTTCATCGACGAGCCGTCGTTCTTCAACTACGTCGGCTTCTTCAACACCGAGCGCAAGCCGTTCGACGATCCCAAGGTCCGCCAGGCGCTCTCGTGGGCCATCCCCTACGACGACATCATCGCCGTCGGCGCACAGGGTTACGGGACCCAGTCTCACGGGCCCGTGCCGGCCGGGGTGTTCCCGTGGTCCGCGGACGTGCCCATGTACCACCAGGACCTCGACAAGGCCGCCCAGCTCCTGAAGGAGGCCGGCCACGAAGGCGGAGGCTTCAAGGTCAACCTGACCTACGCCGCCGAGAACCAGAACGAGGCCCGGTTCGCGCCGCTCATCAAGGAGGCCTACGCGAAGCTCGGTGTCGATGTCACCATCACCCCGATCGCCTTCAACCAGCAGTGGGAGCAGGCGAAGGGCGATGCGGCCGGGCGCCAGGACATGTTCCTGCTGCTCTACTGGCCCACCTACAGCGACGCGGGATCGGACAACCTGTGGTCGATGTTCCACAGCAGCGATGCGCCGTTCTTCAACCTCTCGTACTGGAAGAACGGCGACTACGACAAGCTGGTCGACGACGCCATCGGCCTCACCGCCACCCAGCGAGAGCAGGCCCAGGCGAAGTACACCGAGGCCCAGAAGCTGTTGGTCGATCAGGCCCCCGGCCTGTTCTTCTACGACACCCGCTTCGTCACCGCGATCCCGAAGCGGGTCAGCGGGTTCCAGTACAACCTGAACTACCCGTTCGCCCAGTTCTTCTACCCGCTGTCCCCGGCCGACTGAGCAGGATCCCAAGCGACGTCCGGACCCGGTTCCCCGGCCGGGTCCGGCGCCGCCAACCCCGCCACCAGCTGGCCCTGTCGTGACCCGGTTCATCGCCCGACGGCTCGCGGGTTCGGCGGCCGTCCTGCTCGGCCTGTCGATCATCACGTTTGCCCTGGCCCGACTGGTGCCGTCGAACCCGGCGGCCATCTACATCGGGCCCAAGGCGCGGCCCGACGACATCGCCCGGGTGACCGCCCAGCTGGGGCTCGACCAGCCGCTGCCGATCCAGTACCTGACCTACATGCGCGACATGCTGACCGGCGACTGGGGGACGTCGATCGGCACCAAGCAACCGGTCCTGTCCGACATCCTGGCCCGCCTGCCGGCCACGATCGAGCTGATCTTCGCGGCCATGGCGTTCGCGATCCCGGTCGGGATCCTGCTCGGCGTGCTCTCGGCGCGCTGGCAGGGACGGCCACCCGACGGCATCGTGCGGCTCATCGCGATCGTCGGCGTGTCGCTGCCGGCGTTCTGGCTCGGCCTTCTGCTCCAGATCCTGTTCTTCCGCAACCTCGACTGGCTCCCGCTGACCGGTCGCATCGACCCGGACCTGCGGTTCACCTCGCCGATCACCAGCGTCACCGGGTTCTACGTCTTCGACGCGCTGGTGACCGGCAACTGGCTCGCCCTGCGTGACGCGACGCTCCACCTGGTGCTGCCCGCCCTCACGCTCGCCGCCTACCCGCTCGGGCTGATCGCCCGGATGACGCGCGCCTCGATGCTCGAGGCGATGAGCCAGGACTACGTCCGCGCCGCGCGCGCCGCGGGCATCGGCGTCCGGCTTATCACCTATCGCCTGGCCCTCAAGAACGCCCTCATCCCGGTCACCACCGTGGTCGGCCTCACGCTCGCCTACTGCGTGACCGGCACGTTCTTCGTCGAGGTCGTGTTCAACTGGCCCGGCCTCGGCACGCTCGCGGTCAAGGGGATCCTCAACCTCGACTTCCCGGTGATCATGGGCATCACGCTGTTCGGGGCCGCGGCCTACGTCGTGATCAACCTGCTGGTCGACATCACGCAGTCGTGGCTCGACCCGCGGACGAGGTTGGCCTGATGGCCGTCGAGGTCCTGCGGCCGGTCGCGATCACGCCGCGCGCGGGGATCCTGCGGCGCTTCCGGCGTTCCCTGGCAGCCGACCCGCTGGCCCTGTTCGGGGTCACGCTGATCGTCCTGCTCGTGGTGCTCGCGTTGTTCGGCCATTGGATCGCCCCGTACCCGGCCCAGGGTGAGGGCGCCAGCGACGTCGCGGAGCGGATGCAGGCGCCCAGCACCGCGCACGTGTTCGGGACCGACCAGCTCGGACGCGACGTCTTCAGCCGGGTGATCATCGGCGCCCGGTCGGCGCTGTTCGTATCCCTGATCGTGGTCGGCCTCGCGATTCTGATCGGCGTTCCGCTGGGCGCCCTCGCCGGCTACCGTCGTGGCCGGGTGGACGCGGTGATCATGCGCATCGTCGATCTGTTCCTGGCGTTCCCGCCGCTGCTGCTGGCGATGGCCATCGTCGCGGCGCTCGGGCCCGGGCTCGACCACGCGGCGCTGGCGCTGACGATCTCGTGGTGGCCGTGGTACGCGCGGCTCGCCCGCGGGACGGCGAGCTCGCTGCGCGAGCGGTCGTTCGTCGAGGCGGCGCGCTCGATCGGCGTCGGCGACACCACGATCCTCCGTCGCCACGTCGTGCCCAATTCAATGACGCCGATCCTGGTCCAGGCGACGATCGACATCGGGACGGTGATCCTGGCGGCCGGCTCGCTCGCGTTCCTCGGCCTGGGCGCGACGCCGCCAACCGCGGACTGGGGCCTGATGGTGGCCGAGGGCCGGACGTTCATCCTCGACCAGTGGTGGCTGTCCACCTTCCCGGGGACGGCGATCTTCCTCGCCGTGCTGGCGTTCAACCTGGTGGGCGACCTCCTCGTCGACCTGCTGGACCCGCGGAGCAATCGGTGACGGGGCCCCTGCTCGCGGTCGACGACCTCGCGGTCTCGTTCGTCACGCCCGATGGCACGACGACCGGGCTCGACGGGGTCAGCCTCGAGGTCGGGGCCGGCGAGATCGTGGGCCTGGTCGGCGAGACGGGCTGCGGCAAGACCCTCACCGGGCTGTCGGTGATGGGCCTGCTGCCGAGGAGCGCCCGCGTCACGCGGGGAAGCGTGAAGCTGGACGGCCGCGATCTCCTGGGACTCCCCGAGTCCACGCTGCGGACAGTCCGCGGCGCGGACGTCGCAATGGTGTTCCAGAACCCGGCCTCCGCGTTCAACCCGGTGTTCACGGTCGGGCGCCAGCTGGGCTACGTGCTTGGCGCCCATGAGAAGCTGCCGAAGGGGGAGGCGAGGGCCCGGGTCCGGGAGACCCTCGTCGACGTCGGGCTGCCCGAGGTCGACCGCATCCTGCGCTCGTACCCGCACCAGCTGTCGGGCGGGATGCTGCAGCGCGCGATGATCGCCAGCGCGCTGCTGTGCCGCCCGCGGCTGCTGATCGCCGACGAGCCGACCACCGCACTCGACGTCACGATCGAGGCGCAGATCCTGCGGCTGGTTCGCCGGCTGCAGGAGGAGCGTGGGTTCTCGGTCCTGTTCATCACCCACGACCTCGGCGTCGTGCGCGCGGTGAGCGACCGCGTCGTCGTGCTGTATGCCGGGCGCGTCGCCGAGGCGGCGGGCACGCCGTCGCTGTTCGCCACGCCGGAGCACCCGTACACCCGGGGCCTCATGGCGGCCGTCCCGCAGCTGGGCACGCCCCGCCGGGCGGCGCTGGCCTCCATCCCCGGCACGGTGCCCGCCGACGTCGGCGCGGTGGTGGGCTGCGCGTTCGCCGATCGCTGCCCGATCGCGATCGACCGCTGCCGCGTCGAGCGGCCCCTGGTTCGCGAGCTCGGCCCGGGGCATGTCGCCGCGTGCCACCTCGCCGGCGCGGCGGTCGTGTCGTGACGACGTCGGCGGTCCTCAGCGGGCCTGCCCGCCGCGAGTCCGACGAGCGCGGCACGGCCGCGGTCACGCCGCTCGTCCGGGTACGCGGCCTCGAGAAGCGGTTCACCGCCGACGGGCGGATCGTCCGCGCGGTCGCCGGCGTCGACCTCGACATCCTGCCCGGCGAGGTGCACGCGCTCGTCGGCGAGTCGGGCAGCGGCAAGACCACGCTGGCACGCTGCATCCTGCGTCTGGTCGAGCCGACCGCAGGCTCGGTGGAGATCGATGGGCGCGACGTGCTCGGCCTGCGCGGCGGCTCGCTGCGGGCACTGCGCCGCGACGCCCAGCTCGTATTCCAGGACCCGCAGGGCTCGCTCGATCCCCGGCAGTCGGTGCTCGACATCGTCGCCGAGCCGCTGCGGACGCACGGCCTAGTGCCTCGTGGCGCGGTCCGGCCGACGGTCCTCGAGCTGCTCGACGGCGTCGGGCTTGCCGAGCGCCATCTCGACCGCCGGCCCCATGAGCTGTCTGGCGGGCAGTGCCAGCGGGTGGCGATCGCCCGGGCCCTCGCGCTCAAGCCGCGGCTCCTCGTGCTCGACGAGCCGACGTCGGCCCTGGACGTCTCGGTGCAGGCGCAGATCCTGAATCTCCTGCTCGAGCTCAGGGCGAGCCACGGGCTGACATACCTGCTGATCTCTCACGATCTCGGCGTGGTGCGCCACCTGAGCGACCGGGTGTCGGTGATGTACCTGGGCCGGATCATGGAGCGCACCGACGCCGACGCCGTCTTCGACGCCGCCAGCCACCCGTACTCGCGCGCCCTGCTGGCGGCCGTGCCCGACATCGGCGGCGTGGGGACCCCGCCCCTGATCCGCGGCGACCCACCAAGCCCCGCCGACCCACCGACGGGCTGCGTGTTCCACCCCCGTTGCTGGCTTCGCGAGCGCCTCCCGGCCGCCGACGCCGAGCGGTGCGCGAACGAGGTCCCGCCCGTCGTCACCGGGGACGTCCGCGCCGCCTGCCACTTCCCGGACCGCGTGGCGGCGGCCCTCGCCGAGACCGGCCCGACCCGGCGCATCCCCGGCCCGCCGGTCGGCCCCGGGGAGGGCGTGACGCTCGCCAACTGGCAGGATCCGCCCCATCTTCGATGGGCCTACTTGCACACTGCCGAGCTGATCCCGACGGCCCGGATCTCGCGCGGGCAGGGGCCCGTCACGTCCCTGCCGAGGGCCTCGCGCGACCTCGACGGCCTCGCCTTCACGGTGCGCGGCGAACGCCACACCGTCGGCGAGATGCTCGAGGCGACGGATACCGACGGCTTCCTCGTCCTGCATCACGGCCGGATCCTCGAGGAGCGATACGGCGGCGCGATGACCGAGGGCTCGCCGCACCTGCTCCAGTCGGTGTCGAAGTCGCTGACGTCCGCGCTCGCGGGCGCGTTGGTCGGCCTCGGCCGGCTCGATCCGGCGGCACCCGTGACCCGCTACGTGTCGGAGCTGCGCGGCGGCTCGTTCGAGGGCTGCGCCGTGCAGGACCTGCTCGACATGCGCGCCGGGACCCGGTTCTCGGAGGAGTACGAGGACCTCGACGCGGACATCCGGATCAGCGAGCAGGTCGCGGGCTGGCGGCCGCGCACGCGCGATGCGCTCCCGGCCGACCTGTATGCGTACATGGCCGGCCTCCACAACCAGGGTCCCCACGGCGGGCCGTTCGAATACAGATCGATCCTGACCGACGCGCTCGGCTGGGTGCTCGAGCGGGCCGGGGGCGACACGTTCGCGAATCTGTTCTCGCGCCACGTGTGGGGCCCGATGGGTGCCGAGCGTGACGCCGTGATCACCATCGATGCCGGCGGGGCACCGCTCACCGACGGCGGGCTGTGCGTGACGCTGCGCGACCTCGCCCGGTTCGGGCTGCTCCACCTGGGCGGCGGCGTGATCGACGGGCGCCGCGTGCTGCCAGAGGGCTGGACCGACCGGGTGGGGACACCCCGGCCGGACCTCGTCGCCGCCTTCGGCCGTTCGCTCACGTACGACGGCGTCGCGACGCCCACCTCCTACTACGCCGACCAGTGGTGGGTGTTCGACGCCGACCGCGGCGTATACGGCGGGATCGGCATCCACGGCCAGGCGCTCGTCGTGCACCGGCCCGCCGACGCGGTGATCGCGAAGGTCTCGACGCACGCGGTCGCCCTCGATCGCGACAAGCATGAGCTCCAGCTCGCCGGGGCGGTGGCCATCGGCGACGCCCTCGCGCGCGAGCGCTGAGCCCGCCGCCGTCTCAGGCGACCAGGGCGTCCAGCAGCGAGTCCCAGCCCTCGAGGTAGGCGTCGACGTCCGCGTCCTGGCACGGGACCGAGCACACGGGCCCCGCGCCGACGATCGCCTCCCATACGCCGCGGTTGGCGAGCCACACGCGGATCAGGCGCGTCAGCAGCTCGTCGGCCGCCGCCCGACCCTCGGCCGCGTCGTGGATCGGCGTCGCCTGGAACAGGTACCCGGCGCGCGGCCCGAGGTGCGGGATGTGCCACGGGAGGCCGTGTCGCTCCACCGACCCCCGCATGCCCTCGGCCAGGCGCGCGCCCAACCGCTGGGTGTGCGCGTACGCGTCGGGCAGCAGGATCTCGGTGAGCACGGCCCGAGCCGCGGCCATCGCCAGCGGGTTGCCGAAGATCGTGCCGCCGGTCGCGACGAGGTTCGAGCGCTCGCCGTCGGGGCCCTTGCGCTGCTCGAGGAGGTCCGCGATCGGCTCGGTCATGCCCCACGCGCCGAGCGGCAGCCCGCCGGCGATCGACTTGCCGGCGACGAGGAGGTCGGGCTCGAGGCCCCACTCGGCCGTCAGACCGCCCGGGCCGAAGACCTGGGTGTGGGTCTCGTCGATGGCGAGCAGCGTGCCGGAGTCGCGCGTCAGGCGGCGGAGCTCGGCGTGGAAGCCGTCGTCGGGCAGCAGGAGGCCGATGTTGTTCGTGATCGCGGGCTCCGTGAGCACGACCGCGACGTCGTGCGCCTCGAGCGCGCGGGCGAGAGCCGCCGGATCGTTGAACGGGACGAGGACCGTGCCTCGGACGGTGTCCCCGGGGACGCCGCGCTCCTCGATGACGACCTGGCCGTCCTCGTCCAGCTCGACCAGCGCCTCGTCGAGGTGGCCGTGGTACTTGCCGTCGAACATGACGACCTTCTCGCGGCCGGTCGCGACCCGCGCGACGCGGATGGCCTCGGTGTTCGCGTGGGTCGCCGAGCTCGTGTACTGCCACTTGGGCAGGCCGTACCGGCGTCCGAGCTCCTCGGACACGACGATGGCGTCCTCGACCGGCAGCATGAACTGGTTGCCCCGGGCGACGCGATCGCTGACGGCACGCACGACCGGCTCGGGCGCGTAGCCGCAGAACATCGACAGGTCGGCGATGTTGAAGTCGCGATAGGTGTGCCCGTCGACGTCGGTGAAATGGGCGCCCTCGCCCGACTCGACCCACAGCGGCAGGTGGTGGTAGCTGCCGACCATCCACGCCATCGGGACGCCGTTGGGCATGACGCGCCGGCCGCGCTCGAGGAGCGCCGCGCACCGCGGGTGTTCGTCGCGGAACCGCCGGTCTTCCTCGTTCTTGAGCTCCCGGACGCGGACGCGATCGACGCCCGACTCGACACGCGACGCCTTCATCGCCCCGAGTCTACGGTCGCGAACGCTCCCTACCGCAGCCCGACCCAGAGGATGGGCTCGTCGCCGACCGCGGCCACGATGGCCCAGCGGTACTCGGCCGCGCAATCCCAGACCACGCCGGATGGCGGGGCGGTGCCGTCGCACGGCGACCCGAACCAGGAGCGCACGAGATAGCGATCGATGGTGGGGGGCGGTTCGATGGTGCCGGGGACGAAGACCGGCACCGATGCGGTCGTCGAACCGCTGATGCCGCTCAGCCACTGGCCCGGCAGCGGGCCCGTCGGACAACCGAGGCACGGGATCGGCCCGACGGTGCCTTCGACGAACCGGACCGCGGACGCATCGATCGCCGGCGACACCGCCGCGAGCTGCGCGACCGTCATCGGGGCATCCACGGCGCCCGACATGGTGCCCAGGTACGTCAGCCCCGGCCCGTCGCCAATGAAGACATGGGGGCCATCGGGGATGTCGTTCGCGACCATCGCCTCGATGGCGGGGTCGACGGTGATCGGCACCCCGCCGAGCCTGGTCAACATCGGAACCGTGCAGGCTCCCGGCCTCGGACACGGGACCTGCATCAGCTGCATGTCGCCGTCAATCACGATCACCCGGCCCGTCAGCGACCCGTCGGTGAGGCCCGCGCGCACCTGGTCGGCGCTCATGTCGCTGGTCTCGGCCGTCGGCGACTGCAAGGACACTCGAATTGCAGGCTGATCGGGGACCTGGGCGACGACCTGCCATCCGGCTGGCAAGGTCGGACAAGGACTGTTGGCATCGAAACAGGCCGGCCCGCGATAGCCCGGCATGTACGGCCGGACAAGGAAGGGACCGGGGATCTGCCCGCCCTTCCACCGTTCCTCGGCGACCGCGATGCGGACAGCGTGATCCGGGCGTGGCGACACGACGTTCTCGTCCTTGTCGTCGGTGAGGATCGCGCCAGCGATCAGCCAGCCCCTGACGAGGCGCACGTCGCCGCCGACCACCGGCTCGCCCGAGGCGATCAGGTCGGCCACCGAGATCGACGAGGCGAGACCGTCGGCGGCGGTCCCGTAGTACGTCAGCCCCGCGCCGTCAGCCAGGTAGGCGTAGGGGCCAGCCGGCCGATCATCGGCAATCGCCGGTCCGATGGACGGATCTGCTGCGATCGGAAGGTCGCCCAGCCCAACCGGGACTGGCACCGTGCAGCTCCCCGACCCGGCACATGACACCTCGAGCCAGTCGACATCGCCGTCGATGACGATCACGCGACCAGCGAGCGAACCGTTCAGGACAGCGGCGCGCAGCTGATCGCCCGCGACCGGGCCGCCTTCCTCCGGTACGGCGGGAGAGATGTCGACCTCGGGGACGATGGCCGCATATCGCCCCTCGAGCTGCCAACCGTCGCCGATCTTGCGCGCCACGAATGTCGCCTCGCCCGTGGTGGTTTCGACATCCGATCGCGCCGGTACCGGGATCGGCAGGATGACCGAATCCGGCAGATCGACGGAGTCCGACGGCGGCTCGCGCGCCGACAGCACAGTGAACACGCAGTCAGGTGGGTTGGGACAGGGCATCAATGGGTTCGATGTCCATCCGTGGACCGAGACGAGGCGTCCGGCGGGCGCGGTCGTCGAGATCAACTGGTCGACGGACATCGGCGCGTCGGGGACGCTGCCGAGGACCCCGAGGAAGTCGAGCGAGCCATCGCCGCCGACTCGAAACGTCATCGGTCCTGCAGGGCCGCCGATCGCCGCATCCCAGGCCGCCTGAATGAATGGTTCGTCGGACGCCGTGATTTGCAGCTGAGGCAGGTCGAGGAGATGCGTCTTGCAGTCGGATGCGGGCCTGCTGCACAGCTCCGACACGAGCTTGCCGTTGATCACGACGATCTTGCCTGCGAGGTCGCCCGACGCGAGGGCGGCCTCGAGCTGACCCGGATCCAGAACGGTCGGGCTCCCGGCAGCCGACGGTGCGAGCGATGCGGCAGGTCCGGTAGTGGCGCTCGAGCCCGCCACCGCAGACGGGCCCGTGGCGACGTCGTTGCCGCTGATCCGCCCACCCAGAACGGCGAGCACGATCACCACGACCACGCCAAGCGCCGCGAGGCTGCCGGGCAGTCGGGCGTCACGCGAGCTCAGCGCCTGGGGGATGACCGCGAAACCGCCCTTGCCGTCGGGCGCGCCGCGGACCGCCGCCCGGAACGCCGTCATCGCCGCGCGCTCGGCGTCGGGGGAGACGCGCGCTGCACGCTCATCGAGCATCGCGCGAACCTGGTCATCGGGGAGCGGCCCGGTCATCGTTCCGCCTCGCGTTCCAGCGCCCGCTCGAGCGCCCGGCGCGCCTTGAACAGCCGCGACTTCGCCGTTCCCTCGGGGATCCTCAGGACCGCCGCGATCGACGCCAGCGGCCGACCGTCGAGGTGGTGGAGCACGAGGATCGTCCGCTCGTCGATGGACAACCGCTCGAAGGCGCGCTCGAGGGCCCCTCGATCGACGGCGGCGCCGGCGATGTCGGCGGCGCGCGGCAGGTCGGCCTCGGCAACCTGGTCGGCGGCGATCTCGCGCAGCCGCCTCAGCCCGAACCGTCGCAGGCCGCGGCGGCATCGGTTGACCAGGATCCGGGTCAGCCAGGCGTCGAACGCGGCCGGATCCCGCAGCGACGCCAGCTCTCGCCACGCGGTGACGAGCGTGTCCTGCACGGCGTCGCGCGCCTCGTCCTCGCGTCCCAGGATCGCCGTCGCCGTGCGCATCATCGAACCGAGCCGTGCCTCCATGATGGCCTCGAAGGCGTCGGCGTCCCCGCTCCGAGCCCGCGCCACGCGCTCCGGGTCGACCAGCGCCTCCATCGCCCTCCTATGAGACAGGAGTCATCGGGCCCTGCCGAGGTTCACGCCAAATTGTCCGCCCTCGAGTCGTGAGCCCGATTCAGGCGACCAGCCGTCGCACGAGCGCCGGCATCAGCGGGCATACTCCGCCCCTCGTGTGGATGGTGGCGACGCCCGCTTCGGCAGGGCGGTCCCGACGAGATCGGCGGCGGACGCGATCCCACGCGCCCGACAGGCATCCGCCAGCTCGTCGGCCAAGCGCACGGGCAGCATCGGGTCGGCGAGCGCGGCGACCCCGACGCCCACGGCCGCGGCCCCGACGGCGAGGAGGTCGAGGACGTCGTCGACGGAGGCGATCCCGCCGATCCCGATGACCGGGATGTCGACGACCTGGGCGACCTCGTACACGACGCGCAGCGCGATCGGCTTGAGCGCCGGACCGCACAGGCCGCCGTAGCCGCTGCCGAGCGCGGGGCCGGTTCGGTCGGGGCCGACCGCCAGCCCCGGCAGCGTGTTGATGGCGGCGATCGCGTCCGCGCCCGCGTCCTCGACGGCCCGCGCGACCGCACGGACGTCCCCGGCCGCCGCCGTGAGCTTGGCGATGACCGGCAGGTCCGTGGCCCGCCGGACGGCCGAGACCGCCGACGCGGCGCTGTCGGCATCCATGGCGAACGCCACCCCGCCGCGGGAGGCGTTGCCACAGGAGAGGTTCAGCTCGATCCCGGCGACCCCAGGCACGCCCTCGAGCTGCCGGGCGGCCGACGCGAGGTCGCCTGCCGACTCCCCGGCCAGGCTCACGATCACCGGCGTCGGCCAGCGAGACCAGGCGGGCGCGTAGCGCTCGAGCACCGTCTCGATCCCCGGGTTCTGGAGGCCCACGCCCAGCAGCACGCCGGCGGGCACGTCGGCGGTGCGCGGGGCCGGGTGGCCCGAGCGCGGCCTCAGGGTGGTGCTGCGGGTGACGATGGCGCCCAGCCTCGGCAGGTCGACGGCGTCCGCCGCCTCGACGCCGTACCCGAACGGGCCCGAGGCAACGATGACGGGGGTGAGGACCACGAGACCGCGGCCGATGTCGACCTCCATCGCCACCGGGCGACCGCCGAGGGCGTCGACGGCCGCGGGCGACACGGCGACCGCAGGGGTCGACGGGCTGGCCCTGGCCCCGGGCTTCGGCGGGAGTGGGCGGATCGCCGGCTTGATCCGCCGGACGGTCGGCGTTCGACCCGTCTTCGCCGTGAGCGCCCGGCGCCTCGCCTTCACGCCGGCTCCCCCCAGTCGAGCTCGTCGGCCGCGAACGCCGGTCCCTCCCGGCATGGGCGCACGGGCCCGCCGGTCCCGGCGACGACACAGCCCAGGCATGTGCCGGCGGCGCATCCGAATCCGGGCTCGACGAGGACCTGGAGCCAGGCCTTGCGCCGCGCCTCGGGCGATCCTGCCGCCGGCGGCCGTCCTCCACCGCGCTTCCGGCCCAGCGTCGCGACCCCCAGCCGCCCGCGGCGACCCACCGCCATGCCGGCGAGGGCGCCGAGGAGCGAGGGAGGCCCGGCGGCGAACGCCTGGTCCGCCCAGCCCTCGTAGTCGAGCACGAGGTCGAGGACGGAGCCCCGGTGGCCCAGGCTGCCGTCGGCCGTCGCGACGACGTACTCGACCTCGTCCGGCAGCAGGCTCGTCGGGTACACATCGGCCGAGGACCGGGCGCCGAACAGCAGCGTCACCGAGCGGGCGTCACGCACGGCCTCGTCGACCAGCATCCGCACGCCCCGGATCGCCGGCCCCTCCGCGATCAGCAGCAGGTGCCGCGACCGGCTGTCCACCTCGAACGGCCGGCCCAGCGGCCCAATCATCTCCGCGGTGTCGC
This sequence comes from uncultured Chloroflexia bacterium, assembly GCA_963740825.1. GTDB lineage: Bacteria > Chloroflexota > Limnocylindria > Limnocylindrales > CSP1-4 > CAIXZV01. The sequence goes on along the minus strand of CAVUFD010000001.1, from coordinate 612,658 downwards.
CCGGCCGCAGCCGGTCGAGCCAGTCGTGCGGTGGCGCGCCCGGCGCGTGGATCGTGAGCGTCCCGCTGGCCGCATCCGTGGTGACGATCGGGTACGGCCGCCGAACAGGGAGCCCGCCGGCCTCGACCGTGCGCACGTGGACGAACTGCCCGGCCCGGGCGCCCGAGACGATCGACGGGCTGTGCCAGGCGGTCATCACCTGGCCCGGCACGACGACGCGCCGATCGACGAGCTCCGCGCCGACCGCGCGCATCGGCGGCGGTCGGCGGGCGAGGTCAGAGAGCCGGTCGGGGCCGGGTCAGGCCCGGCCGTTCCCCGACGCCGTGTCGTCCGTCTCGTCGTCCCCGACGGTCGTGGCCTCGGGCTCGGGAGCCTCGGCCGCCTCGACGGCCTCGACGGCCTCCGCGTCATCGACGCCCTCGACCGCGTCTGCGCCGGGCTCGCCCTCGGCCGCGCCCTCGGCGCCGGCCTCGAACTCCGGGGCGATGTTGGGGAAGGCCTCCGCGAGCGCGTCGGCGAGGTCGCCGAAGATGTCGGTCGGGTCGTAGAACTCGACCAGCTCGTCGGTGGCGGTCAGCTCACGCCACTCGCCGCCCTCGCTGTCCTCGGGAAGGACCTCTGCCCGGAACTTGCCGGTGGCGCCGAGGATCAGCCGCTCGTCGTCGTCGTCGACGATGATCAGGTCGCCGAGCCGGTCCATGAGCCGCGTCGACGACTCCTCGAACTGGTCGAGCAGGCGCGCCTCGCTCGCCTGGCTGCGCTCCTGGAAGTCGAGCGCGAGGTTGTACAGCGCGAGTGCCGCGCCCTCCTCATCGTCCGCGTCCAGCACCGCCGGCTGGCCGGCGGCCCAGGAGTCGGCGGCGCCTGCGTAGCCGTCGTCGACGCCCAGCCCGAACGTCTCCTCCGGCGCCACGCCGGCGGCCCCGAGCAGGTCGTCGGTCGCGGTCGGCTCGGCCGCGAACCCCGCGGCCTCCCGCGCCGCCTCGGCGAACGCGGCGAACACCTCGGCCGGGTTGTACAGCTCGATCAGCTCCGACGCGTTGCCCACGACCTCTGTGTCCGTGACCCACTCGCCGCTGTCGGGGTCCTCGTAGCGGCTGCGCACGCGGAAGGTGGAGTCCGGCGCGATCGAGAGGTAGTCGGGATCGTCGTCGACCAGCGTCAGCCCGCCCAGCTGCGCGATCCGGTCGCGGTTGCGGTCGAGGAACTTGGCCAGCTGCTCCGTGGCCTGGACGATGAAATCGGTCCGCTCGAGCGCGGCGTCGTTGGCGATCTCGCTCAGCAGGTCGTTGCGGCTCAGGTCCATTCCATCGCCTCCTTCAGCCGTGGTATTCGAGGTCTGGTCCGAGACGCTCCCGCAGGAACATCGAGTGGTGGCGTTCGAAGATCCATTCCCCGGCCCGGTGGCCGAGCGCTCGCGTCGCCTCGTCCGCCTCGAGGCGGTCGAGCGTCCCGTAGTCGGGCAGGTCGAGCAGGATGACGTTGTCGAAGTCCCAGCCGTGCGCGACGTTGTACCAGCCGACGAATCGGATGCCGAACTTCTCCTCGTACTCCTTCACCTGGCGCGGGAAGATCGTCTTCATGAAGAACTTGAAGAACGGATCCCGGCCGCGGCGGACGGAGAAGAAGGTCGCGAGCACCGGCACGGAGCGATCTGGCCTCCCTGGGACCGTGAATGGGCCCGGCTATTCTCGCACGCCGGACCCGCCCGGCTGGTCGCTCTCCGCTGGGGGGACGGTCGTCGTCGTCTGGCCGGCGTCGGCCACTGGAACGGCCGTCGCCTCGTCCTCCAGCTCGCCCACCGTCCGGGTCGTGCTGCCGAGCGGGCGGCGCCGTCCCTCGCGGCGGTCAGCGGCGACGAGCCGCAGCAGGAAGATCACGGTCTGGCCCGCGAACAGCAGCAGGATCAGCGTGATGAACAGGAAGGCGACGCTGATCCCGACCGGCCAGCTCCAGGCGACGCTGAGCGGCGTCAGCACGATCAGCACGACCAGCAGGACGAGCTGGAACCGGAAGCAGCCGAGGCCCGGACCGCGCTCGGCGTCGAGGGGCTCGCCCTTGTAGACGACAGGTCGAACCGAGGAGGGCTCTTCGGGGGAGGTCACGAGGCGACACTGTACCGCCGGTCGCGCGCACGCGCGGGTCGACGCCCGCGGTCACCGCCCGGCCCGGTCAGGGCAACCCGACGCTTGCCCGATTCGCCCCGTCTACGCCTGACTGGAGTGTTGTGGCAACTCGCGCCCGTGAACTCAGCGCCGTACCACCTCAAGGCGTAGGCGAGGGTCGATTCGCGTGTCGACCGGCTACACCACCACCGCCAGGCGTATCCGAGGGTTGTTCCACGGACCCGATGGCTCGAACGAACGCAGCGGCGGCGCGGAGCGCCCTACCATTCGCGGCGATGCCCAACCACCCCGCCGGCGACGATCCGCTCGCCCCGTTCCGCTGGCACCCGGAGCCCGAGCTCATCGGGATCCGGGACGCGACGAGCTCGCGTGAGGCGCTCGAGCGGGCCGGCGAGGCGACGTGGACCGCGTCCCTCGACTGGCTCTACGACCAGGCGATGGCGCGCGCCATGGGCCTGCCCACGGGCTATGCGGAGCTGCGCCGCGAGTACTTCGGCGATGGCGCCGCGCCCGGCCCCGCCCCCGTCGACCCCGCCCCGCTCCAGGCCGTCCTCGACGAGTTCGCGGCCCGGATCGCCCCCCACACGCTGAACAGCTACCACCCGCGCGCGCTCAGCTACTTCACCCCGCCGCCGCTGGTCGCGTCGATCGTCGGCGAGGTCCTCGCCCAGTGGACCAACCAGGGCGTCGACGTCTGGCATGCGGGCCCCGTCGCCGCGTTCGTCGAGGAGGAGGTCGTCCGCTGGCTGTGCGACCTCGTCGGGTACGGCGAGGGGAGCTTCGGGCTGCTCGCATCGGGCGGCGTCATGGCGAACTTCATCGCGCTCGCGCTCGTCCGCGACGTCCACCTTCGGTCGCTCACCGGGGCCTCGCGCCCGCCCCGAGGCGCCGCGCTCGAGGGCGTCCGCGTCTACGCCAGCGACCAGGCCCACTTCTCGATCGCCCGGGCGCTCGACGAGCTGGGCTTCCCGCCCGAGACCCTCGCGCTCGTGCCCGCCGACGACACGTTCCGCCTCCACGCCGCGCCGGTGGCCGAGGCGATCGCCGCCGACCGCGCGGCCGGCCTGCGACCCGTCGCGATCGCCGCCGTCGCCGGCTCGACCAACACTGGTTCGGTCGACCTCGTGTGGGAGCTGGCGGCGCTGGCCGCGGCCGAAGGACTCTGGCTGCACGTCGACGCGGCGTACGGCGGCGCTGCTCGGCTCTCCGCCCGCGACGCCGACCGGGTCCCGGGCCTCCACCTCGCGGACAGCGTGACGATCGACCCCCACAAGTGGTTCTTCCAGGCCTACGACGTGGGCGCGCTCGTCGTCCGCGATGGGCGGCATCTCCGCCAGGCGTTCGACCGCTCGCCCGAGTACTACCGCGGCGGCGAGGCGGCGGTGGGCGAGGCGTTGGTGGGCAACGATGCGGCCGCGGCCGACGCCCACGAGGGGCAGCTGAACTTCTACAAGCTCGGCTTCGAGGGGACGCGCCGCTTCCGGGCGCTCAAGCTGTGGGCGACCTGGAAGCACCTCGGCACGAGCGGCCTCGGCAGGCTCATCGAGCGCAACGACGACATCGCGGCGTACCTGGCCGACCGGTGCGCCGAGGCCGACGACCTCGAGGCGATCCCCGAGCGGCCCGAGCTCAGCGTCGTCTGCTTCCGGCACCTTCCCGGCGGCGCCGCGGCAGCGGCCCGGATCGGGTCAGCGGACCTCGACGCCCACCAGGACCTCCTGGCCGCGGAACTGGAGCGGTCGGGCGACGGCTGGCTCTCGACGACGTCGCTGCGCGGCTCGACCTGGCTCCGGGCCGGGATCGTGAACTACCTGACCACCGAGGCCGACATCGACCGGCTGCTGGCGACGCTGCGCCGGCTCGCCTAGCGTGAACAGCCTCCGAGATGTAGCGACGCATCGGGGTCTTCATCTCGGCCTCATCTTGCGGGCACCGATCAAGGCCTCGAACGGCGTCCGCCCCCGCGTCAGCCGCCCGGTGTGGGCCCGCTCGGTGTTGTAGAAGCGCAGGTACCCCGCGAGGTCCCGGGTCAGCCCCGTGAGCTTGGGCACCAGGCTGCGCGCGAACGCCGGCCGCCAGCACTCCTCGAGGATCGTGCGCTGGACCCGCTCGACCGATCCGTTGGTGGCTGGCCGCCCCGCCCGGATGAACGTCTGGGTCGCGCCAAGCTCGCGAACGGTATCGCCGAACACCTGGCTGCGGAACTCGGAGCCGTTGTCGGTCAGCACCCGCTCGAGTCGCCAGCCGTGCGAGCGCAGGTCGGCCGCGACCCGCCGGGCGAGCGCCGAGGTCTTCGCGGCAGACGGGTTGAGCGGCGTGGTGGCGAGCTCGGCCCACACGTACGAGCTGGCGAGGTCGATCGCGGTGTACTGCCACACCCGCCCGGTCGTCCCCGAGAGCCTGCCCACGTGGAAGCAGTCGAAGCCCACGAGCTCGCCCGGGTGGTCGACCGCGACGTGGCGCTCGACCGGTTCGTCCGGTCGCTCGGGCCCGGGCGGTGCCGCGTACCCGGCCACCAGGCTGAGCCTCGCGATCCGCCGGTTGAGGCCGTGGCGGCGCAGCACCCGCCACACGCCGTTGGGGCTCACGACGATGCCGCCCCAGCGCGCCTGGGCGAGGCTCGCGCTGATGCGCCGCGGCCCGAGCCCGGGCTGGCCCAGGGCGAAGGCGAGGATCCGCTGCTCGGTGAGCTGGCTCGTCTGGTTGGGCATCCGCGGCCGCCGGCGCTCCCTCGGCCGGAGCATCTCGAGCCCCGAGCGCAGCACGGGCTCCCGCCAGCGGTAGTAGGTCGACGGGTGGACGCCCATCAGGCGACACGCCGCCCGGACGTTGCCCAGCTCCGCCGCCAGGCTGAACAGCCGCAGCCGGAACCGGAAGAGGACGTCATCATCGACCACGGCGCCGCGCCTCCTGCTCATCGCTTCGAACACGACAAGCATGGGGTTGCGGCGCCGCTCGTCACACGGCGGTGGGACTCCCAGGTGTCGGGAGAACTCGGGGACTGTTCAGCCTAGCGGGCCCTGGCGCCCTCGCGCGCGGCAAGCCGGTCCTTCGCCTTCCAGTACTCGCCCGCCAGGGGCAAGAACCACGCGCGGCCTTCGTACGGCGCCGGCACGAGCGGGAACGACAGCGACGCGATCGCCGGCGGGTCGCCGCCGCCCACCCACTCGGCCATCCGCATCCCGAGCCAGGGCATCACGGCGACCCCGGCCCCGCAACAGCCGGTGGCGTACGTGACCCCGTCGGCGCGGCCCGCGTGGACCATCCGGTCGAAGGTGAACGCCACCCGGCCGCCCCAGGCGTGCGCGACAGGCGTCTGCCACAGCTGCGGGTGGATCTCGACCATCGCCCGCTGCAGGATCGCGGCGGCCCGCTCGACCGACGTCGGCCACATGCTCGCCCGCCCACCGAACAGCATCCGGTTGTCGGGCGTGAGCCGCCAGTAGTAGAGGAAGTTCTTGGTATCGAAGAACAGGCGGCGATGGGGGCTGATCTCCGCGGCGACGTGCGCCGCCAGCGGCTCGGTCACGATGATGAAGCTGCTGATCGCCATGATCCGTCGCCGGAGGGACGGGGTCAGGCCACCCGTGTAGCCGTTGGTCCCGACGATGACGTTCGTCGCGATGACGGCGCCGCGTGAGGTCTCGACGACGGAGCGGCCGTCCGCCTCGGGAAGGATCCGGATCGCCCGCGTGTCCTCGTGGAGCGCCGCCCCGGCGGCCTCGGCGAGGTCGGCGAGACCCGCCGTCAGCCTGGCCGGGTTGAGCCCGGCACTCTGCTCCACGACGAGCCCGCCGAAGTACGCGTCGCTGCCGATCTCGGTGCGCAGGGCCGACCGCGGCACCACGTGCGCGGCCATGCCCACGCCGCGCATCGCGTCCACCGCGCCGTCGAACCCGGCGGCGTGCGAGGGAGCCGAGGCGAGCACCAGGTGCCCGGTCCGGGCGAATTCGGCGTGGATCGAGGTCGTGCACAGGCGCTCGACGTGCTCGAAGGCCTCGATGGTCTCGCGGTACAGGGCCTCCGCCCGCTCGACGCCGTGCTGCCGCCGGAGGGCGGTGAGCGACTGCTTGAACCCGGGGTGGCAGAAGCCGCCGTTGCGGGTCGAGGCGCCCCAGCCGATCCGCTCCGCCTCGAGCAGCACGACGCTCGCCCCCAGCTCGGCCGCGCGGCGAGCCGCGGACAGCCCCATGAGGCCCCCGCCCACGACCACGACGTCGGCGGCGTCGGGGAGGTCTCGGCCGCGACGGTCGGGCGGGTCGGGCATCGTGGCCTGCCAGAACGGGCGCGGGTCCACGTTGCGCAGCTCGGGGATCGCGGTCATCAATTCCGAGGGTAGCCGCATCCGCGAACGCCGGGAGCGCGTATCGTCGGCCACGCGATGATCGTCGAGCCCGTCCCCACCAACCCCTCGTCGAGGCGTCGTCGCGCGCTCGGCCGGCTGGTCCTGCTGGTGCCGGTGCTCCTGCTCGTGGCGGTGATCGCGATCGCCGTGCTGGGACGGACCGCGGTGCCCGATCTGCCCGCCGCCGCGTTCGAGGCGGCCAGCGTCGATCCCGGCGCGACCGACGCGGCCCCGACGTCGTCGCCGGCCTTTTCGCCACGCCCCGACGTGGGCGCCTCGCGGCCGCAGCGCGCGCCGTTCCCCGTGTCGATCGACGGCCTCGCGGTCCAGTCGGTACCGCAGGCGCTCGCCGGACCGGCCATCGACGGCCGCGGCGACGTGGTCGCGGTCTCCGGGTACTTCGGGATGCCGGTCGTGCCCACCGACTGCGGCGACGGGATCGACCCGCTGGGCCCGCTGTGCGACCGGTCGACGCTGCTCGCCGAGCTCCAGTGGTCGCTGGTCAGCAGCCAGGGCTTCTCGGGCATCGGGTCCCACGTCCATGCGCTCGCCGCGATCGGCGTCCGGCTCCCGCAACAGGTCCAGCGCACGACGATGGCGGCGAGCGGCCCGCCCCTGACGGCGGTGCTCATCGGCCGGTTCGGCGGGTTCCTCCAGCCCGGCTGCACCGCCCCGAGCGTCGGCTGCGAGGTCGGCTTCGAGCTCGATGCGGTCGCGTGGGCCGAGGGCAGCCCGTTCGCCGTCCGCGCGTTCGTCGATCCGATGATCGAGGCAGGTCCGGCCGATTGGCTGACCATCAACCGGGCCGCGGCGGGGACCCGGGTGGTCGGCGCGAATGGGGTCGTGCTCGAGGCGGCCCTCCTGTGGCCCGAGTCGCTGGCACGGCTCGATCCGCATGCCGCGCGGAAGATCCGCAAGGCCGATCCGCCGGGGTTCGTGTGGTACGTGCGCGGCCTGAGGCCGGCCGCCGCGGGCCGTGGCGGGACACCCGACCTCGTGTGGGGCGTCGTCGACGACACGACCCTGCGCACGCTGGCGAAGGGCGTCGCGATCGCACCCGGAGATCCGGCGAAGCGGGCGGCTGCGACCCCGAGCCGCGTCGGCCGCGGCCGCGATCACCTCACGTAGGCGATCCGGCCTCCCGCGACCGTCAGCCGCACCACGCCCGCGAGCTCGCGGCCGACCAGCGGCGAGTTCTTGCCCTTCGACCGGAGCGACCCGGGCTCGACGCGCCACGTCGCCGCACGGTCGATGACCACGAGGTCGGCGGGCTCGCCATCACGGAACGAGCTCGATGCCCGCCCCCCGTGCCGCCCGAGGACCGCGGCGGGCCCGGTGGTCAGCGCCTCGATCGCGCGGACGAGCGGCAGCGCGCCCGCGTCCACGGCGGCCAGCACGATGCCGATCGCGGTCTCGATGCCGCTGATCCCGTTCGCCGCCCAGCCGAACTCGACGTGCTTGTCGACCTCGGTGTGGGGGGCATGGTCGGTGGCGATCGCGTCCGCCGTGCCGTCCCGCAGCGCCGCCAGGCAGGCGATGGCGTCCTCGGCCGGACGCAGCGGCGGGTTGACGCGCAGCGCCGTGTCGAACGGGGCGGCGGTGAGCGAGCCGTCGGACCACGGGTCGAGGGCCCGGCCGTCGCCGTCCACCGAGTCCCACGACCAGCGGCGCGAACCGGCGATCCACTGGTCCGTCAGGCCGAGGTGGTGCGGGGTGACGTCGCAGGTCACGGGGAGGCCGGCCGCCTTCGCCGCCCGCACCTGCGCGAGGGACGCCGAGGTCGACAGGTGCGTGAGGTGCAGCCGCGCGCCGGGCACGTCGCGGACGACGTCCGCGATGATCGCGATCGACCGGGCGACGGATCCCGACTCGGCGGACCCGGGTGCGCCCCGCAGCCCGAGCACGGTCGCGACGTAGCCCTCGGCCGCCTCGGCGCCCTCGGTGAGCGACGGGTCCTCGGGGTGGTCGACGATCGGGAGGCCCAGCGATCCCGCGTACGCCAGCGCGTTCGCGAGCAGCGAGGCCGAGCGCACCGGGGCGCCGTCGTCGGAGAAGCCCACGACCCCGGCGTCGGCCAGCTCGCCCAGCGGGGCGAGCGTCTCGCCCTGGCGCCCCGTGGTCACGGCGCCGTGGACGAGCACGCGCACCGGCGATCCCGACACCTCGGCGGCGGACCGGATCCGCGCGACCACCGACGGGTCGTCCATGGCGGGCGTCGTGTTGGGCATCAGGCACACCGTCGAGAACCCGCCGTGCGCCGCGGCGGCCATGCCCGTGGCCACCGTCTCGGCGTCCTCGTTGCCGGGCTCGCGGAAGTGCGCATGCAGGTCGACGAAACCGGGCGCGATGAGCACGCCGTCGGCGTCGAGCCCGTCGGCGTCCGGCCCGTCGAGCCAGCGCACGCCGCCGTCGAGCCGCCCGTCCCGGACGAGGACCTCGCCCGCGCCTTCCCGGCCCGTGGCCGGGTCGACCACCCAGCCGCGCAGCGCCAGGCCGTCGGCCGTTGCCCCGACCTCGGCCGCCTCGGCCATCACCGGCCGGCTCACGGCAGCGGGTCGCGACGCGTGCCGGCGAGCAGGTACAGCAGCGCCATCCGGACGGCGACGCCGTTGGTGACCTGGGTGGTGATCACGGACCGCGGGTCGACGGCGACGTCGGCCGCGATCTCGACGCCCTCGTTCATCGGGCCCGGATGCATGACGACGACGTCGGGCGAGGCGGCACGCAGGCGTTCGTGGGTGAGCCCGTAGCGGGCCGCGTACTCGCGCAGCGACGGCAGCAGGCCCGCCGCCATCCGCTCGCGCTGGATGCGCAGCGCCATCACGACGTCCGCGTCGCGCAGCGCCGCGTCGACGTCCGAGGTGACTGTGAACCGCCGTCCCGCGGCGCCGCGGGCGGCCCACGCCTCGAACCCGCGCAGGAGCGTCGAGGGGCCGCACAGCCAGAGGTCGGCGCCCATGGCCGTCAGCGTCCAGATGTTGGAGCGGGCGACCCGCGAGTGCAGCACGTCGCCGAGGATCACGACCTTGCGGCCCTCGACAGAACCGCCGGGCAGCCGCGATCGGAGCGTGTACAGGTCGAGCAGCGCCTGCGACGGGTGTGCGTGCCAGCCGTCGCCTCCGTTGAGCACCGACCCGCCGAACACCTCGGCCGCGAGATACGGCGCCCCCGAGGCCTGGTGGCGGATCACCAGCATGTCCGCGCCCAGCGCCTCGATCGTGCGCACGGTGTCGACCAGCGACTCCCCCTTCGACACCGACGAGGTCGACGCGGCGACGTTCACGACGTCGGCCGACAGGTTCTTGGCCGCGACCTCGAAGCTCACCCGCGTCCGCGTCGAGGCCTCGTAGAACAGGATCGTCACGCTCGTGCCCCGCAGGGCGGGCACCTTGGGGATCGGCCGCTCGAGCACCTCGTGCATGCCGTCGGTCGTGCGCATGACGAGGTCGATGTCGTCGCGCGACAACGCATCGACGTCGAGCAGGTGGCGATGCGACCAGCCCCGGGAGCTCGAGGACGCCGCCTGCGGGCGGTCGAGCTCCGCCGTCATCCTCGGGCGTCCGCGACCGTCTCGAGGACCGGCATCCGCTCGATCTCCACGCCATCCACGCCATCGATCTCCTCGAGCTGGACGTGGACGACCTCCTCGCGCGACGTCGGCACGTTCTTGCCCACGTGGTCGGCACGGATCGGGAGCTCGCGGTGCCCGCGATCGACGAGCACCGCCAGCCGGACGGCCTGGGGCCGCCCGAAGTCGATCAGCGCGTCCATCGCGGCCCGGATCGTGCGGCCGGTGTACAGCACGTCGTCGACCAGGACCACGGTGCGGCCGTTGAGGTCGAACGGGATCTCGGTCCCCTTGACGATCGGCTGCTGGGCCACGAGCGACAGGTCGTCGCGGTAGAAGGTGATGTCAAGCGCGCCCACAGGGATCTCGGCGCCCTCGTGCTCGAGGATCGAGGCCGCGAGGCGATGGGCGAGCGGGACCCCTCGGCGCTGGATGCCGATCAGCGCCAGGCCCTCGGTGCCGGCCTGCTTCTCCACGATCTCGTGCGAGATGCGGGTCACCGCGCGGCGGACGTCCTCGTCGGCCATGATCCGGCGGCCGCTCATGGGCGTGGGCTGCGGCGACGGCGACGACGCACGGAGCAGGTCCTCCTTCCCGGCCTCACGGGGCCTCCCCGGCCTCTCGGGACCGGCGCGGAAATCGAGCCCAGTCTAGCGCGACGCGTGGCCGGCGACGGCCCGCGCGCCCGGTCAGTAGACCGAGACGGTGACCTTGGTCGTCCCCGACCACGAGGGGCAGCCGCAGACCTTGAAGAAGTCCGGCCGGTACAGGTCGACGATCCGGCTCGACTTCTGCGGGCCGTAGTCCGTCACCGTGCGCTGGATGCAGCCGCCGTCCCCGCAGATCCGCACGACCGTCCCGCGCGGCAGGCGCATCGCCGTGGTCCCGTTGTCGTAGAACGTGGCGAAGCCCGTCAGCTTCGACTTGGGCGGCTTCCAGGCCGACCCCGAGGGCGATCCCGGCTGGGTCACCCGCGGCCGCGACGTCGGGCCGTCGGGCGCCTCGCCCGGCTCGAGGAACGTGTCGTCGGCCGTGACGTGGCCCGCCGAGCTCGCGTCAACGACGGACAGACCGGGAGCGCTGAGCGCCGCGGCGTTCGCAGGGATGGTGACTGAGGTGAAGGCCGCCTGATCCAGGGTCCGATCGGTCGAGGGTGTTCTCGAGCCTGCGGGAACCGGCAGGCCGGCCAGTGCGAACGCGGCGATGAGGGCCGCGACCGCGACGACCGTTCTCCGTCGCATGACCGCCGGAGCGTACCGCATGCGACCCTCCCGCGCCGAATTGGCGCGGCCCGCGAGCCACCAGAATCGGACCCGGCGCGGCCCTCCCGGCCGTCAGCGGAGGATGGTCGCCCCGGACGCCGCGGGCAGGGAGACCCGGCCGGCCGAGTCGCCGTCCCAGCCAAGGACCTCGACGCTGGTGTCGCCGCCGGCGGCCGGGGCGGACCACGCGAGGCGGCCCGGCTTGAGCGCGAACCCGGCGAACGCCGGCTCCGCGTCGAGCTTCGGGTTGGCGAGGTCGACGCGGCCGGTGGCCGGGTCGACGGTGAACAAGCTGAGCTTGCCGAGCTTGGCCGCGTCGTCGCGCGAGACCCAGACGGCGAGCTCCGTTCCGTCGTCGCTCCACTGGACGTCCCAGTCGGTGATCGAGCCGTCCGCCAGCACCTGGGCGTCTGCGCCGCCGTTCGGCCAGTCGCCGAGGACCAGCCGGCCACGGTCCGGGACCCAGGTCCTGCCGTCGTCGTCGAGGCGGACGGTGCCGTCCCACCAAGCCGCCGTGTCGCGGTCGGGCCCGACGGTCGGCCGCCACATCGCGCCGTCGCCGGCGGCACGCTCGGCGCCGCTGCCGATGTCGAGGATGGCCGTCCGGGGCTTGCCGTCGATGACGCGGCTGACGAGCAGGCGCTCGCCGATCCAGCCGGCCAGCTGCGCGTCGTGCCCGCTGGTCACGGCCTTGGCGCGGCGGTCTCCCACGCGCCAGACGTAGACGTCGGGTCCGGAGGAGTCGTCCGCGGGCCGGGCCGAGAACGCGAAGCGCGTGCCGTCGGGCGAGTAGCCGGCCGCCGAGCCCACGATCACGACGTCGCTGGCGATCTCGACCGCGCCGTCTGGGCGGGGCGTGACCTCGACGCTGGGCGGCGCCTCGGTGGCGTCGCTGCTGGGCGTCTCGGTGGGCTCGGTCGTGGGCGTCTCGGTCGTGGGCGGCTCCGTGGTCTCGGGGGTCGCGGTCTCGACCGGGGTCGGGGGCACATCGCTCGTATCCGGGCCGGCCGACTCGGTGGGGGTGACCTCGGGCGACTCCGCGGGACCGCTGGGCGCGTCCGACGAGCCGGCGTCCGCCGACGGGGATTCGGCCGCCGCGGACGCGGGCGCAGGTGTCTTGAGGGGCGTCCCCGACGCCCCGGTGCCGGTGCTCGCCGCGGCGGTGCCCCGGGTCGGCTTGGGCGTGGCGGTCGGCGTGGCGTCGGGGCTCGATGTCGCGTCCTGCTGCAGCGGGACGACGTAGACCGCGCTCGCCTTGGAGCCGCGCTCCACGACGACGAGTTGGCCGCGATCCGGCGACACGATCGCGTCGACCTGCCCCTGCGATCCGATGTCGGCGAGCGTGGTCACGTCGGCCGTGTTCGGCAGGCCGCAGGTTGTCGGCGGCGACCGGGCACATCTGATTGAAATTTCGGCTCTCGATCTCGAGCGACCCGTTGTCCCCGTGGCTGAGCACCTGGATCTCGCCCGCGACGAGGTCGATCGGTGTCGCTCCGGGGTCGACGCCCTTGGTCCCGCCGTCGAGCGGCGGCAGGACGCGGTCGAGCAACGCACCGCCGGCGACGGTGACCACGACCAGCGCGCCGACGAGGGATGCGTATCCGAGGACGCCGATCCGGCGTCCGCGCGTCGCGCTCCGTCGGCGGCGGGGCTCGGCCTCGATCTTCGCCGCCGTCCGCGCCCACAGGTCGCGCGGCGGGACGGGCTGCTCGAACCGGAGGGCGCGCAGCGAGAGCCGCTGCTCGTCGTACTCGGCCGCGACGGCGCGGCACGGGCCGCACCAGGCCAGGTGGTCGTTGAGCCAGTGCGCGTCGTCCGGCTCGATCGCGCTGTCGACCCTCGCGGCGGCGAGCTCGCGGGCCCGCTCGTGGTCGGCGGCGAACGGCTCGCGCCGCAGGCGCGGACTCACGATCGCCCGCCCCAGCGGCGGCCGCGGTCGGCGTCGTGCTTCTCGGCGGCGCGCTCCTCGGCGAGGGCCTCGGCGTCCAGCTCGGCCTTGCGCTCGGCCGCCAGGGCCTGGCGCAGGCTCTCGCGTGCCCGGGTCAGCAGGGCTCGGGCGGCGACGTGCGACACGCCCAGCGCGGCGGCCAGCTCGAGGCCCGTCATGTCGTGGAGCTCGGCCAGGAGCAGCGCGGATCGCTGGCGCTCCGGGATCCGCTCGAGCGCCCGCTGGAGCTCGCCCGACAGGCGGGCCTCCATCACGAGGTGCTCCGCGGACGGCGCCGTGTTGCGCGTCTCGCCCACGAGCGGGATGAAGCGGACGATGCGGCCGCGGCGCAGGTGGTCGAGGGCGACGCGGTGGGCGATCTGGTAGAGCCATGCCCGGGCGTTCTCGGGCTTCTGGAGCGAGTCGTACGCGCGGTAGGCCTTGACGAAGGCGTCCTGCGCCAGGTCGGCGGCGAGGTCCGGGTCGCGAAGCATGCGCAGCAGGTACGCGTAGATCTCGTTCTGATGCTTCGCAAACAGCTCCTCGACGAAGGTGTAGGCCTCGTCGCGGTCCCAGCCGGTGCTCACGGTGAGCCCCACGGGCAGGGTGCGTCGGCGTTCGAGCTCGAAAGGGTCGGCGACCACGGCGGCTCCGTACTGGTCGATCGGGTGGGCACGGCGATCGGGAGTGTTGCACTCCGACTGCCTGTGACGGGGCGACGCAGGCAGGTGTGACGGAGGGCATGCCGGCGACCACCCCCCGCCCCGATCACCTCGCCGGGTGCTCCTGCAGCCCGGCGACCTCCGCGCCGGTCCGCAGCTCCTCAACGGCGTCCTCCGGCGAGACCGGGTTGACCGGCAGGCCGGTCCCCAGCTCGAGACCCGCGATCTCGCGCAGCCGTGGGTGGATCTCCCAGTGCCAGTGGTACGTGGCGTCGACCGCCTCCTGGAGCGGCGCCGTGTGGAGCACGAGGTTGTACGGCGGGCCGTCGAGGCTGGCGGCGAGCCGGCCGAGCACCTGGCGAAGGGCCTCCGCGGCGGCGGCCAGGTCGGCGTCGGAGGCGCGCGAGAAGTCGGCGTCATGGCGGCGCGGCACGACCCAGACCTCGAACGGCGACCGCGAGGCGTAGGGCGCGAACGCGACGGCATGGTCGTCCGCGTACAGCAGGTGGTCGGGGCGTCGCACCTCCTCGCGCACGAGGCGGCAGTATGGGCATTCGCCCTCGCGGATCAGGAACCGCGCCGCGCCACCCAGCTCCTCGGCGATGCGATGCGGGATCTGGGGCAGGTCGTAGAGGTCGAAGCACAGGTGGTTCGTGCGCGCGCCGGCCTGCGCGCCCCAGTTCTGGACGATCTGGAGGTGCTGCGTCCGGGCGGCCCGCCGCGCCGCGCCGATCTCGTCCCGGCAGCGCTGGAGCAGGCCCTCGATGATCGCGCTGCCGACGGCGTGCAGGGGCCGGTGCTCCTGGGGCGGGGCCACGACCGTGCTCCACGCGCCCGCGGCCCGGGCGTTGCTCATGGTGACCTGGGCCACGCTCCCCTCGCGCGCGTGCGCGTCCTCCTCCGTGCCGGCGACCGTGAACGCGAAGTCCTTGAGCGTGCGCAGCCGGATGCCCTCGCCCGGCGGGATGCGGCAGTTGAAGCAGTCGCCGCGATCCTCGATCTGGGCGGCCGCAAGGGCGAACCGCTCGCGCTCGAACGAGCGGTCGACCACGGTCGCGACCCACCAGCCGGTGATCGCGTCCTTGCGAAGCTCGAACAGGCCCTGGCTCACGTCCGCTCCCCGATCGGGCTCAGGCCGGCACGGCGTCGGCGAGGCGCTCCGCGGCGACGCGCTCCGCGTGCGCATCCGCGGCCGGCGGCAGGTCGCCGTCGAGGCCGGTGCCGAGGTGGCGAGCGAGGGCGGGGGCGAACACGGCCGCGGCTCGCGCGACGTCGTCTGTCGAGGAGCGGGCGTTGGGACGGCCCTGCTCCGCCGCGATCGACGTCGAGACCAGGCCGGGCATCCCGCACGGGTCGATGAGGTCGAAGTCGGCAAGGTCCACGCCGACGTTCAGGGCGATGCCGTGGTAGGCCACGCCGCGTTCGACGCGGATCCCCAGCGCGCCGATCTTGCGGGGTACCGCGCCATCGGGATCCACCCAGCAGCCCGGGTGCCCGTCCCGCCGGCCCGCCTCGACCCCGAAGGCCCGGCACGTGTCTGCGAGGGCGGCCTCGAGGACCCGGACGTACGGCCGCAGGAGCAGCCCGCGGTCGGCGAGACGCAGGATCGGGTAGGCGACCAGCTGGCCCGGCCCGTGGTAGGTCACCTCGCCGCCCCGCTCGACGCGGACGACCTCGATGTCCCGGCGCTCGAGCTCCTCGGGGGAGGCCAGCACATGCGACTGGTCGGCCTGCCGGCCCAGCGTGAGGACGGCAGGATGCTCGAGCAGCAGTAGCTGATCGCCGATCCGTCCGTCGGCGCGCGCGCCCGCGAGTCGCCTCTGGAGGTGCCACGCATCCCGGTAGGCCACCCGTCCCAGCCACCGTGCGGCGATCGCCCGATCCTCCATGGCCCGCACGATAGCAGGCGGTCCCCTCCTCCCCGCGGGCGCGGTCGTCCGCCGGTCGCGGCATGCGCGATGCGCGTGTCGTCCGTCCCCGCGCGGCGCCATGCTTGGCCGATGGCAGACGAGGTTGGCGCCTCCGTACCCGGACCCGGCCGGGCCGCGTTCCCGCGCCTGTTCACGCCGTTGCGGATCGGTCCGGTCACCCTGAAGAACCGGATCGTGTCGTCCGGTCACGACACGGTGATGGCTGTGAACGGCTTGGTCTCGGATCGCCTCGTCGCCTACCAGGAGGCGCGGGCCCGGGGCGGGGTGGGATTGATCGTGGTCCAGGTCGCCGGCGTCCACCCGACCGCGCGCTACACCTCGCACGAGCTGACGGCCGACGACGACGCCTGCATCCCCGGGTTCGCGCGCCTCGCCGAGGCCGCCCACGCCAACGGCACCGTGATCTTCGGCCAGCTGTTCCACGGCGGCCGCGAGATCATGGACACCGAGGACGGGACGCTCGCCGTGGCCCTCGCGCCCAGCGCGGTGCCGACCGAGCGCTTCCACGTGATGCCGCGCGCGATGCCGGTGCCGCTGATCCGCGAGATCGTCGACGGGTTCGGGGCGTCCGCGGCGCGGCTGGAGCGAGCCGGGCTCGACGGCTGCGAGATCGTCGCGTCGCATGGTTACCTGCCGTCGCAGTTCCTCAACCCGCGCACGAACCTGCGCACCGACGCCTACGGCGGCGACCCCGAGCGACGGCTACGGTTCCTGCGCGAGGCGCTGGCGGCGGCGCGGGCCACCACGACGCCAGGCTTCGTCGTCGGGCTGCGAATCTCGATCGGCGAGGTCACGCCCGAGGGCCTGACCGAGGACGAGGCGGTCGCGGCGCTGGCCGCCCTCGACGCCGACGCGGCGATGGACTACGTGAGCGTCGTCGCCGGCACCTCCGCGACGCTGGCTGGCTCGGATCACATCGTCCCGCCGTCGCCGTGGGTCAACGGCTACACCGCGCCGCTGGCGGCGCGCGCGAAGGCCGTCGTCGGCGTCCCGGTCTTCGTGGCCGGCCGGATCAGCCAGCCCCAGGAGGCCGAGGCGATCCTCGAGGCGGGGCAGGCCGACGCCTGCGTGATGACCCGCGCGCTGATCTGCGACCCGGAGCTCCCGGCCAAGACCGAAGCGGGCCGCCTCGACGACATCCGCGCCTGCATCGGCTGCAACCAGGCCTGCATCGGCCACTTCCACGCCGGCTACCCGATCTCGTGCATCCAGTTCCCGGAGAGCGGCCGCGAGCGGGAGTTCCCGCGCATCGGGCGGCCGGGCTCGGAGCGGCATCCGCCCGCCGCGCGCGTCCGCGAGGTCCTGGTGATCGGCGGCGGACCGGGCGGGCTCAAGGCGGCCGCCGTCGCCGCGGAACGGGGGCACCGGGTGACGCTGGTGGAGGCCGGGCGGCGCGTCGGCGGCCAGGTGCTGCTCGCCCAGGAGCTGCCGGCCCGGGCCGAGATCGGCGGCGCGGTCACGAACCTGCTGGCCGAGGCGCAGCGGGCGGGCGTCCACATCGTTACCGGTATCCGGGCTGACGCGAGGTGGGTCCGGGAGCGGGCGCCCGACGCGGTGATCGTCGCGACGGGCGCGCTCCCCTATCGGCCACCCCTGGAGGTCATGGGCTCGCCCATGATCCTGCAGACCTGGGACGTCATCCGGGGCGCGGCCGTCCCCGACGGACACATCGTCGTCGCCGACTTCCGATCGGACTGGACCGGCCTGGGCGTCGCGACGCTGCTCGCCGGCCGGGGGCATCGGGTGACGCTCGCGGTGGTGGGCACGATGGCCGGGCAGCGGATCCAGCAGTACGTGCGCGACACGATGACCGCCAGCGCGCGGCGGGCCAACGTCGACATCCGGCCGACCCTCCGGCTGTACGGGGCCGACTCGACCGCCGTGTTCCTGCAGGACGTCCTCACGGGCGACGCGGTGGTCGTCGAGGACGTGGCCGCGCTCGTGCTGGCGCAGGGCCAGACGCCCGAGGACTCGTTGCTCAGCGAGCTGGAGACCGCGGTCGTCGACGGGGCGCCGTTCGAGGTGCGGGCCGTGGGCGACTGCCTGTCGCCGCGGACGATCGAGGAGGCGGTGCTCGATGGGCTTCGCGAGGCGATCGCGATCTGAACGCGGCCCTGGCGGCATCCTCCCCGCCGATTCCCCCGCTCATGCCTGACACGGGTCGTCGGGCCTGTCGCGCCGCCCGATTTCGCCGCGCATGCCTCAGGCGGGTCGCACGGGCCGATTTCGGTGGAAACTGAGGCGAGCCCGGCGCAACCACCCGCCAGCGGGGTAGGCGGCGGAATCGGGGCCGGCGTCGCCAGGCGGGCGACCGCAGGTCGTCGCGGTACGCTGGCGGCAACCCATCGTCCATAGCCATGGGCGGCGGGCGAGGGCCCGGAGGCGACGGAACCGCTTCCGGGTCCGCTTGATTCGGCGGGCGGTCGCGCCCGATGCGAGGAGGTGGTCCGGTGGCCGACGGCGTGCTGGAGATGCGGCTGGTGGTCACGGCGCCCGACTTCGACGAGGCTCTCGCCTTCTATCGCGACGTGCTCGGGCTGCGGGAGCTCGGCGCCTACCACGAGCCCGGCCGCCGGGTCACGATCCTCGACGCGGGCCACGCGACGCTCGAGCTCGCCGACCCGCCCCACGCCGACTGGATCGACGAGGTCGAGGTGGGCCGCCGGGTCGCCGGCCACATCCGGGTCGCGTTCCAGGTCCCTGACACGGCGGTCGCCACCCGGCGGCTCGTCGAGGCCGGGGCGACGCTCGTCGCCGAACCCGTCGAGACGCCATGGCGCTCGCTCAACGCGCGGCTCGAGGCGCCCGCTGGGCTCCAGCTCACGCTGTTCGAGCAGCTGACCGAGAGCGAGACGTTCGCCTGAGGCGCTTCCGAACGCCCGTCGCGACTGCAACAATGACGGCCCCACCATCGCCGAGGTGCTCCATATGGCCGACCCGGTCCCCTCCTCCTCCGCCACCCCCGCTCCGGCCTGGCACGCGCTCTCGGTCGACGATGCGCTGGCCGGTCAGAAGGTCGATCCGGCCACCGGCCTGACCACGGCGGAGGTCGAGGCCCGCCGCGCGAAGGTCGGGTCGAACAAGTTCGCGGAGCAGAAGACCGAGTCGCGCTGGCACGCGTTCCTGCGCCAGTACGCGGATCCGATGCAGATCGTGCTGCTGGTCGCCGGCATCCTCTCGATCTACCCGGTGAAGCAGGTCTCGACCGGCGTGATGCTGATCCTGCTGACGGTGCTCAACGCCTACCTCGGCCTGAGCCAGGAAGGCAAGGCGGCCGCGGCGGTGGCGGCGCTCCAGAAGATGATGGTCGTGAAGGCGCGCGTCCGGCGGGATGGCGAGCTCGCGGAGATCCCGGCCGAGGAGCTGGTGCCGGGGGACATCGTCTCGTTCGAGGCCGGCGACCTCGTCACCGCGGACGGCCGGATCATCGCGGCGGCCACCCTCGAGATCGACGAGGCGGCGCTCACGGGCGAGAGCCTGCCCACCTCCAAGCAGGTCGATGCCGTCCCCGAGGACGCTCCGCTCGGCGACCACCACGACATGGCGTACATGAACACGAACGTCACCCGTGGCTCCGGGCGGATGGTGGTCACCGCCACCGGCATGTCGACCGAGGTCGGCCACATCTCGGGGATGCTCCAGGTGGACAAGGGCCAGGAGACGCCGCTGACCCGGCAGATCAACACGCTGACCAACCAGCTGCTGGTCATCGCCGGGCTCGCCCTCCTGGCGTCGATCTCGATCGGCTACTTCATCCGTGGCGAGACGTTCGACACGCTGTTCGTCACCGCGATCGCGTTCGCGGTGTCGGCCATCCCCACGGGCCTGCCGGCGGTGATCACGACCATCCTGTCGTACGGGACGCAGACCCTGGCCAAGGCCCACGCGATCGTGAAGCAGCTCCGGTCGGTCGAGACGCTCGGCTCCACGTCCGCCATCAACTCCGACAAGACCGGCACCCTCACGCTCAACCAGATGACGGCCGTCGAGATGGCGATCCCGGGCCGGCGCTACACGATCAGCGGCACGGGTTACGGGATCGACGGCACGATCCAGCGCGTGGGCGGCGACGCGGACGTGCCGCTCGACGCGTTCCTGCTGCCGTGCGTGCTCGCGGCCGACGCGGTCGTCAAGGACGGCGACCTGATCGGCGACCCGACCGAAGGCGCCCTCGTCGTGCTCGCCGAGAAGGGCGGGGTCAGTGCCGTGGCAACCCGCGAGGCGTATCCACGGGTGGCGACGCTCCCGTTCGACGCCGCCTACAAGATGATGGCCACCTTCCACGCGATGCAGGACGAGTCCGGCAAGGACGTCGTCCGCGCGTTCGTGAAGGGGGCGCCCGACCAGCTGCTGGCGCGGGGCACGACCGTGATCACGCCCGACCTCTCGGGGGTCGTACCGGTCGACGACACGATGAAGCAGCGCATCCTCGACGAGAACGAGCGCCTCGGGTCCAAGGGCCTGCGCGTGATGGCGACGGGTCGCAAGGACTTCGAGCCGGCGGGCTTCGACGCCAACGCCGACCTGCTGCCCCTCCTCGACGGCATGACCCTCCTGGCCCTGGTCGGCATCGTCGACCCGCCGCGTCCGGCGGCCAAGAAGTCGATCGCCGCCGCCCACGGCGCCGGCATCCAGGTCCGGATGATCACCGGCGACCACGCGGTGACCGCCGAGGCGATCGCCAAGGAGCTCGGCATCCCCGGCCACGCGATCACCGGCGCCGAGTTCCGCGCGATGAGCGACGAGGAGGCGATCGCGAAGATCGACGACATCGGCGTGATCGCGCGCGTGACCCCGGAGGACAAGGTCCACCTGGTCGACATCCTGCGGGCGAAGGGCCACATCGTCGCGATGACCGGCGATGGCGTGAACGACGCCCCAGCGCTCAAGAAGGCCGACATCGGTGTCGCCATGGGCATCACCGGCACCGAGGTGTCGAAGGAGGCGGCGGTCATGATCCTGACCGACGACGACTTCTCGACGATCGTCAAGGCGGTCGAGCTCGGACGCGGCCTGTACGACAACCTGAAGAAGTACATCCGGTTCCAGGTCGGCCTGCTGATCGGCTACATCTTCACGTTCCTGGGCTCGAGCATCCTCAACGTGCTCGGCGGGATCCCGTTCGTCCCGCTCCAGACGCTGTTCATGAACTTCACGATCCAGGTCTTCCAGGCGGTCGGCCTCGGCTACGGCGAGCCGTCCACCGGGCTCATGGAGCGCAAGCCGCGCCCGAGCAACGAGGCGCTGCTCAGCCGGACGCTGCTCATCTGGCTGGTGATCGCCGGCGGCGTCATGGGCCTGAGCACGCTGGGCGTCCTGTACTGGGCCAACAAGGCGTTCGCGGACCCGGAGGTCGCGCGGACGATGGGCATGATCACGTTTTCCGTGTCCAACGTCGCGTTCTCGTTCGTGACCAAGGACGAGCGGCACTCGGTGTTCAGCCTCGACCTCGTCGGCGACCGGCCGTTCCTGTTCGCGACGGCGGCGTCGATCCTCACGATCGTCCTCGTCCCCAACCTGGGCTTCCTGCGGCGGCTGCTCGACACGACGACGCTGACCCTCGAGCAATGGGCGATCTGCATCGTCGTGGGCCTGCTGATCCTGGTCGTGGGCGAGGTCCGCAAGCTGGTCTGGAAGGCCGACTTCGACGAGGCGCCGAGCGAGGCCGTCCCGGCGACCGCCCCGGCGACGGCCTGACATGGCGAACGAGCCGCGCGTGATCCGCCTGGAGGAGCTGCGCGATGCCATCAAGCCGCTGCGCGTCGAGCCCGGTCGCAAGGTTCGGCTCCCGAAGGACTTCGATCCCGGGTACACGCCTGACGCCCTGACCAAGAAGGACGCCGCGCCGCTCCTGGCGCGCGGGATCGAGCTGCTCGCGGAGTACCAGGCGCGGCTGGCTGCCCAGGACCGGTACGGCCTGCTGGTCGTGTTCCAGGCGATGGACGCCGCCGGCAAGGACGGGACCATCAAGCACGTCATGAGCGGCGTGAACCCGCAGGGCGTCGAGGTCAGCTCGTTCAAGGTCCCGACGGCGGAGGAGCTCGACCACGACTACCTGTGGCGCTACGCCAAGCGGATGCCCGGCCGCGGCACCATCGGGATCTTCAATCGGAGCTACTACGAGGAGACGCTCGTCGTTCGCGTCCACAAGGAGATCCTGCTCGGGCAGCACGTGCCCGACAGTGCGAAGGGCAAGGACGTCTGGTCGCGCCGCTTCCGCGAGATCAACGACTGGGAGCGCTACCTGACCGACAACGGGATCCGCATCGTCAAGCTGTTCCTCAACGTCTCTCCCGAGGAGCAGAAGCGGCGCTTCCTCCGGCGCATCGACGACCTCGAGCGCAACTGGAAGTTCTCCGCCGCCGACGTCCGCGAGCGCCAGCACTGGGACGAGTACCAGGAGGCGTTCGCCGAGGTGCTCAGCCACACGAGCACCGAGCACGCCCCGTGGTACGTGATCCCGGCGGACCGCAAGTGGCTCATGCGCCTGGCGTCGGCCGCGGTGATCCTGGACCAGCTCGTGCGTATCGATCCCAAGTTCCCGGTGATCGACGACGCGGCGCGCGCCGAGATGCTCAAGGCCAAGGAGGAGCTGCTCGCCGAGTCGCCGTGAACGAGGCTCGCGAACATCGGGGCCCGCCCGCGGGACGCGGGCGGGCCCCGCGGGACCAGCGGGTCAGTCGACGACGAGGCCGAACGGCGCGCCGCCCGGGATCGACACAGGCGAGCCTGGGAGCTCCGTCAGGGACGTCCCATCGACATCGAAGGCGCTCACCGCGGCTGCGCCGGCGTCGACCACGTACAGGTTGTCCCCATCGGGCGAGACCTGCGCGTCGAAGGGCCGGAGGCCGTTGGGGTTCGAGAACGACGTGGAGCCCACGAGCGTGAGCTGGCCGTTCCCGGCGACCGCGTAGCGCGAGATCGACGGGACGGCGGTGTTGACGGCGAAAAGGGCGCGACCGTCGGGGCTGATCGCGACCCAGCAGGGCGCGGTCTGGTTGTCGGGGAACGGCGAACCGGAGATCGGCGTGAGCCCGCCGTTGGCCCCGACATCGTAGACCGACACCGACCCCGCACCCGGGCCGTCGTGGGCGTTGGACACGAACAGGCGATCGTCGTCGATCGGCGAGAACGTGCTCCCGAACGGCCCGATGCGCTGCGCTGCGAAGGGCGAGCCGGGCGCGGCGTCGAGCGTGCCGTTGGCCCGGATGCGGAAGCCATCGAGGTAGGACGGACCCGCGTTCGGTCCCACACGCGTCGCGACCAGGCGGTGGCCGTCGGGGCTGATGAGGATGTGGCCGGGCAGCGCGTCGTCCGGGAGCGACACGGTCGATCCCTGGATCGGCCGGAGGTGGCCGCCGGCATTCAGGCGGAACCCGGTGTAGTTGCTGCCGCCGGCACCGGTGTTGGCCACGTAGACGAGACCCTCGTGGACGGCGATGCTGACCGGCGCGCGGCCGCCCGACGACTCGACGTCCGCGAAGTGCAGCCGTCCGCCCGGGAGGATGCGCAGCACGGAGATCTCGTCGCTGCCGGGGTCGGTAGCGAGCAGGTATCGGCCATCAGCGGTCTCCTGCAGCCCGCCCGCCGACCCGAACGGGGCCCCGGTGCCAGCGCCGCCGGCATCGAACGGTGAGCCGGCCATCGGTGTGAGTGATCCGTCGGCGTGGCGGTCGAAACCGGCGATGGAGTTGTTGCCAGCCGTGTTCTGGTTGACGTAGACGTGCCCCACGATCGTGCCGCCATGGGGACCGTGCGCCGCGACAACACCGGCGCCGATCGCGGCGACGAGCACTGCGCCGGTCAAGGCGGCGGTCACGGTTCGGACGGGACGGTGCATGTTGATCCTCCGACCTCGGACCGACGGGCGCCGGTCGCGTGCCAGGGACGATGACCCGGGCGCGTGCCGTCAACGTGACGCCTCTCTGACGCCTCCGTGACTGGATGGCAAGCCGGCCTCGGGCCGGACGGAATGCTCGGCAGCCTCAGCCGAGGCGGCGACCGCCCGCAGCGTGGAGCGCACCATCTCCGGGTCGAGGGCGAGCGCCGCGATCAGCCGCGCATGTGCCGCCTCGAACTGACGGTTCGCGGTCCGATGGGCGGCGAGGCCCTCGCCCGTGAGGACGACCCGGAACGACCGTCCGTCGGCCGGGTTCGGCACCCGCCGCAGGTGGCCGCGGCGCTCCATCGCCTTCACCAGATCGATCGTGGTCGTGAGCGGCATGCCCAGGCGGCGAGCCATCAGCGTCGGCGTCACGGCCTCCTCTTCGAACACCACGCTGTATGCCGCATACTCGGCCGGGGTCAACGGCCCGTCGGCCATCGCGCTGTCGAGCAGGCGCCCCACGGCCTGGCCGGCGACGAACAGGTCGAACAGCAGCGAGTAGGTGTTCCAGGACGGCCGCGACTCGCCCGCGTCGGTCATCGGTCGGCCGCGACGATCGTGTCGAGCACCGGATCCCGGCCGGCCGCGACGTCCTCGGCCGTGAGCTCAATCGGCACGTCCGGCTCGATGGTGAGGCGCCGGTCGTCGGCAGACGCGCCGACGTCGAACACGGTGGCGACGTCGACCACGAGGCCCGTGTCCCCGAGCTCGATCGGGCGGGGGTTGGCCCACACGTTCGGGCTGCCCCCCATCGGCTCGCCGACCACCGTGACGCCCTGGTCCGCCGTGAAGCGGGCGGCGAACAGCGAGCCGCCCGAGAACGTGTTGCGACCGGCGATCAGCCAGCGGTGGACGCCGTCCGGCGCCGACTCCAGCGTCGCGAGCACGGGATCGATCGCCCGCAGCTCGCCGCCGTAGTTGTGGCGGATGTCGACGATCAGGGTGGTCACGTCCGGATCCCCGAGGCGGGTGCGAACGGCCGCCAGGTCGCGGGCGTGGACGCCGTCGACGCGGTTGTACTGGACGTACACGACGCCGGGCGCGAGGTCCTCCAGCCACAGCGGCTCCTCGGCGCGCGACAGGTAGCGGACCCGTGGATCGTCGGGCAGGTGCAGGCCGTAGGGTCCGGCCCAGGCGTTGTAGTCGGCCATCGGGATCGGGTCGACGTCCGCCGTGCGTCGCTCGCCGGTCGCGTCGATCAGCTCGAGCTCGACGTGCGCCGGGTCGTCGATGACCCCGGCGCCGTGGAGGATCTGCGGGATCAGCAGGAAGCGTGGCAGCAGCAGCTTCACGGTCGCGGCGTTGTCGCGCGGGATCAGCGGGTCGAGCGTCGCCTCCACATCCTCGATCGCCGTGCCGTCGATCGAGGCGATCCGGGCGCCCACGAGGCCTTCGAACGGCGGCAGCACGTCGACGACGTGCACGCCGTCGGAAAACAGCCACAGCCGGAGCGGGAGACTGGTGACAGGGTACGTGCCCTCGCCCCACGGGTACAGGCCGGTATGGGCGTCGCGTCCCTTCGCGCTGACAAGCGCGACGATGCGGAGGATGCCGACGAGGACCTCGTCCTCGTCCAGCGACGGGACGGCGGCGGCGAGGTCGTCGACCGCCCGTTGGAGCTTCGCCTTCGACGTCGAGTGGAACGGGTCGGGGTGGAGGCGCTCGAGGCCGGGCAGCAGGTCGGCGAGGCCGTCGAGCCACCGCTGGTCGCGATCGACGGCGGCGGGCGAGGCGGGCGGCGATGACGGCGATGACGGCGATGAGGAAGGCGCCGACGGCGCGACAGGGGCCGTCGCGGGTGGGGCGGATCTCGGGCTCGGGCTCGGGGCAGACGCACAGGCGGCGACGGCGATCAGGATCGCAACGAGCCCAGCCGAGCGTCTCACCTGTGCAAGATACTACGGACCCGTAGTATCTGCGAGGCTTGTCTCAGTGCGGCGCGGCGGCCGTGGCGGCAAACACGTAGATGACCATGCCCACGACGAAGGCGCCCAACGCGAGCACGAACGCCGCGGCCACGAACTTCCAGTTCAACGTCGTTTCCCCCGAGGTCGAACTTCGTCCTTAAACGACGCGGGGGCACGATCCCTCGGCGTCCGCCGTGGATTATGGGTCAGTCCGCGGGGGGCGCGCGTGCCTATACTCGCGGCGGCCCGCCGGGCCCCTGCGACCGATCAGCGCGAGGCCCTCGATGCCCGATTCCCGCGAGATCGCGCGAGCGGTCCTGGCGTGTGCCGTCATCGCCCTCCTCTCCGGTTGCAGTCAGGCGGCGACGCCCTCGCCGACCGCCGATGCGACCCATGACGAGCTGGCCAAGATCCGGGCTCGCGGCACGCTGCTGCTGCCGACGGACCCCGCCTATCCACCGTCGTCCTTCGCGGTCGAGGGTGCGTCGCGGTCGGCCGGCACCACGTGCAACTCGGACGAGCTGACGCGTGCGGAGCTCGACGGCTACGACGTCGCGGTCGGCAACCTGATCGCCGATGCGATCGGCGTCGAACCCTGCTACGTCGTTCCGACCTGGAACGAGATGCTCGCGGGTCATTGGGCCGACCGCTGGGACATCGCGTTCGCCTCGATCGGCGTCGAGCAGGATCGGATGGCCGAGCTCTACTTCACCAAGCCGTACATCGGCTCGCCCGAGCGCCTGTGGGTGAGGAGCGACGACGGGGCGCAGCAGATGAGCGACCTCGACGGCCGGCGGATCGGCGTCTGCACGGCGTGCTGGGCAGACTTGTACCTCCAGAAGAAGCTCTCGGTCCCGGGGATGCAGATCGACTTCAAGGTCGACGACGCGCAGATCGTCGGGTATGCGGTCGAGGCCTCGGGCCTGCAGGATGTCGTCGACGGCAAGCTCGACGCGTTCCTGTGCGCGGATACCGTCGCCCAGGGCCTGATCGACTCGGGGGCGCCGCTGCGGGGCATCGAGCCGGCCGCCTACATCGGGATCCCGGCCGGCGCCATCGACAAGTCGTCCGGCCTCACCCAGAAGGCGCTCTACGACCTGGTCAACGACACGCTGACGGCGCGCTTTGCCGACGGGACGCTGAAGGGCCTGTCCATGAAGTACTTCGGGCACGACTACGCGACCGCGGCCGCGGGCATCGATCCGGCGGGGTTCGGACAGGACGTCCGCTAGCCGCACGAGCGATGCTGTCTCCGTGACCCGCGACCGCCTCCGGCTCGGCTTCATCGGCGCCGGCTGGATCAGCTCGCTGCACCTGGCCGCACTCGACCGGTTGGACCGGACGAGGCTGGTGGGGGTTGCCTCGGCCCGCCTCGAGAGCGCCGAGGTCACGGCCCTGCCGCGAGGTGCGGCGGCGTACGACGACCTCGAACGCATGCTCGACGAGCAGCGGCCGGACGTCGTCTACGTGGCGGTCCCGCCGTCCGCGGCGATCGCCGCCTGCGAGGCGGTCGTCGCGCGCGGGATCCCGTTCCTCGCCGAGAAGCCGCTGGCCGCCACGGACGCTGACGGTCCGGCGCGCATCGCAGCCGCGATCGCCGAGCGTGGGCTCGTCGTGGCCGTGGGCTACCACCTGCGCTCGCTCGAGCGGCTCCCGGAGGTCCGGGCCCGGCTCGCCGCCAACCCGGCGCGGCTCGTGACGGCACGCTGGACCGGCTCGACGCCGCCGCCCGCGTGGTGGCGCCGGGGCCGGGACGGCGGCGGCCAGGTCATCGAGCAGGCCACCCACCTGTACGACCTGGCCCGGCTGCTCGTCGGCGAAGCCGAGGTGGCCGGCGCCGCGTCGCTGCACGAGACCCCGGCCACGCCTCCCGGGGCGGACGTCGCGGACGCGAGCGCCGCCGTCCTGCGGTTCGCGACGGGAGCGGTCGGGTCGTTCGCGAACACCCGCCGCCAGTCCACGCCCGTCGTCGACATCTCGTTCTCGTCCGACAGGCAGCTCACGACCATTCGCAAGGCCAGCCCCGACCCGCTGTCGTGGGAGGTCGAGCTTCGTGACGGCGGCGAGGTCACCGTGCTCCCGCCGGGCCGCGACCCGTACGAGATCCAGGCCGAGACCTTCCTCGACGCCGTCGTCGCCGGGGACCCCTCGGCTGTGGCCTCGACCTACGCCGACGCCCTTCTGACGGACCGCCTCACGCGGGCCGTGGTCGCCGCGACCGGCGCTGCCGGTTGATCGCCGTCAGACGCGGTCGCAGACCTGGAACCGCCAGCGCGTGGCGCCGCCCGGCTCCGTGCCGAGCACCCCGTAGACCGTCGTCGGCGTGATCTCGTAGACGTACCACGGCGGCGGACCGGCGCTCGGCGCGTTGTAGTCGTACGTGAACGCGCCGTCCTTCACCTTCGCCGGCCAGCCCTGGTCGGCGTAGCGCTTCGCCATGCGCTGGAGCGTGGCGTCGTCAGTCACGCGGGCGGCCGTCCCTTCGACGACGAGGTCGATGCCCGTCAGCGAGAACGCGACGACGCAGCTCGGGTTCGCGGCCAGGTTCCGGCTCTTGCGCGTCCCCGGACCGCTCACGACGTAGACCTTGCCGCTGTCCCACAGGGCGCCCACCCCGGCGACGTGCGGCCGGCCGTCGGGTCGCGTCGTGGTCAGGAACGGCGTCTGCTTCTGAGGCTCGTTCGACTCCAGCGCTTTGAGCGCGACAGACCAGGGGATCGGGGCGAGCTTGTACAGGTCGGCGAGGTTCTTCTGGTCGCGGGGCACCGAGGCATCCCGGGCCGTGGTCGCATTCGTCGTCATGGTGTGCGCCTCCATGCGTCAGGTTGACGCGCGAAAGCAGGCAGCGGCGGCCGTCACCCGATCGGGACAGGTTGCAATCGCGTGACGCCCCGGCGCGCGTCAGCCCGCCGCAGCGGCCATCGATCCCTCGGTCACCTCGCCCTTGTGGGCGGCAAAGGCGGCGAGGACTTCGCCCTTCTCGCGTTCGGGCACATTGAATGCGTCGAGGCTCCGGGCCAGCTCCGCGGCGACCTCGTCGAACTCGGACGGGGTGATCCGGAGACCGCGGTGGGCCTCCTCGAGGCCGATCGGCGTGCTCCCGGGATGCGTTCCCACGTACTGGAAAGGGCCACCGGCGACGTTGCAGACCCACAGCGTCCGCATGAACTTGAGGCCCGGCAGGCGGCCCTGCTGCTTCGTGCTCCACTCGTTCAGCTGCGCGTTCGCCGAGCCACCGCCAACCTTCGGATTCGAGATGACCGCGTCGCTGAAATGATCGACGACGGCCGCGATCGCGAACACGCCCCCGAGCCGCTCGTACAAGCTCGCCTCAACCATTACGCACGCTCCTTCCAGCGTCTCCTCGCTTTTCTATTGCAAGGATTTGTTAGTGATACAAGATACGTGCGGTCGCGTCAACCCCTGATGCCGGCGGAGCAACGGACATCCGCCGTCCAGAATGCAGGCCGGCGCCGATCAGCGCGGTGTGGCGATCGGCAGTCCCAGGAGCCTGGCCGCCTCGACCATGCGCTCGTCGTAGGTCACGATCGCCTCCAGATCGTCGCCGACGGCCAACGCGGTCGCGAGGTGGATGGCGTCGAGCGTCCGGAGCACCCGTGGCTCGAGGATTCCCGCAGCATCCAGGATCCGATCGTCGATCGCGATGAGGTCGACCCGCCGAAGGCCCTCCCGGACCGTTGGAAGGGCCTCGGGCCCCAGGTGGCGGACCGCACGGACGGCTTCCGTGCGAAGCAGGGCCGATGCCACGCGGCGCGCGTCCCGCCCGGCGAGGAACGCCGCAGCCGCCGCGGACTCCGCCTCCTCGACGACGAGCTTGAGAAAGGCCGAGCCGTCGAGGTACAGAGCCCTCAATCGGCGCGCCCCTCCGACACGACCCGTGACGGCGGCGTGGCGCCAGGTGGGAGACGGACCGGCCGCAGATCAAGCAGGTCCATCTCTGCACGACGGAGCAGGCCCTCGCGCTCCAGCCGCGCGAGGCCGCTGGGCATCGTCTTGAGCAGGACGGCGACTGGGCGCCCTCGGTCGGTAACCTCGACCGTCTCCCCGGCGGCCACCCGTCGCAGGATGGCGCTCGCGGATCGCCGGAGCTCACGGACGCCGACTCGTTCCATGTGCGACATAGTAGCACAACGAGATCGGCGCCTCCACTACAAGCCCGGGCGCTCGCGAGGTCCCCGGGGTGCCGGACCTCTTCGGCGCCGAGACCGACAACTGGGTCGTCTACCCGTTCACGGCGGGCTACTGAGGCCACGAAGCAAGCACCGGGTAAGTGCGCCGGGCTAGGGTGACGGAGCCCGCCATGCCCTGATTGCCCCGCCGAAGGGGCCGAACCGTGGCCGATGCCGCTTACCACCGCGCCTGGCGCGCCGCACATCCCGAGTACCGCGAGCGCCAGAACCGCCTCCGCAACGAACGCCGTCACCGCGACGGGCGAGGCGACCGGTCGCGCGAATACGCCAGGCGCCCCACCCGCGCGATCCCACAGCTCTCCAGCCTGCACCTCGGTCACGACCTGTTCGAGCGAGCGCGCGAGGTCGTCGGCCCGAGGCGGTCGACGCTGGTGACCCTCCAGGACCCGCTCTGCGACGACCTCGTGTCCGAGGCGACGCTCGCCCTCATCGAGGGCCGCGACCCCGAGGCGGCGATTCGTGCGTACCGAGCCCGGGAACGCGCGTTCGGCCGGGTCACATGCCCACTGCTGGAGCAGGCCGCCTGACGGTCGTCGGCCGCTCCGCTTATGGCCAGACGGCGGGCACGACGCCGCGAGTGGCCACATCGACCACGTAGAGGGACGTCGAGGCGGTGATGAACAGGCGATCGAGGTCGATCCCGCCGAAGACGCAGTTGGCCGTCCGCTCCGGGACCGGCAGCCGGCCGAGACGCCGCCCGTCCGGCGCGACGACGTGAATGCCATCGTCGGCGGACGTCCAGACGTTGCCCGCGATGTCGACGCGGAACCCGTCGGGCACCCAGACGTCGACGGCGTAGAACACGCGCGGGTTGGCCAGGCGCCTCCCGCCGACCACGTCGAACGCCGCGATGTGGTGGTTGCCGCCGCCGTCGTCGTGCGATGCGTGGGATGTGTCCGAGACGTAGAGCACCGTCTCGTCCGGCGAGAACGCGAGGCCGTTCGGCTCGTCGACCCAGTCGGTCACGGCATCGAGCTCGCCCGTGCGCGGATCGAACCGGAACACGAGGCAGTCGCCGATCTCGGAGTCGGCCTGGTGACCCTCGCGGTTGCTGGTGATGCCGTAGGGCGGGTCCGTGAACCAGATCGTGCCGTCCGACTTCACCACGACGTCGTTGGGCGAGTTGAAGCGCTGGCCCCGGTAGCGGTCGACGATCGGCGTGAGCGTCCCGTCGAGCGCGAGGCGTTCGATCCGTCGGTGGCCGTGCGAGCAGGCCACGATGGACCCGTCGTGATCGAGCGTGTGGCCGTTCTCGAACTCCGCGTCCGCGAGCAGCACCGAGACCCGCCCATCCGGATCCCAGCGCAGCACCCGGTTGCCGACGACGTCGCTCCAGACGAGCGCGCCGTTGTGGGGCAGCCAGACCGGGCCCTCCGCCCAGGTGGCGCCGGTCGCCAGCCGATACAGGACCGCGCCCGGTCGGAGCAGGGCGGCCAGCGCCGGGTCGTCGATGACGGGCGCCCACCCGGCCACAGCGGCGCCGTCGGCAACGGGCTCCATGTTTGGCATGGCCGGCCTCCTCTGGGCTCTGGTCAGCGGAGCTGGTAACGCGGGACCACGTTGTCGAGCGGCTGCCCGGCCGCGAACCGTCGGATCTGATCCCCGGCCACGATGTATGAGCGGATCCCGGACTTGTCCGAGTCGCCCGCGACGTGCGGCGTGATCATCGCGTTCGGCAATGACCACAGCGGGTGCCCGGCCGGCAGCGGCTCCGGATCGGTCACGTCCAGGGCGGCCTGCAGCCGGCCGCGTCGTAGCTCATCGACGAGGGCGTCGGTGTCGATCGTGCGGCCGCGGCCGGCGTTGACCACCAGCGCTCCCTCGGGCAGGAGTGCCAGACGACGGGCGTCGAGCAGGCGGGCCGTCTCGCCGGTGAGCGGCAGCAGGTCGACGAGGACGTCGGCCGATGGGAGGACCCCGTCGAGGTCGGATAGGCCGAGGACGCCGTCCCGAGCCGTCCGGGCGATCCCCGTGATCTCGACCTCGAACGGTCGCAGCCGGTCCGCGACCGCGGTGCCGATCGAGCCGAGCCCGAGGATCGCCACACGCTTCCCTGCGAGCTCGGTCGGCCGGTAGTCGATCCATTCGCTCCGCGCCTGTGCGTCGCGGGCCGTCGGGAAACCCCGCTCGAGGGCCAGGATCGCGCCGACCACCCACTCGGCCAGCGGGATGTCGAACACGCCGCGTGCGTTGCACACGGTCACCTCGCCAGGGACCCGGCCCACCAGCCAGTCCACGCCGGCGCTCAGGGTTTGGATCACCCGCAGCCGCCCCGGCGCCTCGAGCGCCGCGAGGACGGCGTCGCGCATCGAGCCGTCCGGGACGACGAGGTCGAACGTCGACAGGTCGACCGCGGGACCACCGGCGGCCCACGGCCGCAGCTCGATCCCGGGCGGCATCTCGCCCAGGTGCCGCAGTTCATCGGGATCGGCGGGGACACAGACTGCGAGGGTGCGGCTCGGCGAGGGCGATCGATCGGCCATGAGCCCAATGATGTGGCATCGGCGACAGCCGCGAGTCGGCACTTGCGCCTTGGCCCTCGCTCGCCAAAGCGCCCCGGCGTGAGCCGAGGCGCTGTTGGGTGGGGCCAGTTCGGTCGTCGATCGCCGCCGTCCGGGCGGGTAAGCGAAGCCCCCTACCTGGCCCGGTGGTTGAGATAGGAGGCCGAGCTCATGTCGGCGTGGGTCGCGGTGGTCGCGCCTGCCGGGTACAGGGCCGCGTAGGCGGCCGATGTCATGTCGCTGGGGGTCGCCCGGGCGGCGTCGCGGGCGGCGATCGCTGCGGAGGTGGTCTCCTGGTTCGTGGCGCTCGCGGCCGTTGACGCCGGGTGAAGCGCAGCGTAGGCGGCCGAGCTCATCTCCTCGGCAGCCTGCTGCTGCGCCGCGTAGATGGCTGCGTTGATGTCGACGGGAAGTGCGGCCGCGTTCAGGGTCGCGTAGGCGGAAGCGCTCATGTCGCCGCGGGTCGCGGGGAGCACGGCCGGGGCCGAGTTCAGGGCCGCTGAGAGGGCAGAGCTCACCTCGGAGGGAGGCAGCTGCTGTGCCTCGTAGATGGCCGAGGCGACGTCGCGCGGGAGCACGGCCGGGGCCGGGTGCGTGGCCGCGTAGGCGGCCGCGACCTTTTCGGCGGCAGCCTGCTGCTGTGCCGCGTAGAGGGCCGCGCCGATGTCGCCGGGAACCGCGGCCGCGGCCGGGTACAAGGCGGCGCGGGCGGCGGAGCTCATGTCGCCCGCGGTCGTCCCGGCCGGGCTGCCGTGGAGGCTGGGGAGCGCCTGGTGTGCGGGCACCTGGCCAGACGTCGCGGCAGACGGACCGCCGTCCTGGCGGATGAAAGCCACGGCGACGAGGAGCGCCACGGCCAGGGTCAAGGCTCCCACTGCGACGCCGACGCGGCGCAGGTCGGGAGTGCCATGTTCGGTGCGAGGTGCAGCTGCGGTCATTGCCGGTCCTCCTTGGCGCCACGCCGGCACCCGTCCTTCGGGAGCCATCTCGAGCGCCATCTGAGGCCGTCACTGTGGATTTGCGCGGCGGCCCATCCATCGGGCACCTGGCTGACGCACTGGCAGGGGGGTACCTGAAATCGCCGCGGCTCTTTGGCGCATGACGTTCTCACCTGCGGCCGGTGTCCACGGCTGGAAGTCGACGGCGATACTTCCCGAGATGGAGCATCGGGCCCGCTGGGACGGCGATGAGCGCATGACAGGCGTCAGGAGCGCCGACGACGCGACCGGTCCGATCCAGCGGCTCCTGGACGACATGGGAGGTCCCGGCTGGGTCAGCGAGGAGCCGGTCGCCCACCTCGGCCCGAAGCTGCGAGCCTGGCTGGCGGACCAACGCGCCGACGCGTGGCGCCTCATCGCGCTCTCGGTGGAGTCAGATCGCCTCGTGGTCGACGTGGCCTGGCAGGGCGAGGGACGGATCCGTGACCTCCGTGCCGATGCCTATGCGCTCATCGGCAGCTTCGCCGAGGCGATGACGAACGTGGTCCAGCGCCGCGACGGCGAGGTGGTCGTGTTCGACGTGGCCACGGGCCAGCCGGACGGCGAGTTCGAGGCGCACGGGCATCTCTTGGTCATCCGCGTGCGCGCGGCGCCGTCCGTCGGTCCGTGAGGATGTCGTCGCCGATCGGCGCGACGTGGCTTGTGGCGATCCCTGCCCCCTCGAGCCGCCGCGCCAGCGCCGCAGCGTCGCGGAGCGCGCAGCCGTTGTGGTCGTTGTTGAAGTAGATGAACCCGTCGCGACTGGAAGCGGCGGGGTCCGCCAATCGATGAACCCATGCGTCGAGGGCGCGGCCGCCGTAGCACGAGCGGGGTGTCGCACTACCAGCATGGAAGCGGAGGTACGTCCAACTCGTCGTCCGCCATTGGGGCGTGACCGGCCCTCGTCGATCCGCAACGCATAGGGCCGCACCGTGGTCTCTGAGGAGTGCCTCCAGCGAGGAGGTGAACCACGAGCTGTGGCGCGGCTCGACGGCCACCTGGATCGACGGCGGAAAAGCGTCGAGGGTGGCCGCCAGTGCGTCGAGGTCGGCCGGCAGGTCGGGCGGAAGCTGCAGCAGGATCGGTCCGAGATGCGGACCGAGCTCGGTGGCGCGTTCCAGAAGGTATGCGACCGCCGCATCGGGTTCGCGCAGCCGGCGCACGTGGGTCAGGTATCGACTCGCCTTGACCGCGAACACGAACTCGGCCGGAACGCGTGAGGCCCAGGAGCGAAAGGTCGCAGAGCTCGGCATTCGATAGAACGTTACGTTGAGCTCGACCGTGTCGAAGGCGCGGGCATAGGTCTCGAGTTCACGGCCGCGATCGGACGCGTCGTACAGCCGACCCCGCCAATGCTCGTACAGGAACCCGGATGTGCCGATACGGATGGGCATCTCGCCTCCAGCCAACAGGATGGATTTGAGGTGCCTGCGCGCAGCACGACTGTCCGGACCGCGATCTCACAGCCGCGTGCCGATGCTGGGCCCGAGCCGAGCGCGGTCGATCGCCCGTGCCGCGCGAGGCCACGTGACGTCGGCGCGACTCGCTGGGGTGCGACCGGCGCAAGGTGCCTGTACCGGGGCATCGGTCTGCTGTAGGGGCGTTGCCCGACGACCCTGCGCATGCTGCGCCGTGACGGAAACGTGCCAGTGGAAGATGTGATGGACAGGTCCGGCCGGCACAGCAACGGCTCCGATCTCGAGTCGTCGCTTCGCGTCACTTCAGACAACTTCCTCACGCGCGTCGATCGGCTGCACGCGCTCGAGGAGCAGAAGCGGGAACTACCCGCCTCGGAAATGGGTGGCGATCGCCGACGAGGTTGCGACGCTCACCCGCGAGATCCTGGACTGGGCGGTGAGACAGACGGAGCTCGCTCGGGTAGCGGCCGCGACCGAGCCGAACGACCACCGGCCCATCGCCATCATTCCGCCCCGTCGGATGCCGGTCGTCCTCGCCGAGTGGCGTGCCAGCGAGCGGGCCCTCGAGGCCCAGGAGCCTGGGACCGCGGCGTGGGAATCCGCACGAGCGGACGTCGAGCGTCTGCGCGAGGAATACGCTCGAGCCCATCTTGCCATGACCGGCCGCCCGGGCAAGCCTGAGGCGCCACCGGACTGACGGCGCCTATGGGCGTCGGCCAACCGTCGCCGACGCCGCCTTCGGTGCGCGCCACGCCACCCTGACCTCTGAGTTTCCGCCGACGTGGAATACGACGTGACCTTCCGGCGAGATCGTCGGCGGGATGTCGCGGGTGCGCCCCGAGGTCGAGCAGCTGACGATCGGGAGCGGCGCGTTCGGATCGGTTGGGATCAGGCGGATCGTCGCCGTACCTCGTCGGTCACCGGTCAGACGGAAGCTCAGGTTGCGACCAGGCCTGCTCGTCGTGAAGTCCGACAGCGGGTAGTCGCAGTGGAATGTCAGGTGCGTTCCCGGCAGGGT
The DNA here is from genome assembly GCA_963740825.1 of uncultured Chloroflexia bacterium. Taxonomy (GTDB): domain Bacteria; phylum Chloroflexota; class Limnocylindria; order Limnocylindrales; family CSP1-4; genus CAIXZV01. Next base: position 576,920 of record CAVUFD010000001.1, on the reverse strand, counting down.
CCGGAAATGCCGAGTTGCGGCCACGAACGCGAGCGCCGATCCGTAGATCTCCTGACCGACCTGACCACTCTGCTGCCAGCCGTCCGTGAGGTCTTCCACGGGAATCGCCAGCAGCGGCTCCAGCCGGCCGACTCGTTGCCTGGGCGACAGGGCGTCGGGCGACTGATGCCCGGGGAAGTACATCCAGGATCGGTCCTGCGCGTGGCGCAGGTACTCCGCCAGGAGCAGCCGTGCCGAGCCGCGGATCCGGTCACCGCCCTCGGCGAACAGCTCGTGGATGATCGCGACCATTTCGGCCTCCTCGTAGGCCGCCAGGTACGGCGCGTCGTGCAGCGGAAAGGATCCGAAGAAGGTCATCTGGGCGAGTCCGGTCCCGTAGCGGCACTCCCAAAGTCCAAGGTTGTCGACGAAGTTCGCCAGGCACGTGTCCAGGAGATCCGCGTAGCCGTCCTCACCGGTGATCTTCCACAGGCGGAGCATGGCCTGGGCTCCGAGCATCGTTGTGTTCATCTGGTACCCGAGCCGGAAGCCGAGGCCGGCCAACGCTTCGGCTGCCCGCTTGGCCTCCTCGAGGTACTCCGCGCGATCGGTCAGCTCGTAGGCCTGGAGCATCACGTTCGCGTAAAGGCCGCCGACGTCGTTCTCGCCACCCTGACCCGGCGAGGCTTCGGCACGAATGACGTCGTACGTCCGCTGGTCGAAGAAAACTGGCCAGCGGTACCCGAACCGTCGAGCGACCGTGATCGCGGCCGGCAGGCTGCGCACGAACAGTCGGCGAGCGGTTCGGTCCCCTGAGGTCGCCAGCCGTGAGAGGTTGAACAGGATGTGGTAGAGGTACCAGCTGTCCATCGCGTACCGGGACTGGATCTCTTCGCTCTGTTCCGTGAATGGCCGACCCGGGAGCCAGCGCCCGACGGAGCGCACCTCGGGATCGAAGAAGGCAGGCAGACCGCGCGTGAGCTCGGCGGCCAACCTCGGCCGCGAGCCGACCCATCGGCCGAAGTCCTCGAGCGCCAGGAGGACGGTCAGCTGGACCATGCTTTCCGGAGGCTTGGTCCGGTCCGAGACATAGGGCAACAGGTATCGATGCGCTCCGTCGCGTTCGCTGCATTCCGGCGAGAACGTGAGGTCCCGAAGGACCCGCATCGCCTGCTCGGGCCAGTCGTGCCATCCGGGCGTCCGCTTTGGGAACGACAGGTACAGGCCGGCCATCAGGTCCAGGTAGGTGGCCGCCTCGGTACGCGTCGCGGAGCCACGGTCGGGCTCGAGGGCGAGATACACGTCGGAGATCGTGTAGTCGCGCGACGCTTGCAGCGCCGATTCGGAATCCGGCAGCCGGAAGCCCATCACTGGCCACTCACCACCGACGGAGTCGATCGGGGTGGTGTGCGTGTCCGTGAAGCAGGCGTTGAGGGAGGTGAAGTGCTGGAGATAGAGGAAGCGCATCCGGATCGGAGACGACATCGTGCCGTACACCACGCCGGTCCTTGGCCCTCGCTGGGCCGTGTGGATCGTGCCTTCCGTGTCCGACCCATCTTCGTCAGATCGGATCGCGATCAGGTCCCTCGGCCACGTGCGGACGAGCGTGTCCTCGGTCGGGATGAGATTGGTCGTCACGTGGATGGTCGGGTTCGCGCCTGCCGGCCATTCAACGACGCTGCGGACCGCCCCCATCGAGGTCGCAAGATCGATCGTCCAACGACCGTCTGCCGTGTCGACCTGGGTCACCTTCAGGTGGCTGTCGGGACAAAAGGCGGCTCGGATGGCCAGCGCACCCTCGCCGCCATCGGCGACGACCCAGAGGCTCCGCTCGTCGGCTCGCGCTTCGACGCGCACGCCGGCGAGTGCCCTGTGCGGGAGGACCGCGCGGCCGGATCTTGCCGCATCCGGCGAGGCGCCACCGAGCTCGGGGCCACCGGGAGCCGCGACGGATCGGGTCAGGTCAGCGAGGCGGCTCGAGCTTGGCTCCCTCATCCTTCTCTTCATCCTCGGACGGGTCGTCCTGCGCGTCGATGATCTTCTCGAGCCCCTCGACGTCCACGCCAGCCGTGGCGTCGCTGGGCTGGTTGTCGCTGGCGTCGCGATCGTCGGGGGTCGTGGGCCCGCGATTCGTTGCCGGCGAGCCGAGCGTCTCGTCGGGGTTCATGACTTCGACGACGCGATCTTGACGGCGTACATCGCGAGCTCATCGGTGAGGACGTTCGAGCTCGCCGTCTGGGCTCGTTGCATGACCTGCGAGGCCTTGCGGAGCTCATCGTCGTCCTGGTCGCGCGCAATGGCGACCATCCCGCCCGCGGAGTCGGCCTGCTTGCGTTTGAGGCTGACGAGGACGGCGTGCGCCTCGTAGAACTCGCTGTCGCCGCCGTCCGTCGTCGCCGTCTCGAGCGTGCCGGTCATCAGCTCGGTCAGGCCCTGGGCGACGTCCTCGATCTTGCCGGTCGCACCGTGGGGTTTGCCCATGCTCTCCAGCTGGTCGAGGAACCGCTTGTCATCGACCAACGCGTTCTCGATCTCACGCTTGGCGGTCGCGACCGGATGCTTCTTCGCAAGCGAGCTCTCCGCCTCGACGATGGACCGCTGGATCGCGATCGCCTCGTCGAACTCGTGCGTGACGAACTCGTCGCCGACCTTGGCTTCGCCCATTGGATTCTCCTCGTCAGCTCGTGGATGGACACGAGAGCCCGGCCCTCGGTTTGCGAAGGCCGGGCTTGGCAGGTCCGCAATCGACGCCCCCGGTTGTGGTATGTCGATCCAGCCGCTCCGAACGTAGCGCTCGGAGCCGCTGCATTCGAGGTGTCGGCGGGCGATCCATCTTGCAGATGTCTCGCGCCCCTCACATCGCGCTGCTCCGGAGCGGCCTCGCCCAGCGCGCGAGTGGCTCGGTCCTGCTGCCGTCGCGCAAGTCGGCGCAACCCTCGGCAAAGTCGACGTCGAGCGCGATGACATCGGCTCCACGCCGCCACTCGAGTCGAATGGCGTCCTCGCCATCGCTCTCGGCGACCATCAAACCGTCAAAGGCCGGGTGCGTGTTCCGAAGACGGATCAGGTCGACGACGCGCCTGACCACCGGCCGATCCAGCGCGGCCCGGATCTCGCCCGACGTGTAGTCGTGGCGGTTGATCGCGCGGCCCTCGCCCGTTCGCTCGACGGACGCGTGGTCGTTCGCGCCTGCCAGGAGGCCGACGTAGTAGACCTGCGGGACACCCCTCGCGAACAGCTGGATGGCCCGGGCGGCGACGTAGCGCTCGTCGTCATGCCCCAGGGCCGAGTAATACGTGCAGTTGAGCTGGTGCACGTCGCCGGCGTCGGCGTGCGCGTGGGACAAGATGCGATTGACGTTGCCGCCCTGGGCTCGGACTCGCTCGGCGAGGTCGGCCATCTCGACGGGTGTCAGGATCCCGTCGAGATCCGGGCGGACGGGGATCCCGTCGTGGCAATCGAGATTCGTGAACTGCCGGTCGGGCGACCCCGCCAGGTGCTCGGCCAGGCGCCGGGTCTTGCCGGTCTCGAACGCGCGGAGCAGCAGGCCGGGCAGCACGAAGTCGTAGGTCCAGAACCCGTGGGCCGACAGCCGTTCGTGGGTGGCGGGACCGTCGTGGACCTCGGGAAGGATGACGAGCCCCAACGAGTCTGCGACACCGGTCACCCAGTCCAGGAAGTGGTAGATCTCGGGCTCGACCATGAAGCACGACGTCCCGGGCTTCTTGATCACGTAGCCGACCGCGTCCAGCCGCACGATGCGGACCCCGCGCCGGGCGAACTGTCCCAGCCAGCGGGTGATCAGGGCGCGGGTCGCCGCCGACGTGACATCGAGGTCGATCTGCTCCGACCAGTCCGCCGTCCCGAAGGAGGTCCAGACCCGTTCCTCTCGCCCCGAGTCGCCGACCGTCACGGTCGAGAACGGATCCTCCGGCTTGCGCAGGAAGATCCGTGCGATGTCGGCATCCGGCGGCCGCCCATCGGGCCAGACCTTGTCAACCGTGATGAACAGGTCGGCGAACGACGATTCGCGGCCGTGCCGCAGGAAGTCCTCGAACTCCGCGCTCTGGCGCGAGATGTGGTTGATCATCAGATCGAGGAGCACGTCGTGACGCTCGGCGAGCTTGCTGATGTCGTCCCACGACCCGAACCGCGGATCGATCAGGTCATAGGTGAGCGGGGCGAACCCTCGATCGCCGGACGAGGGGAACGGCGGCAGCACGTGCACGCCGTGGAACACCCCGGCCAACGGCCCGTCGAGCAGGGCCGCGAGCTCCTGGAGGTCGCCACCCAGCGAATCCGGATACGTCAGGAGTTGGGGGCGGGGCGCCACGGTGGGTCGCATGGGTCGTCCGCTCGTCGGTCAGGGGCGGATCGCGGCGCGGCGTCGGCCGTCGGACATCTGGGCCTCGATGGCGTCGATCACCAGCTGCGCCGGCACTCGCATCGTCACCCCTTCACCGATCCCTGGAGCAGGGCTGCGATGACCTGACGCTGGAAGACGATGAACACGAGCAGCGTCGGCACCAGGATGAGGATGGTCCCGGCGCTCAGGAGCGGGATGTCCGTGGCGTAGTGGCCCTGGAACGCGCCGAGCGCGCCGGCCATCGTCCGTTGCGTCGGGTCCTCGACGAGCACGAGGGCCAGGAGGAACTGGTTCCATGCCCAGACGGCCATGAGAATCCCGAGCGACGCCATGGGAGCTCGCGCGAGCGGTACGTGGATCCGCCAGAACAGGTCCCAGGTGTTGGCGCCATCGACGCGCGCCGCCTCCGAGATCTCGTTCGGCATGTTCACGAAGTGGGCACGCATCCAGAACACGGCGAACGGCATGTACAGGCCGATGAGCGGCAGGACGATGGCGAGGCGCGTGTTGAGGATCCCCATCTGGCGGGCCAGGAAGTAGAGCGGGGTGATGATTCCCTCGAACGGCAGCGTGAGCCCGAACACGAACAGGAGCAGCAGCAGCCCCGCTCCGGGAATGCGCAGCGAGCCGATCGCGAAGCCCGCCATCGTGGAGATGACGAGTGCGATCGGAACGACCGCCAGCACGATGAACACGCTCGACGCCAGGAGCGCGCTCATGTTCGCGACCTTGAAGGCCTCGAGGAAGTTGCCCCATTGCGGGTCCGGCGGAAGCGATAGCCCTGCCGGCACGCTACCCGAGGGATAGAGGGCCGTCGTGAAGATGCTGACGAACGGCACGATCGTGACGGCGATCAGCACCAGGAGGAGCGTCCGGCCGGCATAGACCTCCGCGCGCGAGACCCTCACTGTCCGCTCCCCCGGGTCAGGCGCTGGACCGGCAGGATCACGATCAGGACCAGGGCGACCAGGACGACCGCCAGCGCGGACGCGAGGCCGACCTGCCGCTCGAGGAAGGCGAGGTTGTAGATCTGGATGCCCGGGACGGCGGTGGCGTTGCCGGGTCCGCCGCCGGTCGCGACGTAGACGATGTCGAAGGCAGCCAAGGCGGCGATGACCGTGACCGTGACGCAGACGCCGATCTCGTGCCGCAGGCTGGGCACGGTGATGAACCGGAACTCCTGGAACCAACCCGCGCCATCCAGTCGTGCCGACTCGAACAGGGCACTGTCGATCCTCGTCATCCCCGTGAGCAGCAGCACCGTGCAGAACCCGAGCAGGACCCAGATCCCGATGAGGCCGACGGCGGGCAGCGCGAAGTCGAAGTCGCCAAGCCAGGCTCGCGTGAGATCGCCCAGGCCGATCGCCGTGAGGCCCTGGTTGATCAGGCCGTTGAAGGACAGCAGCCGCCCCCAGATGATCCCGGCTGCGACCAACGGGATGACCTGCGGGAGGAAGAGGACGGTCCGGGAGACGGTCCCCAGCCGACCCGACGCGATGCGCTGGATGACGCTGGCCGTGACCAGCCCGAGCGCGACCGGAATGACGCTATAGAACAGGACGAGCCGAAACGCGTTGAACAGGGTCTCCACGAGCTTCGGCTCGCTCAGGACCGCCGCGTAGTTCGACAGGCCGACCCAGGTCGCGGGACCGACGCCGTCCCATCGGTACAACGAGTACTGCACCGTCAGGGCGAGCGGCTGAAGTACGAACAGCCCGTACATCGTCAAGGCCGGCAGCACGAACAGCCAGCCAACGATCGTTTGCCGGCGGATCCCCGTCCAGGAGACCCGCCGGCTGTGCCGCCGACGAGCTTCCGAGGCAGACCCTGGAGGAGTCGGCTGCCTCGGCATGGCTTCGTCGGCGGCGTGGCTCAACGGCTAAGTTCCTTCTCGTACTCGGCCTGGACGGCCTTCAGCAGGCCGGCAGCATCCTGCTTGCCGCCCACCATCTTCTGGAGCTCAGGTGTCCAGCCCTGGGCGAAGATCGCACCGGTGGCATTGGCGATGAAGTCCATCGCGCCGTTGTCCTTGGCCACATCGGCGCCTGCGGACAGCGTCTCGTTGGTGACCGAACCGGCCGCGGCCGGCGGAACGGTGAGGTCGGTGGGACCGCCGGGGTTCGAGCCACCGACGGTGACATCGATCTGGCGCGCGGTCTCGTTCGTCGCCACCCAGTTGAAGAATGCCGCGGCGCAATCGGCGTTCTTCGCCTTGTCGGCGATGCCATAGGTCAACGGCGCGGACATGGCCGCGAGCGATCCGTCCGCTTCCGCCGGTGGGAAGACGAAGAACCCGACGTTGTCGGCGAGGTCCTTGTCGTAGACGGCGTTCTGCCAGTCGCCGTTGAACATGAAGACGCCCTCGCCCTTGCCGAACCGGGCATTGGCGTCGGTGTACTCGGTCGCGTTGGTGTCCTTGTTGAAGTAGCCGGCGTCGACCCACTGCTGCAGGTGCTGCGCGGCCGTCAGGTTCGTCGGCGTGTCGATCGACGCGCCCGGCTTCTGGAAGATCCAGTCGTTGATCGGCTGCGTCGGACCGTAGGCCGCCATCAGGTTCTGCAGGGGGAAGGCGAGCCCGCCGCCGGAGGCGGTGGCGTTCCAGGCCATGATCGGCAGCAGGTTGGCCGCCTTGGCTTTCGCCAGCAGGTCCTCGAACTCCGCCACGGTCTTGGGCGGCTCGGTCATGCCCAGCTGCGCGGCGAGCTGCTTGTTGTAGAACACGCCCGTCAGGCTGTAGTTCAGGCCCATCGCGTAGAGCGACCCGGAACCACGCGTCCCATCAGATCCAACCCGGTTCTGCGCGAGCTGTGCGGCCGGCCACTGATCCCAGCCGAACGCCGTTGCGTAGTCGTCGAGGTTCTTGAGCAGTCCGTCCTTGACCAGTCCGACCATCGACGGGAGGCGGATCAGGTCCGGGGGGTTGTCGCCCGACAGCAGGCGCGGGGTCGCGGTCATGAGGTTCGTGAACTGATCCTGGCTGATCTTCCAGGTCACGTTCGGGAACTCCTTCGTGAACTCCTCCGAGAGCTTGAACGGCAGATCGAACCCGGTCTCGAAGTATGCGTTCAGCTCGACGGGGTCCGTGCCGCACGACGGACCGACGGCCGCCGCACTTTCCGAGGGCGCCGTGCTGGATTGGCTGCTCGCCGACGGAGCCGCGGCGGTCGCTGCTGCACTCGCGGCCGGCGACGGCGTCGAGACAGCCCCGGGTGCGGCGCAGGCCGCCGCCAGGACCGCCGCAACGGCGAGCGACGCGACGCGCCTCCCAGGTAGCGTCGCGTTCGCGCGCCCGATTCCGATGCTGATCATGAACACTCCTCCTGGTTGTTCCCTAGCGGGTGCCAAGCGGTCCGGCGGTCCTCATGCACGGCCCTCCTTCGGAGGCGCCGTGGTCGCACGGACCACCAGCTCCGGTGCCAAGTGAACGATGGGCGGCTCCTCGGATCGGGCACCGATCTCGTCCAGGAGCACCTCGGCTCCCCGGCGCCCGGATTCGAACAGCTGCTGGCGGACGGTCGTCAGGCCGACGTAGTCGGCGGCCTCGATGTCGTCGTACCCGATGACCGAAAGGTCGTCGGGTACGTGCAGTCCGATATCCCTCGCCGCCGCGATGACGCCGAGTGCCTGCGTGTCGCTTGCCGTGAAGATCGCAGTCGGTCGTCGGTCGGCGGTCAGCATCTGGCGAGCGAGGTCCCGCGCCTCGTACCGCCCGTGGGCTCCGTGGCCCACCCAGGCGTGCGGGATCGAGACGCCGATGCGCGCCAGCTCGTCGGTCAATCCCTGCTCGCGGTCGCGGCTGGAGGTGAAGCCGAACGGGTCGTGGAGCGCATCGCCCACGAATCCGATCGCGCGATGGCCGAGATCGAGCAGGTGCCGCGCCGCCAGCGCACCGCCGGCGGCGTCGTCACCCACCACCTGGGGCAACGCCGCGATCGACGGCGTATGCACGTCGATGAAGACCACGGGCACTGGACCGCGGCTCAACGCCGGCAGGGCCACGTCGGGCGGTGGCAGCGACATCACGATCAGCCCGTCCGTTCGCTGCGACTGGGCCAGCGTGCCGAGATAGTGGTCCCGCTTCTGGACCGACTCGACGTTGTAGATGACGAGGTCGAACTCGCTGTCGGTGAGCACGGCGTCGACCCCGCGAAGTCGTTCCGCCGCCTGCGGTCGCGTCAGGAACGAGACGACGACCCCGACCGTGAGCGTGCGCCCGAGGCTCAGCCGGCGCGCCGCCGGGCTCGGCGAGAAGCCGAGCTCCTCCATGACCGTGAGGATCCGATCGCGCGTCTGCGGGCTGACGACGTCTTTCCCGTTCAAAGCCCGCGACGCCGTGGCGACGCTCACCCCCGCATGGCGCGCGACGTCGCGGATCGTGACGGACTTCCTGGCCATGGCGTCCTCACGCATGAAACCGGTTACATGAGACCGGTTTCACCAAGGTACCAGCAACGTCAATGGGCGCAAGTTCCCAGCATCGGCCAGGGGCGAACATCGCCTCGGATGGCAGCCGCGGAGCCGCAAGAGCAAACCGAGGCCAGCCGCCGAACGTAGGCATTGACGCCCGGTGCGACGTTCAGGCAGCTATTCCCCGCCGCGTCGCATCGCTCGAGAGAGGTGCTATATGGCGATTCGGCGGCTCATCGCGATCGGTGCAGCGATCGGACTCATGTCGGTCGTTGCGATCCCGGTCGCCGCGCATGGTGACCACAACGCCAACGGTGACCGCAGCGCCTACACCGTCAATGTGCTCGCGCAAGGTCCCGACCCGGACCAGGACCTCGTCAACGGTTGGGGCATCAGCCGCCTCCCGACGAGCCCGTGGTGGGTCGCGGACAACGGCACGGACTTGTCCACGCTGTACAAAGCCGACGGTTCCAAGCAGGCGCTGAGGGTCGCGATCCCCGGTGGCGCGCCGACGGGCACGGTGTCCAGCACCAACCCCACTGATTTCCACGGTGACGTGTTCCTGTTCTCCAGCGAGGCCGGCGTGATCTCCGGCTGGCGCGGCACGTTGGGGACAAGCGCCGAGGTCGCCAACGACGACCACGCCGGCGACGCCGTGTACAAGGGCCTTGCCATCGGGACGGCCGACGTCGGCAAGGGCATGGCGACCTATCTCTACGCCACCGACTTCCACAACGGGCGGATCGACGTGTTCGATAACACCTTCGCCTCGCAGACGTGGTCGGACGCCTTCATCGACCCGAGGCTCCCCAAGGGCTATGCGCCATTCGGAATCCAGAACCTCAAGGGCTTGCTGTTCGTGACGTACGCGAAGACGCAGCCGGGTAGCGACGACGAGCTCGCCGGCCCCGGTCGCGGTGTCGTCGATGTCTTCCTGACCGACGGGACGTTCTTCGGCCGCGTCGCCAGGGGCGGCGGGCTCAACGCCCCGTGGGGCCTGGCCTGGGCACCCGATGACTTCGGTCGCTTCAGCGGCGACCTGATCGTCGGCAACTTCGGCGACGGCAACCTCCACGCGTATGCCCGGCATGGCAACGGCTGGCGCGCGGACGGTGAGTTGAGAGGCACCTACCACAGGGCGATCAAGATCGACGGCCTGTGGGGGATCGCGTTCGGCGGAGGGACCGTCAACAACGGCCCGACGAACACGCTCTTCTTCGCCGCAGGCCCCAACGACGAAGAGGGTGGTGCCTTCGGCACGATCGACGCCCTGAACTGACAGGCGTCACCCGCGAGGGCGAGGCCGGCCGATGTCGGCCCCGCCCCTCCTCCCGTCAGCGACCGGTGCCACTGAGCCTCTCTCGCTCTTCAGCTGTCGGATACTTGGGAGACTTGTGGCAGGAGCATGGTCACCATGAAGCCAACACGGACGATCGTCGCCGTGACAGGTCACGAAAAGCCTCGGCAGCACCTTCTGGAGCGGGCCGAATCGCTCGGACGGGACGCAGGGGCCACCGTGATCCTGTTCGACCGTGATGCCGATCTCGGGCCGCTCGTAAGCGCCCTCCCGACGGCCTGGTCTGGAGAGGGTGATGAAGATGCGTTCGGCGATCGGCTCGACCCGGACGATCTCGAGACGGTCGGTCAGGCGGCCCTGGCCGAACAGGTCCGCGGTCTCCGCGCGGCGGGGATCGAGGCGTTCGGTTGGCTGCCGCCGAAGGCCGACGCGAAATCGCTGGCCGAGTACGCGACCAAGCAGGGCGCCAGCACGGTGCTGGTCTCGGCGGAGGACACGGACATCGTGGATGGGCTGCAGTCCATGTCAGATTCGCCGGTGCAGCTCGAGGTCGTGCCAGCCGGCAACTAGGTGGAGCGTTTGCGTGGGGCTGCGCGACCGGGGCCACACCGAGCCCGGCACCCGCGTCGCGGCCGGAGCGCGACGGGGGTCGCGTGTCAGGGCTCGCCCGTGCCGCGCGATGCTGCGGTGACCGCCGCCGCGAGCTGATCGCGCGCTGCAGCCGACGACGGCGTCGCGGCGAGTCGTTCGAGACACTGGAGGGCGGCGAGAAGGTCGAGCCGGCGGTGGGTCATCGCCTCGTCGGCGACACCGGAGGCGAGCAGTGCGCTCCTCGACGCCGCGACCCACGCGTCCGGGTGGTGCCACCGCAACGTCCAGCGGAACCACGCGAGATCGAACAGGCGGTCGGCGAGTCGAGCGTGCTCGAGGTCCAGCAGTCCGACAATCCCTCCCCCACGGAGGATGAGGTTCACCGGCACGAGGTCGCCATGGGCGAACACGGGTGACGCGTCACCGAGCATGGCGGGTGCCTCCTCGATGAGCCGGCCGAGGCGCTGCGAGACGAGCGGGTCGAGGCGTCCGGTGAGACCGTCGTGCCAGACCCGCGCCGAGGTCGCGAGCACGGTGCGCGATCCCCAGGGGCTGGGCAGGAGAATGCCCGCCGTCGGCACGCGCGCCAGCGCCGCCGCGAGGCGGCCCACCTGTTCACCCAGCACACTCGCGGTCGCGTGGCTCGAGAGCATCGATCGACCGGACTCGCCGTCGATGAACGAGGTCACGAGCCACGCGACGGACGCTCCGGCGTCGGTCGCGATCACCCGGGGCAGCGGGAGCCTCGGGGCCACCTCGTGCAGGAGCCGGCCGAGCGTCGCCCGTTTGGCGATCGCGCTCGCGTCGGAGCCCGTCTGGACGACGACTCGAGCGCCTGAAACGAGGGTGAGGACCGTCGTCTCCGTCGGCGTCGACCACGCTTGGGTGACTGGCGACGCCGTGGCCAGCGGCTCGCCCAGGATCGGCTCGAGCCAGCGCCAGCCCTCGGCGGAGGTCGTCGCGTCGCTCACGGGCCCACGATGCCCGGCCCGTCACCCCGTGTCGAGGCATACGATCCTGGCATGCAGGTGCGACTCGCCTACGGCACGACGGGCATGCGCGTTGACCTTCCGGATGAGGTCACGACGGTCGTCCGGCCGGTCCACCGTCCCGCGGCGGCAGACCCGTTGGCGACCGTCCGGACCGCGCTCCGCGCGCCCGTGGGTGGACCCCCGCTCCGGGCCATCGCGCGTCGGGGGCAGCGCGTCGCGATCTCCGTCTGCGACATCACCCGTCCGCAGCCACGTCCGGTGATGCTGCGCGCCATCCTCGACGAGCTCGACGGCATCGTGGCGCCGGCTGACGTGACGATCCTCGTGGCCACCGGGACGCACCGCGGGAGCTCCGACGCGGAGCTCGACGCGATGCTGGGGGCTGACATCCGGGCGCGCTGCCGGGTCCTCGATCACGACGCCCGGGATCGCGCCGCGCACGTGGATCTCGGGGTCGTCGACGACGTGCCGGTCCGCATCGATCGCACCTGGGTCGACGCCGACCTCAGGATCACCACCGGCTTCGTCGAGCCGCATTTCTTCGCGGGCTTCAGCGGCGGACCGAAGATGGTCGCACCGGGCCTCGCGGGCCTGGAAACCACGCTGGCGCTCCACGATGCTCGCCGGATCGGGGACCCGAAGGCGACCTGGGGGGTGTGCGAGGGCAACCCGGTCCACGATGCGATCCGTTCCGTTGCAGCGACCGCCCTCCCCCAGTTCAGCGTGGACGTGTTGCTCAACGACGAGCAGGCCATCACCGCCGCGTTCGGCGGCCCCCTGTTCGAGATGCACCGCGTGGCGCGCGCTCACGCCCGGCGCGAGGCGATGGTCCGCGTCGACGCGCCGTTCGACGTCGTCGTCACCAGCAACAGCGGGTATCCGCTCGACCAGAACCTGTACCAGGCGGTCAAGGGGATGTCCGCGGCGGCCGGGGTCGTGCGCGACGGCGGAACGATCATCTGCGCGGCGGAGTGCCGCGACGGGCTTCCCGACCACGGCGCCTACGCCGACCTGCTCGGGCAACGCAGCACACCGGCCGCGCTCCTGGCGCTCATCGCGTCATCACCAGTCACGATCCCTGACCAGTGGCAGGTCCAGATCCAGGCTCGCGTCCAGGGCCGCGCCCGCGTCCTCGTCCGCACCGACGGGCTCACTCCGAGCCAGCTGCGACGGGCGCACCTCGAAGCGGTCGACGACATCGGTGGCCTCGTGCGGGACCTGGTCCGCCGCCGACGGGACGCGCGGGTGTGCGTGCTCCCCGAGGGTCCGCAGACGATCGCGTATCTCGGGTGACCCGCAGCCGGGCCGGATCCGGCTGGCTCAGCCGCGTCTTCTTACCCGCGAGTGGTAGAGGCTAGCTGCGGTCTCGAGCCCGGCGGCCCAGCCCTCGGCCAGGCGTCGCAGTGCGACTCCAACGCCCGCACCCTGGCGATGTTGGCGCCGATGATCGAGGCCGATGTTGCCGGGCGGTGGGCAGGAGCCGTACCGGAACCTGACCTACCCGTTTCTGCCGGGCGGAACCTCACCGCACGAACATGAACGCCTCGTGGGCTATCAGCTCGGAGACGTGACTGGAACCGACTCGACCATGATCCGGGCGACGGCGCTGTGGGGAGGCGTGAACCTACGCAAACGGAGCGCGTTCGAGACGACGGTCACCGAAGACACCGCCATCGCGGCCGCGGCCAGGATCGGGTTGAGCAAGATGCCCGTGGACGGATAGAGGATGCCCATCGCAACCGGGATCAGCAGGACGTTGTAGCCAAACGCCCAGAACAGGTTCTCGCGGATGTTGCGCATGGTGGCGCGCGAAAGGGCGAAGGCTGTCACCAGGCCGCGCAGGTCGCCGCTCATCAGTGTCACGGCGGCCGACTCGATCGCGATGTCAGTCCCTGTGCCGATTGCCACGCCGACGTCCGCAGACGCCAGGGCGGGCGCATCGTTGACGCCATCACCGACCATGGCGACGGACTGGCCTGCGGCCTGAAGCGCCCGGATGTGGGCCGCCTTCTCCTCTGGCCGGACGTCGGCCACCACGCGGTCGACGCCGGCCTCGGCCGCGATCGCGCGCGCGGTCGTGGCGTTGTCACCGGTGAGCATGACGACGGTCAGTCCGAGCCGGTGCAGTTCCGTGACCGCCGCTGCCGATCCCGCCTTGAGGGTGTCCGCGATCCCGATCACAGCAGCCGCCCACCCGTCGATCGCCACGTACACCGGCGTCTTGCCCGCTGCGGCGAGGCGCTCTGCTTCGTCATCGGGCGTCGAGGCTCCGACGTAGGACGCACGGCCGACGAGCACCTCACGGTCGTCGATCATGGCGTGAACGCCTTGGCCGGCGACAGCCTCGAAGGCCGACACGACGAGGCTCTGGAGGCCCCTGTCCTGGGCATACCGGACGATGGCTTCGCCGAGCGGATGCTCGGACCCGCGCTCGGCCGCTGCGACGAGGGCCAGCAGTTCGTCTTCGGCCGGCGCGCCCTCGGCGCGGACGATGTCGGTGACCCGCGGCTTGCCCTGCGTCAGGGTGCCGGTCTTGTCGAGCACGACCACCCGAACCTTCTGGAGCCGCTCGAGCGCCTCGGCGTTCCGGAAGAGAACGCCGTTCTCGGCTCCTTTGCCCGTGCCGACCATGATCGACGTCGGCGTCGCGAGGCCTAGGGCGCACGGGCAGGCGATGATCAGGACGGCGATCGTGTTGACCAGGGCCAGGTTGAACGCCGGCTCCGGGCCGAACAGGAACCACACGGCGAACGTAAACGCGGCGGTGGCGAGGACGACCGGCACGAAGACGCCGGTGACGGCATCGGCCAGGCGCTGGATCGGTGCCCGGGAGCCCTGGGCCTCTTGCACGAGTCGCACGATCTGGGCGAGGACGGTGTCGGCACCGACCCGCGTCGCCTGGTAGGTGAACGAGCCCGAGCCGTTGAGCGTGCCGCCGATGACCTCGTCGCCCGGCTTCTTGCCGACCGGCATGCTCTCGCCGGTGATCATGCTCTCGTCGATCGAGGAACGACCGTCGCGGAGCACGCCGTCGACCGGGACCTTCTCGCTGGCACGGACGAGGACGATGTCGCCTCGGACGACCTCCTCGATCGGGATGTCGACCTCGACCGAGCCGCGAACCACGCGCGCGGTGCGGGGCGCGAGGCCGATCAACTTGCGGATGGCGTCTGAGGTGTGGCTGCGGGCCCGCGCCTCGAGGTACCGGCCGAGCAGAATCAGGGTGATGATCGCCGCCGCGGTGTCGAAGTAGAGCGGCATCGGCGCGCCGTCCATTCCGAGGCCGGCCGCCTGGAAGAACGACGGGAAGGCGATCGCGGCGACACTGTAGAAGTAGGCGGCGCTGGTCCCGACTGCCACGAGGGTGTTCATGTCCGCGGTCCGGTGACGCAGCGCGTTGAGCGCACCGCGGTAGAAGGGCGCGCCGGCGTAGAACTGGACGGGCGTCGCGAGGGCCAGCTGGAACCATGGCTCGGTGAAGATCGCGGGAAGCCCCGGCAGGATCGTCATCCGGGCGAGACCGATGAGCAGCGGGACCGTCAGGACGGTCGCGACGATCAGCCGGCGACGGAGGTCGGCGAGGTGGCGATCTGCGTATGAGGGTTCGTCGGCCGGTGCCTCGATCTCGATCCGATCGATCCGCGCGGTGTAGCCGGCCGCCTCGACCGCGGCAGCGAGTGTCGGGAGGTCAGTCCTGCCTGGGTCGAACCGGACGGTGGCCATGTCCGACGCGAGATTGATGTTCGCTTCCTCGACACCTTCGACCTTGCCAAGGAATTGCGTGATCCGGTTGACGCACGACGCGCAGGTCATGCCCTCGACCTGGAACGACACGATCTCGATGGTCGGCATCGTGGTGGCAATGCTCGGCTCTGGATACCCCATGGGAGTATTCTTGCTTCGTGGGCCAATGGCGACGAACCGTCTATCGGCTCGTCTCGAGGGGCCGAACGGCATGTTTCGTCGTCGGCGTCCGTGCTTGAAGGCGTGGGTGACTCCTCATTCGCCGTGTCTAGGGCCGAAACCTCGACTCGGTACGCCGTCCAAGCGGAACGTCACGGGGCTCCGACCGGACATGGCACGAGCGTCGAGCGAGGCCGACTCCCGCATCCAGAACCCGGCGTCCGGTGGCCGTGGATTGGCTCATCGGGCCGGGCATCGGAGAACGCCGCGTCGACCCTGGTCCCTGTCTCGACCCGGCTTTGCCGCCGCCTCGAGGTCACGGCCGATTCGGGCTACACGGCCCTTCTGGACACCCGGTTGCCCCAACAGACTGTCGAGACACGCGGGTCAAACACGCCGCGCCACAGTCGAATCGGGCGGATGATGCGCTCCCTTCCTGACACGTCCCACGAGCACCACGAGCTGATCGAGCCGCACGTCGACAGGCTCCCCGAACTTGCCGAGATGATCGGGCGTGTGACGCCCGCGGTGTTCTCGGCGACATTCCAGGAGGAATGCAGCTTCATCGTCGGCCGCCTGGTGCCCCACATGGAGGCGATCGAGTCGTCGCTGTACGGGCGTCTCGAAGAGGTGATGGACAAGCGCCACTCGATGTTGCCGATGCGTCAGGAACATGAGCGGCTGCGGGCGCTCTTTGCGTCCCTGTGCGAGTACAGCGAGCTTGTCGCGGATGAGCGGCTGACGGAGGGTGATCAGGTCGGCCTCCGGCGCGTCCTCTACCGGCTCTACGCGATGCTGAAGGTCCATCTCGCCGAGGAGGAGCTGTATCTCGGGGTTCTCGACCGGAACCTCTCGGTCGAGGAGAAAGGACCTCCTCGCTCAGGGCATCGACCATGCCGGAGACGAACCGCTATAGCGAGCGACTCCCTCCATTAGGACGCTTCCTGGGTGCTGCGACTGCGTCGAGGTACCAACCGTTGAACTCGCCGATGAGCCTCGCCCGCTCCTTCATGACGGCTGCCCACGCGTCGATCGCCGCGTAGCCCGTATCGGTCAGCTCGTAGTCGCGACGTTGCGGGCCGACGGGTTCAGCCGACCATGACGACGTCACCTGGCCCGCCTGCTCGAGGTCGCGCAGGGTCCGGTAGACCTGGCCGATATCCACCGGGCCGCCGGTGATCCCCATCTCCTCCAACTGGGCGGTGATGGCGTAGCCATGGGCACCACCCCCGGCCAGGAGGACCAGCACGAATGGCTCCATCCAGCGGCGGCGTGCCCCGAGAGGCGCCCAGCCGCGGTGCACCGGGACGCCGGCATCGTCGCGGTCCGATGCGAGGGCGTCTACGTCAGTCACCCCGGCCTTTCTGCGCTGCCTGTTCGACGCATCCATCTGCTTCAAGAGCATAGGCGCTCCAAGCAGTGATTCGATGCCGAGACCGGCACTCCACCTCAGACGGCCGCTAGAGATCGCCCTCGGGATCAGAAGGCCGTGATGCCACTGTGGTCCATCGCCGTTGCGAGCTTCTCGGCGGCTTCGGCGGACACACCGTGCTCGATGATCCCGAGGTACAACTGCTCCTCGGCGAGATGGACCTTCAGCATCGCGTAGAGGCGGAAGATGACGCGACGAAGCGCGACCGTCTCGTCGGTATGGAGAGGCGCGGAGTCGAGCCGTGCCTGGAGACGGACCAGCTCCGCGCCGAGCTTGCGGATCTCGTCGTGCTCGCGCCGCATGGGGGTCATCGAGTGTCGGTTCTGGAGCATCCGCTCCAGCTCCGGGTACAGGGTGTGCTCTGCGACTTCCATGTGCGGCAGAAGCAGCCCGTTGACGAACTCCGCTACCTCATCGACCCGCGGTCGAAGGTCGGCAACGGGAGCGACACCGACGAGGTCGCCGACAGCGGTCATGGCGTCCACGTGGCGCATCAGTCGGTCGTGATGCTCGAGAGAGACCTGGGGCAGGCTTGCGGTCACTTCGGACTCCTATCGGATCGTCTGTGTCATTGACGTGAGGTCTCTGCCATTCACGCCCCCTCTTTGACCGGATCGCCAGGCGTGCGCGCAAGGGCGAGGAAGAACAGCGCGACCGGGCGGTAGATCGCGTGGGCCAGCTTCATGAACGGGGCGAGGATCACGAGTTCCATCGCGACAGCGACGTGGAACAGGAAGACCCAGTAGCCCCAGACCGGCGCACTCGGCAGGTACAGAGCGAGTTCCAGGGCAAAGCCGGTTACGCCGGTGATCCAGACGAGCGCCAGAAGGGTCCAGTCGGCGCTGGTCGAATGGCGGACCGATCGCTCCTGGCCCCGGTAGCGCTGGACGATGAGCATCGTGGCCCCGTAGACGAGCATGAGGCCGGCGACCGTGCCCAGCAGGCGGACCGGGTACCAGATCGGGACCGGAGTGCCAGTGGCCTTGATCCCGACGATCGCCAACCCGTAGTCGAGGATCGTCGCAGCGAGGAGGCCCAGGAATCCCCACATCGTGGCCGCGTGGAGGAACCAGCGACGCCGGTACCAGGGCTGTGCGGCTGCGTCCGTGTCGCAGTCGTCGCGATAGCGTCGCTGTCCGAGTGTCTCGACGGCAAGGGCGTTCCACATCGCACCCGTCGAGCGCCGCAGCGCCGCTCGCCCGCCGATCACGGAGCGCAGCGTCACGCCACCGCCACGGCTGACCGCTCGTGCCATCGTCACGACGCCGACCAGGCCGGCCGCGAAGACCACCACCATGACGCCGATCCCGATGGTGTGGATCAACGCTTCAGGGATGAACCCGAAGATGTCGAGCGTGCCGGCGCTCTGCGGTCCGTGGCCGGCATACATGAACAGCGCGAAGAACGCGGCCAGGGCGACGGCGATGAACGTCCCGACGACCGGGCGTGTGTACATCGTCCGGGCGAGCCCGGTCTTGTCGTAGTTGGCGATCGCGTAGCGTCGGGCCGCCGCCATGAACTCGCTCGGCTCGGCCTGGGTCGGGCACGTCTCCGAGCACTCGCCGCAGGCGTAGCAAGTCCACAGTTCCTTGCTCGAAAGGAGTTGGTCGCGCATGCCGACCTGGGCGTAGCGGATCATCCGCCGTGGGAAGGTCGAGTCGTTGCTGACCAGCGGGCAGGTCGCCGTGCAGTTCCCGCAGCTGAAACAGGCGGAGACGTCCGCGGCGCCGTAGCGCTGCAGGTCGGTCAGGAGGTTCGTATCGACGAGGGTCGTCATGACGGGTCCTTCGCGATCGATTCGTAGCGGAAGTAGCCTTCGTCGGTGACACCCTTGACTTCCCGGACGCGGCCGTATCGACGCATGCCCATGATCCAGAAGAGGACCTCGTGGGTCGGGCAGTCCATCGCGGTGGCGATCTCGGGCACGGTCCGAGGTTCGTCCTCGAGCAGCTCGAGGATCCGCGCCCGCATGACCGGCTCCTCGCGGATGACCTCGCGAAGCTCGCGATTCGGGGCGTTCATGCGACCGGGACCTCCAGCAGCTTGTCGATCATCGCGGTGATCTGGGCGTCGGTGTAGCCGAGCAGGTCGATGGCGTTCTCGGCGCAGACCGGGACGCAGCCGCCACACCCTTTGCACCCTGTCTCGCTGATGACGGCCACTGCGCGGTCACCGGCGAGGCCCATCTCGATCGCGCCGTACGGGCAGGCGTCGAGGCACAGGCCGCATGCGGTGCACGCGTCGGTGTTGACGACCGCGACAAGTGGGTCGAGTTCGGCAAACCCCTTCTTCAGGATGACCGCGCTCTGGGTCACCGCGGCCAGACCGGAAGCGACGCTCTCGCTCGAGTTCTTCGGCCCCTGGCAGGCCCCCGCGATGAACACGCCATCGACCACGGTCTCGACCGGGCGGAGCTTCGGGTGGATCTCGTTGAAGAACCCGTCCTTGTCGACCGGGAGCTTGAGGACGCCGATCAACTCCTCGTTCTTGCGCGGGATCATGCCGGTGACCAGGACGACGAGGTCGGCCGGAATGACCACCTCCTCGCTGCCCGTCAACACGTCCCGCATCGTCACCAGGAGGCCGCCGG
Organism: uncultured Chloroflexia bacterium; assembly: GCA_963740825.1. GTDB lineage: Bacteria > Chloroflexota > Limnocylindria > Limnocylindrales > CSP1-4 > CAIXZV01. The sequence goes on along the minus strand of CAVUFD010000001.1, from coordinate 557,363 downwards.
AGTCGGACCGTGCCACCGTCGGCGGCGCGTCGTCGGCGAACTTGAGGTAGACCGAGCCCAGCTTGCGGGACTCGGTGTACATCGTCTCGAACTTGCCGTACGTGCGCATGTCGCGATACAGGTGGTACTGATGGACGGCGGCGTCGTGCGAGGCCAGCTGGACGGATGTCGCGACCGTGGCGGCACAGCAATAGCGCGAGCAGTACTCGTTGGCGCCCGGCTCGCTGGCGGGCTCGCGGCTGCCGACGCAGTAGATGTAGGCGACGCTGCGGACCGGCCGGCCCTCGTGCATCAGCGGTCCCGTGGCGGCGTCGATGAGCGCCTTGAACTCAGGCAGGGTGACCACCCCGTCGATGCCGTAGCCGTACTCCCCGATGTCCGGCGCGTACGTGTCGACGCCGGTGGTCACGACGATCGATCCGACCTCGACCGTCAGTGTCTCGGGGTTCGCGCCGCCGACCCGGATTCCGACCTCGTAGTTCCCGAAGCTGCCGGACTTGCTGATCATCTCGGCTTCCGTGAAGACGCGAATCGATGGTCGCTGGCGGATTCCCTCGATGAGTTCGGCGATGAGCTGCTTCCCGTCCTTGCCGGTCGGGTACATCGCGCCGAAGGTGCCGACCCAGCCACCGAGGACGGCCTCGCGCTCGACGAGGAAGACCCCGAGGCCGATGTCAGCGAGCCCGATGGCCGCGCGAAGCCCCGCCACGCCACCGCCGACGACCAGCGTCCGCTGGGTCGTCTCAACCACGATCGGTTCGAGCGGCTCGGTCAGCAGCGTCCGGGCGATGCCGGCCTTGACGAGATGGATGGCCTTGTCGGTCGTGCCCTGGGCGTCCTCGGAATGGATCCACGAGGCCTGCTCGCGGACGTTGACCTGGGTGTACTCGTACGGGTTGAGGCCGGCTCGCTTGGCCACGCCCCGGAAGGTCACCACGTGGAGCTTCGGCGAACAGGAAGCGACGACCAGGCCGTCGAGATGCTGCTCCTCGATGTCGCGCTCCATGTCGCTCTGGCCGGAGTCGGCGCAGGCGAACATCATCTGGCGGGCGACCACGACGCCGGGCTCACCCTGGGCGGCTGCGACCACCTGGTCGACATCGACGTAGTCCGAGATGTTGCCGCCGCAGTGGCAGACGTAGACGCCGATCCGTCGCTCCTGCTTGGTCATGCCGGCACCCTCGCCTGTTCGAGATAGGCTGCCACCTGGGCGACGGTCGACCCGGCGTGCAGGATGGAGTCGGCGATGTCCTTGGCGCCCGATGCGGCGCCCGCGACGTAGACCCCCGGGATGCTGGTCTGGCCCGGGTTTGCGTCCTCGTCCGTCTCGGCGACGTACATGAACTCGTCGAGCGACAGGCCGCCCTCCGGGAAGAGTGCCTGCGCGTCGCTGTTGGGTTGGACCCCGACCGCGAGGACGACCAGGTCGTACTCCGCCTCGACCAGCTGACCCCCGTGCTCGATGTCCTCGTAGCGGAGGACAAGGTCGCCGTCGTCCTTCTCGGTGATCTTGGCCACGCGTCCCTTGACGTAGTTGGCGCCCATCGCCTTGGCCTGCTCGTAGAACTCGTCGTATCGCTTGCCATAGGCACGGATGTCCATGTAGTGGACCGTGACGTCGGCGATGGGCAGGGCGCCCATGATCAGCTGGTTCTGCTTGATCGAGTACATACAGCAGAACCGCGAACAGAGGGGATTGCCGACGGTCTCGTCGCGCGAGCCGGTGCACATCACGTAGGCGATCCGCTCGGGGACCTTGCCGTCCCCGGGGCGGAGGATCGTGTTGAACGGCCGGGTGGGGGCGAGCAGCCGGTCCATCTGCATGCCGGTGATGACGTTCTTGAAGGTGCCGAAGCCGTATTGCGGCTTGAGGTCCGCGGCGAACAGCTTGAAGCCCGTCGCCACGACGACGGCGCCCACCTCGACATCCATCACCTTGTCGCGTGCACGCAGGTCGATGCAGTCCTCGACGGGACAGGCCTCGACGCATTCGCCGCACTCGGAGCAGACTCCGCAATCGAGGCACAGCCCGGCGCCATAGCGCGCCTCAGCCTCGGTCATGGGCCGCTCGACCTCACGGAAGTCGGTCGGGGCGGGGCTGATGACCTCGCTCAGCGCCGCTGGCATCGCGAGTCGGTACGCCTTCTGGCGCGCAAGGACCTCGTCCTTGTCGACGACCGGAAGGCGGAGGTCGAACCCCTCGAGGGTCCGGTCCTGAATCCAGCGGTCGATCATGAATGCGGCCCGTTGTCCGGCACCGGTCGCCCTGGTGATATCGGAGGCACCGGTGACGACATCCCCGGCGGCGAACAGCCAGGGGACGTCGGTCTGGAGCGTTCGCTCGTCGACGACGAGCCGCCCGGCCTTGTCGGCACGGACCTGGCCGGCGAACGCTGCGGTGTCCGGCGCCATGCCGATCGCCGTGATGATCACGTCGCAATCGATGTCGAACTCGCTGCCGGGCACGGGCTCGGGACGACTTCGGCCCGACGCGTCCGGGGCGCCTGGTGCCATCCGACTGCAGCGCAGGCCCCGCGTGCCCCCCTGGCCGTCGTCGAGGACTGCGACCGGTGCCGCCTGGAAGGTGAACTCGACACCCTCCTTCTCGGTGTCATCCGCCTCGACGTGGTGTGCCGGCATCTCGGCGCGGGTACGCCGGTAGACGACGGTGACGTCCTTCGCGCCGAGACGTCGTGCGGTCCGGGCCGTGTCCATCGCGACGTTGCCGCCACCGATCACGACGACACGTCGATCCTTGAGGTCGACTCCCTCGCCGAGCTTCACGGCGCGCAGGAAGGAGACGCCGCTGAGGACGCCGTCGAGCTGGTCGCCGGGCACGCCCATCCGTGTTGAAAGCGGCGTCCCGGACGCCACGAGGATGGCGTCGTAGCCAGCGTCGCGGAGCCCCTCGAAGTCCTCGACCCGCGCGTTGACGGCGATCTCGACGCCGAGCGCGGTGACGTTGGCGATGTCGCGCTCGACGACCTCGGACGGGAGCCGGTAGGCCGGGATGGCAAGGCGAAGGAAGCCACCAGCCTTGGGTGCTGCCTCGAAGATCTTGACGCCATATCCCTTGCGGGCCAACTGCCAGGCCGCCGTCAGGCCGGCCGGCCCGGAGCCGACGATCGCGACGCTATGGCCGTTCGGTTCCGGGATCTCGACCCCGGGACCGTCGAAGTGCTCGTAGTGCTCGTCGGCAATGAACCGCTTGAGGCGACGGATCGGCAGCGGTCCCTCGAGCGAGCCGCGCGTGCAGTCGACCTCGCACGGCGCATAGCAGGCGCGCCCCAGCGTGCCGACGAGCGGTGTCGCGTCAAGGACGAGCTGGAAGGCCTTCTCGTACTCGCCGCTCCGGATGAGCGACACGTAGCCGTGGGCCTGGATGCCGGCCGGGCACGTGAACGAGCATGGCGACGAGCCGGCGCGCTCGATGACCGCCTTCTTGGGCACGGCCTGGGGGAACGCGATGTAGGCCGCGTGGCGAGCGACCATGTCCGCGTTGAACTGGTCGGGGACCGACACCGTGCACGCGGTCTCGCATTTCTGGCAGCCGGTGCAGGCCGCCTCGTCGACGAAGCGGGCCTTCTGCGTGATCTTCGCAGTGAACCGCCCGTCGCCGATCGGTTCGATCCCGTCGACCTCGCTGTAGGTCAGCGTCGTCACGTTCGGGTGGTGGATCGAGGCTGCCATCTTCGGGGTCGAGATGCAGCTCGCGCAGTCGAGGGTCGGGAAGACCTTGCTGAGCAGGATCATCTTGCCGCCGACGCTGGCCTCCTTCTCGACGAGGAGGACGCGATAGCCCATGTCGCCGAGCTTGAGGGCGGATTCCATGCCGCCGATGCCGGCGCCGACGACCAGGACGTCGTAGTCGGTCATGACATCACCGCCGAAGGGCCTAGCTCTGCCAAGGCCTGGCCGAACTGCTGGACGTGTCGCGTGAAGGGTTCTGCGCAGACGGAGCAGATGGCGGCCATCTTCAGCCGTTGCGGCTTGTGCCCGCCATGAATCAGCAGTTCCTGGGCCTCGGCGACGATCCTCGAGGCCCGCGTGGAGCAGTCGGCCAGGTAGGCACATTCATCGCCATCGGAGGCGATGAACACGCCGTCGAAACCCTGTTGGATCGCGTGGAGGATCCAGCTGGGCCGGATCCCGCTCGTACACGGCAGGCTGATGACCACGACGCCCGGTGAATAGGTCATGTGGGCGCTTCCGGCCAGGTCGATCCCCGGGTCGGAGATGTTGTTGGTCGAGAAGACGAGGATGCGCGGAACGAACGTGCGCTCCACCCCCTGAGGCCTCTCCGGTGCCAGCGTGGTCATCGCGGGCTGCTCCTCCGAGGGCCGGCGGCGGCCGGCCCGCTGTCACTACTTCTGCCGCACCACGAACGTGCGCTCGTAGCCTTCGCCCGGAAGGGTCCCGAGGTACGTGTGGCCGACCTTCGCCGACCAGGCGCCGATGTCGGTCTTCGTTCCCGGATCGCTCGACCAGATCTCGATGGTCTGGCCGATCTGGACGGTGTTCATGGCCTTCTTGGCCTCGAGGAGCGGGCCCGGGCAGGCGCTGCCCCGCGCGTCGACGACCTTGGCACTCTCGAGTGCCAGGAGGTCGGTGTCGCTGAGCGGGGTGGTCATCGTGGTCATCGTGGTCATCTCCTTGGTGGCTTGTTCGGCCGGACAATCGCCCGGCCATCGGTCGGCTCAGTAGACGAGGGCATTCGTGGCCGAAGTCACCTCCGCGACGAATCGCGCCGCCGCGACGACCTCCGCACCGGGGATAAGCGCGTCGGCGATGCCGCGGCTCTTGACGCAAGGCGAGCAGACGAGGAGCGTCCCGCCCAGCTCCTGGAAGTCCGCCATGAGCTTCGCGAGGGGAGGGAACTCCGCGGCCTCGACTGTCTCCGCCTCGCCTTTGTGGACGAGACACACCCCGTCGGCCTGGAAGCCGATGACGACGGAAACATCCGAGGCGAGGGCGGCGCAGCCCATGACGAACGGGATGGTCGCCTGCTCCGGATGGTCCGGACCATGGGTGGCCATGATTACGAGCTTTTCCTGATCGGCCATGTCGAGGCTCCTTTCCTTGGGTGACGTGCTCTTAGATGAAGAGGATCTGGCCGTTGTCGGTGGCCGCCAGGAACGATGCGATCCCCCCGGCGTCGTCGACCAATGGGTCCATCGCACTGGCCTCGAGACCAAGGGTCGCCAGCGAGCCGGCGCACGCGCGGATCGTCACGTCACCCAGCTCCTTCGCCTGTCGGAACGTCTCCAGCCAGGGGATATCGCCGACGTGTTCGACCGGTTCGTTCCAGCGGGGCCGCGAGGCGTCATAGGCGAGCCCGTGGTCATTCGAGATCCGGTCGGACCGGAACGCATCGAGCGCCCAGTACATCAACAGGATGCTGACGGGCGTCCCCATGGCAGCCGCGCCGGCGGTGATGGTCGCCGCGGCGTGCAGCTTGTCGTCGGTGCCGGAGAACAGGACGATGGACAGGGTGTCGCTCACGGATGACCTTCCTGACTGGTGGAGAAGACGATGGGCGCCTCGTGGACTGCCGCGGCAAGGTCGCCAAGCCGAGATAGGCGACGAACGAGCACGGAGCGCATGAGCCCGCAGGCGTCGAGGATCTGCGGATCGCTGAGCTGGTAGCTCACGCTGCGTCCTTCCCGGATCGCCTCGACGAGGCCCGCGGTTCGCATAGCTCCGAGGTGCTGGGATGCCGCCGCCTGGCTCATCCCTAGCTCGCGGGCGACCTCGTTGACCTCGCACGGTCGTTCCCCGAGCAGGTGGAGGATGCGAAGGCGATGCGCGCTTGCGAGTGATCGGAGCAGCGACGCCTGGAGTTCTTCGATGTCGTTCATGGCGTTCAGCATTCGCAGCTCTCCGTGGCGCCGAGTGCTCGTACTCGATCATGGGTGTCCATGACTTCTACCGTTCTTGGCAAACATATGTCTAAGACGTATATAAGCCTCGGGCTATTAGTCACTCGAACCCGTGCCATACGGAATGACTTCGGCCTCCGGGGCGGCCCAGGCAGCCTGCCCAGGGGTGGGGAGGCCGTCGGAAACACCGGTCTTCGATGGTTGAGACGGACCCGCCTCGGCCACCGCCAAGTCAGGCGGCGACGATCTCGATGAGGGTCCCGCCGGCGTGCTGTCGCGCCTCGATCACGGTCAACTCGGCGCCTCGGACTGCGCCCAGTACGTCGTGGTCGAGCCTGCAACCGCCGCTCACGCGAGCCCACGCTGGCGCGATCCGGTCCTGCAGTGCGCCGATCACGGGGTGGCCAGCTCGGGCGTGTTCGAGGAGCCGGATCGTCCCGCCAGGGCGCAGGACACGACGAGCCTCGCGCAGGCTCCGGCCAGCATCGCCGACCGAGCACAGGACGAAGGTCGCGACCACGGTGTCGAACGTGTCGTCCGCATACGGCAAGGAGCCAGCGTCGGCCTCCAGCAGGGTCACCCGGCGCCCAGCGCTGACCGCGCGCTCGGCGGCGATCCACAGGGCAGGCCTACTCACGTCGACCCCGTGCACGACCACGTCCTCAGGGTAGGCGCGGAAGTTCCGCCCGGTCCCGACACCGATCTCCAGGACGTCTCCCGTGGCTCGGCCCGCGACCCTCGCCCGAGCCCGTCCGATTCCGGCCCGGTCGGCGCCGCGCATCCCGACGTCAAGCAGACGGGCCGTGCGAGCGTCACCGATTTGGATCCTGGGTCCGACGACACGCGGGGGCAGGAACCGGTTGCCTGCGAGGTTTGCCAACTCCATCAGGATCGACACCGCGAACAGTTCGCGCCTGTGACGCGCGCTCATGTCAGCCGGTGGACCGGCGACGTGGGGCCCTGACGCCGCGAGTCGCTGCCCGAAGGCGTGGGCCGCCGCCTCGCTTGGCGACAGATCGTCGAGGCGGAGCCCGACGCCTTTGGCCCACCGCCCATGGACCGACTCGCATGCCTGACATCGATTGGCCGAGGTGACGCCGAGCATCGCGGCCTCACGGATCGTCGGTGGGACCCGGCCTGGCACGAGGTAGGCGGTCACGAGCGCCGGAGCATGGCGAACGAGCGCTGGTACCCATCGCCGGAGTGCGCGGCTCGTGAGCTTCGGGCGACTGCCGCCGGTCTTCAATGGCATGGCACTTCCTTGGGGCGACTGCGGCTGGAAACCGCTACCCCTTCATGGACGAGACCGATCTCCGGATGGATACAGGCGCACGGTTGATCGACCTCCGGTATCCATCTTGGCCCGGTTCTCGTCATCCGATTGGAACGGGCAATCGCCCCGTCGACAACACGAGGCCATCGACATGAAGTTCTCACCCAATGAATCGCCCACTGACCGGATCATCAGGATCGTGGTCGGACTCGGGTTCGCTGCGCTCGCCATCACGGGAGCTGTGACCGCGCCGGTGCTCTACCTCGTTTGGGCGATCGCCGCGATCGCCCTCGTGACGGGTATCGTTGGGTTCTGCCCGCTGTACGCCCTGCTCCACGTCGGCACAAAGCGGGCAACCCAGTGATCGGACGAGTCCTCCTTGTATGAGCGTGACCGCCGTCCCGGAAGCATCGACGATGGATGACGCATCCGAAACGGATGCGTTTGCCGCTTCGCTCGTCGGCGAACTGCCGCGGCTCGTCCGACTCGCGACGCGGCTTGTTCGCGACGCGGCGCAGGCCGAGGATTGCGCTCAGGAGACGATCGTCGGAGCGTGGCGCCGCCGGGACCAGCTTCGCGATCCGGCGGCCCTTTCCGCCTGGCTGCGACGCAGCCTGGTCAACCGGATCATCGACCGGTCACGTGTCCATCGCGATGAACTCGACATCGACGCCGTCGAGGCCGACTGGAGGGATGATCGCTACTCCGTCGCGCCCGACCGGGTCCTGGAGCGAGCCGAGCTTCGCGACGAACTCGAGGATGCATTGGCGCGGCTGCCGGTCATCTACCGCGTGCCGGTCGTCCTTCACGATGTCGTCGGCTGGACTGCCGCAGAGATCGCCGCTGCGATGGACGCCGGACTGCCGGCGACGAAACAACGCCTGCGCAGAGGTCGGATGATGCTGGTCAGTGCTCTCGCCGAGGGTGACGAACGACGACAGGCGAGTCTCGCCCAACCGCTCCGCTGCTGGAGGGCGCGGCGACACGTCTCGGCGTACCTCGATGGTGAACTCGATGCGGGAACGCGCTCTGCCGTCGAGGCCCACCTCGAGACCTGCCCTACCTGCCCGCCCCTTTATGCCGGGTTGGTCGGCGTCAAGGCCAGACTGGGGGGCCTGCGGGACCCCGATACCGTCGTCGAGGACACGATCGCTGCGCGGATCCGAGAACACCTTGACGAGCAGCCCGGACGTGCACGGTCGTGAGCGAGCAAATCGGCGAGACCGGTTTGACCCGTGCGGAGATCTGGGACGCGCGGCACGCTGCGCAAGGCCCGATCGAGTCCGTTGACGCCGATCCGACGCTGGTCGAGGAAGTCGCCGGCATGACGCCGGGCATTGCACTGGATCTTGGCGCCGGCGATGGCCGCAACGCCGTGTGGCTGGCCGTTCGCGGTTGGCGCGTGATCGCGGTCGACTTCTCCGCGGTTGCCATCGACCGCGGGCAGGCGTTGACTGCCGCCGCGGGCGTGAAGATCGATTGGCGTCGCGAGGACCTCCTTGCCTGGACACCACCGGCGGCCGCGTTCGACCTCGTCGCCCTCTTCTTCATCCACCTTCCCCTGGACGAGCGCCGCGGGGTCTTTGGGAGGGCTGCATCGGCCGTAAAGCCCGGCGGGAAGCTGCTCGTGGTCGGCCACGACCACTCGAACCTGCGTGATGGATACGGCGGTCCGAAGGACCCGGACGTGCTCTTCACCCCGGTAGAGATCGTTCGCGACCTCCCGGCCGGTTTCAGCGTTATGCGGGCCGAATCCGTCCGTCGCCCGGGTGTTCCCGCGCCGGCGCCGATCGACGCGATCGTCAGCGCCGTCCGCTCGGAGATCGAAATCGTTCAGCAGACGGCCTGAGCGATCCACCAACCACCCATGTCGGCGCTGTTCCCGCCGCTTTGACCATCAGACCTAGCCGCGCTGGAGACGACCATGACCGCCAAGACCGCTACCATCACCCTCCAGGGAGAGGGTCTCCGTTTCGTCGCCGAGTCCGGTAGTGGGCATGCCCTCGTCCTCGACGACGGTCAGGGCGACAGTGGCATGCGGCCCGCCGAGTTGATCCCGATGGCGATCGCAGGCTGCACCGCGATGGACGTCATCTCCATCCTGCGCAAGAAGCGCCAGGTCGTGACCGGCTACCGGGTGCTGGCAAGCGGCATGCAACAGGACGACCATCCGAACGCCTTCACGCGGATCGACGTCCTCCACGTGGTTGACGGCGAGGCGATCGACACTGACGCGGTCCGCCGGGCCATCGAGCTGTCCGCGACGAAGTACTGCTCGGTCGGCGCAACGTTGTCGAGTGGCCTGACCGAAGTCCACCACCGCTTCGTCGTTCGATGCGGCAATGGAGAAGAGCTGGCCGATGAAGTCATCGTGACCGGGCCGCACCAGCCGGCGGTGCCAGCCGGGCGCTCGGCTCCCGCCTCCACGTCGGTGGCTCTCTAGCGACCAGCCAGAGCGCCCGGCGATCATGACCTTCGGCACAAGCGGTAGAGCAGCGCGCGAAATGATGATGACCTCGCCGACCGACGACCTCGTATAAACGCGTTCGCAGCGGTCGCCCTGGAGTTGAAGGCCAGCAGTGGGGACGACGTATACGTCGCTGGAGCGTTTCTACCAAGCCTTCCTCAACCAGGCCGCCCGCCGCGACGGCTTGCGTCGCCTCTACGTGGCGCTAACACGTGCCATGCAGTCGTTGACCGTGACGCTGCTCCGATACGTCAAACACACGCAGCTCGCGCGAGTCATCGGAGCTGACGCGACGGGACTGCCACCGGCCTTCACGGAGGCCTGCGCCGAGACTGGCGTTGCCCGCGAGTCGGACCGGACAGCTAGGCTCGGCTGCCCTTTGGCTTGAACGGAGCCTCCCACAGAGGCGGCCTTGGTGTGCCACCACGTCATCCCGCGCCGTAGGCAACCGACGTCGCCCGTGTGGGAGCCGAGGTCGTACTCCGTGTCGATGCTCGGGTGATCGCAGGACACCGCCCTCAGCCCCGTAGGCTCGGGCGACCTCAAGGAACGTGGCTGTCCTGGAGGTACGCAGGGATGAACGTCGTTGCGCCGCCCCGCGCCGCGACGATAGACTCAGGGCCTCCCGAGCGGGAGTAACTCAGCTGGCAGAGTGTCTGCTTCCCAAGCAGAATGTCGCGGGTTCGAATCCCGTCTCCCGCTCCACTCCTCTTCCCCTTGACGGTTTGATCGGTGGATTCGCCTGCCTGTCGACTGGCGGATGACCGGACTGCGGTGATCCTGGTCAGGGTAGACCACCAGAGCGTGACCAAGGCAACGATTGTTCAATACTCTTGACACCATCTGTCTGTCGTGTCCATTCTATTGAACATGGGACGAATCGCGCGCGATCTGTTTCCCGCCACCCAACGGCGAGCCGAGGCGCTCGGGGCGCGCCTCCGTGCTGCCCGCCTTCGTCGCCGAATGAGCGAGGCCGAGATGGCCGAACGCGCCTACATCTCCCGCACGACGCTGCGCAAGCTTGAGGCCGGCGATCTATCTGTCAGCACGGCGATCCTGGCCCGCGTCCTCGAGGTCCTCGGACTCGAGCGGGACCTGGATCCGATTGCCGCCGACGACGAGGTAGGGCACCGTCTCGCCGATGCGCGGACACCGCTGCCGCACACCCGGGCACGGCGTCGGTAATGGCTGCGAAGGGTGATCGGCTGATCGTCGTCCTCGATGCGCCCGAGTTGCGCCCGCCGACCACGATCGGGACCCTCATCCGCTGGCCCGGCCGAGGGGAGCACCGACCGATCTCGTTCGCCTACGACGAAGCCTGGCTGGATGACCGTGCCGCGTTTCCGCTGGATCCGCGCACCCTCCTCTTCTCGGGCGACCAGCAGCTTGGAACCGACACCCTGCCGCCAGCCCTGGTCGACACGACCCCGGACGCATGGGGACAGATGCTCCTCGCGAGGGAGCAACACCGCCTTCTGAGCAGCTGGGAGCTGCTCGTCGGCGTCTCCGATGAGACTCGAATGGGCGCCCTCCGGCTCGCGCCAGACGTCGACGGCCCGTTCCTTCGCGCGGGTCCGCCTCAGGTGCCCGCCATCGCCTCGTTGCGAGAAGTGCAGGGTCTTGCCCGCTGGGTCGAGGAGAACCCGGACGCCGAGATCGACGATCAGGTCCTGCGCGACTTGGTGGTGCCAGGGTCGTCACTGGGCGGAGCGCGGCCGAAGGCCAACGTCAGGGACACGAATGGCAGCCTCTGGATCGCGAAGTTCCCTTCGCGGGAGGATCGCCGGCTGGACATCGGAGCGTGGGAGTTCGTCTACGCCAACGTCGCAGCACGGGCGGGGATCGACGTCGCCGAGCATCGCCTGATTGTTGTCGGCCCCGGCCGGGGTCGAACCTACCTGGTTCGTCGGTTCGACCGGACACACGACAGCATGCGCCGTTTGTTCGTCTCGGCCATGACATTGACCGATCATCGCGACGGAGAAGCCGCGTCCTACCCCGACATCGCCCAAGCGATCAGCCGTTTCGGCGCCAGGGGATCAGTGAGAGCCGATCTGGCGCAACTCTTCCGCAGGCTGCTGTTCAACGTGGTCGCCGGAAATCGCGACGATCACCTGCGCAACCACGGCTTCCTGCGGGCCCCCGACGGATGGCGTCTTGCGCCTGCATTCGACATGAACCCGGCCCGGGCTGCTCATCCGCACAGCATCTCGCTCGATGGATCGAGCGACCACCAGGACATCGTCAGTGCCTTGTCGACACATCGCCTCTACGCTCTCTCTGAAGGCGACGCTTACGCCATCCTGCAGGACGTCGTCGAGGCTGTGTCGGCATGGGAGGGCGAGGCGAAGGAAGCGAACATCCCTGCACCTGAGCGCCGGATCGTCGAGTCGGCGCTCACCGCCCTGCCGGAGGCTCGCGACCTCATTCGAGCGTAGTCAGCTGTCTGGCGTGAGGCTTCGGCCGTCCCTCGTCGTGACCACATCTGACGACCGGGCCGTGGGCCCCCCTGACGGTCTCGTTCCCAAGCAGAATGTCGCGGGTTCGAATCCCGTCCCCCGCTCCACTCCCCTTCCTACCGTTGATGGCGTGTATCCGCGCCCGTCAAGCGGCGTCTAGCTGTCGTCGTCTTCGAAATCCGGCCAGGCCGCGATGTCGACGCCGTGGTTCTCGGGCGAAGCGAGCGTCCACCAGTGGGGCGCGTGCGTCTCGTCGGCCAGGCGTCCGCCCGCTGCGAGAGCCGCCGCGACTCTTGCCTCCGCCTGATCCGCGGGCACGCTGACGTCGATGTGCGTACGGCCGCGGCCCGGCTTGGGAGGGTGCAGGGGTTGGAACGAGACGTAAGGATTTCGTCGGTGCCGATCGACGACGTCCTCACCCGCGCCCAGGCTCCGGTACCCGAGTGCGGCGGCCCAGAACGGACCAACATCGCTGCCGACATCCTGCGCCGCGGCGATGCCGATCACCTGGACCTGGGAGGGGTCTGGCTCGACCTGCAACTTCCGAGCCTCGACCGAGATCCGGCGGGCGAGCTCAACATCGCGCTGGCTCATTGCCCCGTACTCTCCGGAGGCTGTGCGGACCGTCACTCCCTCCGGCCGCAGGTCAACGTCGGGGAAATGACCAACGGCCTCGGCAACCTCGGCGATTGCCGCCACGAACCTGGCGCCATGCTCGAACGACCTGGCACGGAAGTAGGCGTGTGCGCCCGAGAACAGGACCCGCCAGTCCTCGACTCCGTCAGCGTCGTGGAAGGCTCGAGCCGTCGTTCTCTTCTCGTTCATCCAGGGAACCATAGCTCACATCGTGCGTGATTCTGGCGACACCACCTCGCGAACCGGAGACGTTCACGACCCATGCGTGATGGACAGCCATCTGCGTGGTTCTGATTGACGACCATGCGTGAGTGCCCTAGCCTGAATCACGCATCAGGTCACAGCGGAGCTGCAGGATGGCCAAGACACACACGACCCTTGATCTCGACCGCGAGCTCCTGCGCGACGCTGCGGAGGTTCTCGGGACGACGAGGACGACGGACACTGTCCACGCCGCCCTGCGCGACGTGGTGGCCCGGCGCCGACGAGCCTGGCTCGCCCGCCGGGACTTCTCGGAGCTCGAGGCCGCCCTTTTCGACCTGCGAACCTCTCGCGTCGAGGCGGTGGATCGAGCGGGCGAGCGCGGCGGCTCGTAGATGGAGCCCGCGTCGGACAAGCCGGAGCTCGCCGACACGTCGGTCTGGGCGCGCAGCGGCAAGGTTGGGCTCGAGTCCTTTGCGGTAGCAGTCGAGGAGGGCGGGATCGCCGTTTGCGACCAGGTCGTGATGGAGCTGCTGTGGAGCGCCCGGGACCTCGCCGACTTCCGGGCGACGGAGGCGGCGCTGCTCGCCTGCCCCTGGTTCACGGTCGAGCCGGCTGACTGGAGCGAGGCGCGGCGGGTGTTCCGCGAGCTCGCTGCTCGCGGCCCGTTGCACCATCGCCAGGTCAAGATCCCCGACCTGCTGATCGCCGCCGTGGCCGCCCGCAACGGCCTCACGGTGCTTCACTACGACGGCGACTACGACGTCATCGCCAGCATCACGAGCCAGCCCACCCGCTGGGCTGCCCCGCGCGGGTCTCTCTGACGCTCTCGTTCCCAAGCAACGTCGCGGGTTCGAATCTCGTCTCCCGCTCCGCTCTCCCTCTTCCCGATGAGACCAGGCGCCTGCTATGGCCGGGATGGTGGCGCCGCGTCGCGCCCCCTGGTGCGACCCCCGGACCTCGCGTCGGGCGAGGTCCGTCCGATGTTGGAGGCCGTACCATGCCGGTATGCGTGGCCCACGAGCCAGGATCGTTCGGCGATCGCGCAAGGTGCTCAAGGCGGCATCGACGCGGGTCGCAGGCTGACCCGGCGGCTGCCGTTCGGCGCACGGAGCGAGCCGGCGCCCGCGCAGCAGCCGTGGACCGGCTCCGCCGACGTCCTCGATCGATACCTCGTGGCGGGCTACCAGAACCCGCGACTCAATGTCCAGAGCATCCTCGTCCGCCATGTCCTCCTCGCCGACATCCTCGGCGATCGAGCTGCGGCGCGCATGGAGGATGAGATCCGATTCGCGATCGACCTCAACGAGACGCTCCGACGCCGGGCGGAGGAGCTGGGCGTCACCATGGGGGTGTTTCGCGATCCGGAGAAGCTCGCCGCCGTCGAACGGGTGAGCGCGGCGGTCGCCGACCAGGACTCCGCCTTCCTCGACCGCTGGCGCGACGAGCTTCGTGCGGTCCCGCCCTCTCGGATCCCGGTGCTCGAATTCGCGTGCGGCTCCGCCGACGACTACCGGGCATTCGCCGAGTGCGGCCTCGGGCGGGGCCTGTGCTACGTCGGCATCGACCTCAGCCCGCTGAACATCGCCAACGCTCGGCGTCGCCACCCGGAGGCTCGCTTCGAGGTCGACGACATCCTCGCCCTGCCGTTCGAGGACCAGACCTACGACCACATCCTCGCCGCGGACATCTTCGAGCACCTCTCGCCCGACGCGTTCCGGAGAGCCATCGACGAGGCCGGCCGGCTGGCCCGCCGTTCCCTGGTGTTCACGTTCTTCAATATGGCCGATGCCCCCGAACACGAGATCCGCCCCATGCGGTCCTACCACCGGAACCTGCTCAGCCGCGGGCGGATCGAGGAGCAGATCCGCGCGCTCGGTTTCGAGACCGTCCTCTGCCTCCCGATCGCCCGATGGCTGGAGACGCAGTACGGGTATCCGCACTCGTACAACCCGAACGCCTGGACGATCATCGCCGAGCGCCAACCCGAGCTGATCCCACGCCTCCCGTATCGGTGGGGCGAGGACGCGGGCGCCTCGGCATGACGCGACACCGGCCGGTCGGCCGGGGTCCAATGGGCTTCACCACCCGTTCATGGCTCGACCGGTTCCGGCGTCCCGGATCCTTGGATCCAGCCGTTGCCATCCGGGTCGCGAAACCGAGCGAATGACGCGCCATCGCGGCCGAGCCGGCTACGGGCGGTATCGGAGGGAGTTCGCGCGGCTGATCTGGCAGACCGCCTCGCCTCAGTGGCACTTCGACGACGCGACCTTCGAGCAAAGCGCCGCCTCGTTCGACAACGTCGACCACGTGGACATCGTCATCCACAACTACCGCTGGCGGATCGGCATTGCCGAGGGCGAGGCGCGCTTCGAGGAGATCCCGCGCCTGTCCCGGCGCGCGCTGCGGACGGGACATCGTTGAAAAGGGCCTGTCCCTTCGGACAGGCCCTCAACGGTGTGCTGGGTTCGCGGAGCACGTGCTCCATAGGCGTCAGGCGGGGATGGCGGCCGGCTTGTAGGCAGGTGCCTTGGCCGTCTCGGGACGGACCGCCCACACGAGGCCGAGGCCCGTGAAGATCAGGACGAACCCGACGCCGGCGAAGAGGCCAGCGAGTCCGAGGCCCATCTGCAGGGTCGACGCCGTCACGGTGCCGACACCGAGCTCGGCGATCAGCGCATGCGCCACACCCGTCCAGGCCTGGGCACGGACCGCGGCGTCAACCGGGCTCGTGCGATCGAATGCGGACCAGTAGCGGCCGTCCACCGGGACCTGGTACTCGGTGCCCGCGGTGTAGACCGTGCCGTCGGGTGCCGTGTAGTCGGTGTCGAGGACGACGGTCTGGGTGCCGTGCAGCGTGTGGTAGGCGACGGTCGCCATCTGGAACATGTACTCGCTGCCGGTGTTGACGACCGGGTCGTTCGGGTTCATCTCACCCGCCACGACCGGATAGCCCCAGTCGTTCTTGAGCATGTCCATGATGGCCACCGCTTCGGCCGTCTCGCCGGCGGAGGTGAGCTGGCCCTGCTCGTTGTAGGTGAGCTGCACGTTCTGTGCGGCGCTGAACGCGTCGAGGGACCGATAGCCCTCCTGGACCTTGAAGGCAGCATACGCGCCGCCGGCCGTGAACACGAGTCCGAAGATCGCGAGAACGATCCCGATCTTCCGAAGCCTTCCAGTCATCTCTGGTTCCTTCCCTTCTGCCTCTGGTCCTGCTTGGCTGAGGTCATTGGGCGTAGGTTCGGCCCATCCCCCTTCGACAACCCGTGTCATCCGGCCCCATGCGCCGGGGCCGTTGGACACGATCCCCCGGGACCCTGGCTCGCCATCGGCGGGCTCCCACGTGCAACACCACCGGCACGCCAGGCGGCTGGTCACCCCGGTCGGCGCGGGATTCCCGCCAACGAGGGGCCGTCCGGCACTGGCGCGCGCGACGGACGTGGGCGGTGACTGCAGTGGTGGCCGCAGGCGGCGGGTCAGGCCGACGGGCGTTGGTGCTCACCCATGGCTTGACCGGTCGGAGGCACGGACGCCGTCGAATGCGACGCCGCGGCCAGCACCCGACGCGCGTCCGCCACGTCCGCGTCGACCCGCCCGTTCAGGTCGATGGATGTCACCCGCAGGTCCAGCCACGGACGATCCTCGTCCGCCCACCGGACGTCCATGCGGCTGGGGGCGAAGATCCCGGCTCGGGTCGGGCGCCATCGGCCCCACCGGCCCGTCCACCCTACGCGTGGTCCCGAGCCCTTGTGGCGATCGGCCTCGCACGAGACCGGGAAGCCGACGCTGCGGTCGAACGCGACCGTCAACGGCACGTCGCCATGGTCTGAGCTCACGACGAGCACGGCCGTGTGGGCATCGACGGCGTCCCAGCGGACATCCGGCCTGTGCAGCCAGGCACCCGGAAAGACGAGGGCCTCGCCCCACATCGCGATCAGCGCTCCATCGTCGAAGGTCGGACCCACCTGGACCGAGGGTCCCACCTTCATCAGGCCACGGCCGTCGACGTAGGCGTCCATCCCGAACGGGATTGAGAGCCGCCCCCGGCCGATGCTGATCCGGTGGACGAAGGCCTCACCGAGGCGATGCGACATGCGGATCGCGAGCGGGATCGGCGGCAGCTTCGGCCGGCGCATCCAGGCCTCCGTCTCGAGGACCAGCGTGGAGACCTGCGACGTGCCGCCACCGGCCACCAGCTCCACGAACCGTGCGACAGGCTCGGGCAGATCCCCTTCGTGCCTGTTGCCGGACATCGCTCCACCTTCTGCGGACACACGGCAAGGGTCGCCGTGTACGCCTGGAGCGAGCAGGGCCGAACGTCGTCAACGGGGCGGGCTGGTCGGACCAATCTCCCGATCAGCCACGCCTCCCGGGCTCAGGGATAGCTCACCACGGTGACCGGGACGTCCGGGTTGGCGATCGTGGACGAGCCGCCGGTGCCGTTGATCACGTTGAGGATGCCGCCCTTGCCCGTGCCCGGATCGAGGAAGATCGTGAGCAGGTCGCGCAGGCTCCCGGCCGGGAGCGTGTCGGGCACCTCGAACGCGTTGGCGGCGAAGATGTCCACGCCCTGGTTGAAGAAGCTGTAGCTGCCCATGCCGTAGCCGCTGAAGCTGGTCACGCCGTCGGCGACCTTGAAGGCGGCCCAGCCCGGGACGCCCGGTGCCTCCCTCCACGCCGCCTGGCTCGGCGGGTCGTACGGCATCTCATTCTGGAAGAAGACGACCCGCCCGCCCTGGCCGTTCCAGATGGTCTCGTAGCGCTGGTAGTGCTCGACGAACAGGCCGTACGCCGTGACGTTGTCGCCGTTGACGATCACCCCGGTGTCGGCGGTGTTGGCCGTCCAGCCCACCCCGTTGCCGTGGTCGGCTCGCCAGGCCCAGAGGTCGTCGAGGATGACGTCGTCGCTGTTCACGACGAGGCTGGTAGCGGCCTTGCCCGGGGTGGCCCCGCCGATGCGGAAGAACACGTCGCTGAGCGTCGTCGGGTCGGCCGGGTCGCTCTTGTGGGCGTTCTTCTTGCCCACCTCGAGTAGCACCGGCGAGCTCTTCGGCCCGGCGTCAAACATCAGCCCGGCGAGCTTCACGCCCGTCACGTCGGCGACGGTCATGGTCGCGTCGCCGCCGGTGGGCACGAGGGTCGGGAAGCCGAGACCCAGCACGACCGTGTCCGCGCGCTTCACCTTGATCGTCCGATCGAGCTGGTAGACACCGGGCGTGAAGATGACGTTCCGGCCCCTGGACAGCGCGTTGTTGATCGACTGTGCGTCGTCCGCCGGCCTGGCGATGAAGAACTCGTCGATCGGGATGGACGAGCCGGGTGTCGGCCCGCTCCCCCACGTCGTCCCCACGGAGTCGTGCTGCACCGCCGGGACGAAGACCCTGTCGTGGCCGGCGGCGTCCTGGTACAGGTAGGGCGCCTCGCGGGTGACCGGGCTCGTCGCGAGTGTCGTGTACGGGCCGCCACACGACGCCTGCGCCGGGAAGCACTGGGCGGGCGCACCGACGACGCCCGAGAACACCTGGTTCCAGACGCCGTTGGTCCAGCCGTCGAGCGTGCTGTTCCTGACCAGCCATTGCTGCTGCGAGCCGTTGATGACGGTGCTGCCGTCGAACGCGGAGTCGGCGATGAAGCCGCCGCTCGCGAAGGACGGATTGGTGCAGTAATCCATGAGCGTCGTGAGCCCGTTCACGTGGACACGTCGCATCGGGGCGGCCTGGGACACCGCCCAGAACTCGCCGCTGTAGCAGCCGAAGGTCGGGTTGGTCACGTTGATCGTCAGGTTCGACAGCGAGCGCCAGAAGTTGTTCAGCGCGGTGCAGAAGCTTCCGTCGCACTGGTTGCGGACATAGACCGAGCCGTTGATGACGACGTCGTCCGGGGACTGGCCGAGCCCGGCGACGCTCGTGTAGTAGCCGACCTGGAAGTTCAGCGGGTCGGTGGTCGATCCGTAGGTGCCCGGCTTGAACAGCAGCGCGGCGCGCTGCGTGCCGAACTGGTTGGAGACCTGCTGGCTCGCCACGGCGTCGACGGCTGCCTGGATCTGGCCGGTCGACATGCTGGGGTCGAAGACCACCACGTTCGGGCCGAGGTCCGGCCCCGCGGCGGACGTGGTCCCCGCGACGGCAAACGAGGTGAGCAGGCTCGCAACGACGGCGAGCAGGAGCATCCGACGGGTCATCGCAGTCCGTTCCCTTCCGCGCCCACTTCCTCCCGCCAACGGTCAGACGCGCCCGTCGGCACGCGATCTTCGCGCACGACCAGTGTGTCCTTCACGACCGGTGATGTCGATGCCCGCCGCCGGCTCGCTGGCGACGACGCGGCCGTTCGGCTGCAGCCTCGACCTCGACGGAGGGGCCGTCGCGGCGATCGGCGGCGTTGAGCCCGCGGGTGCCGCGCGTCAGGCGCGGATGACCATCTGGACCGGGACGACGTCCCCCTGCTCCAGGCCCTCGGCCTTGCGCACGACGGCCTTGATCGGCAGCAGGTAGCCACCGTCCTTCGGGATCAGCGCGGTCCCGACGTCGGTGTCGCCGATCCGGGCGTTGACCCGGATGCAGCCCCAGCCGTAGCTCGCGACGCCCGAGACGGCGTGGACCGCGGCGGCCGGCTCGTCCGGCAGCCGCACGAAGTAGAAGGGCGACGGACCGCGCCAGAAGATGACCTCGCCCCTGAACGCCACGTCCAAAATGTCGGCGGTCGGGCCGTCCACGTCCGGAGCGGCCTCGAACGCGGCCCTGAACTCGGCCTCCGACTCCCGCAGCGCCGCGAGGTCGGCCTCGCCGTCGTCCTGCCGCTTCATCCGCCCATTAAAGCCGACCCATTCAGACCCCGGTCGGGTCTTCGTCGAGGATGCCCTGGGCGGCCTCGGCGCCGGCCTTCGTCGGCCGCCCCCGGAGGATGTACTCGAACCCCACCGCGATCAGTGCGCCGACGATCGGGCCGACGAGATAGACCCAGTAATGCGAGAGGTCGCCCCCCACGAGCATCGGGGCGAGCGAACGACCCGGGTTCATGGAGGCGCCCGACACCGGTGCGCCCCACACGGACACGAGGCCGATGTAGGCGCCCACGGCGATGGCCCCGCCGATGCCGACATTCCGTGCGCCCGAGGCGGTGCCCAGGATCACGCTGACGAGGCCGAGGGTCAGGATCGCCTCGGTCAAAGCGGCGGTCGCGTCCGAGATGCCCGCCCCCGGCTCCGTGGCACCGTTGAGGATCCCGCCATAGGCCGCCTGCAGGAACAGTGCGGCCAGGAGGCCGCCGATAAGCTGGGCCACGATGTAGCCGGGGACCCGGATCCAGGGGAAGTTGCTACGCGCGGCGAAGGCGAGCGTCACCGCCGGGTTGAGGTGCGCCCCCGAGATCGTCCCCATGAAGAAGATGATCCCCATGACCATCATGCCCGGCGCCAAGGCCTTCATGGCCAGGGTCAGGTCGCCGCCGATGGGCAGGGCCCCGATGACGCCGCCGCCCGCGGCGACGAGGACGAGCAGGAACGTGCCCCACACCTCGCTGAACAGGCGACGGAACTCGAGGCTGGAGTCGTCGAAGTCCGTCTCGCTCTTGCGCGCCTCCGCGGACCGGCGGTTGAGCCAGGCGAGCACCGGCTCGCCCGACTTCGTCGGTGCTGTCATCAGGCCTTCCTCCGTTCCCAATGATTGGTTACCGGAGGATTGTGCGACCTGCAGGGTCACGCGAACTGGAGAAGGCGCAGCCCGCAACTGGACTGCGCCCTCCAGGCCGTGGCGGCCGCTGGTGACTCGGCCGCCACGAGTCGATCAGGCCGAGGTCGCCCGGCGCATCGAGCACGTGAAGCCGGCGCGCGCCGCGGCCGTCGACGCGTCGGCGACGACGCCCCGCAGCGCGAGGCCCTGGCTCACGCTCCCGGACGCCCCGCCACACGAGACGTTGGGGTTGAACGGCGCGAACAGGCCCGACGGGTTGAACTTCCACAGCCAGACGTGCAGGGCGAAGAACTCCGGCAGGTCGTAGCGGTTCGGGAAGCCGCTGTCCATGAAGTCCTCGCCGAACAGGCTCGGCATCGTATCGCCGTGCGCGGCGACCCAGTCGGCCTTGAACACGACGAACTCGAGCGCGACGAGATGGAGCTTGCCGTGGCGGTCGGGCTCGTAGACCAACACCTGGGGCTTGGTCGGGTCCAGGTCGGTGGTCAGGTTGCCGCCGTTCAGCCAGTGGAAGCCCATCGCCCCCGAGTTGTCGAACGACGAGATGCACTCGTGGAGCGGCACCCCCGGCGCGAACGGGCCATATCCGGCCCGCGACGCCTGGTTCGTCGAGTGGAACCGCGCCGTGGCGATCGCGGCACGGAGCAGGTCCCACCGGGTGCCGGACGGGCCGTGCGCGGCCACCCCCGACGCCATCGATCCGAGCAGCATCGCCGCCAGCAATGGGGCGGCGAGCCGGAGCCACCTGCGTCTCATGGTCATACCTCCACAAACAGATCCGGCCGGCGACCGTGCCGGCGCTTGGATCCGATCGTGCGAGCCGTGCGCGCAACCGGCATCGGTTGAACGACCGATCCCCACTCCGTGTCCGCGCATCGCCGCAGGGGACGGGCGAGCGCGGTCGGCGTCAGGCGCCGGCCGGCAACCGCTCGAGGTCGTCGAAGCGGACCGACAGGACGGCCAGCCGCCGCTCCGTCGCGAGGACGGACCGGGCGGCCGCCTCCGGGTCGCGGCCCTCCAGCATCGCCAGGACCGCCTCGGAGCAGGCGTCCTCCCAGCGCGGGTCGTGGATCGACGCGAGGTGATCGTCGCGGCGGACGCCCAGCCTGTGGAGGACCTCCCAGGCCCGGTCGAACAGCGCGTGATGCGCGTGCGACGGAGGCAGCGGCACGGCCTCGACCCGCCGTCGCTGCGAGCGCCGCCGCCACTGCTCGCGCAGCAGGTCGGGGTGCGTCAGGCGCCAGCGGACACGACGGGCCCGCTCGGTCGCGGCGTGGGCCTGCCGCCATACCCGGAAGTAGTCGGGTCGCCGCGAGAGCAGGCGGTGCCTCGCGTGCCGGTCCTGCTCGCGACGACGGGTCGCGTTGCGGGCGCGATAGCGGGCCTCGCGATCGCGAGCCCGGCGGCGGGACGCACCCGGGTCATGGCAGGGACGGCCTCGTCCCTGGTGGACGCCCAGGGCGAGGGTGTTGGTAAAGGTCCGACCACAGGCCGGGCAGTGTTCGGTCGACATGATCTCCGGCAGTAGGCAGGCGATCGGCCGACCACCGGAGAGCTGTCAGCGGGCGTGCCGCCACGCGGTCGAGATCCCAGGCATGACGGGCACGGGACCAAGCGGGGCGTCGACGCCCACCGCAAGGGGAGGAGAGCCGAGAGCTGCGACGACCCGCATTGACGAGGCGGGACGCAGGGTTCTGAATCGTGGCACCGCTGGGGCAGTGCGCGGGCGTCTGGGGCCCAAGTCGCGTGGCGACCGGCGAAGGGTACCGGATGGACGCAAGTCGTGTCGCGGGCGGCCCGCCCTGCGCGACCGCGGGGCCGGCGCAACCCTCCGCCCCGTTCTTGCCTCCGCGGTGGGGGCTGTTCCCGCCGGGGTTCGTGCGCTACGCTGCCCCGGTTCGTTCACGGGTAGCCCACCCACCGATCGTGGAGGAGGCGTCGATGCGCACCGTTCCAGCGCGCGGTCTCGCACTTGCGGCGATCATCGGACTCGTCGCGGCATGCAGTTCCACGGGTTCATCAGCGGCGCCCTCGGGAGGCGCGGGGGGCAGCGGCGGCACCGGCGGCACGATCAAGATCGGCGGCGGCTTCGCGCTGACGGGCGCGGAGTCGGCCCTCGACCTGCCGGCGGCCAACGGCGCCAAGCTGGCGGTCGACGAGATCAACAAGGCCGGCGGCGTGCTCGGCTCGCAGATCGACTTCATCGTCCACGACAGCCAGTACAAGATGGACGTCACCGCGCAGACGGCCAAGCAGTTCGTCGAGCAGGACAAGGTCCCGCTGATGGTCGGCTACACCGACACCGACTCGGTGCTGGCGTCTGGCCCGACGTTCCAGAGCGCCAAGATCCCGTTCATCACCGTTGGCGCGACGTCGCCCAAGATCCCGTCCCAGGTCGGCGACATGATGTTCCTGGCCTGCTTCGGCGACAACGTCCAGGCCGCCGTCGGCGCGGAGTACGCGTACGACAAGTTCGGGCACACCGCCGGCTTCCTGTGGGACAAGGGCGTCGAGTACACGACGCTGCTGGGCCAGTACTTCAAGTCGCGCTTCACCGAGCTCGGCGGGACCATCGCGCTCGAGGACTCGTACGACGACGCGGCGACCGACTTCTCCGCGCAGATCACCAAGCTCAAGGCGCTCAACCCGGCGCCGGACTTCTACTACGTCGCCGCGATGCCGAACAACATCGGCCCGCTCGTGAAGCAGTTCCGCGACGCCGGCCTGACAGCCCCGATCGTCGGCGGCGACGGCTACGACACGCCCGACCTCGTCAAGATCGCCGGCCCGACGACCAGCAACGTGTTCTTCACGACGCACGCGCTGATGGACGCGGCGAACGGCACCGAGGGGATCAAGAAGTTCATCGCCGCCTACAAGGCCGCCTACGGCAACGACCCCGAGAACGCGTTCGCCGCGCTCGGGTACGACACGGTGTTCCTGCTGGCCGACGCGATCAAGCGGGCCGGCGGCACGGACTCGGCCG
Organism: uncultured Chloroflexia bacterium; assembly: GCA_963740825.1. Classification (GTDB taxonomy): domain Bacteria; phylum Chloroflexota; class Limnocylindria; order Limnocylindrales; family CSP1-4; genus CAIXZV01. The sequence goes on along the minus strand of CAVUFD010000001.1, from coordinate 533,774 downwards.
CCATCAAGACGGCCCTCGAGGCGACCAAGGACTTCCCGGGCATCACCGGCAAGATCACATTCTCGACCGACAGCCACGTCCCGCAGAAGGGCGTGACCGTCATCGACGTCGAGAACGGCGGCCTCACGCTCGGCGGCGAGGTCGTCCCGGTCAAGGTCCCGGCGCCGTAGCCCGTCGTCATCGCGCATTCCGACCGCCGGTTTCCGGGTCACGCCCGGGACCGGCGGGTCGACCCGTTCCGCCCGCATCGAACGAGGCATCCCGATGACACCCGAGGAGATCGTCGCCCAGGCCGAGGCCCAGGGCCTGCAGCTCGTGCGCTTCCTGTACTGCGACAACGGCGGCGTGGTGCGCGGCAAGAGCACCCACGTCTCGTCGCTCGCCCGGCGGATGCAGAGCGGCATCGGCCTCGTGCGGGGCATGCAGTCGTTCACCAGCCTCGACACCCTCGCCCCGGACGCGACCTACGGCCCGGTCGGCGAGATCCGGCTGGTGCCCGACCCGGACACGTTCGTCGTGCTGCCCTACGCGCCGCGCAGCGGCCAGATGATCGTGAACATGGTCCAGCTCGACCACTCGCCCTGGCCGCTCGACCCCCGCTGGTTCCTGCAGCGGATGGAGCAGCGGGCGGCCGAGGCCGGCCTCGCGTTCGAGGCCGCGTTCGAGAACGAGTTCTACCTGGCCGTGCAGACCCCCGAGGGCTACCGGCCGGTCGACCGGAGCCTGTGCTTCAGCGCGATCGGGATGGACTCCACCGAGGACGTCATCCAGGACATCGTCGCCGCGCTCACGAGCCAGGGGCTGACGGTCGAGCTGTCGCACCCCGAGCTGGGCTGGGGCCAGCAGGAGCTGTCGACGCGCCACGCGCCGGCGCTGCGCGCGGCCGACAACCAGGTCACCTACCGCCAGACGGTGCGCGGCGTCGCGGCCCGCCGCGGGCTCGTCGCGTCGCTCGCGCCGAAGCCGTTCGCCGACCAGGCCGGCAGCGGGGCACACCTCCACTGGAGCATCTGGGACACGGCCCACGCTGTGAACCGCCTGGCGGATGCCAGCGACCCCGACGGCCTCAGCCCGCTGGCGCGGCACGCGATCGCTGGCGTCATCGCCCACCTGCCGGGCCTGCTCGGGCTGACGACGCCCAGCGCCAACTCGTTCCGGCGGCTGCAGCCGCACTACTGGAGCTCGGCGTACACGGCCTGGGGCATCGAGAACCGCGAGGCGGCGGTCCGCGTCCCGACCCGCTACTGGGACGACGAGGCCGGCTCCGCGAACCTCGAGCTGAAGGCCAGCGACGCGAGCGCCAACCCGTACATCTCGCTTGGCGGGGTCATGGCGGCGGCCCTCGACGGCATCGAGCGCCAGCTGGACCCGGGCGAGCCGGTCGACGTCGACCCGGGCAACCTGACCGACGACGAGCGAGCGCGGCGCGGGATCCGCCGCTTCCCGGAGACGGCCGGGGAGGCGCTCGACGAGCTCGAGCGGGACGACGTGCTGATGGGTGCGCTGGGCGGGCCGCTCGCGACCGAGTACCTCAAGGTCCGGCGCGCCGAGGCCGCCGCGTACGCCGAGCAGGACGACGCGTACGAGCTCGAGCACCACTTCTTCACGTACTGACCGGGCCGCCGCGATGCCCCTCGACCTGGCGGCGATCCCGATCGTCGACAACCACTGCCACTCGCTGCTGCGGGTGCAGCCCCCCGACGACGACGCGTTCCGCATCCACCTGACGGAGACGTACTTCCCGGAGGTGGCGCGCGACGACGTCCCGCACACGCTGCTGTACCAGTGGACGATCCGCGAGCTGGCCGGCCTGTTGGACTGCGAGCCGACCGCGGACGCCGTGCATGCGGCGCGGCGGAGCCGCGGCATCGGACCGCTCGTCCGCGAGATCGTCGAGCGCGCCAACTTCAAGACCTGGCTCGTCGACACGGGCTACGGCGCCGACTCGACCTACTCGCTCGACGAGCTGCGGCTCCTCGTCCCGTGCCGGATCGAGGAGATCCTGCGGCTCGAGCCGCTGATCGAGCGCCTCATCCTCGAGTCCACGAGCTTCGACGACTTCCTCGACGCGTATCGGGCCTCGCTGGAGGACCTCCGGAGGCGCGGCATCGTGGGCCTCAAGTCGGTCATCGCGTACCGGACCGGGCTCCGCGTCGAGCTCGTCGAACAGGACGACGCCGCGGCGGCGTTCGCGGGCGTCCACGAGCGCGCGCGCCGCGATGGCCGGATCCGGATCGCGTCGAAGCCGCTGCTCGACCACCTGGTGGTGCTCGCGGTCGAGGCGGCCGCGGCGCAGGAGGTCCCGATCCAGTTCCACACCGGCCTCGGCGACCCCGACCTCGACCTCACGCTGGTCGACCCGGCCGCCCTTCGCGTTCTGTTCTCCGACCTGTTCCGGGCCGCCCCGATCGTCCTCCTGCACACGGGCTACCCGTACGTCCGGTCGCTCGCCTACCTCGCCGCGATGTTCCCCAACGTCTACGCGGACATGGGCGAGGCGATCCTGTTCGCGGCCGGCGAGGCGACCCAGATCACCCGCGAGCTGCTCGGGCTCGCGCCCGCGAGCAAGATCCTGTTCAGCACGGACGCGTCGCTGGTGCCGGAGCTCTACTGGGTCGGCGCCCGTCTGGGCCGGCGGGCGCTCGGCCGCGTGCTCGACGAGCACGTCGCCGACGGCGCGATCGACGAGAAGACCGCCATCGACTGGGCCGAGCGGATCCTGTGGCGCAACTCGGAGCGCGTCTACGGGCTCTGATCGGAGCCCGGCGCCGGATCGCCGGACGGCGGGCCCGTGCGCCCGCGGCGCCACAGCGCCGGGTCGAACAGCCGGTCGAGCGGGACCTCGCGCTGGCCGAGGAGGCCGTCGCGGCGCACGGTGATCACGATGATGAAGATCACGGCGAGCACGATCGACGACAGGCCGTAGAGGAGGGTCACGTCCTCGACCCGCCGCAGGGCCTCGCCCAGGCCGACGATCAGGATCGCGCCCAGGATCGAGCCGCTGACCGAGCCCATCCCGCCGATGACCAGCATCGTGATGACCCGGAACGTGAGGTCGAAGTAGAACACCGTCGGCGAGAACGAGGTGATGAAGTGTGCGTACAGCGACCCGGCGACGGCCGAGAAGAACGCCCCGACCACGAACGCGAGCAGCCGCGGGTCCATGACCCGGATGCCGATCGCCTGCGCCGCGACCCGGTCCTCGCGCTGGGCGAACATCTCGCGCCCGTACGACGAGCGCTTGATCCGCCACACGACGTAGACGACGAGCAGCGTCCAGATCGCGGTCCACCACAGGTTCGTGTAGGGCGTGACGTTCGAGAACGTCCGTGACCCGCGCGTGTAGGCGTCGGCGTTGAACAGCATCACGCGGACGATCACGAGGAAGCCGAGGGTCGCGACGGCGACGAAGTGGCCCGACAGCCGCATCAGGACCCGTCCGACCAGCCACGCGACGACGCTGACGAGCGCGGCCGCGATCAGCGTCGCGGCCAGGAACCCCGCGGGGACAGGGCCGACGGCCTGGTCGAGGTGCACGCCGGCCAGCCACGACGGGAGGTCGGGCAGGTACGAGGCCTTCTCCTGGAGCGGCAGCGTGAGGATCGCCGACGCGTAGGCGCCAAGGGCCATGAACCCGATCTGGCCCAGCGAGAACACGCCGGTGAAGCCGCTGGTGAGGTTCAGGCTGACCGTCAGGATGATGAAGATCCCGAGGTTGATCGCGAGCCCCTGCCAGAACGCCTGGCCGCTCGCGTCGAGGATCGCCAGCGCGATCGACGACAGCAGGATCACCAGCAGCGGCCCCGCCGCCCGGCGCCGGCGGCTCACAGCAGCTCACCCTGCTCGCGCTTGCCGAGGATCCCCTGCGGCCGCACGAGCAGGACCAGGATCAGGACGACGAACACGACGGCGTCGCGATAGCTGGCGAGCGAGCTCGGCAGCCAGGTCTGCAGGAACTCGCGGACCTCGGGCGGCACGGAGCCCGGGGGCAGGAGGTCGCCGATCCCCGCCAGCGCCGTGACGAGGACCTCGAGAAAGCCGAGGACGTAGCCGCCCAGCACCGCGCCGGCGATGCTCCCGAAGCCGCCGATGACCGCGGCAATGAACGCCTTGAGGACCGGCGTGAAGCCCATGTACGGGTTGATCTGCCCGGCCTGCACCGCGTACAGGAACCCGGCCACCGCGGCCAGGCCGGCCCCGATCCCGAACGCCGTCGCGACCACGCGGTTGACCTTGATCCCCATCAGCCGCGCGGCGTTGAGGTCCTCGGCGGCGGCCCGCATCGACAGCCCCAGCGTGGTCCGGGTGACGAACACGGTCAGCAGCCCGAGCAGGACGATCCCGGCGAGGAAGCTGACGACGTTGACCTTGGGGACCAGGATCGTGCCGATGGCGATGACGCCGCTCAGCTGCTCGGGGCTCGGGAAGGCGATCAGCGTGGGCAGGCCCGCCAGGCGCGTGGTGAGCAACGTCCCGTTCTGCAGGATCTGGCCGACCGCGAACGAGGTCAGCAGCATCGCGACGTCCGGGGCGCCGCGGATCGGCCGGTAGGCGATCCGCTCCATGAGCAGGCCGACGGCGACGGTGCCGATCACCATGATCGGGATCGCCACCTCGAGCGACACGCCGGCGCCGAGGCAGAAGACCGCGATGTAGGCCGCGATCATCATCACGTCGCCGTGGGCGAAGTTGATCAGCCGCAGGATGCCGAACACCATCGCCAGCCCGACGGCCATCAGCGCATACAGGCTGCCCGCGGCGAGGGCGTTCACGATCTGCTGGACGACGTAGTCGCTCACGCGCTGACCCCGCCCACGCCGAGGTACGACTGCTCGACCCTGGGGTTTTGGCGCAGGACGTCCACCGGGCCCTCGAGCGTCACTCGCCCGGTCTCGAGGACGTACGCGCGATCGGCCACGTCCAGCGCGTGATGGACGTTCTGCTCGACCAGCAGGATCGTCCGTCCGGTCGCCTTGAGCCGGGCGATGGTCTCGAAGATCCGCTCCACCATCAGTGGCGCGAGGCCGAGCGACGGCTCGTCGAGCAGCAGCAGCCGCGGCCGGCTCATCAGGGCGCGGCCGATGGCGAGCATCTGCTGCTCGCCGCCCGACAGGGTGCCGCCGGCCTGCCCCAGCCGCTCGCCCAGGAGCGGGAACAGCCCGAGGACCATCTCGAGGTCCTCGGCCGCGGCCCGCTTGTCGGCCTGCGACACGGCGCCCAGGCGGAGGTTCTCGCGCACCGTCAGGCTGCCGAAGATGCGGCGACCCTCGGGGCAATGGGAGATCCCGAGCGAGACGATGCGGTCCGCCGGGGCACGCGTGATGTCGGCGCCTTCGAAGCGGATGGCGCCCTCGGACGCCCGGTTGATGCCCGAGATGGTGCGCAGCGTGGTCGTCTTGCCGGCGCCGTTGGAGCCGATCAGCGCGACGAGCTCGCCCTCCGCGACCAGGAGCGACACGCCCTGCAGGGCGCGGATGTTGCCATACCGGACGTGGACGTCCTCGAGCTCAAGCATCGCGTGCCTGCCCGAGATAGGCGGCGATGACGTCAGGGTTGGACCGGACCGCGGCTGGGTCGCCCTCCGCGATCAGGCGGCCGTAGTTGAGGACCTGGATCCGGTCGCACAGGTTCATGACCAGCGGGATGTCGTGGGCCACGAGCACGATCGTGATCCCCAGCTCCTCGCGCAGCCGCCGGATCAGCCCCAGCAGCTCCTGGGTCTCGATCGGGTTCATGCCGGCGTTGGGCTCATCGAGCAGGAGCACCTTCGGCTGGGCTCCGACCGCGCGGGCGATCTCGAGCCGCCGCTGGTCGCCGTAGGCCAGGTTTCGCGCGGCGCGATCGGCCTGCGTCGCCAGCCCGAACCGCTCGAGCAGGGCGAGCGCCTCCTCGTCCAGCTCCCGCTCGTGGCGCCGGAACCCGGGGCTCGAGAGGACCGTCCCGAGCAGCGAGCGGGGCGCGCGTCGCTGGACGGCGATCTTCACGTTGTCGAGGACGGACAGGTCGCCGAACAGCCGAATGTTCTGGAACGTCCGCCCGATCCCGACGCGCGCGATCTTGTACGCGGCCCAGCCCGTGACGTCCCTTCCCTCGAACGCGACCCTGCCGCTGGTCGGGCGAAGGAACCCGGACAGGAGGTGGAACAAGGTGGTCTTGCCCGCCCCGTTGGGCCCGATCACCCCGTGGATCGAGCCGGGCGCCAGGCGGAGCTCGTAGTCGTCGAGCGCGCGGAGGCCACGGAACGACTTGGACAGCCCGCGCGCCTCGAGCAGCGGCTGCGCCGCGACGTCCGGGACCGTCCGACTGGGCTCCATCTGCGGCGAGGATACGTCGGCCGTTCGGGGGTCAGCGGACGTAGCTGGCGCCGTTGACGTCGATGGTCGTCCCGGTCGCGTGGCGGGCCAGCCCGGAAGAGAGGAACGCGACCACGTTGGCGACGTCCTGCGGCTGCGCGACCTCGCCCAGGCCGGTGTCGCGCGCCGCCACCTCGACGCCCATCTCGTCGGCGAACCGCTGGTTGAACGCGGTATCGACGTAGCCCGGCGCGATCGCGAACGCCGTGACGCCCTGGCGGCCGTTGTTGCGCGCGATCGACCGGGTTATCGCCACGAGCCCGGCCTTCGCCGCTGCGTAGTGCCAGTAGGCGGGGTCCTCGCCGCGGAAGGCGGCGCGGCTGGCCATGTTGACGATGATCCCCCCGCCCACCTGGCCGGCGAACGTGGTCACGGCCGCCTTGCACAGGATCGCCGCCGCCACGAGATTCACCCCGAGCGACAGATTCCACACCCGCACCCAGTCCTCGAGCGGCGCGTCGAGCTCGGCGGCGGGAAAGATCCCGGCGTTGTTGACGAGCACGTCGATCCGGCCGTGGACGGCCAGCGCGTCGTCCCACAGGCGGCCGGCGGCGATCGGGTCGGACAGATCGGACACGAAGGCGTGCGCTGACGCACCCAGCTCGCCGACGACGCGCTGGACCGGTTCGGCACGGACGTCCTGGGCGAGCACGCTCGCGCCGGCGCCCGCGAGCGTCCGTGCCGCGGCGGATCCGATGGCGCCGCCGGCGCCGGTGATCAGCACCACGCGGCCATGGAGATCGATCATCGGGCACCTCTCCACTCCAGGGAGGTGCAGTGTGCAGGCGCTGGGCCGCCCGTGTCAGGCCGGCGCCCGCACCGCGCGCCCTCGCGCGGTCAGGCGGCGACGACCCCCGCCTCCTCGGCCACCGCGGGGTCGCCGACGTCGATCGGGTTGCGGTCGGGGTCCGAGCTCCATTCGAGCCAGCCGCCATCGTAGACCGCGATCCGCTCCCAGCCCTGCAGGTCGGCGTAGAACCAGGTCTCGCTGGCACGCCACCCTGTGCCGCAATAGAAGGCGACCCACTTGTCGGCGATGATCCCGGCCTCGGCCCAGTTGGCGACGATCTCCGGGTAGGCGCGCATCGTGTTGTCCACGTTCCGGTAGTGCTGCATGTGGTAGGCGTCCGTGCCGCAGTTGCCCCACACGTCGCCCCGGATCCGGCCGGCCGGCTGGATGTAGTTGTAGCCGCTGACCTTGCCGATGTGCTCCTTCCAGGTCCGGACGCTGACGAGCGCGGCGCCGTCGCGGTCGGCGAGGATCGCCTTCGCCTCCGGCAGGTCGACGATCAGCTCCGGGTGCGCCGGGATGGGCGACCCGAACTCGGGCACCGACACGGGCTGGCGGGGCGTGGTCTCGACGGGATGGCCGTCGCGGACCCACCAGTCGTAGCCGCCGTCCAGCAGGCGGACGTCGCGGACGCCCGCGTAGCGGAGGATCAGCGCGGCGCGCGTCGCCGCGATCTGGCCGGCCCGCCGCCCCGGCCACTTCTCGTTGGCGTCGCCCTCCGTGTCCCGGCCGTACACGACGACCGTGGTGTCCGCGGTGATGCCCAGCGACCGCAGGGCGTGGTCGAGCTCCGCGGGCGACCGGCGGTTCCAGTCGGCGGGCGACTCGAGCCAGTTGGTGTCGAGGTAGCGGGCACCCGGGATGTGGCCGTCCGCGTACTCCTCCGGCACCCCGAAGTTGACGTGGAACAGCAGCGCGTCGGGGCTCGGCTGCGCCTCGACCGGCCGTCCCGCGAGCACGTCGCTCAGCCAGCCAACGTGGACCAGGCGCTCGTGGAACAGGAGCTTGTCGACGGGGTTGGCACCATCGGCTGCCCAGGCCGCGAACCCACCCTCGAGGACGCTCGCGGGGAGTCCGTCGTCGATCAGCCGGGCGGCCAGCCGGCCGGCATCGTCGCGCCCGTGCCCGTAGACGACGATCGTGCGTCCGGCCGTCGCGCCCTTGTCGGCGAGGAGGCGCGCCGTCTCGGCCGCCTCCTGCGCGTCCAGCCAGGCGATCGGGAAGGCGCGCGCGCCCGGGACGTGGCCGCCGCGGGTCTCGCCCCCCAGGCGCCAGCCGTTGTAGGCGGCGATCGGCCGGACGTCGATGACGGTGAGCCCGGGGTCGTCCAGGCTGGCGCGGAGGACGTCGACGCCCACGCTCGGAATGCCCTGGACGAATTCGCTGTCGGTGGGAAAGGACACGGTGCGCTCCTCGGAATCAGTGCAACAAAAAACCCCTGCAGTGCAGGGGTGGGGTGGTGTCCGCGCGGGCTTTCTCGTCTGTTCCCGCGCTCAGATACACCGCCTGCCCTGCACGGCAGGACACGGGCACGGACAGATGCACACGCCGAGATATTGGCTCATCGCTTGCGGAGGGTGCGGGATTGGGGGCACGCCGTCAACCCGCCAGTTGGGTAACGCGACGGGTGAGGTCACGTTGCGGTGCGGCCCGGCACCGCCCGGTCCTGCCCGCTCAACCACGCCGATCCGTCAGGTACGCGTCGAGGACCTCGACGATCAGCGCATGGTCGGCCTCCTGCGGGAGGCCGGAGACGATCGCGGCGCCGACGGCCCCGGTGTCCTCGACGACCAGCGGGAAGCCGCCGCCGTGGGGCGCGTACTCGGGGAACGCCAGCGACGTGGCCTCGGCGAAGGTCGTGCCGTTCGCCTCGTGCCGGAGCCGCTCGAGCATCGTCGAGTGGCCGAAGCGCTCGACGATCCGCGCCTTGCCCGCAACGTACATGTCGTTGTGCGCGTTGGTGCCGGTCCGCGCCGCGCGGAACACGACGCGTCCGGCCCGCCGCACCTCGATCGTCACCGCGAGGTCGCGCTCGGTCGCGGTGGCGAGCAGGCGCAGCCCGATGTCGATCGCGTCGTTCTCGCTGAGCGACGGGAGCACCAGCCGCGCCTCCTGGTCTCGCAGCTCCTCGAGGGTGGGCGTCGCGACGGTCATGGCGGGCTCCCGGGCGGGTTCGGCGGATCGACCACGATGGTAGATCGCCCTCGAGCCCGGCCGCGGCGGTCGGGGCGTGGTCAGCCGACGACGCCGATGAGCGCCTCCTCCTCGCCCTTCACGAAGCTGGCGATCGCCCGCGCCCAATCGGTGATGTCGTCCCAGGACCGGAAGTCACCGTACGGCGCCCGGAGCATCTTGATCACCAGCCGCTCGCCGGTGCCGAGGTCGCTCTCGACCAGCCGGCCCGCGAACACGCGATGGTCGAGGGCCATGGTGGTCTCGTCGATCGCGGCGACCTCTGTTGGGTCCTCGAGCGGTCGCGGCGGATCGCCGATCGGTCCGCTGGAGAACAGGAACACCGGCCGAGCCTTGAGCGCCATCTCATGGCGCGCGACGAAGGCCTTGGCCGACTTGAGCCAGTGGCCGGCATAGACGCCGGAACCGAGGACGACGGCGTCGTAATCGGCGATGGTGGTGACGGCGTCGGGCTCGATGACGTCGACCTCGAGATGGGCGGTGCGCAGGACGTCGGCGATCGTTTCGGCGATCTCGGCGGTCGTCCCGTGCTTGGACGCGGCGGTGACGAGGACCTTCACGGGGCACCCCTTTCTGTGCTGGCCGCGAGCATCACCCTCCCCAGTCCCCGGCCCCAGCGGCGATGGTCACACAGGCACGGGCCCTTCGGCCTGTTCGCGCCCTCCCCGCGTTCGGCCCTCGGTTGCGCCCCAGCCCCGATGCGGACCCGTTAGTCGCCGGCGATGAACTTCGACTGGGCGACCATCAGGCTGAGAATGGTCGAGTCGTTGGCGAACTCGCCCTCCCCCACCGTCCCGACCGTCCACATCGTGACCGTCCCCGATGAGCCGACGTCCACGAGGTACGCATAGCGCGAGGTCCCGACCGGGATCCCGGCCGAGTCGGCCGTCGCGGTCGCCGCGATGGCGGTCGCGTCGAGACCGCTCAACGTCAGGTTCTCGGTCGCCGTCACGTCCCACGCGCCCGCGTCGGTCGCGGCAGCCACGGCATCCGCGAACGTCGTGTCCGAGGACGACGCCATGACCGCGGTCACGAGCGTCGATGGGTCCGCCGGCACCGTGATCGGCGCCGGGTCGAAGTACTGGCAGGCGAGGTTGGCCGGGGTCGACACGGTGGACCAGCTGGCGGGATAGGTGATCTTGGCGACCTTGACGCCGTCGGCCGTGTTGAGGGGGCAGGTGGCGACGTCCGGCGCGAATGTCGGCGGCGGCGCAACCGTCGGGGTCGGCGTTGGCTTGGGCGTGGGCGAGGGCGTCGGCTTGGGCGTCGGCGACGCCGTGGGCTTCTCGGTCGGCTTCTCGGTCCGCTTCTCTGTGGGCTTCGGCGTCGCCGAGGCCTCGGGTGGGGCCGAGCCCTCGGCGGCCTCGGCCGGGCGGGCGAGGAAGACATTGGGGGAGCCGTTGAGGTCCTGCAGGGTGACGGTGGACGTCCGCGCCTCGATCAGAGCGGCCCCCTGCAAGGCCTCCAGGAAGGCCGTCTCCTGCGTCATGACGTCGTCCGCACAGGCGAGTCGGGTCGTGGCCAGCTGGCCGATGCGGACGACGTTGCCGTTGGTGCCATACGTGCCGCTGAACTGGTTGCAGCCGGCGAAACCGGCCACGTTGCCGATCCCGAACACGACGTCGAGCTCCGTGCCGGGCAGGACGGCGACGACCGAGCCGGGCGCATTCGCATACGAGTCGACGACCCAGCGGCCGAGCAGCGGGTTCTCGGGCGCGGCGTCGAACACGAGGAGGGTCTCGCCGCCCGGGCCGTAGATCGTCAGCGTGTTCGCGCGGGCGGTGAAGAAGCGACTTTGGCCAAGCAGCGCGAGGTACGCGGTCTCGAAGTCCATCGACGGCTCGACGCACGCCATCAGGGTGCTGGCCGGGTCCGTGATGAACAGCGTCCGGCCCCCGGTGCGATAGAGGGCGTCGTAGCGGTTGCAGCCGCCGAAGCCGGAGACTCGGTTCGCGTCGAATTCCGCGTCCGCGTACTCGGTCTCGGGGACGAGCGTGAGGGTCGAGTCGACCAGGTAGGACCGCAGGATCCACTTCGTGCCGTCGAGCTGGCCGCCGGTGCCCTCGCCACTCGAGCAAGCGGCTACCAATCCCGCCACGACGACCAGGACGGCGATCAGCCGGGTCTTCATCCGAGGCCCCTCGCTCGCTACGCCCGCTACCGGGACTGGCTCGCCACCCAGAGCGCGAACAGCCGCAGGAAGTAGCCGAAGCCTGCCAGCACGAAGGCGGCGAAGATCGGCATGCCGATGGCAGCGGCGGAGATCGCGAAGGCCTCGAAGATGTTGAAGGCCGCGCGTTGCGCCAGGTCGATCCACCACAGGACTCCGGCGATCACAGCGTAGATGACCGCGATCCAGCCCAGGATGATGAAGAAGGTCCCGATGCTGGCGAGGCGGCGCGCGTCGTTCTGGATGTCCACCCGTGCTCCCTCCTGTGACCCGATCCCCGTTGTCTGCGCCATCTTAAGCCTCGCGGCGTGTCGCCCGGCATCATCCCGATCGGACGATGCGCAAGATCCGCGCGCGGTCGACCGTCTGCGGCACAATCCCGTTTCGCGCCCAATGCGACCGTCCGCCGGCGACGCGCCGGCCCCGAAGGCCGAGGCGTTGTGCCCACGAGGAGCTCCATGCGCAACAACACTCCGGTCATCGTTGGCGCCATCGCGGTCGTCGCGCTCGTCGTCGCCGGCCTGTGGCTGGTCTCGGGTAACTCCAGCGGCCCGAGCGGCCTCACCGACACCAACTGGCAGCTGTCGGCGATCACCGAGCAGACGCCGACCTTCCAGGGCGTCGTCCCGGCGGCCGAGCAGGCCAACTACGCGATCAGATTCAACGACGATGGGACGTACACGGGTCGCGCGGACTGCAACGCGATCGCCGGCACCTACACGACCGGCCGAAGCAACGGGATCACGATCGCGGCCGGCGCGTCGACGCTCATCGCCTGCCCCGGCGATTCCTACGGCCCGCTGTTCGCGCATGCGATCACGACGGCGACGACGTATGCCATTGCGAACGGCGATCTGACGCTCACCAACGACGACGGCGCGACGATGACGTTCGTCGCCGGCACCGCGGGCAACGTCGTCGCGCCGACGCCGACCCCCACCGCCTCGCCATCGCCGACGCCCACGGCCTCCCCCGCGCCCACGCCCAGCCCGACACCCTCCCCCACGCCGTCGCCCACGCCGTCGCCGACCCCCACGGCGTCCCCCACCCCGTCTCCCACGCCGGCGGCAACGCCGACCGAGAAGCCGACCGGCAAGCCAACCGCGAAGCCGAGCGCGACGCCCTCGCCGACGCCGAGCCCCACGCCCAAGCCCACCCCGACGCCGACACCCAAGCCGACGCCGACGCCGACACCCAAGCCGGCGCCGACCCCATTGCCGGCGCCGGGTGGAGACCTCGCGGACACGAGCTGGCAGCTGACGTCGCTCACGATCGCGAACCCGCCGTTCCAGGGCAACGTCCCGGCCGCCGAGCAGCCGATGTACACCATCGCGTTCGCGGCAGGCGGGACCTTCTCGGCGTTGGCCGACTGCAACACGCTTAAGGGCACCTGGACCGCCGGTTCGGGCGGAACGGTGGCGCTGCAGATCGGACCTTCGTCGCTGGTCGCGTGCGGCGACGATTCGCTCAGCGACCTGTACATCATCGGCCTCAACCGGGTGGCGAGCTACGCGATCGCCAACACGCAGCTGACGCTCACCACCGACGACGGCGGGACGCTCGTCTACAAGGCGGCGCCCTAGCCGCTCGCGGGGGCGCGACGTGCATCGGGCGGGTCTAGCATTGGCGCGTCGAAGGAAGTGACGCGGGGAGGCCGCCATGCTTGACCGCCTGATCCATCCACCGATGACTCCCGACCAGTTTCGGGAGCCGCGCTGGGCGCGGTTCCTGTTCGCGAGCACGACGGCCGCCTGGCTGTGGCTCGTGGTCCGCCTGTACGTGGCCTACATCTTCATCCCGGCGGGCTGGGAGAAGATCACGAGCGGCAAGTGGCTGTTCGGCGATGGCTCGCCGATCCAGGGCCTGGTCGGCGGCGCCGTCTCGAGCGAGGGCACCCCCGGCTGGTACGTGTGGTTCCTCCAGAACGTCGTCCAGCCAAACGCCAGCCTGTTCGCGACGCTCGTCGCCCTGGGCGAGTTCGCCGTGGGCGTCGCCCTGCTGATCGGGCTGCTGACCGGCATCGCCGCCTTCGGCGGCGTGTTCCTGAACGGGAATTTCGTGCTCGCAGGGGTCCTCGGACAGAACCCCGCCCTGATCATCCTTGGCGCATTGCTCATGATCGCCTGGCGGAATGCCGGCTGGATCGGGCTCGACCGCTGGTTCATCCCGTGGACCCACCGGACGGTGTCCGAGCCGAAGCCGACGGCGGCCGACGGCGGGGGCACGGCGCCCGCGACCTAGGTGTCGTCACCCGGCGCGACCCAGGCGAGTCGACGGGGCATGCCGGACGCCTACACTCCCCGCATGCCGCGGTACGTCCCCGAAGACTCGCTGCAGAGCCCGAGGTTCACGGGCCCGTCGACCTTTGCCCGGCTGCCGCACGTGCGGACGCTCGAGGACGTCGATCTCGCGGTCATCGGCGTCCCCTTCGACACGGGCGTGACGTACCGGGTCGGCGGGCGGTTCGGGCCCAACGCCGTCCGGGCGGCGAGCGTGATGCTCAGGCCGTACAACGCCAACCTCGACGTCAGCCCGTTCGACGTCCTGTCGTGCGTCGACTATGGCGACGTGGCCATCGTCCCGGGCTATACGGAACGCAGCTATGCCGCCATCGAGGCGGCGGTCGCACCGGTCGTCGAGGCCGGGGTCGTTCCGTTGCTGATCGGCGGCGATCACGCGTGCACGCTCCCCCACCTGCGCGCCACGCGGTCACGAGGCCCGGTCGCCGTGATCGACTTCGACTCCCACACGGACGCCTGGGACAGCTACTTCGGCGAGAAGTACAACCACGGGACGTGGATGCGACGCGCGATCGAGGAGGGCCTGGTCGACGTCGACCACAGCATCGAGATCGGGCTGCGCGGCTCGCTGTACGCGCCCGGGGACTGGACGGGGCTGCGCGACGAGCTGGGCCTGGACTACCTGACGACCGAGCAGATCTTCGAGCTCGGCGCGGACGCGGTCGCGGCGCACATCCGAGACCGCGTGGGCGACCGGCCGGCGTTCATCAGCTTCGACATCGACGTGGTCGACCCGGCGCACGCGCCCGGGACGGGGACGCCGGAGGCGGGCGGCCCGTCGGCTCGGGAGATGCTGGCGATAGTGCGGGCGCTGCGCGGGATCGAGTTCGTCGGGTTCGACGTCGTCGAGGTCATCCCGGCCTACGACCCGGCGGGCCAGACGGCGACCCTCGCCGCGAACCTGGCCTACGAGATGCTCTCGCTCGTCGCCCTCCACCGCCGGGGCCGATGACCGACATCGAATCCTGGCGGTCGCCGCTGCCGCCGGGATTTCGCTGGCCCGACGGGGTCCGGGCGGCGGCCTGCTTCACGTTCGACGTCGACGCGGAGAGCCCGATCCTGTTCGAGCATCCCGAGGCCGCCGACTGGCTCGACGTCATGAGCCACCAGGCCTACGGCCCGCGCACGGGGGTGCCGCGGCTGCTCCGGCTGCTCGACCGGCAGGGCGTGCGCGCGACGTTCTTCGTCCCCGGCTACACCGCGGAGCGCTGGCCGGACACCGTGCGGGCGATCCGCGACGCGGGCCACGAGATCGGGCACCACGGCTACCTGCACGAGGGGGCGCACGGGGCGAGCGCCGAGGAGCAGGAGCGGCGGCTGCTGCGCGGCCTTGCGGCGTTGGATGCGGTCGCCGGCGTGCGGCCCCTGGGCTATCGCGGCCCGATGTGGGAGCTCACGTACGACACCTTGTCCCTCCTCGCGAAGGATGGATTCGCCTACGACGCAGGCCTCATGGACGCCGATCACCCGTATCTCCTCGCCACGTCTCCTGAGCCCGGCGCCTCCTCGATCGTGGAGCTGCCGGGTCACTGGTCGCTCGACGACTGGGAGCCGTACAACTACCTGCCCGGTATCACGGGCTCCGGTGTGATCGCGAGCCCGGACGACGTCGTCGCCCGCTGGACGCTCGAGCTCGAGGCGCTCGTGGCGGATGGCGGCCTGTTCATGCTCACGAACCATCCGTTCGTGTCCGGCCGGGCGTCCCGCGCCGTCGCCCTCGAGCGACTGATCGAAACGGCGAAGGCCGTCGACGGCCTGTGGATCGCGACCGCCGCCGAGGTCGCGGCGCACACGGCATCGCTGGGGCTCGAGCCCGTGGTGCACCGGCCGCCCGTCGTCCCGGGTTAGCGTCCGGCGCGTCGAGCGTGCGGCTGTCATGAGCGCAACGGCGGCGCGTGCATGGTCCGGCTGAACGCCGGGCGTTCACTCGGGCGGTTCGCGTCCTTGTCTGGAACGCTGGGCGGTCAGCCTTGCCGAGATTCGTACCGATATCCGGCGTTCTGTGCGCCGGGCGTTCCGATCACCGGATCCGCCGCCGCAGTGAACGCTGGGCGCCCAGCGGAGCCGGCACCAGGCACGGGCCCGCCCCGGCCGGCGGCCGGGGCGGATGAGGTGGCGACGAGGTGGCGATGGCCTGCGGGCGGCGCCCGGATCAGGCCTCGCTGCGAATCCTGCTGCGGGAGCCGAACCAGTAGATCAGGAACGCGACGATGCCTCCCACGTAGTAGGCAGTGTCCGCGAAATGGAGGTAGTTGGCGGTGACGTAGTTGAAGGGACCGCCCCAACTGTAGCCGAGTGAGGAGTTCTGGAACGGGATCCCGACCAGGAAGCCGATGATCAGCGCCGCGATGCCGACGATTCCCGACGGCAGCGCAGCGAAGTCGCTGAGGCGGCTGACGTCGGCGTGCCGCCGCCGCAGCCACCAGTCGGCGAGGACCACGCCCACGAACGGCGCGATCCAGTAGCTGATGAACAGCAGGAAGTTCGTGAAGTTGAGGGCGAAGTCGGCCTGCGCGTTGAGGTACAGCGTGAACAGGAAGCCCAGCACCGCGACGATCGCCGCCGAGTAGATCCGCTTGATCCGGAGCCCGGCCGCCTGCAGGGATAGCGAGCCCGTGTAGTCGTTCATCGCGTTGACGGCGACCGTGCCGACCGCGATCGCGACCATCGCCAGGATCGCGATGAGGTTCCCGGAGCCGCCGAGCACCTGGAAGATCGTGTCGCTCGACTCGCCGCCGGTCGCCTGCCCCGCGACCAGGAGCCCGAGGATCTCGAGCCAGCCGGACGCGAGGGACATCCCGAGGAGGGTGTACCAGAACACCTTCGACGGCGACGAATTGGACGGCAGGTAGCGCGAGTAGTCGGACGCGTACAAGGACCAGGCGAGCACGAAGCTGGCGACGATCGCGACGTACGCCACGAACGCGCCGACCTGGTCGAGGCCGCTGAACCCGTCGGTCAGCGACGTGTCGGCCTTGCCGACGATCGCGATGGTCAGGATCACGAACATGATCCCCAGCACGACGGCCGACCACTTCTCGAACAGGTGGATCGCCTCGTAGCCGAAGATCCCGAGCGTGCCCTGGCACAGGACGATCACCACCAGGGCGAGCCAGAACGGGATCGCCGGGATGATTAGCGTGATCGCCAGCGCGCCGAACAGGCTGTTGATGCCGTCCCAGCCGATGGTGCTGAACCAGTTGAGCAGGCCCGGCAGCACGATCGACTTGCCGAACGGCAGGCGGGCGACCGGCAGCTGGGCCATGCCCGTCTTCGGACCCATCGTCGAAAGCAGGCCGACGAACGCCGAGCCGACGACGTTGCCGACGACGATCGCGAGCAGCGAGGTGACGAACCCGAGCTTGAGGAAGTCGAGCGTCACGAGCGTCCCGATGAAGAACGCCGCCGGGACGAGGTTGGGGGTGAACCAGACCGTGAACACCCGGCCCACCGACCCGTAGCGGGCCGACTCCGGGATCGGATCCATGCCGTGGGCTTCGATCGAGAGGTCGCCCTCGTGGGTGGGCATCCCCTCCAGGGGCATCGTGTCGGTCGCCATCTGGGCTTTCGAGCTCCTTCCACATCGTCCGCGCCGTGCGCGGGCCCATCACGGGTGTCGCTCCCTCCCCATCACGCTCCGACGACGGGCTTGGTGAACGTCACGGCTGCGGATGCGTCGGTCCGATGGACCACGCTGCGGGCCGGCTCCGTCTCGGCCACGACCCGCCCCAGCCGCACGACCCAGCGGGCCGCCGGCCGCAGCCGGATGGCCTCCGCCTCGTCGGAGCTGTCGAAGATCACGAAGTTCGCTGGCAGGCCCTCCTTCACTCCCCACGCCACCTCGGCCGCGCGGGCCGGGTTCGTGGTGACCATCTCCCAGGCGCGGAACAGCTCGTTCCGGCCGGTCATCTGCGCGACGTGGACCAGCATGGAGAGGGCGTCGAGCATCGAGCCGCGGCCCAGCGGATACCAGGGATCCATGATCGAGTCGTGGCCGCAGGCCACGTTCACGCCGGCGGCGTCGAGCTCCTTGACGCGCGTCATGCCGCGCCGCTTGGGATAGGTGTCGAACCGGCCCTGGAGGACGATGTTGTCGAGCGGGTTCGCGACGATCGTCACGCCGGCGCGCTTGAGGATCTGGAGCAGCTTGAAGGCGTACGCGTCGTTGTAGCTGCCGTAGGCCGTCGTGTGGCCGGCGACGACCCGACCCTGCATGCCGTCGCGCATGGCCCGGGCCGCGACGACCTCGAGGAACCGGCTCTGGTCGTCGTCGGTCTCGTCGCAGTGGAGGTCGATGGGCGCTCCGGTCTCCTTCGCGAGGTCGAAGATGAAGTGCACCTCCTCGACGCCGTCGTCGCGCGTCCATTCGTAGTGCGGGATGCCGCCGATGACGTCGCAGCCGAGGCGCATCGCCTCGCGCATCAGCGCCTTGCCGTCGGGGAACGACAGGATCCCGTCCTGCGGGAACGCGATCAGCCGCAGGTCGACGATGTCGCGGACCTCCTCGCGCAACTCGAGCAGGGCCTTGAGCGCGACGAGGTTTGGGTCGCACACGTCGACGTGCGAGCGGATGAGCCCGGTGCCCTGGGCCACCTCCCAGCGGATGGCCTCGAGCGCGCGCGCCTTGACGTCCTCGTGGGTCAGCAGCGGCTTGCGGTCGGCCCACGTGAGGATCCCCTCGATGAGCGTGCCGGACTCGTTGTGGCGCGGCTCGCCGACCGTGAGCACGGCGTCCATGTGGACGTGGGGATCGACGAGCGGCGGCGACAGGAGCCGGCCTTCGGCGTCGAGCTCCGGGCGACCGTCCGCGGCGAGCTCACCGGCGGGCCGGATCGAGGCGATCGACTCGCCGTCCACCAGGACGTCCCGCAGCGGGGAATCCGAAGCCACGGTGGGGTGCAGCCGCGCGTTCCGGACGATCAGGCCGCGACCTGTCACGAGCACGCTCCTCGGGAAAGCGACTCGATATCGCCCGGAGTCTACGCGCCGCCCACCGCGATTGCGCGGTCAACCGGACGCGGACATGCCCCGGCGCGCTACAGGAGCAGGGACACCCCGAGGGCGATCAGCCACACCGACCAGGCGACGTAGGCGATCGGGACGATGATCCCGGCGAGCCTCCAGCCGTCGCGCTCGTTGGGCCCGGCGAACTCCGCCGACCCGACGATCAGGGCGAGCCCCACCAGCCCGCCGATCCAGCCCAGCCAGGCCGGGATGGCCCCCGTGGTCACGATCGACGCGGAAACGAGGATCGTCCACGCGCCGGTCAGCAGGTAGCCCAGGTGCTCGCCGACCCCGACGCCGAGGTAGCGATGGAGGATCGCGAACGTGACCTCGATCGAGCGACGCGTCGCGTCGACACCCTCCGGCTCCATCCCCGGCGCGTCCGCTGCGACCCACCGCCGGGCGAGCTCGGGCACGGCGTAGGGCCAGCGCAACAGCCCGAGTGCCTGTACCAGGCCAGCCGCGACCCCGACGACGATCGTCACGGTGGACAGGGCGGGCGCCGCGCCGAGGACCACCGACAACAGGGCCACCAGCGGCACCATCGCCAGCGCGCTCAGCATCAGCAAGTGCCAGCGGAGCAGCAGGCCGGTCCCGCCCGCGTGGAACCGGCGCAGGATCTCGTCCGGCTCGCGTCGGAGGATGTCCGGGTAGTCGAACGCCCGTCCCAGCTCAAAGAACGCGACGTTGAAGACGATCGGGACGACGATCAGGAGCAGGGCGGTGATGGCGTCGAGGCTCATGGCCTCCGAGTGTGCCTGACAATCAGACGATGGCGCACGACCTCGAGCGTTTCGTCACCGCCCAGGAGGGCGTGTTCCCGGGCGTGGTCGCAGAGCTCCGCGCCGGCCGGAAGACCGGTCATTGGATGTGGTTCGTGTTTCCGCAGGTCGCCGGTCTCGGCATGAGCGAGATGTCGCGCTTCTACGCGATCACTTCGCTCGACGAGGCCCGCGCGTACCTCGACCACCCGGTCCTGGGGGTGCGGCTGCGGGAGTGCGCGTCGCTCGTGCTCGGCACTGCGGGTCGCTCGGCGGAGGAGATCTTCGGCGGGATCGACGCGACCAAGCTGCGCTCGTCGATGACGCTGTTCCACCGCGCGGCGCCGGACGAGCCGGTGTTCTCGGCGGTCCTCGACCGCTACTTCCAGGGCGTCGCCGACCCGGCGACGGACGAGCGGATCGACGCGCCCTGAGCACGGCAGCAAGGTGACCGCAAGACCGGCCAACGTCCATGTTGCGGCGATGCGGGCGTCGCCCTCGGTACGGTCGATGGCTGGATCGAGGCGTCCAGGCGACGCGCGATCGCACGTTTGATGCGGGAGTCACGACAGCCGGAGGCTAGACCATGGGTGAGTTGCTCGGGATCGCTCGATTTTGGTTCCATCCCGGCAAGGTGGAGGAGTACAAGCGGCTGTCGGCGCAGGCGATGGACATCGTCCGGGCGAAGGAGCGCGACACGCTGGAGTATTCGATCTATTTCAACGAGGACGAGTCGGAGGCCGTGGTGATCGAGCGGTTCGCGAGCTCCGAGGCGTTGCTCGAGCACGGCGCGAACATGGGCGACGTGTCCGCCGCGGTCCTCTTGACGGCGACCGTCGAGGGCGAGCTCCTCGGTGAGCCGAACGCGGAGCTTCGCGCGAAGCTCACCGGGCCCGAGCCGCAGCTGTTCACGCCGTACCTGTCGCTGAAGGAAACCGAATGAGCACCGAGCAGCCCACGATCACCCTCAACAACGGCGTCGAGCTCCCAGCACTGGGTTTCGGCGTGTTCCAGACGCCGCCCGACGTGACCCAGGCGGCCGTCGAGGAGGCCCTGCGCGTCGGCTACCGCATGGTGGACACCGCCGCCTCGTACGGCAACGAGCGGGAGGTCGGCGCGGCGATCGCCGCGAGCGGCATCGCGCGATCCGACCTGTTCCTCCAGACCAAGGTCTGGGTCACCAACTACAGCTACGACGGCGCCCGCCACGCCTTCGACGTGAGCACCCGCAAGCTCGGCGTCGACTCGATCGACCTCTACCTCCTGCACCAGCCACTGCCCCAGGCGCTCGACACCACCGTCGATGCCTACCGAGCCCTTCAGCGCCTGCTCGCGGACGGGCGGGTGCGGGCCATCGGGGTGTCGAACTTCAGCATCGCCCACCTGGCGACCTTCCTCCCGCAGGTCGAGACCGTGCCGGCAGTCAACCAGGTCGAGGTTCACCCGTACTACGGCCAACCGGCACTCCGCGCTCGGCACGACGAGCTGGGCATCGCGACCCAGGCGTGGTCGCCGCTCGGCGGCGTGTACGTGTACCGACCCGGCGAGGACCCGAAGAACGCCCTGCAGGACCCCGTGGTCGCGAGGATCGCGAGGGCGCACGACAAGACGCCGGCCCAGGTCCTGCTGCGCTGGCACCTGGACAGCCGTCGCTCGGCGATCCCCAAGTCGGTGCTCCCCGAGCGAATCGCCGAGAACCTCGACGTCTTCGACTTCTCGCTGACCGCCGAGGAGCTCGCCGCGATCGATGGCCTGGACACCGGCGTCCGTGGCGGGCCCGATCAGGATGCGATCGATTTCCGCACGTTCAACCGGCCGATCCCGGAAGCCTGATCGACGCCGGGCGGCGAGGACCCGGCGCGCACGCGACGTCCGATAGCATCGGCGGCGTGTCCTCCCCGTCGCCGCGCGTCCCCGTCGCGGTCGTCGTGGGACTCTTCATCGCCTCGCTGGCGCTGCGCCAGCAGCTCCTCTCGATCGGCCCGCTGCTCCCGCTGATCCGAGCCGACCTCGGCCTCTCCGCCGCGCCCGCCGGGCTGCTCACCACCATCCCGGTGCTGTGCATGGGGCTGTTCGCGCCGATCGGGCCGCGGCTCGCGTCGCGGCTGGGGCCCCGGCTCGCGTTCGCGGCGTGCATCGCGTTGATCGCCGGGTTCGGGGCCGCCCGCAGCGTCACGCCGAACGTGCCGCTGATCCTGGCGGCGACGTTCGGGGTCGGGGTCGGCATCGGCGTCGCCGGGGCCATGCCGTCGATGATCGTGGCCGGGCGGATCGCGATGCGGCCGGCGCTCGGCACGGGGGCCTACGCCTCCGGGATCGTGGCAGGTTCGACGCTCGCCGCCGCCCTCGCCGTCCCGCTCGCCATCGACGGCCAGTGGCGGCTGTCGCTGCTCGCCCTCTCCCTCGGGTCGCTCCTGTGCATCGCCGCGTGGCTCGTCCTGTCGCGTGGGCCCGGCGGCGACGCGCCAGCGACGCCCGTACCGGCCGTCCGCCTGCCCTGGCGGTCGCGGACGGCGTGGATCCTCGTCGTCGTGTTCGGCCTCCAGTCGATGCAGTTCTACGGGGTCTCGGCGTGGATCCCCAACGTCTACATCGAGCGCGGCTGGACGATCGCCGCGGCCGGCGCGCTGGTGGCGGTGTTCAACGGCATCGGCCTGCTCACGACCGTCGGCGTGCCGCTTATCGCCGACCGGCTCGGGGCCCGACGGCCGCAGCTCGTTTTGGCCTCCGTCGTGGGTACGGCCGCCTTCGTCGGCATCGCCCTGGTCCCCGAGCCCGCCTACCTGTGGGTGGCGATCCTGGGGCTCGCGTTGGGCGCGATCTTCCCGCTCGTGCTCACGCTGCCGCTCGACGTCGCCGACGACGCGGCCCGCGTCGGATCGGTCGCCGCGCTGATGCTGCTCGGTGGGTATGTCTTATCGTCCGTCGGCCCGGTCCTGCTCGGCGCCGCTCGGGACGTCACCGGCAGCTTCGAGGCGAGCCTGTGGCTGCTCGCGCTCGTCGGAGCGGTGCTCGCCGCGACCTGCCTGCTGCTGTCCCCCGATCGCCTGCGTCAGGGGATTGGGCGGGTCTGAAGACCCGGGGCCGCGGCGTGGCTGATCGACGGCCGAGTCGCCCTGGTGTGGCTCAAAGGATCGGGCATGTGGCTCCGCCGGACGGCCCCGGCGAGTTCGGCGATCTTCGCGTCCGGGTCCGGTCCGCCAGCCGGAGCCGCGAACTCCAACAGGCCGCGAATGGGCATCGTTCCGAAGTACGAATGGAAATGCGGGTCGAGCCCGTCCAGGTTGACGGCTGCATCGCCGAACGTCTCGCCGAGGACCGGCGCGAGTTCCTTCAGCAGACCGATGGTGGATTCTCGAGTCGCACCGTCGCGCAGCCAGTCCTGAAGTGGCGACATCTCGCTCAGGTTCGAGACGACCTCGCCGCTCGAGATGATATCGAGCGGCACGATCGCGCGGATATCGGCGGACGACGAGCCCACGAGGATCTCGAAGCGACCTGGTTCGATGGACCAGTCATGCACCCGCGAATCCCAGAAGGCAAAGGCGTCGGGACCAAGTGCGATCTCGACGGTCTTCGTCTCACTGGCCTCGAGTGACACCTTGGCGAAGCCGCGGAGTTCCCTGTCCGGGCGGGGAACGGAGGCCGCGACGTCGTGCACATAGACCTGGACGACCTCGCGCCCAGCCCGATCCCCGGTATTTGTCACGTCCACGGCGATCGTCACCGCCCGCCCAGCCTCGATGCTCGGCGCTGACATGCGTGGCTGGCCGTAGGCGAACGACGTGTAGGACAGCCCGTGCCCGAACGGGAACGTGACGGAGATCTGCCGCGCGTCATACCAGCGATAGCCGATGAAGATCCCTTCTCCGTATCGGACCGTGTCTCCCTCGCCCGGGAAGTTCAGGTAAGCGGGGGTGTCCTCCAGTCGCACCGGGAAGGTCTCGGCCAGCCGGCCCGACGGATTGACGACGCCGAACAGGATGTCGGCGATGGCGCCGCCCGCTGCCTGCCCGGCGTACCAGGCTTCCAGCACCGCTGCAACGCCATCGACCCAAGGCTCGCAGGCGACCGCTGAACCATTGAACAGCACGACGACGCTGCGCGGCTGTGCGGCGCTGACCGCCTTGATGAGATGCACCTGGTGGTCGGTGAGATCGATGTCGCTCCGGTCGCTCCCCTCCGACTCCTTTGTAAGGGGAAGCGCCACGAACAGCACAGCCAGATCCGCGTCGCCCGCGAGGGCGGCCGCCTCGTCGATCTGCTCCAGTCGGCCCGATCCTTCGGCGTCGTAGCCGGCGGCGAACGAGATCTCGGCATCCCCGGCCAGACGCGCGAACTCCTCGAGCGGGATGTCGATCGCGGTCGGCGTCGTCTGTGAGCTGCCACCACCCTGAATCCGCGGCTCCCTTGCCGCGTTCCCAATGACGGCGATCCGGCCGGTCCTCGGCAGCGGCAGGACCCCGTCGTTCTTCAGGAGGACCATGCCCTCGCCTGCGATCCGTCGCGCAAGCGCGTGATGTGCTTCGACGTCGAATGACCCGCCCTTCGGCGTCTGCTGCGCTCGTTCGATGACCCGCAGAATCCGCAGCGCCGCCGTGTCGACGGCGGACGCGTCGATGACCCCCGTCCTGACCGCGTCGACGACCGACTTGACGCGGCGCGGCCGAGGTCCGGGCATCTCAAGGTCGAGACCCGCGGCGACCGCCTGCGGCCGGTCGTGGACGGCTGCCCAGTCCGACACCGCGAAACCATCGAAGGACCACTCCCCGCGGAGGATGTCCGTCAGCAGTTCGGCGTGTTCCGACGCGTAGGTTCCGTTGATCCGGTTGTATGAGCACATCACGGTCCACGGGCCTGCCGTGGCGACCGCCGCGTGGAAGGCGGGCAGGTAGATCTCGCGCAGCGTTCGTTCGTCGACCTCCGCGCTCACCGACATGCGTCGCGTTTCCTGGTTGTTGACGGCGAAGTGCTTGAGAGACGCGCCCACGCCGCGAGACTGGATGCCGCTAATCCAGCCGGCCGCCAGGCGGCCGGCGAGATATGGGTCCTCCGAGAAGTACTCGAAGTTGCGGCCGCAGACCGGCGATCGCTTCATGTTGACGCCGGGGCCGAGCACGACGTCGACGTCAAGCGCGATGGCCTCCCGAGCGATGGCCTCGCCCATCTCTCGCACGAGGTCGGGGTCCCACGTAGCCGACGTACAGCAAGCCGTCGGAAAACACGTCGCTGCACTAGCTGAGAACGCCATCGAGTCCAGCCGCTGCGTGCGGCGCACCCCGTGGGGTCCATCGGCCATCCGGAGGGAAGGGATCCCCAGCCGCTCGATCGGTGTCGTCGTCCACGCGGAGTCGCCAGTCAGCAGCGCTGCCTTCTCCTCGAGGGTCATCAGCGCGAGCAGCTCTTCGGGAGTGCGACGGCGTTTCGATCCATCCGCTCCGCGCATCCGGTTCCTTTCGCTGCTGAAACGTGTAAGTGCCCGGACGCTACAGAGGACGGCCCCGCGATGTCAAGGGCTTGCAGACGGAATCTCGCTCGGCGAGCAGCGCCTTCAATCGATGGAGGCGCGGCCGCGTTCAGGCGGATTTGCGAGAGACGACGCGAGAGGGATGGGCGATGGCAGGAGACAGCTGGCGCTCGCCCCGCCGCGCCATGACAACGAGTCTCGCCAGATCGTCTGCCGTGGCGACGTGTCCGGCGTCGATCGTCGTGAGGGCTGGCGTCACGAGCGAGCCGACCGGGTCGTTGTCGACACCGATCACCGCCACGTCGGCTGGCACCGAGATATGGTGATCCCGGAGGGCGGCGAGGACAGCGAAGGCGACCCCAT
The DNA here is from genome assembly GCA_963740825.1 of uncultured Chloroflexia bacterium. GTDB lineage: Bacteria > Chloroflexota > Limnocylindria > Limnocylindrales > CSP1-4 > CAIXZV01. The sequence continues at coordinate 508,373 of CAVUFD010000001.1, read as the reverse complement.
CGTTGTAGGCGACGACCGCGGAGATCCGCCCGTCACCCGTGAGCCATGGCTGGATCGCCGCGGCGGCCGCGTCGCGATCGAGGGGGATCGTCCGGACGTCGATCGCAGGCAGTCCGAGGTCTTCGCACGCGCGCTTGGCGCCCTCCAGGCGCGGAGCCGCGAAGGCTTCGACGCGAGGATCATCGGGATAGGCGTAGCCAAGGCGATGATGGCCGCGGGACGCGAGGTAGCGAACCTGGGCTTCGCCGACTTCCAGCTGGGGCTGCGTCAGGTCCCCGTGGCCATCGGTGCTGGTCAGATTCATGCGGATGACGTCGATCCCAGAGGCCTGCATCTCCTCGGCCTCCTGATCGGTGATGGCATCCATCCCGATCGCCGCGCACGGTCCGATCTCTCGCCAGATCCTCGAGACCGGATTCCCCCTCCCGGTGACCCGGAACATGACCAGGCTCAGGTCGTTGGCTGCCAGCCTTGCCTCGAGCTCATCCAGCATCGAGTTCAGCGCGTGCCCAACCGGCAGGTCATTCAGGATGAACAGAACGACATCACTGCGGCCACTCTTGAGCGTGCGCCCCGGCCCGAACTGGCTGTAACCGAGCTCGGCGGCGGCGCTCAGGACCCGTTTCCGCGTCTCCGGCGTGATCCGGATGTCCGGCACCCCATTGACGACGTAGCTGACAGTGGCGCGTGAGACGCCGGCGATCCGCGCGACGTCGGCACCGGTCGCGCGTTTGCTCTGCGTGGTTGGCAAGTTGATCCTCGTTGTTTGGAGCGAGCCGGCCGGGGCCGACGGCCTTCGTCTGGACGCGCCCGCACAGGCGTCCGCACCCGCAGCATAGCGCGCGCCATCGGCCCCGAACGCCGGGCGCAGGACCGCCTGGGACGGGCCGCCGGGCCTCGGATTTCGCAACCTTGACACCCCCTTGGCGCTCCTGTACCGTCACCCACCACCACACGGTGAAACGTGTAAACGCGAGAGTCTCCGGAGGAGGCGAGTCTTGCGCGATCCGGTGGAGCGAGTAGTCGTTCGTTTCATTCGGGATCACTTGGCTGACGCGTTGATGTCCGTGCCAACCGAGAGTCCCGTCTGGTCATCCGAGAGGAGACACATGGCTACGGCACGGACACGAGTGGGCGCGCTTGCCCTCATCAGCCTGTTCGCCACCTCAGCGTGCTCGGGCGGACTCGCCGGCGCCTCGCCGGCGCCCAGTGCGGCCGCACCGTCGACCGCGGCCGCGAGCACGGCGCCGAGCACCGCACCGAGCGTGGCACCCAGCGAGGCGGCGGCACCCGTCAAGCTGAGCTATCTGGTCGGCGACGTTGAAGCCGTGCAGACGAGCGCCCATGCGCTCGCGGACGCCTACACCAAGCTCCACCCGAACGTCACCTTCGACTTCGAAGTCATCCCGGGTGGCACCGAAGGCGACAACATCCTCAAGACCCGGCTCGCCACGGGCGACGCCGGGGACGTGATCTGGTACAACTCGGGCTCGCTCCTCCAGGCACTGAATCCCACAGAGTCGCTCGTGGACGTTTCGGGCGAGCCCTGGATCGCGAACATCTCCGACACGTTCATCCCGACCGTCTCCGTCGGCAACCAGATCTTCGGGGCGCCGAGTGGGACCGCCATGGGCGGCGGCATCCTCTACAACAAGAAGGTCTTCGCGGACAACGGGCTCACCGTGCCCAAGTCCTGGGCTGAGTTCGAAGCCAACAACGAGAAGCTGAAGGCGGCAGGGATCGACCCGGTCGGCGCCACCTTCGGCGACACCTGGACCTCCCAGCTGTTCGTCCTCGCAGACTCCTGCAACGTGCAGGCTGCCGTACCGAACTTTGCTGCGGACTACACGGCCAACAAGGTCCACTACGCCGACAACCCGGCGGCGCTCAAGGGCTTCGAGCGGCTGCAGGAAGCCTTTGACAAGAAGTGGTGGCAGAAGGACTTCGGGGCTGACAAGCTCGATGACGGGCTCAACGCACTGGCCACAGGCAAGATCGCGCAGTATCCGATGCTGACATTCGCGCTCTCGACGATCCAGGCCAACCACCCCGAAGCGATCAACGACATCGGCTTCTTCGGGCAGCCCGGTGACGACGCAGCCAAGAACTGCGCCACGATCTGGATGCCGTCGGCAACGTACATCGCGAAGACCAGCAAGAACATCGATGTTGCCAAGGACTTCCTGGGCTTCATCGCCTCGACGGCCGGCTCAGACGCGCTGACGGCCGCCGTTCCGCCGACAGGGCCTTATGTCATCAAGGGTGCGACGTTGCCAGACGACGCGATGCCGGCCGTGAAGGACATCCAGCCCTACGTCGACGGCGGTAACAATGCCCCGGCACTCGAGTTCCTGTCGCCGGTCAAGGGACCGTCGCTCGAGCAGATCACCGTCGCGGTCGGCTCCGGCTTGAACAACGCCGCGGATGGGGCCAAGCTCTACGATCAGGATGTCGCCAAGCAGGCCAAGCAGCTCGGACTTCCTGGCTGGTAGATCGGGGCCGATAAGGTAGCCATGCAATGACGACCAAGGGGGCCGAATCACCCGGTTCGGCCCCTGTCGTCATCCCGGTCCAACCGGTCGTCGGCGGCCGGAGTGCGACCAAGCCCAAGCGCCACGACATCAAGGTCGCGGCGTATCCACACTGGTTCTACATCCCGGCGGGCATCGTTTTCGCCGTGATCTTCGTCGTCCCGACGATCCTGTCGTTCTACTACAGCATGACCAGGTGGACGCTGTTCACGACGGAGTTCATCGGGTTCGACAACTTCTTCCAGTTCTTCCAGGAGCCGTCGCTCACGAGCGGGGCCCGGAACACGATCATCTATGCGGTCGTCACGAGCGGCCTCAAGGTGATCATCGGGCTGCTGCTCGCGACCCTCCTAACCTCGAAGCTGCGAACGCGGAACGTCATCCGCTCCGCCATCTTCTTTCCGGTACTGGTCAGCACGGTGGCGGTCGGCATCACCTTCGCCGTGCTCATGCACCCCTCCGATGGACTGATCAACCGAACGCTCGAGGTGTTCGGAGTTGACGGTCCGCAATGGCTGACCGACCCCACGATCGCCCTGTTCTCGGTCGCGTTTGTCGACGTCTGGAAGGGTGTGGGCTTCGCCTTGGTGATCTTCATCGCCGGGATCGTGGCGATCCCGGAGGAGTATTTCGACGCCGCCCGACTTGAAGGCGGGACCTGGGTCAAGTTCCGCCACGTCATCATCCCGCTGAGCCGGAATGCAACGTTCACGGTGATCCTGCTGTCATTCATCGGGGGTCTTCGGAGCTTCGACCTGATCTGGACGATGACCCGCGGAGGGCCAGGGTTCAGCACCGACGTGATCGCGTCCACGATCTATAAGCAGTACCAAGCCGGCTTTTACGGTCTGGCGACCGCGGGCAACGTCATCCTCTTCATCGCGGTGACGCTGATCGTCTTCCCTCTGATGCGTTGGTTCAACCGTCACGAGTTGGAACTTTGACGGCCCTGCGGTGGGTTCGATCCCTGGGCGGCGAGATGATCGCTCTCGTCATCACGTTCATCGTCTTCATCGTGCCGTTCATCTTCGTCCTGTTGATCGCGGGCAAGAGCCGGCCGGAAGCCTCGAACCTTGACTTCTCCCTACCAACGGAGTGGCACCTCATCGACAACCTCGCCGAGGTCATCGGCACGCGCGACGACCTCATGGTCACAGCGATGCGCAACAGCATCATCCTGACCGTCGCATCGGTTTCGCTCATCGTCGTCCTATCGGCGATGGTCGCCTACGTCCTGCAACGACGCCGCGACTGGATCGGAAACGCGGTGACAGCCCTCATCCTCGCTGGCCTCGTCATTCCACCGGCGATCGTCCCGACCATCTACGTGCTGCAGACGATCGGCCTGTTCAAGACGCTCGCGGGCCTGATCCTGGTCGAGGTCGCGTTCCTGATGCCGTTCTCGGTTCTGGTCTTCCGCGCCTTTGTCGGATCGATCCCTCGGGAGCTCGACGAAGCGGCAATCATGGATGGGGCCTCGCCCCTGACGCTCTTCTTCCGCGTCATCGTCCCGCTCCTGCGTCCGGCGATGATCACGGTGATCGTCGTCTCGTCGGTCATCATCTACAACGACTTCGTCAATCCGCTCTACTTCCTGCCGGGCAACGAGAACGCGACGGTCCAGCTGACCCTGTTTGCGTTCCAGAGCCAGTTCAGCACCCGGTGGAACCTGCTGTTCGCCGACGTGCTGCTGATCACGATCCCGCCGCTCGTGATGTTCATCTTCTTCCAGCGACAGCTGGTGTCGGGCCTGACGGCGGGATCGGTCAAGGGCTGACTCTGGGCCCTTGCTTTTCGCGATGCCGGCCGATCGACAGGCCGTCTCGACCGAGGTGGACCTTGCCCGAGTCGGACTGGATGCGCGCAGGCGTTCAACTCGGCGATCGGATCGTCAGCTACCACCGGACGGGCGGCCCGCTGCCCGCCCTCGTGCTCCTGCACGGCTTTGCAGATGATGGCCTGTGCTGGACGCGGGTCGCCCGGAAACTAGAGGGCGACTACGACATCGTCATGCCGGACGCGCGGGGCCACGGACGATCGGCGCCTCTGGGCGGCGCTCCGTTCACCCTTGGTGACTTGGTCGATGACGTCGCCGGCGTCCTCGAACACCTGGGGATTCGGGAGGCGGCGCTGTTCGGACACTCCATGGGCGCGATCACAGCCTCGTTTCTGGCTGCCCGACGCCCCGACCTTGTGAGCGAGCTGATCCTCGAGGACCCACCGCTCGACATGCCGACGGTGGATCCGTCAGAGCGCCGAGCATCGATGGCGAGCGACGTCGAACCCTGGCGCCGCTTGGCTCCGGCAGAGCGCTATGTCGCGGCACGATTGCAGCACCCTGCGTGGGATCAACTGGAGATCGAGCCGTGGGTCGATTCCAAGGTCAGCGTGGACACAGGCGTCCTCGATCACCTCGACGTGTTCGATGGGGCCGACTGGCGGTCAGCGATGCGGGGTCACGCGACGATCCCCGGTCTCCTCTTGACAGGTGAGCCCACGCTGGGCGCCCTCGTCACCGATGGGGTCGCAGCAGCTGCAGCCCGCATCTGGTCATCCGGGACGGTCGTGCCGATCCCGCGGGCCGGCCACTGCATCCATCGGGACCGATGGGAGGCGACGATGGCCACCGTCGCGGAACAGCTACCTGGGCTGACGCCCTCGAGCTAGATTCGAGGCGGCTGCCGGCACGGTCAGTGGGCCACGATCGATGGGTGGGACACGACAACATGATGCGCGCCTGACGCGAGGGGGACACCGACACCCGAGACTGGATTGCCATCGACCGAGACGACCGAACTCGGCGTCGCGGGAGCATGGAACGATCCCGACGTGCCCAGAGGCAGCACGAGGTCGCTGATCAGGTTGGTGCCCTCTAGGCGCCAGTCGATGGAGACCTTGCCGAAGGCCGAATCGACCGCGGCGCTAGCCCAGTCGATTCCGGCAACCGGCCGGGGGCCGAACTCGACGTTCTGGTAACCCGGTGCGGACCGCACCGGTGCGATCCCGCCGAGGTGTCGATAGACCCAGTCGATCACGGCCCCATAGGCGTAGTGATTGAACGAGAGCATGTGACCCTCGTCGGCCGAGGGGCCGTCAGGCGGGGCTGCCATGGTGCCCGGATGGATCGAGCCATCGGGCCGGATCGCGTCCCAGCGTTCCCACATGGTGGTCGCGCCGCGCTCGATCTGATAGAGCCAGGATGGCGGCTCGGTGCAGAGGAGCATCCGGTAGGCGCTCTCGAACCTGTCGACGGCGGCAAGGGCGGGCAGCACCAGGGGTGTGCCAAGGAAACCGGTCGCGACCCGGCCGCCGGCTGCGTCCACGAGGCCGGCGAGCGCGTCACCGACGGCTGCGCGCTCGGCCTCGGGCGCGATGCTGAGCTGCAGGGCGATCGCACAGCCGGTCTGGCTGCCGAGAACCCCGGGGGCCCAGCGCTGCCACGTCAGCTCCGCGACCCGATCCGCCACGGCGCGGAAGGCCTCGCCGGCCGGTCGCTCGCCGATGACGTCGGCTGCGTCCGCCAGCAGCCGGGCGCTCCACGAGAAGAAGCTGTTGGCGATGAACTCGGAATCGCACTTGGCCATCCAGGGCCGGTCGGGCGGAGCGTCCGGGTCCAGCCAATCGCCGAACTGCCACGACGGCACCAGCAGGCCGTCGCTGCCGCGCCGTCGCATTAGGGACTCGACCCACCGGCGCATGCTCGGGAGCTGTCGATGGAGGATTTCCGGATCGCCGTAGGACTCGTAGACCGCCCATGGGACGATGGTGGCCGAATCGGCCCAGCCGGCACGTCCGAATCGCGCTTCGCCCTCGAGCACGACGTCCGGAACAACGCTCGACACGCCCAGCTCGTCGTGCTGGTCCAAGGCGAGGTCGACCAGCCAGCTCTTCCAGAACGCCTCGGCGTCGACCAGCGTACAGGCGGTCGCGGCGAACGCTTGTGCGTCCCCCGTCCAGCCCAATCGCTCATCTCGCTGCGGGCAGTCGGTCGGAATCGACACGAAGTTGCTGCGGAGCGACCACAGCACGTTCTCGTGAAGCCGGTTGATGCGGTCATCGGAACACAGGAACGTCGAACGTCGAGGGAGGTCGGAGCTGATGGCCACCACCTCGACCCCCAGGACGGTGGCGTCCGTCTCGATGTCCGCGTGCCGAAACCCGTGGAACGTGAACGGCGGTCGGAGCGAGACTTCGCCTCCATCGGCCAAGATGAACTCGTCGGTCGCGCGCGCCGACCGCAATGCCCGTGTGTGCAACGAACCGTCCGGATCCCGCACCTCGGCGTGACGGATCGTCAGACGGTCCCCGGCCTTTCCACGGGCACGGATGCGCAGATGTCCGGCCAGGTTCTGCCCGGTGTCGATGCGGATCCGACCGCCCGGATCCGTCTCCAGGGATACGGCTCGCACCTCGATCTCCCGCACCGGGGCGCTCACCGCGGGCTCGATCGTCGACATGTCGACGGCGACCACCTGCGCTCCTGCCCATGAGCGATCATCGAAGCCTGGGCGATCCCATCCGTCCTGCTGCCGCCGCAGATCGACGAGGACGCCGTCGTAGAAGTCCGCGCGCCGGACCTCGGCTGTCGCGGCCCGCCAGGACGCGTCGGATGCGACGACGTGCGTCCGCCGATCGTTCAACGTGATCTCGAGCTGGGCGATCAGGGCGACGTCCGCGCCGTATCGACGGCGATCCTCGCCCGGCACCCAACCGAGGCGCCCGCGATACCAGCCGTCTCCGAGGACGACGGCGATCACGTTGGTCCCCGAGACCAGGTAGGGAGTGACGTCGTGCGTCAGCGCCAGCAGCCGCCGGGCGTAGCTCGTCCACCCGGGCGATAGGAGGTCGTCGCCGACGGTGCGCCCATTGATGCTGGCCGAGTGGACCCCATGCGAGCTGATGTACAGGCGCGCCCGAGCGGGTGATCCCTTGATCTCGAACTCGCGTCGCAGGATGGGGACCGGAGACTGGTGTTGGCGACCCGGGTCATCCCGGAGCGTGATCGCCTGGGCTTTCCAGTCGCGGCCCTGCAGGAGGCCGGCTTCGACCTCGAGGGGCTCGCTCCAGGGAGTGGGTCCGACGTTGGTGATCGCTCGCGCCCGGTAGTACCGAACTTCGCGAGCTCGAAGAGGTCCTCCAGGAGGAGCGACACCCACCTGCCGGCTGCCCTCGACGATGCCCGAGGATGTTGGACGACCCTCGAAACCCGGCGTCGCCGACGCCTCGATCTCGTACGACGACTGGACGACGTCGGGCACATCGGCTGCCAGCTGCCATGACAGTCGCGGCGCCTCCCGGCCGAAGGCGCGTACTCCAGCCGGCAGCTGCGAGCGGAGGGAGGCGATCCGGACGCCATTGCTCGTCATCGCGTCCGACCCGCCGGGGGCACGACTCCGGCGCGCGACTGGCGGGGAACAGGCGGCGGTCCGCCAACCTGCACTCCTTGACGGCCTCGGTGGGTGGTCGCTGCGAGCAATCCGAAACGGCGCACGATGGCCAGCGACGCTACGAGTCGCTGCCGGACACGAGGATGACCCGCACGCCTCGACGCCGTAGTTCCTCGACCATGCCTGCGGGGGCCCCAACGTCGCTGATGACGTCGTGGATCTCGCTCGTCTGAGAGAACGAGGCGACGGCAGTGCGCTCCCACTTCGTGTGGTCCACGATGGCGACGACTCGCCTCGCCGCCGACACCATCGAGTGCTTGATCTGCGCCTCCTCGTCCGTGGCATCGCTCAACCCCGATTCGAGGGTGAAGCCCGCGGCTCCGACGAAGGCAGTTTGCACATTGACACGGTCGAACAGCCCGTCGCCCAGCTGTCCGACGACGGACATTGCTTCCCACCGGACACGGCCGCCTGCCAGCAAGACGCTGATTCCAGGTGAGCCTGCAAGTTCCGATGCCTGCCGCAGCCCGTTGGTGATGACCGTCAGCTGACTCCACCCAGCGTGCGCCCGCAGCCGCCGGGCCAGATGGAGGGCCGTCGTGCTGGCGTCAATGGCGATCGAATCGCTGTCACCGACCAGATCGCGGGCCGCTGCGGCGATCGCCGCCTTCTCCTGTCGCTGGAGGCGCTCGCGCAGGTCAAATGCCAGTTCCGGATCCAGCCTCTCGGAGACAAGGGCGCCACCATGGGTCCGGACGAGGTGCCCGTCGGACTCCAACAGGTCCAGGTCCTTGCGGATGGTGACCGTCGAGACGGCGAAGCGTCCCGCCAGCTGCCTGACGCGGACGTGTCCCGTCTCGCTGACAAGTCGCGCGATGGCGTCCCTTCGCTCGGACGCGCATACATCGGACCGGGCTGCGACCAGACGCTTTCGCTCAAACGCTTCATCGGCCGCTGAATGCATTGAGCGACGGTAGTGCGAACGTCTTCGCAATGTCAAGAAGATCATATTGAAATGATTCGAAACTTGTGGCATCGTCAGCGCGCAGCCCGGAGACATCACTGGCTGTGCTCCTCGAAGACCGCTCGGCGGTGGCCCGCCTCCTCCGGTGCCACCGCCGAGCGACCCCAACATGCCGCTGCCGCGAGCGATCCGCTCGAGCCCGCGGGCGCTGACCCGTCACCCATGCGACCGCGGCGACCCCGTAGACGTCGCGAGGCTAGTCGAGGTGGAACACCTCGGGGAGCTGGCGGTGGAACCCCGTTGACGGGTCGGTGAGCGGGTCGATCAGCACGCCCATCGACGCCTGCCAGCGGGCGTTCACGTCACTGGCGGCCAGGTGGTCCTGGAACCGCTTGAGGTCCTCGACCTCGAGGTAGCCGAACAGATCGCTGCCGTGCAGGAAGATCGAGTAGTTGCGAGCGCCCGAGGCTCGGAGTTCGTCGAGCATCTCGGGCCAGACGGCGGCGTGGCGCGCGCGGTATTCGTCCTCCGCCCCGGGCAGCAGGCGCATCACGAAGCCGATCCGCTGCATCTCGTCCCTCCGGATACGAAGAGGCCCCGGGAGGCGTTCGCCGACCCGGGGCCTAGATATCGGTGGCCTAGAAGTTGAACTGGTCCACATTCGTCGAGTCGAACCGGAACGCCGGCCCGAGGGTGACAGTGCTGTCCTTGCCGATCGTGTACGGCTGGCCGTTGTTGAGGCCCGGGACGCTGAAGGTCTCGCCTTCCGCGCCCGTGATCTCGCCCTTGACCAGCTTGTCGGCCACGACGTAGGAGAGGTAGCCGAGGTCCGGCACGCTCCACAGGCCGAACACCGGCGAGGTGCCGTCATGGACGAACGGCTTCATGTCGTTGGGGAAGCCGAGGCCGGTGACCTTGACCGAGTCCGACTTGCCGGCCTGCGACACGACCTGGGCCGCGGCGAGGATGCCGACGGTAGTCGGGGCGACGATGGCCTTGAGGTCCGGGTACTTGGTCAGGAGGGCCTGCGCCTGCGTCGTGCTCTTGGTCGCGTCGTCATCGCCGTAGACGGTGTCGACGAGCTTGAGGCCCGCGTACTTCGGGTCGGACGCAAGCTTCGCCTTCATGCCGTCGATCCATGTGTTCTGGTTGGTCGCCGTCGCCGCGGCCGACAGGATCGCGAAGTCGCCCGTGCAGTTCGGGACGATCTCGCACGTCCAGTCGACGAGGCTGTCGCCGACGCCGCTGAAGTCCGCCTGGTTGACGAACACGTTGTAGGCGCCGACCGCCGGGCTCGAGTCGAACCCGACGACCTTGATGCCCGCGTCCATCGCGGCCTTCAGGGCGGGGGCGACCTCGTCCTTGCCGTCGGCCGAGATGATGATCGCGTCCACGCCCTTGGTGGTCAGGTCCGTGATGAACGGGATCTGGAGGTCGGCCTTCGCCTCGTTCGGCCCGACCTGGGTCACGGTGCCGCCGAGCTCGCCGGCCGCCTTGTCGACGCCGGTCTTCGCTGCGGCGAAGTACTGGTTGACGATGTCCTTCGGCAGGTAGCCGACATCGATCGCGCCGCCGGCGGCGGCGGATGCGGGCGCCGACGCCGGGGCGGAGGCGGGCGTGGACGGGGCGGCGACCGAGGCGGCCGCCGTCGGCGCGGCGACTGACGGGGCGCTGGTCGCCCCGCCGCCGCTCGAGCATGCCGAGAGCGCGATGGCCGCGCCCCCGATGAGGGCGACCAGGCGCCCCGCGGATGTGTGCTTCAAGTGTGACTCCTCCAACTGCTTAGACGGCTGCTTGCTCACCACCTGCGACCGCTGGTGTCGGCGGTGGCCGACCTCGGCGGATGCGGTCGACGGCCGACTTGGCCTGGTGGGCGAAGGTAGGGATGACGACCGAGAGGATCAGCAGCAGCCCGAGGGCGATGCTCTGGACCTCGACCGTCACGCTGGCGAGCCGTAGCGCGTTCTGCATGACCGCGACCACGAGCACGGCGAGCACGACCCCGGGGATCGTGCCTCGCCCGCCGAAGATGTTGACGCCGCCCAGGAGCACGACCGTGACCACGGTCAGGGTCATCCCCTGTCCTGCGTCGGCCCGGGCGCTCGAGAGGCGCGAGGTGAGGATCACGCCGGCCAGCGCCGCGACGACCCCCGTGAGGACGAACAGGCTGGTGCGCAGCCGCTGGACGCGCACCCCCGAGTAGCGCGCGGCGCCCGCGCTCTTGCCGACGGCATACACCTGGCGTCCGACCCACGTCCGGTGGAGCACGATGCCGAGGATCAGGGCGAGCGTCAGGAAGATCACGAACGGCCACGGGATGAGGGTCCCCGGCACGTAGCCGAAGCCCAGCGTCGTGAACTCGGGCGGAAAGTTGCTCACGCCCTGCGGGCCGAGCACGATCAGCGCGAGGCCCCGGAACAGCGCCAGGGTGCCCAGCGTGACGACCAGCGACGGCAGGCCGCCACGGGCGACCAGGAGGCCGTTCATCAGGCCGCCCAGCGCGCCGACGACGAGGACCAGCGCCACGCCGATCCAGATCGGGACGCCGGCCGCCCACAGGAACCCGAGGACAGCGCAGGCGAGCCCTGCCATCGACTCGACGGACAGGTCGATCTCGCCCGCGATGATCACCAGCGTCATCGGGATGGCCATGATCGCCACCTCCATGAGCGCGGCGAGCAGGTTCGCGAAGTTGCGCGTGGTCAGGAACACGGGCGACAGGCGCGCGCCGATCACGATGAGGGCGATCAGCACGACCAGCAGCAGCGTCTCCCAGCGCACGAGCGACCGGACGAAGCGCCCGGCGGGGCCGGGGCCGGCGGCGGCGGTCGTCATCGGAGCCGGCTCACGGCGGTCAGCCGCTGGACGCGCCGCGCGATGAGCGCGTCCGCGCTCACGGCAACGAGGATCACGACGCCGTAGATGGCCTGGAGCCAGAACTGCGACAGGCCGACGAGGATGAGGGCATTGGCGACAAAGCCGAGGAAGTAGGCGCCGATGACGGCGCCGATGACGGTCCCGCTGCCGCCGAAGATGTTCACGCCGCCGACGACGACCGCGGCGACCACGGCCAGCACCACGCCGGTCGCCGAGGTGCCGTTGATCGTGCCGAACTCGATGACCCACATGACGCCCGCGACGCCGGCCAGCAGGCCGCACAGCGTGAACGCGGCGAACACGACGCCGCGGGCCGGGATGCCGAGGATCGCCGCGGCCTCGGGGTTGCTGCCCACGGCGTACACCTGGCGGCCGAAGCGGGACCAGCGCAGGACCGCGCTGACGATGACCACGGCCACGATCACGACGACCACGAAGATCGGCACGCCGATGATCGCGTCCCGTGCCGGGCCGGTGAACCCCGGCGGCAGGCCCGCCAGCGGCACCTGGTGGCTGCCGGCGATCAGGTAGTCGACGCCGCGAAAGATGCTCAGCGTACCGAGCGTCGCGACGATCGACGGCACCTTGAGCACCGTGACCAGCAGGCCGTTGATCATGCCCAGCCCGGCGCCGATGACGATGCCCAGGATGATCGCCGACGGCCCGTTGAGCAGGTGGCTCTCGAGGGTGATCGCGACGCAGTAGGCGACGAGCCCCATCACCGCCTCGACCGACAGGTCGATGTTGCGGGTGATCACGACCAGGGCCTGTCCGATCGCCGCGATCGCGGTGATCGAGGCGAGGACCGCGACCTGGCTGAGGTTGCTCGCGGTCAGGAACTGGGGGGCCGCGACGGCCACCAGCGCGCCGAGCACCAGCATCACGACCACGAGGCTCAGCTCGCGCTGCCTCGCGATCGTGCCGACCAGGGAGCCTTTCGCCAGCGTGTCGGCGGGGGTCGTCGTCACGACGGTCTCAGCCATCGGCGGGCTCCTTCGCGGGCTCGCTGGTGGCTAGGGCTTCGGCGTCGGGTGGCGGCTCGCCCAAGGCGGCGGCCAGCTCGAGATCGACGTTGCCGGTCGCGGCGTACATCACGCCTTCCTCGGTCGCCTTGGCCCGCGGGATCTCGGCGGTGATCCGGCCCTCGTGGAGCACGAGGATCCGGTCTGACATCGCCAGCACCTCGGGCAGGTCGCTGGAGATGAGGACGATCGCCAGCCCCGACGCGGCGAGGTCCGAGATGATCCGGTGGACCTCGACCTTGGCCCCGATGTCGATGCCACGCGTCGGTTCGTCCAGGATCAGGACATTGGGCTTCGAGGCCAGCCACTTGGCGAGCACGACCTTCTGCTGATTGCCGCCGGACAGCGCGCCCACCAGTTGGTCGACGCCCGTCATCCGCACCCGGAACTGGTCGGTGTACTCGCGCGCGACGGCGCGCTCCGCCGACCGCCGGACCAGCAGGCGCGGAAACAGCCGCGGCAGGATCGGGAGGGTGACGTTCTCCGCGATCGAGAAGTCCAGGACCAGGCCCTCCTGGTGGCGGTCCTCGGGGAGGTAGGCGACGCCGGCGTCCATCGCCTCCGACGGGCTCGCGAACTGGACCGGCTTGCCGGCGACGCGGACCTCGCCCGCATCGCGCTGGTCGATGCCGAACAGCACCCGCGCGACCTCGGTCCGGCCCGCGCCGACGAGGCCGGCCATGCCCACGATCTCGCCCGCGCGGACGGCGAAGCTCACGCCCTCGAACTCGCCGGCCCGCGACAGCCCGGCGACGTCGAGCAGGACGTCGCCGATGGCCGACTCGACCTTCGGGAACAGCGTCACGGTGCGGCCAACCATGTGCCGGATCAGGTCGGCGGTCGTGAGGTCCTTCGTCGACGTCGTGATCACGTGGCGGCCGTCGCGAAGGACGGTCGCGGTGTCGCACACGTCGAACACCTCGCCCAGCCGATGGCTGACGAACAGCACGGCGACCCCGCGGTCCCGCAGGCCCCGGACGATCGTGAACAGGCGATCGACCTCGTGCGACGACAGCGAGGCCGTGGGCTCGTCGAGGACGAGCACCCCGGCGTCGACCGACAGCGCCTTCGCGATCTCGATCAGCTGCTGGTCGGCCATCGAGAGCCCGCGGACGGGCGCCTGGACGTCGAAGCGGACGTCCAGCTCCTTGAACAGCGTCCTGGCCTGGCGACGCATGGCGCCCCAGTCGACGTTCCGCACCGGGCCCGCCGGCGCGTGCCCGATGAACACGTTCTCGGCCACGCTGAGGTCGGGGAACAGCCGTGGCTCCTGGTGGACCACCGCGATCCCGAGCGCCCGGGCCTGGGCCGGGCCCGCGATCACCGTCGGCTCGCCGTCGATGCGGATCGTGCCCGAGTCCGGCTGGTGCACGCCCGCGAGGATCTTGACCAGCGTGCTCTTGCCGGCGCCGTTCTCGCCCACCAGCGCATGCACCTCGCCCGCGCGGAGGTCGAGCGACACGTCGGTCAGGGCCTGGGTCGCCGCGAACGACTTGGACACGCCCGCCAGCGAGGCGCGCACCGCCGCCGCGGTCTCAGCCTCCATCGCCGCCGTCATGCCTCGGATCCCGGCCCGACCAGGGTCACGTCCACGCCCCGGACGCGGAGGTCGTCCACCATGTCGACCGGCGCCAGCTCGTCGGTCAGCACGGCGTCGATGTCGTCGGTGCGGCAGAAGGTGGCGAAGGCGACCCGCTGCCACTTGGTGTGGTCGACGATCGCGATCACCCGGCGGGCGGCCACCACCATCGACCGCTTGATCTGCGCCTCCTCGTCCGTCGCGTCGGACAGCCCCGGCTCGAGCGCGAAGCCTGCGGCGCCGACGAACGCGGTCTGGACATTGATCCGGTCGAACAGCCCATCGCCGAGATGCCCGACCACGGACATCGCCTGCCAGCGGACGCGGCCGCCGGTCATGAGGACCGTGATCCCGTCCGTTCCGGCGAGCTCCGTGGCGATCCGCAGGCCATTCGTGATCACCGTGAGGCCGCTCCACGGTCCTCGCTGGCGGATCCGCCGGGCGACGGCGAGCCCCGTCGTGCTGGCGTCCATCACGATCGAGTCGCCGTCGTGGACGAGGGCCGCGGCCGCGGCCCCGATGCGAGCCTTCTCGTCCTGCTGCAGGCGCTCCCGGAGGTCGAAGGCGGGCTCGGGCCGGTCGCGCACCGGGAGCAGCGCGCCGCCGTGGGTCCGCGTGAGGCGACCCTCGGCCTCGAGCACGTCGAGGTCCTTGCGGATGGTGACCGTCGAGACGGCGAACCGGGCGGCGAGGTCCCGGACCCGGACGCGACCCTGCTCACCCACGAGCCGGGCGATCTCCTCCTGGCGTTCGCGGGCGAAGACATCGCCGGGCGCGGCGCCGGTCGGGACGGTCAATCGAAGTCTCCAGTCGGACCCGGTGGCGGGGACGGAGGGGGTTTCGGGTCGGTGTCGGCGCATCTTGTCCCGAAGCGAACCGCAATGTCAAGAAACCAGATTGAAATCATTCGAAACATGTGGCACGCTGGGAGAGACATCCCGTTGACCAGGCCGATTACGACGTCGACCGGGCGCCGGGCGACGATGTCAGCTCCTCCCACATCGTCGCCCGGTCCGGCCGAAATCGACGGCCCCGAGCCCCTACCATCGAACCGGCGGCCCACACGGCACCGCCGGCGCGGGCCCACGGAGGCGCACGTGACGAGCGAGTCGGTCATCCTCGACGCCCTGGCAGGGCACCGGATCGAGCTGCCGTCCTGGGCGTTCGGCAACTCGGGGACGCGGTTCAAGGTCTTCGCCCAGCGCGGCGTGCCGCGCGACCCCTACGAGAAGGTCGCCGACGCCGCCGAGGTCCAGCGGTACACGGGCGTCGCGCCGACGGTGGCGCTCCACATCCCGTGGGACAAGGTCGACGACTACGCGGACCTCGCCCGCCACGCCGCGGACTGCGGCGTCGCCCTCGGGACGATCAACTCGAACACGTTCCAGGACGACGACTACATGCTGGGCAGCGTCTGCCACCCCAGCCCGCGCGTCCGTCAGAAGGCCATCGACCACCTGCTCGAGTGCGTCGACATCATGGACGCCACCGGCTCGCGCGACCTCAAGCTGTGGTTCGCGGACGGGACCAACTACCCGGGCCAGGACGACATCCGCGACCGCCAGGACCGGCTCGCGGAGGCGCTCCAGACCGTCTACGGACGGCTGGGCGAGGGCCAGCGGATGGTGCTCGAATACAAGCTGTTCGAGCCCTCGTTCTACACGACCGACGTCCCCGACTGGGGCACGGCCCTCGGCCACTGCGTGGCGCTGGGTCCGCAGGCCCTGGTCGTGGTCGACACCGGCCACCACGCGCCGGGCACCAACATCGAGTTCATCGTCGCGGCGCTGCTGCGGGCGGGCAAGCTCGGGGCGTTCGACTTCAACTCGCGGTTCTACGCCGACGACGACCTCATGGTGGGCGCGGCTGACCCGTTCCAGCTGTTCCGGATCATGCACGAGGTCGTGAAGGCCGACGCGCTGCGGCCCGAGGCGGGCGTCGCGTTCATGCTCGATCAGTGCCACAACATCGAGCCCAAGATCCCGGGCCAGATCCGCTCGGTGATGAACGTCCAGGAGGCGACGGCCAAGGCGCTGCTGGTCGACCGGCCGGCGCTCGAGGCGGCCCAGCGATCCGGCGACGTGCTGGGCGCGAATGCGGTGCTGATGGACGCCTACAACACCGACGTGCGGCCGATGCTCGGCCGGCTGCGCGAGCGGATGGGCCTCGACCCCGACCCGATGGCGGCGTACGCGCGGTCGGGCTATGCGGAGCGCATCGTCGAGGAACGAGTCGGCGGCAACCAGGCCGGATGGGGCGCATGAGCGTCGACGCGTCCTCGCCCAGCCAGGCGCTCCTCGACCGCTCGCATCGTCTCGGCGCGGACCCGCGCAACACCAACTACGCCGGCGGCAACACGTCGGCCAAGGGCACGGCCGTCGACCCGGTGACCGGCGGCCTGGTCGAGCTGCTATGGGTCAAGGGCTCGGGCGGCGACCTCGGCACGCTCACCGACGCGGGCCTCGCGGTCCTGCGCCTCGACCGGCTGCGGGCGCTGGTCGACGTCTACCCGGGCGTCGAGCGCGAGGACGAGATGGTGGCGGCCTTCGACTACTGCCTTCACGGCCGCGGCGGCGCGGCGCCCTCGATCGACACGGCCATGCACGGCCTGGTCGACGCCGCGCACGTGGACCACCTGCACCCGGACTCCGGGATCGCGCTGGCGACCGCGGCCGACGGCGAGACCCTGACCCGCGAGGCGTTCGGCGACCGGGTGGCCTGGGTGCCGTGGCGCCGGCCGGGGTTCCAGCTCGGCCTCGACATCGCGGCCATCCGGGAGGCCAACCCCGCCGCCATCGGCTGCATCCTCGGCGGTCACGGCATCACCGCCTGGGGCGAGACCAGCGACGCGTGCGAGGCAGGCTCGCTCGAGATCATCGACACCGCCACGCGGTTCATCGCCGAGCGGGGGCGGGACGAGCCGTTCGGGCCGCTGCTGGACGGCTACGGACCGCTCCCCGAAGGCGAGCGCCTGGAGCGGGCGGCCGCGCTGCTCCCGATCGTGCGCGGGCTCGCCTCGACGGACCGGCCGCAGGTCGGCCACCTCAACGACGACCCGGCCGTGCTCGGGTTCCTCGCCCGTCGCGAGCACCCGCGCCTCGCCGCGCTCGGCACGTCGTGCCCCGACCACTTCCTGCGGACCAAGGTCCGGCCGCTCGTGCTGGACCTGCCGCCGACGGCGCCGCTCGAGGCGGCGATCGAGCGCCTGCGCGAGCTGCACGCGGCCTATCGCGACGACTACGCCGCCTACTACGACCGCCACGCCACGCCGGACAGCCCGGCGATGCGCGGCGCGGACCCGTCGATCGTCCTCGTGCCGGGCGTGGGGATGTTCAGCTTCGGCGCGGACAAGCAGACCGCCCGCGTCGCGGGCGAGTTCTACGTCAACGCGATCCACGTGATGCACGGCGCGGAGGCCGTGTCGTCGTACGCGCCGATCCCCGAGGCCGAGAAGTTCAGGATCGAGTACTGGGCGCTCGAGGAGGCCAAGCTCGCCCGCCGGCCGAAGCCCCGCCCCCTCGCCACGCGGGTGGCGCTCGTCACGGGCGCGGGCTCCGGGATCGGGCGGGCGATCGCGCACCGGCTGGCGGCCGAGGGGGCGTGCGTGGTGGTCGCGGACATGGACGGCGCGAGCGCCGCGTCGGTCGCTGGGGAGCTGGGCGGGCCGGACGTGGCGGTCGCGGTCACTGTCGACGTCACCGACGAGGCCCAGGTCGGTGCCGCCTTCCGCGACGCCGTGCTGGCGTTCGGCGGCGTCGACCTCGTGGTCAACAACGCCGGCCTCTCGATCAGCAAGCCGCTGCTCGAGACGACGCTGGCGGACTGGGACCTCCAGCACGACGTGATGGCCCGGGGCTCGTTCCTGGTGTCGCGCGAGGCCGCGCGGATCATGATCGGCCAGGACATGGGCGGCGACCTCGTCTACATCGTCAGCAAGAACGCCTTCTTCGCCGGGCCGAACAACATCGCCTACGGCGCGTCCAAGGCCGACCAGGCGCACCAGGTCCGGCTGCTCGCGGCCGAGCTCGGCGCGTTCGGGATCCGGGTCAACGGCGTGAACCCCGACGGCGTCGTGCGCGGGTCCGGCATCTTCGCCAAGGGCTGGGGCGCCGACCGGGCGCGGACCTACGGCGTCCCGGAGGACAAGCTGGGCGAGTTCTACGCCCAGCGCACGATCCTCAAGCGCGAGGTCCTGCCCGAGCACGTCGCCGCGGCCGTGTTCGCGCTGACCGGCGGCGACCTGTCCCAGACCACCGGCCTCCACATCCCGGTCGACGCGGGAGTCGCGGCCGCGTTCCTGCGGTGAGCGGCGGCTCGCTCGCCGCGATCGACCTCGGTGCGTCGAGCGGGCGCGTGATCGTCGGGCGCATCGCGGACGGCGCCCTGGCCCTCGAGGAGGTCCACCGCTTCCCCAACGACCCGGTCGCGCTGCCGGACGGCCTCCACTGGGACGTGCTCGGCCTGTATCGCGCGATCCTCGACGGCCTGCGCCGGGCTGGCGCCTCGTCGGGGGACCTCGCCGGCGTCGCGATCGACTCGTGGGGCGTCGACTACGGCCTGCTCGATGCGACCGGCGCCCTCGTCGGGCTGCCGTTCCACTACCGCGATGGCCGGACGGACGGCCTGGCGGCCGAGCTCGAGACCGCCGTGCCCGCCGGCCGGCTGTATGCCCGCACCGGCACCCAGTTCCTGTCGTTCAACACGCTGTACCAGCTGCGCGCGGACGCCGCGGCCGGGCGGCTGCGCGCCGCCGCGTCGATGGCCATGATCCCGGACCTCGTCGGCTACTGGCTGTCGGGCGTCAACGAGGCGGAGGCGACCAACGCCTCGACGACAGGCCTCTTCGATCCCGCCCGGCGGGCCTGGGACGCCGCGCTCGTCGGGGAGCTGGGGCTGCCCGGGAGCCTGTTCGGGCCGGTGTCGGAGCCCGGGGCGCCGCTGGGCCGCGTGCGGGCGGCGGTCGCGGCGGACGCGGGGCTCGCGCCGGACATGCTGGTGTCGCACGTCGGATCGCACGACACCGCGTCGGCGGTGGTTGGCGTCCCGATGGCCGGCGAGCGGGCCGCGTACATCGCGTGCGGCACCTGGGGGCTCGTGGGCCTGGAGCTCGACGCGCCGATCCGCGACGAGCACAGCCGCATCGCCAACTTCACCAACGAGCTGGGCGTCGACGGCAGGATCCGCTTCCTGCGCAACGTCATGGGCCTGTGGCTGCTCCAGGAGTCGATCCGCACCTGGGAGCGGGCCGGTGCCCCCGCTCCGCTGTCGGCGCTGCTGGCCGGGGCGGCCGAGCGGCCCGCTGGCGGACCGACGTTCGACCCCAACGACCCGTCGCTGCTGCCGCCGGGCGACATGCCGGCCCGGATCTCGGCCCTCGTGGAGCGGGACGGCGGTCCGCCGCTCGCCGATGCGGTCGCGGTCGTCCGCGCGATCCTCGACAGCCTCGCGGCCGCGTTCGCCGCGACCGTCCGCGACGCGGCCCGGATCGCCGGCCGCGACGTCGAGGTCGTCCATCTGGTCGGCGGCGGCAGCCGCAACGAGCTGCTGTGCCGGCTGACGGCCGATGCGCTGGGCCTGCCGGTCGTCGCCGGGCCCGTCGAGGCCACGGCGATCGGCAACCTGCTCGTCCAGGCTCGCGCCCACGGCATGCTCGCCGGCGGCCTCGATGACCTGCGGGCCGTGGTCCGGCGGTCCGCCGAGGTCCGCCGCTACGAGCCCCGTCCGGCCGGCAAGGTGGGCATGATCTCCGCGTGAAGGTCGCGCTGTTCATCACGTGCTTCAACGACATGCTGTTCCCCAACGTGGGGCAGGCGACCGTCCGCCTGCTGAGGCGGCTGGGCCAGGAGGTCGAGTTCCCCGAGGGCCAGACGTGCTGCGGGCAGATGCACTTCAACACCGGCTACCGCGCGGACTGCGTGCCGCTCGTCCGGCGGTTCGCAGACGTGTTCGCCGGCTTCGACGCCGTCGTCACCCCCTCGCCGTCGTGCGCCGGGATGGTCCGCCACCAGCACGGGCCGCTGGCCGCCTCGACGGGCGATGCGGCGCTCGAGGCGGCGGTCGGGGCCGTCGTGCCGCGGGTCTTCGAGCTGACGGAGTTCATCGTCGACGTGCTCGGGGTGACCGACGTGGGCGCGGCCTTCCCGGCGACGGTGACGCTCCATCCCACGTGCCACTCGGTCCGGGCGCTGGGCATCGGCGACCGGCCGCAACGCCTGTTGCGCGCCGTGGACGGGCTCAGGCTGGTGGACCTGCCCGACGCCGACCAGTGCTGCGGGTTCGGCGGCACGTTCGCCGCCAAGAACGCCGACACGTCGCTGGCGATGGGCGCGGACAAGCTCGCGGCGGTGGCCTCGACCGGGGCGACCGTCCTGACGGCGGCGGACACCTCGTGCCTCATGCACCTGGGCGGCATGCTGTCGCGCGCCGGCTCGCCGGTCCGGGTGCTGCACCTGGCCGAGATCCTCGTCGCGGAGGGTGCAGCGTGACGGCGCCCGCCGGCCGCGGCGCTGAATCCGCGACCCCGGCTCCGCCGCCGACGCCGAGCTTCGCCGGCGCCCGGCCGTTCCCGGAGGCCGCGCGGACCGCCCTCGCCGATGCGCAGCTCCGGACGAACCTGGCCGCGGCGACGAAGACCATCCGCACCAAGCGCGCCCGGGCCGTCGAGGAGCGGGCCGACTGGGAGGCGCTCCGCCTCGCCGGGGCCGCGATCAAGGACGAGGTTATCCGCGAGCTGCCCGCGCTCCTCGAGCGGCTCGAGGCGAACGTCGCGGCCGCCGGCGGGACCGTCCACTGGGCGCGCGACGCGGCCGAGGCCAACGCGATCGTCGCGGACCTGGTCAGGGCGGCCGGCGCCGAAGAGGTGATCAAGGTCAAATCGATGGTCACCCAGGAGATCGAGCTCAACGAGGCCCTGGCGAAGGCCGGCATCGCGGCCTGGGAGACCGACCTGGCCGAGCTCATCGTGCAGCTCGGTGGGGACCTGCCGTCGCACATCCTGGTTCCCGCGATCCACCGCAACCGGCGCGAGATCCGCGAGATCTTCGAGCGCGAGATGGCCCGCGCCGGCCGGCCGGCGCCCGCCGACCTGACGGACGAGCCCCGCGCGCTCGCCGAGGCCGCCCGACTCCACCTGCGGGAGAAGTTCCTGCGGGCGAAGGTCGCGATCTCCGGCGCGAACTTCGCGGTCGCCGAGACCGGGACCGTGATGGTCGTCGAGTCCGAGGGCAACGGCCGGATGTGCCTGACGCTGCCCGAGACGCTGATCACCGTGATGGGGATCGAGAAGCTCGTGCCCCGCTGGCAGGACCTCGAGGTATTCCTCCAGCTCCTTCCCCGCTCCTCGACCGCCGAGCGGATGAACCCCTACACCACGATGTGGACCGGGGTCACGCCCGGCGATGGCCCGCAGGCGTTCCACCTCGTGCTGCTCGACAACGGCCGCACCGACACGATGGTCGACCCGGTGGGCCGCCAGGCGCTGCGGTGCATCAAGTGCTCGGCGTGCCTGAATGTGTGCCCGGTCTACGAGCGGACCGGCGGCCGCGCCTACGGCTCGCCGTACCCGGGTCCGATCGGCGCGATCCTCACGCCCCAGCTGCGCGGCGTGAACGTGCACCCGGTCGACGCCCAGACGGCATCGCTCCCCTACGCGTCCTCGCTGTGCGGTGCCTGCTTCGACGTGTGTCCCGTGCGCATCGAGATCCCGGAGATCCTCGTCCACCTCCGGGCGACCGTGGTCGAACAGCACGGCTGGCGCGGGCGCGCCTCGGAGGAGGCCGTGCTGATGGCGGCCGCCGGCTGGACGTTCCGTGGCTCGTCGCGCCTGTCGGCCGCCGAGCGCTTGGGCGGTGTCGGCGCGCGCCTGCTGGCCCGGGGCGGCCGCATCCGCCGAGCGCCGGGACCGGGCCTGCTGCGTGCGTGGCTGCGGGGCCGCGACCTGGTCCAACCGCCGCGCGAGACCTTCCGTCGCTGGTGGCGGCGGGCGGGGCGCGAGGAGCGGCGGCCGTGACCGACGCGCGCGAGGCCGTGCTGGGCAGGATCCGGTCCGCGCTCGCCGGGGCGCCGGCGGCGGAGGTCGACGTGGCCCGGGACTACGAGACGGCGCTGCCGGCGGCGACGGACCGCGTCGCCCTGTTCGCCGAGCGCGTCGCCGACTACCGCGCGACCGTCCACCGCACGGACGCCGCCGGCCTCGCGCCGGCGGTGGCCGGCATCCTCGGCGGCTGGGGTGCGCGGACGATCGTGATGCCGGACGGGGCGCCGGACGCGTGGCTCGGCGCGGCCATGGGCGTGGAGGTCGTGCGCGACGCGCCGCCGCTCACCAAGGCCCAGCTCGACGCCGTCGATGCCGTCATCACCGACGCCGCGGTCGGGATCGCCGAGACGGGGACCATCGTGCTCGACGCGCGGCGGAGCCAGGGACGACGGGTCCTCAGCCTGCTGCCCGACCGGCACCTGTGCGTCGTCGACGTCGAGCGCATCGTCGGGACGGTGCCCGAGGCGCTCGCGCGCCTCGACCCGCGGCGGCCGCTGACCTGGATCAGCGGCCCCTCGGCGACCAGCGACATCGAGCTCCAGCGGGTCGAGGGCGTCCACGGCCCGCGGGTGCTCGACGTCGTGATCGTCCGCTAGTCGGCGGTCGTCAGCTCGATCGACAGCGGCTTCAACAGCGCAAGGTAGATCGGGCAGCGCTCGCGCCAGGCGGCGAGCATCGCCGCGACCGCGCCGTCAGGCGACGACGAGGACACGCGGATGTCCAGGCGCAGGTCGCCCAGGTCGGGCGCGATGCCGTCGAGGCCCAGCAGCCCGCGCTGGTCGGTCGAGCAGCGAGCGACCGCGGTGACGTCGTCGATGACGACCTCGAACTGCGGCGCCAGGGTGTCGCGCAGGAAGGCGACGGCACACCCGGCCAGCGCACCGAGCAGGTACGCCGTAGGGCTCGGGGCGAGGTTCTCGCCGCCGAGCGACGCGGGCAGATCCGCGTCCCAGTTGAACGCCCCGGCGGACAGCCGAGCCCGCCCGTTGGCGAGGGTGGCGGTCACGGTCGGGGTCGAGCGGGCGGCCGACGGGTCGGCCCGGAACCTGGCCTCCGTCTCGGCGAGCATGGTCGACGTCATCGCTGGGTCCTCCGTCCGACGCCGCATCCCGGCGTCCGAGACGACGCTAGGACGGCGCCCCCGACCGGAGAACCGCGCCAGCACCCAATCGACGGCCGGCCCGCACGGGGCTCGTGGCGGCCAGCACGCAGCCGTCAGCTGGCGTCACCCCGGACGTAGCGCGAGGCGGCGGCGGCCCGGGCCGCACGACCACCGACGCCGAGCTTGGCGTAGACGTTGGACAGGTGCCGCTCGACCGTCCGCACGCTGAGGGTCAAGGCCACGGCGATCTCCTCGTTGGTCCGGCCCTCGGCGACCAGGCGCAGGACGTCGAGCTCGCGCGCCGAGAGCGGTTCGGCCGGTCGATCGGGCTCCCGCAGCCCGAACGCCCGCCGATCGGGCTCGAGGAACGCCGCCACCTCCCCGATGAACACCTGCCATGCGGGCTCGTCGGCGAGCAGGATGTGGTTGCGGCTCTCGAGCGGGACGAGCCGCGCGCCCGGGATCCGGGCCGACACCAAGACCCCGTTCTCGAACGTCGTCGACCGGTCGCCGATGGCCTGCAGGACCAGGGTCGGCGCCGTGATCCGGTCAAGCTCCTCGTCGAGCACGACCTGCTGGCGCGCGATCCGGCTGTCGACCGCGTTGGCCGGCGACGTCGACATCCGCTGCAGGTCGTCGAACCAGCGCATCTGCTCCTCGGTGGCGTCGGGGATGAACCGCGTCGTGAAGGCGCGCCGGAACACCGGGTCATCCTTGGCCCAGCCGACGCGGATCATCGACCGGTAGGTCTCCTCCTCGGCGAAGCCCTCCGGCGTCCAGGTCCGCGGCTCGCTGCAGACCGTGCCGTAGAGGATCAGCCGGGTGACGCGCTCCGGATGGGCGGCCGCGTAGGACATCGCGACGGCCGAGCCGCCGGACATCCCGAGCAGCGCGAACCGCTCGTGGCCGGCCGCGTCGACGATCGCCTCGAGATCGCCCAGGCGGGCCGGCAGCGAGAAGTCGTCGACCGTCCAGTCGGACATGCCGAAGCCGCGCTCGTCGTACCGGACGACGGTCGCGAGCGCCCCAACCTGCTCCAGGAAGTGGCGCCACACCGGGCTCTGCCAGTCGTACTGCAGGTGGCTGAGCCAGCAGGAGGCGACGACGAGCGGCGGGCCGTTGCCGTGCGTGGCGATCGCCAGGCGCACGCCATCCGGCGCACGGCAGAAGCGAATCTCCTGTTCCGGCGGCGCGTCCGGCCGGGCCGGCAACGGCCGTGGATCGGCGACCGACGAGGCGTGGACCGTCATCGTGCGCAACATCGTACGCGCGCCGCCAACCCCCGCGGCCATGCAGAAAACGAGGCCGGCTCCCCCGCCTTGGGGCGCCGGCCTCGCTGGGCGAGGACCCGATCAGCCCGGGGCCGAGCCTGGGGCCGAGCCGGCGACCGTCCCGCCGCTGAACGCTCGGCCCGGCCGCCACGGGGCGCCGAGCGCCGGGAGCAGGTAGCGGTCGAGCCCGTAGTACCCGGCCACGCGCCAGGCGAGAACCAGGCCGATCGCCATGGTGAACAGGACCGGGTTGGTCGAGGCCGATCCGGCGAGCAGGAACGACATGTTCATGAACGCCCCGAAGAAGGCCGCGATGCCCGTCAGGGCGCCGGCGAGCAGCGCGATGCCGATCGCGATCTCCCCGAACGTGATCAGCCAGGCGAACCACGCCTCGTAGTGGTTCGTCAGCAGGAAGTTGATGAAGTCGCGGTACCACTCGTAGGTGATCGGCGGACGTCCCTGCTCGGGGATGTTGACCGCGCCGGTCCAGAAGCCGGCCAGGGCCGAGCCGCCGCCGTCGATCCAGCCACCGCCGGTCAGCTTGTGCCAGCCGGCCTCGAGCCAGGCGAACCCGAGGAAGAGCCGGATCGGCAGCCAGAACAGGCCTGCCCGGGTGTTCGAGAACAGGAAGCGCGTGAAGCGTGGCCCCTCGATCTCGACCTCGGACGCGGCGGGATCCTTGCGGTCCTCGAACAGGACGACGAGCAGGAGCAGGAAGCTCGCCCAGAAGCCGACCGTCAGCACCTGGCGGAGGATCCCTTCCTCGATGTTCAGCCACGGGTTGAACAACAGGATCAGCAGGACAGCCGCTACGATCCCGATCGGGACGGCCATGCGTCGCAACTCAGCCATCACACCTTGCCTCCTCGCTCTTCGCATCGAGTCTAACGATCTCGAACGGAACGGTCGATGCGATGGTCTGCGTCTCGCCCACGAGTGCGCCGCGGCCAGGTGTCACGAGGTCCGGGGGCCGGATGGCCCTTCGCGCCGGGCCACCTTACGGGTCGCCCGACGCGTCACCGCCGCCCAGCGGGACGCGTCTGCACGCATGGCCACGGCCAACGTGGCACGATCCGCCCGAGGTGAACGTGACGATCCCGCGACGAACGCTGCCGGCCTGGCTCGCGTTGCTCCTGTTCGTCTCCGCGGCGTGCGGCGAGGCGCCGGCCACTCCGGCCGCGTCGACCGCCGGCACAGTGCCGCATCCGTCGGCCTCGGCCGCGGCCGCGGCCGCCACGCCATCGCCGAGCGCAACCACGGAGGCCGGAGCCTCGGCCGCGGGCGTCGTGATCTCCGCCGCCCCATGCGTGAAGCAGACGCTCGCCTCGATGTCAGAGGCCCAGCGGATCGGCCAGCTGTTCATGCTCCGGCTCCCGGACGACGTCCTCGACTCGGGGCACCTCGCGGCCATCAACGCTTACCACCTCGGCAACGTCTGGTACGAGCGGAGCACCGCCGGCGTCACCGCGCTCCGGTCAGTGTCCGACGCCGTCCAGCATGCGGCCACCTCGGCGGCGACCGCCGGTGTCCCGTTCCTCATCGGCGCGAACCAGGAGGGCGGCCTGATCCAGGGCCTGTCGGGCCCGGGGTTCTCGACGATCCCGTCCGCGGTCGCCCAGGGCAAGCTCGAGCCCGCCCAGCTCCAGACGCTGGCCGAGTCGTGGGCGCGCCAGCTGCGCAAGGCCGGCGTCAACGTCGATTTCGCCCCCGTTGCCGACGTGGTCCCGCCCGGAACCTCGGACCAGAACGCTCCGATCGGGCAGCTCGACCGCGAGTACGGCACCCACCCAGGGACCGTCGCGCGGCACGTGGTCGCGTTCATCGACGGCATGCGGACGGGCGGGGTCGCGACCACGGCCAAGCACTTTCCCGGCCTGGGCCGCGTCGCGGGCAACACCGACCACACGGCCAACGTCGTCGACAACGTCACGACCACGGACGACCCGTACCTGCGGCCATTCCAGCACGCCGTGGACGCGTCCGTCCCGTTCGTGATGATCTCGCTGGCGACCTACCGACGGATCGACCCGACCTCGATCGCGGCCTTCTCGCCGATCGTGATCAAGGGCCTGCTGCGCAAGACGCTCGGGTTCACCGGCGTCGTCATGTCCGACAGCCTCACCGCCGAGGCGGTGAAGGCCGTGTCGCCTCGCCAGCGCGCCCTGCGATTCCTCGCGGCCGGCGGTGACCTCATCGTGCTCAGCCGTCTGCAGCCGGCGATCAAGATGGCGACCGGGCTCGCCGATGCGGCGGCGAACGATCCGGCGATGCGATCGACGATCGACGCGGCGGCCCGCAAGGTGCTCCGGGCCAAGGCGGATGCAGGCCTGCTGGCCTGCGGCTAGTCCCGCTCGTCGAGGCGAGCGAGGATCTCGCCGATCACGTCCGGCAGGGGCTGGCCCTCGTCCACGATAATCGCGCCGGCCGGCGGCTCGAGGTCGGCCAGCTGGCTGTCGAGCAGGGATACCGGCATGAAGTGACCATGGCGTGTCCGGAGGCGCTCCTCGAGGACGGCGCGGTCGACCTGTAGGTAGACGACGACCGCGCCGTCGACGCCGTCGAGCAGCGTGTGCCGGTAGGCGGCCTTGAGGGCCGAGCACGCGAACACCAGCCGGCGGCCCGCTTTCAGGCGATCGAGGACCGCGCCGCGCACGAGCAGGAGCCACGGCTGGCGGGCGGCGTCGTCGAGCGGGATTCCTTCGTGCATGCGCTCGATGTTCGCGGGCGAGTGGTAGGCGTCGGCGTCGATGAACTCGCTGCCGAGCGCCTCGGCGAGCGCACGGCCCACTGTCGACTTGCCCGAGCCGGAAACGCCCATGACCATGATCACGCTCGGTCGCATCGTCCTCGGTCCAGGAGGCGGCGCGCCGACGGTCGGCGCCTCGGCGAATCCTACGGTGCCCGTGCGCCCCAGAGCACGCCGAGCCCCAAGGCGGTGGCCATGCCGCGGAGCGCGATCGCAACGAAGAAGACCGGCCGCCCCTGAGGGGCTGCCGGTCTTCGACTGGGCTCTGTTGCCGGTGGCTGGACCGCGTCTTGCGGGCCGCCGCCGGTCGGTTCGATCAGACGGGTCCGCGACCGACCCGGCGAGTGCCGGTGATGAGGCTCACGACCACGACGACCAGGATGGCGCCGATGACCGAGATGACGATCGTGCTCAGGTCGAGCGCGCCCTCGATCGGGTTCTTCACGTTGAACAGGGCACTGGCCAGGAAGCCGCCGACGACGGCGCCGACGATGCCCAACACGATGTGACCGATGACGCCCAGCCCCTCGTCACCCCGGACGAGGAACCCGGCGAGGTACCCGGCGAGCGCGCCGAGGACGATCCAGGCAATCAGGTTCACAGATGTTCCTCCATCCCAGAGACGGTGTGCCGCTTGTTCGCGGCTGGCCCGACTTTGCGGCCACGGCTGTTGCGGCCGCGGCAAGGCGTGCCGGTCCGCCCTTGCGTTCCCATTGCGCGTGCAACGGGACGCGAGCTCGGACTCGGGCAGGCCCGAGTCGGGCCGCCCGGAGGCCGGGCTCTGACGGCCGGCCGATCGGTTGCGGGGCTGCTCGCGCGCGCGCCTGCGCGACATGTCGTTGTCATGAGCCTGCAAGGGAACCGCGGTGCGGGTTCCGGCCCGGAACCACGCATGCAGGCGCACGGTGGGGCGACCATGAACACCTTGCCGCTCGTGCTCGTCGCCGACGACGAGCCCCGGATCACCCGGCTGGTCGCGATGTCTCTCACCGATGACGGCTTCAACGTGGTCAGCGCGCTGGGCGGCGCGGAGGCCCTCCGTATGGCGGAGGAGACGAAGCCGGACATCGTCCTGCTGGACGTCGTGATGCCCGACATCGACGGGATCGAGGTCATGCGGCGCCTGCGTGAGACGCGCCCGGTGCCCGTCATCCTGCTGACCGCCAAGGGTTCGTCGGCCGACCGGGCGCGCGGCCTCGACCTCGGCGCCGACGACTATCTCGCCAAGCCGTTCCATCCCGACGAGCTGGCCGCGCGCGTGCGGGCGGTGCTGCGTCGCGCGGCGGGAATCACGACCGGCACCTCCACCGTCCGTGCCGACGACATCGCGATCGACCTCCAGCACCGAGTCGTCACCCGGCACGGAGAGCACGTCTCGTTGAGCCGGACCGAGTGGCTGCTGCTCCAGGTGCTGGCGACGAACGCGGACCACGTCGTCCTCCACAGCGAGCTGCTCACCGAGGTCTGGGGTCCGGAGTTCCGCGACGACCTGCAGTACCTGCGGGTGTGGGTCAGCCGCGTCCGCCGCAAGCTCGGGGCCGCACCGGGGGAGGCGGGCCCGATCGCGACCTTCCAGGGCATCGGCTACGTCCTGAACACCGATCAAGGACCGGCGTTGCCCGGGCAGCGGAGGGCGCAGGACGGGGAGCTCGTCGGGCAGCATCGGTGACCGCTGGCGGCAACGCCCTGTTCACGCGAGTGCCGGGGAACCCGATCATCACGGCGGAGGCCGTGCCGTATCCCGCGAACTCCGCGTTCAACCCGGGCGTGGCGCAGGTCGACGGACAGACGGTGCTGCTGGTCCGGGTCGAGGACCTGCGCGGCATCTCGATGCTCCACGTCGCCCGCAGCACGGACGGGGTCAGCGGCTGGCGATTCGATCCGGAGCCCCTGCTGGCACCCGATCCCGACACCCATCCCGAGGAGATCTGGGGCTGCGAGGACCCGCGGCTCACGTGGCTCGAGGCCCGGGAGGAGTGGGCGATCGCCTACACCGCCTACAGCCGGCGCGGTCCCCTGGTGTCGTTGGCGGTGACCCGCGATTTCCGCACCGTCCGCCGGCTGGGCCCGGCGATGCCGCCCGAGGACAAGGACGCCGCGCTGTTCCCGCGCCAGTTCGGCGGGCGCTGGCTGATGATCCACCGGCCGACACCGCTCCGCGGCGGTGCCCATGTCTGGATGTCGTACTCGCCCGATCTTCGCCACTGGGGCGACCACACGATGCTGCTCGAGGCGCGCGACGGGGCCTGGTGGGACGCCGGCAAGATCGGGCTCGGGCCGCCGCCGCTAGAGACCGAGCACGGCTGGCTGCTCATGTACCACGGCGTCCACCTGACGGCGGGCGGCCCGATCTACCGGGTGGGGTTCGCGCTCACCGACCTCGACGACCCGACGCGGCTGCTGCATCGCAGCGAGGAGTGGGTGTTCGGCCCCCATGCGCCGTACGAGCGAGCCGGCGACGTCGACCAGGTCGTGTTTCCGTGCGGCTGGGTCGCCGATCGAGAGGCCGACACGCTGCGGCTCTACTACGGCGCGGCCGACAGCACGGTCAGCCTGGCGACGGCCAGCCTGTCGAAGGTGCTGGACTACGTCCTCAGCTGCCCATCGCCGGAACGGCGCCGACGCGGAGCGGCGCGCCGCCGGACGTCGGCCTCGGGGACGGGACCGCCGCGGACCACCGACGCCGCATGACCCGCATCCGCTCGACCGCCGCGAGCCAGGCGAGGGTCGACTCG
Organism: uncultured Chloroflexia bacterium; assembly: GCA_963740825.1. Taxonomy (GTDB): domain Bacteria; phylum Chloroflexota; class Limnocylindria; order Limnocylindrales; family CSP1-4; genus CAIXZV01. The sequence continues at coordinate 478,124 of CAVUFD010000001.1, read as the reverse complement.
GCGCCCTGATTGGCGTTACAGCCGTCTGGACCGAGGCCGTCGCGGCAGCCGCCGCGGGCGGGGTCGGCGACCACCGCACCGACGTCGTTCCAGCCGAGGTACCAGCCGAACGCCCGCTCGGCGTCGGAGAGGTGGCGAAGGTCGCCGGTCGCCTCGAGGGCCGCCTCGGCGGCGTGGACAAACGCGGCGGCCTCGATCGGCTGCTGCTCGAACGTGGCGCGGTCGCCGCCCCGCGGCCACCAGCCGCGGTTCCCGACCGGAGACAAGCGGCCGGCCGGTGATACGGCCGTCCGGGTCAGCCAGTCGAGCACTGCGAGGCCGGCATCGACGAGCGGCCGATCGGTCGTCCACCGCCCGGCGACGATCATGGCGCGCGGGATGAGGGCTGACTCGTAGGTCACGGCGGCCTCCGGCCACGGCCAGGACGCCGACGACGCGACGGGTTCGACGTCCCGGGCCAGCGTGCCGGCCAGCCGCGCACCCACCGCGATCCACGCGCGCCGGACGCCGATCGCCCGATCGTCGCTCGACGCCATCGCGCACCCGATCAGGGCCGACGACCGCGCGTGGAGCGCGCGCAGCGCCACGGTGCCCGGCAGCGCGCGCCGGAAGATGCCGGAGGCGGCGTCCCGGAACGCGCGATCGGGGGCCTCGGAGATCGCCCGTCCCAAGGCGAGGACGGCGCGCCCGTGCGCGTCCTCCGAGCCGACGGCCTCGAGCCAGCCGCCGTCCACGTCCCGGAAGTTCCGGAACCGGCCGGACGGCTCGTGGACGGCTTCGTCGAGGTAGCGCAGCGAGCTCCACGCCGACCCCTCGACCGCGCCCCAGCCGATCACGTTGGCGTGCATGAGGTCCACCTCGAGGTCGCGGGCGACATCGTCCGTGCACGAGCCATGGCCCGGGTCCGGCCGCGTGGCGACGGCGTGCTGGGCGATCGGCCCGAGCGCGCGCAGCTCGGCGAGGTGAGCGCGGCGCACCGGCGGCAGGGTCAGGACGGCCTCGGCCGGACCGGCGGCCGGATCCCGCGGGCGGGCGGCGGCCTGCGCCGGTCCCGTGACCCTGCCCGTGCCGCCGAGCGCGGTTGGGTCAGGCGACATGCGCGGCCTCGCCGGCCCGTTCACCGCGTCGCGATCGCGGCTCCACGGCTTCCGCCGCGACCTCGTCGAACAGGTCGCGGTAGGCGGAGCCGACGGTCGACCAGGTCATGTGGCGGCCACGCGCGTAGGCACGCGCCGCGATCGCCTCGCGACGCTCCGGGTCGAGCAGCAGGGAGGACAGGCTCTCCGCCAGCGCCTCGGGCGAGGCGGGCGGCACCAGGACGCCCCGGCCGCCCGCGAGGACTTCGCGCGCGTACAGGTAGGGCGTGGAGACGATCGCCAGACCCGCACCCATGGCATACGAGAGCGTCCCGGACACGATCTGGCCCAGGTTCGGGTAGGGCGTGACGAACACGTCGGCCGCCTGCAGCCAGCGGGCGAGCTCGGCACGGCCGACGAAGCGGTCCTCGAACCGGATCCGGTCCGCGATGCCCAGCGCGTCGGCCCGCGAGCGCAGCGAGTCCCGGTAGCGCTCGCCCTCCCGGCGGACAAGGTCGGGGTGGGTCGTGCCGAGGATCACGTACAGCGCGTCGGGCACGCGGCTCACCACGTCGGCCATCGCCTCGACCGCCGCCTCGTATCCCTTCCCGGGCCCGATGAGCCCGAAGCTGAGGACGACGCGATGCCCGTCGAGCCCGAACTCGGGCTTGATGCTGTCCGGGTCGACACGCGCAAGGTCCGGCACGCCGTGCGGGATCACGCGGACGCGCGCCGGATCGACGTCGTAGCGGCGCTCGAGCAGGCCGGCGGCCGTCTCCGACATCACCACCGTCGCCGCGGAGCGCCGACCGAGCTCCCGGACGACGATCCGCTGCCGCTCGCCGGGCTCCGGGAGGACCGTATGGAGCGTGGTGACCAGCGGCGTCCGCAGCCGGTCGGCGAACGCCAGCACGTTGGCGCCGACGGGACCGCCATAGATCCCGTACTCGTGCTGGAGCGACACGACCCCGGCGTCGAGGCCGTCGATCGCGATCGCCGCGTGGCGGTAATCGGACGCGTCATGGCCGAGGAGGAACGCCATGACCTCGGGCGGGTCGGCGGGGCGGATACCGGGCGAGCCGCCTTCGGTCGGTCCGAGGGCGTAGACGCGGCCGCCGCCCACCGCGGACCGCAGGTCGCGGGTGAACGTGGCGATCCCGCACCGCCGGGGCGGATAGGTCGAGAGGTAGACGACGGACCGGCTCATGTGACTCCCCGAGGACGAGTTGATCGCGACGTGACGCGACGCGCGCCGGCCGCCGTCCAAGCGTGCCTCGCCGCGGGTCGCAGGCCGGTGACAGGGGGCCCGGTCGGGATTGCGTCCGCGTCGCGGCCGTCATCAGGGACCCGGCCCATCGCCAGTCGCCGTCCCGGGCGTCCCGGGTCTTTGCGATGCGATTGAAACCTTGACGCTGGGCATCCGGCTGGTTCAATCGAGCGGATGGACCCGGCCACCGCTCACTCGGGCAGCAGCCCGCAGGACACCGAGCGTCCGGCTGGCCGGCGATGGTTGCAGAGCGACGAGGGCTGGAGCCCGAGCGAGGACGTCGCACGGCTGCTTGCGGCGATCGGCGTCGCCGTCGCGGCCGTCGCGCTGAAGGTCCTGTTCGTCGGCGTCCCTGGCGGCGAGCCCGGGTACCTCAGCTATCTCGGCGCCGTGGCCGTCGGGGCCTGGATCGCAGGCCTGCGCGGCGGGGCGGCGGCCACGATCGTCTGCGCAATCGCCCAGACGATCCTGTTCTCCAGCGCCGCCGAGCGCACGCTCACGCCCACCGTCGTGTTCAACCTCGGGCTGTTCCTGCTCGACTGCGCCCTGGTGACCATCCTGTCCTCGCGCCTGCGCCGCGCGTACGTGCGCGAGCGATCGGCGCGGACGACCGGCGAAGCCGACCTCGAGACCCAGACCGCGCTCCACGAGGCCGCCGAGCGGGACCGGGTCGCGCTGACGACGCTCCAGGCGGTGACCGCGAGCCTTGCCGGTGCGAGGACGCCGGTCGAGGTCGGCGACGCGATCCTCGATCGCGGGCTGGTCGCGCTGGGCGCGGTCGCGGGCGGCGTGAGCCGGCTGGCGGACGACGGTGTATCGCTCGAGGTCATCGCGGTCCGGGGCTACCCGGGCTCCGAGCCTGGCGCGATCGTCGAGATGGACCACCCGTCGCACCTGCGCGATGCGATCGGGACGGGCAGGCCCGTGTTCCTCCCGGACCTCGCGTCGTGGGTCGCCCGCTACCCGGAGAGCCCGCCCCGGTCGCTGCCGGGCTTGCCGCCCGGTGGCGCGATCGCGGTCCTGCCGATGGTCGCCGGAGCGCGGACCCTGGGGGCCATCGTCTTTCGGTTCGCGGGCGATCGCGACTTCGACGACGGCACCCGTGATTTGGCCGTCCGGCTGGCCGACCAGGGCGCCCAGGCGCTCGACCGCGCGCTGGCCTGGGACGGCGACCGACGGTCCCGCGAAGCGCTCGAGCGTGGACAGGGCCGGCTCGCGCTGATCGTCCAGGCGAGCGACGCTTTGGGCTCCGCGACCGACATCCGGGCCGGGATCACGGCCCTGCCCGGTCTGATCGCGCCGGCGCTCGCGGACTGGTGCGCGATCGAGCTGCTGGACGGCGACGCGCCGGACCTCGCGATCGGGTCCCGGCCGGACGTGCGCGACGTCGTCGAACGCCTGGCCGACGCCGCGCCGCGCAGCCTCGGCAGCTGGCTGGTCCCGGCCAGCGCGAGCGGAGGACCGACGATCCTCGCGTTGGGTGACGACGCGACGCCGGTGCCGAAGGCCGCCGCGGCCATGCTCGCCGAGCTCGGCACGGCGGAGCTGCTCACCACACCGATCTCGACGCCGGGGGGAGACCCGCAGGGCTCGATCGTGCTCGGCGCCGCCGACGCCGGCCGGTTCGGGCCCGACGACCAGGCGCTGGTGCAGGACCTCGCCGGCCGGATCGCCGCCGCGGCGGAACGATCGAGCCTGTTCGCGGCGGTCACCCGCTTCAAGGCCACCGTCGACGTCAGCGCCGACGCCGTCTACATGTTCGACCCCGGCTCGCTCCGCCTCACCTACGTCAACCGGGGCGGCGCGGACCTGCTCGGCACCGCGCCGGCCGGCCTCGTCGGCGCGAGCGTGCTGGAGCTCCAGCCCGCCGTGTCCGAACGCGTGTTCCGAGCGCGCCTCGCCGACCTGCGAGACGCGCCGTCCACGACTATGACGTACTCCGAGGTCCTCGCTCGCGCGGACGGCCAGGAGTTCCCGGCCGAGGTGATCCTCCAGGAGGTGACGCTGCGGGACGGGACCCGGACCGTGGTCCTCACGGCACGCGACATCTCCGAGCGGATCGACGTGCAGGCACGGCTGGCGCGGATCGCCGGCGACGAACGACGGCAGGCCGCGGAGCTGCGAGCCGTCATCCAGTCCATGGGGGAAGGGGTGCTCGTCGTCGACGCCGACGGCGCCGTCTCGATGGCCAACGAGGCCGCGAGCCAGCTGCTCGGATCGGACCTGGCCGCGGGGCTGGCCGACGTGGAACGGCGCCACGCCGCACCCCCGCCGGCCGGCGAGGATGCCATGCGGGCGCAAGACGAAGCCGCGGACGGCGCGCGAACCGTCCAGCTCGAGGACGGCCGGTGGATCGAGGTCTCGAGCTATCCCGCCGAGCTCGGCGGGGCGGTCGGCGTCGGGCCCCGCACGTCGCGGATCGTCGTCCTGCGCGACGTCAGCCGGGCCCGCGACGCCGAGGCCGCACGCGAGGCGTTCCTGGGCGTCCTGTCGCACGAGCTGCGCACGCCGGTCACGACGATCTACGGCTTCGCGAAGGTCCTCCAGCGCCCGTCGCTCAACGCCGACCAGGCGGAGATGCTGAGCGACATCGAGGCCGAGGCCGACCGCCTGTACCGGATCGTCGAGGACCTGCTCGCGCTCAGCCGCGTCGAGGGCGGGATCACGATCGACGGCGAGCCGGTCCTCCTGCAGCACCTGATCGCGCCGGTGGTCGCGTCTGAGTCCGCACGCTGGAGCAAGGTCGAGTTCGAGACCCGACTGCCGAACGACCTGCCCGCGGTGTACGGGGAACGAACCTACGTCGAGCAGGTGCTGCGGAACCTGATCTCCAACGCCGGCAAGTACGGGTCCGTCGGAACCACGGCGACGATCGAGGCCGAGGAGACCGATGCCGAGGTCCTGGTCCGGGTCCTCGACCGCGGGGTCGGGGTCTCGCCCGAGGAGGCCGATCACCTGTTCGACCTGTTCTACCGGTCGCCCCGGGCGACGCGGACCGCGTCCGGAGCCGGGATCGGGCTGTACGTCAGCCGCGGCCTCATCACGGCGATGGGCGGGCGGATCTGGGTGAGCCCGCGCGAGGGCGGCGGATCGGAGTTCGGGTTCAGCCTGCCCCGCTACCAGGAAGACCCGGTGCCCGTCGCGGGCGGGCTGGCCGGCGGGAGCGCGCGCTGACATCCCACCGCCGATCGCAGCCAGCCATCTGGTCCTGGGGGTCCGTTCGACGCGCCCGGAGGGCTGGGGTAGGCTGGTCGAGTCGAACTCGCGAGTGAGCATCACGATCGCGACCGCGGAGGGCCGGGATGCGCGTATCGCCTCGTGAGCTCAAGGCTGTACGGGCCGGGGGACTCGTCAGCCGCTATGCCCTGCTGGGCGATGCGGCTTTCGTCGTCGCCGACCTGCCCGACGGGGGCACGGCCGGCACGGCGGTCGAGGAGCCGTGCCGCCTCGAGCACTGGGGTCTCGTCCTGCAGGGTGATCTGACGCTCCTGGCACGGCGGAGCCGCACGTTCGGGCCCGGGACCGCGTTCTACGTGCCGCCGGGCCCCGTGCACCGCTTCCGCGCGGCGTCGCGGGTCGTCGTCGCCGGGTTCGCGCCGGTCACCGAGCCGGTCGACGAGTCGCCCGAGACCTTCCAGGCGCGCGGCATCGAGGTCCTGTCGCGGGTGGGTCCGCCCCCGCCGCGGCCCGGCACGATGCGCGTGGTCGGACGCCGCAGCCGCACGACCGCCATCGGCCAGATCGAGACCGAGACCGCGACGATGGGCGACTGGCTGTTCCGGCGGTCGACCTTCGGCCCCCAGAGCGGCTATGCCGAGCCTTGGTGCGACCTGCCGCACTGGGGATTCGTGCTCGACGGGAACGTCGTCCTCCACTGGGAGAGCCAGGATCTCGAGCTGCTCGGCCCTGGCGACGTGTACCAATGCCCGGGTGGGCCGCCCGGGCATCGCATGGAGGTTGCGGACGCCGCCCTCGTGGTCGACTACACGCCGGTGAGCGCGCTCGACGACCCACGGGTCCGGCGCGCACCACGGACGGTCCAGGCGTATGGCCCGCCGCCTGCGCGCGCGGCCCGCGACGCCGACGTCCCCGCCCAGCCGGTCACACGCGAGATGGACGCAGCGCCCGTCTCCTGACGTCCGGCGGGTCGCCGGCCCGCAAGGCCGGTGCAAGCCCACAGGTCACGCGTCCGGACCGCGTGCAACCGCTCACCCCCGATGCTCTCGCGGGAGACTCCACTCCCGACGAGATCGCAGGAGGGTGAATCCCCATGACGACCCAGAGCACCGCAAGCGCGGATCGCCGCGCCTCGACAGAGGCCCGCGAGGCCGTGGCCGAGGCGCGGTCCGGCCTCGCCGACACCGTCGACGCCGTCCGGTCAACCGCCGGCACGGTCGGCGACCGCCTCCCCGACGTCATCGACACCGTCAAGGCCAGCGCGACCGAGGGCGCGCGGACCGTGCAGGGCTGGCCGGACTCCACGCAGCGCCTGGCGGCCGCCTTCTCGCTCGGCCTGGGCGTCGGCCTGACGCTCGCCGGCGCACCCCGGCTGCTCATCGCCGGCTCGCTCGTCCCGGCCATCGTGGTCGGTTCGACGATGGTCGGCCGTGAGCGCACGGAAGGGACCAAGTGATGCTGACCCGGACGTTCCGCCTCAACGGCACCACCATCGATCCCGCCGAGGCCGTCCGGTCCGCGCGGGACATCCAGGCACCGGATCCGCGCGAGCTGCGGCGGGCGTTCGACGACATGCCCGAGAAGCTCGAGGGCGCCCTGGACGCCGCCGGCACGTCGCTGCGTGACGCGGGCGATTCGCTGCGCGCCACCGTGCACGACCTGTCAGCGCCGCCGCGGCGCAACCGGATGCCGTCGTCCGCGGGTGGCTGGCTCGCCGGTCTCGCGCTGATTCTCGCGGCCGTCGCCGTGGCGACCTGGCTCGTCCGGCGCTTCTGGCCCGCGACGACCACGCCCGACGACGACGACGTCGCCGTGCTCGACCGCTTCGACCTCGATCGCGCGGCCGGCGAGGGCATGGGCACCGCTCCCGGCGCGTCCGAGCGCCGCTCCTCGATCCCGGCCCCGGTGACCGGGGAAGGCCTGCTGTCCCCGCTCGACAGCCGCCGCCAGACGACCGAGCCCGATCGCCTCACCGGCGTCATGGCCGAGCCGACCTCGGTCGGCGCGGACATCCGCGCTTCCGGCGGGTCCGACGTGACCGCCACCGACCCTGCGTCGATGAACGGCGTCGGCACGACGTCCGACCGGTACGCCGGCTGACCGATGGGTCTCCTGCGGGTCTCTCGCTACGACGTGGTTGCCGATCCCGGCACAGTCGCGCCTCGTGCGGAAGATGCCGGGAGCTCCGGCGACGGCGAGTGGCCGTCGTCGGAGGCCGACCTGAACGAGGTGCTCGGGACCGTCCCCGATCGCGTCAGCGACGCCGCGTGGGCTGGCTCGATCGATGCCGTTCACGATGGCATCGACGCGGACACCCTCGAGCGCGGCTTCGGGGGTGATCCAGCTCGACTGCGCCGCTTCGTGACGACGCTGCACGCGGCACTGCCGCCGGGCACGACCATCGCCCTCCGCGGCAGCACCGTGGCCGGGCGCTCGTACAAGACCGGCGAGCCGTTCGACGCCGCCGGGCCCGGCACGAGCGACCTCGACGTGGTCATCGTGGGCGAGCCGGTCGTCGGCCTGTGGGTCCCGGACGCCCAGCTCCTCGGGGGGATCAACACGCTCCCGCTGTCCGACGACGCCGGCTGGGTCGCGCCGGCCCTGGATCGGGCGCGGCGACGGGCCCAGACGATCGCCCGTCGGCCGGTGAGCATCCAGGCGATGGCCGGCTGGTTCCTCGACCTGCGTACACTCGTCCAGGGGCAGCCGTACGTGGTCCTCAACGGGGATACGTGAAGGTCCGAATCGCGACCTACAACATCCGCAAGGGGGGGCGCCGACGCCGGACGCAGCTCGCGGAGGTCGTCAACGCGCTCGATCCCGATGTGACGGTGCTGCAGGAGGCGACGGACCCACGAGTCGTGCAGTACGTCGCCGAAGCGACGGGCTCGGACGTCGTCATCCACGCCCCCGGCCGATCGGTGGCCGTCCTCAGCCGCGTCGGCACGACCCAGCCGCAGTGGCACCGGATGGCGCGTGCGCGGAGCTTCGTCGAGGTCGAGCTGCCCGACGCCGGCATCCGCATCCTCGGCGTCCACCTCAGCGCCGGCCTGTCGCGCCGCGGCGAGCGGCGCCGGGCGCAGGAGATCGATCGCGTGCTCCAGGTGGCCGACACGCCGCCGGGCGCGGGCCGGACCCTGATCGCGGGCGACCTGAACGCGGTCGCGCCGGGGGACCTGTCCGCGGTCGCGCGCCTGCCCGCGTGGATCCGCCTCCTGCTCCGGGTGGACGGCGGCATCGGCACCGCCGTCATCGGCCGGGTCCTGGGGGACGGCTTCACCGACGCCTATCGGCGGGTGAACCCCGACGTCGTCGGCCCCACGATGCCCGCGGGCGCGCCCAGCGTCCGCCTCGATTACGTGATGCTCGGTCCGGACCTCGCGCGCGGCCTGGTCGCCTGCGGGCACGGGGCGCTCGAGCCGTCCCTGCTGTGGGCCGCGTCCGACCACCTGCCGCTCGTCGTCGACCTCGACCTCTCCGCGACGTGAAGGGGCCCGATCGGCATCCGATCGGGCCCAGGTCGACGGCGGCAGGTCCGGAGGCCGGTCGCCAGCGTCGCGCGCCACGAAGATAGGCCCCCGACGCGCCGGAATCGATCCCGGCAGGCGCGCGCGCGTTGCGCCGGCATTGCAGATCCAATCGACCCGCACCCTGGCCTCCAGACGGCCGACATGGAGCCGCAACGCGCGACGGGTCCAGCGACGACACGCCTGCAGCGGTGCGGCCCGGAGACTGCGCCGGTGTCCAGTCAGCGCCAGCCCGAGATCGCCCCGCCGATCGCCGCCCTGCGCGGCGTCGGCCGCACCTTCGACGATGTCATCGCCCTCACCGGCGTGGACCTCGCGATCCCGCGCGGCTCGATCGTCGGGGTGATCGGCCCGAGCGGCGCCGGCAAGACCACCGCCATCAGGCTGCTCACGGGGGCGCTGAAACCGACCAGCGGCGAGGCCGAGGTCCTGGGCGGCGACCCCACCCGGCTCCCCGCCGAGACCCGCGCCCGGATCGGCTTCATGCCCCAGCACGTCTCGCTGTACGACGACCTGACCGTCGGCGAGAACCTGGACTTCGTCGCCAGCCTGTACGGGCTGTTCATGTTCCGGCGACGGGCGCGGATCCGGGCGCTGCTCGACTGGCTCGAGCTCGCCGACGCGCGCAAGCGGCGGGCGGGCGACCTGTCCGGCGGCATGCGCCGCCGGCTGCAGCTCGCGTGTGCCCTCGTCCACGACCCCGAGCTGGTGTTCCTCGACGAGCCGACGGCGGGCATCGACCCGCTCGTTCGCCAGAGCATCTGGCGCGAGCTCCACCGGCTGCGGGAGGCAGGCCGCACCCTCCTGATCACCACGCAGTACGTGCCCGAGGCCGAGGAGTGCGACGCGGTCGCGCTGATCGCCGAGGGGCGGCTCATCGCGTTCGACACCCCGGAGGCGCTGCGCCACCAGGCGTTCGGCGGGCAGCTCCTGGAGCTCGAGACCTCCGATCCGATCGACCTCGACCGCCTGGGCAGGGACGTCGGCGTGCCGGACGTCCGGCGGCTCGGCCCCGGGCGCCTCCAGGTCCTCAGCGAGGACTCGTCGACGATCGCGCCCGCGGTGATCGCGGCCGCGGAGGCCCAGGGCGCGACCGTGACCTCGATCCACGAGGCCCGGCCGTCGTTCGACGAGGTGTTCGCGCTGCTGGTGCGCGGGTCCGAGGGTAAGGACGGGTCGACCAACGGGCACGTCGACGCCGCCGCCCAGGACGGTGGCAGCGGCGCCCTCGCGGCGCTCGCGGTCGCCCGCCATGACGGCGGGGCGGCCCCGGCGGACGCGCCCATCGCCGGTGGGACCAGCGACGAGGCGGACGGTCACGACCACGCAGTCCCCGAGGCCCTGTCCGGGCCGGTCGCCGAGGCGCCGGAAGAGGTCGCGGCGCGATGAACGCCCTCCGCCGCCCGCTGCGCGTGCTCGCCGTCGCCGGCAAGGAGACGGTCGAGATCCTGCGGCGCCCCAGCGCGCTCGTCAGCGTCGTGGCCGGTCCCGTGCTGATCCTGGGCCTGTTCGGCCTCGGTTACCTGGGCCAGCCGCCGTTGCGTGCCGAGCTCGTGATCCCGGCCGGCTCGGGCCTCTCGAGCGAGCCCGCGGCGTACTCGTCGCTGGCCTCGGACCGGGTCGACATCGTCGGGGTCACGCCCGACGTCGCGACGGCCCGAGCGCAGCTCCGCGCGGGCGCGGCGGACATCGTCGTGATCGCCCCGGCCGACGCCCAGGCGCAGCTGTCGAAGGGCGAGCAGGCCGTGATGACCGTCGAGTACGACACGGTCAGCCCGTACCGCGCGTTCGTCGCCAGGACCGCCGCCGACCAGCTCGTCGCGGCCGTCAACGGCGAGGTGATCGCCACAGCTGCCCAGCGGATCGCGGACAAGGCGGCGGAGGCGGGCCAGAGCCTGCCACCCGAGCTGAACCCGCAGGTCATCGCCGCCCCCACCCGAGCCGACGTCACGGACCTCTCGCCGAGCGCGCCGAACATCGTCGCCTTCTACGGGATCATGGTCCTCGCGTTGATCGTGCAGCACACGGCGATCACCGTCAGCGCGCTGTCGATGCTCCACGACCGCCGGCGCGGGATGTTCGACCTGTTCCGCATGTCGCCGATCGCCAGCGGCGACCTGCTGACCGGCAAGTACGCCGCCTTCGCCCTGCTGGGTACGGTCGTCGCCCTCGCGGTGCTCGCGGTCCTCGTGTTCGGGTTCGGCGTGCCGTTCCTGTCGGGCCCGGCCGTCGTCATCGGTGCGGTCGCCCTGCTGGTGCTGGCGTCGATCGGCATCGGCATCGTCGTCGCCCTCGTGTCGGACTCGGACCGCCAGGCGGTCCAGGTGGCCCTGCTCGTCCTCCTCGCCTCGGTGTTCTTCAGCGGCCTCGCGCTCGACCTCGACCAGTTCTCCGCGCCCGTCCGTGCCGTGAGCGCCCTGCTGCCGGTGACCCAGGCCGGGTCGCTGCTGCAGGACCTGATGCTGCGTGGCGAGACGACGCAGGCGTGGCGAGGCCTCGTGCTGGGTGCGATGGCTGCCGTGTTGTTCATCGCCGGATGGCTCGTCCTCCGGCGCCAGCTCCACCGGCCGGCATGAGCACGCACAACGGCTCCGCAGCGCGTTCGCCACGCCGGTGCGAGATCGTGGTCGGTCGTGGGCGAAAGGGCGCAAGCCGCCACGGCGAGACTTGGCAGATGCCGACCTACACCACCACCGCCGGAACCATCGTCGTCATCGCCGCGGAGGACGACCGCTACAGCGGCGCGCTGGAGCGAGCGAGGGCCCTGGCGGCCAAGCGCGGTGAACCGCTCATCCTGTACGACTGGGATGCCCCGTCGCTGGTGTCCGAGCCGATGCCGACCTGGTGGTCGAGCGAGGGATGGGACCGCCAGTTTCCCGAGCGGCTGGATCCCGAGCAGCTCGACGAGCTCGGGCGGGGGCCGATCGCCCGGCAGGTCCGGGAGGCGCGTGAAAGCGGCGTCGATGCGTTCGGCTGGCTCCCGTCCGACCACGGTCCCAGCGGCCTCGCCGAGTACGCCTCGGGGCAGCACGCGTCGATCGTGGTCGTGCCCAAGGACCTCAAGGAGCTGCACGGCCTCGACGCGCTGATCAACGGCACCGCCCGACCCGCCGAGGAGCTCGAGGCAGCTGTGTCGGCCGCCGTCGTCATCGTCTGATCCGCGTCTCGAGGGGCACGCTGGCACGCTTGCACCACACGTCGGACGCGGATCCGGGGATCCGGCGTGTGCGCGCGGGTCGCGGGTTCACGTATCGCGACCCGGATGGTCGCCCCGTGGATGCCAACACGCGAGCCTGGATCCGGAGCCTCGCGATCCCGCCCGCGTGGGACGACGTGTGGATCTCGCCCGACCGCGACGGCCACCTCCTCGCGACCGGCATCGATGCCCGCGGGCGGAAGCAGTACCGCTACCACCCGGAGTTCCGGCGCCGGCGCGACGATCGAAAATATGAGCGGATCGCGGCGTTCGGTGCCGCGCTGCCGAAGCTCCGCCGCCGGATCGACGGCGACCTGCGCCGCCATGGTCTCCCGCGCGAGAAGGTCGTCGCCGCCGTGGTCGGGCTGCTGGACGAGACCAGCCTGCGGGTGGGCAACGACCGCTACGCACGCGACAACCGCTCGTATGGCCTGACGACCCTGCGGTCGCACCACGCGACGGCAGGCTCGCGCTCGGTCCGCCTCTCGTTCAAGGGGAAGTCGGGCAAGCGGTACGACGTGGGCCTGGCCGACCGGCGGCTGGCGTCCGTCGTCAGGCGATGCCAGGACCTGCCGGGCCAGCGGCTGTTCCAGTACGAGGACCCGGAGACCGGAACGTGGGTGCCCGTCCTGTCCGACGACGTCAACGACTACATCCATGAGTCGATCGGCGACGAGTTCTCGGCCAAGGACTTCCGCACCTGGCACGGGACGCTGGCGGCGTTCGAAGCGCTCGCGCGCGACGAACGGCCGGCGACCAAGCGCCAGCAGGCGGCCGCGGTGGTGGCGGCGGTCGACGAGGTCGCCGACCGCCTCGGGAACACGCGGGCGGTGGCTCGCCAGGCGTACGTGCATCCCGCGGTCGACCGTGCGTTCACCGCGGGGCGACTCCCCCAGGGCACGTTCTCGACCCGGTCACGGTGGCGACGCCCTGGCGAGACGGAGCTGCTGCGCCTGCTCGGCTGACCGGCGGCGCTGCCCGCCCCGGTGTCCCGACGCGGGACCGCCGCACGAGCAGGCATGCGAGGGACATGGCAGGTGCCTGCAATGCTGCCTCGGCCACGACGACACGCGGGCGTGTCGTCCACCGTCGGAGGCTGGGCCCCGGGTCCGCGGTGACAGATCGACCGGGCGGGCGGATCATGGGCACAGGCAACCAACGATGACCGACATCCTCAACCAGATCGGCTCGACCCTCGGCGGGGTCGTCGACAGCTCCACCGTCCAGCTGACGGCGCGCCTGGTGTTCCTCTACCTCGTGCTCGTCTGGGTGGCGACCGCGTGGTGGGCGTTCCGGGACCTGTCGCGACGCACGACGAGCCTGCCGGCGCCGTTCCTGATGTCGGGCCTGGTCGTCCTGGCGACCCCGGTGTTCTTCCTGCCCGTCGCGGTCGTCTACCGCGTCATCCGCCCCGCCGAGACGCTGGCCGAAGCGAGCGAGCGCGACCTCACCGAGACCGCGCTCGAGGCGACCCCCGTGCCCACCGCATGCCCGTCGTGCGGCTCCGCGATCGAGGACGACTGGCGGCTCTGCCCGTGGTGCCGCTACGAGCTGCTGGTCCCGTGCCCCCGCTGCACGCGGCTGGTCGAGGTCGCCTGGCCCGTGTGCCCGTGGTGCGTCGCGGCGCTGCCATGGCGTCGCGAGCCGGTGCCCGTCATGGCGGAGCCGACCGCCCCTCCGAGGGTCTGGCCCGATTGGGACACCGCGGCGACGCCCGCCGGCGGATCACGGCCGTCCGAGCCCGAGCAGCCGGCCGACGATCGAGCGGCGGCCGAGACCGGCGACGGCGAGCCTGCCGCCCCGGGGTCCCGCGGCCGGCCCAGCACGGCGATCTGGTAGCGGGACGCCGCCGCGTCGAGGTCGCCCCGCAACGTCGCTGTATAGGGCACCCGATTCCCACCTGCGCCTTCGCAACGCGCCGACGACGAGGCTTGACGTCAGCCCGCCTCAGCGGGCGCGTGTCAGGAGGCTCCCATGACGATTCGGACGATGCTCGCGCCGCGTGTGACGGCGCACGCCCACTGCGACCTGCCGTGTGGCGTCTACGACCCGGAGCAGGCGCGGATCGAGGCCGAGAGCTGCCTCAAGATCCAGCAGAAGCTGCAGGACAACCAGGACCCGGCGTTCCGGACGCGCGCGATTGCGATCAAGGAGGAGCGTGCCGAGCTGGTCAAGCACCACCTCGACGTCCTGTGGCACGACTACTTCAAGCCCGAGCACCTCAGCGCGGTACCCGACCTGCACGCGACCTTCTGGGCCGCGGCCAAGCAGGCGTCGAGCGTCAAGGCTTCGAACGACCCGGCAGACGGCGAGAAGCTGCTCGCGATGATCGACGACATCGATCGCGCCTGGCAGGAGACCGGCGGCCCCGGCAAGACGCGGGTCAACGGCCGCCACGCAGCGGAGCCGGCCACGGCAGGCGCGCGCTAGCTGAGGTTCGGAGGACGCCGACCATGCCCGCAGGATCCAGCCCCAAGCGCGAACGCCAGTACGAGCACATCAAGGACTCGTACGAGGATCGCGGCGTCAGCAAGGACGAGGCCGAGGAGCGCGCCGCGCGCACGGTGAACAAGGAGCGCCGCGAGCACGGCGAGACCAAGTCGAAATCCAAGTAGCCCCACGCAGCGCCTGCCGCCCGCCGTCGAGCGGCGGGGGCGCCGCGTCAACCCCCGGCCGCCAGCCGCAGGTCGTCGACGAAGCCGCCCATCGCGGCATCGCGCGCCGCCCGGTCTCTCGAGCGCAGGACCGCGGACGGGTGGATGGTGACCAGCACGAGCGGGGCGAGATCGGAATCGATCGGGCGGCCGTGATCGCGGGTGACGCGGATCGCGTCGCCCAGCAACGCCTGGGCGGCCGTCGCGCCCAACAGCACCAGCGCCTTCGGCCTGACCAGCGCGAGCTCGCTCTCCACCCACGGCAGACAGGCACCAACCTCGGTGCGGTTGGGGCGCTCGTGGAGCCTCCGCTTTCCGGTGGGCGACGGACGCCACTTGAAGTGCTTGACCACGTTGGTGACGAACACCTGCTCGCGATCGATGCCTGCCTGCTCGAGCGCATCGTCCAGCACCCGCCCGGCGGGTCCAACGAACGGCGCGCCCTCGACGTCCTCGCGATCACCGGGCTGCTCGCCGACCAGCATCCAGCGCGCGGGCACCGGCCCCGTGCCGAACACCGTTTGCGTCGCCCGGGCCCACAGCTCGCAGGCGCGACACCCGGCGGCCGCCATCCGGACGTCCTTCAGCGTCGCGTGACCCTCGACGACCGCCTCGCGCATGGCAGCCGGCGCGTCGGCGGTGGACGACCCTCGACGATCGTGGGACAGGTGCCGGGTGGTCGTGGTCACCGCGACGCGCTCACCGCTCGGGCCGGCTCGCGGTCGAACTCCGGCAGCAGTTCGGCCGCGGCGAAGTCGAGGAAGCCGCGCTGGTCCGGCCCGACCTGGTGGACGTACACGTGGTCGAACCCTGCGTCGACGTACCTGGCGATCGAAATCCAGGATCGGCCGCTTGTCCGGCCCGCACGGAATGACCTCGGCGATCGCCGCCTCGTCGACGAGCGTCGCCAGGTCCTCGAAGTCCGCGGGCAGCGCGAGCTCCTGGGTGGCGTTGCCGTGGATGGCCGCCGTCGGCCACCAGGCCAACGCGGTTCGGCGCGCCGCCGCCTCGTCCTCGGCCCAGCAGACGGTGACCTGGCCGAATCGGGGTCCCTCACCGCCGCCCTCACGGTACGCGTCGATGACGCCCTTCTCCGGCCCCGTGCCGATGAAGCCGTCGCCGATCCGAGCGGCCAACGTCGCCATCCGCTCACCGCTTCCGGCGACGTGGATCGGCGGCAGTCGGTCGGGCAGCGTGTAGAGGCGGGCGTTCTCGACCGTGTAGTGGCGGCCGTGGTGGCTCGTGACGTCGCCGGTCCAGAGCGCCCGGATGACGTCGAGCGCCTCCTCGAGCATCTCCGCCCGGACCTCCCACTCGGGCCACGGCTGGCCGAGGACGTGCTCGTTGAGGCGCTCGCCGGTCCCGACGCCGAGGAAGAAGCGATGGGGCATCAGCGTGGCCGCCGTCGCCGCCGCCTGGGCGATGATCGCCGGGTGGATCCGGATCGTCGGACACGTGACACCCGTTCCGACCACGAGGCGGTCGGTCGCATCGGCGATCGCTCCCAGGACCCCCCACACGAACGGGCTCTGACCCTGGCGATCGATCCAGGGATGGAAGTGGTCGGAGATGAGGGCGAAGGCGAAGCCGCGTTCCTCGGCGAGCTTCGCGTGCCGGACCATGGCGCGAGGGTCGTGCTCCTCGCTGGACAGGGCGTATCCGAGCGTCGTCATGGGGGAACGGTCGCGGGTCGGCCATTGCCGCGGCGAGCGTGGCGGCGGCCCCCGGGCTTGCACGCTCGTGGCAGGCCTGGCTGGTCGCAGCCCGAGCGGACGCTCGGCGCCCTGCAAGGCCTCCGTTATCGGTGTGGCGCCGGGATTGACGCCGAGCGCCTGCCACAGACCCGATGCTCGCGGCGGTGGCCATCCTCGCCGCGCGATCGGGAGTTCGGCATGAGCGAGTTCTTTCGGCGCGTCGCCCATCGGGTGACGCTCGGGGTCGGGTCGTGGCAGTTCTTCGTCGCCTCGGTCGCCGTCATCCTCCTGTGGGCGGCCAGCGGTCCGCTGTTCGGCTTCAGCGACACGTGGCAGCTGTTGATCAACACGTCGACGACGATCCTCACCTATCTGCTCGGGATCCTGATCCTGCTGGAGGCCAACCGGCAGGCCCGGGAGTCGAAGATCGTCCACGACGAGCTCCTGGAGGCGGACCGCCGCGCCGACAGCGCCCTTGTGAACGTCGATCGCATGACGGAGGCACAGATCGCCGAGGTGGAGCGACAGTTGCGCCTACGGGCGAAGAGCGGCCGCTGACACGGCAAGCGTCGCGTCGATCCCCGATCGACACGCGGTCGCGCCGTCGACGTCGCCGTCGCCTGCGAAGATGGGCGGACCATGCGGACCATCGACTGGGTCGACGGTGAGATCCACCTCATCGACCAGACCCGCCTTCCGGACGAGCTTGTGGTGCTGCGCATCGCGGAGGTCGACGCGCTGATCGACGCGATCCGGCGGCTCGCCGTCCGCGGCGCGCCCGCCCTCGGCGTGGCGGGCGGGTTCGGCGTGGCCCTGCTCGCCACGCATCAGGCCGGGGACGTCGCGGCGGCTCGCGCCGGCGCCGAGCGCCTCCGGGCGGCCCGGCCGACCGCGGTCAACCTCGCCCGGGGCGTCGACCGCGCGCTCGCCTGCTTGCCACACGGGCCGGACGCCGTGCTCGCCGAAGGGCTGCGGATCCGCGACGAGGACATCGCGGCCTGCGCCGCGATGGCGGCGCGCGGCGCCGACCTGATCGCCGAGCTCGTGCCCCGGCCGCGCGTGCGCGCGATGACCATCTGCAACACGGGGGCCCTGGCCGCGGTCGAGCGCGGGACGGCGCTCGGCGTCATCGGCGAGCTCCACGCGCGGGGTCTCCTCGAGGAGGCGCTCCCGCTCGAGACGCGGCCGCTGCTGCAGGGCGCCCGGCTCACCGCCTGGGAGCTGGCCGAGATGGGGGCGCCGTTCCGGCTGGTGGTCGACGCTGCGGCGGCGTCGATCCTGGTGCGCGGCGGCGCCGACGTCGTGCTCATCGGCGCGGACCGGATCGCGGGTAACGGCGACACCGCGAACAAGGTCGGCAGCCTGTCGCTCGCCCTCGCGGCGCGCCATGCGGGCGTCCCGCTGCTGGTGGTCGCGCCCGAGACCACGATCGACCGGGCGACGGCCTCGGGTGACGCGATCCCGATCGAGGAGCGAGACGAGGCCGAGGTCACGGCGTTCCGCGGCGTCCGGACGGCGCCCGCAGGCACGCGGGCCGTCAATCCCGCGTTCGACGTCACGCCCGCCGGCCTGATCACGGCGATCGTCACCGACCGCCGTGTCGTGCGCCTCGACCGCGGTGAGACGCCCGGCTGACCCGTCGGTGGTCAGCTCGGCGGGCTGATCCCGAGCTGCTGCATCAGGGCCAGCGGGTTGAACTGGTGCCAGTGCTCGACGACCTGGCCGTCGCGCAGGCGGAAGACGTGGATCTCCTCGATCGTGTATCGCTTGCCCGTCGCCGCCATGCCCATGAACTCGCCGACGTGCGTCGCGCTCGTGGTGAGGCGGGCCGCGACACCGTCGCCCTCGGCGATCAGGTCCTCGATCGTGAACTCCGGGTCCTCGAGTCCGCCGCTGACGCGGTCGATGGCACGCTTGAGATCGCCGCGACCATCGCCCGTCGATGGCCAGCTGTGCGGCACGAAGTCCTCGGCCACCAGCTCGTCGACGGCCTCCGGGCGTCCGGCGACGAAGATCTCGGCGACGAAACGGCGGACCACGTCCTTGTTGCGGTCCAGGGTTGCGGACTCGGTCGGTGCGGCATGTGTCTGCATCCACGTGTCGTGGCACGCGCCGGGCGGGCTGTCAAGACGCGCGGCCGTGCTGTCGATCCCATGCGACATCCCGGGCGTTGGATGACATGCCGTTGCAACGGGAAGCGACCCGCCGAAGACCGGGCACGGTTCGCTTCCCGGCTACCGTGCGTTGGTGGGGATGGCTGCCCGCGTGTCCGTGCGAGCGGAAGTCCTTCGACCGGGCCGAGAGGGAACCGAACATGACTGAGCCGCAAGTGACCGTGTGGGTGGACCGCGATGCGCTGGAGCTGGAGACGCGCGTCGGCCGCGAGATGGAGGTCCGGGCCCAGCCCGAGGCCAACGCCGCGATCCGCCACCTGATCGACGCCGAGTGCCGCGTGATCCTGTGGGGCCGGCCGGGCGACGCGGCGGGGACGAGCGCGGCCCCGCTCCCCGACGTCGAGTCGACGCCCACGCTGCCCGACGACGCGAGCGGCTGGCTCGTGACCGCCGACGAGGCCCGCTGCGGCGACGTCCGCGGGCGACACGGCCTGCGGACGATCCTGGTCGGGCCCAGCGTCCCCGGCCGCGGGCTGTCGCACCGGGCCTCCGACCTCGAGGCGCGCGACCTCGTCGACGCCGTCCTCGTGATCCTCGCGGCAGACGCCATGCCCGACGCGGGACAGCCCCTCGCCTCCTGACCCGTGGTCAAGGACGCCGGCCCCGGGCAATCCGACGGTCGTGCCGCACCCGGCGACGGGCCCGGCGGCGACCCCGAAGACGTGATGGCCTGGCGCTACCATCTCGGCACCATGCACGGAAGCCGGGAGCCTGTCGCCCGCCGGCTGGCATCCGGCCTCGGGTCCGCGATCTCGACCGTCACGGCCGCACCGTCCAACGCCCTCCGGCGGACGCCGCTGCGGGGCCGCGACCGGGCCGTCGCGGCGCGTCGCCTCGAGGCGCTCCAGGCCCTCGCCACCGAGCTCGCCGGCGCGCTGACGACCGATCAGATCACCGACCTGCTGATGGCCCGTGGCATCGCCGCCCTGCGCGCCGACGGCTCTGCCGTGTTCCTGATCGAGCCGGGCGAAGCCGAGCTGACCGCGATCGCCTGGCGTGGCCATTCGGACCACCGCGCGCGGTCGCTTGCGCGGCTGCCGCTGGACATGCCGCTGCCGGCGACCGACGTCGCGCGGACCGGCAACCCCGTGTTCATCGAGGACCCGGTCGCCTATCTCGAGCGCTATGGGCCCACGTTCAAACGGCTCGGCGTCGCGCCCCAGCTGCGCGCCGTCGCCGCCGTTCCCCTCGAGGTCGATGGGCGCCGGTTCGGCGTCCTCGGGTTCAGCTGGAACCATGCCCACCCCCTGGCCCCGGATCGGCAGGCATTCATCGCGGCCCTTGCGCGCCTTGGGGCGAGCGCGATGGAACGCGGCCGGCTGTTCGACGCGGAGCGCGCGGCCCTCCGCCGCCTCGAGGCTGCGCAGGGCCGGCTGGACCTCCTGGCGGAGTCGGGCCGAGAGCTCGGCCTGTCGCTCGACTACGCGGAGATCGTGGGACGCCTCGCGGGCCTGGCGCTGCCGCTCATGGGCGACGTGTGCATCGTCGACGTCATCGCCGACGACGGGGCCCGACGCCACATCGCGTCCGCCGACCCGGCCCTCGACGGGAGCGCGACGCTGATCGAGGGTGGTGCGGGCGACCTGATCGGCGAGTCGGCCCTGGCCCGGATCGTCCGCGAGGGCACGTCGGGCGCGTTCGCGGTCGACCCCAGGGCGCCCGCTGCCGCGACGTACGACCTCCGGTGGGGCCTGGGCGTCCCGATCCGCGTCCACGACCAGACGACCGGGGCCCTGGTGTTCATGCGCCGGGGCGATCGACCGTACGATGCGGACGAGGCCGCGGTCGTCGAGCAGCTCGGTGACCGTGCGGGCCGCGCGCTCGAGAACGCCCGGCTCCACGGCGAGGTGGGGCTGCTGGCGGACCGCGAGCGGCGCCACGCGGCGGAGCTCGAGGCGGCGATCGGGGCCCTCGGCGAGGGAATCCTGGTCAGCAACCCCGACGGCTCGATTCGGATGGCCAACGAGGCCGCGGTGCGCCTGCTCGGCCGGACCGTCGCGACCGTCGAGGAGATGCTGGATTGCCTCCTGGACCCCGATGACCGACGGCCGCGGGTGCTCGACCGCGGGCCCGCCGAGTACCGGCTGGTCGGCCGGCCGCCGGCGTGGATCGAGGTCACGGCGTACCCGGTGGCCGAGGCGGCCGGGCTGGACTCGCCATCGACCGTGATCGTGTGCCGCGACGTCACCGCGTTCCGCCAGGGCCAGGCCCTGCGCGAGGCGTTCCTGGGGCTCCTGTCGCACGAGCTGCGGACCCCCGTCACGACGATCTATGGCGGAGCCGCGGTGCTGGCGAAGCCCGGCAAGACGCTCGATTCCGACATGTCCAACGAGATCCTCGGCGACATCGCCAGTGAGTCCGACCGGCTGTACCGCCTGGTCGAGGACCTGCTGGTGCTGGCCCGCTTCGACGAGGGGTTCGAGCTGGGCGACGAGCCCGCGCTCCTCCAGCACCTGGTGCCGTCCGTCGTCGAGCAGGAGCGCGGGCGGTGGCCGTCGGTCGCCTTCGAGGTCGACGTGGCACCCGACCTGCCGGCCGTGAGCGGCGACGAGACGAGCATCACCCAGGTGCTGCGCAACCTGCTGTCCAACGCCGCGAAGTACAGCGAGGGCTCGTCTGTCGTGACGGTGATCGTCGAGCCAAATCCCGACGGCGACGGCGTCGCCGTGCGGGTTCGGGACGACGGCCCGGGCATCGACCCACTCGAGGCCGACGCCATCTTCGACCCGTTCTTCCGATCCCCCTCGACTGCGAAGATGGCCGGCGGGGCCGGCATCGGGCTGTACGTGACCCGCCGGCTGGTCGGGGCGATGAACGGCCGGATCTCGGCCGCGTCGCGCCCGGAGGGCGGCAGCGAGTTCACGTTCGTGCTGCCGTCCTACCACGCGGACGAGCTCGACTGACCCAACGGCCCTGTCAGGCGACTGCAACGCCAGCCACGCGGACGTGGAACGTGGATGACCGCCGCGGGCTCCTAGGGTGCCCTCCTACCCCGTTCCCGCCCGGCGGACGCCGTGCGCGGGCCAACGAAGACAAGCGATAGAGGATCATCCATGAAACGATTGCTCCTGATCCTGACGATCGCCGCGGCCGGCCTGGTCGCCGCGTGCAGCCAGGGCTCAACCTCCAGCGGCGGCGTCCCGACCAGCGGCCTCGAGTCCGTCCCGGTCGCGAGCGCCGAGGCCCCGTCGGTGGGCGCCAGCGAAGCGGTCTCGATGGCCCCCGAGTCGGCGGCACCGTCCCAGTAACCCCCTTTGAGCGCCGGGCCACCAAGGGCCCGGCGGCGACGGGTGTCTGGATGCACCGAGGTACGACCATCACATGACCACCGAGGAACGCACCACCGTCGTCCGTGACACGGACCCGGTCGTCACATCCGGCGGCTATGGCAGTCGCTACGTGGACGAGACACGCGTGCGCACGACGCGCCCCAGCGGGTCCACGCTGGCGTCGCGCGTCGTCATCGTCGTGTTCGGCCTGATCCAGCTGATCATCGGCCTGCGGATCGTCCTCCTCCTGCTCGACGCGCGGGAGGGCAACGACCTCGTCCGCGCGATCCTGGACATCAGCCAGGTGTTCGTGGCGCCGTTCGAGGGGATCCTGCGGACCAACGCCCTGTCGTCATCGGGCGGCTCGACGCTCGACGTCGCGGCCGTGCTGGCGCTGATCGGTTGGACCCTGCTCGAGCTCGTCGTGCTCGCCATCGTGCGCATCGCCCGCCCAAGCGAGGCCGTCTGACCTCCCCGTCCACGAACCGCGCCGTCCCGGTGCGCCGCGCCGACGTTCGATCGTCGCGCGGGGCGCAATCTGTCACGCCGATGTAATGCGGGCGCCGACCAGTGCCGGATTGGCCGAGTCGGCGAGCCTTCATGATGTCCGCGGTCGTCACCGGCCCGGCGCACGTCGCCCGGGTGCCTCTAGGCGATCGGAGGGTGTGCATGGCGTCCCAACCGCTGGTCCTCGTGGCCGACGACGAGCCCAGGATCACGAAGCTCGTCGCGATCTCCCTGTCCGAGGATGGATTCCGGGTGATCACGGCCTCGAATGGCGAGGAGGCCCTGCGCAAGGCGGAGGAGTACCGCCCCGACGTCGTCCTGCTGGACATCGTGATGCCGGACATCGACGGCATCGAGGTGATGGGCCAGCTCCGCGAGGGACGTGCCGTCCCGGTGATCCTGCTGACCGCGAAGGGCTCGACGGCGGACAAGGCCAAGGGCCTCGACCTGGGCGCCGACGACTACATCGCCAAGCCCTTCCACCCCGACGAGCTGGCCGCGCGCATCCGCGCGGTGCTGCGACGCAGCACGGGCGCATCGTCGCCCGCGGGCATCGTCCGGTTCGACGACGTGGAGATCGACCTCGAGCGGCGCATGGTGATGCGCAACGGCGAGCTCGTCCAGCTGTCGCGGACCGAGTGGCTCCTCCTCCAGCACCTGGCCGCGAACGCGGGCAAGGTCGTCCTCCACACCGAGCTGCTGACCAAGGTCTGGGGCCCCGAATACCGCGACGACCTCCAGTACCTGCGGGTCTGGGTCAGCCGCGTCCGCCGCAAGCTCGGCGCGAGCCCGGGCGAGCCCGGCCGGATCAAGACGTTCCAGGGCATCGGCTACCTGCTCGACGTCGACGAGCCGGGTGGCGACGCGCCCAAGGAGGCCGATCAAGCGGGCGCCGCCCCGCCCGAGGTCGAAGCCGCCGCGAGCTGACCCGCGTGGCGCGCCTGCGCCGCCTTGAGCCGAATCGGTCCACGCCCCGCCACGCGGCCTTGACGGTCGGCCGTCCGGGTTCGTACCATCCGGGCCAACTGAAGAGCGCTATCAAGAGTGGCGGAGGGACCGGCCCGTTGAAGCCACGACAACCTACCGGCGCAGAGCCGGCAAGGTGCCAATTCCGGGCAGGTTCTCCTGCGAGATAGGGCGATCCCCCTGGGACCCTCCTCGTGGAGGGTCTTCTCATTTGCCGGTCCAAACCGCCTTACCCGCGAAAGGACCGTCCCATGGCCATCGAACTCGCCGGCCCCGCCGGCGACGCCGCCTCGACGCCGCGCATCCGGGGCCTCCGGTGTCGCAACTGCGGCACGCGCGAGGCCATCGGTCCCAGCTACGTCTGCGCCGCATGCTTCGGGCCGCTCGAGGTGGACGTCGACCTGGAGCTGGTGGCCCGGCTCCTGTCGCCCGGGACCATCGCCGGGCGGCGGCCGGGGATCTGGCGGTATCTCGAGCTCCTGCCGGTGGACGCCCCGCCCGAGCGCGGGCTCAAGGTGGGCAGCACGCCGCTGGTCCGCGCGGACCGGCTGGGCGCGTCGATCGGCGTCGACGGCCTCCTGATCAAGGACGACACCCGCAACCCGACGCTCTCGTTCAAGGACCGCGCGGTCGCGATCGCCGCCGCGCGCCTGGCCTCGTTCGGCCTCGACGCGCTCGGCTGCGCGAGCACCGGCAACCTCGCCGGGGCCACGGCGGCCGCCGCGGCCGCGATCGGCGTCCCGGCGTACGTGTTCGTGCCCGCCGACCTCGAGCCCGCCAAGATCGAGCACGCCCTCGCCTACGGCGCGACGGTCGTGCGCATCGACGGCACTTACGACGACGTCAACCGGCTGTGCCTCGAGGTCGCCGACGAGCTGCCGTGGGGCCTGGTCAACGTGAACCTGCGCCCGTTCTACGCCGAGGGCAGCAAGACGCTGGGCTACGAGATCGCCGAGGACCTGGGCTGGCGGCTGCCCGACGTCGTGGTGGCGCCGATCGCCTCCGGCGCGATGGTCACCCGGCTCGCACGGGCGTTCGAGGAGCTGGTCGAGCTCGGCTGGGTCGCGGCCAAGCCGGTGCGGTTCGTCGGCGGGCAGGCCGCCGGCTGCGCGCCGGTCGCGACGGCGTTTGCCGCGGGCCGCTCGGACATCGAGCCCGTCCGGACGCCCGACACGATCGTGCGCTCGCTGGCGATCGGCAACCCCGCCGACGGGCGCTACGCGGTGGAGCTGGCCCGGGAGACGGCGGGATCGATCGAGGCGGTCGCCGACCTCGAGACCGCGGACGCGATCCGGCGGACTGCCACCCTCGAGGGCATCTATACCGAGACCGCCGGCGGAGTGACGATCGCCGCTGCCGAGGCGGCACGACGGCGCGGCGTGATCCGCGACGGCGACGAGGTCGTCGCGCTCCTGACGGGCAACGGGCTCAAGACGCCCGACGCGGTGCGGTTCGGGATCGAGGCACGGCCCGCCGAACCGGGTCGCCCCGGCCTGACGCCGGTCATCCCGGCGCGGTTCGCGGCGTTCGAAGACTGGCTGACGGCATGAGCCAGGTCCGCATCCCGCCCGTGCTCCGGACCTCCGCCGGCGGCCAGAAGCTGATCGACGTCGAGGGCGCGACCGTCGGCGAGGCGCTCAGCGCGCTGGTGGCCGCGTATCCCGACCTCGGCCCACGCCTGCTCGATGACCAAGGCGGCATCAACCGCTTCGTGAACGTGTTCGTCAACGAGACGGACGTCCGCCACCTGCAGGAGCTCGCGACGCCGCTCGGGCCGGCCGACACGGTGCTGCTGCTGCCGGCGATGGCCGGGGGCTGACGCGTCACCGGGTCATCGCGGATCCGCTCGCTGGCCGCTCCCGGTTCCGCCACTGCGTCACCAGGCGACTGGTGGCCGCCGAGATGGCTCCCGCCTGGCTCGCAACGCCCCAGAGGTGGCTGGAATCGGCCAATGGGGTGCCCAACGACTCGCGACATGCGCGAGGAGGGGACGTTGCAGTCGCGTGAGGACTACCGGGCGGAAACCGCTCGGTCAGCGCCGGCGGAGCTCGCCGGGGCCGATGCCGTCGGTGACCCGGGGAACAGCGAGGCGAGCGCCTCGAACGTCAACGGGCGCGTATCGGGGACCAGCCAGTCGCAGCCGGGCAGGTCCTCCCCCACCCCGACCGCCACCATCCTGGCCGCCTTGATCGCCTGGATGCCGGCCCGGGCGTCCTCGATCCCCACGCAGTCCTCGAACCGCACGCCCAGCCGCTCGGCCGCGGCCAGGAAGATCTCCGGGTCGGGCTTGCCCTTGACCAGCGTCGCGGGGTCGACGATCGCGTCCACCATCCCCTCGATGCCCAGGTGGCGGACGACGTCGTACACGTTGTGGCTCATCGATGCGATGGCGGTCCGGACGCCGCGGGCCCGCAGGTCCGCGAGCAGGTCGCCGATGCCCGGCAGCAGGTCGGCGGGCGTGATGGCGTCGATCAGCTCCCGGAAGTAGGCGTTCTTGCGGTCCGCCAGGCGCACCTTGTCGGGCAGGCTCGCGGTGTGCCCGGCGTGCTCGAGGATGATGTCCAGGCTCTCCATCCGGCTGACGCCCTTGAGACCCTCGTTGAGCTCGCGGTCGAACGGGAGCGACTCGTCGGCGCACAGCCGCTTCCACGCCCGGTAGTGGTGCTCGGCGGTGTCGGTGATGACGCCGTCGAGGTCGAAGATCACGGCCCGCAGCGACGGGTCGAGCCCGATCGTGACCGGCGACCCCGCCGCGACCCTGACCGGCTGGCCGAAGTGGCGGATGTGCAGCTCGTCGCCGGCCAGCAGCTCGTAGCGGACCTCGTGGCGGGTGATCGTGACGCCCAGCGTGGTCCCGGTCACGAGCGTGCGGAACGCGAGCCGGTCCCAGGCCGCGGGCAGCCGGGGCGCGAACGCGATCGATCCGTCGTCGTCGCGCAGGCCGGCGAACCCGTACACCAGCGACACCCATGAGCCCGCCATCGCCGCGATGTGGACCCCGTGGGCCACGTTCCCATTGACGTCGTCGAGGTCCATGCGCGCCGTCTGCATGAAGTAGCGGTAGGCGGCATCGGCATAGCCCAGCTCCGCCGCCGCGACGCTCTGGATGCACGGCGACAGCGACGAGTCGCCGGTCGTGAGGGGGTCGTAGTAGTCGAAGTTGCGCTTCTTCTCGGCGGTCGTGAACTGGCTCGACAGCAGCACCTGCGCCAGCACGACGTCGGCCTGCTTGAGCACCTGGTGGCGGTAGATGACCAGCGGGTGGAAGTGCAGCAGCAGCGGGTAGTCCGAGGCCGGCGTGGTCGCGAACGGCCACGGCGCCCGGTCGAGGAACGAGTCGTCCTGGGCGTGGACCCCGAGGGTTGCGTCGCGCGGGATCCGCATCAGGTCGGCGGCCCGCCGCCACTCGGCGATCTCGTCGGGCTGGAGCGCGATCCGCTCGGCCAGGAGCGCGTAGGCCGCGGGCTCGTCGGCCGCCAGCTCGTCGGCCACGCGGGCGGCGAACCGGAGGTGGGCGCGCGCCATCAGGTTGGTGTAGGCGTTGTTGTTGACGAGCGCCGTGTACTCGTCTGGCCCGGTGACCTCGTTGATGCAGAAGGCACCGTCGCGGGCCGGGATGTAGTCCCCGAGGTCGGCCCACAGGCGTGCCGTCTCGAACACGACCTCGGCGCCGCCGTCGAGCAGGAGCGACCGGTCGCCGCTGGCCGCCAAATACTTGGCCATGGCGTAGGCGATGTCGGCGTTGATGTGGTACTGCGCGGTGCCGGCCGGGAAGTAGGCCGAGGCCTCCTCGCCGCCGATCGTGCGCCACGGGTAGAGCGCACCCCGCTGGCTCATCTCGTTCGCACGGACGCGCGCCTTGTCGAGGATCCCGCACCGGTAGCGCAGGAGAGCGCGCGCGATCGCGGGCTGCGTGTAGGCGAAGAACGGCAGCGCGAAGATCTCGGTATCCCAGAAGTAGTGGCCCTCGTAGCCCTCGCCCGACAGCCCCTTCGCGGCGAGGCTCGTGCGGCCGTCGCGGCCCGCCGACTGGAACAGGCTGAACAGGTTGAAGCGGGCCCCCTGCTGGAGCGCGCCGTCGCCGTCGATCTCGACGTCCGACGTGCTCCAGAAGCGGTCGAGGACCTCGCGCTGCTCGGCGGCCAGCGCCTCGAAGCCGCCGCCGCGCACCGCCGCCAGCTCGTCGCGCGCCCAGCCGACCAGCGCCTCCTCCGGGTGGTCTCGCGACGTGCCGTAGGCGAGCAGCTTGGTCAGGGCGAGCGTGCCGCCGACCGGGAGCCGGGCGTCGATCGTCAGCGCGGTCCCGGCCTCGGACGCCTGGGACCCGAGCCCGGTGGTTGCGTCGCCCCGGACGACGTGGTCCGTCGCGGCCACGATCGCGAGGCGCGTGGTCCGCGTCCGCTGGACGACGGCCGCCCAGGTGCCGTCCGCCTCGTGGTGGACGGTGCGCAGGGCGCCCTCGGGCAGGTGCGCCCCAACCCGCGGATCGTCGGACGCCTCCTGGTTGCGCACGCGGGCGTTGATGGCCGAGACCAGCCGGATCGGGGCGTCGCCGTCGACGAGCGTGACGGCCAGGTCGACCGCCGCGATCGCGGGCCGGGCGAGCGAGACCAGCCGCCGCGCGACGACATCGATGGTCCTGCCGCCCGGCGACCGCCAGCGGACCGTCCGGGTGAGGACGCCGCTGCGCAGGTCGAGCGAACGCTCGTAGGCCTCGACCATGCCGGTCGAGAGGTCCAGGGGCTCGTCGCCGACGCGGAGCTGGATCCGCTTCCCGTCGGCGACGTTGAGCAGCACCTGGTGGTTGCGGGCGTAGCCGTAGGCCGCCTCGCCGTAGGCGATCGGCGACTCCTCGTAGAAGCCGTTCACGTACGTGCCGTGGACGACGTTTCCGGCCTCCTCCTCGAGGTTGCCGCGCATGCCGAGGTGGCCGTTCCCGAGCGAGAAGATCGTCTCGTTGCGGGCGGCGAACGACGCGTCGAACGTCAGCTCGCGGATGCGCCAGGGATCGACGGGATAGAGCGGGCGATCATCGATCATCGCGCTCGGGCTCCCTGGCCTACCCCTTCACGGACCCGCCGACGATACCCCGCACGAAGTAGCGCTGGAGGCCGAAGAACACCAGCAGCGGGACGGCCATCGAGATGAACGCCGCCGCGCCCAGCAGCTGCCAGCCGCTGCCGAGCGAGTTGACGAGGTTCGCGATGACCACCGTCATCGGCAGGTTCTCCGCGCTGACGGCGCCGAGGTAGACGAACGCCACCAGCAGGTCGTTCCACACGAACAGGAACTGGAAGATCGCCAGCGCCGCGATGGCCGGGACGCTCATCGGCAGAGCCAGCCGGAGGAACGCGGTGACCGGCGAGGCCCCGTCGATGTACGCGGACTCGAACACCTCCCTGGGCAGCTCGGCCATGAAGTTGCGGAGCAGGAACACGGCGAACGGCAGGCCGTAGGCGGTGTGCGCCAGCCAGACCGCGAGGAACGAGCCGGCGATGCCGAGGCCCTTGGGGCCGAACAGCTGCAGGATCGGGATGAACGTCGTCTGGAGCGGAACCACCAGGAGCCCGACCACGACGACCGCGAGGACGTTGCGGAACGGGAACGACATCCACGCGAAGGCGTAGGCGGCGAAGGCCGCGACCATCACGGGGATGATCGTCGCGGGCACCGAGATGATGATGCTGTTGACGAACGCCTGGCCCAGGTTCGACTGGTTCAGGACGAGCGTGTAGTTCTCGAGGGTCCACTGCGAGGGGTGGAAGAGGGCCGTCCACCAGCCGGACTGGGTCACCTCCGACGTCGGGCGGAGCGAGTTGATCAGCAGGCCGATCGTGGGGATCAGCCACAGCACGATCAGGCCGACGATGACGATGTGGAGGGAGACCCGCCCGAGGCGGGGACGGCGACTCGAGGTCGTCGCGACCGCGCGGGTGGTTTCGGTGGCGGCGACGGTCATCGGAGGGCCTCCTGGGCGCGGAAGCGCCGGACGTTGATCGCCATGACGGGGATGATCGCCAGCAGCAGGATCACCGCGATGGAGCTGGCCCGGGAGAAGTTCCCGTTCTGGAACATCTCCTTGATCATCCGGTTGGCGACGACCTCGGTCCCGAAGTTGCCGTTGGTCATGGTGTAGACGATGTCGAACGTCTTGAGGGCCGTGATGATGATCGTGGTCGCCACGACGGCGATCGTGGGCAGCAGCAGCGGCAGGGTGATCCCGCGGAAGACCTGCATCTCGCTGGCACCGTCGACGCGGGCGGCCTCGAGCAGCTCGGGGTTGATGCCCTTGAGGGCGGCCGAGATGATGACCATGCAGAAGCCGGTCCAGATCCAGGCCATGACGACGATCAGCAGGATCGTGTTGAGGCTGGCGGTATCGATCGTGATCCACGGGAACGGGCCGGCCCCGAACACGCCGGCGACGGCGTTCAGCGTCCCGGTCTGGGGCTCGCCCGGCGGCCGGTAGTCATACATGAACCGCCAGATGACGCCGGCCGCGACCGCGCTGATCGCGAGCGGCAGGAAGATGATCGACTTCGCGATCAATTCGTACCGCACGCGGTCGACGAGCACGGCGATCAGCAGCCCGAACGCGACGCAGAACAGCGGCGTGAGGATGACCCACAGCACGTTGTTCTTGAGCGAGGTCAGCGTCGACGGGTTGGTGAAGAACCAGACGTAGTTGTCGAGGCCGACGAAGGCCGTGCCGGCCGGGTTCTGGAACGACCGGATGATCGTGCCGATCGTCGGGTAGACGAGGAACACGACCAGGAACAGCAGGGCTGGCGCGAGCCACAGCCACGGCCGGATGCGCGGCTTCATCCGTTCCGGGAACAGCCGCAGGAACACCTCGGTGAGGACGATGTAGCCGATGAGCACGGCCGGCACGGCGATGCACACGGCCACCATCAGGAGCAGTCTCGAATCCACGGTCCCGCCTCCGAATGGCGTTGCCCGGTGAGGGCGGCCGGGCGGCCGCCCTCACCGGAATGGAGGAGGAGCTACTGGGTGTAGGCGTCCGCCTGGGTGCTATCGAGGTCGGTGAGGATGCTGTCCAGCTGGGACGGATCCTTCGAGTAGGCGGTCACGCCCTGCCAGAAGGCGCCGTTCATCGCGCTGGGCATCAGGTCGGACGCGTCGAACGCGAAGATCTTGGCGTTCTGCAGGAGCTCTGCGGAGCGCTTGCTGATCTCATCCGGATAGTCGGTGGCGTTCTTGTTCGCGGACAGCGCGCCGCCGTGCTTGACCCAGATGTCCTGGGCGGGCGCGGTGACGAGGTAGGCCATCAGCGACTTGGCGGCCGGCGTGTCGTGGAACATGCCGAACAGGTCGCCCGCGCCCTCGACAGCGCCCGCGAACTGCGGGTTGATGTCGGGGAACGGGAAGAAGTTGTAGTCGGTGCCGGACGTCTTGGTCTTGAAGTCGCCGAGCCCGGTGATGAAGCTGGCCTGGTGGAACACGAGGCAGCCTGGCGGCGATGCGAACAGCGGGTTGCCGGCCACCTCGAAGTTGGTGGTGATCACGGCGTCGTTGCCGCCGAAGGCGTTCTTGACGACGTCGCCGTAGGTCTGGAACGCGGTCTTGATGGCGGGATCGGTCCACTTGGTCTTGCCCTGCCACCAGGAGTTGTAGACGTCCGGACCGGCCTGGCGGAGGACGAGGTCCTCGATCCAGTCGGTGGCCGGCCAGCCGGTCGCGGCGCCGGACTCGATGCCCAGGCACCAGGGCTGCTTGGCCTTGCTCGCGTTGGCCGTGATGGCCGCCTGGAGGTCGTCCCACGTCGCCGGCGGGGTGGCCCCGAGGTCGGCGGTCTTGGGATCGAACCAGATCAGCCCCTTGACGGCGGTCTTGATGAACACGCCGACGGTCTTGCCGTTGACCTTGCCCAGCTCGACGAGCGCGGGAGCGGTCTCGGACTCATAGGTGGGCACGTCGAGGACGGTGCTGAGGTCGACGAGGCTGTCGGCCCACTGGGCCATCTGGCCGGGTCCGGGCAGGCCGGCGAGATCGGGCAGGACGCCCGACGCGACGCCGGTCGTGAGGACCGTGTTGAGGTCGCGGGTGCCGGTGTAGCTGACCTTGGCGCCGGTCTGCGCCTCCCACGGCGCGACCATCTCCTTGAAGGCCGCTTCCTCGTCACCGCCCCAGGTGCCGATGACGCTGACCGTCTGGCCCGTCAGGTCTTCTCCCCCGCCACCCGAGGCGCCCGCGCTCGTCGCCGGCTGCGAGCCGGCCGGCGCGCTGGCGCCGGTGCTCGCCGCGGGCGTGCTGGCCCCCGTGCTCGCAGACGGCGTGGTGCCGGTGGAGCACGCCCCGGCGACGAGCGCGATCAACGCGATCGCCATCGTCATCCGGGTCCCGAAACGTGTGTGATCGGTCACTGCCCGACCTCCTCCTTGGTGCGGTGGACGCGACGCATCCCGTCGGTCCCTTGGCTCTCGTTTCGTTGCTAGGTGTGCGCGGTCGTGGACTCGCGCACGATCAATTCGGTGGGTAGGAGCATCCGCTCGGTCACGGCTCGCCCGGCGAGCCGCTCGACGAGAGCCCGTCCGGCCGCCGCTCCCAGCGCCCGGGCCGGGATGCGGATGGTCGTCAGGGGCGGATCGAAGTGGCGGGCGAGCGGGATGTCGTCGAAGCCGACGACGGACACGTCCGCCGGTATCCGGCGGCCCGCCTCGCGGACGGCGCGCATCGCCCCGAAGGCGACGATGTCGCTGGCGACGAACAACGCGCTCACGTCGCCGGCGCGGTCGAGCAGGTGCCTCGCGGCCGCACGACCGCTGGCCGCGTCGAACGCGCCCTCGATGACCAGGGCCGGGTCGTCGTCGACGCCCGCCATGGCGAGGGCGTCGCGGTAGCCCGCGAGCCGGTCGGCGGCCGCCGTGTAGGCGAGCGGGGCGTTGGTGACGCAGCCGATCCGGCGGTGGCCCAGGCTCAGCAGGTGCTCGACCGCGGTTCGGGCACCCGCCCGGTTGTCGACGTCGACGCTGGGTGCGTCGAGCGACGGCAGCGACCCCTGGAGGATGATCGGGAATCCGTCCTCGACCAGGGCGATGAGCTCCTCGTCGTCGGTGCGGGGACCCGAGACGATGAGGCCGTCGACGCGCTGTGACCGGACGAGGTCGCTGTAGCGGCCGCGCTCGGGCGACAGCGGCTCGACCAGCACGCGGTAGCCGCCCTGGTGCGCCTCGGAGCCGATGCCCCACAGCGTCTCCGCGAGCAGCGCGTCGACCGACACCTGCTCGGGCGACTGGCGCAGGACGAGCCCGATGGTGTGCGAGGCGCCGCCGGCCAGCGCCCTGGCCGCACCGTGAGGGTGGTAGCCGAGGTCGCGGGCCGCGTCCATGACTCGGATCCGGGTGTCCTCGGGGATGCCGGCGTCGGTTCGGCCGTTGAGCACGAACGACACGGTCGTCCGGGACACGCCCGCGCGTGCCGCCACGTCCGAGCTGGTCGCGCGCCGCTTCTGGGCCAAGGTGCCTCCCGTCACGGAACACCGACTCGCCGAACCCTGAATGCCGCAACGCGCACCCGGTCCCCTGGGACCAGTCTCCCCGGCGTCGCGAGATCCTAAGGTCCCGCACTAACTCGCGTTAGTAACGCGCATTATCTCCAACCGGTGTGGGCCGTCAAGCCCGGCGGCTGTGACCGCCTCGGCGCGTGTGCGCCGGGCGCACGTTCCTGGCCGGATCGGCGGCGGGCGGCGCCCGAACGCGTCATGTCTGTGCGTGGACCGCACGGATCCGCCATCGGTTGGCCCCGGCGCGTCCGATCCGTGCGTCCGGCGCAGGGATTCGACCAGCGGGCGCCGGTCGAGGTCAGGAATGTGCCCTGGGCGCACGCCCGGACAGGGGATGAGCGCCGGGCACACAGACGTGACTGGTGGATGGCGCGGGGCGCGGGCGGCGCGAGTGGCGGGTGTTGGCGGAGACGGCGCCGGCCGGCGATCAGGCCGCGGGCCGGCGCTCCCAGGTCTCGACCCGCCAGACCGTACCGTCGCGTTCGGCGAGCGGGACGAAGCCGGCCTCGCCCAGCAGCGACGCGACCGTCGCGCGGCGGTGGACCCGGAACCGGTAGCCACGGCGGCGGACGAACAACACGGGATTGCCGAGCGTGACCATCGCGCGCACCCACCAGCGGTCGCGCGGGTACACGAGGCCGAGCCTCCGGGTGGCGAGGCTGGTCGCCGCGCCGAGCAGCGCCGGCAGGTCGCCGAAGCAGCAGATCACGCGGTCCAGCGCGACGAGCTCGGCGGGCTCGATGTCGGCGCCGACCACCGCGGCATCGCCGATCAGGTGCTGGACGCGGTCGCTGACGCCGAGGCGCTCGGCCTCGCGACGGGCGGCCGCGACGTAGGCGCTCGAGCCATCGATGTCCGTCGCACGGGCCGCCCCGCGTCGGAGGAGCTCGAGGTGGACGATGCCGATGCCCGCCCCGATGTCGATCACCGACGCGGACTCGAGGTCAATCCCTTGGGCGAGCTCGTCGATCAGCTCGGTGGTCGCCCAGGCCGGCCCGTCCTTGCGGTAGCGGCGCACGTCGTCGCTCGCCGCCCGATCGTCGAACATCGCCTCGCACGACGGGATCCCGTCGCCGCAACAGCCACCCACGACCGGAGTATCGCGGAGCGGCGCGGGTGGCGGCGGTGGTGAGGCGCAACCGCTCAGCTGCGGTCGTCGGCCTCCCCGGCCCCGGGCTCGGCCGCCACGGCCGCCATCTCGTCGGGGGCGATCACGACCTCGACAGGGATGTTCACGCTGCGCCGCAGCTTCGTCGGCACGTCCTGCCCCAGCCAGCGCGACAGCCGGACGGGCAGGGTCGAGAGGATGATCTCGTCGGCCTCTCGGGTCCGGAGCGCGTCGTGCACCGCGTCGACCGGCTCCTTGCTGCCGACCTCGCCGGTCGCATCCACGCCCATCGACCCCAGCCGCGCGAGCACCTCGTCGAGCCGCTGCTGGGCGGCGAGCTCGGCTTCGTCCTCGTCCCAGGTCAGCCCGTGCTGGACCGGGGTCCTCGGCACCACGACGTGGAAGGAGCACGCGCCGGCGGCGACGCGCTGGGCGACCGCCGCGGCGAGCGTGGGGCTGGCCAGCGTCCGGTTGGCCACGATCAGATACGAGCGCATTGGACGCCTCCTTGCGCTGACGCTGTTCGACCTGTGACCAAGGTACGCCCGGGGTTCAATCCCGGATCGCGACCGGCCGTCAGCCCTCCGGCGAGGGCGTCGGGTCGGGCGTCGGCGTGGGGTCGGGCGTGGGCGTCGGGTCGGGCCCGGGATCGTCCGCGGGGAGACCCTGACGGATCGGCAGCAGGAGGACCCAGCGCCCATACCACTCGGAGGGCCCGCGGCTACGCGCGACGGAGCTCCTGATGGTGCCGGGCGTCCAAACGTCGTCGAACGGGCTGTCGGTCTTGCGATACGCCTGGAATCGGGTCCGCAGCGGACCCGAGCGCAGCTTGGCCACGCTGAGACGGCGGTTGACGGTGCCGTTCGAGGCCAGCGGGTCGCTGAGGTAGACGTAGCGGACCTTGAAGTCGTTCGAGACGCGCGGATCCGCGCCGGTGACCACGTAGCCCGTGATCACCTGAGCGTGGCCGCCGGCCCAGCCCAGGATCCCCACCGGCATCGACCGCCGGGCGATGGCCTTCACGGCCGCGCGGACCGCTCCGTCGAACGACCGGTACGCCCGGTCGTCGTAGACGCGCTTCGCCGGGTCGGTCATGGCGTCCTTGCCCCAGCCGTAGGCGTTGAGGGCGTTGCGCCAGCCGTGGGGATCCGTTCCGCGCGAGCCGGCCTTGAGGGTGTCGTTGGCCCGCGAGAAGCTCAGGATCGAGGTCATGTCGCGCCGGTTGGCGAGATCGTCGTCGCGCTTGATCCGCGTCGGCCGCCAGGCGAAGCCGGCGCCGCCCGTCTGGCGATAGGCGACGGTGTTGAGCATGAACATCGCCGCGGCCGACGTGCACGCGGTGTAGTACGGGTCCTGGTACAGGAACGCCCTGGCCACGTACAGGTTGCGGGTCCAGGTCGAGGTGGCCGAGGCCACGCCGGGCACGATCAGGGCGTAGGCGACGAGGACGGCGACCAGCGGCCGGCCGGCGCGCGTGCCCAGCCACCCGAGGCGCCGCGCACGGCGTCGGGTCAGGGGTGGCCGGTCGCGAACGACGAGCCCCATCGCCTCCCTTGGCACCGCCGGACAGGCCCGCCCGGTCGATGGACGCACGATACGCACCACCCGGGCGATGTCCATGGGAACGATGGGGCACCCGGCGCCGCCGATCGACGACGCGGGTCGGACGCCCGGTGGATGCCAGGGCGAAGGGGGCGCGCCGCCGAGGCCGCGACGACAGCGGACGCCGTTCGGGCGCGGGTACCATGAGCCGCGCTCCCCGGCGCGCCCGAGGCCGTGCCGCGGGCCGTGATCCGGGGGTCGCTGCAGGAGGGTTGCGTGCCCGAGGCCCACGTCGTCAGCGTCTCCGGTCCCCGGCCGGTCGGCGTGCTCGGCGTCGTCGACGCGCACGATCACCTGTTCCTCGACTCGCCGGCAATGCCGGGCGAGGCCTTCGACGACCCGGAGCGGGCGATCGCGGAGGCGCTGGACGGGCGCGAGACGGGCATCGGGACGATCGTCGAGATGACGCCGATCGGGCTCGGCCGCCGGCCCGACGGCATGCGGGCGGTCGCCGACGCCACCGGGCTCACGGTGATCGCCGCCAGCGGCTACCACCGCGACGCCCACTACCCGGCCGGGCACTGGGTCCACGACGCCACGGTCGAGACGCTGGCCGACCGGATCGTCACCGACCTCACGCTGGGGATGCACCCCGCCGACTGGAACGACCCGTCGCGGCCGCTCGACCCGGCCCGCGCCGGCGCGATCAAGGGCGGCGCCTCGTACCACCGCATCTCCCGCAGCGAGCGGCGCCGTCTCGAGGCCATCGCCGGAGCCTCCGCCCGGACGGGCGCCGCGATCCTCGTGCACACGGAGATCGGGACCGCGGGGCACGATGTGGTCGACCTCCTCGAGGCGGCAGGCGCGACCACCGACCGGATCGCCCTCGCCCACCTCGACCGCAACCCCGACTGGGAGATCCACGCCGAGATCGCCGCCCGCGGCGTGACGCTCGAGTACGACACCATCGGCCGCACCAAGTACCACCCCGACAGCGTCGTGCTCGACCTGATCGAGGCCGTCGTCGCGGCCGGCCACCTGGACCGGATCGTGCTCGGCCTCGACCTCGGCGCGCGGGACTACCTGCGGGCATACGAGGGCGGCCCGGGCCTGCGCTACCTGATGACCGCCTTCGTGCCGCGCCTCCGCCGCCGGCTGGGCGACGGCGCCGTCGACCGCATCCTGGTGGCCAACCCGGCGCGGCTGTACGCGATCCCAGGCGCGGAGACCGCGGCATGAGCGAGCGGTTCGACGTCGTCGTCGTCGGGTCCGGCTCGGCCGGGTCGTCCGCGGCGATCACCGCGGCACGCCACGGGGCGCGAACGCTGCTGCTCGACCGCCTGGCGTTCATGGGCGGGACGTCGACCGCGGTGCTGGACACGTTCTATGCCTTCTACACGCCGGGCGCGAACCCCCGCCGGGTCGTGGGCGGGCTGGGCTGGGAGGTCGCGAGCCGGTTGACCGCCGACGGCGTGGCGTTCGAGCGGCCGAACACGTACGGCGCGGGCACCGGGGTGACCTATGACGCCGAGGCGCTCAAGGTCGTCTGGGAGCGGCTGGCCGAGGACGCGGGCGTCGAGCTGCTGCTGCACACCTGGGCGACGGGCGTCCGGCTCGACGAGGATCGGCGGCTGCGCGCGATCCGGCTGTGGAACAAGGGCGGCGAGCGGTGGGTCGAGGCGACGACGCTCGTCGACGCGTCCGGGGACGCCGACGTGTGCGCGATGGCCGGGGCCGGCTACGACGACGCGAGGACGACGCCCGAGGGGGTCCAGTCGCTGTCGACGCTGTTCAAGCTCGCGAACGTGGACATCGAGCGCGCGACCGCTGTGCCCAAGACGGAGCTGTGGGCGCTGATGCGGGACGCCGTCGAGCACGGCGGCTACCGGCTGCCCCGCGTCGAGGGGTCGTGGCACCGGACGCCCTACGCCGGCGTCGTCCTCATCCACATGACCCGGATTCCCAACGTCGACGCGACCGACCCGGCGCAGCTCACGCGGGCGGAGGTCGAGGGCCGGCGGCAGGTGCAGGAGTACCACCGTTTCCTGCACGACCGCGTGCCGGGCTTCGAACGGTCCGTGATCGTCGCCACGTCGCCGGCGATCGGGGTGCGCGAGAGCCGGCGGGTCCACGGCGACCATCGGCTGACACGCGACGAGGTCCTCGGTGGCCGCCGGTTCGACGACGAGATCGCCCTGTGTGGCGCCCCGATCGAGGACCACGGCGCGGGCGGCGACACGGCCTGGCAGTACGTGGGCGAGTCCGGCGTGTACGGGATCCCCTACCGATGCCTGCTCCCCGCGGGGCTGGAGGGTCTGCTGATGGCCGGCCGGTGCTTCTCGGCGACCCACGACGCGCACGCGTCGGCGCGGTCGATGGCGACGTGCATGGCGATGGGCCAGGCGGCCGGCACGGCGGCGGCGATGGCGGCGGCCGCGGACACGACGCCGCGCCGGGTCGCGGCCTCGGAGCTGCGTTCGCAGCTGCTCGCCGACGGCGCGCTGCTCGAGCCGGTGGCGGCCGGGGTCCCGGTCGCATGACCGCCGCGGTGCTGCGCACGGGTCCCGTCGCCGCGGCGATCCGGCAGCACCGGCTGCTGGTCGTGCTCCGCCGGGTCGCGCCGATGAGCGCGCTGCTCGAGCTGGTCGACGAGCTGGCGGACGCCGGGGCTCGCGTGTTCGAGGTGACGTTCGACGCCTCGTCCGCGGAGGCCGACCTGAGCGCGGTGCGCTCGCGGCTGCGGCTGCGGAGCGACGGGCCATTCCTCACGGGAGCCGGGACCGTGCTCGAACGCAGCCAGCTCGAGGCGGCGCGGCGCGCGGGCGCCGACTTCGCCGTGGCCCCGGCGCTGGACACGGCGCTGGTCGACACCGCCGTGGCCGAGGGCCTGCCCTTCATCCCCGGCGCCCTGACGCCGACGGAGATCCAGACGGCGTGGACCGCCGGGGCGACCTTCGTAAAGCTGTTCCCGGCCTCGGCG
The DNA here is from genome assembly GCA_963740825.1 of uncultured Chloroflexia bacterium. Taxonomy (GTDB): domain Bacteria; phylum Chloroflexota; class Limnocylindria; order Limnocylindrales; family CSP1-4; genus CAIXZV01. Next base: position 439,464 of record CAVUFD010000001.1, on the reverse strand, counting down.
GTCGGCCCGACGTTCGTGCGCGAGCTGCGCGGCCCGATGCCCGCCATCGAGCTCATCCCGACGGGCGGGGTCGACGACGCCAACGCTGCCTCGTTCCTCGAGGCCGGCGCCGCGGCGGTCGGGATCGGGGGCGCGATCACCCGGGCGGACGCGGCGACGCGGCGCGCGATCGTAGCGGCCGTGGCGTCAGCCGGCCGGCCCGCGCGATGACGCGGCGGATGGTCCGGTGACGGCGGCCCGCGGCGCGCGCTTCGCGGGCCGGAACGTGCTGGTCACGGGCTCCACCGGCTTGGCGGCCTCGGCGGCGACCGCGATCGCGGCCGAGGGCGGATCGGTGTTCGCGGTCTCGCGGACCGAGGCGCACCTGGAGGCCTTGGCCGGGGCCGTGCAGGCGGGCGGCGCGCGCTGTGCGTGGCACGCTGCGGACCTGCGGTCGGAGCGCGAGGTCGAGGCCGCGTTCGCGGCGTTCGACGCCGCCTTCGGGCGGCTCGACGGCGTGTACGGCGTCGCGGGGATCTCGGCCAGGCGCTTCGGCGACGGCCCGATCCACGAGGCGACGCTCGAGGGCTGGGAGACGGTCATCGCGGCGAACGCGACGAGCCAGTTCCTGGTCGCGCGCGCATCGGTCCGCCGGATGCTCGCGCAGGCGCCGGACGCCGGCGGATCGCGCGGGAGCGTCCTGCTGATGTCGAGCACGCTCGCGACCCGGCCCGTGCCCGCCCACTTCGCCACCCACGGCTACGCCGCGAGCAAGGCCGCCGTCGAGGGCCTGACGCGGGCGATGGCCGCGACCTACGCGCCGCACGCGATCCGGGTCAACGCGATCGCGCCGTCGGTCGTGGCGACGCCGATGAGCCGGCGGGCGCAGGACGACGACACGGTGCTCGCCTACCTCGCGGCCAAGCAGCCCCTTGCGGCGGGCCCGCTCGACGCCGACGCCGTGACCGCGATCGCGCTCGCGCTGCTGGGCGACGACGGGCGGATGGTCACCGGCCAGGTGATCGCCGTCGACGGCGGCTGGGGCATCGCCGAGGGGCGGCGGCAATAGGCAACTCCACCGCGTTGCCCCGGCGCACCGTCGCGCCGTACCGTGCGGCGATGCGCACCGTCCGCCTCGCGATCGTCGCCGCCTGCCTCGCCGCCGCGTTCGGGCTGCCGGCGACGTCGCTGGCCGCCGACCCGGTCGCCGTGGCCGGTGTCGTGACCGAGTCCGGCGTGCCCGCGCCGGGCGTCGAAGTCGTCGTCATGGTCGCGGGCACCGACCTTGTCCGGGCGACCACGACCGACCCGGCGGGAGCCTTCTCCGTCGACGTCGAGGCCACCGTCGGCGATACGATCGACATCCGGGCAACAGGCCCGACGGTCTCGGGCGAGCCCGACGAGGCGGGCTGCGTCACCAGCCGGACCCCGATCGGGGATGCCGGCGTCGCGATCGAGTCCCTGCCGCTCGGCCCGGTCGCGGTCGAGCTCGACCAGGCGATCGAGAGCCAGGTCTGCTCGGCGACGGCGACGCCGGAACCGCCGGACCGGCCGGACCGGACCCATCGCCCCAACCCGACCCCACCGGCGACGGATGGCGCCGCGGACGGCACCGGGGCGACGCCGGCGGGACGACCGTTCCTGGTCGTGGCCGGGCTCGCCTTCGTGCTCGCGGGGATCGCGATGGTCGTGGCGTGGCGCTCGAGGTCGGCCGGCCGCTGACACCGCGGGCGTCGACGGAGTGGCGGCGGGTCAGACCTCGACGACGGGCGCGCCGTCGTCGGCGCCCTGGTCGGGCTCGGCGACCGCGGTCATCTGCGTCCGGTTGACGAGCAGCAGGTCGAAGTGTCTCACGACGCGCCGATCGGCGGCTGACCCGGTACCACCGAGTATCGGAAGGGTCAGCCGGCGCCCTCGATCCAGCCCTCGTCGCGCATGACGCGGCGCACCCGCAGGTCGTCGTCGAGCTCGACCAGGTGCGCCCGCCGGCCGGCCTCGATCCGCCCGCGATCGCCGGCATCGAGCAGGGCGGCGGGGTTCGCGGACGCCGCGGCCACCGCCGACGGGACCGGAACGCCCTCGGCGACGAGGTTCCGCACCGCGGTGTCCAGGGCGATGACCGACCCCGCCAGCGTGTCGGAGCCGACGATCGTGCAGCGGCCGTCCCGCACCTCGACCGCGACCTCGCCCAGGGTCGCCGTCCCGTCGCCCAGCCCGGCCAGCGACAGCCCGTCGCTGACCAGCAGCAGCCGGTCCGTCGGCTTGGTGCGCGTGATGATCGGCCACACCGCCGGATGGACGTGATGCCGGTCAGCGATGAGCTCGACATAGACGTCGTCGTCGATCAGCGCCGCGACGGCGAGGCCCGGCGTCCGGTGATCGATGCCGGTCATCGCGTTGAACAGGTGGGTCGTCGACCGGCCGCCGGCGATGTACCCCGCCCGGGCCTCGTCGAGCGTCGATGCCGAGTGGCCCAGCGACGCCGCGACCCCGAGGGCCGACAGCCGTTCGATCAGGGCCATCGCACCCGGCAGCTCCGGGGCGATCGTCATCACCCGCAGGCCGTCGAGGAGCGGCCCGATCGCCTCGTAGCCGAGCTGGTCGGGCGTGCGCAGGACCGCGGGGTCGTGGGCGCCCTTGCGCGCCGGCGCGAGGAACGGTCCCTCGAGGTTGAAGCCCAGCGGCTGCGCCCCGTCGGCGGGCGCCACCGGCATCCACGCGCGGACGCGCTCGGCGAAGCGCGGCAGCTCGGCCTCGGACAGGGATGGCGCGGTCGGCAGGAACGAGGTCACGCCCTGGCGCAGGAGGGCCCGGGCCATGCCGGTCAGGGCGTCCCCGTCGCCCAGGGCGTCGTGGCCGCCCCAGCCGTGGACGTGGAGGTCGATGAAGCCCGGGGCGATGTACGGACCGCCGGCCGCCGCCTCGTCCGGCTCGTCCGGCTCGACCGCCGCGATCCAGCCGTCCTCGATCGTGACCCGCCCGGAGACGACGCGATCGGCCAGGACGAGGCGGCCGGCGATCACCCCCGAGGTCATGGCTCGCCTCCATCCGCCGGCGTGGCGTCCTCGACCTCGAACAGCACGTCCAGCGCGTACCGGTCCGCCGGATAGCGGCTCTCCGTCGCCTCGAGCCGGCGACCGCGGGCGTCGGAGATCACGCGCCGCTCGACGAGCAGCGGGTCGCCGCGGCGGATCCCGAGCAGGCGCGCGTCCTCGTGCGTCGCCGCCGCGGCGCCGATCGTCGCGGTCCCGCGCCGGAGATGGTGCCCACCGCGGGCGAGGGCCTCGTGGAGGGATCCGTGCTCGAGGTCGGCGCTCATCACGGCCGCCGCCGTCCGGCGCAGCAGCCTCGCGGTCTCCACGGCGATCGGCTCGCCGTCGGCGCAGCGGACCCGGCGGACCACGACCACGGGCTCGGACGGGACGATCCCCAGCGCCGCCGCCTCGTCGGCCGTCGAGGGCCGGATTTCGCGAGCCAGCACCCGCGAGCTCGGGGCGCGCCCCTGGCGCTCCATCTCGCGCGAGAACGTCATCAGCCGGTCCGCGCGGCGGTGGGCCGGCCGCTCGGCCACGAAGCTGCCGCGACCCGGGACCCGGACGATCAGGCCCTCGTCGGCCAGCCGCTGCATCGCGTTGCGCGCGGTCATCCGGCTGACGCCGAACTCCTCGCACAGCGCCGTGTCGGACGGGAGCGGGTCGCCCGGCGCCAGCTCGTGGATCCGCTCGCGCAGCGCGCGCTCGATCCGGCGCCAGTGCGGGACGACCGCCGCCGCGCTCACGACGAGCCCGCCTGGGCGACGGCCGCCGCCCGCTCGGCCCCGTGGACGGCCGCCCCGATCGCGCCCGCCCAGATCCCCAGCTTCGCGGGCACGAGCTCCACGGCATCGAGCGACGTCGTCCGCACGCGCAGCGCCAGCTCGTCGCGGATCGGCGCGAACAGCAGGTCGCCCGCCGCGGCCACCCCGCCGCCGATCACGACGCGATCCGGGGACAGCACGGCGATCATGTTCGCGATCCCGATGCCCAGGTAGCGGCCGATGCGCGCGAGCCCCGCGAGCGCGACCGCGTCGCCGGCACGGGCGCGTGCCACCGCCTCCTTCGCGGTCGCCGTCCCGCACGCCGCCGCGATGCGGTCGGCCCGCGCGAAGGCCTCGAGGCAGCCGTGGTTGCCGCAGCCGCACGGCGGGCCGTCCGGGTCGATCGTCTGGTGGCCCACCTCGCCGGCCGTCCCGTCGTGGCCCTGGTGGACCCGCCCGTCAACCGCGATCACGCCGCCCACGCCCGTGCCCAGCGTGAGGCCGACCATCGATCCGGCGCCGCGACCCGCGCCCAGCCGGAGCTCCGCCAGCCCGAACGCCCGCGCGTCGTTGATCAGGAACGCCGGGACGCCCAGCCGCGCGGCGACCGGCCCGGCCACCGGGCGGCCCGCCCAGGCGCCCGGCACGTTGACGAGGAAGCGGGTCGTGCCGGCCTCCGGGTCGTACAGACCGGGCACGCCGATGCCCGCCGAGACCACGCCCGGCCAGCCGGCCATCGCCGTGGCCCCGGTCTCGCCGATCTCCGCGACGACCGCCTCCGGCCCCGCGTCCGCGTTCGTCGGCGCCTGGCCGGTGGCGAGCGTCGTCCAGGCGTCGCCCTCGTGCGCGACGACCGCCCACTTGAGGTTGGTGCCGCCGAGGTCCAGCCCGAGATGGCGCCCGGGCCCTGCGGGTCGGTTCGCGGTTGGCAGGACGGGCTCCCTCGATGCCGTCCGCAGGCGCGCGTCCGCCGCGCTGGGCAACCTGTCTAGACAGCCTGTGTGTCAAGGGTAGGGCCGCGTTCGGGCCGGGGTCAATCCGGGGCGCCGCGGTCGGGGTAGCATCATCGATGATCGAAGGATTGCCGATCGCCGGCGGTCAGCGGAGCGCGTGTGTCGGAGGACCCAGCCAGTGGGCGCGACGGAGGAGATCATGGGTCAGTTCCTCGGCGACGACGCGTTCCCCGTGACCTGGGCATCGGACGCCGAGCGGGACCTGTTCTGGGTCTACGACGACCTCCATATCCCCCACCCCGTGAGCCCGATGTTCTTCGACATCGGCGGCTGGTGGCTGAGCTGCGACCACATGTTCCGGCGGTTCGGGACGCCGTTCGCCGTCGACTGGCTGGCCAAGAACGTCAACGGCTACGTCTACACGACCGCGATCCCGGCGGATCCCGACCTGCGCATCGACGGGACCGAGTACAGCGCCCGGTACGGCGCGCGGGTGCCGCGCGACCCGTCGTTCGCCGGCTCCATGGGCGCCTACCTCGACACCGTGCTGCCGGTCTACGGCCTCCACTTCGCCGACTGGTGGCGCGACCGCCTGGTGCCCGAGATGCAGCGCAACTTCGCCTACCTCGAGGACCAGCTGGACGCGGCTGGCGGGATGAGCCTGGCCGAGGTCGCGTGCGTGCTCGAGGACGCGATCGACATCCACGACCGGCACTGGAAGATCCACTGGATGCTGAACTTCGCCCAGCTGTCCGCGACGCTCAACCTGCGGGCGGTGATGGAGCGGACGCGGGGCGCCGTCGACGAGGCGCTGCTGGGCCGCCTGCAGAACTCGGCGTCGGACCGCAACTGGGACTCGATCGAGGCCCTGTGGCGGATGAAGAACGAGGTCCGCGACGACGACGAGCTCAGGATGGCGTTCGGCGCGGGTGACGGCGCCGCCATCGGCGCCGCGCTGCGCGGGACGGAGCGCGGCCGCCGGTTCATCGCGGAGCGGGTGGAGCCCTACCAGCGCGAGTTCGGGTGGCACGCGGTGTGGAGCCACGAGTTCATCTTCCCGACCGTGCGCGAGCACATGGAGCCTGCGCTCGACCTCGTGCGCGACTACCTCGCCAGCGACTACGACTTCCCGACGGCGATCGCGGCGATGCGGCGCGACATCGAGGCCGCCTCGGCGGAGATCCTCGAGGGCCTGGCGGGCGAGCCGCTGGACGAGATGCGCGCGGCCAACGAGATCAACCTGCGGATGGCGCCGCTGACCCCGGACCACCACTTCTACATCGACCAGGGCGCGAACGCCCACGTGCGGCTGGTGCTGATGGCGATCGGCCGCAAGCTCGTCGAGGCCGGGCGGCTGGACGCCGCCGACGACGTGATGTTCCTGCGCTACAACGAGCTGCGGATGCTGATCGGCGACGCCGGGGCGGTCGACGGGCGGGGGATCGTCGCGGCGCGTCGCGCGGAGCGCGCGGCCGCGGGCGGAATCAAGCCGCGCGACTGGGTCGGCACCGTGACCCCGTCCCAGCTCGCGTTCCCGTACCTCGTCAATTGGGGCTACCCGGAGCGGTTCCACCGGGGACAGGCGGGGGAGGCGGTCCAGGACGGCCGGATCGCGGGGATCGCCGGGTCGCCGGGCGTCGTCGAGGGGGTGGCGCGCCTCGTCCGGACCGTCGACGAGTTCGACCAGGTCACCGATGGCGACATCCTCGTGTGCCAGATGACGAACCCGGCCTGGGTCGTGCTGTTCACGAAGATCGCTGGGCTTGTCACCGACACCGGCGGCACGACCTCGCACCCCGCGGTGCTCGCACGCGAGTTCGGGATCCCGGCCGTCATCGGGACGTCCGACGCGACGCACCGGATCGCGACCGGCGACCGGCTGCGCGTCGACGGGTCGGCCGGCGTGGTCGAGATCCTGGCCGCGTCGCCGGCCGCCACGCCGCCCGCCGCCGCGATCGGGTCCTGAGGGCGCCCACCGGTGGCCGTCGGGACCCTGGCGCGCTCCGTCCTCGCCGACCAGGTCAAGGAGCGGCTGCTCGAGGAGATCCTCGGCGGCCGCTATCGCCCGGACGACCGGATCGTCGAGACGCAGGTCGCCCGCGAGCTGGGCACGAGCCAGGCGCCGGTCCGGGAGGCGCTCCGCGGCCTCGAGGCGCTGGGCGTCGTGGAGATCACGCCGTTCCGCGGCGCCCGCGTCCGGCGGGCGACGCGCCGGGAGCTGTTGGAGGCCTACGTCGTCCGGTCCGCCCTCGAGGAGCTGGGCGCGCGGCTGGCGGTGCCGCGGCTCGACGCGGCGGCGCTGGACGAGCTGGCGGGGCACGTCGCGGACATGGAGGCGGCGGCGCGCGCCGGCGACGGCCGCACCGTGGCCGAGGCGGACGCCCGCTTCCACGGGCGGATCGTCGAGCTGGCCGACAACGGGTCGCTGGCGAAGGTCTGGCGATCGCTGGAGCCCTTCTCGCGCACCTATCTGACCGTGATCGCGCCCGGCGCCGACCTCGAGTGGTCGGCCGGGCTCCACGCGCCGATCCTCGCCGCCCTCCGGGCGCGTGACGTCGACGGCGCGGTCGATGCGCTGGGCCGGCACTTCGCCGAGGTCAGCGCCAACATGGCCACCCGACTCGAGGACCGATGAACAACACCCTCCTGCTCACCGAGGAGATGGCCGCCGGCTCGGCGCGCCTGCGCATCGACGTCCACGGCGGCGAGCCGCGCGAGCACGTGCTCGACGACATGAGCTTCCTGAACTACCGCCTCGCCGACGTGCGGATCTCGCCCGACGTCACGCTCGCGGAGCCCGACATCGTGTGGCGCCAGGCCGGCGACAAGGCGATCGCATACGACGGCACCCGGATGACGTTCAGCGGCCCGTGGCCGGCGGGGCCGATCCAGAAGGTCGTCGTGACGATGCTCGCCCTCCGGATGGAGTCTGCCGGGCTGCACCCGTTCCACAGCTCGGCGGTGCGCTATCGGGGGCAGACCGTGATGTTCCTGGGGGGCGAGTCGAACCACGGCAAGTCGATGGGCCAGATCGAGGCCTGCCGGCGCGGCGCGCAGCTTGTGTCCACGGAGACGACGGTGACCGACGAGGACGGCGTCGTGCGGATGGGCTCGACATCGGTCTTCCTCAAGAAGCGGACCGAGGGCACCGAACGTACCGACAAGGCCGCGCCAGAGCGCGGGGTCGAGAAGTTCTTCGGCGATATGCCCGAGTGGTCGGTGTTCGAGGAGCCCGCCCCGGTCGACGTCGTGATCGTGCCCGCCATCGACGGCAACTTCGACCCCTCCAGCAAGGCGATGATCCCGTTCGAGCGGCAGTTCCAGACACTCCACTCGCTCCAGAACTACTTCCTGCTCAACGAGCTGCTGGCCCCGGGGATCCCCATGCCGATCGTCGACACCGAGGCACTCCGGCGGGCGCGGGCGGCGTTCGTCGGTCGCTTCGCGGACCGGCCGTACCACTTCGTCCGCGCCGCGACCCCGCAGGTGCTGCTCGACGAAGTCGACACGATCCTCTAGCGGTCGGATGCGCGCGTTCGAGTACGTCCGGCCGGCGAGCCTCGCCGAGGCGATCGCCCTGCTCGACCGGCACGGACCGCGCGCCCGGCCACTGGCCGGCGGCACGGACCTGGTGATCCGGCTGCGCGACGGCTCGATCCGGCCCGAGGTCGTGTTCGACGTGAAGGCGATCCCGGAGCTCGATGCCGGCATCGGCGAAGCAGGCGGCAGCCTCGTCATCGGAGCTCGGGCGGTGATGACCGACATCGCCGCCGATCCGCGGGTCCGCCGCCAGTTCCCGGCGCTGGCGGAGGCCGCGCTGGTCGTGGGCTCGGCGCAGATCCGGAACCGGGCGACGCTCGCCGGCAACCTGTGCAACGCCTCGCCCGCCGCCGACACCGCGCCGGCATTGCTCGTCTACGGGGCCGTCGCCGTGGTCGAGGGCACGTCCGGCCGCCGGCGCATCCCGGTCGACGAGCTGTGGGTCCGGTCCGGGGTCACGACGCTCGCGCGCGATGAGCTCATGACCGCGATCGAGCTGCCGCTGCCGCCCGAGCCCCGCGGCTCCACGCACGTCCGGCGGACGCGTCGCCGCGGCCACGACCTGGCCTCGGTCACGCTCGCCTGCTCCGTCGGACGGGACGGGGTCACGCGGATCGCCTTCGGGAGCGTCGGGCCGAGGCCGCTGCTGGCCGTCGACGACGGCGGGGTCCTCGCCGATCCCGACGCGACCGACGTCGCCGCAGCGGACGTCCTCGACCGCCTGCTCGCCGGCGCGTCGCCGTCCCCAACATCGATGCGCGCGAGCCCCGAGTACCGGCTGGCGATGCTCCGGGTCCTCGGCCGCCGCGCGATCGCCGAGTCCCTCCGCCGCCTGGATGCGGCAGGCGCCGCATGAGCGACCCGGTCGCGATCCGCCTCACGCTCAACGGCCGACCGCGGACGGTCGCGGTGGCCGGGCACCACACGCTGCTCGACGCGCTGCGCGACGACCTCCGGCTGACCGGGACGAAGGAATGCTGCCTGGTCGGGGAATGCGGCGCGTGCACCGTGCTGGTCGACGACCGCAGCGTGGACGCCTGCCTCGTGCTCGCCGCCGAGGCCGACGGGTGGGACGTGACCACGGTCGAGGGGCTGGCGGGCGACGACGGCCTGAGCGCGATCCAGGCGGCGTTCCTCGACACGGGCGCCGCGCAGTGCGGGTTCTGCATCCCGGGCCAGCTGCTGTCGGCCCAGGCGCTGCTGGCGGAGGTGCCGCATCCGAGCCGCGCCGAGATCGAGGAGGGGCTGGCGGGCAACCTGTGCCGATGCGCGGGCTACGAGCAGATCATCGAGGCCGTGTTGCTGGCGGCCCGGGGCGACGGCGTGGCGCACGGCGGCCTTCACGGGGGCTCGACGTCCGCTAGCGGGCTCGACGTCGCCGCCCGGCCCGACGCCGGGCTGGCGCCCCAGTGAGCGGGCCGGACGTGTCGGACGGCGCGGGCGCGGTCGGCCAATCGCCGTGGCGCTCCGGCGGGCGCGACCGCGTCACGGGCCGCCAGGCGTACGTGGCGGACATCCCGCTGGAGGACGCGCTGCACGTGAAGCTCGTCACCGTCGACGCGGCCCGGGCGCGCATCGGCCGGATCGACGCGACGCGGGCGCTCGCCGTCCCGGGCGTGCGGCTGGTCATGACCGCCGACGACCTTCCCTCGCCGATGCCGCGCTTCGGGCCCCAGCTCCGTGACCGGCCCGTGCTCGCCACGGGCACCACGGCCTACCACGGCGAGCCGGTCGCGGCGGTCGCCGCCGAGACCCGGGACGCGGCCGAGGAGGCCGCCGCGCTGGTGACGGTCGAGCACGAGGCCCTGCCCGCGGTGACCACGATCGCGGCCGCGCTGGACCCGTCGTCGCCGCTCGTCCAGGACCCGTCGCTCCGGCCCGGCGACCCGCTGGCGACGACCAACACGCTGCGCGAGCACGCCTACGGCTGGGGCGACCTCGCGTCCGCCGAGCGGGAGGCCGAGGTCGTCGTCGAGGGCACCTACGCGTTCCCGATGGTGACCCAGTTCGCGATCGAGCCGCACGCCTTCATCGCGGCACCCGAGGGCGACGGCATCGCCGTCTGGAGCTCGATCCAGCACCCGTACTGGCTCCAGCGCGTGATCGCGACGCTGCTCGACCTGCCCCTGTCGCGGGTCCGCGTCCTCGCGCCCGATCCCGGTGGCGGGTTCGGCGGCAAGCAGCACGCGAAGTACGAGCCGCTGCTCGCGTTCATGGCGAGGCGCACCGGCCGGCCCGTGCGGCTCGTGCTGACGCTGGAAGAGACGTTCCAGGCCGTCCGGCGCGCGGCCTCCGAGGTCCGCGTCCGGTCCGGGTTCCGCAACGACGGCACGCTCGTGTTCCGCGACATCGACGCGAACTACCTCGTCGGCGCCTACGCGGACATCGCCGACCGCGTCGTCGCCAAGGGCAGCTACACCTCCAACGGGCCGTACCGGACCTCGGCCGTCCGGATCCGCGCCCGCAGCCTGCTCTCGAACACGGTGCCCTCGACCGCCTTCCGCGGCTTCGGCAACCCGCAACAGATCTGGGCGGTCGAATCGAACCTCGACGAGGCGGCCGTGCGGCTGAACATCGACCCGCTCGAACTGCGGCTGCGGAACCTCGCCCACCGCGGCGACCCGTTCATCCCCGGCGACCTGCCGGCCGACGGCGAGTGGGCCGAGACCGTCCGGCGTGCGGCGGATCGGATCGGCTGGGGATCGCCGGTACCGCCGGGTCGCGGCCGGGGCATCGCGGTCGGCCTCAAGGAGGGCCCGACGACCGGCCTCTCGTACTCGACCGTCCGGCTGCTGGTCGACGGCAGCGTCGTCCTGACCGCCGGCACGTCGGACATGGGCCAGGGGGCGCGGACGATCTTCGCGCAGATCGCCGCCCAGGAGCTGGGGGCGCCGGTCGACTGGGTCACGGTCGTCAGCGGCGACACCGCGATCGTCCCGTACGACCAGCAGACGTCGGCCAGCCGGTCGTCGGTCCTGATGGGCAACGCCGTGCTGCTCGCGTGCCGCGACGTCCAGGCGAAGGTCGCGGCGATGGCCGCCCGCCTCGAGGGCGTCGACATCGACGCGGTGGCCGTCGACCGGGGCGAGGTCCGGATCGGGGACCGGGCGTGGCCGATCCGCGACGTGCTCAGCCGCGGCCTCGGCCGGTTGGGCGGCGAGGCGATCGGCGTCGGCGAGATGCGCAAGGAGGCGGCGCCGGAGCACCCGCTGGGCGGCACGGCCGCGTTCTACGAGTTCAACTGCACGGCCGTGGAGGTGTCGGTCGACCGGGAGACCGGGGACGTGACGGTGGAGCGGCACGTGACGGCGTCGGACGTGGGCCGGGCGCTGCACCCCGGGCAGGTCCGCGGCCAGGACGAGGGCGCGGCGGTGATGGGCCTGGGGCACACGCTGATGGAGCACTACCTGTTCGATGACCAGGGGCGGATCCGGAACCTCGGCGCCATCGACTACCGGATCCCGACCTCGATGGACCTGCCGAAGTCGATGGACAGCGAGTTCGTCGAGAACGGCGACGGGCCGGGGCCGTACGGCGCGAAGGGCATGAGCGAGGGTGCGCTGCTGTGCGTCGCGCCCGCCGTCGCGGCGGCCGTCCGCCAGGCGACCGGCGCGGTGATCCGCGACCTGCCGCTGTCGCCGGAGCGGGTGTGGCGAGCCCTCCAGGAGCTGGACGCCGAGGCCGAGGCGCCGGCATGACGCGGACCTACGCCCTCGACGCCCCGTTCGATCTCGACCCCGATGCGCTGCAGGCGCTGATCGGCGGCAAGGCGGCGAACCTCGCCCGGATGCTCGGACCCAACCTGCGGCTGCCGGTGCCGCCGGGATTCGCGATCACCACGGCCACCTGCCGCGAGGTGCTCGCCTCGGGCTGGCCCGAGGGCCTGGACGACGAGCTGCGGGAGCGGATGGCCGAGGTCGAGGCCGCGACCGGTCGCCGCTTCGGCGACCCCACGGATCCGTTGCTGGTCAGCGTCCGATCCGGGGCTCCGGTATCGATGCCCGGGATGATGGACACGATCCTCAACCTCGGCCTGACCGCGGACACGACCCTGGGACTGGGCGCCGTCACCGGCGACCCGGCGTTCGCCGAGGCCTGCCGCGACCGGCTGTCTTCGATGTTCGCGTCGATCGTCGGCGTCGAGCCCGTGCCCGACGACCCGTGGCAGCAGCTGCGGCTGGCGATCGAGGCCGTGTTCCGCTCGTGGGGCAGCGACCGCGCGAAGGCGTACCGGCGGCGCGAGCAGATCCTCGACGACCTGGGCACCGCCGTCACCGTACAGGCGATGGTGTTCGGCAACCGCGGCGACGACTCCGCGACCGGCGTCGCGTTCACGCGCAACCCGGCGACCGGCGAGCCGGTGCTCTACGGCGACGTGCTGTTCGATGCCCAGGGCGAGGACGTCGTCGCGGGCACCCACCGGACCGAAGCGATCGCCGTCCTCGACGCGCGCCTGCCCGAGGCCGCCCGCTCGCTGCGCGAGGCAGCGACCCGGCTCGAGCGCAACCTCCGGGACCTGTGCGACATCGAGTTCACGATCGAGCAGGGACGCCTGTGGCTGCTGCAGGTCCGGGCCGGCAAGCGGAGCCCGCAGGCGGCAGTCCGGATCGCGGTGGACATGGCCATGAATCCCGCGTTTCCGCTGTCGCGCGAGGAGGCGGTCGAGCGCGTCGCGGCCCTGCTCGTGGACCCGCCGACGGTCACGACCGGCCGCAGCGGCTACGTGCTGCCGCTCGTGACCGGGCTCGGGGCGTCGCCCGGCGTCGCGAGCGGCGAGATCGTGACGTCGCCCGACGCCGCGGTGGCGGCCGCCGAGGCGGGCCGGCCCGTGATCCTCGTCCGGGCCGAGACCTCCCCCGACGACGTGCACGGCATGTCGCGGGCGGCCGGGATCCTGACGGCCCGGGGCGGGCTCGCGAGCCACGCCGCGGTCGTGGCGCGCGGCTGGGGCATCCCGGCGGTCGTCGGGGCGGCCGGCCTGCGGGTCGGCGACGGGGAGGTCCAGGTCGCCGGCCGGACGCTGAACGAGGGCGAGACGATCACGATCGACGGCGCGTCGGGCGAGGTGTTCGCGGGCGTGATCCCCGGTCGCAGCGAGGTCGTGCCCCAGGCCGCGATCCTGCTCGAGTGGGCCGCGGAGCTGGGGATCCCGATCGGCGACGACGGCGACGAGGGCGCTGAGAGCGGGACGCAGCCAATCGCCGGCCTCGCGACACCCGCGATGCCGGCGACCCTCGACACCTGCGTCCGCCGGCTCGGCACCAAAGGCTTCGCGACGACCGCCTCGCTGGCCGAGGCGCTGCTGGCGTCGCCCGACGACGTGCAGCCCCTGCTGGACCAGCTCCTCGTCGACGGCCTGGCCGCGTCGGTCGCCGGCGCCTACCGCCTCACGGAGGCGGGGGCCGAGCGCGCCGCGGAGCTCGTCGCGCTGGACCGGCGCGGATGGGGCGTCGACGCCGCGGCGACCGCCCTCGATGCGTTCCTCGACCTTGATGGGCGCATGAAACAGATCGTCACCGACTGGCAGCTGCGCGCCGGCGACGGCGAGCCGCAGGTCAACGACCACGCGGACCCGGCCTACGACGGCGAGGTGCTCGAACGGCTCGCCGCGCTGGACGCGGAGGCGGCATCCTGGCTCGCGCCGCTCGAGTCGGCCTCGTGGCGCCTCCGCGGGTACCGGGCGCGTCTCGGCCGGGCGGTCGAGCGCGCGACCGCCGGCGACGGCAAGTACGTCGCCTCGCCGCGCGTCGACAGCTACCACGGGGCGTGGTTCGAGCTCCACGAGGACCTGATCCTGCTCGCCGGCCGGACCCGCGCCGAGGAGGTCGAGGCGGGGCGGGCATGACCGAGGTGCTCGACCACCACCGCGAGACAATCGATCGCGCGACGGCGCGCCTGCGGGCCCGCGAGGACGTGCTCGGCGTCCTCGTCGGCGGCTCCATCGCGCACGGCTTCGCGACCCCGACATCCGATGTGGACCTCCTGATCGTCGTCTCCGATGCCGATTGGGAGCGACGGCTCGCGGCCGGCGACACGACCGAGCTCGACCGCGAGAGCGCGACGTACGAGGGCGGCTACGTCGACTGCAAGTACACGTCCCTGGGCTTCATCCGCGACGTCGCGGAGCGGGGCAGCGAGACGACCCGCTTCGCGTTCGACGGCGTGACTGTGGCCTGGTCGCGGGTCGACGGGCTCGATGCGGCCGTCCGGGCGGCGGCCAGCTTCCCGGCCGCGGGGCGGGCCGAGCGGATCCTCTCATTCCACGCCCAGCTCGAGTACTGGCAGTGGCTGTTCCGCGAGGGCGTGCGATCGGACAACGCCTACGTCCGCGGGGTCGCCGCGCCCAACGTGGTCCTGTTCGCGGGCCGGCTGATCCTGGCCCACAACGCGGTCCTCTACCCCGGGACCAAGTGGCTCGTGCGGGTCCTGCGCGACGTGCCCGAGCAGCCGTCCGGGCTCACGGCGGCGATCGAGGCCGTGGTCGAACAGCCGGGCACCGACACGGTCGACGCGCTCGTCGCCCTCGTGTCCGGCTTCCGCGACTGGGGCGTCGCCGACCAGCACTGGGGAACGAAGTTCATGCTCGACACCGAGCTCGCCTGGCTGCGCGGCAACCCGTCGATCGCCGAGCTCTGAGGCTCCGCGGTGGCGCATCGGCTCGCATCCTGCCTTGCACTCGTGGAGTGAGTACGGGAGGGCGACCTGACCCTCCGACGACGCCCCAACCCGAAACACGGAGCGTGGCCGCCCGACGCGACTGGGCCTTCCACTCGCGACATGAGTGGTAGGCGAAGTGCGAGCCCGTCGAGTTCGCCCAACACTCGCCTCGCGAGTATTCGGCCCGGTCCAGGGCCCGAACCGCCGCTTCGCACTCACCTCACGACTGCGACGGCACGTCTACCGAACCGGTACTCACCTCACGAGTACAAGGCGTAGTCGAGCCGCTACCGCGGCGGTCGTCGCCGGCGGACGACCGATCGGACGGCGATGCCGATCCCCCCCACGGCGGCGGCAGCTCCGAGGCAGCCTGCCGCGAGCCACGGCAGGCATCCCTCGGTCGATGCGGCGTGATAGGCCCTAACCGCTGCATCCCAGTCCTCGGGTTCGAGGCCGCGCAGCGGTCCGAGGCTCCGGTCCTCGATCTCTGGCTCGCCCCACGGCTTCACGCCCAGCGCTTCGGACGAGAAGCGGTCCTTCGTTCCTCGCCGGAGTGCGATCGCCTGCGGCGTGGCTCGGACGCGGATGTCGGGCCCGCTCCCGTGGACCTCGACGAAGCCGGCCGCGACCAGCCGGGACAACCCGTAGCTGCCGTCGTCGAAGGTCGGGACCCAGTGCTCGACGTCGTCGACCTGACCGATCAGCTCACCGAGCGAAAGCCAGCGTGCTCCACGCGCGACGATTCCATCGAGCAGGGCCGCGTCGAGGCGTGCCAACGCCGGGATCGGCGCCTCGGGCATCGAAAAGTCCTCGTCAGGTCTTCGCCGGGCTCCCGTCGGGGGCCGTGAGCTGGGGCGACGTGCCGGTGAGCTTGTCGTACAGCGCGGCCGCGTTGCGCGACTGGATGTAGTCGAGCATGTAGCCCTGGCCGATGTCGACCGGGCCGAACTCGGCCTTGAAGTTGACGCGCTCGATCGTCTCGTCCCGGGACCAGCCCTTGGCGATCGCCGTGGCCACCGCGGACTTCCACGCGAGCAGCACCGAGCGCTGCGTGTCGAGGTACGACTTCGGCACCACCGGGCCGTGACCGGGCACGATGCGCTCGAAGTCCAGCGATCGGATCCGCTCCAGCGCCGCCAGCCACTGCTCGACGTCGGACGTCATCAGCCACGTCTGGCAGCCGGAGAAGATCGTGTCGCCCGTGAACACGACGCCCTCCTCGGGCACGTGCACCGCGAGCTGGCCCGGCGTGTGACCGGGCGTGTGCAGGCAGTTGAACGTCGTGTTGCCGACGCGCAGCGTCACGTCGCCGGTGAACACGATCCGGCCCTTGTTCGGGTCCTGGTAGTAGACGTCGCGGTCCGGCCACAGGTCGACGGCACCCGGATCGTCGAGGTCGGTGCCCTTGGGGTTGTCGCCCGGGATCGACTCGTAGGCGTAGGCGAACGGGTCGAGCTCGGGGAACACGACCATGAACCGCTCGTACAGCCCGAGGTGGTTGACGACGGTCCCGGCGCCCCGGAAGAAGTAGTTGCCGAAGATGTGGTCGACGTGGTGCTCGGTGTTGACGAGGAACCGGATCGGGCCGCGCGCCTCGGCCTCGGCGCGCATCGCGACCGCCTTGGTCGGCAGCTGCGGCGTGTCCACCACGACGACGCCGTCGGACGTCGTCACGAAGCTCGGGTTGCAGCCCCGCAGCATCGTCGTCGTGAATACGTTGCCGGTGACCGGCTCCATCATCGTCATCGGCTGGTCCTCGTCCCTTGTCGGTTGGCTACTGGGTCGCGGTCAGGCCGCCGTCGATGCCGAGCACCTGCCCGGTCACGAACGACGCGGCGTCCGAGCACAGGAAGATCGCGGGGCCGACGAGGTCGCGCGTCTCGCCCACGCGCCGGAGCGGGATCCGGTTGACGATCCCCTGCTTGAACGCGGGGTCCGAGAGCAGCGTCGCGACCTGCGGCGTGTCGACGAAGGTGGGCATGATCGCGTTGACCCTGATGCCGTGCTTGGCCCACTCCGTCGCCCACTGCCGGGTCAGCGACGCGATCGCGCCTTTGGCCGCGACGTAGGCGGAGTAGCCGGCGTTGATGCCGAGCAGCGCCCGCACCGACGTGATGTTGAGCACGGCGCCGCCGTGGCCCTGCTCGATCAGCGCCCGGGCGACGGCCTGGCCCGGCACGATCGTGCTCCGGACGTTGAGCTCCATGATCCAGTCCCACGCGTCGCGCGGGTACGCCTCGGCCGGGTGGAGCACCTCGCCCGCGCCGCCGCCGACGGCGTTCACGAGGATGTCGACCCGCCCGAAGGCGGCGCGAGCCGCGGCGACCACGCGATCGGCGTCCGCCTCGCTGGTCACGTCCCCGGCCACCGCCAGGCCCTCGGACCCGGCCGCGCGGACGCGGGCCACGGCGGCGTCGAGCGTGTCCGCGGTCCGACCGGTGACCACGACCCGGGCACCCGCGCCGGCCAGCGCCTCGGCCAGCGCGGCCCCGATCGCGCCGCCCCCGCCCGCGACCACGGCCACGCGCCCCTCGAGGCTGAAGATGTCGAGCTGCCCCAAGTCCGGCTCCTTCGCGTTTGATCGATGATCGAGCGTACCGGCGGGGCGCACGCAGCGCAACGACGGATAAGCCCCATCGCCCGCGGGTAGAAAACGATTACTATCGTGCCGACGACGCCGCGGAGAGTGACGATGACCCTGGACCTGAACGGCCTCATCCCCGCCACCGTGCTGCCGATGGACGCCGACGGACAGATCGACGAGCCGGCCCTCCGCGCGTACATCGCCTGGGTCGTGGCCCAGGGGCCCGTCGCCCTGGCGATCAACGTCGACACCGGCGAGGGGCCGCACCTCACCCACGAAGAGAAGGTCCGGGTCCTCGGCGTCGTCCGCGACGTGACCGACCTCCCGATCGTCGCCGGCCTCGCCGGCCCCTCGACCGAGGCCGCCGTCCGCCAGGCGAAGGACTTCCGGGCCGCCGGGGCCGACGCGCTGCTCGTGTTCCCGATCCCGGCCTACCTGAGCGAGCCGCTCGACGTCCGGGTCCCGGTCGCCTACCACGAGGCCGTGGCGACGGTCGGCCTGCCGCTGATCCTGTTCCAGCTCCAGCCGGCGCTCGGCGGCCTCAACTTCGAGCCCGACACGCTGCGCGCGCTGGCGTCGATCGACGGGGTCGTCGCGATCAAGGAGGCGTCGTTCGACGCGCGCCGCTTCGTCGACGTCGCCCGCCTGCTCGAGGACCTGCCACGCCGGATCACGCTGCTGACCGGCAACGACAACTTCATCCTCGAGTCGTTCATGCTCGGCGCGACCGGGGCGCTGATCGGCTTCGGGGCGGTCATGACCCGCGAGCAGGTCGACATGATCGAGGCGTGGCAGGCCGGCCGGATCGACGAGGCCCGCGCGCTCGGCGTCCGCGTCCAGCGCCTGGCCGACGTCGTGTTCGCGGCGCCGGTCGGCGACTACCGGGTGCGGCTCAAGGAGTGCCTCAGGCTCCTGGGCGTCCTCGAGCACACGCACGTCCGCCTGCCGCTGCAGCCGATCCGCGACGAGGAGCGCGCGTTCCTCGCCGAGGTCCTCGCCGAGGTCGGGCTCCTGCCGGCGTCCGGGCCGGCGCCGCGCGCCGAGCTCGCCGCGTCCCCCCGCTGATCCCCGGAAGGAGGCACCGATGGCCGCCGAGCCCGCTGACGTCCTGATCATCGGCGCCGGCGCGTCCGGCGCGGTCGTGGCCCTTCGGCTCGCCCAGGCCGGCTTCAGCGTCGTCTGCCTCGAGCAGGGCGAGTGGCTCAACCGGGCGGACTACCCGGGCAACAAGCTCGACTGGGAGCTCAAGGCCCGCAAGGACTGGGCGACCAGCCCGAACGTCCGCGGCCTGGCCTCGGACTATCCGATCGTCGAGGACGACACCCCGGTGTCGCCGCTCATGTACAACGCGGTCGGCGGCTCGACGATCATCTTCGCGGGCGCGTGGCCGCGGGCGCTCCCGTCCGACTTCCGTGTCCGCTCGCTCGACGGGGTCGCCGACGACTGGCCCATCGACTACTTCGAGCTGCTCCCCTACTTCTACCGGACCGACCGCGACTTCGGCGTGTCGGGCCTGCCGGGGGACCCGGCCTATCCGCCGGACACCGAGGACGCCCCGATGCCGCCGCTCCCGATCGGTTCGGCGGGGCTCAAGGTGGCGCGGGGGCAGACGAAGCTCGGCTGGCACTGGTGGCCGGAGTTCAACTCGATCAACTCGACCGCGTACGACGGCCGCCGGCCGTGCGTCCAGCGCAGCACCTGCCAGTCGGGCTGCAACGAGGGCGCCAAGGCCTCGACCGACCTCACCCACTGGCCGAAGGCGATCGCGCTCGGGGCGCGGCTGGTCACCGGCGCCCGGGTGCGCAGGATCGAGACCAACGAGCGTGGCCTCGCCACCGGGGCGACATGGATCGACCGGGACGGCAACGAGCACCTGGAGCCGGCCAGGGTCGTCGTCGTGGCGGCCAACGCGATCGGGACGCCCCGGCTGCTGCTGAACTCGGCCGGCGCGGGACACCCCGACGGCCTCGCGAACTCGTCCGGCCTCGTCGGCAGGCGGCTGATGATGCACCCGTTCGCGAACGTCGCCGGGTTGTTCGAGGAGCCGCTGATGAGCTGGCAGGGCCAGTTCGGCGACCTCATCGAGTCGCTGGAGTTCTACGAGACCGACGAGAAGCGCGGCTTCGTCCGCGGCGCGCGCTGGGGCCTGGCGCCGACGGGCGGCCCGATCAACACCGCGCTCCCCAGCCGGGCCGGCGAGCAGGCCTGGGGCCCGGGGCACCACGCGCACGTCCGGACGCACCTGGGCCACGGGGCGAACTGGGGCCTGTTCGCCGAGGACCTCCCGGACGAGAAGAACCACATCACGCTGTCGACGACGGTGACCGACGCATCGGGGATCCCGGCGCCCGAGATCCACTACCGCATGTCCGACAACTCGCGTCGGATGCTCGACTTCCACATCGAGCGGGCGAAGGAGTCGATGGACGCGGCCGGCGCCTATAAGATCGAGGTCGACCGGCTCATGCGCTACTCGGGCTGGCACCTGCTGGGCACGGCGCGCATGGGCGACGACCCGCAGACCTCGGTGCTGGACCGCTGGAACCGCACTCACGATGTCCCGAACCTGTACGTCGTCGACGGCTCGTGCTTCGTGACCTCGTCGGGCGTGAACCCGACGTCCACGATCGTCGCGATCGCGCTGCGCGCCGCCGACCACATGGTCGAGACGCGCTTCGAGCAGCAGGTGCCGGCGTGACCGACCTTGCCGAAGGCATCGACGCCGCGGCGATGGCCACCCTGGCCGCCGTCGCGGACCGGCTGATCCCCGCTGCGGACGGGATGCCCTCGGCCGCCGACGTCGTCGGCGACGAGCGGCTGCGGTTCGTGCTCAACGCCCGGCCCGACCTCGCCCAACCGCTGCGGGCGGCGCTGCGACCGGAGCTGGGCGACGACCCGCAGGCCCGTCTCGACGCCCTGGATCGCGACGATCCCGCCGCCCTCGGCGCCCTGCAACTGGTCATCGTCGGCGGCCTACTACACGGACCGCGACGTCCGCGAGCGCATCGGCTACCCGGGCCAGGCGGCGCTGACGATCCGGTCCTGGGAATACCCCGCCTATCTCGAGGACGGCCTGATCGACGCCGTGCTGGCCCGCGGCCCGGTCTGGCGCGACCCGGTGACCGGGCGGCGCGCGATCGTCCCCAATGCCCCACAGACCTACGCGGAGCGCTTTGCAGCGGGCGAGGCGGCGGCCGAAGGAGGACACGATGGCCACGACGGCGCCTGAGCAGACGACATCCGGGACGCCCGGCTGGCTCGATCCCTTCCTCGCGGACTGGCGGCCCGGGACGGGCGAGCCTCGCGAGATCCGCGAGCCCGCCAGCGGGCGACCGCTGATCACGCTGGCCCAGTCCACCCCCGACGACGTCGCCCGAGCCGCCGCCGCGGCCGCCGCGGCACAGCCGGCATGGGCCGGCACGAGCTACGCCGAGCGCGCGGCGATCCTCCGCCGCGCCGCCGAGATCTACGAGGCGCACCGGCCGGAGTTCGGCACCTGGACGCAGCGGGAGACCGGCGCGGTCCACGGCAAGATGTTCCACGAGGCCAACTTCGCGGCGGGCGAGCTCAACGCCGCGGCGACGATGCCCTTCCAGCCCTACGGCCAGCTGGTCCCCAGCGTCGTGCCCGGGCGCCTGTCGATGCTGCGGCGCGTCCCGGCCGGGGTGATCGGCGCGATCACGCCCTGGAACTCGCCGTCCGTGCTGGGCATGCGGATCGTCGCGCCGGCGCTCGCGGTGGGCAACGCCGTGGTCCTCAAGCCCGACCCCCAGACGCCCGTCTGCGGCGGCGCGATGTTCGAGGCGGTGTTCCGCGAGGCCGGCCTGCCCGAGGGCCTGCTGCACGTGGTGCTCGGCGGCGCGGACGTCGGCGAGGCGATCGTCACCGACCCCAACGTCAACCGCGTCTCGTTCACCGGGTCCACCGCCGCGGGCCGCCGCGTCGGGTCGTTGGCGGGAGGCCTGCTGAAGCGCGTCAGCCTCGAGCTCGGTGGCAACAACGCGTTCGTGGTCCTCGACGACGCCGACCTCGGGGCCGCGGCGTCCGCCGGCGCGTTCGCCTCGTTTCAGTTCCAGGGCCAGGTCTGCTTCGCCACGGGGCGCCACATCGTCCACCGGAGCGTGGCGGCGGACTACGTCGACCTGCTGGCCGAGAAGGCCGGGCGCCTCCGGCTCGGCGACCCGTACCGGGAGGAGGTCGACCTCGGGCCGATCGTCAACCAGAAGCAGCTGGAGCGCGTCGATGGCATCGTCCGGCGGTCGGTGGAGGGCGGCGCCCACGTCGTCGTCGGCGGCACGCACGAGGGCCTGTTCTACCGCCCGACGGTGCTGACCGACGTGACGACCGACCAGGCGGCATGGCGCGAGGAGATCTTCGGCCCGGTGGCCCCGGTGGTCGTGTTCGACACCGACGAAGAGGCCCTGGCGCTCGCGAACGACAGCGAGTACGGGCTCACCGGCGCCGTCTATTCGAGCTCGATCTCGCGCGGCCTGGCGCTCGCCCAGCGGTTCCGCTCGGGCATGGTCCACGTCAACGACCAGACGGTGAACGACGAGGCCACGATCCCGTTCGGTGGCATGGGCGCGTCCGGGACCGCCCGCTATGGCGGCCCGGCCAACTGGGACGAGTTCACCGAGTGGCAGTGGGTGACCGTGCGCGACGATCCGAAGTCCTACCCGTTCCCTTACTGAGCCCGTCGAGGTGTCATCGATCACCGAGGTCGCGCGGCTCGCCGGCGTGTCGCCGGCGACGGCGTCGCGCGTGGTCTCGGCGTCCGACTACCCGGTCAGCGCGGCGACCCGGGAGCGGGTCCTCGAGGCCGCCCGGACGCTGGACTACGTCCCGAACGCCCTCGCGCGCGGCCTGCTGAAGAGCCGCGTGCCGGTCGTGGCGGTCATCGTCCACGACATCACCGACCCCTACTTCTCGGAGGTGGTCCGGGGGGTCGAGGACGGCGCCTCGGCGGCGGGCTACCTCGTGATCACGTGCAGCTCGGAGCGGGACGCCGACCGCGAAGCCGAGGTCGTCCGGCTGCTGCGATCGATCCGGGCGGCCGCGGTCGTGTTCGCCGGCAGCGGCCTCGACGACCCGGTCCGCAACGAGGAGATGGACCGTCACCTCGCGGCGATGCGCGCCGACGGCGCGGCGGTCGTGCACCTCTCGCCCCACGCCCAGGGCGAGCCGGAGGTCGGGGTCGACAACGCCGCGGGGATCGCGGCGATGGTGGGCGCGCTCGTCGAGCTCGGCCATCGTCGGATCGCGTTCCTCGCCGGGCCCGCGTCGCTGTTCGTCGCGCGCGAGCGGCTGGCGGGCTACCGGCAGGGGCTCGAGGCGGCGGGACTGCCCTACGACGAGCGGCTGGTCGTGCGGTCCGGGTTCGACGCGGACGGCGGGGCCCTTGGTGTCGACGTCCTGCTCGACGGCGGCGGGCCATTCACGGCGATCGCCTGCGCCAACGACCTGCTCGCGCTGGGCGCGCTCCAGCGCCTGGCCGGTTTGGGCATCGACGTGCCGGGATCGGTGTCCGTCGCCGGCTTCGACGACATCTCGACCGCCGCGCTCACGGCGCCGTCGCTGTCGACGGTGCGGCTGCCGCTGCGCGAGCTGGGGCGGCGCGGCTTCGCCCATGCCGACGCCGTGCTGCGCGGCGAGGCCGCGACCGCGGTCCGCCTGCCGACGACGGTGATCCTGCGCGACTCGACGGCCGCGCCTGCAACGTTGACCGCCGCCCGGGCTTCGGCCACGGCCCAGGCTTCGGCCACGGCCCCGGCTTCGACCAAGGCCCCGGCCGCCTGATGGGCGACACGGGCCCGGGAGCGCTGGCCGGGCGGGTCGTCCTGGTCACCGGCAGCAGCCGCGGGATCGGCGCCGAGGTGGTCGTCAAGGCGGCTGCCGAGGGCGCGCGCGTCGCCGTCCACTACCACCGCTCGGCCGACGGCGCGGAGCGGACGCTGGCCCGCGCGCGCGACCTCGGGGCGGAGGCGGAGGCGTTCGCCGCGGACGTGAGCGACGGCCGCGAGGCCGGGGCGCTCGTCGCCGGCGTCATCGACCGGTTCGGGCGGATCGACGGCCTCGTGAACAACGCCGGCCGGACCCTGGTGGGGCCGTTCCTCGAGACGACCGCCGAGGACTGGGACGAGGTGCTGCGGACCGACCTGTCGGCCGCGTTCCACACCTGCCGCGCGGTGCTGCCCTCCATGCTGGATCGTGGCGACGGCTCGATCGTTAACATCGCCTCGCGCCTCGGCCAGATGGGCATCGCCGAGACGGCGGCGTACAGCGCCGCCAAGGCCGGGCTGATCGGGCTGACGCGGTCGCTCGCCCGCGAGTTCGGCCCGCGCGGGATCCGCGTCAACGCCGTCGCGCCCGGGGTGACGGTCACCGAGATGACCACCGACCTCGTCGACAGCGAGGAGGGCCGGCGGCGGCTGCGCGACATGCCGCTCGGCCGGTTCGGCCGGGCCGACGAGGTCGCCGACGCCGTGATCTTCCTGCTTAGCGACCGGGCCAGCCTGTTCCTCGGCCAGACCCTCAACCCCAACGCCGGAGGCTTCATGCCGTGACGACGGTCATCGACGTGCGGGAGGCGGTCGGGCTCGTGAGGGACGGGTCCACGATCGTCATCGGCGGGTCCGGCGCCGGCCACGCGCTGCCCCAGCGGTTCATCGACGAGCTCGCGGCGGTGTTCACGGCCGAGGGTCGGCCGCGCGACCTGACCACGGTCCGGGTCGTCGGCATCGGCGACTTCGCCGACCGCGGCTTCTCCCAGCTCGGGCTGCCTGGGCTCATGAAGCGGACGATCGGGAGCAACATCGGCAACGAGCCCCGCCTGGGGGCCCTGGTCGAGGCCAACGAGCTCGAGGCCTACTCGTTCCCGCAGGGCGTGCTCTCGCAGCTGATGCGCGAGATCGCCGCCGGCCGGCCGGGTCTCGTCACCCCCGTCGGGCTGGGCACGTACGTGGACCCGCGCGAGACCGGCGGCAAGCAGAACGCCCGGACGACGGAGGACCTGGTCGAGCTGATCACGCTCCGGGGCCGCGAGTGGCTGCTGTTCCACGCGTTCCCGATCGACGTGGCGGTGATCCGGGGCACGACCGCCGACGAGGACGGCAACCTGACCATGGAGGGCGAGGCCGTCCAGGGCGAGATGCTCGCCATGGCGATGGCCGCGCGCAACAGCGGCGGCATCGTGATCGCGCAGGTCCGCCAGCTGGCGACCCGCGGCAGCCTGCGGGCGCGCGACGTCAAGGTCCCGGCCGCCCTGATCGACCACGTCTACGTCGATCCGGACCAGTGGCAGACCTACATCACCCGCGACTCCCCCTATTACGCGGGAGCCGTCCGCCGACCCGTCCGGCCCGAGCCGCCGCTGCCGCTCGACGTGCGCAAGATCATCGCCCGGCGCTCGCTGCTCGAGTTCCCGCGCGGGGCGATCTGCAACCTGGGCTTCGGGATCAGCCAGCTCATCGGACGAGTCGCCTGGGAGGAGGGCGTCACCGACCAGCTGGTGCTGACCGTGGAGCAGGGCATCTTCGGCGGCGTGCCGGTCGCCGGCAACGAGGGCGGGACCGGCTTCAACTACCAGGCGATGATCGACCAGCCCGACATGTTCGGGTTCTACGACGGCGGCGGCCTCGACGTCGCGAGCCTGTCGTTCGCCGAGGTCGACGCCGAGGGCAACGTCAACGTCCACGCGTTCGAGGGGCGGGTCCGCGGGCCAGGCGGCTTCCCGAACATCTCGGCCAGGACGGGCAGGATCAACTTCGTCGGCACGCTCACGGCCAAGGGCCTCGAGCTCGAGATCGACGGCGGCGTCCGGATCGTCCACGAAGGGGAGCTGGGCAAGTTCGTGCCGCGGGTGCGCGAGATCTCGTTCAACGGGCGACTCGCGCGCGAGCGCGGCCAGCAGGTCCGCTACATCACCGAGCGCGCGGTGTTCGCCCTCGAGGCCGACGGGCTGGTGCTGACCGAGGTGGCCCCCGGGATCGACGTCGAGCGCGACGTCCTGGGGCAGATGGGCTTCCGGCCGCGCGTGGCCGGCGACCTCCGCGAGATAGACCAACGCATCTACGCGACGGGCCCGATGGGCCTCGCCGCCGACTTCGCGGCGCCCGCGTCGTGAGCGAGCTCGTCCGGCTCGAGCTGGGCCCCGTCGCCGAGCTGGAGCTGGTGAACCCGCCGCTCAACCTCGTCACGGCCGAGCTCGTCGGCCAGCTGCGCGAGGCCGTCGGCCGGCTCGCCGCGGCCGAGCCCGGCGAGGTGCGGGCGGTCGTCGTCAGCGGCCACGGCGACCGGGCGTTCTGCGCGGGCTCCCACGTCGGCGAGTTCGAGGGCACGCGCGGCCCCGGCGGCCGGGCGCGGCTCGAGCTGGAGGAGACGACCTGGCAGGGGCTGGCCGCGCTGCCGATGCCGACGATCGCCGCCATCGAGGGCAACGCCCTGGGCGGCGGGCTCGAGCTCGCGTTGTGCTGCGACATCCGCGTGGCGTCCTCGCGGGCGAAGCTCGGGCTGCCCGAGGTGCGGCTCGCGGTGATCCCGGGCAGCGGCGGGACACAGCGGCTGCCGCGGGTCGTCGGGCCGGCGCGCGCCAAGGAGCTGATCCTCACGGGGCGCGTCATCGACGCCGACGAGGCGTGGCGGATAGGCCTCGTCGCCGAGGTCGTCGAGCCGGGCCGGGCCGTCGCGCGAGCGCGCGAGATCGCCGCGGAGATAGCGGCCCGGGGACCGGTCGCCGTCCGCGAGGCCAAGCGGCTGATCGACGCCTCGTCCGAGCTGGACATCGACGCCGGCCTCGCCGCCGAGCTCGACGCGTCGGTCCGGGTGTTCGCCACCGACGACCTGCTCGAGGGCGCCAAGGCCTTCCTTGGCAAGCGTGATCCGGAATACCGCGGCCGATGAGGCCGCCTGCAGCGAGGACGTCAGCGGATGAGTGAAGTCGGCCGGTTCGGGGTGTTCCTGCCCTCGTACATCTGGGATGGCGACGGCCCGGAGCGGGCGCGCGGCATCAAGTCGTTCGCCCGGACCGTGGAGGACCTCGGCTTCGACTCCCTGTTCATCACCGACCACCTGCTGGCGGCGAAGCGCTTCTACAGCGTCAACTGGCTGGAGCCGCTGACCACGCTCGCGGTGGCGGCCGGGGCGACGGAGCGCGTCCGGCTCGGGACCTCGATCCTGATCATGCCGCTGCGCAACCCCGTCATCCTGGCCAAGGAGCTCGCGACGCTCCAGTTCCTGTCCGACAACCGCGTGATCCTCGGCGCCGGCGTCGGGTGGAACGACGCGGAGTACGAGGCGGTTGGGGTGCACAAGGCCGAGCGCGGCCGGCGCACCGACGAGATGCTCGACATCATGATGCCGCTGCTCGAAGGCGAGCGGGTCACCCACCACGGCGAGTTCTACGACGTGGACGACGTGTTCATCGAGCCCCGGACGACCCAGCGGCCACTGCTGTGGATCGGCGGCGGATCGCAGCTGGCGGACCCCAAGTCGCCGGACGTGCCCAAGTTCGTCAAGTCGGTGAAGGCGCGGACGGTGAAGGCCGACGGCTGGATCCCCCGGCCCACCTGCCCGCCGCCCGACATCGCCCGGGACTGGCAGGAGCTGCAGGTCGCGATGCGCGAGGCCGGCAAGGACCCGTCGAGCACGCTCGTCGCGCACGAGAACTTCCTGCACCTGGTGATGACCAACGACCCTGCGAAGGCCCGGGAGGAGCAGCACCGCGCGTTCCTCAAGGTCATGAGCAACGAGCGCGGACCGAAGTACCTGGAGACGGTCTACCTGTTCGGGACGCCCGACGAGGTCGTCGCGTCGCTCCAGGCGCGGGTGGACGCCGGCGTCGAATACTTCTTCCTGCACACGATGACGCCCGACCCCGACCAGCTCCAGCTGTGGGTGGACGAGATCATCCCCAACGTCACCTTCCCGGCGACGGCCGGTCCCGTCCGCCGCCCGCCGACGCCCTGGCGATGACCCGACAGGTCGGCCTCCTCGGCAAGCCGCTCAAGCGACGCCACTCGCAGGTCATGCACGACGCCGCGTTCGACGCGGCCGGCATCGACGCGCGCTACGTGCTGCTGGAGCTGGAGCCCGAGGCGGTCGAGGGAGCGGTCGAGGCGGCGCGGGGTCCCGACTGGCTCGGGCTGGGCGTGACGGCGCCGTACAAGCGGATCGTGGCCGGGCTGTGCGACGAGGTGGAAGCCGACGCCAAGACGATCGGCGCGGTCAACAACGTCGCCAAGACGGCCAAGGATCGCCTGGTGGGGTTCAACACCGACGCTGCCGGCTTCCAGGCCGGGGTCGAGCTGGCGATGGGCCGGCCGATCGCCGGCGCCGAGGTCGTCGTGGCCGGCGCGGGCGGCGCCGCGCATGCCGTCGTGTACGCCTGCCTCCGGGCGGGCGCCGCACGGGTCACCGTGGGCAACCGGACGGTCCGGACGGCCACGGAGATGCTCGACCGCTTCTCGACGGTCGGCGACCGGCGGCGGGCCGCCGTGGCGCTCGACGACCCGGCGTTTCGGGCGGCGACCATGAACGCCGACCTCGCGGTCAACGCGACCACGGTCGGGATGCTCGCGCCCGGGGTCACGATCCCGGTCGAGCGCCTGCCGGCCCACGCCACGGTGTTCGACCTCGTCTACGTCCCCGCGGAGACCCCCCTGCTGCGCGCGGCCCGCGAGCGCGGGCTCAAGGCGGCCAACGGGTCCGAGATGCTCATCGCCCAGGCCGCCATCGCGTTCGAGCGCTGGACCGGCGTCGGCGGCATGGCGGACGTGATGCGCGCCGCGGTCGCCCCGCTCCTCGCCGACCCCGCCGCCACGGCCTGACATGCGCTACGCGATGTTCGGCCATGGCTGGGTCGCCGTCGTGGTGGACGACGAGCTCGTTCCATTGTCCGAGCGCCTGACGATGCGTGATCTCGCGATGGGGATGGGACGGCCAAAGCGTCTTCGGTCGCGCCGACGGCTTCCCCTGGCGACGGAACACCTCGGTCCGGCCGTTCCGTACCCGGGGGCGATCTACACCGTGGGGCTCAACTACGACGGCCCCGGCGCAACGCCCCGACCCGAGCGCCCGTTGATCTACGCGAAGGCGCCAGCCTCGGTCGCCGCAGCGGGCACCACCCTGACGTGGGACCGCACGGTGACAGACAACGTCGATGCGGAGTGCGAGCTCGGCGTCGTGATCGGGCTGCGTGCCGATCGGCTCGTCGCCAAGCATCGAGTCTCGCCGGAGGACGCTCACGAGCTCGTCTTCGGCTACACGATCATCAACGACATCTCGTCGCGCGACCCATGGCTGGACGGCGACCAGTGGCTGCTGGGCAAGTCGATGCCCGGGTTCTGCCCGGTGGGACCATGGGTCGTCACCCCCGATGAGCTGGACCCCGCCGACCTCCGCCTCGGCTGCACGATCAACGGCGAGCCGATCCAGGACGGCCGCACACGAGATATGCGGTTCTCGATCGCCGAGATCATCGCGTTCCTCAGCCGCCACCTCAAGCTCCGCGCCGGCGACCTGATCGCGACCGGCACGCCAGTGCGCCTCGCGTCGCCGCCCGGACCCGATCGGCGCCTCCAGCCCGGCGACACGGTGACCGCGTGGATCGAGGGGATCGGCGAGCTCACGACCCACATCGTCTGACCCGACGCTCGAGGAGAGACCCATGCCCAAGCCGCCGACCGTGTTCCTGGGCCACATGACCGACCGCGAGGTGCAGGCGTTCCTGCGCGAGCACCAGACGGTCATCGTGCCCACGGGGTCCACCGAGCAGCACGGCCCGCACGGGCCGCTGCTCACCGATGCCCTCGTCCCGACCGAGGTCGCGCGGCGCGTCGCGCCCGAGGTCGGCGCCCTCGTCGCGCCGGCCGTCAACTACGCGCTGTCGTACCCGCACGTCGGCTTCACGGGCGTCGTCCACATCCGGATCGCGACGTTCATGGCGCTCATCGAGGACCTGTGCGCCGGCCTGGCCGCGATCGGCTTCCGCCGGATCGTGTTCCTCAACGGCCACTACGACAACACCTACGCGATCGCCTACGCCTGCGCCACCGCGGCCCCCGGGCTGCCCGAGGGCACGCGCGCGTTCCCGGTCAACTACTGGGACGGCATCACCGCCGACGAGGCCGCCGAGTACTTCGGGCCGGCCGCAGGCCTCCACGCGAACAGGGCCGAGACGTCGGCCGTGATGGCGATCGACCCCGCGCTGGTGGACCTCGACGCCGCCAACGCCGAGATGCCGCCGTTCCCGGAGGTCGCGAACGCGGCCGCCGTGCACACGGCGTTCTTCTTCTCGGCGCCCGGGTCCGTCCACGCGGCGAGCGCGTCGGGCACGTGGGGCGACGCGCGCGAATCGAGCGCCGAGTACGGCGAGCGCTACCTCGAGGTCGTCAGCCGGGCGACGCTGCGGATGCTCGACGACATCGAGCGCACCTTCGACGCGATGCCCGGCCGCTGAGCCGAGAAGTCAATTCCTCTGGAACAGGGAGAGGTTGAGCCGGTCGATGAGGTCGTTGCGCCGCGGGTTCCCGTCGAAGTGATGACTGGCCCAGATGCAGCCGGCGATGATCGCGACACTCGCAGCAAACACGACAAACCCGAACCGACCGCCGCTGCCGAGCCAGTGGGCGAGGCTCGGAAGGATGGCGAAGGTGGCCGGGGCGAAGGCCGAGTGCGACACCGCGTACACGAGCCGTGAACTCCGCCAGTCTGTGGGCACGTCCCTTCCCAGGTAGATGTAGATGCCCAGGGCGATCCCTATCGGAACGGCCGCAATGATCGGCACCAGCCAGTCCATGAGCGCAGATGTTAGCCGCTCGAAAGCCGTTCGCGCGCTTCGTCTTCCGCGTGCACGCATCGACTCAACCACATGAAGGCGAGGGCCGGGAGTCCGATGAACGGGAGGAAGCTGGCAAGCAGCATCGGGGCGTCGCGTCCGGGTAGTCAACTCGCCGCAGCTCGAGGCAGTAAGGGAATCCCGATCACGTACAGGGTTCAGGAAGACGAAGGCCCTCCGCAAGCGCCACATCGCGTGACGCCGTGATCTTGCCCAGCGATTGATCGCGTGGCTGAGGCTCAGCCCTCGGACGTCACCCTGGTGTAGGCCGCCGCGACGACGACGATGATCGCCCCGAACAGGATCTGCCGGACCGCCTCGGGGAACCCGAGCGTGGTCAGCAGCGCCGAGATCACGGTGAGGATCAGGGCCCCGACGATCGTGCCGCCGTAGCCGCCGCGGCCGCCCAGGATCGACGTCCCGCCGATGACCGCGGCCGCGACCGACGGCAGCACGAGCGAGTCGGCGAGGGTCACGCTCGCGGTGTTGGTCGCGCCGGAGAGGACGAGCCCGGCGATCCCGGCCAGCAGCGCTGAGATCACGTACAGCACGATCAGCACCTGCCACGACCGGGCGCCGGACAGCCGGGTCGCGACCGGGTTGTCGCCGATCGCGAACAGCAGGCGCCCATAGCCGGTGCGGCGCAGGACCAGGAGGATCAGGAGCACGACCGGGACAAACACGACCAGGCTGTTGGGGATCACGTCGAACGCGCGGCCCGACCCGATCGTCCGGAGGATGTCCGGCACGCCGGCCCCGGTCTGGACGGACTGCAGCTGCCACACGTTCGCGAACCCGAGCACGATGAAGCTCATGCCCAGCGTGACGATCAACGGGTGGACCCTGAACACGCCGGCGCCGATCCCGTTGATGAGGCCGGCGAGCGCGGCGGCGGTTAGCGCGACCGCAATCCCCTCGGGCACACCGCCCGGGGAGTGGATGAGGGTGGCCGTCACGAAGCCGACCATCGACGCCACCGCGCCGACCGACAGGTCGATGCCCCCGGTCAGCATCGTGAGGGTCTGACAGCCCGCGAGGATCGCGAGGGGGACCGCCGTGCGCAGGATCACGCCGGCCCACGAGGGCGTGACGATGCCCGGCGAGGCGATGGCCATCACGACCACGAGCAGCACCAGCAGCCCGGTCAGCGGGACGACGGGGCGATCGCGGAACAGCCGCCGGACCGCGTCGAGGCTCGACGGCTGGCGGGCGGCGGTGGCGGCGCTCACCCGCCCCTCCTGCGCAGCTCGATCACGCTGCCGATCATGACGACGCCGATCAGGATCGCGCCCTGCGCGACGAGCGTCATGTTCGAGTCGACCTGGAGGAACGTGAGGTCGGTCTGGATCAGCTGGAGGATCACGACCGCGACGATCGGGCCGAAGACGCCGCCGCGTCCGCCCGCGAGGCTGACGCCGCCCAGGACGATGGCGGCGACGCTGAGCAGCGTGTAGGGGCCCGGCACCGGCGTCCCGATGCCCGTGCTCGCGGTGAGCGAGAGGCCGGCGAAGGCCGAGAACAGGCCGGTCAGGACGTAGGCGATGATGATCGTGCGGTTGACCGGCACGCCGCTCCGGTAGGCCGCCAGCCGGTTGCTCCCGATCGCGTAGATGGAGAGGCCGACCCGCGACCGCCGGATCGGGATCCAGATGACGGCGACGACGATGATCAGGACGACGAACGCCCGTGGGATCCACTCGTTACCCAGCGACCCGGCGGCGAGATCCTTGAGCCACTTCGCGGCGCCGCCGCCCGGAGCGTTCCGGACGAGCAGGGCGAAACCTGCCCACACGAAGCCCATCGCGAGGGTCACGACGATGTCGGGCACCCGGGTGACGATGACGAGACCGCCGTTGACCGCCCCGAGCAGGACGCCGAGGAGGAGGACGAGCACCACGACCAGGATGGCGAACTGGTCGCCCTGGCCCTTCATCATCGTCGCGGACACGACGCTGGTGAGCGCCATCATCGACCCGATCGAGAGGTCGATGCCGCCGCTGATCACGACGATGGCCTGGGCGACGGCGGCCAGCGCCAGCGGCAGGATCGAGGTCGCCAGGCCCTGGAGCGGGATGGGGCCATAGCGCGGCTGGATCGCCTTCGTGAACACGAGCTGGACGATCAGGATTCCGACCAGCGCGATGATCCACGCGTTGTTGCGGAGCCCGGCGACGAAGGCGGACGCGGGCCGCGCCTCGGCAGCGTCGATCGGGCCTGCGGCGGCGGTCACGGGGCGTCTCGCTCGTTGGGGGCGTCGGCGCGGGCCGCGGCGTCGGCGGCCGGTTCCGCGCCCGCGCTCGCGGCGGCCTCCGCCGATGCATCGGCGCTCACGACCTCGGCCGCCGTGTCCTCCGGCAGGACCGAATCGGCGCGGAGGTTGTACGCCGCGCGGAGCAGCGCGGGCTCGTTGGCCTCCTCGGCGGTCAGCTCGCGCACGATGCGCCCGCCGAAGATCACGATGACCCGATCGCAGACGAGCTCGACCTCCTTGAGCTCGGACGTGTAAAGCAAGACGGCCGCACCCGCCTCGGCGAGGTGGCGCAGGAGGACGTAGATCTGGTTCTTGGTGCGGATGTCGATGCCGCGGGTGGGGTCGAAGCAGAGCATCACGTGGACGCCGCGGGCGACCCAGCGGGCGATGGTGACCTTCTGCTGGTTGCCGCCCGACAGGCGGCGGACCTCGTTCCCGGCCCGCGCGTCGATCTGGAGAGTCTCGACGGCGCCGTCCACCATCCTGCCTTCGCCGGACAGGTCGATGAGGCCCCAGTTGCGGATCCGGGCGTGGATCGGCAGGGCGATGTTCTCGCGGACCGAGCGTTGCATGAGCAGGGCGTCCGCCCGGTCGGCCGCCACGTAGACCACACCGGCCTGGATGGCGTCACCGGGATGGCGGAACGTCACGGGTGCGCCGTCGATGGCGAGATCGCCGTCGCTCGGGCGCTCGCTCCCGGCGAGGATGTCGAACAGCTCGTCCTGGCCCTGGCCCTCCAGCGCCACCACCCCGACGACCTCGCCGGGGTAGACCTCGAACGAAACGTCCTGGAGCTTGGTGCCCGAGGCGAGCCCGCGGGCCGCGAGCCTCGGCTTGGTGTCCCCGGCACGGGCGGCGGCCTTGCCCCGCTCCCCGGCGGTCGGCAGGCGCTCGACGACCTCGCCCAGCATCAGTTCGACGATCCGGTCCTCGGACCCGGCCGTGACGTCCACGACGCCCACCGTCGCGCCCTCGCGCAGGACCGTCGCCCGGTCGCAGACCGCGGCGATCTCGATCATGCGGTGGGAGATGAAGATAATGCAGCGCTCGCCGCCGCGCTGGCGGCCTACGACCTCGAGCACGCGCTCCGTGAGGTTCGCCGGCAGGGCTGCGGTCATCTCGTCGAGCATCAGGACGTCGGGCTCGATCGCCAGCGCGCGGGCCAGGTCGATGATCCGCAACGTCGCGAGGGGGAGGCGCTTGGCCAGCGTGCCCAGGACGGGCTGCTTCACGCCGAGCTCGTCCATCCAGTGGCGGAAGGGCTCGACCCCGGTCCCGGCCAGCCGCAGGTTCGACCGGATGTCGAGGTCGGGGATGAGGGCCGGCTCCTGGTAGACCGACACGATCCCGCCGCGCCTGGCCTCGCCGGGCGAGCGGACGGTAAGGCTCCGGCCGCGGATGGCGATCGTGCCGGCATCGGGCCGGACGGCGCCGCTGAGGATCTTGACGAGGGTGCTCTTGCCGGCGCCGTTGGCGCCCATGAGCGCATGCACCTCACCGGGCCGGACCGAGAGGGACGCGGACCGCAGGGCCACCACCGCGCCGTAGGTCTTGGCGACATCGGTGGCCTCGAGCAGCAGGTCGGTCGTCGAGACGGCCATGTGCTCCTTCGATGGATAGCCGTTGGGGGCCGGCGTTGCCGGCCCCCAACGATCGACTGGCTAGGCGTCTACGCGCCCTTGCAGGACGCGGGGACGGTATTCGGATCGTAGGTCGTCCAGCCGTCGATCGACAGGCTGAGCGGCCACAGGGGATCCATGCCGGGCACCGACTGCCAGGCCTTGAGCTGGGCCTGCCCGTCGGCGGTCAGGTTGTCCACCAGGACCGGGTCGAGCAGGACCGTGTTGGCCTGCGGCGCGTCGGGCGAGGTGGCGACGGTGGCGCCGTTGAGGAGCTGGAGCGCGAGCGTGACCCCCGCGCCGCCGACGGCGGCTGTGTTGGTCACGGCTGCGCCCTTCAGGTCCGGGAAGCCCGTGGGATCGAGGAGCTGCGCCACGAAGCCACCGACGTCCGCATCGGCGATCGGCACGAACGGCTTGTTCGCGCCCTTGATCGCGTCGATGATCTGCTTGCCCATGCCCGACGCCCAGATCCCCTGGATCTGGTCGTACTGGCCGCTGGCAAGGAAGTCGTTGGTGACCTGCGTTGCGGTCGCCGGGTCCCACTTGGTGAACACGCCGTCCGCATTGGGGACGACCTCGATGTTCGGGTAGTCCTTGAGGGCGTTCTTGAAGCCGATGTCGCGGTCGCTGTCGGCGGGGTTGCCGGCGATGCCGCGGGTGTACCAGACCTTGCCCGTGCCGCCGAGCTGCTCGAACAGCCAGCGCGCGCCGATCTCGGCGTACTTGATCTGGTTGTTGTACAGGTTGTACGTGTTGGGGTCGGTCACGAAGGCGTCGACCGAGACGGTCTTGATGCCCGCGGCGGTGGCCTCGGCGAGCGCCGGGTTCAGCGCCTCGGGATCGTTCGGGTTGAACACGATGGCGTTCACGCCGGCCGCGATGAGGTCGCGGATGTCCGACGCCTGGCCGGCCGCATCGGTGTTGCGGTGCTTGACGATCAGATCTTCCGGCTTGCCACCGTACGCGGCCCACTGCGCCTTGGCGGTGCAGACCTGCTCCTCGCGGAAGCCGTTGCCCACGCCGCCGCCGTTCGAGTACCCGAGCTTGAACGTGCCCGCGGAGAGGCTCGGGGCGGCAGCCTGGCTCGCCGGCGCGCTGGCCGGCGCGCTGGCCGGTGCGCTGGCCGGTGCGCTCGCGGGCGGCGCCGCGGTCGGGGCGGCGGTCGGGGCCGTCGTGGCACCGCCACCGTTGGAGCAGGCAGCGACGATGACCGCGATCGCGGCCACCGAGGCAAGTCCCCTCCCAAATCGAATTCGATCCATGTGCAATAACTCCTCCATTCGCCGGC
The DNA here is from genome assembly GCA_963740825.1 of uncultured Chloroflexia bacterium. Lineage (GTDB taxonomy): Bacteria > Chloroflexota > Limnocylindria > Limnocylindrales > CSP1-4 > CAIXZV01. The sequence goes on along the minus strand of CAVUFD010000001.1, from coordinate 403,962 downwards.
CGGCCGCTCTCCGTTGAGCGCCGGTCCTGTCCGGTGCGCTTCTCGCTCCTCGCTTCGTCACCCACCTCCTCGCTGGTCGATCGCACGGGCGAGCCGCCTCGCATGCTCTCGATAGGCTTCGTCGAACAGTTGCCGCGACCGCTCCGCGCCCACGGCGCTCGCGCGCGTGATCACGGGAGGCATCGCCCCGCGCTCCACGAGGAGCTCGGCGGTGCGGACCTTGATGGCATTGACGATGGCGATCGCGCCGACCGTGGAGCCGGGCCCGATCGGGGTGTCGAGGCCGTCGATGGTCACGAGCGCGTCCGCGGACGGCGTACACACGTCGATGACGAGATCGGCGACCTCCAGCAGGCGTTGACCCGCCGCGGGCTCCGGTTCCGCGGACATGGACTGTGCGATTGACGTCACGGCGATGACCCGCATCCCCCGAGCCTTCGCCCCACGGGCCATCTCGACGGGCACGGCCGTGAGGCCGCTCGCCGAGAACACCATCATGACGTCCTCGGGCCCAAACCGGAAATTCGAGAGGATGACCTCGGCGAGGCCTGGAGTCCGCTCGATGAACATCGCCTGGCGCTGGCCGTTCGCACCCACCACCTGGGTGTGGAACGTCATCGACAGCTCGACGATCGGGTTGAAGCCCGGATAGGAGCCGTAGCGGGGGAACATCTCCTCTACCGGGATCCGGGAATGTCCGGTCCCGAACAGGTGCACGAGCCCGTCGGCGGCGATCGCCTGCGCGCACCAGCGGCTCGCGGTCTCGATCGGCTCCGATTGGGTCGTGGCGACGCGGTCGAGGACGCCGGCCGCCTCGAAGAACCAGGTGGCGGCCGCGGTCGCGGTGCCGGTCATCCGGTCACCAGCTCTGTCCCCCGCCGCGTCATCAGTAGCCGCCCTCACCGGACCCCACCGACGTCGTCGCGGCGGCGCCCTCGCCCGACTTGCGGGCGCGGAAGTCCAGGATGATCGTCTCGGTCGCCGTCGCACCGATGCGCGTGACGCCCAGCTCCATGACCGCGAGCAGCGCGTCGAGCGTGCGGACGCCCCCCGCCGCCTTGACCTGGATGTGGGGCGAGGTGTTGGCGCGCATCAGGCGCAGGTCGTCGTGGGTCGCCCCCGACGGCGCGAAGCCGGTGCTGGTCTTGACGAAGTCGCCGCCGGCGGCCTCGGTGAGGTGGCAGGCGCGGATCTTCTCGTCGTCGGTCAGGTAGGCGTTCTCGAAGATCACCTTGACGATCGCGCCGCCGGCGTGCCCGACGTCCACGACGGCCGCGATGTCTGCCTGCACGTCGGCGTCGCGGCCGGACCTGAGGGCGGCGATCTGGATGACCATGTCGAGCTCGGTGGCGCCGTCCTCGAGCGCGCGCCGGGCCTCGAACACCTTGGTCTCGGTCAGGTGGTTGCCGTGCGGGAACCCGACCGTGGTGCCGACGGCGACGTCGGTCCCGCGCAGCAGGGCGGCCGCCCGGCTGACATCGGCGGGCCGCACGCACACCGACGCCACGTCGTACTTGGCCGCCAGCCGGCAGCCGTCCTCGACGAACCGGTCGTCCAACTCCGGCCGCAGCAGGCTGTGGTCGATCACCTTCGCGATGTCCCGCTCCGTGAGCGTCTCGATCGAGAGCGTCATCTCAGGTCCACCGGATTGCATCGCGCCGCTCAGCCGCGCCCAGCGCAAGGCGCCGCCGAGCACCGCAGCGAGCGCACTTGGAGGTGCGCGACCGAGGAGCGCAGCCGCCAACGCCGCGATGGATCGGCATCAGCGGCGCCCGGGAAAGAAGGCGGTCACGGGACATCAGTGGCAGTAGGGCCGGAGGACGTCGCGCGCGATCAGGAAGCCCTGCTTGACCTTCTCGTCGGACCCCTCGAATCGCCGGTCCTCGTGCTCGATGATGCAGTCGCCCTCGTACCCCTGGCGATAGAGCTCGCCGTGGACGATGCCCCAGTCGACCTCGCCCAGGCCGGGGATGCGCGGGATCTGCCACCCGATACCCATCGAGAACACGCCGCGTTCGTAGAGGCCGTCGCGGTCGATCATCAGGTCCTTGGCCTGGTAGTGGAGGACGTGCGGCCCGAACTCCTTGAGGAACCGCTGGATGTCGATCATCTGGAGGATCAGGTGCGACGGGTCGAAGTTGAGCCCGATCGTGCCGCCCCACTGCTCGAGGATCCGGCGCCACATCCGGGGCGAGGTCGCGATGTTGTGGCCGCCAGGCCACTCGTCGTAGCTGAACAGCATCGGGCAGTTCTCGAGCGTGATCTTCACGCCCTGGTCGTCGGCGAACGCGACGATGTCCGGCCAGACGCGGAGCGCCTCCTCCCAGTTCTCGTCCGGGTTCTTCGCGCCGTCGCCGCCCATGAACGTGTTCACCAGCGGCACGCCCATCTTGCGGGCGGCGACCATGACGTGCTTCAGGTGGCCGATGACCTGCTCGCGATGGGCGGGGTCCGGGTGGAGCGGGTTGGGGTAGAACCCGAGGCCCGAGATCGACAGGCCCCTGGCCGCGATCTGATCGACGATCTCGGTCGCCTGGCCGTCCGACAGGTTGGCGACGTCGATGTGGCTCGTCCCGGCGTAGCGGCGGGTGGGCCCGGTCGCGGCCGGCCAGCAGGCGATCTCGAGGACCTCGAAGCCGGCGCTCGCGGCCCAGTCGGCGACGTCCATCAGCGGCGTGTCGGGGAACGGCGCGGTGAGGAAGCCGAGCTTCATCGAGTCGAACCCTCCGTGTCGCGGCCTGCGCGTGCGCGGGTCATCGGGTCGAACCCGCCGAGGCGGCCGCAGGTACGCCGTCGCGGACCACGTCGACCCACGCGCCGGCCCGCGCGCTCTCGGCGATCGCGTCGCCGACCAGCATCTCGTCGTGCCCGTCCGCGAACGTGGGATAGCGCGGCGAGGCGGCGGGACGTCCCGCGGCGACGTCCTCGTAGATGGCCAGGAACAGCGCGCCAAAGGTGTCGAAGAAGCCCTCGACGTGCCCGCCGGGCAGCCGCGCCGCCTGCGCGCCGAGGGCGTTCATCAGCGCGGGGTTTCGGAGCAGGAGCTCGTTCGGCCGGTCGCGGTGACCGATCCAGAGTTGCTCGGGCTGCTCCGAATCCCACGCGACGGCGGAGGAGGAGCCGTCGATCTCGTAGTGCAGGCTGTTCTTGCGGCCGGGGCTCAGCTGCGACACGGCGAACTGTCCACGCGCGCCGTTCTCGAAGCGCAGCAGCACGGTCGCGACGTCCTCGGTGCGGATGTCCACGGCCACGGTGTCGGCGGCGCGCTCGGTGGAGAACGTCTCGACGGGCCCGGTCGGGCGGTAACGGACCGGGATGAACGTCGTGAGGTCGGCCATCACCGCCTCCACGCGCTGGCCGGTCAGGAACGTCGTCAGGTCCAGCCAGTGGGAGCCGATGTCGCCGACGGCGCGGAGGGCGCCGCCGCGCTCCGGCTCGAGCCGCCAGTTCCAGTCGGTGTCGTACAGGAGCCAGTCCTGGAAGTAGCGCCCGGTGACCAGGCGGACGTCGCCCACGCCGCCGTCGCGCACGAACGCCGCCACGTGCTGGTTGAGCGGGTAGAAGCGGATGTTGAAGTTGACCGCGTTGACGAGGCCGCTGGCGGCAGCGAGACGCACGAGGTCGCCCGACTCCTGCGCGGTCATCGCCAGGGGCTTCTCGCACACCACGTGCCGGCCAGCCGCAAGGATGGCCTTGACCTGCGGGTAGTGCAGCTCGTTGGGCGACGTGACGTGGACGACGTTGACCCGGTCGTCGTCGAGCAGCTCGTCCAGCGAGGCGTAAGCGCGGCCGACGTCGACCTGCTCCGCGCGGGCCGCGGCGCGATCCCGGGTCGAGCCCAGGAGCCCGGCGACGTTGACCCCGATCCGACGCAGCGCCTCGATGTGGACCGTGCCGATGAAGCCGCTCCCGATCACGGCGGTGCCGATGTCGCTGCGTCGTGTCACTGGCTGTGCCGGGCCTCCGGGCGAGTGGGGCGGTGGCTGCCAAGCAGTCTAGAGGGCTTTCGGGTCGAGCGGCGCCGAATCTCGGCTGCCAAGCCGGCCATCGTCGGCCCGCTGCCGTCTCCGCCGCGGCCGGGCGATGCCGGTTCCCGGTTCGGATGGGGACGTTCCCGACAGCCCGATCGGCTTTCTCAGGTGGTCATCGTACTTCGGCTTGTCAAGCGCGGAAGTTTCGTGACCGGCCGACGGGACGCGCGTATGATCCGCCCATGGGCGCCGGCTCGATCCCTCCCCGCGACATGGTCCCCGGGCCGGTTCCCGAGGAGGCGCTGGATGCGCTCGTGGCCGTCCTCGACGAGGTCCGGCTCGGCCACTCGCAGTCTCGCAGCGACCTCGTCACCCACACCGGCCTCAGTCGCAGCATCGTCGCCCAGCGCGTCGCGGAGCTCCTGGATCGCGGGCTGGTGGTGGAGGGCGACCCGGGACCCAGCACCGGCGGCCGGCCGCCGCGCCAGCTCACGTTCCGGGCGGACGCGGGTCATGTCCTGGTCGCCGACCTCGGCGCGACCTCGATCGACGTGGCGGTGACGACGCTCGACGGGCGGATCCTCGGCCATCACGACGAGCCGGCCAGCATCGCGGACGGGCCGGCGGTGGCGCTCGACCGGGTGGAGGAGCTGTTCGGCCAGCTGCTGGCGACGACGCGCGGCCTGCCAGGGCGGATCTGGGGCATCGGGATCGGCGTGCCGGGTCCCGTGGAATACCGGACCGGCCGGCCCATCTCCCCGCCGATCATGCCCGGCTGGGACGGCTATCCCGTCCGCGAGCGACTCGCAGACCGCTACGACGCTCCGGTCTGGGTCGACAACGACGTGAACGTGCTCGCGGTCGGCGAGTGGCGGTCCGGGGTCGCGGCCGGGTACGACAACGTGGTCGTTGTCAAGGTCGGCACCGGCATCGGCGCGGGGATCATCGCCGACGGGCGGCTGCATCGCGGGGCGCAGGGCTCGGCGGGCGACGTCGGGCACATCCAGGTCTCCGACGACCGCGAGGTGATCTGCCGCTGCGGCAACACCGGCTGCCTCGAGGCGCTGGCCGGCGGTGCGGCGATCGCGCGCGACGGGGAGGCGGCCGCGCGCGAAGGCCGGAGCGTGCGGCTGCGCGAGGCGCTGGATCGACGGGGAATCGTGACCGCCGAGGACGTCGCCCGGGCGGCCTCCTTCGGTGACCCCGTGGCCGTGGAGCTGCTCCAGGCCGCAGGCCGCCGGATCGGGGCGATGCTCGCCGGGGTCGTGAACTTCTTCAACCCGTCGCTGGTCGTGATCGGGGGCGGCGTGGCCCAGAGCGGCGACGTGCTGCTGGCCGCGATCCGAGAGGCGGTCTACGCGCGCTCCCTGCCACTGGCCACGCGGGACCTGCTGATCCGGCGGTCGTCGCTGGGCGGCCTGGCGGGGGTGATCGGCGCGTCGTCGATGGTCGTCGACCAGCTGTTCGCCCGCGAGTCGCTGGCACGCTGGGCCGGCGCGGGCGAGCCGTCCGGGATGCCCGACGTCGTCCTCGCCTCGGCCGGCTGACGGCCGTGGCCGGCGCCTGGGAGATCGCGCAGCTCAACGTGGGGCGTGCGGTCGCGCCCATGGACGGGCCCCCGATGGCCGGCTTCATGGCCCGCCTCGACGAGATCAACGCCCTGGCCGAGCGCAGTCCGGGCTTCGTGTGGCGGCTCAAGGGCGAGAACGGCAACAACACGGGCCTCAAGGTCGACGGCGGCGACCCCTTGTTCATCGTCAACCTGTCGGTCTGGGCGACGCTCGAGGACCTCCATGCGTTCACCTACCGGTCCGACCACCGGACGGTGTTCGCGCGCCGCTACGAGTGGTTCGAGCGCCGGGCGGCGCCCAACACGGTGATCTGGTGGCAGCCGGCGGGCACGATCCCCGGCACCATCGAGGCGCTCCGGCGGCTGCACCTGCTCGAGGCCCAGGGCCCGACCCCCGAGGCGTTCACGTTCAAGCAGGCGTTTCCGCCGCCGGGCTGATCGGCGGCGCCCGGCCGCCGACCGGCCGTGCCCGGCAGTCCCGGATCACGGGCCGAAGCTCGTTCGACGGCACCGGCCGACCATCCAGCGGTCGATCTCGTGCCCTGGGGGCACATGATCAACAGAAGGCAGGCAGGTCTGGCCGATTGCGGCCGATTCCGGTGCCTGCGAGGCACGCAACGGCGGGCTGAGCCGGGTCAGCCGGCGGTGATCCGGTCGCTGAAGTCCCCCGTCGCGGGGTCCTTGAGGATCAGCTTCTCGCGGCCGTCGGGCAGGACCTCCCGCTTGATCACCACCTGGCCTTCGTGGGTCTCGGGCGACTTCGCGATCCGCGGCGTCTCGCCGCCCCGCCATTCGAACAGCTCGACGGGCGCCCAGGCGCGGCTCCTGGCCGACCGATAGCACGCGTCCATGACCGCGTTCACGACGTAGCCGTCGTACAGGGTCTCCCGCGGGGTCCCGCCGCCGTCGAGCGCGTTGAACATGTCGGTGAACATGTCGACGTAGCCGAGCTCGGACACCTCGTCGCCGACGGGAAACAGCCAGCCCGCCGCCGTCTCGGCCTTCTCGGCGACATAGCCGCTGCCGCCACCCGCCGTGAACATCTCGTAGCCGGTCCGCAGGAAGTGGTTGAGCCAGATCGTGCCGTGGGTGCCGGCGACCTCGTCGCGCAGGTCCATGCCGCCACGGAACGTCCAGCTGACCTCGAACTGGCCGATGGCTCCCGACTCGAACCGGATCAGCGCGATCGCGTTGTCTTCGTCGTCGATCGGGTGGACGAGCGTGTCGGTCGTGCACATGACCTCGACCGGCCGGTTCCCCTTGCCGACGAAGTTGCGGATGATCTCGATGCAGTGGCAGCCGAGGTCGATGATCGCGCCGCCGCCCGTCAGCCGCCCGTCCCAGAACCATGCGCTGTGCGGGCCCGGGTGCGTCTCCCGCGACCGGACCCAGGTCACGTCGCCCAGCGCGCCGCCCTCCACCGACGCGATGGCCTTGAGCGTCTTGGGCGTGTAGCAGAGGTCCTCGAGGTACCCGCCGAACACGCCGGCCTTCTCGACCGCGTCGAGCATCCGCCTGCCCTCGTCGGCCGTCCGTCCCAACGGCTTCGTGCACAGCACGGCCTTGCCGGCCGCGGCGACGGCCGTCACCGCCTCCTCGTGGAGGAAGTTCGGCAGCGCCACGATCACAACGTCGGTGCCGGGGTGGCGGATCGCCGCGTCCATGTCGGTCGTGTGCTCGGGGATCGACCAGCGCTCGCTGAACGCCGTCGCCCGCGACTCGCTGCGCGAGTACACGACCTGCACCCGGTCCCGGCTACGCTGCCCGTGGAGCGTCATCGTGTAGAAGTCGCCGATCAGGCCGGTGCCAAGGATCGTGACCGCGTGCTGTTGCATCGTCGCGTGGCTCCCCTTCGTCAGCTCGTGCGGGGATTCTAGGGTCCGGGACCGTGGCGGGCGCGACGGGCGGGTCGGCGTGCGCCTGACGCACATTCCTGACCGGATCGGCCACGCGCGGCCCGCGAACTCGTCGATCCCGTGCGTGGGGCTCACGGATTCGACAGCTGCGGGCGTCCGTCGGACCCGTCCGTGCGTCCGATGCACGTATCCGGCAACGCGATGGCGGTCGAGGTCAGCAATGTGCGTGGGGAGCACGCGGGTGCCGCGGATGTGCATCGGGCGCACACGCGGGGGTCCGGGCCGGGGGCGCGTGGCGGGGACCCAGCGGATCAGGCGCGGGGCGGCGCGGTGCTCTCGCGGACGATCAGCTCTGTGGCCAGCTCGAGGCGCGCCTGGGCCGGGGACTCCCCGTTCGCGAGCCCCAGCACGAGCTCGGCGGCGGCCACGGCCATCTCGACCAGCGGCTGGCGGACGGTGGTCAGCGGCGGGCCGACCCACTGCGCGACCGGCAGGTCGTCGAACCCGACGACGCTCAGGTCCTCGGGGATGTGGAGCCGCGCCTCGCGGGCGGCCTGGTAGACGCCCAGGGCCTGGAGGTCGTTGCCCGCGAAGATCGCCGTGGGGCGGTCGGCGAGCGCGAGCAGGGCGCGGCCGCGGTCGATCCCCTCCTCCACGTGGAACTCGCCGTGGCTGATCAGCTGCGGGTCGATGGGGACGCCGGCCTCGTCCATCGCCGCGCGATAGCCGTCGAGCCGCGCCCGGCTGCACAGAATCCAGCCCGGCCCGCCGATCACGCCGATCCGCCGGTGCCCGAGGCCGAGCAGGTGGCGGGTCGCCGTGAGGCCGCCGTTCCAGTTGGTGGCGCCGATCGACGGCGTGTCGTGGAGCGGCTCGCCGGTCGGGTCAACGATGACGAACGGGATACCGCGCGTCTTGAGCTGCATCCGCATGGTCTCGCTGATGTCCGAGAACACGGCGATCACGCCGGTCGGGCGGCGCGCGAGGACCCCCTCGATCCAGCTCCTGCCGGGCCGGCGGCGGCCCTGCATCTCCGACAGGACCACCGCCAGCTGGTGCTGGCCGGCGACCTGCTCCACCCCCCGGACGATTTCCAGCGCCCACTCCGACTCGAGCTCGTGGAAGATGACCTCCAGCAGCGGCGCCCGACGGGCCGTGCTCGCCGGCCGCTGGTAGCCGTGCTCCCGGATCGCCGCCTCGACCCGCCGGCGCGTCTCCGCCGACACGTCAGCCCGGCCGTTGATGACCTTCGACACGGTCGGTACCGACACCCCCGCCAGCTCCGCGACGTCCGCGATCGTCGCCGTGCCCGGCCTGCGCCTGGAGGATGGCGTGCTCGAGATCACCACCCGGAGAGCATACCGAAACTTTCAGCCCGCGAACGCGTCATTTGGCGCCAGCGACGGGCGTCCAGCGCGTCCGGGCACGCGCCGGCCGCCCCCGGATCCGCGGACTTGACGACGATCTGCCGGACGGTTACGGTTCGCATCGAAACCGATATGGAACCAGACCGAAACTTTCGCCGCACCTGACGTTGGAGGAGCGCCCGTCGCGCGGAGGATCGAGTCCTCCGGCGGCGAGCACAGGAGGAGGTCGAGTCGTGTCCACGCGCTGGCGCATGTTCGGAGTCCTGGCCACCACCGCGTTGGTGGTCACCGCTTGCTCGACTGGCACCGGAGCCACGAGCGCCCCGACGGCCGCCGCGCCGTCGGCCGCCGCCCCATCCACCGCCGCTTCGGCTGCTGCCCCCTCGGAGGCCGCGTCTGAGGCGGCAGGGCCGGTCGAGTTCGACTGGTGGCACATCACGACGGCCGACCCCGGCAAGGCCGACTTCCAGGCGATCGCCGACGCCTACATGGCGGCGCATCCCAACGTGAAGATCAACATCACGGTCCAGGAGAACGAGGCGTTCAAGACCAAGCTCGCCACGTCGATGCAGGCGGGCGACGTGCCCGACCTGTTCCAGTCGTGGGGCGGCGCCACGATGGCCCAGCAGGCCGACGCCGGGCTGCTCAAGGACATCACCGCGGACGTCGCGTCCTGGAAGGACACGGTCAACCCGGGCGCCATGAGCATCTACCAGTACAACGGCAAGCAGTACGGCATCCCGTGGGACATGGGGATGATCGGCTTCTGGTACAACAAGGCGCTGTTCGAGAAGGCCGGCATCACCGCCCCGCCCACCACGTGGGACGAGTACCTGGCGGCCATCGGCAAGCTCAAGGACGCGGGCATCACCCCGCTGGCGATCGCCGGCAAGGATGAGTGGCCATCGATGCACCTGTGGACGTACCTCGTGCTCCGCAACGGCGGCGGCGACGCCCTCGCCCAGATGGTGCAGACCGGCGACTGGAACACCGACGCCTGCGTCAAGGCCGGCCAGGACGTGGTCGCGCTCAACGCGCTCAATCCCTACCAGGACGGCTACAAGGGCGCGACGTACAACAACGAGGCGGCCGCGGTCGGCAACGGCAAGGCGGCCATGGAGCTGATGGGCCAGTGGGCGCCCTCGGTCCAGAAGGACCAGAGCGCCAACAAGCAGGGCCTCGGCGACGACCTCGGCTGGTTCGCGTTCCCGGCAGTAGACGGCGGCGCGGGCGCCCCCACCGACGGCGTCGGCGGCGGCAACGGCATCGCGGTCGGCAAGGATGCGCCGCCCGAGGCGATCGACTTCCTGAAGTTCTTCATGAGCGTCGAGAACCAGAACAAGCTCAACACCGACGGCGTCGGTCTCGCGACCACCGTCGGCACCGAGAGCACCGTCACCGACCCCAACCTCCAGGCCGTCCTCGAGGGTCGGGGCAACGCCCAGTTCATGCAGCTGTACCTCGACCAGGCGACCTCCGGGACCCTGGGCCAGACCTTCAACGACGCGACGATGGCGCTGTTTGCCGGCGCCTCGACCCCCGAGAAGGTGTGCCAGGCGATCACCGACGCCGCGGCCACCCAGTAGGTCCGATCTGCGGGTGCAGCACTCGTAGACTCAAGGCGAGGAGCGGGCCGGCCCCAGCCGGCCCGCTCGATTCCACGGCGGTTGAGGACCCCCTGATGACGGCATTGAGCGTCCGCCAGCGCGGGAACCGCGGCGGCGGATCGCAGCGCTCGAAGTGGTTGACGATCGGCCTGTTCCTGGTGCCCGCGCTCGCGCTGTACGGGCTGTTCGTGCTGCTGCCGATCGTCCAGGCCGCGCACTACAGCCTGTACAAGTGGAACGGCCTCCAGCCGCTCACCGACTTCATCGGCCTCAAGAACTACCAGGTGGCGCTGTCGAGCGACGTGTTCCGGGGCGCCATCGCCAACAACCTGTTTATTGTCGCGCTGTCGCTGGCGATCCAGATCCCGTTCTCGCTGGCGCTCGCGGTGATGCTCAACCGGCGGTTCCGCGGCCGGGCGGCGTTCCGCCTGCTGTTCTTCCTGCCGTACGTGCTGTCCGAGGCGGTCACCGGCATCGTGTTCCGGCTGCTCCTGCAGCCCCACGCGTTCATCGACACGTCGCTTACGGGTGTCGGCCTGGGCACCCTCGTCCAGGACTGGCTGGGCGACTCCAACATCGTGATGCTGACGATGTTCGTGATCATCTCGTGGAAGTACTTCGGCTTCCACATGATCCTGATGCTGGCCGGGCTGCAGGGCATCCCGCGAGAGCTCAACGAGGCGGCCCTGATCGACGGGGCCGATCAACGTCAGGCCTTCCGGTACGTGACGCTGCCGCTGCTGGGACCGACGATCCGCGTCTCGGTCTTCCTCTCGATCATCGGCGCGCTCCAGCTGTTCGACATGATCTGGGTCATGACCGGCGGCGGACCGCTGAACGCCTCGAACACGATGGCGATCTCGATGTTCAAGGCGGGCTTCAAGGGCACCCAGATGGGCTACGGCTCGGCCCTCGCGGTGATCCTCTTCCTGTTCAGCCTGGTCGTCGCCCTCGCGTACCAGCGGTTCGTGCTTCGGCGCGACACCGAGGGCGCCCTCACGACGTTCGGTGGCTGACCCGATGGCCACGACGACCTCGGGCACCGGCGTGGGCGCCACGTCCAACGCAGCCCGACGAACGCGCCTTCGCGTCGCCCGGCCGAGCCTGCTCGGCGTCGTGGCGTACATCGTCCTCGTCGTCGTCGCGGCGGCGATCCTGATCCCGATCTTGTACGCGGTCCTCGGCGGGTTCAAGACCAACGGCCAGCTGGCCGCCGACCCCGGCCAGGTCCTCCCCAACCCGTGGGTGTTCGAGAACTACTACGACGTCCTCGTCGGCGCCAACGCCGCCTCGTTCTGGGGCGAGTTCGGCAACAGCCTGGTGATCGCCGTCATCTCGGTCACGGTCGCGGTCGTGTTCGCGTCGATGGCGGCATTCGTGTTCGCCCGGATGCAGTTCCGCGGCCGCGAGGCGCTGTTCACGCTGTTCGTGTTCGGGCTCCTGTTCCCGACCGCCGTCGCGATCCTGCCGCTGTTCATCCTGATCCGGAACGTCGGCCTCAGCGGCACGCCACTGGGCGTGGCGCTGCCCCAGGCGGCGTTCGCGCTGCCGCTGACGATCGTGATCCTGCGACCGTTCTTCCGGAGCATCCCGACCGAGCTGGAGGATGCCGCGCGGATCGACGGCTGCAGCTCGTTCGGGTTCTTCTGGCGCATCCTGCTGCCCTTGGCCCGGCCGGCGCTGGCGACCGTCAGCGTGCTGGCCGTGGTCACGACCTGGAACGCGTTCCTGCTGCCGCTGGTCGTGCTCAACGGCGCAGACCAGTGGACGCTGCCGCTGGGCGCGCAGAACTTCTCAACCCAGTTCTCGTCCGACCAGGCCCGGATCCTCGCCTACACGGTCGTGGGGCTGATCCCGGCGATCATCTTCTACGCGATCGCCGAGCGGCAGCTGGTGGGCGGGCTCACGTCCGGCGCGGTGAAGGGCTGATGACGACCATCGAGGCCCGTTACCGCGACCCGAGCCTGCAGATCGACGCGCGCGTCGCCGACCTGCTTGCTCGCATGACGCTCGACGAGAAGCTCGCCCAGCTGGGCTCGGCCTGGTCGTTCGAGCTGTTCCGCAGCGAGACCGAGCTCGACCCCGACCTCGTGCGCGGCCGGTTGCCCGAGGGGATCGGCCAGATCAGCCGCGTCGCCGGCGCCACCAACCTCGACGCCGCCGGGGCGGCCGAGGCGGGCAACGCGATCCAGCGCTTCCTCGTCGAGGAGACGCGGCTCGGGATCCCGGCCATCCTCCACGAGGAGGCGCTCCACGGCCTGCTGGCCCGAGGCGCGACCTCGTTCCAGCAGTCGATCGGCGCCGCGGCGGCCTTCGATCCGGAGCTGGTCGAGGCGATCGCCACCACGATCCGGCGGCGGATGCTGGCCATCGGCGGCCGGCTCGCCCTGGCGCCGGTGCTGGACATCACCCGCGATCCCCGCTGGGGCCGGGTCGAGGAGACCTACGGCGAGGACCCGTACCTGGCGACGGCACTGGGCGTCGCGTACGTGCGCGGCATGCAGGGCGACGACGTCGCCACGGGCGTGGTCGCGACCGGCAAGCACCTGGTGGGCCACGGGCTGGCCGAGGGCGGGCTGAACCAGGCGCCCGCCCATGCCGGGCCGCGGGAGCTGCGCGACGAGCAGCTGGTCCCGTTCGAGGCCGCCGTCCGCGAGGCCGGGCTCGCATGCATGATGCCGGCCTACTGCGACGTCGACGGGCTGCCATGCCACGCGTCGGGCGAGCTGCTGACCTCGATCCTGCGCGACGAGTGGGGCTTCGACGGCATCGTCGCCTCCGACTACACGGCGGTCCAGATGCTCGTCGGCGAGCACCGGCTCACCGCCGACCTCGGGACGGCCGCCGCGATGGCCCTGCGGGCCGGCCTCGACTGCGAGCTGCCGACGACCGCCGGGTTCGGGGGGCCGCTGCGCGCGGCGATCGCGGACGGGCGAATCGACCGCGGCGTCGTCGACCTCGCGGTCGAGCGCATCCTGCGGCTCAAGTTCCGGCTGGGGTTGTTCGAGCGGCCGTACGTGGATCCGCCGTCGGTCGCGATGCTGGACCAGCTCGAGGCCGAGGAGCGGACGCTCGCGCTCGAGCTCGTGCGACGGTCGATCGTGCTGCTGGAGAACGACGGCGTGCTGCCGCTGGCGGCCGGCGGCGGGCGGATCGCGGTCGTCGGACCGATCGCCGACAGCGCCCGCGACCTGATGGGCGACTACGCGCACATGCCGCACATCGAGACCCTCGCCGAGCTCCGCCACCGCGCCAACCCGTTCGGCTTCCCGTCGAGCGAGGTCATCCAGCCCACCGACGAGGCGGGCGCCTGGCCCACGATCCTGGGCGCGCTGCGGGAGCGCTTCGGCGCGGACCGGATCGCCCATGCCCAGGGCACGGGCCTGCGCGACGGGTCCGACGAGGCGATCGCCGAGGCCGTCGCGGCGGCGCGCGACGCCGCGGTCGCGGTGGTCGTGGTCGGCGAGCGCTCCGGGCTCACGGACGACGCGACGACCGGCGAATCGCGCGACCGGCGCGACCTGGGACTCCTCGGCCGCCAGCAGGAGCTGCTCGAGGCCGTCGTCGCCACCGGGACGCCGACCGTGCTGCTGGTCGTCAGCGGCCGCCCGCTCGCGCTCGAGTGGGCGTCCGCCCACTGCGCGGCCGTCATGCTGGCCTGGGTCCCGGGCCAGGCCGGCCCGGCGGCGATCGCCGGGGTCCTCGCGGGCGACGCGGAGCCGGGCGGCCGGCTGCCGATCACGATGCCCCGTCACGTCGGCCAGGTGCCGCAGACCTACCGCCACCATCCAACGGGCGGCCGGTCGAACTGGAAGATCGACTACGTGGACGGCGCGGTGGCGCCGGTCTGGCCGTTCGGCCACGGGCGCTCGTACACGACGTTCTCGATCGATGCGCTGCGCGTCGACCGCGCCACCCTCGACACGTCGGGCGACGAGGCCGTCATGCGCGTCGACGTCACCAACACGGGCTCGCGGGCGGGCGAGGAGGTCGTCCAGCTGTACGTCCGCGACGAGGAGGCGACGGTCGCGCGCCCGGTCATCGAGTTGCGCGGGTTCAGGCGGGTCCGCCTCGAGCCCGGCGAGTGCCGCACGGTCACGTTCCGGCTGTCGACCGAGCAGCTCGCCTACACCGGCGCGGACTACCGGCGCGTGGTCGAGCCCGGCCTCGTGCGCATCTACGCCGGCCGTTCGTCGGCCGACCTGCCGCTGTCCGCGGAGCTCACGCTGACGGGTCCGACGGTCGAGCTCGTCGACCGCACGCGGTACCTCACCGAGGCGACGGACGCGACCCCCACCTGATCCCGACGGGCGTCGGCGGACCTCCTCCCCGCCGACGCCTGTCGGGTCGCTCCGTCGCCGTTTGACGTAGGCCGCCCGGCGATCGGCGTCCATCGCCCCTGGAGCGCCCCCACAGCGATGCTGGCGTCATCGCCTCGACGTCCGAGGCCGACGGAGCCAACTGACGTGCAGGACATCGCCCCCTTCTTCGACATCGTCATCGTGATCGCCGCCGTGGTCACCCCGGCCATCGTGCTCGTGCGGCTCGTGCGCGGTGGCGAGCAGGGTTCGCTGGCGAACCTGTTCGCGGCGCCGGACCACAACGCCTGGCCGCGCGGCGTCCAGGAGGAAGAGCCCCGGCCGTGGGCCTTCGCCACCCCCGCCGCGTCCGGCGCCTCCACGCCGTCGGGCGCGACGCGGTGGGGCGCCCGAGTGGGGCGACGGCGAACGGCGCCCTCAGCCCGGCAGCGTGAGCCAGAACGTCGTCCAGCCGCCCTCGCTGCTGACGCCGACGCGGCCGCCCGCGGCCTC
The DNA here is from genome assembly GCA_963740825.1 of uncultured Chloroflexia bacterium. Classification (GTDB taxonomy): domain Bacteria; phylum Chloroflexota; class Limnocylindria; order Limnocylindrales; family CSP1-4; genus CAIXZV01. The sequence goes on along the minus strand of CAVUFD010000001.1, from coordinate 388,780 downwards.
GACCAGCTGGCGCACGATCGCCAGCCCGATGCCCGCCCCGCCGCGCTCGCGGTCGCGCGACTTCTCGACCCGGTAGAAGCGCTCCCAGATCCGCGGCAGGTCGGCCGCCGGGATACCCGGCCCCGTGTTCGCCACCCGCACGCGGACGCCGTCGTCGACGCCCTCGACCGTCACCTCGACCCGCCCCTCGTCGGGCGTGTACCGGAGGGCGTTCTGGAGCAGGTTGGCCAGCACCTGCGTGAGCTCGTCGGGCCGCGCGCGAACGACGAACCCGGGCGGCGCGTCGACGCGCAGCGAGATCGAGCGTCGGGCGAGGGCCGGTGCCACGAGGTCGGCCGACGCGGCCACGATCGCGCCGACGTCGACGTCGCGCGCGATCCCGGCGTCGCCCTCCGCCCCCGCCAGCACGTCGAGCGAGGCGGCGAGGCGGGTCAGCCGGTCGACCTCCTCGCGCAGCGAGTCGAACGTCGCCGGGTCCGGCGGCAGCACCCCGTCGCGCAGCGCCTCGAGGTAGCCCTGCAGGTTGGTCAGCGGCGTCCGCAGCTCGTGCGACGCGTTGATGATGAACTCGCGCCGGACGGCCTCCTGCTGGGCGAGCCGCTCGGCCATCGCGTTGTACGACGCCGCCAGCGCCCGCAGCTCGGCCGGGCCCTCCTCGGGGACGCGCGCGTCGAGGTCGCCGTCCGCGATGCGCGCCGCCGCCGCGGCGATCCGCTCCAGCGGTTGGGCGAGGCGCCGGGCGAGGGCCATCGCGAGGACGGTGGCGACGACCGCGGCGACCAGCGCCGCGATCCCGAACACGATCGTGACGCTGTGGTCGAACATCTCCCGGGCGTGGTCGGCGCTCGCCCCGGCGGCCATCATCAGCGCCTCGAACGACGCCGCCCCGACGCGCAGCACGCCCACGCCGACGATCGCCAGCGCGACCCCGGCGACGGCCAGCGCGGCGACCAGGAACCGCGCGGACAGTCCGTCGCGGCGCCTCATCGCGGCGCCGAGCGCCGGACCACGGGAATCGCGGCGCGGTAGCCGGCGCCTCGCACCGTCGCGACGTAGCGCGGCTCGGCCGGGTCGTCGCCCAGCTTCTCGCGCAGGCGGCGGACGTACTGGTCGATCGAGCGGTCGAGGACGTCCCCCTCGCCGGCGCCGTGGATCGCGTCGAGCAGCTGGTCGCGCGTCAGGACGCGGCCGCCGCCCTCCATCAGGGCCGCCAGCAGGCGCAGCTCGAGGGCGCTGAGCGGCGCCTCGGTCCCGTCCACCGTGACCCGGTGGCGGCCGAGGTCCAGCTCCAGGCCCCCCATGGCCAGCACGATGTCGTCCGGCACCCCGCCGCGTTCGGTGCGCCGCAGGATCGTCGCCACCCGCACCACGAGCTCGGCCGGAGAGAACGGCTTCGGCAGGTAGTCGTCGGCGCCCTCGGTCAGGGCCTGGATCCGGTCGCCGACCGATCCTCGTGCCGAGAGCACGAGGATCGGCACGTCGCCGTCCAGCCGCGCGCGTCGGATGACCTCCATCCCGTCGATCTCCGGGATCATCAGGTCGAGGACGACGAGGCGCGGATGCTCGGCGATGGCCTCGAGCGCTGACCGGCCGTCGGCGGCCGTGATCACGCGGTACCGCTCGCGCTCGAGATAGGTGCGCACGAGGGCGAGGATCTTGGGGTCGTCGTCGACGACCAGGATCGGCGACTGCTCGCGACTCGGGACGGGGACCAGGGGCATGACCGGCATCATCGCCGGGCCAAGGCTGGCGGGCAACGATGACGCTGTGGTGACGCGCCTCAGGCCCCGGAGCCGGCGGGCTCCTCCACGGGAGCGCCCAGGTCGTCGGTCACGGCCGGCGACGGGGCCCACGCCGGGCCCGCGTCGTGGAGCAGGTGGTAGCCCCGGATGCGGTCGCGGTTGACGAGCACGACGTCGTGCACGGCGGGCGGCATCGCGGACCCATCGACCTCGACCAGCGCGTCCGTCACGGGGATGAACCGCGACCAGCGCGTCAGGGCGTTCAGGGACTGGACGCTCGGCAGGCGGTGCAGGTCGCCCGTCACCTGGTACGGGCCCACGTCGAGGCGCACGTGCTCGGCGATGGTGCGGAGACGCCGCAGCGGATCGCCGCGCCGGCCCGTGACCTCGATCAGGCTGAGCTCGCGCCGGGCGACCTCGACCTCGTCCTCGCGCACGATGTGCCCGTCGCGCAGGGCGACCAGCGTCGCCGAGCGGAACACCACGATGTCGAGCTCGTTGATCACGTCGCTGAGGCGGCCTTCGCCGAGGTCGACCGCCCCCTGCACCCGGCAGTCCTCCGCCCAGGCCACGAGCTGCTCGCGCACGTCGTCCCACTCACCGACCGTCCGCCCCGGCAGGTCCGGGTATCGTCAGGTGGCCGGAGCATACGCGGCTCCCGGCCGGTGGGGAAGAGGGATGTTTGGGGACGTGCGCCGGGCCACCGGCGGGCGCCTACGGCAGGGCCTTGAGGGCCTCGGCCGCCAGGGATGCGTCGCCGGTGCTCACGATGAACGCCTGGTCCCCGCTGACGAGCACGTAGTCGAGCGGCCCGCCATCGCCGTAGTCGATCTTCGTGACCTCGCGCCCGCCGACGGTCGCCGTCTCTCTCGTCACCCCGGCGCTGGACGCCGGCAGCCAGGCGTTGAGCGTGAGGTCGCGCAGCGCCTTCGTGGCCATCCCGTCGACGGAGAGCGCGGTGATCGTGAGGTCGGAGCCGCCAGTCTCGTCCGAGGCGTAGGCAACCAGCAGATCCGCGGGCTCGTGGCCCGCGTCGCGCAGGGCCGCCGTGACCGCCCGCGCCCCCGGGTCGTCGCCCAGGACGTCGGCGCCGGTCGCACTGTCGACGCCGAGCGTGATGTCGCCGATCGTCGCCGGGATCGCCGCCTCGAGCGCTGGCGCGGCGGGGCTGACGCTCTCCTCAGCCGCGTCCGATGGGGACGCGCCCGCGTCGGACGGCGTCTCCGACGCGCCGGGATCCGGCGTGCCGACCGCGACCTGGCCGCCGTCGCCGCCGAGCGCCTTGTCGAAGGCCGAGGCGAGCGCGTCCACCTCCGTCGGCGTCGCGTCGCCCGAGGCGGCGAGGTAGACGACGACGTCACCGTGGCGGAGCTGGAGGAACGTCGCGTTGGACGGGTCCGTCGCGCTGAACGCCTGGTCGCCCAGGTCGTCGCGTGCCGTAACGGTCTGGCCGGCCGCCGTCGCGGCGTCGGCGGAGCGGGTCACCGCGTCGGCGGCGCCCGAGGGGAAGCAGGTGATGGTGGCGTAGACGACCGCCTGCGAGGTGTTCGCGTCGGCCGGCTCCGCGCCGACGACGGTCATCTGCTTGCGGTCGACGTCGTACTGGCTGGCGCTGATCGACCAGCCGGCCGGGAGGTCGGCCGTCTTCGGCGCGGTGTTCCAGGCGGTCTCCTGGCACGGGCTCCCCGCCGGCGCCACGAAGCGCCAGGCGGCCAGGCCGAGCGCGACCAGCGCCGCAACGACCGCCACCAGCGCGATCGTGCGCGTCGTGAGGCTCGTCTCGGCCAGCTGCGCCCGCTCGTCGGACGGCCGGAGTCGGGGCGGCGCGGATCCCGGCTCGGGGCGCGGCGGTCTGGAGGCGCTCATCCGGACACAGGATGCCCCGCGCGGATGAGCGTTGCGTGAGAGGCGATCAGCGCGCCCGCATCCGGTTGTTCTTGGGGTTGTGCTCGACCTCCGCGAGCCCGAGCGCCTCGAGCAGCGGCGGCATGTACACGCCGAACCGGCCGCGGAGGCCCTTCTTCATGCCGTACCAGCCGCCGACCGGGTTCGACTCGGAGCGGCCCCACGCCTCGACGGTGCCATCGGGCGCGGGCTTCTGCTCGTCGGCGCCGCCCAGCGGCACCCAGTCGCCCTGGGCCTTGAGCCAGGTCGCAAGGTCCTCGATCGCCCGCAGCTGGTACTTCAGCTGGGTGCCGCCCACCTGGCACACCAGCGCCGGCGGATCGGCGGCCTCGTCGCGCCACATCTCGTACTGCGAGCCGCCGTTGGCCGTCGTCAGCTGCCACGGATCGTCCTTGGTCCCCGAACCTGCCATGCCTGCCTCCTCGGCGCCACGAACGGCGGCCGCGCCACACGAACGACGTCCGGTCCGTGGCGTAGCTCCCCGATCCCCCGCCCAGCATACGACCGGCCGATCGGTTCAGCCCGTCCCGGCGCGCGCCCGGTGGCCGCGTCGCAGGTTGTGCGGGAACGTGGGTCCGGGCGGTGCGGGGATCGCCGCCAGCACCGCCGGGTCACCGGCCGCATGCCGGCGCGCGAGCTCGAGGCGGAGGCTGCGCTCGCCCTGCGCCATCGCCCAGTGATGGTTGGCGGAAAAGATCGGCTTCATGACGACGGAGAAGGTGCGCAGGACCCCCTTCTCCGCGCGAATCCGCCAGTCGTACTCCACCTCGGTCAGCGGTCCATCGCTCTCCTCGCCCGCGACGTCGCGCAATGTCCAGACCCCGCGCCCCACGAAGTCGCCCTCGGCGGCCAGCGAGAAGCCCGCCGGGGGGTCGGCGGAGGTGACGCGGAACCGCCAGCGCAGCGTGTACGGGAGCCACCCCTTCGTATACAGGTCCACGACCTTGCCGATCCCGGATTCGTCGCCTGGCTCGACCACCGCGACATCGAGGTACACGGACGGCCACCACCGCGACAGGGCCGCCGCGTCGCCCAGGATCGCGGCGATCTCCTCCCGGCTAGCCGGCAGGCGCCACGTGGTCATGAAGGCGTAGTCGTTGGCGGCCGGGGTCATGCCCTGCGTCACGGCCGGCGTCGCGTCGGCGGCCGGTCGCGCCGCGACGCCGCCGAGCGCGGCCGACAGGCTGCGGTACGACTCGCGCAGCAGGCGGGCCACCTCCGGCCAGTAGGCCCGTCCAGGCCCGGCGACGCCGTCGGGATCGGCATCCGCGCCGCGGTCCCGCACCTCCGCCGCACGGCCCCGCAGCCGGCCCGCCTCGAGGACCGCCTCCCGGGGGACCTGGTACAGCTCCGCGTACAGGTCCGCGATGACGTCGCCCGCCGCCTCTCCCGCCGCGAGGCCGATCTCGCGCCGGACCACCCACCAGCGCAGCTCGCGCCGCGCGACGGCCTCGGCGTCGACGGTGGCGGGCAGGCCGAGCAGCCGGTATCCCCGGACGATCCCGGGCAGGAACCGGTCGTAGTCGCCGGCGCTGCGCCCGAACCCGGCCGCGGCCCGGGCCAGCACGAACGCCGCCGCGACGGCGCGGGGCCACGAGACGCGCGCCTGCTCGCGGTTGGCCTGGATCAGCAGGGCCATCAGCCGGGCCGGCTGGCGCCGGTAGTAGGCCTTCCACATCCGCAGCTCGAGCATCGCAAGGCGGTCGGGGTCGAAGTCGCGGCCCCAGGCGGCGTGGGCGGGCGGTGTCGTCATCGGCGTCGATCTCGCGTGCGGCATGGGCCGTCGGCGGCACGGCACGACGACGGGCCGCGACGGCGGACCGGTCCAGTCAAGCACGCCGCGGCGCCGCGCGCCGGCCGCTCCACGCGTGCTGCGCGCGAGGGCCGGGATCGGATCAGCGCAGGCTCTCGGCGATCGCGACGGTGGCGTCTCTCCCGAGGGACGACTCCAGCCGGTAGAGCGTCCCGCCTCGCTCGAAGACCAGGGTGTCGCCGGCAACCGCCGAGCGCAGCGACCCGATCTCGCCGTCCGGCCGTTCGACCATGAACTCGTGGGGCGCGCCGGAGATCCACCAGCCACGGTCGCCGCCGACGATGACGGGCTCGATCGACGTGTCCGCCGAGACGGCCTTCCTGACGAGCGTCTCGTCGGTCCCGCCGGGCACCGCCATGACCGTCAGCGCGAGGTCGCTGGACGGGATCCTCGCCTGCCCGGGCTCGGCCCGCCACGCCAGCGTGACGATGCGCCGGTCGCCGGCGCCCACGACGTACGCGGTGTCGGGCGCCGGCATCGACCCCGGCACGAGGACGCGGGGCCGGTCGAAGGCCAGCGCGTCGGTCATCGGGACCGGCGAGCCGAGGTAGGGCGCCGCGACGGCGGACGGCGACACCGCGACCGACCCCGATCCCGCCGTCGGCGATATCGATCCGGGGGCGACGGCGGCCGATGGCAGCCGCTCGACCAGCACGATGTCCAGGCCCGGCAGGCGGAACCCGAGCCCTCCGGCCACGCCCGCCAAGGCGAGCAGCGCGAGCAAGGCGAGGGCAACGGCCGCCAACGGACGGAGCCGCGACGGGCGGGCGCCGGACGACGGGCGGGCGCCCGGAGCGAGTTCGCGCCCGGCTGGCACGGCCTGCGGCGCCTGGACGCGGGCGAGCACCCCGGCTCGCAGGTCCGGCGTCGCCGGCCACGTGGCCGCCGCCGCGGCGAGTCGCAGCTGCTGCTCCACGTCGACCTCCTTGGCCGCGCTCATCGGGTCGCCTCGGCGAGCGGGCCCATGTCGGACAGGTCGTCGCGCAGCCGCGCGAGCGCCCGATGGAGACGCGACTTCACCGTCCCGGGCGGGATCCCGAGCGCGGCCGCGGTCTCCGCCTCCGATAGCTCCATCAGGTAGCGGCAGGCGACGACGAGCCGTTCCTCGTCGCGGAGCCGCGAGAGGGCCTCGCGGACCTCGGCGTGCGCCTCCCCGGCGAGCAGGACGCTCTCCGGCGACGGCGCCGAGCCGGTCGCCAGGTCGCCGCGAAACGCCCGGACGGCACGGTCGAGCATGCCGGCCCGGCGGCCGAGCGCTCGCCGGCGGTTCCGGGCCTCGTTGCCGACGACCTGGAGGAGCCAGGGCCGGAACGGTTCGCCGGCCCGGAACCGCGCGAGCGCGAGATAGGCGCGGACGAAGCCCTCCTGGGCGGCGTCCTCGGCATCGGACGCCGAGCCCAGCAGCAGGTAGGCGACGCGGAACGCGGCCGCCTCGTGGATGGTCACCAGCTCGCCGTACGCCCCCGTGTCGCCGGCCTGGGCGCGTCGAACGAGGACCGCCTCGGCGGCCTCCGGCTCGACCGGCGCACCCGGCGGCACGAAGGCGTCAGCCCTCCGGTGCGCGGGAAGGCGCGCGCTGCCGCTGGGCCGTGCGGGCCTGTCGCACGAGGGCGAGGGTCGCGGCCGCCGCGGCCCCGATCGCCAGGACGGCGACGAGGACGATCGCGACCGCCGGTTGGCCGGCCGGGGGCGCCGGAGCGACGGCCGGCGCCGGGTTCGCCGCGGGCGCGACCGGCACCGGGTTGTCCGGTTGCGCCGGCGCCGGGGCGCGAACCGTCGGTGCGGGAGCTGCGCCGATGATCGGGGCGATCTGCGCCGTCCCACGCGTGATCGGACCCGGGACCAGCGGCATGCCCACGAACCCGATCAGCATGTCCGACGAGCCACGGACCGCGACCCCGATGTCGGCGACGCCCGACGCCGGCACCTCGAGCCGGACGGAGTAGTGGCCCGGGGCGCCCTCACGGGCGAGGCCCGACGTGGACGTCCCATCCTCGCCAATCAGCGTCACCTCGAGCGGCAGGCCGGTCAGGAGCTGCGTCTCGTCGGCGCCGAACGCCGAGAGCAGCATGCCGATGACCAGCGTCGAGCCGCCCGGCGTCTCGCGCGCGATCGGCGCGTCGAGCTGCGCCTGCATGCCCCCCTTGGCGACGGCGGGAGCGGCGAACGCCGTCGCGGCGAGGACGAGGACGCCCGCGGCGACGAGCGCGGCGACGGGGCCTCGAACGGTGGTGAGCATCGGATGCCTCCTGCGGCGGTGTCTGCCGGTGTTACACCGCCCGTCCGCCCCCGGTTCCCGGCAGGGGCCGCGTCGCCGGCCGCCCGCCGGCGAGCCAGGTCGGGCTGCGCAGCGGATGGCCGACGGCCGCCTGGATCCAGGCCGAGGCCGCCATCACGCCGTCGAGGCTGACGCCGTGCTCGACGCGCAGGCCGTCGAGCAGGTAGACGAGGTCCTCCGTCGCGAGGTTGCCCACGGCGCCCGGGCCGGCGAACGGGCAGCCACCGAGGCCGCCCGCGGAGCTGTCGATCACCGTCACGCCTCGCTCGAGGGCCGCGTACACGTTCGCGAGGGCCTGGCCGCGCGTGTCGTGCGCGTGCAGCCCGACGCGCCCGACGTCGATCAGCGGGAGCACCGCGTCGAGGACGCGAGCGACGTCCCCCGGGGTCGCCGCCCCGATCGTGTCGCCCAGGCTGATCTCGTCGCAGCCGAGGTCGAGCAGCCGGCCGGCGACGCGAGCGGTGGTCGCCGGCGCCACCTCGCCTTCGTAGGGGCATCCGAACGCCACCGACACGTAGCCCCGGACCCGCATGGACCTGGCCTGCGCGCTGGCGATGACGCTCGCGGCGTCGGCGAGCGCCTCGTCGATGGTGCGGTTGAGGTTGGCCCGGTTGAACGAGTCGGTCGCGCCGACGACCACGGCGATCTCGTCGGCGCCCGCGGCCACGGCACGCTCGAGGCCGCGCTGGGTGGGCACGAGCACCGGGTACCGGACGCCGGGCCGGCGGTCGATCGAGGGGAACAGGGCGTCGGCGTCGGCCAGCTGGGGCACGGCGCGCGGGTGCACGAACGACGTGGCCTCGATCACGCCGAGGCCGGCCGCCCCGAGCCGGTCGATGAAGCCGCGCTTGACGTCGGTGGGAATCTCGGTGGCCTCGTTCTGGAGGCCGTCGCGCGGCCCGACCTCGACGATGGTGACCGCCCCCGGCAGGGTCACCTCAGGCCTCCGGCCCGGCGTCGCCGGCGTCGGGCGCCGAGGCATCGAGGTCGACGAGCAGCTGGCCGCGCTGGACCTGCTCGCCCACCGCGACGTGGACGCCGGCGACCCGGCCCGGGGCGGACGCCGCGATCACGTGCTCCATCTTCATCGCCTCCAGGATCACCAGCGGCGCGTTCGCGCGGACGTGGGTCCCGGCGTCGACGTGGATCCGCACGATCCGGCCGGGCATGGGCGCAGTCAGCGCGTCCGGTGAGTCCGCGACGGCCGCCGCACCGGCGTCCGAGGCGGCCGGAGCGGGCGCGAGGCGGTGCCGGCGTCCGGACCACGTCACGGTCTCGACCCGGCGACCCGCGACGGCCTGGCGCACGAGCGCCGTCTCCGGACCGATCTCGACCGTCCAGCCCACGCTCGCGTCGCCGCCCGTCCGGGTCGCCACGATCCCGCGACCGTCGATCGTGACCGTCGCCGATCCGCCCACCGGCGCCACGGTGGTCCGGGTCGTCCGCACGCGGCCCCCCGCGACCCAGCGCAGCGGCTCGTCGATCCGACCGGATCGCCACGGGACGGGGATCCGCCACGGGTCGCCGCCGGCGGCGGTGGCGCCGGTGGCAGCGTCGGCGTCGAGCGGCTGCCCGTGCGGCGCGCCCATCGAACGTGCCGCCGCGGCGGCGGCGATCGCCTCGTCGGGGACGTCGCCGAGGCGCGCCGCCACCGCGTGCTCGTCGAGGAACCCCGTATGGAGGTCGCCCGCCCGGAACGCGGGCTCGTCCAGGACGGCCGCGAGCAGGTCGACGTTGGTCGCCACGCCCTCGATCCGCGTCGCGTCCAGGGCATCCACCAGCGCCGCGATCGTCGACGCGCGATCCGGCTGGTGGGCGACCACCTTGGCCAGCAGGGAATCGTAGAACGGGGACACCGTCGAGCCCGCGCCCACGCCGGTGTCGACGCGGACCGTCTCCGGGAGGTCGAAGGCCGTCACCACGCCCGTGGAGGGCAGGAAGCCCGCCGCGGCGTCCTCGGCCACGACCCGCAGCTCCATGGCCTGGCCCGCCAGCCGGACGTCCGCCTGCGTGAACCCGAGCGGCTCCCCGGCCGCCACGCGCAGCTGCTGCTCCACGAGGTCGAGGCCCGTCACCGCCTCGGTCACCGGGTGCTCCACCTGCAGCCGCGCATTGACCTCGAGGAAGAAGAACGCGCCATTCTCGTCGAGCAGGAACTCCACGGTCCCGGCGTTCGCGTAGTCCGCCGCCCGCGCGAGCCGCAGGGCCGCCTCGCCCATCGCCGTCCGCATCCGGTCCGTGACCGCGGGCGAGGGCGATTCCTCGATCAGCTTCTGGTGGCGGCGCTGGATGCTGCACTCGCGCTCGCCGAGGTGGACGAGCGTGCCCAGGGCGTCGCCCAGGATCTGGACCTCGACGTGCCGTGGCCGGGCCACGAAGCGCTCGAGCAGCAGGCGGTCGTCCCCGAACGACGCCGCCGCCTCGCGCCGCGCGGCGGCCAGCGCCTCGTCGAGCTCGCCGGGTTCGCGGACGACCCGCATCCCCCGCCCGCCACCGCCGGCGCTCGCCTTGACCAGCAGCGGGTACCCGACGCCGCCCGCGTGCGCCCGCAGGGCCGCATCCGTCGCGTCGTCGCCGTGGTAGCCGGGCAGGACGGGGACCCCGCTCGCCTCGGCCAGCGCCTTCGCTCGCGCCTTGTCGCCGAGGGCCCGCATCGCGGCGGCCGGCGGCCCGATCCAGGCGAGCCCGGCGGCCGCGCACGCATCGGCGAACGCAGCGCTCTCGCTGAGGAAGCCGTAGCCCGGGTGGATCGCCTCGGCGCCGGTCGCCGCGGCCGCGCCGAGGATCGCGTCGACCCGGAGGTAGCTCTCGGCCGCCGGCCCGGCGCCGATCCGCACGGCCTCGTCGGCGGCCCGGACGTGCGGCGCCGACCAGTCGGTGTCGGAGTAGACCGCGATCGCGCGGATCCCGAGCCGACCGCACGTGCGCATCACCCGCAGCGCGATCTCGCCGCGGTTCGCCACCAGGACGGACGCGAACACCGTGGCGCCGGCGCGCTACATCCGGAACACGCCGAACGGCGTGTCCGGGATCGGCGCGTTGAGCGCGGCCGACAGCCCCAGGCCGAGCACCATGCGGGTGTCCGCCGGGTCGATGATGCCGTCGTCCCACAGGCGGGCCGTCGAGAAGTAGGGCGACCCCTCGTGCTCGTACGTGGCCAGCGTGGGCGCCGTGAACGCCGCGCGCTCGTCCGGGGTCATGTCACGGCCCTCGCGGGCGAGGCCATCGAGCCGCACCTGGAGCAGCACGCTCGCGGCCTGCTGGCCGCCCATCACGCTGATGCGCGCGTTCGGCCACATCCACAGCTGGCGCGGCGAGTAGGCCCGCCCGCACATGCCGTAGTTCCCGGCCCCGAACGAGCCGCCGACGATCACCGTGAACTTGGGCACCCGCGCGTTGGCGACGGCCATCACCATCTTGGCCCCGTCGCGGGCCAGGCCACGGTTCTCGTACTCACGGCCGACCATGAACCCCGTGATGTTCTGGAGGAACACGAGCGGGATGCGGCGCTTCGTGCACAGCTCGATGAAGTGGGCGCCCTTGAGCGAGCTCTCGCTGAACAGGATGCCGTTGTTGGCGATGATGCCGACCGGGTAGCCGTGGATCCGGGCGAACCCCGCGACGAGCGTCGTGCCGTAGCGCGCCTTGAACTCGTCGAGGTCGCTGCCATCCACGACCCGCGCGATGACGTCGCGGACGTCGAACGCCTGGCGGAGGTCGATCGGGGCGATGCCGTACAGCTCGGCCGGGTCGTACAGCGGCTCGCGCGACGGCAGCACGTCCCACGGCGGGTCCTTCCGGGCCGCGGGCACGTTGGCCAGGATCCGGCGCGCGATCGCGAGCGCGTGCTCGTCGTCGTCGGCGAAGTGGTCGGCGACGCCGGACAGGCGCGTGTGGACGTCCGCACCGCCGAGGTCCTCGGCGCTGACCTCCTCGCCGGTTGCGGCCTTCACCAGCGGCGGGCCGCCGATGAAGATCGTGCCGGTGCCCCTGACGATCACCGTCTCGTCGCTCATCGCCGGGACGTAGGCGCCGCCGGCCGTCGACGAGCCCATCACGACCGCGATCTGGGCGATCCCCGCCGCCGACAGGTTGGCCTGGTTGTAGAAGATCCGGCCGAAGTGCTCGCGATCCGGGAACACGTCGGCCTGCAGCGGCAGGAACGCCCCGCCCGAGTCGACGAGGTAGACGCACGGGAGCCGGTTCTCGGCCGCGATCTCCTGGAGCCGGAGGTGCTTCTTGACCGTCATCGGGAAGTAGGTGCCGCCCTTGACCGTGGCGTCGTTGGCGACGATGGCGACCTCGCGCCCGCCGACCACGCCGATGCCGGTCACGATCCCCGCCGATGGCGCCTCGCCGTCGTACATGTCCCATGCCGCGAGCGGCGACAGCTCGAGGAACGGCGAGCCGGGATCCACGAGCCGGTCGATGCGATCGCGCGCGAGCAGCTTGCCCCTGCCCGTGTGGCGCGCGACGGCGTCGTCGCCGCCACCCCGCTGGACGAGCGCGAGGCGCTCCCGCAGCTCCGCGACCAGCGCGAGGTTGGCGTCGCGGTTGGCGTCGAACGAGGCGGCCCGCGGCGATTCGGCGAGGATGGTCATCGGCGCCATTAGCATCGGGCATCCGCCGCGTGTCAAGCGCGGCCGGACGGAGCCGCGGCGACCGAGCGGTCGGAATCGTCAGGCGAGCGCGTCCTCGAGCAGGCGGCGGATCCCGTCGGCCTGGCCGAGCCGTTGCTCCTGGAGGCTGGCGACGACGACGATCGTCAGGAACACCCACGCGACGACGCCGATCGCCACCAATGGGATCGGGAGGCCGCCCCACAGCAGGAACAGGGCGACGAGGAGGGTGAGACCGGCGGCCGGCACTCCGAACGTCATCGGCGTCGTGATCGACCCCGCGAGCACGCTGCCCTCGTCGTCCCCCTCGAGCGTCCCCGAGAAGGCGTATCGCGGTGGCTCCGATCCCGATCCCGGCTCGGGGCCCGGCCTCAGCGACGCGGAGAACGAGACCCGTGACCCGTCGATCTCGCCGCCGACGAACCTGACGCCCCGCGACCCCCGCGCCGGGAGCGACCCGCCGGGCCCGTCCACCAGGGCCCCGACGATCGCCCTGGCCTCGCCGATGGGCCGCGAGGAATGGACCACCACGCGCCGAGGCGTGACGACCGCGTCCCAGATCGACATCGGGAAGCCGCTAGCGGCCGGTGAATTGCGGTCGGCGCTTCTCCGCGAAGGCGCGAAACCCCTCCCGGCGGTCGTCGGACACGAGCACGGCCTCGTACAGCTCGTTCTCGGCGGCGAGGCCCTCGGCGAGGGACCGGTGGGCGCCGCGGATCGCCGCCTTGGCCTGGCGGATGCCGATCGGCGCCCCCTCGGCGATCAATCGCGCGAGGGCGACCGCCTCGCCGCGCGCCGATCCCGCGTCGACGACACGCGCGACGACGCCCCAAGCCTCCGCCTCGGCCGCCGACAGCCGGCGTCCGGTGAGGATGACGTCCCGCGTCCGCGCCGGCCCGACCAGCCATGTCAGCGTCTGCGTCGAGCCGCCGCCCGGGAAGATCCCGACCCTGACCTCGGGCAGCCCGAACGACGCCCCGGCCCCGGCCACGATCAGGTCGCACGCGAGCGCGAGCTCGAACCCGCCGCCGAGCGCGACCCCGTCGACCGCCGCGACGGTCGGCACCGGCAGCTCGTGCAGCCGGCGGATCAGCGCGACGATCTGCGCCCGCTGGGCCCGGAGGCCGTCGTCGGAGAACCCGGCCCGCTCCTTGAGATCCATGCCGGCGCAGAACGCCCGCTCGCCGGCCGCCGCGACGACGACCCCGCGGACGTCCGGGTCGGCCTCGATCGCCGTCAGGGCCTCGTGCCAGGCCCCGAGCATCGCGTTGTCGATCGCGTTCATCGCCGCCGGCCGGTCGAGCGTGAGCGCGACGAGGACACCCGCGGCGTGGGCGAGCTCGAGACGCTCGACGCCGAGGACCGATCCGGCGGCCGGTTCGCTCATGGCACGGAGTATCGCCCGGCGACACCAGTGGTGGTCGCCTGACCCGGCCGCCACACCCGCATGCGCACCACGTCTAGCAGGGCGCCTTGGCATGGGTCGGGCCGGCGATTCAGGCCGCATCTGGCCGGTTGGGGCGTCCCACATGCGTCGTGGGCATGCGCACACCGAAAGGATCGGCATCGTGGGCGGAATCACATCCTGCCAAGCCTGGTACGCATATCGCGCGCCGACGCCGGGGGCGTCGTGCGCCGCACGCGACCGCGGGGAATCACGTCTCCGCGGTGGCCCGCTCGTCGCGGTGCTCGTAGACCGAGCCCATCGGGTCCATGCCGCGGGTCGCGAGGGGATCGCGGTGACCCAGCCCGAACCAGGCGACGATCCCGCCGAGCACGGCCGCGATCCCGCCCAGCACCAGGGCGGTGCGGACGCCGGCGACGTACGCATCGAGGTAGCCGGCGACGTCCTGGGGCTGGATGGCGCCGGCGAGCGCCGGGAAGGACGGCGTCCCGACCGCGTACAGCACGTCGGCGAACCGCTGGCTCGCCGCCGCGGCCTGATCCGGGGCGAGCCCCGTGGCGGAGGCGTCGTACGACGCGAGGGCCACCCCGGCCACGATCGCGGTGACGAGCACGATCCCGATCCGGTTGCCGACGGCGATCGACGCCTCGTTGAGGGCCGCGGCCGTCGCGGGGAGGCCCCGGGGGACGCTGGCAAAGATGATCGCCGTGCGCACGGTGGTGGCGACGACGAACCCCGCGCCGATCAGCAGCAGCGGCAGGACGAACAGGACGTAGCCCGTCGCCGGCCCGGCCAGCACGGCCACGCCCAGGTTGCCAAGGCCGACCGTGACCAGCCCCGCCGCGACCAGGACGCGCGGCGCGAACCGCGCCAGCAGGAAGCCGGCGATCGGTCCGGCGACGATGAGCCCGGCGAACAGCGGGGCGACCGCGAGCATCCCGAACACCGGCCCGAACCGGGGCACGATCGCGAAGTACTGCGGGAGCAGGACCATGGGCGCCGACTGGGCGAGGGCGATGACGACGCCCGCGAACAGCGCGACGGTCACGGGCCGCCGGTCGACGTGGAGCTCGGCAGGATGGTCCGCCTTGCGCCGCGCCTCGACGACGCGGTAGACGACCAGGAGCGCGACGCCGAGCCCGATGATCGCCAGCCGCACCGGGTTGTTCCAGCCGCTGCCCAGCCACAGCACGCCGGACGAGATGGCGACCACGGCGCTCGCCCACAGCGCCGTGCCGACCACGTACGGCCGCTGCCGACGGCCGGGGCGCTCGAGGTCGGGGATCCGTCCACGCACGACGAACAGCGCGACCACCGCCGCGAGCGGGGCGACGACGAAGCCGGGCCAGTGGGAATCGGGCATGACCGTGAGCAGGATGGGCATGAGCGCCGTTGCGCCGCCATAGGCCGCATAGGCGAGGCCGATCGCCGTCGCCCGGGCCACGCCCCGATACGCCAGCGCGACCGTGGCCAAAGAGGCCGGCACCACGATCGACGAGGCCGCCGACCCGGCCAGTCGCGTGGCGACGAACACGGGCCCGTCCGGGATCAGGAGCCCGGCGGTCCCCGTCACCACGAGCGTCGCCAGCCCGCCGACGATGAGCGGCCGCGCCCGGCGGAGGTCGCCGACGGCGCCGCCGACGAGCAGGAGCATCGCCGACCCGACGGCACCCACGAGGACGTAGGATTCGAGCTCGGGCCGCTCGCGGATGGCCGACTGCACGGTCGACAGCGACGGTCCCCAGACCTTGGGGTCGAGGCCGGCCGCGAACAGGGCGAACGCACCCGCAACGAGCGCGGTCAGCGCCGCCCGGTCGCCGACGACGTCGGCGAGGAATTTTGGGAGCGGCGGCCGCGGCATACCGCGGGATGCTACAGGCCGCCGATGTCCCCGAAACGAGCCGGGCGACGCGCCCGGCAGGGTGCTCCTAGTTGACGAGCGTCTCTCCGCCCGACGCCGGCTCATCGCCCGCGGCCGGCGCCGTGACGGTCACCGTCCGCTCCTCGGTCCCCCGGACCAGCGTGAGCTCGAGCGGCAGGCCCGCGTCGCGGAGCAGCTCGTGCAGGTCGTCGATGTCGGGAACCGGCTTGCCGCCGGCGGCAACCAGGAGGTCGCCCTCGAGGATGCCGGCCGCCTCGGCCGGGCTGCCGTCCTCGACGCCACGGACGAGCACGCCGTCGCGCTCGGGCAGGCCCACCGACCGGCGGAGCCGCCGGGCGACGTGCGCCGGGGCGACGGCGATGCCGAGGCGCGGGGGCTCGCGCGTCTCGCCGCGACCGAGGGCGTCGACCCGGGTCTTGAGCCCGTCGTCGGCCGGCAGCGCGAGGTAGAAGCCCTCTCCCACCCGGTTGGTGCTCAGCCCGACGAGCGCGCCCTCGGCGTCGAGGAGCGGGCTGCCGGACGATCCCGGGGCAAGGGGCGCCGTGTGCTCCAGGGAGCCGGAGATGCGACGGCCGCCAGGCCCGCGGAACGCCCGCTCGACGGACGACACGAAGCCGAACGAGACGCGCGCGCCGCCCGATGGCGTCGCGGCGGCCGCGAACACGGCGGACCCGATGGTGACGGTGCCGGACGACCAGGCGATCGCCGGGGCGCCGGTGGTGTCGACCTCGATGACGGCGAGGTCGCCGTCCCAGTCGACGCCCTTGGCGGTGCCGACGGCGGTCCGGCCACCGGGGAAGCGGACGGTGACCTCGCCGCCACGCAGGTTGTGGGCGTTGGTGAGCACGCGACCGTCGGCGACGACGACGCCGGAGCCACGCAGGCGGGAGCCGATCCCGACGACGGACGGGCCGACGGACGCGGCGACCGCGGCGACGGCCTCCTGGAGCTCGTTGAGCACGGACATGAGCGTTGGATCCTCCCGACTGGCTGGTGGGTGGGGAGTAACTTGTGATTTGCAATCTACTACCCACCACGAGCCCGTGCAAGCCCTCCCCTACCATGGCGACGATGACGACCCGCCCCACCCCGGCCACGACGCAGGCGCCTGGCGCCGCCGGGGATCACGCGCCCGCCGCGACGGCGGCGGCCGACGTCGCGATCGCGCCCAGCGCCCTGAGCATCGCGCTCGACCGCGTCGGCGACCGGTGGAGCCTGCTGATCGTCGAGGCGCTGCTGCCCGGCGCGCGACGGTTCGGCGAGCTCGGCGAGGCGGTCGCGGGCATCGCGCCCAACATCCTGTCCGACCGGCTCCGCCGCCTCGAGCGCGCCGGGATCCTCGTTGCGACCCCGTACAGCCGCCGGCCGGTCCGGATGGAGTACGCGCTGTCGGCCGACGGTCGCGAGCTGGCCGGGGCCCTCCACCTGCTGGCCGACTGGGGCGTCCGTCGCGGCGGCCCCGGCGAGCCGCTGCGCCACGAGGCGTGCGGCACGCCGCTCGAGGCGCGCTGGCACTGCCCCACCTGCGGGCGGCTCGTGGACGAGGCGGAACCCGACGACCTGACCCGGTTCTAGCCGCGACCGGTCGACGGCGTCGACGCGGCCTCAGCCGCCGCCCGCACCCCCGGCCGTGATCGGGTCGAACGGCTCGGACCGCTCGGCGACCGCGTCCGCCCCGATCCGGCCCGATGGCATCCCGAGCGGCTCATCGACGAGCGTGGTCCAGCCGCCCTGCTCGAGCGCGCGCAGCGTCGTCGTCGCGGCCGCGACGACGCGGTTGGCGTGATCGAGCGCGCCGCCGCGCAGCTGCGGGGTCTCGCGCGACGCCCGCAGGCTGGCGGCCACGCGCGTGGTCCCGCGGGTCTGGTCGGTATCGGCCGCGGTGGCGCCCGGGCGGCGGACCACCGCGAGCGTGTCGCCGGCGTCGGGCAGGACCGCGGCGACGATCGCGTGCCACATCGAGGCGAGATCGTGGCGCAGGGGCGGCTCGACGAACGCGAGCGGGTGCCCCGGCAGGAGCGCCCGCCGCAGGGCGATCTCGGCGGCGACCCGGGCCGGCGGATTGGACTCCTCGACGAGCCAGTCGGGGAACGCGCCGACGACGACGGCCTCGGGGGCGAGGCCGTCGCGCAGGGCGAGCGCGACCGCGAGCAGCTGCAGCGCGAGCGCGCGTCCCGCGCGCGTGGCGGGATCGGACGGCACGCCCGCGGCGAGGTCGCGGGCCACGATCAGCGGGCCCGCCGGGACGAGGACCTGGGTCCCCGCCCGGGCGAGCAGCCGGTGGGCGAACACGTGGTCGGCGATGGCCCGGTCCGGGTCGACGCGCCCGGCGACGATCTCGCGCATCGGGTCGGCGATCACGATGTCGATCCGCTCGAAAGCGGCCACCACGGCCTGGTCGGGCGCGGCCAGCGCCGGGGCGTCGGTCATGATCCGCACGTAGCCGCGACGGCGCGCGCCCGCCTCGTCGACGAACCGGCGCAGCACGGCGAGCGCGCGCTGGGCGCCGCTCGGGATGGGCTGGCCGGACGGGTCGAACGTGTCGAGGCCGCCACGCGACGACGGCTGGGCATGCCAGCGCTCCACGGGCGCGGCGGAGCGAGCCGTGCGCTCCGCGAGCTCGCGGCTGGGGGGCACGTCGACCCGGACCAGCTCGGCGCCGGCCTCGATCGCGGCCCGCGCCTCGTCGAGGGCGTCGACGATGGCGGCGGAGCCGAGCCCGGTCCCGACCCACGGTCGCGGGGGATCGCCGAGGACCGCGAGCAGCTCCCGGCGCGCGGTCCGGTTCGCGTCCATGCGGTCCATCGCGGCCCGCGAGAGCGCGGTGGCGTCGGCCATCGCGATCGCGCGCCGGTCGGATTCGGCGAGCAGCTCCGCCTCGAGCCCGAGGTCCACGTTTCCTGCGGCCACAGCCAGCGCGAGCTCCTGGGGCGCGAGGTCGTACTCGGCCATGGCCATCGCGAACGGGAGGGCGATCCCGCCGCCGAGGCGGCGCGGGTCGGGCCCGAGGTACCGGTCGACGACCTCGGCGGCGAGCGGACGCCCGTCGCGGTCCAGCCCGCCCACGCCGAACAGGCGCAGGATCGCCCGCTCCTGGCCGATCGTGGTCGAGGCGGCGGCTCCGGATCCCCAGGCGAAGGCGAGCTCCGTCGCGTGCGCCAGCAGGGTCTCGAGGTCGGGGGCCTGCGCCAGCTGCTGCATGCTCGCAGTATGGCTGGCGCCCCGCGGGCGGCGCGACCCGCCGTCAGTCCGTCGGCGGCTCGGCAGAGGTCCGCGCGACGTGCCCGACCCAGACGTGGCCGTCGGTGAACCGCTCGGCCTTCCAGATCGGGGCGCGCGCCTTGGTCTCGTCGATCGCGTAGCGGGCCGCCGCGAACGCCGCGTCCCTGTGCGGCGCGACCGCGACGATCGCGACGGACGCGTCGCCCAGCGGCACGGCCCCGGACCGGTGCACGATGGCCAGCCTCGAGACGCCCCACCGGGCCTCGACCTCGTCGGCGATCGCGTCGAGCACCGCGACGGCCATCGATTCGAACGCCTCGTACTCCAGGCCGTCCACGCGCCGCCCGGCGTGCCGGGCCGCCTCGTCCTCCTGGCCCGGGGCAGGCGTCCCCGGCGTCGCCCGCGTCCGGCCGATGAACGCGACCACGCCGCCGTCCTCGTCCGTCGCCAGCCGCGCGGTGAGCCTCTCGACGAGGTCGGCCGGGAACGGCTCGGGGTGGATCTCGAGGATCCGCCGTCGGTCGTCGGCGGCGCCGCCGCTGACCGGCGGGATGCACGCGACCTCGTCGCCGTCGGCGAGGGCCGTCGCCGGGTCGGCGTAGGTGCCGTTGACCGCGAACCGCAGCGACGCCCGGCCGGGCGCCAGCGCGGGCACGGATTCGACGACGGCGTTCCAGGCGTCGTCGACCGTCGAGCCCAGCGGCACCTCGAGCCGCAGCTCGCGCATCCCGGCGGTCTCGCGCTGCATCGCGAACAGCCGGACCCGGATCCGCAGCGGCGCCAGCAGCCGGTCCCCGGTCACCGGGCGCCCGGCGCGATCGAGCGGGCCGCCATCAGACCAGCAGCCCGGCGCCGAAGTACAGGCCCGCCGCGAGGATGGTGCCGGCCGCGATCGCGCCCACGTCGATGTACAGGAGGCCGGTCGCCGACTCCATCGACCGCGTGCGCGCCGTCTGGACGGCCGCCCACGACACGATCAGCGGGAACACCAGCCCGATCAGCAGGCGGAGCCACACGAACAGCGCCCACGGGCCCACGAGCGCCGAGAATGGACCGCCGCCGCCCGCGCCCGCCGACCCCGGTCCCGCGCCGAAGCCGACCCAGGCGAGGAACAGCACCATCTGGAGCGCCACGATCCACAGCAGCCGCCGCGACACCATGACCAGGGGCGCCTCGGGCAGCCGCGGGGTGACCAGGTACCAGTGGCCCAGGATCATCGCCGCGAACACGCCACCGGTCGCCGCGGCGAGCACCGCCAGCTGGATCGCCAGCGGGATGACCCCCAGCGGGCTGCCGCCCCAGGTCAGCGCCCCCAGCATGATCACGGCGAGGCCCGCGACGAGCCCGGCGATCGCCGGGACCACCGCACGCCGTCCCTGGGCGAGCGCGATCGTGGTCACCACGGCGAGCGCGACGAACACCACCAGCGCCAGGCGACGCGGCTCGTCGAACGCCGGGTCGACCGGCACGGGCCCCGCGCCGATCGCCGGCAGCCCCGTGTCGGACAGGTAGGCGAGCACGCCGAACCCGGCCGCACAGGCCGCGGTGAACGCGAGGTAGCCCTTGGTCGCCGGCGTGGCCAGGCGCGCCAGCACCACCACGGCGAACGACCCCACGGCGAGGCCGGTCAGCAGCGTCCAGTTGATGAGCGCGAGGTTGTTCGCGATCTGTTCCGCGGGCACGGGCGGAGTGTAGCCGCGACCCCCGCCGCGAGCGGCCCGGCCGATAATGGGCGCCCACGAGACGAGCGCGAGCGCCGCCCCGGCGGCAGGAGGTTTCGATGGCGATCGGGCGGGACACGCGGTTCACGTGGCTGGGCCACGCCGGCGTCGAGATCGCGACGCCCGGCGGACAGGTGCTGCTGGTCGACCCGTGGTACGGCAACCCGAACAGCCCGCGGGCGGTGGATGCGCAGGAGCGCTGCGACGTGCTGTGCCTGACCCACGGGCACTTCGACCACTTCGACGCCGACACGCTGTCGCTCGCCAGGCGGCTCCACCCGGCGATGCCCTGCGTCCACGAGCTCAGCCTGTACCTGCTGGCGCAGCTGGGCGACGCCGCGGAGGTCATCGGCATGAACGCCGGCGGGACGGTGGAGACGCACGGGATCCGCATCACGATGGTGCCGGCGGCGCACTCGAGCGGCGACCTGATGGGCGGCGCGGACGTCCGCTACTTCGGCGAGTCGATCGGGTTCGTGCTCGAGCTCGAGAACGGGTTCCGGGTCTACGACTCGGGCGACACCACGGTGTTCGGCGACATGGCGCTGATCCGCGAGCTGTACGCGCCCGACCTGGCCATCCTGCCGATCGGCGGGCACTACACGATGGACCCGGCCGGGGCCGCCGTCGCGGTCGGCCTTCTCGGCGTGCGCGACGTGCTGCCGGTCCACTGGGGCACGTTCCCGATCCTGACCGGCACGCCGGCCGCCCTGCAGGCCGAGCTGGACGCGCGCGGCATTGACGCCCGCGCCCACGACTGGAGGCCCGGGGACACCGTCGACTAGGCCGGCCTCCCCTCGCGCCGCAGTCGCACGAACACGGCCGCCGCCACGAGCCCGATGACCAGCCCGGTCAGGTTGTCGACGACGTCTCCGCTCTGGCAGACCCGCCCGAGTGGCGTCGCCGCCAGCTGGATCGCCTCGATCAGGAACGGCAGCGCCACCGCGCCGCCCAGCACCAGGGCCTTGCGCCGCGATCGCGGGATCAGGCCGATGGTGAAGCCCAGCGGGATGAAGCCCAGGACGTTGCCGGTGACGTCGCTCGGCGCGAGCAGCTGGGCCAGGGGCGGAGGGCCGATCCTGGACAGGTCGCACGTGCGCGTCGAGCCGCGGCCGAGGGCGTCGGAGTGCCCTGGCGGCGCCAGGGTCGCCGCGAGGATGACCAGGAGCGTCACGAGCATCACGGCCGCGACCGGACGGCTGACGCCGAGCCACCTCGCGGCACGACCGCTAAACGCGATCCCGACCAGCAGCGCGGCGATCGTGCCCGGCAGGAGCCACGGATATTCCCCCAGGAAGTCGATCACGATGGCGACCTTCCCACGCCGACGTTTGTCATGCTGTCGGTCGGCGCGGTGACCACGGGCTCAACGGGCGCCCCGGAGGCGCTGCCTCGGCGATCGGCGGGAGGACCAGGACGGGTGGATTCGAAGCGGGCGGTCGACGTCATGCTCGGCGGGCTCGGGCTCGTGATTGCCGCGCCCGTCCTCGCCTGGGCGGCGCTGGCGATGCGGCTGTCCGGGGACCGCGGGCCGTTCCTGTATCGGGCGCGTCGCGTGGGTGAGGGCGGCGAGCTGTTCACGATCCTCAAGGTGAGGACCATGACGACGGACCGCGGCGGCCCGAAGGTGACCCTCGCCGGCGATCCGCGGGTCACGCCGGTCGGTCGGACCTTGCGCCGCTACCGGCTCGACGAGCTGCCGCAGCTCGTGAACGTGGTGCGCGGCGACATGTCCCTCGTCGGCCCCCGCCCCGAGGATCCCGCGTACGTCGACTTCGACGATCCGCTCCACCGGCGGGTGTTCTCGGCCAAGCCCGGCATCACCGGGCTGGCCCAGCTCGCGTACCGGGACGAGGCCAGCCTGCTCGAGGGGCCGGAGGCCGAGCAGCGCTATCGGGATGAGATCCTGCCGGCGAAGCTGCGCCTGGACGCCGAGTACCTCGACCGCCGCTCGACGCTGCTCGATCTTCAGATCCTGGCGCGCACCGTGGGCGCCGTCCTGGGCTGAGCCGGCGAGACCCGCCGCGCGGCCGACAGCACGTCGTCGACAGCGCCCGTGACGCGCCGGACGTCCTCGGGGGTCATACCCGGCCACAGCGGCAGCGACACGACCCGCTCGTATTCGCGGGAGGCCGTCGGCAGGGCCTCGCGCGTGTACCCCCAGCGGTCCCGGTAGTAGGGGTGGAGATGGAGCGGGATGAAGTGGACGCTCGTCCCGATGCCGGCCGCCTTGAGGCGCTCGATCACGGCTGCGCGGTCGATCGCCAGGCCATCCAGGTGCAGCCGGATGACATACAGGTGCCAGGCGTGCGACCCGTCGGGCGCGTCCGCGGGCAGCTCGAGCAGGTCCGCCGACGCGGCGGCCGCGAGCTGCTCCGTGTACGCCGCGGCGAGCCGGCGTCGTGCCTGGAGGAGCTCCTCGGCGCGCTCGAGCTGCACCAGCCCGAGCGCGGCGGCGATGTCGGTCAGGTTGTACTTGTACCCCGGGGCCTGGATCTCGTAGAACCAGGATCCGCTCGCCGTGTAGCGCTTCCAGGCGTCGCTGCTGATGCCGTGCAGGCCCATGATCCGGGCTCGCTGCGCGACGGCGTCGTCGTCGGTGACCAGCATGCCGCCCTCGGCCGTCGTGATCGTCTTGGTCGCGTAGAAGGAATACGCGCCCGCGCGTCCGAACGTGCCCGCGAAGCGACCCGCCGGCCCGCCGATCCGGCTGGGGAACGCGTGGGCGACGTCCTCGATGACCGGGATCCCGCGGGCCTCGAGCAGGCGCGTGACCGTCTCGATCTCGACCGGCAGGCCTCCGAAGTGCACGACGATGACGGCCCGCGTCCGAGGCGTCACCGCGGCCAGGATCGTCTCCGGCGACGCATTCAGCGTCCTGGCGTCGACGTCGACCAGCACCGGACGCGCACCGAGGTACGCGACGACTTCGGCGCTCGCCGCGAAGGTCCAAGTGGGGACGATGACCTCGTCGCCAGGCCCCACGCCAAGCGCCTCGAGGGCGAGATGCAGCGCGGCCGTGCACGAGTTGAGCGCCACGGCATGCCTGGAGCCGACCGTGTTCGCGAACTGCTCCTCGAACGCCTTGGCGCGCGGGCCCGTCGTCAGCCAGCCGGAGTCGAGGACCTCGAGGACAGCCTGCTTCTCACGGTTGGTGATCGAAGGCCGGGCGAACGGGAGGAACTCGTCGCGGGGCGTGGTCACCGAACCGTGGTTGGCTCGTCCGCGGCGCGCCGGCGACGCACGGAGCCGCGTGGCGCGACGGCGTCGGAGGGCCGGCCATCGGCCGGGTCGGCCGGGTCGGCCTGGTCGGCCGGGTCGGCCGGGTCGACCGCGGGCTCCTCCGCGGACTCGCCTGCCGACGCCCCGTTGACACGCGCCAGGTAGTCGAACAGCGCCTGGCCGAGGGCGCGCTCATTGGCGCCGCTGGCCATCCCCAGCATCCGGAAGACGTCCTCGCGCACCTCGGGGGGCGAGGCCGTCGCCGTCGCGCGCAGGACCTTGGCGCTGGCCGTCCGCTCCACGTGCTCGGCGTCGTAGAACAGCTCCTCGTGGAGCTTCTCGCCCGGTCGCAGGCCGACCGTCTCGATCGGCTGCGTCTCCGGATCGCGCCCGGCCAGGCGGATCAGGTCGTGGGCGAGATCCATGACGCGCACCGGGTCGCCCATGTCGAGTACGAACAGGTCGCCGTTCCGCCCGAGCGCGGCCGCGTCGAGGATGAGCCAGGCAGCCTCGGGGATCGTCATGAAGAAGCGGGTCATGTCGGGATGCGTGATCGTAAGCGGCTCGCCGTTCTCGAGCTGGGCCTGGAAGATCGGCACCACGCTGCCGGTCGAGCCGAGCACGTTGCCGAACCGGACGGAGACGTATGGACGGCCCGTGCGGTTCGCGGCGTCGGCGACCAGCATCTCGGCGATCCGCTTGCTCGCGCCCATCACGCTCGTCGGTCGGACGGCCTTGTCGGTCGACACGAACACGAAGCGCTCGACGCCGGCGGCCTCCGCCGCGTCCAGCATCACCATCGTGCCGCCCATGTTCACGTGCACCGCGTCGGAGGGGTGCTCCTCCATCAGGGGCACGTGCTTGTATGCGGCGGCGTGGAAGATCACGCTCGGGGCTTCGTCGGCGATCAGCCGGCGCATCGCCTCACGGCTCGCGACGTTGGCGAGGTGCATGCGCAGCTCGCCGCTCCCCTGCCCGCGCAGGCGGCGCGTCTCGAGCTCCCGCTGCACGAGATAGAGCGGGCTCTCTGCACGGTCGACGAGCACGAGCCGTCGCGGGCCGAGCGCGAACACCTGGCGCGCGAGCTCGGACCCGATCGAGCCGCCGCCGCCGGTGATCACCACCGTCCGGCCGCGGATGATCTCGTCGACCCCGCCCGCATGCTCGCTGACCATCGGCCGGCGAAGGAGGTCCTCGACGCGGACGCGGCGGACGCGGTACGCGTCCATGGTCCCGTCGAGCAGGTGCGTCAGCGACGGGACGGTGCGGACCTCGAGCTGGAGCTGCAGCGCCGCATCGACCACCTGCCGCAACGTGCTGCCCGGCGCGCCGGGCATCGTGATCAGGAGTACCCGCGCGCCCGTCTGGGCGACGGCATCGGGGAGCGCCGCCAGGCCACCGAACACGCGGAGCCCGCCCACGACCTCTTCCCGCAGCGACGGGTCATCGTCGAGGAAGCCCACCGGGCGGACGCCCGCCCCCGGGTTGCGGCGCGCCGAGCGGGCGAGCAGGACGCCGGTCCGGCCGGCGCCGTACAAGAGCGTCGGGAGGCCCTCGGTCGACGCCGTGCCGACGGCGGCGGGCAGGTCGGACGCGGCCCGGATCGCGAACCGGACGCCGCCCAGGATCGCCATCGCGACCAACGCCTCGATGAACCAGAACGAGCGCGGGAATCCGTCGCCCGAGGGCGAGCCCAGGACGGCCCTCGCGCCGTAGAACACCAGCGCGCTCAGGATCGACCCGAGCGACACGGCGATGACGATCCGCACGAGATCAGGGACGCTTGCATACCGCCAGCGGCGGCTGTAGAGGCCCAGGCGGACGTTCGTCAGCGTCCGGATCGCGACCAGCAGCCCGACGACCACGGGAAACGCCGGCAGGCTCGGTGGGGCGGTGATCTGGTCCAACCGGAGGGCCAGCGCCACGTACGCGGCGAGCGCGATCGCAACCAGGTCGAACGCCAGCAGATAGGGTCGACGGGTCCTCGCCACGAGACCAGCGGCGCCTCTGGGGACCTCAGGCAGGTGCCGAGGCGCCCAGACGGCCCGCCGAATGGCGCGAGGAGTAGACATGATCACCGGCCCGGGCCGGATCGTGCGGCGCACCGCCAATGAAGTACCCCCAGGGCTCCCCGGTAGAAAAACTCTCCCCGGCAGATAAAAAAGGTTCCCCGGCCGACAAAAAAAGGTACGAGCCCCGTCAGGCAAGGATGATGTGCCTGCCCCCGGACGGATGGCCTACGGTACGGTACCTAGCCCATACTGCCTAGTACGTTCGTAGCAACGTCTGATTACAGTGGTGCGACCATGCACCGTTGACCTTGCAAGGCGCCTGTCGACGGCCCTCCGCCTCGGTGCGAAAGCGCACCATCCGGCCCTAATGGACCGTTTGACGGTCATCGACGGCGTGCAGGATCATCCACGCGCGCCGGAAGAACCTCTCGAGGCGGCCGCACACCTGACCGGAGATTGAAGCCGCGTGGACCTTCGCCGCCTTGTCGCCCTGCTTCGGAGCTGGCTCCCCCTCATGGTGGTGGCCGTCGCGTTGGCCGGTGGCGCCGGATATGTCGCCAGCAGCCTCCAGCCAAAGGTCTATGAGGCGCAGGCGACGCTGATCGTCGGCCAGGCCCTCTCGGCGCCGAACCCCGACTACACCCAGCTGCTGGTCGCCCAGAACCTGTCGTCGACGTATGCGACCATCGCGCACACGTCGCCGATGATGGAGAAGGTCATCGAGGACCTGCACCTCGATGTCACGCCCGCCGATCTGTCCGGTCGGATCCGAGTCGCCGCCCCGCCGGACACCACCACGCTCACGATCACCGCGCAGGACGGGGACCCGGCCACCGCCGCCGCGATCGCCAACTCGCTCTCTGAGGCTCTCATCGCGGCCTCGCCCACGATCCAGGGGCGGGAGGAGGCGTTCCAGAAGTCGATCGACCAGGGCCTGTCCGCCACGCAGGCGCTGATCGAGACGACGCAGTCACGCGTCGATGCCCTGCTGGCGATCGGCAGCCGGACGCCGGAGGAGGACACGGAGCTCCAGACCCTCGAGGGGCGCCTGGCCAGCCTTCGCTCGTCGTACGCGACGCTCCTCGGCTTCTCGTCCGGCGCGGCGACCAACCTGCTCACGATCATCGAGCCCGCGAGCACACCGACCTCCCCCGTCCTGCCCCGGACGCTCCTCAACACCCTGCTGGCCGCGGCGCTGGGGCTCATGTTCGTCGTCGGCGTCGCGTTCGTCGTCGACCAGCTCGACGACTCGGTCAAGGACCGCGCCGCCGTACAGGCGGTCACCGGCCTCACGACGCTGGGCACGATCGCCCGAATGCGAAGCCAGCCCGGTCGGCAGGAGTTCTACCAGCTGGCCGGCATCCTCTATCCACGCTCGAGCGTTTCGGAGGCCTATCGGACGCTGCGCACGAACGTCGAGTTCGCGTCGCTCGATGCGCCGCTCCGCACCCTGCTGATCACGAGCGCGACGCCCCAGGAGGGGAAGACGGTCACGGCCGGGAACCTGGCCGTGGTCTTCGCCCAGGCGGGCCGCAGCGTGGTCCTCGTCGACGCCGACCTCCGGAGGCCGGGCGTCGACGCGCTGTTCGGGCTGGCCAACTCGACGGGCCTGACGACGTTGCTGCGTGGCGATGCCACCAGCGTCGACCGGGTTGCGCATCCCACCGAACAGGCCAACCTGCGGGTCGTCACCACCGGCCCGCTGCCGCCCAACCCTGCCGAGCTGCTCGGCTCCACCCGGATGCAGGCGGTGTTGAGCCTCCTCAAGGAGAGCGCGGAGATCGTGATCTTCGACAGCCCGCCCCTGCATCCCGTGACCGACGCCGCCGTGCTGAGCTCGTTCGTTGACGGCACGCTGCTGGTCATCGACGCGACGCGCAGCCATCGGAAGTTCGTCGCGCTGGCGCGCGAGACGCTCACCCGCGCGGGCGGGCACACCCTGGGCGCCGTCCTGAACCGGGTCGAAGGCTCGGCGGACCTGTACGACGGCTACTACGGGCTGGGCGACACCTCCGCGGAGATGCCCGTGAGCCGCGCCACCGACCCGAGTGGCACGCGTGACCGCGGGGCGCCTGACCTGCCGCGTGCGACCCCCTGAACCCATTGCGGCGACGGGCGGCAGGTCCCCGACGGGCCGTGGCCACGGGGAGCATCCCGGCGACCCAGCCGACGTCTGAGGCCACCGACCGGCCGCACGACGGACGCGGGCGCGTCATCTGGTTCGTCAACCAGTACGCCGGCTCGCCCGACCACGGCATGGAGTTCCGGCACTACGAGCTGGGCCAGGCCCTGGCCGCCCGGGGCCACACGGTGGCCGTCATCTCGGGTACCTACTCCCACCTGTTCTCGCGCCCACCCGCGACCCACGCAACGTACGCGTTCGAGGCGCTGGGCCAGGTCACGTACTGCTGGGTCAGGGTGCCGTCCTACGGACGGGCGGTCAGCCTGGGCCGGGTCGTCAACATGCTGGCGTTCATGGCGCGCCTGTATCGACTGCCCGTGGACCGGCTGCCGGCGCCGGACGCCGTCATCGTCTCGTCTCCCTCGCTGTTCCCGATCCTGCCCGCGGAGCGGTGGGCCCGCCGATACCGGGCGGGACTGGTGTTCGAGGTCCGCGACCTCTGGCCGCTGACCCTCCAGGAGCTCGGCGGAACGTCGCGCTGGCATCCGCTGGTGCTGCTGATGAGCTGGTTCGAGCGGCATGCGTGCCGGGTCGCCGACGCCGTGGTGTCCGTCCTGCCCGCCGCCGGCGAGCATCTCGCGGCACGCGGCATGGCCGAGACGAAGCTCACCGTGATCCCCAATGGGGCGAGCCCCGATGCGCTCGCGGCGGCGCCGGGCCCCAGGCCGCCCGAGGTGGAACGCGCCGTCGCTCGCCACCGGTTCAACGTCGGCTTCGTCGGGACGCTCGGCTCCGCCAACGCCCTCGAGACGCTCCTCGGGGCGGCGCGCCTGCTCGCGGAGGACCACGACATCGGCATCGTGATCGTCGGCCACGGCTCCGAGGACGCACACCTTCGCGCGATGGCATCGGACCTGGACAACGTCACCTTCGCCGGCCCGGTCATGAAGCGCGACGTCCCGGCGGCGCTGGCCGCCTTCGACGCCTGCTACGTCGGCTACCACCGGACGCCGCTCTACCGGTTCGGCATCGCGCCGAACAAGGTGCTGGACTACATGGCGGCGTCGCGGCCGATCGTGCTCGCCGCTGCGGCCGCCAACGACCCCGTTCGGGACGCCGGCTGCGGGATGACCGTGGAGCCGGACGACCCTGCCGCGCTCGCCGACGCCATCCGCCGCCTTCGGGACCTGCCGGCGACGGAGCGGGCCGAGCTCGGTGCCCGAGGTCGCGCGTACGTCGAACGGGTCCACGCCTATCCCCGGCTGGCCGAGCGATACGAGCAGGTCGTGGACCAGGTCGCGCGGTGACCACGGGGCAGCGCGACCGGTTCCGGGCCCGGATCGCCGAGACGCTCGGCGTGGCCCCGGCGCAGGTGACCCTGTTCGCCCGTGGGCGCGTGGCGCTGTACGCGATCCTGCGCGCGATCGACATCCGGCCGGGCGACGAGGTGATCCTGCCGGCGTTCACGTGCGTGGCCGTGCCCAACGCCGTGCTGTACGCGGGTGCGCGACCCGTGTGGGCGGACATCGACCCGCAGACGCTGTGCCTCGACCCCGCCGCCGCGGCGGCGGCCGTCACCTCCCGGACGCGCGTGATCCTCGCCCAGAACACCTTCGGCCTGTCGGCCGACCTCGATGCGCTCGCGGGCGTGGCCGCGAGCGCCGGCGCGACGCTGGTCGACGACTGCACGCACGGGCTGGGGGGCGCCTATCGCGGCCGCCCGAACGGGGCCACGGCACCGCTGGCGTTCTTCTCGACCCAGTGGAGCAAGCCGATCTCGACGGGCCTGGGCGGCTTCGCGATCGCCAGGGATGCCGAGACGGCGGATCGGTTGCGCGACCTCGAGGCGCGGGCGGACGAGCCGGGCCAGCTGCGTGTCCTCGCGCTGCAGACGCTCGTGCGTGCCCGCGAGCTCGCGGGGCGGGGCAGGATCTTCCGGGCCGGTCGCGCGGCGTACCGGACGACCAGCCGGCTCGGGCTGCTGCCGGCCTCGTCCGGACGAGACGAGCTGGCCGGTTCGGCGATGCCGGCGGGCTTCCTCGCCCGCCTGTCCGAGTCGCAGGCCGGGCTGGGATCGGATCGGCTCGCGACCCTCTCGGCGCAGGTCGCCCAACGCCGCCTCGTCGCCGGCCAGTACTCGAGCTGGCTCGCCGCGCATGGGCGGACGGCCGCCGCGGAACCGGCGTATGCGGAGCACGCGTTCCTGCGCTACCCGCTGCGCACGCGCGATCGCGAGGGATTCCGGTCGGCCGCCGAGCTGGCGGGGGTCGATCTCGGCGACTGGTTCGTGTCGCCCGTCCACCCAGTGACCGAGGGCCTCGACCGATGGGGCTATCTCGCCGGCACGGCCCCGGCGGCCGAGCAGGCGTGCCGGGAGATCGTCAACCTGCCGACGGATCCGGCCCTCGGGCCCCGGGGCGTCGAGCAGGTGCTGTCGTTGCTGGCGGCGCAGGTCGACCTGCTGGCCTGACGTCGCCGGGCGATGGATGCCGGCGCGGCCCTGCGGCCGCGGGGTGAACACTTGATAGCATCCCGCGGGTCCGACCCGTGGCGTCGGCGGGACGAGGTGGCTGGCCGACGATGCTGATGCAGGTCCGGGACCGGGTGTACGGCGACTTCCTGATGCGTTCCCGGCTGGGCCTGTACCGCGCGCTGCTCGAGACGGCCCTTGGCGCCGGCTACGAGATCGTCTCGGTCGAGTCGCTGTGGCGGCGGATCGTCGGACCGGGCCTCGATCCGGCTCGCCGGTACCTCGTGCTCCGCCACGACGTGGACACCGACCACGTCACGGCCGCGGCGATGTGGGGGATGGATCGGCAGCTCGGCGTCAAGTCGTCCTACTACTTCCGGCTGTCGACGCTGGCGCCGCCCCTGATGGCGGACATCGCCTCCGGCGGGGGCGAGGCGAGCTACCACTACGAGGAGCTGGCGACGGTCGCCAAGCGACGAGGGCTGCGCACGCGGGCCGACGTCGAGCGGCACCTGCCCGAGGCGCGGGCCGCGTTCGCCCGCAATCTCGACTGGATGCGGTCACGGACGGGCCTGCCGATGCCCGTCGTGTCGGCGCACGGCGACTTCGTCAACCGCCGGCTCGGGGTGGCCAACTGGGCGATCCTCGCCGACGCGGCGTTTCGCGAGCAGGTCGGCGTCGAGGCCGAGGCCTACGATGCGCTCCTGATCGGCAGCCTCACCAGCCAGTTCTCGGACGTGCCGCATCCGCGGTACTGGACCCCGGCCGACCCCGGGGCGACGCTTCGCGCCGGCGACCCGGTCGTGTTCGTGCTCGTCCATCCCCGCCACTGGCGCACGGACCCGGTCGGCAACCTGCGCGACGACATCCGGCGAGCGGTCGAGGGGTTGCGGTACGAGCTCGCGACCCGGCGGCGAGGGGCAGCGTGATGGCCCCGACGAGCGTCGCGAGCGCGCCCCGGGAGGCCGGACCCACGGCGCCGGCGCGCGTCCTGTGGCTCACCAGCGGGTACCCCTGGACCGGCGACAGCGTCGGCGGGATCTTCTTCCAGACCCAGGCCCAGGCGCTCGCGCGACTAGGCGCTGCCGTGACCGTCATGGCGCCCACGCCGGCCGTCCCGTGGCCGCTGTCGCGGATGCGCAGACGATGGCAGCTGCACGCATCGGCGCCACGCGCGATGTGGGACGGCAGCGTGCTCGTGCTCCGCCCGCGCTACCCGAACGTGCCCGGCCAGCCGAGCTGGGCGCGCCCCGATCGGTTCATCGCCGCGGCGGCGTGGCGGCAACGGCGCACCTGGCGGGGTGTGGCCGCGATCCACGGCCACTACGCCGTGACGGGCCTCGCGGCGTGGCGACTGGCCCGCCGCGCGTCCCTGCCGTTTTTCCTGACGTTCCACGGGGACGACATGAACACCTGGCCCGACGACCACCCCGAGCGCCTCGGGGACCTGCGGACGGCCGTTGCGGAGGCAGCCGGCGTGTTCGGGGTGAGCGACGCCCTCGCCCGCCGCATCGCCGAGGTCACGGGGGTCGCCGCCGTCGGGCTGCCGCTGGGGGTGGACCACGCCTGGATCGACCGGACCTCGATGCCCCGTGGCGAGGCGCGTCGTCGGCTGGGCCTTCCCGACGGGCAGCTGATCGTGCTGTTCGTCGGCTATCTGCTGCAGCCCAAGGGCGTCCGCGAGCTGGCGACGGCCGTTGCCGGTCTCGGCGACCCGTTCGTGGGCGTGTTCGTGGGCGACGGGCCCGAGCGCGGCTACGCCGCGGACGAGGCGGCGGGGCGGCTGGTGTACGCTGGCGGGCAGAGCCACGAGGACGTGATCCGATACATGTCGGCGGCCGACGTCCTCGTCCTACCCTCGTACGGGGAGGGGCTCCCGACCGTCGTCGTCGAGGCCGGCGCGATCGGCCTGCCCGTGATCGCCAGCCGGGTGGGCGGCATCCCCGAGCTGCTCGGCGATGGCCGCGGGACACTGCTGCCGGAGGTCTCCGCCTCGGCCGTCTCGTCGGCGCTGACGTCGTTCCGGGCCGACCCGCAGGCGGCGGCCGTGGCGGCCGTGGCGTTGCGCGACCACGTCCGCGCCCACTACGACGTCGACACCAACGCCCGGGAGCTGATCGCCCACTACCGGCGCGCCGAAGGCGCCCGATGACGGCGGCGGATCTGCGTGGTCGACGCGCATGAGCGGAACCGCGCGCCGGGTCGCGATGGTCGTCTATGGCGACGTCAGCTACGACAGTCGCGTGCAGCGCGAGGCGAACAGCCTCGCCGAGGCCGGCCACGCGGTCACGATCTTCTGCCTCGATGGGTCCCCCGACACGATGCGGATGGTCGACCCGCGGGTGGAGGTCAGGGCCGTTGGCGTGCGGGGCCGGCGCGGCCTGCCCCACGCCCCGAGCCCGTTCCTCCAGTCGACCGGGCGGCTCGCCCGCCCGCTGGCCCGGGCGCGCTGGCTCGGCGCGTACGTCCGCAACCTCGTGTCCTGGGGTCGCGCGGTCGGCCGGGCCGCGTCCGGGTACGACACCTGGCACGTCCACGACTTCACCGGCCTGGTCGTCGCCTGGATCGCGCGACCGGCCCGGGCGGCGCTCGTCTACGACGTCCACGACCTGTTCCTCGAGACCGGCACCGGAGCGCGCCTGCCCCGGCCGCTCCGCTGGATGGTCGCCCGCATCGAGCGCCGGCTCGTGCGCCGCGCCGACCTCGTGGTGACCGTCAACGAGGGGCTGGCGGAGGTCTATCGCGCTCGCGTCCCGGCGTCGCGCCTGATGGTCGTGCACAACTGCGCCGCGGCCTGGACGGCACCCGAGCGGCGACCGACGCTGATCCGGGATGCCCTCGACCTCCCTCCCGACGAGCCCGTCCTGCTCTACCACGGCCTCCTGGACCGGGCGCGCGGCCTCGAGACGCTGTTCGAGGCCATCCTCGATCCCCGGCTCCGGCGCGCCCACCTGGTACTGCTCGGCTCCGGCCAGGATCGAGAGCGCCTGGCGCAGCTGGCCGCCGAGCCGCGCTTCGGGGGCCGCGTGCACCTGCTGGATCCGATCCCGCCCTCGGACCTCCTGCCGTGGGTCGCATCGGCGGACGTGGGCGCGATGCCGATGCCACCCGCGACCCTCAACCTCTACCTGTCGACGCCAAACAAGCTGTTCGAGTGCCTGGCGGCCGGCGTCCCCGTCGTCGTCAGCGACTTCCCGGTCGTGCGACGGATCGTCGTCGACGACCCTGCCGGCCCGCTCGGACGCACCTGCGAGGCCACCTCGCCCGGAGATGTTGCGCGCGCGCTCCACGAAATCGTCGATCTCCATCCAGCCGCCGCGGCCGACCTCCGGCGGCGCTGCGCCCTGGCCGCGCGAGAGCGCTGGAACTGGCAGGCGCAGGTCGCGCCCCTGCTCGAGGCCTACGCACACCTCCCCCTGCGACCTTCGTTCGCGCGCGGCGGCTGATTGGCCCGGGCGACGGTTGCGCCGGTCCCCTGTAAGGTGCGCGTCGTGAGCCGCGACGCGCTGGGCAGGGCCTGATCATGTGTGGGATAGCCGGGGTCATCCGGATCGACGGCGCGCCCGTGGATCCGCAGCCCGTCTCACGGATGATCGACGCGATGTGCCATCGCGGCCCCGACGGGATCGGGACGCATTTCGCGCCCGGGGTCGGGCTCGGTCACCTCCGGCTGAGCATCCTCGACCCGACCGACGCGGGCGCCCAGCCGATGGTCCGCGGGCCGCACGTCCTGATCCACAACGGGGAGGTCTACAACTACCTCGAGCTCGCCGACGAGCTGCGGGCCCGCGGCGAGGAGTTCACGACCGGCACCGACACCGAGGTGATGCTCGCGGCCTACCGGGTCTGGGGCCCCGATGCCGTAGCCCGGTTCAACGGCATGTTCGCCTTCGCCCTGTGGGACGAGGAACGCCGCCGGCTGCTGCTCGCCCGCGACCGGATGGGCGTCAAGCCGATGTACCTCCGGCGCACGGCGCGCTCGGTCGCCTTCGCGAGCGAGCCGACCGCGTTCGTCGCCGCGGGACCGCTGGACGCCGACGACGGCTGGCTGCCTCGCCCGCATCTCGGGGCCGTGCACGACTTCCTCGCCCGCGGCTGGACCGAGCACTCCGACGCCACGTTCCTGGACGGGGTCACGGCCCTGCCGTCGGCCCACCTGATGCTGATCGACGCCGGCGGCGAACGGCTCGTCCGGTACTGGGCGAAGCCGCCGCTCGCCGACGACGCCCGACCAGCGGTCCGCGGGACCGACCGCCGGCGGGACCTCGATCTCGTGGAGGAGTTCCGGTCGACCTTCGACTCCTCGGTCCACCTCCGGCTCCGGTCCGACGTCGCGATCGGCACCTGCCTGTCCGGCGGGCTCGACTCGTCGTCGATCGTCGCGACCGTCGCCAAGCTGCGGGCCGAGGAGCGGAGCGCCGAGCACGAGCAGATGCCGCGCCTGGGCTTCCACGCCCGCTTCCCGAGCCACGGCATTGACGAGTCGGGCTACGCGGAGCTGGTCGCCCGGCATACGGGGATCGAGCTGACCCATACCTCGCCCGCAGGCTCGCCGCTGCTCGCGAGCGTCCTGCCCGTCCTGCGCGCCCAGGGCGAGCCGTACGCGTCGGCCTCGATCGACGCCCAGTACGCGGTGATGGCCTCGGCGCACGACGCGCGGATCAAGGTGCTCCTCGACGGCCAGGGTGCCGACGAGCTCCTCGGCGGCTACGACCTCTACCTCGGCGTCCGGACCGCGGGGCTCCTGCTCGGCGGCCACCCGCTCGACGCGGCGCGCGAGCTGCGGGCCGAGGTCGCCCGGGGTCCGCTGACCCCGCGCTCCGCGATGCTGACTGCGCTCCACGCGGCGCTGCCGAGGCGCGCTATCGAGCTCCTGCGCGCGACGTCGGGCCGGCGGTACGGGGTCCAGTGCGCGGAGCCGTTGGCCGCCGAGACCGCGATGGTCCCGACACCCTCCGAGCCCGGCACGTTCCTCGCGTCGCGGCTGTGGCACGCGCTGACCACGCTGGGCCTGCCGACGCTCCTCCGGTACGAGGATCGCAACAGCATGGCGTTCGGCATCGAAGCCCGCGTCCCATTCCTCGACGTTCGGCTGATCGAGCTCGCCGTCCGCCTCCCCGACCGCCTGCGGGTCGACCGCGGGGTGACCAAGGCGGTCCTCCGGCAGGCGATGCGCGGACGCGTACCGGGAGCCGTGCTGGACCGACGGGACAAGCTCGGGTTCGCGGCACCGCAGCGGGCGTGGCTGACCGCGGGCCAGGCCGAGGTCGCGGACATCCTTCGGGGCGGGCAGGTCGTGCAGCGCGGCTGGGTCGCGTCTGACGAGGTCGAGCGGCATCTCGCCGAGGGGCTGGGCGGCGGCCGGGCGACGGAGCACCTGTGGCGGCTGTTCATCACCGAGGCGTGGCTTCGGCAGCAATGGCCGAACGAGACGGGCGCGGCCGGTCGGTCGACCTGGGAGGCGGCGGCCGCCGCCGGACCGGGGCACGACGGAGCCGCCGTCCTCCGCAAGGTCGCGGCCGCGCCACCGCCATCGGTGTCGCTGCGCAGCGAGGGAGCGTGAGCGGCCGCGACCTGCCTCAGGGATCGCAGCCGCGGGCGATCGTCACCGGAGGGGCGGGCTTCATCGGCAGCCACTTGGTGGACCGGCTCGTCTCGGAGGGCGTCGCGGTCCTCGTCGTCGACGACCTGTCCACCGGCGAGGCGCGACACCTCACGCCGGACGTCCGCCTGGAGCGGCTCGACATCGCGGTCGCCGATCTCGGCCCCGTGTTCGACGCGTGGCGGCCGGCGATCGTCTTCCACCTGGCGGCCCAGGCGAGCGTGACGGCGTCGGTGCGCGACCCGCTCCGCGACCTCGCCGTGAATGTCGTCGGCAGTCACCGGGTGGCCGCCGCCGCGCGCGCCGCGGGCGCCGGCCGACTCGTCTTCGTCTCCTCCGGCGGCGCCGTCTACGGTGAGACCAACCGCCCCGCGACCGAGGCCGCCGCTCCGGCGCCACGGTCCTACTACGGGATCCACAAGCTGGCCGCCGAGGGCCACGTGACCCTGGCCGGCCCGCCGTGCGCGATCGCCCGGCCGTCGAACGTCTACGGCCCGCGCCAGCACGCGGGACTCGAGGGCGCCGTCGTCGCCGCCTTCGTCGACCAGGCGGTCACGGCGGGCTGCCTCGTGATCCACGGCGACGGCACGCAGACGAGGGACTTCGTCCACGTGCTCGACGTCGTGGAGGCGCTGTGGCGGCTGGGGCGGCCGGCCACGGGGCTGGGCGTCTGGAACGTCGCCTCGGGCGAGCGCACGTCGGTCAACGCGCTCGCGGACGAGGTCGAACGAGCCTTCGGGGGACCACTCGCGCGCGACCACGGCCCGCTCCGGCCAGGCGACGTCGTCCATTCGGCGATCTCCGCGGGCCGCCTCATGTCGGCCGGCTGGCACCCGCGGGAAGACCTGGCCGCGGGCATCGCCGACCTGGTCGGGGCCGCCCGCCTCGCGGACGCGGGGGGATCCGATGTCGGCCACTGACCGGGGCACGGACTTCTCGGGCGGCGTCGTCGTCCTGTTCATGACGCAGGTCTTCGGCGCCGGGCTGGGGATCATCAGCGGGATCCTGCTGGCCAGGCTCCTCGGGCCCACGGAGAAGGGCGACTACTACATCCTGACGCTGGTGCCCGCCACCGCGATGGTGCTGCTCCAGCTGGGGCTGCCGCGCGCGTTCGGGTACTACACGGCCCGCGGCGTGACGATGACGATCGTCACCAAGGCGTTCGTGCTGACCGCCCTGCTGACGCTGGTGGCGATCGCGGGCCTGTTCATCCTGCTGCCGATCCTGCAGGCGAACATCTTCCACGACATCCCGCTCGAGCAAATCCTGTTCGCGTTCCTGTCCTTCCCGCTCGCGATCAACGGCGCGTTCACGATCGCGATCGTCATGGGCCGCAAGGGCGTCCGCTGGTACGCCGGCGTCAACGTGATCTCCTCGATCGCGGGGCTCGTGTTCCTGATCGTGTTCCTCATCGGGATCGGGCCGACGGTGACCGCGGCCCTCGCGGCCTACGTCGCCACCACGCTCGTCCAGACCGTGGGGTCGGCCATCGGCGCGCGCCGGCTCACGGTCGGCCTGCCACAGATCGAGAAGGCCACGTATCGGAGCCTGTTCCGCTACGGCCTGCCGTCGTATCCAGGCAGCCTGGCCGTCTTCTTCAGCTATCGGGTGGACGCCTACCTGATCGCGTTCCTGATGCTCGATTCTTCGACCGCGCTCGGCTACTACAGCCTCGCCGTCGGCCTGGCCGAGATCGTGTTCTTCTTCCCGCGCGCCGTGTCCACCCTCTACTTCCCGCACGTGGCCGGCTCCCCGCGCGAGGAATTGGCCCGCCAGGTCGCCATGATGTCGCGCGTCACCCTGCTCGTGACAAGCGCGTCGGCGCTCCTGATGGCACCGGCGGCCGCGGTGATGGTCTTTCTCGTCCTGCCGGCCTACGTCCCGTCGCTGCCGGCACTGTTCGTGCTCCTGCCCGGTGTGGTGGTGTTCAGCGTGTCGTTCGTGGCCAACGGCTACCTCACCGGGATCGACCGCGTCGGCATCACGTCGGTCGTCAGCGTGGCCTCGGTCGTCACCAACGTCATCGCGAACCTGATCCTGATCCCGCTGTTCGGGATCGTCGGAGCCGCGACAGCCTCGCTCATCTCGTACTCGCTGTCGTCGGTGATCCAGACGATCATCGCCTCGCGCCTGTCGCAGACGCCGTTCCACCGCTTCTGGCTGCCAGGGCCCACCGACGTGCGCTTCGCGGTGGCGACGACCATCGCGGTGCTGGCGCGCCTGCGGCGGGCGGCCCCGGTGATGTCCGGGGACCCCGGTTCCTGATGGCCTCGTCGCGGATGCCGATCGGCGCGGTGCTTGCGGCGGCCGCCGTCGTCGCGGTCGTCGTGGTCCTCGCGAGCCAGGTCTCGATGCCCTTCAACGCCTCGCCGCCGACGCCGGCGCCGTCGATGCCGCCGGCCCCGCCGGCCGTGACCCCCATGGCCGGGGCCTCCGTCCGGGTCGAGTCGATCCCGGACCTGCTGGCGGCCCTGGCCGACGATGCGAACAGCGAGATCGTCCTCGCGGACGGCACCTATCGCGTCAGCGCTGCCGGCCTCCAGAACCCGGACAGCCTGTGGATCGGCGCGGCCTTCGCTGGACGAACCCATCCGGTGACCGTCCGCGCCGAGACGATCGGCGGCGTGACGATCGACGGTGGGGGGGCTCCGTACTTCGGCGGGATCAGCTTCAACGAGGGCGCCCACGACCAGACGTGGGACGGGTTCGTGTTCGCGAACGGCTCGCCGAC
The DNA here is from genome assembly GCA_963740825.1 of uncultured Chloroflexia bacterium. Taxonomy (GTDB): domain Bacteria; phylum Chloroflexota; class Limnocylindria; order Limnocylindrales; family CSP1-4; genus CAIXZV01. The sequence goes on along the minus strand of CAVUFD010000001.1, from coordinate 350,034 downwards.
CCAGACCGGGGTCGTCACCTTCGGCGGCTACTCGGGCATGCCGGCGGCGCACCACATCACGCTGCGCAACCTGCGCTTCCTCGACAGCCTCACCGGCAGCTCGACGAACATCATGGCGCCGACGACCGATCACGCGATCTACGTCTCGAAGGCCGCGGGCGGACCGCACGACCTCGTGTTCGAGGACATCACTGTCGATGGCCAGGGTGGCCTGGCGTCGGCGATCCAGTTCTACAGCCACGACGACGCCAGCCCCAACGCCTGGAACGTGTGGATCCGGCGGCTGACGGTGACCGGCACCCAGCAGGCGATCATCATCTGGGACTCGTCCCTGCACGACATCGTGGTCGACACGGCGACGGTCACGGGCGCACTGTCGTACGGGGTCCGCTACGAGCAGCCCGCCTCGAACATCTTCCTGGCCAACGTCACGACCGTCGGGTCCGGCGAGCGCGGCTTCTACAGCTCGCTCGGGAACGCGCCGCCGGGCCTCGTGTTCATCGAGGACTCGTTCCAGTGAGCGGCCGGACGAGGCCTGGCGGAGCCGGTCCCGGCGACCCCCGGGTATCCTGCGTCGCCGTGAGACGATCGGCGGGGTCACTTCGCGCCTACCGAGCGACGGCCCCAGGCGAGACCGCGGGCGCGGACGTGGCGCGGTTCTGCCGGCGGGTTCGGCTGCGATGACGGGCCTGGAGCCGGGCGCCGGGCAGCCGGCGCGCGCCGGCGGGCCGGCCCGGTCGGTCCTCATGGTGCTGTACCACTTCCCCCCGATCGGCGGAGTGTCGATGGCGAGGAACGTCGCCAATGTCCGGTACCTGCCGGCGCACGGTTGGACCCCCGTCGTCCTCGGCGCGCGCACCTCGGGCGACCTCATCGATGCCGACGCGTCGGCGCTCGTCTCGTCCGCGGTCCGGGTCATCCGCGCGCGGTGTCCGGAGGCGGCAACGCTGGCGCCGGCCGTCGACGCCGCTCGGGGGGTCGCCGCCCGGTGGCGCCGCTCGCCGGACGCTCGATCGGACGACCGGCTGCCGGCCGCTGCCGTCGAGACGCCGCGCCCCGCGGTCGAGACGGGCGGCGCGGCCACGTCCCCGAGCGCTCCCTCGACCCTCGGCCGAATCCGGCGCCTGCTGTTCTTCCCCGACAACCAGGTCGCGTGGCTGCCGTTCGCGGTCCTGGCGGGAAGTCGCGCGACGCGGTCGAGGACGTTCGATGCCGTCTACTCGACGTCGTCACCGGTGACCGCCCACCTCATCGCGGGCGCGATCAGCCGGTTGAGCGGCGTGTCGTGGGTCGCGGAGTTCCGCGATCCCTGGGTCGGGAACCCGGTGGCGGAGCCGCTCCCGTGGCTGCATCGACGGCTCCGCGCCCGCCTCGAACGCTGGGTCGTCCGGTCCGCCGACCGCCTGGTGTTCCTGAGCCCGTCCACGGCGCGCGCGTACGCTCGTCGCTACGGTGCGGGGGAGAAGATCGTCGTGATCACGAACGGCCACGACCGGAGCGAGGCGGTCTCGGGCGGCGCCACGCAGCGGCGACCCGGCCCGTATCGGATCGTCTGGACGGGGTCGCTGTACCGGCCGAGCGAGCTGCGGCTGTTCCTGACGGCCCTCCAGCGGCTCGTCGACCGTCGTCCGGCCCTCGCCGACGAGCTCGACGTGGCGTTCTACGGCGACGTCGAGTCGTCGTGTCGCGCGATGGCGGAGGCGTTCCTCCGGAGCCCCGCGCTGGCGGCGATCGTCCGGTTTCCCGGGTTCGTCTCGCGCCGGGAGGCGCTGGGGGCGGTGGCCGATGCCGATGCCGCGCTGGTGATGCTGGGCGCCGAGCCGGGCATGGGCCAGTTCGTCCCGGGCAAGCTGTTCGACTACCTGGGCCAGGGCAAGCAGATCCTCGCGGTACTGCCGCCGGGTGACGCCCGCGAGATCCTGCGAGAGCTCGATTGGGGGGTCGTCGCCGACCCCGATCCGGTCGCCATCGAGCGGGCGATCGAGCAGCTCATCGGGTCGCCGCCACCGGCGCGGCCCGCCGACCCCGATGGGCGATACGAGCGGTTCGCCCTCGCCGGCCGGCTCGCCCAGACGCTGGACCAGGCGAGCGGCGCGCGGGTCGTCGCGCCGGCGGCCGCCGCCGGTCCGCCATCGGCTCGAGGCGCCGCGTGATCGGCCCGGTCGCGAGGATCGGCGACGCCATCCGCGTCGGCCCGGCGACCTCGTGGCTCGTCGCGGTGACAGCCGTCGTCGGCGTCACGGTCGTCGCGGGCGTCGCGACGCGTCTCAACCTGCTGCCGATGGTGCTGGTGATCGTCCTGGGCGTGTTCGCGACGGTCGTCAGCTTCCGGTGGCCGCTCGTGACGCTGGCGCTGTTTGCGATCTTCATCCCCATCGAGGAGGTCGTGCTGCTCGACGGGGTGGGCACCATCAGCCGCATCGCCGCGATCATGTTCGCGGTGACGTACGGGATTCCCCGTGTCACCCATCTCGCGCTCGGCGCGATGCCGCGAGCGGCCTGGCTGTATGTCGTGTGGGCCACGCTGAGCCTGGGCTGGGCGATCAACCCGAACGCGGCGGGCGCGGAGCTGCCGACGCTCATCCAGCTGTTCGTCGTCGCCGTCCTCATCGCCGACTTCGTCGTCCGGCGGCCCAGCATCGTGCGCCCCGTGCTGTGGGTCTACAGCCTGTCCGCCACGATCACGGCGCTGGTCGGCGTCGGCTCCTACCTCACGCGCGGCGTCGCCGAGAGCCGCGCGGTCGCGCTGAGCACCGATCCGGCGCAGTTCGCGGCGATCCTCGTGCCGGCGTTCGTGTTCGGGCTGTTCGAGGCCCTCAACGGCCAGCGCCGCCTGCTGGGGGCCGCGATCGCCCTGGTGACGTCCATGGGCGTGGTGGTGTCGGGCACCCGCGGCGCGTGGGTCGCCGTGGTCGCGGTCGTGGCCCTGTTCGTGCTGCCGCAGCTCCCGGGCCGTCAGCGGGTGGCCGCGATCGCGGCCGTCGCCGTGCTGCTGGTCGCCGCCTACCAGCTGCCGGGGGTGGCCGACCTCATCGCGGAGCGGTCGGCGAACGCGCTGTCGACGGGCGGCGCGGGCCGGACGGACATCTGGACGGTTGCGGGCCACATCTACCAGTCCGCGCCGGTGCTCGGCGTGGGCTTCGCGAACTTCCCGATCGCCTACACGCCGGAGGCCGTCGCCGCCGCGAACATCACGTCGGCGTACCGGATCGCGGGCTATGCGCCCCACAACCTCATCGTCGGGACGGCGGTCGAGCTCGGGCCCATCGGGCTGATCCTCCTCGCCTGGTTCCTCGGCCCGCTCGTCCTGCGGCGTGGCTGGGGCCCGGACGCGGCGACGGTCCAGGCGGCCCTGGCCTCGCTCCTGGTGGTGGCCATGTTCCTCGACATCCTCGCCAACCGGAAGCAGGTGTGGCTGATCATCGGGATGGCGGCCGGCCTCGGCTACCTCGCCCGGCAGGCCGAGGACCACGGCGTCATGCCGCAGCGGCGGTGGCTCGGATGGTTGAGGCAGTCATCCGCCCCACCAGCGACGGTGCCAGTCATCGCGTCGCCGGAGCCCGACCGGCCGCCGAGCCCGGGCGCCCGTCGCGCGGCGCGGATCGGAACCGAGATCCAGCCACCGCCAACGCCACGAAAGAGCGCCTGATGCTACTTTGCAGTGCCAGCGCCGTCCGCCGTCGATCGCGCGCCAGCGGGGCATCGAGCCTGTTCGGGAACGGGTGCGGCGACCCGGGCAGCGCCGCCGCGATCGACTTCGTAGACATCAGCCTGCGTCGGCTGGGGGGCGCAGGGCCTCGCCACGATGCGAGGCCGTAGCCACCATCCACGCCAGGTGAGACACGTGTTCCGGATTGTCGGATCGCTGAGACGCCCGCAAGGGCCAGTGCTCGAAATCGTGGTGCGGCGGATCGCCCGCACCACGATGAAGACGGCGATCGACGGCCTCGGGACCGGGCTGTTCCTCATCCCTCCCCGTCGCCGGTCGCTGCTGGCCAGGCGGGATCGCCAGCGGGCGACGGTCGCCGGGACCTGGTTCACCCCCGGGGAGGCCCGGCTGGTCGACACGCTGGCCTGCCTCATCGTGCCGTCGACCGACGATGTCCCGGGCGCCCGCGAGGTCGAGGTCATGGGCCCCTCCGTCCTGCAGCAGATCGACCGCTACGTCGCCGCGCGGGCCGATCGGCGGGCCGTCTACGCCCGCGGGCTGGCGGCCATCGACGAGCTGGCCACGCGCGGGCACGGTCAGCGGTTCGTCGACCTCGACCAGGACACGCAGCAAGCGATCCTGCGCCGGATCCAGAAGCTGCACGCCGGACACGTCGAGGCCGGGCGCAGCGGGCTCGCGCGGCGGCTCAGCTGGGCCCGAGGGATGCTCGGCGGGTCGTCGGCCGCGGCGGAGCTGTACGGCGACATCGTGTCGGACACGTTCCGGGCCTTCTACACCAGCGAGGTCGCCTGGCTGTGGCTGGGATACGACGGGCCGCCGATGCCGCTGGGCTACGAGTCGCTGGACGAGCCCCGGCCGCCCCAGCGCGTCGTCCCGCTCGCGCCGTCGCCCGCGGCTCCGTCCCGGCCGTCGGCCACGCGTCCGGACAGCGCGGACGTCGTGGTGGTGGGCTCGGGGGCGGGGGGCGCCGTCGTCGCCAAGGAGCTGGCCGAGGCCGGCCTGTCGGTGATCGTCCTCGAGGCCGGCCGACGCTTCTCGCCGCTGGCGGACTACCTGAGCGATCGGACGGACTTCGAGATCAGCGCGCGGGACGTGTTCCACGCGACCGACGCGCGTCGCGACGTGTACACGACGATGGGCGGCAACGCCTTCGCGTACAGCCGCGTGAAGGGCGTCGGTGGATCGACGCTCCACTACGTCGGCATGTCGCCGCGCCTCCACCAGGCGGACTTCGCGACGCGCAGCATCGACGGGGTCGGCGAGGACTGGCCGATCACCTACGAGGAGCTCGAGCCGTACTACACGCGCGTCGAGTACGAGCTCGGCATCTCGGGCCCGGACGGGGCGAATCCGTTCGAGCCGCCGCGCAGCCGGCCGTACCCGACACCGGCTCACCCGTTCAACCTCGCCAGCCAGACGATCAAGCGGGGCGCCGACCGGCTGGGGCTGCACATGGTCCGCGAGCCGCTCGCCCTGCCGTCGCGCGACTGGCAGGGCCGCCCCGCCTGCATCGGCGCCGGCGTGTGCAGCATGGGCTGCCTCATCTCGGCGAAGTCCAGCATGGACGTCACCTACGTCCGCAAGGCCGAGGCGACCGGCCGGGTCGACCTGCGCACCGAGAGCATGGCGCGCGAGATCGAGCTCGACGCGAAGGGCCGGGCGTCCGCCGTCGTCTACATCGGCGCGGACGGCCGCGAGCATCGGGTGCGGGGCCGGGCCATCGTGGTCGGCGGCAACGCCGTCGAGACGCCTCGCCTGCTGCTGCTCAGCACGTCGAGCCGCTTTCCGGACGGCCTCGCGAACTCGAGCGGCGTCGTCGGGAGGCACTTCATGGAGCACCTCGCGGTCTATGCGTTCGGGCGGTTCGAACAGCGGGTGGATGCGTGGCGCGGCACGCCGTCCGGCGGGATCATCCAGGACACCTACGCGACCGATCCGCGGAACAACTTCGCGAGAGGCTGGACGACCCTCGTGACGGCGAACGCGCACTGGCCGTATTCGGTCGCCGAGCGGATCTCGGGCTGGGGCGCCGACCACAAGGCCCGGGTCGAGGAGCTGTTCGGCCGCTACGTCTGCCTCGCGACCATGGGCGAGCAGTTGCCCGACCCGCGCAACCGGGTCGTGCTCGACCCGATCGAGAGGGACCTGTACGGGCTGCCCGCGCCGTGCCTGATCAGCGAGCCGCGCGAGAACGACCTGGCGATGATCGAGGCGATGTCCGACGGGCTGCGGGAGCTGCTCGACGCGTCCGGTGCGACCGAGATCTGGGGCACCGAGTACAACCCGGGCGCGTCGTCGCACTACCTCGGTACCTGCCGCATGGGCAACGACCCGGCGACCTCGGTCGTGGACCGGTGCGGCCGGACCCACGACGTCGCGAACCTGTTCATCGCCGACAGCAGCGTGTTCGTCACCGCCGGGGCCGCGAACCCGTCGTTGACCGTCTCGGCGCTGGCGCTTCGGACCTCGGAGGCGATTGTCGACTCGTTCCGCGCGCATGAGCTGTAGCGGGTCGGGCCGGCCAGCGATGGCCATGCGAGGCGAGCGCGGGCGTGACCGCGACGGCGGGCACGATCCCGCGGGCGCTCCTTGAGCGGTCGCCGCGGCCTGCTGCTCCTCACGGTGCTGCTGGTGCTGGTGGCGCCGGCGCTGGTCGCCGCGGCCGTCTGGGCGCCGACCGTGGCCCGCAACCTCGTCCCGGAGGTCGCCGTCGCCGAGCCGGTCATCGAGGCGGCCCGCGGTTCGCCGTCCGATGCCGTCATGCAGGAGGTCGCAGGCTTCGATCTGCTGCCGCTCGAGGGCCTCGACCGCCAGGGCGGTCTCGCGCCGGAGGAGCGGATCGCGGTCGCCGACGCTCTCCTGCGGGGCCGGCTCGAGCTCCCCGGCCGGCCGCCGGCGACGATCGGGCTGCCGTTCTCGGCCGACGACCTCGAGGGCGTCCCGGCGAGCATGCAGGTGTGGTTCGCCGGGTACGGCGTCCCGGACCTGCTCCTGATGGCCTACGCCGAGACGGGGAACGAGGCGTACTTCGCGCTCGCGCGCGACATCATCCTCGCCTGGGACCGCTACGAGCGCACGGCCTGGCAGCCGCGGGGCTTCCTGTGGAACGACCACGCGACGGCGGCGCGCGTCCGCGTGCTGGGCGAGTTCTGGCGCCTCTACCGGCAGCGTCCTGACTACTCGCCGGAGGTCGGCCGCGTCGTGCTCGAGCAGGCAGCCCGATACCGGGCGCTGCTGGCCGACCCCGGCCGGTTCACGTTCGCGACCAACCACGGGATCATGCAGAACCTCGCGCTGCTCGAGGTCGGGGCCCTGTTCCCGACGCTGCCCGATCGCGCGCGGTACGAGCAGCTGGCGATCGATCGTCTCGACGGGCAGCTGTCCTTCCTGGTCGACGACGACGGCGTCGCCCGCGAGAACTCGGCCGGCTACCAGGCGTTCGACATGTGGCTGCTCGGGATGACGTTCCGGACCATGACCCTGCTCGACCGCCCGATCCCGGCCGAGTGGACGGCGAAGTACCAGGATGGTCTCACCACGCTGGCGCGCCTCGAACGACCCGACGGCACCCTGCCGGCCCTCGGCGACACCGACGGCGCGGCCGAGCCGGCGCCCGGGGTCGTCGACGTCCGGGGCGAGGCGGCGGACGCCCTGCGACCCTGGGTGGCCCAACCCCCCGACCAGGCCGTGACGCTCAATCCCGCGGCCGGCTACTGGATCACGTGGGACGGGCTCGCGGACTGGCCGGATCCGGCGAGCCTCAGCCAGACGCTGGTGACGTGGACGAGCCCGCCGTCGCCCAGCCACAAGCATGCCGACGAGCTGAGCGTCCTCGTGTGGTCGAAGGGCGTCCCGTGGCTGACGAGCGTCGGGTACTGGCCCTTCGACGACGCATCCCTGGCGGATGCCAACGGATGGTCGGGGTCGAACGCGCCGCACGTCCCGAACGAGGACGCGGCCAGCCCCCGCTCGGTCACGCCGCTCGCATCAGGGTCGAGCGGTGCCCTGTCGGCGATCGAGCTGGAACGACGCGGGCCCCATGGATACCAGGCACGTCGGCAGGTCGTGCACCTCCAGCCCGACACGTGGCTGATCGTCGACCACGTGGCCAGCGATCAGGGCAGCCAGACGGTCTGGCAGCTGCCGGCTGACGTGACCGCGACCCCCGGCGCGGACCCGGGGTCATATCGCCTCGAGGCCGACAACGGCGCGGCCGCGCAGCTGACGGTCCTGGGCTCTCCCGGCACCACCCTCGAGGACGTCCGCGGTAGCCGCGAACCGTTCGCGGGTTGGCAGGTCCTGCAGTCGGTCCCGACACCGGCACCGGCGATCGTCGTCGACCAGCCTCCTGGCGAGGCGTGGACGGCGGTCGTCCTGACGACGCCGCCCAGCTCGCCCGCCGACGGCGCGGTCACGATGTCCGGCCACACCGGGCCGGACGCTTGGACCGTCAAGGTACCGACGGCGAGCGGATCCACGACGGTGTCGTGGACGGACGGCGCCGTCACCACGGCGCGGACGGACGCGAACGGCAGCGAGACGGCGAGCCTGGGGCTCAAGTCCGAGCCGGACCCGGCGGCAGACGTCGGGGCCATTCGCAGCGCGTTCGATGAGGTCGCGGCGGCCTATCCGCAGTACCAGGAGCGGGAGTCGGCGAGGTCGAAGGTGACGCTCGCCATCCCCGTGCTCGTGCTGATCCAGATCGTGGTGCTGCTCGTGGTGCGTCGGGTCCGCCCGGCGCTCCTGGCCCCGCTGGGCCTGGTGTGCGTCGTGGCATGGGTCGGGCTCGCCGCGGCCGTGTTCTTCCTGCTCGTCCCGAGCTGGCAGGTGCTGGCGCCGTCCTGAGAGCCAGGAGCCCCCGCGAACGGCGCCGAGCGCCTATTGGAGGCTGTTGTTGACGAGCGTCAGGCCGCTCGTGCCGGCCGGGGCGTAGAGCCCGACCTGACCCGAGTTGGTCGACACGATGTTCTTGAGGACGATGTTGGTTCCGGGGTAGCGGTACGTGATGGCGTCGGACAGCGCGCCGTCGATGCGCGCGCCGTCGATCGTGACGTTGCGGACCGTCTGGCCCGCCTCCCAGAAGATGACGGCCTGCTGGGTGCCCGTCACGTTCATGTTGCGGATGGTGACGTTCCACGTGTTGGGGTTGTTGGAGTCGCTGTGGTCCCAGTGGACGGCCGAGGCGAGCCCGCCGCGACCGTCGACGGTGAGGTTGTCCAGCACCAGGTCGTGCGGGCCGCCGACAGCCTGGGCGAAGTAGACGGCGTGGTCCGTGGCCGGACCGCTGGTGGACGTGGCCGCGCCGGTGATCGAGCGACCGACCGTGATGTTCCGGAGCGTGATGTGATGCGCAGCGGCGAGGCCCGGGTAGCCGCCGAACACGATGCAGCCGGTCTGCGTGACGTACCCGTTGGCGAAGGTGAAGCCGTCCCATGTCTGGTCGTGCGCACCTTCCTCGAAGGACAGGCAGCCGAGGGAGCTGCCGCCGCCGTCGAAGGTCACGCCGCCGGTGCTCTCAGCGCGGACGGTGACCGCCTTCGTGCGGCCGGCGAACCGGGAGCCGATCCACAGGCTGTTCGAGCTCTGGAAGCCGGCCCCTGAGATGCGATACGTGCCGTTGGCGACGACGACGTCCGTCACGCTGTTATCGGCGAGCGCCGAGAGCAGCGCCGAGATCGAGGTCACTCGGACGGACGCCCCGGGAGCCGGGGTCGGCGTCGGTGCGGGGGTGGGCGTGGGGAAGCCGCCGCCGCCCTGGAGGGGCGGGGTCGGTGTGGGCGTCGGCGCCGGCGTCGGCGTCGGTGTGGGGGCTGGAGTGGCAGCGAGCGTCGTGAAGGTGGAGTCGCCGCTGACGGCAAGGGTGCCGAGGGCGTTGGCCGACTTCACGCGGAAGTGGTACAGCCGCCCCGGCGTCAGCCCGGACAGGAGCTGGTAGTGGCTGGCGTACCGGAAGCTGGTCTCGGGCGTGGACACCGAGCCATAGGCGGTGGTGGTCCCGTACTCCACCTGGCCGGTGGCGAAGTCGCTCACGTTCCAGCCGATGGCTGCCGTGGTCTGGCCGACGCTGGTCGCGGCGACGTTCGAGATCACGAGGGCCGCGACGGGAGACGGCGTCGGGGTCGGCGCCGGCGCCGGCGTGGGGGTCGGCGTGGGGGCCGGCGTCGGTGTCGGCGTCGGCCGCGGGGTCGGCGTGGGGGTCGGAGCCGGCGTCGGCGTGGGGGTGGGGGTCGGCCGCGGGGTCGGCGTGGGCGTGGGGGCCGGCGTCGGGGTCGGCGTCGGGGTCGGCGTCGGCGTCGGGGTCGGCGTCGGCCGCGGGGTCGGCGTGGGGGTCGGTGCCGGTGTCGGCACGGGGGTGGGGGTACCGGCCGCCTGCAGCGGCGGGGTCGGAGTGGGGGTCGGGACCGGCGTCGGGGTAGGCGTCGGCCGCGGGGTGGGCGTGGGGCTCGGCGCCGGGGTCGGCGTCGCCGTCGGGGCGGGGGTCGGCGTGTCGGTCGGCCGCGGGGTCGGCGTCGCCGTCGGGGCGGGGGTCGGCGTGTCGGTCGGCCGCGGCGTGGGGGTGTCGGTCGGGGCGGGTGTCGGGTCCGGCCTCGGTGTCGGGTCCGGCTTGGCCGTCGGATCCGGCTTGGGCGTCGGGTCCGGCTTGGGCGTGGGGTCCGGATCGACGTTGGGGATCGGCGCGCCGCTGTCGTCGTTGAAGTCCAGGCCCGTGGCGTCGAGACGGACGATGAACGCATCGATCGCCACGGTGGGATGGTCGGGCGTGCCCACGGCCTCGATCTTGATCTTGTGCGAGGCCACGCGGTCCCAGCGCTTGCGGAACAGCACGCGCTTGGGCTGGAACGACGCGTTCCAGGTGTTCACGGTCGCCACGAGGTTGCCATCGAGGTAGATCCGCGCGCGCCCCCGGGTGGGGCCGATCGGACCGACCCAGGCGATCGCGCTGCCGCGGAACTTGAGGCTCGCCCTGGCGCCCGCCGTGTCCGTCGAGCGTGCCTTGCCACCCATGTAGTTGGGGTAATACGCGCTGAACCAGTCGCCGTCGTAGGCGACCTTGGGGTTCCCCTCCTGGATGACGTCGACCGGCGAGTTGGCCGACCACTTGTCGAGCTGTGCCCGCGCCAGCGGTCGAGCCGCCAGGACACCGCCCATGGGCAGCAGCAGCCCCCCGAACACGAGCAGCATGACGCCGGTCGAGAGCCAGTCTCGTACGCGGCGCTTTCGGTGGGGCGGCGGCTGCGGCGCTGTCGGCGGCATGTCGTCCGCGACCCAGCGCTCTCCATCCCAGAACATCGGCTGGGGACTCCTTTCGGCAACCCGGCTGGCTACGTGAGCCCCGTGGCTTTGCGGCCCCGCCTCGCGACGGGTGTGCTATTTCGAGGAGCAGATCCCAGAGGCTGGTGACGGTCCGCGCCCCCTGACCTGCGCTCGTCCAGCCTACGGGCGAGTGCCTGCGCGCCGCCACGGGCAATGAGTACCCGGTTCGGACCCGACCTTTAGGGCCACGAACTAGTCACAACGGCTCAGGACCGCCCGGAACCTCCCGGGATGGACCCATATCCGTGGATCGCCCACCCTATGGTCAAAGGCCCAATGTCATGGCAACGGATCGAGCCCGGGACGTGGCTTGGTGGCGGCTCGATCAGCCCGCGGCGGTCTCGGCGCTCGTTGCGGCCGCGTTTGCAGACCCGGCCGCTGCCCCGGCAGGTGACTCCGTGCGCTCGAGCCAGATCTCCCGCCAGTAGGGAAAGATCGCCCGCGGGCACGCGAGATGGTATGCGGCCGTGCAATACGCGCCCTCGAGGATCAAGCAGTCGCTCGTCAGGTGGCGCATCCGGCCGGTCCGCTCGTCGATCAGCCGCTCCACACGGGTCCGAACGGTCGCTTCGGTGCCGCAGTAGCGGAGCATCTCGGAATCGAATGACAGGCCGCGCGCGTGGTTCGTGCGATCCAGGGTCGCCTCGATCTCGGCCCGGCTCCGCACCCGCACGCGATCGCCTGGCTGCAGCCTGAGGGTGCCACGCGGGGACCTCTCCTGCCGCCCGTGCACGAACGGGATCGAGCTGCCCGTAAGCCGGAGGTGGACGGCCACGAACAGCCAGCGAACGAGGTCCGCCGCGACCTCGACGACGCCGGCGTTGCGTGAGCGGACGTCGCGGACGTACTGGTTCGGCTCCCACCAGCGCATCGGAGTCGAGGCACGAAGGACCTCCGTCGCCTGGCAGGCGTAGACCGGCTCGCCGGACGCGGCCGCGGCCGGGGTTGCGGGTCCGTCGGATGCGTCTCCGCCCTCGTGCGTCGTCGGCCGCACTAGGGTCGCGGCCAGCAGCATCTCGCGGGTCGTGTCGCCCCGGCCTCCTTGCGCCAGTGTCGGGTCGGATGCAGCATTGGGGACAGAGCGGGCCTCGGGTGCGCCATCGACCCGCTCGAGCCATGCCTCCTTCCAGAACAGGAGGCATGCTGCCTGGCACCCGCCGTGCGCCTCGCCGCCGCAGCGCAGGTCGGCAAGGTGGACCGTTCCCGTCAGCCGCCGATGCGGGCCAGGGCCGATCGTGTCGCATGTCTTGTCCGCGCGCCGGTACACCTGGACCTCGCGGCCGCAGTGCTGGAGCATCTCGGGCATGAACGGCATCCCATCGAGGCGGCCATCGCCGTCGAGGGTCGCGAGGATCTCGGCTTCGCTGCGCACGCGGACGATGTCGCCCGCGCGCAATTCGCGCTTCGTGTCGTAACTGGTTCCCACGCGTCCCTCATCCCGAACCACCCGACGGCGTGGCGCATCGTACCGCCGGACGCCTCCATACGCAGGAGGCGATCGCAAGCGGGCAGGCACGTGCTGAGCGGTTCTCGCGGCGCGGCGCGGCGTCCCGAGCGTCTATCCTTTTGGCCCGCGAGCCGCGAGGCAACCGACGAGCGTCACCTCGCGCCCGGCCCGCGTGTCCCGGCGTTGAGGTGATTGCGCACCCGTGGTGATCGGTCTGCCGTCCGGCATCGGGCCTGTTCCTCGGCATGTCAGACGTGCCCCGTGGCTCCCCGCGATCGCCGCAGCGCCCCTCCCTGCGGCGATCGGCGTGACGGAGGTCCCGATCGACGTCCTCGTCGGCGTGGCAGCGCTGCTCGTCCTCGGCGTCGTCCTTGCCGCCGTGATCGTCAGGCGGCGCATGACGTCGGATGGCGCCGCCGGCGCGCAGGCGGCCGAGCAAGAGCGCGGCGACCGGCGTCGCATGCGGGTGGCGCGCCCCTACGGCGCGCCGCGCGTGCAGCCCGACGGCATCGACGCCCTTCCAGGTTGGCGGCCGCGCCGGCCGGCCGTGCTGGGGTCGCTGCCGGAACTGCTGCCGTTGCTCGGGCTCGGGCTGGTTGTCGGCGCGTACTTCGTCACTCGCTATGACGGGCGATGGGCCGAGAGCGACTCGGGTTCGATGACGCAGGCCATTCGGTCGCTCGTCTCGACGGGCCACTTCGAAACTGGCGCGACCAACCTGTACTCGAACGGGTTCGGCTATCAGGCGGTGTCGACGGCAATCCTCGCCTTCACCGGCCTCGATGTCGTTACGCTCCAGCAGCACCTGTACCCGCTGATCTCGGCGGTCCTCGTCGTGCCGGCCTGGGTGCTCTATCGCGAGCTCACCGGCAGCGGCCGGATCGCGGGGCTCGCGACGCTCCTCTTGCTTGTCGCGCCGGAGTACGTCTTCTCGATCAGCCGTGCCAGCCACGAGCGGCTCGACCGGGCGTTCATGTTCATCGCCGTGTGGCTGCTCGTCCGCAGCGTGCGCAAACGAAGCGACCCGGCGCGGTTCAGGATCCACCTGGCCCTGGCGCTCGTCATGGCGTACTCGCTGATCTGCACGAACGCGTTGTTCGGCATGTCATTCGTGCTGGCGATTGGGACGGCGTTCGCGATCGCGTGGCTCGCGACTCGCCTGTGGCCAGCGGTCCGGATGGCCGCAGCGGACGCCTCGAGGCTGCTCGGCTGGACGACGGTCGCAGCCGTCGTGATGATTGGCCTGGTCACGCTGATCATCTATCCGCCGATCCTCTACAGCATCCGCGCCTTGAGCGTCATCCCCGGTGCCCTGGCGGACCTCATCCTCAATGGCGGCGTGAGCAAGAACCCGTACGCGACCCTGTCGAGCGCGTGGGTAAGCACGGGGATCTTCCTGCTCCTCAGCGCGGCGAACTTCGCGCTCCTCGCGACGTCGGTGCTCGTCTGGATCTGGATGGGCTGGGGCTGGTTGCGTGGCCGCCCGCCCCCGACGATCGGCACCTGGATGCTCTGGATCCTGTTCGCGGGGTTCGCGTTCCAAGGGGCGGCCGCGATCGTCAGCGACCGGACCGGCGCGCTCCAGGGCAACGCCCAGTACCGGGCATTCTCGGTCTTCGCTACGGTGGCCGCGCCGCTCGTGGCGTACGCGGTCGCACGCCGACCCAGGCGACCGCTCCGGCCGATCCTCGTCGCGCTCGTCGCCTTCGCGGCCGGCACTACGTACCTGAAGGCCACGCTCGACCCATTCGCGAGCAACCGCTGGCTGTTCTACACGGATGCCGAGGTCCAGGGCCTCCACTGGGCGGACGCGAACCAGCGTGGCAGTCTGACCTGGATCGGTGACGACGATCGCTTGGCGGGCGCCTGGGCGATGGTCGCCGGGAGCGTAAGCGCCGGCAACGGCTGGGACGTGGGCGCCCCCAGCGCGACGACCCGCACCTTCCTGGTATCCGAACCGATGACGTTCCAGTTCCAGCGCCTCGGCCTCACCCTGCCATCGCTGGCGAACGCGAGTGTCGTCTACGACAACGGTTCGGTCACGGTCAGTCGGACGAGGTGAGCTGGGTCTCGGCGGGGTCGTCAACTGCCGGGCGGGCGATGAACAACGACTCCAGCACGAGGGCGGCAGCCACGATCGTGTTCGCGAGGAGAAACCCAAGCGCGGTCCCGGTCGCGCCGCCGTACGAGACGAACAGGGTGCCGAGCACGAGCGCGCCGCTGCCGGTGAGGCCGGTGATCAGGAGCACGCGGCGCATCTCCCGGTGGACGCGGGCGCGTGTGAGGTACAGGAGGACGATGCTGAGCGGCAGCGCGGCAAGGCTGAGGAGCCTGAGCGTGACCACGCCCTCGGACGCATAGAACGAGCCAAACAGGCTGAGCAGCACCGGGGCGCTCGCGCACCAAAGTGCGGTCGCGGGCACCATCACGAGAAGCGTCAACCGGAATGCGCGCTGGAAGTGCTCGCCGGTTTCACCCCCGGCGTGACTCCCCTCCGCGAGCAGCGAGCTGGCGATCGCGGTCGGGATCGCGACGAGCAGGCTCGCGATTGACCAGGCGACGTAGAAGTACGCGTTAGCTTCCGCGCCGACCGTTGAGAGCACCACGAGCGGCAGCAGCAGAGCCGGGGTGGACCAGGCGAGATCGCCGAGGTAGTTGCCCGCGGAGTAATGGAGGAATCTCCCTAGCCGCAGCAGGCCGAAGTCCACCCGACGGGCGAGGTTTGTCCGGAGCCACCACGCCTGAACGGCGACGGCGGCAACCGTGCCAAGGAGCCACGCGACCAGGATCCCGAAACCGAGGCCGGCGGCCGCGATGGCGAGCACGCCGACGATTCCGCTTTTCACCGCGCCGTGCGTGATCCCGCCAATGAGCGCCGATCGCGTGTCGCGTGCTCCAATGGCCACGAACACGAGCACTGTCGAGGCGCATGTTGCCGCCGCGAGCGCGGCCAACCCCGCCGCCAGCACGGGCAATGGCACGAAGCCGACGAGCTCGGTTCCCCAGATGTCGAGCCCGGCGACGAACAGGATGCCGCCGATCGCCGCGGCCGCGGCCCCTGCGGCCACAATGGTGGTAGAGAGCACCGCCCGATCGTGCGGGTCAGGTGGCGCGAATCGGACGAGCGTGTAGGGCAGCCCGAATTGAGTGAGGCTCGCGACGAACACGGCGGACGAGATCGCGGCCGATGCGAGCCCGACCTGCGCGGCCGGATAGAGCCGGGCCGCGAGCGCCCAGAACACGAAGCCGAGCCCCGCCGCCAGCCCCGAGTTCACGATCAGGACGAACGCATTCGAGTACAGCGGCCGGCGGGCGTGCGCCACCAGACGGGCGAAGGTCGAGTCGGTCACGGGCGGCGGAGCAATCTGGCCCACGGGTCTCAGCTGGGATCCGGCGGGGAGCCGAGCCAGACATCCTCCAGCTGGTCGCGAAGCCCCGAGCCTAGGCCATATCGACCCTCGCACCCCAGATCGGCGCGGGCTCGCCTGAATTCCAGGAGCGTCGAACCTGCCGATATCCAGTTCCAGATCGCCATCATCGGCCCGCCTGGTCGACGAGGAGCGTCCGGAAGCGCGCCGTGACGGCCTGCCACGACGGCCGGCCGGCCGTGTAGACCGCGCCCGCTTCGCCGAGCCGGCGCAGGACGCGACGCCGATCGGGGGCATCGGCAACCGCCGCTGCCACCGCCTCAAGGGCCTCGTCGGCCCGGTCGACCCATAGCATCGCCTCGCATGCGCCGAGCTCTGCGAGCATCCCCGGCAGGCGTGTGGCGACCACCGGCCGCCCGAGCTCGAGGTATTCGTCGACCTTCGCTGGCACGACGAGCCGCATCGGAGCCGCGTCTGGGTCCGATACGGAGAGGCCCGCATCAGCGGCTGCGATGAGCTCCGGCATCTCGCTTACCGGGCGTCGTCCCAGGACCACGACCCGATCACCGCGCTCCGGATCTGCGGCGATCGCGGTGAGCTCCTCGAGGAGGTCGCCGTCGCCCGCGATCACGAGGCGGTAGCCCGCGAATCGGTCGTCCGCGGTCAGCTTGCGTGCCACCTCGAGCAGGCCAGAGTGACGGTACAGCCAGCCGATGAACAGGAGCATGACCTCGTCGTCGCCCACGCCGAGCCGCTCCCGGACCCGTCGACCGAGTGCCGGGTCGACGGGGCGGCGGTCGAAGCCGTTCGGGATGTAGCGCATCCGCGACGGGCGGACGCCGAACCGGCGGACATACGGCCACATGCCCCGGTGCCCGACGACGACCGCGTCGGCCGAGCGCAGCAGCGTCGCCTCGACAAGCCGGGCGATCGGCGCGAGCGCCTGCGGCTCGGCGAGTGCGTGGAGCACGTCGAAGATGTGAAACACGAACGGCACGCCATACGCCGCCGCCAGGAGGCGGGCCACGAGTGCGTTCGAGAGGCCGTACGCGACAACCACATCGGGCCGGCTCCGCCGGAACGTGCGCAGGAGCTCGATCGTGCTGGCGAGCAACCAGGTGGGCCGCGCGAGGCCTGGCACCCGGAGCATCGCCGGCCGCACGACGATGAGCCCCGAGCCCGCATGGAACTTCGTGACATCGCGCGCCTCGAGGCGCCGCTGGAGGAGCGGCCCGCGGCCCCGGCGGTTCCACAGGATGTCGTGGTCGAGGACGAGCACCTCGTCGCCGGCCTTGGCCATCGCCTCCAACATCCGGTGATGGAGAATCGGGTTGCGGGCGATCCAGTCCGTTTCCTGGACGACGAGGATCCGGAGGCTGGGCCGCTCGGTGCGGCCGTCGTCCTGGAGGGCCGGCTGCGCATTGGCCCGAGCGGAGCGACCGTCGGGAGGTTGCGGCCGGCTGGGTACGGAACTCGCCGCGGACGTCGGGCGCCGCCGCTCGAGAGCCGCGCCCCCCGATGCAGGTTCCTCGTTTCCGGGCGCTGCCGGCGATTCGCCCATGCTCCCTCTTCTGCGACGACGAGAGGCGTGACCGTCGTCTGGCGTCGCCGCCGCGGCCGCGGCCTCGTCGCCGCGATGGCTGATGCGGCGAGCGGGCCGCCGGTTCGACCCGCGCATGCTCGCTGCAAACAGTCGTCGAGGCCGGTGCAGGGCATCGAGTCGTCGGCGCGACACGTTCGCGTGGGAACCGGAGTGTACGCTACCGGCACGCCGTGACCATGGTGGGTGTACCCGGAGATCGCGGTGCGTGCCAGCCGTTGTGGTGCGAACCGGCACCGGTGGGGACGGCTCGCGTGATGGTCGACCGGGGGGAGCAGGCACCAGCTGAGGGTGGTCGTGGGGAACGAGATGTTCGCAGGCAAGCGGATCCTCATCACAGGTGGGACGGGATCGCTTGGTCAGGTGCTGGCCCGGCGCCTCCTGACCGGCGCGGAAGGCATCCCAGAGCGTGTCACGGTGTTCTCACGCGATGAGACCAAGCAGCACTACATGCGGCTCGACTTCATGCACCGTCGCGCGGCCACTGACGAGATCATCTTTGAGCACTCGCAGCAGCGGCTGAAGTTCGTGATCGGGGACATCCGCGACTACCGAACGGTCCGGCGGGCTCTCTCGGACATCGACATCGTGTTCAATGCGGCCGCCCTGAAGCAGGTGCCGAGCTGCGAGTACTACCCGTGGGAGGCGTCCCGGACGAATATCGAAGGCCCGGTGAACGTCGCGTCCGCGATCGCCGAGGCGGACTTGCCGGTGGAGACCGTTGTCGGGATCTCCACGGACAAGGCGTGTAAGCCCGTCAACGTCATGGGCATGACGAAGGCGATCCAGGAGCGGGTATTCATCGACGCGAATATCCACCATCCCGCGACTCGGTTCATCAACGCCCGCTACGGCAACGTGCTGAGCTCGCGGGGCTCGGTCGTGCCGCTGTTCCTCGATCAAATCGCGATCGGTGGCCCGGTGACGCTCACGACCCGGGAGATGACCCGGTTCCTGTTGACCCTGGACGATGCCGTCGACACGGTCTTTGCCGCGGTCCGCGGGGCAAAGGCGGGCGACACCTATGTGCCGCGCTGCCGCAGTGCACGGATGACCGACCTCGCGGCGTTCCTGATCGGCGGCCGGAACATCGAGATCGTCGAGACCGGGATCCGGCCGGGGGAGAAGATCCACGAGATCCTGATCTCGGAAGAGGAGGCCACGCGGACGGTCGACGCAGGGTCCGGCTACTACGCGGTCCGGCCGATGCTCCCCGAGCTTGCGGCCCCGGTCGCGGAACCGGCGCTGACCGGCGACTTTGGCTCAGGAGGGGCGGCACTCATGGAGGGCGTGGAGCTGGCGCAGTTCCTGCGCCGCCGGATCCCCGAGGCGCTGGGGGCTGAGGCCGCGGCTGGCGCGTGACGAGAGTCCTCACGCTCCTCGGGACGCGGCCCGAGATCATCCGCCTCTCGCGCGTCATCGAGCGGCTCGACGGCGCGGCTGATCATCAGCTCGTCCACACTGGCCAGAACTTCGATGATCGCCTTGCGGGCCTGTTCTTCCGCGAGCTCGGCGTGCGCGAACCGGATGTCCAGCTGGGCGTCCGGGGCACTGGGTTCGGCGACCAGGTCGGCCAGATCCTTGCCCGGTGCGAGATGCTGTTCGCGGACGAGCGCCCGGACACGCTGCTCGTGCTCGGCGACACGAATTCCGGCCTCGCTGCCTTCGTCGCAAAGCGGATGGGGATCCGCGTGGTGCATATGGAGGCTGGGAACCGCTGCTACGACGACCGCGTTCCCGAGGAGATCAACCGGCGGGTCATCGATCACTCCAGCTCGGTCCTGCTCCCGTATACGCACAGGAGCGCGGCAAACCTCGTGCGGGAGGGCATCGATCGCCACCGGATGTTCGTGACCGGCAACCCGATTCGCGAGGTCCTCGACCATTACTCAGACCGCATCGCGGCCGCGGCGCCGTTCGAGGACCTCGACGTGGAGCCGGGTGGCTACTTCCTCGTCACGGTCCATCGTGCCGAGACCGTCGACGAACCAGCACGCCTGCAGTCGCTCGTCAACTCGCTGAACGCAGCGGTCGATCGATTCGGGATTCCGGCGGTGGCGTCACTCCACCCGCGTACCGCGGACCGGATGCGAGCGTTCGGGATCGACGGCGGAGCGGTGAGGTTCGTCCCGCCGCTTGGGTTGTTCGACTTCGTCCGGCTCGAACAGGCGGCGCACTGCGTGCTGTCGGACAGCGGCACCGTCCAGGAGGAGTGCTGCATCTTCGGCGTCCCGACGGTGACGCTGCGCGACGTCACCGAACGGCCTGAGACCGTCGAATGCGGAAGCAACATCCTGGCGGGCGTCGAGGCAGACCGGATTCTCCCGGCGATTGACTTGGCGGTGCGCTCGCGCGGGACGTGGACCCCGCCCGCTGAGTACCTCGCCACGAACGTCGCGGACGTCGTGACGAAGATCGTGCTGGGAATTGGGTGACCCGCGTCCTCGTCGTCGGCGCCACAGGGATGCTCGGGCACGAAGCCGTGCGTGTGCTCGGGGCGGGGACGGAAGTCTGGGCCGCCTGCCGGGATCCGGGCGCCCTGCCCGATCTGGGCGTGCCTCGGAAGCGGATCCTCGGCGGCCTGGACGCCAGCGACGGCGCCTCCGCTGCCCGGCTCGTGGACCGTGCCCGGCCGGACGTCGTTCTGAACGCCGTCGGGATTGTGAAGCAGCTCCCTGCGGCCCACGCGGCGGTCCCGTCGATCGCCGTGAACAGCCTCTGGCCGCACCTGCTCGCGGAAGCCTGCGCCGAGCGCGGAGCCCGCCTCGTCCAGGTGAGCACGGATTGCGTGTTCAGCGGCGTCCGGGGAGCCTATGGCGAGCATGACCAACCCGACGCTCAGGACCTCTACGGGCGAAGCAAGCTCCTTGGCGAGATCGTGGACCGTGACGATGTGCTCACAATCCGCACCTCGATCGTCGGCTGGCAGCTCGGGCAGCCGACGGGCCTGCTCGGGTGGTTCGCGGCCCACCGGACCGAGCCCCTCAAGGGCTTCCGGCGAGCGATCTTCAGCGGCCTCAGCACGCGGGCGCTCGCCGAGGTCATCAGGGAGGTAGTGATCCCTGATCCGTCCCTCAGCGGACTGTGGCATGTGTCGGCAGACCCGATCGACAAGGATTCGCTGCTGCGCCGACTGGCGACGCGGCTCTCGTGGGACATCGACCTGCGTCCCGTCGACGAGCCGGTGATCGACCGCTCGCTCGACAGCTCGCGGTTCCGGGATCGCACGGGATGGCGGCCGCCGAGCTGGGACGCGATGCTCGACCAGCTCGCCGCGGAGTGGCTCGCGACGCACTGACTGCGCGTGCGGGTGCTTTCCCCTGGCGCAGCTCGGCAGATCTCGGGCCGCCAGCTCCGGCGGCCTAGCGGGCGGGCACCCCCAGGGGCACGGGCGGGAGGGCCGCGCGGAACACGGCTCGGTAGGCGGCGTCGAGCGCCGGGTCCTCGAGGATGTCCCGCCCGAACCTTCGCGCCCCCACGGACCAGACCTCGTACTCCGCCGCAGTCATCGCAACGCACGCCCGCAGGATGGCGGCGAACGACTCCAACTCGCCAAGCGGGACGTCCCAGCCCGCACGTCGCGCCTCGAGCCCCCTCCAGGGGGTCTGGTCGCTCACGAGCACCGGGCATCCCGCAAGCAGCGCCTCGACGATCGCGTGCCCAAAGCTCTCGCCGCGCGTGGGCAGGAACAGCAGGTGGTGGCGGCCAAGCACGCCCGTGACCTCATCCGGAGGCACCGCACCGCGGTGCGCGAGCCGCACGCCGCTTGGCAGCCCGGCGGACAACGCCAGACAGTCCGCCCAGTACGCGCGGTCCTCGATCGGGCCGTACACATCGAAGGTCACGTCGCCCTCGACCTCCCTGAACGCGCGGATCGCGAGGTCCAGGTTCTTGATCCGGGCGATCCGCCCGAGGAACGCGACCGCGAGCCGCCCTGGCTCCTTGGGCGGGCGCTCGCCGGCGTCGCCGGGCGGCACGGGGAGGTCACGCGCCACGCGGACCTTTGCCGCGGCACCGAACTCGCGGCGGACGGCCGCCGCCTCTTCGTCGGTCGCCGCGTGCCACACCGCGCCGTCGGTGAGCCCGAGGAACCGGGCTGCGGTTAGTACGAGACGTTTCCTCATCCCCTTGAAGGCGAGCGCGTGGGGGTCGAGCTCGCCACGCGGGGCGATGACCAGGCCCCGCCGGGAAAGGAGGCCGAGGCGCCTGAGCAGCAGGGGCAGCAACCCGAACTGGACGGAGAAGACGCTGTTCACGTAGAGGACTGCATGCGGCGTGCGGCGAATTGCGAAAACGACGCCCAGGGCCGGGCGGGCGCGGGTGTCGACGTAGCGGACGGGGCCGTCAGCCGTCGGGATCCAGTGGTCCGGCGTGACGCCGGGCAGCCGCTGCGTGCTGCCGAGGTCGCGATCGCGGGTGATGACGCGGAGGTCGAACTCCGCGGCGAGCAGCCGGACGATGCCCGGGATGCTCCGCGTAGGCCCGCCCGCGAGGAACGCGGGGGGATAGTAGCCGACGAGCGCGAGGACGATCGGGCGGGGGTCGCCCGGCGCGGCGACGGGCCGGGTCATTCCTCCTTCTTGAGGGCCCCGGCTGGCCGGGGCCGGCGCTGCCGGGCGGGCTTCGCGCGCGCGACTTTCTGCTGCGGGCGCACTGACTCGACCGGCGCCTGCAGCGTGGCTGGCCCGTGGGCGGCGCGTCGGGTGCCACCGTCCGCCGAGTGCGCGCCGTCGACCGCGATCTCACGCGTCAGCGCGGTGACTGCACCCATCACCCGACGGTTCTTCAGGTGCAGGTTGAGCACGATCAGCAGCACGATCGAGATGCCTAGCACGAACAGCAACTGGCTTCCGTCGAGGCCGAGCACGGCCGCGACGGCATTGGCCGGGCCCGGAAACCAGGCTGCCAGCAACATGGCACTGGCCACCAGGACGATGCCTGCCCCGACGAGCGGGCTCGCCTTCCTCTCGAGCAGGCCGTAGACGAAGATCGGCCCGAGAGACATGGTTAAGAGAAGCTCGTCGATGATCACCGCTCGAGCCGTCCCATGAGGAGGTCCGCGAGGATGGCGACCATGCCCGTTGATTGCTGGCCCTTGGCAAGGGTCTCCGGCGTGTAGTCGATCGTGACCGGCACCTCTACCCAACGGAGCCCGCTCTGGGAGATCTGGTGGAGGATCTCGGAAGCGTGCGCCATCTTGTTCTGGTGCAGCTGGATCGCCGCCGCACCACGACGGGTCATCGCCCGCAGGCCGTTGTGCGTGTCGGTCACGTGCATCCCGGTCGAGATCCGAGTGAACCGGGTCGCGGCGGTGAGCAGCAGCCGCCGACGCGCGGGCGCATGGATCGCCGTCCCGAGGAACCGGCTGCCGAGCGCGTAGTCGGCGTCGTGTTGCGTGAGCGCCTCGAGGAGCACGGGGATGTCGGTCGGCCGATGCTGTCCGTCGGCATCGAACGTGACAATCACGTCCGCGTCGTCGGCGAGCGCCCAGTAGATCCCGGTCTGCAGTGCGGCGCCCTGGCCGAGCGGGATCGGGTGACGGAGCACGGTGGCCCCCGCCTGACGCGCAGCCGCGCCCGTGCGGTCGCTCGACCCGTCGTCGACCACCACGCATGCGTACCCACGCTGCACGAGGTCCAGCACGACGCCGCCGATGGACCGCGACTCGTTGAGCGCCGGGATCGCGACGACGACGCGGCCCGTCTCGCGCTGCGTCGGCGCGAATGTCGGGACCATCGCACGGAGGCCGGTCGGCCTCGTTGCAGCAACCATTTCAGACAGGTGCCAGGCCGCGGCCGAGCAGGACGGTCGCGAGGGTGATCCAGGCGACCCCGAGCAGGACGACCGCGAGGTTGAGGAACGGGGAGAGCCGGCCCGGGACAGGCGCCGAGACGTTGCTGGAAACGGCCTTTTCGAAGAGCGCGATGACGAGCGCGATCGACACGACGAGCATGACGCCCGCGACCAGAGCAGGATCGGTCGCCGAATCAGGGGCGACCAAGGGCGCGACCACTAATAGAGCTCCTCGGTGGAGGGCCGCGCCGATTACCCCGGACTTCCCGGCGGGGGGGTCAGAGTCTACATAGCCCGATGGTCCCCGTCGATAGGATGACCAATCGGTGTTGCGGAATGTCACCACACCATCCAGCAGCCGCGACAGGTCCCGTGTCGCGCGACTACCCCAAGTCGAACGACTACCCCAAGTCGAACGACTACCCCAAGGCAAGCGACTGTCCCAGCCTCGCTGCAAAGCGTCAAGAGCCAAATGGAAAAAGACTGTGTGCGTTCGGCGACGGCCGCTGACAGGGCGGGCGCGACAACCATGGCCGGTAGACTTCAGCACATGACCCAGCGGGCAGCCGAGCGCGACGTTGCCCCGGCGCGCGGCCGATTGTCGAGATGACCGGGTCCCCGCGAAGCCGTGCGAGCGGCACCCTACGGCTAGCCGCCGGGAGGCTGGCTGGCATTCCCGATCTTCCCGACCTGGACCTCCTGCTCGTGGTCGTCATGATGGCGATCGCTGCCGTCGCCGCCTTCGTCGGAGTGCCGGCGCCGCTCCGGTTGCCAATCGCGCTTCCTGCGGCGATCCTGCTGCCCGGCTATGCGATCGGCGCGGCGCTGTTCCTGCCGGGCGAGCTCGATCCCGCCGAACGGGCTGCGCTCTCGTTCGGCCTGTCGCTGGCGCTCGTCGTGGTCGCGGCGCCGGTGATCAACCTGACGGCGCCCGGCATGACCGCTCCGCTCGTAGTCTCGTTCGTCGCCGCCGTCACCGCAGGGAGTGCCGGCGTCGCGTGGTTGCGCCGCCGACGAGACCCGGGATCCGGCATTCCTCGGCCTGGGACTGCGCGGCCGCCCGCGGCCCAGCCGGCCATGGGCCGCTCGATGATCGGCGTGGCCGTCCTCGCGATCGCCCTCAGTGCCTATCTCGTGCTTCGCGTCACCAGTTCAGGTACGGAGGCAACCGAGCTCTCACTCATCGGGCCCGACGGTGCGATCGCGAGCGTGCCCGCGACCGCCGTCGTCGGCATGCCGGTCGAACTGACCGTCCGCATCGCCTCATACGAGCCGGGCGCCCAGGCCTACCGGATCGTCGTTTCGAGCGATGGCATGCGCGTTGCCGGACGCGACGGGATCGTCGTGGACGACGGCGCATCCCAAGACGAGACGATCCGGTTCGGCCTCAGCACGGCAGGCCAGGGACAGGCGGTGCGGGTCGAGCTCTACCGTGGCGAGGAGGCAGCGCCATACCGCGCGCTCAGCCTGGTATTCGACGTCGTCGATCCGAGGCAATTGTCGCCCGGACCTGGCGGGTCAGGCTCGCCCGGCGCGCGTTCTTCGGCCTCGCCCGGCGGCTAGCTAGCGATCCCGCTTGACGGCATCAGGTGCGCTCTCATCAAAGGATTCCTCGGGCGTGCCGCCGTCGAGCGCCTGAGTCCTCACCACGGACGACCCAGCCGCTTGGAGCGTCAGCCTCCGGCCGTGCGGGTCGCCCGGCGCTCCGCGATCCGGACGTGTCGGACGAGGTCGAGGCGGTCCACGACCACCATCATCGGCCGCAAGATCGGGCGTGGACACCAAGCGAGGACCCGGAACGCCATGCGCACTGAACGCCAGCGACGGGACGAGCCCACCGCCCGGACCTCCGGAACGTCGTAGAGCGCGAGCACGTTCCGCGCGCCGGCTGCGTCGCCGGCCTGAAGGCGCATGTACGCTCCACCCAGGATCAGTCGGTCGAGGAACGCCGATTGGCAGCGATCGACCTCGCGGTCCGGCAGGACGCCGGTCGCTCGCGCCCGGTCGAAGATCTCGATGACCGTGGCGATCGTTCCAGCATCGTAGGGCATCGTCTGCGTGGCGGACGCGCGGTGGACGGAGTAGGCGGAGACCACCGAGGGCAAGCACCGCACGCCGTACCGTGCAAACAGCCGGACCCACAGCTCCGTGTCGATCATGTTCCCGAAGCGATCGTCGAACATCCCCACCTCGACGACGGCCCCGCGGCTGATCACGACGCCTGGGAACCACGCGAAACCGCCCGCGAGCAGCCTCTGGAGCGCTTCGCCTGGAACGAGCCGGGTATCGGTGCGGAAGCGCTGGCTTCTGCGGATCCTCCCGGCGCCGTCGACGGCGTCCACCCCGAACAGCAGGACCCGATCCGAGGCCGGCGCGACGTCCACGGCGGCGAGGATCGCGCCGATGGCGCCGGGCAGCATTCGGTCGTCGTCGGCGACGAACATGATGTAGTCGCCGCTCGCCGTAGCGATGCACTGGTTGAGATTCCCCGAAATGCCGATGTTGGTGGCGTTGCCGAGGTAGCGGGAGGCGCCCGGCCACGCCGCAAGCGCCCTTCGAGACGCCTCCTCGGACACGGCCGGCGAGTTATCGGACACGACGATCTCGATGCGTTCGACCGCATCCGAAGCGGCTGCCACGATGGACGCGATCGCGCGGCCCACCAGCCCCGGGCGGTTGTAGGTCGGCACACAGACGCTGAGACGAACGCGCACGACTGAGTCGTTGGACGCGGGCGCGACATCAGCGCGGCGCGCCCCCGCTGCGGGCGTTACTCGGTCCGTCGCGACGTCCATTCGTCCTGCGCGGCCGTAGCCCCTCCCACCCTCGATGGTTCCGCCGGACGTTCGCCGGCCATCTCCTGATGTGGCTGCCGCCAATCACCCTACGACCTATGGCCGGACATGGGTGACCCAATCGTCACCCAGTGATGCGTCCCGGCACCACCAATGGCGAAGTCGCGAGACGCGTCCGGAGCCCTCGCGTCGCCCGGTCAGGGCGCGTACACCCGTATGTAGTCGACATCGAGGGTGAGGCTGCTGGGCGTGGTGCCGTCGGCCCGGTACCCCGTCGCCCCGATGGCGAGGTTGATGATGGGGTACATGGCGGTGGTCGGGACGTGCCCGGTGAGCGTCGCAATCTGGGTGCCGTCGACCTTGACGACGAGCGCGAGGGGGGTCCACTCGAGGCGCCACACATGGAAACCCGTCGTGAGGTCCGTGCCCGCGTCCCAGACTGTGTACTGGGGCGAGCCGCCCGCGTAGTGGTTGGTCGCGATCGCGACGTCTGTGCCCGCGCTGCCGTTGACGGGCGTGAGCCCGGGGCCCGGGCGCGCCTCCAACACGTCCACCTCGGGCGGCGTGGCGACCGTGCCCTCGGAGAGCAGCCAGAAAGCCGGCCACACGCCCGCGCCCTTGGGGTAGCGGATGCGTGCCTCGAACGTGCCGTAACGTTGGGCGAAGGTGCCGTAGGTGGCCATCGCCGCCGAGCCGTACATCCGGCCGCTAGGGGTGGTCTTGCGGACCGCGGTGATCGAGCACAGGCCGTTGGCCACGCTCACCTGGCGGAGGTCGCCCATGAAATCCGAATCGAGCCCGAAGCCCGGGTCGCCCGGCCCGTACAGCGCCCGCATCCCCGCGTCGACGCCCGAGCCGTTGCACTCGGCCGCGAATGTCAGCTGCCGTCCGAAGACCGTGATCCAAGCGACGGATGCCCCGACGACGACCGCCGCGACAGCCAGCCAGCGGAGCCGGACGAGCATCGGACGGCTCCCACCTCCGGTTCTCCGTCCCACGTTTCGTCAGCGGCGCCGGTGATACCCGGCGGGTCGGCTGAGTCGCCGACGCCCGGGCGTCGATCGAGATGCGGGAACAGCTCCAGAGACCGCTCGGTTAGGGCCTGTTGAGCGTTGCTGGCTCCGCAGCCATGCCACCGCGCCGGGCAGGTCTCGTCGGTCGGGTCTGCTGGGCCTCGGGCTCAGCACGCGCGGCGCCGGCCGCGAGCGTGACCCCGAGAGGTTCTGACCCGGCGAACGACTTCGAGTCGATCCAGCCACGACATCAAGGGGCGAACCAAGGTTGTCGGACACCTGACGAGCACGGTGAAGATCAGTCGCACCGGCAGCCATGCCAGTGACGGCCCAAGGGACCTGACCGACGGCAGGTCGAACAGCTCCATCTTCCTGCGCCCTTCCGTCAGGTCGCCCGTCCGCAGATCGAGATACGCCGTGGCGAGGATGATCGAATGGATGTATCGAACCTGACATCGATTGATCGTCTCCGCGGAGAGGACCCCGGTGTTACGTGCACGTTCGAAGATCTCCATGAGCTTCGCGACAGCATCACCGTCGAACGTCGTCGATTGGGTGGCCGAGCCGGCGTGGGCGGTATACGCACTGATGGTTCTCGGAACGCAACGTGCGCCGTACCGGGAGAACAGCCGGACCCACATCTCGATGTCCGTCGCGTTCCCGAGACCAGCGTCGAACGGGCCAACGGCGGCGTAGGCGTCACGGCTGACCACGACTCCAGGAAACAAGGCAAACCTGTTGTCCGATAACAGGCGATACACGGCACCGCTCGCGCCAAGCGACACCTCACGCGGGAATTCCTGCCGCCGGAGGATGCGTCCCGCTGCGTCTACGGCGTCCACTCCGAACAGGATCACCCGGTCGGGCTCATCCCGATCGGCCAGCTTGTCAAGGATCGCTGCCACGGCGCCCGGCAGGAGGCGGTCGTCGTCGCATACGAAGAGGACATACCGACCCGACGCTCGCGCGATGCACTCGTTGAAGTTGGCGGAAATGCCGACGTTCTGCGGGTTGCCGACGTAGAGCGAAGGTCCTTCCCACGCCTCAAGAGCTTGGCGGCATGCGCGTTCGGAGACGTCCGGCGAGTTGTCCGAAACGACGATTTCGACCTCGCGCTCGCGGCCCGACGCGGCCTGAACGATCGAGTAGATGGCCCGTTGAACGAGGACCGGACGGTTGAAGGTCGGGACGCAGACACTGAGCGTGGGTTGCGGACGCCCGGGATCGTACCCTTCGGATCCCCGGCGCCCACGCGTGTCGGGGGCCATCCGGTCCGTCGGGCCCTTCGGTGCACGGTCCGAGAGGTCACCGATCACGCACGTCTGCCTTCCGCTCTGACCCGCCACCGCATCGGGACTGCGCGTTCAAGCGAGGGTATCAGCATGGCCCTGATCAAAGCTGACATCTGCCCCTGGCAAGCGACCTGAGGTCGTGGGGCATGGGACGGGCTTGTTCCCGCGACGACCGGGTTACGTCCCTTGAAGCCCTCTCCAGGTACGCCGAACGGGGCCACCAGCAGTAGGCCGACCCTCAGGCTGGCGTGGACGGCGGCGATCGGACGGACACGCATGGGCATGATAGCGGCGAGACATCGCGCGGTGGCGAAGACGACCGCGATCACCGTCGCGCTCCATCCTCGGCTCCCGCGCAGCGCCCGAGGCGGAGCCGTCCCCGACCCGTCTCGTCGTCGTGGTGATCAGGGCGTGGACACCCGCACGTAGTCGATGTCCATCTTGAGCGTGTTCGGCGTGGTGGCATCGACCCGGTAGCCGGATGCGCCCATCGCGAACGTGAGGATTGGGTACATCGCGGGCAGTGTCGGGACCTTGTCGGCGTCGTTGAGGACGCCCCGCAGAATGCCGTCGACGTACACGCTGATGGTCGTCGGCGTCCAGACCATCTTGTGGACGTGCCAGTCGCCGGACAGGTCGCCGCGGGCGTCGTAGTACAGGAAGTACTCCGCCCCGTTGACCGAGTTAAGCCCGCACGACAGGTAGTTGAGCCCTGATCCACCGCCGGGGCCTGGCGGGGCTGGAAAGGCTTCGAAGATGTCCATCTCGGGCGGCGACGTCGGCGCCCCGGGTGCGATGAGCCAGAATGCAGGAAAGACGCCTTGACCAGCCGGATAGCGGATGCGCGCCTCGAAGGTTCCGTACCGCTGGGAGAACGTGCCATTGGTACCGATGGACGCCGAGTCATACGTCCTGCCGAGGGAGTCCGGTGCGTGCCTGGTGGCGGTGATCGTCGCGTAGCCGTTCGCTACCGAAACCTTGCTGGTGTTGCCGAGGAAGTTGGAGTCGAGCCCATAGCCCGGATCACCCACTTGGTAGGTGGGCTTCCACACCCCAGTGTCCAGCGTCCCGCCATTGAACTCGTCGTCGAAGGTGGGCGTGCCACCCGCCTGCAGGGGCGGGGTCGGGGTCGGGGTCGGTGCTGGGGTCGGGGTCGGGGTCGGCCGCGGGGTCGGGGTGGGTGTCGGCACCGGGGTCGGTGCCGGGGTCGGCGTCGGCGTGGGGGTGGGGGCTGGAGTGGCAGCGAGCGTCGTGAACGTGTAGTCGCCGCTGACGGCCAGGGTGCCGAGGGCGTTGGCCGACTTCACGCGGAAGTGGTACAGCCGCCCGGGCGTCAGCCCCGACACGATCTGATAGTGGCTGGCGTATCGGAACGAGCTCTCGGGCGTGGACACCGAGCCATAGGCGGTGGTGGTCCCGTACTCCACCTGGCCGGTGGCGAAGTCGCTCACGTCCCACGCGATGCCCGCGTCGGTCTGGGTGACGCTCATGACGGCCACGTTCGAGATCACCGGTGCCACCACCGGCGTGGGGGTCGGCGTGGGGGCCGGCGTCGGTGTCGGCGTCGGCCGCGGGGTCGGCGTGGGGGTCGGAGCCGGCGTCGGCGTGGGGGTGGGGGTCGGCCGCGGGGTCGGCGTGGGCGTGGGGGCCGGCGTCGGGGTCGGCGTCGGGGTCGGCGTCGGCGTCGGGGTCGGCGTCGGCCGCGGGGTCGGCGTGGGGGTCGGTGCCGGTGTCGGCACGGGGGTGGGGGTACCGGCCGCCTGCAGCGGCGGGGTCGGAGTGGGGGTCGGGACCGGCGTCGGGGTAGGCGTCGGCCGCGGGGTGGGCGTGGGGCTCGGCGCCGGGGTCGGCGTCGCCGTCGGGGCGGGGGTCGGCGTGTCGGTCGGCCGCGGGGTCGGCGTCGCCGTCGGGGCGGGGGTCGGGGTGTCGGTCGGCCGCGGCGTGGGGGTGTCGGTCGGGGCGGGTGTCGGGTCCGGCCTCGGTGTCGGGTCCGGCTTGGCCGTCGGATCCGGCTTGGGCGTCGGGTCCGGCTTGGGCGTGGGGTCCGGATCGACGTTGGGGATCGGCGCGCCGCTGTCGTCGTTGAAGTCCAGGCCCGTGGCGTCGAGACGGACGATGAACGCATCGATCGCCACGGTGGGATGGTCGGGCGTGCCCACGGCCTCGATCTTGATCTTGTGCGAGGCCACGCGGTCCCAGCGCTTGCGGAACAGCACGCGCTTGGGCTGGAACGACGCGTTCCAGGTGTTCACGGTCGCCACGAGGTTGCCATCGAGGTAGATCCGCGCGCGCCCCCGGGTGGGGCCGATCGGACCGACCCAGGCGATCGCGCTGCCGCGGAACTTGAGGCTCGCCCTGGCGCCCGCCGTGTCCGTCGAGCGTGCCTTGCCACCCATGTAGTTGGGGTAATACGCGCTGAACCAGTCGCCGTCGTAGGCGACCTTGGGGTTCCCCTCCTGGATGACGTCGACCGGCGAGTTGGCCGACCACTTGTCGAGCTGTGCCCGCGCCAGCGGTCGAGCCGCCAGGACACCGCCCATGGGCAGCAGCAGCCCCCCGAACACGAGCAGCATGACGCCGGTCGAGAGCCAGTCTCGTACGCGGCGCTTTCGGTGGGGCGGCGGCTGCGGCGCTGTCGGCGGCATGTCGTCCGCGACCCAGCGCTCTCCATCCCAGAACATCGGCTGGGGACTCCTTTCGGCAACCCGGCTGGCTACGTGAGCCCCGTGGCTTTGCGGCCCCGCCTCGCGACGGGTGTGCTATTTCGAGGACCAGATTCTAGAGGCTGGTGACGGTCCGCGCCCCCCCGACCTGCGCTCGACCAACCTATGGGTGACAGGCTGCGCTCCGCCACGGGCAATGAGTACCCCGGGGCTGGCTCAATGAACTAGGGACAACCTCACCCCACCCCGCCGCACGCCCCCAAACCGACCCGGGCACACACCGAAGCCGTCACGCCATGCCCGGATGAGCGGTGTCCGGCCGCACCACTCTTGATCGCCGCCGACCCGCGCTGCCCTCGCCGGCGGTCAACAATGGGGCAGTTGGTGGTCCCGTCGCCGAACGGTCGACGGGACTGGCAGGGGGCTAGGTGGTGGCGTGGCCGAGACAGGGGCCCAGATCCGACCGGCGCCGACGCTCACCGTCGGGCTGCCCGTGTTCAACGGCGGTCCGTACCTCGAGGCGACGGTGGAGTCGGTGCTCACGCAGTCGTTCCAGGACCTCGAGCTGGTGATCTCCGACAACGCGAGCACCGACGAGACCGAGGCGATCGGCCGCGCGGCGGCCGCGCGCGACGCGCGCGTGACGTATCGCAGGAACGCCACGAACGTCGGCCTGGTGCGGAACCTCAACCTGCTCGTGCCGCTCGCCCAGGGTCGCCTGTTCAAGTGGGCGGCGGCCGACGACCTCCTCAAGCCCGGCTACCTGGAACGCTGCGTGGCGACGATGGACGCCCAGCCGGGCGTCGTCCTGACCTACCCGCAGACCGACTTCGTGGACGGTGACGGCGAGGTCCTCGACCTCGATGATCCGGGCTGGAACCTCGTCTCGGACGATCCGTCGGAGCGGCTGCTGTACGCGATCCGGGCCGATCAGTTCGTCAACGCGATCCTCGGGGTCATCCGGACCGATGCGCTGCGCCGGACGCGGCTGATCGCCCCGTACGCCGGCGGCGACTACCGGCTGCTGGCCGAGCTGTCCGTGATGGGCACGTTCGTCGAGATTCCCGAGCACCTCTACGTCCGGCGGATTCACGCGGGGTCGTCGAAGGGAAATGCGCACGACAGTGCGTGGCTGCGTCGCTACCTCAGCGGCTCGTCGAGAGGCGTCAAGGCCCCGTACTGGCACCTGTGCCGCGACCACGCCGGGATCGTGGCCCGGGCTCCGATCCCGGCCACGCGCAAGGTGGTGCTGCTCGCGCTGCTGGCCCGTACGATGGCGTCGCGAAGGGCGCGCTTGTTCGCCGAGCTGGCCGAGCTGTTCAAGCGATGAACGAGGACGCCGACGGGTGCCGGCCGACGCGAGGGCCCCAGCGAGACCTGATGGAGGCTGAATGACCAAGCCCGGGGAACCCCATCCCACGATCGACGGCGTGCTGGTCGTGCCGTTGCGACGCATCCCGGACGAGCGCGGGACCATCTTCCACATGCTGCGGCGGACCGACCCGCACTTCCTGGAGTTCGGCGAGATCTACTTCACGTCGATCTACCGGGATGTCATCAAGGGCTGGCACCGGCACCGGGACATGACGCTGAACTACGCCTGCATCGCGGGCCGGGTGAAGCTCGTGCTGTACGACGACCGCGAGGGCTCGCCGACGTCGGGCGTCCTGATGGAGCGGTTCCTGGGTCCCGACGACTACTCGCTGGTGGTGATCCCGCCACTCGTCTGGAACGGCATGAAGGGCATGTCCGACGTCGCGATGGTCGCCAACTGCGCGACGCATCCCCACGACCCGTCGCGCACCGAGCGCCTCGACCCCACGGACGAGCGGATCCCCTACGACTGGGCCGTTCGACATTTCTGACCGCGTCGCCACGTGCCGTCCGGGAGCCCGCGGATGATCGGCTCGCGACCCCTGGGGCCTCGTCGGGCGCCTCTGAGGGGGGCGCTGATCGTGCGCTGTCGGGCGTGCGGCGGCCCGCTGGTCCTCGCGGTCGACCTGGGCGACCAGCCGGCCGAAGGACGGTTCGTGCGCGCCGGCGAGGAGGCCGGCGCCCGGCTGCCGCTGCGACTCGGCACCTGCTCGACGTGCGGCCTCGCCCAGCTCGTCGACGAGAGCCCGCCCGAGGCCGACGAGCCGGGCGCCCCCTCGCCGCTGTCCTCCGAGACGATGTCCCGGCACGCGCGGGCGTTCGTCGACGATCTCGTCGACCGAGGCCTCGCGACGGGGTCGACGCGGATCCTGACGCTGGCCAGCCACGGCGGTCACCTGGCGCCCTTCCTCGCCGAGCGCGGGCTCAGCCCCACGGTCCTCGAGGCGTCGCCCTCGCGAGCCGCAGGCCTGGCCACGGGCGGGATGCCTGTGGTCGCGGCGGAGCTGGACGGCGACGTCGCCCCGGGCATCGCGACGGCCTCCATGGATCTGGTCGTCGACTCGTACCTCCTGGCGCACCTCGCCCGCCCGCGGGTCGCCGTGCGGCGCCTGGTCGACACGCTCGCGCCCGGCGGCGTCCTCGTGCTGGAGTTCGACCACCTGCTGGCGACGGTGGAGGGCGGCCAGTGGGATGCCGTCCGTCACGGCCATCAGTCGTACCTCGCGCTCGGCTGGATCGTCGACGAGCTGGCTCGCACCGGCATCGCGGTCGTCGACGCCGTGCCGCAGCCGGTCTACGGCGGCGCCCTGCGGGTCTTCGCGACGGCCGGCGGGACGGTTGGCTCCCGGGTGTCGGAGATCGTGGCGCGCGAGCGGGCGGCCGGGATCGACACGTCGCGGGGGCTCGACCCCCTGCGCGAGGCGATCGAGCGGGCGCGCCGGGACGTCGTCGCCCACCTCGCGGACGCGCGGGCGGCCGGCCGGCCCGTGGTCGGGTACGGGGCACCCGCCCGGGCGATCACGTTCCTCAACGCCATCGGCGTCGGGCCCGAGCTGCTGCCGTACGTCGTCGACCGCTCGCCCGCCAAGCAGGGCCGGCTGATCCCCGGCGTGCTGGTCCCGATCCGCAGCCCCGAATCCCTGGCGCAGGACTCGCCCGACGAGATCCTGATCCTCACCTGGGACCTGGCCACGGAGGTGGTGCGCTCGATCGGCCCCCTCCTCGACGGCCACACCCGGTTCCTCGTCGCGGTGCCGGCGCTGCAGGAGGTGGGACCGGGTGGGGGCCGATCGGGCGATTCGCCGCCCGGCGGGGGCATGCGATGATCGCCCGATGAAGGTCGTGTTGTTCTGCGGCGGCCGCGGCCTGCGCCTGCGCGAGCACAGCGAGGCGGTGCCCAAGCCGATGGTCCAGATCGGCTACCGCCCGATCCTGTGGCACGTGATGCGCTACTACGCGCACTACGGCCACCGCGACTTCATCCTGTGCCTGGGCTACCGGGGCGACGCGATCAAGGACTACTTCCTCCACTACGACGAGGCGGTGTCCAACGACTTCGTGCTGACCGAGGGCGGGCGGCGCGTGGAGCTGCTGGGCTCCGACATCGCCGACTGGCGGATCACCTTCGCCGACACGGGCCTGGACACCACCATCGGCGAGCGCCTGCGTCGCGTGCGCCACCTGCTCGCGGGCGAGGACATGTTCCTGGCCAACTACGGGGACACCCTCACCGACGCGCCGCTGGACCAGCTGGTGGAGTCGTTCCGGGCCGACACGGCGACGGCCTCGTTCCTCGCGGTCCGCCCCGCGAACTATCCGTTCAGCATCGTCGAGACGGACGACGACCGACGGGTCAGGCGCCTCGTCCGTCCGCTGGATTCCGACTTCTGGATCAACGGCGGCTACTTCACGCTGCGCAAGGAGGTCTTCGACGTCATCGAGCCGGGCGACGAGCTGGTCGAGGCGCCGTTCGGACGGCTGATCGAGGCGGACCGCCTGCACGCCACCCGGTACGAGGGGTTCTGGGCGCCGCTGGACACGCTCCGGGAGCTCGAGCACCTGGAGTCGCTCGCCGTCACCGGTCGCGCACCATGGGCCGTGTGGGACGCCACCGACGCGTCGGACGCAGCGCCCCGCGACGAGTCCGGCGATCCCGCTCGACCACCGGCATGAGGGGCCTCTCGGAAGCGCTCGGCCTGCCGGCGTCGCGCGGTCCACGGATCCTGGTGGCGAGCGCCCACGCCGACGACGCGGAGATCGGCGCGGGCGGCACGATCCGGCGGCTCGTGGACGAGCGTCCCGACGCGTCGGTGACCTGGCTCGTGCTCGCCGCACCCGTCGCTGAACGTGCCGCCGAGGCGCGAGCGAGCGCGCAGCGCCTCCTCGACGGCGTCGCCGAGCAGCGGGTCGACGTGGGCGACCTCCGGGACGGCTTCCTGCCGTACCTCGGCGAGGGCCCCAAGGAAGCGATCGCCGCCCACGCCGGCCTGGATCCCGACCTCATCCTCGCGCCGCGCCGCGACGACGCCCACCAGGATCACCAGCTGGTGAGCGAGCTGATCGGGCAGGTGTTCCGCCGTGCG
Organism: uncultured Chloroflexia bacterium; assembly: GCA_963740825.1. GTDB lineage: Bacteria > Chloroflexota > Limnocylindria > Limnocylindrales > CSP1-4 > CAIXZV01. Next base: position 314,622 of record CAVUFD010000001.1, on the reverse strand, counting down.
CCGGTGCTCGAGTACGAGGTGCCCAAGTGGGACGGCGACCTCGGCCCCACCAACCTGTACGTCCCACTGTCCACCGCGCAGGCCGCCGCGAAGGTCGCGCACCTCACGGCCTCGTTCCCGTCCCAGGCGGGCCGGGACTGGTTCTCCGACGCCACGTTCATGGCGGTGCTCCGGCTGCGTGGCATCGAGTGCCGCGCCGCCGACGGCCTCGCCGAGGGGTTCATCTGCCGAAAGCTCGTCGTCGGCTGACGAACGGGCCACTTGGAGGGAGACGCTGATCTCGATGCGAGTTCTCGTGACCGGTCATCTCGGCTACATCGGATCCGTCCTCGTCCCCGTCCTGCAGGCGGCCGGGCACGACGTCGTCGGGCTCGACAGCGACCTGTATCGCGGCTGCACGTTCGGCGACCCCGACCGGCTCCCGTCGATCCCCCAGATCGACGCCGACCTGCGCGACGTCACCGTCGAGCAGCTCGACGGGATCGACGCCGTGGTGCACCTGGCCGCGCTGTCGAACGATCCGCTCGGCGACCTCGACTCGACCCTGACCTACGACATCAACCACCTTGCCAGCGTCCGCCTGGCCCGCCTCGCCCGCGACGCGGGGGCCAGCCGGTTCGTGTTCTCGTCGTCGTGCAGCAACTACGGCGCCGCCGGTGGCGCGATGCTGGACGAGACGTCGCCGCTGCGACCCGCCACGCCGTACGGCGAGTCGAAGGTCCGGGTCGAGCGGGACATCGCCCCCCTCGACGGCCCGTCGTACACGGTGACCTCGCTGCGCAACGCGACCGCCTACGGGGTGTCCCCGCGGCTGCGCTGCGACGTCGTCCTCAACAACCTCGTCGCATGGGCGCACACGACCGGGGCGGTGCGCCTCAAGAGCGACGGCACGCCGTGGCGCCCGATCATCCACATCGAGGACATCTCGAGGGCCGCCGCGCTCGCGCTCGAGGCACCCCGCGAGCTGGTGGCCGGCCAGGCGTTCAACGTCGTCTCGACGGCGGAGAACTACCAGATCCGGGATCTCGCCCGGATCGCCGCCGATGCCGTTCCCGACTCCGAGGTGGAGATGGCCGACGGCGCGTCGCCCGACGTCCGCAACTACCAGGTCAACGGCGACCGCATCGCGGAGGTCCTGGGCTTCGAGGCGACGTGGGATGCGCGCCGCGGCGCGGCAGAGCTCGCGACCGCCTACCGGGAGGTCGGGCTGACGATGGCGGAGGTCGAGGGCCCCCGGTTCCAGCGGATCGCGCGGATCCGCCAGCGGCTCGCGGACGGGTCACTGGGCGACGACCTCCGCTTCCAGGCCGGGGTGCTCGCCGAGCGCTGAGTCAGCCCGCGCGCGCTCCCGGGGGCTTCGGCGGCCTGGCGGGCCGGATGTGCACGTCCGTCACCTCGGCCGACCGGGGCAGGCTGACGATGGACACGACCAGCGCCGCGACGTCGGCCGGCTCGAGGAGCCCGTCGAGGCCCTCGTCGCGTCCCTCCCACGCGTAGACGGACGCCTGCATCGGGGTGGCAGTCCGGCCGGGAAAGATGCTCGTCACCCGGATGCCCAGCGGGTTGACCTCGTCGCGCAGCGCGTCGGCGAGCCCGCGCAGCGCGTGCTTGCTGGCCCCGTACGCGGCGACCCCCGCGCTCGGCCGGACGCCGGCGCTGGAGTTGACGAACACGACGTCCCCGCGTGACCGGCCGAGGAGCGGGATCGCCACCTGGGTCAGGGCGTAGGGAGCGCGGAGGTTGGTCCGGATCACCCGGTCGAGCCGGTCGATCCCGACGTCGGCGACGTTCCCGAACTCGATGGTGCCGGCGCTGTGCACCAGGATGTCGAGCGAGCCCGGCGAGGACGTCACCCGCTCGCCCAGCTCCCGCACCCGGGCGTCGTCGGTCAGGTCGCACACGAGAGCCTCGACGCGTGACCCGGCCGCGGCGGCCTCGGTCACGACGCCCTGCAGGCGGCCGGCGTCGCGCGCGACCGCGATGACGGTCGCGCCGGCCGCGCCGAGCCCGAGCGCGATCGCCCGGCCGATGCCGCTCGAGGCACCGGTGACGAGCGCGACGCGGTCTCGCAGCGGCCCCCTCGCCGCGTCGAGCGGAGGCATCTCGATCAGGCGCCGGGAGCCGGCTCGGCTGGACGGCGCCAGACGGCCCAGGGCGCGGAATCCCGGGCCTCGAGGCGCTGGAGGATCTCGAGATCCTTGAGGGTGTCGAGGGACATCCAGAACCCGTCGTAGGGGTACGCGGCCAGCTGCTCTTGGGACGCGAGCGCCGCGAACGGCTCGTCGACGAGGTCGCCCCCGGACGCCAGCGCGTCGAAGATCCCGGCCCGGAAGATGTAGCTGCCGCCGTTCACGTGCAGGTCGGCCGCGGCGACGTCGCGCAGCGCCGTGACGTGACCGGCCGCGTCCATGTCGACCACGTGGAACGAGTACGACGGTCGCACCGACAGCAGGGCCGCCGTCGCCGTGTCGGCCCGGAACGACTCCACCAGCTGGTCCAGCGGCGCGTCGGTGAGGGTGTCCCCGTAGTTGGCCAGGAACATGTCCTCGCCCGCGAGCAGGTGGCGCACGCGACGCAGGCGCTCGCCGATGGTGGTGTCCAGGCCCGTGTCGGCGAAGGTGATCCGCCAGTCGGCGATGTCGGAGCCCAGCAGCTCCACGCGCCGCCCGCCCTCGGTCAGCACGAAGTCGTTGGACACCGCCTCGTCGTAGTGGAGGAAGTAGTCCTTGATCGCGTCGCCCCGGTAGCCCAGGCACAGGATGAAGTCGCGGTGGCCGTAGTGCGCGTAGTAGCGCATCACGTGCCACAGGATCGGGCGGTAGCCGATCTGGACCATCGGCTTGGGCACCGCCTCGCTGTGCTCGCGCAGGCGCAGGCCGCGGCCGCCGCAGAACAACACGACCTTCATCGGGCGATCAGTCGATCTCCGTGGTCGTCGGGATCGGGACGACCAGGCGGGCGCCCCAGTCCCGGGTGTACTCGAGCTGTCGGGCGATCTCGGTCCGCAGGTTCCAGGGCAGGATCAGGATCACCGCCGGGCGCGTCTCGGCGAGGCGCGCGGGGTCGTGGATCGGGATCCGCGTCCCAGGCGTGAAGCGGCCGTGCTTGTACGGGTTGCGGTCGACCGTGTAGTCGAGGAGGTCCGTCCGGATCCCGCAGTAGTTGAGGAGCGTGTTGCCCTTGCCGGGCGCCCCGTAGCCCGCGATGGACAGGCCGTCGCGCCGGCACTCGATCAGGAAGCTCAGCAGCGACCGCTTCGCCTCGCGAACCCGCTCCTCGAAGCCGCCGTAGCCATCGAGGCTCGCGTACCCGTCGTCTCGCTCGCGCGTGAGCAGGGCGTCGACCGCCGGAGCCACGGTCGGCTTGCCGTCGACCCGGGCAAGGAACACCCGCAGGGATCCGCCGTGCGTCGACAGCTCCTCGACGTCCACGACGGCCAGCCCGTGGGCAGCGGCGATCCGGGACACCGTCGTCAGCGAGAAGTACGAGAAATGCTCGTGGTAGATGGTGTCGAACTGGACGCCCTCGACGAGCCGGACCACGTGCGGGAACTCGAGGGTCGCCACGCCCTGCGGCGCGAGCAGGGTCGCGATGCCGGCCACGAAGTCGTTCAGATCGGGGACCTGGGCGAGGACGTTGTTGCCGATGACGAGGTCGGCATGCCCCCGCTCGCGCACGAGGCGTTCGGCGAGGTCGCGGCCGAAGAACTCCGTGAGCGTCGGCACGCCCCTCGCCTCCGCCGCCGCGGCCACGTTGTGCGCGGGCTCGACGCCGAGGACGGGCACGCCGCGGGCCACGAAGTGCTGGAGCAGGTAGCCGTCGTTGCTCGCGAGCTCGACGACGAGGCTCGTCCCGCCCAGGTCGCGCCGCTGGATCATCGCGTCGGCGTACTGCCGCGCGTGCTCCACCCAGCTGTCGGAAAAGGACGAGAAGTACGCGTACTCGCGGAAGATGTCCTCGCGATCGACGTAGGCCGGCAGCTGCACGAGCAGGCACTCGTGGCAGATCCGGACGTGGAGCGGGAAGAACGGCTCCATCCGCTCGACGTCCTCGGGGGCGACGAACGATTCGCACAGCGGCTGCGGGCCGAGGTCCACGAACGTCTCGCGGAGCGTGGCCCCGCAGAAGCGGCACGCGACCGAGACGGCGGTCGATACGGTGGTCGTGGCGGCGGGCGTGTTCGTCACCCGCGGAGCGTATCGTCCGGCGGCGTCGCGTGCGAACCCGGCGTGCGGCGGTCGACGGCCGGGCCGCCGGCTGCGACCACCGCGGATCCGGGCTTCAGCGACGCGCGCTCAGTGGAAGGAATTGTTGCTGAAGGTGACCCCGGACGGTCGCCTGCCGTGCGTGCTGTAGAAGCCCTGCTCGCCGGATCCGGTCGAGGTGATGTTGGCGAGGTGGATCCCGCTGCCCTGCTCGAACCGCACGGCGTGGCTCAGCGCGTTCGAGATCCTGGCGCCGTCGATGGTCACGTTGCGCAGGGTCGAGTCCCACAGGATGACCGCCTGCTGTGTCCGGGTCACCGTCAGGTGACGGATCACGACGTTCCAGGCGTTCGGATTGCCGGCGCTGTGGTGGTAGAACTGGAACGCGCTGGCGAGGTTGCCACGGCCGTCGACGTTGATGTCGTAGAAGCGCAGGTGATGCGGGCCACCGACGGCACCGGCGATGTAGATCGCGGCGTCGGTGGGCGCGGAGTCTCGCGTCGGCGCCTGACCGGCCACGGAGCTGCGGAACTTGATGTGGCGAAGCTTGATGTGGTGCGCGGCGCGGAGGCCCGCGTAGCCGCCGAACATCACCACGCCGGTCTGGGTCGCCTTGCCGTTGACGAAGTTGAACCCTGCCCAGGTCTGGTGATGCGCGCCGGCCTCGAACGACAGGCCGCCGAACATCCTCTCCCCGCCGCCGTCGAACGTGACGCCCCCGCGGGTCTGGGCACGAACCTTGACCGCGCGGGTGCGGGATGCGTACCGCTTCCCGATCCACAGCGAGTTGCTCCGTTGTGCGGCGGCGGGACTCACCCGGTACGTGCCGTTGCGGACGACGATCAGGCTCACCCGGTTGTTGGCCAGGGCCTTCTTCAGCCCGGCGATCGAGCGGACGTGCACGGTCTTGCCCCGCGACGCCGACGCGGTCGCCGGAACCGCGATGGCGGCAAGGAGCAGCATCACGATCGCGACCGAGGTCCATCGCAGCGTGCGGCCGCCGGACCGGCGGGCTCGAGATGACCGCCCGGGTGACGCGAGCGGCTGGAGGTCGGCGGGAAGACGCGATGGTCCGTTCCAAGGCATGCGAAGCCCTCCTCGGCAGCTTGGGTGACGGCGGCGGGGCGCTGGGTGCAGCCTCGCCTCGAGATGACGCACGCTCCCGGGAGGGCGTCGATCCAGGCTCGGCGTTCATCGCCCGACCGCCTGGACTCGGGCTACCGTATCAGCCCTTGCAAGGTCCGTGTCCCGGCGCTCGCCGACGGTCGCGCTCGACGGAACGCCGCACCCGGGCAAACGACTGGATGGCGCGCGAGCCGCCGCGTCGCCCCCACTTTGGTACCACGTCCCCCGCCACGGGACGCCTGCTATCGTGCATCGGAGGCGGCGTTCCGCTTCGACCCCCGCGTGCGCATCCGGAGCAACGGCAGGCAAGTGATCGATCCCTCAGCGCGGATCCACCCGACCGCAGACATCGAGGCAGATGTCGCCGTCGGGGCCGGGACCGGCATCTGGAACCGCGCGCAGGTCCGCAGGGGCGCACAGGTCGGCGCCGACTGCGTCGTCGGCCGCGACGCGTTCATCGACGAAGGCGTCGTCATCGGCGATCGCGTGAAGATCCAGAACGCTGCGCTCATCTACCACGGCGTGACCATCGAGGACGGCGTGTTCATCGGCCCCAACGCGATCCTGACGAACGACCGGTTCCCGCGATCGATCACCGTCGACGGCCAGCTCGCCCGCGCCGACGACTGGACCGTGAGCCCGATCCGCGTGCGGGCCGGCGCGTCGATCGGGGCCGGCGCGGTCGTCGTCGCCGGCAACGACGTCGGACGATTTGCCACGGTCGGCGCGGGCTCGGTGGTGACCCGCAGCGTCCCCGACCATGCGCTCGTCGCCGGCAATCCCGCGCGCCGCATCGGCTGGGTCTGCGCGTGCGGCAAGCGCCTCGTCGACGCGACGGGGACGCCGGTCGCCGCGGACGCCACGGGCGAGGTGGCGTGCGGAGCATGCGGCCTCGAGTACCGCATCCAGCAAGGGCGGTGCGTGGGCGTCGCGGTGGAGGCCGCGCCGTGATCCCGATCTCGAGGCCGGACATCGGGCCGGACGAGGAGCGAGCCGTCCTGGACGTCCTGCGGTCCGGCATGCTCGCGATGGGCCAGCGGACGACCGAGTTCGAGGAGGCCTGGGCCACGTACTGCGGCGTCCGCCACGCGGTGTTCATGACCAACGGCACGGTCGCGCTCGAGGCCCTGCTGCGGGCGCTCGAGATCGGTCCGGGCGACGAGGTCGTCACCGTCAGCTTCACCTTCAACGCCACGGTGAGCCCGATCCTGCAGGTGGGCGCGCGGCCGGTGTTCGTCGACATCCGTCCGGACGACTTCTGCATGGACCCCGAGCGCGTGGAGGCGGCGATCACGCCACGCACAAGGGCGATCATGCCCGTCCACCTGTACGGGCTGATGGCCGACATGGCCCCGCTCGAGGCCATCGCGGAGCGCCACGGCCTCTCGATCATCGAGGACGCGGCCCAGGCGCACGGCGCGTCCTACGCGGGCCGGCGGGCGGGGCAGTTCGGACCGGCGATGTTCAGCCTCTACGCGACGAAGAACCTCATGACGGGCGAGGGCGGGTTCGCGACCACGGACGACGACGGCGTCGCGGACCGCCTGCGGCTGTACCGCAACCACGGGATGCGCGTCCGGTACCACCACGAGGCGCTGGGGACCAACTTCAAGCCGACCGACATCGGGGCCGCGCTGGGGCTGGCGCAGCTCGCCCACCTCGACGAACGATCCGCCCGGCGGCGGCGCAACGCGGCCCGGCTGAGCGAGGGCCTGGACGGGTACCTCACGCCGACCGTGCCCGAGGGCCGCGAGCACGCATGGCACCAGTACACGATGCGCTTCCCCGGCGAACGGGACCGGGTCATCGAGGGCCTGACCGAGCGCGGCATCGGGACGCTCGTCTACTACCCCGTGCCGATCCATCGCCAGTCGTACCTGCAGGCGTTCCTGCCGGGCGCCGAGGATCTCGACCTGCCGGTGACCAACCGGCTGGCCGGGGAGGTGCTGTCGATCCCGGTTCGTCCCAACCTCGCCGACGACGAGCTCGACGCCGTGATCGCGGCCGTGCGCGAGGTCGCGACGCCGCGCGATGGCATCGCCGCCGCCCAGGCCCGCGGCGGATGACCGAGCCGCTGCGCGTCGGCCTGGCCGGGCTGGGCGCGATGGGTCGCAATCACCTGCGCCACCTCTCGTCGCGCGAAGGCTGCACGCTCGTGGCCGTCGCCGATCCCGCGGCGGACCTCCTCGCCGACGCCGTCGCCAAGACGGGTGCCACGGGCTTCGAGGACGCGCTGGCGATGATCAACGACGCGGAGCTCGACGCGGTCGTCATCGCGACCCCCACCACCGCGCACGCCACCCTCGGGCTGGCGGCGATCGAACGGGGCCTGCCCGTGCTCGTTGAGAAGCCGCTGGCGGGCAGCGTCGCGGAGGGCGTCGAGCTGGTGACCGCCGCCCGCCGGCGCGGCGTGCCGCTCCAGGTCGGTCACGTCGAGCGGTTCAACCCGGCGGTGCTCGAGCTCGGGCGCCGGCTCGCGAGCGGGTGGCTGGGGACGCTGTACTCGATCACGAGCCGGCGCGCCGGCCCGTTCCCGGCCCGGATCCGCGACGTTGGGGTCACGATCGACCTCGCGACGCACGACGCGGACATCCTCTCCTGGATCGCCGGCGAGCGGCCGACGCGGGTCTACGCGGAGCTCGCCCAGCGCCTGCACGCGAGCCACGAGGACCTCCTGTTCGGGCTCCTCCACTATCCCTCGGGCGCGACCGGGATGCTGGACGTCAACTGGCTGACGCCGGCCAAGCGGCGGCAGCTGTCCGTGGTCGGCGAGGCCGGGATGTTCGAGCTCGACTACCTGACCCAGCGACTGACGTTCACCAGCGCGGACGTCGGCAGCCCGACGATGATCGAGGGCTATGCGACCACGTTCGAGGGGAACGTCGTCGTCCTCGACGTCGACAGCCGGGAGCCGCTCGCCGCAGAGCTCGACGCGTTCCTCGACGTCGCCCGGAGCGGCGGCCGGCCGGTGGTCGACGGCGAGGACGGCCTGTGGGCGGTCGCCATCGCGTCCGCCCTGCTGCGCGCCGCGGCGGACCGCCGGCCCGTCGAGCTGGGCGGGCTGCTGGACGAGGTGCCGATCGGATGACGATCCGGGCCCGCCCGACGTCCGGCCCGACCTGGATCGGGGGAACGGTCGACCTGCCGGAATCGACCTGCGTCCATGCACCGGCCAGGTCGGTGACGCCGTGGACCGGTGAGCCGGACACCGCGGGCACCGTCACGGTCGTCGGCGCCGGCAAGATGGGCCTGCCGCTTGCCGCCCAGTTCGCGTCCCACGGCTGGCGGGTGATCGCGGTCGACATCAACGAGGCCGTCGTCGCGGCGATCAACGAGGGGCACGCCCACGTGGCCGAGGAGCCGGGCCTGGCCCAGAAGGTGGCATCGGCCCATGCGGCCGGCCGCCTGCGCGCCACGACCGACGGCAGCGCGGCCGCACGGGAGTCCGATGTCGTCGTCCTGATCGTGCCGGTCATGCTCGACGGCGCACAGCAGCCGGACTACCGGTACATGGACGCGGCCGTGCGGGCGATCGCGCCGGGCCTTACCGCGGGAACGGTCGTGGTGTTCGAGACGACGCTCCCGGTCGGCGACACGCGGGGGCGCTTCCTGCCGATGCTCGAGGAGACCACCGGCCTGGCCCCCGAGCGCGACCTGTTCGTCGCGTTCTCGCCCGAACGCCTGTACTCCGGCGCCGTCTTCGCCAACCTCGCGACCTATCCGAAGCTCGTCGGGGGGATCGGACCCAGGTCAACGGACCTGGCCAGCCGGTTCTACGCGTCGGTGCTCGACGCCGAGGTCGTCGCGATGAGCTCCGCCGAGGCCGCCGAGCTGAGCAAGCTCGCCGAGACCACGTATCGGGACGTGAACATCGCGTTCGCCAACGAGCTGGCCACCTACGCATCGCGCGTCGGCGTGGACGTCGTCGAGGCGATCCGTGCCGCGAACAGCCAGCCCTACAGCCACATCCATCAGCCGGGCCTCGGGGTCGGGGGACACTGCATCCCCGTGTACCCGCACTTCCTCGTGTCGCGGGCACCGGAGATGGAGCTCGTCCGGCTCGCACGGCGCATCAACGACCGCCAGGTGGACGCGGCCGTCGAGCGCCTGGACGCGGAGCTGGGCGGCCTCCGGGACGCCACGGTGCTCGTCCTCGGCCTGACGTACCGCGCGGGCGTCAAGGAGATGGCCTACTCGCGCGCGATCCCGCTCCTCGAGCGGCTGGCGGACGAAGGCGCTCGCGTCGAGGCTTGGGATCCCCTGCTGTCCGCCGAGGAGATCCGCGCGTTGGGTGCGTCGGCCTGGACCTGGGGATCCCGGAGCGATGCGCGGGCGATCGTCACGCAGACGTCCGATCCCGCGTTCGGCCGCCTGGATGCCGGGTGGTTTCCCGCCCTCGAGCTGGTCCTCGACGGGCGGAACAGCCTGCGCGACCTCCAGCTTCCGGAGCGCGTCCGGGTGCTGGGCGTCGGCGTGCCGCCACGGGGGGCGGGACCGTCCCGGCCGGCGACGTCCGCGTGACGGAGGCAGGGGTGGGCGGCTCCGTTGTCACGCGGCACCGTGATCATGCGGAGGGGGGTTTTCGCCTGACTCCCGCAGCGTAGGATGCAGCGCATGCCGGGGAACGCATTGCTGGTCGTCGTCGCCCATCCGGACGACGAGACCATCTACATGGGGGGCACCCTCGCCAAGTACGCGGCGAGCGGCGTTCGCATCGTGTGCGCGACGTGCACGCGCGGTGAGCTGGGCGACATCGTCGACCCGTCACTGGCGACGTCGGCGAACTTCGAGCGCCTCGGTGAGATCCGGATGGACGAGATGACCCGGGCGCTGGGCAGGCTCGGGACGATCCAGATCGAGTGGCTCGGCTACCGCGACTCGGGCATGACCGGCGACCTGCCGGGCGACGATCCGGAGGGCTTCAGTCGGGTACCGGCAACCGATGCCGCCGGCCGGATCGCCCGCCTCATCCGGGAGATCCGCCCGGCGGTCGTGGTGACGCTCGACGAGGCCCACGTGGGCGACCATCAGGACCATCTCCACGCCGCCACCGCGGCGCGACTGGCGTTCGAGGGCGCCGGGCAGGCGGACTGCTGGCCGGAACAGCTGCGCGGGCACGACGCCGTCGAGGTGTGGCAGCCGACGAAGCTGTACGCGGCGAACGGCCACAGCCGGGCGGCGCTCGGCGCCTGGCCGAAGTTCAAGCACCTCCTCCGCGACGAGGGCCCGGTGAACACGCTGCGGATGATCGCCGGGGCCGTCACGCGGCGACTCCCAAGCGGGAGGTCGCCGTCGTCCGCGACGCCTGCGGAACCCGAGTTCGAACGTCTCCCGGCGACCACGTTGATCGATGCCGCGCCGTGGGTGGCGGCTCGCTACGCGGCGATCCGCGAGTACCGGACCCAGATCGCCCGCGACGATCCGATGATCGGCCTGTCCGCGCGCGAGCTGGCGACGCTGTCGCCCACCGAGGACTTCAGGCTGCTCGCCGGCAGTGCTGCGCACCTCCCCGAGGACGACCTGTTCGCCGGGATCGCGTGACCGGAGGCTGACCGCGTCTGTCGCTGCCGACCGCGTGCCGGTCAGGCCAGCGCGAGTGCCCCGAGGTGCTCCGTGAGCCGCAGGTTCTCGCGGTAGTCGATCGGCACCTCGACCAGCGACGGGCCCGGCACGTCCAGCGCCCGCGCCAGCGTCGGCCGCAGGTCCGCGGCGGACGCCGCCCGAAACGCGGCCATCCCGAACGAGGCCGCCAGCGCCACGAAGTCCGGGTTCCCGAACTCGACGCCGAACGGGCGCCCGAACTCGTTGCGTTGCTTCCAGTCGATCAGCCCGTACCCGTCGTCGCGCCACACGACGACCGTGATCCGGACCCCGAGCCGGACGGCCGTCTCCAGCTCCTGGACGTTCATCAGCAGCCCGCCGTCGCCGCACAGCGCGACCACGTGCCGGTCGGGGTGGACGAGCGAGGCCGCAATCGCCCCGGGCAGCGCGATCCCCATCGACGCGAAGCCGTTGGAGGTGATCACGGTGTCGGGCTCGTAGGCCTGGTACAGGCGGGCGACCCAGATCTTGTGCGCGCCGACGTCGCTGACGACGATGTCGTCGGGGGCGAGGACCGCACGCAGGTCCGCGATGGCCTTCTGGGGCCGGATCGGCCAGCCGTCATCCGCCTCGTAGGCGGCCAGGTCGCGAAGCAGCTCCTGCCGCAGGTCGGCGTGGACGAGGACCTCGCGCGACGCGTGACGCTGGCCGGCGTCCTTGCCGCTGATCCCGCGTGGGAGCAGCGCGTCGACCAGCCGCCGCAGCGTGCCGCCGATGTCGCCGATCAGCTCGATCTCCGGCCGGTACGCCGCGTCGACCTCGGCGGGCGTGGTGTCGATGTGGACGATCCGCTTGCCTCCGCCCGGGTTCCAGCGGCCGGGCGCGTACTCGACCGGGTCGTAGCCCACGGACACGACGAGGTCGGCGCGGTCGAAGCCCGACAGCACGTGATCGCGGGCCTGCAGCCCCACCGCCATCAGCGACAGGTGCGACCGGTCGTCGATGGCGCCCTTGCCCATAAACGTGACGGCCACCGGAACGTGGAGCCCGCGTGCGAACTCGCGCAGCTCCGGCGAGGCGTGCCGCCGCAGCACGCCGTTGCCGGCGAGCACGATGGGCCGCTCCGCGGCGGCGATGAGGTCGGCAGCGCGCTCGATGGCGACGTCGGTCGGCTCGGGGAAGGCCGCCGCCGCCAGGACCAGCGGCGCCAGCCCGGGGTCCACCTCGGTCGCCGCGATGTCCTCGGGCAGCTCGATGTGCGTAGGCCCGGGCTTCTCGAGCTGCGCGACCCGGAACGCCTTGGCGACGATCTCGGGGATCGAGCCCGGGACCTCGACCCGTGACGACCACTTGGTCACCGGCTCGAGCATGCGCGGGATGTCCACGTACTGGTGCGACGCCTTGTGGATCTTGTCGATCCCGGTCTGGCCCGTGAGCGCCACCATCGGCGCGTGGTCGAGGAACGCGTCGGCGATGCCCGTGACGAGGTTGGTGGCGCCGGGCCCGAGGGTGGCCATCGCCAGCGCGCAGCGCCCGGTCAGCCGCCCGTAGACGTCGGCCATGAACGCGGCGCCCTGCTCGTGGCGCGTCGTGACGTGGCGGACGGTCGGGTGGTCGGCCAGCGCCTCGAGGACGTCCATCGTCTCCTCGCCGGGAACGGAGAACACCCACTCGCAGCCTTCGGCGGCGAGGCAGTCGACAAGGAGATGAGCGGCCGTGCGCCGGACGGGGGTCACGTCCCCGAGTCTACGGCGTGTACGTGACCTGCACGCGGATGGCGTCGAGGTCGAAGTCCTTCCCGTTCCGCGACGACACGTCGATGATCCGGACCCGGAAGTTGGTCGTGTTCAGCTGCGCGAGCGTCCACGTGTGACCCCAGTCGTCGGTCGCGGAGCCGAGGGTGTACGTCGTGAGGCTGTTGGTCACGTTGACCTGCTCGGTCGCCGTCCAGGTCGTTCCGCCGTCCCACGACAGCTGGATGCAGATCAGGCTCGTGCCGCCGTTGTTGTTGACCTCGATCGTCGGCTGGACCTGGATGCCCTGGACGGCGCTGATGCTGCCCGGGAGACCGAAGGCGTAGCCCCAGTAGCGATGCCGATCCTGACCCGGGTCGGTGCACACGAGCGAGGTGGTGGTGCCCGTGTTGATGTCGCGGGCCCGGCTGTTGTCGAGGGCGCAGCCGTTGCCGGGGTTGGTCTCGTAGCCGTTGCCGTCACCGCCGGTGTCGGCGGCGTTCGAGGTGCAGTTCTTGTACCCGGTGCTCACGGGGGTCCCGCCGACGACGGCCGTCGCCTCGTTGGAGTTGACGCTGTCCCAGTTCTGGAACACGGACCGGAGCACGTAGTAGAAGGTGCCGGTGCCGGGGCTGTCCGTCGTCGTCGTCGCCGAGCGCGGGGTGACCGAGGCGATGGCCGTGTATCCCGAGCCGGATGTCGTGCTGCGTCGCACCGTGTAGCCGGTGACGACGGTGCTGGTCGTCGGCGTCCAGGTCAGGGTGACCACGTTGCCGCTCACGCTGGCGGACAGGCCGGTCGGCGGGAGGATCGCTCCCGTGCCGAGGGTCGCCACCGACGTCCTTGCGCGCGTGAACCTCGCCAGCGTCGCCGGGGCGGCCGTCAGCGACCCCGCGAGCACGATGGAGGCGACGATCAGGACGGGCAGCCGGCGCATGGTCAGCGGGCGACCTGCCGCTCAGCCGGCGCTTCGGTGGCGAAGGCGGCCACGGCCTGCCGCGCGGCGCGTCGCGTCGACTCCTGCTGCTCGTCCTCGATGGTCTCGAGGAGCCAGGCGCTGGCGAGCAGGACGAGGCCGAACGCGATCAGGAACATCACGCCCTGGTAGGAGCTGAGGAGCGCGATGCCGAAGCCAACGAGGGGCACCGAGACGGAGACCCGGCCGAGCAGGTCCTTCACCGGCACCAGCGACGGGTCGGGGCCGTCGTTCGCGTCACCCTTGGTCTCGATGTACATCCCGTCGGGCAGCGTGACGATGCGGGTGATGCGGTGCGTGAACACCGCGTGCCGCAGGCCGGCCTGGAGGCTGACCACATCGCCGACGCGCAGGTCGGTGGGCGCGACGGGCTCGGCGTGGACCGCGGAGCCGAGGGGGATCGTGGGCTCCATCGACGGCCCACCGACGACGAAGGTCGTCCCTCCGGTGATCGCCGGCATGACCCGGGCAAGGACCACGATCGCGAGCACGCACACGATGAGCAGCAGCAGCAGGACGTCGAGCGTCCGGCGCGCGGCTCGTGTCATGACGGCGACGAGCGGCATGTGGAGCTCCAGGGAGAGGTGACCTGCCGCGGAGCGGCGGATCTGCAGGGCTGAACGGGCGGTGTCCTGGCCCACCCGATGCCGGGCAGGCCAGGACGTTGGAGGTCGCGTCGGGGGCCTACGGGTTGTTGGCCGTCTGCTCCGCGTCGAAGGTGAACGTCGCCGTGGTGGCGGCGTTCTGGTAGCTGTTGTCGGACGAGAGCGGGAAGCTCCAACTGAAGCACAGGCTGTCGCTGCCGCCCGAGGCGACGTTGCGGTCGCCGCCGTTGGCACCCTGGGCCGGGTCGCCGAACGAGGCGCCGTTCAGCGCACCGGAGTACAGCGTGGCGCCCGGCGCGGCGCACGTGCCGGCCTGGACCGTCAGGTCGAGCTGGGCGCGGAGGCCCTTGCCGTCGGTGTTGTCGGCCGTCGACGTCATCGCGTAGCGAAGCGCGCCGGTGCCCGTGTTCGAGACCGTCAGCGTCTGGTTGCCGCTGTCGCCGGGCATCATGTTGTTCACGTTGAACGAGGTCGCCGGGGCGACGTTGAGGATGATCGTGCCGGACGTCCAGCTGCCATTCGAGGCATCGCTGTCCGTGAAGATTGCGAGGGACATCGCGCCGGCCCCGAGGGTCGCGAACGATGCGCCCAGGAGGATGGCGAACAGCGCTCGGCGGCGCTTGGTGCGGCGGCGGGCCGAGGTGTCGGTGGCGGTCTGGTCCATGTGTCGGGGCACTCCATTGCTGTTGGGTGCGTGCTGGTCGGTCCGCCAACCCCCCGGGTGACGTTGGGGACCCACGATGGGATCGGCCCCGAAGACTCGACTCGCCCCGCGTTGATAGTCGAATTCGACACCACGCCCCCCGCACCGACTACCGAACCGGGGGCCCATACGGGCCAGTACCTTGGTCACCCGCGGTCCCTGCCACCACCCGGTGCCGCGCGGCGCCGTTCGCGCTCGATCCGGGTCGCGGCCCGTCAGGCCGGCTGGGACCCGAGCACCACCAGCGCATCGACCGCGAGCGCGCCCGAGGGGCCCGCGATGACCGGGTTGAGGTCGATCTCCTCGATCGTCGGGTCGTCGACGAGCAGGTCCCCCACGGCCACCACGAGGGCGGCGACGGCGTCGATGTCGACCGCACCCGAGCCACGGACGCCGCGCAGCAGCGCCGAGCCCCGCAGGGCGTGCAGCCGTTCGACCACCTCCGACCGGGCGACCGGCGCCAGCAGCACGGCCACGTCGTCCAACACCTCGGCCAGGATCCCGCCGAACCCCACCAGCACCGCGGGCCCGAACACCGCGTCCCGCCGCCCGCCCACGATGAGCTCGACCCCGGCCGGCGCCATCGGCTCGACCAGGAGGCCGCGCACCTCGACGCCGGCGCGTGCCGCCGCGGCCGCCATTGCGTCCACGGCCGCGGCGATCGCGGCCCCGTCGCCGAGGTCGAGCGCGACCCCGCCGACGTCGCTCTTGTGGGCCAGGCCCGGTGCGTCGAGCTTGAGCGCGACCGGTCCGCCGCCGAGATCGCGCCAGGCCGCGACGGCGGCCGCCGCCTCTGCCGCGACGGCTGGTGCTGGCGTCACCGGGAGCCCGGCGTCCGCGAGCCGCTGGAGGCTCTCGCGCTCGGCCAGCGCGACGCGGCGACCGGCCGACGCCGCCGAGCGGGCCAGCGGGTCGAGGATCGTGTCCCTCCCCCACGCGACGCGGTCGGCGGCCAGCGCGGGCCAGTCCGCCCGCCGGGGGCCGGTCGCGAGCCGGGCGGCGTGCCGACGCTCCCAGGCGGCCAGCCGCGCGATCGCCGCGAACGCCTCCACCGCTCCCTTGAGCAGCGGCATGCCGCCGTGTTCGTCGAGGAACCCCTTGACCGCGTCGCTCGCGTCGTTCGAGGTCAGCGAGACGTACACCGGGAGGATCTCCGGCCGGTCCGCCGTCGCCTCGACCAGTGCGCGGCTGACCGTGCGCGCGACGTCGACCTCGCTGGGCAGCTCGCGGAACGGGTTGTCGTGCACCACCGCGAGGACGTCGTAGGCGCCCGACGCGGCCAGGGCATCGAAGGAGGCCCGGTAGGCGGTCGCCTCGTCGGCCGCCCCCCACGGGTCCAGCGGGTTGCCGATGTAGCCCATCGTTGGGAGCGCGCGCAGGATCGCCTCCCGCGCGCCGTCGGTCACCGGGGGCAGGTCGATCCCGGTCCGGTCGGCGAGGTCGGCGACGAGCGACGCCTCCCCGGTGGACACCGTCACGACGCCCGTCCGCCCGCCGCGCAGCCGCCGGCCGAGGCGGCCGATCCCGGCCACCAGCTCAGCTGCCTCGAGCAGCTCGTCGAGGTCGGCGCATCGGACCACACCGGCCGCATCGAGCGCCGCGGCCGTCACCCGGTCCTCGCCCGCCAGGCTGCCGCTGTGCGCGATCGCCGCCTCCTGCGCCTGGGCGGAACGTCCGACCTTGACCGCGAGGATCGGCTTGCCCAGCTCCAGGGCCCGATCGGCGAGGGCGAGGAACCGCTCCGGCCGCTTGAAGCCCTCGACGAACAGCATGACCGCGTGCGTCTCGGGGTCGTCGAGGCAGTACGCGAGGTAGTCGCACAGGTCGAGCACGACCTCCGCCCCCACCGACACGATCCGGCTGTAGCCGATGCGCGTGCCGGGTGCGTGGAGGAACGCGTCGGTGACGCTGCCCGATTGGGCGAGCCCCGCGACGTGCCCGCGCGGGAGCCAGGGGTTGACGTCCCCGATGTAGGTGGAGCTGTTGGTCGTCCAGTCGACGGCGCCCATGCAGTTGGGGCCCAGCAGCGCCACCCCGTGCCCGATCGCGATCTCGGCGACCGCGCGCTGCATCGCCGCCGCCGACTCGCCGCCCTCCACGACGCCCCCGCCCGGGATCACCAGGCCGGGGACCCCCGCCTCGGCGGCCTCCTGGGCGAACCGCGCCGCTCGCAGCGGGTTGACCGCGAGGATCGCCGTGTCGGGGCGCTCCGGCAGCGCGGCTAGGCTCGGGTAGCACGGCTGTCCGAACGCGACCGTGTAGTTGGGGTTCACGAAATGGCAGCGCGTCTCGCTGCCCATGCGCGCCAGGTTGTCGCGGACCGTGAGCGCGAGCGACGATCGCGGGCTCGCCCCGATCACCGCGATCGAACGCGGGGCGAACAGCGGCCGGAGGTCGATCGGGGGCGCGGACGCGGGTGTCGCCGTGTCGGAAGAGGCGGCGACCGACGGCGACGGGGCGGCACCCGGCTCGGGGGTCGCCATCGGGCTCAGCCGACGACCGCGCCGACGCCGCGCTTCTCGAGCGCCCGGGCCACGATCAGGCGCTGGATCTCGGACGTGCCCTCCCAGATCCGGTCAACGCGCAGCTCGCGGAGGTAGCGCTCGGCCGGGAACTCGCGCATGTAGCCGCGACCGCCGAACACCTGCACGACCCGGTCGGCGCAGCGCCAGGCGGCCTCGGACGCGAACAGCTTGGCCACCGAGGCGCGGGCGTGGACCACCTTGGCGTCGGCGCCCGCATCCATGAGCCACGCGGTCTCGCGCGTCAGCAGGCGCGCCGCGGAGGCGTCCGCCGCGGAGTCGGCGAGCGGGAAGCTCACGCCCTGGAAGTCGTAGATGCGCTCATCGAACTGCACGCGGCTCGTCGCCCACTCCACGGCCAGCGTCAGCAGCCGCTCCATCGCCCCGGCACAGCGGGCGCCGATGTGCAGCCGCTCCTCGACGAACCACTCGTTGGTCATCGCGTCCGCGTCGCCCACCCCGCCCAGGACGGCGTCGGCGGGCACCCGGACGTCGCGCAGCACGAACTGCGGATGGCGGTCGGCGAACGTGTGCGTGTAGTCCGGGTCGCCGGTCTGCTCGAGGCCGGCCACGTCGTAGTCGACGAGGAACAGGGTCGGCTTTCGCTCGTCGCCGTCGATGACGTGGCAGTGGAAGATCATGAAGTCCGTGTCCGACAGCCCGGTGACGAACCACTTCTCCCCGTTGAGGACCCACTCGCCGGTGGCCGCGTCGCGGACCGCCGTCGAGGCGAGCGTGCGGGCGTCCGATCCCTGGCCCGGCTCGGTGATCGCGTAGCTGCCGTTGCGCTCGCCACGCAGGCTGGGGTCGAGGTAGCGCCGGCGCTGCTCCGGGGTGCAATGGACGAGCGCGTTGTAGGCGCCCGGGATGAAGCTCCACAGGCCGCCCGTCGCCTGGCCCAGCTGCTCGTGCACGAGGACCTGCTCGAGCGCGGTCCAGCCCTGGCCGCCGGCCGACGTCGGGAGGCTGCCGCCGTGGAGCCCGGCCTCGATGGCGCGCCGCTTGAGCTCCCGCGTGCTCTCCTCGGCCAGGGTCGCGTTGCGCTCGAACTCGGCCTCGAGCGGCTGGAGGGCGTCGACCACATAGCGCCGGGCGCGTGCCTGGAGGTCGACCTGGGCGGGCGTGAGCGTGAGATCCATCGCCGGCAGTGTGGGACACGGGCCACGGCGTGGCCCGCGCGGTCGCGGCTTCCGGGACACGGGTGCCGGATCAGGCGAGGCCGCGGATCGCCCAGGCGCGCGCGATGAGGTCGATGGTGCCCTCGGGGCCGGTGGGCAGCGTGGACCGCAGCCGGTCCCGGAGCGCGTCGCGCCTGTCGAGCGGCAGCGTGGCGACGTAGCCGGGCGCCGGCCCGATGGGCACCGTGAACGGCAGCCAGAAGTCGTCGAAGTCGGCGAACCGGGCCGGGACGTCGAGCGGCGCGATGAGGACCTCGGACAGCCCGGCGTCGACCCACGCCGTCGCGAGCTGCGCGGGCGAGGCGATCGGAAAGCGCCGTCCCTCATCGAGCTCCGCGGCCGACGGATCGAGCTCCACCGCCGCGTCCCAGAACCGGCGAAGCAGCTCCATCCGCCCGGCGTAGTCCCAGACGTACGCGGCAACCGTCCCGCCCGGCCGCGCGACGCGCGCGGCCTCCTCGAGCGCGGCGTGGACGTCGGGCACGAAGTTGAGCACGAGCCCCGAGACGACGACGTCCGCGGACCCGGTGTCGAGCGGCAGTCGGTCGGCCTGCCCGACGTCGAACGCGGCGACGGGCCCGGTCACCCGGTCGCGCGCGGCCTCGACGAAGGCGGCCGACGGGTCGACGCCCGTGACCCGCCGAGGATCCGTGCGCGCGACGATCTGGCCCGCCAGCGCGCCGATGCCGCAGCCGACGTCGACCCAGGTGGCGCCCGCCGGCACGCTGAGCCAGGCGAGGAACTGGTCCGCGGCCCGCCGGCTCCAGCGGCCGATGAACCGCTCGTACGCGTCGGCGTCCTGCCAGCGATCGGCCGGCATCGCCGATGCTCGAGAATGCCCGCGGCGCCGAGGCCTACTGGGGCCAGGCCAGGACCATGATCCGGATCTCCGTCATGTCCTCGATCGCCCAGCGGAGGCCCTCGCGCCCCTGGCCCGAGTCCTTCACGCCGCCGTACGGCATGTGGTCGATCCGGTACGTGGGAATGTCGTTGATCATCACGCCCCCGACCTCGAGCTCCGAGAAGCTCGCCCACGCCGCCGAAAGGTCGTTCGTGAACACGCCGCACTGGAGACCGAAGAAGCTGTCGTTGACCTGGCGGATCGCGTCATCCAGCTCGCGGAACGGGAAGGCGACGACGAGCGGGGCGAACGCCTCGTTGGAACAGACCTTGGCATGCACCGGGACGTCGGTCAGGATCGTCGGCTCGAAGAACGTCCCGTCCGCCTTGCCACCGAGCAGCACCTTGCCGCCGAGCGCCAGCGCCTCGTCGACCCAGTCCTGCGTCCGCCGCGCGGCTGCGCCATCCACCATCGGCCCGACGTCGGTCGCGGTGTCCGCGGGATCGCCGAGCTTCAGCGCGCCCGACGCGGCCACGAGCTTGGCC
This sequence comes from uncultured Chloroflexia bacterium, assembly GCA_963740825.1. Taxonomy (GTDB): domain Bacteria; phylum Chloroflexota; class Limnocylindria; order Limnocylindrales; family CSP1-4; genus CAIXZV01. The sequence continues at coordinate 294,648 of CAVUFD010000001.1, read as the reverse complement.
ATGAACTCGTCCCAGACGTCCTCGTGCACGAACATCCGCTGGACGCTGATGCACACCTGCCCGGCGTAGCCGAAGGCCCCGACCACGATGCGCTTGACGGCCCAGTCGAGGTCCGCCGAGCGGTCGACGATCACGCCCGCGTTGCCGCCGAGCTCGAGGACGACCTTCTTCTTGCCGGCGCGCTCCTTCATCCGCCAGCCCACCGACGGCGATCCCGTGAACGACAGCAGCTTGAACCGGTCGTCCGACACCATCCGGTCGCCCAGCTCGCGGCTCATCGGCAGCACGCTGACCATGCCCTCGGGCACGCCCGCGGCATCGATGATCTCGGCCACCTTGAGCATCACCAGCGGGTCCTTGGACGGCGGCTTGAGGACGATCGGGTTGCCCGACGCGATCGCCGGGGCCACCTTGTGGGCGGCGAGATTGAGCGGGAAGTTGAACGGGCTGATCCCGGCGATGGGCCCGATCGGGAACCGCCGCGTGATGCCGACGCGGTCCTTGCTCGACGCCATCAGGTCGAGCGGGATCAGCTCGCCTGTCATCCGCTCCGCCTCCTCGGCGCCCAGCCGGAAGGTGAGCGTTGCCCGGTCGACCTCGACCAGGGCGTCCCGGATCGGCTTGCCGGCCTCGGCCGCGATCGTCGCGCCGAGCTCCTCGCGCCGGGCCTTCAGGCCGGCGCTGACCTCGCGCAGGATCCGCCCCCGCTCGTAGGCGGGCAGCCTGCGCGTGACCTCGAAGGCGCGGACCGCAGCCTCGACGGCCTCCTCGTACTGCGCCGGCGTGGCATGGAACGTGGACCCGGCGGGCTCGTCGGGGCGGGCCGGGTTCTCGATCACGAGCGGGTCGTCCGACTCGACCCAACGCCCGGCGAGGTAGATGGGATGCGGCGTCGTGGCCGTTCGGGTGGCAGTCATGGGGCACTCCTGGCGCCCGCCTGGAGGGGCGATGCCCCGATGCTACCAGCGGCCCCAGTGGGCCGCGCCCGCCGGGCCCGCTTGCGGAGGCGGCGCAGGTCGGAAACAATCCTCGCGCTCGCCGCGAGAGGGAGGCCGTGCACCCCGTTCTGCGTCTGGTCAGGTTCCGCGCCGTGACCGCTGGATTCGACGCCGCCCTGCGTGATGCGCTGGCGCCCGGGATCGGCCTCGCGCCGGGGCTGCGCGCCGTGTTCGCCGGCCGGATGGGCCCCGGCGGGGACGGCGAGCGGTTGCTGGCCTCGGTCTGGGCAGGCGGCGACGCGGTCCGGGCCGCCATCGACGCCGACCGGGCGCCGATCGCTGCGGACGTCGCGGCGCTCCATGGCACCCAGGACGGGCTCGCCGAGGGCCTGTCCGTCGCCGTCGTCCTCAAGCCCGTCGAGCCGTCGCGGATCTCGATCATGCGCGTCGTCTCCGGGATCACCCGCGCGGGCCAGCTGGACGACTACGTGGAGGACGCCCGCGCCGGCACCCTCGCCGATCGCGCCCTGGGCGAAGGGCCGCTGGCGCTCTACCTCGCGATCGACCCACCCGACCGGTTCGTGACCCTGTCGCTGTGGGGCGGGTGGTCGCACGTCGAGGCCGCCACCGGCGCGGACCACGAGCACGTGGACCGGACGCGCCACGCCGAACGCCTCGCCACGTGGACCGCCGAGCACTACGAGGTGATCCCCGGTCTCGCGATGGTCGCCCGCGCGCCCACCGACGCCGAGCCGGACAGCGTCCCCGCCGCCCCGACCGAGCTCGTCGGCTAGGTTAACGGCGCTTGCCGGTCCCGAAGATCGTGTCGAACACGCCGCGCAGCAGCGACTGCCCGGCGCGCGAGGAGACGACCCGGCCGGCGGTCCGGATCCCGGTCTCGAGGGTCTTCTCCCGCTGGCGGGCGGCGGCGGCCGCCTCGCGCGCCTGGGCCTTGCGCTCTCGCTCGGCCGCCTCCTGCGCCTTCCGCAACTCACGGGCCTGACGCTCGATCTCGCGCTTCTGCTGGGCCGGCGTCATGGTCCCGAGGCCGGCGTTGGTGGTCGGCGAGACCCGGTCGCGCATCGTGCTCTCGGCGGCGGCCGAGGCCGCGGCGGCCGAGGCGGTGGCCAGCCGCGCGGTGATGATCTCGTGCGCGCTCTCGCGGTCGACGGTCTCGCCGTAGCGGGTGGCCAGCGGCGAGGCCGCGACGACCTGGGCGATCTCCGGCTCGGTGAGCGGCGCCATCCGCGAGTCCGGTGGCACGAGGCGGGTCGCGGCGAGCGGCGTCGGGACGCCCTTCGGCGACAGCACGGTGACCAGGGCCTCGCCGATGCCCAGGCTCGTGATCGTCCGCTCCACGTCGTAGTGCTCGGTGAAGGGAAACGTGCGCGCGGTCTTGCGCAGCGCGTCGGCGTCGTCGGGCGTGAACGCGCGCAGGGCGTGCTGCACGCGGTTGCCGAGCTGGGACAGGACGGACGACGGCACGTCCGTCGGCGCCTGGGTGACGAAGTACACGCCGACGCCCTTGCTCCGGATCAGGCGCGCGGTGCGCTCGATCTGGTCCAGGAGCGCCTCCGACGCGTCCTTGAACAGGAGGTGCGCCTCGTCGAAGAAGAACGCGAGCTTGGGCCTGGGCAGGTCGCCGACCTCAGGCAGGCCCTCGTACAGCTGGGCGAGCATCCACAGCACGAACGTCGAGTACAGCCGCGGCCGGTCCATGACGTCCGCGACCTCGAGCAGGGTCACGATCCCCTTGCCGTCGGCCGTCGTCCGCAGCAGGTCGTCGACGTCGAACTCGGGCTCTCCGAAGAAGACGTCGGCGCCCTCCTGCTCGATCGTCACGATCGCCCGCAGGATCACGCCCAGGGACGCCGGGCTGATGCCGCCCAGGTCCTCGAGCACGGGCTTGCCGGCGTCGGAGCCGAGGAACTTCAGCGTCGTGCGCAGGTCCGCGAGGTCGAGCAACGGCAGGTGCTGGTCGTCGCAGTAGCGGAAGACCAGCGACAGGATCGAGGTCTGCGTGTCGTTGAGGTCGAGCACCTTGCCCAGCAGGAGCGGGCCGAAGGACGACACGCTCGCCCGGACGTGGGCGCCCGTCTTCCCCGACAGCGACAGGATCTCGAGCGGGTGGCCGGCCGCCTGGAACGTCCACCCGAGCGAGGTGCAGCGGTCGATGATCCGCTGGTCGGTCTCGTCGCCGGGCGCCCCGATCCCGGACAGGTCGCCCTTGACGTCGACGGCGAACACGGGCACGCCGAGTGCCGACAGCTGGCCGGCGAAGATCTGGAGGGTCTTGGTCTTGCCGGTGCCGGTGGCGCCCGCGATCAGGCCGTGGCGGTTGACCCGGGACAGGGCGACCTGCACGCGCACGTCGGACAGGACCTCGTCGCCGAGGAGCGGCGAGCCGAGGACGATCGCGGGTTCGGCCAGCGTGTAGCCCGCGGCCATCTCGGTCCGGAACGCCTCGTCCATCCACCACCTCCCAGGCCGCCGTCACGCGGGTCGAGGCCATGATCGCATCAGGCGCGCGAGCGGGCAGGCGCCTTCGAGGCGGAACGCTGCGCCCGACGTCGGGGGGCTAGTCCTCCGCGGCCCGGGCGTAGGTGCCCAGGATCCGGACGACCTCGGTCTCGGTCCCGAGCTCGGCCAGGGCGGCCGCGCACGCGGGGTCGGCGGGGTCGGCGTCGAGGTCGACCCAGAACAGGTACTCCCAGCGCGACCCCCGGGCCGTCCACGGCCGCGACTCGAGGCGCGACAGGTTCAGCCCGCGGGAGGCGAAGGCGCCCAGCGACCGGTGCAGCGACCCGGGCACGTTGCGGACGGCGAACACGAGCGTCGTCCGCGGTGGGCCGGCGACGGCCGCCGGCCGCGCCCTCGACCGCACCGCGGCCGCAACCGGCGGACGGGCGACGACCGCGAACCGGGTGTGGTTGTCGCCGCCGGTCTGGATGTCGTCCGCGAGCACCTCCAGCCCGTAGATGCCCGCGACCCGGGCGGCGGCGACGGCGGCCGAGCCGCGCTCGTGCCGGTCGGCGACCTGCTTCGCGGCGCCGGCCGTGTTGTAGGTCGTCTGGACGCTCCACGGCCGCGAGCGCAGGAACTCGTCGGCCTGGGCGAGCGCCGCGGCGATCGAGTACACGCGCTCGATCGACTCGAGGGTCTCGCCCGGCAGGGCGAGCAGGGCCAGCCTGACCGGGACCGACACCTCGCCGACGATCGGCAGGTCGAACGCCCACAACAGGTCGAGGTTCTCGCGGATCGTGCCCAGCAGCGAGCTCTCGACGGGCACGACGCCGGCGTCCACGTCGCCGTCGCGGACGGCCTCGAACACGGCCCGGAACGAGGACAGGGCGACGGCCTCGGGGTCCGCGAAGAACCGGAGGACCGCGTCCTCGGCGAACGCGCCGGGCTCGCCGGGATAGGCGACCCGAGGACCGCGGTGGCCGCCCTCGGGGCCGCGAGCGGCCCCGGTCAGCGGTTGAACCACTCGGTCGTGTCGATCTCGCGGGCGTCGTCGTCGAACTCGGCCGGCGCCTGGCCGGTCGCATGGGCGCCGGCCCCCGGGCGTCGCGAGCCGGCCTCCTCAGCCGCCCCGGCCCACGACTCGGCACCGAGCATCCGGTTGATCGCCTCGACGTATGCCTCGACCGAGGCCGCTACGATGTTCGTGCTGGTCACCTCGCCGGTGAAGCGCCCGTCGCCGCGCGCCCCTTCGGCCGAGGCCGGCGGGGCGATCTTGACCGTGACCTTGCCTTCGGCCTCGGGCCCCTCGGCCAGGGCGTGGACGTCGTAAGCGACGAGGCGCGGGTGGCCGCCGAGGACGTCCACGAGGGCCGCGTCGACCGCCTTGTACAACGCGTCGACGGCGCCGTTGCCCTCGGCGGACGCCTTCCAGTCGTGCTCGCCGGCCCGGATCACGACGGCGGCCCGGCTGTTGACGTTGCTGCCGGAGGTGACGGTCCAGCGGGCGAGCCGCGCGGGATGCGGGTGCGCGTGCGCGCCAGAGGCGTCGGGACGGGCGCCGGTGGCGCCGGGTGCGTCGGTCATGAGGGGCCTCCCGCGGCCGCCGGGTCGGGCTCGGGGGACGAGGCCGCCGCCGTCCCCTGGCCATTCGTGGTCGTGAAGTGGCGCTCGTCGCGCCGCCGGAGCTCCGCCCCGGACTTCCAGATCGCGTACTCCAGCGAGTCTGCGAGCGCCTGCGCCGAGGCCGCGATGATGTTCGTATCGCTGCCCATCGTGGACCAGGTGGTCGATCCGTCCTGCGAATCGATGATGACCCGGGTCCGGGCGGCCGTCGCGGTGGCGCCGTCGAGGATGCGCACCTTGTAGTCGACGAGGTGGACGCCATCGAGCACGGGGTAGAACGCCCGCAGCGCCTTGCGCAGCGCGCCGTCGAGGGCGTTGACCGGGCCGTTGCCGTCGGCGGCGGTGTGGAGCACCTCGCCGTCGACCTCGACCTTGACGGTCGCCTCGGCCAGCAGCTCCCGGCCGGACCGCTGCTCCACGAGCACCGTGTAGTCGACGACCCGGAACGGCGCCGCGTAGTCCTTGGCGTGGCGCCGGATGAGGAGCTCGAACGACGCCTCGGCGCCCTCGAACGCGAGGCCCTCGTGCTCGAGCCGCTTGATCAGCTTCGAGAGCTCGCGCGGGTCGACGAGGCCCTCGAGCTCGTGGCCCAGCTGGCGGGCCCGGATCTCGGTGTTGGCCCTGCCGCCCAGCTCGGAGACGACCAGTCGACCGGCGTTGCCAACCGCGCCCGGGTCGACGTGCTGGTAGCTGCGCTCGACCTTGGCCACGGCGGCACCGTGGACGCCGCCCTTGTGCGCGAACGCCGACCGGCCCACGTACGGCTGGTAGTCGTTGGGCACCTGGTTGGCGATCTCGGCGACCGCGCGGCTGAGCTGGGTCAGCGCGGCGAGGTCGCCGCCGCCCGCCGGCGCCAGGGTCTCGGGCGTCTTGAGCGCGAGGTTGGCGAGGATCGAGACCATGTTCGCGTTGCCGCAGCGCTCGCCGTAGCCGTTGATGGTCGCCTGCACGTGGCGCACGCCGGCCTGCACGGCGGCGATCGAGTTGGCGACGGCGAGCTCCGCGTCGTTGTGGGTGTGGATGCCCCAGGTGACGGCGGGCGCGTCCGGGTCCCTCTCGAGCGAGGTCCGGACGTCGCCGACGATCTCGACCAGCTCGCCGGTCAGGGTGCCGCCGTTGGTGTCGCACAGCACGAGCGTCCGCGCGCCGGCCTGGCGCGCGGCGCGGAGCGTCGACAACGCGTACTCGCGGTCGGCCCGGTAGCCGTCGAAGAAGTGCTCCGCGTCGTAGACGGCCTCGCGTCCGCGGTCGACGACGAACGCGACCGAGTCGGCGACCATGTCCAGGTTCTCCGCCGGGGTCGCGCCCAGGACCTCCACCACGTGCAGGAGCCAGCTCTTGCCGAAGATCGTGACGACTGGCGTCTCGGCGGCGACCAGCTCGCGCAGGTTGGGGTCGTCCTCGGGGCGGTTCGCGCGGTGGCGCGTGCTGCCGAATGCCGCCAGCCTGGCGTGCTGCCAGCGCTCCTTGCGGGCGGCGGCGAAGAACTCGATGTCCTTGGGGTTCGAGCCCGGCCAGCCGCCCTCGATGAACGGGAACCCGTACTCGTCGAGCATGCGCGCGACGCGCAGCTTGTCGGCCAGCGAGAGCGTGATGTTCTCGCCCTGGGTGCCGTCGCGGAGGGTGGTGTCGTAGAGGGTGACGGGGGTGCCGTCGGGGGTGGTCATCGGTGTCATGGGGTCCAGTGCCCGTGCGGGTGGGGTCGTCGACTCACGAGCGGCCGGTGCCCCGCCCTCAGGCGGTCACCGGCCGGCGAATCGCGATCCGCTCGCCCACGATGCGGGCCATCTCCCGGGTGCCGACGATCGTCGTGCCGACGGCCGCGCCGCCGGGCGCGATCAGGTCGCGGGTCCGGTAGCCATCGGCGAGGACGGCCCCCACGGCGGCCTCGATCGCCTCGGCCGCGGCGCCCTGGCCCAGCGACCAGCGCAGCAGCATCGCCCCGGACAGGATCGTGCCCAGCGGGTTGGCCAGGTCCTGGCCCGCGATGTCGGGCGCGGAGCCGTGGATGGGCTCGTACAGGCCGTGCCGGCCGTGCGCGGTCTCCCGCTCGCCGATCGACGCCGACGGGAGCATGCCCAGCGAGCCGCTGATGACCGCCGCCTCGTCGGACAGGATGTCGCCGAACAGGTTCTCGGTGACGATCACGTCGAATTTGGCCGGCGACTTGGCCAGCAGCATCGCCGCCGAGTCGACGAGCCGGTGCTCGAGGCCGACGTCCGGGAACTGCGTCCGGACCTCCTCGGTCACCTTGCGCCACAGGCGCGACGTCGCCAGCACGTTGGCCTTGTCGACCTGGGTGACCTTCGCCCGGCGCGTCCGGGCGAGCTCGAACGCCAGCGTGACGATGCGCCGGATCTCCGCCTCCGTGTACCACAGGGTGTCGATCGCGGCCCGTCCCTCCGCGGTCACCCGCTGCTCCGACGGCCGGCCGAAGTAGAGGCCCGACGTGAGCTCGCGGACGATCAGGCAGTCGACGCCCTCGAGCAGCGCCGGCTTGAGCGGCGAGGCGTCGATGAGCGAAGGGTCGACGGTGATCGGGCGCAGGTTGGCGAACAGGCCCAGGCCGCTGCGTAGCGCGAACAGCGCCTGCTCAGGCCGGACCGCGGCGTCCGGGTCGTCCCACTTCGGACCGCCGCAGGCACCCAGCAGCACCGCGTCCGCGTCGCGGCACGCCTCGAGGTCCTCGGCCCGGATCGCCACGCCATAGGTGTCGATGGCGATCCCGCCGACGACCAGCTCCACCCAGTCGAACGCGAACCCGAACGACCGGCCGGCGGCCTCGAGGACCCCGACCGCGCCCGCGACGACCTCGGGCCCGACGCCGTCGCCGGGGATCAGCGCGATGCGATACCGGGGCTGGTCAGCGCCGTCGCTCATGGCAGCTCCACGGCCGTCCGGCGGCCGACGAACGCGACCTCGATCCCGTTGATCTCGGCGCCGTGGAGCTTGTTGGCGGCCACGAGGTAGGCCTCGAGCGACGCCTCGATGATGTTGGTCGACAACCCGTGCCCGGTGACGACGAGCGCGCCGGCGCCCTCGTCGGACGACCGGCGGCAGCGCACGAGCACCTGCCCCTGCGCGTCCTCGCCCGCGGACACGGCCTTGATCTCGTACTCGGTGAGGACCGGATGCCAGCCGAGGACCGGCTGGATCGCCTCGTCGACGGCGGCGAACAGCGCGTTCACCGGGCCGTTGCCGGTCGCGTTGGCCGCCTTGGCCTCGCCCGCCACGACCAGCGACGCGCTGCCGACGGAGTGGCCGCCGCTCGACGAGCTGATGTTCCAGCCGAGCAGGTCGATCGAGCGCGGGACGTCCGCGGTGCGCTGCTCCACGAGCGCGATCAGGTCGGCGTCGGTGACGTCCTTCTTCGAGTCCGCCAGCGCGATCGCCGCGCGGTACACCGCGTCGAGCGCCTCGCCGTCGACCTCGTGGCCGAGCTCCTTGAGCTTGCCCTGGAGCCCGCGCCGGCCCGACAGCTTGCCGATCGAGAGCGTGCTGCCCGACAGGCCCACCGACTGGGGGGTCATGATCTCGTAGGTCAGCGGGTTCTTGAGGAACCCGTCCTGGTGGATCCCCGACTCGTGCGCGAACGCGTTCGCGCCGACGATGGCCTTGTTGGGCTGGACCGCGAACCCGGTGAGGTACGAGACCAGCCGCGAGGCGGGCGTGAGCTGCTCGGTCTGGACCTGCGCGGCCAGCTCGGGGAACTGGTTCGGGCGCGTGCGGAGGGCCATCACGACCTCCTCCAGCGACGCGTTGCCGGCCCGTTCGCCGAGACCGTTCACCGTGACCTCCACCTGGCGGGCGCCCGCCTGGACGGCGGCCAGCGTGTTCGCCGTGGCGAGCCCGAGGTCGTTGTGGCAGTGGACGCTGACGGTCGCGTCGCGGCCGACGAGGTCCACGACGCTGCCGACCAGGCGCCCGAACTCGGCCGGGATCGCGTAGCCCACGGTGTCCGGGATGTTGACGGTCGAGGCGCCCGCCTCGACCACCGCCTGGTAGACCTCGAGCAGGAACGCGGCCTCGGTCCGGGACGCGTCCTCGGCCGAGAACTCGATCTCCGCGTCGCGGCCCAGCGTCTCCCGCGCCCAGCTGACCCACGTGCGGGCGTCTGCGAGCGCCTGCTCGCGCGTCAGCTTCAGCTTGTGCTTGAGGTGGATGTCGCTGGTCGCGATGAACAGGTGGAGGTGCGGACGCTCGGCCACGCCGATCGCCTCGACGGCACGCTGCGGATCGCCGTCGCGGCAGCGCGCGAGCGCGGCCACCGCGATTCCCCCCTTGGTCTCCTGCGCGATCCGTCGGACGGCCTCGAAGTCGCCGGGCGAGGCCGCCGGAAAGCCGGCCTCGATGACGTCGACCCGGAGCCGGGCCAGCTGGCGCGCGACCTCGAGCTTCTCGGCGGCCGTCAGCCCGGCGCCGGGCGCCTGCTCGCCGTCGCGGAGCGTCGTGTCGAAGATCCGGACGGTGCCCGCCGCGACGCCGCCGCCGAACCGGGGCTGGGTGGCCTCGAACGTCATCGCGATCGCTCCCCGGCCGATACCGCGGCCGGCGCCGCGCTGGCCACGGCCTGCGCCTGGCCGGCCTCGACGACCACGGGGTTCAGGAACGGCATCTTCGCCCGCAGGTCGGCCCCGACCAGCTCGATCTGGTGGTTCCGGTCCTGCTCCCGGAGCCGTCGGAACTCCTCGCCGCCGGCGTCCTGGACGGCGACCCACCGGGTCGCGAACGACCCGCTCTGGATGTCGGACAGGACGTCCTTCATGGCCGCCTTGGCCCCCTCGGTCACGCGTGGACCCGAGACGTAGTCGCCGTACTCGGCGGTGTCGGACACGCTGAAGCGCATGAAGTTGAGGCCGCCCCGGTACATCAGGTCGACGATGAGCTTGAGCTCGTGCATCGTCTCGAAGTACGCGAGCTCGGGCTGGTAGCCGGCCTCGACCAGCGTCTCGAACGCGGCCTTGACGAGGGCGGACACGCCGCCGCACAGCAGCGCCTGCTCGCCGAACAGGTCGGTCTCGGTCTCCTCCTTGAACGTCGTCTCGAGGACGCCGGCACGGGTCGATCCGATCCCGCGGGCGTACGCCAGCGTCCTGGCACGGGCACTGCCGGAGGGATCCTGCTCGACCGCGAACAGGGCCGGCACCCCGCCGCCCTGCTCGTAGACGCTGCGCAGCAGGTGGCCGGGGCCCTTGGGCGCGACCATCCCGACGTCGATCGTCGCGGGCGGCTGGATGCGCGCGAACCGGATGTTGAACCCGTGCGCGAACATCAGCAGCTGGCCGGGCCGGAGGTGGGGCTCGATCTCCGCGTCGTAGACCGCCTTCTGGGCGGTGTCGGGCACGGCGATCATGATCACATCGGCCGCCTTCACGGCGTCGGCGACGTCCTCGACCCGCAGGCCGGCGGCCTCGGCGAGGGCGCGGCTCTTGGAGCCCGGAGCGAGCCCGACCACGACGTCGACGCCGCTGTCGCGCAGGTTCAGGGCGTGGGCGTGGCCCTGGCTGCCATAGCCGATGATCGCGACCGTCTGCCCGTCGAGGGCGCGCGGATCCGCGTCATCGTCGTAATACATCCTTGCTGTCACAGAATCCGCTCCTTCAGACGACGGGTCGGCACCCTCATCGACGTGTCGGCAATCGCCCTCCGACGGACGAGGCGACGCTCCTGCGAGCCATCGGCCGGAGGATTCACAGCTTCAATGCCTCCTCGATCGATCCCGCGCCGCGCAGCATCACCACCGCGCCGGTGCGGACCAGCTCCTTGATCCCGTAGCCGCGCAGCAGCGCGACGAGGGCGTCGATCTCTCCCTCGGTCCCGGTCGCCTCGACGATCACCGACTCCGGCGCGATGTCGACGACCCGGCCCTTGTACAACTCGACGATCTTGATGACCTCGGCCCGGTTGGCGTCGTTCGCCCGCACCTTCACGAACGCGAGCTCGTGCTCGACGAGCTGATCGCCGCTGACGTCCTGGACCTTGAGCACGTCCACCAGGCGGTAGAGCTGCTTGGTCGCCATCTCCACCGCGACGTCGTCGCCGTGGATCGTGATCGTCATCCGGCTGACGCTCTCGCGGTCGGTGCGCGACACGGCGAGGGAATCGATGTTGAAGTTGCGCGCCCGCATCAGGCTGGCCACGCGGTTGAGGACGCCGGGCCGGTTCATGACCAGCACGACGAGGATGTGGCGCTGGGCCGTGCCGGTCCCGGGCAGGGCCCGCGGCGGCGGCGCGCTGGTGTGGGCCGGCTGCGCGTGCTGACCGTTGGGGCTCTGGTCGCCGCTCATTCCTCGGGCGCCCCCCAGGTCTCGATCAGGTCGGACAGGCCCTTGCCGGCCGGCATCATCGGGAACACGTTCTGCTCCTCGGCGATCTCGAACCAGATCAGGGCCGGCCCGTCGACCGCCTGCGCGGCCTTGATCGTCGTGTCGACCTCGTCGGTCCGGGTGGCCTTGAAGGCCGGGATCCCATAGGCCTCGGCGAGCTTGATGAAGTCGGGCCCGGGCAGGTGCGCGGAGTGGTAGTTGCCCGCGTAGATGATCTCCTGCCACTGGCGGATCATCCCGAGCTTCTTGTTGTCGAGGATCGCGATCTTGACCGGGATCCGGTCCGCGGCCAGCGTCATCAGCTCCTGGCTGGTCATCTGGAAGCCGCCGTCGCCGGTGACCGCCCAGGTCTCGAACTCGGGTCGCCCGAGCGCGGCGCCCATCGCCGCGGGGACGCAGTAGCCCATGGTCCCGAGGCCGCCCGACGACAGGTGGCTGTTCGGCCGCTGGAAGCCCGTGTACCGGGCCAGCCACATCTGGTTCTGGCCGACGTCGGCCACGTAGTTGGCGACGTGCCCGGTGAGCTCGCCGATGCGCTCCACGACGAAGTCCGCGGACAGGAGCCCGTCGCGCCAGGCGCCCGAGCCGTGCCACGAGCTGCCCAGCGACTCGCGCTTCCACTCGGCCAGCTCGTCGAGGTACGCCTGCCGATCCGCGACCGGGGTCGCCGGAACCAGCGCCGACAGGCCCGCGAGCACGCGCCGGGCGTCGCCGACGATCGGCACCTCCACCGCGACGTTCTTGCCGATCTCCGCGGGGTCGACGTCGACGTGGACGATCCGCGCGTAGGGCGCGTAGGTCCGGACGTTGCCGGTCACCCGGTCGTCGAAGCGCATGCCGACCGCGATCAGGAGGTCCGCGGACTGGATCGCGCGGTTCACGTGCTTCCAGCCGTGCATGCCCATGTAGCCGTAGGCGAGCGGGTGGCGCTCGTCGAGGGCGCCGATTCCCAGCAGCGTCCAGGCGACCGGGATGCTGGTCTTCTCCGCGAACGCCCGGAGCTCCTCGCCGCCGTCGGCGATCAGGACGCCGTGGCCCGCCAGGATCAGCGGGCGCCGCGCGGCGGCGATCTCCCTGGCGGCGAGCTTGAGCTGCTTGGGATGACCGTCGAGGGTCGGGCGGAAGCCGGGCAGGCCGGCGACGACGTCGTCGAGGGAGGGGTGCTCGGCGCGCGTCTCCTGCTGCAGGGCGTCCTTCGTGATGTCGACGTGGACCGGCCCGGGGCGGCCGGAGCGGGCGAGGTGGAACGCCTCGGCGACGACGTGCGGGATGTCGTCGGCGTTCCGGACCAGGTAGTTGTGCTTGGTCATCGGCAGCGTGATGCCGGTGATGTCGATCTCCTGGAACGCGTCCTTGCCGATCAGCGCGCCGGGCACGTTGCCGGTGATGGCGACCATCGGGACCGAATCCAGCTGGGCCGTGGCGATCGCGGTGACGAGGTTGGTCGCCCCGGGGCCACTGGTGCCCATGCACACGCCGACGCGCCCGCTGGCCCGGGCGTAGCCGTCGGCCGCGTGGCCGCCGCCCTGCTCGTGGCGGACGAGGATGTGCCGGATCTCGGGGTAGTCGCCCAGGATGTCGTAGATCGGGAGGATGACGCCGCCCGGGTAGCTGAACAGGACGTCGGTCCCCTGGCGGATGAGCGCCTCCATCAGCGCATCGGCGCCGATCCGGGTGCGGTTGCGCGGCCGCACGTCGCGGAGCATGTCCTTGCGCGCCTGCTCGACCGCCGCCGATTCCGCCGTGCCGTCGGCGGGCACGTGGCTGCGTCGGGCGGGCGCGGTGGCAGGGCCGCCCGTCGGTGGCTCCCCTTTCGTCATCGTCATCCGCTGGTCCCTCTCCGTCCGGCAGGCCCGCGACCTCCCGAACATGCAAAGACCCTCGCCACCCGGCGAGGGTCCCTTCGGTCTTCGGTGGCCGGCGCCTCAGTGGCGCTGGTCCCTCCGCGTTCCTCCGTTCTCCCGCCGGGAGCCGGTAATGAGGAGGCCAAGGAGGCCGTCAAGCCCGGCAAGGAGCGAGCGAAGCAGGTCGAGAAGGGATACGTCCTTGGTCGGCAGGTCACGCACGGGCACGGTGACGCGGCGGCCATCCGACGTCACGACGACGGCGACGGCACTGCGCTGGCGATCTCCGAAGAAGCCCAAGCGATCGACTCCCGATAGCCCGCCGGTAGCGGGTCCGCGCAGTCTAAACGGCCCCGAGGCGGTCGCGCAACTCGACCCCGGACCGGACCATCGTCCAGTAGCGCGCCGCGCCGGCGCATCCCCCGAACGTGCTGAAACGAAGAGACCGCCAGGACGGCGGTCTCGTCGCGATGGGATGAGGGCATGTCGCCCGGACCATCACGTCCAGCGCTGCCCGGCCTCGATACCGATGTCCGGGCGTGAGCGTGCCGGCTTGGTGACGACGACGGCGATGAGGTTGCCCCCGATCGGCGCCATCCCTGTCACCAGTCCCAGCGCATGCCCGCGCCGATGGTCAGGGCGATGGACGCGAGCAACGCCACAGCCCAGGTGAAGCGCGCCAGGTTCGCCTTCACGTCGACTCCTTCGAGCCTGTCTGGATGGCATCGCGGCCCCGGCAACCGGGCGGTCTCCCGAGGAAGATCCCTGGCTTTGCGTCCCCGCCTCGCGACGGGTTTGCCCTGGACGAAGGTCTCGATGGAGGACTATTGAGCCCTCAACCCGGAGGCTAGGGCCACGCGGTACGGGAAGCGGACTCCCCAGAGGTACTACCCCGAGCGTCCGTTGGTGGGAGGTTCCGCTGCGCACCGCGGCCTCGGGGGCCGTCGCCCGTCAGGCGTCGGCCGCGTCGGCTGACGCCAGGGGCGAGGGCACGGCCTGGCGAGCGGAGCGCATGGCGAGCACGATCACGACCGCGATCCCGAGGCCGATCAACAGGTCGCCGACGCTGAACACGTTCGCGAATGGCATCCCGCGGGGCATCGCGAACACGTCGGTGAGGAACCACAGCGCGGGATCGGCCGCGACGGTGCTGTTGGAATACCCGGTTTCGAGCGCCCTCGGCGGGCCGCCCATCAGCGCGACCGCGGCGGCGCCGACCGGCATCGACCCGCCGTTGGCGAGGATCGCCACCAGGTTGCACGCCGCGCCGGCGGCGACCAGCGGCATGCCCGGCAGCGCCAGGTTGCGCAGCACGGCGGCGGCGACGAGCATCGTCGAGGCCACGTAGATCGGCGGGCCGAGGTCGCCGACGCGGGCCGCCACCTGGGGCGAGAACAGGGCCACCTGGACCAGGAGGCCGGCCACGACCGCCGCCGGCCAGCGGATCCGGATGGCGGCGAGGCCCGCGGCGCGGCCACCGAGCAGCAAGCCCACCGCGAGCCCGATCACGACCGCGTACAGGAGGAACATCAGGCGGGCTGGCTGGACAGGGTGGCGGTCGCCGCCTGGCGGCCCGGGATGCGGCGCACGGCGGGCGGCCGGAGGCGCTCGGCCATCTCCTCGCCGGGCATCGCCTTCGCGAACAGGTAGCCCTGGCCGAACTCGCAGCCCATCTCGCGCAGCTGCTCGAGCTGCTCGGGCTCCTCGATCCCCTCGGCGATGATCCGCAGGCCGAGCGACCGACCGAGCGCGACGATGGCGTTGGCGAACGCCCAGCCGTCGGGGCCGGTCGCCGCAGGAGCGATGAACTCGCGCGCGATCTTCAGGATGTCGACCTCGAACCGCCGCAGGTAGCCGAGCGACGAGTAGCCGGTGCCGAAGTCGTCGACGGCGATCCGGACGCCCAGGTCGCGCAGGGCCGACAGGCGCGCGATCGTCGTCTGCGTGTCGGTGAACATGACGGTCTCCGTCATCTCCAGGACCAGGCGGGTGGCGGGGAATCCGGTCGCCCGGAGGACGTCGGTCAGCTCGTCGACGAACGTCTCCTGGGCTAGCTGGGCGGCGGACAGGTTGACCGTCAGCGAGATCCCCTCGCCCGCGCCCGATCGCCACGGCGCCGCCTCGCGGCACGCCTCGAACAGCACCGCCCGGCCGAGGGCCAGGATCGCGCCGCTCTCCTCGGCCAGCGGGATGAACTCGTCGGGCTCGACGAATCCACGGGTCGGATGGTGCCAGCGAGCCAGCGCCTCGACGCCGAACGTGACGCCGGTCGCGAGCGACAGCACGGGCTGGTAGAACACGTCGATCTCGCCCATGTCCACCGCGTGCGACAGCTCGGTCGACATCGCATGCCTGGCCACGATCGCGGCGTGCATGGTCGGATCGAACACCGCGAACCGGTTCTTGCCCGCCTGCTTGGCCGTGTACATCGCCACGTCGGCGTTGCGCAGCAGGTCGTCGGCCTGGTCGCCGGGCTCGAGGCTCGCGGCGACGCCGATGCTCGCCGACACCTTCAGGTCATGCCCGTTGATCGGGAACGTGACGGCGAAGGCGGCGATCAGCCGGGTGGCGACGGTCACGGCGGAGCCGAGCTCCGGCTCGTCGAGCAGCAGCATCGCGAACTCGTCGCCGCCAAAGCGAGCGGCCATGTCCCCCGCCCGGATGCACGACTGGACGCGGTCGGCGACGGCCGTCAGCAGCCGGTCGCCCGCCGGGTGCCCGAGCGCGTCGTTGACGTCCTTGAAGTTGTCGAGGTCGAGGAACAGGACGACCGGGACGCGGCCAGGCGTCGGGTGCTCGATCGCGGCGTTGACCTGCTCGGCGAACAGGCTGCGGTTGGCAAGGCCGGTCAACGGGTCGTGGTAGGCCTGGAACCGGAGCTGCTCCTTGAGCCGGGAGAGCTCGGCCAGCGACTGCTCCAGCTGGCCGTTCTCGAGCGCGACGGCCGCCTGATTGGCGAGCGTCTCGAGCAGCCGCAGGTCGTCGTCGGAGAAGGTCGTCCCCTCGGTCAGCCGGTTGGCGACGACCATCGACCCGATGAGCCCGGCCTCGCCGAGGAGCGGCGCGGCCATGGCGTTGCGGACCACGGGGTCGCTGCGATCGGGCGAGATATGGAGGAAGGCCCGGCGCTCGTGGGCGACGCGGCGGTGCAGGCGGTCGGCGTCGGCGAGCGGCCGCGGGACCATCATCGACGGCTGGCGATCGTGCTCGCACACCGTCAGCAGGCCTTCCTCGACGGTCTCGTCGCGTGGCCACAGCAGCACCTCGGCCCGCTCGGCCCGGAACATCTCGCGGGCGTGCTCGAGCAGGGCCGCGATCGCGGAGTCGAGCTCCGGCGAGTGCTGGAGGATCCGGCTCGACTGGTACAGCAGCTCCAGGCGCTCGTGCTTCTCGCGCTCCGACACGTACGCCCGATAGGCGAGGAACACCGTCAGCAGCGGCACCACCAGGAGGGCGAGCAGGAGCGGGTCCAGCCACAGCACCGACACGGCCAGCAGGGCGAGGCTCGTGTTGGCGATCGCCACCAGGCCCCCGAACTGGATCATCTCGGGCAGCTTCTCGTACTGCGGCGCGCCCCCGGACATCGAGATCGCGGTCGCGATCGTGAACGAGCTGAGGACCGCGGCGAACGTCGTGGCCGCGAACGCCGCCACCCAGTCCATGGGGTCCGGCACGCCCTGCGTCGACTGGAGCAGGTAGAACACGGACAGCGCGGCCGCCGCCGTGAACGCGAAGTTGGACAGGTTGAACGCCAGCTTCAGGGGCGCCTGGCCGTGGACGAGGAGCGCGGCGCCGGTGCCCAGCAGCATGGCCAGGAAGTAGTCGCCCGGCGTGAGCAGGAAGAAGCCGATGACGGCCGGGAACTCGCTCAGCGAGAACGAGTGCTTCTCGCGCCGGAAGTGGACGTCGACGACCTTGAGCTCCGCCGCGAAGAACGCCGCCGCCATGACGTACCACGGGACGTCGACCGGCGGCTCCAACGGCGGCTGACCGCGCAGGAAGACGTCGAACAGGAGAAGGGCGAGCCCCACGAGCAGGGCGGTGAACAGGGCGACCCGGACCGGCGCCGGCACCCGGCGCGCCATCCTGCGGCCCGCGTCGGTCCGCCCTCCGGTCTCGGGCCCGACGACGCGAGGCTTGAGACGCCGCTCCCGGGCGCCCCGATCCGCGTCGAGCATCTCGCACTCCATCCGGCGACGCCCTGAGGGCGGTCGCCACCGATGGGCAAGTTCTACGCTCCGGTATCCCACCCAACCGTGACCCGAAAGTACCGGGTCGGACCGGGACCCCTCCGCTGCGCGGCCCGCCGGGCGTCGCGCCGTGCGCTGCTACCCTTGGCGCCCGGACACCGCCGCACAGGACACCGCACGCCGATATGGCCACCGCCAGCCCGCGCACGCTCGTCGAGAAGATCTGGGACGCGCACGTTGTCGCCGAGGAGCCGGGGGCGCCGGCGATCCTGGCCGTCGACCTCCACCTCGTCCACGAGGTGACCAGCCCGCAGGCGTTCACGGGGCTCCGCAGCCGCGGGCTCCCGGTCCGGCGTCCCGACAAGACCGTGGCCACGGCCGACCACTCGACGCCGACCACGCCGCGCGGGCTGCCGATGATCGACATGCAGGCCGCAGCGCAGATCAGCCAGCTCGAGGTCAACTGCCGCGACTTCGGCATCCCGATCCATGCGTTCGGCAGCGACACCCAGGGCATCGTGCACGTCATCGGGCCGGAGCTCGGGCTCACCCAGCCGGGCATGACGATCGTGTGCGGCGACTCGCACACGGCCACCCACGGGGCGTTCGGGGCGCTGGCGTTCGGGATCGGCACCAGCGAGGTCGAGATGGTCCTCGCGACGCAGACGCTGCTGCAGCGCGAGCCGAGGACCTACGAGGTCCGGGTCGACGGCCGGCTGGCGCCCGGCGTGAGCGCCAAGGACATCATCCTCGCCCTGATCGCCCGGATCGGGATCGGCGGCGGCACGGGCCACGTGTTCGAGTACCGGGGGGAGGCCATCCGCGCGCTGACGATGGAGCAGCGGATGACGATCTGCAACATGAGCATCGAGGGCGGCGCGCGGGCCGGCCTGATCGCGCCCGACGACACGACCTTCGAGTACCTCCACGGCCGCCGCCACGCGCCGCAGGGTGCGGCCTGGGACGCCGCGGTGGCGGGCTGGCGGACGCTGCCGACCGACGACGGCGCGGCGTTCGACAAGGGGCTGGTCATCGATGCCGGTGCGCTCGAGCCGATGGTCACCTGGGGCAACAACCCGGGCATGGGCGTGCCGATATCCGCCCGGCTGCCCCGGCCCGAGGACGCCGCCGACGACCAGACCCGCCGCGGCCTCGAGCGCGCGTTCGAGTACATGGGCCTAACGCCGGGCGACCCGATCGCCGGCCACCCGGTCGACGTGGTGTTCATCGGCAGCTGCACCAACAGCCGGATCAGCGACCTGCGGCTCGCAGCGTCGGTGCTCAAGGACCGGCGGGCGGCCGACGGGGTGCGCCTGATGATCGTGCCGGGCTCGCAGCAGGTGAAGGCCCAGGCCGAGGCCGAGGGCCTGCACGAGATCTTCCGGGCGGCCGGCGCCGAGTGGCGCGAGTCGGGCTGCTCCATGTGCATCGCCATGAACGGCGACCAGCTGTCGCCCGGCCAGTACGCGATCAGCACGTCGAACCGCAACTTCGAGGGGCGCCAGGGCAAGGGTGGCCGGACGTTCCTGGCCTCGCCGCTCACCGCCGCCGCGTCGGCGATCAACGGGCGGGTCACGGATCCCCGGACGCTGCCGGGGATCGAGGCGCTCGTGACCGCCGGCGGAGGCTACTGAGGTGCCCGAGCCGTTCCGCGGGTTCTCGTCCAGGGTCGTGCCGCTCCCGGCCGAGAACGTCGACACGGACCAGGTCGTCCCGGCGCGCTACCTCAAGGTGACCGACAAGGAGGGCCTCGCCGACGCCCTGTTCCGCGACTGGCGGTTCGAGGAGGACGGGTCGCCGAAGGACCCGCCGTTCGTGCTCGACCGGCCGGGGATGAGCGGGCGCCGGATCCTGCTGGCCGGCGACAACTTCGGCACCGGGAGCTCGCGCGAGCACGCGCCGTGGGCGCTCCGCGCGTGGGGTATCCAGGCCATCCTCTCGACGTCGTTCGCCGACATCTTCCGCAGCAACGCGCTCAAGAACGGGGTGCTCCCGATCGTCGTCGACCCGGCGACCCACCGGCGGCTGTTCCAGCTCGTCGACCGCGACCCCGACGCCGAGCTGCGGGTGGACCTCGCCGAGCAGGGCCTGCTCCTGCCGGACGGCTCGACCGTCGACTTCGAGATCGACCCGTTCGCGAAGCTGATGCTGCTGGCCGGCACCGACGAGATCGGGTACGTGCTCGATCACGCCGACGCGATCGCGGCCTGGGAGGCCGTCCACCCGGCGCGCATCGACACCCGCCTCGGCCCGGCGACGTCGGGCTGAGGCGGGACACCCACCGGACGCCCTCGCCCGCGCACAGGCCGACGCGGAACCCGACGCCCGGCCGTGCCGTCTCCGTGGCCATGACGACCCTCCGCCCCCGGTCCCTCCTCGCGACCACGGCCTCGGCCGCGCTCCTCCTCGCGCTGGTCGCGGGTTGTGCCGCGGCCGGCCCGGCGTCCACGGCCGTCCCCGCCGCCTCGCCGTCGGCGCCGAGCGGCTCGGGCGGCGACCTCGCCCCGACCCCGGTGCCGGGCTCGTCCGGCGCCGCGGCGTCCGAGCCGGGCGCGTCCGGCAGCCCCGACGATGCCGTGACCGGCGGCGGCTCGGACGCCAACGCCGGGGCGGGCAGCGGCGGCGACCCGGGATTCGCAGACCCCGGCGAGCCCGCGCCGACCATCGTCGCCCCGGGCGTGGGCCTGACCGGCATCCACCAGGTCGCGGCGACCAGGCTCGATACGGCGTTGAACGGCCGCGACCTCGCGGTGCGCGTCGCCTGGTGGAGCGGCGTCGAGCCGTGCAGCGTCCTCGCGGACGTCGACGTCTCCCGCGACGGCAACACGTTCACCCTGACCGTCCGCGAGGGCAGCGGCGCCGCGCCGGACACGGCCTGCATCGAGATCGCGCAGTACAAGGCGACGATCGTCGACCTCGGCGAGCTCGAGCCAGGGACGTACACCGTCACCGCGTTCGGCGGCGCGCCCCCGGTCACCGTCACGATCGACTGACGCCGGGGCGGGATCCGGCCGGCCCGCGGCAGGGTTCGGCCGCCCAACCGATACTCCCGTGGTGAATCTGTTCGACCTGTTCGCGGTGATCATCCTGATCACCGCGATCGTCGCCGGGATCCGCACGGGCGCGCTGCCTCAGGTCGGCGGCGTGGCGGGCGCGATCGGCGGCCTGCTGCTGATCCTGGCCCTCGCGCCGCTCCTGCTCGGCGCGACCGGGACGCTCGAGCCCATCCCGCGTGCGCTCGCGGTCCTGGGCACCGTCCTGCTCGCGGTCGCGCTGGGCGAGGCGATCGGGTCCGGAATCGGCCGCATCGTCGCCGACCAGCTCGGCCGTGGCGTGCTGTCGAGCATGGATCGTGTCGCCGGCGGCTTCCTGGGCGCGCTCCAGGCGATCCTGATCGTGTGGCTCGCCGGCGGGCTGCTGGCCGCCGGCCCGTTCCCGGCGCTCGGCCGGGCCGCGACGCAGTCGGTGGTCGTGCGCGGCGTCGACCAGCTGCTCCCGCCGCCGACCGAGGTCGTGGGCGAGATCGCCGGTGCGCTCGACGCCTCGGGCCTGCCCGACGTCTTCGTCGGCCTCGACCCGCTGCCGCTGCCGGCGGTCGACACGCCATCCGATCCGCAGGCGGAGCGGATCGCGGCCGCCGCCGTCGACAGCACGGCGCGGATCACGACCCGCGCCTGCGACAGCCAGGTGAACGGCACCGGGGTCATCGTGGCGCCGGGGTACGTCGTCACCAACGCCCACGTCGTCGCCGGCGCCACGGCGATCCGGGCCACGATCGGCTCCGACGTCGCGGACGCCGAGGCCGTCCTGTTCGACCCCAACCTCGACGTCGCCGTCCTCCACGTGCCGGGCCTCGACGGCCGCGCGCTCCGGTTCGCGACCTCCGTCCCCGACCGCGGCGCGACCGGCGCCGCCCTGGGCTACGCGGGTGGCGGCGCCCTGGTCGTCCTGCCGGCGGCGGTCGCCGGCACGTACGAGGCCACCGGTCACGACATCTACGACCAGGCGCAGGTCCGGCGCGAGATCGTGGAGCTGCGCTCGGCCATCGAGCCGGGCGACTCCGGCGGACCGCTGATCCTCGAGGACGGCACGATCGGCGGCCTCGTGTTCGCCGAGTCCCGGACCGACCCCGAGGTCGGCTATGCCCTGAGCCCGATCGCGATCTCGACCCGCGTGTCGCCGGCGATCGGCCGGACCGGGGCCGTCGACGTGGGCCGGTGCATCGACTGACGGACGCCCTGACCGCTCCGTGCCCGGCGGGCCGGTGCGTCGGCGCACCGCGCCGGGTGTCACATGGCCGACACATCGCGATGGCTCCGTCCCGGGTCGCGCTGGATACGATTTGGTGATGGACCTCACGGCGGACCCGACGGCCCCCGACGCGACCGTCGACCTCGACGCGCTCGCCGCCGAATACTGGGAGACGTACCTCGAGACGCACCCGCTGTTCGCGACCGCGATCGGCGACCAGCGGTTCGACGACCGCCTCCCCGACCCCACGCCCGAGGGCTCGGTCGCGATCCGCGACCGGTTCGCGGCCCTCCTCGACCGGGTGAACGAGCTCGACCCGCGGCGGCTCGCAGGCGAGGCCCAGATCAGCCTGCTGATGCTGCGCGAGACCATCGCGTCCGACATCGCGGAGCTGGATACCGGGCTGCTCGCCTGGAACATCGACCCCATCGAGGGCGTCCCCGCGGACTTCCTGCTCGTCCCGGACTACCAGCGGCTCGAGACCGTCGAGGACGGCCGGCGCATGGTGGCGCGCTGGCGCGAGATGGCCGTCTACACGGATCGCCACCTCGACAGCCTGCGTCGGAGCCTCGACGAGGGCCGCGTCGCGTGCCTGGCGCCGGGCGAGCGCACCGTCGCCATCCTCGAAGACCTGCTCGACGGCGAGACCACCGACTGGCCGCTGCTCGCGCCGCTGGCCGAGGTCGCGGACCTCCCGGGCTGGTCGGCGGCGCAGCGGGAGCGGTTCGCGGTCGACCTCACGGCGGCCGTCGACGACGAGATCCGGCCGGCGTTCATCCGCCTCCACGACGCGCTCGTGACCGAGATCCTGCCGCAGGCCCGCTCGGCCGAGCACCCCGGGATGTGCCACGTCCCCGAAGGCCCCGACGGCTACCGGCGGCTGATCCGCGTCCACACCTCGCTCGACCTCGACGCCGCCGAGATCCACCAGATCGGCCTCGACGAGATCGCGCGGATCGACGTCGAGCTCGCCGAGCTCGCCGGCCACGCGATCGGGGTGTCGAGCCTTGCCGAGGCCCTGGCCAAGCTCCGCAGCGACCCCGCGCTGTACTTCTCGACCCGCGACGAGATCTTCGACGCCGCGGCGGGGTGCCTCAGGCGGGCCACCGAGGCGATCCCCGACTGGTTCGGCCGGCTGCCGATCGCGGCCTGCGACATCATCCGGATGGGCCCCCACGAGGAAGACCACTCGACGATCGCCTACTACCGCCAGCCCGCGATCGACGGCTCCCGGCCCGGCCAGTACTTCCTCAACACCGCCGACCCCGAGACCCGGCCGCGCTACGAGCTCGAGGCGCTGACGTACCACGAGTCGATCCCGGGCCACCACCTGCAGATCGCGATCGGCCAGGAGCTGCCGCACCTGCCGGAGTTCCGGCGCCACCTCGGGCCCACCGCGTTCTTCGAGGGCTGGGGCCTGTACACGGAGCGACTGAGCGACGAGATGGGCCTCTACAGCGGCGATCTCGACCGGATCGGCGTGCTGTCCTACGACGCCTGGCGGGCCGCGCGGCTGGTCGTCGACACGGGGATCCACGCGATGGGCTGGCCGCGCGAGCGCGCGATCGCGTTCATGCTGGAGCACACGGCGCTCGCTCCCAACAACATCGTCAACGAGGTCGACCGCTACATCGTGCTGCCCGGTCAGGCGCTCGCCTACAAGCTCGGCCAGCTGGAGATCCTCCGGCTGCGGGCCGAGGCGAGGACGCGCCTGGGCGACCGGTTCGACATCCGCGGCTTCCACGACGCGGTGCTCGGCAGCGGCGCCCTCGCCCTGCCGACGCTGCGGGGCGTCGTCGAGGCCTGGACCACGGGTCGCCTCGCCGGGGACTGATGGCCGACGACCGGGGAGGCGGCACGGCGGCGCCGCTCGGGATCGCCGCCCGCTCGCTGCTCGGGGTCCTCCACAACCGCGACATCCGGTCGCTCGAGCTGGCGTGGACGCTGGGGGTCGCCGCCGATTGGGCCCTGCTCGTCGTCGCGCTGCTGGTCGCCTACGACGCGGGCGGCGCCGTGCTGGTGGGCCTCGTGTCGCTGACGCGGATGATCCCGGCGACGGCCGTCAACCTGTTCGTCGACACCAGCCGCTTCGCCCGGCCCGAGCGGGCCCTCGTCGGGGTCAACCTGGTCAGGGCCGCCGGAGCCGCCCTCGTCGCGGCCGCCAGCGTCGCGGACGCCACGATCCTGGTGTTCGCTGCGGTGGCGCTCGCGTCGGCGGCCGGCGCCCTGGTGCGGCCCACGGTCCTGACCCTGCTGCCCACGGTCGCGACCAGCCCCGCTGAGCTCGTCAGCGCGAACACGGCCGGCGCCCTGGGCGAGAGCCTGGGCACGTTCGGGGGGCCGCTCGTCGCGGGGCTGGTGGTCGCGCGGCTCGGCGTCGCTCCGGCCGCGCTCGTGTCCGCCGCGCTGTGCCTGCTCGCCGCGGGCGTGGCGGTCGCGGTCCGGGTGCCCGATGCGTCGCGACCACCGCGACGGGCGGACGGGCCGAGGCCGGCGATCCCGTTCGTCGCGGGCGTCCGGGAGCTCGTCGCGCGGCCACCGGCCGGCATGGTGATGGTGTCGTTCGTCGGCCAGACCGTCGTCCGCGGCGCGCTGACGACGTTCCTCGCCGTCCTGGCGATCGAGGTCCTGGGCATGGGCGACGCGGGCGTCGGGGTGCTGGGCGCGGCGATCGGCCTGGGCGGGATCGTCGGTGCCCTCGGGGCGCTCGGGGTGGGCGCCGATCGGCGGCTGGCGGTGGTGTTCGCGATCGCGCTGGTCGGGTGGGGCGCGCCGATCGCCGTGATCGGCTTCGTCCCCGTGACGATCGTCGCGATCCTCGCCCTGGCGGTCGTGGGGATCGCCAACGCACTGATCGACGTGTCGGGCCTGACGCTGCTCCAGCGCGGCACGTCCAACGCGGGGCGGTCCGCGGTGTTCGCCGTGCTCGAGGTCGCGGCCAGCGCCGGCGTCTCGATCGGCGGCATCCTCGCGTCGATCCTGATCGAGGTCATCGGTATCGAGCGCGCCCTGGTCCTGACCGGCCTCATCCTGCCCGTCATCGCCGTCGTCGGCTGGCCGCTGGTCCGGCGACTCGACGCCGAGGGCGTCATTCCCGAGCGCCAGGCGTCGCTGCTGCGCGGGATCCCGCTGTTCGCGATGCTGCCGCTGGCTGCGCTCGAGCGCGTCGCGACCGGGATGCGCCAGGTGCGCTTCGGGCCGGGCGAGCGGCTCATGACCCAGGGCGACGCGGGCGACACGTTCGTGGTCATCGAGAACGGTGACGTCGAGGTGGCGATGGACGGGCGACCGCATCACCGCGAGGGCCCGGGTACGGGGATCGGCGAGATCGCGCTGCTGCGGTCGATCCCGCGAACGGCGACGGTCACCGCGCTCGACGACGTCGACGCCTGGTCGATCGACTGCGAGACGTTCCTCGAGGCGGTCACCGGCCACGAGGGCAGTGCGGCGGCGGCCCGGGCGGTCGTCGAGTCGCGGCTGCACGCGGGCACGGGCGGCGGCGCGGCCGGCGACGGCGGCTGACGCCCACGACCGGGGCGGGGCGCCGTACCCTAGGTCCCCTGCACGACAGCCCCCGACGAGGACCCGATGGCCGCCGATCGCCCCCTCCCCTACGACCGCCCCACCGACCCGGGCAAGCGGCACAGCCACGCCCTCACCGACGGGCCCAGCCGTGCCGGGGCCCGCTCGATGCTCAAGGCGGTGGGCTTCACCGACGACGACCTCGCGCAGCCGATCGTCGGCGTGGCGACCTCGTGGATCGAGACGATGCCCTGCAACCTGAACCAGCGCCGCCTCGCGGAGTCGGTCAAGGCGGGCATTCGGGCCGCCGGCGGCACGCCGATGGAGTTCAACACGATCGCCGTCTCGGACGGCGTGTCGATGGGCACCGAGGGCATGAAGGCGTCGCTGATCAGCCGCGAGGTGATCGCCGACTCCATCGAGCTCGTCGCCCGCGGCCACCTGTTCGACGGGATCGTGTGCCTGGTCGGCTGCGACAAGACGATCCCGGCCGGCGCGATGGCGCTGGGCCGGCTCGGCATCCCGGGGCTCGTCCTGTACAACGGCACGATCTACCCGGGCACCTACAAGGGCGCTCCGGCCGACATCGTGAGTGTGTACGAGGCGATCGGCGCCTACCAGGCCGGCAAGCTCACGCTCGAGGAGCTGTACGAGGTCGAGAACGGCGCCTGCCCGGGGGCCGGCGCGTGCGGCGGCCAGTTCACGGCCAACACGATGGCGACCGTGCTCGAGTTCCTGGGCCTCTCACCCGCGGGGCTCAACGGCATCCCGGCCGAGGACCCGAAGAAGGACGAGGCCGCGCGGCGCGCGGGCGAGCTGGTGATGACGCTCGTCCGCCACGACATCCGGCCGGCCGACATCGTCACCAAGCGCTCGCTCGAGAACGCGATCGCCTCGGTCTCGGCGACCGGCGGCAGCACCAACGCGGCGCTCCACCTTCCGGCGATCGCCGCCGAGTTCGGGCTGAGGCTGACCCTGGACGAGTTCACCGAGGTGGCCGACCGGACGCCGCTCATCGCCGACATGCGCCCCGGCGGCCGGTACGCGGCGGCCGACATGTACGACGCGGGCGGCGTGGGCCTCGTCATGCGCGAGCTGCTGAAGCGCGACCTGCTCCACGGCGAGGAGAAGACCGTCGACGGACGCACGATCGCCAAGATCGCGGCCGACACCGTGGAGACGCCGGGCCAGACGGTGGTCCGCTCGATCGACAACCCGATCAAGGCGACGGGCGGGATCACGATCCTGCGCGGCAGCCTCGCGCCCGACGGGTGCGTGCTCAAGCTCGCGGGCGCCGAGCGGCGCCAGCAGCGCGGGCCCGCGCGCGTGTTCGACTCGGAGTCGGCCTGCTTCGAGGCCGTGCGCGAGCGCCGGATCGTGGCCGGGGACGTGGTCGTGATCCGATACGAGGGCCCGGTCGGCGGGCCCGGCATGCAGGAGATGCTCGGGGTCACCGGGGCGCTCGTCGGCGCGGGGCTGGGCGAGTCCGTCGCGCTGCTCACCGACGGCCGCTTCTCGGGCGGGACGCGGGGGCTGATGATCGGGCACGTGTCGCCCGAGGCCGCGGTCGGCGGGCCGATCGCGCTGATCGAGGAGGGCGACATCGTCTCGATCGACGTGGACGCGAAGGCGCTCAACCTCGAGGTCGCCGACGACGTCCTGGCGGCCCGGCGCGCCCGCTGGTCGCCGCCTGCCCCGCGATACACGACGGGCGCCCTGGCGAAGTACGCGGCCCTCGTGTCGTCGGCGTCCGAGGGGGCGGTCACCAGCGGCGCCCGCCTGCGTTCGGCCCTCGCGTCGGCACCCAACGGCTAGGCGCTGGGATGGCGGCGGCGTCGCGCCCCGGGCTGGTCGGCTTCCGGATCTCCGCGACGGAGTCGACGGGGCTCGACTGGCCGCGCATCGACGAGACCTGGGCGCTGGCAGGGGAGCTGCCGGTGTTCGGCGCGGGCTGGATGAGCGACCACGTCTCGGACGCCAGCCGCGACCGCAACGGCCCGGCCATGGAGTCGCTGACGGCGGTGGCGGCGCTCGCCCACCGCGTCCCGGGCAAGTGGATCGGCATCGCGGTCGTCGCCAACACGTTCCGCCACCCCGCGCTGCTGGCGAAGTCCGCGACGGTGCTCGACAACGTCACTGGCGGCCGGTTCGTCCTCGGCCTCGGCGCCGGCTGGCACGAGGGCGAGCACGCGGCGTTCGGGATCCCGCTGCCGCCGATGCGCGAGCGCTACGACCGCTTCGAGAGCGCCCTGCGGGTGCTGACCGCGCTGTTCTCCGACGCGGCGCGCCGTCCGCCCGGCGTGACGCTCGAGGATCCGTTCTACCCGCTCGACGCCGCGACCAACGAGCCCGGCCCGGTGCGGCCGGGCGGCCCCGCGATCTGGCTCGGCGGTCAGCGCACGCGGGGGATCGCGCTCGCGGCGCGCTACGCGGAGGGCTGGCCGATGCCCGGCAACCGGCCCGGCGACGTCGACTACTTCGCGCGCAAGCGCGACGAGATCGCCCGGGCCCTCGACGCGGCCGGGCGGGATTCCGCGGACTTCACCTTCGCCGCCCAGCTGTCGTGCGGCGTGACGGCCGACTCGCGGCGGGAGGCGCTCGACACGGCGCGGGCGTTCCTCGCCGCGGGCGCGAACCACGTGATCCTGGGCGTGCCGGCGACGATGGCGCCCGACGGCCTCGCGGTCGTCGCCGACGAGGTCGCGGAGCCGCTGGCCGAACGGGCGACGGCGGACTCGATCCGGGCGTGACCGGGCCGCACCGGATCGACGTTCGCCGGCTCGACGGCGCCGACGACGAGGGGCTGCGGAGGTTCGTCGAGATCACCAACGCCGTCACGCCGGAGTGGCCGACCTCGGTAGAGGACCAGCGCTGGTCGGACCGCGCGTACCCGGGCGGCGTCCGGTTCGTCGGCACGCTCGATGGGCGGACGGTTGCCGTTGCGTCGGTCGGCCGCATCTACATGTACGAGCCGGCGTTCGAGCGCTACTGGTTCGGGGTCCACGTCCTGCCCGACGCCCGCCGGCGCGGCCTCGGGACCCGCCTGTGGGCCGGGTGCTCGGAGGTGGCGCGGGCGGCCGGCAAGACCGGGCTCCAGACCGACGTGTCGGAACGGCGGCCCGAGGGCCTCGCGTTCCTCGAGCGGCTCGGCTTCGAGGCCATCGAGCGGATGAAGATGGTCCAGCTCGACCTCCGTGGCCTCGAGCCGCCGTCGATCGACCCGCCGCCCGGGATCCACCTCACCACGCTGGCCGAGCGGCCGGACCTCGAGCCCGGCGTCCACGCCGTCGCGCTCGAGGCGTATCTCGACATCCCGAGCGTCGACGAGCCCGTGGCCGCCGGCTCGTTCGACGAGTTCGTGGCGCGCGACGTGCGCCGCGACAGCATCCCGCCGGACGGGTTCATGATCGCGATCGACACGCTCACCCGCGAGGTCGCCGGCTGGGCGTCGCTGATGTTCCTGCCGGGCTCGACGACGATGGCGTGGCACGACATGACCGCGGTCGGGCGCCGCTGGCGCGGCCGGGGGGTCGCGACGGCGCTCAAGCGCGCGACCATCGCCTGGGCGATCGGGCACGGGCTGGAGGTCCTCGAGACCGGCAACGACGACGACAACCGCCCGATGCGGGCCGTGAACATCAAGCTCGGCTACCGGCCGATCCCGGACATGCTCACCTACCGGGGGCCGCTCGCGCCGCCGGCCTGAGCACGGATCGCCGGCGCGTCGCGAGGCATACTTCACCGCGTGGCGACCATCGACCTCAACGGGATCCGGCTGCGGAACCGGCTGGTCACCTCGGCGAGCCTGCTCGGCTACGGGGCCTCGAAGCGCCGCCTGATCCTGTACGGCCTGTCGCCGATCGCCCAGTGGGTGCCGCTCGAGCGCTTCGGCGCCGTGACCACGCGGACGATGACGCTCGAGCCCCGCGAGGGCCAGTTCACGCTCCGCGAGGACTGGGGCGTGACCGAGTTCCCGGCCATGCTCCGGCTGTATGGGCGGGCCCTCCGACGGGTCGATGCCGGCTGGCTCAACGCGTTCGGCTGGTCGAACATCGGGATCGAGCGCTACTTCGACGAGTACTTCGACCGGACCGCCGGGCTCAACCGCATCGTCTCGATCGGCGGCTTCAGCGCGGACGAGATCGAGCGCCTGGTCGAGATCGTCAACGAGCGCGCGAAGCCCGGCGAGATCGCGGCGATCGAGCTCAACGCCTCGTGCCACAACGTGAACTTCGCGTTCGACACGATCCTCGAGGCGAGCCTCGCCCGGGCCGTGCCGCGCAGCCGCCACCCGGTGATCCTCAAGGTGTCGCCGGACGAGGACTATGTCGGCCAGGCGCGGATGGCCGAGCGCTTCGGCTGTGCCGGGATCACGGCGATCAACACGGTCAAGGGCCTGCGCCTCGACCCCGAGACCGGCGAGCCGTGGCTCAGGAACCGCTACGGCGCCGTCTCGGGCCGGGCGATCAAGCCGATCGGGCTGCGGGTCGTCGCCGAGCTCCGCGACGCGGGCATCCGTCTGCCGATCATCGCCAACGGCGGCATCCGGGACTTCGACGACTGCCGCGAGTACGTGTGGGCGGGCGCCGACGCGGTGAGCCTCGGCTCGGCCGTGTGGCTGCAGCGGATGCCGCTGTACGCGCTGGGGCCGGTCGAGGGCCTCCGGATCCGTCGCCTGATCTCGCGGATGGCGGCGTTCGTGCCGCCCGAGGCGGCCCCGCACTGGCGGCCCGCGGACCCGGAGCCGGCCGCCGAGCCGACGGTCGTTCATTCGGATTCCCCGGCCGCGCCCCCGGCGAACGCAACAGCGCCGTCGACCGGCGCCGCGGTCTCGTGACGGCCGGGCGGCAGGGTTCGCCGAGCGGCGGCATGATGGTCCCGTGACCGCCGGTCCCGCCCCCGCCCCGCGCACGCCGCTGCCTCCGGACCCCGTCCAGTACGACGAGGTCCGCAACGAGCACGCGCGCAAGCGCGGCCTGCCGGGGCCGTACATCGCCGGGGGCAATGATCCGGAGCTGCCCGAGACGCTCGAACGCGAGCGGCCCTACGTGCGGCTGCTGGTGGCCATGGTGATCGCCATCGTCGTGATCGGGTTCGCGCTGGGCATCGTCGAGGCCATCCTCGCGATCCCGCCGCTCGACGTCCCGCCGATCTAGGTGACCGCCGGTCCGCCGTCGCCCCTGCCGTCGGCCGGCATCGATGCGCCGGCATGGGACCGGGCGCACGACGAGCTCATCGCGTTCCTGCGGGACCTGATCCGGATCCCGTCCGTCAACCCGCCCGACCCACCGGGGCCGGAGCTGGACGCCGCCCACCGGATCGCCGACGAGCTGCGCACGTCGGGCCTCGAGCCCGAGGTCGTGGAGCCCGCGCCGGGCCGGGGCAGCGTGGTCGCGCGGCTGCGCGGCGACGGCACCGGCGGCGACCCGCTGTTGCTCCTGTCGCACCTCGACGTCGTCCCGGCGCTGCCCGACGGCTGGACGCATCCCCCGTTCGCCGCGGAGATCGCCGATGGCTACGTCTGGGGACGCGGGGCGGTCGACATGAAGGCCATGGTGGCGCTCGAGGTTGGCGTGCTCCGGCTCCTGGCGGCACGCACGCGGGCGGCCGGGCTCGACCCGGCGACGGACGTCGTCCCCGGCCTCCGGCGGGACGTCCTGTTCGCGTCCACGGCCGACGAGGAGGCTGGCGGCTGGGACGGCGCCGGGTGGCTGGTCGACCACCGGCCCGAGACGATCCGCTCGGCCGGCGCGCTCAACGAGGCCGGCGGGATGCCGATCGAGGTCGGCGGACGGCGGTTCTACGCGATCATGGTCGCCGAGAAGGGCTACGAGACCTATCGCATCCGGGTGCGCGGCCGATGGAGCCACGGTTCGATGCCGCGCGACGACAACGCCCTGGTCCGGGCCGCCCACGTGGTGACGCGGATCGCCGTCCCGAGCGAGCCCCGGCCGACCCCGGTCGTGCGGCGGCTGCTCGCCGAGGTCGGCGGCGCCCTGGCTCCTGATCAGGCCGCGCTCATGGCCGGGATCGTCGACGACGACCCGCGCCGGTCGGCGGCCGCGCTGCGTGCCGCCTGCGACCCCGCCTACGCGCTCATGCTCGACGCGCTGCTGCGCGACACGTTCAGCCCCACGATCATGCACGCGGGCATCAAGTACAACGTGATCCCCGGCGAGGCCGAGGTCCAGGTCGATTGCCGGACCCTGCCCGGCACCACCGAGGGCGACGCGCGCGAGGAGCTGATGGCCCGCATCGGCGACCTGATGCCGTACTGCGAGATCGAGACGATCATCCGAGCCGTCCCCGTCGAGGCGCCGGCCGAGGGCGCGCTGTACGAGGCGATGGCGGCCGCGATCCGAGCCCACGACCCCGACGGCATCCCCGTGCCGGTCATGGCCCCGTTCGCGACCGACGCCAAGCATCTCGCTCGCATCGGCGTCCCGGCGTACGGGTTCTCGCCCCTCGGGCTGGCGCCGGGCGAGCGCTTCCTCGATCGCTTTCACACGGTCGACGAGCGGGTCGGCCTCGACGCCCTGCGGTGGGGGCTCCCCGTCCTGTACGACGTCGTGGCGGGCTACTGCGGCTGATCCGCCTCCGGGCCCGGCTCGAGCGTCACGGTCTCGTCGCAGCCCGAGCAGCGAAACAGCCGCCGCAGGCCCCAGGACCGCTCCGCGTCGTGGTCGGCCGGGTCGTGATGCGGGCGCACCTCGGTCATCTCCGACCAGCTCCCGTCGGGGTGGCGGTGCTCGATCCGGTACTGCAGCTCGACGGAGCGGACCTGGTCCATCTGGCGACCTCAATCGGCGGCTGGCGTTCGGACGATTGTGCGCGCCCGGCGACCGGGCGTCGGGTCGGCTCGCTCAGCCTCCGCCGCGCACCAGGCGGCCGCGCCGGCTGATGGCGTGGGTCGCCAGGGCGGCGACCCCCATCGCGATCAGCGCCCGCTCGCCGCGCGGCAGCGGCCGGACCGCCGACAGGAACTGTTCGGCGCGGGCCCGGTCCACGATCCGCAGCACCGCCTGGCCGCGCGGCGTGAGCCAGACGGTCCGCAGCCGGCCGTCGTCGTCCTCCCGGCGGCGCTCGACGAGGCGGCGCCTGACCAGCCCGTCGACCAGCCGCGAGGTGGCCGACGGCGAGCGCCCGATGGCATCGGCGAGGTCGGCGACCGTCGTGGTCGAGCCCTCGGCCAGCACGTACAGCGCGGCCAGCTGCGTGAACCCGAGGTTGAGCTCGCCCAGCTGGTGCGCGAACCCGACGACCAGCTCGCGCCACAGCGCGCGGCCCATGGCAACGCGCTCCGAGATCTGGCGGACGTTCTGGATTCGCGTGCCGGCCGCGACCACGGGCGCCGACAGGTCGGCCTCGAACGTCCGGGCGATCAGCCGGCTGGACGCGGTGCGGCGGCGGCCCCGGACGAGGGCGTCCGGGAGGTCGGGGCCCGCGGCCGGGTCGGACTTCCGGGTGCGGCGTGCCATCGTGGTGCGGGCGCCGGTCGTGGGCTTGTCGGTGTCGGTCACGGGTCGAATCCTCTTCGGAGCCGAGCGTAGGACCGACCGGCGATTCCTGCAACCGTGCACGGACCTGCCCGCCCCGAACGGCCCCGGCTCGTACGCTTGGGTCTGATGAGCCAGATCGCACTCGTATTCCCCGGCCAGGGCAGCCAGTCCGTCGGGATGGGACGCACCCTCGCCGAGTCCTCCCCTGCCGCGGCCGCCGTGTTCGCCGCCGCGGATGAGGCCCTCGGCGAGCCCATCACCCGGCTCGCGTGGGACGGCCCGGAGGACGACCTCAACCGCACCGAGAACGCCCAGCCGGCGCTGCTCGCGGCCTCGATCGCCTACCTCGCGGCGGTCCGCGCGCGCTGGACCGAGCTCGGGATCGACGCCCCGGCGCCGGCGTTCGCCGCCGGCCACTCGATGGGCCAGTACTCGGCCCTCGTCGCCGCCGGCGCGCTCGACCTGGCCGACGCCGTCCGCCTCGTCCGGCGACGCGGCGAGCTGATGCAGGCGTCCGGGGCCGGACGCGAGGGCCGGATGGCCGCCATCATCGGGCTCGACGACGCCCGACTCCCCGATCTCGTCGCCCGGGGCTCGACCCACGGCGTGTTCGGCGTCGCCAACCGCAACTCGCCGGGCCAGGTCGTGGTCTCCGGCGAGCGGCCGGCGGTCGACGCCGCCCTGGACATCGCGAAGGAGCTCGGCGCCAAGCGCGCGATCGAGCTGCCCGTGTCGGTGGCCGCGCACTCGCCGCTGATGAGCGAGGCCGCCGAGGGCATGCGGGCGACGCTGACCGGGATCGCATTCCACGATCCGCGCCCGCCGCTCCTGGCCAACGCCGACGCCCGCCTGATCACCACGGCCGACGGCTGCCGCGCGGAGCTGGTCGACCACCTGACCACCGGCGTCGACTGGGTCGGGGCGATCGAGGCGATGCGCGCCGCCGGGGTCACCACGTTCATCGAGGTCGGGCCCGGGCGCGTGCTCACCGGCCTGATCAAGCGGATCGCCCCGGACGCGCTCGCGCTCGCGCTCGACGACCCCGCGGCGGCCGACCGCCTCGCCATCCCCTTTGCCGAAAGCGCGGCCGTCGAGGCCGCCGCCGAGACCGCCGTCTGACCGGCGGCTCACCGATCACGAGAGGAACACCTTGCGTCAACCCGATTTCACGCGCCGCGTCGTCGTCACCGGCCTCGGCGTCGTCAGTCCCGTCGGCAACGACAAGGACACCGCCTGGAACAACCTCGTCAACGGGGTGTCCGGCATCGTCGACATCACGAAGTTCGACACCGCGCCGTACTCGCATCACTG
Source organism: uncultured Chloroflexia bacterium (assembly GCA_963740825.1). Taxonomy (GTDB): domain Bacteria; phylum Chloroflexota; class Limnocylindria; order Limnocylindrales; family CSP1-4; genus CAIXZV01. The sequence goes on along the minus strand of CAVUFD010000001.1, from coordinate 260,681 downwards.
GGCGGGCGAGGTCAAGGACTTCGACGCCACGGACTGGATGGACCCGAAGGCGATCCGCCGCAGCGAGGCCACCATGTGGTACGGCGTCGCGGCGGCCAAGCAGGCCGTGGCGGACTCCGGCCTCGAGATCACCGACGCCAACCGCGAGGACATCGGGGTGGTGTTCGGCTCCGGCGCCGGCGGCCAGACGCTGATGATCGAGAACGGCAACGTGCTGCGCGAGAAGGGGCCGGCCCGCGTCGCCCCGACGTTCATCGCCAACGGCCTCGTCGACTCGACGTCCGGGATGATCTCGATCGAGACCGGCGCGATCGGCCACAACATCTGCGTCGTGACGGCGTGCTCCACGGGAACCAACTGCGTCGGCGAGGGCGCCGAGATCATCCGCCGGGGCGACGTCCACACCGTGATCGCGGGCTCGTCGGAGATGCCGCTGCTCGAGGTCGCGCACGCCGGGTTCGGCAACATGCGCGGCCTGGGCGCGCCGCGGCCCGGGATGCCGATCGCCGACGTCAGCCGGCCGTTCGACAAGACACGCGACGGGTTCGTGCTCGGCGAGGGCGCCGGCGCGCTGATCCTCGAGGACCTCGAGTACGCGACCGCACGCGGTGCCCACATCTACGCCGAGGTGGTGGGCTACGGGTCGGCGGCCGACGGGTGGGACATGATCCAGCCGGTCGAGCGCGGCATCGGCTCGGCGCGCGCGATGCGGGCCGCCCTCGAGCGACGGGGCGTGCCGGCCGACGAGGTCGACGTGATCAACCCGCACGGGACGTCGACGCCGCTGGGCGACAAGCGCGAGGCCGAGGCCATCTGGACGGTGTTCGGCGACCGCGCGGCGCGCGACCGCCAGTCGCTGCTGATCAGCGGCACCAAGTCGATGACCGGCCACATGATGGGCGCCGCGGGGGCGTTCGAGGCGTTCGCGACGGTGATGACCGTCGCCGAACAGGTGGCGCCGCCGACGATCAACTATTCCGAGTTCGATACGGAGGCGGACGTGTGGGTGTGCGCCGAGGCCACTCCAATGCCGATCCGCTACGCGCTCTCGAACAACATCGGCCTGGGCGGCCACAACGGCGCGATCATCTTCAAGCGCTGGGACGGCCGCTGAGGCTCGATACAATCCGGGCCATTCCGAGGTCGGCCCTACCTCGCCCCCAACCAGTCCCGCTCCAGGAAGGAAAGCCGTGCCCGCTGCTGATCCCGCGCGTCGCGCCGTCGTGACCGGCCTCGGCGCCGTGATGCCGATCGGGAACGACTTCGAGACCTACTGGGCGAACCTGCGCAACGGGGTCACCGGCACGCGCCGGATCCAGTCGTTCGACCCCAGCGGGTTCGAGGTGCAGATCGCCGCCGAGGTGCTCGACTTCGACCCGACCGTCGCCATGGACGCCAAGATGGTCCGCCGGATGAGCCGCTTCATCCACCTGGCGATGGGCGCGGGCAAGGAGGCCATCACGGCGTCCGGGATCGAGTTCGAGGCGATGACGCCCGAGGAGCGCGACCGCGTCGGCGTGGTCGTGAACACCGGCGGCGGCGGGATCGAGGAGATCATCAACGGGACCCACGTCCACGACCAGAAGGGGCCCCGGTTCGTGTCGCCGTTCGCGATCCCGGCGTTGTCGGGCTCGATGGCGGGCTGCATGCTGTCGATGGACTACCACCTGACGGGTCCCGTGATGACGCAGGTCGCCGCCTGCGCGACGTCGGTCATCGCGTTCCACGACGCCCTGCGGCTGATCGCCACCGGCGAGTGCGACGTCGTGCTGGCCGGGGGCTCGGAGGCCCCGGTGTGGTCGATGGGGATCGCCGCCCTCGCCAACATGGGCGCGTTGTCCAAGCGGAACGACTCACCGGAGACCGCCTCGCGCCCGTTCGACGCGACCCGCGACGGCTTCGTCCTCGGCGAGGGGGCTGGCGTCGTCGTCGTCGAGTCGGCGGAGCACGCGCTGGCGCGCGGGGCCACGCCGATCGCCGAGCTGATCGGCGGCGCGCTGACGGCCGACGCGTTCCACATCTCGGCGCCGGACCCGTCCGGTCGCGGCCAGGCGCGGGCGATGACCAACGCGCTGCGCAACGCCGGCGTGGCGCCTGACGAGGTCGACTGGATCGTCGCCCACGGCACCTCGACCGCGCTCAACGACGCCACCGAGACGCGCGCCATCAAGGCGGCCTACGGCTCGGCCGCGTCGTCCCGCGCGATCAGCTCGCCCAAGTCGATGATCGGGCACCTGGTCGGCGCCGCCGGGATCGCGTCCGCGCTGGCGGCGCTGGGCGGCATCCGCGACAACGTCATCTCCCCGACCGCCAACCTGCACACGCCGGACCCGGAGTGCGACCTCGACTACGTGCCCCTGGTGGCGCGCCCCGCGAAGGTCGACACGGTCGCGGTCAACGGCTTCGGCTTCGGCGGCCAGAACGCGGTCGCCATCTTCCGCCGCTTCGAGGCGTAGCGGGCCGGACGGGTCCGGCGGCGCGCGGCACCACACGGCTCCTCCACCAGCCTACGAACGACCATCGTGGTATCCGCGTGCGCCAGGCGCGGCGTGCGGGATACGAGCCACGGTCGTACTGACGGCCGCTGCGGCGCGAAACGCTCCGACGTACGACGCACCTTCGTGCTCGGCGGAGGGGCCCCGACCGCACGTTGCCGAACACGATCCAGGATCGTAGGCCGCACGCTCGCGGGCGGTCTCGACCTGGTTCGGCCTCCAGGACGGCCTGCGGCCGCGCTCCGACCGGGAAGGCCGCCGCGTGTACGACCGTGCCTCGTGTTCGGTGTGGCCCGGGCCACGGCAGAGGCCCGGGCGGATCAGCCGCGGAGCGGGCGGCCTTCGAAGGCCTCGAGGCGGGCGACGACGTCGTCGGGCACGGGCCGCGGCCGGCCCGTCGCGTAGTCGTAGAGCACCTGGACCGCCTCGGCGGTGGCGACGAGCCGGGCCTCGCCGCGGACGGACGCCGAGGCCGTGATCCGGTGCTCGAGCGTGAAGCTCGTCCGGCCGATCCGGCCCAGCCGCGACTCGACCGTGAGCACCTCGGCGAAGAACGCCGGCGACCGGAAGGTCACCCGGATCTCCGCCAGGATCATCGACTCGGACTCGCCATGCGTCGCCAGCCCGAACGGCTCGCCGGTCGCCGCCTCCCAGTAGTCGATGCGCGCGGATTCGCAGTACGTCAGGAAGCGCGCGTTGTTGGCGTGGCCCATCGCGTCGGTGTCACCGAAGCGGACGACCACCTCGAGCCGGTGGGCGAACTCGCCGGGCAGGTTGCGCGGGTCGGGCGGGACCTCGATCCTGCCGCGGACGGGCGGGGACGGGGCCTCGAGCGGTGCGTCGGTCACGGGTCCGAGTCTACGTGGCGCGCCCGGGCCGGACGTCGACGCCCCGCAGCCGCAGCGAGTTGGTCACGACGCTGACCGACGACAGGGCCATCGCGCCTGCGGCGAACGCCGGGCTGAGCGTGATCCCGAAGGCCGGGTAGAGGACGCCCATCGCCACGGGGATCAGCAGCACGTTGTAGGCGAACGCCCAGAACAGGTTCTGGCGGATCACCCGGATCGTCGCGCGCGACAGCGACATCGCCGACGCCACCAGCCGCGGGTCGCCGCCCACCAGGGTCACGTCGGACGCCTCGATCGCCACGTCGGCGCCGGTGCCGATGGCGACCCCGAGGTCCGCGCGCGCGAGGGCCGGTGCGTCGTTGATGCCGTCGCCCACCATCGCGACCGTCCGGCCCTCGGCGCGCAGGCGCTGGATCGTCGCGTCCTTGTCGCCGGGCAGGACCTCCGCGATCACACGGTCCGGCGCGATACCCACCGCGCGCGCCACGGCCTCGGCGGTCGTGCGGGCGTCGCCCGTCAGCAGCCAGACGTCGACGCCGGCGGCCCGCAGCTCGCGCACGGCCTCGGCCGACGCCGGTCGTACGGGGTCGGCGACGGTGAGCAGCCCGGTGGCGACGCCATCGACGGCCACGAACACCACGGTCCCGCCGTCGGCCGCCGCGGTCCTCGCCGGCTCGACGAGCGCGGCGAGGTCGACGCCGCGCTCGGTCATCAGCCGCCGGCTGCCCGCCACGACGTCCCGACCGTCGACCCTCCCGGTCACGCCCCGCCCGACGATCGCCTCGAACCCGTCGACCGCCCGGAAGCCGAGCTCCCCCTCGCGCGCCCGCCGCACGATCGCCTCGCCCAGCGGATGCTCGGACCGCGTCTCGAGCGAGCCGGCGAGGTCGAGCAGCTCCGACGGCGTGATGCCGGAGGACGGGACCACGGCCGCGACCTCGGGCCGGCCGAGCGTCAGCGTGCCGGTCTTGTCGAGGACGACGGTGTCGATCCGCCCGGCGGTCTCGAGCGCCTCGCCGCCGCGGACCAGGATCCCCGCCTCGGCCCCCTTCCCGGTCCCGACCATGATCGCGGTCGGCGTCGCGAGGCCCATCGCGCACGGGCAGGCGATGATCACCACGCCGATGAACGCCGTGAGGGCGAGCGTGAAGCGCGGCTCGGGCCCGACGAGCATCCAGGCGACGAACGTCACCGACGCGAGCACCAGCACCAGCGGGACGAACACCTCGCTGACCCGGTCGGCGAGCCGCTGGATCGGCGCCTTGGAGCCCTGGGCGCGCTCGACCAGCTCGACGATGTGGGCGAGCGCGGTGTCGCGCCCCACCCGCGTGGCGCGCATGACGAACGAGCCGGTCGTGTTGATGGTGGCTCCGATGACCTCGTCGCCGGCCGCCTTGGTGACCGGGATCGGCTCGCCGGTCAGCATGGACTCGTCGACCGCCGATCCGCCCTCGACCACGACCCCGTCGACCGGCACCTTGTCGCCCGGCCGGACCCGGAGCAGGTCGCCGGGCACGATCGCCGCCAGCTCGACGTCCTCGTCCACGCCGTCGCGGACGCGGCGGGCCGTCGTCGCCTGGAGCGCGACCAGCCGGCGGATCGCCCCCGTCGTCCGTCCCTTGGCCCGGCCCTCGAGCCACCGTCCGAGCAGCACCAGGCCGATGATGATGGCCGAGCTGTCGAAGTAGGACACGGGCTCGATACCGGCCGATTGCACGAGCTCGGGCCACAGGGTGATCACCATCGAGTAGCCCCAGGCGGCGGTGGTCCCGACGACGACCAGCGTGTCCATCGTGGCGCTGCGGTGGCGGCCGGCACGCCACGCGGCACGGTAGAAGCGCCCGCCCGCCCAGACCTGGATCAGCGTGGCCGGCCATAGCACGAGCTTGTTGAGGGTCTCGACGCCGACCGCCGTCTGGGGCACGAACATCACGAGCATGATCCCGAGCGCGGTCACGATCGCGGCGACCGCCTGGATCAGCGTCGTCCGCTGGGCACGCTCGCGCTCGACGTCGTCGAGGGTCAGCTCGGCCGCGATGGCCCCTGACGACGCCCGCGCGTCAGCATCGAGCCGGTCCGGCCGGACCTCGTAGCCCGCGGCCTCGACGGCTCGCACGAGCTCGTCGCGCCCAGCGACGCCCGGGTCGACGCTGACCGTCGCGCGCTCGGTGGCGAGGTTGACCGCGGCATGCTCCACGCCCGGCGTCCGGGTCAGGAAGCGCTCGATGCGGTTGACGCACGACGCGCAGGTCATGCCCTCGATCGGCAGCACGATCTCGATCGCTTGGTTCTGCATACTCCCCGGGAGTATAGCGTACCTTCAGGCGGTGACGATCTCCACCGATCCGGCAGCCGTCCGCGTGACGACGTCGCGCTCCAGGTAGAACGACGCGTCCATTTTCGCCGCGAGCCCGACGGCCGCCCGGTGCCGGGGCAGGTGGATCGCCGCGCTCGCCGCCTCCCGCGACGCCCACAGGCAGAGCGAGAGGCAGGCGCGATCGGCATCGGGCTCGCCCATGAAGGAACGGCGACGACGTCCAGTTCGCCTGCTCGAAGCGCGGGTGCGCTACTCGACCTGCCAGCCAAGCCAAGTGTCGGGGTCGATGCGCGGACGCGCGAGCCGTGCCTCGCCGCCGCGGATCGCGATCTCGGGCGGCAGCGGGTGCGACAAGAAGAACGGCATCGATTCGGTGAGGCCGTAGGCGCCGACGTCCAGGACGGCGACCAGATCGCCGGGCTCGGGCAAGGCCATGACGGCGGACTGGGCGAACACGTCGAGCCCCGAGCACAGCGGACCCGCCACGGTGACCGGGAAGCGCTGGGCACCGGTCCCGGCGGGCGTGGACGCGACGCCCGTCAGCGCGCGGACCCGGTGCTCCTGGCCGACCAGCGCTGGCCGGAGGACGTGGTGGATGCCGCCGTCGAGGATCACGACGTGCTGGCCGCCGACCTGCTTGCGATCGAGCACCCGGGCGACGTAGGCGCCGGCGGGGCCGACCAGGAAGCGGCCGGGCTCCAACAGGATCCGCGTGGCGCGGGTCGCCGGGTCGTCGATCATCCTCGCGGTCAGCGCCTCGAGGCGAGCCCCGAGCACCCCGAGGTCGAGCGGCTCATCCTGCGTTTCGTACGGGATCCCGAGGCCACCGCCGACGTCGACGAGTTCCAGCCCAACGCCTGTCGACGCCGCGAGCGCGCGGGCCGCGCCGACGGTCGCCTCGACATGCGCCGCGAGCGCCGCCGCATCGAGCACGTTCGAGGCCCCGAACGCATGCATCCCGATCGGCTCGAGCCAGGGGGAGACGACTGCCTCGGTGGCGGCCGTCCGGAGGTCCGGACCATCCATCCCGAACTTTCCGGCGCCGTCGTCGCCGACCAGCCGGACCCGCTCGAGGCGCGCGGACTCGGTCACTGCGACGCGAAGGAGGACCCGCTGGCGCCGGCCCAGCCCCTCAGCGATCCGGCCCAGCCTCCGGAGCTCCCCGACCGACTCCACGGTCACGGCGCGCACGCCCGCCTCGACGGCCGCCGCAAGCTCCTCGTCGCGCTTGCCCGGGCCCGTGACGACGACGAGGTCGGGCTCGATGCCGGCGCGCAGGACGTGACGCAGCTCCCCGCCCGACGCGACGTCCGCGCCAAGGCCAAGCGCGATGAGGTGGCGCACCACCGCGCGAGTCGGGTTGGCCTTGACGGCGTAGGCGAGGTCGACCGACGCGGGGAGACGCCGGCGGAGGTCGTCCACCTGGCGGCCGACGACGTCGAGGTCGTAGGCGAAGAACGGCGTGCCGAAGCGCTCGGCGAGGTCGGCCGGGTCGGCGCCAGCGAGCCGCCCCGCGCGGAGGATCTCATTGCGGGCCGGCGGGCGGCCGCGGCGCGCGACGGGCTCCGCGTGGCGGACCGGGGGCGGGCCCGGCTCGCGGACCATGCTCATCGCAGGGCCTCCTCGAGGGCGACCCGCGCGTCGGTGCCGGCATCGCGGTCCTTGACCAACAGTGCGACGGCGACCGACAACCCGTGTTCGGCCGCGAACGGGCCGTCGACCGCCCGGGTTCCGGGCACGACCACCGCCCCTGGCGGGACTGCGAGCGGCAATTCTGCCGTCCCGACCATGACCCGATTACGCACGAGGTCGTAGAGGCGCGAGGTCCCCGTCAGGACCACGCCGGCGCCGATGACCGCCCCGGCCCCGACCAGCACGCCCTCGAGGAGCGAGCTGCCAGCGCCCACGAATGCCCCATCCTCGACGATGACGGGCCTCGCGCCGGCGGGCTCGAGCACCCCGCCGATGGTCACGCCGGCCGACAGGTGGACCCGGGCCCCGACCTGGGCGCAGGACCCGACGAGCACGTGCGAATCGACCATGGTGTCCTCGCCGATCCACGCCCCGACGTTCACGAACGACGGCGGCAGGATCACCACGCCCGCGCCGAGGTACGCGCCGGCTCGCACGCTGCTCCCGCCGGGCACGATCCGCCATGGGCGGCCGGCCTCCAGCGCCGCCCCGGCCTCAGGCCCGTCGAGGAGACGCTTGACGGGGAGCCCGGCCCGATCGCGGAAGGCGAGTGCGCCGCCGAGGTCCCACGTGGTCGTCGCACGATCGCGGAACCGCGCGAGGATCGCGGCCTTGACGTCCGGGTCGACGCGCCAGCCGGCCGGGTCGGGGATCGCGGCGCGGCGGCGACCCGCGTCGAGGTCGTCGAGGATCGTGGTCTCAAGGCCGGCGCCAGCCACGTCGAGCGCGGTCATGCGGCACCCACCACGACCGTCGCCCGGGCCGCGGCCGCCTCGACCCGATCGGCGTGCAGCCGCCCGCCGCCGTCCACGAGGCCGAGCGTGCGGAGCAGCTCGACGAGGCTGGCCCTCGGGCCGGCGGCCAGCGGGAGCAACGGTGCCCGAACGTCGTCACGCTCGATCAGGCCCATGGCGAGGAGCGCGGCCTTGGCCGGCACCGGGTTGGGCGCGCCCTGGAAGTTGGCGCGGAACAGGGGCAGCCATCGGGCGTGGAGCCTCCTGGCCTCGTCCCAGTCGCCGGCCCACGCCGCGTCGCACAGGGCCGCCATCGCGCCCGGGACCTGGTTGCCGGCGACCGAGACCACGCCGTCGCCGCCCATCGAAAGCACGGCGAGCGTGGCCACGTCGTCGCCCGCGAGCACGGCCACGTCGCGCGGTCGGTCGCGGCAGATCACCGCGAGCTGCTCGATGTTGCCGCTCGCCTCCTTCACCGCGGTCACCCGCGGATGCTCCGCCAGCCGCAGGAACGTCTCGGCCTCGACGTTGGTCCCCGTCCGTGAGGGGACGTTGTAGACGACGATGGGCAGGCCGCCCTCGTCGGCGATGGCGCGGAAGTGGGCCTCGAGCATCCGCTGGTCCGGCCGGTTGTAGTAGGGCGCGACGACCAGCGCCGCGTCCGCACCAAGAGCGGCCGCCCGGCGGGTGGCGTCGATGGACGCGCGTGTGTCGTTGGTGCCGGTGCCGGCGACGACCAGTGGCCGCCTTGGCGTGGGGCTGGCTGCCGCAGCCGCGACGGTGATCTCGATGAGCCGGTCGCGCTCGGCGGGCGACAGGGTGGGCGCCTCGCCGGTCGTGCCGACCGGGACGAGGCCGTCGATCCCGGCCAGGACCTGCCACTCGGCGAGCGCGCGGTAGGCGCCCTGGTCGACGCCGCCGTCGGCGGCGAACGGCGTCACCAGGGCGGTGAAGGCGCCGCGCAGGGCGGGCCGAGGGCTCGCGCCGGAGCGGCGATCGGGGACGGTGCCGGACTTGCCGGCGGCGACGGGGTTCCGGGTCATCTGCTTCTCCTCCGTTATCTCGGGGTGCGCCGGATGCGTGTCAGGCGGGCAGGAGCTGGGCGGCGTCGGCGAGGAGGTCGTCCACGACGGCGTCGAATGGATGCAGTCCGGGCTCGCGGGGGTCACGAACGAGCCACCGGGCGGCGGCCAGCGCGCCGTCGGCGTAGGCCGAGCGGTCGCGCGCCGCCAGGCGGAGCTCGATCGACTCGCCGGCGCCGTCGAACATCACGAGATGCGTCCCCGGCGCAGCGCCGGCGCGGATCCCGGCCACCTCGAGGACCGGGCGACCGTCGAACGCGTCGCTCGTTGCCCATCGCGGATCGGCGGCCACGATTCGCCGGGCCAGGGCTCGAGCAGTGCCGGACGGGCGGTCGGGCTTACCCCGCCGGTGCCACTCCACGATCGACGGCTCGAACGAGCCGGCGCGGGCATACCACCCGGCCGCGAGCTCGACCAGCCGCAGGAACAGTGCGGCACCGAGCGACAGGTTGGGCGCCGCGACCGCGGTGGCACCGTGCTCGATGAGGGTGCCGCGGATCCGGCCGACGTCGGCGTCCCACCCGGTCGTGGCCAGCACGAAGGCCCGGTTCCCCGCCAGAACGGCCTCCTCGACGTTGGCCGCGACCGCCCCCGACGCCGAGGCATCGACCACGACGTCCGCGCGGGGAGGCGTCCGCCGGCGGCCGTCGGGGTCGGGTCGGCTGACCAGCACCGGCGCCGGCCAGCCGCGGGCGGCGGCCGTGGCCGCGACCGCGCCGCCCAGCCGGCCCGGGCCGTAGATCAGGAGCTGCATCGTCGATCGTCCTTCCGCGGGGAGCCGCGGGTGCTGGAGATCCGAGGATCAAAAAGCCGCGGCACCCGATGGTGTCCGCGGCCCTCGGCGCCTCCAGTCCCGGAGGCTCCGTGGTTCGTCGCTCGCGCGCCGTCAGAGCCCCTGGGCCCGAGCCTCCCGGCAGGGCCGCCAGAGCTTCTTCTTCGAGTCGAAGCCGATCAGCGTGTTCGACATGGCTCGCGGAGTCTGCCCGATGCCGCCGAGCCGTGCAACCATTTTTCGAATGGACTCGCCCGCCGCCCGTTCGCTCGTGCTCGCGATCGCCGATGGCCCGTGGGGCCCCGTGCGCATCGTCGCCGGCCCGCGGGGCGTCGTCGCGGTCGCGATGCTGTCGTCGGCCGACGCGTTCGCCGCGGACCTCGACCGGCGCCGCCTGGGATCGGTCGCGCCGATCGACGCGGCAGCGCCTGGTCCGGCGCGCGACCACGCCGCGCGGGCGCGCGACCACATCGAGGCGTTCCTCGCCGGCGAGCCCGTCGCCCTAAATACGATCCCGGTCGACCTGGCCGACCGGTCGCCGTGGGACCGGCTCGTGCTCGAGGTCGTCCGCTCGATCCCGTGGGGCAAGGTCGCCAGCTACGGCGAGGTGGCGCGGCGAATTGGACGGACCGGAGCCGCGCGCGCCGTCGGCGGGTCGGTGGGCCGGAACCCGGTCGGCCTGTTCGTCCCGTGCCACCGGGTCATCGCCGGCGACGGAACGCTCGGCGGCTACGGGGTGGCCGCCTGGGGCGGGCGCGAGGCGGCGCTCGACGTCAAGCGGGCGCTGCTCGCGCTCGAGGGCGTGCACGTCGGCTGACGAGCTCGGGGTGTCGGCTGCGTGACACCCCGGCTGTGAACTGGACGGCCACACGGGCGTTGTGCGCGGGCCTAGAGTTCACGCACGAAGCCAATCAGGACGATGGAGGCCGACGTGAGCAAGCACAGCGAGACAGGCGACGGCGTCATCGGCCAGGGGCTCCCGGGCACTGGCGGCGACATCACGCGGACCGACCTCGACCACGACGTCGAGGGGCATCGCTACAAGAGCGGCGGGCCCAAGGACCTGGATCCGGATGCGCCCAAGCCGGACGGGGTGCGGGCGATCCCGACCGACGAAGCCGACGGCAAGGACGTCGAGGGCCACCTGTTCCGGATGGGCCCGACGACCGAGGGCGAGTTCTCCCGGCGCGGCCCGGGCGAGAACCCGCACGGGGATCGCTGACCCGACGCCCCGCGACCCGACGACGACGGTCTCCCCGGCGACGGCCGGCCCGACGGGGTCGGCCGTCACGCCGTGTCCGTCAGGTGGCGTTGTCCGCCGTGGCCGCCAGCAGCGTCTTCGTCTCGAACGGCGTGGTCCCCGGGTGCGCCGAGCGGATCCGCGCCGCCAGCCCGGCGATGTGTGGCGCGGCGAAGCTGTTACCGGTGACCGTCATCCGGGCGCCGTTCCGCCACGCCACGTCCACGTTGAGCCCGTGGGCGCCGAACTCGACCGGGGGCTGCGGGTTGTAGAACCAGGTCTCGGGGCTCGGGACGTCGTGGGCGGCGACCGACACGACCGCCGCGTACAGCGAGGGGTAGCTCGCGACCGCGAGGTTGTTGGCGGCCGAGACCAGCAGCACGTTCCGGAAGTAGGCCTCGTCGGCCAGCTCGTGAAGCGGGGCGAAGAACGCGTCGCTGCGCGAGGAGAGGGACAGGTTGACGATGGACGCACCCGACGACTCGATCGCCCACTCGAGGCCGGTCGCGAACCCGCCGCCGTTGCCGCGGTTGTCGCCGCCCAGCACGCGCACCGACACCAGCTCGGCGTCCGGGGCGAGCGCGTGGACGATCCCGGCGCACGCGGTGCCGTGGCCGACGACGTCCTCGACCTCGACGTCATCGACCCGCCAGCCGTCGCCCTCGCGCTCGACCGCGACGCTGCGGACCACGCGGCCGCCGACCGCGGGGTGGCCGCCCTCGACGCCGGAGTCGACGATGGCGACGCGCAGGCCGCGGCCTCGCCCATCGCCGAACGCCCAGGCCCGATCCGCCCGGCCCCACGGCCCGTGCCGGGCGAGCCCGTCGCGGTGGTCGCCGGCGAACGGCTCGCTCCAGGCGGGCAGGTCGGCGGTCACCGGCGGAACGTCCGTGGGGTCGCGCGCGGCGCGTGGCTGGCCAGCGCGTCGAGGATGTCGACGACCAGGGCGACCTCCCCCGGCGCGGCGGCGCGAGCCCTCGCGACCGCGTCGGCGAGCGCCCACAGGGCGTCGTCGCCGTCATCGAGCGTCGCGATGGCGGCGGCGATCGCGTCGTCCACGTCCCGGGTCGCGTCGCCGGCGAGCGCCGCCAGCGTGGTCCGCAGCAGCTCGCCCGTGTCGCGCTCGACCCGGCTCGACCGGATCGCGACGGTCGCCTGGCGCGCGAACACGGCCGCGAGCTCGATGTCGCGCAGCCCGAACCCGCCGTCGCCGCGGCGGTCGAGCACCTCGAGCACGCCGATCGTGCCGCCGTCGTCGACCAGCGGGACGGCCAGGATCGAGCGCGGGACGTACCCGGTCCCCTCGGCCGCGGACCGGTCGAAGCGCGGGTCCGCCGCCACGTCGCTCACGGCCAGCGGCTGGCCGGTCGTGAACACGTAGCCGACGATGCCCTCGCTCGAGCCCACCGCGAGCCCCACGGCGCCCTCGCCCGCCGTCCCGGCCGCGACGCGGATGACGAGCCGACCGCTCGCCGCGTCGTGGAGCGCGATCGAGGCGGCCTCGGCGTCGAACAGCGTGACCGTCGCTTCGGCCACCGATCGCAGCACCGCCTCGCCGCCCGGCGGCTCGAGGCGGCCGGCGACGGCCGCGCGGGTCGCGACCGACTCGAGGGCCCGCAGCAGTCGGTCGTCGCGCGGCTCGCTCATGGGGCCAAATCGTAGCGAGCGCGGCACGTACACTGCGGCGAGTCCTCGCGCCCCGCGCCGCACCGGGCGGGCGGTCGGGTGCCGGGCCGTGCCCCCAGGTTCAGAGCCGCCGGCCCGTCACCGACGGATGTCGGCCAGCGCGAGGGAGACAGCGTGACCGCCGTCGCAGAGGCACCCGTCCGGATCTCGCCGACGGCGGTGTTCAAGAAGCACGACTTCGTGCTCATGTGGGTCGCGCAGCTCGTGTCGACCGCCGGTTCGTCGCTGACCGACCTCGCCGCCGGCATCTATGTCTACTCGGTCACGGGCTCGGCCTTCCTGGTCGGCGTCACGCTCATGGCGACCGCCGTGCCCAGCCTCGTCGTCGGGCTCATCGCGGGCGTGTTCGTCGATCGCTACGACCGGCGCTCGGTCATGATCTGGACCTGCCTCATCCAGGCCGTCGTCGTCGGGCTGATCCCGTTCCTGATCGGCGTCAACGCGTACCTGCTGTTCGTGGCGATCCTCGTCAATGCGGGCGTCAAGCAGTTCTTCGACCCGGCCTACGAGAGCCTGATCCCCGAGATCGCGTCGGACGACGAGCTCGCGGCCGCCAACGCCTTCCTCTCGATCGCCTCCTTCGGCTCGACGGCGATCGGGTTCGCCGGTGCGGGCCTGCTCGCCTCGGCCTTCAGCATCGAATGGGCGTTCTGGATCGACGCGCTCACCTTCCTGTTCTCGGCCGGCTGCATCTTCTTCCTCAGGGTGCGCTCGAAGATGGAGGTCGACGAGGACACGTCGGTGGGGGTCGTCGTCGACAACCTCAAGACCGGCATCCGGACGATCATCGACACCCCGATCCTGCGCAGGCTGTTCCTGCTCGGCGCGCCCGCGTTCTTCGCGTTCGGCCTGTGGAACGTGCTGCTGCTGCCGATGGCGATCCGGGTGCTGGGCGGGACCGATTTCGAGTATGGGCTGCAGGAGGCCCTGACCTCGATCGGGTTCGTCGTCGGGGCGCTGTTCATGGCCCGCTACAGCGATCGGCTGCCGATCGGCAACTGGCTGATCGTCGGCTACCTGGGCATGGGCATCGGCGGCGTGTTCTACGCGTTGTCGCCGACCATCGCGATCGCCATCTTCTGGGTGATCATCACCGGCTTCTTCAACTCGCCCTCGTCGGTCGGACGCCAGACCCTGCTCCAGCGCAACACGCCACGAGAGCTGCGGGGCCGCGTGTTCTCCGGCCTGTACGTGATGCGCGACATCATCTTCCTGGCCGGCATGGCGGGCGCCGGCCTCGCCGACGTGATCGACGTCCGCGTGATGCTCGTGTTCTCGTCCCTGATCCTGATCGTCGTGGGCATCGCCGCGGCCGTCACGCCGAGCATCGGCCGGCCGGCGGCCGAGTGGCGGCGCGGCCTGTCGGCCCTGCGCGCCCGGCCGGTGGCCACCACCGCGACGGCACGGCTCGCGACGGTCTCCGACTTCGACCGCCTGGCCGGGCGGCTGACGACGTTCAGCCTGCTCAGCGACACCCAGCGGGCGGCGTTCATCGGCAACGCGCGCGTCCGCGACGTCGCGGAGGGCGAGCGCGTCGTCAGCACGGGCGAGGACGCGACGTGCGCCTACTTCATCCTGTCGGGCGAGGCCGCGGCGGGCATCCCCGAGCCCGACGGCGCGTATCGGGGTCTGTCGACGATGGGCGCCGGCGACTTCTTCGGCGAGATCGCAGCCCTGACCGGCAACCCACGCACGGCGGACGTCGTCGTGACCCAGCCGACGACGCTGATGGAGGTCCCGGCCGAGACGCTCCGCGCGGCGATGGAGGTTCCCGAGGTCAACAAGCTCATGACCTCGACCGTCACCGAGCGCCTCCAGCGGACGAACCAGCCCGACCTGCCGCGGCTGGCATCGATGGACCGCTCGGCGCTGCGCGAGCTGCAGAAGAAGGCGCCCCCGGCCGAGGCGCTGCAGCAGGCCGGCGCCGGGGGCTGATCTGTTGCGCGCCGGCAAGCGATCGGGCGCAGTGGACCGCGACTCGTAGACTCCTCAACGATGGACGTCGTCCGGTGCCCCGGCTGTGGTGAGGAGAACCCGTCGCGGTTCCGGCTGTGCGGGTACTGCGGGACCTCGCTGACGCTGCCCGTCGTCGCGTCCGTCTCGTGTCCCGCCTGCGGGTCGGAGAACCCCGCCGGGTTCCGGTTCTGCGGCTTCTGCGGGGCGGTCCTCGACCCCCAGGCGGCCGGCCCCGGGGGCCCGCCCGCCGATCCGCTGCACGGCGTTCACCCGGATGCGCCCGGCTACGGGCTGCCGCCCTGGGCCTGGTGGGCCGTGCGCTGGGCGCCCTGGTCGGCGCCGGGCGGATATGGCGCCCCGTCGGCCCCGGGTTGGCCGGCGCCACCGCCTGGCTGGGGAACGCCGCCTCCCGGCTGGGGAACACCTCCTGGCTATGGTCCGCCGCCTCCCGGCTGGGGACCGCCTCCTGGCTACGGCCCGCCGCCTGGTGGATCGCCGCCGGGCTGGGGCACGCCGCCCGGCTGGGGCTCCCCAGCGGGCACGGGCGCGGCCGCCAGCACGCCGAGTTGGGCCCCGCCGCCGGGCTGGGCGCCGACACCCGCGCCCCCGCCACGTTCGGCGCCGACGGCCGGCCAGCCGCCGCTCGCCCCGTCGCCAGCTCCGCCCGGATCGCCGCCAGCCCCCGTGCCGCCGGCCGCGCAGCCACCCGTGGTCCAGCCGCCGTTCGCCCAGCCGCCGTTCGCCCCGCCGCCGTTCGCCCAGCCGCCGCCTCCACCGGCCGCGCCGGGCGGCCCGATCGCGGCTCCAGAGACCCGGGCGCCCGTCTCACCTCCGTCCCCGCCACCGCCGTTCGCGCCGGCCGGCGACGGCCCATCGGCGGCCGGCCTGCCGCCGTCCGGGGAACCGGCAGCGGCCCCTTTCGAGGCCGCGCCCGCCTCGGCGACGCCGGCGGCGTTCCCGGGCTTCGAGGCGGCGCCGGCGGCGACCGTCCTGCCCGGCCAGGACGTCCGGAAGATCGTCACGATCATCTTCACCGACCTGCGCGGCAGCACCGCGCTGACCGAGCGCCTCGACGCCGAGGCGATCAACGAGGTCAAGGAGCGCTACTTCTCCTCGATGGCGGCGGAGATCGTCCGCCACGGCGGCAAGATCGAGAAGTACATCGGCGACGCGATCATGGCCGTGTTCGGCCTGCCGCGGGCCCACGAGGACGACGCGCTCCGTGCCGTCCGCGCGGCCCACGGCATGACGAAGGCCCTCGACAGGCTCAACGAGGACCTGCTCGAGCTGTACGGCGTCGAGATCGCGCAGCGGACCGGCGTCAACACCGGCGAGGTCGTGGCGAACACCGACGAACACGCCGAACAGCGACTGGCGACCGGCGACGCCGTGAACGTCGCCGCGCGCCTGGAGCAGGCCGCGCCGCCGAACGAAGTCCTGATCGGCGAGATCACCTACAGCCTGGTCCGAGGGCAGGTCGAGGTCGAGGCGGTCGAGCCGCTGGAGCTCAAGGGCAAGTCCGAGCGCGTCCCGGCCTACCGCCTCATCGACGTCCGCGACACGACCACCGTCGCCCAAGAGCTGACCGGCCACGCGGTGCTGGTGGGCCGGGACGCAGAGCTGGCCGAGCTCCGGGCCAGCCTGCGCGAGACCGTGGGCCGCGGGGGCTGCCGGGTCGTCACCCTGCTGGGCGAGGCCGGCGTCGGCAAGACGCACCTCGTCGACGCGTTCCTGGGCGAGGTGGGCGGGGGCGCGCGCGTCCTGCGCGGCCGGTGCCTCCCGTATGGCGACGGGATCACGTTCTGGCCGGTCGTCGAGATCGCGCGCAGCGCCGCCGACATCGCCCCCGACGACAGCCCCGAGACGGCGCAGTCGAAGCTGGCGACGTTGCTCGTCGGGCTCCCCGGCGCCGGCGAGATCCTCGACCGCCTGTCGTCGGTCATCGGCCTGTCGTCCGAGCGCTACCCGGTCGCCGAGGTGTTCTGGGGCGTGCGCAAGTTCCTCGAGGCGCTCGCGTCCGGGCGGCCGGTGGTCGTCGTCATCGACGACATCCACTACGCCGAGGCCACGTTCCTCGACCTGCTCGAGCACCTCCTGGACATGACCGCGCGCCAAGCGGCGGTGCTCGTGGTCGCGACCGCGCGCCTGTCGCTGCTCGAGAAGCGCGCCGAGTGGGGCGACCGGGAGGGCAGCCTGCAGCTCGCGCTGGGTCCGCTGGCGGCGGGCGACACGGGCAGGCTCGTCGAGGAGCTCCTCGGCGGCGAGGTGGCCGCGGACGTCCGGGACCGGGTCGTGTCCTCGGCCGAGGGCAACCCGCTGTTCGTCCAGCAGCTGGTGTCGATGCTGGTCGACCGGGGGATGCTGCGCAAGGACGACGACGGCTGGTCGTCGACGGGCGACCTCGCGGAGCTGGCCGTCCCGCCCACGATCCAGGCGCTGCTGGCCGCGCGCCTCGACGCGCTGAGCCGCGAGGAGCGCGCCGTCGTCGAGCCGGCCGCCGTGATCGGCCTCGTGTTCGCCGAGCCCGCGGTCGAGGAGCTGGTGCCGTCCAGCCTGCGCGCCACCGTCCCGGCCCACCTCAGCGCCCTCGACCGCAAGCAGTTCCTGCTGCGCGAGTCGCGGGTCGTCGGCGAGGACGAGGCCTACCGCTTCCGGAACCTGCTGATCCGCGACGCGACCTACGGGTCACTGCTCAAGCGGGCCCGCGCGCAGCTCCACGAGCGGTTCGTGACCTGGGCCGAGCGCGTCAACCGCGAGCGCGGCCGGGAGCAGGAGTTCGAGGAGATCCTCGGCTACCACCTCGAGCAGGCCTACCGCTACCGGCGCGAGCTCGGGCAGGTCGACGCCGAGGGCAAGGCGATCGCGTCGCGCGCCGCCGACAAGCTCGGCTCAGCCGGCAGGCGCGCGTTCGCGCGCGGCGACCTCCCGGCGGCCGCGAGCCTCCTGCGCCGGGCGATCGACCTGCTCGCGCCGGACGACCCGGCCCGGATCGAGGCGGAGGTCGAGGTGGGCGAGGTCCTGCTCGAGGCCGGCGACTTCACCGAGGCGACCGGCGACCTCGAGGCGGCGATCGCCGCCGCCGAGGCCATCGGCGACGACCGGCTGCGCGCCCGGGCGCGCCTCGGGCGGCTGGGCATCTCCCTCTACGCCGAGGAGCTCGAGTCGGGAGCGATCGGGCGGGCGCTCGAGGAGGCGACGCATGCCGCGGAGCTGTTCGAGGCCGCCGGCGACGAGGCCGGCCTCGCCCGCGCCTGGCGGCTGGCGGGCAGCCTGCACGCGACGGCCGGCCAGTACGAGGCGGCGGCCGAGGCGGCCGAGCGGGTCGTCGCGCACGCGACCCGGGCCGGGGACAAGCGGCTGGCCTCGAGGGCGGCGGCGGGGTACGCGACGATCGCCCGCGCCGGGTCGATGCCCGCCGCCGAGGTCGCCCGCCGGTGCGGGCCGCTCCTCGACCAGGTGTCGGGCGACCGCAAGGCGGAGGCCGTGATCCTCGCCGTCATCGCGGTCGCCGAGGCGATGCAGGGGCGCTTCGACCGCGCCCGCGACCAGCACGCACGGGCCAAGATGATCCTGGGCGAGCTCGGCCGGAGCGTCGTGGCGGCATCGACGTCGATCGAGGGCTCACGGATCGAGATGCTGGCCGGCGACCCGGTCCAGGCCGAGGTGCTGCTGGCCGCCGACGCCGACGAGCTGGAGCGGATCGGCGAGCGCTACTTCCGGTCGACGGTCGCGGGCCTGCTCGCCCACGCAATCGAGGCCCAGGGCCGGCTGGACGACGCCGACGCCGCGGTCGACCTCGCGATCGAGCTCACCGACGAGGACGACATCGAATCCCAGATCCTGTGGCGCACGGCACGCGCCAAGGTCCGCGCCCGGCAGGGGGACGGCGACGAGGCGCGGCGACTCGCCGACGAGGCCCTGGCGCTGGCCGCGGACACCGACGACATCGACGTCCAGGGCGACGTTCATGCCGACTACGGCACCGTGCTGGTCCGGCTCGGGGCCACCGACGACGCGGCCGCCCAGTTCACCGAGGCCCGCGAGCTCTACGCGCGCAAGGGCAACGCGGCGTTCGAGACGGCGATGACGGCCGCGCTGGAGGGGGCGGGCCAGGCGGCCTGAGGAACGCGGCGTCTCGGCCGACGGGATCGAACGGCGGGCCGCCCCGAGGGACGACCCGCCGCGGCGGTGACGAGGGAGAAGCGGCTACCCGAGCAGGCGGGTCTTGCCGTTGCCCGCCGTCTGGAAGGTGATCGTCAGCGTGCTGCCCGACTGGGTCGCCGACCCGCAGTTGATCGAGCTCGCGTTGTGGCAGGCGTTGTTCTTGAGGGCGAACCCTCCGACGGGGGTCAGCGTGCCGGCATCGTTGTAGTGGTACACGCGGAGCTTGTTCGCGTTGAAGCTCACGCCGCTCACGTTGTAGACCACGGTCCACTTGACGACGTCGCCCGTCGAGTCGCCGTCGATGCTGGCGTCGACCGCATCGCCGATACACGTCAGGCCGGTCCCGACCGGGCACGCGACGAGGGTCGGGCCCTCCCTGAGCGTGATCGTCGTCAGGCTGCCCGGCAGGATGACCGTCGCCTGCTGCTTGACCGTGCCCGCGACCGGGCAGGGGGTGGCGACGGTCTTCGAGCCGACGGCGCGGTACGCCGTGACGGAGTCGCAGCTGAAGGCCAGGAAGTTGACCAGGCCCTCGGCGGCGAACGTGTCCTTGTTCGAGCCGTTGTCGTTGGTGGTCTCGGCCACGAAGGCGGTCGCCTTGGTCCTGACGGCCTGCTCGCTCACGCCCTCGCCGGAGGAGATCACGACGGTGGTCGTGAACGACTTGCCCTTGCCCAGGCGGCCGAGGTCGCAGGTCAGGATGGCGCCATCACCGCCGGTGCACCCGGCGGCGGTCGCCGACGTGCCGGCGGGGAACGGGACGGGCCTGGTCGGCGTGATGGCCGTCTGCGGGTTCGCCTCGACGGCGTCGTTGTCGTCGGCGCCGATGAAGGCGAAGACGTGGTTGAGGTTCTGGCCGCCGAGGTTCTTGACGGTGACGACGAAGCTCGTGGACTCGCCGCCCGACACGCTCGACGAGGTGAGCGCGCCGTCGGTCGACGACCCGACGAACACCTTGCGCGTGTTGCCCGCCGATGCGGCCGGCACCATGACGGCGAGGGCCAACAGGGACGCCCCGATCGCGAGCGCGCTCGCGCGCTTGACTTGACTCCGGATCACCGTGACCTCCATCACCCGATACCGCCCGCCGGCATTGGACGCGGGCGCGATTCCCTCAGTCGCCGCCCCCGGAGACAGGTACGAAGGTACCACTCGAGCTGCCGATTGGCGGTCACGGTGTCACCCGCCGATCGTGGAGTCAAGGTCATTCAGGCGACACACCGGTGCGGGCGCGCACCGGCCCGTCGGCCGCCCGACAAGTCGGGGGCCGCCGAGCGCGTGGTCTTCGGTTTCGGTGCCGCCAACGGCGGCGGCTCGGGTGACTCGGGCGTCGCCCGGTCGACGTGGCGTTCCGCGGCCCGGCTCGACGCCGACCGCGGGACCCGTGTCGGCTACCCGAGCAGGCGGGTCTTGCCGTTGCCGGCCGTCTGGAACGTCACGGTGAGCGTCTTGCAGTCGGGCGAGAGCACCGCCGTGCCGCAGTTGATCGAGCCAGCCGACCCACAGGCGTTGTTCTTCAGCGAGAACCCACCGACCGGGGTGATGACCCCGGCGTCGTTGTAGTGGATCACCTGGAGCTTGTCGAGGCGCACCTTGATGTTCTTGACGTTGTAGGTGACCGTCCAGCGAACGATGTCGCCGGTGCCGTCGCCGACGATCTGCGCGTTCACCGGATCGCCGATGCAGGTCGCGTAGTAGCCGCCGGGGCAGGGCGTCCCGTCCGGGCCTTCCGACAGCGTGATCGTCGTCAGCCCGGCCGGCAGCACGACCGTCGCCTGCTGCTTCTCGCTGCCTTCGACGGCGCACGGCGTGGTGACGGTGCGGGAGCCGACGGCGCGGTAGGCCGTGACAGAGTCGCAGCTGAACGGCACGTACGTGACCGAGCCCTCGGCCGCGAAGGTGTCCTTGTTGGCGCCGTGGTCGTTGCCCCCTTCCTTGGCGAAGGCCACGGCCTTGATCGGAGCGGTCTGCGCGCTGACGCTGGGCGTCGAGGAGAGCACGACGGTCGTGGTCCAGGATGCGCCCTTCTTGAGGGTGCCGATCGGACACGTGAGGGCCGACCCGGTTCCGCCGGTGCAGCCGGCGGCGGTCGCCGACGTGTTGGCCCAGAAGGCGACCGGGGCGGTCGGCGTGATGCTCATCTGCGGGTTGGCTTCGACGGCCGGATTGTCGTCCGCGCCGATGTACGTGGTGATGTGGTTGAGCGTTTGCTTGCCCGTGTTCGCGATCGTGACGACGAAGCTCGTCGCCTCACCCCCCGACACGGTGGTCGACGTGAGCACGCCGTCGACCGACGAGCCGACGAACACCGAGCGCGTGTTGCCCGCCGCGACGGTGGGCACCAGGACGAACGTGAGTACCGAAGCCGCGACCGCGATCGCACCCGCGCGCCGGAGTTGACTGCCAATCACCGTGACCTCCACCTGTTTCCTGCGTGGTCGCGGCGACTGCCACGGCCGGTCCCTCTTCGACGCGCGGGACACGGAGGTACGGATGTACCAGCCATCGCCCCCGACGGTCCTGTCACGGTTGCATCGCCCGTTCGCGGTGTCAAGGAACCGCCTTGCGCTGGCCGGTGCGCGGACGCACCGCGTCGCGCGGGTCGCTCGGGTCGGGCGAGCGCGACCTCAGCCGCGGGGGACGGGCCGCATCGGGTAGACGCCGACCACGATCGGGGCCGTCGGGTCGAGAGACAGCTCGTAGCCGACGTCGCCGCCGCTCAGCAGCTCGCCGACCATTCGCGCCTCGGCCGGCGGCAGGCCGATGAACAGCAGCTGGTGGCTGACACGGATCGGCGAGACGTCGTCGTCATCGCCCGAGATTCCGAATTCGGCGTCGGAGCTCGTGGAGCGGCACCCACGGGCGGCTCTTGATGAACCGGCGCAGCTGGGCGGAGGTGCAGGTGGTTCGCGGGCCCCCGGGGCCGGCGTCCATGACCGGGATGCGGGCATCCGAGATGGGGCCGTTGCCCCCCGTGTCGACCTGGTTGCGATCGGCGACCCGGACGTCGGCGGTCGACGCCTCGATCGCGTCCACCTCGACCGCCGGCTGGGCCGGCGGTCGCTCGGGCGCGGACTCGGGCGGTGCCGGCTGGGCGGGCGGTGCGGGGTGCGCCGGTGGCGCCGCCTGGGCGGGCGCGGCGGCGACCGCCTGGCGCGCGATCGCGGCGGCGACGCCGGGCTCCGGGCCTTTCGCGACCGTGCCGCCGGGCGGCGCGGCAGGACGCTCGGCCGGCGGCGGGACGTGGTGGACCGGCCGCCCGGGCGCGTGTGAATGCGCGTGGTGACCGTGCCGGCCGCGCCGGCTCATCGGGCGAAGCGGCGCGGGCCTGTGGCTCGCGCGTGAAGGTCAGTCATCGTGGGCTCTCGGCTCGGTCGAGGAGGCCAACCGATCGGCGGATGATACCCCCGCGGGGGGCCGGCCGTCGGGCCGGGGTCAGCCCGCGACCACCAGGAGCTCGCGCGGCGCCTCATTGAGGACAACCGGCCCCGACTCCCCGCAGACCACGATGTCCTCGATCCGCGCGCCGTACCGGCCCTCGAGATAGATGCCGGGCTCGACGCTGAACGCCATGCCCGCGGCGAGCGGCTCGCCGTTGCCCGCGACCAGGTACGGGTCCTCGTGGACCTCGAGCCCGATGCCGTGGCCGGTCCGGTGGAGGAAGTTGGGGCCGAAGCCGGCCGCGTCGATGATCCCGCGCGAGACGGCGTCGATGCGCTCGCAGGGCACCCCGGGCCGGACGGCGGCGGTCGCCTCTTCCTGGCCGTCGCGGAGCACGTCGTAGAGGTGGCGGAAGGTCTCGTCCGGGCCGAGCGACGGATCGCCGCCCGTCACCCAGACCATGCGCGTGATGTCGCTCGCATAGCCGCCGACGGTGCCGCCGATGTCCAGCACGATCGGCTCCCCGGCGCGGATCACCCGCTCGCCCGGCTCGTGATGGGGGGATGCGCTGTTCGGCCCGGAGGCGACGATCGAGAACTCGGCGAGCTCGTGACCCTCGGCGAGCAGCCGCTCGCGCACCTCGCGCGCCACGTCGGCCTCGGAACGACCGACGAGCGGCCCGGCGGCGATCGCGGCGATCACCCGGTCCGCGGCCTGGGCGGCCGCCCGCAGCAGCTCGACCTCGTCCGGGTCCTTGCGCATGCGCAGCGCCCGCAGCACCGTCGAGGCGAGCGAGAACCGCGCGCCCGGCAGGACCCGCTGCAGCCCCAGGACGAAGGCGGCGCGCAACCCGTCCGACACGGCGACGGCGGCGACGTCCGTGGACGGACGGCCCAGCCCGGTCTCGAGTGTCGCCGCGACGAGGCGCAACGGATCCTCGGTCTCCTCCCACGTCGCGACCGTCACGTGGCCGGCGGCGGCCGAGGCACAGGTCCGGGCGGGCGTGGCCTCCAGGCGGGGCGCGATGAGCGTCGGCGGCGCGTCCCCGGCGGTGGGGATCACGAGCAGGGTCAGCCGCTCGAGCGGCATCGCCAGGTAGCCGGTGAGGTAGCGCAGCTCCGCGCCCACCCCGATGAGCAGCGCGTCGAGCCCGGCCGCGGCGGCCGCGGCGCGCGCGGCGGAGAGCCGGTCCGCGAAGCGTTCGGCGGGGACGGCGCCGGTCACGCGACGGGCTCCCGAGCGGCGACCTCGTCGTCGACGGGCGGCGGCGTCCCGGTCAGCGACGCGATCCAGGCCGCGAGCACCCGGTCGCCGTGCTCGAACAGCGCCCGGTAGGCGTAGACCCGCGACGCCCCCGCGGCCATCGCCGCACGTCGCGCGTCCGCGTCGTCGTGCTGGCCGACCGCGATCGCCGGGACCCCGGCGCTGCGGGCGGCGGTGATCGCCGCGACGCCGTCGTACGCCCGGGCGGTCAGGTCGACGATGCAGCCGGCCGCGGCCGGCAGCGCCGAGGCGAGCGCGGACAGCGACCGGACCGCCACGGGCGCGCCGCCCGCGCGGCGGACGCCGTCGGCGAGCCGGGTCGCCCAGATGAGGTCGTCGGCCAGTACCGCGATGCCGACGCGGCCGGACGCTGCCGCGTCGCTCACCCGAGGGCGCTGACGATGTGCCGGAAGACGTCGGCCGCCGAGACCACCGCGGTCGGGCGACCGCCGGCGTCGACGACCGGGACGTGGCGGAACCCGCCGACCGCCATCTTGTGGATCGCGACGGCGAGGCGGTCGTCCGGCCGCAGCACCACCGGGTCGGGCGTCATGAACTCGCGCACCTCGGCTCCGGTGACGCCCTTGCCGGCCACCTTCACCACCGCGTCGCGATCGGTGAAGATCCCGACCAGGCGGTCGCCGTCGCTAACCAGGAGGCAGTCGGTGCCAGCCGCGTGCATCCGGCGGAGGGCCTCCGCGACGGTGATCCCGGCGTCGACGATGCTCGGCTCCGTGACGCCCAGGGCATCGAGGTGGCTGCCGAGGATCGTGTCCTGGAACTCGACCGCCGGCTGCGGCAGGTCCGAGGCCGAGAGGTCGGCGCCGCAGTTGGTGCAGGTGTCCTCGCCCTCGAAGTTGTCGTGGCGGCAGACGGGGCAGAGCATCCCTCGGGGCCCTATTCGACCGTCCAGGTCTCGCCGGCCACGAGGGCCTTGGCGATGTCGCCCTCGCCGGACTTCTCGATCGCCTGCTGGATCTGGCCCTCCATGAGCTCCGAGTGCGTCGGCTGGGCGACGTCGCGCAGGACGCCGACCGGCACCGGGAACTCCGGCCAGAACATGCGCGACAGGATCAGGGCGAGATACGGATCGTCGGCGTGGGCGTCGTGGACGAGCAGATCGTCCTCGGTCACGCCGTCCTGCCCGATCGTGACAACCTCGGGATGGAGGCCGCGCAGGCGGATCCCCTTGTCTCGCTCCTTGCCGAAGATCATGGGCTTGCCGTGCTCGAGAACGAGCATCCGGTCGTCGCGCACGTCCCGCTCGGTGAAGTCGCGCCAGGCCCCGTCGTTGAAGATGTTGCAGTTCTGGAGGACCTCGACGAACGACGCGCCGCGGTGCCGGCCCGCCGCCTCGAGCGTCTGCTGGAGGTGCTCGGTGTGGGTGTCGACCGAGCGGGCGACGAACGTGGCCTCGGCGGCCAGCGCGACCGTCAGCGGCATCATCGGCCGGTCGATCGAGCCCATCGGGGTCGACTTCGTCCGCTTCCCGAACTCCGACGTCGGCGACGTCTGGCCCTTCGTCAGGCCGTAGATCCGGTTGTTGAACATGATCATCGTGAGGTCGACGTTCCGGCGCATCGAATGCAGCAGGTGGTTGCCGCCGATCGAGAGCGCGTCGCCGTCTCCCGTGATCACCCACACCATGAGGTCGGGCCGGGCGGCCTTGAGGCCGGTCGCGAGCGTCGGCGCCCGGCCGTGGATCGTGTGGAAGCCGTAGGTGTTCATGTAGTACGGCAGCCGGCCCGAGCAGCCGATGCCCGAGATGAACACGATGTTCTCGCGCGGCACGCCGAAGTCCGGCATGACCTTCTGGGTCTGGGCGAGGATCGAGTAGTCGCCGCAGCCCGGGCACCAGCGCACCTCCTGGTCGGACACGAAGTCCTTCCGGGTCAGCTGGATAGGCTCGGTGCCGTTGATCGGGAGCGTGGTCTCGGTCATGCGCGTGCTCCGACGCCGAGGAGGCGCTCGGCCTCGTCGACGATCTCCTGGATCCGGAACGGCTTGCCGCGGACGCGGTTGTAGCTGACCGCGTCGACGAGGTAGGTCGCCCGCAGCAGCATCGCCAGCTGGCCGAGGTTGATCTCGGGGATCAGCACCGTCCGGTAGCGCGCGAGCACCTCGCCGGTGTTGGCCGGGAACGGGTTGAGGTACCGCAGGTGCGCGTGGCCAACGGAGCGGCCCTCCGCGAGCAGGCGCTCGACGGCGCTCCGGATCGCGCCGTAGGTCGAGCCCCAGCCGAGGATCAGCAGGTCGCCGCCGTCCGCGCCGAACGTCTCGAGCGGCGGGATGTCGCGGGCGATGCCGGCCACCTTCTGGGCGCGGAGCAGCGTCATCTTGTGGTGGTTCTCGGGGTCGTAGCTGACGTTGCCCAGGCCGTCCGCCTTCTCGAGGCCGCCGATGCGGTGCTCGAGGCCGGCCGTGCCCGGCACGGCCCACGGGCGGGCCAGGGTCTCCGGGTCTCGGGAGTAGGGCAGGAACGGGCCGTCGCCCTTGGCGGCGTTCTGGACCGCGATGTCGGGCAGGTCCGCGAGCGAGGGCACCTGCCACGGCTCGGCGCCGTTGGCCACGAACGCATCCGACAGGTACACGACCGGGGTCATGTACTTGAGGGCGATGCGCGCGGCCTCGATGGCCAGCGTGAAGCATTCGCCCGGGGTCGCCGGGGCGACCACGGGAATCGGCGACTCGCCGTTGCGGCCGAACAGGACCTGGAGCAGGTCGCTCTGCTCGACCTTGGTCGGCATCCCGGTCGACGGGCCGGCACGCTGGACGTCGATCACGACCAGGGGCAGCTCGACCATGACCGCGAGGCCCATCGCCTCCGACTTCAGCGTCACGCCGGGCCCCGACGTGCCGGTCATCGCGAGGGCCCCCCCGTAGGACGCCCCGATCGCCGCGCCGATCGCCGCGATCTCGTCCTCCGCCTGGAACGTCTTGACCCCGAAGTGCTTGTAGCCCGACAGCTGGTGGAGGATGTCCGACGCGGGCGTGATCGGGTACGAGCCGTAGAACAGGGCGCGCTTGGCGAGCTTCGAGGCGGTCAGGAAGCCGAGCCCGGTCGCCTCGTTGCCGGTGATGTTCCGATACAGCCCGGGCGCCAACCGCGCGCGCGGCACCCGGTACGTCGTGTGGAACATCTCCGTCGTCTCGCCGTACGCGTAGCCCGCCTTGAGGGCGCGTGCGTTCGCCTGGGCGACGACCGGCCGGCCGCCGAACTTCTGGTCGATCCACTTGAGCGTCGGGTCCATCGAGCGCTCGTAGAGCCAGAACATCAGGCCCAGCGCGAAGAAGTTCTTGGTCAGGTCCTTCTGCTTCGACGTCATCTCGAGGCCCTCGAGGGAGCGCTCGTTGAGCGTCGAGATGGGGACCTCGAACACCGTGAACTGCTTGAGCGAGCCGTCCGTCAACGGGTTCGACGGGTACGCCGCCTTGTTCAGGTTCTGCTGGGTGAACGCGTCGCTGTTGACGATGAGCGCGCCGCCGGCCGGGAGCTCGCCCACGTTCGTCTTGAGCGCCGCCGGGTTCATCGCCACGAGCACGTCCGGCGCGTCGCCCGGCGTGTGGATGTCCGAGGCGCTGAAGCTGATCTGGAAGCCCGACACGCCGGGCAGCGATCCGGCCGGGGCGCGGATCTCCGCCGGGTAGTCGGGGAACGTGCTGATGTCGTTGCCGAACACGGCGGCGGTGCGGGTGAACTGGGTGCCCGTGAGCTGCATGCCGTCGCCGGAGTCGCCGGCGAACCGGATGGTGACGCGATCGAGCTCCTGGACGTCGTGCTCGACGCGCTCGGTGGTGGTGGTCATCCGCCTTCGGCCTGCTCCATGCGTTGATGCGGTCTGGGTGGGAGGTTGAGCAGCTCCTCGGGGAACGACTCCGCGAGGTACTTGAGGAGATCCACCTGGCGCACGACGCCGACCAGCTGCCGGTCGTCGTCCACCACGGGGACGTTGCGATAGCGACCCGACTCCATCAGCTCGAGGGCATCCCGGACCGACTGGTCCAGGCGAAGCGTCCGCGGATCCGTCGTCATGTACGTCTCGACCGGCGCCGCCAGATCCACCCCGGCCGCGACGTCGTCGCCGACGAGCCGCGCGAACACGTCACGCTCCGTGAGGACGCCCACCAGGCGGCCCCGCTCGTCCGTGACGAACACCGAATTGCCGGTCCCGGTGCGCTGGATCGCGAGCAGGCAGTCGCCGATCGAGGAACCCGGGGGCACGATCACGGCCTGCCGGCGGCCGACCACGGACAGGGGCTCCGCAACCAGGCTGGGGACGCGCGCGGCGACGGCGCGCTCGGTGAGTTCGGTCACCGGGCCAGTGTACGCGCACGGGCCCGAACGGGCGGTCGGCGGGATCGGGCGCGCACCCGCGTCACGCTCGGCCTCCGATACCCTCGCGGGCGTGGATCGGACCCGCGCCGCCGGCATCGCGCTCGTCGTCGTCAGCGCCATCGCGTTCGGGTCGGGCGGCCTGTTCGCGAAGCCCGTCTACGAGACCGGCGTCGACTGGCTGACCCTCATGGCCTGGCGGTTCGCCATCGGCGGCACGCTGGCGTGGGTCGTGCTGGCGTTCAACCCGTCGGCGCGGCGGGCGCTGCGGAGGCTGCCGAGGCGGACGCTCCTGGGGGCGATCGGCCTGGGCGTGCTCTACGTCACCAACACGGCCACGTATTACGCCGGGCTCCAGACCGTGCCGCTTGGGCTCGCCGCGCTGATCGTCTACCTCTATCCGCCGATCGTGGCGGTGCTCGCGTTGCGGCTCGGTCGTCCGCTCGAGGGGGGACGGGCATGGGGCGCGCTCGGGATCGCGGTCATCGGGGTGGTGCTGGCCCTCGGGGGCATCCCGCCGGGCGCCGACATCCCGCCCCAGGGCCTGCTGCTGATCCTCGCCTCCCCCGTCTTCTATTCCATCTGGATCATCCTAGCCGCGCGCGTGTCGGGGGAGCGAAGCGACCGGGTCGGGACCGATGCCGACGACGGCGCGGCGGTGTCGGCGATCGGCGCGATCATGCTCAGCTCGACGGCGGTCGTGTACTGGATCGTCGCGCTGGGCATCGGCCACCCTGTGCTGCCCGCGACGATCCCGTCGGAGGCGTGGCCGGGCATCGTCGGCGTGGCGATCGTCGCCGGGTTCATCCCGGTCCAGGCGTTCTACGCGGGCGCGCAGCGGATCGGGGCGGCGCAGGCCTCGCTGGTGTCGACGGTCGAGCCGCTGTGGACGATCGTGGCCGCGGGCGTGATCTACGGAGAACGGCTCGCGCCGGTCCAGCTCCTCGGCGGCGCGCTCATCCTGGGCGGCGTGATGCTGTCGCAGACGGGTCGGCCGAAGGGCGCCGAGGCCTCCGCCGGCGATGCGGCCGACTCGACACCGGTGCTGCCGCAGCCGGTCGTGCGGCTGTCCGAGGACTAGGTCCCGCTCGGCGAGCCGCCGACGATGGCGGCGCGCGCCTGGGCCAGGCCGGCCCGCGCGCTCGCGACGAGGAAGGATGAGTCCGAGCCGATCCCGATGAAGTTGAAGCCCTGGGCGACCGCCGCCGCCGCGCCCGAGGCGTCCCGGAGCAGGATCCCCGCCGCCTTGCCGTGGGCGCGGGCACTGGCCACGACGTGGTCCAGCGCCGCGACGAACGACGGCTCGCCGAACCTTCCCGGCATCCCCATCGAATGGGAGAGGTCGGCCGGGCCGACGAACAGGACGTCCACGCCATCGATCGCCGCCGTGTCGGCGGACGCCTCGACCGCGGCCGGCGACTCGACCTGGAACACCCCGAGGACGCGATCGTTGACGGTCGTCGCCAGCGCGCCATGCGCGATCTCGGCGTAGCCGCCGCCGCGCGTCCCGAGCGCCACGCCCCGGATGCCGGCCGGCGGGTAGCGCATCCAGGTGAGGGTCTCCGCGATCTCGGCGACGGTCTCGAGACGCGGGATCATCAGCCCGTCGGCGCCCGCGTCGAGCGTCCGGCCGACCCGCAGGCGCTCGGCGGACGCGACGCGCACGAGGCCGGCCGTCGGCGCCCCCTGGATGGCCAGCAGCTGCGCGTGGAGATCCGCCTCCGAGCCCATCCCGTGCTCGAGGTCGATCAGCGCCCAGTCGAAGCCGGCGCGGGCGATCAGCTCCGCGGCCGTGAGCGAGCCGAGGTTGACGAACGCGCCGATGGTCGGCTCGCCCGCCAGCACGCGACGGCGGAGGTCGTCGCGCGGCGGCAGGGGCTGGGGGTTCAGGTCGGCCATGGCGCGATGATGCCCGATCTCGCGTCAGCCGCTGCGCCCGCGGGCGTCGACCGGCCAGTGCTCGACGCGGCCGTCGGCCTGCACCGCCGCGAACGTGGACACGAGGTCGACGACCGGGCAGATGTGGTTGGGCGCGACCGCGACGACGGTCCCCAGCCGGGGCGGCGCGCCGCCACCGGCCAGCGACACCACCCCGTGGTAGTCGTACAGGCGCTCGATCACCGCGCCCGGCCAGTCGGGGATCGCGCCGTAGCCCTCGACGAACGCGGGCAGGTCCTTGGTCAGCGCCTTGGCGCCGGCGTCGAGGACGGCCCGCCCCGGCCCGGCCGAGACCACGGTCGCGGCGACGACCGCCGCGACCCCCTCGCCGTCGATCGCCCCGAGGGCCACCTGCTGGCGATCGCCCAGCGCATAGGTTCCGGCGCGGATCTCCGTCACGCGCCCTTCTGCGGCCAGGGTCCGCGTGGGCGTCGAGCCGGCGCTGACGGTCCGGACCTCGAACCCCGCCGCGTCGAGCGCCGCGGCCGCCGACTCCAGTGACGCCACCTCGTCGAGCCCGGCAGCGCCGGCGGCGGCCGGCCGGTAGCTGTGCCCGCCATGCGTGAACACGCCCTCCACCGCGAGCCCGGCCCGTGCGGCCGCCGTCGCGACCTCGACGGCCTCCGCAGGTGACGCGACCCCGGTCCGGTGGCCGCCCGAATCGATCTCGACCAGCACCCGGAGCGCGCGTCGGGTCCCGGCAACGGCGGCGGCCAGGCGCTCGGCCGCGGGCGCGGAGTCGACACCGACGGACAGGTCGGCGGACTCGTGGACGGCGCGCAGCCGCGCGGCCTTCGGGCCGTCCGCCCACAGCGGGTAGGCGAGGAACAGGTCGCGCAGGCCCGCCGACGCGAGCACCTCCGCCTCGCCCAGCGTGCCGACGGTCAGGCCGGCGGCGCCCGCCTCGACCTGCATCCGCGCGATGCGGACGCTCTTGTGCGTCTTGACGTGCGGCCGGAGCGCGATGCCCCGGGCGTCGAGGTCGCGCTGGAGGCGCTCGATGTTGGCCGCGACCCGGTCCACGAACACGACCAGGACCGGCGTGTCGAGGCCGCTCGGCAGGGTCGGCAGCGGGATCGGTCGGTCGGGCACGGGTCAGAGGATACGCAGCCTGCGATCGCCGGCCGCGCCCGGCCCGGGTTCCCGGGCGTCGCCGATCGTGGCCGTAACGCACCGGGTACCCCTCCTTAAGGCGGTGGGGTACCGGTACCAACGGGCCATACCTGAGGCGGGGTGCCGGGGCGTACGTTCCATGTCCGCCGAGCGAGGGCCCATCTCGCCGGACCACCCGAGGACACCTGATGAAGTCGACGCTCAAGCGGTTCGGGTACCGCGCCACGATGCTCCTCGGCACGTTCGCGGCCTTCGCGTTCGTCGTCGACGGCGCCAAGCGCTGGTAACCGTCACACCCGAACCACCGCGATCACCGAGCCGCCGGGGGCCCACCCGGCGGCTTTCGGATTCTCAGGGGGCATTCGCGGGTCACGCCCGCGGGCTAGATTGAGGCCCATCGCGGCGATGCAGCGGAGGGCCCCATGGAGATCCCCGACCTCGGATCCGGCGTGCTGGACGTCGTCGCGCGCAGCGCCGTCGTCTACCTCGTCCTGCTGGCGCTGCTGCGCTTCGGCGGCAAGCGTCACGTCGGCCAGCTGTCGATCGCCGACCTGGTGCTGGTGCTGCTGATCGCGAACGGCGTACAGAATGCGATGGTCGGCGAGAACACGACGCTCATCGGCGGCATCCTGGCCGCCCTGACGCTGGTCGTGATCGACCGCCTCATCGACGGGTTCTCGCAGCGCTCCGATCGCGTTCGGGTGGCGCTCGAGGGCGAGCCGCGGATCCTGATCCGGGACGGCGTGATGCTGGAGCGGGCGCTCAAGGAGGAGGGCGTCACCAAGGGCGACCTCATGAGCGCGGTCCGCCAGCACGGCATCGCGGACGTCGACGACATCGACCTCGCCGTGCTCGAGACCAACGGGTCGATCAGCGTGATCCCGAAGGGCGCCGGGGCGGCGGCGGTGACGGACCTCGATGCCCCGAAGGCGACCGGGGCCTGATCGACCGATGCCGGGCCCTTCGCCTGGCGTCCTCAGGCGTCCGGGTTCGCGTACTTGCCGCGGGGGGCCGACGCGGCGATCTGGGCGTCCACCTGGGCCTCCATCTCGTCGCCCAGCTCGACGGTCCGCCGGAAGGCCGCGAAGACCGCCTCCGACAGCACGGTGCGCAGCCGGCCCGATTCCAGCTCGTGGATGGCGGCGGCGCTCGTCCCCGCGGGCGAGGTGACCATGTTCCGCAGCACCGCCGGGTGATCGCCCGACTGCTTCGCGAACCGGGTGCTGCCCTCGAGCGTCTCGATCACGAGGTCGTGGGCGACGTGGCGCGGGAAGCCGAGATGGACGGCGGCGTCGATCAGCGCCTCCATCACCAGGAACACGTACGCGGGGCCGGTGCCCGAGACCGCCGTCGCCATCGCGACCCACTTCTCGTCCTCGACCTCGAGCTCCGCGCCGAGCGCGCCGAGCAGCGCCCGGGCCTGCTCGCGCTGGTCGGCGGTCGTCGCCGGGGTCGCGTACCAGACGGTCATGCCGTTGCCGATGCGGGCCGGCGTGTTGGGCATCGCGCGGACCACCTGGTCGTGGCCGAGCGTCGCCACGAGGGCGTTTGTCGTCGGGCCCGCGAGCACGGACAGCACGAGCTGGCCGCGATGGAGCCCCGGCCCGATCTCGCGTCCCACGCGCGCGAGCATCTGTGGCTTGACCGCGAGGATCACGACGTCGGCGGCCGCGACCGCCTCGACGTTCGACGCGACCGTCCCGATCCCGTGGGCCGACGCGAGCGCCTCGCGCCGCTCGGCGCGGGGGTGGCTGGCCACGAGCTGGGACGGCGTCACGAGGTTGCCGCGCAGCAGCCCGACGATCATCGCCTCGGCCATGACGCCGGAGCCGACGGTCGCGATCGTGCGGTTCGCGAGGGGGGACATCGCGCCGGAGGATAGCACCGGGTTCCCGGCGCTCCGAACGGCGACCGGGTGACGCGGCCGGTCCGGCGCCCGGTTCGCGAAGCCGTCGGGCGAGCCCTCAGCCTGCCTCGGCCGTGATGAGCACGAAGAAGCGCCCGGTCGTCGTGCGCTCGAGCGAGCGGAACCCCGCCCGGCGGAGCGAGGCTTCGACGACGTCGGGGGCGTGCCAAGTCCAGGGGATGGACTCGGGCGGGCCGCCGGCCGGGTCGGGCAGCAGCTCGATCGACGCCAGCCGACCACCGGGCCGGAGTCGAGCGAGCAGGGACGCGGTTGCGGTGTCCAACCCGGCGCCGCGGACGCGTCCCAGCAGGAACGCCGCGAGGACGGCGTCTGCCCCGGGCTCGCCCGGGCGCGCCGGGACGACCCACGGGTCGGCGACGTGGAGGTGGGCACGGAGGCGATGGGCGAGCAGGCGGTCACGGGCGCGGTCGAGCGCGGCCCCATCGGGGTCGCTCGCGTGGAGCTCGCCCTTGTCCGCGATCAGCGGCGAGAAGAAGCCGATGCCGGCCGCCGGCTCCTCGATGCGGCCCGCCAGCGGCTGGTCGTCGAGCCAGCGGGTGACGACGTCGAGCTCGGCCTCCCAGGCGGTGTCGTGCAGCGCGCCGCGCGCGAACGGCCCGTGGCGGAGGAACCAGTCGTCGGGAAAGGTGGTCGGCGCCGGAGCCGGCAGCGACGACGCCCGCCGCGGAGCGCCGGCCCGGGGTGCCGCGGGTGCGTGGGCCGCATGGGAGGAGGCCGCCGCGGCCGCGGCCGGCGCGGGACCCGTCGACGTGGCGGCGGGCGCCGCCGAGGTCGATTGCCCGGCCCCCGCCCGCGCCTCGAGCGCGGATCGCAGGCGGCCGCGCAGGAACGGGTTCGAGCCCGCCTTGCCCAGGCAGTTCGAGCACAACTGTGCCCAGCCCTCGAGGTCGTCCGGGCCGCGGGTGGTCCACGGCACGCCGCACCACAGGCAGTCGAACGTGGCCCGGAACGAGGACGAGGGCGTGGACGACGTCATCGCGTCAGCCGATGCGGGCCCACGTGTCCGGCGGCGACATGCCGTCGAACGCGGCCGGGTCGATGAGCTCGGCCAGCACCTCGATCCCGTCCACGACGCGCGGTCCCGGGCGCGAGAACAGCCCGGAGCCGTCGACGGCGAACACGCGGTCACCCTGGACCGCCCGCAGCTCCGACCAGCCGGCGGGCTTCGGCGTCCGCCTCCACTCGGTGATCGTGTCCGCCAGCCCGAATCCGCACGGCATCAGCACGACGATCTCAGGGTCGACCTCGCCCAGCGCCGCCCAGGTGGTCTCGATCGACCGGCCGCCCTCCTCGCCGAGGAGCTCCCAGCCGCCGGCCAGGCGCACCTGCTCCGGGACCCAGTGGCCGACGGCGAACGGCGGGTCCAGCCACTCGATCGCGGCCACGCGCGGCGGGACGAAGCCGTGATCGCGCCGCCCGACCACGATCTCCTCGACGGCCTGCAGCCGCTCGCGCAGGCCTTCGACGACGTCGACGGCCGCGTCCTCGGCCTCCGTCATCGCCCCGACCGTCTGGATCGAGTTGAGGATCCCTTCAACGGACGTCGGCTCGAGGCTGATCACGGTGACGTCGCCGTCGAGCCGGCGAGCCACCTCGTTCACCTCGCGGTAGCCGACCGCGCACACCCGGCACAGCTCCTGGGTGATGATCAGGTCGGGCTCCGCCGCGGCGAGCGCGTCGTCGTCGAGCTCGTACAGCGCGACGTGGTTGTGCATCGAGGCCTCGACCGCGGCGTTGATCTCGGCCGAGGTCGCGCTCGACAGATCGTGGGTCCGGCGGCTGATCACCGGGATGTGGCGGACGTCGGGCGGATAGTCGCAGTCCTCGCTCACGCCGACCAGCTCGTCGCCGAGCCCCAGCGCGAACACGATCTCGGTCGCGGACGGGATCAGGGAGACGATGCGCACACGTCCAGTGTACGAGCGGTCGACCGTCGCGCCGTGCGAGCGAGGGACCGGGAATTGGTGCGCCCGGCCGCTACCCGGCTCGGCCGGTCAGGCCGGCTTGATGCTGTCGACCTCCGCGCGGGCGGCGGCCTTGTCGGTGAACCACACGGCGTTGATCTGCGTGAACTGCGCCCACTCCGGCGGGAGGCTCTCCTCCGGATAGATCGCGTTCACCGGGCACTCCGGCTCACACGCGCCGCAGTCGATGCACTCGTTGGGGTCGATCAAAAGCATCCGGTCGACTCCTGCATCGAAGTGGATGCAGTCGACGGGGCACACGGACACGCACGACTCGTCCAGGACGTCGATGCAGGGCTCGGCAATCACGTACGCCATGTTCCGAAGGCTCTCCCGAAGAGTGCGTGGCCGCGGGCCTCGCGCGAACCGGCTCGCGCCGCAAGAGGGTACCACCGCGGGGCCGGTTTCCGGCACGCCGCCGAGCACGGATCGCGAGGTCGGGACCGGCCCGGGCGACGGGCGGGGCCGTCGGGCTCCGGCCGCGGCTTGCGAACGTCAGCCGCCCGGTGCGCCGATCGAGGGCAGCGGCGGCGCGGTGCCGAGCGGCGCGCCGTCCGGGCCGACCAGCCGCACGGGCGCGACCATGCCCTTCTGCCAGTGGCCGGGGATGTGACAGCCCACGAACCAGCCGGCCGCGGCATCGGCCGCGCCGGCGGGGACGGTCCAGGTCACGTCGACCCGCTGCCCGGAGCCGACGACGACCCGGACGCCGTCGAACCCCTCCGGTGGCGCCACGAACGGCGTCGGCCCCGGTGGATGACCCACGGTCGCCTCCTCGCCGGCCTCCCAGGCGAGCTGCGCGTCGAGCGTCCCGAACACCGCCTCGTGCTGCTCGAGGCCGAAGTTGACGACGTGCAGCAGGACGGTCTCCCCGGGCGCGAGGTCGACGACCGACGGGACGAACGCGTAGTCGCGCGTGACCACGTTGACCTCGCGCGGCGCCGAGCTCGTGCCGGGCGTGATCGGCGGCGTGCCCGCCGGCGCGCCCGTGTCGCAGGCGGCGGCGAGCAGCGCAACGAGGACCGCCGCGGCCAACCGGAGGGCAAACGAACCCGGCGCCACGAACGATCCCGGCCGAGGGTGGGGATGCATCGCGCAATCATGCGGGAGGGCGGCGATGCGGCTCGAAACCACAGGGCGCACTGCGCTTGACACTGCGCCTCGCGGCCCTCTAGCGTGCGCGCCACTCGGGCGGCCGGCGCCGGGCCTTGGGGATCGCCCTGGCGCATCGAACCGCTGCGCTCGCGGCGACTTGGAGACTGCTGACCCCGCGTGACGACGGACCCTGCCGGACCGACCACCGCCGACCCGCCCGAGGGCGAGGCCGCGGCGGGGGCGCACGCCCACGATCCCGCGGCGGCGCCCGTCCGCCCCATCGAAGCGCCGGGCGAAGGCGGCATCCCGTCCGCGGTCCGCCTCGAGCACGTCGAGAAGCGGTACGGCGATGTCGTGGCCGTGGCCGGGGTCGACCTCGAGATCCGCGACGGCGAGTTCTTCTCGATGCTCGGCCCATCGGGCTCCGGCAAGACGACCACGCTCCGGATGATCGCCGGGTTCGAGGTGCCGTCTGCCGGCCGCGTGCTGCTGCACGGCCGCGACGTCACGGACCTCGCCCCGTTCGAGCGCGACGTCAACACGGTGTTCCAGGACTACGCGCTGTTCCCGCACATGACGGTCGGCGAGAACGTCGCGTATGGCCTCGAGGTCCGCAACGTTGCCAAGGGCGAACGCGAGCGCCGGGTCGGCGATGCGCTCACGATGGTCCGCCTGTCGGGATATGAGCGGCGCAAGCCGGGCCAGCTGTCCGGGGGGCAGCGACAACGGGTGGCGCTGGCGCGCGCGCTCGTGAACCGCCCGCGGGTGCTGCTGCTCGACGAGCCCCTCGGGGCGCTCGACCTCAAGCTCCGCGAGGAGATGCAGATCGAGCTGCACCAGATCCAGCACGAGGTCGGGATCACGTTCATCTATGTGACCCACGACCAGGAAGAGGCGCTCACGATGAGCGACCGGATCGCGGTCTTCAACCAGGGGCAGATCGAGCAGATCGGGGCGCCGGCCGAGGTGTACGAGCGTCCGTCGACCCGGTTCGTGGCCGGGTTCGTCGGCACTTCCAACCTGATCGGCGGCGCCACGGCGGAGGCCATCACCGGGCGCCGTCACCTCTTTACCGTGCGCCCGGAGAAGATCCGGCTCGTCGGGGCGGATGCGCCCGTCGGCGACGATGAGTACGCGGCCGACGGCCGCATCAGGGGCGTGGTCTATCTCGGGTCCGACACCCGGTATCACGTGGAGCTCGAGGCTGGAGGCGAGCTCGTGGTCACCCAGCAGAACCTCGCGACAACCTCGACCGAGGCGCTCGAACAACAAGGGCGCGCTGTCCGCCTGATCTGGAAGCGACAGCACAATCGAGAGGTCGCCGAGGCGAGCTAGGCCCGAGGCGACCGGCATGGAGGAGGGTTCAGAACGATGCGGAGACACGTGCTCGCGTTGGCGGCCATCGCCGCGATCGCGGTGGGGGCGTGCTCGGGCGGTGCCTCGGGCTCAGCCAAGCCGTCGCTGCCCACGTCGCTGGGCGACGGCGAAGGGGCACTCAACCTCGTCGCCTGGTCGGGGTACGTCGTCGGCGGCACCGGTGGCGAGCAGGTCCAGGGGTACGACTGGGTGACGCCGTTCGAGCAGGCGACCGGATGCAAGGTCAACGTGAAGGTCGGCGTCGACTCGGCCAACATGGTCCAGCTCATGAAGACCGGCGAGTACGACGGCGTGTCGGCCTCCGGTGACGCGACGCTGCGCCTGATCGCGGGCGGCGACGCCGCGCCGGTGAACTTCGACCTGATCCCGAACTACAAGGACGTCTTCAGCGGCCTCAAGAACCAGTCCTACAACACCGTCAACGGCGTCGGCTATGGCGTGCCCCACGGGCGAGGCGCGAACCTGCTCATGTACAACCCCGATGTCGTCACGACGGCGCCCGACAGCTGGAGCGTCGTGTTCGACGCCGACTCGCCGTACAAGGGCAAGGTGACCGCGTACAACTACGCGATCTACATCGCCGATGCGGCGCTCTACCTGATGGCCACCAAGCCTGAGCTGGGGATCAAGAACCCCTACTCGCTCGATGACAAGCAGCTGGCCGCTGCGGTCGACCTGCTCAAGCAGCAGAAGGCTCTGATCGGCCGCTACTGGGGCACCTCGACCGACGAGATCCAGGGCTTCGAAGGCGGCGACATGAACATCGGCACGGCCTGGCAGTACCAGGCGAACGTGATCAACGCCGACGGCAAGGTCAAGGTCGAGACCACGAAGCCCAAGGAGGGTGCCACCGGCTGGTCCGACACCTGGATGCTGTCGTCCAAGGCGAAGCACCCGAACTGCATGTACAAGTGGATGGACTACATCATCTCGCCCAAGGCCAACGCCGACGTGACCGTGTACTTCGGCGAAGCACCTGTCAGCGAGGCCGCGTGCGCCGAGGCCGAGAAGCAGAGCGCGGGCCATTGCGAGCAGTTCCACGCCAACGACGAAGCCTACTTCAAGGACGTCTGGTACTGGAACACGCCGACCGCGACGTGCCTCGACGGCCGCACCGACGTGAAGTGCACGGACTTCGACGCCTGGACCAAGGCCTGGACCGAGATCACGGGCGGCTGAGCCCGCAGAAGCGCTGAGAGGGTGGCGGGTCTCGGTCGCCGTCCGGCACCGGGACCCGCCTCCGCGCCAATGACGACGCCCGACAGCACCCTGCCCTCGCCGCCGCTGACCCTCAGCCGGCGGCTGGCGGGCGGGCTGCACCGCCACCCGCGCGTTCGCCTGGGTGCGCTCCTCGCCGCGCCGATCGGCTGGCTGGTGGTCGCCTACCTCGGCTCGCTGGCGCTGTTCTTCGTGTCCTCGTTCTGGCAGGTCGATTCGTTCAGCGGCAACATCTCGCACGAGCTGACGCTCGACAACTACATCGAGATCGCCACCCAGCCGATCTACCGCACCATCGGCGTCCGCACGGTGATGATGGCCGGGATCGTGACGCTGACGACCATCGTGCTGGCGTTCCCGATCGCGTTCTACATGGCCAAGATCGCCTCGACCCGGACCCGTGGGGTGCTCGTCGTCTCGATCCTGCTGCCGCTGTGGTCCGGCTACCTGACCAAGGTCTACGCGTGGCGGATCATCCTCGGCGAGTCGGGCGTGCTCAACGGCGTGCTGGAACCGCTCGGGATGAAAGGGCCGGGATTCGGCGACGTCGCCGTCTGGCTCGTCATGACCTATCTCTGGCTGCCGTACATGGTCATCCCGATCTTCGCGGGTCTCGAGCGCGTGCCCCTGTCGCTCCTCGAGGCATCGTCCGACCTCGGCGCCCGCACCTTCACGACGTTCAGGCGGGTCGTGTTCCCGCTGGTGCTGCCGGCCGTGATCGCGGGGTCGATCTTCACGTTCAGCCTGACGCTCGGCGACTACATCACGCCCACGCTCGTGTCCAACACACGGTTCATGGGCAACGTGATCTACGACCTGATGGGCGTCGCGGGCAACCAGCCCCTGGCGGCGGCATACGCGATGGTGCCGGTGCTGATCATGATCGCCTACCTGCTCATCGCCCGGCGCGTCGGCGCCTTCGACGCGCTCTGATGCGGCTGTCCCGGTCGACCCGCATCGCGCTGCGGATCGCGACGATCGCGATCCTCGTGTTCATCTACGTGCCGATCGTGATCATCGTGCTGTTTTCGTTCAACACGAGTCGCGTGGCGACATGGCCGATCAGCGGGTTCACGCTGGAGTGGTACCAGAAGGCGCTCACCGACCCCGGCATCCGCGATGCGCTCGGCGCGTCCCTGACTGCCGCCGTCGGCGCCACGATCGTCTCGCTGGTGCTCGGCACGCTGATCGCTCTGGCGGTGCAGCGCTACCGGTTCTTCGGGCGCGAGACCATCTCGTTCATCGTCATCCTCCCGATCGCCCTGCCCGGCATCGTCACCGGCATTGCCCTGAACACGGCCTTCCGCACGATCGGGATCGAGCTCGGCATGGCGACGATCATCATCGGCCACGCGACGTTCTGCATCGTGACGATCTACAACAACGCGATCGCCAGGCTGCGCCGGACGGCCGCGTCGTTCGAGGAGGCGTCGGCGGACCTCGGCGCCGATTCCTTCCGGACATTCAGGCGCATCACGCTGCCGGCGCTCCGGACCTCGCTCGTCGCGGGCGCGCTGCTGGCGTTCGCCCTCTCGTTCGACGAGATCATCGTGACCAACTTCACCGCCGGCGTCGGGACGCAGACCCTGCCGCTATGGATCTTCAACAACTACCAGCGGCCGAACCAGCTCCCGCTGGTGAACGTCGCGGCCGTGATGGTCCTGGTGCTCTCGATCATCCCGGTCTATCTCGCGACGCGCATCACCCACGGCGAAGGGGCGACCCGCAGCTGACGCCCAGAACCGGGTGGTCACCAGCGGCGCGCGTGACCGCAGGCGCCATCGTCGTCGCCGCCACCGTGCGTCACCACCGCTTGGCGCCCTCCACGATCAGCACGAACCCGAGCGCCGCCGCGCTCGCCAGCCCGGCCAGGGCCGCGCGGACACGCATAGCCATGTCGTCCTCCCGCCCGGTCCAGCCGGGGATCGAGCCACCCTCGATCCCTCCGGGGAGTGCCCGATCGCAGGGGCGGTGACGCCATGATCGCGCTCGCCACTTACCCGCCACTTATCCCGCCACCGCGGGCAGCGGGCCGGCCCGCGACCCGCGGGCGTACGATCGCCGCATGGCCGATCCCTCGACCTCCGCCGACGTCCGCGTCGCGCTCCTGGCCGAGCGCGAGCAGGTGCTGGCCGAGCTGGCCGGCATCGAGGTGGAGGGCCCGGGGCAGATGACCTATGGGTCGCAGGCGGCGGCCGCCACGCACGTGTTCGAGCAGCAGCGCGACCTCGCCCTGCGGGAGCGGAACGAGCAGCACCTGGCAGCCGTCGACGCGGCCCTCGCCCGCCTCGAGGCGGGGACGTACGGCCGGTGCGAGTCGTGCGCCAAGCCGATCGCGCCCGAGCGGCTCGAGGCCCTGCCGTCGGCCGCCCTGTGCATCGACTGCCAGCGGTCGGCGCGACGCCGGTGAGCGACGCCGACCCGGACCTGGCGCCCGTCGACGAGCCGCTCGACGAGGAGCCGGCGCCGGACCTGGTCACGCTCGACGAGATCCGCGCGGCGGCCGCGACCCTCGCGGGAATCGCCGTCAGGACCCCGCTCGTCCCCTTCGGTCCCCCGGATCGGAACCATTGGCTCAAGGCCGAGTCGCTCCAGCCGATCGGCGCCTTCAAGATCCGCGGCGCCTACAACGCCGCGGCGGCCCTCTCGCCCGACGAGCGTGCGCGCGGCCTGATCACCTACTCGTCGGGGAACCACGCCCAGGGGGTCGCGCGCGCCGCCCGCCTGCTGGGCGTGCCGGCGGCGATCGTGATGCCGTCGGACGCCCCGGCGATCAAGCGCGCCCGCGTCGAGGCGGACGGCGCCCAGGTGGTCGTCGTCGGCACCGCCTCCGACGAACGGCGGCGGGTCGCCGAGGAGATCGCCCGGTCGCGAGGGCTGGCGATCATCCCGCCCTACGACGACATGCGGATCATCGCGGGCCAGGGCACGGTCGGGCTCGAGATCGCCGAGGACCTGCCGTCGGTCGCGGCCGTCCTCGTCCCGATCGGCGGTGGCGGCCTGGCCAGCGGCGTCGCCGCGGCGATCCGCGCGCTGGCGCCGGAGGCAAGGATCATCGGCGTCGAACCCGAGCTCGCCGCGGACGCCCGCGAGTCGCTGGCCGCCGGGCGCATCGTCAGCTGGCCCGCCGAGCGCGTGAGCCGGACGATCGCCGACGGCACCCGGACCCAGTCGATCGGGCGCCTCAACTTCGCCCATCTCCGGGTCCTGCTCGACGATATCGTCACGGTCAGCGAGCTGGAGATCGCGGCCGCGGTCCGGCTGGCGGCCGAGGAGGCGCGGCTGGTCGTCGAGCCGTCGGGCGCGCTGACGATCGCGGCCATCCGCTTCCACGCCGCCGAGGCGGGCCTGCGCGGGCTCGACGGCCCGATCGTCGGCGTCGTGTCCGGCGGCAACGTGGATCCGGACGCCTACCTCGAGTACCTCCAGGCGCCGATCCCGCCCGAGGCCTGATCGGCCGGTCAGCCCGGCGGC
Organism: uncultured Chloroflexia bacterium; assembly: GCA_963740825.1. GTDB lineage: Bacteria > Chloroflexota > Limnocylindria > Limnocylindrales > CSP1-4 > CAIXZV01. The sequence goes on along the minus strand of CAVUFD010000001.1, from coordinate 218,612 downwards.
GACCCCGGCTCCCGGCCCGCCGCGCCGCCGGTCGCCCCTGCGCCGGCAGACGCCTCGGCCGCCCGCCGCGCGGCGAGCCGCACCTCGCGCTCCCGGATGGCCGCCCGCTCCGCCTCGAGCCGCCGGTCCTCGCCGACGCTCCTGCGCTCCTCGGCGCGCATCCACAGCCAGGTCATCCCGATCAGGATCGTGATGAACGCGATGTCGCCGCCGACCCACATGATCCCGCCCGCGGCCTGCTGGTCCTCCAGTGGCGTGGGGCCCCAGGTGCGGGTGGTCGTCGCGTAGTGCGCGTACAGCGGCGCCGACGCCATGTAGATCGCGAGCGCGAGGAACGTGTTCTGGGGCATCGCGAGGCCGGCATAGAGGATCCGGGCCGAGGGCTTGAGCTTCCACGGCGAGGGGTCGGGCCCGATGACCGGCCACCAGAACAGCAGTGCGGCGACGAGGAACAGGGCGTGCTCGAGGCGGTGCGCCCACTCGTTCTCGAGTGCGAGGTCGAACAGCGGCGAGAAGTGGCTCCCCCACATCACCGCCGCGAACACGATCCAGGACACGACCGGGAACGACAGCCGGCGCACGACCGAGGAGTGGAGCACGGGCAGGATCCAGCGGCGGCGGACCTCGGGCGTCGACGCCTGCAGCAGCAGCGTGATCGGGCCGGCGAGCAGGAGGAGCGGCGGTCCCACCAGGGTGAGCAGCAGGTGCTGGACCATGTGCATCGAGAACAGCGAGGTGTCGTACGCCGCGAGGCCGGAGTCGACGGCATACAGGACGGCGAACACGCCGATCAACCAGTACGCGGTCCTGCGGCGGGCAATCGGGTGCGTCGGGTGGGCGTGGTTCGCCCGCTGGACCCCCTTCCACCACAGGAGCAGCGCGACGATCGCCGGCAGCCAGGCCAGGGGATCGAACGACCAGCCGAACAGCAGGCTCGCGGCGTCGGGCGGCACCGGGACGGTGGCGCCATGCGCCAGGACGGCCGACGGGAGGGCGAGCGTCGCGACGACCGCCGCGGCCGCGGCGACGGCGCGCACGAACCGGCGCGGGACGGCGCCGTGCGGGACGCTCGCGGGAGGCCGGACGACTGGGCTCACGGGTCCCATTCTCGCCCCTCGGGCGGATGCGGTCCGGCGGACGCGGACGCCGCTCGCGGCCGCGCTCGTCCCCGCACGCGGGACAGGGCCGCGATGGCCCGCGGCGCGTGCCCCTTCGGGTATGATCTGGGCGTCCCGGGCCCCTGCACGGGCGGCGTTCGTCCACGGACGGCGAGACGTCACTGCTGGCCCGACCGCGCCGTGCGGGCGGGTCGACATTTCGAGGAACCCGATGTCGATGCCCCCCCGGTCTCGGACCGGGTCCGGCCCGCTCATCGCCGGCCTGCTGATCGCCGTGGCGATCGTGATCGCGCTGATCGCGTTCGCGGCCTCGGGGATCACGCCGCAGCGCCTGTGGGACAGCTTCTTCCCGATCGGGAACCAGACGCCGGTCACCGACCGATCGCTGGACACGAAGGCGCTGTACGACTTCGTGTTCTACATCGCCGCCGCGATCTTCCTCCTGGTCGAGGGCCTGATCATCTACTCGGCGTTCCGGTTCCGGCGCAAGCCCGGCGACGACGAGCTCCCGCCCCAGACCCACGGCAACAACCTGGTCGAGATCGTGTGGACGCTGATCCCGACGGTCATCGTCGCCGTCCTGTTCCTGCTCTCGTGGCAGACGCTCAACGTCGTCGACGCGAAGGTGACCACGTCGGTCCACGTGACGGCCGTCGCCGCGCGCTTCCAGTGGTCGTTCGTGTACCTGGACGGGAATGGCAAGCCGCTGTTCACGCAGTCCCTGCCGGTGCGGAACCCGGACGACCCCGTGGCCGAGGGCGGCGGCCTGTTCCTCCCGGTGGGCGAGCCGATCCAGATCGACCTGCGCTCGGAAGACGTGATCCACGCCTTCTACGTCCCGAAGTTCCTGTTCAAGCGCGACGTCGTGCCCGGGAAGCTCAACACGTTCGACTTCACGGTCGACGAGGCCGGCACCTACCGTGGGCAGTGCGCGGAGCTATGCGGGCCGTTCCACGGGTCGATGGTGTTCGACGTCCATGCCGTCGACCGGCCGACGTTCGACGCCTGGGTGGCCGAGCAGGTCGACAAGGCCCGGCAGAGCCCGCCGCCGCCCTCCGGCGGGCCGTCGGGCGGGCCGCCGGCGTCGGGCGGGCCGGCCGGCGCCGTCGTCCCGTTGAGCGCGCAGGGCATCAAGTTCTCGACGGCCACGCTCCAGGCGCCGGCCGACACGGCGTTCACGATCGACTTCAAGAACGACGACGACAGCGTCCCGCACAACGTCGAGATCAAGGATGCGAGCGGCGCGGTCAAGTTCCAGGGCGACACCATCACCGGCGTCGCCGAGATCCAGTACCCGGTCGACGCGCTGCCGGCCGGCGACTACACGTTCGTCTGCACGGTCCATCCGAACATGACCGGCACCCTCAAGGTCCAGTAGGAGCACGACTGGATGGCGACCACCACCCTGCACCCCGCCGCTCCCGCCTATCGGAGCCGCCTGTACGAGTGGCTGACGACCACCGACCACAAGAAGATCGGGATCCTGTACCTGGTCAACTCGCTGATCTTCTTCTTCGCGGGCGGAATCCTGGCGATGGTCGTCCGCCTCGAGCTCGCCCAGCCCGGGCTGCAGGTCGTGAGCGAGGAGTTCTACAACCAGGCGTTCACCATGCACGCCTCGTTCATGCTGTTCCTGTTCATCATCCCGATCCTGGCGGGCTTCGGGAACTACGCGGTGCCGCTCCAGATCGGCGCGCCCGACATGGCGTTCCCACGGATCAACGCGCTGTCGTTCTGGCTGCTGCCGCTGGGCGGGCTGTTGATGGCGTCGGGCTTCCTCGCGTCGGGCGGCTCGGCCGCGTCGGGCTGGACGGAGTACCCGCCGCTGTCCGGACCCAAGTACAACGGCACCGGCACCGACCTGTGGATCATGGGCCTGGTGCTGATCGGGACGGCCTCGATCCTGGGCGCCATCAACTTTTTGGTCACGATCTTCAAGATGCGCGCGCCCGGCATGACGCTGTTCCGGATGCCGATCCTGACCTGGACCGTCCTGGTCACCAGCGTGCTGGTGGTGATGGCGACGCCGGTCCTGACCAGCGCGTTGATCATGCTGTTCATCGACCGCAACTACGGCGGGACGTTCTTCGAGCCGTCGATCGGCGGAAACGCGGTGCTGTACCAGAACATCTTCTGGTTCTACTCGCATCCGGCCGTGTACATCATGGTGCTGCCGGCGATGGGCATCGTGTCCGAGGTGCTGCCGGTCTTCTCGCGCAAGCCGCTGTTCGGCTACAAGGCGTTCGTGTTCGCCACCGTGGGCATCGGCGCCCTGGGCTTCTCGGTCTGGGCGCACCACATGTTCACCACCGGCCAGGTGTTCCTGCCGTTCTTCAGCCTGATGACGTTCCTGATCGCGGTCCCGACCGGGGTCAAGATGTTCAACTGGATCGCCACGCTGTGGCGCGGCAAGCTGACGTTCTCGACGCCGCTGCTGTTCGCGTTCGGGTTCCTGATGATGTTCCTCATCGGCGGCCTGAACGGCGCGTTCTCGGCAGCGGTGCCGGTGGACTTCGCGCTGCACGACACCTACTGGGTCGTCGCCCACCTGCACTATGTCCTGTTCGGCGGATCGGTGTTCGGGGTGTTCGCGGGGATCTACTACTGGTTCCCGAAGATGACGGGCCGGATGCTCAACGAGACGCTGGGCAAGATCCAGTTCGTGCTGATGTTCATCGGCTTCAACCTGACGTTCTTCCCCATGCACCAGCTGGGCCTGCTGGGCATGCCCCGGCGGATCGCGGACTACGCGGCCAACGCCGGCTGGAGCGAGCTCAACCTCGTGGCCACGATCGGCGGCTTCATCATCGCGGCCAGCATGATCCCGTTCCTGTGGAACGTCCTCGTGTCGCTCCGCAGCGGCAAGCCGGCCGGCGACGACCCGTGGGAGGGCAACACGCTCGAGTGGGCCGCCACCTCCCCACCGCCGCCGTACAACTTCGACCACCTGCCCGAGATCCGCTCGGAGCGCCCGGTGTTCGACGCCCGGCACGGCCGGACGGCCGCGCACTGAGGGCCGGACGATGACGACCGCGACCCCCGACGCCGAGGTCCTCGCCCAGCACGAGGTCCTGCCCAGCCACGCGGAGGGCGGGATCAGCAACCCCGTCCTCGGGATGCTGCTGTTCATCACCTCCGAGATCATGTTCTTCGCCGGGCTGTTCGCCGCCTACTTCGCCTTGCGGGCCGGCTACACCGAGGTGATCGGCGGGGTGCCGGTGCATGTCTGGCCGCCGACGGCCTATGCCGACCTGCTGAAGCCGCTGCCGCTGATCCTCACCAAGGAAAACGGGCAGACGGCCCTCAACCTGATCCTGCCGGCGACGATCATCCTGGTCACGTCCTCGTTCACGTGCCAGTTCGGCGTGTGGGCGATCCGGCGCGGCGACCGCCGAACGTTCACGCGCAACTTCGCGGTCACGCTCGGCCTGGGCATCACGTTCCTCCTGATGCAGGCCTACGACTACACGGTGCTGTTCAGCGAGGGCCTGTCGATGGGCTCGACGCCGTTCGGGACGACGTACTTCACGCTGACCGGCTTCCACGGGGCGCACGTGTTCGGCGGGGCGGTGATGCTGGCCGTCGTCGTGTATCGCGGGATGGCCGGCCAGTTCTCGGCGAAGCATCACGACATGGTCGAGGCGACGTCGCTCTACTGGCACTTCGTCGACGTCGTCTGGATCCTGCTGTTCTCGATCCTCTACCTGCTGTAGCGAGGACGACCAACCGCCATGACACCCCGTCGCGGACTGCTCGTCGGAATCATCTTCGTGGTGATCGCCATCGTCTACTGGGGCGTCCAGCGCTATGCGGGCTGGCCCGAGGACTGGGCCGGGGTCACGATGCTGCTCGCGCTGGGCGTCGCGATGTCGATCATGACGTTCGTGCTGTTCGCCGGCCTCCGGCGAGGCTGACGATCCCCATCCGGCGATGATCGAGGACATCTGGAGCGACTTCGTCACCTGGACGACCCAGTTCGTCGTCCCCGACTGGGGGCTGCTGGTCGGCCTGATTCCGATCCTGCTGCTCCTCCTCGTGTTCCTGTACGTGACCTGGACGGTTTACCGGTTCGCGACGGCCGGGCCCACGAGACGCGGCAAGCGGCGCCTGACGCCGGTGCCCCCCGCCGGCACCCACCTCCCCGGCGGCTCGTTCGCCCCGATCCTCGGCGCGTTCGGCATGCTGCTGCTGGTCTTCGGGCTCATCGAGGGCGGGGGGTGGCTGTGGATCGGGCTGATCGTCCTCGGGATCACGCTGCTGTACTGGGGCCGCGAGTTCCTGCGCGAGTACGACCGCCTGCCCTCCTCGTCGACGGCCCTCGTCGCGACCGGCGGCCAGGCGCTGGCCCCCGGCTCGCTGCCGCCGCCCGGCGCGCTCCCGGCGCCCCAGGGGACGCCGCCCGCCGGCGTCCACATCCCGGCACCGTCGTTCCGTCCGCTGCTGATCGCGATGTCGATGACGCTGCTGGTCGCCGGCCTGATCCTCGGCGGCTGGGCGCTCATCCTCGGGGCGGTCGCGCTCTCGTTCACGTTGCTCGGCTGGCTGTTCGACGCGGTCCGCGAGTACCGCGCGGCAGTCGCCGCCGACCGGACCGGCCACCTCGATGCCGGCCCGTCGCCCCGGTGGCCGCTGGCGACGTTCGCGGTCCTCGCGTGGATCCTCGCCGGGGGCATGCTGCTGAGCTCCGGGCTGCTGCCGAACTCCAACCCGCCGGCGGCCGGCCCCGTGGCCAGCGCCATCGCCGGCGGTGGCGGCGGGGGCCTGAAGCCGTCAGGCCCGCCGCCCAGCCTGCCCGACGCCGACGTGATCGAGACCGCCCAGAACACGGCGTTCGTCGTCACCTCGCTCCAGGGGCCCGCCGGCAAGCCGTTCACGATCGCGTTCGACAACAAGGACCAGGGCCAGTCGCACAACATCGCGATCAACGGCCCGTCGAGTCAGCTGTTCATGGGCGAGATCATCGAAGGCCCCAAGGTCGTCGTCTACAACGTGCCGGCGATCCCCGCCGGCACCTATCCCTTCGTCTGCTCGGTCCACTCGAACATGACGGGGACGATCACCCTCCAGTAGGCGCCCCACGGACCGACACGTACGCCTGTCCCTCGTCCTGTCGCTCGCGGTGCTCGTCGCGGCGTGTGGCGGCGGCGCAGAGGCGCGGACCGGGCAGGCGGCCCCGGCGATCACCGGGACGGCGCTCGACGGCTCCGCGATCGACCTCGCCGCCTACCGCGGCCACCCGGTCGTCCTGAACTTCTGGGCCTCGTGGTGCGTGCCGTGCCGCGAGGAGTTCCCGCTGTTCAAGGAGCGCCTCGAGACCCTGGGTGCCTCCGACGGGCTGGTGGTGCTGGGCGTCCTGTACAAGGACCAGCCCGAGCCCGCCAAGCAGTTCCTCGACGAGTTCGGCGCGACGTGGCCGACCGTCACCGACCCCGGCGACGCCATCGCCAAGGCATACCGCGTCGTCGCGCCCCCGCAGACCTACTTCATCGACGCCGACGGGATCCTCCAGGGCATCCAGATCGGCGAGGTGTTGCCCGAGGACTTCGACACCCAGTACGCGAAGATCGCGCCGTGATGGGCGCGGCCGCGCCGGCCGGGTCGTCGGCGCCGGCCGGGGGGGCACCGGTGGAGGACGGCGCGCCCGCGATCGTCGTCGACGCGCTCCGCAAGGCCTACGCGGGCCGCGAGATCCTGGACGGGATCACCTTCGACGTCCGCCGGGGCGAGCTGTTCGCGCTGCTGGGGCCCAACGGCGCGGGCAAGACGACGACGGTCGAGATCCTCGAAGGCTACCGGCGGCCCGACGGTGGCAGCGCGCGGGTGCTGGACCTGGACCCGGCCCGCGACGGCCGGCGCCTGCGCCCGCGCATCGGCCTGATGCTCCAGGAGGGCGGGATCGACAACCGGACGACGGCGCGCGAGGTCCTGCAGCTCTACGCCCGCTTCTACCGCGACCCCGAGGACCCCGACCGGATGCTCGACGCCGTCGACCTCGGGCGCGCCGCCGGGACGCGCTACCGGCGCCTGTCCGGTGGCGAGAAGCAGCGCCTCGCCCTCGCCCTGGCGCTGCTGGGTCGCCCGGAGCTGCTGGTCCTCGACGAGCCGACCGCGGGCATGGACCCGGCCGCGAAGCAGGCGACCCGCGAGCGGATCGGCGCCTTGCGCGCCGCCGGCACGACGATCCTGCTGACCACCCACGAGCTGGGCGACGTCGAGCGGCTCGCCGACCGGGTGGCCGTCCTCGACCACGGGCGGCTGGTCGCACTCGGCACGCCCCCGGAGCTCACGGGCGGCGGCGCGCCACGCCTGCACCTGCGCCTGTCGCGCGCGCTCGCGGACGGCGAGGCGAGCGACCTCGCCGCGGCCGTCGGGGCCGTCACGGGCGGCCATCCGGTCGTGCGCGCGGCCAACGGCGCGGCCGACGCCTACGACGTCGACGATCTCGGCGCGGCGCCGGGCCCGCGCCTCGTCACGGCGGTGGCGGGCTGGTGCGAGGCTCGCGACGTCCTGCTGGTGGAGCTGCGGACCGGGGCGGCGAGCCTCGAGGAGCGCTACCTCGAGCTCGTCCGCGACGGCTCGGCGCCGACTGACGGGGAGCCGCGATGACCGGCGTGACCGGCGACGAGGAGCGCGTGCTCGGCGCCGGCACGCCGGCCCGGCCGGCCTCGTGGGCCGCGATGGCCGTCGCGCTGGCCGCGCACGAGGTGCGCCTCGGCCTGCGCCGCGGCGAGGCGCTGCTGATCACGTACGTCATCCCGGTCGGCGTGCTGCTGGTGTTCAGCGCCTTCGGGCCGATCGGCGCCGCCGCCGGCGAGGATCCGGTGAACGACCTCCTGCCCGGGGCCATCAGCCTCGCGGTGATCGGCGCCGCGTTCGTCGCGCTGGCGATCTCCACGGGCTTCGAGCGCCAGTACGGCGTCATCAAGCGGCTTGGCGGCAGCCCCGCCGGGACATCGGTCGTCGTCGCGGCCAAGTCGGCGTCGGTCGTGCTCGTCGAGCTCGTCCAGCTCGTGCTGCTGGTCGGGATCGCGGCGCTGGTCCTCGGCTGGTCGGCAGGCCCGACGGCCTCGGCAACGGTGACGCTGGGCGCCCTCGTCCTCGGCACGGTGGCGTTCGCGGGCCTCGGGCTGCTCCTCGCGGGAACCCTCCGGGCGGAGGCGACGCTGGCCCTCGCGAACCTGCTGTTCCTCGTGTTCCTCGTGCTGGGCGGCATCGTCGTGCCGCTCGACCGCCTGCCCGACGCGGTCGAGGCGGTCGCCGCGGTCCTGCCGCCGGCGGCGCTGACCGAGGCCCTCGCGATCGGGCTCGGGCACGCCCAGGGCGACGCCGGACCGGTGCTCGCGCTGCTGGCCGGCTGGGCCGTGGTCCTGATCGTGCTCGCGGCGTGGCGGTTCCGTTGGGACTAAGGCGCGCCGCGCGTGCCCTCCCGGACGGGGCCGGTTCGCGCATGATGGCCCGATGACGGACGCATACGCCGACCTGGCCGGCCAGATCGCCGCGGTCGGGCGGGCGGCGGTCGAGCGGGGGCTCGTGGTCGCCTCGGGCGGCAACCTGTCGGCCCGCTGCCCGGATCGCGATGCGTTCCTGGTCACCGGCGCCGGCACGTGGCTCGACCGGCTCACCCGGGACGACCTCGCGCTGGTCGGGCTCGACGGCAGCCCGGTCGCCGGGCCGGAGCCGTCCAGCGAGTGGCGGCTGCACCGCGCGACCTACCGCGCCCGGCCCGACGTGCAGGCGGTCGTCCACCTCCACCCGCAGACCGCGGTCGTCCTCGACGCCCTGGGCTATCCGGTCCGCTTGCTCACGCTCGACCACGCGACGTACCTGCGGCGCATCGAGCGCATCCCGTACTTTCCCAACGGCTCGGACGAGCTCGCCGACGCGTCGGCCGAGGCGTCCCGCGACTGCGACGTCATCGTCCTCGCCAACCACGGCTGCTCGACCCTCGGCGACACCGTGGAGATGGCCTGGCGCCGGGCGCTCAACCTGGAGGAGGCGGCCCTGAACACGTTCCGCTGCCTCCAGCTCGGGGACACCGGGACGACGTTCCCCGCCGACCAGCTGGGCACCGTCCGCCACCGCTGATCCGCGCCGGCGTCGGGGCATCTGAGCTCACCGGCGAAACCCGGTCGGCGGTACTTCCGGCGGTCGCGCGTCTGGACCAACGACGGCTGCCACCCCGACGAAAGTCGCCCTAACGTTGCATCCCAGCCCCACCAACGGCACCGGGTAGACCGCTTCTTGAAGATCCTCACGCGCATTCGAAGCGCCTTTCGCAGCGTCTCCGAGGACTCGCGCAGCCACCGCCTCATCGCGTGGCTCCGTCCGGCCGTGCTCGTGGTCGCCTCCGTGCTGGTGCTGGGGGCCGCGTTCGTCACCGCCGACGACGCCGCCCACCGGGTCACCGAGGCCGCCGGGATCGAGGCCGCGCGCAGCGCCGAGACGACCGTCCGCGCGAGCGTCGACCCGCTGCTGGCCGAGGCGACGATGGGCGACCCCGACGGGTCGGCCGGCCGGGACATCGACGCCCTTCTGGAGCGCCTCGTGCAGCCCGGCGGGATCGCCCGGATCAAGCTGTGGTCGCCGGCCGGCACGATCCTGTTCTCCGACCTGCCGGCCATTCGCGGGCGCGCCTTCGACCTCGACGACGACCTCAAGGAGGCCCTCGACGGCGAGACCGCCAGCCAGCTCCATCTCGGCGAATCGGACGCGAACGAGAACCTGTTCGACGGCGACCTGCCCAAGGACTACCTCGAGATCTACCTGCCCGTCCGCGCGTCGAACGGCACGGTCATCGGGGCCTACGAGATCTACGAGGACGCGACGTCCATCGTCGAGCTCATCGAGGCGACCCGTCGCGACGTGTTCATCGTGGCCGGGCTGGCCGCGACGGTGCTGCTACTGATGCTGTGGGGGGCCTTCAACGCGACGTCGCGGACCCTCGCCAACCAGAACGGCCGGTTGATGGAGCTGGCCGCCGACCTGCGCGGCCGCGAGGCCCGGTTCCGGTCGCTGCTCCAGAACTCGTCCGACGCCCAGGCCATCCTCGACGCCGACGGCCGCGTCCGGTTCGAGAGCGTCGCCGTGGAGCGGATCCTCGGTCACGTCGTGTCCGACTGGGAGGGTCGGCCGTTCGCCACGCTCGTCCACGACGACGACCGCGGCACCGTCGAGCAGGCGCTCGCGGACCTCGCCTCCGGGCACGGTGCGGAGCGGCGCTTCGAGTGCCGCATCAAGCACGCCGACGGGACGTGGCGGACGCTGGAGGCGATCGGCCGCAACCTGCTCGACGACCCCGCCGTCGGGGGGATCGTCATCAACCACCGGGACATCACCGAGCGCAAGGTGCTCGAGGCCCAGCTCACGCGCCAGGCCTTCCACGACGCGCTCACCGGCCTCCCGAACCGTGCCCTGTTCACGGACCGCGTCTCGCACGCCCTGCGACGGCGCGGGCGGCAGCACCGGGGCGTGGTCGTCCTGTTCGTGGACCTCGACGACTTCAAGGCGATCAACGACAGCCTCGGGCACGCGGCGGGCGACCGGGTGCTGCAGGAGGTCGGCGAGCGGCTGCGCACGACGGTCCGGCCGGGCGACACGGTGGCCCGGCTGGGCGGCGACGAGTTCGCGTTCCTGCTCGAGGACGTCGCGGACCCTCGCGACGCCGACGAGGTGGCCGAGCGCGTGGCCTCGGCGCTGGCCACCCCGCTCGCGGTCGGTGGGGTCGAGGTGGCGCTGCGGGCGAGCGTGGGCATCGCGCTGGCCCAGGATGGCGACGCGGCCGCCGACCTGCTACGCGACGCGGACACCGCGATGTACACCGCCAAGGCGCGCGGTGGCGGCGCCTACGAGCGGTTCGTGCCGGCGATGCGCGAGGCCGCGGTGTCCCGCTTCGAGCTCGGCGCGGACCTGCGGCGCGCGATCGAGCGCCGCGAGTTCGTCCTGCACTATCAGCCGGTCGTCGACCTGACCCAGGGGCGGATCCTCGGATTCGAGGCCCTGGTTCGCTGGCAGCACCCGACGCGCGGCCTCCTGTCGCCGGCGGCGTTCGTGCCCACGGCGGAGGCGACCGGCCTGATCGTCGCGATCGGGCGCTGGGTCCTGGAGGAGGCGTGCACCCAGGCCCACCTTTGGCAGCTCGACGCCTACACCGACCCCAAGCTCTCGATGAGCGCCAACCTGTCCGCCCGCGAGCTCCGCGAGCCCGGGCTGGTCGAGAACGTCGCCGCGATCCTCAAGCGCACCGGGGTCGACCCGTCGACGATCGTGCTCGAGATCACCGAGACCAGCATGGTCGAGGACGCGGACGGGGCGATCGCGACCCTGCAGGCCCTCAAGGCCCTCGGGGTCCGGCTGGCGATCGACGACTTCGGCACCGGCTACTCGTCGCTGAGCTACCTGCGCCGGCTGCCGGTCGACGTGCTCAAGCTCGATCGGTCGTTCGTGGTGCCGGCCGGGCGCGGCGACCGGGAGTCGGCCCTGGTCGACGCCGTGTTCCGCCTCGGGCGGTCGCTGGGCCTGGTGACGATCGCCGAGGGCATCGAGGACACCGAGCAGCGCGACCGCCTGGTCAGCCTCGGCTGCCGCGTCGGCCAGGGGTACCTGTTCGCGCGCCCGATGGCGGAGCCGGCCGCATCGGAGTTCCTGGTCGCCAACCAGTCGTCGACGGCCGAAGGGCCCGGGACGGGCGACGGCCGGGACCGCGGCGCGGCCGCCTGATCCTGGGCTCGGACCGGCCCCCGGGCAAGAGAAGAACCCCGGGGTGGTCGGGTCCCGGGGTTCAGGTGGATGCGAGTTGGTTGCGGGGAGGGGATTCGAACCCCTGACCTTCGGGTTATGAGCCCGACGAGCTGCCGCTGCTCCACCCCGCGGAGGCTTAAGACTCTACCAGAAATCGCCGATTCCGTCAAAGATGGCCGTGGCGGCCGGGCGCGAGGGCTAGATGCGCGCGAGCAGCTCGGTCTTCTTTGCCTCGTACTCCTCGGGCGTGATCGCGCCCGAATTGCGCAGCGAGGCAAGCGAGGCGAGGGTCTTCGTGACCTCGTCGGCGCTCGGGGCCGCGGGTGTGGGCGCGGGTGCCGGCGCAGGCGTGGGGGCAGGGGCCGGGGCCGGAGCGGGCGCAGGCTCCCGTGCCGCGGCGGCGACGGCGGCCGCCTGGGCCTGGGCGGTCCCACGGGGCGTGTTGAGGTCGATCATCCGCTCCGTCTTGGACTCCATCATGGCCTTCTTGAAGCCGATGGGGTCGGTCAGCGCACGCAGGTTGTTGATCCCGGCCTCCGAGGCCGTCATGACGACGAGGTCGCCGAAGCCCAGGATCCGTCCCAGCCACGGGACCCTGATCTGGGCGTCGGTGATGTTCTCGAGGGAGCTGTCGCCGGACTGCTTGTTGATCACGCCGTGGACGTGGAGCACACGGACCGTCGTCAGGATGTACTCCTGGGTCTGCCACTGGATCACGGAGTAGATGAAGCCGATCACGGCGAACGCCAGGGCCACGACCGTGATGATGGTGATCACGTTGTTGATGAGGTTGATCGTGCCGGCGATGACGCCGGTTCCGTTGGTCTTGAACACGTACTGCGACAGGATGAACCCGATGACGGTCACCACGACCGCGATGGCGACCCATTTGCCGGCGATGTAGAACGGAAAGATCCAGTGCTGGTGCTCCCGCCGGACGACCGTCTCGTCGTTCGCCAGCAGCCCATCGGCATAGGACATGCGTATCTCTCCCTCGCCTCGTCGACCCCGTGCCGGGCGATCTCCACGACCGGCGATCCGCGCGGTTGCACCGGTGTCAGGGCGATGCTTGCACGCGGGTGGGTCCCGTGCAAGGCCGTGCCGGCACGCGGCGCGCGGCCCTCGCCACCTGGCCCGGCCCGCTCAGCCCGGAGCGTCGCCGCGGACGGGGACGGCGGCCTGGGCTTGCGCGGGCCTGGCGAGCCGCGGCTGCATCGCGTCCCACAGGCGCCGGCGGCCGATCAGCAGCCCGACCGCGAGCGACGACAGCGCCGCGATTCCCGTGGCGTAGAAGGGGTAGGTCAGGTTGACGCCGGCCAGCGCGCCGGCCGCGACCGAGGCGACGATGGTGCCGATCGTCCCCGCGGCGCCGAAGATGCCCTGCGCGGTCGAGCTGCGCTCCGGCGGCGACGCCCGCGCCACCAGCAGGAACAGCGCGGGCGACGCGAGCGCGAACGCGGTGCCCTCGACGATGCCCAGCGCCGCCATGAACCACACCTCGGGCACCACCGGGTACAGCAGGCCGCAGATGCCGACCCCGGCCATCCCCACGACGAGCGCGAAGAAGCCGCCCTCGCGATCGATGAACCGGCCGAACCACGGCGATAGCACGAGGATCGGGGCGGCGAACGTGAAGAAGGTCACGCCGATCAGGCCCACGCTGGCGCCCAGCTTGGTGAGGTACAGGCTCCAGACCACCTCGTATGCGCCGCTGGCGAAGAAGCTGCCGACGTTGAGGGCGATCGCCGCGATCAGCAGGCGGTTGCGCAGCCGCGACGGCCGGGTCGCGGCGTCCTCCGCCTCCGCGACCGCGTCCAGGGTCGTCGATGCCGCACCGTGCGCGAGGTCGGGCACCCGAGCCGCCACCAGGAGGGCCGAGAGCACGATCATCAGCCCGGCCACCCAGAACACCACCGTGGGCTGGCCCGTGAGCCCGGCGGCGATCCCGCCGATCGCCGGGCCGATCATCAGCCCGCCCATCTGGGCGGCACCGTAGAGGCCGAACAGCTCCCCGTGTCGCTCGGGCGGGTTGGCGTCGACGAGGTACCCGCGGGCGGCCGGGTCGTAGATCGACGTCGACAGGCCGGCCAGCGCGCGGAACACGATGAACGCCGCCGGGCCGACCGCGAACAGCGGCGCAACGGCGAAGACGGCGGCGAGCACGAGCCCGAGGACCATCATCGCCTTGCGCGGCCCACGGTCCGCGATCCACCCGAACAGCGGCTCGCCGAGCAGCCTGGCCGCCGGCCATGCCGCGACCACGATGCCCATCGTCGGCAGGTCGACCCCGTGCTGGGTGAAGTAGATCGGCAGGATCGGGAGGAGCGCGCCGAAGCCGACCCAGATGGTTCCTTCCGCGACGAACATCGGGAGCATCGGGCCCCAGGCGTCGAGCCAGCTGCGCGCGCGTCGGGTCACGGGTCGTCCTGTGGCGATGGACGGTCATCCTATCGGACGGGCTCGGCGCCCCCGGGCGCCCGGACCATGGTCCGGAACCGCAGCCTATGATCGGTGATGATGCCGCTGCTCCTGCTCCTCGCGCTCGTCGCCGGGCTGCTCGCCCTGCTCCCGGTCTGGCGCCTCCGCGTCGCCGGATGGCCCACTCGCTGGCTGCTGGCCGCCTGGCTGGTCTACGCGATCGGGATCTTCGTGGTCCTGCGGCTGCCGGTCCTGCGCCTCATCGTCCCGATCGTCGTGCTCGCGTTCCTCGCCCCGTTCGTCGCCGGGCCGGAGCGGCTCACGCGGGTGCTGGTCGGGCGACGGCCGGCGGCCGGCGTCGTGATCGACGTCACGCCGCGCCCGGCGCCGGGGATCGACGAGCCCGCGCGGCGCGTCGAGGGCGAGGTCATCGACGACGACCCGGAGCCCCCGGCGTGACCGGTGCGGCGGGCACCGAGGGCCCGATCGCCCTCCACGGCGGCGGCGAGTACGTGGCCGGCGACGAGGCGGCGATGGATGCGCTGCTCGCCGCGTCCCGAAGACCGGCCGGCGGCCTCGACCCGGTCGTCGCCATCGTCCCGACGGCCGCCGCGCGCCAGCGGCCCGACCTCGCGGTCGAGCACGGGGAGCGCGCGTTCCGCGCCGCCGCGGCGCGCGCGCGGATCGGCGTCCGCCTCGTGACCGCACGGATCCTCACGCGGGACGACGCCGCCGACGCCGGGCACGTCGAGTCGCTCGAGACCGCGCACCTCATCCACTTCCCGGGCGGCGACCCGGACCTGATCCCGGCGGTGCTGCGCGACACGCCGGCGTGGGCGGCCATCCTTGCGGCGCTGCGCCGCGGCGCCTGCCTCGCCGGGGCGAGCGCAGGCGCGATGGCCCTCGGCGAGCGGCTGTGGACCGCGCGGGGCGGGGTCGCCGGGCTGGGCCTCCTCCCGGGCACCGCGGTGATCCCCCACTACGCGCCCGGGCGGATCGCCGAGTGGCGCCGGGCCGTCGAGGACGGCACGCCGCTGCGCTGGATCGGCCTCGACGAGCAGACGCTGGTCATCGGGCGGCCGGGCGGGAGCTGGACCGTCGCCGGCCGAGGCCGGGCCCACATGATCCCGCCGCGGTCCCTCGAGCCCACGATCGAGGCCCCGCCCGGCGCATCGATCCCCGGCTGACCGCGGGTTCGGGTGCGCCGCCGGCACCGCGTTGTCCCCGACCGGGTCGGCTATCGTCGCGACGTGCCGTTCCCCGCCTACGACCGCTCGCCCTGGGTGCTCGAGCCCGACGTCTCGTTCCTCAACCACGGCTCGTTCGGCGCCTGTCCGGCGCCGGTCCTCGAGGCCCAGCGCGTTTGGCGGGAGCGCATGGAGGCGCAGCCCGTCCGGTTCCTCGACCGGGAGCTCGAGCGGCACCTCGACGAGGTGCGCCTCGAGGTCGCCCGGTTCCTCAACGGCGATCCGGAGGGGATCGTGTTCGTGCCCAACGCGACGGCGGGCGTCGCGACCGTCCTGTCGTCGCTCCGGTTCGCGCCCGGTGACGAGCTGCTGGCCGGCGACCACGAGTACAACGCGACGCTGAACGCGATGCGCGCGGCCGCCGAGCGCGACGGGGCGACGTTCACGATCGTCCGCGTCCCGTTCCCGATCCAGGAGCCCTCGCAGGCGGTCGAGGCCTACCTCGAGGCCGTGACGCCGCGCACGCGG
Source organism: uncultured Chloroflexia bacterium (assembly GCA_963740825.1). GTDB lineage: Bacteria > Chloroflexota > Limnocylindria > Limnocylindrales > CSP1-4 > CAIXZV01. Next base: position 202,624 of record CAVUFD010000001.1, on the reverse strand, counting down.
TTCGCGCTGGTCAGCCACGTGACCTCCCCCACGGCCCTCGTGCTGCCGATCGAGGCCATCGTCCGCGAGCTGGACCGACGCGGCGTGGACACGCTGGTCGACGCCGCGCACGCGCCGGGCATGGTGGACGTCGACCTCGGGCGGCTCGCCGCGGCGTACTGGGTCGCGAACGCGCACAAGTGGCTGTGCGCGCCCAAGGGCGTCGCGCTGCTCCACGTCCGCGCCGACCTGCGGCCGGGGATGCGACCCCTGGTCGTGTCCCACGGGCGCAACTCGCCCCGCACGGACCGGACGCGCTACCGCCTCGAGTTCGACTGGACCGGGACCGACGACCCGTCGGGGATCCTCGCCCTGCCCGCCGCGCTGCGCTACGTGGGCGGGCTCGACGACGACGGCTGGCCGGGCTACATGGCGACCAACCGCTCGCTGGCTCGCCGCGGCCGGGACCTGCTGTGCGCGGCGCTCGGCGTGCCGCCGCCCGCCCCCGACACGATGATCGGCTCGATGGCGTCCGTGCCGCTGCCCGGGCTCGCGCCCACGCGGGCCGCGGCAGAGCGGCTCCAGGCCGCCCTCTACGACGAGGAGCGCATCGAGGTCCCGATCAGCATCTTTCCGGTGCCCGCCGCCCTTCCTGGCGGGGCGCCCGAGCAGGCGCTGGTCCGGATCTCGGCGCAGCGCTACAACCGGACCGAGGAGTACGCGCGCCTCGCCGACTCGCTCGCCCGGCGGCTCCGGGGGCCGACGTCGCCGCGGGCGCTGCTCGGACGCCTGCGCAAGGGCTGAGGATCGTTCGCCGGGCTCAGCTGGAGACGGACGCCCGGATCCTTACGTCGTCCCCAACCACCTCGGCGTCGACGAGCCGGAACGGCCGCAGGTCGTCGATGCTGGTGACGCCCCCGAGCTCGAGCAAAGGTCGCCCGGCCCCCAGGACGGCCGCGCGCACGTAGCCGACGACCTCGTCGACCAGGCCCGCCGCCAGGAACGCCGCGGCGATCGTCGGGCCGCCCTCGACGAGCACCGAGCGGACGCCGCGCGCCGCCAGCTCCTCGAGCACGGCGTGGAGGTCGAAGCGGCCGGGCAGGGCGAGCGGGACACGGGCGATGGCCACGCGGGCGGGCAGAGCCGGCGCTGGCGCGCCGGGGCCGATCACCACCAGCGTCGGGGCCGCGTCGTCGACGACGCGGGACGATGGCCCGACGATGGACGCGCGGGCGTCGAGCACGACCCTCAGGGGTGGCCGGCCGGCCACGCCGTGCCGCAGGGCGAGGTGCGGATCGTCGACCCGTGCCGCGCCGCTGCCGACCAGGACCGCGTCGTGCGCGGCGCGCAGGCGGTGGGCGTCCGCTCGGGCCGCCCTCGACGAGATCCAGCGCGACGAGCCGTCGGGCGCCGCGACCCGCCCGTCGAGCGTTGCGCCGAACACCCAGGTCACGCGGGGGCGTTCCCGCGCGGGCGCCTCGGCCACGGCCGCGTCAGGCGCGACCGTCGAGGGTGATCCGGGCGCCGTTCACCGCGGCGGCGGCGGGCGACGCCAGGAACGCGAAGGCCTCCGCGATCTCCTCCGGTGTCGTCCAGGCGGCGTTCTTCGACGCGGGCGCCGTCTCGCGCTCGTGGTCGGCGTCGATCTTGCGCACGATCACGACGTTCGCCGTGACCCCGTCGGCCGCGACCTCGCGAGCGAGCGAGCGGAGCAGCAGCTCCTCGGCGGCCTTGGCGATCGCGTAGCTTGCCCCTTTCGGCCCCGGGTTCGCGGCGAACGGCGACGAGACCGTCAGCACGCGCCCGAAGCCGCGGGCGACCATGCCCGGCACGACCGCCTGGACCAGGTGCAGCGTCGTCCACAGGTGCTGGTCGAGCATCGAGGTGATCTCGCTGGCCTCGAGCTCGACGACGGGCGTCCCGCCGGCCCAGCCGCCGACCATGTGCAGCAGCACGTCGACCCGCCCGAACCGGGCCTCGGCGTCGGCGACCACGGCCTCCGCGGCGTCGCGATCGCGGAGATCGCCGACGACCGGCAGCCAGGCATCGTCCGCGAGCCCGGCCTCGGCGGCGGCCGACTCGAGCCGCCCGCGATCGGTGCCGACCAGCGACAGCCGCGCCCCGTCCGCGGCGAACCGCTTGACGACGACCCGGCCGAGCGCGCCGGTCGCGCCCGTCACGAGCACGACCTGCGGGTCAGCGGACATTGGCGGGCGCCTTCCCGTTGGTCCCGGCCACCGCACGCGGCGCGCGTGGCGGCTCGCGCTCGAGCGGCGGCTCCTGCTGCTCGAGGGCCGCGTCGTCGATCAGGTGGCCCGACCTGCGCGCCTTGGTCGACAGGTAGCGGCGGTTGTAGCGGTTGGCCGGCATCGCCAGCGGGAGCCGGTCGACGACGTCGACCCCCAGCTCGCGCAGGCCCTCGATCTTCTTCGGGTTGTTGGTCATCAGCCGCACGGACCGCACCCCCAGCGAGTCGAGCATGTGGGCGGCGATCGAGTAGTCGCGCTCGTCGTCGCGGAAGCCGAGCGCGAGGTTGGCATCGACCGTGTCCAGCCCGTGGTCCTGCAGCTCGTACGCCCGGATCTTGTTGGTCAGGCCGATGCCCCGCCCCTCCTGGCGGAGGTAGAGCAGGATGCCGAACGGTATCGCGGCCAGCTGGCGCATCGAGGCCTCCAGCTGGTCGCGGCAGTCGCAGCGCAGCGAGCCGAGGGCATCGCCGGTGAGGCACTCCGAGTGGATGCGCACCGGGACGGCCTCGCCGTCGAGGGCTTCGGTGCCGTGCACGAAGGCCGCGTGCTCCTTGCCGTCGACGGGGTTCCAGAACCCGACGGCATGGAAGTGGCCGAAGCGGGTGGGCAGCTCGGCGGTGGCGGCGATCCGCACGCACACGTGCTCGCGGCCGTAGCCGGCGCAGGCGTGGGTGGCGTCGCGGTCGAGGAGGGCGTCGAATTCGGGGCAGGGCCATGGGTCACCAGTGGGTCGTGTGGGTCTGTGGTCGGGTACGTCCGTCGGTCGGTCGGTGGATGCCGCGTCAGGTGCGCGGGGGGTCGTCGGCGGCGGCGCGCCGCCCGCGCCGGGGATAGACGATCAGGATCCGGCCGGGCTCGTCGCCGACGTTCTCGACGTCGTGCGGGACCGAGGGGTCCCACGCGAGGTAGTCGCCCGGGCCGAGCTCCACCACGTGGTCGCCCTGGGACATCCGCCAGCGGCCGGCCAGGATCAGGTGATGCTCGTCGCCGTGGTGGGCGTGGACGCCGGTCGCCAGGCCGGGCGGCGCGGTGACCTCGAGCATGCACACGTCACGCGAGGTCCCGGCGTCCACTTCGGTGACGATCGCCCCGCCCGGGCCCTCGCTCCGGGGCCGCTCCGGCTCGCGGACGACGCGCGGCGCGGTGGTCGAGTCCAGCAGGAGCCACGCGGGGGGCACGTCGACCGCGGCCGCGATCGCGGCCAGCGCCTCGAGGGACGGCACGGCCTTGGCGTTCTCGATCTGCGACAGGTAGCCGACGTTGAGGCCGCTGCGCTCGCCGACCTGGGCCAGCGTCAGCCCCCGGACCTGGCGCCAGCGTCGCACCTCGCGCCCGACCTGCGTGATCGCCGCGGGCGGCGCCCCGCGGACCTGCTGTTTCTCCACAACCAACTGACTTGACCTCTGGGCAAACACGTGACAGACTTCGCTCATTGGCAATCTTGCTTTGCCACCAGTAAAACGTCAAGGGACGCCGACGGCGCCCCGCGGAGGCTGCACCATGACCAGGATCGCGATCATCGGAACGGGCAACGTCGGAAGCGCGGTCGGCGCCGGGGCGGCCAAGGCCGGCTACGACGTCGTGTTCGCCGGCCAAAACGTCGGCAAGGCGGAGACCGTCGCCGAGGACGCCGGCGGCTCCGCCGTCACCACGCCGCGCGAGGCCGTCGCCGGTGCCGACATCGTCGTGCTGGCCGTGCCGTACGGGGCGATCGAGGACGTCGCGCGCGAGATCGCGCCCGTCGCCGCGGGCAAGATCGTCATCGACGCGACCAATCCGTTGAAGGCCGACTACACCGGGCTCGCCACGGACCCGGGTACCTCCGGGGCCGAGCGGATCGCCACCCTCCTGCCGGACGCCAAGGTCGTGAAGGCGTTCAACACGCTGTTCGCGACCAACACGGCCAACCCGGCGGCCCACGGCACGCAGCTCGACAGCCTGTTCGCCACGGACGACGAGGGGGCCAAGGACGCCGTGTGCGGCCTCAGCGGCTCGATCGGGTTCCGGCCCGTGCACGTCGGCCCGCTGGCCGCGGCGCGCGAGCTCGAGGCGATGGCCTGGCTGAACATCCGCATGCAGATGCTGACCGGCGGCCACTGGAACACCGCGTTCGTGATGGTCGACCCGCCCGAGGCGGCGCTCACCTACGGCCGCTGAGCCGGACGGCGGCGCTGACGACCGCGTTCGCGGCGCACAAGACAACGTGCAGGTCGTGCGTGGCACGCAGCTGTTCGCGTCGCACGGGGTTGTGATCATGTGTGGCACGCACGACCACGACGCGGTCTGGCGGGATTCTGGGGCGAATCGGTCCGGATCCGTGCGTGCCACGCCCGATGACGACGGCGGCGACATCGAAACATGCGTGGCACGCCGCATCGCAGGGGCCACGGCCGTTGCAGCACGCACCCGTCCGACCTACCTTCAACCCCGATGAGCGAGCGCCCGACGTGACCGACGACCGAGCAACCCCTGACCCGTCCGGCCCGCTGCCGGCCCTGTACCTCGGCCACGGCGCCCCGCCGCTGCTCGACGACCCGCTGTGGATGGGGCAGCTGGCCGGCTGGTCGGCCAACCTGCCCCGCCCGACGTCGATCCTGATCGTCAGCGCCCACTGGCAGACCGCCCCGATGGCCATCGGGGCCACGACCACGGTCCCGCTGGTCTACGACTTCTACGGCTTTCCGCAGCGCTACTACGAGTACGAGTACCGCTCGCCGGGAGCACCCGAGCTGGCGGCGACCGTGAAGTCGCTGATGCCGGCCAGCGAACCCGTCCTCGACCGGCCGACCCGCGGCCTCGACCATGGCGCCTGGGTGCCGCTGCTCGCGATGTACCCCGAGGCGGACATCCCGGTCCTCCAGCTGTCGATGCCCGACCTCGACCCGCGGCGCCTGTTCGAGGTCGGCAGGCGGCTCGCCCCGCTGCGCGACGAGGGCGTGCTGATCGTCGGCTCGGGGTTCATGACCCACGGCCTGCCGTACATCGGCGAGTACTTCGCCGGCAAGCCGGGCGCGCCGCAGTGGTCGCTCGAGTTCGACCGCTGGGCGGCCGAGGCCCTGGCGCGCGGCGATCTCGACACGCTGTTCGCGTTCCGCGAGAAGGCGCCCGGGATGCCCTACGCCCACCCGACCGTCGAGCACTTCGCCCCGTTGTTCGTGACGCTCGGCGCGTCGGTGAAGCCGGACGAGCCGCCGAAGACCGCCATCGACGGCTTCTTCATCGGCCTCTCGAAGCGCTCGATCGAAGCACGCTAGCGCAGCTGGCCGGGGCCCTCAGACCCCGAGCCGGTCGGACGCGATCTGGTTGCCCTCGACGCGCGCCCGGATCTTCGCGAACGCGGTGTCGCGCGACGTCGACACGTCGTCGCCGAACGGCGAGAAGCCGCAGTCGTCGGTCGTGCCCAGGTGGTCGGGGTCGATGAACCGGGCCGCCTCGAGCACGCGCTCGGCGACCTCCTCCGGCGTCTCGACGCGCTCGTCGAGCGGATCGATCACGCCGACGAAGATCCGGCGCCGGCCGGTCGCCTGCTCGCCCAGGATCGCCAGCACCCGGGGCCGGTCGGCCTCGCTCGCGAGCTGGACGAAGAAGCGGTCGACGTTCAGCCGGAACAGGCCGGGCAGCAGCGCCGCGTAGTCGATGTCGGCGCTGTGCGTCGAGTCGCGGTCGCCGCCGGGGCAGGTGTGCACGCCGACCTTCGATCGTTCGTCGTCGGTCAGCCGGTCGAGGACCAGGTTGTTGAGGTCGACGAACGCGTCCAGCAGGCCGCCCGACGGGTCGAGCTTGAGCGACAGGCGCGCCTCGGTGAAGTCGATCTGCGCCGTGGCGCCACGGGCGACGATGCCCCGCAGCTCGGCCGCCGCCTGCTCGACGAGGTCCTCCACGAACGTGTCGCGCGGGTACCCGTCGAGCTCGTCACCCGGGTACAGGAGGCTGAGCGCGGACGCCGAGATCACCGCCTGCTTGAGCTGGGCGGTGGTGTCGCCGCTCGCCGCGTCGAGGTAGGACCACGCCGGCGTGGCGTAGCGGAACGGGCCGCGGGTGAGCAGCGGGAGCTGGCGCGTGTGGCCGTCCTCGAACGGGATCGTGACGCCGCCCGGCCCGATGTTGTCGAGGCCGGCGACCGGGTAGGTCGCGAAGCTCGGCTTGCGCTGCTCCCCGTCCGTCACGACCGGCGAGCCGGTCGCCTCGAAGCGCCGGAGCGTGTCGCGAACGGCGTCGGCGTACAACGCGTCGAGGGCCTCGGGCGCGAGCGTGCCGGCGGCGGCCGCCTGCATGCCGTCGATCAGCGCCTGGGGCCGGGGGATGCTGCCGATCGGTTCCGTCGGAATCGTCATTCGGGAAGGGTAAAGGCAGCCTGCCGCATCTGGAGCCCCATTCCGCGCCGCGGACCCTAGAATGCGTCGGACCCAGCCACGCACGGATGATCGCGACTACATGACGCAGGCCCCCGTCACGGCCGCCCGGCCACCCGCCCGCTCGCTCACGATCGGCGGCACGAGCTATCCGCTGTTCCTGCCGAGCATCCGCGACCCGCGGCTCCACGTCGCGGCGGTGATCATCACGATCCACGTGCTGGGCCAGGTGGGCCTCCACTTCCGGGTGAGCGTGCCCCAGATCCTGGCGGCGATCCTGACCACCGCGGTGATCGAGGTCGTGCTGACCTTCCGCCAGACCCGCTCCTTCGTGTGGCCGGCATCGGCGATGCTCACGGGCAGCGGTGTCGCCCTGATCCTGCGCGTGGTCGGCACGCCGCCCGACGACCCGTGGAACACCTACGCCTGGTACGTGTTCGCCGGCGTCGCGGCGTTCTCGCTGCTGACGAAGTACGTCATCAAGTACCGCGGCACGCACGTGTTCAACCCGTCGAACATCGGCCTGGTCATCGCGTTCATCGTGCTCGGCAGCACCCGGATCGAGCCGCTCGACTTCTGGTGGGCGCCGCTGACCGACCCGCTCATGATCCTCGCCTACGTCGTGATCATCGGCGGCGGCCTCCTGATCACGCGGCGGCTGCACCTCCTGGCGCTCGCCGCGACGTTCTGGGTCACGCTCGCGATCGGCGTGGGGCTGCTCGCGGCCTCCGGCCACTCGATGATCGCGAACTGGTCGTTCGCGCCGGTCAGCGGGTTCGATTTCTGGCGGGTGATCGTCACCTCGCCCGAGGTCATGATCTTCCTGTTCTTCATGATCACCGACCCCAAGACGGTGCCGGCGGGCCGCGTGGGCCGCGTGATCTTCGGATTCCTCGTGGCCGTGATGAGCACGCTCCTGATGGCGCCCCAGACCGACGAGTTCGGCACCAAGGTCGGGCTCCTCGCGGGCCTCGTGGTCGTGTGCGCGGCGCGCCCGATCCTCGACCGCCTGCTGCCGGAGCCGAAGTCGACCTCGGACGAGATCGGACAGTTCGCGCGACGGGTCGCGCTGGGCGGCAACGCCGGCGTGGTCAGGGGCATCGCGGGCGTGGGCCTCACCTTCGGCCTCGTGCTGGTGCTGGGGGTCGGGATCGTGGCCGCTGGGACGCCGGCCCGCGGCGTCGTCTCGCCGAACGTGGCGGAGGTGCTGGATCGGGTCCCCCACCAGGTCGATCCCTCGACCTTCCCGGCGATCACGGTCGGCCAGGACGTCACCGACTGGAACCATGCGATCGCCGGTCCCGGCGCCCAGGAGGTCGTGATGGCCATGGCCGAGAACCTGGAGCTCGAGAACCAGGCGCTGCTGCGGCGCGACCCGACGATCCTCCCCGCCGTCGACCACGGCGACCGGCTGGACGAGATGCAGGGGCGGCTCCAGGACGCGGCCGCGACGGGCACGACCACCGTCGACCACTACCGGTTCGACACGATCGCGATGCGTCTGATCACCCCGTTCGGCATGCAGGACGGCCTGAGCCTCGGCCTCGATGGCACGGGAACCATGACCGAGGAGGCCTACGACGCCAACGGGACGCGGCTGTCGAGCCGCGAGGCGCCGTTCGCCCGGACGTTCGTCGTCCGCCGCGCCACCGGCGATCGCTGGCTCAACGTCGCGGTGCTCCCCACGACCGAGCGGAGCTGACCCGCCCGGCCGGCCGGCCCCTCAGTCGGCCGGGTGAGCCTTGATCTTTGCCACGTAGGCGGCCGCCTGGGCCCGGCGCTCGAGATTGAGCTTGGCGAGGATGGAGCTCACGTAGTTCTTCACCGTCTTGTCGGACAGGAAGACCTCGGCGGCGATCTCCTTGTTCGTCATGCCCTCGGCCACGAGCGCGAGGATCTTCCGCTCCTGCTGCGTCAGCGCCCCCAGCTCGTCCGGCTCGTCGGAGGTGGCGATCCGCCGCATCCGCTCGAGGACCTTGCCGGTCACGGCCGGATCCAGGAGGGACTCGCCCCGCCCGACGGCTTCGAGCGCGGCCACGAGGTCGCGGGCACGGACCTGCTTGAGGAGGTACCCGCTGGCGCCGGCGACGATCGCCGCGATCACGGCCTCCTCGTCGGGGTAGCTCGTGAGCATGACGACCCGGGTCGCCGGCAGCTCGGAGCGGATCTCCCGACAGGCCTCGATCCCGGATCCGTCCGGCAACCGGACATCCATGACGATCAGGTCGGGCTGGAAGCGCCGGGCGGCGTCGATCGCCTCCGCGACCGTGCCCGCCTCTGCGACGACCTGGAACTCCGGGCGGCGGCCCAGCAGGGCGACCAGACCCTGGCGAACGACTTCGTGGTCGTCGACCACGAGCAGGGTGAGTGGCCGCTTCACGTCATCGGTCATGCATCGACGCTCCCCAGCTCAGGGGCCGGGACTCCGGCCGGACGATGGATGACAACGCGGGTGCCCGACGAGCCGCTGACCAGCTCGACGGTCGCATCCACGGACGCAACGCGCGATCGCATGTTGACGAGACCCTGGTGGCCGAGGGTCGCGACCGTCGCCGGATCGAAGCCATGGCCGTTGTCCTCGACCTCCAACGTCAGGCCGTCCGCTTGCCGGCACGCGACGAAGACTGTCGCACGGGTCGCGCCGGAATGTCGTGCGACGTTGCTCAGCGACTCGTTGACGACGCCGAGCAGGTGCGTCGTGGTGTGGCCGTCGGGCTCGAACTCCATGTCGCCGACGTGGAGCTCGACGTCGATCATCGAGTTGTGGCGGAACTCCTCGACGACCGCGACGAGCCCGTTGAGGAGCGACGTCCCGCTGAGCAACTCTGGCCGCAGCCCGAAGATGAAGTTGCGGATATCGCGGATCGTCAGGTGCAGGCTGTCGATCGCCCGCTCGACGCGTCGCTCGACCTCATCCGGCTCGGTGCGGACCAGCTCCGGAACGTCCTCGAGCGAGAGGCCGACCGCGTAGAGGTTCTGGATGATGCCATCGTGCAGGTCTTTGCTGATGCGCTCCCGCTCGTCGAAGACCGCGAGTCGCTGGACCTGCTCGTGGAGCCGGGCGTTCTCGATGGCGATCCCGGCGTGGACGGCGAACGTCTCGACGAGCGCCTCGTCCTCGACCGAGAACTCGCTGGCGCCCGCCTTGTCGGTCAGGTACAGGTTGCCGACCGATCGGCCCTTTACGGTGACCGGGACGCCGAGGAAGCTGTGCATCGGCGGGTGATGCGGCGGGAACCCGTAGCGACGCGGGTCGACGGCGATGTCGGGGACTCGGAATGACCGGTTCTCGCGAACGATCAGCCCGAGCATCCCGTGCCCGCGAGGCAGGTGCCCGATCCTGGCTCGGGTGGCGGCGTCCATCCCCGTCGTGATGAAGCGCTCCATGACCCCGTCGGCGTCGACGATCCCGAGGGCCGCGTAGCGCGCACCGACCAGGGGCCGGACCTGATCGACGATCACCTGGAGGACGTCGTCGACGGAGTGGAGCTCCGCGATCGCCCGCGTGGCCGTGTCGAAGGCCCCGACGACCCCGCCAACTTCGGGTTGTTCGACGGTCCCACTCACTCGATTCACGGTACCAGAGTGGCGAGGCCACGCCACTTCGCACAGGGGCCGCCCGGCCCGATGCAAAACGGGCCGCTTGGCACATGGCCGCCGAGCGGCGACCGGGCAGCCTATGGCGATGGAAGTAGTCGTGGATCGCGCCGACCGGCGCATCCTCCTTGCGATCGACCAGTCGGGATCGTCGCGCGGCGCGTCGCGCGAAGCGATCAGGCGCGCGGCGTCGGAGCACGCTGCCCTGATCGTGCTCAGCGTGGTCGAGCCGCACAACCTGCACCTCCCGGGCGGTGGACTGCGTCGCGTCGACCAGGAGCGCGACCGCCTCGCGTCCGGCGCACTCCTGATCGTCAAGCAGGCGCGGGAAGCCGGCGTGCCGGCCACCTTCCTGATCTGGGAGGGCGACCCGGCCGAGACGATCCTGGAGGCGTCGCGAGCCGAGGGGGCCGACGCGATCGTGCTGGGGTCGAGACCGCGAACCAACCTCCGCAGGCTCATCCTCGGCAGCGTCTCGTCGGAGGTCTCCAGGCGGGCGACCTGCGAGGTCGTCGTCGTCCCGGCCTGACGCCGTCGCGCGCTGCAACGGACTCGATAGGCGGGCGGGCCGCCAAGCGAGCCTCCACGTAGGTCGGGTTCGCCACGCTGCAGTGGAACGCGAGGGCCGGATCCGGACAAGGTCCACGGACGCCGGCCGGAGACAAAGCGATCTCGCAGGAGGTTGTCGTGGCCGAGCTCAGCACCACGAAGCGGAAGTCCGAGCCCAAGTCCGAGTTCGGTCTGCCCGAAGAGCGGAAGTACCCGATGCCGGACAAGTCCCATGCCCGCAACGCGAAGGCGCGGGCCTCGCAGCAGGAGAAGCAGGGCAACCTGTCCGCCGCTGACAAGAAGAAGGTCGATCGCAAGGCCGATCGGATCCTCGACACGTAGCCGCTCAGCGGCTGGTCCGCAAAAGCTCGTCGTCACCGACCGGCGGCTCGTCGTGGCCAACGACGACCGCGTCGTCCTCGACGTCGCCTTCGAGGGGCTCCGACGGATTCAGTTCGACGTGGAGCGTCGGCGGCCGGCCACGCTCGTGATCGTGCCCGAGAACGCGACCCACGAGCCGCCTGTCCTCGCGGTCCCTGCCGATCGGTATGACCAGATCACGCAGGCGCTGGCCCTGATCGGACACCGGCTGGACATGGCGGGTTAGGGGCATCAGCCGCGCCGGGGCCGCGGCGCCGTAACTTGGACGCCCATCGGTCGTCCGACCGGGACGGCGGGTGCCTCTGCGCGTGGCCAAGAGGGTGCCGTCCGGTACGATGCGCGACAGTCGTGGCGGCGACGTGCCCGCCAACGAGGGGACCGACGAGTGCGAGGGAAGCGCGGTACCGGGCGACCCGGTGAACGCGGGGCGGCTTGCCCGTGACCGTGGCGGCGAATCCCAGCATGCCCGAGGCGGCGACCGCCGATAAACGGCTCCCGATCCTGCTGGCGATGGCGATGTTCGTCCTCGTCGTCGACACGTCGATCATGAACGTCTCGATCTCGGCGGTCGTCGCCGACCTGGGCACCAGCGTCAGCAGCATCCAGTCCGCGATCGCGCTCGAGGCGCTCGTCTCGGCCGCGTTCATCCTGATCGGCAGCAAGATCGGCGACCTCATCGGCCGCAAGCGGGCGTACATCCTCGGGCTCCTGGCGTATGCCGTCGGGGCGCTGGCGATGGCGCTCGGTCAGAGCCTGGCGGCCATCATCATCTTCTGGGCGATCGTCGGCGGGCTCGGCGCCTCGCTCCTCCTGCCCGCCATGCAATCGCTCATCCACGGCAACTTCGAGGGCGCGGCGCAGAAGGCGACCTACGCGTTGGTCGGCGCCGCGGCGGCAATCGCCGCAGCCATCGGGCCCCTGATCGGCGGCTTCATCACCACGTTCCTGTCCTACCGCGTCGCATTCGGGCTGGAGGTCGTCGTCATCGCGATCGTGCTCGTGGGCAGCAGGCTGGTCCGCGAGGTGCCGTACACGGGATCGCGCGAGGTCGACGTCGTGGGCGCCGTCCTGTCCGTCCTGGGCATGGGCGGCCTTGTCCTGGGCATCCTCGCATGGCAGGAGGGCGGCGAGGCCGTCGGCCTCCTGTTCGCGGTCGGCGGGGTCTCGCTCGCCCTGTTCGCCTGGTGGCTGGTGCGGCGGAAGCGCCAGGGCAAGCCGACCCTGATCGACCCGGACCTGTTCACGTCCAAGCTGTTCCGGTTCGGGATCTCCGGCCAGATGCTCCAGAACATCGCGCTCGGTGGCGCGATGATCACGATTCCGATCTACCTGCAGATGGTCCTCGAGTACAACGCCCTGCAGGCGGGTATCTCCCTGGCGCCGCTCTCGCTGAGCATGTTCGCGGCGGCGATCCTGGCCGGGAAGCGGTCGGGCAATCGGCGCCCGAGCAGCATCATCAGGGCGGGCTTCGCGCTCCTGGCCATCGGCATGGTCGCCCTGGTCCCGATCGTGCCCCGGGCCGACGCCGGCTGGTACCTCGCCGTCCCGCTGGCCATTGCCGGGATCGGGCTGGGTCTGCTCGTGTCCCAGCTCAACAACTACACCCTGTCGCCGATCGATCAAGAGCGGGTCAGCGAGGCCGCGGGCGTGAACTCGGCCGCGGGCTCCTTCGGGCTGTCGTTCGGGTTGGCGTTCGCCGGCGCCATCATGCTGGCGTCGCTGTCGATCGCGTTCACCAACCTGGCCGATGCGAGCCTGGTGCTCACGCCAGCCGAGCAGCAGCAGGTCGCGGCGGGCCTCAACCAGGACGCGGAGTTCATGACGAACACCGACCTCGAGGAGCTGCTCGTCGGCCAGCCGCCCGACGTGCAGGCCGAGATCATCCGCATCAACACGGAAGCGCGGCCGCTTGCGCTGCAGGTCGCACTGCTGATCCCGATCGTTGCGAGCCTGCTGGGCCTGGTGACGTCGTTCCGCATGGGCCGACTGCCGGATCCCGTGTCCTCCGGCGCGGCCGAAGGGCTCGCGCTGACCTGAGACCGCCGGGTTCCGGTGGCGGGCGTGCTGTCGAGCCCGACCGTTCGATCGGGCTCGAGCACCTCTCGATGGATGACGTCAGGCGGCTGCCGGCTCCTCGCCGAAGGCTGCCTTGACCTCGGCGGAGTTGAGGTACCACAGGATCAGGATCGGCATGATCGCCATGCCGAAGCCGATGCCGGTTCCCGGGAACTGGAGGAGTGCGAGGACCGCCTCGAACAGGCTGATGCCCGCGACGATCAGGCCGAACAGGCGGGCCCACGGCTGGAGCGCCCAGAGGCCGAGCCCGACGGCGATCCAGATGATGCCGATGATGACGGCAAACCAGCCCCAGAGGCCCACTGACTCGTACTTCGGCAGGTCACCGAGCACGCCGAACCAGTCGAAGCCGATGACACGCAGCCCGAAGAACAGGTTGGCGAAGCCGGCGAGCAGGGCGAAGAAGCCGATGACGGAGATGAGGATCGGCGGGTTTTTCATGTGTGTTGACGTCTCCCTCAGGTTGACAACGTGGGTTACCGATTGCTGATCTTGCGAGGGCGGATTGAGGTCGGCCGATCGAGTCACCTTTCCGGACGCGAGCAGGTGTTGCGACAGTGTGAGTCTGCCTGCACCCGTCAAGCGCGGCGGCGCGCCCCCGCTGGGCGCTAGTACTGGACGATCTCGTAGTGCTCGACGTCCCAGGCGATCAGCCGCTCGGGATGGCGGGTCGCCCGCGGCCGGGCGATGTTGCCACCGGTGGCCCGCTCGATGTCCGACCACTCGCGCCAGTTGGACACCGTCACGAACCGGTCGGGTCCGGCCTCGCCCAGGTACAGGGCCGTCGGCCCCCGCTCGTTGATCGCGTCGAGCTCGACGCCGTGCTCGACGTCCAAGACGTATGCGGCGAGCTCGCCGCTCCGGACCTCGCCCCGCAGCACGCGCAGGATGCGCGCAGGGTCGTGGTCACGCCTCCAGATCACGCGCAGCTCGAGGATGTCGAGGGCCTGGTCGGTCGTCGCGTCCACGTACTCGGGGTGGAAGACGCCGAGGCGATCGCTGACACCATCGACCATCGCCTCGCGTGACTCCCACACCGTCGCGACGATACGCGGACCGAGGCCGTCGGGTCCCTGGCGGCCGACGTAGCAGTCGAGGATCCCGGGCTTCGAGAGCAGCTCGGGGATGAGCTCCGTCCGCAGGACGCGGTCGAAGCCCAGCTGGGCGGCCCGGAACGAGAACAGCCGGATGACGGACACGCCCTACCTCGGCTCGGAGCCTCTGCGCTGACCGGAGTCTGACATGCACCCGCGAGCGTTTTGGACGCCCGCGGGAGTGGTGAGCCCGCTGGGATTCGAACCCAGGACCAAGGGATTAAAAGTCCCCTGCTCTACCGCTGAGCTACGGGCCCGGCGCACACGATAGCGGTCGCGCCGGGCCCTTCGCGTGTTCGACGGCGATGGCGTCGGCCGTCAGGGCGCGACCGCGTCGCCGTCTGCGAACGTGTCGAGGACCAGCCACGCCCCGCCGATCGCGCCGTTGCCACCGGTCGTCCACGTCGCCTGGCGGCCGTCGACGACGACCACCGCGCTGTCGCCGAGCGCGCCCGCGGCGCCGTGGTCGATGCGGATGGCCGTCCCGACGTCGATGCCGACGCCCACCGTGCCGCCGCCTGCCGCGCGGGTGAGCTGGAACAGCTGCGGCCACCGCTGGTCCGGCAGGAGCCGTGGCGTCACCGCCAGCCCGTGGACGAGCCCGAGGCCGTCGGTCAGGGTCACGCCCAGCGCGTCCGCGATCGCGGCCGCCTCGACGTCCGCGGCCGGTGCCTCGGCGACGAACGTCGTCCCGGCAGCCGCGGCGGCAGCGTCGTCCGCGAGCAGCGCGACGCCGTGCGCGGCCCAGCGGTCGCGGGCGGCCGTCCACGCGGGCGAGGCCTGGAGCTGCGCGAGCACGAGCGAGCCGTCGCGGCCGGTCACGAGGATCCCCGTCGCGCCGTTGATGGCCGCGATCGCATCGGCGGTCTTCGTCCGCGCGTCGAGGGAGAACCAGGCCGTCGACGCGACGGACGGCGCGAGCGCGGCGGCGATCGCCTTCGCGTCGGCCTGCGCGTCGCCGGACTTCGCATAGCCCGGGGCCAGCACGACGATGCGGGCCGCGCTGCCGCCGGCGGCCGCGGTGAACGCGTCGCCGACGAGCCCCGCGGGATCACCGAGGATCCCGCCGGCGAGGAACAGCGGGCCCGCCCCGGCGGGGGTCGAGAACGCGGGGTAGGCTCGGCCGGCGAGGCTCGGCCGGGCGATGCGCGTGCCGGCCTGGCTCGGCGTCATCGTGTCGAACGAGAAGCCCGAGCCGGGCGGCAGCAGGTGCAGGGCGACGTCGCCTGTCCGCAGCGTGGCGTTGGGCCCGCCGTACGCGGCCGTCGCACCGTAGGCGCCGGGGTCGATGACGTAGCCCAGGGTGTCGCCCGTCACGTCACGCAGGTGGACGTAGTCGATGACGACCGCGCCGGTCGCGGCGTCCATGCCGAGGACGGGCGTGCCCGTGGAGACCGCCGCGTTGAGGGAGCGACCGGTGCGACCGTACTCGAACACGTGCTGGTCGGTGATGACGTTCGGGAAGCCGAACGGCAGGCCGCCCTGGCAGTCCGTCGGCCCGGCGTCGAAGCACACCTGGACGGCGCCCTGCCGCATCGATTCGGCCGGTTCGTTGGCGCCGTACTAGCCGTTGATCATGTCCCTCGACTGGACGGCGTCGCCGGCGCTGTTGCCGCCGAGCACCGCGCCGGCCTCGAACGCCGTCGTCATCGCCGCCTCGAGGGGCGTGTCGTGGACGACGTTCATCCCGACCGTCTGGTCGCCGCCGAGCACGAACATGCCGTCGAGATCGGCGGTGAAGTAGGGCGCAGGGTTGAACGCGACCGCGTCCGAGCGGACGAGCACGGGGACGAGCTGCACGAAGCAGGCCTGGCCGGGATCGCGGACGACATTGCACGCCGCCTCGGCCTGGCTCCGGCGGTTGTCGGCGAGGGCAGGTTCTTCTTGCGCTCGCTCTTCGTGGTCCCGTCCGCGCTGAGCGAGTACGTGATCGGCAGCACCAGGATGTGGACCTGGGCGTCGGTGCTGCGCTCCGACGCCTCGTTCGCGAACAGCTGGAGCGTGTCGGGCTGGTAGTCCGACCCGATCGGAACCAGCGTCGTGGTCGGGTCGGCGACGACCGGTCCCGCCGAGACGCCGACGAGCGCAACCGACAGGAGGGCGAGGGCCAGGGCCCGGGGCGCGCCGATGCTCGGTCGCATGAGGTCTCCGGTATGGCGGCGGCGATGCCGGGGTGGCGTCAAGCCATCGTACGAAGCGGGCGCACGGGCTGTCGACCGGTTGGGCGTCTCGCTACGGGAGCAGGGAGTCGTCGACCAGCTTGTCGACCGTGACCGGGTTGGGCACGAGGCCGAGCGAGGTCATGTAGTCGAGCGACTTCTGCCAGCCCGCGGTGTCGATCGCCCCGTAGGGCGCGTTCGTGCGCGGGTTCGTCCAGGTGGCGATGGTGGCGTCGAGGATCTGGCGCTGCAGCTCGGGATCCTTGGCCAGGTCGGGCACCGCGGCGAAGGTCGCGTCGATCCCCTTCTGCGGGTCGGCGGCGATCTGGTCCATCGCCTCGAGGGTCGCCTTCGTGAACGCGGCGAGGGCGTCGCGCTTCCCGGCGAGGGTCTTGGTCCCGGTCACGAGGCCCGGGCCGGGCAGCGGCACGATGTCGTCGACGCTGAGCA
The DNA here is from genome assembly GCA_963740825.1 of uncultured Chloroflexia bacterium. Classification (GTDB taxonomy): domain Bacteria; phylum Chloroflexota; class Limnocylindria; order Limnocylindrales; family CSP1-4; genus CAIXZV01. The sequence goes on along the minus strand of CAVUFD010000001.1, from coordinate 185,738 downwards.
CGACCGGCTCGATGCCCGCCTTCTTCAGCTGGATCGGCTCGTTGTTGGCGAACCCCGTGGCGGCGTCCACGGCGCCCTGCTGGAGCGCGGTCGCCTGACCGTAGTCGGGGTACTCGACGATCGTGACGTCGTCCGTGGTCAGGCCTGCCGACCCGAGGAGTGCCTGGAGCATGATCCAGGACGAGCCGTACTTGCCGGGCGTGCCGATCTTCTTGCCCTTGAGGTCGGCCGCGGTCTTGATGCCCGAATCCGCCCTGGCCAGGACGATTGACGGGAACTGGCCGTAGGTCGTTGCCACGTAGACGATGGGGATCCCCTGGCTGACGGCGGGGATCACCGAGGTGCCGTCGCTGTTACCGATGTCGAAGGCGCCCTGGCCGAGGAGCGTGACCAGGTCGGAGTCCCGGCCGTTCTGGAGGTCCACCGTGAGGCCCGCATCGCGGTAGTACCCCGCCTGATCGGCCAGGTAGAACTGCGCGAACTGGACGCTCGGGATGAACCCCAGCCCGACCGTGAGCGGGACCTTGGCGGGCGAGGGGGTCGAGCCCAGGCCGCACGCGGCGACGACGAAGGCGAGCGCCGCGACGACGGCCGAGGCGCGGATGGCGGGGCGGGACGGATGCACGGGCGCTTGGACCTCCGGGGCTGGTGACGAACGGCGCCTCACCGGTCGCCCACCAGGCGGCGCTCGACGAGGACCATGACGAGATACAGGGCGACCCCGATCAGGGCAAGGGTCGCGAGCGTGGCGAACATCAGCGGGATGTCGAACAGGCTGCCGCGGGCGATGTTGATGAGGACGCCGAGGCCGGACTCGCCGCCCGCCCACTCGGCGACGATCGCGCCGATGACAGCGAGGGTCGCGCCGACCCGCATTCCGCCGAGGATCGAGGGCAGCGCGGCGGGAATCTCGACCCGGGTCGCGATCTGGCGGCTCGTCGCCCGGAAGCTGCGCGCCATCTCGAGCAGCCCGGGGTCCACGGTCCGGATCCCGACCATCGTCGCGATGGCCACCGGGAAGAACACGATCAGGATGATGATCACGAGCTTGCTCAGGAGTCCCGTGCCGAACCACAGGACGAGCAGCGGCGCGAGCGCGAGGATCGGGGTCGATTGGGCGGCCACGAGGTAGGGGCTGGCAAGCCGCTCGACGAGGCGGGAGCGGGCGAGCAGCAGCCCGGCGACCAGCGCGAGCGAGGCCCCGATCGCGAACCCGAGCACGATCTCCACCAGCGTGGTCGCCGCGTGGCGGGCCATCGTCCCGTCCGACCAGGCCTGGACGAAGCGCACGGCGACCGTGTACGGCCCCGGCAGGATGAACGACGGGTAGCCGGTGACGTAGACGATCGCCTGCCAGGCGAGGACGAACACGACCAGGCTCGCCACGACCGGGCCGACGAGCCCCAGCCAGCGGCCGCGCCGGCGGGTCGAGGTCGTCGCGGGCGCCGGCGCGGCCGCGGCGCGGGGGCTCGGCACGACGTCGCTCACGGCTCGCCATCCGCGGCGAGGTGGGCGCGGACCCGGGCGGCGATGTCGGCGGCCGCGGCCGCGTCGATGCCGTCGAGGCGCCGAGGCCGAGGCAGGTCGACTCCGATGTCCGCGACCACATGGCCCGGCCGGGGTGACAGGACGACCACGCGGTCGGCGAGGAACACCGCCTCGGAGATGCTGTGGGTGACCAGCACGATCGTGGTCCCGAGGCGGCCCCAGAGCTCCTGGAGCTCGGCGTTGAGCCGCTCGCGGGTCAGGGCGTCGAGCGCGCTGAACGGCTCGTCGAGCAGCAGGACCGCCGGCTCGAGGGCCAATGCGCGGGCGATCGACACCCGCTGGCGCATGCCACCCGACAGCGTCCTCGGCCTGGCCGACCCGACCTCGGTCACGGCCAACAGGTCCAGCAGCTCGGCCGCGCGGGCGGCCCGCTCGGCGCGAGGCCGGCCGGCCAGCTCGAGCGGGAAGGCGACGTTGTCGGCCGCCGACCGCCACGCGAGCAGCCTCGGCTCCTGGAACACGAGCCCGATCCTCGGGTCGGGGCCGGTCACCGGGTGGCCGTCGACGGAGACCGTGCCACGATCGGAGGCGATCAGGCCCGACAGCACGCGCAGCAGCGTGCTCTTGCCGCAGCCGTTGGGACCGATGAGGGCGACGACCTCGCCCGGGCGAACATCGAGCGAGACGCCGTCGAGCGCATGCACGGTCCGCCCGCCCCGGAAGGTCAGCGACACGTCGTCGGCGCGGATGGCGGCGCCGGACAGGGACGCGCGGCCGGCCGTCGCGGGCTCGCTCGCTGCAACCATCGCCGCCTCCGTCGCTCGGCTGAGCGCGCAACGGGGCAGGAGGTGCGCGGACAGGGTCCCGGGCGGGACCCGCCGGCCCATGGCCTTCTTCCATCCGGACTGTACCGTCGGCTCCGGTCGGCTCGGCTGGCGCCGCGCCTCGGATCTGCGGTCCCGCGGACATCGTCCGCGTCGCCGCTCGTGGGCTCGTCCCGCAACCGCGAGACCCTACCACCGGTCGGGAATCTCACCCTGCCCCGAAGGCTCAGGCCGCGATCCTACCACCCGATCGCGACGACCAGCCTCGGGCGCGGCGAACCGGGTCCCAGCCGGGCTCAGCCGAGGGCGTGCACGGTGGGGGCGATCGCGGGCCACAGGTCGCGGTACACGGCGTACAGCTCGTCATACCGACGGTGCGCCGCAGCATCGGGCTCGATTCGCGCGGCCACGGACGTCATCGAGGCCACGCCCGCCTCGAGGCCCTCCACCGCGCCGACGCCCGCCGCGGCAAGGATGGCCGCCCCGAGGACCGCCGACTCGCCCATCGTCGGGATCCCGACCGGCACCCCGAGCACGTCGGCCTTGATCCGCGCCCAGGCGTCGCCCGGGGTTCGCCGCCCCGCGGGCCGGAGCTCGCGGATCGGCGCGCCGGCGGCGAGCAGCGGCGCGGCCACCGAGCGCATCGCGAACGCCGCGCCCTCGAGCACCGCCCGCCCCAGCTCGGCCCGTCCGGTCGCCAGCGTCAGCCCGACGAACGCGCCCCGGGCCGCCTCGTCGAACAGCGGGGCCCGCTCCCCCGCCAGGTAGGGCAGGAACACGAGCCCGCCGGCCCCCGCCGGCACCACGGCGGCCTCCTCCAGCAGCGTCGCGGCGTCGATCGCCCCGCGCAGGACGTCCTCGCGGAGCCAGTCCACCGACGCGCCGAGCGCGGCCATCGCCCCGCCGACGACCCAGCGCCCGGGCAGCGGCGCCGGCGCGACGAACAGCCCGTCCGCCTCGACCGCCCGGTCCGAGTAGATCCCGAGGCCGCCCGAGGCGCCGCCCGTGTCGACGGCATGGCCAGGCAGCCGCAGCCCGGCCCCGAGCATGCTCGCCGTCCCGTCGTTGACCCCGACGATCACCGGGATGCCCGGCCGCAGGCCCATGGCCTCGGCGGCGAGCGGCCGCAGCTCGCCCAGCCGCTGTCCGAATGCCCGCGCCACCGGGATCACCGCGGGCCGCACGCCGGCGGCCATGAGCGTCGCCGCGTCCAATGCCGTCTCGTGACCCTGCAGCGAGGCCGCCGCCTCGCCCGACAGCCACAGGCCGAGGGCGTCCCAGGCCGCCAGCAGCCACGTCGCCCGTTCGACGGACGCCGGCTCCACGCGCGCCAGCCACGCCATCGTCGGCAGCAGCCCGAACCCGCCGCCCGCCGGCCGCCGGTCCTGCCACGTGATCGCCGGGCGGACCGGCTCGCCGGCCGCGTCGACCACCGCCAGCGTCGGGCCCTGCCCGGCCGCGCAGACGGCCAGCACCTCGAGCCGCGAGACGTCGATCGACCGCACCGCCGCCGAGACCGCCGCCCACCAGTCCGCGGGCGACTGCTCGGCCCGCCCGTCGGCGCCGACGTCCAGCGGGTAGCCCGACCGGCCGAGCCCGAACAGGTGTCCGTCGAGCCCGATCGCCGCCGCCTTCGCCTCGGTCGTCCCGAGGTCGATGCCGACGACGGCCGGGACGCGGGTCGAGCCGTCAGGCACGCGCCCGGTCGGCCGCGGCCGCCACCTCCTCGGGGAGCCAGAACCAGCGCAGCGTCTCGAAGTCCGGGCCCACGTCGCCGTCGTGCAGCGACGGCTCCGCCGGCGCCATGACCGGCCGTGCGAGCAGGGCGCGGGCCTCCTCGAGGTACCCGGCCAGCCGCGACTCCGGCTCGTGGTGCCGGTGCGACGGCCAGGCCATCCTGCCGTCGTCGTAGCGCACGTCGCGCAGGCTGGCCGGCGGCTCCGGGCGGCCGGCGCGGTGGTGCCACAGGCCGGTCGCAGGCTCGAAGGCGTAGTCGGGCAGGAACCGCCACCCGTCGCTGGCGACGAGGTCGACCGCGTCGAGCAGGAACTCGAACACGGCCTCGCTGATGAAGTAGTTGAAGTTGACCCGGATCCAGCCGGGCTTGATCCCCTCGCAGCCGCGCGCGATCTCGCGCTCGAACTCGTGGGAGGTTTCGATGTCGATGCCCAGCAGGCGGTGCCCGTATGGGCCTGCACACGAGCAGCCGCCGCGGGACTGGATCCCGAACAGGTCGTTGAGCAGGGCGACGACGAAGTTGTGATGCAGGTAGCGGCCGTCGTGGCGGATCACGAACGACACGATCGAGAGGCGCTTCGCCTGCGGGCTGCCGAGGATCTCGATCGCGGGGTTGGCCGACCAGCGGGCCATCGCGCGGCGGATGAAGTCGTGCTCGCGCTCGCGGATCGCCTCGACGCCGACGGCGTCCTTCAGCTGGAACACGAGGCCGGCCCGGATCGACTCGACGATCGCAGGCGTGCCGCCCTCCTCGCGGTGCTCGATCTCCGACAGGTACACGTGCTCGAACGGGTTGACGTACTGGACGGTGCCGCCCCCGGGCATGCTGGGCACCCGGTTCTGGAACAGGTCGCGGCGGGCGACGAGCACGCCGGGCGTCCCGGGTCCGCCGATGAACTTGTGGGGGCTGATGAACACCGCGTCCTTGTACGCGAGCGGATCGTCCGGCGGGTCCATCTCGATCCGGACGTAGGGCGCCGCCGCCGCGAAGTCGAACAGCGAGAGCGCCCCGTGCTCGTGCAGCAGGCGCGAGATGGCGTACGTGTTGGAGGTGATCCCGGTCACGTTCGAGGCCGCCGAGAACGACCCGATCTTCAGCGGCCGGTCGGCGAACCGGTCGAGCTCCCGGCCCAGCTGCTCGAGGTCGATGTACCCATCACGGTCCTCGCGGATCGTCACCAGGTCCGCGATCGACTCGCGCCACGGGAGCTCGTTGCTGTGGTGTTCGAACGGTCCGACGAAGACCACCGGCCGCTGGTCGGGCGGGATGTGCGACCGGAGGTCCCAGCGGTCGTCGAGGTCGGCCGGGATCCGGATGTTGAGCACGTCCACGAGCCGGTTGATCGCGGCCGTCGACCCCGAGCCGCAGAAGACCACGGCGTGGCGCGCGGGATCGCCGCCGACCCCGTCGAGCACGAGCCGCCTCGCCTCCTCGCGGAAGCGCGTCGTCTGGAGGCCCGTCCCCGACGACTCAGTGTGGGTGTTCGCGTACAGCGGCAGCACCGAATCGCGGATGAAGTCCTCGATGAACGAGAGGCTCCGCCCGGACGCGGTGTAGTCGGCGTAGGTCACCCGCCGGACGCCGTACGGGCCCGCGACCGCCTCGTCGTCCCCGATCACGGACGCCCGGACGAGATCGACGAGCGCGTTCGGGCCGGGCCGGGTCTCGTCCTGGCCCGTGGCCGGCGTGGCCGTGCCGCTGGCGTCCATGTAGCCAGAGTCTAGGCGATGCGCCCGGGCCCGCCGGGACGCGCGCGGCCGGGACGCGCGTGGCCGCGACGCGACCGGCGGCGATGCCGGGTGAGACCGAGGGTCAGCGGACGGAGACCCGCCCGAAGTCGGCGAAGCGGTAGCGGTCGAGGTCGACGCGCCCGGAGATCCCGGGCACCGAGCCGTTCGAGGTGTACTGCCAGAAGGTCCACCCGCTGCCGCCCCAGTTCCCGGCCGGCACGGTGGCGTTCGGGGCCGTGGTCCAGTGCGCGATCCACAGCGTGCGGTAGCCGGCGTCGGCGAACGCCTGCGTGTCGCCCATGTTGTTCTTCCAGAACGCGGGCGACGTGTAGATCATCGCCCGCTCGCCGGTCCGCGCGTAGACCCGATCGAGGAAGGTCCTGACCCAGGTCTGCAGCTTGTTGGTGCCCATGCCCCCGGTCACCTCGAGGTCGAGCACCGGCAGCAGGTCCCCGCTCGACCACTGCGCCGTGTCGACGAAGTGGTCGGCCTCGATGGTGGCGTCGCCGGCGTCGGTGTCGGGCTTCGCGAAGTGGTAGGCGCCGACCTTGAGGCCGTTCGCGTTCGCCTGGGCCCGGTTCGTGGCGTAGGTCGGATCGACGTACTTGACGCCCTCCGACGCCTTCATGAACGCGAACCGCTTGCCGGCCGCGGCGACGTCTGGCCAGGAGATGGTGTTTTGCCAATGGCTGACGTCGATGCCCTCGATGAAGCCCGATGTCTCGGGCGGAGGTGGCACCTCGATCGCCGTCGACCGCAACAGCCCGCGCGCCGCGTACAGCGCCTTGACACCGAACATCGACGACACGCTCCTGTCGCCGATCCTCGTGATCCGGTACCAGCTCTTGCCGGAGATCCGTCCGCCGCAGTCGACGGTCCAGCTGCCGCCCGAGACCGTGCCGGACGCGATCACGCGGGCGCCCGCCGCCAGCTTGATCTTCATGTTCGCCGATGTGTGCGTGTCGGTCCGCAGGCGGACCCCGCCGCAGACGGCCTCGAGCGGGACGGACACGACGTCGAACAGGCTCCGGGCACCGTAGACGGCCTTCTGCCCATAGAGCTTCGAGACCGACTTGCCGTTGACGCTGACGACGCGGTACCACTTGCGTCCGTTGTCGGACCCGGCGCACTGCGTCTTCCAGTGCCCGCCCCTGACGACCTTGGTCGCGACGACCCGCGCGTCCCGTGGGAGGCGTGCCTCGCGATGGGAGGACGAGCTCGGCTTGCTCCGGAGCGCGGCGCCGTCGCAGCGGGCGTCCAGGCTCGTGCCGCCGAGAACCGATGCGGGCGCGAGGGCGCCGAGCATGGCGGCGGCCAGGGCCGCGCCGAGCGCGATGCCCAGCGGCACGCCCAACCGGAGACGACGAGCGGGCCGGTCGGTGGCGGCGAACGCCGGAAGCGTGGCCACCGTGGCGGATGACGGGCACGCGTCCTTGGGGCGGGCGATGGTTGCACGCACGATGCACCTCCCTCGGGGGACGTGTTCTAGGGTCCCCCGGGCGTCAAGCCGCGGGCCATCCCACGATCGGGCCAGTCAGACGCCGTCCTTTGGCGTCATGCCGATCACGCATGAGGCCGGACGATCGTCCGGGGTGGCCCGCGACCGGTCCCGCGGCGTGCCAGACGTCCCGTCAGGCGGGCCGGTCATCGACCTCGGGGTTCACGGGCGTCGGCAGGCGCTGGCCCCGGACGCCGGCGATGAGGTTCGCGGCGGCCATGGCGGCCATCCGGCCGCGCGTCGCCGGGGATGCGGAGGCGATATGCGGCACGACGAGGCAGTTGTCCATCGCGACCAGCGGATGGTCGGCCGGGAGCGGCTCCGGGTCGGTGACGTCGAGCGCGGCGGCGAGGATCGTCCCCATCTGGAGGGCCTCCACCAGGGCGTCGGTGTCGACGACCGGGCCGCGCGCCGTGTTGACGAGGATCGCTGTCGGCCGCATCGCCGCCAGCGCCGCCGCGTCGATGAGGTGGCGCGTCTGCAGGTTGAGGCTGACGTGGAGCGAGACGAAGTCGGCGGCGGCGAGAAGCTCCGGCAGCGGCGACCAGGTCGCGCCGGTCTGGAGCTCGACGTCCGCGGTCGCCCGCGAGCGGGCGTGGTAGAGCACGCGCATCCCGAAGCCCGCGGCCCGACGTGCGACGGCCTGACCGATGCGCCCGAAGCCCACGATCCCGAGCGTCGCCCCGTGCACGTCCGGCCCCAGGAGCGTCATCGGCCCCCACGTCCGCCATCGGCCGTCGCGCACGTATCGATCCCCCTCGACGACGCGCCGCGCCGCGGCCATCAGCAGGGCCCAGGCGAGGTCCGCGGTCGTCTCGGTCAGGGCGCCGGGCGTGTTCCCGACCGCGATGCCCCGTCGGGTACAGGCGGCGACGTCGACGTTGTCGTAGCCCACCGCGAAGTTCGACACGACGCGCAGGCCGGGACCGGCGGCGTCGAGGATCTCGTCGTCCACCCGGTCCGTGAGCAGCGTCAGGAGCCCGTCGACGCCCGCCACGCGGCGGAGCAGGACGTCCCGCGACGGCGGCAGCTCGTCCTCCCACAGGTCGACATCGCAGGCGTCACGGATCGGGCGCAGGCCCTCGTCGGGGATGACCCGGGCGACGAACACCCGCGGCCGGGACCCGGTTCCCTGCGGCGGCCTCGCGGGCTCGCCGGGGATGGCGCCCTGGCTCGGCACGGGGAGGTCGGGCATGTCCGGATGCTACCCGACGGGCCCCACCGGCCAACCGGCCCAGTCGACGCTCGCCGGGCTCACCGTACAATCGGGTCGTGTCCCGGTTCTACTCGATCGACGACGCCAACGCCCTCGTCCCGGAGCTCGAGGTCGTCGTGGCCAGGCTCGCCTCCCAGCGCGAGGAGCTGATCGGCCTGCGCGACGAGTACCGCCGGCGCGAGCAGTCCGTCGCAGAGCCGGTGACGGGCGGCTCTGGCCCGTCGCCCACCCCGGGGCGCTCGGACCAGGACGATCCCATGGCGGATCGCGACGACGACGACCCTGAGCTGCGTCGCGTGCGGCTGCGGATGCGCGGCATCGTCGACCAGATGCAGGCGGACGTCGCCTGGCTGGACGACCGCTCGATCAGCCTGCGGGACATCCCCACCGGCCTGCTGGACTTCCCGGCCCTCGTCAGCGGGCGCCAGGTGTGGCTGTGCTGGCGTCTGGGGGAGACCGACGTGGCGTTCTGGCACGGCCAGGACGAGGGGTTCGCCGGCCGCCGGCCGCTGGCCAACCTGCCGGACACGCCCGCTCGGGCCTGATCCCGCGATCGGCGAAGCGATGCCCGTCCCGCCGCCCGCTCCCCGCCAGGGCGTCGTCCGCCAGGGCGACCGCGACAAGGCCTGGCGCCCGCTCCCGCTGGACCGGCGGCGTGCCGCGTTCGAGCAGGGCCTCGCCGCCTACGCCGCGGGCGACTTCTTCGCCGCCCACGAGGCGCTGGAGCCCGCCTGGATGGGCACCGACGACCTCGAGGAGCGCGCCCTCCACCAGGGCCTGATCAAGGTCGCGGCGGCGTACGTCCACGCCGTGCGCCACAACCCGCCGGGCGTCGCCAAGAACCTCGCCGGCGCCCGTGGCCACCTCGTCGCCGCCGTCGGCATCGGCCCGACCTGGGGCGTCGACGTCGCCGACCTCGTGGCCGCCGTCGATGCGCGGCTCGCCGATCCGGCCATCGCCGCCAATCCGCCCGTCATCCTGAGGACCCCAACCGCATGAACCGCCCCCAGGCCATCCCCGCCGTCGACCCGCTGTACGCGGACATCCGGCGCCGAGACCCGGTCCGGCCCGCCGTGCTGCTCGACGTGCGCGAGCGCGACGAGTTCGCGACGGTCCGCGTCGACGGCTCGCTGTTCATCCCGATGTCCCAGCTCGCCACGCGCATCGCCGAGGTCCCGCGCGATCGCCCGATCCTGGTCCTGTGCGCGTCGGGGAGCCGCTCGGCGTCGATCACGGGCGAGCTGCTGGCGGCGGGCTGGACGGACGTCGGCAACGTGGCTGGCGGGATCACGACGTGGGAGCGCATGGGGCTGCCGGTGCGACGCGGCCCGGTCGAGCCCGGCGAGGGCGAGCTGCTCGGCTAGGCCTCGCTGTCGCGCCGGGCCGCCCGGCGGCGACGGACGTTGCCGACCAGCTCGCGGACGCGTTCCTTGTGCGCGAACCCCCAGCCCACGATGATCAGCAGGATGAAGTTGATCGCGCCCACGGTCGCCGCGTTCAGGTAGCCGATCTGCTGGCCGATCTCGCCGTCGAGCTTCAGGCCCGGGACGGTCGCGCCCAGCAGGCCCAGCTGGAAGAACGGCGGCTGCGGCGCCAGGTTGGTGCGCGCCGCGCCGCCGGTCAGGCCGTCAGAGGTCTGGCCGCCGACGATGAACCCGTGCGAGCCCGCGGCCATCGCCGCCGAGCCCTGGACGCCCTGTCCGAGGTCGGTCTGCGACAGCGTCTGCCACAGGGGAATCACGCCGCTGGTGGTGGGGACCGCCCACAGCGTGGAGGCCAGCAGGTTCGTCCCGTCGGAGCCGCCCTGGATGTAGATCGTCCCGTTGGAGGTGAAGCCCGAGAGGTTCGTGCGCGGGCCGGGCAGGTTCGTCTGGGCGCTGTACCTCCAGGGCGCGTTCATCTGGTTCGGGTTCGCGGGCACCGTGCCGGGGCCGCCGAGCGTGCCGACCTGGACCGTCGCGACCGGGCCGGTGGCGTTGCTCCCGCCGACGAGGTAGATGTAGTCGCCGACGTGGAACGCGGCCCCGTCCACGTTCGGCTCCACCAGCGGGTTCTGGGCCACCCACGCCTGGAGCGTCGCGGGCGCGGTGTTGGTCAACTGCGTCTTCCACACGTTGGTCGACGGGGCGGTCCCGTCCGTCCCGCCCATGACGACGATCCCGTCCGACACCGCGGCCGCCGAGAGGCCGGCCAGCGGCACGGGCAGCTTGGCGGCGTCCACCGTCGCCCAGTCGCCGAGCGAGCCGTCGTTCGCGACCGTGAGGCTGTACGTGGTGTCCGTCGGCTTGCCGTCCGGGCCGTAGCCGCCGATCACGTACATCGTGGTCCCGATCACCGCGGCGGCAGCGGAGGAGCGCGCCTCGGGGAGCGGCGGCGCGGCCTTCCAGCCGTCGAGGTTGCCGTCACCGACCGCCTTGGCGACGTAGACGTCCGGCACCGCCGCCGTGCCGTCGGTGCCACCGGCGTACAGGTACGTCTGGCCGACCACGGCGGCGGCGCCGTCGGCGCGTCCGGCAGGCAGCTGGATCTGGGGCGGTGACGGCTGCCACGGCAGCGTGGCGCCGACCGGGACCGGGCACGGCAGGTTGACGTTGGACGGCGGGCAGAAGTTGATCGGCGACCAGAGCAGGAGGCCGAGGTCGACGGTCTGCTGGACCGTGAAGTAGTACGCGCGATCCGGCAGGTACCCGAGCAGCATGATCATCAGCACGAACCAGAAGATCGCCTTGACACTCGCCCAGCTCCAGCCGTCGGCGTCGAACAGCCCGAAGAAGGCGCGCTTTCGCGGCACGGCCTGCGGGCGCGTGGCGGGCAACGTCGTCTGGGCCATCCCCTCAGCTCCCCACGGTCAGCGTGCCGGTCATGTTCGGGTGCACCGTGCACGAGAACGGGTAGCTGCCGGCAGCGAGGGCGGGCACGTCGTAGGTCTGGGTGGCGACGCCCGCGAACGTGGCGCCGCTGAACACCGGTGTGCCGCTCGCGTCCTTGATCTGGATGTTGTGCGGGGTCGACGGGTCCTTGTTCTCGAACTTGATCTGGAACGGCGCGTCGGCGGGCGCGGACAGCGCGGTGACCTCGAACGCGATGTTGAAGGCGCTCTCGTCGACGACGGTGCCGGACGGTGCCGTCGAGCCGGAGGCGGCCGGGCTGCCGGACGGGGCCGGGGATCCCGAGGCCGCGGGCGAGCCGGACGCGGCCGGGGAGCCCGACGCCGCGGGCGAGCCACTCGGAGCCTGGGACGCGGGCGCCGATCCGGACGGCGCCACCGAGCCCGAGGCGGCCGGCGAGCCCGACGCGCCGGGCGACGCCGGCGACAGGAACGAATCCTTCCAGCAGGCCGGGTAGGGCGTGGAGTCGGGGGCGGGCGTCCAGCTCGGGTCGACCCAGCCCTCGAACGTCTCCTCCTGGCCGGTGCTCGGGTTGACCACGGGCTCGAACAGCCCGGGGTCCAGGACGCGGTATTCGCGCCCCTGGTCGGCCCGGATGAACGCGATCACGTCCTCGATCTGCTTGTAGTTGAGCGGACCGGGCGGCGTGCCCGTGTTCGCCCACACGGGCATCAGGCTGTTCGGGTCGCCGCAGGCGAAGCGGCCGCCGACCAGGAGCATGCTGTGGATGTAGTCCGGGTTGAGGTGCGCGAACAGCTTCTCCTGGCTGTTCAGCGTGGGCCCGATCCCCCCTTCGCCGTTCACGCCGTGGCAGCGCGAGCAGTTCGCCTGGTAGATGTTGTAGCCGCGCTCGATCGAGGTCACCTGCTGCGCGTCGAGGGCCGCCTCGAGCCGCGGCTGGGAGATGCCGCCCGGCAGCCCGAGCTCGTAGAAGTAGTACACGATCACGAACAGCGACACGATGATCACCGCGATCAGGCCGACCCAGCGGGCGCTCGCCGACTGGCGGACGATCCCGGCGGCCCGCTCGGGGGTCAGGTCGTTCCGGTGGGCCGAGGGCGGGGCCGCGAACCGGTCGCTCGGGGCAGGCGTGGACGACGGCCGCGTGGCCGGCAGGCGCTCCTCGGGCGTGCCCTCGGGCAGGCCTTCCTGCGGCGAGCCGCCGGGCGGCTGCTCGGTCATCGGTCTCCTCGAGGCACGATGGGGCGGGTCAGGGGCACGGTCAGATGCACCCCGTCGGAGACAACGGCGGGATGATCCCCGGCTGGCCGACCGCGATCGGCAGCGGGCCGAGCGTGAGCTTGCCGGTGTTGATCGTCAGGGCGCCGTCGCCGTCGACGACCACGGCGAACCGGTCCATGCTCCGCGGCGCCGGGCCGTACTGGGGCCCGAGCGCCTTGATGCCCAGCCGGTCGTAGCGCGACCCGTGGCAGGGGCACTCCATCCAGAAGTTCTTGAGGCACGGGTTGGGCTTGCAGCCGAGGTGCGGGCAGCGCTGGTACAGCGCGCGCACGTTGACCGGGGTGCCGTCGCCGGTCGAGTCCTCGCCGGGGATGAAGCGCTGCTGCGACGTGTCGATGAGGATCACGAACGCCCGCGCCTCGGAGTAGTAGGCCGGGAAGCCCTGGTCGATCGGAAGGGTCGAGTTGGCCGTGACCACCTCTTCGAAGGTCCCGATCTTGACCTGGCCCCCGAACTTGCCCTGGAGGTTCGGCCACAGGAACCCGACGGTCCCCGCGGTCACCTCGAGCAGCCACAGGCCCACGCCGGCGGCCAGCGAGCCGCGGATGAGCTCGCGCCGGGAGATCCCCTGGACCTGCTCGTGGCGCAGGGACTTCAGGGCCTCCTTGGTCAGGGCCTGGGGCTTGTGGACGGGTTCGACCTGGTAGTTGCTCATTTAGGTTTCCTGTGGATCAGAGGGCGAAGTGGAAGCCGGGGACGCCGATCGGGAAGAACGTGAGGTACGGGATCACGAACGAGTAGCCCGGGCCGCGGAAGAAGATGCCGACGAAGGTCACGAACAGGCCGAGGCCGGCGAACAGCGAGAACAGCACCACCGCGGTCTTCCGCTGCGACGGCCGGGTGGCCAGGATGTCGCCGCGGTCCACGTACGGGATGAGGGCGGCACCGACGAGCACGAACGTCGGGACGAGGACGCCCGCGACGGTCGGGTGGAAGTACGCGAGCAGCTCCTGCAGGCCGAGGAAGTACCACGGCGCCTTGGCCACGGCCGGCGTGACGTTGCCGTTGGCCAGGTCCTCGAGGGGCGCGTTGATGAACAGGCCCAGGAGCAGCAGGAAGATGCTCATGAGGCCGGCCGCCAGGAACTCGATCGTCAGCAGGTGCGGCCAGGTCATGACCGTGTCGTCGGGCTCCTTCTGGACCCTGACGACGGCGTCCTGCTTGACCAGCGCGAGCAGGCGGTACGGGCGCGCGGACATCGGCACCCGCTGCTTGTCGATCTCGGTGCGTCGAGCCGGGTCGACGGGCAGGACGACCCGCGTCTCCTGGGGCTTCTTGGTGTCAGTCATGCCATCAGCCTCGGCTCACAGCGGGCCACTGATGCCACCGTCCTTGCGAATCCTCCAGAAGTGGACCGCAAGGAAAATGGCCGCGACTAACGGGAACACCATGATGTGGAGCACGTAGAAGCGGAGCAGCGTGTTCTGCCCCACCTCGATCCCGCCCAGGAGCAGGAGCTTGGACGGGGTGTTGAACAGCGGCGCGTAGCCGGCCATGTTGGTGCCGATCGTGATCGCCCAGTAGGCGATCTGGTCCCACGGCAGCAGGTAGCCGGTGAAGCTGAGCATGATCGTCAGGAACAGCAGGATGACCCCGACGACCCAGTTGAACTCCCGCGGCGGCTTGTAGGCGCCGTGGTAGAAGACCCGCATCATGTGCAGGAACACGAAGAACACCATCAGGTGGGCGGCCCACCGGTGGATGTTGCGGGTCAGCAGGCCGAACACGACGCGGCTCTGGATGTCGAGGATGTTCGTGTACGCCTGCGTATCGGCAGGCACGTAGAAGAACATCAGGTACACGCCGGTGACCGTGAGCACGAGGAACAGGAAGAACGACAGGCCGCCGAGGCAGAACGTGTAGGCGAACCGGACGGCGTGCTGGCGCACGCGCACCGGGTGCAGGTGCAGGAACACGTTGTTCATGACCGCGTACGCGCGCGACCGCTCGTCGTCGGGGTACGGGTTGCGGAAGAGCGACCGCCAGACGGGGCTCCGCCTGATCGTCTGGTCGACCCGCTCGAGGAAACTCACCGGGCGCCTCCTGCCACGCCGGCGGTCCCGGCCAGCTGCGCGTCACGGTACGACTCCTTGTAGAGCCGGCCGTCGCTCGAGACCTCCTGGAGCTCGAACCGCTCCATCGTGATGGCATCGAACGGGCAGCGCTTGACGCACAGGGCGCACCGGATGCAGCGCTCCTCGTCGAGGATCATCGCGCCGCCCTGCGACCACCCGTAGGCCTCCTCGACCTCGGGCAGCAGGCCCTCCGTCTTGAGCTGGTTGATGTCGACCATGTGGATGACGCCCTCCGGGCAGACGTCGGCGCACGCGCCGCACAGGACGCACCGGAACGGGTCGAACCAGATGTTGTAGTTGCACATCAGGCAGCGGGTGGACTCGGCCACCGCGGCCGTCGCGTCGTAGCCCAGCTCGACGGGGGTGGTGAAGTTGACCGACGGGTCGGTCGACGGCATCCGGTCGGGCAGCGGGGCCATCGGGATGTGCTGGCGGGGCAGGACGTCGTACAGCTCGGGCATGTCGTGGCGCCAGGAGCTGGTGATCTTGACGTTGGGAACGACCGTGACGTCCGTGCGCGCCGAGAGGTAGCGGTCGATGGCGTAGGCGCACTTCTTGCCGTGCCCGGCCGATTCGATCAGCGTCGTGGGCCCGGTCACGAAGTCGCCGCACGCGAACACGCCGCGGACGTTCGTGGCATAGGTCGCGGGATCGACCTTGAGCCGGCCGCGGTTGACCTCGAAGCTGGCCTCGACCGGCAGGAACGAGAGGTCCGCCGCCTGCGACACGGCCGGGATCACCGTGTCGGCCGGGACGATGAACTCGGAGCCCTCGATCGGCACCGGCGAGCGGCGACCGGAGGCGTCGGGCTCGCCCAGCTTGTTGCGGATGAACTTGACCCCGGTCAGGTGCCCGTCCTCGCCGGTCAGCTCGATCGGGCTGACGAGGAACTCCATCCGGACCCCCTCGCGCTCCGTCTCGCCCAGCTCCTCCTCGTCGACCACCAGCTCGGACCGCGTGCGGCGGTAGGCGATGGTCACGTTCTCGGCGCCGTAGCGGAGGCTGGTGCGCGAGCAGTCCATGGCCGTGTAGCCGCCGCCGATGACGACGACGTTGCGGCCGACCGTCAGCTCCTGGCCGAGGTTGGCGCGTTTCATGTAGTCGACGCCGTACTGGACACCGTCGAGGTCG
This sequence comes from uncultured Chloroflexia bacterium, assembly GCA_963740825.1. Taxonomy (GTDB): domain Bacteria; phylum Chloroflexota; class Limnocylindria; order Limnocylindrales; family CSP1-4; genus CAIXZV01. The sequence goes on along the minus strand of CAVUFD010000001.1, from coordinate 169,908 downwards.
GCGCCCGGGACGTCGAGGTAGACCGGGTTCATCGCCCCGGCGGTGATGGCGATCCCGTCGTAGTCGCGCTGCAGCTCGTCGAACGTGATGTCGATGCCGATCGTCGTGTCGAACACGAACCGGACGCCCAGGCGCTCGACCAGGCGGACGTCCATCTCGATCGCCTCGCGCGGCAGCCGGAACGCCGGCACGCCCACGAGCATCGTGCCGCCGCCGAACGGCAGGCTGTCGAACACCGTGACCTGGTAGCCCTTGACCGCGAGCTCGCGGGCGACCGCGAGGCCCGCCGGGCCCGCGCCGACGACGGCGACACGCTCGGCGCGCGGCGTGATCTGGGGCATGACGTCGGGGATGCCGGAGGCCTCGTGCCACTCCACGAGGAACCGCTTCATGGCGCGGATGGCCAGCGGCCGGTCGATGTCGCCGCGACGGCAGGCCCGCTCGCACGGCGCCGAGCACACGTACGAGCACATCGCCGCGACGGGGTTCGGCTCGCGGGAAAGGATGTATCCCTCCTCGAACCGCCCTTCGGCGGCGAGGTTGAGATAGCCCCGGCAGTTTGTGCCGACGGGGCAGGCCTCCTGGCACTCGATGTTGCACTGCAGCCAGGAGGCGTCGACCGGTTGGACGAGGAATTCCTGGGAGGGGTCGATGGCCACGAAGTGGACGTGCCTTTCCTGCGTGAACGGGGCAGGGCGACGGGAACCACGGCGCAGCGAGGCGTCGCGGTCCGGAATTTATCAAGCCGGGACGGGCCGTGCACAGCACGAGCGGCCCACGGACGCCGGACGCACGCGTGGATCGTGTTGACGCACGCACGAGGCGCAGTGACGCTTCCGGGAACGCGACGGCCCGGGGTCCCCAACGTCCGTGGCCGCCAAGGAGGTTCGTGAGCCCGTCCGAGATCGCCTTCCTGGCCCTCGGCATCGTCCTCGGCGCCGCCATCGGCGCGGCGATCGTGGAGGCGGTCCGATCCCGTCCCGCACCCCGGCGGGAGGTTCGCGTGACGATCTCCCCGAACTCCGTGCTCCCGCGCCGGAGCACGACCCTGGCCGCCGCGGCGGCCGTCGGTGCAGCCGGCCGGATGCCTCGTTCACCCGACGACGACGCATGGTTCGAGGGTCCCGCTGCGACCTACCTCTCGACGAGCGCCGGGCCGCGCCGGCCGTCCGGGATGGCCATCCTGGATCGAACACGCGTGCTATCCGGCCGTCCGGTCGTCCCCTCGTCCGCGGTCGCGATCCCGGTTGACCGTCACGGCACCGGCCCGGCGGCACCCGGACACCCGGCCGCGGCCGATGCCGGCAGCCCGGCGCAGCGGCCACCGCAGGCCGCGCCGGGTCCCGACGTGCGGCCCGGGCCGTGGCCGGACCAGGGAGCCCCGTCGGCCTCGCTGGCGGCCGCGGCGGCGGCGATCGCCGTCCTGGAGCCCGCGATCGCCGTGCCCGACGCCGATCGCCTCGAGCGCGCCAAAACCGACTCCCGCACGCTGGTCGGCCCGCTCGACGAGCCCTTCGTCGACCCGCTGCGCACGAGTCCGGCGGCCACCAGGGTCGACATCGGCGCCCCGGTCCCGGACGCCGCCGTCAAGCCACGGGCGCCGGTGGATCGCTCGCCGATCGTCATCGCGCCGGCAGCGATCGCCTTCGCCATCGTCGCCGAGGGGGCGCTGTCCGACGGCGACCCCACCACCGGCGGCGGGTCGGATGGGCCGGGCGCCGCCGCGGCCGGCTCCCAGCCGGTCGCCGACCCGTGCGGCGCGACCCGGGTCCGCATGGAGGAGCGCTGCTCGGTCGCCTCGACCGCGGCTGACCAGGCCCGGCAGGCGTCCGAAGCCCTGCGCGACGCCCAGCGGGCCTACGACACGCTGCGCGAGCGTGTCGAACGGGCGCAGGCCGACGCGGACCCGCGTGCGCTGGCGGCGGGCAAGGACGAGCTCCACAAGCAGTTCCGCGCGGCGACCCGGCGGGCGCGCGGCGCCGAGGACACCGAGGCGGCCGCCCGCGAGTGGCTGACCATGATCAACGAGCTGAACGTGCGCGTGCGCGACGCGCAGCGCCTGGCGGAGGCCGGGGCCGCCGAGCTCCGGGGTGCCCTGCCGAGGCTGGAGCGAATGGGCGTCGAGGCCGACGCCGCCCGGATCAGCGCCGAGAACGCCGAGGCCGCCTGCCACGAGGCGCGCGAGCAGCTCGCGGCATGCGAGGAGGCCGAGGTCAACGCACGATCCGCGACCCCGGCGGGTGCGGTCTACGCGCCCGAGTCCGACCCGGACGACGCCCCGCTGGCGGCGGCCACCGGCGAGCTGCGCGACGATTCGTTCGACCGCCAGGTACCGGCGACCCAGGCGGCCATCGCCGGCATGTCGGTGATCGTCAAGGTCCTGCGCGGCGACCGCGCGGCCCGAGACCGCCTGGTCGCCTCGATCGCGGCCGGCGAGCCCGACGGCGAGCGGCTGTGGCAGTCGCGCATCGCCCAGCTGGTCAGCGCGATCACCGCCCGGGCGATCGAGGACGGCTACCTCGACATGCCCGACGCCGACACCTTCTGGTCGCTGTTCACGGCCGCAGAGTCGCGGGAGATCGTCGCCGCGCTGTCGGCCCTCGGCTATCGCTACGACGGCGTCGGCGGGTTCGCCGACGAGCGGGTTCCCGCGCAGCGCGACCTGTCGCTCGCGGTCGGCTACGCGGGCCTCGACCGGATGCGGATCCGCAACTGGCCGCGCGAGCGGGAGCTGGCCGAGCTGTACGAGCAGGCCACGGTGGCGTCGGACGAATGGCTGGTCGAGCACGCGGGCGACCTGACGCTGGGCGAGATGGTCGATGCCCTCGGCCCGCGCGCGGGCGACCTCGCGGAGGTCTGGAACAACTGGGGCCGCGTGCGGCCCGCGCTGCTGGAGCCGGACTGAGCGACGCCCGGGCCGGCGACCGCCGGCGCCGCGGTCAGCCCTCGGCGGCCGCCTCCCCATCGGCCGGCGCGGCGTCGGGTTCCTCGTCCGCCTCGATCACGATCACCCGAAGCGCCTCGGCGGCCTCGACCCCGATCGCGGCTCCCTCCTCCTTCGCCCACTCGCGGATGCGGGGCTCGAGCTCCTCGGGATGGCGGAGCTGGCTGGGGTGCGCGCGGAGGGCCTCGATCTTGCGGTCGATCGTGCCGCTGACGTCGACCCACGCCGTCGGGCGACCGGACCAGAACAGGTACAGGCGGCGGACGATGTGCGGCTCCAGGCCGTCGCGCGCGAGCCACGGAAACGCCATCCCGTTGCGCGCCGCCGGGTAGACCGCGTCGACGGCCGCGAAGCCCGCCGCCCGATGGTCCGCGTGGTTCACGCCCTCGTCGTCGTAGAACAGCGTCTCCGGGTCGACCGCCAGCACGGCGTCGGGCCGGAACGTCCGGATCTCGCGCACGAGCTGCTCGCGCAGCGCGAGGTCGTTGGCGAGCGCGCCGTCGGGCTGGTGGAGGAACGAGATCCCCGCGTAGCCGACGATGTCGGCGGCCGACCGCTGCTCGGCCTCCCGCGTCGCCGCCAGCTCGAGCGGATCGGTGCGCCAGTCGTCGGCGCCGGCGTCGCCACTCGTGCAGCACACGAGCCAGCCCTCGGAGCCGTCCGCGATCCAGCGGGCGGCGGTGGCGGCCGGTCCGAAGTCGGCGTCGTCGGGGTGGGCGACGATCACCATGAACCGCGCCGGACGCCACGCGTGGGGCGTCCTCGCCTCGGTCTCAGCCACGTTGCCGGGACGCCCCGGATTCGCCGGCGAAAGGGTCGTCCAGTCGGCTTGACGACTTCCAATCTCGAGGGTGCGTTGTGTTAGAGTCGCGCCTGAGGCTTCGCTCGTCTCCCCCCACGGGCGAAGCCTCTCTGTGTGCCCGCGATCGCACCCCGGACACGGTCAGACCGCCGGCTCGGCGCGCACGGATTCGAGGGCCGCGAGGACCTGCGCCGCGTGCCCGTCCGCCTTGACCTTCGGCCACGCCACCGCGATCCGGCCGTCGGGCCCGACGAGGTAGCTGGAGCGCACGATGCCCCAGTACGTGCGGCCGTAGTTCTGCTTCTCCTGCCAGGCGCCGTAGGCCTCGGCGACGGCGTGATCTTCGTCCGACAGCAGCGTGAACGGGAGCCCGAACTTGGCGCGGAACGCGGCATGGCTGCCGGAGCCGTCGGGGCTGATCCCCCACACCTCGGCGTCGAGGCCCGCGAGATCACCGTTGAGGTCGCGGAACTGGCAGGCCTCGGTCGTGCAGCCCGGGGTGTCGTCCTGCGGGTAGAAGTAGACGACGGTCCAGTGGCCGGCCCGGTCGCCGAGGCGGTGGACCGTGCCGTGCTCGTCGGGAAGCGCGACCTCCGGGGCCAGGTCGCCGGCCTGCGGCGTGCTCATGGGGTCGAGGATAGCCCTCCGGCGGCCAGGACGGCCTCGAGGCTCACGTCGCCGACTCGACGATGAGGAGCTGACCACGACGCACGCTCACGGCGGCGTCGGTCCCGGTGCGCACGTTCGACAGCCCGCGGGCCGGGCCGACCGTCAGCGGCTCGTCGCGCAGCGGGTAGCGCAGGGCCCTCGTCGTCACGCCCTCGACGTCGCCGCCGAAGGGCAGCAGCGACACCGTCGCGCCGACGACGCCCGGCAGCTCACGGACGGTCTCTCCGTCGCGGCCCGGGCCGGGTGCGACCAGGAGCGTGACCCGGACCCGCTCGTCGAGCAGGGCCGTCGGGACGCCGGCCAGGGCATCGAGCGCGAGCAGCCACACGTTCGCGAGCTCGTGGTCCAGCCTCGGGCCGCCGAGCGCGCCCAGCACGGTGATCCGCGTCGCGCCCAGGCGCACGGCTTCGAGCACGGCGAGCTCGGTGTCCGACTCGTCCTTGTCGGGCGAGGTCCGGATGACCGGGACGCCCGAGGCCGCGGCAGCCTCGAGGCGCCGCTCGTCGACGGAGTCGAGGTCGCCGACGACGACGCTCGGCGTCAGCCCCAGCCCGCCAACCGCCCCGAGGCCGCCGTCCGCGGCGACGACGCCGTCGACCCCGTCCGCCCAGCCGGGCCAGGCCCGGTCCAACGCATTGCGCGTCGGGACGTCGCCCGCCGCGACCACCACGACGTGCCGGCTGCCAGTCACCGGGGAGGTCTCGCCGGGGCGTCTCGAACGGTCACGATCGCGATCCTACCCGCCCGGATCCGGGAACGAGGACGGCAGCGTGTAGACTCCCGCCGTGCCCGAGCCTCCCTATCCCGCGCCGATCCAGCGAGTCATCGACGCCGCCGCCCGGAAGGGCGTGACCCTGGACGTTCGGGTGTTCTCGGAGTCGACCCACACCGCGCAGGACGCGGCCGGGGCGGTCGACGCGGAGCTCGGCCAGATCGTCAAGTCGTTGGTCTTCGTCGCGCCCGCCGAGGCCGGCGCCCTGGAGCCCATCCTGTGCCTCGTCGCGGGGCCCAACCGCGTGGACCTGGCCCGCCTGGCCGCCGTGACGGGCGAGCCGGAGGTGCGGCGCGCGACCGCGACCGAGGCGAGGGAGCTGACCGGCTTCACCATCGGCGGCATCCCGCCGATCGGCTTCGGGCGGTCGATCCGCGTCGTCATGGATCCGGACCTCGGTCGCTTCCCGATCGTGTGGGCCGCGGCCGGCACCCCGACCGCGGTGTTCCCGGTGGCGCCGGGGACGCTGCGGATGCTGTCCAACGCCCACGTGGCGCCGATCTGCGAGGACCGCGATCCGCGGCCCGTGCTCGAGGGCGCGGAGCTCGCCGAGCCGAGCCCGGCCGCGCAGAACGCCGGCGCCTGACGGGGTCGTGCCCGCCGAGCCGCGCCACGCGGTCATCTCGTTCCCGGGCGGCCTGCGAGCCAGCCTCCGCTGGGCCGGCAGTGGCCAGGCCGCGACCGTGTTCGCGCTGACGGAGGCCGGCGGGCCGCTCACCGACCTCGGCCAGCTCGCCGGGCCCGATCCCGACGCGCGCTGCCGCGCCGAGATCCGGGTCGAGACGCCCGCGGGGCCGTGGACCGTCCGGCTCGCCTCCACGATCAGCGACGAGCCGGAGGGCATGCTGTGGGACACCGAGGGGCTGTTGGTCGTGAAGTACGGGTTCCACGCCTACGGGTTCGAGGCGCGCTCCGGGACGCTGCGCTGGAGCCATCGCTCCGCCTCGCCCATCCTCGCCGTGCTCGGCTCGTCGCGCCTCGCCCACGTCATCGTCCAGGCCGAGATCGAGACGTTCGCGCTGGAGGCCGACGGCGAGGTCGCCTGGCGCGTGGCCCACTCCGACGTGGTCACGGACGTCGAGCTGGTCGGTGGGCGCCTGGTGCTGACCAGCTTCGACGGGCAGGTCCGGGCGCTCGACCCGAGGACGGGACGCGGCGCCGCCTGACGGTCCGGTTGCGGCCGCGTTTCGGCGCCGTCGACGACCGGTGGACCGACGGTGGACAACCTCAGCACATCCGGGCGGTCCGGGGGTGGATAAGCCTCTTGACCGGGGTGCTCATCGACCGATAGCGTGGTTTGCAGCCCGAAGGGGCCGAGCGATGCTAACGGCGGCGATCACCTCAACGCCCACGCGTCGAGTAGGTTTCTTCGGGCTTTTGATTCCGCTCCGAGACGCCCGGCCGAGCCCGGTGGCGAGGCGCGCCGTCGCCGGCGGCTATGATCCCCGCCGTGATCCCCATCCTCCTGGTCCTGGCCGGCCTCGCGCTGCTCGGGATCGGCTGGATCCTCCTGCGGTCGCTGGGCAGCGGCGCCAGGGTAGGACGCATCCTCGCGGCGACGCCGGTGGTGCCCGTGGCGCGCGCGCTCGCCCTCGCCAAGGCCGGCACGACCCGGTACGTGGCGGTCGCCGGCCGGATCGATGCCGAGGAGGAGTTCGAGGATGAGCACCACCGGCCGCTCGTGCTCCGCCGGACCCGGCTCGAGACCCGCGCGGGGAACCGCTGGACGGCGATCGAGGACGGCCGCCGGGCCGTGCCGTTCGAGGTGGTGGACGGGCTCGACCGGATCGCGGTCGACGTCGACGCCATCGACGAGGGCTTTGTCGTCGTCACCCGTGAGTCCGAGGGAACGGCCGCCGAGATCCCCGACCGGATGCCCGCCGGCACCCCGCCGGACACCCCGGTCAGGCTGCGTGTCGAGCAGCTGAGCAGCGTGGACCACGCGATCGCCTGCGGGGTGCCGGTGCGCGACGACGAACGCGGCGTGATCCTGCGCGCGGGCCTCGGCCGGCCGCTCATCGTGACCACGCTCGAGCCGGACGAGGCGATGCGCCTGCTCGCCGTCGACCGCCGCGACACGACCCGGTTCGTCGCGGCCCTGCTCGCGATCGGCGTCGTCGCCACGGTCCTCGGCATCGGCTGGTGGGTCGTCGATGCCATCGTCTGAACGCGCGCGCGCTCACGCCGCACGCGCCGCGCTCGCGGCGTTCGTGCTCGCGGCCGCAGTCCTGGCCGGCGTCCCGGGGGCCGCCCTCGCCGCCGGCCCCTCCCCGACGCCGGGCATCGGCGACCCCCGCAGCTCGGGCCAGGGCCCGGGACTGGTGGGGGATCCGCTGACGGCGGTCCTGGTCGTCGCCGCCATCGCGGTGGTGACCGTCGGCATCACCCTGGCGTACGTCCGGCTGACGGCTCGGCGCGAGGACGCGCGCCGCTCCTGACGGGCCCCGGCCCCACCGTGAGCACGGACGCGGGGGCCGCGCCGCCCATCCGGCCTGCCGGCCGCCCTCGCCTCCCGCGGCGACCCCCTCGATCAGGGTAGGACCGGGTCCTGTTGGGAGGCAGGACCCAGGCCATGGGAGGATCGGCCTATTGGCAACTCTTGGTAAGTGGTGGAAAGTCAGGGCACCAGGCCGCAGCCACAGGAAGCGCCCGAGCACCAGCGATGCTTGCCAAATCCCACATTCCACCCACCGACTCCCGGGTCCCGCGCCCCGGCGACGCGACGCTCTCGGTGACGAAGGCGGCGCACGTGCTGGGCGTGCACCCGAACACGATTCGGGCGTGGAGCGAGGCCGGCAGGCTGCGCTACTACCGCATCAACGATCGCGGGGACCGGCGCTATCGGCTGGTCGACCTCCAGCGCTTCCTGACCGCCGCCGCGTCCGACACGCCCGCGGCCGTCGCCGACGCCTCGATGCCCACGCGCATGCCGCGGCGGGCCACCGAGCCACTTGACCGCACGCTCACCGACTCCGCCGCGGGCGTCGACCTGCTGGCGGACCTGGCCGAGATCGCCTCGTTCCCGAGCGGCATGGACTCGGCGCTCGACGAGGCCTGCCACCGCGTCCGCGTCGCCACCGGCGCCGCGCTGGTGGGGATCTGGGAGCTCCGGCCGGGCGGCCTCGTCTCGCGCGCGACCGACGTCGAGGGGCCCGGGATCACCGCCGGTCGGAACGTGCCCCCGGGCCGCAGCCTGTTCTCCCAGGCGCTCGAGTCCGGCGAGCCGATCCATGCCCGTCCCGGCGGCGACGGACCGGCACCCGTGCTGGGCATGGGCACCGACGAGCTGGTCGTGCGCATCCCCGGCGGCGAGCACCCGTGGGGCGTCCTGGTCATCGCGGGCGCCGTCGAGCTCGGCCGTGACGACGGTCACCGGCTCGCACGCGCGATCGCCCGCACGCTGGGCGTGCTCATCCAGGGCGCCAACGCGACGGAGCAGTCGAGCGCCCGCCTGCGCCGCGCCGAGGCCCTGCGCCGGGTCGCGACGGACCTCGCCTCGCGGCTGGACGTCGGGGATGTCGTCCGCGACCTCAGCGACCACGCGCGCGTGCTGTTCGGCGCCGACCGGGTCGCGGTCGTCCTCCGCGACGCCGAGGGCCGCGTGTCGACGCCCGGCGGCACCGGCTTCTCCGACGGCTTCCTGGACGCCGCCCGCGCCCTCGAGGTCGACCGGCTCGGCCAACGCGAGCTGCCGTCGCGCCGGCCGGTGATCCTCGTCGGGCCCGACACGCCGCGCTCCGGAAGCCCGCTCCGGGCGGCCGCGGTGCAGGAGGGCGTCGACACGCTGCTGTGCGCCCCGCTGGTCGACGGCCACGAGATCCACGGGATGCTGTACCTCGCCCACGACCGGCCGCACCGCTGGCGCCAAGTCGACCTCGACAGCGCCGAGGCCCTCGCCGGCGACGCCGCCATCGCCGTCCGGTCCGCCCGGACGTTCGGCCGGATGGCCACCTGGGCGGCCCAGCTGCAGTCGATCCAGCGCCTCGGGTCGCGGCTGTCGGGCCTGACCGAGGTGCGCGAGATCGGCCACGCCATCGCCACGGAGCTGCGCCAGCTCATCGACTACCACAACGTCCGCGTCTACCGCGTGCAGGGCAAGGACCTGATGGCGGTCGCGATGATGGGCGACGGCGCGGTCTACTCCGACGAGACCGTCGAGAACCTGCGGGTCGAGATCGGCGAGGGCGTGACCGGCTGGGTCGCCAAGTACCGGGTCCCGCAGCTGGTCGACGACACGGCCAACGACCCGCGCGCGATCACGATCCCGGGCTCGGAGCCCGACATCGACGAGTCGATGCTGCTGGCCCCCATGGTCCACGAGGGCGTGTGCCTGGGCGTGCTGGTGCTGTCCAAGCTCGGCCTGCGGCAGTTCACCGAGGACGACCTGCGGCTGCTGGTGATCTACGCCTCGTTCGCGGCCCAGGCGATGACCAACGCCGACGCGACCGCGATGATGCGCGAGCAGTCGAGCCGCCTCGAGCGCCAGCTGGCGGCCCAGCGCGAGCTCCTGCGCACCACCGAGTCGATCCTGACCACGCTCGACCAGCGCGCGGTGATGGAGCAGATCACGGACCGGATGGGCGCCCTCATCTACGCCGACAACATCGCGATCGAGGTCGTGGACCGGGCCGCCGGCCTGCTCGTCCCGCTGACCGCGCGCGGCGTGCACGCGGACGACTACATGCAGCCGTGGGAGCCGGGCGAGCAAGGCATCGCCACGTGGGTGGTTGAGCACAACGAGCCCGTCCTGATCATGGACGAGCTCGTGGACGAGCGGGTCAACCACTTCCGGGCGACCGGCGCGATCGAGGGCAGCCTGATCGTCGTGCCGCTGCTCGGCCCCGACGGTGCGGCCGGCGTCATGACCCTCGAACGGCTGGGCAACGCGGCCAGCTTCGACGAGCAGGAGTTCGAGCTGGTCCAGCTGTTCGCGGCACAGGTTTCGATCGCGCTCCGCAACGCCGAGATCTTCCAGCAGGCCGAGGTCCGGGCGCGCACCGACGACCTCACGGGCCTCCTGAACCACCGGTCGTTCAAGGACTGGCTGGCGAGGAGCGTCTCGAACGGCGACCAGTTCGGCCTCGTCATGGTCGACCTCGACGAGTTCAAGACCGTCAACGACTCGCTCGGCCACCAGGCCGGCGACCGGCTGCTGCGCGAGATCGCCGAGGCGATGCGCAACGCCGCCCGCGACACGGATGCCGTGTTCCGCTACGGCGGTGACGAGTTCGTGCTCGGCCTGCCGCACAGCGACGCCGACGGCCTCCTGACCGTCGCCGAGCGCATCCGGTCTGCCGTCGCCCGCGTCGGCGGCGAGGGGTCGGGCTGGCGCGCCGAGGGCGTCGTGGTCGCGGCCTCCATCGGGACGGCGTCGTACCCGTCCGACGGCACGACCGCCGAGGACGTGCTGCTCGCCGCGGACCGCGCCTGCTTCGTCGCCAAGCGACGCGGCCGGGGCCGCGTCGCGACCGCCTCCGAGGGCCTCGCGCTCGCGGGCGAGTTCACGCTGTCCGAGCCGACGCCGGTCGACCCGCCGAGCGTGACGGCCGCCTGAGGCACGGCGGCGGCCGACGCGCGCCGAGCGCGCCCGGGGGCGCCATCACCGCTGCGGCGGGTCGTGCGTCACAATCGGGCCGCGGGGAGGCAGCCTGTGAACCGGTCCCATCGTCGCGCTCGCACCAGGCCGGGGCTTGCCGTCGTGCTGGCCGGCGTCCTGGCGGTCGCCATCGCGGCCTGCCTGCCCGGCTCGATCCGCCCGACGCCCGGGCCGAGCCCCACCCCGCCGCCCGGCCCGACGACCCCACCGCCACCCACGCCGACCCCGGGGCCGCCGACGCCCAAGCCGGGCCCGACGTTCAAGCTGTATGAGATCTCGCGGGGCGACACGCTGACCCGGATCGCGCGTCGCTTCCACACCTCGACCCGCAGCCTGTCCTACTGGAACCGAGAGGCGTACCCCTCGCTCGACCCGGAGAGCGCGCACTACCGGCCCGACCGCCTCGAGCTCGGCTGGGTGCTGCGGGTGATCCCGAACAAGGAGTACGTCGCGCCGCCGGACGACGGCGAGACCGGGATCCAGGTCACGCCGACGCCCGACGACACCGATTTCGAGGACGCCCCGAGCCAGTCGGCCAGCCCGGCCCCATAGCCCGCCCGTGTCCCGCCTCGGTATCCTCGGGCCATGTCGCCCGTCGCCGGATCGGCCCCGCGGATCGTCGTCACGCTGCAGGTCCCGGCCGCCCAGTCGGAGCCGGACATCGCGGCCCGCAAGAACGCGCTGTACCTGGCCGCCCTGGGGCGGCACGGAGCGGTGACCGTGCCCCTGGACGCGACGGCCTCGCAGGCCGAGCGCGAGTCGGCGTTCGCGACCATGGACGGCCTGCTGCTCAGCGGCGGCGCGGACGTGGATCCGGCCCGCTACGGCCAGGCGGTCGACGGGGCGCATGGCATGGAACGCGAGCGGGACGTGCTCGAGGCGGCGGCGTGGGAGGCCGCCGAGTCCCGGGGCCTGCCGGCGTTCGGCATCTGCCGCGGGTTCCAGGCCATGAACGTGTTCGCGGGCGGCCGGCTGCGGCAGCACGTCGCCGGCCACGCCGGGCCCGGCTGGGGGCACGGCGACGCGCTCACCCATCCGCTGCGCTGCGTGCCCGGCACGCGGCTGACCCGGATCCTCTACCCGGCCAACGTCGGCGGCGGCGTCCTGACCGTCAACAGCTACCACCACCAGGGGATCGGCCGCGACGACCTCGCGAGCCGGTTCGTGCCGGCCGCGTTCTCGCCCGGGCCCGAGGGCGAGCTCGTCGAGGCGTTCGAGTCGGGCGGCGGCCCGTTCCGGATGGCCGTCCAGTGCCATCCCGAGCGAACCGAGTCCACGCCCAGGGCGTTCGACCGGCTGTTCGCGTTCTTCGTCGACGCGTGCCGGGGGCCGGCCGCGAGCCGCTGAGTCCGATCCGCGGCGCGGCACGGAGCCGTGGCACGCGTGTGTGCCAAATCCGGGCGTCGCCGAAGGGTGGCAGGCGTCGCAACCCCGGGGTTTCGCGCTCCGGCCATGCACGAGATCGCGCGATCCGGCACATGGTCGTGCCAATTCGGCATGCCATTCCCTGGTGGATCAGATCCGCGCCATTCGTGCTCCGGATTTGGCGCTGAATCCGGGTTGAGCTCGCCGTCCCCGCACGTCCGATCGGGATCGCATTCGGTGGTGAATACGAGGTGCGCGGCACGTGGTCGTCGGACCTACATCCGCCCCGCTTCGATGATCCGGTTGAGGAACTGGCGCGTCCGCGCCTCCTGGGGCTCCGAGAAGATGCGGGCCGGCGGGCCCTGCTCGAGGATGCGGCCAGCGTCGAGGAAGCACACGCGGTTGGCGATGTCGCGCGCGAAGGCCATCTCGTGGGTCGCGATGACCATGGTCATGCCCGCGGCCGCGAGCTCCCGGATCACGTTGAGCACCTCGGCGACCAGCTCCGGGTCGAGCGCGGAGGTGACCTCGTCGAGCAGCAGGATGTCGGGCGACATCGCGAGCGCGCGCACGATCGCCACCCGCTGCTGCTGGCCGCCGGACAGGCTGTCGGGATAGTCGGTGGCCTTGTCGGCGAGGCCGAACCGCGTCAGGAGCTCGGTCGCGGCGCGTTCGGCCTCGGCGCGGGGCATCCGCAGGACCTTGCGCGGCGCGAGCGTCACGTTGTCGATGACCCGCATGTGCGGGAACAGGTTGTACGCTTGGTACACGATCCCGATCCGGCGCCGGATGCGGTCGACCTTGACGCCCTTCGCGGTGATCTCGTCGCCCTCGATCCGGATCCGGCCGGCCTCGATCGGCTCGATCAGGTTGACGCAGCGGAGCAGCGTGGACTTGCCGCTGCCCGACGCGCCGATGAGCGCGACGACCTCGTGCTGGGCCACGTCCAGGTCGATGCCCCGCAGGACCTCGAGGTCGCCGAACGACTTGTGCAGCCCCTCGATCGAGAGCGCGGGCGTCTCGAGGGGCGCGGGCTCCTCCGACGAGTCGGTCGCCGCGCTCACGTGCCAGCGCCGCCCATGCCGCGGATCCCGGGCTGCTCCATCGCGCGCGTCCCGGCGCCGCCCATGCGCCTGGACTTCTCGCGCGCGAGCAGCCAGTCGGTGAACCGGGCGAGCGGGATCGTGACCGCGAGGAAGATCAGCGCCGTCGCGATGTAGGGCGTGAAGTTGAACGTCGCCTGCTGGAGGATCTGGGTCTCGCGGAACACCTCGACCACGCCGATCGACGACACCAGCACGGTGTCCTTCTGGAGGCCGATGAAGTCGTTGAGCAGCGGCGGGACCACGCGCCGCACGGCCTGGGGCAGCACGACGAACCGGAGCCCCTGCCAGCGCGAGAGGCCGAGCGAGCGAGCCGCCGCCTCCTGGCTCGGGTGGATCGAATCGATCCCCGACCGGTACACCTCCGATACGTACGCGGAGTACACGAGCGTGAGCGCGACCACCGCCCACAGGAACTCGTCGTTGGGCACGCCGGGGATCCGCAGCGCGGGGATCCCGAGGCCGAGCAGGAAGATGATCAGCAGCCCCGGGATCGCCCGGAACACGTCGACGTAGACGGTCGCCAGGAGGCGCAGGGGGAAGAACACCGGCCCAGACAGGCTGCGCAGGACGGCCAGCACGAGCCCGAACACCACGATCAGCGCCTCGGCGGTCAGGAACAGCCGGACGTTGACCCAGAACTTGGCGATCAGCTTGGGCAGCGACTCCCAGAAGATCGGCCCGTTCAGGAACGATTCCTGGAACCGGGGCCAGCCGGGCGCGTTGACCACGATGTACCCGATCAGGCCGAAGACGATGACGGTCGACAGCCCCGCGATGGCCAGCGAGCGCGCACCCTCGGCGCCCAGCCCGAAGCGGGGCCCCCGCGGGCGACGAGGCGGGGCGACCGCTCCCGCCGCCTGGGCCGCGTCCGGGCCCATGGGTCAGGGCTGGAAGACGGGGGCGTCCGCCTTGTCGGCGAGCCACTCCTGCGTGATCGAGGCGAGCTTGCCGCTGTCGGTCAGCCGGCCGATGGCGGCGTTGACGCACGCGGTGAGCGGGCTGCCCAGGTCGAGCAGCACGCTGTAGTGCTCGGCCTCGGCGCCGGGCGCGAACTGGCCGACGATGACGCCGTTGTCCACCTGGACCGAGGTCACGTAGAACGCCGTGGGGAGGTCGACGACGAGGCCGTCGATCTGGCCGTTCTTGAGCGCCTCGATCGCGGCGTCGTTGCTGTCGTAGACCTTCGGCTCGGACGACGGCGCGACCACGTCCTGGATCGTCTGCAGGCTCGTGGTGCCGACCTGGGCGCCGAACTTGAAGTCCTTGAGCGCGGCGATCGAGGTGGCCTTGGCGATCTTGTTGTCCTTGAGGGCGACGACGGACTGGGCGACGTTGTAGTAGCCGTCCGAGAGGTCGACCGCCTGCGCCCGCTCCGGGCTGTACGACACCTGGGTGAGATAGATGTCGAAGTCCTTCGGGCCCGGCGCGATCGCGTTGTTGAACAGGGTCGGGATCCAGGCGACCTTGTCCTTCGCGAAGCCCATCTCCTCGGCCAGGGCGAAGGCGACGGCGGACTCGAAGCCCTTGCCGTTGGTCGGGTCGCCGAGCTCCCACGGATCGGGGTTCGTGTCGGACGGCTCGAAGAACGGCGGGTAGGACGGGTTGTCGGCACTGATCGTCAGCGTGCCCGGGGCCTTGAGCGCCAGGTTCTCGGGCGCGCAGGCGTCGGCGGACGGGGACGGCTCGACGGACGGCGCCGAGGACGTGGCGACGCTCGCGGCCGCGGTCGGGGCGGCGCTGGCGGGCGCGGACGGCGACGCGCCGCCGCCGGTGGAGCAGGCCGCGGCGAACGCGGCGACGAAGGCGAGGCCGGCGAGGCCTCTCAGGGTGCGCATGGGTTGTCGGTCTCCTCAGCGGTGTGCCCGGCGCAGTGTAGCGGCCCGCGCCAGCGGGTCAGCGCGCGCATACCTCCAGCCGGTTCCCGTCGCGGAGTCCCAGCGACGCGACGGCGGAGCCCTGGTTCACGCCGATGCACGCGCGCCCGTACGAGTCCTCGTACAGCAGCGGGTCGCCCGCCTCGAGGTCGCCGAAGGTTCGAGCCCACGGCAGGTCCAGGGTCGTGCCGCCCTCGATCGTGATCGCGAACATGCGGCCCACGGGCTCGCCGAGCGCGTCCCGGACGTCCGCGGCGAGCGCCGACAGCTTCACGTTGCCGAAGGTGTCCTCGTAGACCACCTCGGTCTCGATCGTGCCGCCGGCCACCCGGGCAGCGGGCAGCGGCGACGCGACGAGCGGGCCCTCGATCGCGGGGCCGAGCGTCTCGAACGCGGCGCCGCGAGCCAGGTGGGCGGCGGCCGGCGCGAACACGTCGCGACCGTGGAAGGTGCTCGTGACCACGGGCAGGCGGTAGGCCTCGTTGAGCAGCACGCGCGCCTCGACGACGCCGCCCAGGCGCTCGGCGGCGGGCACCAGGAGCCCGTTGTCGGGGCCGATCAGCACGTCGCCCCGGCCGGTGAGGATCGCCAGCGGCCGCCTCGCCGTCCCCACGCCCGGGTCGACGACGGCGACGTGGAACCCGACTGGGAGGTACGGCAGCGCGCACCACAGCGCGAGCGCGCCGTCGCGGATCGAGAACTTGCGGACCTCGTGGCTGAGGTCGATGACCTCGGCGTCGGGGCAGATCCCGAGGACGACCGCCCGGCAGATCGACGCGGACACGTCGCGCACGCCGAAGTCGGTGAGCAGCGAGACGACGGGCCGGGTCATGGCCGGGGATGGTAGCGGGCATGGAAACGCCGAAGCGACGCCGGGAGGAGGCACGGCGTCGCTTCGGCGGAAAGGATTCGGACGCGGCGGGAGGAGGGAGGGACCGACGCGCCCGTCGAATGTTCGGTGACGGCCACTGCACGTTGGTGCAGTGGGCTGACTATGGGGCTCGATGGTCCCCGCCCTCGATGACCCGGCAGTCCTGTCGGACCGGGTACTTGCGGCGCACCCCGTGCGCATCGGTAGACTCCGGCCGTGCGCGTGCGGGCGATCGAGCTGCGGATCCTGGCCATGGTGCTCGTGGTCCTGTGGTTCGTCGTGTTCGGCCTGGTGCTGATCGGCTACCGCCCCGGCGGCCCCATCGACCTCGCCGTCGGCCTCGCCGCCATCGGGCCGATCCTGATCGCGCTGGTGGCCGTGCGCTGGCCGCCGCTGGCGCGGGGCGACCGCGCGTTCGCCGCCACGGCGTGGCTGGGGCTCGCGGCGGTGCTGCTGCTGATCCCCTCGATCGCGGGCGTCGTGACCCAGCTCGTGGGCCGCGGGCCGCAGACGCTGCTGCCGTCGTTCGAGGCGGCCTACCCGTGGGCGATCGCGCTGTTCGCGACCGCGCTGTTCGCGGGGCTGGGCGTCGCCCGCCGCCGGCTCGGGGGCGGCGCGCTGCGCCGGCGGCGGCTGGCCGCCGGCGGGCTGATCGCGATCGCCATGGTCCTCGCGGCAGGCTCGGTGTTCAGCGCGGTGGCGCTCGTCAACGAGCTGGCGCTCGGCGACCGGCCGGCGATCGCGTCGCGCTTCGGGCCGACCGACCCCGCCCTGGAACCGCCCCCCTGCAACGGCGCCCTGACCGTGGGGCAGACCGCGCGCCTCGACCTGCGCCTCGACGGCTCCATCGACGACCGCCGGACCGGGCAGGTCGTCATCGGCGGCATCCGCGACGGCAGCGACGTGCGCTGGAACGGGTTCGCGGCCACGCGGCTGCTCGTCGGGCAGGTCGGCGCGGCACGCGTCGGCGACGACGCCTGGGAGCGCCAGCCGGGCCGCGGCTGGGCGCCGGCGCCGCTCGCGGCCCTCGATGGTCGCGACCTCGACGTCCCCCTTGTCGACGAGGCGCTCACCCCGGCCAACCGGTCCGTCGCGGAGGACCGCGGGCTGGCCTACATCGAGGGGGCGAGGGCGCGCCACTGCCGGGTCACCGTCGACGGCGAGACTTTGCGTCGGGCGGTGCCCGAGGTGGACCTCCTGGTCGGCGAAACCGACATCTCGCGCTGGCGCGTCGACCTCGACTACTGGGTGTTCGCCGACGGCCAGCTGGGCCAGGCCGACGGGCGGGCGACCGGGCCCGCGGGCACCCTCCAGGAGGACGCGCTGCTGGCGACGATCCGCTTCCGGCTGACCGCGGTCGATCGGGGCCTGCCGGTCACGGTGTTCCCCGTCCAGTGACGGCCGACCGGAGGTGGCGCGCATGACCGACTGGGACGCCGGCGAGGACCCGGAGGCGGACGCCGGGCTGGACGCCGAGGTCGGCGATCGCGCCGAGGGCAAGCGAGACCGCCTCGCGCGCCTGCTGGGCGTGCTCGGCGTCCTCCAGGCCAGCGGCGACGCCGGCATCCGGCCCGCGGAGATTGCCCGCCGCACGGGGATGTCGAAGCGGACCGTATACCGCGACCTGCGCGCCCTCGAGAGCGAGCTGCGGTTCCCGGTCTGGAGCGAGGGCGGACGCTGGGGCGTCCAGCCCGGCGCGTTCCTGCCGCCGCTCCGGCTGACGCTCCCGGAGGCGATGGCGGTGTTCCTGTCCGCGCGCCTCGTGACGCGCTACGCGGACAAGTACGAGCCGCACCTGGCCTCGGCCTTCCAGAAGCTGGAGGAGGGGCTGCCGGACGCCCTCCGGGAGCACGTCGAGCGCACCCTCGACGACCTCGCCGCGCGGCGCGTGGACGAGGCCTTCAACCGCCACGTGGAGGACCTCACGCGGGCCTGGGCGGAGCGACGCGTGGTGCGCTTCCGCTACGCGCCGGCGCGCTACGACGGGACCGAGCGCGAGCCCCGCTGGGCCGAGGTGCGCCCGTACCTGCTCGAGCCGTCGCTCGCGACCCATGCGCTGTACCTCATCGGCCACGACGAGACGCGCGATGCGTTGCGGACGTTCAAGGTCGAGCGGATCATCGACCTCTCGTTGACGCCGCGCACGTTCGACGCCCCCGAGGCCGGCGCGCTCGAGACCACGCTGCGGCGGGCCTGGGACATCATCGCGGACCAGCCCGAGACCGAGGTCGTGCTGCGCTTCGACCCCTCGGTCAGCGCGCGCGTGCGGGAGGCGACCTGGCATCCGAGCCAGGAGGTCCAGGAGGCCGCCGACGGGTCGCTCGAATGGCGGGCCCGTGTCTCCGGCACCATCGAGATCCGGCTGTGGATCCTGTCGTGGGGCGACCAGGTCGAGGTCATCGCCCCCCAGGATCTTCGCGAGGACGTGGCCGGGACCCTGGCCCGGGCAATCGCAAGGTACTCGTAACGCCCCGGGCCTTCCGGGTCATTCCCTGTCGGCGCCGCGTAGGTCATGATCCCGCGACCTCGGGTAGGCTGGTCAGCCCCCGACACGCGATCCCTCGTTTGCGTCACCCATGGAGGCACGCGTCATCGAGCGAACCGCCGACGTCCGCGTCCCGTCCCGGCGTCCATCCCTGCGGCGCCACGTGGGATTCGTGGTCGCGGCCGCGGTGCTCGCGGTGACGGTCCTCGGCACCTGGGCGGCGCCCGTCGGCGCGGCCGCGACGTCGTCGTCGATGGCCGACCGGATGCTCGACTCGCTCAACCGCGACCGCGAGAACCGGGGGCTGGTCAAGCTCCGCCAGTGGGACTCGCTGTCGTCGATCGCCCGGAGCCGCGCGGAGAACATGGCGTCCCGCAACCTGCTGTCACACGACGCCGCGGGCGGCGACCTGGGCGCCGAGTACGACCAGCACGGGATCCAGTGGTACGGGTTCGGCGAGATCATCGGCGTGTCGAACGCCGGCTGGGGCAACGCCGCCGCCGATCACATCTACTCGATGTGGAAGGCCAGCGCGCCGCACGCCGCGATCATGTTCGGCCGCGGCTACAACTACGTCGGCCTCGGCTTCGCCTATCGCGAGAGCAACGGCACCACCTGGGCGTCGGTCGTGTTCAGCGATTCGAAGGACCACACGGCGCCCAAGGCGGAGAAGCACGGCAAGGACGTCAGCGGCCGGTCCGTCACGTTCCGCTGGTCCGGCCACGACCGGAAGCTCCAGACCCACATGGCCGGCCTGGACGACTTCGACGTCCAGGTCCGTGTCGACCACGGCTCCTGGCGGACGGTCCTGAACAACACGACGCGCAAATCGCTCACGCTCAGGGACCGGTCGCGCGGCCACTGGTACGGCTTCCGGGTCCGGGCCGCGGACCAGCGCGGTAACCTCTCGGGGTGGACGAACGAGGGCCGCGTCTGGGTCCCATAGGGGACGAGACCGCCCCGACGCCCGACCGGCGGGGACGCCGCCTTCCGTTCGCCGCCGTCAACCTCATCAGCGACCCGATCCACCGCTACGTCGAGCTCACCAAGCGCCTCGCCCCGGACGAGTCGCGCGCGGCCGACCTGCACCCCGAGGACGTCGCAGAGGACGACCTGCTGGACACCGCCTGGGTCCAGCGCCTGCGCCGGATCAGCCAGCTCCAGAGCGCGCGCTGGGTCTTCCCCACGGCCGAGCACTCGCGGTTCACCCACGGCCTGGGCGTGATGCACGAGGCCGGCCTGTGGGCGCGCTCGCTGTATCCGAGCCTGCAGGTCGCCCTGGTCGCGATCGCCCCCGGCGGCCTGGTGCCGTCCGAGGGGCTGGTCGTCGAGACGCTGCGGGTCGCGGGGCTGCTGCACGACGTCGGCCACGGGCCGTTCGCCCACTTCTTCGACGAGCAGTTCCTGGCCGCCTTCCCCGCCCCGGCGGACCCGCGCCGGGCCGGCGCCAAGAGCCTGACCCACGAGGACCTCTCGCAGCTGGTCATCGAGCGCGAGCTGGGCCCCCTGATCGGCGGCCTGCGCCGGGCGCCGGGCTCGGTCCCGGAGCGCGACCGGTTCGCGGACGGCGAGGCGATCGATCCGCGCTGGGTCTCGTTCCTGGTGTCCAAGCCGCCGCTGGTCGACGGGACGATGCCGGCCTGGGTGCGCATCCTGCAGCCGCTGCTATCGGGCGTGTTCACCGTCGACAACCTGGACTATGTGCGGCGCGACGCCTACCTGACCGGGGTGTCGATGGGGCCGGTCGACGCCGAGCGGCTGCGGCGCTACACGTTCGTGTCGGACCGTGGGCTCACGCTCTACGAGTCGGGGATCGGCGCGCTCGAGATGTTCCTGACCGCGCGCCTGTTCATGTACCAGCACGTCTACCTGCACCGGACCGTGCGGGCGATCGACCTGGACCTGGGCGAGGTGTTCGCGCCGTCGATCCGGGCGGTGTTCGGCGACGGGTCGCCGGCCGAGCGCCTGGGCGCCTTCGCCGACCTCGACGAGTACACGCTGC
Source organism: uncultured Chloroflexia bacterium (assembly GCA_963740825.1). Classification (GTDB taxonomy): domain Bacteria; phylum Chloroflexota; class Limnocylindria; order Limnocylindrales; family CSP1-4; genus CAIXZV01. The sequence goes on along the minus strand of CAVUFD010000001.1, from coordinate 149,422 downwards.
TCCACCAGGCCGCGCTGTGGACCCGCGGCGAACGGGTGTCCACGTCGCCATCGGCGGGCGACGGGACGGTGACCCGGGACGTCGCCGCCGGCTGGCGCGCGATCCTGCTCCGGCGTCCGCGCTGGCGCGCCGAGCGCGAGGTTCGCCTCGAGTCGGCGACCCGCGAGTGGCCGGCGGCGCGACGCGCCGAGCTGGGCCCGGAGGCGCCGGGGTCCGTGGTGCTCGACCTGACCGGGGTGGACGCACGTCCCGGCGCCGACCGTCCGGAGGCCCTCGCGATCGAGCGCCGCGACGGCGAGCCCGGGCCCGCTCTCGAGGACGCCCTGTCGCGCCTGCCGGCGTGGCTGCTCATCGGCCGCAGGTTCCGCCGGGTCGCCTGACGACGGGGGTTCTGCGCCCAGCCAGCCGCGCATCGACCGGGGGGTCTGCTGAAGGCAGCCTGTCATTGCGCGACAAGGGCGCTTGACACTTTCCGACAGGGCTCCCTACAGTTGCCCCGTCAACCGCATCGTCGTCGAGGCCACATCCGCCCGGCGCCGATCGCCATCGTCGGAAGAGGAGCCGAGCGGCCGCGATGCTGGCCAACTACCTGATCGGCCTGCGCGAGGGCCTCGAGGCGTCGCTCGTGGTCGGCATCCTCATCGCCTACCTGGTGAAAACGGAGCGGCGCGAGCTCCTGCGACCGCTGTGGGCCGGCGTCGCGACGGCCGCGGCCGTGTCGATCGGATTCGGCGCGCTGCTGACCTTCGGCCCCAGCGGCCTCAGCTTCGAGGCGCAGGAGGCCATCGGCGGCACCCTGTCGATCCTGGCGGTCGGCCTCGTGACCTGGATGATCTTCTGGATGGCGCGCACGGCGCGGTTCATGCGCGCCGAGCTGCAGTCGAAGCTCGATGGCGCGATCGCCGCCGGCGCCGGGGCGGTGTTCGTGGTCGCGATGCTCGCGGTCGGTCGCGAGGGCCTCGAGACCGCGCTGTTCCTGTGGGCCAACGCGCAGACGACCCAGACGACCATCGGGCCGCTGCTCGGGGCCGTGCTCGGCCTCGGGACCTCGTTCGTGATCGCCTGGGCGTTCTTCCGCGGAGCGCTGAAGCTGAACCTGCGGGTGTTCTTCGCGTGGACCGGGCTGATCCTGATCGTGATCGCTGCCGGCGTGCTCGCCTACGGCGTCCACGACCTCCAGGAAGCGGGGATCCTGCCCGGCCTCAACAACCTCGCCTTCGACGTCTCGGCAACGATCCCGCCGTCGGGCGTCCTCGGGACCGTCCTCAAGGGCGTGTTCAACATCTCGCCGGCGATGACCGTGCTCGAGGTGGTCGTCTGGCTCGCCTACCTGGTGCCCGTGACGATCCTGTTCGTGCGCCTGGCCTGGGGATCGGCGCCACCGCCCGCCAGGGTCACGCCGGACGATCGCGGCGACAGCGCCGAGTCGGTGTCCACGCCCGCCTGACGACCGCCCGGGCCGTCAGCGCCCGGATGCAGCCCTAACCGCCCACGGAGGATCGATGACCCGCCTGCGCGCCCTGCCCGTCACGCCCGCCGCCGCCGTTCTCGCGCTGCTCGCCGTCCCGCTCGCCGCCGGCTGCGTCTCGAACGCCCCGGCCAGCGGCGGCGCGGGCACGATCAGCGTCGAGTCCAGCGCCACCGAGTGCCGGCTGTCCGCGTCCGAGGCGCCCGCGGGGACGATCACGTTCCAGGTGAAGAACACCGGCGACGAGGTCACCGAGTTCTACCTGCTCGGCGAGGACGGCGTGCAGGTCGTGGGCGAGGTCGAGAACGTCGGGCCCGGCGTCACCCGCGAGCTGGTCGTGCAGGCCGTTCCGGGCGCCTACCTCGCGGCCTGCAAGCCGGGCATGGTCGGCGATGGGATCCGGTCCGCGTTCACGGTGACCGGCACCGGCACCGGCACCCCGGCATCGCCCTCGAGCGCGGCGTCCCGGCAGCTGGCCGATGCCGAGGCGGCGTACGTCGCGTACGTCCGCCAGCACGCCGCCGACCTCGTCGCCGGGACGCGCGCGTTCGCCGAGGCGTACGCCGCCGGCGACGACGAAGCCGCCCGCGCGAAGTACGCCGCCACCCGCGTCCACTGGGAGAGCATCGAACCGGTCGCGGAGTCGTTCGGCGACCTGGACCCGCTGCTCGACGCGCGCGAGGCGGACCTCGCCGAGGGCGACGCGTGGAGCGGCTGGCACCTCGTCGAGAAGGACCTGTGGCCGCCGGCCCCCGAGGCCAACGGCGGGACGGCCTACCGGCCGCTGACCACGACCGAGCGCGCGACGGCCACGAAGGACCTCGTCGCGTACACGCAGCGGCTGGTCGACGAGGTCAACGCGCCGGGCTTCACGTTCGCCGCGTTCCAGATCGCCAACGGCGCGAAAGAGCTCCTCGACGAGGTCGCGACCGGCAAGGTCACCGGCGAGGAGGAGATCTGGTCGCACACGGACCTGTGGGACTTCCAGGCCAACGTCGACGGGGCGCGCAAGGCGTTCGAGGTGCTGCGGCCGGTGGCCGAGGCGCGCGACGCGGCGCTGGCCTCGACCCTCGACCAGCGCTTCGACGCGCTGGACGCGCTGCTGGCGACGCACGGCTCGCTGACGGCCGGCTTCACCGCCTACGACGACCTGTCGGCGGCCGAGGTGCAGGCCCTGGCCGCGGCCGTCGACGCCGTCGGCGAGCCGCTCTCGAAGCTCACGACGACGATCACGGGCGCCGGCTGAGCCAGGGCGAGCTCGAGGACCCCATGGCCGACCCCCAGCCCGAGCCCCAGGCGCGCCTCGGCGTCTCGCGCCGCGCGTTCCTCGGCGTGGCCGCGAGCGGGGCCGCCGCGATCGGGATCGGCGGTCTCGCGGCCGTCGGCGCGATCGACGTCGGAGCGCTCCTGCCGGGGGCGCCCTCGACCGCGGCCGCCACCGGCAGCCGGACGTACCCGTTCGCCGGGACGCACCAGGCCGGGATCGTGACGCCCGCGCAGGACCGCATGTACACCGCGGCGTTCGACCTCACGACGACGTCACGCGCCGAGCTGGTCGAGCTGCTGCGGCGCTGGACGACGATGTCGGCGCGGCTCATGGCCGGGCTCGCGGCTGGAGCCTACGGCGCGACCGGTGGCGCCTACGACGCGCCGCCCGACGACACCGGCGAGACCCTCGACCTGCCGCCGGCGGGCCTCACGATCACCATCGGTTTCGGGCGTTCCCTGTTCGTCGGACCGGATGGCGCGCCGGTCGATCGCTTCGGCCTCGCCGACCGGCTGCCGCCCGGCCTGGTCCGGCTGCCCCACTTCCCGGGTGACCAGCTCGACCCGGCGCGCTCCGACGGCGACATCATCGTGCAGGCGTGCGCCGACGACCCGCAGGTGGCGATGCACGCGGTGCGCAACCTGACGCGGACGGCCTTCGGCACCGCGCGGGTGCGCTGGTCGCAGCTCGGCTTCGGGCGGACGTCGTCCACGTCGACCGCCCAGGTCACCCCGCGCAACCTGCTCGGGTTCAAGGACGGCACGGCGAACATCAAGGCCGAGGGGACGGCCGACGTGGAGCGGCACGTCTGGGTCCAGCCGGGCGACGCCAGGCCGGGCTGGCTGGCGGACGGGACCTACGTCGCGGTTCGCCGGATCCGGATGGTGATCGAGACCTGGGACCGCTCGTCGCTGCGCGAGCAGGAGCGGATCATCGGCCGCACGAAGGGCGACGGTGCCCCGTTGTCGGGCGGTGGCGAGTTCAGCGAGCCCGACCTCGCCGCGACCGGCGCCGACGGGCAGCCGCTGCTGGCCGCCGACTCGCACGTCCGGCTCGCCCACCCGTCGCTCCACGGCGGCGCCCGGATGCTCCGCCGCGGCTACAACTTCACCGACGGCAACGACGCGCTGGGGCGCCTCGACGCCGGGCTGTTCTTCGTGGCCTACATGCGCGACCCGCGGACGGGCTTCATCCCGATCCAGGACGCGCTGGCGCGGAACGACGCGTTGAGCGAGTACCTCGAGCACACGGGCTCTGGGCTGTACGCGGTGCCTGCCGGGGTGCCCGCGATCGGCGCCGACGGGACGCTCGTGGGGGACGCCTTCATCGGGGCCGCGCTGTTCGCCTGAGTGACGGGGGCGCCGGTCCCGCCGGTCAGCCGTCGCTGGGCTGGTTCGCGTCGGGGGTGTGGTTGCCGGGCCGCCTCGGCAGCACCCGCAGCGGGTCGATCCGGGCGAGCTCGTGACGCGGCAGCTTCATCCGCCTCGCGGTGTCCTTGTTGAGCAGGTAGGTGCGCGTCTCGGCCGGCGAGAACAGCCCGTAGTGGAGGTGACACCCGGTCGCGTGGCCGGTGGCGCCCTCGAAGCCCAGCAGCTGGCCGGCATGGACCGTGTCGCCGCGCTGCACCTTCAGCTGCCCGAAATGCGCGTAGACGCTGCGGTAGCCGTTGCCGTCGTCGACCACCACGACCAGCGGCAGCTCCCACCACAGGTGGCCGGAATCGAGGCGGGCGAAGTAGCGGCCGAGATGGCCGACCCAGCCCATGAGCGTGTCGAAGTGCCGGCCCGCCGCGATCACCGTCCCGTCGTGGGCGGCGAGGACCCGGTCGCCGCAGAAGGTGGCGATGTCGATCCCGTCGTGGAACCGGTCGCCGTCCACCACGAACGTGCCCCAGGGCGTGGTGCCGAACTTGAGCGTGATCCGCGGATGGGCGATCGGCCACTGGTAGCCGGTCAGGCCGGCGACCGGCGGGGCGCCGACGTGCGCGGCGACGACCGCCTGCTCGACCGGCCCCGCGAGGTAGGCCCGGCGGGGGTCGGTGAACGGACCCGCGACGGCGGCGACCGCGGCGACCTCCGGCGCGATGTCGTGCTTCGCGACCACGGGCGTCGGCTCCTGGCCGGCGGCAGTGGCGGGGCCGACGTGGTCGGTCACGAGGTCGAGGACGTCGCCTCGAGGCGTGGTGGCGGGCAGCGCGAGCGCCAGACCCACCGCGGCGAGGGCGCCGAGCAGAGACGTCCGGGCGATCCCGAGCCGGCGACGACGACGCGACGTCGGGAAATGCTGACGAGGCACCGGCGGAGTTTGCCGCACGGGGACGGGTCACCGCAACTTCGCCGATCCGCGGCCAGGGTGCCCGGAGCGGATCCGGTGGATCGACTGGGTATGATGTCGCCCGCCGCGCGCCCGTAGCTCAGTGGACCAGAGCATCGGTCTTCGGAACCGAGTGTCGGGGGTTCGAATCCCTCCGGGCGCGCCAGCACCTTCCTCCCTCGTCGCGGATGCGCTGGATCGACCCCGACGCCATCCCGGACGCCAGGGCGTCGCGCGGCCGCACCGGATTCGCGTGCCATGCCCGGCACCAGTGCGATTCCTCGACCCGTCTGCGCTGCACAATGCGGGGCCTCGACTCCGCGCTGCGGGGTCGAGATGCGTGCCCGGCACCGTCAACGGACACACGAGGGATCGATGGACCTGCGCAAGACGAAGAAGGCGAGGGAGCGCGAGGCGCGGCAAGCCGCGGCGGAGCAGGCCGAGATCGTCGAGGCGATGTACAAGGCCGCCCTGATCCGAGGCGAGCGGGCCGGCGAACGCGAGCGGGCGGCCGCCGAGCGCGACGCGGTCGTGGCGGCGAGGGAGACCGCGGCGCTCGAGCGCGACACCATCGCGAACACCCGGGACCGGACGGCCGTCGAGCGCGACACCATCGCGAACACGCGAGACCGGGCCGCGACGGAGCGCGAGGCCGCGGCGCCGGCACGCCTGGGCGCTGGATCGGACGGCACGGTCGAGGCCGGGGATCCAGAGCTCGAACGCGCCCTCCTGGAGGCGGAGCTCCAGCGCGCCCACCTCGACTCCCTGACCGGCGCGTTGCGCCGCGAGGTCGGGCGGCTCGCCCTGCGCAACGAGGTCGAGCGGGCTCGTCGCGCCGACGGCAAGTTCGTGGTCGCGTTCATCGACGTCGACGGCCTCAAGGGCGTCAACGACCGGGACGGGCACGCCGCGGGCGACCGCGTGCTGCGGATTCTGGCCGCGATCATGCGCGCCAACCTCCGGCCCTACGACCCGATCGTGCGGTTCGGCGGAGACGAGTTCGTGTGCGGCATCGCCTCGATCGACGCGGGCGAGGTCCAGCACCGCATCGGCGTCATCGACCAGTCGCTGCGCAACGCGACCGGCGTCGGGATCACCGCGGGGCTGGCGCAGCTCACCTCCAACGAGAGCATCGACGAGCTCACCGAGCGGGCCGACGCGGCCCTGATCGAGGCCAAGCACAGCCGCGAGCCGTAGCAGGTCACGCGGCGGCGCCGCGGCGCCTCGACAGGGACCCGCCTCACGGTTCCTGCGCGGGATTGCGACGACCGCGTCGCGCTAGACGCGCGCGGTGCCCTCGCGCTCGAAGGCCATCGCGCGCTGGAGCGCGGCCTCGCGGAGATCCGCCGGGACCTCCCGTGCGCCGCCGATCGAGGCGGCGTTGATCGCCGCCTGGGCCGCCTCCTCGATCACGCCGCCGACGAGGATGGCGAGGTCGGACGATCGATGGAACACGAGCACCCCGTGGTTCGCCAGCAGCACGGCCGGGACGCCGGGCCGGGCGGCCTCGCGGATGTTGGCCACCGCCTCCTCGGACCCGCGCGGGCCGTAGGCCGCGACCGGGACGCCCGACGGCAGGCCGAACATCGCCATCGCCTCCACCCAGCAGCCGATGGGGCGCCCGGCCACGGCGTACGCCGTGGCATAGGGCGAGTGCGTGTGGAGCACACAGCCGACGTCGGGATGGTCCGCGTACATCGCCGTGTGCATCGCGACGACCGCTCGCTGGATCGGCGGCAGCTCGCCCTCGAGCAGGGTGCCGTCGAGGCCGACCCGGACGACGGCCGAGGCGGGGTGGTCGCGCAGCGACGGGGCCGCGGTGAAGTACATCTCGTCCGCCCCGGCCACGCGCAGGCTCACGTTCCCGTGGCCGTTGGCCGAGATCGCCCCGCTCGCGACCACGCGCCGGGCCGCATCGACGACCTCGGCGACCAGCTCCTTGTCCATGCGCATCGCTCCGTATCGCCGCTTGAGGCCGGGCTCCGAGTCGCCCGATGAGGCCGGCGAAGTATGCGCGCCTGCCCGACGCAACGGGGTTCAGTCCGACCCGCGGAAGCACGAAGACGGGGCCCCGCGCGGGACCCCGTCTTGCGGCGTGTGGCGGTGCGTCAGGATGCGGAGGGTCGCGTCCCGAGCGTGACGTCGAGGGTGAGCGTCTGGCCGTCGCGGAGGACGGTCAGGGTCGCCGTCTGGCCGGGGGCCAGCTGGCTCATGACGAGGTCGAGCGGGTGCTGGGCGTCAAGCGCCTGGCCGTTGATCGCCGTGATGATGTCGCCCGCCTTGAGACCGGCCGACTCGGCCGGACCGCCGGGGACGATTGCGGGCTGGGCGTTGGCCGCCTGGCCGAAGGGGTCCTGGCCCTGGGCGAACGGGTCCTGGCCCTGGGCGCCGTTGTCTTGGGCGCCGTTGCCGGACAGCGCCGCGGCGCTCGGGATCCACGCGCCGTTGTCGACGGGGAGGCCGGCCGCCTGCTTGACGGTCGGGTCGATGGTCTCGAACCGGACGCCGAGCCAGGGGCGGCTGAGGGCCTGCCCGGCGGACGCCTGGGCGAGCAGCGGGCGGGCGATGTTGATCGGGATGGCGAAGCCGATGCCCTGGCTGTTGCCCGCGACCGCGGTGTTGATGCCGACGACCTTGCCGCTCGCGTCGAGCAGCGGGCCGCCGCTGTTGCCGGGGTTGATCGCGGTGTCGGTCTGGATCAGGTTGTCGAGGTGGCCGCCCTCGACGTCGATGCTCCGGCCGAGCGCCGAGATGATGCCGCTCGTGACCGAGTCCGAGAACTGGCCGAGCGGGCTGCCGATGGCGATGGCCTGCTGGCCGACCTCGATGGCCGACGAGTCGCCGATCGGCGCGGTCGGGAGGCCGGTCTGGTCGACCTTGACGATGGCGAGGTCGGTGAGGGTGTCGATGCCGTAGATCGAGGCATCGAACGTGCGGCCGTCCTTGAGCGTGACCGTCAGCTTCGACGGGTTGCCCGCGACGACGTGGTGGTTGGTGAGGATCAGGCCGTTGGCGTCGAAGATCACGCCGCTGCCCATCGCGACGCCCTGGCCGGTCTGCCCGGTCGTGGGGTCCGTGGCGGTGACGCCGTCGGCGGTGATCGTGACGACGGCCGGGCTGACGGCCTTGACGACGTCGACGAGCGAGCCGCCCTGGCCGGTCGCCGGCTGCGAGGTCGGCGCGGGCTGGCCGGGCTGGCCGGGCTGGCCGGACTGGCCCGACGGGGCCTGGGCGGACGGCGCGGCCTGTCCGCTCCCATTGCCGGCGTTGGTCGTGGGCGCCGCCGTCGGGGTGGTCACGGCGGTCCGGCTGCCGTTGGCGCCGCCGTCGGTCGCGGTGATCGCGAGGTAGGTGCCGCCGGACGCCAGGACGGCCGTGCCGATGACGGCGGTCAGGAGGAGGGCGGGACCCACGCCGCGCGAGGCGCGGCGGGCCGGGGCGGCGACGGGTGCCGCGGGCGGGGTGCCCCAGCCGGTGGCGGCGGGACTTGTCGCGGGCGCCGACCAGGCCTCGGGCGGCGCGAACGTCGGCGTGGCGGTGGTGGGGGCTGCGAACGTGGGGTTCGCGCTCGGCGGCGCGAACGTCGGCGGGGGCGTCCAGGCGGGGATGGCGACCGGCTCGGTCGCGTCGTCGGCGCGCGCCGCAGGCGACGCCGGCGGCAGGAAGCCGGGCGTCGGGGGAGGCTGCTTCGGTTCGGTCATGGTTCCTTCCGCCCGGGCGGTGGTCTCTGGGCAGGCGTTGGCTGCGTTCCCGGGTCTCCTGGGAAACAGGCTGCCGATCCCGAATGAGGGTTCCCTGAGACGAAGGTAAAGGTTCCTTGACCTTGGGCCCGGCCACGCTGACCCGGCCATCGTGCCGCCGCGGCTCATCCAATCTTCGGGTGGCGGATGGGGCTGCGCGGCCGCTACATTCGAGCCCGTTCACCCCAGCCATGAGGTCGTGTGCATGCGAAAGCTCGTCGTCCTGCTCGTGCTCGCGGTCAGCGCCGTGCTGCTCGTCGGTGCCTGTTCGTCCTCGTCGTCCTCGTCGTCCTCGCCGTCCTCGTCGGCCTCGGGGCTGACGGGCAAGACCTGGCAGTGGACGGCGTCCACGACGAAGGTCCCGGCCTCGCAGTCGGTGGTCCCCGATCCCGAGAACTACACGATCACGTTCAACGCGGACGGCACCTTCGCGGCGAAGGCGGACTGCAACCAGCTCGCCGGCGGCTACACGACCACGTCGTCGGGCGGCCTGACCATCACGCCCGGTCCGATGACGCTCGCGGCCTGCGGGGACGCCTCGCTCGACGAGCTCTACGTGGCCGGCCTCGGCGCCACCCAGGGCTACGCGATCTCCGGCAACGAGCTCAAGCTCACGATGGCCGAAGAGGCCACGATGACCTTCAACGGCTGAGATGCCACCCCCACGCGCTCCTGCCGCCGAACGTCCCGTCAGCCAGTCAAAGGACGAGTCTTAGGCATCGAGGAATGGCCGCAGGAGTCACGAAAGACGATCTCGGGCGGCTCGTGTTAGCCGAAGACGGCTGATCCAAGCGTCGCAACCGGCCATTTGGAACTGATCGGGGCCGTCCACGTCGGACGAACAGTCGTGCTTTGACTACGTGGCAGCGCCGCAGGGCTCGGGCCCCGCAGGTTCACGTCCAGGGCGACGGCAGGTGCGAGCTCCGGTCAGCGGGCGGCGATCCGCGTCGCGATCCGCCGAGCGTCGGCGCCCGCGCCGTAGATGATCCCGGAGCCGCGGTTGTCAACCATGGGAAGCCGGTGACCTACAGGCCAGGCACCCGAGTGGCGCCCGCGTCGTGGACCGGCGCGCCGTCGGCGCCCAGCGCGTCCGCGGGCAGCCAGCCGAAGTCGCCCCACACGCTCGTCGCCCAGATCACCGTCCGCACGCCAGCGCGCCCGAGACCCAGGCGCCGCGGGAACCGCAGGGCGTCGGGGTCGGGGTGATCCAGGTCCGCGGCGTCGCGCGCAGCCGCATCGTCCACCGCGGGCGGCGGCTCGCCCGACAACTCGACCGCCCGGTCGGCGATGGCCCGGAGCTTCGCCGGCCATTCGTCACCGAAGCGGATGCACGCCGCGACGCTGTCGTCGAGCACGAGCGCGTCCCCGTCGACCGACGCGATGCGCCCGACGAGGGTGGCGCCTCGGGCGGCGAGCGACTGCAGGCTGACTGTGTGGCCGAGCTCGCCGGTGCCCGAGATCAAGGGCTGGCGCATGGCCCGCATCGCGGGATCGGGGACCTGCTCCGGCACCTGCTCGAAGAACCCCGCCCGGACCAGCCACTCGAACATGTCCCGGCCGCGGTAGCGCCGCGGGCAGCGCGGCACCTTCGAGGCCGACCCGTACACCCGACGGCCGGCGTCGAGGAGGTCGTCGACCAGCTGGGCTCCCGTCTGGCCGCCGCCGACCACGAGCACGACGCGCCCACACCGGCATGGCCTGCTCCGACGACCACTGCGTCGACCCGTTCCATCCGTCGACAGCCTAGCCCGTCCGTGGGCGCCGGCCCATCGCTACCCGACCGCAACGTCGCCGGGCGTTGCGCCTCCGGTACACTCCGTGCCGTCCAACCCCACTTGCGCGAATTGGTGATGCCCATGAAGGTCGGCGTCGCCAGGGAGACGGCCGCCGACGAGCGCCGTGTCGCCCTGGTGCCCGAGGTGCTCGGCAAGCTGACGGCGGCCGGGCTGGAGGTCCTCGTCGAGACCGGCGCGGGGGCCGGCTCCGCCATCCCCGACCAGGCGTTCGCGGACGCCGGCGCGACGGTCGTCTCGACCGACGACCTGTACGCGACATCGGACGTCGTGCTCAAGGTCCAGAAGCCGAGCGCGACCGAGGTCGGCCGGCTGCACAAGGGCCAGGCCATCGTCGCTTTCCTGCAGCCGCTGATCGATCCGGCCGGCGCGAAGGCCCTGGCGGACGCGGGCGTCACGGCGATCAGCCTGGACGCCATCCCGCGCACGCTCAGCCGCGCGCAGACGATGGACGCCCTCTCGTCGCAGGCCAACGTCGGCGGCTACAAGGCGGTCCTGATCGCGGCCAACGCGTACCCCCGCTACTTCCCGCTGCTGACGACCGCCGCCGGCACGGCCAAGCCCGCCAACGTCCTGATCCTGGGCATCGGCGTGGCGGGCCTGCAGGCGATCGGCACCGCGAAGCGCCTGGGCGCGGTGGTCCACGCCTACGACGTGCGGCCCGAGACGCGCGAGCAGGCCGAGAGCCTGGGCGCGAAGTTCGTCAAGCTCAAGACCCAGATCGACGCCACGGGCGCGGGCGGCTACGCCCGCGAGCTCACCGCCGAGGAGCGGGCCGCGCAGCAAGCCGAGCTCAACGAGGCGATCGGCGGCATGGACGTCGTGATCACGACGGCCCAGGTGCCGGGACGCAAGCCGCCGGTGCTCGTGACCGCAGCGGCGGTCGACAAGATGAAGCCCGGCTCGGTGATCGTCGACATGGCCGCGTCCACGCTGGGCGGGAACTGCGAGCTGTCGAAGGTCGGTGAGACGGTCGAGACGCCCAACGCCGTCACGATCATCGCCCCCGACAACCTGCCGGCCTCGATGCCGGCCGGGGCGTCCGCGTTCTACGCCCGGAACATCTCGGCGCTGCTGCTCGGGATGGTCAAGGACGGGGCGCTCAACCTCGACTTCGAGGACGAGGTCACGAAGTCCACGGTCATCACCCGCGACGGCGCGGTGATCAGCGAGCCCGTCAGCAAGCTGCTCAACCCCGGAGGCGCGGCGTGAGCGAAGAGCTCCTTACCTCGCTGGCCATCTTCACGCTGGCCATCCTCGTCGGGTTCGAGGTCATCAGCAAGGTCCCGGCGACCCTGCACACCCCGCTCATGTCGGGGGCGAACTCGATCCACGGCATCGTCCTGGTTGGCGCGATGATCATCGCGTCAGAGGCCGACAACCCGGTCAGCTACGTGCTCGCGTTCGTCGCGATGGTGTTCGGGGCGATGAACGTCGTCGGCGGCTACGTCGTCACCGACCGGATGCTCCAGATGTTCCGCAAGAAGCCGACGGCCGCCAAGGCCGGGACCGAGGGCGCGTCGGACGCCCCCGGGGCCTAGCCGAGGAGCCGGTCGATGTCCCAGGAGTGGATCTACACCTTCGTCTACCTCGCCTGGCTGGTGGGGGCCTCGTGCTTCGTGCTGGGCCTCCACCGCATGAACTCACCCGCGACCGGACGCAGCGGCAACCAGCTCAGCGCCGCCGGCATGGTCATCGCCGTGAGCGCGACGTTGGTCTGGTTGCTGACCCGTGAAGGCGGCCTGTCCGGGACCGCGCTGGCGATCATCGTTGTCGGCTTTCTGATCGGCGGCGGGGCCGGGCTGTACGCCGCGCGCTCCGTGAAGATGACGGCGATGCCGCAGCTGGTGTCGCTGTTCAACGCGGTCGGCGGCGGCGCGGCGGCACTCGTCGCCATCGACGACTTCATCCGCCTGTCCAATGGGGCCCCGGTCGACACCACGATCTTCGTCGTCCTGGGCGCCCTCATCGGCTCGATCACGTTCAGCGGCTCGCTCATCGCGGGTGGCAAGCTCCAGGGCCTGATCCCCGGCAAGCCGATCTTCCTGCCGGGCGGACGGCTGATCACGGTGGCCCTCGCGGTCGTGGCCGTCCTCGGGACCGCCGCGCTCATCGCCGGCGCGGCCGGCGCGATGACCCTCAGCAGCGAGGTCACCCTCCTCGTGCTGGGCCTGGTCGTGCTGTCGGGGCTGATCTTCGGGATCACGATGGTGCTGCCGATCGGCGGCGCGGACATGCCCGTCGTCATCAGCCTCCTGAACTCGTTCACGGGCACCGCCGCGGCGATGGCCGGGTTCGTGCTCGGCAACCCCGTGCTCATCATCTCGGGCGCCCTCGTCGGCGCATCGGGCGCGATCCTGACCAAGCTCATGGCCGACGCCATGAACCGGTCGGTCATGAACATCATGCTCGGCGGGTTCGGAGGAGGTGACGACGCGCCAGGTGCGATGGCGGGTGCCGGCGGGTCGGTGCGGGAGATCGGCGTCGACGACGCCGCGATCCAGCTCGCCTATGCCCAGTCCGTGATCATCGTCCCGGGCTACGGGCTCGCCGTGGCGCAAGCCCAGCACGCGGTGCGCGAGCTGGCCGACCTGCTTGAGGACCGGGGCGTCGACGTCAAGTACGCGATCCACCCGGTGGCCGGCCGGATGCCCGGCCACATGAACGTGCTGCTCGCCGAGGCGAACGTCCCCTACCCCCAGCTCAAGGAGATGGACGACATCAACCCGGAGTTCGACAGGGCCGACGTGGCGCTCGTCATCGGCGCCAACGACGTCACCAACCCGGCCGCGCGCCGGCCGGGCTCGCCGGTGTCCGGGATGCCGATCCTCGATGTCGACCACGCCAAGTCCATCGTCGTGATCAAGCGCTCGATGGGCCGCGGCTACGCGGGCATCGACAACGAGCTGTACACGGATCCCAAGACCGGGATGCTGTTCGCCGACGCGAAGGACGGCCTCGCGGCCCTGACGGCGGCGGTCAAGGCGCTGTAGGGCGGCCCCGGCGCGAGGCCGTACGCTGCGCGCATGGCAGCCACCGCCGACGCCTGGCCCCGACCCGCCAAGATCGCGTTCATCGGGTCCCACGGGATCCGCAAGACCTCGGCCCTGCTCGCGTTCGCGGCCGAGGCGCAGCGGGCCGGGCGGTCCGTCGAGCTCGGCCGCGAGGTGGTCCGCGACAACCCGCTGGGGATCAACGAGGGCGCGACCGGCGAGGCGCAGCTGTGGGTGCTGGTGACCCAGGTCCGCCAGGAGCTCGAGCTCGCCCGCAAGGCCGACATCCTGGCCACGGACCGCGGCGTGATGGACAACTTCGCGTACTACCTGCGGTCGTGCGGCGGCGTCGACCGCTACGACGCCGGGCCGCTCGTCGCCCGCTGGTCGGCGACGTACGACCTCGTGGTGCGGCTGCTGCCGGATGTGGCCCTCCAGGCCGACGGCGTGCGCTCCACGAACGACGCGTTCCGCGACGAGGTCGAGGCGATCCTCGACGAGGTGCTGCCCGGTCTCGTCCCCGCGGACCGGCTGGTCACGGTCCGGGCGTCCGAGATCACCAGCCGGTTCGACTGGTTCGCGCTGCTCCAGCGGCTGGCGGCGGCCGTCGGCGCCACCGTCCCCGCACCTGACCTCTGGCGCTGACGCCGACTCCCGACGACGGGCGTCGCTTACCAGCCTTCCGCCGGTGCCTCCCGCTCCGCGGCGCTCAGCGCGACGACGGTCACGGCTCCGCCGTCCGGGTCGACCGCGACCGTGATCCCTGCCCGCCCGTCGTCCCCGACCACCTCGAACGTCGCCGTCGTCCGGCCGTCCCCCGCGGTCGGCAGCCCGAGCCGCATGGGTCCGAACCGCGCCCCAGCCGCGCGCAGCGATCGCTCGAGCGCCTCGAGGTCGACGTCGGGGCCGGCGACGAGGTCCGCGGGCCAGGCCGGGGACGGTGCGGCGGCGAGAGCGAGGACGCGCCCGGCGAGCTCGCGCAGTGCCGGCGACGGGTCATGGACGGCGGTCAGGACGAGCCGCTGGATCCGGGCCTCGTGCTCCGGCGAGACCAGCAGCTCCACCCGCAGCCAGCCGCCGTTGCCGCGGAGCCACCAGGCGAGGTCGGCAGGCGACAGCGAGACGTCCGGACGCGTGCCGTCCCGCCGGAACGGGCCCAGGTCGGCCGCGAGCCGCTCCGCGCCGACGCGTCGGCCCTCGCGAGGCTCGTCGAGATCCATGTTCATCGCGAACGCCGCGTCCGCGACCCCGTCGTCCCAGCGCTCGAGCAGCCCTTCGACGACCGGTCGCATGGCCTCGACGGCCGCGAGCGGCCGCGGCCGGCGGCGCGGCACGGCCTCGGCAAGGACCAGCGATCGGAGCTGGTCGGCGACCACGGGGCGGACGGGTGCATAGCGCAGGTTGCCCAGCCCGATCACGCCCAGGCCACTGGCCGGATGCCACGCCATGTGGGACCCGAACCCCGGGTAGCCGCCCGCGTGCGAGACGATGGTGCCGAGCTCCGTGTCGGCGTGGACCACGAGGCCGAAGCCGTAGCCCATGACGTCGAGGGCGGGGGCCGCGTGGGCCGGGCGGGCGGGTAGCGAGGGGACGACCAGGCGGTGCGCCTGCTGCATCTCGCGTCGCGACGCACGACGCAGCGGGTGATCGCCTTCCGGGTCGTCGCGCGCCGGGAACGCGTCGAGGAACCCGGCCACCCAGCGGGCGAGGTCGCGGATCGTCGAGAACACGCCGCCCATGGACGCCAGCGCGCCGTAGGGATCGGTCCCCTCCCGCACGAGCGTGCCGTCCCGTCGCGCGTAGCCGTGGACCAGGCGCTCCTCGGGGACGTCCTCCGCGCGGTACACCGTCGACGCCATCCCGAGCGGGGCGAGGATCCGGTAACGAACGAAATCCCCGTACTCCAGCCCGCCGGCGGCCGTGACGACCCTCCCCAGGATCCCGTAGCCGAGGTTCGAGTACTCGAACGTGGTCCCGGGCGGCCAGGCGAACGGCGGTCCCTCGGCCAGGAAACGCTCGAACGCGTCGAGGGCGAGGCCTTGCTGCCGGTCGCCCCACGGATCGTCAGTCGCGAGGCCGGCCGACATCGTCAGCAGGTGGCGGATCGTGATCGGGGGTGAGTCCGCGGTCGGCGGCGCCCAGCCGGCCAGGGCGGGCACGTGGGCGCCGACCGAATCGTCGAGCCCGAGGCGGCCCTCGTCGCGCAGCAGCAGGATGGCCATCGCCGTGAACGATTTGGTCATCGACGCGATCCGGTACACCGAGTCCGCGTCGGGCCGACGCTCCTCGCCCTCGCGGATGGTCCCGGCGCCGCCCGAATGGACGAGCCGCCCCTCGCGGACCACGCCCCAGGCGACGCCCGGCACCCCGGCCTCGCCGGCGAGCCGCGCGAACCGCTCGTCGAGCGGGGCCAGGTCGCGCTCGCCGGTCGGCTGCGGCATCCCCATGCCGCAGCAGTCTGCGGGTTTTGCGTGCGCGGCGTCACACCGCGCGTGCTCGTGGCTAGCGCACGTGCCGCTCCCGCATGAGCCCTGGCCACGTGTGCATCCGGCCGAGGCGGTCGACGAACCCGAACACGGTCCGGGCCGGCCGTGCGACCGGATCGGCGTCGAGAAGCCCGGTCGCCGTGTCGGCCGCGGCCTGCCGTTCGGCCGCGATGCGGGCGTCGAGCGCGGCCTCGCGTCGGGCGGCGAGGACGGCGTCGCGCTCGCTGGGGTCGTCGGTCGCCGGCTGCGGCTGGGTGGTCAGGATCAGGAACGCGCGGCTCATGGGCCTCCCCCGTCGGTGGCGCGGCCGTGGGCCGGCTCGCGAGGCGCGATCGTGCGGGCCGCGGACGACCCGCGTCAGCGACCTGCGTGCGCCGGCTGCGGAACCTGCGTCACAGGCGAGGCGAACACGTCGGCCGCCAGGCGATCGGGATCCAGGATCTCGATTCCGCCGGATCCGGTCGCGACGAGGCCCTCGCGACGCAGCTCGCCCAGCGCGCGGACGACGACCTCGCGCACGCTGCCGATCGCGTCCGCCATCGCCTGCTGGCTCACCCGCGCGACGAGCCGGCTGCCGCCGCGCTGCTCGTCCGAGGCGAGGTCGAGGAGGTGGCGGGCGACACGCTGGCGCACCGTCGCGAACGAGGCGCCCGGGAGCTCCACGACAAACTGGTACACCCGATCGCTGAGCTCGGCGATCATCGCGTCCGCCATGGAGCGCTCGCGGTCGGACAGTGCCCGCACCAGGTCCGCCCGGAGCACAAGCAGCTCCGTGTCGACGAGGGCCTGGATCCCGCCGGGCATCACGTAGCTGGGCCGGAACAGCGACACCGCGCCGGCGATGGACCCCGGGCGGCAGTAGCGGACGGTGAGGGTGCGCCCATCGGGCGACGAGACGAAGACCCGCACCAGGCCGTTCATCACGAGCTCGACGTGCGGCCCGGGTTCGCCCTCGCGGCGGACCATCGATCCGGCCGGCACGCGCAGGCGCATCGCGTCGTCGATCAGCGGCGCGAGGAGTGGCTCCGGGACGTGTGCCAGGTGCGACAACCCGATGGCCGCCCGAACCACCGGATCGCGCAGGTCTGCCCCCATGCACGGCCTACCGTACCAGCCCTGTCCTCGGGCGCAGGCTGACGCCCGGCTTGGTGCCGGGCGTCAGCGCGACGAGCAGGACTCGCCGGGAGCTAGGGTTTTGGATCGCCGAACCGGATCGAGTCCACCATGGCATCGAGCTCGACCTGGTCGGCCGCGTGGACAGGCGAGTCCGGGTCGAGACCCTGGGACACCTCGTACGTCGACGCCCCAGGGAAGTCTGTCGTGCGCACGACGATCAGGTGCCCATCGACGTCCAGGATCCTGAATTGGGCGGGACGCATGAGGCCGTCCTCATCGACCATCGGGTAGGTATCGATGAGTTCCCCCGCCTCCGTCTTCCACAAGAAGGCCTCACCATCGGGGCACTGCTTGAACGTCTTCGTCGAGGTGAGCTCAACGAGGAGCCCCTCGGCGCGGTCGATCGAGATCGGCACGGGGGTCGTCGCGTTGAACCCCGGCCACGTCGCCATCGCTGCCGCGAGCTCCGCCGGCGAATCGACATTCTTCGGCTCGAACATCGGCGCATTCGGATCGCAGGGGTTTCGCGAGACATCGCCGACCGTCATGAACATGGCGCCCCAGCCCGATCCACCCACAGCCGAGCTGTCTGCGAAGACGCCCTCGAAGTCCTGGAGGACGTTGCCGGGGAACCACTCCCACCAGCCCTCGGGCACGTCGAAGCTGATCGTCGTGGGCCAGTTGCTCGGCGACGACAGCGTGTACGTCCCCGGCTCGATGCAGGTCTCGGTGGTCCGGACCGGGCAGGCCGTCGTTGGCGCGTCGAGGAGGCCGACGACAGACGGCGTCGGCGCGGGCGTCGGGGATGGGCCGATCGTGGGGCTCGGCGTCGCGGGCGGCGCCGCGACGATGCCCTGCTGGTTCCGGTTGGTGGTGAGGATCGCCCCGCCGACGACGACCGCGACGACGATCGCCGCCGCCGCGAGTGCCCATCGGGCACGGACCGAGGTGTTGGACAGCATGGTGAGCAATCTCCTCGGACCCGTGTAGGGGCGAACCTGGCGGGTCCCTGGAAGCTCGGCATGGATCGCGTCCCGGACGTGATCGGGCAACGGCGTGGCGCCATCGAAGTCGTCGAGGTATGCCTCGAGCCGGCCGATGAAGTCGTCGGTTCCGTTCATGCCGTGCCTACGTTTCTCTCAAGGCGCGCGTCGGCCTCGACGGCCGCGCGCAGGTGTTTCAGGGCGAAGTGCAGCCGAGATCGGACCGTGCCCACGGGCGTCCCCATGGCCTCGGCAGCCTCGGCCGCGGACAGGCCGATGTAGTGGATGAGCACGACGACCGTCCGGTGCTCGACGCCGAGGCGCCGGAAGGCCTGATCGAGCTGTTGTTGCGTGGCGAGGCGCGCGGCCGAGTCCGGCTCGACCGGCTCGTCCGACGCCAGCAGGCGCAGGTTGCCGCGATGGCGTCGTTCGCGACGGGCCTCCGTCTGACAGGCGTTGACGAGCAGCCGATAGGACCAGGCCTCGAACCGATCCGGGTCCCTGAGGGTGGGCAGATACCGCCACGTATCGAGCAGCGCCAGCTGCGTGGCGTCCTCGGCGAGATACGGGTCGCGCAGGATCCTGCGCGCGACCGAATGCAGGTGGTCGCCTTGGCGTTCGATCAACGTGTCGAACGCCGCTTCGTCACCGCGCATCGCTCTCTCGACGAGGCTTCGGTCCATCCGTCGGGCCCCTGCGGGGTCGACCCCAGGCGGGGGCCGGTTCGCCGAGTATGAATCGCGACGCGCCGGATTCATTCAATCTCTCGGGCGTGCCACGATCCGCGCAGCCCGGCGCGGCGCGGCGCGGCCGTCAGTCGGGCTCGACGAGCTCGATCCGGATGCGCTTGTTGATCCGGCCCTTGGACTCGTAGCCCGTCACCCGGATGCCGCCGACCTCGCGGGTGTTGGCGACGTGGGTCCCGCCGTCGGCCTGCAGGTCGAGGCCCACGATCTCGATCGTGCGAATCTCCTCGATCCCCTCGGGAAGCAGGTTGACCTTGGTCCGGATGAGGTCCGGGATGGCGAACGCCTCGGCCCGCGGCAGGACGTTCACGCGCACGTCCCGCGCGGCCCGAAGCTCCTCGTTGACGGTCGCCTCGATCGCCTCGACGAGGTCGCCGGACATCCGCTCGAACTCGAAGTCCATGCGCCCGGACCCGGGCTCCATGTTGCCGCCGGTGACGAGGGCGCCGTAGTCGCGCCAGACGACGCCGCACAGGGCGTGCAGCGCCGTGTGGGTGCGCATCAGGGCGTGGCGACGCGCCCAGTCGAGGTCGATGGCCACGCGATCGCCGGCCCGCGGCAGCTCGCCGTCGTCGGGCGGCTCCAGCTCGTGGACGATGTCGCCGCCGGCCCGGCGGGCGGCCCGCACCGTCCAGGAGCGGCCGTCCTCGGTCCGCAGGATGACGCCACGGTCCGATGGCTGGCCGCCGCCGCCCGGGTAGAACGCCGTCGCGTCGAGGACGACGAGCGCGGGTCCGTCGCTCGCCGAGACCTCGAGGACGCGCGCCTCGAGCCGCCGCGCGTAGGCGTCGCGGTAGCAGACCTCGTCGACGCGTGCGGTCATGCGCTCGATCCGGCGGGCGCCGGCCGGCCCCGTCCCCGAGGGGTCAGCCGCCGACCTTGAGCGTGCCGGTCATGTTCGGGTGCACGGTGCACACGAACGCGTACGTGCCGGCGGCCAGCGCGGGCACGTCGTACTTCGCCTCGGTGACGCCCGTGACGACTTGGCCCATGAACTTCTGGGCGCCCGTGCTGTCCTTGATCTCGACGTTGTGCGGGGTGCCCGCGTCCTCGTTGCGGAAGTCGATCGTGAACGGCGTGTCGGCCGGCGCCTGCACCTCGGGCGTGGTGAACGCGATGTTGTGCGCCTCGATGACGACGGCCTCGCCGCCGCCGCTGCCGGGGACCGGTGTCGGGCCGCCCGCTGCCGCGCCGGACGGCTGGCCCGATGCGGCCGCGGACGGCGCGCCCGAGGCGCCTGCCGCAGGGCCGCCCGACGCCCCCGCTGACGCCACGACCGAGGGCGCCGGCGTCGGCGGGGCGTAGGTCCACGCGGGACCGGACGACGACGAGCAGGCGGCGGCCATCAGGGCGAAGGCGACGAGGGTGACGGCGATCGGGGTGCGGCGCATCGAAACCTCGGGCAGCGGCAGCGTCAACGCGGATCGCGTCGATCGTACCGATTCCCGGCCGCGCCTGTCGCCCACGTCGCTAGTGGACGAGGCCGGGCATCACGCCCCCGCCGTCCTCGAGCCCGAGGCGGATCGCGACCGCGGCGGCCTCGACGCGGCCGGACACGCCGAGCTTGGACAGGATGTTGCCGACGTGCACGCCGACGGTCTTCTGGCTGATGAACAACCGGTCGCCGATCTCGCGGTTCGTCCGGCCGCGGGCGATCAGCGCCAGCACCTCGAGCTCGCGCTTCGACAGCCCGAACGTGTCGCCCGACGTCGCGGGCCTTGCGACGAGCTGCGCCGCGGCGGGCGCGGTCGCGTCCTGGACGGGGCCTGGCGTGACCGACGGCCGCGGACCGGGCGGAACGGGCGCCGGTTCGGCGAGCACGGCATCGACCTCGGGTGGGAGCTGGATCATGGCGCGGCCGGCCAGCTGCCGGAGCTCGCGCAGCAGCGGGCGCGCGTGCAGGCGCAGGGCGAGCTCAACGGCCGAGGCCAGCGGCTCGCGCGCGTCCGCGCGGACGACGCGGGCATCGGTCCGGCCGCGGGCGCCCGCGACGCCGGCCGTCGCGGCGCCGAGGATCGCCTCGGTCTGGTGCCACCGCGCCCGGGCCTCGCGGTACGGATCGCCGAGGTCGTGCCAGCGTCCCGCGAGGTCGGCCCACGCCGCCGGGTCGTCGCGGCCCTGGAGGCGGGCATGGAAGGCGCGTGCGGCGGCGAGGCTCGCCTCGGGCTCGCCGCGGGCCGAGCCGTCGTCCTCGATCCGAGCCCGAGCGACCGCCGCCTCCGCCTCCGCGAGGATGCGGCCCGCCCGCTCGCGGGACGCCGCGACGTCGCCGATCCGACGCTTCTCGAGCGCCTCGGCGACGATCGCCGCCTCCACCTCGAGCGCGGTCGAGGCCATGCGGGCCATCAGCACCCAGTCCTCGGTGCCCCGGACCCGCGCCCAGCCACGCTCCGCCGCCCGACGCGCGTCGGCGAGGTCGCCGCTCCACATCGCGTACGAGGCGGTCGCCTGGTAGGCGGGCACCGCGAACTGGAAGTCGCCCCCGGTCTCGAGCTCGACCAGCACCCGGCCGAGGAGCCGGCCCGCCTCCTCCCCGGCCTCCGACTCGATCTCCACGATCACGAGGTTGAGGATGGCGTTCACGAACGGGACGCCGGCAGGACTCCAGTCCAGCGCCCGGAGGCTCAGGTCGCGCGCCTCCGGCCAGCGCCCCACGTCCACCAGGATCCCCGCCACGTTGCCGCCGAGCAGGTTCGCGTACACCGCGTCGAGGTCCATCGCACGCGCCTCGGCCATGTCGGCGAACGCCTCGTCGATGGCTTCGCCCGGACGGCCCAGCAGCTCGAGCACGACGGCCATGTTGGCGCCGGCCCGCCACCACTCCTCGACCAGGCCGAGCTCCCGCGCCCGCTCGATCGCCTCGCGCAGCAGACGGACCCCCGCCTCCGGGTCGTCGCCCCACGCCCGGACGACGGCGAGGGTCGTCATCGCGTGGATCGCCTCGGGCTCCGCGGGCTCGCCCAGGCCACGCGCGATCTCGAGCGCCTCGGATGCCGCCCGCTCGGAGTCGCTGAACGCCCCGGCGATCATCCGCTCCTGGGCGAGCAGGGCGAGGATGCGGGCACGCTCGATCGACGGCTCGCGCGGGGCGACGCTGGCCGCCTTGCGCAGCGCGGACGTGGCGCCGCCGGCGTCGCCCGCCGCGACCCGATAGCGCCCGAGCCGAGCCTGGAGCACCGCGTAGGCCATCCGGTCGCGCCGCTCGCTGAGGGCCGAGAGCGCACTCTCCGCGTAGGCGACCGCGCGGGTCGGGCGCATCGCGGCATAGGCCGCCTCCGCGGCGAGCTGTCCGATCGCGAGCACCGTGCGGGCCTCGCCGGCGAGGTCGTCGCCGACCGCAGCGCCCGCCTGCGCCGCCTCGACGTCGCGCCCGGCGCCCTCCCCGAGGTCGTCCTCCCGGTCGCTGAGCGCCACGGGGTCGATGGCGTCGGGGTCGGCGGGGATCACGCGCTCGGCGGCCTCGGCGGGGGTCAGGTCGAGGCCCAGCTCGAGGGCTTCCATCGCGTCCTGCGGCGCCTCCACGCGCAGCGCGAGCCGGCCGGCGGCGAGCGCGGCCTCGCGCGCCTCGGGCAGCCGGTGCGCGGCCCGCCAGTGCGCCGCGGCGACGACCGGCACGTCCTCGAACGCCGCGGCGAGCGCCGCCCGGTAGCGGGTCCGCTGCGTGGGCAGCAGGTCGGTGACGACCGCGCGTGCGACGAGCTCGTGGCGGATCCGGAGCCGTTCGTCGGGCTCCGAGCGCACGAAGCCGTGCTCGAGGGCCTCAGTCAGCCCGGCGGCGAGGTCGCCCTCGAGGCCGCCCGCGCCGCGGCGGGGCAGGGACGTCGACCGCGGCGGCAGGCCGCGCGTCAGCTGGACCTCGATCTCGGCGGCCGCACGGGCGAGGCGGGCGCGGTCCATCGGGCGCTCCGCCGGGGCGAGCAGGCGCAGCACGCGGCGGCACTCGGGCGAGCGGCGCGCCAGGCGGGCCGCGACGAGGTCCGCGAGCGAGCCCGTGAGCGTGGCGCTCTTGAGCTCGCGGCGCGCGGCGACCAGCTCCTCCACCACGAGCGGCGAACCCGCCGACCGCTCCGCCACCAGGACCACGATCGAGGCCGAGGGGCGCTCCCCGTCGATCCCCTCGATCAGCCCGGCGATCTCGCGCCGAGCGAGCGGCGCGAGGTCCACCCGGACCGGCGGCCGAAGGCCGGCATCGATGACGGCGAGGTTCTCGCGCAGGGGATGCTCGCGGGTCAGCCGGTCCGGCTGGTACGTCAGCACGAGCGCGATCCGCTCGTCGCGCGCGATGCGGGCCATGAACGTCGCGAACGAGCGGGTGGCCGCGTCGGCGGCGTGCAGGTCCTCGAGCACGAGGACGATCGGCCGCTCGGCTGCGACCCGGCCCAGCCAGCGGAGCAGCGACTCGAGGGCCCGCGGCTGCCGGCGTTCGGGGTCGGCGAGGTCGCTGGCGCGGGGACCCTCCACGCGCTCGGCCCGCTCCGCCATGCCGGGCAGGCCGAGCAGGATCGGGCGGGCGTCATGCGCCAGCAGGGCTTCCACCTCCGCGGCGGGGCGCTCCGCGAGCAAGGGTCCGAGCGCCTCCAGCACGGCCGCCCACGGGGGGTCGACGGGTCCGTTGGCCTGGCCGCGGAGCACCAGCGGCGGCTTCGGGCGACCGACGATCCGGTCGAGCGCCTCGTCGACGAAGCGGGTCACGCCCATGCCGGCGCCGCCGCCGACGATCACGGTCGTGGCCGAGCCGGTCGCGGACGCGGCGATGGCCTCGACGACCCGTGCGAGCTCCGGCTCCCGGCCGATGAATCGCCGACTGACCACGCGACCCGGCATGGGCGGCATTGTAGGGTCGCGTTCGGGCGATTCCGCCCCGGGTCCGCGTGGCGGGCTCGGCGACGGCGCCTCGGGGTGACCCGGAACCACCTCTACATGCCGGCCCGCGCCGCGCGCACGCCGTCCCGGGCGACCCCGCCGGGTACGCTGCCCGGGTGAACGATCGCCGAGCGCCACACCCGGCCAACGACCTCAACGAGCTGCCCGGCGAGGAGTGGCTCTACTTCACGAAGTCGGTGTGGACGACGGCCTACCCGTCCGAGCTCGGCCACGCCCGTCGACGGGCGCACGGCGCCAACAAGCCGCCGCGCCTCATGGCGCGCCTGATCGAGTTCTTCACCCGCACCGGCGAGCTCGTCCTCGACCCGTTCGCCGGCGTCGGGGGCACGCTGCTGGGCGCCGCGATCGCGCGCGGCCCGCGGCGGGCCCTGGGGATCGAGCTGGACCCCCGCTGGGCCGAGGTGTTCGCCGATACGGTCGCCGCGCTACGGGCCGAGCACGACGGCGCCGGACCCCGGCTGGCGGACCTCGGCCCCACCGACCCGGGCGGGGCGCGCGGCTTCGACCCGTCGGGCGTCGAGCTGCGCGGGGGCGACGCCCGCGCCGTCCTGCCGACGCTGGCGGCCGCGTCGGTCGACTTCGTCGCCACCGACCCGCCGTACAACGTTCAGCTGCCGATGACCATGGCCGGCGGCAAGCTCGCCGAGACGCACGCCAACCGGCGCACCGACTATGCGATGCGATCGGACCTCCCCGACGACCTCGCCAACCTCCCCGACTACCCCGCCTTCCTCGACGCCATGAGCGAGGTGCTGTGCGAGGTGCATCGGGTCCTGCGGCCCGGCCGCTACGCGGTCCTGATCGTGCGCGACGCCTACCAGGACGGCCGTTACCTGTTCACCGCCGCCGACCTCGCGTCGCGTGGGGCGGCGGAAGGCCTCGTGCCCAAGGGCGACATCACCTGGTACCAGGCCGGGACGCGCCTTCGGCCGTACGGCTACCCGCGGTCGTTCGTGCCCAACATCGTGCACCAGCACATCCTGGTGCTGCGCAAGGCGCCCGAGCCCCGCGGGCGCCGCAAGGGCGGCTAGCGGTCAGGCTTCGCCGAACTGCCGCCGGTTCTCCGTGTAGGCGCGCATCACGTCCTCGAACCCGCCGAGCATCGGGCCGTCGTCGCCCGCGGTCCAGCTGTCCGGCGCCGCTGTCGACGAGTCGATCACGACGTCGCCGAGCGTCATCTTGTGCAGCCAGCCCTCGCGGCCGTCCGGGCACAGGACCCGCCAGTAGGTGCCGCGCTTCTCGAGCAGGACGACCTCGTCGCCCTCATCGAGGACGCGCGATCTCCTTGCCCCGCACCTCGTCGGGATCGCTGAGCAGGCTGACCAGCCGGTACCGGATCAGGCGCCGCTCCATCCCCGAGATCGCCGAGCTCACGTCGCCCTCGAAGGCCAGCCGGACGTTCGTCGTCACCGTCCGCGTCGGGTCGGTCTTGCGCGCCTCCATCAGCGACGGCCGGCGCCAGCGCGGCAGGTGCCCGTCGATCGACTCGATGTCTGGCTCGACCCTGACCGCCGCCTGCACGGCGCTCGCCGCCACCGCGGCGCCGGGCATGACCGTCGAGCCCACCATCACGGACGTCGGGGCGACGCCGATGCCGCGCGCGGCCTGGGCCGCGAGAACGTCGTCGGGGGCGGTGGGCTCGCCGTCGCGGCGGCGCTTCCCGAACACCATGAAGGCCATCATCATCGTGACGCCGCCCGTCGTGGCGACGGCCGTCGGCGCGACCGCGGCGAGGATCGCCACCACGCTCGGGGGCGGGGCGCCGAAGCTGTCGGAGACCGGCCCCGTGCCGCCCGAGCGACCGCCGTCGGGTCCGGCCGTGCCGCCGCCATCGGAGCCCCCGGAGCCACCGGTGCCGCCCGTGCCGGCGCCGCCCGCGGTCCCGCCCAGGATCACGCTCGCGATGTACGGAGCGAGGCTGGGGGATGGCGAGGCGTCGGGCGTCTCGGACGGGGTCGCGTCCGGACCGGCGCCGTGCGGGTCGACGACAGGCCGGTCGGTCGGCGTGGCCGTCGGGTCGTCGACCGGCCGGCGGGTCGGGCGCGGGGTCCGGTCGTCCGCCGGCTTCGCCGTGGGGTCCGGAGCGTGGCGCGGCCTGGGCGTGGGATCCGGCGTCGGCTTGGGCTTCGGGGTCGGCCTGGGCGTGGGTTTCGGGGTCGGGTCCGGCTTGGGCGTCGGCTTGGGGGTGGGATCCGGGGTCGGGCTGGGCTTGGGCGTGATCGACACCGTCGGGCCGTCGAGGTGCGACGTGAACTTGTCGCGCCCGCGCGACTCGAAGGTGACCGGCCAGTCGCCGACCGGGAGATGCATCGTCCGGGTATAGGTGACGCCGTGCTTCCAGTCCTGGTCGCCGGCGTCGGCCGCCTCGAGGTCGTACGTGTCGTCGCCGACGATCACGCGCACGTAGTCGGCACCCGAGCCGGCCGAGTCGCGGTACGTCACCGAAAACGTGATGTCCGTCGAGGGGTGGCCGCTGGTGGGGGTGACCTGCGCGTCCCTGAGGCGGGTCGATCCCGCGAGCGCTGTGGCGGGCAGGACCAGCGCGGCCATGAGCAGCAGGGTCGCGAACGCCGCGCAGGCCGGCGAACGGCCCAGCGCGCTGACGATCGCGCCGACGGGGTTCCAGCGATGCCGCAACCGGCTCATCCCACTCTGGTCCCTCATGGGGCGTGAGGGCTCTGTCGCGGAGCATCGGAGGGGCACCTGCCGGCCGCAATGGTACGGGGGTCAGATTCGAGTGGGACCGGCGGTGCCAGGCCGCGCCGCGGGTCGTCGCCAGACCCCGGACGGTTGGCGGAATCCGGGCCCGAGATGAGGCTCGTCGGGCCGCGTTAGGGGCGCCGCCGCGGAATCCGGTGCGCGCCGTCACCGCTCGTGGGCGGTCCGGTGCGGTCCGGTGCGCAAACCCGGACGGTCGCCCATCGACGGTAGCCCGATATGGTCACTCGTCGCGGGCGCGCGGGACAGCCACCATGCCGCCCATGCAGATCCTTGCCGGCAGCACGCAGATCACCCGGGCCGACCGGTTCGCGGTGGCGCGTTCGGCGTTCAGCGGAATCCTGCTCGTCGTCGCCGGCGTCCTCGTGGGCTGGCTGTGCATCGGCACGCCCCTCGTGAACGCGTTCGTGCCGCACGGCCGCCCGTCGGTGGCCGAGGCCGCCACCGGCGTCGTGGCGTGGGGCTTCGCGATCGTGGTCCCCGCGGCCTTCCTGATCATCGGCGTGGCGCGCATCGCCGCGATCATCGACACCGCGGCCAACATGCGGCCGCGCACCGCCACG
Source organism: uncultured Chloroflexia bacterium (assembly GCA_963740825.1). Taxonomy (GTDB): domain Bacteria; phylum Chloroflexota; class Limnocylindria; order Limnocylindrales; family CSP1-4; genus CAIXZV01. The sequence continues at coordinate 122,352 of CAVUFD010000001.1, read as the reverse complement.
TCGGCCATCGCCAAGGCGCTCGGCCCCGAATACGTCGGCGCCACCGGCCTGGTGATCCCCGGTGGCCGCCGCCTGCACGAGCTGGTGCTCGGCCCGTTCGGCATCCTGGTGATCGCCGTCGTGCCGCCGCCGAACATCACCCGCCATGTCGGCAGCCGCTGGGAGATCCGCGACGAGCGCGGCCGCTGGCTCCCGATCGAGGCGCCGCTCGATCGCGCCACGCGGGACGCCGAGCGGGTCCGGGGCTGGCTCGCCAGCGACGACCGCGACTTCGTCGTCCGCGTGTACGCCGCGATCGTCACCAACGACCGCACGGTCGATCGAACGCCGGCGTGCGCCGTCGTGCCGCCGGCGGAGCTCGCCGACTGGATCCTCGCGCTGCCGGCGCAGCGGGGCTTGAACGAGGACCGTCGGGAGCGCCTCGCGGAGACGATCGGCGAGGTCGCCGCGCAGAACTGAGTCGCCGGCTGGCCGACGTGGCGCGGGCGTCGTCGGGATCGCGGGGGTGGTAGGGGAGCCAGGACTCGAACCTGGAACCGGCGGGATATAAGCCCGCAGCTCTAACCGATTGAGCTACTCCCCCACGGAGTCGCGGCCGGCCCGAGGGGGGCCGGGTGGCGGAAGACGGTCAGCGCCCCTTGGTCGCGCCGTCACGCCGTATCCGGCGCGTGATCGCGCTGAGCTGGAACGGCCGGCCACGGAGCAGCGGCGAGCCCTCGCGCGACGGGGCCGGTGCGTCCGACGCCGCCGTCCAGGTCGACTCGTCGAGTTCCTTCGCGATCTCGCGCTCCTCGTCGGTCTGGTACGCCTCGATGGGCAGCGCGTCGGGGTCGAACGGACGCTCGGCGGTCACGACCTTCAGCACCGGCGGCCGTGCATACGCGGGCGCGCCGTACAGCTTCGGAAGGGCGACGTGAGCGTGTTCTTCGTTGGCCACGGACATCCTCGGAGCGCCAACCCGGCGGGGCTGACCCGGATCATAGCGGGGGTGGGAAGACCCGTCTCCCCCTCGCGCCGCGGAACGTGGCCCGAGGGCACCGCTCAGGGCAGGAGCGGCTTCACGATCTCGTGGAGCACCACGAGCACGAGGTAGGCGATCGGGACGGCGGCGAACAGGCCGAGCGCGGCGCTCCACGGCGTCCGGGTGGCGCGCCGGGACCCGGACCCGGTTGGCAGCGGGACGACCAGCCAGGTGATCAGCGCGCCGGCGACGAGCACGATCGTGACGTACGCCGTGAGGAACAGCAGCCGGAGGTCGCCGCCGGGCAGGCGAGCGCCGCGGTCCAGGGCGACGTCGTAGGCGAGGAACACGATCCCGACGACGATCGCCACGCTGAGGCTCGCCACGACCGCACGAAAGACCGGCCGGGGGGCGCGGCGGAACTGCCGCCAGCGGACCTCGAACCAGCCGCGCCGCCGGACCTCCACGGCCGGCGGCCGGTCAGCCGATGGGCCGGTCATCGGAGCCCAGGATCGTGAGCGTGCGGCGCGGCGGGATCGACTCGGGCGTGTGGCGGGCGAGCAGCTCGACGGCGTCGGCAAACCGGTCGAGCTCGTCCTCGGTCGTCCAGAACCCGATCGAGATCCGGAGGGCGTCGAGCATCGGCATGTCGCGCAGGATCGCGAACGCGCGGGAGCCGAGCTCCTCGACCGCGGCCAGGGCCGGCCAGCCGGCGATCCGGAAGGTGACCAGCGTCGCCATGGCGCGCCGCGGCGTCACCAGCGACACGCCGGGGATCGCCGCCAGCCGGTCGGCCGCCGCGGCCGCCAGCCGGGTCGCGCGTTCGTGTGCCCAGGGAAGCCCCACGTACATCGAGATCCAGCCGCAGCTTCGCGCCAGGCCCACCACGGACGGCCGGTGGTAGGAGGTCGTCTCGAACCGGCCCGCCCCGGCCCGCAACACCGGCCGTTGCGGGTCGAACACCTCGTACGAGAGGAACGAGGCATGCGCCGGTGTCACCGAGTCGGCGAGGCCTCGGCGCACCCACAGCGCACCCATCCCCTCCGGGCCGAGCAGCCACTTGTGTCCGGCGACGGCGTAGGCATCGACGGCCAGCTCCTCGACCGCAACGGGGATCGCGCCGGCCGCCTGCGCCCCGTCCGCGATCATCACCGTTCCGGCGGCGTGCGCGAGCTCGCCCAACCGCCGGATCGGCAGCACGGCGCCCGTCGTCCACAGGACGTGGCTCGCGAGGATGGCGCGGGCCGGTCGCTCGAGCGCCGCCGCGAACGCCGCGACGGTCCGCTCCTCGTCGCCGCCGTCGCCCACGTCGAGGAAGTCGATGTCGACCCCCAGCCGCTGGCGCAGCGCAAGCAGCGGCCCGAGCCCGCCGGGGTGCTCATGGCGCGTGGTCAGCACCCGGTCCCCGGGCTCCCAGGGCAGCGCGTTGACGAGCAGGTTGAGCCCGTCGCTGACGCTGTGGGTGAGCGCGACGTCGTCAGCTGCCGAGACGATCACCGCTGCCAGGGCGGCTCGCGCCTCCCCCATTCGCTCCAGGATCTCCGGCAGCAGGTCCGGCAGCCCGCGCCCGACGGCGAGCTCGCGCTGCGCCTGCTCGTCCATCGCGCGCTGGGTCTCGGACGACATCGGCCCCGCGGTCCCCGCGTTGAGGTAGATGCCGGCGCCCGTGGCGGGCAGCAGCGCCCGGATCGCGGCCACCTTGGCCGGCTCCGGCATGAAGGGGGAGACCACGTCCGTATCATATCGACGCCGCCCGCCCACACCGTCACCCCCCGCTCGGAGGAACAAGTGGCAGGTTTCGCCCGCCCCGAGCTCATCGCCACCGCGGAATGGCTGGCCGACAACATCGGCCGGCCCGACCTGCGCGTGATCGACGTACGCTGGCGCCCCGACGGCAGCTCGGCGACGCTCTATGGCACCGGCCACATCCCGGGCGCCGTGCACCTCGACTGGCGCACATCGGTCGTCGACGCCGCCGACACCGGCGACGCGCTCCTGCTCACCGCGCCCGACCACATGGCCGCCGTGATGGCGCGGGCGGGGGTCGGCGACGGGACGTCCGCCGTCCTGTACGACGACACGCTGTCGTACTTCGCCTCCCGGGTCTGGTGGAGCATGCGCGCCTACGGCTACGAATCGGCGCGGATCCTCGAGGCCGGCTATCCCGCCTGGATCGAGGCCGGTCACCAGGTCGCCAACGGCGAGGTCCAGATCCCGGCGGCCGTGTTCACGCCGCGCGCCCAGGTGCGCCAGCGCCTGACCACGACCGACGTGCGGGGGCTGCTCGGCGCACCCGACGTGCTGCTGGTCGACGCCCGCGGGCCGGCCGAGTTCCACGGCTACGAGGGCAACGTGCGGCGCCTGGGGCACATTCCAGGCGCGGTCAACATGCCGGTCGCCTCGTTCCACACGCCCGGGACCCAGCGGCTGCGCGACGCGGACGAGCTGCGCGCGCTGCTGCTCAAGACCAACATCACCCGAGGCCGCCGCCTCGTGTGCTACGACGGGTCGGGCGTGGCCGCTGCCAAGCTGGCATACGTGCTCACGATCCTCGGCCACGAGGACGTGGCGGTGTACGACGGCGGCTGGGCCGAGTGGGGCGACCGGCTCGACCTGCCGGTGGACCGCTAGGCGGGTCGCGGCTGGCGAGCCGCGGTCAGCGGATGCGGTCGTCCGGCTTCGTCGGGTCGTAGTCGGGGTCGAGCGGCGAGGGCGGCGGGGCCGGGGGCTGGCCCGGCGCCGGGTCGATCCCCGCCCACGGGTCGACGGCCTTGTGGGGGGCCAGGATCTGCGCGCGCTTGTGGTTGACCGCGACCAGGAGCACCTGTTGCCGCGCCTCGCCCAGGAGGTCCGACCAGTAGGTGGCGTCCGTCACCGGCAGGAAGCGGCCCGTGAGCTCGACCAGCGCCTGGCGAAGGTCGTTCTCGGTCGGCAGCAGGTGGATGGTGCCGACGATCTTGAACGGCGGCACGGAGATGATCGCCTCGGACGCATGCTTGGGGGTCCGGAGCTCGGCCATCACCGGGACCTCGGCGTTCGACACGGCGAACAGCACCGCGTCGAGGTTCACCTGGGCGTAATCGGCCTTGGTGGTCTCCCCCCGGTGCCCCAGCTCCTCGACCGTCACCTCCTCGAGGATGATGAAGGCGTCGTCGCTGTGGTTGAGGATGTCGGTGACCCGGTGCTGGCCGGTGCGGACCAGGCCACGCGTGACCAGCGCGTCGGTGTAGAGGACGAGCTCGACCCGGTTCTCGTCGCGGAACATCGAATACATGCCTGCCTCCGTGCCAGCGCCCCGGGGCGCGTCTGCCGGTTCCGCGCAGCATACGAGGGCGCTAGCGTCTTGCGCTCGCCGTCACCAGGTGCTCCGCGCCGTGCTGCAGGCCCTCGTACAGGCGAGTGACCGTCGCCAGCGTGTCGATCTCCGCCACCGGCTTGTCCGTGCGCAGCTGGGCGATCCGCGGGAAGCGCAGGGCGAAGCCCGACTTGTGGCGCGCCGAGCGCATGATCACGTCGAACGCCACCTCCACCACGACCGTCGGCTCCACCGCCCGATAGCGTCCGTAGGTGCGGAGCGTGTGGGCCTCGAACCAGCGGGTCATGTCCGCGATCTCCGCGTCCGTCAGGCCGCTGTAGGCCTTGCCGATGGTCACGAGGTCGCCGGTCTCGTCGTCGCGCACCGCGAACGTGTAGTCCGACAGCACCCCGTGGCGCTTGCCGTGCCCGACCTCGACGCCCACGACCACGCAGTCGAGCGTCGCCAGGGCCTTCTTCATCTTCAGCCAGCCGAGGCCGCGTCGACCCGGCGAGTAGCGGCTCTCCGGGTCCTTGACCATCAGGCCCTCGTTGCGCCGTGCGCGTGCCTCGAGGAATGCCGCCTCGAGGCCGTCCACCGAGTCCACCGAGGCGAGATAGCTGAGGGCGAAGGTGCCGCCGTCGCTGGCGAGCGGCAGGGACAGGGCCTCCAGCCGCCGGCGCCGCTCCGTCAGCGGCTCGTCGAGCAGGGACCCGACCGTCCGGTCCTGGTCCGCGTCGACGCCCAGCAGGTCCCAGGCCACGAAGATCACGGGGATGTCGGCGAGGATCTTCGCCGACGGGTTCTTGCGGCCGAGGCGCGCCTGGAGCTGGAGGAACGGCAGCACCACGCCGTTGCGCCACGCGAGCAGCTCGCCGTCGAGGATCCCGGCCCAGGGCAACCCGCAGGCACCGGCGACGACCTCCGGGAACTGCCCGCTGATGTCGTGGAGGTCGCGCGAGTACAGCCGGACGACCGTGCCCGCCCGGTGGAGCTGGGCGCGGATCCCGTCGTACTTGTCCTCGACCCAGACGGTGGGGCCGAGGCGGCCGATGATCTCCGCGGCGTCTTCGGCGGGCGACGCGAGCATGAACTTCAGCGGGTGGAAGACCGCGAGCGCGGCCTCGCCGAGGCGGTCCTCGCGGGCAAGCGTCGCCGTCCGCCCCACGTCGCCCGTCAGCATGCCGGCCCGCTTGACCGCGTCCAGCGGCCGGTCGAAGGCCTTCGCAATGGCGGCTTCGAGCAGGCCCTCGCGCAGCCCGATCCGGAGCTCGCCGCTCAGGACCTTGACGATGCCGGTCGCGGTCCGGGGCGACGACCGGGCGATCAGCGCGTCGAGGATCTCCGCCTTGGCGGCGGCGCCCGACGCGACCTCGATGGCCTCGAACGCGGATTCGACCTCGCGGAGCCTCGGCTCGTGCGCGGGGTCGGGCGCATGGCCGGCCTCGGCCAGCACCTCGCCGACGGCCGTCGCGACGTCGGAGGACCGGTCGTAGGCGCGCCGCATGTCCTCGGGGTCGGCGCCCGCCACCCGGAGGACCGAGCTGCCCAGCCCGGACCAGCCCACGCCGATCGAGCGCTGGTCGGCCTCGGGGAACGGCCGGCCGGTCAGGAACACGGCGGCGATCGGGAGCTCCTCAGCCGACAGGTCCGCGAGGTACGCCGCCAGGATGGCCGTCTTCTCGGACGTCTTGGTGGTCGCCGCGACGCGCTCGGCAACCTCGGTCCAGCGGCGCATGATCGCGATGGTATAGGGTGTCGCGTGATGCTCCACCGGCGTTGGTTTCCGGAACATCTGGACGGCGATCTCGTCGTCCTGCGCAGGCACGTACGCGAGAACCTGCGTGACTTCATGCGCTGGTATCAGGATCCCGAGGTCGCCCGGCTGACGCGCTACCAGGACGGGCCGATGCGTGCCGAGGAGGTCGAGCGCTTCTTCACGATGCGCTCGCTCGGACCGGACTCGATGGCGATGGGCATCCACGTCCGCGACACGAACCGGCTCATCGGGTCGTGCGCCTTCTCGCAGCTCGACGGCGACAACGGCTCGGCGCTGTTCCATATCACGATCGGCGAGCGCGACGCCTGGGGCCACGGCTACGGCAGCGAGGCGACCCGGCTGATGGTTGACCACGCGTTCGGCTCCCTGGGCCTGCACCGCGTCGCCCTGTCGGTGTTCGCGTTCAACGAGCGGGCGATCCGCGCATACCTGAGGGTCGGGTTCGTGACCGAGGGCCGGGCGCGCGAGGCGATCTGGCGCGACGGACGCTGGTGGGACGAGCTGCACATGAGCGTGCTCGAGCCGGAGTGGCGGAGCACGCGCTGGCAGGAGCGGGCCGTCGCGGACGGACGGGCGGCCCCCGAGCGTGAGGGCGTCCCGGTCGAGAACACCGGCTAGGCGCGGCGACGAGGATGCCCAGCACCGGCCCGGCCGCGGACGCGGCGCGAACGGCGTTCCGGACGCAGATGGACGCGCCGGGCCACGCCGTGGAGAACGCGCGGGCCGCCGCGGAGGGCCTCGACGCGGCGTTCGCCTCGGGCGCGCTCGTGAAGACCCCGGCGCTTGACGGCATGCTCTCGGACCTCTCGCTGGCCCTGGAACAAGACGACGGCCAGAAGCTAGGCGGCAAGTCCGCGGAGGCCGCGCGGTTCATCCTGCGCGCGATCTCGCGCGAGCTGGACAACGCCTGATCGACGTCTCGTCGCTACGCGCCGACTCGCGCGTGGCGTGGCGTGTGCCCCCTCTCACGTCGGCGGCAGTCGCTGCACGACTGGGCCACGCGGAAGGAGCTCACCAAGGCGCCCGACCCGCGTGCCGGTGGACGGTCGGCCGCTCGCCGCGGCGCGTTCGGGCCTCCGTCATGCGTGCAACGCATCCCGCGGGTCGCTTTGGCAGGTCGGCGGTTCCTGGGTCGCCCGCCGCCTGCCCGTTGCGCGGATCGCTCCGCATCGAGCAGTCATGCAGCGACGACGGGCCGCGGCTCGATCCCAGGGCTGGCGCCGCACGCTGGGCCGGTGATCGCCGCATGTGCATCCTGGCGCCAACCCGAGCCACAGCGGGGCCGTCGGCGCCCGATTCGCGCGTCGGCGGCCGCCTTGGGGCCCATGTGATCCCCGCATGTGAAATCGTGACCCCAACGTCCGAGCGGCAGACGAATGAGCGACCCGTTGCCCACGAAATGCACATGGATCGAGCACGCGACGATGCACGGAGCCGGTGCGCACGTGCCGGCCGGACGAAGGACGCAACTTCGCGCTTGACTCTCGGGTAGGTCGAGGGTTCACGATCAACGCATGGACGACGACCTGCTGCCGATCGGGCGCTTCGCGCGGCTGACCGGGCTCACGATCGGCGCCCTCCGGCACTACGACGAGGAGGGCGTGCTCGCGCCCGCCGACGTGGACCCGGCGACGGGCTACCGGCGCTACCGCCGCGACCAGGTCGCGACGGCGAGGGCCATCGCCGCGCTCCGGGACCTGGAGCTGTCGCTGCCGGCCATTCGCGCCCTCCTGGTCACCGAAGAGGCCGCCGACCGGGCCGCGATCCTGCACGACGAGCGCGTCCGGCTCGAGGCCCGCACGGCCAGGCTCCAGCGGGCGCTGCACCGGCTCCGCGTCCTCGCCGCCACCAACCCCGCCCCGCACCCGACCACCAAGGAGATTCCCGTGCCGACGCCTCCCCCGCCCCCCGAGCTCTCGCCCGAGGTCAACCGCGCGCTCGGCGCGGGCCTGTACAACCGCTGCTGGGACCTGATGGATACCGAGGACCGCACGCAGGACCAGGACGACGAGCTGATCGCCACGGCGCACGCGTCGGCGTGGCACTGGCGCCAGGTCGGGCACACGGCCAACCAGTCGCGCGGGCACTGGATGTGCTCCAGGGTCTACGCCGTGCTCGGCCGTTCGGAGCCGGCGCTGTATCACGCCCGCCGGTGCGTCGAGATCGTCGAGGGCGGCGGCGAGGGGATCGAGGACTGGGACGCGCCCTCCGCGTACGAGGCGATGGCCCGGGCCCTCGCCATCGGCGGCGACCTCGAGGGGGCCGCCGAGTGGAAGGCAAGAGCGGCGGCCGGCGTGGCGGCGATCGCCGGGCCGGAGGACCGGACCATCATCGAGGGCGATCTCGCCACGCTCCCCGTCTGAGGCGGATTCCGTGGTCGCGCGGATCGCCCGTCATGCGACGATGGGCGCATGAACGACCTGAAGCTTGGTGTCCTCCTCTTCAACCAGGCCACGGACTGGCCGTCCTACATCGACGCGGTCCGCAAGGTCGACCGGCTGGGCTACAGCCACCTGTGGGCGTGGGACCACCTGTACGCGATCTTCGGCGACCCGTACCAGCCCATCTTCGAGGGCTGGTCGAGCCTGTCGGCGGCGGCGATGGCGACGGAGCAGACCCGCGTCGGCCTCCTCGTGGGTGCCAACACGTTCCGCAACCCGGGCCTCGTCGCCAAGCTCGCCTCGACCCTCGACCACATCTCGGGCGGGCGCGCGATCCTGGGGCTCGGTGGCGCGTGGATGGAGCCTGAGCACACGGCGCACGGCATCGAGTTCGGCACGGGCTTCGGCCAGCGGCTTGACTGGCTCGACGAGGCAGTGGGCGCCTGCCGGGACCTGCTCGACGGCAAGTCGGTCACCTCGACGCCCGGCGGGCACTATCAGTTCAACGACCTGCGCCACGCGCCGACGCCGGTGCAGGCCCACCTGCCGATCATGATCGGCGGCAGCGGGGAGAAGAAGACCCTGCGCACCGTGGCCAAGTACGCCGACATGTGGAACGGCATGGGCGCGCTCGACGTCGTCACGCACAAGGTGCAGGTCCTCCAGCAGCACTGCGAGGCCGTCGGGCGCGACCCGTCCGAGATCGAGTTCACCATCGGGTGCAAGGTCACGATCCGGGACTCCGAGGCCGAGGCCGTCCGGGTCTGGAAGGCCGCGATGGAGCACAACCAGACCCCGATGGCCGACGTGGAGAGCGACGCGACCTTCTGGAACGGGACGCCCGAGCAGATCGCCGAACGGCTGGCCGCGTACCGCGAGCTCGGCTTCAATACGGCGATCACCGAGCAGCCGGCGCCGTACGACACCGAGACCCTCGAGCGGTTCATCGGCCAGGTCAAGCCGCTCGTCGACCGCGGCTGATCCGCCCTCTCTTCCGGACGCTGATACGCCGCTGATTCGCCGCTGAATCGCCGGGAGCCCGTCCGGCGCGGCGCTCGACGGCCGATCGGGTAGGGTTTCGAGCACCCGCCAGGAGCCCGTCCCGATGACCACCGCCTCGACGACCCGTGCCGCGACCGTCGAGTTCGACCATGTGACCAAGGTCTACGGCGCGTCCGCCGCGAAGTCGGGGGCGCCCGGCGCCGTCAACGACCTGTCGCTCACGGTGCCGGCCGGCAAGATCTGCGTGCTCGTCGGGCCCTCGGGCTGTGGCAAGACCACGTCGCTCAAGATGGTCAACCGGCTGATCGAGCCGACGTCGGGGCGGATCCTCCTCGACGGAGTGGACGCGGCGACACGCGACGTGACCGAGCTCCGGCGGGGCATCGGGTACGTGATCCAGCAGGCCGGCCTGTTCCCCCACCAGACGATCGAGGAGAACGTCGCCACCGTCCCGCGGCTGCTGGGCTGGCCCAAGGCGCGTCTCCACGAGCGGTCTGAGGAGCTGCTCGCGCTCGTCGGCCTCGACCCGGCCGCCTACGCGGGCCGCTATCCGGCCCAGCTCTCGGGCGGCGAGCGGCAGCGCGTCGGCGTCGCGCGGGCGCTGGCCGCCGACCCGCCGCTGATGCTCATGGACGAGCCGTTCGGCGCCGTGGACCCCATCGTCCGCGAACGGCTGCAGAACGAGTTCCTGCGCCTCCAGGAGCAGCTCGCCAAGACGATCCTGTTCGTGACCCACGACATCGACGAGGCGATCAAGCTGGGTGACCTGGTCGCGGTGTTCCGGGCCGGCGGCATCGTCGAGCAGTTCGGGCCGCCGTCCGAGATCCTGGCCTCGCCCGCGTCGCCGTTCGTCGCACGGTTCGTCGGCGCGGACCGCGGGCTCAAGCGACTGTCCCTGACGCGGGTCAACGACCTCGAGCTCGTCCCTGCCGTCACGGCCCGGGTCGGCGGCGACGCCGGCGACGCGCGCCGCCGGGCGACGGCCGACCCGTTCGGGTACCTGCTGCTCCTCGACGCCGAGGAGCGGCCCCTGGGCTGGGTCAGCGCCCGCGGGATCCCCGACGCCGGGGCGCTCGACGAGTCGGTCGTCGAGACCACGTCGCCGCTGCTGGATCGGCGCACGACGCTCAAGGACGCGCTGTCGATCCTGCTCGACCGGGACGTGCAGGCCGGCGTCGTCGTCGATCGCCGGGACGTCTACCGGGGCATCGTCACCGTCGACCAGATCGCTGCCTACATGCGCGACAGCGCGCGCCCGTCGCAGCTCGAGGCCGAGGTCAACGGCCGGCGCGAGGGCGACGGCGCGGGGCACGACGAGGGCGAGGCCGAGGTCGTCGCGTGATCGACTGGGCCTGGATGGGCGACCACCTCGACGAGCTCGTCGGGCGCCTGTTCCAGCACCTCTACCTGGCGGCGATCGCCGTCGTCCTGGGTTTCGCGATCTCGCTCGGGCTGTCGATCTGGGCGATCCGCCGCCGGCGCGTCTACGGGCCGATCACCGCCGCGGCCGGGATCCTGTACACGATCCCCAGCCTCGCGCTGTTCGCGGCCCTCGTGCCGATCACGGGGCTGTCCCTCCTCACCGCCGAGATCCCGCTGATCCTGTACACGCTGCTCATCCTGGTGCGCAACACCGTCGCCGGCTTCGACGCGGTGCCGGCCGACGTGATCGAGTCGGCCGACGGGATGGGCTATCGCGGTCGTCAGCGGTTGTGGCGGGTCGAGCTGCCGCTCGCGACGCCGCTCGTCGTTGCCGGTCTCCGCGTCGCCTGTGTGTCCACGATCGGCCTGGTCGCGATCACGGGCGCGATCGGCGACCGGTTCGGCGGGCTGGGGTTCTTCATCTTCGAGGGCTGGCGGCACTTCTTCCCCACCGAGATGCTGTTCGGCGCGGTGCCGGCGATGCTGCTCGCGGTCGCCGTCGACCTGCTGCTGGTCGGGATCCAGCGCCGGATCACGCCATGGGCGCGCGCCGACTCGGGACCGGGTGGAGGTGCCGGGCGGCCGGCCGGGGGCCCGGATCTCGATCTCGGGACGGCCGACGGGCTGCCGCGCGGCGGCGAGGCGCCGGCGTGACCGGGATCGAGCCATGACGATCATCTCGGAGACGTTCGCCTGGCTCACGGACCCGGCGAACTGGTCCGGTCCCAACGGCATCCCCATCCGACTGTCCGAGCACATCGCGCTGTCGCTCGTGGGGCTGCTCATCGCCTGCGCCATCGCGCTGCCCATCGGCCTGTGGGTCGGGCACACCAAGCGGGGGGCGAAGCTGGCTATCAACGCCGCGAACATCGGTCGCGCCATGCCCTCGCTGGCGCTGATCGGGATCGCCGTGCCATTCACGGTGCTGCTCGATCCGCAGCTCGGGTTCAAGGTGCTGCCGACGCTGATCGCAATCGTCGCGCTCGGCATCCCGCCGATCCTCGTCAACACCCACGCCGGCGTGTCCGAGGTCGACGGCGACCTCACCGAGGCGGCGCGGGGCATGGGCCTGACCGGCATGCAGGTCCTCCGAGGCCTCGAGGTGCCGCTCGCGCTCGCCGTCATCGTCGCCGGCATCGGCTCGGCCGCCGTCCAGATCATCGCGACCGTGACGCTGGGCGCGATCTTCGGCTTCGGCGGGCTCGGCGCCTATCTCACCGAGGGCATCTCGCAGGGCGACCATGGGATGACGTTCGGAGGCGTGGTGCTCGTCGCCCTGCTGGCCCTGAGCGCGGAATGGCTGTTCACCTGGCTCGCCCGAAGGGCGCGCCCGAGCGGCACGGTCCTGGCGGCGGCCGGCGGCACCTAGGTCCCCGCGTACCGGTCAGGTCCTGACGCGTCCGGCTGCTATGTTTGGCCGCACGGCCGGTACTCCCCGGCCAGGACAGCATGAAGGAGACCCAATGCGGTTGTCCCGCACGCTCGCCCTTGGGGCGACGATGCTGGTGCTGGTTGTCGGCGCCTGCTCGTCGGGAGGGGGCAGCAAGCCAGCAGTCAAGGTCGGGTCAGTGGGATTCGACGAAGCCCGGATCATGGCCGAGGCCTATGCCCAGGTCCTCGAGAACGCCGGCTACACCGTCAACCGCGACGGCATCGGGATCGGTGACCGAAGCGTGCTCCAGCCCGCCCTCGAGAGCGGCCAGATCGACCTCCAGCCCGAGTACATCGGGTCATCGCTGGGGTCCAAGGCCTACGGCGGCACGCCGACCGGGGATCCGGCCGCCAATCTCACCGCCCTCCAGAAGATCCTCGACGGCAAGGGCGGCGGGATCACCGCCCTCAACTACACGCCCGCGCAGGACCAGAACGCGTTCGTCGTGCGCAAGGAGACGGCCGACGAGCTCTCGCTCACCAAGATGAGCGACGTTGCCGCGGTCCAGGACAAGCTGAAGCTCGGGCTGGCCAAGGACTGCCCCACGAACCCGCTGTGCGGAACCGCCCTCAAGGATGCCTACGGTATCGATACGGCCAACGCGACCCTGCTCGACGCCTGCTCGACCCCGATGGCGCAGGCGCTCGTCGCCAAGACGATCGACCTGGGTGAGCTGTGCTCGACCCAGCCGGACATCATCGTCAACGACTTCGTCCTGCTCCAGGACGACAAGCAGACCCAGCCCGCCGACAACATCTCGCCGCTGGTCCGCAACGACTTCCTGGCGAAGACGGACAAGGCGGCGTTCTCGAAGCTCCTCAACGACATGTCGGCGAAGGTCGACACGGCGACGCTCGCCGACCTGTACAAGCAGGTGAGCGTCGACAAGAAGGACATCAAGGACGTCGTGTCCACCTGGCTCAAGGCGCAGGGCCTGGTCAAGTAGGCGATCGGCGAACCCTCAGCACGGCACGGCCCCGGCTCCGCCCGGGGCCGTTCCATGTCAGGTAGGCACGGGTCAGTCGCGCTTGGGGGCGACCTCAGGTCGAGTGGTGGAGCTTGCCACGACCTCGGTCGTGTCCGCGACCTGGCCGCGGTGCCCGAAGATCAGGACGATGGCGCCGCCGATGGAGGTGACCAGCAGCGTGGCGAGGTGGACGAGCAGCCCGAACGCCAGCGCGGCCTCCTGGTCGATCCCCACCGAGCCGGCGATCGTGATCACGGCCAGCTCGAACGTCCCGACGTAGCCGGGGCCCGCCGGGATCGCGGTGGCGAGGTTGGTGCCCGCCGCGAGCAGCGCGGCCTGCCCGATCGTCGGCTGCACGCCCACCGCCTGGGCCGCCGCGGCGAACGCCAGCACCGTGCACGACCACGACGCGAGCGACAGGCCGACCGCGATGCCCACGGTTCGCGCGTTGCTGGCGACCGCCAGCCCCTCGCGCAGCTTCGTCAGCGAGGCCCGGATCCTCGGCCATCTGTCGAGGAAGGCCGCGACTCGCGCGGCGCCGGGGAGCCGGTGGGCGGCGATGCCCGCCGCGACGATCACGACCAGCAGCGCCGTCAGCGCGAGGCCGACGAGCACCGCCGAGGCCACGATTCCGCGCACGGACAGCACGAGGATCGCGATCGAGGCGATCGCGACGACGACGAATGTGTCCACGACGCGCTCGATGACGATCGTGCCGAGGATGGCCGACCGGGACAGCGACGTGCGCCCGCCGAGGTCGTGCGCGCGGACCACCTCGCCGAGGCGGGCCGGCAGCACGTTGTTGGCGAGGTAGCCGACGTTCAGGGAGGCCAGCGTCGTCCGGGTGCTGATTGGCGCGAGCGGCGCGAGCAGGACCCGCCAGCGCACAGCCCGCAGCAGGACGTCCGCGATCACGAACCCGACCAGGAGGACGATCCACTGCCACTGGGCGGTCTTGAGGGTCTGCCAGGCGGTGGCGACGTCGACCGTCCGGAACACGAGGACGAGCGCGACGGCCGAGATGAGCAGCCCGAGCGCCGCGCGCCCGAGGCCGCCACGCAGATAGCGCATCTCAGGCGGTGCCGGGCTCGCGCGACTGCGACCGAGGCTGCAGCTGGGCCGAGCGGCGGATGCCGCTTCGGTGGAGCAGGTAACGGGCGACAACCCGCAGCGTCGAGAGGCCGTACACGACGCTCCGCCGGAAGCCCACCGAGCTCGCCTCCTCGAAGTAGCGCGTCGGCACCGCGATCTCGTCGACGCCCAGCCCGCCCACCGCCACGACCTGCGCGATCAGCTCCTGGTCGAACACGAAGTCGTTCGAGTTGAGCTGGTACGGGATCACCTCGAGGAGGCGCCGGCTGTAGGCTCGGAGACCCGTGTGGTACTCGGACAGGTGGAGCCCGAACGCCCGGTTCTCGACCCCGGTGAGGAACCGGTTCGAGACGTACTTCCACTTGGGCATGCCGCCGGCGATCGGGTCGCCCAGGAAGCGGCTGCCGAGGACGAGGTCGGCGTCCCCCGCCAGGATCGGCGCCACCAGGGCGGGGATCCGCGTCGCGTCGTACTGGTAGTCGGGGTGGAGCATCACGACGACGTCGGCACCGAACTCGAGCGCGCGGTCGTAGCAGGTCTTCTGGTTGCCGCCGTAGCCGAGGTTCTGGCGATGGACGATGACCTCGAGGCCGAGCCGACGGGCGATGTCGACGGTCTCGTCCCTGGACACGTCGTCCACGAGGATCATGTGGTCGATCAGGTCCTTCGGCACGTCGGCATAGGTCCGCTCGAGCGTCTTGGCGGCGTTGTACGCGGGCATGACGATCACGACCCGCGGCGTCTCAGGCATGGCGCACAGGGTAGTGCCTCGCCGTGTCCCGGGGCGACCCACCGAAGGTCGGGGCCCGCGATGGCCCGCTTCCGCCCTTGTCGCGGTGCCGTCATCATTCGCGGCTACCGTTGGCTCGTCCCATCTGGCACCCTGACGGCGGGCGTCGACGCCCGCATCGGAGATCTGCATGTTCGAGCGCCTGTTCGGGGATCGTCGCGGCGATCCCGCCCTCGCCGGCCGCGTCCCGCCCGGCCAGTACGTCACCGAGAAGTTCCCCGTCCTGCACTACGGGAGCGTGCCCAAGGTCGACCTCGCGACGTGGGACTTCAAGGTCTACGGCGAGGTGGACAACCCGTTGCGGTTCACGTGGGACGAGTTCAAGGCCCTGCCCCGCAAGCAGGTCACGACCGACATCCACTGCGTGACGCGGTGGACGAAGCTCGACACCCACTGGGAGGGCGTCGCGATCCAGACGATCCTCGAGCTGGCCCAGGTCCGGCCGACCGCGACCCACGTCGTCGGCCACGCCGAGCAGGGCTACACGGCCAACGTGCCGCTGTCCGTGCTCGACGACGAGGACGTGCTGCTCGCGGACACCTTCGACGGCGCGCCGCTCGAGGCCGAGCACGGCTACCCGATGCGGCTGATCGTGCCCAAGCGCTACTTCTGGAAAGGCCCCAAGTGGCTCCGGAGCCTCGAGTTCCTGACCCACGACATGCTGGGCTTCTGGGAGCGCTACGGCTACAACAACGACGCCGACCCCTGGAAGGAAGAGCGCTTCAGCGAGTAGTCGCGCCGCGCCGGCCCGGACGCCGCGCTTCACGCCCGGCGACCAAGGCGGCGTGACCCCTCGGCGACGCCTGACCCGCTAGCCCGCCCCGCTGACCCGCCACAGCTGGCGCACGCCGGACAGGCCCTTGAGCTCGTGCGAGCCGGCGTCCTCGAGCTGGAATCCCGACCCCTCGACCAGCTCGGCCGTCGTCGTCGTCAGCCACACCTGGTCGGCCCCGGCCAGCGCCAGGACACGCGCGGCCACATGGACGGCGATCCCGCGGACGTCGTCGCCCACCAGCTCCACCTCGCCGGTATGCACGCCGACGCGGATCGAGACGCCCATCGCACGACTGGCGTCGACCATCGACGCCGCGCACCGGACGGCCCGCGTCGGGCTGTCGAACACGGCCAGCAGGCCGTCGCCGGTGGTCTTGACCTCGCGGCCCCGGAACGCGTTCAGCTCCTCGCGCAGGCGGCCGTTGTGGGTCGAGAGCAGGTCGCGCCAGGCGCCATCGCCGAGCTCGTGCACCCGGGCCGTGGAGTCGACGATGTCGGTGAACACGACGGTCGCGAGCATTCGCCCGGGCGAGTCGTGGAGGGCGGCGAGCATCGCGCGCCCGCTGCCGCCCCACTCGATCGTGACCCACGGCTCGTCGCCGACGACCCACTTGTCGTGGCCGGGCGGGACGTCGAAGACCTCGCCGGGGCCGATGTCGAGCGCCTGCCCGTCGTCCATGGCGACGTGGATCGCACCGGACATCGTGTAGCCGAGATGCCGCATGGGGCACGAGGTCGTGCCGAGCAACGGCCCCATGTCCGCTGACCAGCGCCATCCCGGGTCGAAGCGGCAATGCCCGACCGTCGCGTCGTCGAGCGAGACGGTCTCCACCCGGACCAGCGGCATCACCCGGACGTCGTCGGCAGCGCCGAAGCCCTTGGCCTGGAGTCGCGGCATGGATCCCTCGGTGGCGGACGTGCGAACGGGCCCCGGCGCGCGCAGTCCGCTACAGAGACTGGCGCTCAGGACCCGTTGGCGTGTGTTGGGGCCCGGATCGATCGGTCGGGCCGCGGCGCCGATGACGGCGCCGCGTCCCGACGGCGACGTCAGCGCTTGTTGTACGCCGCGAGCCCCGACCAGTCTCCCTTCGCCGCGTACGTGGCCTGGGTGGGCCACGATTCGAGGCTCGAGGGCGGCAGCGCACCGCCGGTGGCGATGATCTGTCGCAGGTCGCTGGTGTTCGCGTGCTGCAGCTGGTTGTAGCTCGTGATCCCGCCGTCGTTGAGGATCGACGCGATCCGCGGCCCGATGCCGTTCAGCTGGGTCAGGTCGTCGGACGGTTCGGCGGCGGCCGCTGGCGCCGGCTGGGGGGCAGGTCGCGACTTGGCGGCCTGATTGTTGTACTTCATCAGGCCCTGCCAGTCGCCCTTGGAGGCGAGGCTGGCCTGCATGGGCCACGTCCCGACGTTGGCGGGAGGTGCCATGTCGGCATCGTGGAGCGCGCGCCGCAGCTGCGGCTCGTTCTGCTCGGCCAGGGCCGCGTAGGTCGTGACGCCCGCTGCGGCGAGGGCTGCGGAGGCCTTGGGCCCGATGCCCACCAGCTGGGTCAGGTCGTCGGCCTTGGCCTCGGCCGGCGCCGCAGCCGCCACCGCGGCGGCAACCGCCACAGGCGCGGCCTCCTCCGGCGCCGCTTCGGGCGTGGCCACAGCGGTGTCGTCAGTCTCGAGCTCGTAGTCCGACGTCACCTCTTCGCCGCCGAGCGCCTCGACGGCCGGCTCAACGAGCGCCTGCAGCTGCGCGGCCTTGTCTGCCGGCAGCGTGCTGTTGAACAGCAGGGCGTGCTCGTCGGTGATCGCCTGCTCGATGAGCCCGATCGAGTGCTCCCAGCTGCCCTCGTACAGAACGAACAGCGCACTCTTCTTCTTCTCGATCTCCTTCCCGACCGATCGCATGAACTTGTCATCGATCCCGGTGTCGTGGATGCCGCCGCGCAGGCCCCCGAGGATGCCGCCGGCCGCGCCCATGGCAACGGCGCCGGCGGGTCCGGCGACGATCGCCCCGGCGATGACGCCGAGGGTGCCGATGCGAGCGCCGCTCTTGAGCGCGCCCCGGTCGGTCGTCTGATGGACGCTGATCCGGCCGAGCCGACCCCGGTCCACGATCGCCGCGTCGACGATCTTCACGTTGTCGTTGGCCTCGTCGACGCGCTGGACGGCCTTCAGGAGGCGTCGCGCTGAGGCGTCATTTTCGACGGTGAATGCCGCCAGGGTCTGGTGGGCCTGCCCGTTGTCGCTCATGTGTGCTCGTCTCCCTTGGTTCCGTCCTGACGGGACGGTGCGCCTTGCGCTCACCGGATCCCGAGCTCGCAACCGGGGACGAGGGGAACGGAGGGCGATGTTGGTGACTCGCCGTCCCGCGGTCGCGTGGCGCGCCGGCCGCGGTCTACGGCATCCTCGCGCCAATTGGTAGGCCATTGACCGACCGGTCGCGTTACCTCCCCGCTGTACGGCGGTTGGGACGTCTGAGCCGCCGCAGCAGCCTGGCCCCGGGCCTGTCCTCCACCGGACTTCGGATGGTACGCGCTTGCCTCGCGGTTGGCACCGTCAAATGCAGGTGACGCTCCGGAGGCAAGCGCGGACTCCGGGTCGCGCCGCGCAGGGCATCGCGGCGCGACCCGCCTGGTCTCAGTAGCGGTACGAGGCCTGGTCCAGCTCGTAGGTGTCGGGGCCGAGCGCCGGCGCCCGCAGCTGGGCGAGGATGCCGGCCGCCGCGATGACCGCCCAGACGATGAGGTAGAACCAGCTGTCCTTGATCAACTGGCCCACCTGCCACCAGGTCACGTTGTCGGCGGGGACCTTCCCGATGAGCAGGAACCAGCCGGCGATGATCGCCGCGGCGCCACCGAGCGCCGTGAGCACGATCACGAGGATGCGGGGGACGTTCAGGGCCAGGGCCCCGATCGCGAAGACGACCCCGACGACGAGGCCGATCACGAACGCGATCACGCCCTGCTCGTTGCCGATGATCCCCCAGGCGGACGCGCCGATCGTGTAGCCCACCGTGCCGGCGAAGATCACGATGGCCGCGTAGTAGAACAGGTACGACAACCCCGCGAGCACGAGTCCGACGACGAAGCCGACGACCCATCCAGTCACGGTCGCGAACGTGCCGTCATTCGTCAGCGCCCGCATCCCTTCCGTCGCCAGGCTGAACCCGACGACGAAGCCCCACAGGGGCAGCAGCAGCAGGAAGAACCGCCATCCGCCGAACGCGAACGCGAGTCCGATCACGACGGCCAGGATGGCCATCACCAGTTGCATCCCGTCACCTCCCGGTGTCCCGGCCCAAAGCGTCCGGTCACGGGGCGATGATAGGCACCTGTCAAGCGGCCGAGCGCGGCAATCGGCACCGCGCGTGCGCAAGCCTGGGCGACGCGGACACGGATCGACCGACTGCCGCGACAGCCGGTCGATGACGTCTCGAGGTCCGCAGCAGCGGAGCGATCAGGCGCTGACGCCGGACTGCGACGTCCCGCCCGTGGTACCCGAGCCCTGGTGCTCGAGCTCCATCCGCGTGCCACACCGGCACGTGTAGGCCGAGCCGGGCGACATCCTCCACCGCGCGGCACGCGCGGCTGCAGCCGCGTTGCGCTCAGATCCAGCGCCGCAGCCGGGCGATCACCAGGACGACCACGGCCAGAATCGCGATCGCCACGACCACGAACCAGAAGCTCGCCGGGCTGTCCTTGCTCAGCGGCACGGTGACGTTCATGCCCAGGAGCCCGGCGATGAGCGACCCCGGCAGCAGCAGCACCGTCGCCAGCGCGAGCACCTTCATCGTGTCGTTGGTGCGTTGCGCGGTCCGAGTCATGAACACCTCGAACGAGCCGAGCAGCAGGTCGCGGCTGTTCTCCACGCTCCCGAGCGCGCCCTCGAACCGCGAGGCCACGCCCGAGAAGGCCTCCGCGTCGTCGCCGACCACGGTGCGGAAGTCCGGCGTGGCGAACGCCGCGAAGACCTCGCGCTGGCCGGTGAGCACGCGTCGCAGGCGGCTGATGCGCCGGCGGATCTCGACCAGGTCCGCCAGGACGTCGTGCTCGGGGTCGCCGCCGAGCGCGACCGCGTCCAGGCGATCGACGACCGCCTCGATCTCGTCGACCGCTTTGAAGTAGCTCGTCACCGCCGAATCGACGGCGGTTGCCACGAACGCCGCCGCGTCGAGCTGGCCGATGGTGGCGTCGGTCTCGATTCGGTCGTCGATGTCGCGCAGGATCGCCACCGGTTCCGCGTGCCACGAGACCACCACGTTGTCGGCCGCGATGAGGTCCAGCCAGCACAGGCTCTCGCTGGGATCGCGGTCCGCCTCGGTGGCCACCCGGAGGTGCACGTACTCGCCGTGCAGCGCGACATGCGCCCCGGCCGTCTGGCCACCGAGCAGGCCGCGGGTCATCGGCCGGAGGCCCACTCGCTCGGCGATCGCCGTGGCCGTCGCCTCGTCGGGCGTCCCGTCCACATCGATCCACAACAGCTGGCGGTCGCCGACCTTGCCCTTGAGGGCTTCCTCCAGATCGAGGGTCCGGTCCGTGCGGTCCGCGTCGAACAGCCAAATCGTGACGGTGCCATCGCGCCGCTCCATGGTCGCGTCCGGCTCTGGCTCGGTGGGCGCGACCGTGTCCAACGGACGCGCGGCGGTACGTCGGGGCCGCTGGACCTCGGCGTCGCGGGTGACCTCGCTCATGACCCGGAGCGTGCCGGACCGCCGTTGCGCACCGGCTTGCGCGACGGGCGGGCGGCGTTGCATCGGCGCGGCGGCAGGCCGGTGGCACGGGCGGTCGAGCGGACGGCCTCCGTGCCTGCCACGAACCTGCAACGCGGCGTCGGACCCGTTCCGCGCGCGCTCGGCATCGGGCGCGGCAGGCTCGTGGTCGGGGTCGCGACGGGCCCGTTCCCTTCGCGGCCCCCCCGATCCATCCCAGGAGGTGCATCGATGGCCGAGCTCGACACCGAGGATCGCAACAAGCTGGGATCGTCCCAGTTCGCCTACATCGACCGGGACGGCGGGGAGCACCTGCCGATCAACGACGCGAGCCACGTCCGGAACGCCATCTCGCGGTTCAACCAGACCGAGTTCGAGAGCGTCGCAGCCAAGGAGCGCGCCCGGCGCAAGATGCTGGCCGCGGCCGGCCGCTACGACATCGAGGTCGAGGAGGACTCGACGATCAGCAAGCCGGCTCGCTCGCTGAGGGCTGCGTCCACCAAGCGCGGCCCGCGGGGCGGCCGGAAGGACTGACGTCGGCGCGGGCGCCGCGCTGTTATGGCTTCGCACGGCGGAAGCGGCGATCCGCGAGCCCGCTGCGAGGCGGCGCCTCCCACGATCCGGCCATGGTCGACGGCGGTCGCGGGAACGGCATGGCGGGCGGGTTGCCGGTCGGCACGGCCCTTCGAGCCGCGAGCGATCGGTGCCGGCGCTGCGGCGGCAGCCGGCGGCTCATCCTCGACGACGGACCGGCGATCTGCCGGACGTGCGTGATGGCGTGGACCTGGCTGGCGAGGGCCATCGTCGGCGGCGAGACCATCGTCGAGCCGCACATCGCCACCATGCGCCACGCGGAGCACGCGCGACCCCAGCTCGGGTGTCCGCTGTGTCGCCCCGAGACGACGCGCAAACGGCTGGGCCGGCTCGACGAGCGGTCCAGCGCCTCCTGACGCCCTCAAGCGGGAGCGCCGACGGCCTCGGTCGCCGAACAGGGAGCGACAGCCGGTCGCCTCGGCGGCCGGCTGTCACGCTTGTCGACGGGACCTAGATGGAGCGCTGGTACGAGCGGAACGTGCGCGTCGCCCAGCCCGTGGCCAGCAGCGCCAGGACGAACAGGCCGATGATGCGGGGCACGACGAACGACCAGTCGGGGTTCGCCGTCAACGCGTCGCGGCCGGCCTCGACCGCCCAGTTGACGGGGTTGACGCGGGCCACGGTCTGGATCCACTCCGGCGCGAGCGCGAGCGGGATGAAGGCGGCCGAGAGGAACGTCAGCGGCAGGGTCATAAGGGTGTTGATCCCGATCACCGACTCCCGCTGGCGCAGCGTGAGCGCCATCGCGTCGGAGAACGACGCCACCGCCGC
The DNA here is from genome assembly GCA_963740825.1 of uncultured Chloroflexia bacterium. GTDB lineage: Bacteria > Chloroflexota > Limnocylindria > Limnocylindrales > CSP1-4 > CAIXZV01. The sequence goes on along the minus strand of CAVUFD010000001.1, from coordinate 100,395 downwards.
GCCGACGAGCATCGCGCACAGGGTCAGCGCCGCGTAGCCCAGGAGCCCGCCCGCGAAGTGGGCGCCCAGCAGCAGCGCGAGGCCGCCGATGATCGCCGCCTGGATGACCAGCGACACGAGCTGGTAGATCGTCAGCCCGCCGATGATCGCGCTGCGGTGCACGGGTGTGACCAGGAACCGGTCGACGATCGAGCGGTCGAGGTCCTCGATGATGGACATCCCGCTCCAGCCGCACGAGAACAAGGCGGTCATGACGAGCACGCCGGGAACGAGGTAGTCGAGGTAGCTGCCGCCGGCGGCGAAGCCGGGGATCAGCGTGACGTTCTGGAACAGCGCGCCGAACAGCAGCAGCCAGATCACCGGCTGGATGATCGCCATGAGGACGAACCACGGCTGGCGAACGAAGGCGCGCAGGTGGCGCTCGGACTGGTACATGGTCTGGGCGATAGCGGTCATCGGGCGAGCTCCAGGGTCTCCGGGCGGTAGGACCGGCCGGTGTGGCTGAGGTAGACGTCGTCGAGCGAGGGGCGGGCGACGGTCACGGTCGCGACGGCGACGCCCGCGCCCTCGAGCGCCGACAGGACGGTCGGGACGCGGGCCGCCGCGTGGTCGGCCCGCGCCGTGACGCGGGCCCCGTCGACGACCGGCACGGCGAGCCCGTCGATGCGGGCGAGCACGGACGCGGCGACCTGGCCGCCGGCCGGCCCCTCGAGGACGATGTGGATGGCGTCGCCATGCAGCTCGGCCTTGAGGGCCTCGGGCGTGCCGCCCGCGACGATCCGGCCGTGGTCGACGATGGCGAGGTGGTCGGCCAGGTGGTCGGCCTCCTCGAGGTAGTGGGTGGTCAAGAGGATCGCGAGCCCGCCGTCGCGCGACAGCGAGGCGACCTGGGCCCACAGCTCGGCGCGCGCCTCGGGATCGAGGCCGGTCGTCGGCTCGTCGAGGAACAGCACGCGGGGGTGGTTGATCAGCCCCATCGCGACGTCGAGCTTGCGGCGCATCCCGCCGGACCACGTGCCGGCGAGGCGATCGGCGGCGTCGGTGAGGTCGAACCGCTCGAACATGCCGGCGATGCGGTTGCGGAGCTCGCGCGACTCGATGCCGAACATCTGGCCCTGGAGGACCAGGTTCTCGCGGCCCGTGGCGCTGGGGTCGACCGCGGATCGCTGGCCGACCACGCCGATCGCGCTGCGGACACGCTCCGGGTGACGCAGCACGTCGTGCCCCGCGACGCTGGCGGTACCCGCGGTCGGGCGCGACAGCGTCGAGAGGATGCGGACGGTCGTGGACTTCCCGGCGCCGTTGGGGCCGAGGAGCCCGAAGATCGACCCCGGCGCGACCGTGAGGCTGACGCCGTCGAGAGCCCGGATGTCGCCCGGGTACACCTTGACGAGATCGCTGGCCTCGATGCCGTCCGGCGGCGAGGTATGATGCTGAGCGGACATGCGGTCCTCCTAAATAACTTAGCTGCTAAGATATCCGCATGATGAACGACAACGCCGCCATCCGTCAAGCGATCCGCACCGTCGCGTTCGACGAAGCGCTCGCCGAGCACCTCGGGCTCAATCCGACCGACCTCCGCTGCCTCGAGCTCGTCATCGCGGCCCCCGGCCTCACGCCGAGCCGCCTGGCCGAGCTCGCCGGCGTCACCAGCGGCGCCGTCACGGGCGTCGTCGATCGCCTCGAACGAGCGGGCTACGTGACCCGCCGGCCCGACCCCTCGGACCGCCGGAGCGTGACGATCGCGCCCGTCCCGGCGCGGGCGGACGAGGTCGTGGCCGCCATCGGGCCGCTGGCCGAGGCCGTCGACGGGCTGCTCGCGGCCGGCTCGGCCTCCGAGGGGGACGCCATCGGCCGGTTCCTGGTCGACGCCGGCCGGGCCGTCGATGCGGAGACGGCGCGCCTGCGTGCGCAGACGCGCGGCGGCTTCATCGGCAACCGCTTCAGCGCACCGCTCCTGGACGCGTCCCGCGGCCGGCTCGTGTTCGCCTCTGGCGCCCCCCGGTTCGCGCTCAACATCGCCCCGCTGGGGCCACGCGCGAACGCGCGGATCATCGCCGAGACCAGCGCCTCGCGGCTGGAGTTCGCCGGTGCGTCGCCGGCCGACGCCCTTGTGCTGGCGACCTTCGACGGTCCGCGGCCCGACGTTCGCGCGGCCGGTGGCGTCGTGACGATCCGCTATCGCCGGCAGGCGACCGCCGCCTTCAGCACGCGCAAGGCCCGGGTCGCGCTCAACGGCTCCATCCCGTGGACGATCGAGCTCGATGGCGGGATCACGGACCTGACCGGCACGCTCGAGGCGGTCACGCTGGAGCGGATGGACGTGGACGGCGGCGCCAACCACGTGCGCCTCGAGCTGCCACGCCCGACCGGAACCGCGACGATCCGTATCGGCGGCGTCGTGAGCAGCGCCCGCTTCACCCGTCCCGCGGGGATCCCCGTGGCCGTGCGGATGGCGGGTGGGGTCGCGCACCTGCGCGTCGACGGTGGCCGGCGCGAGCAGGTCGCGGGACAGCGCCGATACGTCGGGCCCGGGTTCGCCGACAGCCCGGACCGCTACGAGCTGGAGGTCCTGGGCGGGGCGAGCGAGCTGACCGTCAGCTAGGGGAATCGAAACGGCCCGGTCGCTCCTTCATCGGGAGGCCGGGCCGTCCGGATCGTCGGCGCTCGCGGGCGCCCTGCCGTCAGGCGAGGAGCTTCGCCTTGGCGGCCGTGAACTCCTCGTCGGAGAGAACGCCCGCATTGTGCAGCTGGCTCAGCTGGGTGAGCTGGGCCATCATGTCGTTGCCGGGAGCAGCCTCGGGGGCCGGGGCCGGGGCCGCCTCGGGGGCCGGGGCATATTCGACGGGTGCCGGCTGCGGCTGTGCTGCGGCCTGCTGCTGGGCCGCCTGGTTCGCGTACTTCTGCTCCTGGTGGTGGCGGACGGCGCCTGCCGTCCCCGCCATGACCGCCGTTGTCGCCATCACCCCGACGACCCCGGGGCCTCCACGTCGCCTCATCATGGTGGTCTTCCTCCTCAGTGACTAAGCGGTGACGGATTCGTCGGCGGAGAAGTCGATGGCGGCCTGCACGACGTCGCGCGGGATCCGCTGGATGTCGACGAGCACGCCGCCCGAGTCGGCGACGGCATCGGCGAACCGCTTGGCCCACAGGTCCTCCCAGACCAGGACAGCGGCCGACGAGTTCGGATCGAGCGCGTCCCCGATCTCGACGAGGTCGTCGTCGTTGAGCAGGCCGCCGCGCTCGATCTCGAGGGCGTTGAAGGCCTGCATCACCTCGGAGCCGGCGTCCTCGAGCTCGGCGCCGACGACGCTGCCGTCGGCGTCCTTCATCACGAACGCCAGGTCGAGCACGCGGATCGTGCCCGAATCGATCAGGTCCCGGAGTGCCGGGGCGACCTCACCGTTGAACCTGTTGCCGGGAAACGCAACCACCATGTATTCGACCGGTCCGATACCCACGATCAGCCCTCCATCGCCTTCTTCTTGAGCTGGTTGTACTCCGGCTCGGTGATCGCGCCGGACGCCTTCAGTTGGTTGAGCTTCTCGATCTGGTCCGCAGGCGTGACTCCCGCGGCGGCCTTCTGCGCCGCGTCGGCCTGGGTCATCATCTGGACGTCCTGGGCCGTGACCTTCGGGCGCGACACGATGTAGATCAGCGCGCCGATGAACGGGATCAGCACGATCACGATGATCCAGATCGCCTTCCAGCCGCCGGTCAGGTCGTTGCGCCGGAAGATGTCCGCGAAGATCGAGATGAAGATCCAGATCAGCATGAACCAGAAGAAGAACGCGATCATCGTCCAGATCACGTCCCAGAAGGTGTAGGTCGGCCCGCCCACCGAGCTGCACGCGGCGAGGAACAGGCTCGAAGCCGAGACGGCGAGCGCTGGGCCCCGCCAACGCGCGATGTCGAGTGCCCCGGTCCGGAATGGCACCGTCGGATCCTCCTGTCGACTCCGTGAGACGAAGACTGTACGCCTCGGGCTCATCGGAGTCTCGTCGCGCGGCACGAGCGTCGGCATCACGCACGTCGCGTGAAATCCGCGCGACGCGGCGGCCGACCGTCCACGGCTTCGCGAAGGTCGCCGAGCAGCCACCCGGAGCGCGGCCCCTCGTCTGGACGTCGCCGAACCCCTCGAACCGGGGGGGCGCACGGCCGGCGCCCGCGGCTAGCATCCGGGACGGAATTCCCACGGCCTCGGTGGCGACCCCGCGCCGCTGCGGGCCGCTGGGCCGTCCGGTGGGGCGTCACCCCCGCCGGGCGGCCCCGACATCCTTCCCCCGATCAGCCGGCCAGCGGCCCGAGCGCGCGCCTGTCCGGGCTGTACGGCGCCAGGCGCGCCCGGAGGAGCACCAGCTCGCGGTCCAGCAGGAGGTCGAGCTCGCGCAGCCGCTGCTCGGCGGTCGTCGCCTCCAGCAGCTTCTGCTTGCGGAACGGCTCGACCTGCAGGATGCCCGTCAGCAGGAACGAGAGGTGCGAGGGGTCGTCGGGGATCCGCAGCGCGGACGCCAGGCCGTCGTCATCGGGCGCCTCGTCCTCGTCGGCGGGCAGCAAGCCCTCGTCCGCGAGCCCGCCGAACGCCGCGTCGAGCGGGTCCGCGTCGGACGCGTCCTCGCCGTCACCCGGGACGTCGACCTCGACCTGGACGTCGATCGGCGTCGTCGCCTCGCCGTCACGCGGCTGCAGCAGCCGGAGGTAGTCCACGAACCGGCGGGACACCCGCCGAACGAGGGCGGCGGCGGATTCGGCATCGCCGACCGGATCATCGAGCGGCTCGACGTCCGCCACGAGATACGGCTCGAGGCCGGTCTTGACCGTCTCGATGACGAACCGCCCGGCGCCGACCGTCAGCAGCTCCCAGCGCCCGTCCGCGTAGCGGCTGGCCTCGCGGATCTCGGCGAACGTCCCGACGCTCGCGATCGCGAGCTCCTGCGGTCCGCCGTCGCGCGGGGCGAGCTCGCTGCCCTCGTGGATCAGCACGACGCCGAACGGCACGGACTCGTCGAGGCACCGGCGAACCATCAGCCGGTACCGGTCCTCGAACACGTGCAAAGGCAGCGCGAGGCCGGGCGACAGTACCATGTGGAGGGGAAACAGCGGGATCTGCATGGCGTGGTCCGGGCAGGGTACGCCGTCCGCGTGCGAACGGCCCTCGCCGATGGGGCACGAACCATCTCCGGGACATGAAAACGCCGCCGGGCGATCCCGACGGCGTCGTCAGCGACTCGAGGCGGGCGCCCGCGGCGCCCGGGAGGTCAGTGGGAGCAGCTCCGCGCCGTGCCGGCGTCGTCTGCCGTACGGAAGCTCGAGCCGCAGCCGCAGCCCGAGACCGCGTTCGGGTTGTTGACCGTGAACCCGGCGCCCATCAGGGTGTCGACGTAGTCGATCTCGCTGCCCTGGATGAGCGGCACGCTGTTGTTGTCGATGTACACGCGCACGCCGTTCGCGCTCAGGACGTTGTCGTCCGTCGTCGGCGCGTCCTCGAGCATCATCCCGTAGCGGTAGCCGGAGCAGCCGCCGGAGTAGACGTACACGCGCAGGCCGATCTCGGGATTCGGCTCGTCCTTCGTCAGCTCGCGCAGCTTGGTGGCGGCGGCATCGGACAGGGAGACGACGGTCGGCTGGGCGTCGATCATCTCGTGAATACTCCTCGGGTCGCTGCGTCCCGCGCCCGGAACGGCTCGGTGACGCTCCGATCGTACGCACGGCAACGGTTTTCGTCCAGCACCCCGATGGTCCCGCGCCGTTTGAGCCCCGATCAGGCCTCGATGCGCTCCACGATCGTCGCGATCCCCTGGCCCACGCCGATGCACATGGTCGCGAGGCCGTAACGCCCGCCTGTCCGCGCCAGCTCGTGGACGACCATCGTCACCAGGCGCGCGCCGGTGGCGCCGAGTGGGTGCCCGAGCGCGATGGCGCCGCCGTTGGGGTTGACCCGCGCGGGATCGAGCCCGAGTTCGTCCATGCACGCGACGGCCTGGCTGGCGAACGCCTCGTTGATCTCGACCACGTCCATGTCGGACGCCTCGAGACCGGCTCGTCCGAGCACCTTGCGCACGGCCGGCACGGGGCCGATGCCCATCACGTCGGGGTGGACCCCCGCCACGGCGGTGGCGACGACCCGGGCCATCGGCCGCAGCCCCAGCTCGTGCGCGCGATCGGCCTCGACCAGCAGCAGGGCGGCGGCGCCGTCGTTGATGCCCGAGCTGTTGCCGGCCGTCACGGTCCCGTTCGCCTCGAACGCGGGCTTGAGCGCGGCCAGCGCCTCGGCCGACGTGTCGGGCCGGGGGTGCTCGTCGCGATCGACCACCGTCACCGCGCCCTTTCGCCCGGCGACGCTCACCGGCACCAGCTGGCCGTCGAACCGCCCGGCCTCCATGGCCGCGACCGCTCGCCGCTGGCTCTCGAGCGCGAACGCATCCTGGCGCTCGCGCGAGACCGTCCACTGTGCGGCGACGCACTCCGCGGTCTCGCCCAGCGTGATCGGCGGATAGGCCTCGCGCATGCGCGGGTTCACGAACCGCCAGCCAAGCGTCGTGTCCTCCATCGTCCGCGGGCCGCGGTCCCACGCGCCGTCGGCCTTGAGCATCACGTACGGGGCCCGCGTCATCGACTCGACGCCACCCGCGACGAACACGTCGCCGTCGCCCGCCCCGATCGCATGCGCGGCGCTGTTCACCGCCTGGAGCCCGGAGCCACACAACCGGTTCACGGTCTGCCCTGCGACCTCGACCGGCAGGCCCGCCAGCAGCGCCGCCATGCGCGCGACGTTGCGGTTGTCCTCGCCGGCCCCGTTCGCGCAGCCGAGGACCACGTCCTCGATCAGGGCCGGGTCGATGCCGGTCCGCTCGACGACGGCGGCAATCGCGACCGCCGCGAGGTCGTCGGGTCTCACGGACGCCAGGGCGCCGCCGTAGCGCCCGATCGGGGTCCGGACCGCGTCGACGATCCAGGCCTCCCGGAGCGGTCGCCGGAGATCACGAGCCATGGGTCGATTGTGGCATGGGAACCGCGCGCACGAGCCCGGCGTCGGGGTGCCATGTCCACCCGACCGCCGTCCGCCGCTGCCCGCCGGCTCGTCACGCTCGTCCTCGCGGCCGCGCTCGGCGTCGCCGCCTGTTCGACCGGCTCGTCGGCCCCGTCCACCGGCGCCCAGACGACCTCGGCCGCTCCGACCGCATCGAATCCATCCGCGTCGGCGAACCCGTCGCTCCCCGCGGACACCATCGAGCATCCGACCGGCGCGGGAGACATCGTCCTGCGTGCGGCCACCCGGGGCGGGTTTGTGCGGCTCGAGACCGTGATGAGCCGGCTGCCGGAGTTCACGCTCTACGGCGACGGCCGGGCGCTCGTGCTCCCTTCCGGCGACGAGCCGTCGGGCGGCGGCGGAGGCCTCAACCCGGGCGCCGCAGGCGAGGGTCCCGCGACCGTGCCCACCCTGCGCGACGCGCACCTGTCCGAGGACGAGGTCCAGGCGCTCCTGAAGTTCGCGCTCCTCGACGGGCGGCTGGGCACGGCCCGGGACGACTACATGGGCGGCAACATGGACGCGCCATCGACGGTGTTCGAGCTCCATGCCGACGGCGCGGACCGCTCGATCCTCGTCACCGGCCTGACCGACGAGCCGGCGCCCGGGCCCGACGCGGCGGCGCTGCGCGCGTTCTCGGCCCTGGTGACCCGGCTGCGATCGATCGGGACCGACGCCGACTACGCCTCGGACCGCGTGATGGCCGTGATCGCGGAGACATCGGCGGTGCCAGGCGCGGTCGTGCAGGCGTGGCCGTGGACGGACCTCGCACCCGCCGACTTCCCGCAGCCTCCGGACGACGCCGCGATCCCCTTTCCGTCCCGGCTGCTGACCGCGGCGCAGGCGACCGCCACCGACGCCCTGACCGGTGGCGAGCCGGCGATCGTGAGCGTCAAGGGTCCCGACGGCCGGGTCTACGCGTTGATGCTCCGGCCGGCCCTGCCGGAGGAGCTCGCGGCCGGTTGATCCCGGCGCCGCTGCCCGATGCGCGCCGGGCAGGCGCCGACCCGCCCTATCCCTTCGCGCGTTTGGCGGCCGCGGCGGCCGTCGACCGGTAGAAGCCGGCGATCGCCTCGTTGAACAGTGCTGGCCGGCGGGCCGGGACCTCGTGGCCGCAGTCCGGCGCCACGAACAGACGCGCGTCGGGCAGCTGGCGCTTCAGGGCCCATGCCTGGTCGACGGGGACGAACGGGTCGCGGTCGCCCACGACCACCAGCGTGGGGGCGTCGATCCGGATCAGGTCGGCGGGCTCGAGCAGCCGCTGCTCGGCGACGTCCCGGGCGATGGCCGGCATCAGCCGCTGCCACGCGCCGGGTCCCTGGACCGGGTCGTGGCGGGCCGAGAGCTCCGCGGCCCAGCGCGGATCACGCTGGATGTAGGCCGGGTCCATCATCCGCCGCGCGACGGACGTCCGGGGCTCGCGCCGGGGCGAGATGCCGATCACCGCGAGCGTCTGCAGCCGCTCGGGCCGCCTGGCCGCGAACTGGAGCGCCGTCGCGCCACCCATCGAGAAGCCGAGCAGGTGGAAGGTCGCGAGGCCGAGCGCGTCGGCGAACGCCTCGACGTCGTCGACCAGCCAGTCGTAGCGGAAACCGTCCGCGGCGTCCCAGCGGGTCGTCGCGTGACCCCGCGCGTCCGGCAGGTAGCAGTGGAACGACCGCCGCAGCTGCGGGAGCTGCGCCGCGTAGTCCTCGCGACCGGATGAGCTCGCGCTGTGCAGGAGCACGAGCGGAGGGCCGTCGCCGGCCTCGTCGTACCCGATGTCCAGCCCGTTGGCTCGTAGGCGGGCCATGGGGACGTCCGTGCTCATGCACGCCCAGCCTACCAACGCGGGCGCGCGATCCGGCCGGCACCGCGGCCATACTCGTCATGATGGCTGCGGAATCGCGCCCGTTCGCGGGCCTGGCCGACCTCGCGGCGATGGAGGCCTGCCTCGCCGCGTCCTGGACCCGCGCCCGGCCGTTCGTCAACACGACACCCGGGGACCTCGAGTGGTGGGTCGCGAGCGATCAACCCGGGACCGACCACGGTCGCCTCGTGCGCCTGTGGGCCGACGGCGCGGACGTGCTGGGGTACGGCTGGCTCAGCCCGCCCGGGACCCTCGACTGGCACCAGCGCGCGGACCTCGCGTCGGACGCGCGAGCGGCGCTCGTCGACGCGACGCTGGCCTGGGCCGCCGAGGCGGTCGCGTCGATCGCCGCGTCCGACGGGACCGTGCCCCCGACGACGCTGGAGACGTGGGCGATGGACGCGGACACGGTGCTGGGCGACCTGCTCGCGGCTCGTGGCTGGGTAGCCGCGGCCGAACCCCACTACACGCACTGGTACCGGCGGCTGGACACCCCGCTCGACGACGTGCCGGCCCTGCCCGATGGCTATCGGCTGCGGCACGTCCGGCTGCCGGAGGACGCCCCGGCCCGGGTCGAGGTCCATCGGGCCGCGTTCGCGCCGTCGCGCATGACCGTCGAGAAGTACGCCGCGCTGGCGGCGATGCCGCGCTACGCGGAGGAAGGCGACCTGGTCGTCGAGGCGCCGGACGGCTCGCTGGCGGCGTTCGCGATGGTGTGGTGGAGCCCGGATGCGGGCGTCGGCGAGTTCGAGCCGGTGGGGACCCATCCCGATCACCAGCGACGCGGGCTCGGCCGGGCCGTGAACCTCGCCGGCCTCCACCGGCTGCGCGACCTCGGCGCCGTCGACGCCCTCGTCTTCTCGCGCACGACCAACGCGGCGTCCGAGAGCCTCTACCGGGCCGTCGGGTTCGAGGCCGTGACGCACCATCGCGCCTGGACCCGCCCGCTCGGCTGAGCGAGGCACGTGGGCGATCTAACCGAACCCGGGTCGCCTACCATCAGCGGCATGGAGCCCGAACCGGCCGACGCCGGACCATCGACGACCCGCGTGGAACGCGATTCCATGGGCGAGATGGAGGTCCCCGCGGACGCCCTGTACGGCGCGTCGACGCAGCGCGCGGTCCTCAACTTCCCGATCTCCGGCCAGCGGATGCCGCGGCGCTTCCTGCGCGCGCTCGCGCTGATCAAGCTCGCCGCGGCCGAGACCAACCAGGGGCTCGGGCTCCTCGACGCGGTGAAGGCACAGGCCCTCGCCGTCGCGGCGCGCGAGGTCGCCGACGGCCGGCACGACGGGCAGTTCCCGATCGACGTGTACCAGACCGGCTCGGGGACCTCGACCAACACGAACATGAACGAGGTCGTGGCCCACATCGCCGCGGCCCGGCTGGGGGCGCGGGTCCACCCGAACGACGACGTCAACCGCTGCCAGAGCTCCAACGACGTGATCCCGACGGCGCTCCAGCTGTCGGCGGCGGTGGCGATCGAGGAGGAGCTCATCCCCGCGCTCATCGAGCTCCAGCGGGCCCTGGCCGCCAAGGCCGACGAGCTGTGGGACGTCGTCAAGACGGGCCGGACTCACCTCCAGGACGCGACGCCGATCCGCCTGGGGCAGGAGTTCGCCGGGTATGCGGGCCAGGCCGAGGAGGCGATCCGCCGGGCGCAGGCCGCCCGCGACGAGCTGCTGACGGTGCCGCTGGGCGGGACCGCCGTGGGGACAGGGATCAACGCCCACCCGGAGTTCGCCGCCCGGGCGTGCGTCCGCCTGTCCGAGCTCACGGGCCTGCCGGTCCGCGAGGCCCCCAACCACTTCCACGCCCAGGCGACGCTCGACGCGGTGATCGCGGCGCACGGTGGGCTGCGGGCGATCGCGCTCGGGCTGTGGAAGATCGCCTCCGACGTCCGCCTGATGGGCATGGGCCCCCGCGCCGGCCTCGCCGAGATCTCGCTGCCCGAGACGCAGCCCGGGTCGTCGATCATGCCCGGCAAGGTGAACCCGGTCATCGTCGAGAGCCTGACGATGGTCGTCGCCCGCGTGATCGGCAACGACGCCACCGTCGCCTTCGGCCAGACCGGCTCGCTGCTCGAGCTCAACGTGATGCTGCCGGTGACGGCGGTCGCGATCCTGGAGTCGATCACGCTGCTGGCCGCGTCGGCGCGCAACTTCCGGGTCCGCCTTGTCGAGGGCGTCGAGGCCACCGAGCGCGGCCCGCAGCTGGTCGAGCAGGGGCTGATGCTGGCGACGGCGCTCGCGCCGGAGATCGGCTACGACGCGGCGGCATCGCTGGCCAAGGAGGCGCTCAGGAGCGGACGCACGATCCGCGACCTGGCGACCGAACGGGGCATCGCCGCGGATCGCCTGGACGAGCTGCTCGACCCGGCCTCGATGACCGAGCCCGGGCTCGGGGGCGGGCCGGCCGGCGGCTGACGCCGCTCGGCGCGTCGCGGCGGACCGCTACAATCCCGGCGATGTCCGCGAGCCGCGCCTGGGACCAAGCCGGGTCCCTGCCCGTCCCATACGCCGGCCGGCGCCTGCCCGAGATCGCCGCCCTGCGTGAGGAGCTGCCCGGCATCGACGAGCTGTTCACGTTCATGCGCGACGCGGAGCTGCGCTTCACGACGCTCCGGATGCGTCTCGAGGAGCACAGCTGGACCACCCGCGGCGAGGAGCTGCTGGTCCACGACATCACGCTGCGGCACCCGGGCGAGGCCAAGGTGCTGTCGTCGGTGCCGGTGGCCGGCACCACGGATGGCTACGAGACATGGGTCTCCGACGGCACGACCGTGCAGACCTACGTGGCGTCGCGCAAGGTCGGCACCCGGCGACCCGTCCGGCCGACGGTGCGCGGCGTGACCGACGACGGCGACCTCCCCGGCCGCTCGCGGGTGTACAGCCCGGTCACGGCCCTCCCGATGGAGTCGCTGCCGGACCTGTTCGTCCACCCCGCCGGCTACTGCCAGAACGTGCTCGCGACCGGCGACTGCCGGGTGACCGGCGCCGCCTTCGTGGCCGGCCGGGCCGCGATCGTCCTCGAGTGCGACCACCCCCGCACGATCGAGCTCACCGCCGACCGGCCCGACTTCGCGATCCGCCTGTCCGTCGACCGCGCCGACGGCGTGATCCTCAGGCTCGAGGAGTCCATCGGCGGCCAGACCACCCGGGACGCCATCGTCACCAGCTACGTGCCCGACGCGCCCCTGCCCCCGTCCGCGTTCGCGTTCACCTTCCCGCCGGACGCGACTGTCATCTACTAGGCGGTCGCCCGAGGCGTAGCGACGCGGCGGCGGCGGTCGTCTCCGCCGGGGCCGGGGCCTTGCCGGCGAGCCGGACTAGGACCGCCGAGCCGGCGATCGTGACCACGATCGACGCCAGCACGGCCGTGAACAGGTCGTTGGAGACGACGCTCGCCGTCAGGCCGATCCCGGCCAGCACGTAGCCGAACTCGCCCATCTGGCCGAGCCCGGTCGCGAGCTGCAGCGGACGGGCGTCGAGTCGCGCCACCTTCGCGAGGACCCACGCCACGAGGACCTTCGCTCCGATGACCAGCCCGACCAGGAGGGCGATCCACGGGGCCGCGGTCGGGAGGCTGCCCGGATCGATCAGCGAGCCGACCGCGACGAAGAACAGCACGGCGAAGACGTCACGGAACGGCAACAGACGGCGACGTGCCTCAGCGGTCTCGGGGCGATCGCTGATCGCGAGGCCGGCGACGAAGGCGGCGAGGGCCGCGGGCACCCCGAAGAACACGGCGCCTGCCGCGGCCAGCACGAGCCCAGACGCGACCGACACGATGAGGAACAGGTCGTGCTCCGATCGCAACCGTCGGAGGATCCGGGGCAGCACCTGGTCCGCGGCGAGCGCCAGGAGCCCGAAGCCGGCGAGCAGCGCGAGCGCCAGCGGGAGCGGCCGTCCGCCGTAGCCCGAGACGGCGAGAATCACGGTCGCCAGCGCCACGCCGGTCACGTCCTGCAGCACGCTCCAGCCGAGCAGGCCCTCGTCGGTCGGCTTGTCTGTCGTCCGACGCCTCGAGCGCGTGATGTTGACGACGACGACGGAGCTCGACATCGCCACCGACACGCCGACCAGCGCGGCGCCCAATGGTGCGACGCCAAGCCCGAAGAGCACGGCCGCCGCGATCACCGTCGACACGCCGATCTGCGCGGGCGACGCCCACAGCAGGCCGCCGTGCTCGCGACGGAGGTGGCCAAGGTCGACCTCGATGCCGACCTCGAACAGGAGCAGCACCACGCCGACCTCGGCCAGCAGCTCGATCTGGTGGCGGTCCGCCACGTACCCGGGCGTGAACCGCGAGACAACCAGCCCGGCCGCCAGGTAGCCGACCACGGCCGGCAGCCCGAGCTTGCGCGCCAGCCAGCCCAGCCCGGCCGCGACCAGGAGGGCCAGGCCGATGTCGAGGAGGAAGGGGGCCGTCTCCATGGGCCCCGAGGATAGCGGCCCCAACGCGCAGTCCTTGCCATGGACCGACCCGGAACCAGTGAGGCCGGAGGCGGCGCCTCCGGGCTCGAGGATGTGCCGGGTCGCGCCCGGACTCCGGGGCGAGCTTGGCGGCCCAGTAGTACAGGCCGCCGGCGGTTGGGTAGCTCGAGGCGACCTCGGCCATGCCGAGGGCCACCAGGATCACGAAGAAGCCGACAACGAGCCAGCCGAGGGTCATGATCGCCGGGCCGCCCGTGTTCATCGCGAACAGGAACAGCGTCAGGCAGCCTGACAGGATCGAGATGATGGTGAACGAGACCGCGAAGTTCGAGAACGTCTTCATCCCGCGCCGGAGCTCTTGGGCATACCCCAGCTGATGAAGCTGATCGGTGTCCTTGGTGCTGGCACTAGTGGGCGGTGCGGCCACCCTCCTTCTGCGGCGGCGAGTTCGCGTTACGATCGCGCCCTCCACGCGGCCGCCTCCAACGGGCGCAGTAAGCGCAGACGCCTCGGGCGCTGTCAACGGCGTGTCGCGACGTGAGGCGTGGTCCTTGCAGGAGGTTGGCAGGGATGGGCGACCGGCTCGCGGGCAAGGTCACGATCGTCACCGGCGCGGGCTCAGGGATCGGGCGCGCGAGCGCGATCCGGTTCGCGGAGGAAGGCGCGCGGGTGACCTGCGTGGACGTCAACCGCGACGCGGTCGAGGCGGTTGCGGGCGAGATCGGCGACCAGGCGTTCGCCGTGGCCGCCGACGTGTCGGCGCGATCGTGATGCTGTCGAAGGGCATCGCGCTCGACTACGCGAAGCAGGGGATCCGCTGCAACGCGCTCGCCCCGGGTTGGGTCGATACGCCGATCAACTACGCGCACGCCGAGATGCTGGGCGGCCTCCAGGAGGTCTACGCGTCGATCGACTCCTTCCAGCCCATTGGCCGCCCGGGCGAACCGCGCGAGCTGGCCAACGTCGCGCTGTTCCTCGCCTCCGACGAGTCGTCGTTCGTGACCGGATCGGTGATCGTCGCCGACGGCGCGATGACGGCGAAGTACCTGCAACGAGGTCTCCGATGCCCAAGCACGACGAGTCCGGCAAGCACGGCGGTCACGGGAAGCACCCCAAGCTCGAGGAGCTCGAGGGGCAGGTCCGGAGCGGCGCGATCGACACGCTGGTCGTGGCGATCACCGACATGCAGGGCCGCCTGGTCGGCAAGCGCGTCCAGGCCGAGGCGTTCCTCAACGGCGTGATCGACCACGGCGCCCACTTCTGCACCTACCTCCTGGGCACCGACATGGAGATGGGCACGCCCGAGGGCTTCGCCCTGATGAACTGGGAGACCGGCTATGGCGACTGGGTCGCGGAACCGGTCTGGGACACGCTGCGGGTGCTGCCCTGGCTGGAGAAGACGGCCCTCGTGCTGGCCGACGCGACCGACGGCGAGACCGGCGACGACATCCCGGTCAGCCCGAGGACGATCCTCAAGCGGCAGGTCGATCGCGCGGCGGACATGGGCCTGGCCGTCAAGTGCGGCTCCGAGCTCGAGTACTACGTGCTCAAGGACTCGTGGGAGAGCCTCGCCGAGCGGGGCTGGCCGGTGCCCAAGCCGTTCGGCTACTACAACGAGGACTACCAGCTCCTCCAGGCGACCAAGGCCGAGCCGCTGCACCGGCTGCTGCGCAACCAGATGACCGCGGCACGGATCCCGATCGAGTTCAGCAAGGGCGAGGCCGCCAACGGCCAGCACGAGGTCAACATCCGCTACGACCACGTGCTCGAGTCCGCCGACCGGACGGTGATCTTCAAGCATGGCGCGAAGGAGATCGCCTACCTCAACGGCTGGGGCATCACGTTCATGGCCAAGCCCGACCACCGCTGGACCGGGTCGTCCGGGCACCTCCACATGAGCATCTGGGACCGCGACGACGACCGGCCGCTCATGCACGCGGGCAAGGGCGAGCCCGAGGGTCCCTACGGCCTGTCCGCGCAGGGGGCCCAGTTCGTGGCCGGGATGATGGCCCTGTCGCGCGAGCTCGCCGTGTTCATCGCCCCGTTCGTCAACAGCTACAAGCGCTACGCGGCGCTGTCGTGGGCACCCGTCAACGTCGTGTGGGGCCGCGACAACCGGACGACCGGGTTCCGGCTCGTCGGCAGCGGCGACGCGCTGCACGTCGAGAACCGGTTTCCGGGCGGCGACATGAACGCGTACCTCACGTACGCGGCGATGATCGGCGCCGGGCTGTACGGGATCGAGCACGGGCTCGAGCTGGTGCCGGAATACAAGGGCAACGGCTACGTCGCGACGGGCGTGCCGCGCATGCCGCGCGCGCTGTGGGAGGCAATCGGGGAGCTCGAGCGTTCCGAGGCGGCCCGCGAGCTGTTCGGCGACGACGTCGTCGCGCACTATCTCAACGCCGCGCGGGTCGAGCAGGAGATCTACGACTCCGTGGTCCACAACTGGGATCGGGAGCGCTACCTCGAGCGCGGCTGAACGTCGGCAGGACGACACCGCCCGCGGGCCCACCGCCGCGTACACTCCGCCGGACTGCACCGGTCACAGAGGGGTTCCATGCGCTCGCTCCGTCACGGGCGCGGCGACCGTCGCCGCTTCGGCCTCCTCATCTCGCTCGGCCTGGTGGTCGCCGCGTGCGGCGGCGGACAGGGGTCGGCTGCGTCCGGCGCCCCCAGCGCGAACCCCCAGACCGACAAGCTCGCCCAGATCGTCGACCGCGGCACGCTCGTGGGCTACGCCGAGACCGACTACCCGCCCCAGTCGATGCTGGTCGAGGGCGCCACGCGGCCTGCGGGGACGAAATGCCTCCCGACGCAGACAACCGGCGCGGAGGTCACGGGCTTCGACAACGAGACGACCAAGCTCGTCGCCAAGGACCTGGGTGTTGAACCGTGCTTCGTCGCCCCGAGCTGGACCGAGGTGACGGCAGGCGGCTGGAGCGACCGCTGGGACATCGTGTACGGGTCGGGCTCGATCAACCGCGACCGCATGAAGCGCCTGTACATGACGCAGCCCTACTACGCGACGCCGAACCTGTTCTTCGTCCGTGCCGACTCGCCATACCAGACCGCCGACCAGCTGTCGGGCAAGCAGATCGGCGCCTGCGCCAGCTGCTCGCACGAGTACTACCTCAAGCACGAGCTGGAGATTCCCGGCGTCACCCTGGAGTACGACATCAAGGACCCGGTCGTCGTCGCGTTCGAGACCGAAGGCCCGGGCCTCCAGGCGCTCGCGGACGGCAAGATCGACGCCTTCCTTGCCGCGGCGCCGGTCGGCCAGGCTCAGATCGACGCCGGCCTGCCGCTCCGCGGGCTCAACAAGCCCGCGTTCACGTTCTTCCCGTCGGGGTTCGTCGACAAGAGCTCGGGGCTCGACGTGGTCGCGTTCACCGACCGGGTGAACCAGATCATCCGCGCCCGCCAGGCGGACGGCACCCTGAAGGCGCTCAGCCAGCAGTTCTTCGGCCAGGACTACGTCACCAAGGCCGCCGCGTTCGACCTGTCGACCATCGACCAGACCATCCCCTGAGGCGCCCGCCCATGCCTCGATCCTCCGCGCGCCCGGCCTCGCTGCTCGCGGTCCTCGCGCTCGTCGTGTCGGCTTGCGTCGCTCCGGCCGCGTCCAGGGCGCCAGCATCGGCCGCGCTCGATCCGGCCAGGGACAAGCTGGCCCAGGTCCTCGCCCGCGGGACGCTCGTCCTGTTCACCGACCCCGACTACGCGCCGCAGTCGTTCGCCGTGGAGGGCGCGGCTCGGCAGGCGCCGACGAAGTGCGAGTCGAACCAGCTCACCGCGCCCGAGATCTCGGGCTACGACGCGGAGACCGGCAAGCTCGTCGCCGCGGCGCTGGGCGTCGAACCGTGCTTCGTCACGCCGCCGTTCAACGAGGTCATCGCCGGCGGCTGGGGCGACCGCTGGGACGTGGCCTGGGGCTCGGGGGCGATCACCGCCTCGCGCATGAAGGACCTGTACGTCACCCAGCCCTACTACTCGACGCCGGCCAGCTACTTCGTGCGCGCGGACTCGCCGATCAAGGACGCGGGCGAGCTCGCGGGCAAGCAGATCGGCGCCTGCAGCGGCTGCACCCACGAGCTGTTCCTCAAGGGCGAGCTCGAGCTGCCGGGCGAGACGCTGACGCCGCCCGACTCGCCGCAGCTGGTCACGTTCCAGTCCGAGCCCCCGGGCCTCCAGGCGCTCGTCGACGGCAAGCTCGACGCGTTCCTGTGCAGCACGCCCGTCGGCCAGGCGGAGGTCGACAACGGCCTGCCGCTGCGGGCCCTGCCGACCCCCGCCTTCTACACGCAGAAGACCGGCTACGTCGACCGCCACCTGACCCTCGACCCGGTGGCCTTCCTGGACCGGATCGACGCCGTCATCGCCGACCTCCACGCGAGCGGCAAGCTGAAGGCCCTCTCCGAGCAGTACTTCGGCGTCGACTACGCGGCCAAGGCCGGGGCGTTCGACCTGGCGTCCATCGGCCAGCAGGTGCCGTAGCGGGGTGGTGCCCGAGCCCGTCGCGAACGAGCCCGTCGCGAACGCCCCGCCGTCGCGGGGGCGACGCTCGATCCGGCTCGGCCTGCGCGGCCGGCTGGTCGGGTACTTCCTCCTGCTGTCGGGCGTCACGGTGCTCGTGGTCAGCGTCGTCGCGTACGCGCGCGCGACCGACGACCTGACGAGCTCGATCTATGAGCGCCTCGACGCCGTCGCGGAGAACAAGACAGCATCGCTCAGCCGCTGGCTCGACGAGCAGACGCGGAACGTGGTCTTCGTCGGCGCGCTGCCCGGGTTCGGCGACGACACGCGCGTGTTCCTCGACCCGGCCGCATCCGGGGCCGATCGCTCGGCCGCCGAGGCCCGGCTGCGCGAGGTGCTCGCCACGGTCGTCACCCAGACGGCCGACGCGCAGGAGCTGCTGATCCTGGATCTCGACGGGACCGTGCGCCTGTCGACGGTGCCCGCCCTGGAGGGCATCGACCAGAAGGCGGCGCCGTACTTCGTCCGCGGGACCTCGCACACGTCCGTCCAGAACGTCTACGCCTCCGAGCTCACCGGCTCGCCCACGATCACGGTCGCCTCGCCGCTGTTCGACCAGAACGGGGGCGGGCAGCGGGTAGCCGTGCTCGCCGCCAACCTCCAGCTCGAGCGGCTGGACCGGATCATCCTCGAGCGCACGGGGCTCGGCGAGACGGGCCAGACGTATCTCGTGGGCGGCGATTCGCGGTTCGTCCACGAGCGGATGAACACCGGGGCCGACGCGGACGGCGTCCACTCCGCCGGGATCGACGACGCGGTCGCGGGCCACGACGGCCAGGGCCTGTACGCGGACTATCGCGGCGTGCCGGTGATCGGGGTCTACCGCTGGCTGCCGGATCGCGAGGCGGCCATCGTCGCCGAGATCTCGCAGGGCGAGGCCTTCGCGTCGGCGCGGCAGCTGGCCCTCGTCATCGGCGGGGCCGGCCTGCTGTCGGCACTGCTCCTCGCGATCGGCATCTCGCTGATCGCGCAGCGCGTGACGCGCCCGATCCTCGACCTGGCCGCGGTCGCGACCCGCGTCCGGGGCGGCGACCTGGAGGCGACCGCGCGCGTCACCTCGACCGACGAGGTGGGCACGCTCGAGGTCGCGTTCAACGAGATGACCGCGCAGCTCCGCGAGAACGTCGAGACGCTCGAGCGACGGGTCGACGAGCGCACGGCCGAGCTGACCTCGGCGCTGGGCGAGATCCGGCGCCAGAAGCAGTACTTCGAGTCGCTGGTCGAGATCAGCCCCGCCGCGGTCGTCACGATGGACCGCGACGAGCGGGTGCTCGGCTGGAACCCGGCTGCCACCAGGTTGTTCGGCTTCAGCGCCGACGAGGCGGCGGGGCGGGAGATCGACGACCTCGTGCTGGGCGCGGACGCGCCCCACGACGAGGGCCGGGCGCTGACCCGCGAGGCCGAGGCGACCGGGCGGGCGACGCGGATCGCGCGCCGCGTGCGCAAGGACGGCGCGCCGGTCGACGTCGAGATCGTCATGGTGCCGCTCACCGTGGACGGCGAGCGGACCGGGTACTACGTGATCTACCACGACATCACGGAGCTCCAGGCCGCCCGCGAGGCGGCGGAATTGGCGACCCAGGCGAAGTCGATCTTCCTCGCCAGCATGAGCCACGAGATCCGGACGCCGATGAACGCCGTGATCGGGATGAGCGGGCTGCTGCTGGACACCGAGCTGTCCGGCGACCAGCGCGACTACACGCAGATCATCCGGGCGAGCGGCGAGTCGCTGCTCACGATCATCAACGACATCCTCGACTTCTCGAAGATCGAGGCCGGGCGGATGGACCTGGAGGCCGCGCCGTTCGACCTCCACGAGTGCGTCGAGGCCGCGCTGGAGCTGATGGCCGCCAGGGCGACCGAGAAGGGGCTCGAGCTCGTGGGCGACATCCGGCCGGGGACGCCGCGCATCGTCGTCGGCGACGTCACCCGCCTGCGCCAGATCCTGCTGAACCTGTTGGGCAACGCGATCAAGTTCACCGACGCCGGCCAGGTCGCGCTGACGGTCGATGCGGAGCCCTCCGACGAGGCCGACGGGCCGATCGCGGTCTCGGCGGCGGTCAGCGACACGGGCCTCGGCATCCCCGCCGACCGCGTCGGCCGCCTGTTCCAGTCGTTCAGCCAGGCCGACGTCTCGACCAGCCGCCGCTTCGGGGGCACGGGCCTGGGTCTGGCGATCAGCCGCCGCCTCGCCGAGCTCATGGGCGGCGACATCACGGTCGAGAGCACCGGGGTTCCCGGCGAGGGCTCGACGTTCCGGCTGCGGGCGCTGGTTGGCCCGGCGCCGGCCGACACGGCGATCCCCGAGGCGCCCAGCGTGCCGCTCGAGGGTCGTCGAATCCTCGTCGTGGACGACAACGCCGACGCGCGGCGGGTCATCGGGGCACAGCTCCTCCGCTGGGCTGCCGAGGTCGTCTCGGTCGGGACGGCCGACGAGGCCATCGCGGCGCTCGCGCAGGAACCGGGCCAGGCGTTCGCCCTGGCGATCGTCGACGAGTCGCTGGGAGACGCAAGCGGGCTCGACCTGGCCCAGCGGCTGGCGACCGCCGCCGAGCCGCCGCGGATCGTCGTCGCGGCGGCATTCGGGCGCCGGGAGGCCGTCGTCCGCGCGGCCGAGGCCCGCTCGCTGGGAATCGCCGGCGTCGTCACCAAGCCGGCCAAGCCGTCGGGGCTCGCGGACGCGATCGGGACGGCGCTGGGCCTCCGATCCGCTACGCTCAGGCAGCAGCGGGCCACGTCATCGGCAGACCCGGACATGGCGACGCGTCATCCGCTGAGGATCCTGCTCGCCGAGGACAACGCCGTGAACCAGATGCTCGCCGGGCGCCTGCTCGCGCAGCTCGGCTACCGGATGGACGTGGCCGGCGACGGCGAGGAGGCGATCCAGGCGATCGAGCGCCAACCCTACGACCTGGTGCTGATGGACGTGCAGATGCCGACGCTCGACGGGCTGGAGGCAACCCGGCGGATCGTCGCCCGGTGGCCGTCGGGCGAGCGACCGCGGATCGTCGCGATGACCGGCAACGCGATGTCCGAGGATCGCGCCGCGTGCCTCGCGGCCGGCATGGAGGGCTACATCTCCAAGCCCATCCGGCCGGCGGAGCTGCTGGCCGAGCTCGAGGCGACGCCCGCGCTGCCGGGCGCGGTCACACCGGGCGTCGCCGGCCAACCCGGAGCGGCGGATGGCTGAGCGACCCGCGGCGAAGGAGCTGGCGGCCGCCAAGGCCCGGATCGCCGAGCTCGAGGTGCTCGAGGCTGAACGCAGCCGCACGGTCCTCGTCCAGGCTGCGCTCTATCGGATTGCCGAGGCGGCCAGCGCGGCCGACGACCTGCAGGCCTTCTACCGGACGATCCACCAGATCGTCGGCGGGCTGATGTACGCGGAGAACCTGTACGTCGCGCTGTACGACGACGAGCGCGGCCTGTTGAACTACCCCTACTACGTCGATGCGTTTGACGTCGATGTCCCGGACCCGAATGCCTGGGAGGCGTTCGGCGTCGGGCAGGCGACCGGCGTCACGGCGTACGCCCTGCGGCGCGGCCAGCCGCTGCTCATCGACGGCGCCGAGTATCGGCGCCTCATGGCCGGCGGGCAGATCGAGGCGCTGGGCGTGACGAGCGCCGAGAGCACGTGGCTCGGTGCTCCGCTTCGCGCCGAGGGCCGCCTGCTCGGCCTGTTGGTCGTCCAGTCGTACTCGAACGAGCACTCGTACTCGCAAGCCGACCTCGATTTGCTCGCGTTCGTCGGCCAGCACGTCGCCTCCGCCCTGACGCGGGCGAGGGCGATCGAGGAGACCCGGCAACGGAACGCCGAGCTGGCTGTCATCAACGAGATCGGCAACGCCCTCGCCAATCAACTCGACTACGAGGCCATCATCGAGCTCGTCGGCGAGCGGATCCGGACCATGTTCGGCGCGCGCTCGATGCTGATCGCGACCTACGACGAGGCAGCCGGCATCCTGGACTTCCCGTACGAGATCGAGGACGGGCGGCGATATCGGAGCGAATCGATCGCCTTCGGCCCCGGCCTGACGTCGCACGTGATCCGAACGCGACGACCGCTGCGCTTGGGCACGCTCGAGGAGTCGCACGCCCTGGGCGCGATCCTCAGCACCGACCTCGCCCGGGAATCCCTCCCGGCGAAGCCCGGAACGGGGCCCGACGCGCCCGGGGCCAACGATGGCCGCGAGGCGCAGTCCTGGATGGGCGTCCCGATCCTGATCGGCGATCGGGCCATCGGCGTCATCGCGATGGAGGCGTTCGATCGGCACGCGTACGACGAGGCCACGGAACGGCTCCTCGGCACGATCGCCACGAGCATGGCCAGCGCGCTGGAAAACGCGCGCCTGTTCGACCAGTCCAAACGACTGCTGGCCGAGACCGAGGAGCGCAACGCCGAGCTGGCGGTCATCAACGAGATCGGTGACGCGCTCGCCAGCCAGCTCGACTTCCAGGCGATCATCGACCTCGTCGGCGAGCGCGTGCGGATGCTGTTCGACTCCCAGTCGATGTTCATCGCCCTGTACGACGAGCCGTCGGGCGTGATCACGTTCCCTTACGAGATCGACGAGGGCACCCGCATCCAGAGCGACCCGATCACGTTCGGCGAGGGCCTGACGTCGCACGTCATCCGCACCCGGAAGCCGCTGCGGCTCGCGACCGGCGCCGAGAGCAACGCGCTGGGCGCGATCAACAGCGGCACGGAATCGGAGTCCTGGCTCGGCGTGCCGATCCTGTCGGGCTCGCGGATCATCGGCGTTCTCGCGCTCGAGACCACGGAGGTCGATGCCTTCGACGACGGCATGGAGCGCCTGCTCGGCACCCTCGCGACCGCGATGGGTGCCGCACTCGAGAACGCGCGCCTGTTCGACGAGACGAAGCGGCTCCTCGCGGAGGCCGACGAGCGAGCGCGCGAGCTCACGGTCATCAACGAGATCGGGGAGGCGCTCGCGCGCCAGCTCGAGTTCGACGCGATCATCCAGCTCGTGGGCGAGCGCGTCCGGCAGATGTTCGCCGCCCAATCGATCTTCATCGCGCTGCACGACCCCGTCACGAACCTGATCTCGTTTCCGTACGACCTCGACGAGGGGGAGCCGTTCCATCGGGATCCGCGGCCGCTGGGCCCCGGCCTGACCTCGACGGTGATCACCACCGGCCGGCCGCTGCGAATCGGCAGCAACGAGGAGTCGGACGCCGCCGGCGCGATCCAGATCGGCGGGACGGACACGGAATCGTGGCTCGGGGCGCCGATCACCGGGGCGAGCCGCGTGATCGGCGTGATCGGGCTCGAGAACCCCGACAAGGACGCCTACAGCGCGGCCGACGAACGCGTCATCGCGACGCTCGCCTCGAGCATGGGCGTCGCGCTGGAGAACGCGCGCCTGTTCGACGAGACCAAGCGCCTGCTGACCGAGACCGACGAACGCGCGGCGGAGCTGGCGATCATCAACGAGGTGCAGCAGGGCCTGGCTGCGCAGATCGAGATGCAGGCGATGTACGACCTCGTCGGCGAGCGTCTGCGCGAGATCTTCGACGCGCAGGTGCTCGACATCGGGATCTACGACCGCGAGACGGGCCTCATCCACTTCCCGTACACGATCGAGCGCGGGGTCCGGTTCCCGGACGAGCCGTTCCCGCTCATGGGCATCCGCAAGCACGTGATCGAGACCCGTGAGCCGCTGCTGATCAACGAGCGCGCCCCGGAGCGGGCGATGGAGTACGGGCAGCCCGGCGCGATCCAGGGCGAGGCGGCGAAGTCGACGGTCTGGGCGCCGCTCCTCGTCGGCGGCGAGGCGACCGGCGTCATCTCGCTCCAGAATCTGGACAGGGAGTTCGCGTTCTCCGACGCCGACCTGCGGGTCCTGACGACGCTGGCCGCGAGCCTGAGCGTGTCGCTCGAGAACGCCCGCCTGATCCACGAGACCCGCCAGCGCGTGACCGAGCTGGGGACGGTCAACGAGATCGGCCATGCCGTGGCCAGCCAGTTCGACCTGGACCGGATGTACCAGCTGGTCGGCGACCTCATGCGCGACACCTTCTCGGCAGACCTCGTGTACGTGGCGATGCACGACCGGGAGACGGACCGGATCGAGTTCGCCTACTACAGCGAGAACGGCCGGTACGCGGACCAGGAGGGCTTCCCGTACGGGCACGGCCTCACGTCGCACATCCTGCGGACCCGCGAGCCACTGCTGCTGAACCGCGACGAGGACTTCGAGGCGGTCGGCAGTCGAGGCGTCGGCACGCCGGTCAAGTCGTACCTCGGGGTCCCGATCCTCGTCAGCGACGGCGCCATCGGCGTGATCAGCGTGCAGAGCATGGAGGCCGAGGGCCGGTTCGGGCCGGCGGATGCGCGCCTGCTCGCGACGATCGCCGCCAACGTCGGCATCGCGATCCAGAACGCGCAACTCCTGCGGGAGGCGCGGCGGCGCGCGGACGAGATGGCGGCCCTCGCCGACATCGCGCGGGACATCTCGGCGACGCTCGACCTGACCGGCGTGCTCGAGCAGATGACGGAGCGGACGCTGTCGCTGCTCGAGGGCGACTCGAGCGCCGTGTACCTCGCCGAGCCGGACGGCCAGTCGTTCCGGGCGATCGTGGCGCGGGGCGGGATCGCGGAGGCGCTCAAGGCGGACGTGATCGCGCTGGGCGAGGGGATCATCGGCGGGTCCGCGGCCAGCCGCGAGCCGGAGATGGTCAACAACGTGTGGGCGGACCCGCGGGCCGTCGCGATCCCCGGGACCGTCAAGGACGTCGAGGAGCGGTTGCTGGCCGCGCCGCTCATCGCGCGCGACTCCGTCATCGGGCTGATGGCCGTCTGGCGCCAGTCCCCCGCCCGGCCGTTCACGGAGGCCGACCTGTCGTTCTTCGTCGGCCTCGCCCAGCAGGCGACGATCGCGATCGAGAACGCCCGCTTCTACACCGAGGCCCTCGAGGCCCGCCATGCCGCCGAGGACGCCAACCAGGCCAAGAGCACCTTCCTGGCCGCGATGAGCCACGAGATCCGGACGCCGATGAACGCGATCATCGGCATGAGCGGGCTGCTGCTCGACACGCCGCTCGACACCGAGCAGCGCGAGTACGCGGAGACGATCGCGACCTCCGGCGACGCGCTCCTGACCGTCATCAACGACATCCTCGACTTCTCCAAGATCGAGGCCGGCAAGGTGGAGCTCGACACCCAGCCCATCGACCTGCGCCGCGTCGTCGAGGGGGCGCTGGACCTGCTCGCCGGCCAGGCGGCCGGGAAGGGGGTCGAGCTCCTGTACGCACTGGACGACGAGGTGCCCGCGGGCATCGTCGCGGACCCAGGCCGACTGCGCCAGATCGTCATCAACCTGCTGTCGAACGCCGTGAAGTTCACCGCGTCGGGTGAGGTGGAGCTGCGGCTCGGCGGGCATCCGGTCGAGGCCCCGCGTGGCCGGTCGGCCCGCCGCTGGGAGATCGACATCACCGTCCGCGACACCGGGATCGGCATCCCCGCCGAGGCGATGGGCCGCCTGTTCCGGTCGTTCAGCCAGGTGGACGTGTCGATCTCGCGACGGTTCGGTGGCACGGGCCTGGGCCTCGCGATCAGCCGGCGGCTGGCCGAGCTGATGGACGGGACGCTGACGGCCGAGAGCAGCGGCATCCCGGGAGAAGGGAGCACGTTCCGCCTCGCGATCCAGGCCGATGAGGCTGCGCTGCCGGCGCCGGCCGCCGCACCAAATCCGGTCGCGATCGCCGGCCGCACCGTGCTCGTGGTCGACGACAACGCGACCAACCTCCGGATCATGGCGACCCAGCTCGGCCGCTGGCAGATGGTGGTCCGTGCGACGCCATCGCCGAACGAGGCCCTGGGCTGGGTGCGCCAGCGGGCGGAGATCGACCTCGCCATCCTCGACGTCCACATGGCCGAGATGGACGGCGTCGCCCTGGCGGGCAAGATCCGGTCGGTGCACCCCGAAGCGCCCATCCCGATCGTGCTGGTCTCGTCGGTCGGCGCCCGTGACCGGCACGAGTCGTTCGTGGCCGCCGAGCTCACCAAGCCCGTCAAGCCGTCCGCGCTGCACGACGCCGTGATGTCGGCGCTGGGCGGCGTCGCGACGCCCGACGCCGCGCCGGTCGCCAAGGCGGCGGCCGATGCGCGCCCCGCGGAGGGGCGACCGCACCGGATCCTGCTCGCCGAGGACAACGCGGTGAACCAGATGCTGGCGCTGCGGCTGCTCGAGCGGATGGGCTACGCGGCCGACGTCGCGACCAGCGGCGTGGAGGTGCTCGACGCCCTGGCACGCGAGCCGTACGACGTCGTGCTCATGGACGTCCAGATGCCGGAGATGGACGGCCTCGAGGCGACACGCCAGGCCCGTGCCCGCTGGAACGGCCGGCCGCTGTGGATCGTCGCGATGACCGCCAACGCCATGGAGGGTGACCGGGAGATGTGCCTCGCCGCCGGTATGGACGACTACATCTCGAAGCCGATCCGGCCCGAGATCCTCGCCGGCGCGCTGGCCGCCGCGCCCGTGACCACGGCACCCGGCGGCGACACGGGAGGCGCGCGTGGCTGAGACGCTCGACCTGGCCATCCTGGCGGAGCTGCGCGAGGCCGTCGGCGACGACCCCGAGTTCGTCGACTCGCTGGTCGACACGTACCTCGCCGAGGCGCCGGGTTTCCTCGCGGCGATCGATGCCGCCGTCGGCGCCGGGGACGCGGGCGCGCTGCTCGTCCCGGCCCACACGCTCAAGGGCAACAGCACCACGATGGGCGTGCTGCGCCTCGCCGAGATCGCCCGCTCGCTCGAGGAGCGCGCCCGAAGCGGGTCGCTCGACGGCGCGGCGGAGGACGCCGCGGCGGCACGCGCCGAGCTGGACCGGGCCGTGGCCGCGCTCGCGACCGCCCGCGCGGCGAGGTGGGTCGCATGAGCGAGCTGGCCGAGCTGCCGCGCGAGGCACCGGCGCCGCGCCCGGCGCCCGGCCGCGTGCTCGTCGTCGACGACAGCCGCCTCAACCGGCAGACGCTGTCGCGCCTGCTGGGCACCCTCGGCCACGACGTCGTCGAGGCGGAGGACGGCCGGGTGGCGCTCGACCTCCTGGGCGAGGATGGCGCCGGGATCGACGTCGTGCTGCTGGACCTCGTCATGCCCGAGCTCGACGGCTTCGCCGTGCTGGCGGCGATCCGCGCCAACACGGACCTCGCGCGGATCCCGGTGATCGTGGTCTCGGGCCTCGACGACCTCGACGGGATCGTGCGCTGCGTCGAGATGGGTGCCGCGGACTACCTGCCTCGGCCCATCAAGCCCACGCTGCTCCGGGCCCGCGTCGCGACCTCGCTCGCCGAGAAGCGCCTGCGCGACGACAACGCCCGCCTTCTCGCGACGGTCGAGCGCCAGCGCCAGGAGCTGTCGCGCTTCCTGTCCCCCCAGGTGGCGGCCCTCGTCTCCGCCCCGGAGGGCGAGCAGCTGCTGGCCGGCCACCGGCGGGCCGTGACCTCGGTGTTCTGCGACCTGCGTGGCTACACCGCGTTCGCCGAGGTCGCCGAGCCCGAGGAGCTCCTGGACGTCGTGCGCGAGTACCACGCCACCGTCGGCCGGCGCGCGATCGAGTTCGACGGCACGCTCGAGCACTACGCGGGGGACGGGATCCACATCTTCTTCAACGACCCGGTGCTCCAGCCGGACCACCAGCTGCGCGCCGTCCGCATGGCCGCGACGCTGCGCGACGACGTCGCGGTCCTGGCGGCGGGCTGGGCCAAGCGTGGCTACGACCTGGGGTTCGGGGTCGGGATCGCCGATGGGTTCGCGACCGCCGGCCGGATCGGCGCGGAGGGTCGCTACGACTACGCCGCGATAGGCAACGCCGTGATCCTCGCCGCGCGGCTGAGCGGCAAGGCCGAGTCCGGACAGATCCTCGTCTCGCAGCGCTGCTACGGCGTGGTGGAGGACGCGATCGAAGCGGTCGCCGTCGACGGGCTGCAGCTGAAGGGCCTCAGCCACCCCGTCACCGCATGGAACGTGATCCGCCTGCAGGAGGCCGGCTGACCGGGCGTCGGGCCGTCGGTCGAGGCCGAGGCCCGTCGGGACACCGTGCAGCGTCAGGACGCGGATCTGCCCGCCCGGCGCGCGCGCCCCCCTCGGGTCGGCCGGCGCGAGGTTGGAGGCCGCTGCACGAGGCCGCCCAGGTCGGCGTCCAGGGCGTCGATCGTCGCCGATAGCCGGCCCAGCAGGTAGCCCTGCGCCGAGTCGAACCCGAGCCCGATCACGACCTCGAGCTGCTCGAGGGTCTCCACCCCCTCGGCCACGATCGACTGCCCGCGACGCTCCGCGAGGTCGCGCAGCGCGCGGAGCACGGCGTCGGAGGTGCCCGTCGCCGCGCCCGCCCGCACGAGCGAGAGGTCGATCTTCATCATGTCGAAGTCGACCTCGGTCAGCAGCCGCAGGCCCGCGTTCCCTGCCCCCACGTCGTCGGCGGCCGTGCGCATCCCGTGGCGCCGCAGGCTCGCGAGCGCCTCGCGCAGCCGGTTCATGTCCTCGACCGCCTCGCGCTCGGTCAGCTCGACCACGATCCGGCTGGGCGCGATCTCGTGGCGGCGGCAGAGCGACAGCAGCTCGAACGGGTTGAAGGCCTCGGTCTCGAGCGTGCGCGGGGAGAGGTTGACGGACAGGTACTGGTGGCCCGCCAGCCCCGCGGCGCCGGCGATGACGGTCTCCAGGCTCGCGAGGTCCAGCTCGACCGTCCGCTTCGTCGACTCGGCGGCCACGAACATCGCGGCGACGTTGGTGAACCCGGCGTCGGGCAGCGGGCGGACGAGCCCTTCGTAGCCGAGCACCGCGCCGGTCTTCAGGCAGTACACCGGCTGGTAGACGGGCGTCAGCAGCCGCTCCGCGGCGACGCGGGACACGGCGATGGCGAGCTCGTCCAGCGACCGCCAGTCCTCGGCCATGCCGTGTCGCTGGGGGTCGAACAGCTGGATGTCGGTCCGCCCGTGGCGCTTGCCCCAGTACAGCGCCGCGTCGGCCTGGTGGACGAGCTGCTGGCGGTCGGTGGCCGGCGATGGGTAGGCGGACACCCCGATGGTCAACGAGAACGGATCGACCGCGTTCGCGCCCGCGCCACCGTCGAGCGCCGACGCCAGCATCCGGCGCGCGGTGGTCACGGCCGCCTGCGCGTCGCAGTCGAGGAGCACGACCGCGAACTCGTCACCGCCGATTCGGAAACCGCGGTCCCAACGCCGCAGGTTGCTGGTGACGATCGCGGCCGTGGCCCGGAGCAGGCGGTCGCCGGCCGCATGCCCGCGGGCCTCGTTGGTCGTCTTGAGGTCGTCGACGTCGATGAACAGCAGCGCGAACGGACGGCTGCGTTCCTTGGCGACGGTGATCTGCTCGTCCAGCTCCTCCTGGAACGCGCGGTGGTTGCCGAGCCCGGTGAGCCCGTCGCGCAGCGCGTCGAGCCGTGCCCGGTCGTACGCCTCGCGGAGGCCGTGCCGCTCGTGGTCGAGGAGCTGGACCTGGTTCAGGAGGCCGAGCAGGCCGTAGCCCACCGTCGAGAGCAGGATCCCGACGCTGGCCGCCGTGGCCGCCGCCGTGATCGCGAGCGGCAGGTGGAGCTGCACCAGGGCGAGGGGGACGAGCAGCACCCAGCCGGCCGAGGCCAGCGCGAACAGGCGGATCGCGGTCCGGCGAATAGCGCGCGCAGTCCGTGTGCTCGGGTCGCGCACACGGTTGGTCGCGGTCCGACCCATCGTTCGACTTGCCCTCAGCGGCGTCCAGGCCCCGTGAGACGGAGTTCTACGCTCCCCGGGGCCACCCGACCCTGGTACGAAGGTCCGGTCGCCAGCCGCGACCGGCCCGCGACGCGCAGCCCTGCGGGCTAGTCTGGTGCGCACTCACCCTCAGGCCAGCACGGAGCGCCCGGATGCGACTCGACGGCAAGGTCTCGATCATCACCGGCGGCGGCAGCGGCATGGGCCGCGTCGCGGCCGAGCTGTTCGCGCGCGAGGGCTCGCGGGTGGTCGTCGCCGACGTCGGCGAAGCCGCCGGCGAGGAGACCGTCGAGCGGGTCAACGGCGCGGGCGGCCAGGCGACCTACGTCCGCGCTGACGTCTCGAACGAGGACGACGCGCGCGCCATGGTCGAGCACGCAGTGTCGACCTACGGCCGCCTCGACGCGCTGTACAACAACGCCGGGATCATGCCCGAGGCCGATCACTCGGTGATCGACACCGACGTCGACACGTGGGACCGGGTGATGGCGATCAACGTGCGCGGGGTGTTCCTGGGCTGCAAGTACGCGATCCCCGCGATGCTCGACCAGGGCTCGGGCTCGATCATCAACATCGCGAGCTTCGTCGCGATCCTCGGCTGCTCCGTGCCGCAGGACGCGTACACGGCCTCGAAAGGGGCGGTGCTCGCCCTCACGCGCTCGACGGCCGTGCAGTTCGCCGGTCGCGGCGTGCGCACGAACGCGATCAGTCCGGGCCCCATCGAGACCCCGATGCTCATGGACTGGCTGCTCAAGGACGAGGCCGCGAAGCAGCTGCGCCTGGCCCGCAACCCCAGCGGCCGGTTCGGGAAGCCGGAGGAGATCGTCAACGTCGGGATCTACCTCGCCTCCGACGAGTCGCGGTGGACGAATGGCGCAAACTTCGTGGTGGACGGCGGCATCACCGTCAACTACTTCTGAGCGGGACGGCGTGCTAGGCCTGGAGGGGCGATGGACGACGATGCGGTGAGCGAATCCAACGCCGCCGAGGACGCCTCGGCCGGGACCGTCGAGCCCGAGGTCGAGGCGGTGGCCGAGCAGGTCGCGGAGATCGTGTCGGAGACGGCGACCGAGGACGACCAGGACAAGGCCCCCGTCCTCGGCGGCGAACCGATCGACCCGGGCTCGCGCCGGCTCGCGATCGGCGTCGACGTCGGCGGCAGCGGGATCAAGGCCGCGGTCGTCGACCTCGACACGGGCGAGCTGATCTCGCCGCGCCATCGCGTGCCCACGCCCCAGCCGTCCGCGCCCGCGGCGGTCATCGCGTCCATCGCGAGGATCGTCAGGAAGATCGAGCACGAGGTGCTGATCGGGTCCCGGGTCCCGGTCGGTGTCGGGTTCCCGGCCATCGTCATCAACGGCGTCACCAAGAGCGCCGCGAACGTCGATCCGGGCTGGGTCGACTTCGACGCCGACCGTGCGCTGGAGCGCGTCCTCAGCCGCCCGGTCCACCTCGTCAACGACGCAGACGCCGCGGGCGTCGCGGAGATGCGCCTCGGGGCGGGCATGGGCAGGCGCGGGACGGTGTTCCTGATCACGCTCGGCACAGGCACGGGCTCGGCGCTGTTCTACAACGGGATGCTGGTGCCGAACCTCGAGCTCGGGCACATGGAGATCCGCGGGCGGGACGCGGAGAAGCGATCGGCGGCGGCCGCGAGGGTCCGGCGTGGCCTGAGTTGGAAGGCGTGGGCCGCCGACCTGGACGAGCACCTGCTGGAGATCGAGAAGCTGTTCTCGCCCCAGCTGTTCATCATCGGCGGCGGCGTGTCCAAGCGCGGCGACCAGTTCATCCCCCGGCTCACCGTCCGGGCCGAGGTCATCCCGGCCAGCCTGCGCAACGACGCGGGGATCGTCGGAGCGGCGATGGCGGCGGCCGAGGCCGAGCAGGAATTGCTGGTCGAGTGACGGCGGATCGCGCCCGGCCGATGGCGGTCGCGGTGACACGCATGGTCGTCGGCGGGCGATCGGCCGATGCGGCGGACGGGCAGACCTTCGAGGTCGTCGAGCCGCACCGCGGCACGGTCGTCGCCACGTCACCGCTGGGTGGTGCGGCGGACGTCGATCGGGCGGTCGAGGCGGCACAGGCGGCGTTCGATGGCGAGTGGGGCTCGATGGCGGCCTCGGATCGAGGGCGACTGCTGCTCCGCTTCGCGCAGGTCGTCCGCGACCACGAGGACGAGCTCGCGGCGCTCGAGAGCCGGCAGATCGGCAAGCCGATCAGCGGCGCGCGCTGGGAGGTCGGCCAGGTCGCACGCGTGCTCGAGTTCTACGCGGGCGCGACGACCAAGCTGCGCGGCTCGACGATCCCGGTCACCCGCCCCGGGCTGGACCTCACCCTGCGCGAGCCGATCGGCGTCGTGGGCCTGATCGTGCCCTGGAACTTCCCGGTGATGATGGCCAGCTGGAAGGTCGGGCCGGCGCTGGCGGCCGGCAACGCCGCGATCCTCAAGCCTGCCTCGTACTCGCCGTTGACCGCCATCCGGCTGGCCGAGCTCGCGCTCGAGGCCGGGCTGCCGTCCGGCGTGCTCAACGTGGTCACCGGCCCCGGGCCCGTGGTCGGTCGCGCGATGGCGGAGCATCCGGGGATCGGCAAGATCGCGTTCACGGGCGAGACCGCGACGGGCCAGGAGATCCTGCGCGCCGCGGCCGGGACCGTGAAGAAGGTGAGCCTCGAGCTGGGCGGCAAGAGCCCCAACATCGTGTTCGCCGATGCCGACCTCGAGGCGTTCGCGGCGGCGTCACCGTACGCGGTGTTCGACAACTGCGGCCAGGACTGCTGCGCTCGCAGCCGGATCATCGTGGAGCGCTCGGTCCACGAGCGCGTGGTCGAGCTGTTCGCGGCCGCCACGGCGCGGATCAGGGTCGGCGATCCGTCGGACCCGGCGACCGAGGTCGGGCCGCTCGTCTCGTTCCGCCAGCGCGAGCGCGTCGAGGGCTACGTCGAGAGCGGGCTGGCCGAAGGCGCGACGCTGGTGACCGGGGGCGTCCGGCCGTCGGATCCCGCGCTGGCCGACGGCGCCTACCTGCTCCCCGCGGTGTTCGACCACGTGACCCCGTCGATGCGGATCGCCACCGAGGAGGTGTTCGGGCCGGTCGTCGGGGTGATCCCGTTCGACACGGACGAAGAGGCGCTGCGGATCGCCAACGCGTCGCCGTACGGCCTGTCGGGGTCGATCTGGAGCCGCGACATAGGCCGTGCCCTGCGGGCGGCCAAGGCGCTGCGCTCGGGGGTCGTATCGGTCAACTGCAACAACAGCGTCCACGTCGAGGCCCCGTTCGGCGGCTACAAGCAGTCGGGGATCGGCAAGGACCTGGGCACCGAAGCGCTCGAGCAGTACACCGAGCTCAAGAACGTGTTCATCGACCTCAGCTGAGGCTCGTCGCTTTTCGCGCCGCGCGCCCGCTCCCAATTCGCGGCCCGTTCCTGTTCCTCGTGCCTGCCAGGCCCACGAACCGGCACGAAGGTCTCAACGTCTCCGGGCACCAGGTCCCTCCCGGCCCGGTTCGTGTCTGGCAGGCCCGGACCTCGCAGCGCCGGGCCTTCCGGCGCGTGCCGAGCCTGTTGCCTGGCAGGCCCGGACCGCGCTGCTGGGGGAGCCTGCGGTACGCGCAGCCGGAATCCATTGCCCGGCAGACCCGCGATCGGCCGAAGGCCCACGGTCAGGACGGGCCCGGTGAGGCCGGCGGCTCAGCCGGCGCCGTTCCACCCGGACGGAGGACGGAACGCCGGCGGGGTGGCGACGCCCGGGTGCCGGCGGCGGACCCAGTCGCGGATGGCGTGGAACGAGGTCTTGAAGGCGATCTCGCCCCACGGGATGGCAGCGGGCGGGAACGCCCGCACCTCGAGCGCCTCGGGCGTCGTCCGAACCTCGCCGCCGGCGATGCTCGCCTCGAACGCCACGACGACGACGGCGGCCTCGAGGCGCGAGTAGAGCCCGACGATCTCACCCGGCACCACCAGCAGGCCCGTCTCCTCGAGCGTCTCGCGCGCCGCCGCCTCCGTGACCGTCTCGTCGACCTCGAGGAAGCCGCCCGGCTGCGCCCACCAGCCCCGGCCGGGCTCGATGCCTCGCCGCAGCAGGATCACGGCCCCGTCGTCGGTGACCGGGATCGTCGTCACCACCAGCCGGGGGTTGACGTAGGCGATGAAGCCGCAGGCGTCGCAGGCCAGCCGCTCGCGGCTCTCCTCGGGCAGGTCGGAGAGCGCGAGGGGCGCGCCGCACCGCGAGCAGTAGCGGAGCGTCGCCTGGATCCAGGTCGGCGTCCCGGCCCCGGACGCGATATCGGTGGACCGTCCGTCGGGTCCGCGGTCGGCGGCCGCCAGGAACGCGAGCTCCTCCTCGGTCAGGCGGCGTTCCACCCTAGGCGCCGATCACGAGCACGGTCGCGGCGACGATCAGCGCGAGGAACACGAGGCTGACGACGACCCACGCGAGCCGAAACAGGCCCTTGTTGCGATCGACCGGCATCCACGCCCAGGCTGCCCGCCAGATCCGCAGCGTCGCGTCGAGGGTGGTGACGAGGAGCAGCGGGGCGGCGATCAGGACGCACAGCTTGACCAACGGGCTGCCCAGGCCGGCGCCGATCTCGAGCGCGGTGATCGCGATGAACCCCGCGACGAGGGCGGGGGCGCACAGCAGGACGTAGTGCTTCTGAAGCGGGGTCGGGGCGGTCTCGGGCACGCTCCGCGGCGGGAGTCCCTGGAGGCTGGGCGGCAGGCTGGAGACGCCTGCCGGGGCGCCCACCGGCTGTCGATCGAGGACCGGCATGCCCGGCTCCCAGCGTTCGTCGTCCATCGCAGGCGAGTCTACGCGGGCCGAGCGGCGAGCCGCCGGAACACGCCAGACCGGTCCGCCGCCTCAGCCGGGGAGCGGCTCCTCGTTCGACGGGTCGCCCAGCACCGCCTCCGCCTGGGCCTCGCGCCGCTCGGCGACCCGCGCGGCGATCGCGGGGTCGGACAGGGCGAGGATCTGGGCGGCGAGCAGGGCCGCGTTCTCCGCGTTGCCGATGGCGACCGTCGCCACGGGGATCCCGCGCGGCATCTGGACGATCGACAGCAGCGAGTCGAGGCCGCCGAGGTGCTGGGTCGGGACGGGCACGCCGATGACCGGCAGCGTCGTCTTGGCGGCGAGCATGCCCGGCAGGTGGGCGGCGCCGCCGGCGCCCGCGATGATCACCCGTATCCCGCGGTCCGCCGCCGTCTCCGCGTAGCGGAACAGGTGGTCCGGCGTCCGGTGGGCCGACACGACGCGCATCTCGCACGGGATGCCGAGCTGCTCGAGCGTCATCGACGCCTTCTCGAGGCACGGGAAGTCCGAGCGGCTGCCGCCGACGATGCCGACCACCGGCGATCCGTCGGCCACGTCAGGCACCCCAGCCGAGCCGGGCGTGCGCGGCCCGGGCGCGGTCCAGGGCCGAATCGAGGTCGTTCCCGATCACCGTCACGTGGCCCATCTTGCGCCGCTCGAACACGCGTCGCTTGCCGTACAGGTGGACGTGGACGTCGGGGTCGGCCAGCGCCTGCTCGAGCCCCGTGACCCGCGCCGGCCGATCGTCGCCCGTGCCCAGCAGGTTCACCATCGCGGCCGACCCGTATGGGCGCACCGACCCCAGCGGCAGCCCGAGGATCGCGCGCAGCTGCTGCTGGAACTGGGACGTCACTGCGCCCTCGATGGTCCAGTGGCCGGAGTTGTGGACCCGCGGCGCGAGCTCGTTGATCATCAGCCCGCCGCCGGGCAGCTGGAACAGCTCGACCGTCAGCAGGCCGACGAGGTCGAGCCCGCGGACCAGCCAGTCGGCGATCTCGCGGGCGTCGGCGGCGACCAGCGGGTGGATCGGAGCGGGGGCGACGCTCTCGACCAGCACGCCGGCGTCGTGGACGTTGCGCGAGGCGGGGAACGCGAGCGACCGGCCGTCCCGGTCTCGCGCGCAGACCACCGACAGCTCGGCTTCGAACTCGATCTCGCGCTCCAGGAGCAGCGGGCCGGCCCGGGCGCCGCCGAGCGCCAGCACGGCCGTCTCGACGTGGTCCGCGTCCTCGATCCTGACCTGGCTGCGCCCGTCGTAGCCGCCGATCGGCACCTTGAGCCGCAGCGGGTAGCCGAGGGCCTCGGCGGCGGCCCGGGCGTCGTCGACGCCGCCGACCTCGCGCCACGGCGCGGCCCACTCCCCGATCTCGCGGATGAACCGTCGTTCGGCGAGCCGGTCACGGGTAGCCCGCAGCGCCGTCAGCCCCGGGCGCAGCGGCGCCAGCTCCCCGGCGGCGCCCGCGGCGTCGAGCCCGACGTGCTCCAGCTCGTAGGTGACGACGTCGGCCATCGCGGCCAGCCGGCGAGCGGCGTCGACGTCGTCGTACGCGCCGACCACAATCCGGTCGGCGACGGACGCGGCCGGGCAGTCCGGGTCCGGGTCGAGGGCGACCATCCGATAGCCGAGCTCGCGGGCGGCGATCCCCAGCATCCGGCCCAGCTGGCCGCCACCGAGGATGCCGATGGTCGAGCCCGGCGGCAGCGGATCCGGGGCGTCGGCCGGACCCTTGCGGATGCCGAGCCGGTAGAGGGACTCGAGCACGAAGCCGCCCTTGTGGATCGTGTACAGCAGGTTCGCGTCGCCGTCGGGAGCGGCCTCCACGAACTCCTGCTTCGAGGCGGCGTACCCCTCCCGCAGCTCGGGATCGGCGCGCAGGGCATCGCGGAACGCGAGCAGCTCCGCGAGCTCGTGACGAGCCGGCGGCATCACGTGGAGGTGGACGCGGAACGAGGTCCCATCGTGGTCGACGTTGCCGAGCATGAGCGGCCGGGTCGGGGGGAACGGCGCGAGCCCGCCCTGGCGCTGGAACCCCAGCGACAGCAGCGTGTCGACGATCTCGGGGATCTCGTCCGGGTCCGCCTCGACTCCGAGGTCGACCACGTTCTTGCCCGGCATCGCGGGCACGGACGAGCTGCCCACGTGCTGCGCGATCGTCCCGGGCCGCGCGGAGGCGACGAGCCGGGCGACGTCGAGCGCCACGTCCCGGGTTTGCGGATCCCAGGGATGGAACGCCGCGGGCAGCCGCTCGTAGGGGCGGATCGGGAGCTCGGACATCGCCTTGAGTGTAGGTGAGGGTCCCGTCGCGCCGACCGCCGCCGTTGCGGCATCCGGCCCGATCGCGTAGGGTCCGGGCATGCGCATCGTGATCGGCCGGCGCGTCCACGAGGTGGACGTCGGCTAACTCGCCACTCGACGGGCCGGCACCACCGGGGTCGTGATCGACCTCGGCACCGGCGACGGCCGCTACGTGCTGGCCGCCGCTGCCGCCGACCCGACCCGACTCGTCATCGGCGTCGACGCCAACGCGGACGCCATGAACGAGTCGTCCCGTCGTGCCGCGCGACCGGCCGCTCGTGGGGGCGCGCCCAACGCGCTGTTCGTCGTGGCCTCGGCCGACGCCCCGCCCCTCGAGCTCGCGGGCATCGCCGACACGGTGGCCATCCACCTGCCATGGGGCTCGCTGCTGCGCGGCGCGCTCGCGCTGGACCAAGGGGCGGCCGAGGGCATCGCCGGCCTGGTCGCGCCGTCCGGACGGGTCGAGATTCTCATCGCGCCGGCGGCGCGCGACCGCCTCGATCCTCATGTCGACCTGCGGCGGCGCCTCGCCGACGGGCTCGCCCACGCCTGGCGCGGGGCCGGGCTCGAGCTGTGTGACGCCGGGCCAGCGACCGACGCGGAGATCGCAGCCGCGCGCAGCACGTGGGCCCGGCGGCTCGGCCTGCGCGCCGACGACCCCGATCGAGCCGCGTTCCGGCTGGTCCTCCGGCCGCTGCCGGCATCGCCATTCGGTCGGGACGCCTGATGCGCGCTGCTATCCTCCCGCCATGTACGGCGGCCCTGGACCGTACGGCGTCACCGCGCCGCGGATCCTGATCGTGGACGACGACCCCAACCTGCTCGTCATCCTCGCCGACCAGCTCCGGATGGACGGATACCAGGTCCAGACAGCCCGCGACGGCGACGAGGCGCTCCGGCGCCTGTCGCAGGCCTGGCCCGACCTCCTGATCATCGACATGCTGATGCCGCGCATGGACGGCCTGACGCTCGCGCGCGAGGTCAAGGCGCGCGCCGACCTCCCGATCATCGTCCTGTCCGCGATCGATACCGCGGACTCGAAGGCCGACTTGCTCGACGAGGTCGCCGAGGACTACATCACCAAGCCCTACCACTACCCGGAGCTGCGGGCGCGCATCACGCGCGTGCTGCGGCGGCTCGGCGACCGGGTGCCTCGCCAGCGGCTGGACCTCGGCCCGAACCTCGCGCTCGAGCTCCATCGTCGAGAGGCGATCGTCGCCGGGACCACGGTCTCGCTCACGCCGACCGAGTCGCGGCTGCTGTACGCGCTGGCGGCGAACCTCGGCCAGACCGTGACCACCGAGACGCTCCTGGCGCGGGGCTGGGCCGACACCGAGGACGCGGACCCGAGCTATGTCTGGGTGACGATGCGGCGGCTGCGCCAGAAGGTGGAGATCGACCCCAACAAGCCGGTCCACCTGCTGACGGTGCGCGGGATCGGCTACCGGCTGGTCGGGGCGAGCGAGGCGCCGCGGTGAGCGACGCCGACCTCGCGACCAACGAGGGCGGCCTCCCGGTGCGGGACGACGACGCGCCGATCGACGCGGGTCCGGGCACGGACCTGGTCCCGGCCTCGACCGGCGTCGCCGCCTACGCGGATGGCGGCCGCCTGTCCGAGCGCATCTCGCGGGCCGAGGCCGCCCGGCGCGCCGCCGAGGAGGAACGAGCGGCCGCCCTGGCGGCGGTCGACGACCTGGACCCGGAGGCACAGGCAGGCGCGGAGGCCCCACCCGTCTATCGCGGCTCCGGGTTCGGGTTCCGGACGCGGCTGACGCTCGCCCTGATCGCCGCGGCGGTCCTGCCGGTGGCCGGGTTCGGCATCGTGTTCCTGCTGGTGACGGGGATGACCGGATCCGACACGGCCGTCGCACGCGTGCTGCTGCTCGCCATCGCGGTGTCGGTCGTGTTCGCCGTGCTGCTCGCGGCCCTGCTCGCCGCGGACCTCGGCGCGCCGCTGCGGGCCATCGCCCGGTCCGTCGACCGGGTGTCCGCCGGCGAGGACCCGGGCCTCCTCGAGCTCCCCGGCGACGACGAGTTCAGCCGGCTCGCCGAGAGCCACAACCGCCTGGCCCGCGACCTGGGCCGTCGCAACCGCGAGCTGCGCCAGATCGTGGTCGCCCTCGAAGCGACGAGCCTGCTCGAGCGCCCCGACGCGGTCATTCGCCGGGCCGCCGACCAGGCCCGCGTCGCGTTCGGGATGATCGACTGTGCCCTGCTGCTCGTCGATCCGCGCGAGATCCCCACCGAGGAGATCGTCCCCGGCGATCCGGTCCCCATCCGGGCGAACCTCGTCGCGTCCGGGGAGCAGCTCGGTGTCGTCGTGGGCCACCTGCCGGCGACCCGCCACTGGGAACGCGCCGACCAGGACCTGTTCGAGCTGTTCGCGATCGAGGTATCGGCGGCGATCCGCAACGCCCAGCTGTACGCGAAGGTCGAAGACCAGAACCGGCGCCTTCTGGAGCTCGACGAGGCGAAGGACGACTTCCTGCGCGGCGTCTCGCACAACCTCCAGACGCCCCTCGCGAGCATCCGCGGGTACGCCCAGCAGCTCGCCATGGACTCGTCCGACCGGCGGCTCGGGATCATCACGGAGCAGGCCGACCGGCTGTCGCGGATGGTGCGCCAGCTGCTGACGGTGAGCCGGATCGAGTCGGGGGCGCTGCGGCCCCGGGTCGAGGTCGTGTCGCCGGCCGCCCGGGTGCGGCGGACCTGGGAGGCGCTGGGGGTCGAGGATGTGCCCTTCACCCTGGAAGACGGCTCGGCCGGCTGGCTCGCCCTCGCCGACGGCGACCAGCTGGACCAGGTGCTGTGGGCCTTGCTCGACAACGCCGTCGTGTACGGCGGACGGACCGCGATCGCGGTGACGATCGCCGTCGATGCAGAGGCCGGCGACCTCGGCGTGACCATCGCCGACCATGGTGGCGGCGTCGCCGACGAGGATCGCGAGCGGCTGTTCCAGCGCTTCGAGCGCGGCTCCGCGCGACCGGCCGACGAGGGCAGCGGCCTGGGCCTCTACGTCTCGCGCGAGCTGTGTCGGGCGATGAGCGGCGACCTCGTCCTCGAGGCGGCCGAGCCGGGCCGCGGCGCGGCGTTCACCGTGCACCTCCCCGCGGAGGCGGCCGAGGAGAGCTGACGCCGGGCGCAATCGGCGAGTAGGCCAAAGGTCCTGCTCGGAGCCATGACCGGGTCCTGGGACTCGTGCGCAACTTGGCGCGCTCGCGCACCGCTGAAAACTCGCCTGTAAGGTCCCGACCGCATCCTCCCGGCTGCCACCAGTCCTCATCCGTCGGGGAATTCGATGTCCTTGCCTCGGCCCGAATGGGCCCGCGCGCTGATCTCGCGCACGCCAACGAGCCGATACCGGCGCCGCTCGCGCGGCCAGTCCGTCGTCGAGTTCGCCCTCGTCGTCCCGATCCTGTTGTTGGTCTTCGCCGCCGCCGCCGACCTCGGTCGGGCGTTCTACGCCTACGTCGCGATCGAGAATGGCGTCAAGGAAGGCGCCTTCTACGGCGCACGAGCGCCGTTGTGCACGGACGACACGTCGGCCGGTTGCGGAAACCCCCGCAACGTCGAATGGCGCGTACGCAACGAGCTCGAAAACCTCAAGAACCCGGACGGGACGGACCTTACCCCGACGGTCGAGTGCCTCGACCAGGTCTCCGGCGCGCCGCACGCGAACATGACCGACTGCGCGGCAGGCGACACTTACCAAGTCACCCTGTCCTACCCGTTCAAGTTCCTGACACCGATCCTGGGCGACGTCCTGGGCGGCACGCTAGACCTCAACGCCGACTCATCGTCCGTGGTGCTCAACCTCGCCTTCGATCCGACACCGGGCGCCTCCGTCCAGAAGCTGGTCAACGTCGCGAACGCCGTCAACGGCACCGCCATCGTGAGCAACTGCCTCGAGCCCGACGAGTTCGATTCGGCCGGCTTCTATCGCAGCCCGTGCCACAACACGACGACACCCGATCCAGCCGACACCATCTCGGCCACCTTCGAGTCCGGCGTGTCGATCCAGTACAAGGTCACCGTCGGCAACAGCGGCGGCCAGCCGCTGACCGGCGTCACCGTCGTCGACTCGACGGGCGCCACCGGCTGCACGTTCCCGACCACGTGGGCGGTCGGCTACTCGAACCAGCCGAGTCCCGGCTGCACGTACAACCGCACCGCGCCCAACGTGCCCAACGGCCAGTCGCAGGTCAGCTACGCCAACGTGCTGACGGTCGACGCGACGGAGACCAACCCGGAGCAGGACAGCATCACCGTCACGGTGCAGCCGCCGCCGCCGAACTGGAAGGTCGACGTCTACGTCAGTCCGTTCGCCCTCGGCGACGACGGCGACGGCACCGGCGGTAACGCCGACTTCAAGAACGTCACGTCGCTCAGCCAGGGCATCAACGGCACGATCAACAACGAGTCCGTGTGGTTCCAGTTCATCGTGAAGAACATCGGTGGCTCGACCGCCACGGGCGTCACGATCTCTTCGACGCTCGGGCCGATCCCCTTCAACACGAACAACCCGAACACCGCCGTCTGTCCCGTGATGCCAACGTCCGTCGCCGCCACGGTGACCTTCACCTGCCGCTACAAGGTCGACGCCGGCACCGCGGGCGTCATCCAGAACACGCTGACGGTGAACTCGAGCAATGCGGTCCCGCCGGCAAGGAACAACGTGGCAAGCGCTACGGTCACGAATTGCGCGAACCCGAGCAAGGTGATCCCGAACCTGATTGGGCGCACCAAGACGCAGGCGATCGCCGACTGGGCGGCCGCCGGATTCACGGCCTCGAACCTCACGTCCTGGAAGAACAAGGACAGCGACCTGGTCGTGACGCAGAACCGCTCGGCATTTCAATGCATGCCGGCCTCGACCACGATGACGATCACGAACTGACGTCCATGCATGTTCGTCGCCTGTTCCATCGCGTGCCTGGTCGTGGCCAGGCGCTCGTCGAGTTCGCCCTCGTGCTGCCGATCTTCGCGATCATGCTGTTCGGGATCATCGACCTCGGGCGCTACGTGTTCATCGTGAACTCGCTCAACAACGGCGCTCGCGAGGCGGCTCGTTTCGCCTCCGTCGTCAACCGGCCCCCGGAGTGCGCCGGGCTGAGCCGAAGCGCATGTGCCACGGCCATCGCCAAGAGCCACGTGTGGGGCGTCCCTGGTAGCTCGGTCACGGTCAAGG
Organism: uncultured Chloroflexia bacterium; assembly: GCA_963740825.1. GTDB lineage: Bacteria > Chloroflexota > Limnocylindria > Limnocylindrales > CSP1-4 > CAIXZV01. The sequence goes on along the minus strand of CAVUFD010000001.1, from coordinate 58,516 downwards.
TCGAGTGCCGACACTGGCCGGTGGGAGCCACCTCGCCGACCAAACCCTCCGTGGCTACGTGCACGACCGACGACTTCCTGTGGGTTCAGACAAAGACGGTCTTCACACTCGTGACCCCGCTCATTGGGCAGCTCCTCGGCAACCAAACCATCACGGGCGAGACACAAGTCGTGGTGAACCAATGAACCAGCGCCAGGCCTTGCCGGTGCTTCGACACCCCGGAGGGACCATGAACCGCCTGCGACGCGCGCTCGGTAGAGATGAGCGCGGTCAGATCCTCGTGATCGTTGCCGGAGGCATGATCGCCCTGCTCGCGATCGCCGCGCTTGTGCTCGAAGGCGGGACGCTCGTGCTCAACCGCCGCGACGCCCAGAACGGCGCCGACCTCGCCTCCGTCGCGGGCACCCGCGAGGTAGCGCTGAAGTACGTCGACACGGCCACCGTCCGCGTGCAGAGCAACGTCTTCGGCGCGATCAACAAGTCGCTGATTGCCAACGGCTGTCTTGCCGCCGACGGGTGCACCTGGACAGCTGAGTTCGCGGATGGCAGCCTGACCGGCCTCGGGGCCGTGAACAACTCGGGCGCCGCCATCCCGGCCAACACGGTCGCGGTGCACGTCATGGTCGACAAGCAGGTCGGCGCGGTCATCGGCCACGCGGTCGGATTCAACTCATGGACCGTGTCCACGGAGGCCACGTCAAGGGTCCGCGGCTCGACTGGGAGCTTCCCCGCCGGCGTCATGCTGCCGATCGCCGTGTGTGGCTGGACAAATCCAGCCGGCAACGACTGCGCGCAGGCGTCGACGACGCCGGCGCCGGGCAACTTCGTCGACTTCCAGAAAGGGCAGATCTACGACCTCACCGACGGCAAGGATGCGCCGGGCGGCTTCGGCTGGCTGTCGTGGACCGGCTCGAACTCGGCGGGCGCCCTCGCCGACGCGATCTGCAATCCACAGAATCCCGCCTTCTCACTAGACAGCCCGTACGACTCAGTAGGGGCGTACGGCGGCGTCATGGGGACCAATCCCGCGACCGGTGAGACCTGGTTCCCCATCGACCCCGGCAAGTCGAACTCGAGCTCGGTGCGGTCCTGCCTCGACGGGTGGATCACCAGCAAGGCGACCGTTCTCCTGCCGATCTACGACCTCGTGACCGGCAACGGCAACAACGCGGCCTACCACATCACGGGCGTCGCCGCGTTCGTGCTCACCTCCCGCTCCCAGCCGGCGATCGACAACATCCAGGGCTACTTCGTCGAGTACTACCCGTATCCGGACGTGCCGGGCGGCGTGTCCGCGCCCCCGCCGGGTCCGCAGGACTCGACCTACTTCATCGGCTTGGTGAAGTAACCGAGATCGACAGCCGAAGGCACAGCGCCGGAGGCAGCCGAAGACGCCCGCGCGACATCGCGTCGTGCGGGCGTCGCCATGTCGGGGGTCAGGCGGCGTCGGGCTCCAAGGCGGGGACCGCGGCGGGCTCGGGGACCTGTCGCTTCGTCCAGATCCGATGCAGCGGATCCATGCCGACGAAGGCGGCGACGGCCAGGCCGATGACCGGGCCGAGCATGACCGGCATGCCGGTCATGTCCGCCAGGATCGACCACCCGTACCACGTCGCGTAGAACCAGAGCGCGGCTGCCAAGAGGCGCTTCTTCATGCCCCGGAGCGTCAGGGTCGGGTGGCTCCGGCGCAATGGGGAAGTCGTACCGGGACCGTCGATGGCCGGGGACCACGGTCAACACTGCAAGGATGGCCGTAAGGTACTAGGACGATAGTCCCACCCGACCGCTGGGGGAACGTGTGCAGCTGGAGCACACGTGCGCAACTTCCGCACATCCCGCCGTCGCCGCTCGCTGCCCCGCGTCGCGGCCAACCACTCGAGCAGCGGCCAGTCGCTGGTCGAGCTGGTGATGATCGTTCCCGTGCTCCTGTTGATCGTCCTTGTGGCGATCGACTTCGGCCGTGTCTACCTCGGCTACATCAACCTGCAGCAGATGGCGCGGGTCGCTGGAGGATTTGCCTCCGATAACGCGAGCGCCTGGAGCGTGCCCAACAATGCTGCGAAGCTCGCCGCCTACCAGAACCTCGTGGCCAACGACGCGGCCGCGATCAACTGCGAGCTGCCCAAGAGCGGCGGCACGGTCCATGTGCCGGATCCGGCCTTCCCAGCGGGCTTCGACATGGGCGACCCGATCCAGATCAACATCTCCTGCAACTTCGACATCCTGACGCCACTCATCAGCCAGATCCTCGGCGGCAAGATCGTCGTCTCCGCCAGCACGACCTACCCGGTGCGCGAGGGGATCGTCGCCACCGTTCCCGGCGGTGGGGGGCCGATCTTGCTGCCGCCCGTCGCCGACTTCATCGGCACACCGCAGTCCGGCTACGGTCTCACGACGGCGTCCCCGTACGGTCCTCTCGACGTGACCTTCACGGACCTCTCGAAGAACGGTCCGACCAGCTGGCAGTGGACCTTCGGCGATGGCAACGGGGCCGTGTTCACGAAGGGTCCGAACACCGTGCACTACGAATGCGACAAGGCACCTGGCGAGGAGTGCAAGTTCAGCGTCGAGCTGACCATCGGGAGCTCGGGCGGGTTCGATACGGCGACGAGGACGGACTACATCACGGTCAAGGTGCCGCCCGCGACGGGGCCGATCGCGGAGTTCACGGTGACGCCCAGGAGCGGCGTCAACCCGCTCAACGTGCAGTTCAACTTCGTCGACAAGCAGGTGCCTGCCGTCACGTACTCGAAATACGAGTGGGACTTTGACGGCGACGGCACCTGGGATGGCACCGGGCAGACGATCAATCACACGTATCCGACGCCGGGCGCATACAACGTCTCGCTGCGAGTGACCGAGGCGGGGACCGGAAAGCAGGACACGCAGACGAAGAACGTGTTCGTGATCGTCGACAAGAAGCTCTGCACGGTCCCTGACTTCGCAAACAAGAAGAAGAGCGACGCACAGGGGATTTGGAACACAGCCGGCTTTTCGACCTCGGTCGCGTTCCTGCCTCCGCCCCCGAAGGGCAATCAGGACTACAGGATCCAGCAGCAATCGATCGTCGGCGGCGTGATCGACCCGCAGCCCAACGGCTGCGCGTCGACGATCACGGTCGGCCCGTGATGCGTCGCAGGCGGCATGCCGGCCGCCAGCCGCGCGCCACCGGCCAGTCCCTTGCCGAGTTCGCGCTGGTGCTGCCGATCTTCATCCTGATCGTCATGGCGCTGTTCGATCTCGGACGGGGCGTCTTCGTCTACAACGGGCTGACGAACGCCGCCCGCGAGGCGGCGCGGCTGGCCATCGTGAACCAGGACAAGACACTGGTCGCGCAGCGCGCACAGGACATGGCCTTCGGCACCCAGGTCACGAACTCGCCGTCCACGCTCGTGAACTTCTTCCGCTCCGGCCCGAACACAGACAACGTCGAGGCCAATCCGCCGTGTGACAACAGCGACGCGAGCCATGCGATCGCCGTGGGCTGCATCGCGGTCGTCAAGGCCCAGGCCAGCTGGCAGGCGATCACGCCGGTCATCGGCGGCCTCATCGGTCCGATCAACCTCGAGGCTCGGTCCGAGCTCGCGATCGAGCTCGTCTGTCCCAACGCGGCGTTCGTGGCGTACGCGACGTCGGACCTTTGTCCCAGACAACCATGAACGATAGAAAGCGAGACCGCCCAATGCCCAGCCTGCGGGACGCCGGAGTTGGCGCGAGCGGCGCCCGCGGCCAGATCATCGTCGTGTTCGTGGTTGGCTTGTTGGCGATGATCGCGATGGTGGCCCTGGTCATCGAGGGCGGCAACCTGTTCGCGCAGCAGCGCATCGCGCAGAACGGGTCGGACTCGGCGTCGACGGCGGGCGCGATCATCGTCGCCGAGAAGCTGTCCGGCAAGACGCGCACCGACCAGGACGTGTTCAACGCCGTCAAGAACTCGGCGGACGCCAACCAGCTCGCCGCCTTCGCCGCTGTCTACACCGACGACACAGGCCACCCGATCGGCGCCGACGTCCAAAACCTCGCGCAACCGATCCCCGCCGCGGCCCGAGGCGTACATGTCGGAGGGGACCGCGTCGCAGGCACGACCTTCGCCCGCGTCCTCGGCATCAACACGTTGACCGCCAGCGCCGATGCCACCGTCGTCGCGGGACCCTTGAGCCTCCAGTGCGTCGCGGAAGATGACGGCTGCACGCTGTTGCCGCTGACGTTCCCGGTCAAGGTGTTCGAGTGCGACGGCAAGGGCGAGCTCCTGCCCAACGGCCAATGGATCGGCGCGCCGCCGCCGCCAGGCGATGGCTCCGGCTATTGGCCAATCGTCGGGGCGGAGGACCTCCCCGGCGCGCCCGGGTTCCCGAACGGCAACCCGGCGACCATGGCAATCCTGCCCCTGTGCAAGGGCGCCGGCGAGTCCTCGGGGGCGTTCGGCTGGCTCGACCTCGCAGCGGGCATGAACCTCTCCCAGGAGATCACCGGGCCCCTCAACACCACCCTCGATCTCCCCGACTGGTTCCAGACGCAACCCGGTAACCCGAACTCTGTCCAGAGCGAGCTGATGGCCTACTGGCACCAGCCGGTGCTGATCCCGCTGTACAACCAGGCGTGCCGCGAGGACCCGGGCGACACCGACCAGTGCAACCTGCCGGGTGTGGACCCCGTCGGCAACAACACCTGGTACTACGTCCATACCCTGGGCGTGTTCTACATCGACCAGGTGCTGGTGCAGGGGTCGAACGTCAATTCGTGCAAGACGGCGCCCGGTTCGCCGCTCGTCCCCGTGACCAGCGGCGCGGGGTTCCTCGGCTGCCTGAAGGGCTGGTTCGTCAACTACGTCACCGCTGGACCCATCGTGCCCGGCGGTGACATCATCCCGGGCTCCACGCCCATAGGGATCCAGATGATCAGGTAGGCGCCCGGCTGATCCTCGGCGATGTCGGAGAGTTGTCCGGTACTTCTGACCGGCAGCGAACGGGGCAATTGCTCACGACCTCACCGACATACGGGACCTCGATGGTCAACATCGTCAACGGCAACGGCAGCTCGAGCTGCATGGCCGGCTGGTTCGTGCGCTACGTGACGTCGGGCCCGGTGGGCGGCGGACAGATCAACAATGGCGAGACCATCGGCGTCCAGCTGATCCGCTAGGGCGTCGCACCCGCCCGTACCATTCGCGGGCATGAGGACCCGGGCGTGAGCGCCATCCGTCGCCCCCGAACCCGCCCGGGCGTGACGGGCGGCCTCGCCCAGCTCCGCGGCTACAACGCGGGCTGGTTCCGCGCCGACGCGCTCGCCGGGATCACGGTCACGGCCTACCTCGTTCCCCAGTGCCTCGCCTACGCCGACCTCGCGGGTGTAGAGCCGGTGACCGGGCTATGGGTGGCGGTCGTCGCGATGATCGCGTACGCGCTGCTCGGGACGTCGCGTCAGCTGTCGGTGGGTCCCGAGTCGGCGACGGCGATCCTGGTGGCCGCCGCCGTCGCGCCGATCGCGGCCGGCGATCCCGCGCGTTACGCGGCCCTCGCTGCGGGCCTCGCGCTGCTCGTCGGGGCCGTCTGCGTCGCCGCGTTCGTGCTGCGGCTGGGCTTCCTCGCCGACCTCCTGTCGCAGCCGATCCTGGTCGGCTACATGGCCGGCGTCGCGCTGATCATGATCGGGTCGCAGCTGGCGACGATCACGGGGGTCACCATCCTCGCCGACGGGACCATCGACAAGGTCGTCGAGCTGTGGGGGAAGGCGGGGCAGGTCCAGCCGGCGGCGGTCGCGCTCGGCCTGGGCGTGACGGCCTTCCTCCTCGTCCTGCGGCGGATGCTGCCCCTCGCCCCAGGCGCCCTGATCGCGGTGATCGGCGCGACCGTCATCGTCTCCGTGTTCGACCTGCAGGCGGTGGGCGTCACGGTCGTCGGCCCGGTGCCGAGCGGGCTGCCCGCCTTCGGGCTGCCCGCGATCTCGCTTGCCGACGCGATGGCGCTCTTCGGGTCCGCCGCCGCGATCGCGTTCGTCGGCTACACGGACGTCGCGCTGACCGGGCGGGCGTTCGCCGAGCGAACCGGGGAGGTCATCGACCCGAACCGCGAGTTCCTCGCGCTGGGCGTCGCCAACGTCGCGTCCGGCCTGACCAGCGGGTTCGCGCTCAGCGCCTCAGGCTCGCGCACCGCGATCATCGACGCGGTCCGCGCGCACAGCCAGGCCGCCGGGCTCATCGCCTCCGCGGCGGTCGTCGTCGTGGTCCTGCTCGGTCCGGGGCTGATCGCCCTGATCCCTCGCGCCGCCCTGGGCGGCATCGTCGTGTTCGCGGCGCTGCGGCTGATCGACGTGGACGCCATGGTCCGGATGGGCCGGTTCCGGGCGTCGGAGCTCGGCCTCGCGATCGCGGCCATCATCGGCGTGCTCGTGTTCGGCGTGCTGACCGGGATCCTGATCGCGGTCGGCCTGTCCGTCGCCGACCTGTTCGTGCGGATCGCGCGCCCGCCCTTCTCGGTGCTGGGGCAGGTCCCGGGCGTCGCCGGCCTCCACGACGTCGACGACTACCCGGACGCGCGCCAGGTCCCGGGCCTGCTCGTGTTCCGCTACGACGCGCCGCTGTGCTTCGCGAACGCCGAGGACTTCCGGATCCGGGCCCTCGATGCGGTTGACGAGGCCGGCCAAGACGCCGCCGCGGAGGCGCCTATCGAGTGGTTCCTGCTGAACGCCGAGGCGATCGTCGAGCTCGACATCACGTCCGCCGACGCGCTCCGCCGCCTGGTCGAGGAGCTCCGGGAGCGCGGCGTGGCGTTCGCGATGGCGCGCGTCAAGCAGGACCTCCGGTCGCAGCTCCGGCGCGTCGGCCTCCTCGAGGTCATCGACGAGTCGCGGATCTACCCCACCCTGCCGGTCGCGCTGGAGGCGTTCCAGGAGCGCGGCGAGGTGCCCGGCGGGGCGACCGGCTAGGCCGGCCGCGGCGGGCGGTCGTCGGCCGCCGGGCCAACCAGCTTGGCGGCGATCATGCTCCGTTCGAGGTCGTGCATCTTGCTCCGGATGGCCGCGGACTGCTGCTCCTGCTGACGGATCAGCTCGGCGAGCTCGGCGAGCTCGGCCGCCGGTGTCTGTGCCGCGACGCGGGCGCGGCGCCGGGGCCGGTCAGGGGCGAGGAACGTGTTGGCGATGAAGCCCGTGAGCACCGAGAACAGGGCGATACCCGAGAACAGGAGGAAGACGCCGACGATGCGGCCCCCCGGGCCGACCGGGTATTGGTCGCCGTAGCCGACGGTCGTGATCGTGACCAGGCCCCACCAGATCGAGTCCCCCGCGGACACGATGTTGGCGTTCGGATTTCCCTGCTCGACGTAGTACTCGGCGATCCCCGCGAACTCGACCACGACGATCACCGCGAACACCGTCAGCAGGAACGTCGCCGACGCGCGGCTGACATACAGGTCGTCGGTGATCCGCTCCATGCCGACCGCGCGCGCCTCCCGGACGACGCTCACGACGCGAGGCAGCCGGAACAGGCGCAGCAGCGGCACCACGGCGATGAGGTCGGCCCAGCCATAACGCCGGATGATGTAGCTCCAACGCGACCGCGAGGTGAGGAGCCGGTAGACGAAGTCGAACAGGAACAGGGGCGTGATCGCGATCTCGATCAGGACCGCCACCTCGCCCGCGACCGAGGACGGGCCGGCGATCAGGACGACGAAGACGTTCGCGAGCGCGAGCAGCGACAACAGGAGCATGAACAGCTCGTAGCTGGTGCCCTTGATGTCGGACCGGGCGTCGTCGGGCATGGGTGACTCTCCTGTGCAGGAGGCGATTGTGCGATGCCGGGAGGCCGGTCCGGGAGCCGTCCACGCACCCCTCCCGGCGACACACCAGCGTCGGTCGATGGGCCACCAACGATTGGTGACGCGAGGGCACGCGTCGGCGCCGTATGCTCCCGCCGCCGGGTCGCCGGACGTCAGGGGCGACGCGGCACCAGAGGGAGAACCCATGGCAGCCGTCTCGGCACGCCGGAAGCGACACACGGCGTTCCTGCTCGGGGGCATCCTGCCGCTCGATTCGGCCCGAATCCCGATCGACGTCATCGCCGGGGCGACGCTGGCCGCCCTGGCGATCCCCGAGGTCATGGGTTACGCGAACATCGCCGGCATGCCGGTGATCACCGGCCTGTACACCCTGCTCCTGCCGGTCGCGTTCTTCGCCCTGTTCGGCTCGTCGCGCCACCTCGTCGTCGGCGCGGACTCGGCGACCGCGGCGATCCTGGCCACCGGCCTGGTGGCGATGGGCGCCGTCGCCGGCTCGACCGAGTACGTCGGGCTGGCCTCCATGGCCGCGCTGATGTGCGGCGGCCTGCTGTTGCTCGCCCGCGTGCTGAAGCTCGGCTTCATCGCCAACTTCCTGTCACGCAGCGTCCTGATCGGCTTCCTGACGGGCGTCGGCATCCAGGTCGCGATGGGCCAGGTCGGCGGCATGTTCGGGATCACCGGCGAGACCGGTGGCACCGTCGAGAAGTTCGTCGCGACCCTGCAGGCCATCCCCACCGAGACCAGCGTCGCGACGCTGGTCGTGTCGCTCGCGGTCCTCGGGACCATCCTCGGCCTGGAGCGGGTCAACAAGAAGATCCCGGGTGCCCTGATCGCCGTGGTCGGCTCGATCATCCTCAGCTACGCGCTCGACCTGGCGGCGAAGGGCGTGACCGATCTCGGCACCGTCCCCAGCGGCCTGCCGTCGCTCGGGCTGCCCACCGACGTCCTGACGTCGGCCAACTTCGTGGCCCTGTTGCCCACCGTGATCTCGCTGGTCGTCGTCATCCTCGCCCAGAGTGCGGCCACGTCCAACGCCTACGCGATGCGCTATGGCGACAGCTTCGACGAGAACGTCGACCTGATCGGCCTCGGCCTGGCCAACTTCGGTGCCGGGATCACGGGGACGTTCGTCGTCAACGGCAGCCCGACGAAGACCGAGATGGTCGACGGCGCGGGGGGCCGCAGCCAGATCTCGCAGCTCACGGCCGGCCTGATCGTCGTCGTGGTCCTCCTGTTCCTGACCGTGCCGCTGTCCTACATGCCCAACGCGGTCCTGTCGTCCGTCGTGTTCCTCATCGGCCTGCGCCTGATCGACGTCAAGGGCATGCGCGAGATCGCACGCCTGCGCCCGGGTGAGTTCGCGGTGGCGGCCATCACGGCGGCGGTCGTGGTCGTGGTGGGCGTGGAGCAGGGGATCATCCTGGCGATGGCCCTCTCGATCGTCGAGCACATCGACCACTCGTACCACCCGCACGATCGGCTGATCGTCGAGGGACCGGACGGCGTCCTGTCGACGTCCCGGGTCGAGCTGGGTAGCCAGGCGGCCCCGGGCCTCGCGGTCTACCGGTTCGGCGCCAGCCTCTACTACGCGAACGCCAGCCGGTTCACCGAGGAGATCGTCGAGCTCGTCGCGACGTCGGACCCGAAGTTGCGCTGGCTGGCGTTGTCGGCGGCCTCTGTGGGCGACATCGACTTCTCGGGAGCGGACACGCTGCGCAAGCTCATGCCCGAGCTCGAGCGGAACGGCGTCACGCTGGTCGTGTGCGACGTCGACGAGGACCTGCGGGCGCAGCTTGCCGCTTATGACCTGGCCGACCTCATCGGCCAGAACCACATCCTGCCCTCGATCCACGCGGTGATCGCCGCCTACGCGCAGCTCCCCCCGGAAACGCCCGAGACGACGCCGGCAGCGGCGTCAGTCGAGGCGGCGTCAGTCGAGGCTGCGGCTGTCGAGGATCCGGCCCCAGTGCAGGACACGGACGGCGATCAGCACCCCGAAGGCGGCTAGCACGAGGATGGCGGCGGCCGCGATGGAGGCATCGAGGTCGCCCGCCTGGAACTCGGAGTAGACGACCAGCGGGAGGGTCTGCGTCCGGCCCTCGATGTTGCCCGCGAACATGATGGTGGCGCCGAACTCGCCCAACGCGCGCGCCCAGGTCATGACCAGCCCGGCGGCCAGTGCCGCACGGGCAAGCGGCAGCGTGATCGTGCGGAACAGGTAGGGCTCCGAAGCACCGTCCACCCGGGCCGCGTCCTCGAGGTCCTTGTCCACGCTGGATAGACCGGTGCGCGCGGAGCGGATGAAGAACGGCGCCGCCACGAACACCTGGGCGAGCACGACGGCGAAGGTCGTGAACGGGATGCTGATGCCGAACGCGGCCAGCGGCTCGCCGAGCAGCCCGCGCCGTCCGAACACCAGCAGCAGGCCGAAGCCGGCCACCGCCGGCGGCAGGACGATCGGCAGGTCGACGACCGCCTCGAGCAGCCACGAGCCGCGGAAGCGGCGCCTCGCGAGCACGAACGCGAGCGGCAGGCCGAGCACGATCGTGATGACCAGGCTGACCGCCGTCGTCGTCAGGCTCAGGCTGAGGGCGTCGAGGACGACGGGCGTCGTGATCGCGGTGGCCAGGGCGCCCGACGCGATCGACCGGACGACCAGGACGGCGACGGGGAGCCCGAGGAACAGGGCCAGCAGGCCCGCGACCAGCCGGAGCGACACCTCCCCCGAGGATGCCCGGCGCGGCCGCCGGGCGCTGCTCGCCCCATCCGTGGGGCCAGAGGCGAGCGCGTGGCTGCCCGCCCCGGACCCCTCTGTCATGACGCCTGCGGCGGCAGGAACCCGAAGCTCGACAGGATCGCCTGGCCGTCAGGCCCCGCGAACCAGTCCAGGAACTTCGAGGCCGCGTCCTGGTTGGGCGACGCCTTGACGACGACGCCGGCATACGTCGCCGGAACGTTGGCAGTGTCGGGCACGTCGAGGGCCTCGACCTTGTCCGAAGCGGCGGCGTCGGTGACGTAGACGATGCCGGCATCGCCCTCGCCGAGCTCGATCTTGGCCACGACCGCCTTGACATTGTCCTCCTTGGACACGACGTTCGCGTTGTAGGCGTCGACGAAGTTCGCCGGGTATCCGGACTCCTTGGCAAGGCTGGCCACGAGCTGCGTCGCGTACTTGGTGATCGGCACCTCGTCGCCCGCGGCGATCACCTTGATGCCCGGCTTTGCGAGGTCGGCCGGCGTCGAGACGCCGCCCGGGTCGTCGGTCGGGATGATCACCGTCAGCTTGTTGCCCGCGAAGACTGTCGCGGCGCCGCTGGCGAAACCCCCGTCGACCAGCTTCTTCGGGTTCGTGGTGTCGGCCGACAGGAACACGTCGGCCGGCGCGCCCTGCTCGATCTGCGTCTCGAGCGCGGACGAAGAGTCGGTCGAGATCGTGAGCGTGGTTGCCGGGTTCGCGGCCTCGTACTCGGTCTTCGCCTTGTCGAGGACGCCCTTCAGGGACGCGGCGCCGAGGATCGTGAGCCCGCCCGTCGCCGGGGACGGGGCCGCGCCGGACGGCGCGGCAACGGGCGCCCCGCCGCCGCTCGAGCACGCGGCGAGCAGCGCCCCGAGGACGGGGACGGCCGGCCACGCGAGGCGTCGATGGCTCATGTCCGGGGCTCCTTCACGGACGGGATCTCGACGATGACGTTGGTCGCCTTGACGACGCACACGGCCTCGTCGCCCACCTTGAGGTCGAGGTCCACCACGGCCTCCGCGGTCATCAGGCTGACCAGCCGATGGGGGCCGGCGAGCACCTCGACCACGGCGGCCACGCGATCGGCCTCGATGCGGGTGACGATGCCGACGAACCGGTTGCGTGCGGACTGGGCGACGATCGGCCGGTCGGTGGCCGCCTTCCGACGCTCCGCCAGGAGGTTGGCCACCTGGTCGATGTCGACGAGGCGCTGGCCGCCCTCGGAGCGCGTCATCGTCAGGCGGCCCTCGGCCTCCCAGCGCCGCAGGGTCTCGACGGAGACGCCCAGCATCTCGGCCGCCTGCCCGACGCGCATGCGCGCGGCCGGCGGATCCGTCAGTTCGGTCATAGCGCTGGAGTATCGCGTGATTCTGGCGGGCGTGTCTAGATGTTGGTGCGTCTGGTGTGAGCATTCGACCCCGATCGGTCCGGACCGGCTCGGCGACCGTCCGGATGCCGCTGGACGACTGCGATGCCCTTGTGACGTCCCGGGGGCGTGGGGCACGTGGATCGCCACGGTCGGGCGCCGATCCTCCGTTCGCCAGCCACCCAGACCGGAGGAAACGAATGAACGCGATCGCCCTGCTCGAGGCCGAGCACGCCAAGATGCGCAAGCTGCTGACCGAGCTCGAGTCGACGACGGAGCGCGGCGTCAAGACCCGCCAGCAGCTGTTCGCCACCATCAAGGGCGAGCTGACCCTCCACGAGGTCATCGAGGAGGAGATCTTCTATCCCGAGCTGAAGGCGCACCCGAAGGCGGCCGACATCGTGCTCGAGGGAATCCAGGAGCACCACGTCGTGGACCTGCTGATGGGCGAGCTGGAGCAGCTCGACGTCGACGACGAGTCGTGGGGCCCGAAGGCCAAGGTGATGCAGGAGAACGTCGAGCATCACATGGAGGAGGAAGAGGGGGACATGTTCAAGAAGGCGCGCCAGGTCTTCGACCGCGACGACCTCGAGGATCTCGGTCGCCGGATGGCCGAGCGACGGGTGTCTGCAGGCCGGGAGCTGGGCATCCCCGTGGCGGCGGAGAGCGCCCGATGAGGCTGCCCGCCGACGACGGCGTCGTCCGCCAGGACGCGCCGGGAGACCCGGATCAGGACGTGCCCGGGAGCGAGCGTCGGGACGTTCCCGGGGACAAGGACCGCGACGATCGCCCGGACCCCGGCGACGACGGCCCGGACGGCAGCGACATCATCGAAGGGCCGATCGGCGCGGCGCGGCTGAAGTCGCCCGACCAGGTCGAGGACGAGGGCGCCGGCGCGAACCTGTCCAAGCTGCCGCGCGCCTAGCCTTCGGAGCGGCCCCCGTCGACCTCGACGATCACGCCCTCGTCGGGTCGCAGCCTGACGCGTCCCGTCACCGCCTCGTCCGTGCGGTCGAGCGCGGTCGACAGGAGCATGCGGCCTGACCCGCCGCCGAGGACGTTGGCCTCCAGCGCCCCGTGGCCCAGGTTCAGGGCCACGACGAGGCGGCGCCCGGCGTGCGAGCGCTCGTACGCGAGCAGGTCGCCGTCGGCCGCCAGCGGCGACCACGCGCCCACGGACAGTGCGGTGTCGGCCCGCCGCAGGGCGAGCAGCTCCCGGTGGAGCCGGAGCGACGACGCGGGGTCCTCGCGCTGCGCGACGACGTTCACCCGCTCGAGGTCGTCGCCGATCGGCAGCCACGGCGACCCGGTCGTGAACCCCGCCCCCGGCGAGCCGTCCCAGCGCATGGGCGTGCGCTCCGGATCGCGGCCGCCGTTGGGCCCGTCGAACCGCGCCGGGTCCTGTTGGAGCCCCGGGGGGATCGCGACGTCTTCCATGCCGAGCTCGTCGCCGTAGTACAGCGTAGGCGTGCCGCGCAGGGTCAGCAGCAGCATCGCCGCCACCCGCGCCTGCGCCCGGCCCACGCGCGACGCGAGCCGGGGCTGGTCGTGGTTGCCCAGCACCCAGTTCGGCCACCCGTGCGCGGGGAGGGCGGCCTCGTAGGCGCTGACCGCCGCCATGATCTCGTCGGCCCGCCAGGGGACGAGCAGCAGGCGAAAATTGAACGGGAGGTGCGCGCCCGGGCGGTCCGGATGCGAGCCGTAGTAGGCGACGAGCCGCTCGTAGGGCAGGTAGATCTCGCCGATCAGCACCCGGTCGCCGTACTCGTCCAGGACCGCCCGCATGTCGGCCACGATGTCCATGGTCTCGGGGCGATCGGTGGTGTAGGTGGCCAGCAGCCGGAACGACGATCCGGGGCGATCGGGCGTCCAGTCGGGGTCGGGCGGGTTGTCGCGCAGCCGGTCGTCCTTGATCAGGTGCCACATGACGTCCACGCGGAACCCGTCGACGCCACGATCGAGCCAGAATTGGAGGACGTCGTCCATCGCGGCCCGCACCTCCGGGTTGCGCCAGTTGAGGTCGGGCTGCTCCTTGAGGAAGGCGTGGTAGTAGAACTGGCCCGTGCGTTCGTCCCACTCCCAGGCCGGGCCGCCGAACACGCTCAGCCAGTTGTTGGGCGGGCCGCCGTCCGGCGCGGCATCCGCCCACAGGTACCAGTCGCGTCGAGGATCGGTGCGGCTCGAGCGGGATTCGAGGAACCAGGGATGCATATCCGAGGTGTGGTTGGGGACGAAGTCGAGCAGCACCCGGATCCCGCGCGCGTGGGCGGCCTCGACGAGGCGATCGAAGTCCTCGAGGGTGCCGAAGACCGGGTCGATGTCACGGTAGTCCGCGACGTCGTAGCCGAAGTCGGCCATCGGCGACCGGAAGATGGGCGAGATCCAGATGGCGTCGACGCCGAGCCATTCCAGGTAGTCGAGGCGGGACGCGATGCCCGGCAGGTCGCCGATCCCGTCCCCGTTCGAGTCCTGGAAGGAGCGCGGATAGACCTGGTAGATGACGCCGGGCTCCCACCACGGGCGCGCCGCCGGGTCGACACTCGTCATGCGTTAACCGTAGCGGCCACCACCTGTGTGGGGAGTCATCCCGCGTGAGGAACTGGGCGGGCAATGTCGACTACCGGGCCCGGCGGCTGCTCGAGCCCGAAACCGTCGAGGCGGTCCAGGACGCGGTCCGGTCGGCGACGTCCCTCCGGGTCATCGGGTCGCGCCATTCCTTCAACGAGATCGCCGACACGACGGGAGATCACCTCTCGCTGGCCCGCCTGCCCCGGCTGATCGAGCTCGACCCGGCCTCGGGGACGGTCACGATCGACGGCGCGATCCGGTACGGCGACCTCGGGCCCGCGCTCGAGCGATCCGGATTCGCGCTCCACAACCTGGCGTCGCTGCCGCACATCTCCGTGGCCGGGGCCTGTGCGACGGCGACGCACGGGTCCGGCGACCGGCTGGGCAACCTGTCCACGGCGGTCGTGGCGATGGAGCTCGTCCGCGCCGACGGCGAGCTCGTCTCGCTCAGCCGGGCGGCCGACGGCGACACCTTCGCGGGATCGGTGGTCGCGCTGGGCGCCCTCGGCGTCGTGACCCGCCTGACGCTCGCCGTCGAGCCCTCCTATCGCGTCCGCCAGGACGTGTACGAGGACCTGTCGATCGGGGCGTTGCGCGACCACTTCGACGAGCTGACGGCGTCGGGCGACAGCGTGAGCCTGTTCCCGCGGTGGCGCGGGCCCGTCGTCGACCAAGTGTGGCGCAAGCGGCGGGTCGCGGACGGAGGTGACGGCGGCACGGCGCCGCCCGACCTGTTCGGCGCGAGGCGGGCGACCGTCGCCCTCCATCCCCTGGGCGACCTGGCCCCGGACGCCTGCACCGAGCAGCTGGGCGTGCCCGGTCCCTGGCTCGATCGCCTGCCCCACTTCCGCCTCGACCATACGCCGAGCCACGGCGACGAGCTACAGAGCGAGTTCTTCGTCGGCCGGGAGCACGCGGTCGCGGCGTTCGAGGCGCTCGACGCCCTCCGCGATCGCCTGGCGCCGCTCGTGTTCGTCAGCGAGATCCGGACCATCGCCGCCGACGACCTGTGGCTGAGCCCGGCGTATCGCCGCGCGTCGGTGGCCTTCCACTTCACCTGGCGGCCGGACTGGCCAGCGGTCCGTGCCATCCTCCCGGCCGTCGAGGCCGCGCTCGCGCCGTTCGAGCCGCGTCCGCACTGGGCCAAGCTGTTCACGATGGCGCCCGATCTCGTGCGATCGCGATACGCGCGGATGGACGCGTTCGCGGCCCTCGCGACCAGCTTCGACCCGGCGGGGAGCTTCCGAAACACGTTCACGCGGCGCCATGTGTTCGGTGGCGGGCCGCGCGGCTGAGCGGCGCCGCGAGGCGCGATCAGACTCAAGAACGCAGCGGGATCCCGCCGCACCCCCGACGGTCGGGTCATCTCGGACCCCGAGCTCCGGACTCCCCACCCGACCGTCAATGCGCGACGGGATCCCGCCTGGGAGTTGCGCCGTATGAAGCAGCTCCAAAACGGAGTTTCCCCCACTTCCTCGCCGAGAGCAATACGTCGATTGCCGCGTCCGGAGCCCGCGAATCAAGCTCCGGAATGACGATCGGCGGCCGCAGGGCTGGAGCAGGTCGGAGTTCAGCCAGAGCTACGCCTCGGAGGGTTCACCCGGGAGGCTGGCGGGGCGGGTCGTCGGCATCGGCGGGCTTCTCGGCCACGAGGATCAGGAAGCGCGAGAGGGTCGCTTGGCGTCCTCGGCGATCTCGTGGACGACGAGGAAGGAGGTGGCGACGTCGTAGGCTGCCTCCTCGGTCAGCCCTTCGCCGCCGACGAGTCGCGCCTCGCACCGATCCTCGAGGCCTGCGGCTGCAATGCGCTCCCGGGCAGTGGATCGCATACGGCGTGGTCGTGGATGACGATCGCGAGGGCATCCCCGACCGACGGCTCGGGATCGACAACATCCCGGCCAAGGGAAAGGAATGGCCGGGGCACCGGCAGTGGATGACCGACCTCCACACCGGTCGAACGCGGGTCGGGTACGACGTGGGCGTGCCCCTCTTCGACACGTTCTACCCCGGCGAGTGGACCGGGATCGGTGCGCGGCTCAGCTTCGGCGGGGACGTGACGGGTGACGGCACCATCGGCGGGCTGCCCCGCCCCTACGCTTGGGAGTCGGTCATCGAGGATGGTCGGGTCGTGGCTACTGACTACGCGCCCGACGTCGGGTGGCTGGACCTGTCGACCAAAGCGAAGCCTTGACCTGAGCCTGCGGTCGATCTGGCCGGCTGGCTGAACGAGGCGTTGGCCCGGCCTTCCGGGCGCCGCAGAGATCGATCCCGCACCCGGGCCGGCATCGACGGCGGGTGGTCGGCACCGGCATCATCGACCCGTGGACGTCCTGACCGCCCTCCTGGTCGAGCTCATCGTCATCGCGGTCCTGTTCGAGATCGCGCGCCGCCTGAGCCTGCCCTATCCCGCCCTGTTCGTGCTCGGCGGCCTCGCCCTCGGGTTCGTGCCGGGCCTCCCGCACATCACGCTCGAGCCCGACCTCGTGCTGCTCGTGTTCCTGCCGCCGCTGCTGTTCGGCGCCGCGTTCGAGACGCCGCTGCGGGACCTGCGGACCAACCTGTGGCCGATCGCCCGGCTGTCGGTCGGGCTGGTGCTGCTGACCACGATCGTCGTCGCGGTCGTCGCCCAGGCGCTCGTCCCCGGCCTCGGCTGGGCGGCGGCGTTCGCCCTGGGGGCGATCGTGGCCCCCACGGATGCGCTGGCCGCGACCAGCGTGTTCCGGCGCCTGGGCGTGCCGCGCATCGTGCTCACGCTGATCGAGGGCGAGGCGCTGTTCAACGACGCGACCGCCCTGATCCTGTATCGCGCGGCCGTGGTCGCGACCATGACCGGCGTCTTCGTCCTCGCCGACTCGATCGGCAACTTCGTCATCGCGTCGATCGGCGGCATCGCGATCGGCTTCGTCGTGGGCAGGGTGATGGCCGAGATCGTGCGCTGGCTCGACGACCCGCCGGTCGAGGTCCTCGTCTCCCTGCTGATCCCGTACATCGCGTACCTGCCGGCAGAGAAGGTCCAGCTCGCGGGGGATTTCCACCTCTCGGGCGTCCTCGCGGTCGTGACGGCCGGGCTGGTCATCGGTCGCCGGCTGGGGACGATGCTCTCGCCCAGCAGCCGGGTGCTGTGGCTCACCTCGTGGAAGATGGTCGCGTTCGTCCTCAACGGCCTCGTGTTCGTGCTGTTGGGCCTCGCGCTCCCCGACATCCTTCGCTCGCCGAGCTCGCTCTCCGCGTTCGAGTTCCTGGCGATCGCCGTCGTGGTGTGCGCCGCGGCGATCGGGACGCGGTTCGCCTGGGTGTTCCTGTCGGGTTTCCTGCCCAACTCGCCCCGACGCGTGATCGCGGCGCGCGACCCTGGGCTCGCCTGGCGGCTGACGTTCCTGGTCGGCTGGTCTGGCCTCCGGGGCGCGGTGTCGCTGGCCGCGGCCCTCGCGCTGCCGCTGACCTTTCCGGGACGCAACGTCATCCTGCTGCTGACCTTCGCGGTGATCCTGGCGACGCTCGTCGGCCAGGGCCTGACGCTCCCGCTGGTCCTGCGCTGGGTGCGTTGGGACGGCGTCGACGGCGAGCAGGACGAGGTGACGCTGGCACGGGCGACGATGTACCAGGTCGGCCTGGGCTCGATCCGCCTGGCGCGCACGCGTTGGCCGAACCACGAGCCGCTCCTCGAGCGCCTGGAGTCGGGGCTCCAGGACCGCGAGCGCCACCTCGACACCGAGGACCCCGACGAGACCATCGAGCGGCGCCAGGAGCACCTCGAGCACGAGGAGATCCAGCTGAGCGTGATCAACGCCCAGCGCGGCGCGGTCATCGCGCTGCGCGACGCCGGCGAGATCAACGACGCGACGCTCCGCCTGCTCGAGCGTGAGCTCGACCTGGAGGAGCTCCGGATGGAGGCCTGAGACTCGGGGGCAGTCCCGTCGAGCTAGGCGCCCGCTGGCGGAGGCGGCGTGAACTTGGGGACCTCGCGCGGGGCCGGGCGGCGCGAGCGGAGCACCGCGAAGAGCCAGATGACCCAGGCGATCGCAACGACGGCCAGCGTCGGTCCCGTGAGGCCGACCACGAGCAACGCGACGAGCGCAACGACGAGGCCCGCGAGGGCGAGGAACCAGCCATCGACGACGGAGGCCGGCACGCCCGACGCGGTGGTGGTGCCGGCTCGCCGTTCGATGAGCCAGACGGCAGCCGTCGCCGCGGCCGCGGCGATGAGCCCGATGAGGAGCACGCCGCGCGCGAACTGGCGGTAGGAGTTCGCGAGGTCGAGCACGATCTGGCCGCCAATGATGGCGCCGGGGCCACCGGTCGAGATCGCCGTGCTGAGGTCGTTGGCGGCCGAGTTCACGATCAGTCTGGCTGCAAGGAGCGACACCAGCACGCCCAGGCCAAGCAGCGCCACCATCGTGATCCGCCGGCGCGCGAGCACGATCGTCAGCACGCCGAGCAGGATCGTGATCACGAACAGGACGATGACGAGGGCGTCGAACAGGCGCATGTAGCGTTGTGCGGTCTCGAGCTTCGTGGCGTCGGCGATCGGCACCGTGCCGAAGGTCGGCGAAAGCTGGCGCCCGAGGGCCGTGGACAGCTCCGCCCGGCTGGCCTCGGCATCCTCGGGGTTCGTGAGCGTGGGCACCTGGATGGTGCGGCCGGCGATGTCGATGTTCAGGCCGTTCACGCGCTCGGCCACGGCGTTGTACAGCGGGAACGCGTTGAGCACGATCTGGCCGTCGGCGGTCTGGACGATGGGTGCGTCGCCTTTCAGGACGGCCACGATCCGTCCATGGACCTGGCGCATCGCGCGCTCCCACAGGCTCGCGAACGCGTCGCTGGCGTACACCTCGCGCGAGATCCCGGTCACCACGTAGCTGCCGATCGGGCCCAGGTCGAGCGCCTCGTTCAGCTGGGTGGTGGTGATGGTGACCAGCTGCTCCTGGACCGCGGGGTCGTCGACCAGCGGCGCGGTGACGGCCACGAAGTGGTCGGTGTCGAGCACGGTGTCGTGGATCCACCACGTCGTCGTCGCGAGCACGAGGCTGAGGCAGGTCAGGAAGAAGGCGAGCCCGACGGTCAGGCTGCGGACCCTGGCGACGGTGTTCGAGGGAGGCGGGGTCCGCGGAGCTGGCGCCGCCGTGGGCGCGGCTCCCGCCTGGTCGTGCGTCATGAGATGGCTCCCTCGTGTCGCGGCTCCTGGACCCTGAAGGATATGCCCTGCCGTTTCGGCGCCAGCGCCTGCTTCGCACCCGCCAGCTGATCCGGATGGAGGGCCTGCGTGGCTTCCTGGCGATGGGCTGCAGCCGCGGACGCGCGGCGGCCTGATGGACGAGCGCCTCGGGCGGCCCGATCTGGACGCCTCGCCGATCGGGCGCTCGCGACCGTAGACTCTCGGCCATGCGCGCGTCCCGGATCTCCGCCAAGGCCGAGAGCTTCACCGAGTCCGTCATCCGGGAGATGAACCGGCTGGCCGTCCAGGCCGGCGCCGTCAGCCTCGCCCAGGGGTTTCCGGACTTCGCCTGTCCGCCCGAGCTCAAGGATGCCGCCGCGCGGGCGATCCACGACGACATCAACCAGTACGCCACCACGTGGGGTGCCAAGGGCCTCCGCGACGCGATCGCGGCCTCGACGGTCGCCCACTTCCCGGGCTGGACCGCCATCGACCCCGACACCATGGTGACCGTCACCTGCGGGGCGACGGAGGCGATGGTCGCCGGGATGCTGGCGCTGCTCGATCCCGGCGACGAGGTCGTGATCTTCGAGCCGTACTACGAGAACTACGGCCCGGACGCGATCCTGTCGGGCGCCGTGCCGCGGTACGTCACGCTGCACGAGCCGGACTGGTCGATCGACCCCGACGAGCTGCGCGCGGCGTTCGGGCCGCGGACCCGCGGCGTCGTGCTCAACTCGCCGCACAACCCGACCGGCAAGGTGTTCACGCGCGAGGAGCTCGCGCTGATCGCGTCGCTGTGCGTCGAGTTCGATGCCATCGCCTTCACCGACGACATCTACGAGCACATCGTGTTCGAGGGCGAGCACGTCCCGCTGGCCACGATGCCCGGGATGGCCAACCGGACCGTCTCGATCCACTCGATGTCCAAGTCGTACTCGGTCACCGGCTGGCGGATCGGCTGGACGATCGCCCCGGCGGACCTCACCGTTGGCATCCGGCGCGTCCACGACTTCCTGACGGTCGGCGCCGCGGCGCCGCTCCAGGCCGCGGCCGTCGTGGCGCTGGCCTTCCCGCCGGCCTACTACCAGGCGCTGGTGCGCGACTACCGCGCCCGTCGCGACTCACTGCTGCCGGCGCTCCGCCAGGCCGGCTTCCACGTGTCGGACCCGGCCGGCGCGTACTACGTGATGACCGACATCCGCGACCTGACTGACGAGGACGGCACGGCCTTCGCGATGCGCCTCATCCGCGAGGTCGGCGTCGCGGCTGTGCCCGGGTCGTCGTTCTACTCGCGGCCCGAGCTCGGCCGGACGAAGCTGCGGTTCGCATTCCCCAAGCGCCTGGAGACCCTCCAGGTCGCGGCGGACCGGCTGGTCGCCGGTCGCACCGCGGTCGAAGCGGAGGTCTGAGCCCGCGGACGGCCTCGTCGTGGTTCTCGGCTACTTGGTGGCCAGGGTGACCTGCGTCGCGCCGGCCGCGTCACGGAGCGTGACGATGCCGCCGTTCTGCTCCACGGTCGCCGGCGTCTGGAGCGCCGTCAGGAACTCGGTCTCCTGGTCCATCATGTCCTGTTCGCACGCCTTGCGGGTGGTCGCCAGCGGGCCGATCGTGACCTTGTCGCCGTCGAGCTTGTACGGGCCGTTGTAGTCGTTGCAGCCCGCGGAGCCCGAGACGGTGTCACCGGTGAACGTCGCCGTCAGTGTCGTCCCCGAGACCGGCGACACCACGGCCTCCTTGCCGTTGTTGTAGCCGGTGACGTCCCACTCGCCCTCGAGCGGGTTGGCCGGGCCCGCGGCGTAGATCAGCGTCGGCGTCCCGCCGGCGTCGAACAGCGTGAGCGCGTCCGCGGTGGCGGTGAACGACGCCGCGCCCGTGAGCAGCGGCAGGTACGCCTGCTCCGTGTCGGCACCGGGGCCCGTGCACGCCATCTGGGTGCTCGCGAGCGGCCCGATCTTGATCGTGGCGCCCGTGACGACCGCCGGGCCGGCGTAGGAGTTGCAGCCGCTCGAGCCTGAGACCCGGCCCGTCGCGAAGGTGGCGTCCACGACAGCGCCCTGCGGGATGTCGGTCATCTTCCCGGACACCGCGAACGAGCTGAGGCGCCAGTTGACGCCGTCGATCGTGCCGCCGGTGCCGCCGGCAGGCTTGGGCGAGCCGCCGGCTGCCGAACAGGCGGCGGTCGCGAGAGCGATCGCACCGATGGCGAAGGCGATGGTGAGCTGGCGCATGTTGAGGTGGTCCCCTACTGTCGGAGATGGTGCGCGGACCGAGCCGGCCTAGGCGCGAGACGATAGCGGACGGCGCGTCGCCCGTGTCATGACGCCGACCGGTCGCGGTCGGTTCCGGGTGTCGCAGGTCCACGGCAGGTGTGTGCCTTCGTCGACGATCAGTCCGAACGCGGCAACGAGACTCGGTCGGTGCCGACCGTCTCGTAGCGGATCCTCGCCCGTCAGCCCTCGGTCGGCGGCGTGGCATCGCGGCCGAGCGACCTGACCGAGTCGCGGACGACGATATGGTGCGGAAGCGTGACGCCCTCATCGGCGATCAGCTCCCCCGCGCGGAGCCGGAGCAGGCTCTCCATGCCCGTCGCGCCCAGCTCGTGGAGCGGGATCGCGACGGTCGTCAGCGCGGGGTGGACGGCGATCGCCGTCGCGATGTCGTCGATGCCCATGACGCTGACGTCCTGCGGGATCGCGTACCCGAGCTGCCGGAGGCCGACGATGGCGCCCATGGCCATCATGTCGTTCGACGCGAGGAGCGCGCTGGGCCTCGGCCGCAGGTCGTGGATGGCGCGCGCGGCCAGGACGCCGCCCTCGAACGTGTAATCGCCCTCGAGGACGTACCCCGCCTCCTCCACCAGGCCGAGCTCGGAACTGGCCGCCCGATAGCCTGCCAGCCGCAGCCCGGTCGTCGTCAGCAGCGGCGGCCCCGACAGGAACGCGATCCGCCGGTGCCCGAGCGAGTGGAGGTAGGCGACGGCATCGCGCACGACCTGCTCGTTGTCGATCAGGACGCGGTACGACGGGAACAGATGCGCGGCGAGGGCGACGCAGGCTGCCCCGCGTGACCGGAAGAGGCTCACCGCCTTCCGGATCTCGCGGACGTAGCCGTCGTCGGTCAGCCCGCCGCCGGCGAAGATGAGGCCGTCGACCCGGTAGTCGTTGAGCGCGCGCAGGTACTGCAGCTCGATGGCCGGATCCCGATCCGAGTTGCAGACGACGACGAGCTGCCCATGCTGGCGGGCGACGTCCTCGACCCCGCGGACGATGGCCGCGAAGTAGGGGTCGCTCGCATCGCCCACGAGCACGCCGACGATCCCCGTTCGGCCCGTCGCCATCGCCTTCGCGAGCGCGTTGGGCGAATACTCGAGGGCCGCCGCCGCGTCCAGCACCCGCGCGCGCGTCGCGCGGCTCACCGGGTATTCGCTGCCGCTCAGCACCCGCGACGCGGTCGCGACCGACACCTTGGCGTGCCTCGCGACATCGAACACCGACGCCATCATCCCGGCCCGACGCTAGTGGCCCCAGCCGCTCAGCATCTGGCGGATGTGGCGGGCGAGGACAAGGGCGATCACCGCCGGCAGCAGCATCGAGAGGACGCCCGCCGCCATCATCACCGGCACGTTCAGGCTGTACTTGCCGACGAACTGCGTGATGATCACGGTGAGCGGCTGGGTGTCCGCGTTGCTGGCGAAGATGAGCGGGATCGTGAACTCGCCCCAGGTGCTCAGCAGGAGGATCGCCGCCAGGGCCGCGATGCCGCCGCGCATCTGGGGGATCACGATCTTGCGGAACGCCTGGAAGCGGGAGCAGCCGTCCACGCGGGCCGCCTCCTCGAGCTCCACCGGCATGTCGCGGACGTAGTTGTAGAAGAGCCAGATGCCGAGCGGCGTGTAGGCGGCCACGTAGAGCGTGATCACGCCCGGGAACGTCCCGATCAGGTGGAGCTGCGACATGAGCCTGAACAGCGGCACGATCAGCAGGAACAGCGGGATCACGATCGTCCCGACGACCGCCAGCAGCACGACGCGTCGACCTCGGAACCGCAGGCGTGCGAAGGCGTAGCCCGACAGAACCGAAAGGGTGAGCGTCACCGTGGTCGCGATGGCCGCGAGCCGCACGCTGTTGAGGAACGCGGCGAAGAACTGGTCCGACGTCCCCTCCCCGGTCGCGCCGGGCATCAGGGCGGCATAGCCGTCGAGGCTGACGGGCGACGGGAACCAGTGCGGAGGCACGTCCGAGATGCTGGTGCGGGTCGAGAGGCTGGTCATCACGCCGACGTAGATCGGGCTGAGCGTCCAGACGAGCACGAACGCCAGGGTGAGCGCCTGGGGGATCGAGCTGACCCGGAACGCCTTCACGAGGAACGCCCCCGTGCTCTCGCGATGTACAGGCAGGAGATGAGGATCGAGGCGAGGGACAGCATGACGGCGAGCGCCGCGCCGTGGCCGAAGTCGAGGTTCCCGAACGTCGTGAGGTAGATCTGCATCATCACCGACCGCGCGTCGCGGTCGGTCCCGACGAGGACGTAGATGACGTCGAAGATCCCGAACGCGACCACGGTCCCGATCGCGAGTGCGGCGACGATCGACGCCCGTAAGAGGGGCACGGTGATGTAGCGGAAGGCGCCGACGCTCGACGCGCCGTCGATGTGCGCCGCCTCGTAGAGCTCGGATGGGATCCCCTGCAGGCCTCCCAGCAGGATCAGGGTGACGAGCGGGACGAGTCCCCAGGCGTGGACCAGGGCGACGAGCGCGATGGTCGTGCCGGGTTCGCTGAACCAGATCCGGTAATGGTCGATCAGCCCGAGCTGGTACAGGACGCCGTTGAGCCACCCGCTGGTCGGATCGAAGATGCGGGTCCAGAGCAGGCCGGACACGACCGGCGGCAACGCCCACGGCAGGACGAGCAGGGCGAGCACGATGCCCCGGCCCCGGAACGGGTGCCAGAGCGCGAGCGCGGCCGCCATGCCGATCCCGAGCTCGACGCTGACCGCGATGAGCCAGTAGCCCATGGTGTGGATCGCCGCGCTGAGCGTCGAGTCCGCTCGCAACAGGCTCTGGTAGTTGTCGAGCCCGACCCACTTCGTCTGCTCGCCGGGGTAGATCGCCACGTCCTGGGCGCTCATCTGCAGCGACAGCAGGAGCGGATAACCGACCAGGACGACGATGACGACGACGATCGGCCCGACGAACAGCCAGCCCAGGATGCCTTGGCTCAACTCCCGGCGGGCCGGTGCTCGTCCGCGGCCGCGGGTTGCGCCCGCGGAATCGAGCACCGACGGCTTCGTCGCGTCGACCCCCACCCGCTAGGTGCCCGTGAGGTCGCGCATCGTGTCGGCCATCTTCTTGATCGCCTGGTCGACCGTGAGGCTCCCCTTGGCGGCCGCGTTGATGTCCGACGTCACCTCCGTGCTGAACTTGCTGTACCAGTCCGGGGCGCCCTCCGGAAACAGGGGCGCGAGATACTGCTGCTCGTCGAGGAGCACCTGCCCGCCGATCACCTTCTTCTGGTCGACGAGCTGCTGCAACACCGTCTTGTTGCAGGGCAGCAAACCAAGTGACGGGTCCTCGTAGATCTTTGTCTGGATCTCGGGCGACTCCCACCACTTGATGAACGCGAGCGCCGCGTCCTGCTTCTGCGAGGTGCTCATGATCCCGATCCCCTCGGGCTGGCCGTAGCTCGGGCCGGGGCCGGTGGCGCCGGGCACCAGCATCGGCTGGACCTGGCCGACGATCTTCGATTGCTTCGGGTCCTCGTTGTTGACGAGGTCGCTCGGGGCTCCGTAGTTGATGGCCGCCTTGCCGGACCGCCAGTAGTCGCCCTGAGCCTCGTTCTTCATCGAAATCATCGCCGGGTCGATGAGGCCCTCCTTGAGCGCCTGGATGTAGAACGCGAGCGCCTTGTAGCCGCCCGAGTTCGGGTCCTCGAACGCCGGCGCGCCGTTGGCGTCCATCAGCTGCCCGCCCAGCGCGAGGAGGTTCAGGTAGTACGTCATCGCCGTGGACTCTTCGGACTGCAGCGGGAACAGGACCGGGAACTCGACGATGCCCTTCTGCTTGAGGATCCGCGCGTCGGCGAGGAGCTCGTCGAACGTCGCGGGCGGGTTCGCGATGCCCGCCTCGTCGAACATCTTCTTGTTGTACTGGTAGAACCGGAAGTCGTTGTTGTAGCAGGCGCCGTAGAGGTGCCCGTCGAGGGTGAAGGCGCCGTTGTTCGCGAGATCCGAGGAGTCGATCTTGTCCTCGAGCGGCACGAACCAGCCGGCCTTCCCGAACTGGCCGGTCCACGACCAGTCGAACTCGGTCACGTCCGCGAGCTGGGAGTTCGCCGCCCCGGCGACCGCGACCTTGTCGCGGATCGCGTCCCACTCGGCGATGGTGTAGTTCACCTTCACGCCTGTCTTGGCCGTGAAGTCGTCGAGCAGCGACTGCGGCAGCGCGGCCCAGGGCGGCATGAGCACGTCGATCGTCTGACCGCTGATGTCAGCGCTGGCCGCCGCCGCCGGGCTCGACCCGGACTGCGATGCGGCCGGCTGCGACGCGGCACCCTGGGATGGCGCCGCGGCCGAGGCCGGCGCCTGGCTCGACGTGCCGCCGCCGCACGCCCCGAGCACGAGCACGGACGCGGCGAGCAGCGGCGCGAGCTTCCACCCTGTCTTCATTGCGACCGTTCCTCCGACATGTCTCCTCCTCCGCCGCCGGTCGACCCGGTGTTCGGGACGTCGATCCAGACGGCCTTGACGCGCGAGTACTGGTACAGGGACTCGATGGCGCCCTCCCTGCCGAAGCCGCTCTGCTTCACCCCTCCCCACGGCGACTCCACGTCGAACCCGCCGCCGCCGTTGACGGCGACGACGCTGACGTCGAGCCGGCGGGCGACCCGATGCGCGCGACCGAGATCGCGGGTCCAGACGGACGCCGACAGCCCGAAGTCGGTCGCGTTCGAGATGTCGATCGCCTCCTCCTCCGAGTCGAACGGCAGGAGCGAGACGACCGGGCCGAAGATCTCCTCCTGGACGATCCGCATCCCGGGTCGCGCCCCGACGAACAGCGTCGGCTCGATGAAGTAGCCGCGACCGTCGGCACGCTGCTGTCGGCCGCCGCCGTGCACGACCTCCGCGCCCTCGGCCCGACCGGACTCGATGAGCCCGATGACCCGGTCGAGCTGGGCCTCCGACACGAGCGGGCCCATGTCCGGATCGTCGACACCGGGACCGATGCGGACCCCGGCCAGGACGTCGCGGACGCGGCCGGCGAACGCGTCGACGAGCGCGCGGGGCACGAGCACGCGGGACTGCGTGCCGCACGACTGCCCGGCGTTGTAGGTGACCCCGTGCGCGGCCGCGGACGCCGCCGCGTCGAGGTCCGCGTCGTCGAACACGATCTTGGCCGACTTCCCGCCGAGCTCCAGTGACACGACCGGCGTGATCCGCTCAGCGGCGGCCCGCAGGACCTCGCGCCCGGTCGCCACCGAGCCGCAGAACGCCAGGCCGTCGATCCCCCCGTGGGCCGCGAGGTGCGCGCCGGCGTCCGCGCCGAAGCCGGAGACCACGTTCAGGACGCCGGGCGGCATGCCGGCCTCGTCCGACAGCCTCGCCACGTAGAGCGTCGAGAGCGGGGTCTCGGCCGAGGGCTTGGCGACGATCGTGTTCCCGACGGTCAGGGCCGGCGCGACGCCTCGCGCGAAGACGTCCAGCGGGTAGTTCCAGGGCACCACCTGGCCGACCACACCCAGCGGCTCGTGGAGCACGTACTCGAGGGCGCCCCCCGGCACCCCGACCACGCGCCCGTCGAACTTGTCGGCCCAGCCCGCGTAGTACTCGATGTAGCGGACCGTCGTCTCGACCTCGTCGATCGCCTCGCTGAGCGGCTTCCCGTTCTCGCGCGACAGCAGCCGCGCGATCGGCTCGCGCTCGGCGTCGATCCGGCGTGCCCACGCCAGCATGATCCGGCCGCGGCGGAACGGATCGAGGTCCCGCCATTCGCGCCGGCGCGCTGCGGCGCGGGCGGCGTCGACGGCTCGATCGACGTCCTCGGCGATGCCGCGCGGGGCCTCGCCGATCACCTCCTCGGTCGCGGGGTCGAGGACCGGGAACGTCTCGCCGGTGCTGGCTGCGACCGGCGCACCGCCGATCCACAGCAGCGCCGGCATCTCCGTCTCTATCACCGCGCTCCTCCTTCCTGTGGTCCCGATCGCTGGCTGATTCGGAGACCTCCGCCGGTCATGTCGGCGCGGTCTGGGCGTCCAGGAACGACTGGAGATACGCCCGGTCGCCGTCGAGGACCCGTTCGAGGAACGGCCGCGCCAGCGAATACGACCTGACGAGCGGATTGGCCACCAGCGCCTGGATCGCCCGTCCGCGGTCGCCCGTGACGGCCGCGTCGATCGTCAGCTGCTCGTACGCCTTCACGGCCTGGAGCAGCCCGCGAACCGGCACAGGAACGTCCTGCACCGGCAGTGCGGTCGCCGCCCGCTTGTCGATCCGTGCCGGCACCTCCACGCAGGCGTCGCGCGGCAGGTCCGGGATTGCGCCGTCGTTGCGCACGTCCGCAACGATCGTGTCTCCGGTGTCGTTCGTGATCGCCGCGATCGCCGCGAGCACGTTCTCGTAGTAGTTCGCTCCGCCCTTGGCGCCGAGGATCTGGCGAGCCTCGTCGTCGAAGCCGGCGCTGCGGTAGATCACCGACAGTCGCTCCTCGGCGGCCACGTCGCGGTCGGCCTTGGTGGTCCCCGAAGCCTCGTCCTCCGCGAGGACCTGCTCGGTGAAATAGAAGAACCGCACGTACCACGACGGGACGAGGCGGAGGGTGCGGAGGTCCTCGACCGACATCAGGGGGTCGACCATCGAGCTCAGCGGATGGGCGTGATCCCGGATCTCGTCGAACATCGGCTGCAGCACGTCCTTGCCGTCGACGAACGCGCGCCGCAACCAGCTCAGGTGGTTGAGGCCGAACGACTCGAGGCGGATGCGCTCGTGATCGATGCCCAGGATCCCACCCAGCTGGCGAGCCGTGTTGGTCGGGATATTGCAGAAGCCGATGGCGCGCAGCCCCGAATGCCGCAAGAGCGCCTCGGTCACGATCCCGGCCGGGTTGCTCAGGTTCAGGACCCACGCGTCCGGCGCGCGGCGCTCGACAATTCGGGCGATCCCGAGGACGGCGGGCACGGTCCGGAGCGCGCACACGAAGCCGCCTGCGCCGGTCGTCTCGTTGCCGACCATGCCGAGCGACATCGGGAGGGCCTCGTCGCGCTTACGGGCGGCCAGGCCGCCGACCCTGATCTGGGGGATCACGAAGTCCGCCCCGTCGACGGCCCGATCGAGGTCGGTGGTCGTGGTCAGCCGCATCCGCGACCCGGCAGCGTCCAGGATCCGCTTGGCGACCTCGGCGATGAACCCCAGGCGGTCGGCGTTGAGGTCGACGAGCGCGACCTCCTCGACAGGCACCATCCGGACGCCAGCCGTGAGGCTCGCGAACAGCTCGGGCGTGTAGCTGCTTCCTGCGCCGACGACGACGATCTTCAACGGTGACG
Source organism: uncultured Chloroflexia bacterium (assembly GCA_963740825.1). Lineage (GTDB taxonomy): Bacteria > Chloroflexota > Limnocylindria > Limnocylindrales > CSP1-4 > CAIXZV01. The sequence goes on along the minus strand of CAVUFD010000001.1, from coordinate 29,379 downwards.
TGGCCTCCGTCGTCCCAGAGGAGAGCGGGATTCCGCTCGCATGACTGCGGTGGTGGGATCGAGCGCGGGTCTCGCCGCCGGAGCGGCCAGCGCGGAGACAAAGAGCGCTGACAGAGAGCGCTTACTATGCTGCGCCCGGTGCTCGGCCGACGTCAACCCGCCCGTATGGTCTTCGATGACCGGCGTCAGTCGGGCAGCACCACGCCGATGGTCAGGAGCACGTTCGCGTACAGCCGTTGCTCGCCGGTGGCGATGGCGAGCGCCGTGTCGGGCGCGCGGGCAATCGCGTAGAACTCGTGGCGTCCGAGTCGCTCCAGCTCCGTGTCGGGCAGCAGGCGTCGGAAGTCGGCGTACATCGATGGCTCGGAGCCGTCGTCCGGGCCCATCACGTGCGCCGCCTCGATGGGGATGGCCTCGGCGAGGACCTCGAGCACCTCGATGACGCCGAGGCGGCCCGGCGCGAGGTTGAGGTAGACGCGACTCGCGGCCGGGTTCGACTGGGTCACGAGCGGGTAGTTGCCGTCGGCGATGAGCACACGGGCGCCGTGGCCGGCCCGGCCCAGCGCGGCGAGGATCTCGGGCTGCAGCAGCCGGGTCCTGAGCACTATGCCACCGGCTGCCGGAGGATCGCGCGGCCAAGGCCGCGCGGCGCCGCGTCCGGGTCGGCCAGCTGCAGCACGTGCAACAGGCCCTCGGGCCGGAGGCCGGCCGCCGCGATCTCCGCGTACAGCCGGCGCACCGAGGCGGGCTCGTCCTGGCGCACGCCCACGTGGAGCAGCTGGGCGGCGCTGCCCTCGGTGAACACCATCCGGCGTACGAGCGCGAGGTCGCGGCCGGCCCCGCGACGGCCGATGTCGATCGCCTCCAGCGCCTTCGCCTCCGTCGCGCCCGACGGCAGCTCAATCAGCTGCCGCCAGCGCCAGGTCGATCGGTCCGCGAACGCGTCGGGGACGTCCTCCGGCGAGAGCGGGTGACTCGGCCACCAGGCGGATTCCACGACGCCGGGCCGTGTCGGGGTGGGGATGCCGTCCTGCTTGAGGCGGCGCATCAGGATCTGGACCGCCGTGCGGAGCGCGGACGCGGCGAGACGGAAGTCCGACGCACCCGGATTGCCAGCGCCGTCGATCGCGAAGAAGGTCCGCTCCGGCACGACCACGAAGATCGCGTGGTCCGTCGAGGCGTGCCGCAGCTCGAGAAAGCTGCTGGCGGTCGGAAGGGTCATCGACGCTGCCTCCTGTCCTCGGCCATTGTCGCGCGCGAAGGGACGTCATTCACCGGCGGATGCCACCGTCCCCGGCCATGGTCAGGTCGCACGGACGTCACGCCGGACGAAGCTGACCGCGACGAGCACCACTGCGTGCATGCCAGATCCCCTGTGGGTGTCGAGTTAATAGTAGCCACCTAGCAAGCATCTCGTCTAGACTGGGCGGATGCGACACCAGGAGCTTGCCGACCTGCTCGAGCGCCTCAGCGTCGGGGCCGTCGGCGTGACGACGCGCGCCCTGGCCGAGGCGACGCCCGGCTTCGAGATGACCTTCCCGCAGTGGCGCGCCATCCTGATCATCGGCGCGACGCAGGACGGGGCGCGGGTGAGCGAGGTGGCGGGGCGCGTGGGGGTCACGCTGCCCGCCACCGGCCGATTGCTCCGACGCCTCGAGCGGCGCGGCCTCCTCGCGCTCGCAACGGACCCGAACGACCGACGTGCCACCCGTGCGCGCCTGACCGAGCCTGGACGGACGACGCGCGATGCGATCCTCGCCTATCGAGGCCGCATGCTCGACGACGTCGCCCGTGCCGTCATCTCACAGCGCCGCCAGGACCTCGCCAACGGCCTCGAGGCGATCACGCTCGAGCTCGAGCGCTTCGCGTGAGCACGTTCGTTGCCGCCCGCACGTCGACGGCCCTCCGCGACGCCCGGCGTCGCATCCGCTCGGCCAGCTACCTCCGCAAGTGGGTCGTCCTGGGCGTCGGGATCGGCGTCGCGGGCGGGCTCGGCGCCATCCTGTTCTACACCGCGCTCGAGCTCGCGACACACCTGTTCCTGGGCGTGCTGGCCGGCTACACACCGCCGACCCCGGCGGGCGAAGGGGGAGCGCCAATCACAGAGGCCGCGCGGCCCTGGGCGATCCCGTTGGTGGTCGCGCTCGGCGGGCTGCTGTCGGGCCTGATCGTATTCCGCTTCGCGCCCGAGGCCGAGGGCCATGGCACCGACGCGGCGATCGCTGCCTACCACCATCATCCGCGCGGCATCCGGGCGCGTATCCCGGCCGTGAAGCTCGTCGCATCGGCGATCACGATCGGATCGGGCGGATCGGGTGGGCGCGAGGGACCGACGGCACAGATCAGCGCGGGCTTCGGTTCCTTCCTCGGGCGCGTCCTGGACCTCGATGCGAGGGACGCCCGCATCGCGGTCGCCGTCGGAATGGCCGCGGGCATCGGGGCGATCTTCCGGGCGCCGCTGGGTGGTGCGATCCTGGGCGCCGAGCTCCTCTACCGCGACGACGTCGAGTCCGACGCCCTCGTTCCGTCGTTCATCGCGACGATCATCGCCTACTCGATCTTCGGTGCCGTCGAGGGGTTCAGCCCCATCTTCGGCGCGCAGGCCCGGTTTGCCTTCGCGAACCCGGCCCAGCTCGGCTGGTATGCGCTGATCGGGGTCGCCTGCGGCCTGGTGGGCTTGCTGTACGTCTCGAACTTCTACGGTCTGACCGACCGCTTCACGCGTTGGTCCATCCCGCGGGTCCTCAAGCCCGCGATCGCGGGGTTCGCCGTCGGCTGCATCGCCCTCGTGATCCCGGGCGTGCTTGGCACCGGGTACGGTTTCGTCCAGGCCGGCCTGGACCGGCAGTCGCTGCTCGCGATCCCGCTGTGGATGGTGCTCGTCCTGCCGTTCGCGAAGATCCTCGCGACGTCCCTGTCGATCGGATCCGGCGGGTCCGGCGGCATTTTCGGGCCCGGCATGGTCATCGGCGGCCTGCTCGGGGCCGGCATCTGGCGGCTCCTTGAGCCGTTCGCGCCGGCCATCCCGGTCGATCCGGCGCCGTTCGTGATCGTCGCGATGATGGCGCTGTTCGGGAGCGTGGCGCATGCCCCCCTGGCCGTGATGCTGATGGTCGCCGAGATGACCGGCAACCTCTCGATGCTCGCGCCCGCGATGGTCGCGGTCGGCCTCGCCACGTTCGTGGTCGGCGAGAAGTCGATCTACCGCAGCCAGCTCGCGTCGCGCGCCGAGTCGCCGGCGCAACGCTACCGGTTCGCGATGCCCCTGCTGGCCGCCGTGCCGGTCGGCGACGCGGCCCGCCAGGCTCGAGTCACCGTGCGGGTCGACGATCGGGCCGGCGACGCGCTGGCGCGGATCGAGATCGTGGGCGTGCCGGGCGCCCCGGTCGTCGACCGCGACGGCATCGTGGTCGGCCTCGTCGATGCGGAGGATCTGCGCGGGAACGCTGACAGGCGCGTCGGGGACATGACGTTGACGCGTGAGCCGATCCTCGCGGCCGACGACGGTCTCGACGACGGCCTCGGCGCGCTCGCTGACAACCGTCGATCTTGGGCCCCGGTCGTGACCGACGGCGGTCGCCTCGCGGGCGTCCTGTCGGTGCGGGACGCGATCGGGGCGTACCGCTCCGCCCTGAGTGGGAACGTCCAGCAGATGCGGGGATTGCGCGCCGACGGGGTGATCCTGGAGGCGGACGTCCGGCCCGATTCGGCCGTCGCCGGGAAGGCCGTCTCCGAGGTTGCCTGGCCACCGAAGACCGTGCTCGTCGCGGTGGATCGAGCCGGGACCCTGCTGGTGCCGAGGGGCGATCTCGTGCTTCGACCGGCGGACCACGTCTCGATCTTCGGGACGGGCGAGTCGGCCCCGGAGCTGCAGCGCCTGTTCGGAGCGCGCGCTGCCGATGAGGCGCTGCGACCGAGTGCCCGACGGTCCGCCACGGAGGCGATCGAATGAGCGTATGCCGTGCGCTGGCCAGGCCTCAGGGCGAGCTCGGCAGAGCAGCGTCCATCACGGGGTTCGTTCCGGTCGCCTGCCGATCGAGTGGAGTGGTGGCCCGATGGCGGGCTCCAAGGGTCCGTTCGGTCGCGCCTTCGCGTTGACGGGCAGCTGGACCGCAGACTCGCCGAGAGCCAGCCGCCGGAGCCCCCCTGATGGCCCGCGATTGCGCATCACGAACTCCCCGATAGCACGGGCATAGGCGGTCTCGTGTCGCCGGACCATCAGGTCCACCGAAAACCTCGTCCGGGCTCGACGGCGGATCTCCTCCCGGTCGAGCGCATCGAGGCAATCGATCGCATAGGCCGCCTCATCGAGGTCGTCGATCAGGAACCCGTCCACCCCATGCTGCACGATCTCCGGCAACGCGCCCGCGCGCCGTGCGATGACCGGGGTGCCGAGCACCAGGGACTCGACCGCTACCAGGCCGAATGGCTCCGGCCACGCCCCCAGCATCACCGTTGCCGCAGCATCGACGATCATGCCGTCCCGCGTGTCCGCGTCGACCTCGCCGGCAAAGTCCACGATGCCGTCCCGCACCGCGGGCTCGATGTACCGATGGACGAACGCGCGCTCCTCGTCCGTGTACACCTTCGCAGCGAGCCGGAGCCGGCGTCCTGACCGGCGTGCGAGCTCGATCGCCTCTGCGACCCCCTTCTCGGAATCGGCGCGGCCGATCAACACGAGGTCCGTCGAGGCCCGACGGATGGGCGCCAGATCCGGGGACCACACGCCATGGGGAATGGTCGCGATCCATTGGCTGTGCGGGAAGAAGCGCCGCTGGCTCTCGCTGATCGCGATCAAGGGCGCGCCCCGGTAGCGGCGCAGCAGCCGTGGAGTATCACCGAGGTCGAGACGGTTGTGGAACGTCGTCACGACCGGGACAGGAAGACCCTCGGTCAGTGGCAATCCGGCCGCGTCGACGTGCGAGTGGATCACGTCGAATTGCTCGGCATGGCGCCGGACCAGCTCGACGGTCTGCCCCAGGGCTTCGTCGACGGCAGCGGGGTCGGTCGCCTCGCCGTGGCGCCACAGGGATCGCACGACGGTAGGGACCAGCTCATAGTCGACCCGCGAGTCGCCCGGTGCGAACAGGGTGACGTGGTGGCCCCGAGCATGCAGGCCCGCGCCCAGGGCCTCGACCACGCGCTCGGTTCCGGCGTAGCGTGTCGGCGGAATCGGAATCACCGGCGGACCGATCAACGCGATACGACTCACGCTACGCCACCTCGTGCCGCAGACGCCCGCACGCTACGCTCCGGCCGGTGGCGGGCGACTGGCTCCGGGACAACGAGGATTGCCTTCGCCGGAGCCCGCGTGCGTTCTTGGCGGTTTGGATATCATAAGGCATCTTGTGTCGGAGGACATATAATGATCCCTGACGAGCAGCTCGTCGAGGCGATCGAGCGGCTGATGATCGAGGCCATCGGCGTGACCGCGATCGTGCTCGCCGAGGCGGGCCCCGAGATCGAGCTGACATTCGCGCAGTGGCGGGCCATGGCAATTGTTGGATCTGACGAGGCCGGGATCAGGGTTGGTGAGCTTGCGACTCGGATCGGCTCGACCGCTTCGACGACCAGCCGACTCGTTCGTCGCCTGGAGGTCCGCGGTCTCGTCCTCGCGGAGCGTGAGGACCTCGACCGGCGTGCGACACGTGTCCGGCTCACGGACCGCGGATGGAGCATGCGGCGCACCCTGGTCGAGCTGCGACAGCAACGCGTGCGGGATGCCCTCAGGCATTGCTCGGGAACCTTGTCCGGCGAGCTCGTCCCCGGACTCCGTCAGATCGGCGAGGCCCTGGGCGCCTACGGCTGAGGAGCGCCGCCAGCCCATGGCGAACGTTGCCGATGCTGACGACGTCCTCGTCGCCGATCTCGTGAGCAACCGGGGGATTTGGTCCGCGTGACCGAGGCTGTCGATCGTCAGGCAATCCGCCACGACGCGTCAGCCGGGACAGCTCAAAGGAGGCTGACGGTGCTCCAGTTCACCAAGGACGCCACGGACCACATCCAGGCGCTTCAACGGGGGAAGGGATCCGCGTCCAGGCAGGTCGCGCGGCTGGTCCGCGTTGATGGCAAGCTGCAGCTGAGATTCTCGCCCTCTCCGGTCGAGGGCGATCAGGTGGTCGCCAACGACGATCTCGACGTCTACCTGGCGCCGGGCGTGGACGAGCTGCTCACCGGGAAGATCATCGACGCCAGGACCGAGGACCAGCAGACACGGCTGGTCGTCCGGCGGCCGAGTTGAGGCCGTCGGTGGCCGTGGGCGCCCCCTCGCTCCATCTCCACACGTCCGCCATGGCCGGCCTCGCCGGGCCCCCGGAGGAGTCGATCCGCGAGTTCGATGGCCTGACCGTCCTCCGAACGACGGGCGCCGGCGCCGGCGGGTTGCTGATCGACCTGACCGGCGTCGCCGTCGAACAGATTCACATCGTTCCCCATCTCGTCGCCGCCCTCGATCAGGTCGAGCGCGTCGCTCTCATCGTCGAGGGCGACGGGGCGTTGCTCAAGGCTGTCCAGGTGTTCGGAAGCCTGGCGCACCGCGAGATACGGATCTACCGGGCATCCGGCCTTCCCATCGCCCGCTCCTGGATCACGGCGGACTGACGCGCACGGGCGACGATCGACCTCCGCCTGACGATCGACCTCCGCCTCAGGTCGTCACCGGATGCCGGGCGTCGGCACCGCCCCGGCCTACACCGCTCGGCGGCCGGAGCTCGCTAGCCGGTCGACCAGGTAGGCGACGGCCAGGAACAGCAGCGCGCCCACGAGCGCGCCGATCACGGTCGGACCCCTGAAGTTCGCCACGGAGTCGCCTCGGTAGACGAGGTCGGCGAAGTAGCCGCCGGCGATCGCTCCCAACAGGGCCACAGTGGTGTTCGGCCGCCACGACGCCCGCCGCTGCGTGCCCGCGACCACCCGGATGGCGGCTGCGGTGATGATGCCGACGACGATCCAGACGATGAATCCCATCTTTGGCACCTCCCACTTGCGCCTTCGCGTGCCCGGCAGAACGTATGTCTCAGGGCATATAGTGTCTGACAACAACAAACTCGTCAAGTCCGGCCCGGGGTTGCGCGGTTCCGGACTTGTGATCGTCACGGCAGCACGTCGACCACCTCGTACCGCTCGAGCGGCGGGTCCTGTCCGAGGGCTGCCCACAGGGCCGCGCGGGCCGGCTCGAGCTTGCGAGCGATTGCCGCGATCGCTTCGATCGAGTCCCAGATGCCGACGATCTCGATGCGGCCGGATTCCCGATCCACGAGCACGTAATGTTGGCGAAGGCCGTTCGCGGACGCGTGGATGGGCCTGACGTCGGATCGGTAGGCATCGACGATGGCGTCCACCTGGTCGGGGTTGACGTCGACGCGCAGGACGCGCGCGATCACCCTGCTCTCCGTCGCTCACACACGGTTGAGCGTCGGGGACGCGCCTCAGGTCGCGACGGCCGCCGGCGCCACATGCCGTCCTCCGCGCCGATCCGCGCGGGCGGGCCTCGCGATCGCTGGCTCGCCGAACCACGTCGGCAGCTGGGCGACGAGGGCCGGGTCGCCGAAGACCTCGATCGCGTCCTCCTCGATCGCCCGCCGCCAGTCGCCCAGCCCGCGGGCCAGGGGCATCAGCGCGGGGACGCTGGTTTCGACGAACACGTATCGGTCCTCGGCCAGCTGCGGATCCTCGATGCACACGGACGATCCGATGCCGTGCTCGAGGACGAGCCAGAACCGGGGGCGCCGCGCGCCGTCGAGCGCGATGTCCAGGACCACGGCCCGCGACGGGAGCCGCCGGGGGTTCACGCGGTCGCCAAGCCAGCGCACCACGATGTCCGGATCCCGCTCGGCCATGGCCGGGTCCTCGGGTACGAACCGCTCGGACCAGCTGCGCAGCGCCTCCAGCACCGGCAGCAGCTCCCGTCCGGCGAAGGTGATGGCGTAGCCCTCCGGAGACCGGCCGCCGGCACGGGCAGGGATTCGCTCGACGAGGCCGAGGTCACGGAGCTTGCGCAGGCGGGAGGCGAGCACCGAGCGGCTGATGCCGGACGCCCCCGCGAGCAGGTCGCTGTAGCTGCGCGAGCCATGGATCAGGAGCTCGCGGACGATGACGAGGCTCCACCGATCGCCCAGCTGCTCGACGGCCTTGGAGAATGCGCAGTAGTCGCCCACGGGGCAATTCTCCCACCGCGGTCGATCCGCGACGAGTTCGAGATCGAAACTTCCGCTCCCCCGGTGCAGCGGCGTAGCGTGCAGCCCATGAACGACACACGCCGATGGCCGGCGATCATCGTCGGCGCGGGCCAGGCCGGCTTGGCGATGAGCCACCTGTTGGCCCTCGCCGGCAGAGACCATCTCGTCCTGGAGCGCCGGACGACCCTCGGAGGAGGCTGGCAGGATCGCTGGGATACCTTCCGCCTCGTGACGCCCAACTGGACGGCATCGCTGCCTGGCCAACCGTATGACGGAGCCGACCCCGACGGCTTCATGGCACGGGACGAGATCGTCGGCTTGGTGGCGGACTACGCGCAGCGCCTCCGAGCGCCGGTGAAGACCGGGACCGACCGTCGAGCGCTTGACGCCGAGGACGGCGGCTTCCGGCTCGAGACGAGCACGGGCGTCCTGGGAGCGGACATGGTGGTCGTCGCGACTGGCAGCTACCACCTGCCGCGCGTCCCGAGCCTCGCGGCAGGGCTCTCGAGCGACGTCCGCCAGGTCCATTCGCACGCATATCGAAACGATGCCTCGCTTCCGCCCGGTGCGGTCCTCGTGGTCGGCTCAGGTCAGACCGGCGTGCAGCTGGCCGACGAGTTGCTCGCCGCCGGTCGACGCGTCTATCTCGCGGTCGGCAGCAATGGCTGGGCTCCACGGCGCTACCGGGGCCGGGACATCTTCCGCTGGCTCGCCACCCTGGAAGTGGATGGCGAGGCGTATGGCGTGCCCGTGCCACGGGCGGAAACCCTGCCGGATCCACGGCGGCGCCTTGCCGGGACCCCGCAGCTCACCGGCCACCACGGCGGCCAGGACGTCGACCTGCGTGGAATGGCGGCGGGCGGGGGGCTCACCCTGGTGGGCCACGTCGAGCAGATCGACGGCCACCGGGTCATGGCCGCACCGGATCTCGGTGCGCGACTCCGCCGCGCGGAGGGCTTCTTCGACCAGTTCATGCGGCCTCCGATCGACACCTACATCGCCCGGGCCGGAATTGACGCTCCGCCCGGCATCGTGGAACACGACCCGTACGAGCCACCGGAGCGCACCGCCCTGGACCTGCGGGCAGAGGGCATCACCTCGGTCCTGTGGGCTACCGGGTACCGGATGGATCATTCGTGGATCGATGCGCCCATCGCCGATGCCCAGGGCATCCCGCGCCAGCACCGCGGGGTGAGCGAGATCCCCGGGCTGTATTTCATCGGGCTCCTCTGGCAGCACAGCCAGGCGTCAGCCACCCTGTTCGGACCGGGCATCGACGCTCCGTACCTCGCCGCGCACATGGGTATGGAACTCCCGGGCGATGCCGTGGTCGATGGGGCTGAGACCGTGCGGACCGGCCTCGCTTGAAGGGTCATCGCCGTCAATAGTTGTTGTTAGGCAATTATTGCGATGTGGATGCAATGCGTCAGCAGTCGTTGACCGGGGAGGTCATGTCGGGGGCGCGAGCAGCATCGCGACATGGCTCCCCGGCGGCTCGAATCTCCCAGGCAACGGGCACGCTCCGCCGCTGATCACAGGGGTCACGTCCGGTTGGGGGTGACCCACCAGGAGGTCGACGCCGGGTCCCATCCACGCCCGTCCGTCGAGCGGTTGCGTGTACGCGCAGCAACCATCCCCACTGACGCACCCGAGTCCGACGGCACGCTGGCCTGGACGTCCACCACGCTCGTGATCGTGGAGATCTGGTGCGCCGGCGTCCGCGGGCTGGGCTACACGTACGCCGACGCGCAGGCGGCCCGTCTCGTCGCCGATACCCTGTCGCCGTTGGTGGTCGGACGGGAGCCGTCGGCTGCCGGGGAGATCTGGACATCCATGGTCGCGGCGGTCCGCAACATGGGGCGTGAGGGGATCGCCGCGACCGCCATCTCGGCGGTCGACACCGCGCTGTGGGATCTTCGCGCGCGCCTGCTGGGCGTGTCGCTGGCGGACCTGCTAGGCCGGTGCCGCGACGCCGTCCGCTGTTACGGGAGCGGTGGATTCACCTCGTACCCCGACGACCAGCTCGAGAACCAACTGGCGGGCTGGGCATCGGACGGCTTCGACGCCGTCAAGATGAAGATCGGTCGCGATCCCCGCCGAGACCCACGACGCGTGCGGATCGCGCGGCAGGCGATCGGGCCTGGCGTCGAGCTGTTCGTCGATGCGAACGGAGCCTACGACCGCCGGCGCGCGGTCGAGGCGGCGGCCTGGCTCGCGGCGTACGACGTTCGCTGGTTCGAAGAGCCAGTGCCGTCGGACGATGTCGAGGGGCTTCGCTTCGTACGCGACCACGCGCCGGCCGGCATGGCGGTTGCGGCCGGGGAATACGCCTGGGGCCCGGACGCCGTCCGGCGCCTGGTTGATGGCAGCGCCGTGGACGTGCTGCAGGTCGACGCCACCCGCTGCCTCGGCGTCACCGGGTTCCTGGCCGCGGCGTCCGTCGCCGAGGCCTGGCACGTCCCGCTGTCCGCCCATTGCGCGCCCACGCTCCACGCACCGCTCATGGCCGCGGCTCGGCCGGGCATCCACCTCGAATGGTTCCACGATCACGCCCGGATCGAGGAGCTGGTGTTCGACGGCGGACCGCGTCCGGTCGACGGACGGCTGCGCATCGATCGCGACCGGCCGGGCCTCGGCATCGAGCTCCGGGACGACGTCCTCGAACGCCACCTCGTCTGGAGCTCGACGTGACCACGAATGCCGGCATCCCGACCTGGCAGGCTCCGTTCGTCAAGGTCGAGCCGCGCCGTCGATCACCGGGCGGCTTGGGCGGAACACCGTCTGCCGCGGAGCGCCTGTACGTCGATCTGGTCAACGCGGTGCGCGGCGAGGTGCGGTTCGACGCCGGCAGCCGTGCGCTGTACAGCACCGACGCCTCGAACTACCGCCAGGTCCCGGTCGGCGTCGTCGTGCCCCGCGACACGGACGACGTCATTGCGACGGTCGCCGTCTGCCGAGCGTATGGCGTGCCCCTCGTGTCACGCGGCGGCGGCACGAGCCTCGCCGGTCAGTCGTGCAACGTGGCGGTCGTGCTCGATCACTCGAAGCACAACAACCGGCTGCTCGAGCTGGATCCACGCGGTGCGTGGGCGCGCGTCCGTCCGGGCCTGGTGCTGGACGAGCTGCGCGACGCGGCCGAGACGCATGGCCTCACCTTCGGGCCGGATCCGGCAACCCACACCCACTGCACCCTCGGCGGCATGATCGGCAACAACTCGTGCGGCGTCCATTCCGTCATGGCCGGGAAGACGGTGGACAACGTCATCGAGCTGGACGTCCTCACGTCCGACGGGGTCCGGCTGAAGGTCGGACCCACCAGCGACGCCGAGCTGGACCGGCTGGCGGGCACGCCGGGCCGCGTCGGCGACCTGTACCGCGGGATGCGCAGCATCCGTGACGAGCACGCGGACGAGATCCGACAGCGCTACCCCGACATCCCGCGGCGGGTGTCGGGCTACAACCTGGACCAGCTGCTGCCCGAGAACGGCTTCAACGTCGCCCGCGCGCTCGTCGGTTCCGAGTCGACGCTGGTCACCGTCCTCGAGGCGAAGCTTCGGCTGGTGCCGAGCCCCCCCGGCCGAGCCCTGGTGGCGGTCGGCTACCCCGATGTGTTCGCGGCCGCCGACGACGTGCCGGACGTGATGACCTCCGGCTGCATCGCCTGCGAGGGCCTGGACGAGGGCCTGGTCCGCGACGAGCGATCCCGCGGCCTCCACCCGGGCGCTCTCGGCCTGCTGCCCGAGGGCCGGGGGTTCCTGTTGGTTGAATTCGGCGCCGACGACCGAGGGAAGGCCGACGAGCGGGCGCGCGCGTTCATCGACGACCTCCGCCGGCGCCGACCCGACGCGCACGCAAAGCGGTACGACGACCCGGCGGACGAGGCGCAGCTGTGGTCCGTGCGCGAGAGCGGCCTCGGCGCGACGGCCATGGTGCCCGGCAAGCCCCTCACCGAACCCGGCTGGGAGGATTCGGCGGTCGACCCGTCACGACTCGGCGAGTACCTGCGCCGCCTCGACGCGCTGTGGTCGAAGTACGGATACGACGCCGACATGTACGGCCACTTTGGCCAGGGCGTCCTCCACTGCCGGGTGAACTTCGACCTGCAGAGCGCGGACGGCCTCGCGAGCTTCCGCCGATACCTCGACGAAGCGGCGGACCTGGTGGTCGACCTGGGCGGATCGCTGTCCGGCGAGCACGGCGACGGGCAGGCGCGTGGTGAGCTGCTTCCACGCATGTTCGGCGACCGGATCGTCACGGCGTTCGAGACGTTCAAGGACCTGTGGGATCCCGGCGGTCTCATGAACCCTGGCAAGGTCGTCCGGCCGAACGCGATCCTCGACGACCTGCGCACCGGGCGGGACTATCGCCCGCCCCAGCCGAAGACCGCCTTCGAATATCCGGAGGACCGCGGGTCATTCGCCCGCGCAGCGCTGCGGTGCGTCGGGGTGGGCGAGTGCCGCCGCCACGACGGCGGGGTGATGTGTCCGAGCTACATGGTCACGCGCGAGGAGCAGCACTCGACCCGCGGACGTGCCCGCCTGCTGTTCGAGCTGCTCAACGGCAAGGAGCTTGCGGGCGGTTGGCGAAACGAGGCGGTCGCGGAGGCGCTGGACCTCTGCCTGGCCTGCAAGGGCTGCAAGGGGGACTGCCCGGTCAACGTCGACATGGCCACCTACAAGGCCGAGTTCCGTGCCCACCACTACGCCGGCCGGCTCCGTCCGCGAGCCGCGTACTCGATGGGCCTCATCCACTGGTGGTCCAAGCTCGCGAGCCACGCTCCGCGGCTCGCCAATGTCCTCGCCGCCGCGCCAGTCGCGGGTTCGCTCGGCAAGCGGGTGGGCGGCATCGCGCCGGAACGGGCCATCCCGCGTTTCGCGGACCGCACATTCCGTGACTGGTGGCGCGATCGGGAGGGCGCCTGGATGGAGAGCGAGGCGGGGGTGCACGAGGACCGGACGCGCGTCGTCCTGTTCGTGGACACGTTCACCGACCACTTTCATCCGAACGTCGCCAAGGCGGCGGTCCGGGTGCTGGAGGATGCCGGCTGCCGGGTGGTGATCCCCGAGGCCACCCTGTGCTGCGGGCGGCCGCTGTACGACTGGGGCTTCCTCGGTCAGGCCAGGGCACTGCTCCATCACGTGCTGCGAGCCACCCGCGACGAGATCCGCACCGGCACGCCGATCGTGGGCCTGGAGCCGTCGTGCATCTCGGTATTCCGCGACGAGGCCACCAACCTGCTCGCCGGCGACGCCGACGCGCGACGGCTGGCCGACCAGGCGCAGACCCTCACCGAATTCCTCGCGGGCCGCAGTGACTATCGGCCGCCGCAGCTCGCCGGCCGGGCCCTGGTGCACGGGCACTGCCATCACCGCTCGGTGCTGGACTTCGACGCCGAGCTGGACCTCCTTCGGCGGACCGGGCTGGAGCTCTCGGTCCCGGACAGCGGCTGTTGCGGAATGGCCGGGTCGTTTGGGTTCGAACGCGGCGACCACTACGCGGTCTCCGTGGCGGCGGGCGAGCGCGTGCTGCTGCCGGCGGTCCGAGCGGCCGCCACCGACACGTACGTGGTCACGGGCGGCTTCAGCTGCCGGGAGCAGATCGTGCAGAGGACGGGTCGCGACGTGCTCCATCCGGCCGAGCTGCTCGCGCTGGGGCTCGACCGTCGGCCGGCGACCGTGGACACCGGACCACGAAGTGGAGCCTGACGATGGAAGTCCGTGAGCTCATCGGGCGGCCCCTGCGCGTGATCGCGGTCGTGTTCGCAGACGGCGACGAGCCGATCCGCGGGCTGCTGGATGTCGCCCGCGAGCATGACATCGACGGCGCTCACCTCACCGCGATCGGTGCCTTCCGCTCGGCGGACATCGGCTGGTTCGACCTCGAGCAGCAGGACTATGCGGTGACCGAGGTCCGCGAGCAGAGCGAGGTGGTCTCCCTCGTGGGCGACATCACCCTCGCGAACGAGGCGGGCGAGGAGCCTCGGGTGCATGCGCACGTCGTCCTCGGACGGCGGGACGGCCGCACCCTTGGGGGCCACCTGTTGCGCGCCACCGTTCGCCCAACGCTCGAGGTGATGGTCACCGAGACGCCCACGAGCCTGCACCGCCGACACGATCCGGCGACCGGGCTGGCACTCATCGATCTGGGTCCGCGGACCGACCCCGACATCAACACACCAGGAGGACTGGGCCATGGCTCGAACCGCCGCTGACGCGCTCATCCAGACGCTGATCGATTGGGGCGTCGAGGTCGTCTTCGGCCTGCCCGGTGACGGCATCAACGGAATCATGGAATCGCTGCGCACCCATCGCGAACAGATCCGGTTCGTCCAGGTGCGGCACGAGGAGACGGCCGCCTTCGCGGCAACGGCCTACGCCAAGTTCACGGGCCGGCTTGGGGTGTGCCTGGCGACGTCGGGGCCGGGTGGCCTCCACCTGATCAACGGCCTGTACGACGCGAAGCTGGATGGCGCCTCGGTGCTGGCGATCACGGGTCACCACTACAGCGACCTGATCGACACCGCGTCCCAGCAGGATGTCGATCTCACCCGGGTGTTCGAGGACGTCGCCGTCTACAACACCCGAATCATGAACGCGGCGCACGTCGAGAACGTCGCGCCCCTCGCCTGCCGGACCGCGCTCGCGCGACATGGCGTCGCGCATCTGTGCTTCCCCACCGACCTCCAGGAGCAGCCGGCCAGCGAGGGGCCGCGCGCCAAGCGGGACCGGCACGACCACGTCAGCGACGTCCGGGCCGCGGCGGGCGGGCTGCCCTCCAAGGACGACCTCGACCGGGCGGTCGAGCTCCTCGATGCGGGGGGCAGGATCACGATCCTGGCGGGCGCGGGTGCCCTTGGCGCCGGGCATGAGCTGGTCCGCGTCGCGGAGACCCTCGGCGCTCCGATCGTCAAGGCCCTGCTGGGCAAGGGCGTCGTGCCCGACGACCACCCGTTGACCACGGGCGGCATCGGCCTGCTCGGTACCGGGCCTTCGCTGGAGGCCCTCGAGGACTGCGACACTCTGCTGATCGCCGGGTCCTCGTTTCCATACATCGAGTTCTACCCGCAGCCGGGCAAGGCGCGAGCGGTGCAGATCGACCGCGACCCGACGCGCATTGGCCTTCGGTACCCGGTCGAGGTCGGGCTCGTCGGCGACACGCGCCAGACGCTCGAGTTACTCGCGCCGCGCCTGCGCCGCAACGACGACCGGTCATTCCTGCAGCACGCTCAGGACGGCATGACCAACTGGTGGACGCTGATGGACCAGCGGTCCGCGAGGATGGACCGGCCGATGAAGCCGCAGGTCGTGGCTGCGGCGGTGGGCGAGCACCTGCGCGACGACGCCGTCGTGGTGTCGGATTCGGGCACGATCACCACCTGGTTCGCCCGGCACGTGCGCGCGCGGGCGGGCCAGCTCTTCTCCCTCTCCGGCAACCTGGCCACCATGGCCTGCGGGCTGCCGTACGCGATCGGCGCACAGATTGCGCATCCCGACCGCCAGGTCGTGGCGTTCGTCGGCGACGGCGGCTTCAGCATGCTCATGGCGGACTTCGCGACCGCGGTCAAGTACGACCTGCCGATCAAGGTCGTGGTGATCCGCAACGATGTCCTTGGCCAGATCAAGTGGGAGCAGATGGTGTTCCTCGGCAATCCGGAGTACGGCGTGGAGCTCCATCCGATCGACTTCGTCAAGGTGGCCGAGGCCTGCGGCGGCCGGGGCGTGCGTGTCGAGGATCCTGAAGCCTGCAGCGACATGGTGCGCGAGGCGCTGTCGATGGACGGCCCGGTCCTGGTCGAGGCCGTCGTCGATCCGCTGGAGGCGCCGATGCCGGCGAGAGTCACCCTCGAGCAGGCGCGGAACTTCGCCGCGTCGCTCGCCCGGGGCGAGCCGGATCGGGCTGCGATCCTCGGCAACGTCGTGAAGGACCGGATCCGGGAGCTCGTGTGAGCACGGTGGCATCCCAAACGAAGAGTCGGCGTCGCTCCGGGGGCGACCGCGCTGCCTCGACTGGCGGAAGACGAGGGGACCGAAAGCAGCGGGCGCTCAGCCAGGACCGGGCGTCCATCTCCGAAAGCATCGCGGATGCCCTCGTCATCAAGGACGGGGAGCCGTTTCTCATCTGCCGGCACGATGGCCAGGTGCCACTCAGGGGCCCACACGGCTTCGGCGTCTACCACCATGACTGCCGGTTCCTGAGCGGGTATCGCATGACCGTGGCGGGACGCGCCCTCGTGCCGCTGGGGGCCAGTGAGGTCGCGGGAACCACGCTCGTCCTTTACCTGACCAACAACGCGTCCCGCAATGGCCGCAGGACGTTCAAGCCCGAGCAGCTTGGCGTGCGCTGGTCGCGAACGATTCAGGCGAGCCCGCCCGGGCTCCACGATCGGATCGAGATCGCCAATTACGGCGATCACGACGTTGACGTCCCGGTCGAACTGCGATTCCGCGCAGGGTTCGAGGACGTCTTCACGATCCGCGGGCTGGTGAAGCAGCAACCGGGCGAGCTGCGGCCGTCCGCCTGGGACCACGATGAGCTTCGCTTCGTCTATCGCGGCGGCGACGGGATCGACCGGAGCACCCGCGTCCGCGTTGGCCCGGCCCCCGAGCGACGCCTGTCTGATGGTGCCGACCTTCGTGCCCGAGTTCCGGCACATGGCACCGAGGAGGTCGAGATCCATGTAGGCCTCGTCGAATCGGCCCGGCCGGGCGCCGTGCCGATCGAGCAGCGGGACTCGCCCGCGAGTCCACCGCGGCGCAACGCCGACCGAACGGACTCCCGCGGCCGGGGACCTGCCGACGCGGCAGCGGCCTGGATCGGCGACCACGGCTGGCGCATGGCCGTCCGCACCTCATCGCTTTCGCTGCGGATGGCGCTCGCCCGGGCGCTCGACGACCTGAGCGAGCTCCACGGCCGGCTCGACGGCCTCCGCTACTACGAGGCGGGGCTGCCGTGGTTCGGGACGCTGTTCGGCCGCGATGCGCTGATCACGGCGCTGCAGTCCCTGCCCTACAACCCCGATGTGGCGGCGGAGACCGTGCGTCTCCTGGCTCGGCGGCAGGGAACCGAGGATGACGCCTGGACCGAGGAGCAGCCTGGCCGAATCCTCCACGAGCTGCGGATCGGCGAGCTGGCGCGGCTCAACCTGGTTCCGCAGACGCCGTATTACGGCACCGTCGATGCGACGCCGCTGTTCCTGATCCTGATCGCCCGGCACGCCGCCTGGACGGGCTCCCTCGACCTGTTCACCGAGCTGCGGGCGAACGTGGACGCGGCGCTGCACTGGCTGGCGACCGACGGCGACACCGACGGCGACGGGTTCGTGGACTACCACGGTGGTCGCGGTGACGCCAGCCTCGTGAACCAGGGCTGGAAGGACTCGGGCAACGCGATCATGATGGCGAACGGCGAACTCGCCGAACCGCCGATCGCATTGGCGGAAGTCCAGGGGTACGTCTGGCGCGCCTATCGCGAAGTGGCATCCCTGTTCGAGCGAGCCGGAGAGCCGGAACGGGCATCTGCGCTGCATTCGCGGGCCGAGGCGCTTCGCCGCCGATTCGAGCGGAGGTTCTGGATCGAGGAGCTCGACTGCTACGCCATGGCGCTCGGGAATGGGGATCCGTGCGCCGTCGTCTCGTCCAATGCCGGGCAGGTGCTGTGGTCCGGAATCGCCTCGCAGAGCCACGCCCGCCGTGTCGTCGACCGCCTGATGGCGAAGGATATGTTCAGCGGCTGGGGCATTCGCACCCTCTCGACGCGGGCACGCGCATTCCACCCGATCGGATACCACCTGGGCACGGTCTGGCCCCACGACAACAGCCTGATCGCCGCCGGATTTCGGCGCTACGGCTTCGCCGACGCTGCCGGCCGGGTCTTCCTTGGCATCCTCGAGGCAGCGGGTCATTTTCCCGAGAACCGGCTCCCGGAGTGCTTCTCAGGCTTCGATCGAGAGGGACTGGGTGTGCCAATCCGATACCCCGTCGCATGCCATCCGCAGGCATGGGCGGCGGGGACGATCCCGGAGCTGCTCACGGAGGCGCTGGGTCTCGAGCCCGACGGGTTCCGTCGTCGGCTGATCGTCCGGCGCCCGTGGCTGCCCGAGACCGTCGGGGACGTCGAGCTGCGCGGCATCCCCATTGCCGGCGGCGAGGCTGGCCTGCGATTTACGCGAGTCGGCGACGAGACCCGCGCCGAAGTGATCGACGCCCGGGGTGTCCAGGTCGACCTCTCCGAAGCGGAGCCGAAGTCATGAGCGTCGTCGTCATCACGGGGGCGTCGGCCGGCGTAGGTCGGGCGACGGCCCGGGCGTTCGCCGGCCGCGGCTGGGACGTCGCCCTGTTGGCCAGAGGTCGAGCCGGCCTCGAGGCGGCCGCGGCCGAGGTGCAGGCAGCCGGGCGGCAGGCGGCGATCGTCGTGACCGACGTCGCCGACGCCCAGGCGGTCGATGCCGCGGCAGACCGCGTCGAACAGGAGCTCGGCCCCATCGACGCATGGGTCAACAACGCCATGCTGTCGGTGTTCTCCCCCGTTCGCCAGATGCGACCAGACGAATACGCCCGCGTCACCGAGGTCACCTACCTCGGCGTCGTGAACGGCACGCTGGCGGCGTACCGCCGCATGGAGCCGCGGGACCGGGGCGTGATCGTGCAGGTGGGCTCGGCGCTCGCCTACCGCTCGATCCCGCTCCAATCCGCGTACTGCGGCGCGAAGCACGCGATCATCGGGTTCACGGACTCGCTCCGCTGTGAGCTGCACCACGATGGGTCGAAGGTCAGCGTCACCGTCGTGAACCTCCCGGCGCTCAACACGCCGCAGTTCGACTGGGTGCGCAGCCGGCTGCCCGGGCGCGGCCAGCCGGTCCCACCGATCTTCGAGCCCGAGGTCGCGGCGCGCGCGATCGTTCATGCCGCCGAGCACCCGCCCCGGGAGCTCCAGGTTGGGCGGTCGACCTGGATGGCGTTGCTCGGCCAGAAGGTGGCGCCCGGCTGGATGGACCGCTACCTCGGACGGAGTGGATACGCGTCCCAGCAGACGGACGAGCCACGCGATCCCGATCGTCCGGACAACCTGGCCGCGCCCCTTGACGACCAGTTCGATCACGGCGCCCGCGGCCGATTCGACGAGCGGGCCGCGGGCTGGAGCCCCGCCCTCGAGGCTGCCATCCACGGCGGAACGATCGCTGCGGCCGCCTCGCTGGCTCTCGGCGTCGCCGGTCTGCTGGTCGTCTCGCGGCGTCGGGGATAGCCAGCCCTCGGCGCCTCCGCGCCGGCGGGCGCGGTTCGAGGCAAGCGCCTCGCCGCGCGAGCCAGCCCGATTGCAATGCCGCTGCAATGGTTCCCGACAGGAGTCTGTAACAGGTGTCCTTGGTCAACTGTTTACATGAGGCATCTATTCTCGCGGTGCGGGGACGTCGCCGGCCCCGGCTGGATGGAAGGGAGTCTTCGTCATGGGCGTGATTTCGTGGCTCATCGTGGGCGGGATCGCCGGCTACCTTGCGGGGCTGTTCGTGGGCGGGGACGAACAGTTCGGGATCATCGGGCACATCGTCCTGGGGATCGTCGGCGCGCTCGTCGGCGGTTTCCTGGCGGGTCTCGTGCTCGGTGGGGACTACGTGACCGGTCTGAACATCACGACGATCGTCGTGGCCGTCGTCGGGGCCGTCATCGCGGTGTGGGTGTGGAGCCTGGTCGCCGGACGCGGATCGACGCGAGGCGGTGTCGCCTAAGGGAGTTCTACGGCGCGTCGGGGCACCTGCGACCGGTTAACCATCGGGCGGCGGATGCGGGAGCGCGACGCGAGGGTCGAGCCGAGCGTCCCGAAGCGCATAGCCAAGGGCCCCGAGTGCGAGCAGCGATGAGCCGACCGTCAGCGAGACCCCCACGCCGAACAGCGCCGGGCTACCGCCGCGTTCTGCGAGCAGGATGAGGACGTCGAGCGGGTCGATTGCTGCGATCACGTAGGCCAGGCCACCGAGGGCGAGAATGGCGGCTCCGATGATGATCGGAACCGTTGACGCGAGCCGCCCGATCCTCGTCGTCCGGCGACCGACGCTCTCCACGCCCCGACGCCATGCGAGCAGCGAGCCGAGGCCGGCGCCCCATGCCGTCGCGACGAACACCCCGCCGATGGCGTCGCCCATCCGGTGCCAGCCGGCGACCATGGTGCTGACGCCGACGATCGCGACGATGACGGCCGATGCGATCACGGTCGGCGCACGAAGCAGCGGGGGCAGGACGAGGAGGGCCGCGACCGCGATGGACGCGGCCGCCGTCGCGTGACCGCTCGGGAAGCTGTTCGGCAACGGATAGAACATTCCACCGAGCAGATCGGTTCGATCGAGGATGAATGTCTTGAGCAGCTGCGTCGAGACGTTGGCGCCGACGATCGCGAGCGTCGCGGCCACGGCAAGCCTCGGCCGACGTTGCGCCAGAGCGATGGCAATCACGATGATGGTCCCGACAGCAAGCGTCGATCGCGACAACGTGGCGAGGACCTCTTCCGCGCCGGCCACCGTCGTCGACGAGGCCGGCCGCCCGCCGATGATCAAGGCGCCGACGAGCTGGCCCCCGCGGGTTCCGACGGTCCCGAAATACACCAGGCCGGCCACGACCGTCGCGCCGATCCCGACGACGGCGAGGCGCCATGTGGTCCGACCTCCGGCGTACGCCTCCGAATCACGCTCGAGCACAGACGGCGCGGCCGTGACTGGATCGGGGCGGAGCGCACCAGGAAGGTCCGACGGGAGCGTCACGCGGGCGTACCGGCTCGACATGCGGCTTGGACCATTCTGCCTCGACGCCTGCGCGCCTCATGTCGCGCCCAGCGGGCACGGAACCGGCAGACCCCTACGCGCAATGGCATCGGGCGTCCATCATCTCATGGGGCTTCGTGCGCCATCAGCCTCCGGCAAGGAGGGTCTGGATGACCGCCTCGGAGCCCTCGTAGTCGCCTTCACCGACATGCACGTGACGGATCCTGCCCGTGCGGTCGACGAAGTAGAAGGCGGGCCAGGCGTGGTTGTCATAGGCGCGCCAGGTGGCGAAGTCGGGATCGAAGGCGACCGGAAACCGCACCCCGTCGGCGGCGACGGCGTTACGGACGTTGTCGAGCTCTCGCTCGAATGAGAGTTCGGGCGTGTGCACGCCGATCACCACCAGCCCATCTGCGGCATACCGCTCGGCCCACGTCTTGACGTACGGCTGGACGTGGAGGCAGTTGATGCACGCGAAGGTCCAGAAGTGGACGAGCACGACCTTGCCGCGCAGCGACGCCATCGTGAGGCTGTCGCTGTTGATCCAGCTCGTGATCCCGCGTAGCTCCGGCGCCGGCCCGAGGTCCGCGAGCTGGACGGCCGTCGCTCCGCTCTGGACGCCCGGCGGTCCACCATCCACTTCCACCGCTCCAGCGGAGAGCGACGGCGGGCCATCGGGAGCAGGCGCCGCCATCGTCGCCTGGAGCCGCAGATCGGCGCCCGTGAGAACCGCGAGGCCGGCAACGAGCATCAGGCTGCCGTAGATACGCCGGAGGCGGAGCATGCGGCTCGCGCTGCCCAGGTGGAGGGCGAGCGCGCGACCACCGAGGGCGATCGCGACCAGGGGCACCATTGCCCCAGCGACGTACACGGTCATGATGCCGACCCCGCTCGGCGAGGGACCCTCGACGATGGCGGCGGCGATCGCCGAGGCCATGAGAGGCGCGACGCACGGTGCCCAGAGCACGCCGATCCCGGCACCGAATGCGAGCCCGACAGCGACATCTCCAGTGGCATGGAGCGGCGAGGCGGTCAGCCGGCGGGGCCGAAGCGCGCGCCGCCCGAGCCAGTCGGCGGCGCGCGGCCAGAGGAGCAGCGCGCCGGCAAGGGCGAACACCATGGCCGCCGTGATCCGCAGCGGCTGTGTGGTCACGCCGGCCGCCGCTAGGGCGCCCACGATGACCACTGTTGTCGCAACGAAGGTTGCCCCGAAGCCGACCATGATGCCCACGAGCCGTGTGACGCGCGACAGTCCGGCCGTGCCGAGGATGAGCGGCAGGATCGGCAGCGAGCACGGTCCCAAGATCGTGAGCATGCCCGCTCCGAACGCAATGGCCAGTGTGAACAGTGCCCGACCTCCATGCCGCCATCCGCACGCCAAGCGCCATGCAGCGGAGATGTCGGTGACGGACGGTAGCCGTCAACCATGACGCGCGGATGACCATCATCGGTCGCGGCTGGCTCACCCCGTCCGCAGGCCATCCTCGCGGCGCACCCAGCTTGAACAGGCACACCGAAGCGTGGCGGGTTAGCACTGGCAGCGGCCCGGTTGGCCGCCACGAAGCGGCGGCGGACCGAGGAGCGCTGGTCCGGATCTCCTGCCCTACGCTAGAATGCCGCCCGCGGACGCTCCGGAGTCGTCGCGACAGGATCGCCTACGGCTGTATCAGCCGCAGGAGCACTGAGGCCGATGTCCGGACAGGCGCGTCGGGCCAGCCGCGGCTGGGGCCCGAACGGTGAACATCGAGCCGACATAGCTCAGCGGTAGAGCAGCTGTTTCGTAAACAGCAGGTCCTCGGTTCAAATCCGAGTGTCGGCTCCACTCCCCTCGTTCGTGCTCCGGTAGCCCTGCTGACTGGACATCCGGGCCGATTCGGGACCGGAGCGGGGTCGCCACAACGCTCGTAGCCCGGCTAACTTGCACTCCGAGGTACGCGCAAATCAGCCGCCAGGAGGCGCCCGATGCGTACCCCGATCCCCTCTCCCACTAGACTCGATGGCGAGTTGCCGGCCGCCTTCCGGGCCGAGGTCGACTCGTTCCTGCTCTCCCTGGAAGCGGAGAACCTCGCCCCCAAGACCCGCCGTGGCTACGGCGAGTCCGTCGAGCTGCTCGGCCGGTTCCTCGCCTCGCGAGGCATGCCAACCGACCGGCGTGCGATCCGACGCGAGCACGTCGAGGCATTCGCCGCCGACCAGGTCGCCCGATGGCGCCCGAACACGGCGCGCAATCGGTACCTCGCGCTGAAGCGCTTCTTCGACTGGCTGGCCAACGAGGGCCTCATCGAGGCCTCGCCGATGATCCGAATGCGACCGCCGCGCGTCCTTGAAGAGCCCGTCCCGGTCCTGCGCGAGGAGGCGGTCCGGGCGCTGCTGCGCGCATGCGAGGGCAAGACCCTTGCCGATCGCCGCGACGCGGCGCTGATCCGACTGCTGCTCGATTCCGGGGCCCGACGGAGCGAGATCGCGGGCTCACTGTCGACGCGGTGGACCTGCGCGACAAGACGGCGACCGTGCTCGGCAAAGGCCGCAGGCCGCGGGTCATCAGGTTCGGTGCCCGCACCGCTCTGGCGATCGATCGCTATCTCCGCGAGCGACGGATTCACCGGGACGCCGAGCGACCCGAGCTGTGGCTCGGTCGTCGTGGCGAGGTGGAAGGTTGAGCTGAGCGCAGCTTCCGCGAAGTCTGCCAACCGTGCCTCGGGGATCCCGACGACGACCGACCCAACCTTCGGGGGAATGACGACGCGGGTGCCGTCGATTGTCGGGTCGTCGGTGAGCTGCTGGCCGGCCAGGTCACTGAACACGAACCACGCTTCTCTGCTCCGTCGGGAGATGCGGGCGTCAGCGTTGCACCCGCGCTCCGGCTCCGCTGACGAGGGCCAGGACCTCCGCCAACGTGGCCGAGGAAGTGTCTCCTGGCGTCGTCATCGCGAGGGCGCCATGAGCGGCCCCGATCTCGACAGCGCCGGCGAGGTCGTCGTCCGTCATCAGCCCGTAGATCAAGCCTGAGGCAAAGCTGTCCCCACCCCCGACCCGGTCGAGGATTTCCATCCCGGGCCGTTCCACCGATCGCACCAGGCCGGTCTCACGCGACCACGCGAGGGCGGTCCAGTCGTTCACTGTGGCCGTGCGCACTCTGCGCACCGTGGTGGCCACGGCCTTGAGGTTCGGGAAGGCCGCCGTGACTGACTCGATCATGCGGAGGTAGCCGTCGCTCTCGAGCTCCAGCAAACCGGCTTCGGACTGTCCGGCATCGATGCCGAGGCAGGCGCCGAAGTCCTCCTCGTTGCCGATCATCACGTCGACGAGCGGCGCGATGCCCCGATTGACCTGCTGCGCCCGTGCTTTCCCGCCGATGGCCTTCCACAGGCTCGGTCGGTAGTTGAGGTCGTAAGAGACGACGGTGCCGTGGCGTCGAGCGGCCTTCAGTGCCTCGATGACGACGTCGGGCGTCGTGTCCGACAGCCCGGCGAAGATCCCGCCTGTGTGCAGCCAGCGCACGCCCGGGCCACCGAAGAGGGCGTCCCAGTCGACGTCGCCCGCGCGCAGCTGGCTGGCTGCTGTGTGACCCCGGTCGGAGACGCCGACGGCCCCGCGGACACCGAACCCCCGTTCGGTGAAGTTCAGGCCGTTCCTGACGTCCCGACCGATTCCGTCGTACGGCACCCAGCGCACGAGCGAGGTGTCGACTCCGCCCTGGAGCATGAGGTCCTCGACGAGGCGCCCGATGTCGTTGTCCGCCAGGGCGGTGACGACCGCGGTGCGCAGCCCGAAGCAGCGTCGTAGTCCGCGGGCCACGTTGTACTCGCCCCCGCCTTCCCAGACGTGGAGCTGGCGGGCGGTGCGGATCCGACCCTCGCCAGGATCGAGGCGCAGCATGACCTCGCCGAGGGCGACAGCGTCGAAGTGGCAGTCGGCGGCGGGGCGCAGCTGCAGGCTCACGCGCCCACCCCTGTGCGTGCGCCCCGCACGACCCGGACGGCTGCGGCCGCTAGGTCGGTGATCTGCGCGAAGTCCTGGGCAGCGAGCAGGTCCGCCGACACCAGCCAGGACCCTCCGACTGCGAGGACCGACGGCTCTGCGAGGTAGGTGGCCAGACCGTCGGCCGTGATGCCTCCGGTGGGCACGAACCGGAGTCCTCTGAACGGGGCCGCCAACGCCTTGAGCGTCGCTAACCCGCCGGAGGCCTCGGCGGGGAAGAACTTCACAGCCTCGAGGCCAGCTTCGAGTGCTACCTGGATCTCGGTGGCGGTCGCGACACCGGGAAGCACTGGGACTCCGGAGCGCTGGCACTCACTGACCACCGACGCGGAGAAGCCGGGGGACACGATGTAACGCGCGCCCGCTTGCAGGGCAGCCTCGACCTGCGCTGGACGAAGGACGGTCCCGGCGCCGACGAGCAGGTCGGGGTTCTCGGCCAAGGCGCGTAGCGACTCGAGCGCCGTGTCGGTGCGTAGCGTGACCTCGGCGCACGGCAGCCCCCCGAGGAGGAGGGCTGAGCCGAGTGCCGCGGCTCGCGACGGATCGTCGATGACGACCACGGGGATCACGCCCAGGTCGCCCAGGCGGGCGAGGACGGGTGGGCCGATCATCGTCCGAGCCATCCCCCGTCGACCGGCAGGACGATGCCGTTGACGTAGTCGGAGGCGGCGGACGCCAGGAACACGGTCGCCCCCGCGAGATCGGATGGTTGACCCCAGCGACCGGCCGGGATGCGTTCCAGGATCGAGCGGTGCCGGTCGGGGTCGTCATACAACGCCTGGGTGTTGTCGGTGGCGATATAACCGGGCGCGATCGCGTTGACGTTCACGCCCTTAGACGCCCACTCGTTGGACAGCGCCTTGGTGAGTCCGACGAGGCCGCTCTTGGCGGCGGTGTAGCCGGGCACGTTGATCCCGCCCTGGAAGCTCAGCATCGAGGCCGTGAATATGACCTTGCCGCTTCCCCGGGCGATCATCGAGCGGCCGATCTCACGGGTGAGGACGAACTGGCTCGTCAGGTCGACCTGCAGGACGCGGTCCCAGTCCTCGTCGGTGTGCTCGGCCGCAGGTGCGCGCGCGATGGTGCCTGCGTTGTTGACCAGGACGTCTACCGGCTTGCCGAGGTCATTCAGCTGGGCGGCCAGCCTGCGTACGCCCTCCGGGTTCGCGAAGTCGGCCGCGAGCCCGGTGAACGCGCGGCCGCAGGCACGTACCCGCCGCTCGAGGACACTGCCCTCGGCCTCCATGGAGGCGCTGACACCAATGATGTCGGCGCCGGCTTCGGCGAGCGCCTCCGCCATGGCCCGGCCTATGCCGCGGCGTGCGCCCGTAACGACGGCGAGCCGGCCGCTCAGGTCGAAGAGCCTGGTCACGCGTCGGCGCTCGCTCGGCAGTCGATGAGGACCTTCATGACTCCGCCGCCACGTTCGAGCTGCACGAACGCGTCGGCGGCCTCCGACAACGGCACCACGGCGGAGATCAGGGCGTCGGCGGGGACGACCCCCGCGGCGACGAGGTCGACCGCGCGCTCGTAGTCGGCACGTTCGTAGACACGCGCGCCGATGACCGTCAGCTCCCGCCAGAACAGCCGGAACAGGCTGACCGGGCGGGCCTGAGGGTGGATGGCGACGACGACGAGCCGGCCGCGCACAGCGAGGGCATCGATCGCCGTGTCCAGTCCGGGTTGTGAACCGGACACCTCGAACGCCAACGGGACGCCGGCGCCCTCGGTCCATGCTTCCAGGTGCCCGGCCACGTCGTCGGTGGTCGGGTCGAGCACGTCGAAGCCGAGCTCGGCGATGACCGACCGTCGGTGGGCGTCGACCTCGAGGACAAGGATCTCACCGCCGACCTCGCGGGCGACCACGGCGACGAGCAGCCCGACCGGCCCCCCGCCGACCACAAGGACCTGCTCACCCGGCGAGAGCTGGGCTCGTCGGACGTCGTGAACGGCCACTGCCGTGGGTTCCACGAGAGCTGCGTCCCGCAGCGAGATCTCGTCCGGCAGCCGGACGAGGATGCGTGATGGGACCGTCCACGAGGACTGCATGGCGCCCGGGGAGTCGATGCCGACGAAGATGAGGCGCTGGCAGATGTGTTGGTGGCCGGCCAGGCAGGCGGGGCAGGTGCCGCACCACTCGAGGGGCATCACCGTGACGGGGTCGCCCACCGACCACGTGTCGACTCCCGGTCCGATCTCGGCGATCCGTCCGGACATCTCATGACCAAGAACAGCTGGCACGGTGACGCGCTGATCCATGTCCCCGTGCACGATGTGCAGGTCGGTCCCGCAGATGCCGGTAAAGGCCACGTCGATCCGGACCTCTCCCGGTCCTGGGGCCTGTTGAGCCACGGGGGCGACGTCGATGGCGTGACCGCCGACGTAGCGGGCAGCCGTGGACTCGGTCGTCACGACTTCCCCTGAGTCGTCCAGACGCGTCCGTCGGGGAACTGATACTCCTCGAGGGTGGCGGGAAGCATCTGGCTGCTGAACCCCGGCATGGTCGGCGCGACGTAGTGCCCGTGCACGAGCACCGCCGGGTCGAGGAAGTGCTCGTGGAGGTGGTCGACGTATTCGATGACACGCCCTTCGGTGCTTCCACTGACGGCGACGAGGTCGAACATCGACAAATGCCGCACGAGCTCGCACAGCCCGACGCCACCCGCATGCGGGCAGACCCGAACCCCGAACTTCGCCGCGAGCAGGAGAATCGCGATGTTCTCGTTCACCCCGCCGACCCTGGTGGCGTCGATCTGCAGGATGTCGAGGGAGCCAGCGGCGAGCATCTGCTTGAAGACGACGCGATTGGCGACATGCTCACCGGTCGCAACGAGCACCGGGGCGACCCCAGCGCGGATCGCGGCGTGGCCCAGGATGTCATCGGGGCTGGTCGGCTCCTCGATCCAGTAGGGGTCGAACTGGGAGAGCTTGTTGATCCAGTCGATGGCCTCGGCGACCTCCCATCGCTGGTTGGCGTCAACGGCGATCGCGATGTCCGGGCCGACGGCAGCGCGCGCGATCGCCATCCGTCGGACGTCCTCTTCGAGGTCGCGGCCGACCTTGAGCTTCATGAACCGAAAGCCGTCCTCGACAGCCTCGACGGCGAGCCGGGCCAACTTCTCGTCGTCGTAGCCGAGCCAACCCGGGGTGGTGGTGTAGGCGGGGTATCCCGTGCTCAGGAGCTGTGCGGTGCGGGCCGCGCGGCCCGGCTCTGCCCCTCGGAGGATGCACAGGGCCTCATCGCGGGTGAGCGCATCGCTGATGTAGCGGAAGTCGACCAGATCGACGATCTCCTCGGGGGACAGGCCCGAGAGCAGCTCCCACAGCGGCTGGCCAGCACGTTTGGCGCGCAGGTCCCACAAGGCGTTGAGCACCGCACCCGCCGCCATGTGCACGACGCCCTTCTCGGGGCCGAGCCACCTCAGCTGGGCGTCGCCGGTCAGCTCACGACCGAGATCTCCCAGTCCGTCCAGCGTCTCCTCGACGTCGCGTCCGACGACCCAGCTGCTGAGGGCCCGGATGGCTACGGTCTGGATGTCGTTGCCACGACCGGTCGTGAAGACGAAGCCGTGGCCCTCATGCCCGTCTCCGGCATCCGTCGTGATGACCACGTAGGCCGCAGAGTAGTCCGGCGCCGGGTTCATGGCATCTGACCCGTGCAGGCCGACGGAGGTGGGAAACCGGATGTCGCGGGTCTCCATGCTGACGAAGTGCGTCATCGATGCGGACCCCTCGTGAGTGCGGCTGCGGGGCCGCTGCTGATCGCGCACCCAAGGGCATCGCCTGATGCCCTAGGCATGAGCGGCCGGCGGCTGCCCGTCGGGTTGATCTTCATCTGGACTCCCAGGCCCGTGAGTAGACCTCCAGCGCTGTGCCCCGCATGACTCGATCCCTTTCATGGGCGGCGAGGTCGGCCACTGAGTCGAGGACGAGGGAGACCCACCCCGCGTAGGAGATCTGGAGGCTGGCATTCGGCCAATCGC
The DNA here is from genome assembly GCA_963740825.1 of uncultured Chloroflexia bacterium. GTDB lineage: Bacteria > Chloroflexota > Limnocylindria > Limnocylindrales > CSP1-4 > CAIXZV01. The sequence goes on along the minus strand of CAVUFD010000001.1, from coordinate 490 downwards.
TGCCGAACATGCAGCGCTCCGGCCGAAAGGCGTCGACAGCTGCCCGAAGGTACCGACGGATGTTGTTCGTGCCGCGAGTGCCTTCATCCGCCTCTGTGGTCAGGCCGGACAGCTTGCAGCGGACGTTGTCCAGGCGTGCCATGGCCTTGATGTCTTGGAGCCAACCGGTCCATCGGCCAGCTGCGACGTCCGGCTTGCCTAGGTGGTTGAGCACGAATGTGACCTCCGGGCAGAGTTCGGCGAGCTTCGGGCTGACGGTCGACCTCTGCGTCCGGAACCACCAGATCGGGCTTGCACGGAGAACCCTTCGGGTTCGTCCTGAATGAGCTGGCGTACCCCCGCCACCCCCGACTCGTGACTGAGTCGTTCAAGCGAGGCGTTGACCGCGGCCGCGCCGCGGTCGAGGGGCAGACCGGCCACCAATGCCTGGATCCGTCTATCGCCCTCGCGAAGGTGCTGGACCCACGCGGTCTCCTGGTCCACCACGTCC